>OY759598.1:0-4145412 GCA_963662435.1 Dehalococcoidia bacterium | reverse complement strand
CTCATGGCGGTCCGGTTGATCATCGGGTACGCCCTATGTTTCCTCTAGAGCCGCCAGGGTTACCGCTAGGGCCAAGAGATTCTGGGCCGCGTGAGCCGCGAAGGGCGGCCAAATCGACCCTGTCCTCAGGTACAGCCACGAAAACAGCAACCCTGTAACGAATAAGGGTATCAAGACTGGGACGCTGGCGTGGGCCCCCGAGAATACCGCCGAGGTCACCACGGCGGCCCTGACTGCGCCCAAGGGCTTGATTAGGGCGGCGAGCAGGAAGCCTCTGAAGAAGACCTCCTCAATCAGCGGCCCTGCCAGACCGATACCGGCGATGCTCAGGAGCCTCGCGACGCCCTCGCCTAGCAGCTCGTGGGGAAGGCTCGGCGGGACCAGCATATCGAGACCGAGCGCAGTCACGGTACTAACGTACAGTACCAAAGCCCCCAGGCTCTCGAGAAGAACGAGCCACGGCAGCAACAGGCCCCGCGGCTGGGGCGGGGCCACGAATCCCAGGGACAGCCATCCAGCTCCGTGCTTGCGGACGCCGAAAATCCATACCGCCGCCAACAAGCTGGAGTGGGGCAGCACCAGTGACACGGCGGTCAGGGCCGGGCCGGGCTCCAACAGTGCGAGCACGACCGCCGTGGCCGACGCCGCTACGAAGAGGCCGGACGCGCGAACGACGTCCCACCCGTTCCACGGAACACCCTCTGCCGTCACCGACTCCGGGTCTGTCATGCTCACTCCGGTGCGTCTCATCGTCCGTCGGGTGAAACCCACACCCGGCTCCCAGTTGGCCCTCTTCCACACCTACAGCTACCACGGCTTCATCACCGATAGAGCGAGTGACACCCTGGAACTGGAGGCTGACCACCGTCGCCATGCCGAGGTGGAGAACGCCATCCGCGACCTGAATTACGGCGTGGGGCTTAACCATCTCCTCTCCGGCCGCTTCCCCGCCAACGCCGCCTAGCTGGCCATCCAAGTCATGGCCCACAACCTGGCTCGCTGGACGGCGCGCATCGCGCTGGGCCAGCAGATGGTCACCACCAAGACCCTCCGTCAGCGCTTCTTCTCCCTGGCTGGCGAATCACCCGCAAGGCCCGCCGCATCATCCTGCACCTTCCCAAGGACTGGCCCTGGCAGGATCAGGTGAATAGCGTCCTGGTCAAACTGCGCACCCTGCCACTCTCTGCTTGACGGCCCCGCGCCGCCGGACCCAGGTATCGGACCCTCAGACTCGCGCCAGATGGCCCGCGAGGGACGACACTTGCCTCGCCACCCGTCAAATCGTGCAAATCTCGGCCCCTGACCGCCTGGGCAACGCCCTCTCGACCGCCAACGAGGCTCGCCAGCCGTCCCATCGGCGAGAATCACCAGACCCTTCCATCCCTTGGCGCCTCATTGCCCATCTTTTCCAACAGACCTTGCCCTATCTGTGGGTTCGGGCTTACCCAGCCGCTCTAGATCGTCGGCTACTGCCTCGAAGCCACTCATAAAGAGATAGCCGACGGCGATGTCTGCCTTGCCGGAGCTACCCAACATCTCTTTCAGACGTGCGAGTAGGGTCGGGGCAGTAGTGGCGTGCAGGATGTTCAATGCGCCGCCCCGATAGCCGAGTGGGGAGCTGGCATCATTCCTGACCGTCCCTCAGCAGGGCTACGAAGCCGGCCTGCTCAAAGTCCCGGTCGTAGGCGAGTGCCTCGGTTAGTCCCCGATCCTCCATCACAAGGAAACTCGCGCAGTCCGTGAGACTCCAGCGCTGGTCACTCCTGGTCGCGTAGTACTCAGCTGCTGCCCTGAACTGTGCTTCCGTCTGAGGGACTATCTCCACGCCGGGATTCTCCTCCAGCCCCTGCACCGTCTGTGCTGCGAATCGTCGGCGGAACTCGCCAAGGTCTGACATGAAGTTGAGCGCCTCAGTGAGGACCATTTGGGTAGTGACGATCTGGACGGTAGACAGGTCAGTCGCCATTTCCCTTGCCCGCTGATGCAACTGGTCGCCGGGGTACATGATCGCTATCCAATAGCCTGAATCGGCAAAGAGCGTCCGTCTTTGCATCAATCTTGTTCCTTTGGATGACCGTAGAGGTAATGCTTCTTGTTCTTGGCTAGGTCGGTAGGTAGGCCGTCCCACATGTCTGGTGGATAGGATTCGCGCAATCCGTCGACCATTCCCACAATGGCAGCCAGTCCTCCCTGCGGCGACCGGGCCTCCTCAACAGATACGGTGACCTCTGCGCCCTCTGCAAGGTCCAGAGGCTCCAGCGGGGTGAGCACCCCGTTGGAATACTTTGCCTTCACGTTCGCAATCATCGACTGTTCCTCCTGAACCTGATTCTTGCCATCCAGTAGACCCCTCCCTTGGTGGAGTGCTACCGAGCCCGGCGGCCAATAACCTCTCCGAAGGGCGATCAGCCTACTTCGGAGACATGGCGGGTATATCAAGGAAGTCCCTGGACCCGCCGGGATTGACTGTCGGCGGAACACCTGGTCCTGTGGATAACTACCTCTCTCAGGCGCGTGCATTCCATCATCCGTCGGACGACCTCGTTCACATAGCAATTATACTTCGAGCATGTAGGTTTACGATACCTCCAAGCAAAGTCATCGCAAACAGCAGGGGTGGTGTCTTGACCCTATCGTGTGACAATCAGGTATCTGACGGGTTCCATTAACGCTGGACACACTCCACACCGCTGATGCGCAAAAGTAGTCCTTGCGATTTTCTCCACCCCAAGGCATCGTGGCTTGTCCAACTTACAGAAACTGTTGCCCGGCATGATCTGTGAACGCATCAGCGTCACGGATGTATCGCATGACAGTGGCGGGATTCGTATGACGAGTAACCTCCATTATCTTGTCCAAGCGTGCATGGTGAACGGCCGCACTGGTGACGAAACCTGCTCTCAGCGAATGCCCCGGTATGTCCTTCGGATTCAGCCCTACAGCCGCCGCGTAGTGTTTGACAATACGCGGTACATCGCTGTGATGCATCGACCTGCCTCACAAGTATCCTCAGGCAAACGGCTTCCCAACGGGTCACGGTCCCGGGAGAAGACTGGTGCCGCCTGTTTTGAAATACAGGATACTTGCGCATAGCGGATCATAGCAGTTATCATGAGTGCCGTGTGTACAATCGTTTGCCAGCATCACTTGTGAGGTGGCGATGTGAGCGACGGTCCAGCTTTGGACGGGCGTCCGCCGGATGCCCTCGGCACCCACCTGCTGCTTGAGCTGAACGAGTGCGACTCGGGCCTGCTCGACGAGTTGGACCTCATCAAGAATGCCATGGTCGACGCGGCCCGAGAAGCAGGAGCCAGCATACTCGGGCGGTCCTTCCACAAGTTCACCCCGCGCGGCGTCACTGGAATCGTCGCCATAGCCGAGTCGCACCTTGCCATCCACACCTGGCCTGAGCACGGGTACGCGGCCGTCGACATCTTCACTTGCGGCGAGTCTTTCGCGCCCGACAGAGCCGCCCAACTGATCATTGGCAGTCTGAAGTGCCGCAACCCCGCCACGACAACCATCAGGCGCGGGCCTGTCGGGTCCGGCGCCGCGGCCGCGCTGTGATGGTCGACGGCCCTCCCGGGGACGGCTGGCACTACGAGCACATCACGCCCGATCTGCTGCAGGCGGAACGGGTCGAGCGGGTGGTCCACTCGGGCAGGACCCCCTACCAGTCGGTCGTGATCCAGGACACCGCGTGCTTCGGTCGGTCCCTGGTGCTCGACGACAAGACCCAGTCGACCGAGGCCGACGAGTTCGTGTACCACGAGTCCCTGGTCCAGCCGCCGATGATCGCCCACCCGGGCCCGCGCCGCGTCTTCATCGCGGGGGGCGGCGAGGGCGCTACGGCGCGCGAGGTGTTGCTCCACCCATCGGTCGAACGAGTAGTCATGGCCGACATCGACCGAGAGGTCGTCGACCTCTGCCGCCAACACCTGGGCGCGTTCCACCAGGGCTCGTTCGACGATCCGAGGCTGGACCTTCACCACAGGGACGCGATGGCCGTGCTGGACGAGTCCCAGGGCGGGTTCGACGTTGCCGTGATCGACGTGCCCGACCCTCTCGAAGAAGGCCCGGCCTATCTGCTCTTCACCACCGAGTTCTACGAAATGGCACGGACGAGACTCGCGCCCGGTGGCCTGCTCGTCGCCCAAGCGGGGCCCACCGGCCCAGCATTCTACGAGCAGTGCTTCTCGGCCGTGGCCAACACAGTCGACTCGGCGTTCCCGACGATGTCCGCCTACGAGGCCTTCGTGCCGTCCTTCGGCGCGACTTGGGGCTTCGTCGTCGGATCCATGGGAAGCGATCCGGCGGCTCTGTGCCCCAGCGAGGTCGACGCTAAACTAGGCGAAAGGGGCATCGGAGGACTCCGCCACTACGACGGCGAGACCCACGCAGGCATGTTCTCCCTGCCCAAGTACCTGCGTGCGGCGATAAAGGCCGAGCGCAGGATCATCACTAGAGACGACCCACTCTTCGTCACATAGGACCGGTCCGAAACGGAGGTAACGACAATGCAGTTAGGAATGGTAGGCCTCGGCAGGATGGGCGGGAACATGGCGCAGCGGCTGCTGCACGGCGGTCACGACCTTGTCGTCTACGATCCGAACCCGGAGGCAGTCGAGGCCCAGCAGGGCGCGGGTGCGGCCGGCGCTGCGTCCCTCGGCGGCTCGCGGCGAAGTTCGACGCCCCCAGGGCCGTGTGATCGATGGTGCCCTCGGGCGACGCCACGGAGGCCACAATCGCCGCCCTCGCGGACGAACTGGAGCCCGGCGACACCATCATCGACGGCGGCAACGCCAACTACAAGGATTCCTTCCGCAGGGCCGGGACGCTGGGCGAGAAGGGGGCATCAGCTTCCTCGACGGCGGCACGAGCGGCGGCGTCTGAGGCCTCGCCGAGGGGTACAGCCTGATGATCGGGGGCGACAGGAACGCCTTCGAGCACCTCGAGCCGGTCTTCCAGACCCTCGCTCCAGGCCCGGACAGGGGCTACGGCTACGTCGGCGGCCCGGGCGCAGGCTACGTCGTCAGCCTGGGCGATGCCCGTGTCGCGCGCGGCTGCGCCGTGATAGTCTGTTGACTGGGTGCCCGGCCTCGACAGTCCGGCCGGACGCATCAGCAGCTTCACCGCCGGGGACACACGAGGTACGCCTTGCACTTAGCGATTGACGGCTACGGGGCCGACCCCAAAGTCCTAGAGGACACCGGCCTCGTCCGACGCTTCCTCGACGAGTACCCCGGCGCCATCGGCATGACAAAGATCTCGCCTCCCCAGGTCTACACCTACAGGGGCAAGGTGCCGGAGGACTGGGGCGTGTCCGGGTTCGTCATCATCGCCGAGAGCCACATCAGCATCCACACCTTCCCCGACAGGGGCTACGTCAACATCGATGTCTTCTCCTGCAAGGACTTCGACGCAGACAAGGCGCTCGCCGACGTGAAGCGGTTCTTCCTGCTCGACGACGCAAAGGCCTGGACTATGGAGCGCGGCGTCGAATACGCGTCGCCGCGAGAGGCGCATCGCGAAATGGTCAGGGAGCGTGTGACGACCTCTTCCACCACGCACCGCAATGACTGAGAGTCTCCCGGAGTCCGCCGGGCCGCCGCGCACCTGGGACACCTTCCTCGGCGTTCCTCCACATGAGTCCGGCCGGTCCGCCGTCACCCTCATCCCCGTCCCATACGACGCTACGACCTCCTACCGTACCGGCTCTCGCGACGGCCCACGGGCGATCATCAGGGCCTCTCGCGAGCTCGAGGACTATGACCTGGAGTTGGACAGGTACATCTCCACTGCAGGCATACAAACGGCTCCCGAGCTCGACCCATTCGCCGGAGGCCCCGAGGGCATGATCGACAGAGTCGACCGGGCCGTATCCGAGATGCTGATCGACGGTGCAATAGTCGGGCTCCTGGGCGGCGACCACAGCATCACTGTGGGGGCCGTGCGAGCCTTCGAACGCCTCCACTCAGACCTCTCGGTGCTCTACCTCGACGCGCACGCCGACCTGAGGGACGAGTATGAGGGCAGCCCATGGAGCCACGCATGCGTAGCACGCAGGGTCCTGAAGATGTGCCCCCTCGTCGAAGTGGGAGTACGCAGCCTGAGCGAGCCCGAGCGCCGCTTCATCGACGACGAGGGCGTGCCCGTCTACTTCTGGCCGGACGAGACGGCCGGCGTCGCCGGCATCCTGCCTCAGATCGCAGACCGCCTCTCCGATACGGTCTACGTCAGCATTGACCTGGACGTACTGGACCCATCGATCATGGCCGCCGTCGGGACGCCGGAGCCCGGCGGCATGTCCTGGCATTCAGCCACGACGCTCCTGAGGCACGTCGCCGAGCGAAAGCGGATAGTAGGATTCGACGTCGTGGAGTTGAGCCCGGGCGAGGGCCCCGAAGCGTGCGTCTTCACAGCCGCCAAGTTGGCCTACAAGCTGATCGGCTACGCGACTTCCCTGCGTCCAGACAACTCCGACGATGCATAGCGCATGACGCTGTCGGTCGAGCAGGCTTCGCGAATCCCTGGAAGTGTAGGATATTCTTTTGTTGGTGCGCCAGTGACCTGAGTCTCATAGGAGAACCATTATGGCGACTGCCGCGAAGCTTAAGCATCCCATGATCGACCAGTTGATAGCTTACCACCGGATGCGGGGGGATTTGGAACGCGACCACATGGGCCAGTGGATAGTCATATACGACTCAAAGCTGGTGGGTGACGGCTATGAGTCCTACGACGATGCAGTAGAAGCGGCTCGGCAGATCGGGTTGGACGACCTAGACTGCCTGATTCGCCGGGTAGGATCGGAGGCATACATCCTCTCCTCCTATCGCCAATGATTACGGGGCCAGTTCAGTATCGGGTTTCTCCCGAACTGCTTCGATGGGACGGACCTCCCATCGGCGTAGTCGTGGCATGGAGAGCCGGGTTGGCATTGCTGGACACTGGGGCCGGCATTTCGTGCGTCGATATCGCTTTCGCTGCATCGTTGCAGTTGTCTGAGGAAGGAACGCACGAGGTAACCGGAGCGACTGGCACGGGCGCATATCCGAAGTTCAGAACTGATCTTTACGTACCGCCGCTGGAAGTCGCTGTTCCCTCACCCATCGTCGGAGTGCCGCTCAGACGGATGGGGCATCCCTGGGACGCCATCATCGGACGTGACGTTCTTTGCCAGTTCGAGATGACGGTAAACGGAAAGACAGGCCTGATACGCTTCAGGCCAGCGCCTTAGCCTTTAGGAGTTTCAAAGAGTTATTGCCACACTTCGGACTTGAAAGTCTTGGTCTGATTTTTCTTGTGTTGCTCCCCGCTCCAACTCGGACGCGTTGAGCCTCAACTCGGATACTCTTTGCTCCAACTCCCGGAACGACTGGCTCGATACCGTGTAGGTACTCAGGATGTGCGATTGCCCCTCATGGTCGCGCACCCTGCGGTGACTCCCTTCGACTGTTCAGCACAACCTCTGCGGCGTAGCGGTCTCTATGGACCGCCTTCGAGTGTGCGCTGCGAAGTGTGAACACGCTCCAAGCCTTCCGGGCTTTCGGACTGCGGGATGAGCAACTTGCGGACGGGGTAGTTTATCTCGATGCCCTCGCGGGCCAACCTGGTGCGTAGCCGCTTTATCAGTTCGTGCCTTACGATGCGCGTGCCTGGCCTGTCTTCGGCTTGGATTCTGACTTCGAAGTCTATGTTTGACTCTCCAAACGCGGTGAACCAGACTAAAGGTTCGTATTCGTCGATGGCGGCATCGACTTCGTCTCGCACACAGATTGCCACTTCCATCGCCACTTTCTCGACTTTCTCAAGGTCCGAATCGTAGCTGACCCCACACTGCACGATGATCGTCACGGCCTGCGACTCGCTGTAGTAGTTGGTCATGACGCTCTCCATCATCCTGGAGTTGGGGATCATTATGAGGTTGTTGAACCTGTCCCTTATCTTCGTGCTGCGCCAACTCAACTTGACCACGAACCCGGACGGGCCACCCTCGAGTTCAATGAAGTCTCCCGGGTTCAATTCGCCCTCGGTCAACATGAACATCCCTGAGAACACGTTGCTGAGGGCGGGCTGCAGCGCGAGCGCGGCCGCAATTCCGCCAATGCCGAGTCCGGCCATTAAGGGGGTGACGGCGATCCCAACTACCTCCAGAGCCGTCAACGCGCCGATGGTGTAGATGATTATGGGGATGATCCAACGAGCCTGTGCGAGTAGTCTGTTATTCATGCTTCTAGCGGTCCGCTGGGGTACCCGCCCTACGTACCACCCGACAAGCTCATGGATGATGTGAGAGCCGAGATAACTGGCCAGCGCTATCGCGACTACCAGCCACACCTTGGTCGCCCACAGGTCGTGCCTGTCGAAGAAGTGGAACGTTGGGTGCTCCAACTGGGTCATCAGCAGGTAGCCCAAGAACACCCCCAGCGAGACAAGGAGTAGGACGACCGGACCCCTAGACGCCCTCAGCATCCTGGTGCCCAGCGCGTCCTGATCGTTTCGCCTCCTGTATCTGATCAGCAGGGAGAAGACGACGTGTACGATCCCGGCAGCGATAAGTATGGATCCAGCCAAACTAATGACGGCGAGAAATCCGCCAAGCCCAGACCCCTGCACAAACTCAGGAATCATCTCCAACCTCCTTGCGCGGACCATTGGGATTGAAGCCCAGTGGCACAAAGTGTATGTTACTCGTCGGACGTCACAGCGAGTCCGTCCAGTGGACGAAGGATACAGGTATGTTCCTATCGAAGATAGCGGACAAGTTGTTTGCCGCGCTCCGGGAGCAGAGCCCGTCCGACATTCTTGGGTCGGTCGCGGCGGCGATCGGAATCATCCTGGTCGTGTCAGGGATCGTTCTACAGGACAATTACAGTGTGGGCTTCGGCGCGACGATCAGGTCAATGGGTGGGGTGCTGCTTCTGGGCGGGCTCGGAGCAGTCCTGTTTGTGGAATCCCGCCGACGTGCTGCGATTATTGGCGCGGCACGGCGCATTGTCGAAAGGTACATGGCCGCGACCGTCACGTGGCATTGGCCGAACAGGATGGGACTGGCCGGGGTGGCTATTGGGCTGGTCCTGCTTGCTCCCGCCCTGGTGCTGCAGATTATCTTTGGGTCCTCTTTCGGAGCCATAGTGATGGCGCCGGGCATCGTGCTCTTCTGGTTCGGCGTAGCCCTTCTGATATACGGGTGGCTCCACCGCCGAAATGCGGCCCAGAAGCCGAAGCGGTCGCCAGAAATGTCGCCTTCACGGAGAAGAGGCCGCGGCAACCGGCGATGACCGCCGTGTGCCGGTCGAGCTAAGCCCCGGCCTTCAAGGACCAAAGTCCGGCGCGAGACAGGAGGCGTGGACATGTCCTACACAAACGTCCCTCAAACCAGCTTACCGAGAATCCGTACTACTCTCACAGACTGGGATGTGGCCTATAAGGTGGCGCTGGGCGTGATGGCGGTCGGTGTCATTCTGATTGTGTTGGGTCCGATGGTCGGAGGCATCCTGCACACTCAGGCAATAACCCCACTCATTGAGCTGCTGGGAGCGCCGGGAGATCGGCAGTTTCTTCCCTCGGATGAACCCCGAACGAGCATCGAGCTCCTCGCGGTGCTTGGCGGCTGCAACCTTGTCGTCGGCATCAGCGTTTTCTGCGTGCGCCTCGTGCTTGAACTGCTGGGACTGGCCGGCGCGCCGATAGTGACCCACAGGATGAGGCCGCCGGGAAAGCTTGCGCTGGGCACGGCGGCGGCCGGGTTGGTCGTGTTCGCCGCCGGCGCGTTTCCCCGTATTCTTGTCTCCCTGCTCTTCGTCGACCACGAGTCCGAAGTCCAGGGGATAACGTCGGCGCTGGACGAAGTAGCGAAGATCGGCGTTCTACTCTTGGTGTGCTCCCTCACCACACTCTTGCTCCGGGGGCGTGGGATCCGCAGCACATTGTTCGGTTGGGCCGACCGGGTGGGGTGGGGCAAGCCGGGCTATGGCTGGATCAACTGGCTCTCGTTGGCGTCTGTCGTCGTTGGGATAATCGGCTCGTTCCTCTTCCTTGGTGACGTGGCCAGCGTCTTCTCCGGTACAGGCGTTATCGTCCTGGTCACGGGGATCGTTCCGCATCTCCTAGCTGGCGGAGGGCCCTAGTCCTACCATCCTCGCACCGAGATAGCCCAGACTATAGTCGCCGCGAGAGCCATGGTGACCGCCGCAACTGTGACCGTCACTCCCAGCAGCACCTTCTTGATCTCTCCGAGAGCGGCCCTGCGTGAGCCCCCCGGGGCGGGGCTGGCGGCGGCCTGAATCGTTGGCGCGGGCGTGTGGGGCTGTGCTGCCGGTCCAGGACCGGCGGGTTTCGGCGCGGGAGGATGAGACCGCGTCGCCTTCGAGGCGGGCTGCACACGCGCCGGCCGTTGAGCCTGAAGCGCCTGCCGGTATCCCCGTGCGGCGGTACTCGGCGTTGCCGAGGGCGAAGGAGCTGCCGGCGCCGCCGCCGAGGGCGAGGGAGCCGCGCTGGGTGGGATGCCGTGCAGGATGGTCTCCAGGTCCGGTACCTTCTCCACGGGAAGCGTGCAGCACTCTTCCAAGCGCTCCGTCAGCTTCGCCACGGTCTGGTCGGGGGACTTCTTCAGCAGGTCGAAGAGGTGGGACTTACCGGGGTCGGCGTAGTCGCTCCTGGTAAATATCAGGTTGTCGTCATTGAAGAAGGCCCAGAGGCCGGAGTCTGAGGCTATGGCGAGCAGGCTGAGGTAGACGACTAGCGAAGGGAAGTTGTCCACGTAGGCGTCGTAATCCTCCGCCGCCCGGAGAGGGTGCTGGAAGTTCTTGTGTCCCAGCTCAGGGCTGCGCTCCCCGCGAAATCTGGGCAGGAACATGCCGTCGTAGTCTACGAGGCGGATTCTGCCGTCTGCCTGCACCATCACGTTGCCGTGCTGCAAGTCGTTGTGGGCGATGCCCAGCCCGCGCAGACTGGCGGCCGGCCCCCCGCGCCACTGGGCCGCGACTCGGCGCAGGGCGTCCGGGTCGTTGAGATGGGAGCCTACAAAGCTGCTCAACGACTCTCCTTCCACCCACTCCATCCTGACGACCGGATACCAGGCGCCCTTCAGGTTGATTCCGTACTCCACGTACTCGAAGTGCACGAAGGACGGGGGAAGGACGTTGATGAGATATTCGCTCAGCTGGTTGTAACGGGTCTGCTGGTCCTTCACCTCGCGGGTGAAGCAGCGCACCGCGAACTTGCGTCCTACAACCGATACCGGATAGACGCAGGCGAAAGCGCCGGAGAATACCAAGGGCATCCCGCGTTGGTTGACCGACACTGCCCCGGCTTCAAGCTCGGTGCCTCTGAAGCACAGCAGAGGGTTCTGGACAGCTTCACTGAAGTCGGTTATCCCTGGCCAGGGCATGGCTCTCGTTTCGCCTCGCTGTCCTGGACTACCTCGACGGTCACCAACGTGGTATCGTCGTTCCGCATCAGCCCCTCGCGGCGTTGCTCTTCGATCCAGGCGTCCCATTCCGCCGCGTCCAACGCCAGCAGGGTTTCCCATGGCTTCTCCCCGGCGGCGTACTGGGTTAGGAGCCAGCAGGCCAGGGCGTCTGTAGCGAGAATGATGAGGTCGCCCGCCGCGCACTCACCGCTGCGCAGGCGCGCCCCTTCCCACATATCCCCTGCGTTATCGGGGTTGCTGCAGACCAGGGCGGGGGTGTTGTCGAACTCGCTGGCGTCTTCCAGGGGGAAGGATAGCCATAGCCGGTCGTCGCGGACGACAAAGAGGCAGCTATCTCCTACGGCCACCGCCTGCCATGAGAGCCGTCCGGGGTCGTCCGGATCAGCCCCGACAACCAGCCCCAATATGGTGGCGAAAGCCCCTGCCCGCGCCTTGGCCTCTCCGTGCCAGGGCAGGCTTTCCCAAGGTACTCCCGAGTGCCATGCCGCCTGTGCCGGCCGCAGCCACGCGTTCAGAGAGTCCTCCGTCAGGCCACATAGCTCCGGGGGCCGTGTCACGAACTCATCGGCCAGGGCATTCGCCCACTCCCGGGCAAAGGCAGACTCGCTGGCGCCGTCGGTGACGACTATCCGCGCCGCACCACAGCCGGACGCTCCGATTCGCTGGGGGTATGCGATGCGGAAAGCGTCCTCGTACTCCTCCGGGCCGTTGCCCGCCTTGGGCACCCAGAGCTCTGTGGGAGGTCGAAGGGCCAACTCACCCTCCAACCGATCAGCGCAGGTCCGCAGCGGCCCGGGTTCCAATGTCCAGGAACTGCACCAGGGCCACCATGTCGGCGTTGTAGACGTAACCGCGTGAGCCCTTGGTGACCGGCAGGCCCATGCCCGCGGCCAAGTCCACCACCGAGTCGGGAAACTCCGAAGACATGCGGAACATCTGCCCCGCGTACTCGTCGGGAGGCACTTCGCTCTCGTCGGACGGGTACTGGACCGGCATCGCGGACATTTCCGAAAGATGGGCGTTGTAGATCAGCACATTGCCGTCGTTGGTCTCCATGGCCATGATCTCTTCGGCCAGGGGCACCGGATTCCCGTCCGTGGCGGCGCCGTCGGTGACGCTGATCATCATAGGGGGATAGGAGCTCGGGTGATCGACTATCCAGTCGTGGAGCGCCTGGGAAGCTGTGGACAACGCCGCGCACATTGGCGTACCCCACTTGGCTTCGGGGTTCAGCCACACAGGGAACTTTCGGGTTACCTCCACGAGTCCGCCTGCGCCGTCCGGCTCCTTCACCTGCCTGTCCTCCACGGTGGCGGCGTCGACAACCTGGCTGATGGTGAGGAAGGGTTCCTTCGGAGAGGTCCCTGGAAGGGCGGTCTGCACGTCCGGATTCCCCGAGGCGTCCGAGGTGTATGTGATTACGCCGACATGGAAGTAGTCGCGAACGTCCATGCCCTGTGAGCAGCGTTGGGAGATGGCGTCGAGGATGCGGTTCACGGCATCGGCCGCCCCGTCCATTTTGCGCAACTCCGGTTGACCACCCAGCGCACCCGCCATCGAACCCGACTGATCAATCAGAAAGAGAAAGCAACCGGGGTTGTTTCTGCTGATATCAGTCGTATACGGCATGCTGTCTTCTCCCCAGGCCGAAAAATGCTCTAAGTGAACTCCATGTTCAGTATAGCAGCCCAACAAGCCAATGGTCGATGTTTCTGAGAGGTAGGTAACTGTTCAGCAACTGTGTTGAAAATCAAGTGTAGTGATCGACGAACGCGGGTACCCTGGCGCGCTCAGCGCGCCAGGGGGAGCGATGCTTGAGCATAGAGTTGAGTATCACGAGCAGTTTGCGCATACAGGCGACGAGAGCCACCTTCTTCGGTTTACCAGCGGCCAGCAGCCGCTGGTAGTAATCATGGATGACCGGATTGAAGCGGCTGGCTGCCAGCGCTCCCATGTACAGGACGGCTCGGACCCGACTACGCCCGCCCCAGACGCGCCGTTTGCCCCGCATGGCGCCGCTGTCGCGGTTGAAGGGCGCCACACCTACCAGCGCGGCGATCTGCCGACGGTTCAGCGTGCCCAGCTCCGGCAGATGGGCCAGCAGAGCTAGGGAGAGTTGCGCACCCACGCCGGGAACGGTGCGCAGGATGTCGTCCTTCTCCCGCCACACCGGACTGCTGCGGAGAGTCTGCCGCAGCCCTTCGTCAATGTCGTTGAGTTCCTGCTCAAGCCAGGCGATGTGGGCCTCGATGCGGGGTCGGACGGCGCTGATGGCGGTCCCAAGCCGGTTCTTCTCCGCCACCAGGATGGCTATCACCTGGTGCCTGCGAGCAACCAACGAGTTGAGGACTTGGGTCTCAGCGTCTCTGAGAGGTCGCACAGGGGGACGAACGGCGTCGGCGAAGTGGGCCAGTATCGCCGCGTCCAGGGCGTCGGTCTTCGCCAGCGTCCCGGTGGCTCTGGCGAAGTCTCGGATCTGCCGGGGGTTGAGGATTACCACTGGCAGCGATGCAGCCGTCAGAGCTGCCACCGATGGCAGTTCCAGGCTGCCCGAAGCCTCCAGTACCACCATGGTAGGGCCGAGGGCCTTGAGCCGGGAGACCAGTTCACCGATTCCAGGTTCGTCATTGGAGATAGTCCACCTCTGGCCTGTAGGTCGGACTGCGACGTCCACTTGGGCCTTGGCGACATCAATGCCTACGTAGACAGCTTGGTGTTCCATCAATACCTCCTGTATAAAGTACTGGCCCTTCCTTGCAAGATGCGGGCTCGATTTTGGCCCAGGCAACTGTTCGGGCTCTATTTGGGGATGGTGCGGCGACCCTCGCTGAACATCGGTCTCTGACGACCAAGAGTTAGTCGGTCTGCCGCACCCCACTCCACCTCTGTGAAGTCATTATTAGGAACCACTACTAAGATACAAAGGAGCTGTGGCAGATCAAAGATAGCATCGCGCGCGAGCACGGACATGACGTTTGGCGACTCGCTGCCTATCTCCAAGGCCGGGAGCGAGCACCACGCCACCGGGTAGTAGAACGGCGTTCTGAGGAAAGAGCGTCTCGGCCAGCTTCGGCAGATCGAGCCATCTGAATGACGCGTCTCCCAAGGCGCGGCAGTAGAGATTGAAGCCATCTACGCAGAGGATCGGTGATCGATCCCTACTTCCTTAGAAAGACAGAGACGGACCTGAAGGACGGGACCTACCGCCGATGGGATGGGGAGATACTGAGATGCCAACACGGGGCGGCGACTACCGCCAATGAATTGCGGCCTCATTTAGACATTGCCCTCGTTTGGAAGCTACTACTCTATCGGAAAGAGATTCAGAACGAACTTGAACCGAGGATACTAAGATGAGTAACGAAACTATTTGGAACGCCAATTGCCTTGTTTCGAAGGTGGTTCAGATATTGAGGGACCTAAAGTACGATGGCCACCACCTTGGCAGATCCTTCGCTACGGGTTATCAACTCGCAATCCTGTTCAAAGAAACCTTTAGAGAAGACTTCGACCGGCTAGGCTATGTCGTTGGTGGTAAAGGGATAGGTGAGGAGTTCACCTTGGCGAGTTATCTGGCACGAGAATTATCACAGCGAATCAAGCGACACGAGATCACGAATGTCGAGGGAGGCTTCCTGTCAAACGAACGACTACGCAATATAGAGTTTGACGACGCTGAAGAGTCTGTCAAGGGCAAGGTCGCCACAGCCAAAGGAACAGGTGAGATAACGGCAAGGGAAGTCCCCGCCTATCCGTGCATCAGGTTTTCACGCGCTACATGAGGTTCGTTTGTTCACAACAGGGTATCGGTACGTCGCGCCGCTAACCGACTTACTCCTACTTGGGCGGTCTGTGCCAACCCATCAACCAAGCCGGTCAACGCGGGCAATTTGGCTCATTCCCCAACACCAATTCTTGGAATGAGGAGTTGCAGCTTCGTGAGTAGACAAGACATCAAAGCATTCGCAACGATTGGAGTGTTCATTCTGATTCCAGTTTTCCCGGATCCTACAGGCGCGTCTGTCCTGCTTACCTAGATGGCGAACTCACCAACCCTCCTGTCATTCTGAGGAGAGCAGCGACGAAGAATCTAAACGGAATAATACGATACACGGCTTCAGAAGCGAGAGCGGCGTCGTTGAGTCCTGATTCGAATGGAGGTCGCGCAATTCTCCGCAAACTAGGAGTCAGCACAGACAGTTAGTTGCTTGGGCGAGTGTATAGAAGACCATCGAGCTATGTGTGTGTGAACGAGACCGGGCGACATCAGGAGTCCAAGTAATCATAGACGCAGACCAATCTTTTCCCGCCGAGCTCAAGTTCGTCAGCCCTGAAACTCTTGCCGTCCCTCTCCACAAGTTCGCCATGTGCAGCTTCTATGAAGCCCTCATAGTCCTGTAAGTTCGACAGGCCCCTTCGCTCATCGTACGTTGAAGTTCTGAAAACCAGGATGTAAAACACCGAGACCTCGCCCGGTGCGGCAACCGTCCCGGCGGTTCCCGTCAACAGTTGATAGCGAACATCCGCGAAACGGGAAGTGTCCGGTGAATCCTGGACCGAGAAGTACTTCGACAACAGCCCCTTCACCCTCTCGGGTGCATTGGTCTTCTTCCCCGCATCCCGTCTGTTCATGGCCGAAGAGTACCTGCTCCTCACCGTACTCCCAAATGTCTCATCTACCTTCGCTTCCACTCCTACAAATAGACTTGCGTTGACAGGCAACCGTTCAACATGTCCGGTGATTCCAAGGTCCAGGTTGCTAGGGTTTCCCGGATAGGAGTCGAACTTTGCCAGATACTCCGGCGTGGCCTGCTCCAACTCTACATGCTGAGACAGGACCGAAGACATGCGCGTTTCCAGATATGCCGCACCCTGCCGATCCATAATGAACTCGGCAAGGGAACAGGCACTACGTCCCTTCTTCCAATCCTTCTCCTTCGACGTCCCATCGAAGATTCGACTACGCCACTCAATCAGATTCGATATCCGTTGGCCCTGGGAATCTACGATTCTCATGTCTTGCGCCTCGCACTCCATTCTAGCCGGGATTCCCCATATTGGGAGTCTTCAGGCTCAATGGGCGATCTAAACGAGATGATGGCATGATATTTGGTTCCTGCAAGGCCAGTCAATCTCCGGTAACTGTTCAGACTTCGTGAGATCTTATGGAGAAACAGAGCCACAGACTGGGCACTTTAGCTTTGAGCCAGACCGTGTCACGATGCTCCGGGGGCATTCCTCTCATCAACTCTTGTATCTTAGCTGGACTTTGTACATTCATGCTGCGTAGGACAGCGATTCTATGAAGCGGTCAACTATGGAGCGAGGGAGTTTTCGGATGTTGGGTTGAGCAGGCGATATGCCGAAAACGTCTGAGTTGGACCACAGGTGATGGCGGACCAGAGCGATAGCATCGGAGAAGGTGGGCAGGGCCAGGGCCTTGGGATACCAGGCTGCTGAGCGGACGGGTACGGTTTGGCCTCGACCCAGTGCATGTGCTGCCAGTGTAACCCATGAGAACAACCCGAAGAGCGCCGGTGTGGTGCGGGCGACGGCTAGGTCAGACCATTGGCGCTGAGTCTCCACTCCCAGGTGAGTGCGAACTTCCTGGAAGGTAACCTCCAGTTGCCATCGCAACACGAACCATTCGACGATTCGAGTGGGCTCGACGTTGAGCTCGGTGCACAACAAAGCCTGTGGCCGGAATGCACCCATAGGGTCGCGTATCAAGACCCAACGGATAGGGACTGGGACCTTACTCTTGTGATACCAGACCGCCGTATGAGAGGCGATCTCCACTCTGCGTAGGGTACCGTCGTACCAAGGGATCATTACGACAGTCCACGCGGTTGCCGGTTGATCGAGGAGTTGTTTTAGTGTGGGCAGCCGCTGACCTTTGAGCCGTGGGCGGCCCGTCTGTCCGGGCAGTCGAGGTGGAGCGGGTTCATAGAGCGCGGCGTCGAGACGCAACCGGGTAATGAAGGTGACTGGGCGAGTCATGGACTGACAGAAATGCGAGCAGATCCAGAGCAGCGTAGCTACTGTCGGCCACTATTACCAGAGGACGGTTGGGTAACCAGCGACGGAGTTGGACTATCATCTGGCGCGCCCAGTCGGTCAGCTTCTTGTGAGTCCGCCCCAACTGCTGATAGTACCGTTCAGACGGCGCCAGGGCCGTCAGCACCGGCAAGGACCATGTTCGATCTGCCTAGGGTATGGTCGTTAACAACTTCAGACTTACCCAGCGCAGGCCGGAGGCCTTGACGAAGTGACTTGCGCTGGAGCGCACTGCGTCGCGATATATCCCCTTGGCCTTGATCCGCCTACCACGTCACCGCTCCAGGGTCTCGTCGATCCCAAACACCAGCGGGCCATCGCCGTGATCGAAGTGTTGTACCAAGAGCAACAGCAGGCAGTGTGCCAACCGGAGAGGTGACCACTCGGCACGGTTGAGAACGCGGTGGTAACGGGCAAAGCTGGTGTCGTCGCTGAGTCCCATGACGCGGAGCGCCGAGGTGACGGTGCGCTTGCGCGTGGCCAGGATTGCCCCAATCAGGAGCACCTGCACTTTCGACCATGTTCTGGCCTGAAACATCGGCGCGAACGGGTTGAGTAAGGATATAATCGCATCGGGCAGGGTGAGCATAACTTGACCTTTCGTGATGGTTTGGTCTTGTTAGCTTACCCTGTTCCTATCATTTGTCTATACTTTGTACAAAGTCCACTTTAGTACATCGGCTTGTTGGTCGACGGTTCGGAAAAACTGGCGAGTCTCCACGTAGCTGAATGGAGTAGACGTGCTCAGCACGGTGGCGGCAGTTCCCTTGATCGCAGTCAAGGGTGTCCGTAGCTCATGGCTCACTATAGCAAGGAAGTCGTTGCGTAGGCGTTCCATCTCCTCTAACGGAGTCATGTCTTGGAGGACCGCGGCAGCTGCTGTTATATCGCCTTCATTGGAGTAGATCGGCGTCGCGTTGACGAGAATCGTCACGGTACGGCCGTCGGGGGCGGTCAGTAGTATCTCTTCCGCCCGCACGACCTCGCCGCAATCCAAGGACCTGGCCAGCGGGCGTTCAGACTCCTCGTACTTCTTCCCGTCCACCCTTCGGTAAATTGCCGTTTGATGGTATTGCACAAGCGAACTACCGGGCTCAGGTGACATGCCGAGTATGCGTTGAGCCTCAAGGTTGACCGATACAAGCGTCCTGGAGGAAGCGTCAACTACCATAACCCCCACCGGCGACGAGTCGACCAGCGCCGCCAATCGCCGTTTCTCGGTTTCGTTTTCGTCTCTAGAGGCTGCCAGTGATCGGGCAGCGTCTTCGATCACTTTGAAGCGCGCCTCCAGGTCAGCAACGTCGTTGGCGCGAGGGCTGATCTCACTGGTCGTAGAGAGATACTTTCTAAGACTCTTTAGCGCTGTAACGAGTTTCTCGGATTCCTGCAACTAGAAGACCTGACACAAGAGATTTAGCCGACGGTGAGAACTGTAACACCTGAGACCGCGATATTCTATAGCTAACTTTCAAGCCGGATTTCTATACAGAATCCAAACAGCAGAGCGGTTCATCTATACGTTGCATATACAACACCCTTGTATCCTGAAGCCATTGGAACTGGTTATAGGTAACTTACGCAAGGATCGGACATATAGCTTAGTACCTGAAGGAGGTCTCCAATGTTGAAGAAACTTTTGCTCATTACTGCTTTCACGGTTCTTGCCGTTATCGTCGTGTCCCCCGCCGTCTACGCCGATGGCCCTCCTGGCCCGCTCACCCAACAGGCTCAGGCTCAATACGATGGTCTGCCCTCCGATGTTCAGCGACAGATCGACGAACAGATGCAAACCATTCCGGCCGAGGATTGGGAACAACTCATCGGAGTGGCCGTAGACCTGTACGCACAGAACACCAACAACTACACTATGTCCAGTGGTGGATGTGCTGTAAGCAGTTCCGTTTGGAGGTCGTACAGCGCTAACAGGATTTATGGTTCCACGCTCGCGTCCTGTGGTCAGACCAGTTCGTGGATAACGGCGTTCGTGAAACTGACGAGTCCTTCCGGTAGCGTAAGCTACGGCTACGGCCAAGGAACACACACCACAGCGGTCATGGCAACGACCAGTCAGTCCTACCAGTCCGGTCGTTGGCATACATACGGTGTGGGGAACTTCCCGCATTGGTCGGGGACTGCCGGGAACAGCGGCAACTTCTAGCGCAGTGCCTTAGCAAGTCAAGGCCCCCTACCGCTTTATTGTGGTAGGGGACTTAAGGACATCACATACTAATGTCGTGTATGCTGGGTCTACCCCTCTAAAGGAGGTGACGCAATGAAGTTCGTAGTTACTTTCACTCTGGTATTGGTGCTTCTTGTAGCTTGCTCGGACGAAAAGGAGGAAAAGAACGAAAGTGCCGCCGTCTCTGTAGCCTTTGGGCAAGCGGTGGGGGTAGTAACCCCCACCGCAGCCAATCCAACGCCTGAGACATTCGGTGAGTGGCTTCACGGCGACGAATTAGCATGGTACAACCGGATATCGAAGTCAGCCCGCGAGGATGTCGAGTTCTTCTACTCCGTCAGGGGGTACGATGAAACTTTTGAGTGGCTGACAACCAAAGTGCAGAAGCTGGATAACGGGACATACACCACTGTCTGGTTGCCTGAACTTACGGTCCCGCTGCCGACCCCAGAGGAATCGTTGAACGATAAGGAGTTGGCAAGACTAAAAGGCCTAGACGATAGGCTGCGTGCGGCGTTCATGCGAGATTGGGGCAGAGGGGCAGCTGTCAACGCTCCCGAAGTCGAACCGTTAAGTCGGCAAGTATTCGTAGAAGGATTGATTGACGAGCAGTTCCGGCAATTCAGAAAGGGGCTAAGGGATACCCCCATCGCTATACCGCCTGTAGAGGACTTGGTACTTACTGATGGGCTGAAAGTCTATGAGTCACTCAATAGCTTTTGGCAGGAACGGTTTCTAGAGCAAGTGGCAGACCGGTACCTCAGCGGTCAAGCGACATCCGGCAATATGTTCCCGTCCTTCCAAGATTGGGCGACAAAGAACGAGTACAATGACATGATCCTTGCATTTGAGCCGTTCATAGGGAAGCCTTCGCCCTAAGACATGAAAAGGTTCTCTGTGCGATTTGGTCGATAACCGACCGAGTTCCGCCCACGTGGACGGAACCGTGGCAACGTGGTACGCTGTATGTGTTTGCGGACGGAGCGTAGCGGAGTCGAACCGCAACCGCTGGGCTGTACCAGCGACTTCGGGAGTCTGAGTCCCGATCCTCTCCAAGAGGCAATACGCTCCAACAGGAGGCCCGGCGCTTGCAAGCGCCGGGCCTCCTGTTGTTAGCGGTTGGGAGCACAGTAGGCGCACCACGTGACCTTGCGGAAGTGCTTTGTGGCGGCCTGGAGCGCGTCGTCCAGCGAGGGTAGGAAGCCGACATAGATTCGGTTGTCCGGCGAGGGCAGGTACCGACAGTCGTATACGTGAACGGTGTGAGCCCCACGAGGATTGGCATTCCCGTTGACGTAGTAGTGCTTCACTTGTCAGCCCTCCCGCACCACCTTCACGACCTCCAGCAGGGCGGACGCCAGGTCCATGGCCTGAGTCGTCGTCAGACCGGTAGTGCCACCGGTCGGCATCTTCATCACCACATACTCTGACGAGAACCTTCTGTCGAGTTCGCTGTTTCCGACCTGAATGGGCTCACGCCCGTCAGTCTTCACCGTTCTTACGAATCGATCCATTGCTCTGCTCCTTCCGTTGTGAATGCTAGCAAGGCGCCTCATTCTACCACGCAACAATTAGAATATTTCAAACTGAGACAGTACCGGCAGAAGGACATAAAAGCCCCCTACTGCAATGAATCAGTAGGGGGCTTTGACTTGCTAAGGCACTGCGCTAGAAGTTGCCGCTTCTTATCCGCTTCCTTTTCTAGCAAGTTAGAGGTGACACCCGTTGTTCCACCATACGGTAGCCAACTTGACGCTCGGTGAAGATGTATCGCGGTGATCGAGCGTCGTCCTTCAACTTACTGCGTAGGTTCGTTATGGTGAGACGTACCAGATGGCTCTCCCCTGAAGCGTACTCCATCCCCCAAATTCGACCTAAGAGTTGGTCGTAGGTCAGCACTCGCCCGGCGTTTGTGGACAGCTCGAAGAGTAACCTGTATTCGGTGGGTGTCAAATGCACCGCCTGGCCCATAACCGTCACGACTCGCTTCGTGTAGTCGACCACCAGGTCCTCAACTCGATATGGTCTGCGCACCATGGGCTCACTCATGCTGGTTCGTTCTCGGAGAATCGTATCGATTCTGGCAACGAGTTCCGTCGGCGAAAAGGGCTTGACGATGTAGTCGGACGCCCCCATTTCAAGAGCACGCACGATGTTCTCGTCTCTTCCGCTTCCGGACAAGAATATGACCGGCACGTCGGAATCCTTATGGAGTAGCTGCATCAACTCGAACCCGTTGGTCCCCGGAAGCCTCACGTCCAGCAACACAAGATGGGGTTGTTCCAACTCGAACAACGGCATCATCTCCGTAGGGTTGTTGGTCGTAATAGGGACAAACCCAGCTTCCGAGAGGACATTCCGCACGTACCGCAACACATGAGGATCGTCGTCCACCGATAGGATTCGAGTCTCCCCGATCGCACTGGCTTGTCTGGTTGTAAGGTCCTGAATCGACTCGTCCGGTTCATCTGTTGCTATAGGAAGCGTGAACGTGATCGTGGTCCCGTGCCCTTCCCCCTCGCTCTCGGCATCAATACGGCCACCATGCGCCTCAACAATGCCTTTGCATATAGAAAGACCCAACCCGTGTCCTTCAACAAGAGTCTCTTCATTTCGACCGAGAAGGCGGGAGAATTTCCTAAACAATTGGGGCAGGTGGTCTGCTGGCAGACCCTGGCCTTCATCCGTCACGGAGATTGCCAAGTAAGGTGTCCTCAGCGACGCCGCCACCTTGATTACTGACGCCGGCGGCGAATATTTTGAAGCATTGGACAGGAGGTTATTGAGAACTTGCGTGATACGCCGCGAGTCGGCGGAAACCAGAGGGAGGTCGGGCGGCATGTCGATCTGAATCTGATTCCTCGGCCTGGTCCGTATAAAGGTATCGATGGCCTCGTCGACGAGCGTCCCGATGTTTGACCGCTCTGGTCTCACTATCAACGCTCCAGCTTCTATCTTGGTCACATCAAGAAGGTTGCTAATGAGTTCACTAAGTACATCGGCTTGTTGGTCGACGGTTCGGAAAAACTGGCGAGTCTCCACGTAGCTGAATGGAGTAGACGTGCTCAGCACGGTGGCGGCAGTTCCCTTGATCGCAGTCAAGGGTGTCCGTAGCTCATGGCTCACTATAGCAAGGAAGTCGTTGCGTAGGCGTTCCATCTCCTCTAACGGAGTCATGTCTTGGAGGACCGCGGCAGCTGCTGTTATATCGCCTTCATTGGAGTAGATCGGCGTCGCGTTGACGAGAATCGTCACGGTACGGCCGTCGGGGGCGGTCAGTAGTATCTCTTCCGCCCGCACGACCTCGCCGCAATCCAAGGACCTGGCCAGCGGGCGTTCAGACTCCTCGTACTTCTTCCCGTCCACCCTTCGGTAAATTGCCGTTTGATGGTATTGCACAAGCGAACTACCGGGCTCAGGTGACATGCCGAGTATGCGTTGAGCCTCAAGGTTGACCGATGCAAGCGTCCTGGAGGAAGCGTCAACTACCATAACCCCCACCGGCGATGAGTCGACCAGCGCCGCCAATCGCCGTTTCTCGGTTTCGTTTTCGTCTCTAGAGGCTGCCAGTGATCGGGCAGCGTCTTCGATCACTTTGAAGCGCGCCTCCAGGTCAGCAACGTCGTTGGCGCGAGGGCTGATCTCACTGGTCGTAGAGAGATACTTTCTAAGGCTCTTTAGCGCTGTAACGAGTTTCTCGGATTCCTGCAACTAGAAGACCTGACACAAGAGATTTAGCCGACGGTGAGAACTGTAACACCTGAGACCGCGATATTCTATAGCTAACTTTCAAGCCGGATTTCTATACAGAATCCAAACAGCAGAGCGGTTCATCTATACGTTGCATATACAACAACCCTGTATCGTGAAGCCATCTGAACTGGGGAGGAGTTTACGTAAGGATAGGACACATAGCTTAGTACCTGAAGGAGGTCTCTTATGTTTCGGAAGAAGTTCACCATAATTGCTCTTGCTCTTGTTCTGGCCCTGATTGTGATTGCGAACGGGCCGCCGACCGACCCTTATGGGGGGGAAGTGGTATTCGACCCCAGAAAGCCCAGTGAAGGGCCGGTGTTCTTCGGCGTACTGAACGGCAAGCCGTTCAGTACGAACGACCCTGACAGCCTGCCAGAAAACTTCCCCGAGAACCCGACGAACGAAAACATTCTGAATTCCCAGCAATAGTTCAAATAACCATCGGCCCGTAAGTAAGGATCGGGTATATAGCACAGCTTATCAGGAGAGACCTATGTATAAGAAAATTGGACTTCTCATTACCGTTTTCGTTCTTGCACTTACCGTCCTTGCCAACACGCCGCCCACTGACCCTGACGGGGAAGTGGTATTCGACCCCAGAACGCCTAATGAAGGGCCGGTAGTCTTCGGCGTACTGAACGGCCAGCGGTTCAGCACGAGCGACCCTGACAGCCTGCCAGAAAACTTCCCCGAGAACCCGACGAACGAAAACGTGCTGATGAGCAGCATTTCCGACGACGACTTCACATGCGACCTAGATGCAAGCGACCCTTGGACAACCAACAACGGCGACACGGTGAACGGTCAAGGTACCATCGACTGCTCTGGAGATTACGATGCCGTCCGGATACTGGTAGTCCTTCAACGCCATGTGTGGGGTCCTTGGTGGACAAACATCGACAGCAGTGGATCCGGCTGGTCGTCGTTCCCTGAGCTCCTCGAACGTGTGGATGCTTCCTGCGTTCCCGATGAACACACGTACCGGACGGTGACCGACGGCTGGGTTCGGGACAATGACGACGATATCCACCATGACGACTACGTGAGCGGCGGTGAACGGTTCGAGTGCGAAGACTGACGTTTCAGGCTGACCTGCCCCTGCATCGGCCAACCGACCGGATTCCCGGAGGTGACTGCCTTTGGTGAATTAAGTAGCGGATTGGAAACCATGAGAGGACTGTAAGGAGGACGAAATGAGAGTTTTATCCAAGCGAAGCATTGCGGTGGTCGTCGGTGCATTATCCGTATTCGTGGGTGCTGGGGTGTTCCTCGCGGGGCCACTCTATGCACAGACGAACGACCTGCATCCAGGGGATGTGCTCAGCGGTAGCGAGCTAGCGGTTTGGGACGGTCTGTCTGAAGAGTACCAAGAGATTTTCCTTGATGAGCTACTTCCCTCGTTAAAAGGTGAGACCTCCGAGCGTTCTAAACGGGTGGACGCTGTTGGAGGCATGGTTATCGCGCTCGCAGATATTCAACGCTAGGATGATGCGCAGCAATCAGAGACTACACGTCCAGTGGGCGTGTTCGGTGTTACTTGGGGGTAGGCATAAGCTACACGAGCGCCTACTCGATACTGCGTTGTATGGCAACTATGGCGAAGATACGGACGAAGGTTCGTGTTTCTCAGCAGTATGGCCCCGCGGTAGACAACCGTTCTAGCACTTGCTGGGACTGTAGCATAGGCGCAAGTATCCTCGTGTATCTTGAGCCTCTGCGACGTGATCGGGTGTGGATTGCGCACGGCTGGGGATTCCCCACTGGTTACCGCGATGGCCCGCATCCCGACAGGCACAAGTACTATGGCTCGGCCTGTGTACCTGTTAGGTGCCGGTTGTAGTTTTGATGGTGCAGCCTAGCCGCTCTCTACGGGCGGCTAGGCTTTCAAGGGAGGTAAAAAATGTCTGGTTATATAGCTGGGGTCGTTGTCGTGTTGATCGCGTTCGCCGTTGCTTGCGGAGCTGGCGCTCAGCCCCCTGCGACGGTCACCCCTGTTGGTACGGCCCCCTCAGACCAATCCGACGAAGCAATCCAGAGTGTTCAAAACTGGCTAGGCGGAAATTCATTGGATCTTGTGGCGAAGATAGCTACGACATTGTTGGAGCTTGGGCCAGCACAGGAGTCGGAGCCTGGAACGATTGAGCCGATTCTAAAGCTAATCAAAGCTGTAGAGATAGAGGCGCAGCTTGGAGATTCAATTGAGTGGGAGATCCAATCTGTTAGTTTGAGTCAAGGACGGTATGAGGCGACGGTTGTAGGAACCGGGGAGATTGTGGTCGAGGTCCCGCTAGCTGGCGGTGCCCCTCTTACTGTTCGCGGCATAGTGACGGTTGGCATGGACGGAAAATCGCTAGCGGTTGACCAGTATGCTGTAACTACAGTGACGCTATCCGCCGCGTCAGCGTTAGGTGACTAGAACAAAAGTCGAACATTTCAAACTGAGACAGTACCGGATTCCCGCCCATGTGGACGGAACAGTGGCAGCGTGGTACGCTGTACGTGGTTGCGGACGGAGTGTAGCGGAGTCGAACCGCAACCGCTGGGCTGTACCAGCGACTTCGGGAGAGTCAGTCCCGATCCTCTCCGAGAGGCAATACGCTCCATCAGAGAGGCCCGGCGCTTGCAAGCGCCGGGCCTCTCTGATGTTAGCAGGTCGCGACGCCCCTCTCGCCAGGGGGAAACTGTCGCAAGGCCACGGGCGCCAAAGTCCATGATACAGAACATATGCACCCATATCAACCAAATGGGATCGATCGACAGGGCAATCGCATCTAAATGAAGTTTTAGACAAGTTATAGAATTGGGGTCAATCTCATGTGGAGAGTGACCCATGGCGAGTGACACAGCGTCCCTGACCGAACACTTTGGCAGCTTGGTCGATCCGCGTATTGACCGTACCAAACGCCACAATCTAATGGACATCGTCACCATTGCGCTCTGCGGTGTCATAGCAGGTGCGGACAGTTGGGTGGACGTGGAGGCGTTTGGCAGGCGCAAGTCGGACTGGCTGCGCAAGATGCTGAACCTCCCTAACGGTATTCCATCCCACGACACGTTTGGCAGGGTCTTTGCCAAGCTGGATGCTCAGCAGTTCGAGCGCTGCTTCACCGAGTGGGTGTTGGCTGTGCGAGAGGTTCTGCAAGGTGATGTCGTAGCCATAGACGGCAAGAGAGTGCGTCGTTCGCACGACCGGTATATAGGGAAGGATGCGATCCACATGGTCAGCGCTTGGGCCTCTGCGAGCGGCGTAGCACTCGGACAGACCAAAGTAGACGGGCGCTCCAATGAGTTCACGGCGATACCCCGACTGCTCGAAATGCTCCAGGTCGAAGGGTGCATCGTGACTATCGACGCCATGGGCTGCCAGAAGGAGGTCGCATCGAAGATCCTGGAGGAGAGAGCCGACTACGTGCTGGCGGTCAAGAAGAACCAGGGCCGCCTACACGAGGATGTGCATGACACCTTCGACCTTGCCCGCAAGTCCGGCTTCGACAGTCTCGACCACGACTACCACGAGACGATAAATGCGGGTCACGGACGAGTCGAGACTCGTCGATGCTGGGCCGTGTCCGACCTCGACCACATCAGATACGTGGATGATGATGGGCAGTGGCCGGGGTTGAATACGTTGGTGATGGTGGAAGGCGAGCGACTCGTCGGTGGCAAGACTACGGTGGAGTCGCGCTACTACATATCGAGCTTGCCAAACGATGCGAGTGTCTTGCTCAACGCGGTGCGCAGCCACTGGAGCATAGAGAACCAATTGCACTGGTCACTGGACGTGACGTTCAATGAGGATGGAAGCCGGGTGCGTAGTGGGAACGGGCCAGAGAACTTCTCTGTGCTACGCCGCATGGCCCTGAATCTGCTCAAGGCCGAAAAGTCCACCAAGCGCAGCCTCGCCGGCAAACGAAAAGACGCCGCGTGGGACAATGACTATCTACTCAAGGTCCTTGCCCAATAAGATGCGATTGCCCTGGAGCGATCGGCGATTTCGTGCGGCGACAGGCGGCAAGCGGGCCAGGCATCTCGGAAACGCAAAAAACACCTGAACATGGACGAACGGGCCGGTCTCCCCGGCGCCGCTAATGGTTCACGGAAGTCTCCTCCGTCAGTCTGTCGGCCAGTCGTTGATATTCTTGGGCCTCGTCCGTCTGGCCTTCGGCCATGAATTCCCGGCTAAGACGCCTGGCGAACGCGACCGCCCGATCCTTGCACGGCTGGCAGACGGTTCCAACGGCATGGTTGTCTCGGCGTTGCTCCCCGTAGTATTTCAGGCTGATCCGGTCGTCGGCGGAGGTCTTCGCTCGGCAGAGGGCTTCTTCCTCCCGGGCCTCGGCGTCAAACAGGTGCATGGTCTCCTCCTCTCGGCTGTCGGTGAATGGCATATTCATCTGAGTCTGCCTGGACATCGTTTCGTTCTCCTTCCTTAAATGAAAAAAGTCCCCACATATACGTGTGCGGGGGAGGACACCATGATTCGGTGTCCTCCCCCGTTTATCTTGCCGTCTAGCGTCCTGCGCCGACCGGCTGCGCCTCGCACTACGGCCCTTAGAACAGCCGCGGCGTCAGGGCCTGCTCCCGTACCGTCTCGCCCTCTGCGGTCGAAGCCTGCGCCGCCCCCTGCCGACGCCGGTTCCTGCGCCTGGCCGGGGGAGCGGGCCTTGTGTAGGCGGGATACTTGGGCGTCTCCTGCCACCTGGCTCTCGCCCTCTCCGTCACCGCCGGGACCTCCTGCGCCAACCCGGACAGGTCCGCGTCGTCGAAGGACTCGACGTGCGGGTCGGCCGAAGGCCGCTGCACCCCGATGATGGCCCTGCCGCCCTTGATGGACACGACCACCTTCAGGTCCTCCTGCCCATCGGCCTTCGCCTCGGCGTCGGGCTTGTCTCCGGCGTCGTCGGAGCCCTGCGGGTCCTGTGCCGCCTTGCCATTGGAGTCCTCCTCGACGACAGCAGCGGGCGTGTCGTCGGATGCGTCGGCGAAGGGGCTCTCGTTCGCGCTCGGGGCGTCCGACCGTGTTGCTTCCTTTCCGATCTCGTCTGACATGGTCTTCTCCTTTCCTTATTTCTGCTCCGGTCACGTTCACTTGCGACGGTCTCTAGGCCGCCATCCTCGACGACTCTCTCCTGATCTCTCCGATGGTCTGCGGCTTCCAGTACAGGTCGCGCTCCACGGCTGGGACGCCGCCGAACACGGTCGTCTCCGCCAGCTCGGTGAGGTCGAAATGCCCCCACTCGGTCTCGAACCCCTCGACGAGGCCGAAGCAGAGGCCGGTCTCGGCCTCCCACTCGGTGACGTACCAGCGCCAGCCGTTGTAGGGGCTGAACAGCTTTACGCGCGCCGCCACGTCTTCGCAGTCCTCGACGTTGGCTGTCGCGCCGATGGCGGGGATCGTGTCCCCGATCTCCTTCGTCAAGAGCGCGTGCCCGCGAGGGCCGCTGTGTGCGTCCCGCCAGAACCTGCCCTGTTCCTCGATCGGAGTCGAGGACGGGACTTGATGCGGGGTCGTAGAGTTGTCCTTTTCGTCAAACATGATTCTCCTTTCTTGCTTGTCGTATGAATGGACTTGCTTGCGCCGATCACCTGGCGTCGGCCCCCACCAGCCGCTCCACTGCTTCCGGCGTGACGTAGGTGGGGCTGACCGTGCCCTGGTCCATGTCCAGGTAGAGGGCCATGAAGGGACAGGTTCCCGCCACCATGCGGCGGACGACCTGCAACACGAGGGACGCCATCATCTGGTTGATGGTGGGGTCCTGGTCGGTGAGGTCGAGGGCGGCGGCGCAGTCCACGTCCGGCGGCCTGGTCGACACGGCAGTCAGCAGGTCGGGGCGCTGGAGCGTGGGCGCGGGCGCCAGATAGCAGGTCTCTCCTGCGAACGGGGATTCCTCAAGGATCACCGGCTCGGTGACGTTGCCGACCAGCACCTGTCCCCAGTTGGTGTCGTTGCCCGCGTCGATGAGCCAGCGGGCCGGGTGCCCCGGCAGGCACTCCGCCATAGCCCTGCGCGCGGCGGCGTTGTCGGCGCAGCCGATGATGAGGCTGCCGCCGTAGTTGGGAAGGCCGGGATAGCTGTGCCCGTGGGGCTGCGACTCGTACTCCCTGAAGGGGTAGACGGAGTAGCCCACGGGACGCCGGTAGGCTTTAGCCAGCCTGTCTGCGAGCGCTTGGCTCTTGAACTTTCCGACATCCTCTCTGTAGAAGTTCTGCCTGAGCAGGTTGTGTGGCTCCACGCGGTCGTGATCGACCAGTACGATGGTGGCCTCCCGTCCCTGGAAGAGACGGCAGAGACCCTCGGCGACGGAGCCGCCCGTCCCGCCGCAGCCGACCACGGTGATCGACGGGTTGTCCAGCAGGAACGCGTTGTCCAAGTAGTAGGGCATCTTTTGTATAACCTCCTTTCCTTATGTATTTGTGTCCGGTGTCGGCCCTTCGCCCGTCAGCCGGACGCCCGGAGCCGGCCCGTCGAACACCTGCGGCCAGTCGAGCGGGGCGAAGTGGCCGTAGACGCCGACACGGAGGCTCAGTTCCGGTTCGGGGCTGTCAAGGCGTCCTACGACGCCGAATATGCGGAACCCCTGCTCGTCCCGTTCGTCGGTGGCCGAAAAGAAGGCGCGGGAGCGACCGTGGGAGTGGAACTCGGCGACCACCCCTGCGGGCGGCACATAGGCAAGTCTCGTTCCGGTCCCAACCTGCGGGGGGACGACCAGCCGGTAGCCGTCCCCGTCCCAGCGGATTGCGAAGAGCCGCTCGGTCTCCGGGTCGTCCTGGAACCAGCGCAGGCCCAGCTCGAAGAGCGCCGACGGGATGGGGCCGTTCGTTAACTCCACCTTCTCCGCGACGGGAGCGAGGCCCCGCACCTCGCAGGACGCCACCGGCACCCGCGCCGTCAGGTGGGCGCTCTCGGACTGGACGAAGACGCCGCCCGATCCGAGCACGTAGTCGAAGCCGACGCCCTGGACTCCACTCAGTCCTGCGGGGTGGTTGAGCAGGTAGCCCACCAGCCCAAGCCGGTCACCAGCGGTGGCCGCGTCTCCCCTCGGAGACCGCCATGACGTGGGCCACCCTGCAGTGGGGAACAAGGTCCTCCATCGGGTATTCGGTCTTTCCATCCAGCTCCTCCCATAGGTCTTGCAGGTTTTCGGGGTGCTTGTTCGAGCGGTTCCGGCTGTCTCCCGTAAGGGAGAAGAAGGACTGGAAGAAGTCCTCAGGTATCAGTCCGACTTCCTCCGGGAACCGGTGGCTTCCGGGGCAGACCCTCCCGTCTGAGAAGACGTTGAAGGCGGGGGCCCGGAAGAGCTGCTGCTCGGGGTCGCTCGGCCTGACCCGGGCGGCGTAGACCCAGGGCGCGCGTCCCGGCGAGCAGACGAAGACCAGCCCCGGCATGGGAAGCCGGAGCCTTGCGGGGGGCTTGAACGCCTCCCGTTGCAGGGCCACGGACCAGACCTGCGGCGGCCGCCATAGGGCCACCGAGTGCCCGGTCTCACCCTGGTTCCACCAGAGGGCGTCCCGGGGCAGCAGCCCCGAGGAGAAGCCCAGGTGCTGCGTAAAGATGTTGGCGATCTCGTCCGCCGAGACTGTCCTGACCCAGTTGGAGTCGTCTCCAAAGCCCCGGAGCAGGATGGTCTCGCCGTAGACCTCGAGCTGTAGCTTGAGGTCGTCCCTGGGCATGTCCTCCGCGCCCGGCAGGGACCACTCGGTCCTTTCCACGTCAGTCGTCATGGTCGTTGTCCTCCTTTCGTTGTTCTTGTTCGGGCAGCCGGGGCAGGACCGCGTCCAGCATCTCGGCGAACCGGACCGGAAGGTCCTCCTCCAGCCAGTCGGCCAGCTTGCAGACCGAGTCCATCAGGGCGCTGGCCCTGCGCCACTCCGCCGTGCCCTCGGCGATCACGTCGTCGTCCCAGGGGTCGCAGAACCCGTCGAACGAGCCATCGTCGTAGCAGTTGTCAAGGAAGAAGTTGCCGGTCTCCCCAAAGACCCAGGCGGCGGCCTGCGCCGCGCCCTCGAACGTCGTCCCCTTGAGTGCCCCATTGAGGTGCTCCAGCGGTATGCCGCCCTTCGGAATCCTCTCCAGGGTCGTCTGCGGGATGCGTGTGGCGGCCGACTCCAGCCACGCCGTCCGTATCCCGTCGGGTCCGTCGTAGTAGGCGTCGGCGGGCCGGGCCGGTAGGACGAGGGCGGAGAGGCCCTCACGGTAGTCGTGCCACAGCTCGTGCATGCCGTCGTAGCCGAATCCCATCAGGTCGAAGGGGATGCCCCGCCTCAGCCATGACCACGGGGGATCGTCCCCATCCTCCGTCCAGAACTCGATTACCGGCGCGTAGAGGGGGAAGTGCCGGTCTCCGAAGAGATTGGCGAAACGCTCCACCCTCGTGCGCAGGTCGGGGGCCGTCAGCGCCGCCTCCGCCTCTTCGGGAAAGAGGCGGCGCACCAGCCCCGCGAACCAGGCGTAGTCGTCGGCGTAGCCGACCAGCATCACAAGCTCCCGCAGCGACGGCGGACGCCGCAAGAGCAGTTGCGAAAGACCGCTCAGGAGCGCCGGCGTAGCAGCTTCCATCGCATTGCCTCCAGCAGCCGCCCGGTGGCCGAGGCGTAGTCCTGGGCCTGGGCGCAGGCCGTTTCAACCTCTTTCTGCCGGGCGGCCGCGGCGTCCAGGTCGAGGGAGCCGTCGGGCCGCGTGAGCTCCGCCGTGAGCTCGATTATCTTGAGGTTCGTCGGCGGGGTGCCCGCCAGTAGACCGGCAAAGGTCCGGGTGTCCATCGGATGCCCTCCTATCCCGGGTTCCGGGCGTGGGCGCCCTTGGTGCCCACCCGCCGCTGGAACTCGTAGACGGTGTCGTCGCCGCGCTTTGTCTCCTTCACCGAGGCGTTGGCGATCTCCCCGTAGAAGTCCGAGAGGGTCGCCTTCACTTCGTCGACGGTCATCCCGGGGTCGGGGTCCGGGAACTCGCGGTCGTCGTATATGAACACTCTTGCCATGACTAATCTCCTTTGTGAGAGTTGCTTGTTTTCCTGCGTTGACTATGTGGGGGAGGCCGCCGCTCCTTTTGCGGCGTCCTCTTCCGTTCCTTCTGCGGTCTAGCGTCCCGCGCCGACCGGCTCTTTCTCACGCTGCTCTTCCAGCGTCATCGCCCACTCGAACATCGAGAGGGTCGCGGGCTGCGGTTTGCCGTTGCGCTTCGGCTTGACCGGCTCGGCCATGAACTCGGCCCAGGAGAAGAGCGACTGCTGCGCCTCCGGGGCCTCGTCGTCGTGCCCGTTGGCCCCATTGCCGTTGACCGAGGCAGGCGCATGGCCGTTTCCGTTGCCGTTGGCGTGGCGGCCGTTGGCCGGGACAAGCTCGACCGTCGTCCCGAACACGTCCTCATGGTGGCCGTTGCCATTCCCGTTGCCGTTGACCGCAATGGTCTCCGGCTCCACTTCGACCGGCTTCCAGCCGTCGTCCACCAGCAGTTCCTCGGCGCTCGTCTCGGCGTTCCTTGCCTGGGCGAAGACCTGCTCCACCGTCTCGGCCTCGTCCTCCTCCTCGCCGTTGACGATCTTGCGGGCCAGCGCCATCATGAGGTCGTCGCCCTCGTCGCCGTAGGCAGCAAGCCCGTCCTCGGGCAGCTCGCCCTCGACGGCCAAGGAGCTCTGGAGCTTCTTCGCCACCAGCTTCAGGGCGTCGGCCTGTAGGGTGTTCCGGTAGCTCATGAACACCACCTTCACCGGGCGGGTCTGCCCGATGCGCCACGACCGGCGGGACGCCTGCCGGACGACGTACACGCTATAATCCGTTTCGTCCCAGACGATTGTCGGGAAGTCGATGAGGTCGAGTCCGGTCTGCACCAGCCGGGGGTGGCTTATCAGTACGTCCACTCCCTCCTTTACCCTGTCCGCCACCCACTTCTCTCTGCGGTTCGGGGCAACCGCGTCGGCCTTCATCACCGCCACCCGGAAGCCATGCCGGGTGAGGATGTCGTCCATCCGCCCGGTGATGTCCCTCGTTCCCGTGTGCGTCACGTAGACCAGCACCCGCCTTCCCTCCAGCCGCTCGGCGGCCACCAGGTCGATGAGCGCCTTCTCCTTCGGGTAGAGTTTTTCGTGAGACAGTGGAGGAACCTGGACTATTACATCGCCCGTCCTGGGGTCGAAGACCGTCTCTCCCTTGGTGCAGCTGTCCGGGTACGCTAAGAGTGTTTGCAGGTAGGTCGCCAGCAGCCGCTTGGAACCCTTCTTGAGTGCCTCCGCCAGTTGCTTCCTCAGTTCCTCGAACACGGTGTCGTATGCGCTGCGCTGGGAATATCCCGTCGAATCATCCTCCGAGTCCATTGAGGAGAGCAGCATCTGCTCCTCGTAGTCCGGCAGGCCGGAGGCGACGTCCGCCAGTCTGAGGAACACCGTATTCCCAATGATGTGGAACAGTGCAGAGGGCACCAGCCCCGGCCTCTCGCGCACCACCTTGCGGAACTTCTTCCTTCGGCTGTTGCGCCCGTCCTCCAGCGCGCCTTCGTCGTCCTTGCCGATGGTGTGCTCCTCGAAGCCGTACCTCTTGATCCAACGGTGTTCGTCGGAGCGCTCGAACTCCGTCCTGATCTCGGGCGAGAAGCGGAAGAGCAGGTGGAAGATGGTCGAGGCATACCCTCCGAGAAGGGTTCCCGTCAGGCTGAGGGACTTGCCGCAGGCGTCGGCGAGGATGCCGGCGGCGATGCCCTGAGCGGAGCCGCGCCCCTTGAATTCGTGACACTCGTCTCCGATCAGCAGGTCGAAGAAGCCCCTCATGTGGTGCTTCACGTAATCGGCGAGCGGGTACCTCTTGGGGCCTGACTTGTCGGCCTGCCACAGCGGGGCGTCGCAGTTTGCGCAGGTGTGCTTGCGGCGGTTCAGGTCCACGAACGTGAGCGGCACCCCGTCCTTGTCGACGATCTGCGCCGTGCAGTCGGGGCAGCAGGGGACCCGGAAGGGCTCCCCCGTCTCCTCCTCCCGTATGAGCCTGCCCTTTGATGTGGCCCACCGCTGTATCACGGCGGGCATCCAGCGGTAGGAGAGCTTCGCTCGCTCTCTGCTCATCACCGCGAACAGCGGGCCCGAGCCGACGGAGAGGCGCAGCCGCTCCAGGTCGGTGATGGATTCGACGATGACGGCCCGCGCGCCGGGCACCGTCTGCTCCACCTCCCGCTTCCACTTGGGCACGAGGTGGGGCGGGCCCAGCACCAGAATCCGCCGGAAGCCCGCCATGTGCGCCGCGGCGGCGGCGATGAAGGTCTTTCCAGTCCCCATTTCTCCGACTACGGTGGTGCCCCGGTGGGCCCGCAGGGAGAGGGCCGCGCCCCTTATGGCGTCGGCCTGCGCTCCCAAGGGCTTGCGGAGCAGGCGAGGCAGCCTGCCGCCGTTCTCCGAGGGACGGTAGAGCGGCGGGTAGGACTCCACCACCCTCTGCGCGATCGCGTCCTTAAATGTGTCAATGAATCCTGCCAGGTTCATCGTGGTTTCTCCTCATTTCTCGAAGAGGCCCCACGGAACCCAGGGCGCCCACCTCCGCCGTGAGCGGCCCGCAGGCCGCACCGGCGCGAGGCGCACCACGCCCACGAGAACTCCCCACGGGGGTGTTTTCTGTGAGAGGGTGCCTGGGCAAGAGCCCTGGCGGAGTGCCGTGAGGCACCCTCCGGTAGGTCTGTTCTCCTGGAATGTCATGTTTCTCCGGTTGGTGAGGTGCTGTCGTTCCCGCAGGGACGACAGGACTCTCGTGGTGCGGCTCGATTCGGACCGTCTACGCGGCCTGGGGAGCGGGCTGCCGTTCCTTCGCGGCAGACTCGCTTCCGCCCCTCAAGTGGTAGAATCGCACGGGCGTGGAGACGGCCCTGCCGTCCACGATGTCCACCGAGGCAGTCTGCATGGCCGGTTCGCCTGGGAGAATCGTCAGCCCGCACCGGCAGCAATTTTCAAGCGTCATGGTCATCTGCATTTTTCTTCTCCTTTCCTTATATAAGGGGGTCTCCTAAGTTGATTCGCTGGTGCGAGGGCCAGACGTCCCTGTAGGGGGATGAACTGGCCTCGTGGATGCGGAGGGCCGTCTACGCCGCAATGTCGGTGATCTCGCCGTTGTCGAGATCGAGGGCCACCACGGTCGTCACGAGCCTCTCGCGGTGCACTTCCTTCTCCGGGGAGTCCTCCACCAGCTCCATCTCCTTGCTGGTGCGCCCCTTGACCAGGATGCGCCGACCGTCCCCTTCGAGGACGAGGTTGTCGAGGAAGCCCGCCGCGACCAGCATCGCCATGTGTCCCCTTCGCAGGGGCATCAGCGGACGGGTGCGGTTGTCCCTCGCGGGCCAGAGGGTGTCGGTGATCTCCGTGCTGGCCCAAAGCCCAGTCCGCCGTGCTTCGGCAGCGGCTGCGACGGGATCGACTGTCCGGGTGGCGAACAGGATGTCGCCGCCCGGCGTGGTGGGAGGACTGAACTCCGGGTAGGGGTAGGAGCGAAGAGGCTCCGGCTCCCCGAACGCCCACTCCAGCACTCTCTTCTCGGCGTGCGGTTCGGGAACGGGGTCCGTCTTGCGGTACCCAAACAGCACGACTTGGTCGAAGACCTCGCGCTCGGGGTCCGGGAATGCCCAGCACCGCATCCTTCCGTAGTGCGTGGACAGGTAGCGGGCCGAGACCGCGAGCCGTTGCCTGGGCACGATGAATACCAGCAGGCCGCCGTCGGCCAGATACCTCGTAGTTTGCGTGAGGAAGGCATGTTCCGTCCGCTTGTCCGCCGAGTCAAAGTCATACGGCGGGTTCAGAAGCAGCAGTCCGAAGGCCCCGTTCGCTATCGATGTGGCGAACAGGTCGACGGCCAGTACGTGGTCGAGGCGGCCCGCCGCTTCCTGCGCCCTGTCCCGGTGCAGCTCGACTCCGTAGGTCTCGATGGGCAGAGCGTTGGGGCTGTCGAGGCGCTCGGCCAGTTGCGCCAGCGCATCCCCTGCCCCGCAGCAGGGGTCGAGAATGCGCAGCGTCTCCGCGTTGCGGTGGTGGTAGCTCGACGGCGTGTGAATCAGGTCGGCGATCATGTCCACGACCCGGTCTGGCGTGGGATAGAACCCGCCCTTCGCTTGAGCAGCCAGTCTCATGTCGTCTCTCCTTTCCCGCCGCCTTCAGGCGGCGATTGCCATGTCCTTGCTTGATGTGCCGAGTCCGATCACCTCCCCTATGGCGAGATTCCTCTGGTAGCAGAGGACCTGGGACGTTTTCATGCTCTCGGCGCAGTCGACACAGTATGCTGTAATGAGCTCGGCGCGGTTGGCGACGGTCATCCGCCGCACGAGCATCGAGCCACCCTCCGGCAGCTTGTGCCGGTAGAGCATGACCCAGGGGTCGCGCCGCTCCGCATCCGTCGCGGGACGGAAGAAGTGCGGCTGCGCCGAACTCATCAGGTGTTGTGATCCGTCATGGCGACAAAAGCGGCAGTGGACGCCGTCGGGACTGAACCGTTCCCACGCCCCGCCGTTGCGCTCTATTCGCCGCTTGTTCCTGCGCTTGGCCCTCTTCAGCGTTCTATCCATCGGACGCCTCCTCACGGGGCAGCGTGAGCCGTCCCGACGCCACCGCGTCGGAGAGGTCTTCCCTGAGTTCCTCGGCCCTCGGGGAGCACCGGTAGGCGGAGATTCCCACTGACTGCAAAGGAACTATCTCGCCGTTGTCGATGCCCCGGTCCCAGAGCCAACCGGCCCAGGAGCCGCGCAGGGGCAGCGGGCTGCGCTTGTCGAGGAAGCGGTGATGCAGATCGGGAGCATCCTCCTCGCTCTGCACCAGCAGGAGGAACGAGTCCTTCTCAAAGCCGAACTCGGCCTGTTTGGTAAACACGAGCGCGTGCCATCCGCCGGACACGGGCAGCCGGGCGATCTTCGTCGTCCAGCTCCCCACCGTTTCGTACGGAACCACGCACCTCTGGTAGCCGCCGCTCAGGGGCACACCCTCCGCGCCCTCGATGATGTGTGCCGTGTCGGGCGGCTGCTTGAGCAGCGAGGCCCAGATCGCCTTGAGCGCGGTCTGGGAGCCTACCATCGAGACGAACCAGAGGCCGTCGGTCTGCTCGTCGCGGGCGAAGGCATCCACGGTGGCCGAAAATCCTCCCGCCGAGATGGTGTAGAGAACCAGCCCCGCACTCGATGCGGGGTCATCGGGATCTATGGTGTGTGTCGCGAGCATGGTGAATCTCCTTGTCTTCGGTGTGTTCGATGCGCGGCAGGAGCGACTCCCTCGCGTGGAGCCCCTGGTAGGGGTCGATGCATCTCCTCTGCACTAGCGCGCGTCCTCCTGCGGCCGGTCGTCCAGAAGCTCGCAGTCGTTCACGTGGTAGGCGGACCCGCAAAAGCGGCGCTCCGCCAGGGACTGCCTGGCCTCTTCGAGCGTGTCGCCCTCCAGCGCCCACACGGTGGCCCAGGTCTCCCGGCACGTTCTCAGGTGGGCCTCCACGTCCTCCGGAGGGCCGCCGTAGGCGGTGCAGGCGTACGGGTCCGGATCCCTGTCGACCAGGACGACGAACGCGCCTTGCATTACGAACCCGGCCCCCGGAATCTTCCACTTAATCTCCGCATTCCGAAAGTCTCCGCGTGTCTCTCGCTCGTTCATTGCGTCCTCTCTTCCGTACGCCCGGATGCGGCGCAGCAGACGGACTGCGCGCCGGGTGCGGGAGGTGGTTTCTAGCCCGTCATCAGGCCTCGGTCCTTGAGGCTGACGTGCCGTTTCATTCCGATCACCACGTGGTCGAGGAGCTCGATGTCCAGCAGTTCCGCCGCCTGCCTGAGCTTCCGCGTGATCTGCACGTCGTTGGGGCTGGGGTCGGGATCACCGGACGGGTGGTTGTGAACCACGATGACGCCGGGCACGGCCTCGACGACGGCGGGCCTGAGCACCTCCGCCGCGCGAACCATCGACGAATTCACGTTGCCCTGGTATATGACGCGCTGACCGATCACGTTGTTGTTGTTGTCGAGTAGAAGTACGCGAAGTTGCTCCTGGGCCAGCACGGACATCTCCGGCCCCAGCAGGCGGTAGACGTCGTACGGGGAGCCGATGGACGGCGGGTCTTCCGGGCCATCGGGCCTGATGGAGACCTCGTAGCGCGCCGCCAACTCTCCCAGCAGGCTCTGGTTGCTTCGCAGTGCGTCCAGAACGGCCTGTCCTTCAGGGCTGGCGGCGAGGGTTGCCTTGGGGGACTTCTTCTTCCTTGTCATGTCGGCCTCCTTATTTTCGTTGGTACAAAGAGCTGGGCCGTCCCCTGTAGATGGGAAGCGGCCCCGTAGTTGCGCCCGGCTGAGTCGGGCGTCGGTGTGCGGTTGTTAGTTGTCCGAGCTAGAAGGGAGAGTCCTCCTCGCCGTTGTGGCTCCCGCCGTTCCCGTTTCCGTTCGAGGAGTCGAGGAACACGACCTCGGAGGCGTGGACCTCGGTGCGGTGGCGGCGCTGGCCGTCGTCTCCGTCCCAGGAGTTCTGTACGAGGCGGCCTGCGACGTAGATTCTCTGACCCTTCGCGACGTACTGGTTCACGGCCTCCGCCGTCGCACCCCATACCACCACGTTGTGCCAATCCGTCCCGTTTTCGCCCTCCTTGCGGTAGCGGTCGGTTGCCAGCCGCAGCTTGGTGACCGCGGTGCCGCCCGGCGTGTAGCTCATCTCCGGCTCCGTGCCCACTCTTCCCAAGAGTTCGACTTTGTTGATCGTCCTTGCCATTTCGATTTCTCCTCTTGTGTGAAGTAGCGCAGTCAGACCGCGCCCGGTTGAATGAAGCTTGTCCCGCACTCCGATACGGGAGCGGGGTTGCCTCCCTGTAGAAGAAAGGCAGCCCCGTCCTGCGCTCCGACTTACGGAGCGTCCAGAATTCCGCCGGTCTCAATGCGACCGTCTCCTGATCTCGCCGATGGTCTTCGGTTCCCAGTACAGGTCGCGCTCCACGGCGGGGACGCCGCCGAACACGGTCGCCTCCGCCAGCTCGTCGAGCGAGAAGTAGCCAAGCTCGGTCTCGAATCCCTGGACGAGGCCGAAGCATTCGCCGGTCTCGGCGTCCCATTCGGTCACGTACCAGGTCCAGTTGCCATAGGGCGAGAAAAGCTTTGCGGGGGCGAGCACGTCGTCGTAGTTCTCGACGTTCTCGTTGGCGTAGAGGGCTGGGATCTTCTCACCCAGTTCCTTCGTCATCAGCTTGTGCCTGCGTAGGCCGCTGTGCTTGTCCTGCCACATCGTCGTGACCGTGGCGGTCCCAGTTGCAGTGGTCATGGTGTCTCCTTTCATGTGGGGCGTGTTGGGACTCGGCGGGGTCGTCCCGGTAGATGGGAACAGGCCCCGTCCCGCGCTCCGCAAGGGAGCGTCTAGCTGACCCGCACGTACTCCGACTCGCTCTCCGTCACTATGTCTGCCCTTGTCTCGGAGTCGAGCAGTTCGTTGAGCTTGCGGTAGTTGACGGAGTACCGCTTCGATTGCACGAGGCTGACCGTGCGCCCGTCAACGGTCGCCTTCGCGTCCCCCCGCTGGCGCATCCACGCCTTCAGGGTGTCCAGCGCGGCGCGCTTGGCCTTCTCGGGCTCCTTGATCGCGTGCTGAGATTCGGCGTAGGCCACGACCGCATCGCGTGCCTCCTCGTCGTTCACGTCTTCGCATTCCATCTCCGTCTCTTTGTCCGCCTCCTCCATCCCCGGCAGGCAGATGTCGAGGAAGGGACACGACCTGCATTGCCAGCTGCCTGCGGAAAAATCTCGCTCAGGAAGCGCGTCGGGGTCGGCCCCGTTGAGGACGTGGTGAGCGGCCACCTCGCCCAGCCATTCGCAGGCGTCCTGCAAGGCCCGCTCCAACCGGACAGCGGGGATCACCTCGAAGTCCCAGGTTCGGCTGCCGGTGTCCATCGTGGCGATCACGGCGTCCCGCATCTGTAGGGTAGGCCGCCGGCGAGTTACTCCGCGTTACCGAAGCACTTTTCCGTCGGCCCCCCTCCGAACCGGACGTGCGGCTTTCACCGCATCCGGCTCTCCAGTGGTTTATGTCTGCTTCTGCGGATTGAATCGCCCGTGGTGGATGTCCATGTGACACGTCCGGCAGACCACAAGGGTCTTGCGTTTCCGTGCCGCCATGATTTGAACCCACTTGGGCTTGTCCCGTCGGCCTTTCACGTTTAGGTCACGAAGGGCGCGGATGTGATGGACTTCAACCTCCATCGTGGACCCGCACAACTCGCACTCGTCCGCAAGGAGTCGCTGTATCAGCTCCACGCGGTCGGCCCTGTATCGCTGGGGTGTCTGGTCTATGAGGTTGGCCTGCCGTTTCCGCTTCAATGGGATGCCACCGAACTGCGCCACCAACGGACGTTTTCCATTACCTCGCTCCTTCACGACCTTGAGACAAGCCCGTTCCCCGTGTTCTGTCTGCACGGTGCTCTTGTAGCGCTGTACAGCTTTCCGACGGGTGGTCTTGTGCTTGGCCGCTAAGGTCTTGGCAAGTGACTGTTGCATGACCCATCTCAGCCGCCCGAAGTGGGAGACGTTTTGGGCTAGCAGGTAGTATTGGACGACGCCCCGGAACGCATCTTGGTACGTGCGTACGATGGTGAAGTCATCATCGTGTATGAGGTCGGGGCGGTGTGTTGGCTTGCCGTTGCCCATGTAGGCTCGGCAGTGTTGTTCGATGACGTTAGCGGGAACCCGTAGTCCCAGCTTGCCGTTGATGATGCGTTGACCTGAAGGGTCGAGCTTGTCGTTGGCTCGCTGATGTACGAGTTCATAGCCGAGGAACGTGGCCGCCTGGCTGGAGGCGTGTGTTATGAGAGTTTTCTCCCTGGATAGCTCCAGCTTGAGCGTATCGCGCAGGAACATCTCCAAGGACTCCTTTATCTGCTCGGCTTCGGCCTTTGGCCCGATAAAGCCCAACACGAAATCGTCCGCATAGCGGACGTAGCGGAGCCTACGGTATTCTGGGTCGGATGGGTCGCCAGACGGCAGGGTGCGCAGTTTCCTGCGCAGTTGTGCCGCCAACGTGTAGTTCCCCACCTTCCTGTGGTAGACCATTCGGCTTCGCAAGGCGTTCCACGTGGGATTGCGCCTCCGGGTTGTGCCTCGGGTACATGCTGGTATGAGCACGTTCTCGACGTACTTGTCCAACCGGTCTAGGTGGACATTGGAGAGGATGGGGCTGACCACTCCGCCTTGCGGTGTTCCGCTCAGGGTGCGACCATACTTCCAATCCTCAAGGTAGCCTGCTTTCAGTAGGTACTTGAGCAGGCGTAGGAATCGGTTGTCGTGAAGCTTTTCTCCGAGTACCGACAACAGAACTTCATGGTCGATGTTGTCGAAGCACCCCTTGATGTCTCCCTCGACGAACCAGCGGGTTCCCGTCCAGTAGTCAACCACGTTGCTTAGAGCGGTGTGGCAGCCTCGGTCGGGTCGAAAGCCGTGGGAGCGGTCAGAAAACTGCGGCTCGTAGTAGGCTTCCAGAATCATCCGAATGACCTCTTGTAGCAGCTTGTCCGTCCACGTTGGTATGCCCAAGGCGCGGGTCTTGCCGTTAGGCTTGGGAATGTTGACCCGTCGCACCGGTGTCCACCGGAACCGCTCATGACGAAGCTCGTCGATGATGCGGTCGATTTTCGCCAGTGACATACCGTCCACGGTCTCTGCGGTGATGCCTTTGGTCGTAGCTCCCTGGTTCGAGTAGATGCGACCGTAGGCCCGCAGGTAAAGGTTCCGGTTGTAAAGCAGCCGATAGATGTTCTCCAGCGGCAATCCTCGTTCTCCGCGTTCGCGTATGACGTTCAATACAGTTTCGGCTTCTTGCATTGTGCATACCTCCCTGTTGTATTCCGTCGAAACCACCTGCCCTCCTTCGCCATGTACCGGGCTTTCCCCGGCTCGGACTACTATGAGGGCTCCGTGACCATAGGGGTCTCCCCCCGTAGGCCATCCCGCGTTCCGTTGACGTTGGGAATCTGGCTCTGCTAGTCTCTATAGACGGTCCCATGAAGGAGTCTCCATGGATGAGTCTTCTGCCGCCGCCCTTGTCTATGTAACACTGGCGATGCTTTTTGCCGCGGTCATTCTGGTAGTCGCCGTGTTAGTTGCCGTGTTTTTAGTAGCGCGCCACTTCGTTAGGAGGAGAGGCGCGTTACGGCATGGTGGGGAGTCCAACCGAGGTCAGAACTCCGGCGACTGAGTCGCTATGCAGTGACCAGGTGTATCCCGTTGTCATCGACATAAGACGTATCTAGCGCGACTGTAGGTGCCCCGTTCGTTCCCTTGAATTGACCTCACAGGTCATCGCCCACTCATCGGAGGTGCATCGGTCTCGGAGACCGACCGTTGCAATGAGTGGCGCCGGGTTACAAGCGTTCTACCGGCGGGTGGCGCAGATGCACCGACTGGGAATTGGGGTTCAGGCAATCAAGCTTTCACCGTATCGCGCGGGTCTTGCGGAACCGGCCTTACAACGCTTTCAGACCGTAGCCGCTTTACCGACATGCTACTTTCCCCCTAGGCTTTCGCTTTGAGGTAGGTCGGTTGACCCAGAAACTTCCTCCGAGTTTCTCCCGGCTCGGCCGGGAATCCTATGCCGCGTTACGCGGCGCACGCCCGAACTGGCCGAGCGTGTAGAAGGCTGCCTGGGCCACCGACGCCGGGTGGCTGCGCTCGGCCCCGAGCGTCCGCCAGCGCTTGAACGCCTCCGGCCCCCGGGTCTTGATCTCGACGGTCATTTCCTTGCCGTAGGAAAGCGAGTCGGACTCGCCCTCGAAGAGGAACATCTGGAGCGTGTCAGTCTCCGTATTGTCGCCGTCGTGGGGCATCCGCACCGTGCCGTCGGGGTGACCGGTGACCACCATGTTCGGGCCTACCCTCACAGCCACCGGCTGCGGGTTGAGGGGGTCGGCGGGATCTACCTTCCAGTCCGCCCGTTCCATCGCCCTTACCATCACCGGCTCAAGGGCGTTGCCCGCCTCCATCGCCGTAAGCGAATCCTCGCTCGGGGGATTCGTGGGGCGATACCCGGTTGCGGCATACCAGAGGGCGCGGCGGCAGCCCATTGCCGCCGAGGCACGCACCTCCAGGTTGCCGTCGTCGCCGAATCGTGCCGCAGGGCGCGAGAAAACTTCCGCCCTGTCTTCAGTCTTCGTTGCCATCGTCTGTGCCTCCTGATGTCCAGTAGATGAGAATTCGTCTTGCACCACTCACGCGGCCTTAGCCTCCAAATCATGCGCCTGCTCTCCGGCCCGCTTGTGGGCCCCGTATCGGGTACTGGGCAAGCTCTTGAGGATGTGGGCTATCCCGTCGCCGAGTCCCAGGACGGGGACGCTCGACCCGTCCGGGAGGACGTTGAAGAACGGCTGCATTTCTGCTATCCCCTGGCACTGTTCGATCACCTCCTCCACCGGAGTTCCTCTCCGAAGGTGGAGGGAGATCAGGCGACAGGCCAGCTCGGTGACTCCATGCTGGAAACTTCCACCTTTACCGAGCCATCCGAAGACCTCGAACGGCTCGCCGTCCTTATCCGTCGAGACGGTGATGAACAGGCTCCCCATCTCCGTCTGAAGCTTGGTCGTCGTGCTGGGAAGGCTGCGCGGCCTGTCCCGTGTCATCGCGGTCATGGCCGTCCCTCCTTACCCAGGCAGAGCGGGCCGGTCCGAGTGCACTCGATTGCCTCCATCCTTCCGTAGGCCCGCATCGTTTCCGCATCGCCCGTAAACGACTCGGCCTCCACGCGGGTGTCGAACCGCCCGAACGAATTCGTCGGCAGTCCGCCCCGGTAGGCGACTGCGTGGTAGTGGAGGCCGGGCGGGTAACGGCGTAGGAACGGAAGCACGGGGGCGTACCTGTCGAAGTACCCCGCCACAGTGAGCGCCATCTCCCGTTCCCCGTCGTCGCCGACGCCCAGGAGCGTTCTGACGATGGGCTCCTCGCAGTCCTCTTCCGCGTAGCTGGGAGTGTGCATAGCGTCTTGGACGGCGGCGGGAAGCTCGTCCCACCGCTCGCGGCTGAGCTTCAGCCCGCCGTGGCTCGGCGTCGTGACCCTCAGGACGCCCTCGGCCAGTTCCTCGGCGTCCCTCGTCCAACCCCAGGGTGTGTGCATCGTCGTCGTGACCATCGGTCTTCTCCTTCCTTGTCCTGTAGATGGAGAGTGGGGCCACCCCGTGAGAGATGACCCCGCTCCGTTGCGTGTGCCAGTCGCCCAAGCGAACTAGGCAGCCTGCCTCATCTGGTTGAGCTTGGCGGCGGCGGCCTCCACCAGCGGCTCCAGCTCGTCGACCGTCAGGTCGTCGATGCTCTTGCCCGTCCGGTTCACGACGGCGGTGCGAACGCCGTCCTCGTCGAAGCCCTGCTCGACGGCGATCTCGATGAGTCGCTTGCGCAGCTTCTCGGCCTGTGACTTGTCGCGGCGGTTGGCCTGAGACTGGGTGGATCTGCCGTTGGCCCGAGCGGACGCGCGCTCGGCCTTGGCCGAAGCGATTGCCGGGGCCTGATCTCCGTAGAGACCGTTCCCGAAGCGGTCGCCAAAGCTGCGGAGCGCCCGCTTCATTCCGTCGGTAACCGATCCCTTGATCGCAGTCTCGTGACCGTCGGCGGTCTCGTCCGTTACGGTGTGGAAGCCTATGTCGGTGCGGGGAGGAGCGCCCGGGACGGTGACCCTGACCGGGGCAGTGTAGATGTTGACGACCTTCACCTCGCCCGTTTGGGCATCCACTGTCTCGATCTGCCGAATGGTCACGTTCTCAACCAGCTCGAATCCCCATCCTCCATAGCCGAAGACCCTGTTGGCCTCGTCGATGGCGGTGTGGCCCTCGATGTAGGAGAAAGTCTTGCCGCCGCGTCCCTTGCGCCGGGAAACCAGCGCCGGATCGAGGGGCTGTCCGAGCGCCTTTGTGACGGCGGGAGAGAGCCCGTCCCACAGGAGGTCATGCTCGATGGCTATGGGGGCGTCGGGCTTGTGACCGTTACCGTTGTCCCCGTGTCCAGCACGGGGCAGGCTATGTACGAGACCGTTCCCAGTCCCGTTTCGGTTGTGTCCGTTGTTGTTGCCGTTTGACATTTCGAATCTCCTTACCTTGGTGTGGTTCCTGTAGCGAATGAGCGATGCGGTTTCCGCTGGAGGAAACCGTGTGCGGGCAGAGCCCGACGAACGCTGGGCACAGGCCGTCCCGCAGGGCAAAGCCTGGGGTAAGGCCTGTAGGTTGAAAGTGGGGTTGGGGAAGTGGTAGGTCGCGAAGCCCGGATGAGAGCGGCGAGGAGCCGCTATCGGGCTGAGCGGGCGGCCTGCGAGAGCAGGCGAAGGAAGGCAGCGCGACCTTGGGGGAGCGTGGCGAGCTCGGCCACGTCGTCGATGCCCTGGGGAAGAATGACTTCGGCGGCCCTGCGTCCGAGCAGGGTCAGAAGCCGATCCGTCGCCTCCCGGCCCGCGTCGTCGTTGTCGAAGGCGAGGAAGACGCGGGGGCAGCCCCGCAGGGCCGATGCGATGCGCTCGACGCCCTGGGTGCCCAGGGCAGCAACTGCGGGAAGGCCCCAGCCTGTAAGGAGGAGCCAGTCGAATACCCCCTCGGCCACGACGACCCAGGAGGGTGCAGGACCGAGCCTGCCGAGTCCGAGCACCGGCTTGGGACCGGGAAGGGCCTGGAACCGAGGCCTCGCGCCCGAGTCCAGAGCCCGGCCCTTGAGCCAGCGGACGAGGCCGCCGGAGAGGTCGGGAACGACCACCATTCCGGCGAACCGCTCCGAACCCCGCTCGGTGAATAGCCCGCAGTCCCTGAACCGACCGGCATCGAAGCCGACCGACTCAAGGGCCTGCCCAAGCCCGTGCCCCGGCGCGAAGCCGAGGCCGAGCCGCACGGCCGCCTCAAGTCCTACGCCCCGCGAGGCAAGGTACTCAAGCCCGGCAGGGTTGCGCCGGAGCTGTCCGGCGTAGAACCGCGCCGCCGCCGTCAGCAGGGTGGGGTCGCGCGGTGGCAGCGGTGCTGCCTTTGGACGCCGCCTGGGGACCGGACGAGGAGCCGTCTCGGAAACCGGCCTATGGCCGCCCACGTCAAGACGCTGGATCGCTTCCTGCAATGTGAGACCCTCGATCCGCTGCACGAAATCAAGCACGTCCCCTCCGAGGCCGCAGCCGAAGCAGTACCATCGCTGGCTGTCTTCGTAAGAGGTGAACGAACCCTCCGACTCTTCGTGGAAGGGGCAGACGCCCTGGCGGACCCGGCCCCTTCCTTTCAACTTCACGCCCGCAGACTCCACCACGTCAGCGAGCGGGTGTCGCGCCTTCAGCGCGGGGATGTCAACCGTCGCATTGGCCGAGACCATCACGCTCCTCCGGCGAGGGGCCGGAGCCCGCGCAGGCTGCGGCCCGACACGACCTTGCCGGGCCGCCAGCGCATCCCCAGGACTGCAGCGACCTCCAGCATCCCATCGCGGTGGGGCACAAGAGCGGCCGCCCGCCCGGTGCCTTGGCTGTAGACCAACGCTTCACGGTCACCGAACCTCCGCTTCACCAGCTGTTTCCACTCAGTGAAGGCCCACCGCGCCTGGTTCGTCTCCGCACTCGCCGTGTCCACCTCGGCGAGGAGCGCCAAGGCCCCGTCGATGTCCCCCGCCTGCCGGAGTCTCCGCGCCTCGTGGATCGAGCGCGCCGCGCCCGTCTCCGCCGTCTCCGTCTCGTCCGCGAACAAGGCCTCGAACACCCCCTCGACCAGCTCTTCGAGGCTCCGCCGGCCCCTCACTGCCACCGTATCCATCGTCCGTCCGTGTGTCGTCATGGTTGCCGTCGTCATCGTTCTCTCTCCTTTGTGAGAATTTCTGAAGTGCCTGATTCACAGCAGCAGCGGCGCGAGCATGAGCGTCAGCGTTGCCACCGCCATAAACTCCGATCTGTGCGCGCCCAGCCAGCGAACGGGTCGAACCGCCGCCCTCACGCCCCTCGAACTCGCGCTCGCCAGGCGTCGAGCGATGAGCGGCCTCCATTCGACCCGTCTACCGATCTCCATTCGTCCTCCTCCTTCCGAACTTTGCGAGCCGCCTGAACAGCAGCCACGCGACGCCGAGTCCCACCGCGTTCAGCACGAAGACCTCTCCGTCCCCGGTGAGCGCCAGCGGCACAACTAGCAACAGCGCCACGACGACCGCGACCGCCAACTTTCGGTGCCTCACTACGATCCCGACGACCGCTCCAATGACCTGCCTAACCCGTCTCAAAACGTGCATATCTTCACCTCCTTCATTGCCTGCCCCGCGCGGCATCCGAAGCGCAGGGAACCTTGTGTTGTGCTGCCATTACCATTGCGCAGCCCCGCTCGACGGATGCCATCGAACGCGGGCGCGTGGAAAATGCGTCGACCGCAACGGGGGAGTCGCGGGACGGCTCGAGGGGAAAAGGGCGCAGCTTGCCCTGGGGTCATGGGGATACGCCAGGGGGCTGCGACGGGGGAAATGCGAACCGACCCAGTGCCGACCGCAAGACGAAAGAGTTGAAGGGAAAGGTGACGCAGACCACCAGAGTCGAGGTGTTCGATCTGAGGAGCTGCGTCGAAGGGGGAGCGGCCAGACTGCGACGTCATCATCACGGACCGGCGCGTGTAAGAAGCCTGCGTCTAGGCCATCAGAAGCTGTTCAGCAGGCATGAGGAACCAGACGGAGCGGCAGACGCACTCCGACCAAATGGCCCAATCGTCAAAGCGGCGTGCGCTCCGACGACCGGACTTTCATCGGTGGACGCAGTGCGGAACGAGGCTGTCTCAGAAGTCGGGGAGTGGTGAATGGAACTGTGTTAGGTGTACCTTTGAGGCGACATCAACGAAGGAGAGTTGGAGATGCCGCTTCGAGATATGGACCGAGAACAGATGTGGCTGTTGCCACCTACTCTTGACGATCTGTTGCCGTTAGACCATCCAGCCCGATTCGTGGCCGAGTTTGTGGACGCACTGGACAGGGAAGGCTGGGCTGAACTCGGCGTGGAGATAGACGGCGACCCAATGGGAGCGCCGGCCTACCATCCCTGCGCTTTGTTGAGCGTGTGGCTGTACGGCTTCATGACCGGCGTTCGCTCATGCAGGAAGCTGGAGGCGGCCTGCCGCGACCAGATACCGTATCTGTGGCTGACCGGCTGGCAGTATCCTGACCACAACACCTTGTGGCGATTCTACAAAGAACACAGGCAGTCCATGAGGAAGCTGTTCGAGCGCACAGTGCGCACGGCGGTGACGATGAAGTTGGTGGACCTGGCAGTGCAGGCGGTTGACGGAACTAAGGTGGGTGCCAATGCGGCAAGAGATAGGACCTACAGTGCCGAGGAGTTGGGCCGGTTATTGAACAGGGTGGAGAAGGCGATATCCGACCTTGAAGCTCAGAACGAAGCGGGTGAGGATACCCCTGCCTTACATCTGCCGGAGGAGTTAGCCAACAAGCAAGCGCTGAGGGAGCAGATTCGACATGCGATGGACGAGTTGGCTTCTGAACAGAATCGCAAGCGCATCAACCTGACCGATTGGGATGCAAAACTTATGAGGACCCGTCAGGGATTCATGCCCAGCTACAACGCCCAGGCTATGGTTTCACCGTTGGCAGCAGGCGGAAAGACGACCGGCATGCTGCTGACCGCCGTGGATGTTGTGGACCAAGTCAATGACGCCCTCCAGTTGACCCCGATGATGGAACAGGCAGAGGGTGTTACAGGAACCAGGACTCCGTTGACGTTGGCTGACGCCGGCTATTGTGGAGGCGGGCACCTGGAGGCGAGTCACCGCAAAGGTCAGCAAGTGGCAGTGCCGGATATGGCCCGACCATTGGACAACCCCTATCACAAGGACCGATTCACCTATGACGAGGGCAACGACAGGTACGTCTGTCCTCACGGAAAGATATTGCGCTTCTCCAGCTCGTCCACAAACAAAGGAACGCCGGTCCGGGTATACCGAGCAGCCTCTGCCTCCGATTGCCGCAATTGCCCCGCTTTTGGAGTCTGCACCAAGGATTACCCACGGGGACGCAAGCTAGAAATCGGGTCACGCGACCATGTACTGCGGGCTCACAGAGAATGGATGTCTACCGAGGCAGCCAAGACGGCCTACAAACTGAGGAAGTACCTGATCGAACCGGTCTTCGGAATCTTTAAGGAGCAACTGAGGGCTCGGAGGTTCCTGTTGCGTGGCCTTACCAACGTGAAAGCCGAATGGACGGTGCTTGCCATCGCCTTCAACCTCCGCACTATCTGGAAGGCGTGGAGACCCCGAGCCTGCCCCTCCATTCAAGTATCCACGGTCTAGGGCCTCTCCCCACTCTCTGACAGCAACTGCTGTTACTACACAACCCGCACCCTTCAATCCAGCGTTCTCCTAGCATCCCGCAGCTGGGGTCGTAAAGCGAACCCTGGCCAAAGCGACATCTCAATCTCTTCGTGGATGTCGCGTCGGAAGACCTGACGGGGTGCTATCCACCACTTCCCACTTGTGGGACAGGCTCGGAACGCACTCCGACCAGAACCAGCCCCGACCTTCGAAGCGGCGTTCGGGGGAGCATGGCTCGACCCTTTACCACCGCCTCACGCTGCGGGAAGCGTTTTGTCCCATGAAGACCGCCTCGGGGGAGCAAGGCTCAACCCTTCGGGCCGTCCGACTTGGGAGATCGTTCAAGGAGCAAAGCTCGACCCTTCACGAAAAATCCCGGGTTCAGAGACGGAACCCCCAGGTTTCTAGGGCGGGAAACACTGGAAAAGCCTGACAGTGCAACCAGTATTGCCGGACCACGAACCCGAATGGAATGCCTTAAGCGTCCCACCGCCAAAAGTGTTCACTTTGGATCAACAAGTCTTCCACAAAAATTCAGTAGGATACCAAACCAAGTACCGGTGACCCGTTTGACGAGGGCAATCATTCGGCGCTCCACCTTCCTTCACTTCTGCCCATTTGCTACCATTCGCGCAATCCGAGGGAGGATTTTTCCAATGACTCACAAGAGTATCGGTAAACTCGAGAAGGTCGCCATCAACTCCGTATGGCCCCACGAGGCCAAGTGTTTCACCCCCTGGCTGGCAGACAACCTCGGATTGCTTGGTGAAGAGCTCGGAATGGAACTGGATCTGGAGGGGACGGAGGTCCCTGTCGGGAACTTCTCGCTCGACATCCTTGCTAGAGATGCCAGGAGTGAAGCAGTGGTAGCTATCGAGAACCAGATCGCCGGCACTGACCACACCCATCTCGGCCAGCTACTGACGTATTCGGCGGGCCTGAACGCCGGGATTGTTATATGGATAGCCACCCAGTTCCGCGACGAACACAGGGCGGCGCTGGATTGGCTCAACGAGGGGACCAGAGACTCGTTGAATTTCTTCGGCGTCGAAGTCCAAGCGGTGAGAATCGGCGATTCGCTTCCGGCCCCGCTCTTCCGGCTCGCGGCCGCCCCCAACACGTGGTCGAAAGACCTCAAGGAGAGCGAGGCAGAGGTGACTCCAGCGCAGAAGAAATACATTCGATTCTGGAGACCCATCTTGGAGGAACTGCGCCGGACGCACGGGTGGAATATTGGGACACAGAACAAGTTCGCACACTTTGAAGTTGGAGGCGGTTTGGGCTCCGCCAAGTTCGGACGCACCATGCGCTTTACGCGGGAGGGGGAGGCCCGCGTCGAACTGGTGATAAAGAGTCCAGACCAAGACTGGAACAAAACCGCTTTCGACCTACTTGAGGAGTCGAGTACACAGCTCGAAGAAGAATTCGGTTCGATGAAATGGGAACGACTGGACGACTCGAAGATGAGTCGAGTGGTCATGTCACGGCCCGGGTCTATCGACAATACGGAAGAGGAATTGGATGCAATTGGAACCTGGATGATTGAGCACGTCACCAGGTTCCCGGGCACGTTCAAGCCCCACTTGGAGGCTGTGCTGGAAAGGATGCAGGAGAGTGGCGAAACGACCTAAGCGCAACCGTTTTCGGCTACGAATCGGACTAAGCGATGCGCCGATGCCCAGACAGTCCTACTTTGGACTATTCGAAGATACGAAACTGAGAGACTGCAGCTACTCCTTCCACAGTCCGAAGGTCAGCAAACGCCGTACGCGGCCCAGCACCTCCAGCCTTCCTCGCTCCCTTCGCAAGTCGTCCAGAGTCTTCATCCGCCAACCCAGATGGACTCTCTTCTCCGACAGGTGCATCGGTGATTTCGCTGGCGGCAGCGTCAGGCCTTGCTCGTCGATCATTGCAATCTCGAGCTCCATGATCCGTTCCCTCGTCCTTGCGCGGTCGAGCTTCGTGCCGACCTCGCGCCGCAGCTCCAACGTCCGCCACTCGTTCACCAGGGGCCACGCATCGCCGTAGACCTCGTCGTCGTCCTGGGCAGGCTCACGGGTCACCAGTTCGGGATGCTCTCGCCTTGACTCGATCACCGTGCCACGTCGCCCGCCTCCGCCGGGGGCTAACGCATCGCTCCCGTCATCTCTTGTAACTCCCACGTGCCTGATCAGACGCTCGACCAGCCGTGTCGTCCGAGCGTGCTCCTTGCCCAGCGTCTGGACATCACCCCGCACCGCTTCGACAGCTCCTCTCATCTCCTCCTCGAACGCCTCCAGCCGTCGGCGCAACTCCTCATGGTCCCGCCGCTCACGTGACTCTGACGTGCCGTTCCCTTCCACCAGGACTCGCTCCAGCGCCTCGCGCGCCCTGCCCGACAGGACTCCCGACCTCACGCTCGCAGCCACGGTCCTTCGGTCTATCCCCAACACTCTTGCCGCGCCCTTGTTCCCCTTCTCCCTCACCAACTCATTGAGTAGCGACATGAGCCGCAGATGGTGAACGTCTGCCACGTATCTGCTCTTTTGCACGATTTTCCTCCGAGTTTCCGGCTCTTTTGTCCCACCGGGGAGAAGCCTCCAGCTACGGCTCTCGCGCCCAGGCCCCGTTCTTTCAGGGGTACAAGATGCACTTTCCAGGTATGCCCAATGTACCCGCCCTCATCGTGGGCAGGGGTACAAGATGTACTTTCCAGCTACGCCCGATGTACCCCCCGTCCGGAACGGGGACTCAAGTCCGGCTGTTCACTTTTTCCTGTAGGGGGAAGCCTTCCGCGCCTGCGCCGCCGCGTTCCCGTCCCATCACGCCTTCTCACAAAAAGCTCGATTCTCTGTACACGGTAATGACACCACAGGAGACCCCGTCCGGTGAATGCCTCGTAGGGCGTACACGCGTGTACGCCTCACAGGGCATTACGGCGGGAGATTTCATCGTTCACACTCGTTTGCCGGAGCGTCGGCAGATGGAGACGGCGCGGAACGCAGGGAGGCCGCTACATGGCGCTGCAATCGAGAACAACCACCGGACGCACGAGGCGGCTTGCACCTCTTCTCGTGTCGCTGCTTCTGTCGACGCTCCTGTTCGTCGCGTCCGTTGGAACGCTCGTGGCTCAGGGGTCCGGCGTCTCGCTGGTCAACGAGAGCGCGAGGTTCGTCGAGCGCAACAAGGAGGGTGGATTCGTCGCCCGCCCGGTGTTCGACCGGCCTCTGGCCTTCCTCGCCTACGCCGTTCGCGACCCCGACACCGGCGAGTGGCTCACCGGCGTCACGCAGGTGCACGGAGGCGAGAAGAGGCTGAGCCACGGCTGGGAGCGGTCGTGGGAGTACCCCGGCCACGACGACCAGCCTGAGCTCGACCCCGAGCGCGTCTACGTGCTCTTCATGATGGCGGCGGAGACGACCCCCGGCGAGCCTGACCGCTTCCACGTCGTGATCCCGGCCCACGAGCCGACCGGCCTGTGGGACCGGGTGATCGGAGCCTTCGACCCCTCGCGCTGGGCGCGGGCCTTCGCCCGCTGGGTGATCGAGGGAGTGCACGGGACGCTGTGCGGCGTCGTGGAGAAGGCGAGCGGCGCGAACGCCGACGAGTGCCGGGGAGGCTAGGCCATGAGCGACATCCTCACCGGGACTCCCGCGGATCTGACCTACGCCAACGAACTGGTGCGTCAGGCGTGGACGGTCGTGTGGGCCGTCACGTCCGGAGCGCTGGTCGTGATCGTCGGCTGGATGGGGCTGAGTCTCATCATGAGCGAGCACGTGGGAGGCCGCAGCGCCGGATGGCGTGAGATGTTTCCCCGGCTCGTGCTGGGGCTGGTGGCGGCAGCCACGTCCCTATGGTGGTGCTCCCTGGTGATCGAGGTCGCGGCGGGGGTGTCGGGATTCGTGGCGGAGTCGCTCGAGGTAAACCCCGGCGACCTGCTCAGGGCTCCGCTGCAAACGCTGCTCACGGCCGTCGAGTCTGGGAGCGTCGGAATGGCGCAGCTCATGGCCCTGCTCTACCTGGTCTACGGGTTCTTCGTGCTCTACGTCCTGGTGCAGATGATCGTGCGCCTCGCGCTGATCGACCTGCTACTGGCCCTCGCGCCGATTGCGCTAGGCCTCTGGATATTGCCGCACACGGCGGGCTGGGGCAGGCAGTGGCTGCGGATGTTCATGACGACGGTCTTCCAGCAGGCCGTGCAGCTCATCGCTCTCGCGCTGGGATTCGGATTCCTGGAGCAGTTCGCCGAGATTGCGGCCTTCGAGCCGGTGCAGGACCTGATCTGGAAGCTCCTGATGTCGCTGGCGTTCGTCTACCTGGCGACGCGGGTGCCGTCGATGCTCGGACAGGCGGGCACCTTCGACGCGTGGCTGAGCACGCTCTACTTCGGCATGTCTCTGCCGGGATCGATGATGCGGTCGATGAAGTCGGTCGGACTGATCGCCGGAGGAGCGGCAGCGGGACCGGGTGGGATGGCGGTTGGAGCGGTGGCTGCGACCGCGGGCGTCTCGGCGGTTGCGGGCACGGTCAACTCGGCGGCCTCGATGGCTACCCCGTCAGCCGGAGGAGGCGGTACAGGAGCGCCGAGGAGCGGCGGCGAGTAGCGCAAGGGGACCAACAGCACGAGACCGAAAGTCCAGGCGAGAACATCGTCCGGTATCGAGAGGAGAAGAAAAACGAAATGGAACAGATCACGCAGACGATTTCGAACCTGGTGGGCATGCTCCTAGGGGCGGTCGGGGCAGTGGGCGTCGGGTTTTTCGTATACGGGGCCTACCTCTATCTGACGGCGAGCGGAGCTCCGCACCAGATGGAGCGGGGCAAGAGCGCCATGATGACAGCGATCGCGGGCGTGGTGCTTGCGATGCTGGCCTACGGCGTCATCGAGCTGGTGATGAACGCCGTGGTCGATCCGGCGGTCGAGGTCGAGCTGCCGCAGCCCACGCAGGAAGATTCCGGTGGTGAGAGCGGTGATGCCGGCGAAGGTGAAAGTACCAGCTAAGCGGACTGAAAGGAGAAAAAAGAATGAGAGAACACGAGGTGCCGACTCATGTGCAGGCCGAGGACAGGGTTCTTCTGTGGTTCTCGTTTCCGCAGATCGTGGCGATCACGGCGGTCTGCGCGTTGTCCTACGGCGCGTACAGCTACGCGCCCGTAGGACCTACGGGCGCACGGATCGGGCTGTCCGTCGTCTTCGGAGTCGTGGGAATCGCCGGGATCGTGGGCAAGGTTGGAGGCAGGAGCCTGCCGCTCGTTGCCGCAGACCTTCTCAGGTACCGGCTGGGGGGGAGGCTCTATGCCGGTCCCGTTTCCGGATTGACGCGCAGCGAACCGCCGCCTGTTCCCGAGAACGCTCCCAACCCCCTGACGATGGTGGCCCGGAGAGCCGGGAGTGGCTCTCGCAGGATGCGGTTGATGGCGAGGCGCGGGCAGGCCGGGATGCGTCGCAACCGGGGACGGCGGCCCTTCCGACTTCACATGTGGTTCGGCAAGGGCCGAAGGCCCTTACCGACGAAAGGCGCATTGGTGGCGCGTCTGGGCGACGGGGGAAAAACCCTCAGGGCGCGGTGGGCAAAGTCCCGCGATCACGTCTCTCGCGGGGTGCGGTCCAGAGTCAATGAGGTGGTCGGCAGTCTGTCTTCCCCGGTCTTCCGGCGTACGCAAAATATCCCCGACGTGCAGACGGAGAAGGAAGACGAGCGGAAGCTCCCCGCTCTCCCCGCCAAGACCCGAGAGCAGAGCGCTCCAGCACCCACCACGCCATACAAGAGATCGGGCCGCCGCAAGAGACGAAGGAAGGGCCGCGGATCAAGGGAGCGGCGACCGGAACGAAAGCTCGTGGGGGTCGTGCTGGCGTTCCTCGCCCTCACCATTGCCGCCATCGCGACTCCGCAGACGGTGCAAGCGGACGGGCACTGGCTCGACGACATCGACTACGAACCCGCCGAGCCCGTGCCGGGACGTCGGCTCTACTTCGAGGGCCTACACGTATCGAATGACCGAGCCGACGTCGCGCTCAGGGCGGCCACCGACCTGAAGCTGCGGGTGCGAGCCTACGGTGGGAGGGGAGGCAGCGCGTTGCGCTTCTTCGGCATCGCCAACGTCGCAGAGGGCGAGGCCATCTCCTACTCTCTGCCCCTGTCGGGCGAGCGCCCGTCCCTCACCTTCTCTTGGGAGGACGGAATCGGACAGGCGGGCGCGTTCGCCATCGAGGGAGCGCAGCTCCCCTTTCCGCTGCCTGAGATCGGCGGTGAGATATGCGACCTACGTATCACTTCCCTGGATTGGACGCTCGGAGCCATCGAGGGAGCGGTCGAGTCCGAGTGCGCGGTCGCCGTCGAGGAACTCGTCGAGCTCCAGACGGTGGCGGGACACGAGAACGTCACCGAAACGGCGGTGATGGAGGCCGAGGTTACTGCTGTAGCTGGGACGGTAGCCGTCATGTCCGGCGCGTCGCACGCGAGCGTCCCGTTCGTGCCTGACGGCGAAACGACCTTTTCCCTTCCGGTCGCAACCGGCGAGGCAATTCACCCAGTGACCATCGGCGTTGATATGGAGGCCGCCCTCAGCGTCCCGATTCCCCCGCTCGTGACGCTCACGCACAGCCCGCAGAGGGCCGAGAACCGCACCGAGACGGTGACACTGCTGAGGCCTGGGACGACCGAGACCGTGAGCGAGACGGTGACGGTGACGCACGACGACGGGACGCGGACCCAGCACGTCGTATCGGCCACGCTTTCGATACCGAGCAGGACGGTCTACCGCGACGTGACCTTGACCATTTTGCACCCGGAGCGGGTCGAGGCGGAGGTCGCCGAGCGCGAGCCGATGACCCCGGTCAGGCAGGAGAGGCTGTCGCTGCACGCGAGCGTCGGGTCCGACGATCCCTACGCGGTCTTCACTCCTCCGCAGCCCGAACCGGAGCCGGAGAGAGCCGATCAGAGCCCCCTTACCGACGAGGAGGCGAATATTTTGTTCGATCTCTGGGGATGGGGGAGGCCGTGGTAAGGCGTTTAACGACACTGGCGGCCTCCGTCCTCGCGGCGCTCGTCTCACTGGGGGCTTCGCCTGCTGAGCTTGAGATGCTTCACGCCTTCGACGAGGCGCTGTCGGGGATGGCCTACGCCGCGTCCGGCCTGTCGTTCTTCGCCATCGTGTGGGCGGGGTTCATGCTGATGGCGGACGGGAGCGACGAGCGCGGATCGGCCACTGCGAAACGCGCCGTGATCGGAGCGGTCGTCGGGCTGGTGCTCGTGCTGTCAGCCAAGGGCGTGGCCCTCGCGCTGCGCGGCGGAATCGTGCCCATCCCGTAGAGCCGAGGAGTAAAGAGACTTGAAACCGACATCCACATCGAAGGAACGACTGGCGTCTGTTCTTAACAGACTGCGTGGTCTCGCGTTCCGGCTCGGCATTGGCCGGTTCATGAAGAATGAATTGTCTACCTCACAGCCGGTCGCCGAGGCGAAGCCGCCTCCGGAGTTGTCGCCCTTCTTCATGGTTTCGCACATGGAGGACGACGCCATCGTGCGGCTCGACGGGGTGAAGGTGGCGGCGTGCGAGGTGATGGGTGTCGAGATCGACGAGCCGAAGCTCGGAGCCTTCGCGGGGGCGCTCAACGCCTGCGACTTCCCCTTCCAGCTCCTGATCAGACAGCACCCGCCGCGCCTCGGCGCACTGAGAGACAGGCTCAAGGAGACCCAGCCGTCCGAACTGCCCCCGCAGACGAGAGCGGCCTCTGAGTCGCTCCAGCGTCTGCTCGGAGACCTTGAGTCCCGCGACGGCATCCTCGACCGGCGCTTCTACGCCGTCTGCGAGTCCGGGCACGTCGACGAACTGCGCGGGTTGCTTGCGCGAGCGGGACTGTCCGTCCACGCCCTGAGCGACCGCCAGCTACGAATGTTCTTCGTATCGACGGCCCTGGGCGGCTCGCCAGCCGAGTTCGACGGGAACGAAGAGATCGAGGTCGAGGTCAACCGTCGTGATATGAATATCGGCGATACTCTCGTCCGCTCGCTGCACCTCGGCAAGTGGCCCCGGTCACTTGCTCCCGGCTTCCTGCAGGGGCTGATGGCGGCGGGAGCACCGATGGACCTGTCCATTCACCTCGGGCCGATACCGCCCGAGCAGGCGGCCCGCACCCTTGAGTGGCAGAAGGTCAAGTTCGAGTCGGCCCAGTCCCTGTCGCTCAAGCGTGGGCGGACGATGTCCCCGGAGGCGGAGATCGCGTTGGAGGACGTGACGCGCCTGCGCGACGAGGTGCAGCGCGGACGGGAACGGCTGTTTCACGCATCCCTGTCGGTCACCCTCCACGCGCAAGACGAGGACTCCTTGAAAGAAATAACCCAGCGGGCGAAGGGTCACTTCGCAGCCACCCTCGGGAAGCTGGACAACCTCGCCTTCCGCCAGCGCGATGGTTTCTTGTCCGGGCTACCACTCGGACTGAACGCCGTGGCGGTGTGGAGGACGCTGGACACTTCCAGCCTTGCGCGGCTCTTTCCCTTTTCTCCGCCCGACCTCGACACCCGGAGCGGCACCCTCTACGGCATCGACATGCGCGCCTGTTCCCCGGTGGTCTACGACCCCTGGGACGGGTCGCACCTCAACGCGAACACGGCGGTATTGGCCCGCTCCGGCTCGGGCAAATCGTTCTCGACCAAGCTCGGCGTGCTCAGAGGCCTGACGCGCGGCGTCACCGCCTACGTGATCGACCCGGAGGGAGAGTACGCGGACATGGCCCGCGCCGCGGGCGGCAGAGTCCTGTCTCCCGGAGTTCCCGGAGAGGGCATGAACCCCTTCGTCATCGACAAGGGAGACTCCGAGGAGCTTCTCCAGCGCATCGGCAGTCTGCGACGCCTCATCGAGGTGATGGTGGGTGAGCGTCTTTCCGCCGAGCGGCGAGCTTCGCTCGACCACGCCCTTGCGGGCTACTACGCCCGTCCCCGCGATAGAACCGGTTTCCTCGATTTCTACAAATATCTTCAAGAGGACGAGGCGGGAGACCCGGCCCTGGCAAGGCTGCTCCGGCCATTCGCCACCGGGAGCCTGAGACACCTGCTCTCCGACGAGGGAGACGACCTCCTCGGCAACGAGGCCCTCGTCACCGTCTTCGACCTGCGATTGTTGGAACCGGAACTGCGGCCCGCAGCCGCGATGGTCTGCACCGAGACGGTGTGGGCCGCCGCCGCGCAGGACCCAAAGCCCCGCCTACTGGTCGTAGACGAGGTGTGGAGCATCATGCAGCACCCCGAGGGCGCTGCCTTCCTCGTGTCGGTTGCCAAGCGGGCCCGCAAGCACCGGCTGGGTCTCCAGTTCATCACGCAGGACGTCCAGGACCTTCTGTCCGAGGACTCTTCGAGAGCGATCACGGGACACAGTGGGCGCGCCCTCCTCCAGAACGCCGCCTTCAAGCTCCTGCTCCAGCAGGATGCCGCGGCGATCAGCACCGTGGGAGACGCCTTCGACCTGCCGGAGGACCTCCAGCGATGGCTTGTCTCCTGCCCTCGCGGAGACGGACTCCTGATTGCACGTGGACAAAAGTTCCCGGTACGCATCGAGGCGACCCCGGAAGAGACGGCGGTAATCGAGTGGCGGCCCGGCTATCACAGATAGCCGTATAGGGAAGGACCCAGACCATGAAACAAAGCCTGATCAGACGACTCTTCGGCGACGGCGAGGAAAAAGAACCCGTCCTTCTGGCGGTCACGCCTCCGCGCACGGGGGAGCGAACGCTCCTCGGCGTCGAGAACATGCTCGCCTCCATCGCCGTGCCGGAGCCGTTCTCCCTCGAGCTTGCGGGCGACGCCGACGGGGTGACCCTCATGGCCCGATGCCTCGACGAGCAGGCCGTCAGGGCCCAGCTGTCCGCACACTATCCCCAGGCCCGCATTCACGTGGTCTCCGAAGAGGACGACCCGCTGGGTCTCGACGAGGGTGAGCAGGCGTGGAGCATGTCCCTCCGGTCGAACGGGCCAGACTACGCGCCGCTCAGGGTCTTCAGGGACGACGACCTGCTCGACCCCGGCTCCGATCCACTCATCGCCCTGATGGGAGCCCTGTCAGACCTGAAGGACGGCGAGCGCGTCGTGGCGCGTCTGCTGCTCCGCTCCCTCGGCCCCGACTGGGCGGAGGCCCACCAGGACAAGGGACACAGGCGCGCCGTGCCGGAAAAGCAAGAGTCGTCGTACACCGGACAGGCCCGCGCCCACCGCACCGACGGCGTTACGATGGCCGTCCTCGGAGCGGCGGTCATGGTAGGTCTCAAAGGCTACCTGTGGGTGCGGGACGGCGAGGCCTGGAAGGCCGTTCTCATGGGCGCTGGAATCTCCTTAGCCCTTGCCGTTGGAGGCTGGGCCTGGCATCGCTGGAAGAAAGCTCACTCCCGCGTCCACGACCCCATTCAGATACGCGAAAAAGTCTCGCGCATCGCCTTCGACGCCGAGATCGAGATCGTCGCCGTCCTGCCCGCAGGAGACCGGCTTAAACGAGCGAGCGAACTCCTCGAACAGGTGGCGTCGGCCTACCGCCACTACGACAACCCCGCAGGAGCGAGGTTCGACGCCGGCAAGGTCAGGCCCGCCGACCCCGCCGTCTCCCTACATCCCGCAGGCCCCGGACTCTTCGGCGGGCGTAGCATCCTCGGAGTCCGCGAGGTCGCCTCCCTGTGGCACCCGCCGGGAGCGCGGGATGAGACACCCCTCGTGGAACGTTCGGGAGCCAGGACGCTCTTGCCCTCTGCCCGAGGCGTGAAGGGAGGAGCCCTTGTGGGCAATGCCTCTGCGGGAACACTACGCGAAATCCATTTCCCCGGCGACCTGCTCAGGAGGCACCACCTCTACGTCGCGCGTACACGCATGGGCAAGTCCACGCTCATGCAGCACATCGTCGCGCACAAGCTGCGCGAGAAGGCGGCGGGCAGGGACGGCGACGCCATCGTCGTCGTCGATCCCCACGCCGACCTCGTGTCCGGACTGCTGGAACACGTCCCCCTTTCCCTCGCGGACGGGGTCCGCCTCATCGACCTCGCCGACCGGTCCGGCGCTCCCGGCATCAACCTGCTCGACACCCGCGTCTTCGCGGACCGCGATCGCACCGCCGACTCTGTGGTGCGCGTTGCGCGAGGGCTCTGGGACCAGTGGGGGCCGAGGATGCAGTCGATCCTCGAACAGACCGTAAAGACCCTCCATGAGGCCAACGAGTCCATGGACGAAGAGGAGCAGTACACCATCCTCGACGGCCTGAAGCTCCTGTCGAACGACCCGTTCCGCAACAAGCTGTTGGAGAAGCTGAACGATTCGTATCTCATCGAGTGGTGGGAAAGGGATTTCAAGAACTGGCACCGCCAGTACAAGGCCGAGGCTCTCGCGCCGGTGCAGACGAGGCTCTCCTATTACGCCTCGTCCAAGAGGGCCAGGGCCATCCTCGGCCAGTCGCGCTCCACCATCGACCTGCGCAAGACCATCCTTGGCGGCGGGATACTCTTCGTCTCCACCGCGCAGGGGAGCGTGGGCAGGGACGTGGCAGCCCTCGTAGGCGCGTCGCTCCTGAACCTCGTGGACGCCGTGATCCGCGAGCAGGGCGACGTGCCGCCTGAGAAACGACGAGGAGCTCTGGTGGTAGTCGATGAGATGCAGTCGATGCCGGGCGTGGACTACGAGTCGATGCTCAGCGAGCTCGGCAAGTTCGGCGCGTCGTTCATCCTCGCCACCCAGAGCCTCGCAAAGCTCGACGACCTGTCCCCCACGATGCGGGACACGATCCTCGCGAACGTCGGGTGCCTTGCGGTCTTCCAGGTGGCCGCCTCGGACGCCCGGCACCTCGTCTGGGAGCTCGGCAAGGAGCGCGTGACCGAGGACGACGTGACGTCGCTTGCGGTGCACCAGTGCTACGTGCGGGCGACGGTGGGAACGGAGCGTATGCCCGCCTTCTCCATGACCGTCAGAAAGCCCAACTCCGGAAATCCCTATACGGCGGAGCTCATCCGCCGGATCGCCGCCGAGTACACCCCCGATGCAGAGGATGACGAGGAGCGCAGGAAGCGCGTCCAGAGGTTCAAGGACGGCATGAAGGCCCTGAGGGACGCCGAGGCCGCGCCCGATAAGGAGGAGAGCGCCGCCGAACAACCTTCGGGATCAGGGAACAAGAAGCGTCGCTCGAAGTGGGATAAAGCAGTTGAGAAAGACGACCGAGACACTGAGAACGAGGAGAGCGCCGAATGAAGCCAGATGGATGCCTATACGAAACACTTCGCCTCTTGGCGTCGATGCCCTTCCTCGATCGCCTGGAGATGGCCGCCGTTTCGGGGTGGTCGCGTGCGGCTGTCTACGAGGCCGTGAGGGAGCTGGAGGACGAGGGGCTCGCGGCCCCTGTCCCTTACGCGACCGACTTCACCCCGCTCACCGCGCGGTACTATCTCACCGCGGAAGGAGTGCGCCGCCTCGCGAGAGAGGGGGCAGTGTCCCTCGACGACCTGCTGCGCTCCCGTCCCGTCTCCCTCCAGTGGCGGGCCGTCATGCTCAAGCGCCTCGACGCCGTCGCCGTCGTCTACCGGCTCGTATCGGCGGTCGCCGAGGTCAACCGCCTTGAGCGCTTTCAGTGGTACCGGGCACTCCCAATGGATGCCGCCATAGAGCTCCCTGACCAGAGGACAGTCGCCGTCGTGAGATGGGGACGCACCCAGGACAGGACGGCGTTCTCGAAGCGGATGCGGAGGGTTCTGGAAGGACCTTTTCCCGGTGGATTCCTCATGATCGTGTCCGACGACGTGCGGCTCAGGCACGCGCGCAGGCTGCTCTCCGGCGCTCCCGTTCCCGTCTTCCTGGCCGTGGAAAGCGACGCGGCGGCCGCAGGCCCGGTCGACTCAATATGGAGTCTTCTCGCATCCGGCGAGGCCGTCGACCTTCGGACGGTTATACAGGAGATACGTCCGGGCTCCGATCTTCCGGAGGAGCCGCCGCTCTCGCGGGTATCGCTTCCCTGGGACATGCCTGCAGGCGGTCCGGGGAGTGATCTGCCCGACCACGTTCTGCCCGCCATCCTCAAGTCTGCCGAGAAAAGAGCGCTCGACCTGCTCTCGGACTGGCCCTGGATCACCTTGAAGAATCTAGCAGACCTGCTGAACGTATCGGAGTCGAGGGCCTCTCAGGTGGTGAGCGGACTCGAAGATTTTCGAGTGGTGGCGCGTCTCGCTTCGGGGAGCCGCACCCGGCTCGTTCTCACCGACCGGGGACTCGCCGTCCTTGCACACAGGGACCGCGCCTCCCTCGCAATCGCCAAGAAACGCTGGAGCCTCGAGCCGAGCGACCCGGACGCCCCACTTGACTGGAGAAACCTCTCAGGTTCGAGGAGCAAGCAGCTGCTCAGGAACGTCGAGCACACCGGCGGCGTCCACGCCTTCGTCGCCGCCCTCGCGGAGCAGTCCCGAGCACTGGAATGGGAGATCGCGCAGCTCGACCCGCCGCACCGCGCTTCAAGGTATTTTCGTCATGAAGGCAGCCTGCGATCCGTCCAGCCCGACGCCTTCGGCGTCCTCCGAAGGGGCCGCGCCGTCTGGCCGTTCTTCCTGGAGTGGGAACGCCGCGCCGTGCGACCGGCAACCATGGCGTCACGCATCGCACCCTACCTGCGCTACTACGCCTCACACCGGCCCGCCGACGATCACGGCCAGAGGCCCGCCGTCCTCGTCGTCTTCCACGACGACCTCGCTGCTACGCGCTTCCTCCGCGTGGTGCGGGAGGAGACGGACAGGACGGGAGTCACGCTCCCCCTTTGGGTCTCCCACCGAGGACTCATGGAGAGGGCCGGGCCGCTAGGACCCGCATGGCTCACACCCGACGAATACGAACCCACCCACGCCGCGCCCGCGCACCCGTAGAGAGGTCTTTTTTGAGACATGCAACATCACGAATCACACGAAACATGCGAAACACACGGAATCAACAGGTCAAAAAACTCGCGGAGACCCCGGCGACGGGCAATAGTCCGCCTCGATGCGCGAGCCCTCTGGGACAGGCTCGACACGCTGAACCGCTCCCAGAGATGGCTCGCCCGAAAGATCGGCGTCAGCCCGGGATACCTTTCCATGCTGATTGGGGAGGGACGGGCTCCCTCGGGACGCATCCGACGGCGGATGCAGAGGGCGCTCGGAGTCGAGGACTTCGGCGAGCTGTTCACCCTGGAGGAGTGCAATGACGAGTAACGAACCCACCCTGAACGACGGCCGTACGAACGGACTCACCGTACGAGGCCGCCCGGCTCCATACCTGAGCGCGGTGCTGCCCGACGACTTCGGACGCCGCATCGAGATGCTCAAGGAGGCCACCGGCCTTACCTGGACAGGCTTCGCCCAGGTACTCGGAGTCGACCGCAGGCAGGTGCTCAGGTGGCGCAAGGGCATCGAGCCCAGCGGGGGAGCCATGCGCGCCCTCTTCCAGCTCGCGAGCTGGATCGACGGCGGATCCGACATCCTCGGAGACAACGGTCTCCAGATGGCCCTCTGGAGGGACTAGAACCATGCCCCGGCAACGACATCACTACCCGAGAGTCGAGTCCGCCTTCCCCGACGACTTTCCGCGGTGCCTTGAGCGATTCATGGAGGCTGCCGGACTGTCGGCGAGCGAACTGGCCCGCCGGTTGGGAGTCAGTACGAACACCGTCAAGCGGTGGAGGAACGGGGTTCGTCCCACCTCCGAGCATCTCATAGCGCTTAAGGAGTTCGCGGACAGTCTCAACCTCGGGCACATGTTGCCCCTGGGGAGGGACCGGCGTCCTAGGCTCCCGGGCTTCTGAGGAGTAGAGGGCTTCCTCTAGTCCCTCGCAGGTGAATATGACGATTGCATACCGCTCGCACTGAAGGACTTCGGACCGGGTTCCCATCGAAGCCCGCCGTTCCGAAAAAGTGCGACCAAGGGCGGCTCCCGAAGAAAAACCGACAGGGTGAGCGTAGGAGTCCCGTGCGCTCTGCGCTCAGGGCGTGGAATACCAAGAACGGTGATACATGAAGGACGTAAACGGACAAAACAAGCCGAGAAACTCCTGCGCCGACTCCCAGGAACTGACGGTGGTAGGGATCGACTACAACGTTGGCCCGAACGCCGAGGACAGGCTCTGGCGGATCTTCACCATCCTCCTCAGGCACGCCAACAGGGACAGGCAGGCCACGACGAAGAAGGACGCTCACATCGACGCTGTGAATTGCAAAAACCATGCCGGGGAGGAAGCCTGATGCAGTCCGGCCCGACCCTAACCGTCATCAGTCTCGGCGGTGGAGTTCAGTCCTCGGTCATGGCGCTCATGGCAGGAGAAGGAACCTTAGGATCACTACCCGACTGCGCTATCTTCGCCGATACACACTGGGAGCCGCCCAGCGTCTACGATCACGTCGAGTGGCTCAAGGATCAACTTCGATTCCCCTCTATGTCGTAGACAAGGAAAGAAGCCTCCGAGAGGACGTGAAGGCCCTCACAAACCACTCCGGCTCCAACAACTACGTGGATATTCCCGTCTATATGAAGGGAAGAGACGGAGAGAGAGACGGCATCGGACGCCGGCAGTGCACCACCAACTACAAGATCAGCCCCATACACAACAAGATACGTGAACTGCTTGGGCTGCGAAAAGGGCAACGGGTCCCGTCAGGCACGATGGTCGAGCTGTGGCTCGGCATCTCAACCGACGAGGCCGTCCGCATGAAGGACTCACGTGACCGGTGGGTGACGAACCGCTACCCCTTGATCGAGACGGGGATGTCCCGACAGGACTGCATCGACTGGTGAACAGCCCGCTACGACAGGCCCTTGGAGCGATCAGCTTGCGTCGCCTGCCCGTTCCAGTCCCGGCGGCGGTGGGTCGAGACGAAACATCGATGGCCGGAGCTGTTCGCCGAGGCGGTGGAAATCGACGTGAAGATGCGAGACGGACTCGCCTTCGCTAAAGAACCGTACCTGCATTCCTTGCGGATGCCTCTGGACGAGGCCGTCGCTCTTGACGAGGCGAAGCTCGGAGGCGAAGAGCAAAGGGACAGGTTCGGTAATGAGTGCGAGGGGCACTGTGGAGTGTGAAAGAACCGACGGAGCGACGGTAGAGGTGTCACCACTCGGCGGGTTTGGTGAGTACGCCAGCTTCGTCCCTCAGCGCTTTAAGAAGCAAGTTCCACTCGGACGTATTTGGGAAATGAGTAGAGGAGTTGAGAATGAACGTGAATGACAGATTGCTGCGACGCAAACAAGTTGAGGAAATCACAGGATTGAGCCGCTCTTCGATCTACCGCTTGATGAGGAACGGAGAATTCCCGTCACCCGTGAGGGTCGGCCCATCCGCCGTCAGGTGGAAGTCAAGCGACATCAAGATCTGGTTGGAATCGAGGCCACTGGCAACGGGTGAGTTCGAGTCGGCAAACTCCCTTTGGACTTTGCCGGGTTGACCGGAATCCCTAGTCGTAGGGGTGCAATTCATACTCTGTACCCAACGCAGCTCGGCGAGTTACTCAGTCTGCCGTCTTCGGCGTAAGGTCTATCCCCGCGTGTGCGGGGGAACCCTCCTCAAACGTCCTATGCTGCTCCGCAGTCAGGGTCTATCCCCGCGTGTGCGGGGGAACCCATCCATTTCCAAGCGCCATCCACGTCAAAGAGGGTCTATCCCCGCGTGTGCGGGGGAACCTACGAGTTTGCGTGTTGACCGGTACCATGTTCAGGTCTATCCCCGCGTGTGCGGGGGAACCCTCTACTCCCATTCACGCTATCCATCCTCGTGGGGTCTATCCCCGCGTGTGCGGGGGAACCATCATGCCGTTGCCTCTTCTCGTTGGTTGTGGAGGTCTATCCCCGCGTGTGCGGGGGAACCGATGACGCCCAATTCATGAGCCTGCGACCGTACGGTCTATCCCCGCGTGTGCGGGGTAACCTCTAATTCTCTGCTCTTGGAACACATCGACGAAGGTCTATCCCCGCGTGTGCGGGGTAACCCATATGCGCCATGGGACGTATAAGAGGTGGAAAGGTCTATCCCCGCGTGTGCGGGGGAACCTCGGCGGGCAGCGTCCTGGAGACAGCGCACTATTCTCTATCCCCGCGTGTGCGGGGGAACCTCTGTAGAGTAGAGATACCGCTGGTCTCCTGCGGGTCTATCCCCGCGTGTGCGGGGGAACCGTTCGGATGTAGTCGCCCAGTGCGGTGGAGTCCGGTCTATCCCCGCGTGTGCGGGGGAACCCTCGGCTATCTGCCGCTTCCAATAGTATATGCGGGTCTATCCCCGCGTGTGCGGGGGAACCAAAGGGGTCTTCACCTACGAGACGCCATACCAAGGTCTATCCCCGCGTGTGCGGGGGAACCAGTTCTGCTGGAATCTCCAGTTTGCCGATATCGGGTCTATCCCCGCGTGTGCGGGGGAACCCTCAACAGGTCAACGACGGTGACCCGTTTGTGAGGTCTATCCCCGCGTGTGCGGGGGAACCTATAACCTGATTCCTATGGTGTGGCAAGATCACGGTCTATCCCCGCGTGTGCGGGGGAACCCCTAGCCCGTACTCCTCAGCTTTCAAAATGAAGGGTCTATCCCCGCGTGTGCGGGGGAACCGCTACCGCCCGCAAGTGCGGATCAAAACGGAAAGGTCTATCCCCGCGTGTGCGGGGGAACCCGTATGGGGCCTTACACTGCTAGAAGATGTTGCGGTCTATCCCCGCGTGTGCGGGGGAACCGGCCCTCGGGACGACGTCTTCCACGACGCGATGGGTCTATCCCCGCGTGTGCGGGGGAACCCCCTTTTCCCTAGATGCAAGAGCGGGAAGCGTCGGTCTATCCCCGCGTGTGCGGGGGAACCGTAGCCTAGACGTCGCCGACGCTACGCCACTGGGGTCTATCCCCGCGTGTGCGGGGGAACCTCACACATCAGGGTGAACGTCTCACCATCATAAGGTCTATCCCCGCGTGTGCGGGGGAACCTATAACAAAAGGGAATTATATACTTGACTTCGCGCCATGTCAACCCTAGCACGCCCGTTTGAGTTGCACGGACTCGCTCGAATGGTGTACAAACACCGTCAATTGTCTAGGGGGGCTGCTAGATGAGGACGCCGAACTTCGTCAACCGAACGCTATGGACCGGAGACAATCTCGATATCCTCCGGGGGATGAACTCCGAGACCGTAGACCTCATCTATCTCGACCCGCCCTTCAACTCGAACCGCAACTATGAGGCCCCAGTAGGGAGCAAGGCGGCAGGCGCGGCCTTCAAGGATACGTGGTCGCTCAGTGACCTTGATGTTGCATGGATGGGGCTGATAGCGGATGAACGGCCCGCGATTGCCCATACGTTGAAAGCAGCGGGGTTCAGCCACGGCAAGGGGATGCAGTCCTATCTCACGATGATGGCAGTCCGCTTGCTGGAGATGCACCGCGTTCTCAAGCCTACGGGCAGCATCTACCTTCACTGTGACCCGACGGCCTCTCACTACCTCAAACAGCTCATGGATGCGGTGTTCGGGGTGAAGGAATATCGGAATGAGATTAGTTGGAAGCGTACTACCACGAAGGGAGACTATCGACAGGGAGCGACCAATTGGCCCCGCGTTAGAGACATAGTCCTCTGCTATGGGAAAGACGCTCGGCAATCCCAGTACTATCAACAGTTTGTGCCTTACTCGGACGAATACATTGAGCGTTCTTATCGCCATATTGAATCAGAAACAGGTCGGCATTATCGGCTCGACAACTTAGCTGCTCCGGGTGGGGGAACACGCGGACACCCGCAGTACACGTTTCTGGGAGTAACTCGGTTTTGGCGATATAACGCAGAGAAGATGCAAGCCTTGTATGAGGCGGGCAGGGTCATACAAACTGGGCCGGGTAGAGTGCCGGCCTATAAGCGTTACCTTGACGAAATGCCAGGAGTTGCGATTGGTGATAGTTGGGACGACATCCCCCCAGTGCAAGGGGCAGCCAAAGAGCGTGTCGGTTATCCCACGCAGAAGCCACTAGCCCTGCTTGAGCGGATCATCCAGGCATCCAGTAACCCCGGCGACGTGGTGTTAGATCCGTTCGCAGGGTGTGCCACGACGTGCGTAGCTGCCGACAAATTGGAGCGGCAATGGGTAGGGATCGACATATCGCCTACAGCCGTAGACCTCGTGAACACGCGCCTACAGGACACTATGGGGAGTCTGTTTCATCATGGATACGTCACGGCTCGGACGGACATTCCCAAACGGACTGACATCGACGCTCCAAAGAACTACCGTAAGCAGGCTCATGTATTGTTCGGCCAACAGGAGGGGGTATGCGGAGGGTGTCAGAGAGACTTCCCGTTCCGCAACTTCACTATCGACCACGTCATACCTCAGAGCCGGGGCGGAACGAATCATTTGGAGAACCTACAGCTGTTATGCGGGGCCTGCAACAGCATGAAGGGTGACCGCCCTATGGAGTATCTCATAGCGCGGTTGCAAGAGAATCACATTCTACAACCAGCGTGACCGAGGGAGACATGCAACATGGAGAAATTCGACCAGAAGACGATGGACCGCGTGACCAAGAAGGTGCTGGCATTCAGTCCCAAGAAGGACCGGAAGCCCAGGGGGAAGCCGGCGTCTAGTCGACAACCAGATCTCCCAGGCCCAGGTCACGCAATGTCTTCTCCAGTGACCCGCGCTCACGAGTAGTCCGCTGAAGGTCTTGAAGCTGCGCCTCAAGTCGTGCAACGTCAAGCGTCGGGATGGTTTCGTCGTGCTGCGCGAAAACGATGGGGTTATGTATCGTGACGATGATTTGACCATTCCTGACGGCAACACGTTCCGGCCCAGATTGTAGCGCTTCGCTCAACTTCGATAGGGCCTTCCCCATGTCTGCAAGGTCTTTCAGCACGCACGCGAGATGTTTTCGGTTGTCCGTGTACTCGACGACGGCCTTCCCGATGGTGTCGTTATCGCTCATGCTATCAACTCCCTGTAGGTGAGCCTCTTGCCGATTGCGCCCTGTACGAGGCTTTCAAGTCGCTTCATCGTATGCCGTGATACGTTGCCCTCGTTCAGCCGGAAGGTGAACTCATTGACGTACCGTGCCATATGCTTGAAGCTCCACTGATGGTACACGCCGTTGTATCCGCGTTTCAGGACTGCCCAAACACTCTCGATACCGTTCGTGGATGCCATACCGTTCACGAATTCCTTGACGCTGTGCTTGACCGTCTCGTGCTGGTACCGCTCTCCGAACTGCCTGTAGGCGGCATGTTCGTCGGTGTAGATCGTTGCGCCAGGCTCAACGCCGTGGAACACTTCGCGGCCAATGCTCTCGGTCGTGGTGTCCGATATTGGCATGGCGCTCACCCTGCCGTTGCGCTGTCGCATACCCAGGACGGGCTGCTTCCCAACTGGACCGCGTCCGGCGTGCTGCTTCTTCGACTCATGCCGGTTCGCCTCTCTGCCCCCGATGAAGGTCTCGTCAATCTCGACCTCACCACTGAGGGGAGTCGCCTCTATGTCACAGGCAGCCCGTAGCCTATGGAGCATGAACCAGGTCGCCTTTTGCGTGATGCCGAGTTCCTTCGAGAGTTGGAGGCTCGAGACGCCCTTGCGGGCTGTTTGGAGTATATACATACCGTAGAGCCACTTGTCCAACGGGATATGAGATCGCTCGAATATCGTTCCTGTCCGAACGGTGAACTTCTTCCGGCAGTCCTTGCACTGATGGTACTGGTATGCCCGTTGCCGCGAAGTCCTGTCGCCGTCGCAGTGCGGACACTGGATAGCCCCGTCGGGCCAACGGATACCCTCAATGTACTCTAGGGCTGTGCGCTCATCGGGGAACGTCTTGAAGAACTCATACGCGCTGATTGTGACCCCGCCGTCGCGTCCCATTTGTATCACCTGTTTCCTAGTCTAAAGACAGTTTACTACAGGCGTTTTGCGAAGTCAAGTATATAATTCCCTATCATTTTGGGTATCACGCGCTCGGTTCGCAGCATCTCTCCCGTCGTGCGCCGAGTGTGCCTTTCGATATCGAGCGTCGGGTTTTCGATGACGGCTTTGGCCGACTTGAACGCGGCTGGAAGCAGGACAGTGTCGCGGAACAGATCGGCTATGTCCAACGCGAATGCGTCTCCGCTGTGCTCGTGGATGAAGCCCAGTTGAGGAATAGCGCCCACCGAAATCACGGCAATCACCGCCGCCGAAGTGACCGCGACGGACGCATGATTGATCGCCTGATTCGGAACATCGGCCGCGAGGGGATTGGCCCTGTCGTAGCGGCGGCCCCTCCACGTGATCCCGTACCGCTGAGCCAGGTTCCTGTACGTTCGCCTCATGCGGGCCCCCTCGATACCTCGCAAGGCTTCGATGTTCTGGTTCGGGAGCACTTCGCCGAGACGCAGGGCGTACATCTTGCGGGCCACGGTGATGCGGCTGCCTTCGGCGTCTCCCCATGCGCGCATCTGCCGACGGGCGATGTCGGACGTGTCAGGCATCAACGGCGGGGCCGTATAACACCTGACACCGTCCTCCCCGACTGCGACGAGACCGGTCCAGTGACGCGCCATCAAGCGCAGCGCGTCGTGGCTGACGGTGGATCCTGGACCTAACAGGATCATCGAAAGGGACTGAAACGGGATGCCGTATTCGCCGGAGTCGAGGGGGCTTCCCGAATCGGCGTCGGCTTGGCGCTCGAAGCGCAGGGTTCCGTCCCGGACGGTCAACGCCCCTCGACTCAGCCACAGAAGCCCCTGTCGGTCCGCATGAGGAATTCTTGCGGTTTCAAGTCCCAGTCTTCCTCGCAGCATGTGCATTCGCCTCCCACTTGTGATATTCGGATGTTAAGGTGCGTGAATTGAGGATTGAACGCGCTTGTCAACGCGCCAACGTGGACGCGGGACGCAACAAGAGCATTCCGTATCCGTAGGCGCGGTGGCGTCCCACGCCATCGGAAACGAGGTTGGCGAATTCCGTCTGATCGGTCACTTCGAGGGTTCCTTGCATCACGGCGTCCGGGCCTTCGGAGGCGTGTTTACGGAGCTTGCGGACGACGCGCACCCTCTGGAAGGATCGCAGCCGCGCTTCCTCCAGACGCGCGCCGCGCCGGGCAAGCCTGTCGAACAACCAGTCCACGTAGACCTCTTCCCGGTTGCGCCGCATCTCCCCTTTCGGGTGACGCTCTGCCTCGGCCTGGAAGGCGTCTCGTTCTTTGCCCGGTCTATCGGAACCTCGTCCGCATCTCACGACCGGGCGGATCAGGGCCTCGAATCCCAATCGCTGTCCAGTCCGCCATGTGTCAGGCATGGTCTTGCCGTCGATGCTCGACGGGGGGAGTATCTTGGACTGGAGCGGACAGGCGAAGGTCTGCGCCGTGTCGCGGAACTCTTCGGCGGGCGAAGTCGAGTATGCGTAGAAGGTCCCGCGTCCGCGTTTCCGGTCTCGCGGAATGATGACGCGGAACGGCTTGGGCGCGAGGTCACGTCCGAAGCTCTCGGTGAGTAGGCAGTGCATGGCGAAGCCGGGATCGAAGGCGTTCCGGCTGATCATGCCTCTCGTCCCGGCCCAGCGGTAGAAGGAGCGCACGTCGATATCCGCGCGTATCATGTTGGTGGTCATGGCTGGTTCTCCTTGACGCCGAAGCAGTCACTCGGACTCGTTCCCTCGAAGACACGCCGCCCACCGCCGTGAAGACCGGAGACCCAGTTGCGCTCATCGGTCAGCACGAAGTCCCTGTCTACGTGAACGTAGTCCACGCCCTCGCCGTCCGACCAGAGCAGGCGAACGGGGATGTCGCGGTCGGGTTCCGTACGTTCCAGAGGAAAATTCAACAGCGCTTCGAGCGTGTTTTCCGCCTCGATAAAATCCACGAACAGGGGCGTGGACGGCAGGCAGGGCTTTCGCCCAATGAAGAGAGGACGGGCCGGTTCTTGTAGGGCGTCGGCCAGTTCGTCGAGCGTGGGCGACTCATCTCCCGGCTCCACGCGCAACGCGACGCTGACGCGCATGTCAGCGAAGTAATCACGGTAGCGTTGGTGTGTGAAAGGCCCACTTCCTGCTGACCCTAGAGCTCCTGCACGTCTATCCGGCGTCCCTCGGGTCGTCCATCCAATCACCCATTGGTTGTTCTGCACAAACAAGTCTACGGAATCCGCCATTTGCACAGTCTGGTAATCCCTCAGCCTCACGCCGCCGGCCGGTTCGCGGTCGATACGTGCGGCGAACACGAGTCGTTCTTGCAGGCTCTGATGCCGCTCCCGTTCGATGCGCCGCCAGCCGAGGGCGTTAGCAAACAGGCCGGTCAGCATGGACGCGGCGGGGAACCGGCGGATGACGCCGTAGTTGTCGATGGTCTCGCCGCCGAAGGACATCAGCGGCGATTCGAGGTTGAGTATCAGGTGTCGCATGGTTCACGCCGCTTTCGCGTTGCGGACCGCGTCCGTGGCCCAAGTGGCAAGGTCGTCGAGATTGACGCGCTCCGCTCTTGGAACGTCGCAGTCGTCCAACGACATGATCCGCCGGCTCTCTCTCCTGCCGTATGCCTCGTCCAGTTTCGACAAATGACACGACAGTGCGCTTGTCGCCTCGCCGACCTGCGGCTTCTCAACGGGCTCCCGGAAGGCGTTGGCGAGGCTGCGCGGCTGTCGCGACCCTGCTTCGACCAGCATCAGGTTGGCGTAGGCGTAGGGCGCGGTAGAACCGCGCTTCGCTCCCGGCGACACGGTTGCGATCAGGTGAATGAGGTGCTCGACCACTTTTGCCGCAAGCTCGCGGTCGGCGGCCTGCCAATCTCCCGCCTTGCAGCCCGTGAGGTTGGAGACCAAGCCCGGAACGTCCACGACGGTGTAGCCGTAGAAGAGCCCGGCGGTGAGTTCGACGTCGCCGATGTGGTCGGCGCCGGGGTCATCCTCGGCGGGCTGCAAGTCGTCCACGACGGAGAAGTAGTCACTCTCGGACTCTTCCGGGTGTACGGTGAAGGCGTGGGCGACGTGGACGGCGGCGTCGATGTTGGCGGCCGGGTCGGATGTCACCATCCTGCCGAATAGCGCGCCGATCAGTCCGCCCGGCAAGGCGGCGCTCTGCCTGAACGCGCGGAAGTTCTCGCGCTGCTCGTTGGAGCGCCGGTCGCTGAACAGCAGTTCTGCGGCCTCAACCGCGGCGTCGGTCTCTTCGGGGTGAGCTTCGCATATCGCTCTCGCCTGTGCCTGGAGGTACTCGACCTCCGGCTGTCCAAGCAGGAGGGGCTGCCGGCCGCTTCTGGTCGTTCCACTGGACCCGTACACGCCCTTTTGGAACTCTTCCTCAACTGCCTTGAGGAAGTCCTCCGAATATTCGCCCGATTCACGGAGCGGCTGCATGACGCGGCGCGTCACGATCTCCCGCGAGCGGACGGCGTCACGTGAACCGTCGATGTTGCCCACCGCGAACTCATCGTCCGCCATGCGCCAGTGTCGCTTGAGGCACTGCGACGAAACGCGCGTCCGTGTCGCCCCGCCGAACGGCATCCGCTTGGCTAGGCCGCTGTCGTCGCGGTTCAGCAGTGCGGCAGGGTAGGAGTGCAGCGTGTGGATCTGTAAGAATTTTGGTGTGGTCATGTCGTATCTCCTTGTTGTGGATTTGCTATTCGTTTTCTGCGGCGTCGGATTGCGATCGGTACTGAGCTTGGAAGTACTCGCGGGCGATGCGGCGGCGGCGTTGCTCTGCCGCTTTCTCATCGAAGCCGTCGCTGTAAATGAAGTTCGCCATCTCCCGCCAACTGAAGGTGACGTTCGCGGCAGCCAGCATCCGAAACGCTCTTGCCAGCAGTGTTCGCGTCATATCGCCGCGTGAAGACAACAGGCGCTTGAGACGGGCCTCGCTGTAGAAGCCTTCTCCCCTGGCTGTTTCGCCGCCAAGATATAGCGCGCGGCCAACCGGCATTTGCCCGTTGTGTGCCGAACCACGCGACTCATCATCGCCGCCCTTCGGTGTCATAAGGGCTATGCCATGCAGAATGAGCGCCCACTTCTTTTCCACTTTGGGCGGACCAAACAGGTCCTTTTGCGCCAGTAAGCCCATGAGTACCGGCGATTCGGTGCTGTCGGGGTTCATCCTGCGGAGCTCGGCCAAGTCGCCTCGTCCGAAGTGTTCCTGAGCCATTTGCCAAGCGAATTGCGTGGCAATGTCGCCCCAAGTGTTACCGCGTTCGTTCTGGTCATCCACGTTCGACGCAACAGCGTCAGGTGCGCTAGTGGTCATCATCGTCTCCTTTCTCGGTGAATAAGGATGGCAGCCCTTTGTTGCCACGTATGCGGCCCTCGAACAGTCCTTCGGCACGGACGCGGGCCTTGTAGCGCTTGATCTCGGGACATGGGAGGGAGTCTATGGCGTCGGCCAGAACCTCGCGGGCGCGGTTCACCACGCCGTCCTCGTTATCGTTCATCAGCCAGTTGTTGCGGATGCGCAGCCGTTCATCCCTGCCATCGACCTCGAATTCCTCTTGTAGGTGCTCGAAGAATCGAGCATCCACGGTCTCGTCCAGCCTATTCAGCCAGAGACGAGCGAGATTTCGATGCTCTGGGCTAACCTTCTCGGTCTCACCCCTGGCCAAGAACACTTGGATCGCGTGGCTCAGAATCCGTTGAATCTTGCCAACATCCTCAATGCGGTCATTGGCGATACGACCAAGATCGTCCGTTTCGGGGCCTTGCCGCATCATCGCCGACCCCAGTTTCTTCCGTATTGGAATCGTGCGTTCGTAGTAGCCCTCCGTCTTCCCTTGTCCACGCACCATCCCGCGCGCGACAAGATGCATCGTGTCTGAAGAGCGAAGCTCCGGGTTCGTCGGCTTGCACAGTATTGGCCGCTTCCACTTGACGAGATAGTCCACCGTGCGCTTGTAGGTGAAGCCTCCGGCGGCCAGCGTCAGTGATTTGCCACTACCTTCGTCAATGGGGGTCCACGGATCGCCGGTGATGCCGTTGAGCGCTTTAGCTTCGATGCGGGCTGCCTTCGATGTCGCTCTGATGGCGTGGAGTCTTCCGTCCTCGCCCACGCACAGCCGTACCCGACGGCAGACCTCGATATAGAGAGGAGCGAGATCATCGAGGAGCAACGGCTCCACTTTCGCGCCATCCCAAGGGAGCGTCCAGAGGAGATCGGTCCCTTCCTCCCCCATAGGGGAGTTGTCCAGCAAGTCGTCGCGACGCTCGAGCAGCACGACAATATCGCGTCGAACGTGTTTTCCCGTTCGGGTAGACGGCGTGACGCTGAACGCGGGCCTGCTGCCTAGTCCGCCGTTCATTCGCGAGATGCCGTAGTTGCCCGCCCCCGAGAACCCTTCCGAAGTCTGTAGGCTGATCAGTGCCAGTATCAAGTCGTCGTATCCGCTTGCGACCGCGACCGACGACTTCACGTCGTGGTTCTTGGACGTAACGAGCATGTCCAGTTCGTCGGGCGTCTCGATGTTGCTCTTGTAGTCGGCCAGCTTGTCTTCGGATGAAGCGGGCGGCTGCATGAACGCGGGCCTGGTGATGTCATTCACCACGAGTTGCCACGGTTCGTCGTCGAGGAAGTCGGCGGTCAGTGCGCGTATGAGATCGGTCCAGATATCGGGGTCCGCCGGGGGGTCGGTCATGCCCGCCTTGTGCATGGCCATTGCTCCGAGCTGCACGAGGAAGGCGTGCCATGCGTGGCGCTGATGAGGACGGAGGGCGGGGAAGGCTTCCACCTCGTCGGCCATGAGCGCGGCGTAGACCGCCGGCAAAGACGCTTCGACACGAGAACCGTCGGATTTGTCCATCCGAATCAAGCGTTCGGTCAGGATGTTGTACATAGGCCAGCTTCTCCTTACCGCTCATTCGTTCCAAGGAACGGGCGTGCTATTTTACAGGTAGTCTTTGGACCTGTCAAACTTTTGTTCCACTTTAGAGGCAAGTATCTCGGTCATGGACCGGATAGTCCTGCACTCATAGCTGAGGTTGTCGTACCTATCTTTGGCTTTGGCGAGTTGCGCTTCTTTGCTCCGCAAGATATTCTCAAGTCGATGGGGTGGTGCTTCTGTCATATCATCTCCCTGGTTTCGGGTAGTTCGTTTTGTACAGGCATTATAGAGAGTTCTCTGCCCAGAGTCAAGGGACATCTCTCGCCCACGCGAGAATAGACCCGCCTGTACCAACCGAACGCAGGTTCCTCCGCACACGCGGAGTCTCTGACCGTTGGGGGCTGTGTTGCTAATCGCGGCGCAGCCCCCAACGGTCATACACGAAGCGCTTTTCGCCGACGGCAAAGGTGAAGCCGCCGTCGGCCGACACGTTCGGCGTGATGGGCGTGTCCACTGATAGCCCGATCGACATGTGCCCGGGTATGCGAATGGTGTCGATCTTCTTCGCCGCATCGAACGGACTCGGTGGAGGCGGGCAGAGATCCACCTTAATGCCCTCGTCGCCCAATCTCGTACGTATCTTTTCTTCGACGTCTGCAAAGACGACGTCGTTATCGAGAAAGGACGTGTCGCGTCTGACGACTGCGAGTTTCGCCGTAATGCCGTCGGCGATCATTCCGCCATCAACCTTGTTACGATGCTCGATCCAGTCCTCGTTCGCGCCAACAAGCATATCCAGCGCGTCCGAATGCGTCGTCCGCTCTACTAGCTCGCGGTTCATTTCGGGGATGTTCCAAGGTTCACCGCTCCGGGAGTACTCGACGATGAGACGACGAGTCAGTTCGAGGACGCGCAGATCGGGGTACACCGAGCCAAGCCCGTTGCTGTTCGGGGCACCTCCTTTAGACGAAAGCAGTGAAGAGAGGTCGTCGGTCGGAGGCATAAGAACGATGCAACGAGGCTCGGCGTAGCCGGATAGCCTGTCGTCTCGCGGGTGTCGGTGGAGGCGTCCGATGCGTTGGAGCAACACGTCCATCGGGCAAAGGTCGGTTATAAGCAGGTCGGCGTCGATGTCGAGGGACTGTTCCAGGGTCTGGGTGCCGACGACGACACGACCACCGTCCGGCGGGCGGTATTTCCCAATCTGCGTCTGCACCTCTTCATCGAGCATCTTGCGGTCCTCGGCGGCGAAGCGGCCAGTGTGAAGCGTCGGAACTCCGTTGCATGTGAACAGCAGGTCTGGGTCGTTGGGGTGGGTAGCCTGTTCGATTGCTTGGTGAGTGTCAACCGCGTTTGCAACGGTGTTGCGGATGATGATGACCTTGCCTCCGGATCGTGCGGCTTCAAGCGCGCACTCGGCCACTTGGGCGGACTGGTGCATCGTCGGCTGGGTATGGACACGAACGCGCTTGTTCTGGTCGTTCTCGCCGGATGCCACCACGCGCTCACCGCTCGCCGACCGAGTAGTTATGGACGGATATGGGGTGTCGATTGCGTCGTTCAAAGCGATAGTCGGAACCTGGTCTGCTCTACGCGGTCTCGATAGCCACCGGCGACGCGCCTCCGAGCCAAGTGTGGCGGACATCAGGAGCGCGTACCCTCCTGCGCCGACGTGGGCGTTGAGAAGTTGTTCGATGATCACGCGCATGTACGGGTCCGACGCATGCACTTCGTCCACGACTAAGAGGTTCCGCGCGAGACACGCCGTACGCATGTGGGAATGACAAACTTGGAGTGCGCCCATCATGGCCTGGTCAACCGTGCCGACAGCGATCTGCGCCGCGAGAAAGCGCTTTGCGCTCTCTGCTGCCCAGCGTCGAGTGCGGCTTTCGTAGTTCGCGCGGTCTTCCCACATGACTTGATAATCGGGCAAGTGTTTGCCAGTGAAGTCGCCGGCGCGGATGTAGCCTGGAACGGCGAGCACTGGAATGGGCTGGTGCCCGTCCGGAAACATCTGCTTGGTGAAGTGGTTGACGCGGTCGTACATCTGGCTAGCGGATACTCGTGTGGGCAGCGCAAAGTAGAGGCCATCCACCAGCCCCTTCTGGTACATCTTGGCGAACCGCCACAGCGCTGCCTCTGTCTTGCCCGAGCCGGTCTCGGACTCGATGATGACTACCGACTCTTCAAGGGGTGTTTCCAACGCCGCATGATTTTGGATGGCGTTGGGTGGCTTGCCTCCATCTATCTCGAAGAGCGCGGCGAAGTCTGGAAGTGGACTGAATGCGGAGGACTGTTCCTGGATGTCCAGACCGATGGCGCGCAATGCGCGCTTGGCATTCTTTCGTGCAGTATGAATGTAATCGTCGGTGGATTGGTCGCAGTACCCGAAATGGCGTTCGTCAGAACCGATCCAGTCAGCCAGTGTGCATAACCCAAGGAACATGTGCTGGAAATTTGGATCGGATGGCAGCGGAGTCGCACCGGGCGCGAACGCGGCGGGGAACCAGCGTCGCATCAGTCTGCCGATGCGACGCACGCAGTCCTCAGGGTTCAGTTCGCCGAACGGACGCCAAATGGCCGGGTTCTTCCTTAGCCTGTTCTCCAGCTGCAAGGGCCTGCCGTGATGCGACAGCGTAGCCACCAGCATCGCGCAAACGGTCTCGCCGCCGCGGTCATCCCAGGTGAGGAAGTCGTCCCAGCCCAGCGCACTGGAGAACCACCTAAAGGTAGTGTAGTCGTCACCGGTAAGCACCGGAACAACGTCGGCGGTGTGCCCGGCCCGGCCCGGCTTACGTTTCTCCCCAAAATCATCATCGCGCCATACCTGCGTCTGAAACCCCACATTGACCTTGCCGATGTCGTGGAGGGCCGCGAACACCGAGAGCCTGGCGACGAGCGACTCGTCAAGGTCGTTGAGGCTGCCGGTTGTAGCAAGCCGTTTTCTGATAGTGGGCTGGCGCATCAGCGCCTCGAAGCAAGCGCCTACATCGGCGAGATGGTGTTCCAGCAGATGGATGCGTGCCGGGTCTTTTCGGTCGGACTTTGCCCAGTGGTATTGAGTATAGGACGGGCGTGACTTTCTATCCATCATCTCAGTGTTCCTCTCTTGTCTCATGCGGAGCGTCTCCCCATGCAGGAAGCGGTTGATGCGAGTAGACTACGACCCATAACATGGCAGGCTTGAGGACACCCGTGAATAGCTTGACCTTCAACGCCATCGATGTCGAGACTGCCAACGTGAGCCCCGCCAGCATTTGTCAGATTGGCATCGTGTGTGTCCGCGACAGTGTGATTTGGGATCGGGTGTCTATCTTAGTCAACCCTGAAGAGCGGTTCAATCCCTTCAACATTAGACTGCACGGCATCGACGAGGAGGCCGTCAAAGACAGCCCTGCCTTCCCCAGGGTTTACGATGAGCTTTACCGTCGCACAGTTGGAGTGACGCTCGTAAGTCATACGGGGTTTGACCGTGTCGCGCTTGAAGGGGCGGCGGAAAAATACGGCCTTGACCCGCTTCCGGTGACTTGGCTCGACAGTGCGATGGTTGCACGTCGTGTTTGGCCACGAAAATACCGGTCCCATTGGGCTTTGGCGAGGATTGCGACGGACTTGGGGATAACTTTCAAGCATCACAACGCGGTCGATGACGCAAGAGCGTCAGCGGAGATTGTCTTGCACGCTTACCGGCAGTCCTGCTCGGACGTAGACGAATGGCTAGAATGGGTGGGAGACTAAGGGCGGCCGCTAGCCTCGTTTGGCTGTCTGCTAGTTCTGAATCGATGGTCCGCGAGGTCATAGGATCGTCACCCGCTGCTGCGTAGCCACGTCCAATTTCATAATGAACAGTCTTCGTTTCCTCATCTCCCTGATGCGTTTTACAGGGCTCTTCCACACAATCGTTGGGCGGCAGGCGGCACTGCCTATTATCGAGTCAGGCCAGTCAATTGGCTTGAAGTCCCACTTCCCATGCATACCTGAGTTTTTGGTCTCGATTGGATAACCGATATGTTCAAAGGCAGGCAATGTTATGAACATCGAAGGCATGAAGATCCCGATTGATAAAGTCGGGGGTGGGAAGCAATACGGCTGGGTCGCAGCGAAGGACTGATATATCGAACTAAGCACAGGGTTTTATGACCGAAGTAGTCGTGGTTCCGTCACGGGGTTATCACGTGAACAGGCATTGACGCTCGCCCATGCCTTGCGAACCGTCGCATCGACATTGCCTTGATAATGAACCCTAAGGTGTTCGACGTGGCGCTTCCGCCTGTGCCGCCTCAATTGCTCGACGATAGTTCCCTTCACTCGTGAAGAACTCGCCGCGTGGAGGTGGGTTTGTCAACGGGTAATCCGTATGAACATTAGTAGTACCATCAATACCTACTGACGTGAGTTCATAGTGATCGCTGCGTCGAATGATAAATCGTTTAGGCCACATGAAGCTCTCCTGTGAGGTATTGTACTGAACCTCTCACAAGGGGGAGCAAGCAAGATAATTTCAAATCCGATCACTACCCACCATCCGGCTTAGGTCGAAGCGTCGTCGTCTCCCGTTTCCCAACAGCCTGCTGTATAGTCCGCCCACAACTGCATCAATGCGCGGCGGCGCTCGAACAGGTCGGACCTTGCATAGGCCTGTTCGGTCGAATTGCCCAGGGTATGCGCAAGCGCCGCCTCCGAGACGGCCCAAGACGTCTCCGTTTGCTCCAGCGTCCAGTTCTTGAAGCTGCTGCGGAACCCATGAACGGTCGCTCGCTCCGCCAGGCCGGTTGAACGGAGTACCTTCGTTAGTGTCATGTCGGACATCGGCACGCCCGGCTTCAGCGGTGACGGGAACACCAAGCCGGACTCATCCCGCAAGGCGCTCGCCTTGGCTAGCACCTCAACGGCCTGACTGCTCAGAGGCACCCGTTGCTCAACGCCTGCCTTCATTCGCTCGGACGGTATCCGCCACACTTGCCCCACCACGTCGACTTCTTCCCACGTTGCTCCCCTGGCCTCGCCGGAGCGCGCAGCCGTCAGGACCAGAAAGCGGAAACACAGCTTGGCTGCTACCGAAGCTTGCGACGCCTCGACGGTTTCGAGCGCCGCCCCGACTTCCTGATAGGGTAGCGACCGGAAATGCGCTCTCACCTTCGGCATACGGGGCAACCCTCCGTCGATCGCTTCACCCGCCGGGTTGGTCTCCGTGAAGCCGTGCGCCATTGCCCAGCGGAAAACGGTCCGCATCCGCTGACGTACCCTTCGAGCGGTCTCCGGGTAGGTCGTCCATATCGGCGTAAGGACTCGCAGCACGTCGGCGCGGCCTATCCGGTCGATGGGCATGCCGCCCAGTATCGGCATTGCGTGTCGCTCAAGACTCCCTATCCAGCCCGAGGCGTGCTTGACGTTACGCCAAAGGGGTCTGTTCGCCTCATGGACGGCAAGGGCGGCTTCCCTGAATGTCGGCATCGCAGGCCTGCGCCTGTCGGCCAGAGGATCACGCCCCTCAGCGACGGCCGCCCGGTTGGCAACCGCCCTCTCCCGCGCTTGAGCCAGGCTTACCGAAGGAAATCCGCCCAGTCCGATGTCCCGTCGGCGCCCGTCGATGGTGATCCGATGCACCCATGACTTGCGCCCAGCCTTGCTGATGAATAGGTGCAGGCCTCCACCATCAGAGTATCGTCCCGGTTCTTTGAGTGCCCTTACCCGTGTCGCCGATAGTGCCAAGTGTCCACTCCACGCTGAAATGTTACCACGCATATTACCACACTTCAGACGGGATACAAAAGGAACATGAAACTCAGCATGAGCACTAAACAGTGCTTCAACAACTACGGATGTAGGGGCAATCTGGGAAGGATGAAGCCGACGAGGGAAGAGTGAGTGGCGGAGGGAGTGGGATTCGAACCCACGAGAGGGATTTCTCCCCCTAAGCGCTTAGCAGGCGCCCGCACTAGGCCACTATGCGATCCCTCCGTCAGTGAACCTCCAATATAGCAGAGACTCCAAGTTGCGGCAATGAGAACGAACCACCGTAAGTGTTCAAACCTCGTGTGAATGCTAGAAGTGTATAGCCACCATCATACCTGCGGAGGGACACCCTCGAATAGCCGTCATACCGGCGAAGGCCGGTATCCAGAGGGGTGGTCATGGGTCAACAGTTCCATTGAAGGCGTTTCTCAATTACGTAGCTTGAGTCTTGGATAGATACGCTCTATTTCCTTGTTGTACGCGCGTTTAATGGACTTCACCCCATCGTCTGTGAAGGGTTGTCGCTCCTGATGCCACGAGATGAAGTGACAGTAGTTGCTGTACTGCTGCCTAGCCGTATTCTTCATGCAATGTCGCAAGTCATCACCCTTGGGTGAGGGAGTGCCTCTGTCCTTGGCGCATTTGAAGGCATCGCGCTTAAGTTGTTTCCACGGAACCTTGTCAATTTTCATAATGTAAATACCTGGAAACACGCCGCACTGAGGTAGTTTCCAACTCACAAAATAGCAATCGACCTCATTTCCAGTCACTACCGCTCCTGACTGCTCAGCGGCCTCTCTGTCTTCAACGGTAAGTTGGTCAACTGTGAGATTAGGATACATGAAGCAGTATTCGCCAGCCGCATGAATGATCCTCTGAACGATCTCGCGGGTCTTGACTCCCGTGGCGGCGTCAATTTCGTCCCAGACGGCATTATCAACTTCAGACTCTTTGCCTTCGTGCATAGAGTCGATGCCGGCCTCGGCCAGTCTCCCACTGACCTTCCGAGCAAATTCCTTAGGCCTACAACTCTCGCAGAGTGGGAGGCTGCAACGAATCTTTCTCTCAATGGTTTTCATTTTCAGAAACTCCTTCCTTCTATTGCGTATCCATCACGCATTCCTCGTTCGCTCGCGCAACGCCACGTCCTCCGGGCTCTCCACCCACACCTCGCCGCCTTTGAAAAACTCCTTCTTCCATATCGGCACGACCTGCTTGAGCCGGTCGACGCTGTACTGCGTGGCCTCGAAGGCGTGCCCACGGTGTTGCGAGGAGACTGCCACGACGAGGCTGATGTCCGTTATCTCCAGCCGCCCCAGACGGTGCGAAATCGCCACTCCCGTGAGCGGCCACTTGTCCATCATCTCCTGCGCTACCTCGGCCAGCTTCTTCTCGGCCATCGGCTCGTACGCCTCGTATTCGAGGTACAGGACGTCCCGGTCGGCGGTCGAGTCCCGCGTTGTCCCGAGGAATGTGATCACCGCCCCGGCCGTGCTTGACCGCACCCGGTCGGTGATGGCCTCAGGGTCGAGAGCGTCGTACGTGATCTCAAACATGCGCGCCTCCGCTGACCGGCGGAATCAGCGCGACCTCGTCGCCGTCCGCAAGCTCGAAGCTGTGGTCCTGGTACTCCTCGTTGACGGCGACCACCAGCGCCGACGCGCCTCCCACGATGCCTGGGTACCGGTCGACGACCCAGCGGGCAACCGAACCGGCTGTCGCCCCCTCTGGCATCGTGAGTTCGAGCGCGCTCTGTCCCACTCGCTCACGATAGCTGGCAAACAGCCTCAGCGTAATGTTCAGGACAAGACTCCTCGACAATACCTGGTAACAAGCAATTATACCAAAGGGCCGTCAACCACAGCCGGGAAGCATCCGCACATCATCCCGTACTTGGGAGCCCCGCACTGGCGTTCGTGATCAAAGCTTGACGCTGCAGCTTTGGTGAACGCAACCATGGCTGAGCCACTTCCAATTGGGACCCGCCGAGTGGCCTTGGCGAGTCGGGGTAGGGCAGGGTCATGTCCTGAACGACACAACTCCGAGACCATGTTGGTTTCGAGGATGTACTTGAGTCTACTCCACGTTTAAGTGTGAACGGCGCCGATATTGGTGCCGTGGAGGCGCGAAGTGCTCAGTCCGTGCCTCCGATGCGAGGAGGAGTTCTTTCAGATCCGGCCTACTAGCTACTTTTTCAAGCCTTCGCCATTGCTCGATGGGAATAAGCACTGCGGTTGCCACCCCACACTTGGTCACGAACTGCGGCCCTTCGGCAAGAGGGGTTTCGAGGAGCTCGCTGAACCTCGATTTGGCATCTTGAACAGGCCACTTCTTGTTCATGGCAACCCCCAATGGCTGTCGTTCTGAATAGATACCAGACTAGCCGTAACGGCAATCAATGACAATCATAGTGGTGTGAAGGACGGGCTTGCGGTTCCGTCGTTGCCCCGTGGCTGGTTCTCGAATTCGGTGTAGCATACGCATCTCCCACCCCGCCCCTCATTCCCCTATACTGTCCCCCAAACCACTTCCACACGCCGACAGAACACAACCCATGCCCCACCGTTGGCCCACAATCGAATACCGCGATGAGACGATGCGCGAGGGGATGCAGATCGAGTCCGCCGATATCTCGGTCGACGATAAGGTCCGCCTCCTGGACGCCCTCGGTGAGACCGGACTGCCCCGGATCGTCGTCGGCTCGTTCGTCAGCCCTCGATACACGCCCCAGATGGCCAGGATCGAAGAGGTGTTGGAGCGGTTCACGCCGAACCCGAACGTCATCTATACCGCCCTCCTCGTGAATCAGAAGTCTTACGAGCGTGCCCTGCCGTTCGTCCCACCTCTCACCATCGAGGATGACCGGCCCTTCCTGAACGCCCACCTCTGCGACGTGTTCACTCGGCGCAACTTCAACCGCTCGCAGGAGGAGGAGTTCGCAAGCTGGCCCGCCATCGTCGAGGACGCTCAGTGGCGCGGAGTGACCGAGGCGGAGATACGAGTCGCGGCGGCTTGGGGCTCCAACTTCGTCGGCGAGTTCTCGCTGGCCCAGCGCATGGACATCCTCGAACATGCTCACCAAGCCTGGGACGAGGCTGACATACCCGTCACGAGCGCCGGATTCCTCGACCCCATGGCGTGGTGCCTCCCCCATCGTGTCGAGGAGCAGCTGCTCGCCGTCAAGGAGAGGTGGCCGCACATCCATCGATACTACCTCCACCTGCACAACGCGCGGGGAATGGCCCTTCCTTCTGCCTACGCCGCCATGAGGGCCCTCACCCCCGACGATACCCTCGTCCTCGACGGCACCATCGGTGGCATAGGCGGCTGCCCCTACTGCGGCACCGGACGTGCGACCGGCATGATGGCGACGGAGGACCTCTTCCACATGCTGGAGGGCATGGGCATCGAGACGGGCGTCGACGTCTCCAAGCTCATCGACTGCGCGTGGCTGCTGGAGGAGATCATCGGCCGCCCGACCTTCGGCGCTGTCTCGAAAGCGGGGCCTCGCCCAATGTCTTCCGAGACGTGGTTCGATCCCAACATGCCCTTCGTGGAAACGCTCGATCAGGCCAAGCACTTCAAGCTGGGTACCGGGTCCTACGAGGGCGGCATCTACCCCTGGCGCGAGCCGATCCGCAGTCCACAGCGCCCCGATACCATGGGGTAGGGCGTGCGTCTAAGGGCATTCCGTTCGCCCTGAGCCTGTCGAAGGTTTGAACGGTCCTCATGGTTCGACAAGTTCACCACGAACGGACTTGACTGGTTGACCGACCTTCTAAGGGCATTCCGTTCGCCCTGAGCCTGTCGAAGGGTTGAATGGTCCTCCTGGTTCGACAAGCTCACCACGAACGGACTTGACTGGTTGACCGACCTTCTAAGGGCATTCCGTTCGCCCTGAGCCTGTCGAAGGGTTGAATGGTCCTCATGGTTCGACAAGCTCACCACGAACGGACTTTGCTGGCAAACCCTAGCAATTACTTGATCTTCAGGAACGCCGGGTACACGAACGCAAACACCACCGTAAACACGGCAAGCATCACTCCACTCGCGAACAGCGCGTTCCCGCTGCCGATTCGCTCGGCCAGCGCCCCCAGCGGCAGCGCGCTCAACGGCATCGCCCCGAACGTCATCATCACGATGCTCATCATCCTTCCGCGCATTTCGGCGCTCGTGTACGTCTGCACGAGCGTCATGATGAGCGACATGAACATCGAGCTCACGAGGCCCATGACGAGCAACAGAGGCATGACCACCGCGTAGGACTCCATCTTCGCGACCGTCGCGAGCAGGATCCCCCAAATGACGCAGCTTCCCAACAGCAGCATCCCACGCCTGTTGAATCGGGGTATGCTGGCGAGCCCCAAGGACCCCATCAGCGCGCCGACACCCATGACGGCATAGAGGCCGCCGAGGTTGTCGGAACCGACTTGCAATGACTCCCAAGCCCATGCGGGCATAAGCGCGTACAGCGACATGCCGAATAGAATGGGAATGAAAGACATGATGATCAGACCGAACAGGGGCGAAGCGCTTCTGGCGTACGCCAGCCCGGCGATGATATCCCCGTACATGCTCTTGCCGGAGCGCTCCTTGCCCTCATTTCCAACCTTGATGGGGAGGATCGCCAGGAATGCGGTCAGGTAGACGGCAGATATGAGGAAGAAGACACCCTCGGTACCCACGAAGATAATCAGCACACCTGCGATGGCAGGTCCAATGATGCGCGTGACGTTCATGGCCGAGCTCATGAGCGACATGCCGTTCATCAGCTTGCTCTGCGGAATGATGTCCGACACCATCGCCTGGCGACTGGGCATGTTGAACGCCATCAGCGAGCCGTTGATCAGCCCGGAAACGATGACGTGCCAAAGCTCGATCACTCCGGCGAAGTCCAATACTCCGACGGCAAGCGTCAGGATGGCGTTGCCCGCCTGCGTGTAGAGCATCATCTTTCTGCGCGAGAAGCGGTCTGCCAGCGCTCCCCCGATGGGCGAGATGACGGTCATGGGCAGCGCGAACGTCACGATCACTGATGCGAGCGCCAGGGGAGAGGCGTCGGCCAGCTCTATCACCAGCCAGCTTCTCGTGATCCACTGCATGTTCATGCCGAGGTACGAGGTTAGAGCGCCCAGCCACAGCCAGCGAAAGTCCGGGTAAGCATACGATTCGACTGCCGGGAACCGGTCGGCGACGCGCTGAATCAGGCCTCGCCGGGCGGGAACGGGGGGCAGTTCAACGGCCGGCTGAGGTTCAGGTTCCGTTCGGATGCTCATTAAGTCCCGAGGTGACTGGGATACGGGTCTAGCCTACTCCCGCGCAGGGAAGCGGTCAATACATAGGAGTCCAATGTTCTGGCTTTCTGAAATTGAGAGACCCCATAACCTTGTAAGAGTGGGCCATCATCGCTACAATCCTCACAGTCGGGGTGTGGCGCAGTTGGTAGCGCGCGTCGTTCGGGACGACGAGGTCGCTGGTTCAAGTCCAGTCACCCCGACCACTCAAGCTCCCACCCCGCTATTTATCCTCAAGCGTCCTGGCACGCCCAGGGATCCCTATAGAACATTCAGGGAGGCTCGACCTATGTGGGACGTCGAGCTGTACGTCGTCCGCGGCCACAGTATGACCCCGTCATTTTCGCCGGGCGACCGGCTGCTCGTGAGCCCTGTCAAAGGCCGGTCCTTCAGCTTTGCAAGGGGCGACGTGGTCGTGGTTCGTGACGGTTCAGACGGCGACCGCCGACATCTGAAGCGCCTGATCGGCTTTCCCCGCGAGGAAATCCGACAGTCGGAAGGCGTACTCCTGTTGAACGACCTTCCCCTCGCCGAGGACTATCTCGGAGGCTTCCCCGCCGCAATCGGGCTGGAGGACCACACTTGGAATCTTGAGAACGGCGAGTTCTTCCTGCTGGGCGACAACCGCGCCCACAGCACAGACAGCCGTCAACTTGGCCCGTCAAGACTGGACGACATCGTAGGCACAGTCCGGTTTCGGTTCTGGCCCTTGCACAGGTTGCGGCTCGTCAGCGCCCCTGCCTACAGGTCACACCCTGCCACGAAGGTCGTCGGACTTCGGTCGGTGGACTAGCACTCCTCGGCCAGCCACCCCGCAACGTCCTTGGCGTGATAGCTGATTATCATGTCCGCGCCCGCCCGCTTAATCCCTGTCAGGGTCTCCATGACGATTCGCCGCTCATCGATCCAGCCGTTGGCCGCGGCGGCCTTTACCATGGAGTATTCGCCGCTGACGTTGTAGGCGGCAAGCGGAGTGTCGAACCGCTGCTTTGCCTTCGCTATAACGTCGAGATAGGCCAGCGCGGGCTTCACCATCACGATGTCCGCGCCCTCGAAGATGTCCTGCTCGATCTCCCGCATCGCCTCGTCCACGTTCGCCGGGTCCATCTGGTATCCCCTGCGATCTCCCATCTGTGGTGCGGACTCCGCCGCCGTCCTGAACGGGCCATAGAACGACGAGGCGTACTTCGCCGAGTACGCCATGATCGGCACATCCTCGTAATCGGTGTCGTCAAGCGCATCGCGGATGGCCCCGACCTGCCCGTCCATCATGGCGGAAGGCGCGACGATGTCCGCTCCCGCGTCGGCCTGCGAGACCGCCGTCTCGGCCAATAGCTCCAGTGTCCGGTCGTTGTACACGGAGCCGTCTTCCGTCAAGAGACCGCAGTGCCCGTGCGACGTGTACTCACACATGCACACGTCCCCGATCACCGCGAGTTCCGGCTGCGCCTGCTTGATAGCCCGTATCGCCTCCTGCACGATGCCATTCGGCGCATAGCCCTGCGAACCTGATTCGTCCTTGTCGGACGGGATGCCGAACACCAGCACGGCCGGTATCCCCAGTTCTGCAACGGACGTCACTTCCGCTCTAAGACTGTCGAGCGAATGCTGTAATATTCCCGGCATCGGCTCGATCTCGCGAGGGGCCCCACCATCCTCGGCGACAAAGACCGGATAGATCAGGTCCGACACGGACAGCCGCGTCTCCCGCACGAGTCGGCGTAGCGCAGGCGTCGCCCTCAAGCGCCGCATTCGGTTTTCCGGAAAGCTGCTCATCGTCCTGACCCCTCCGGCATATAGTGTGCAACTATCGCGTTCACGAGTCCACCAGCCGTCGAGTCTTCGGCAACGATGTCGACACTCAGCCCCGTCTTCCGTGCCGTCTCCGCGGTAATAGGCCCAATACAGGCGATGTTCGCATTACCCAACCGTGCCACGTCACCCTGCAGCAGCGCCACGAAGTTGGTCACCGTCGACGAGCTGGTAAACGTCACGACATCTACTCCGGCATCCAAGGCGTCCGTTAGTCTGCCTCCCACACCCGACGGCATGACAGTCCTGTACAACGTCGCCTCCCGGACAACCGCCCCCAACCCTTCGAGACCTCGCCTCAGCCGCCCGGGACGGACCTCGGCTCCGGGAAGCAGGATATTCAGTCCCGTGACTCCCCGGTCGCCCAGATCGTCGATCAGCGACTGAGACACCGACTCACGAGAGACGAGGTCGGCGGTTATCCCACGCTCGCGCAGCGCGGTCGCCGTGGCCGTTCCAATCGCCGCCATCCGCGAGCCGTGAAAATGCCGGGCATCGAGTCCCATTGCATCCAGGCGCCCAAAGAGCTGTTCAACTGTGTTCGTACTCGTAAACACCACCCAGTCATATTTGGCGATATGCGCCAACACCTCTTCGTCATCGCTGGTGATCACAACGGGCTGGATCTCTATCGTCGGCACCTCCACAGGTTCGGCTCCCGACCTTTCCAATAGCTCGACCAGATCGCCCGACTGCGTTCGGGACCGGGTCACGAGCACCCTCTTTCCGAACAGTGGTCGGTTGTCGAACCAGCGCGATACCTCCCGCAGCTTGACGACCTCTCCAACAATAACTACGACCGGATTGCTCAGCCCCGCTCGTTTCGCTTCTTCAGCGACACTTCCCAGCGCCCCGACGACCGTCTTCTGGTTCTGCCAAGTGCCCCACTGGATGACTGCAGCAGGTGTGTCCTCATCCCTTCCCCCGCTAATCAGCGCCTCCGCAATCGTCAGCAGGTTCTCCCAACTCATCAGCAGGCTCAGCGTACCCTCCGACTGAGCAAGCAATTCCCAGTCCACCGACGCTTCCGCCTTGTCCGGCGATTCGCTGCCGGTGACGATGGTGAGAGACGACGATACACCGCGGTGCGTCAATGGAATGCCGGCATAGGCCGGTGCGCCAATTGCCGACGTTATCCCCGGAACCACCTCGAACGGGATGCCCGCCTCCGCAAGCGCCGCGACCTCTTCGCCGCCACGTCCGAATATGAACGGATCGCCACCCTTCAGCCGGACCACCCGCTTCCCACTCCGCGCCCGGTCAATGAGCAGGGTGTTTATCCCCGACTGCCGGTCTCGTGGTCCCCCCGGCTTCTTGCCCACGTCGACCAATTCCGCGTCTCTCGGAGCGTGCCCCAGCAGCCGACGATCAACGAGACGGTCGTACACAACCACATCGGCCGATTCAAGATAGCGCCGTCCTTTGAGCGTCAGCAGTTCAGGGTCGCCCGGCCCCGCTCCAACGAGCGCGACCCACCCAACGGAAGGGTTGGAATCGCCAGTCCGGTCTTGTGTGGTCATATCTGAAATACCGATTTGCTGAAGGCTCAGTCCGCGTCGCGGACTATCTCTGATGCGCCCGCTTTCAATAGCGCATTCGCGGCCTTTCGCCCGACGTCCGCCGCCTCGTTGACGTCTCCTTCGACCAGCGACCTGACGATTCTTTCGCCATCCGGTGTCGCCGCCATGGAGAACATATGCATCCGCTGACCGTCGATTTCGCCATACGCGGCAATCGGCGAGGTGCACCCTCCGCCGATAGTATCGAGGAACGCCCGCTCCGCTCTGAAAGCACACGAAGTCTCGCCCAGAACGATGGACGAGAGCATGTCTTCCATCTCGCCGTCATCCTGCCGAAACTCTGCAACTAGCGTTCCCTGTCCAACGTCCGGCGTAACCCGTTCAACACCCAGGAACTCACTCGCCTCCGACAGCCTTCCTAGCCGCGCCAGTCCCGCCGCCGCGATCACCACGCCGTCGTAGTCCGGGCCACGCGCCTTTTCCAGTCGCGTTCCCACGTTGCCTCGAATCGGCACTACCTCGATATCGGGCCGCGTGGCAATAATCTGCGCCTTCCGACGCGGGCTCCCCGTTCCCAGACGTGTCCCCGCAGGTAGACTCATAAGAGACAGCCCAGACTTCGATACCAAGACGTCCCGCGCGTCTTGACGCTCTCCAACCGGCAATATCTGCAGCCCCTCGGCAATTTCAGGCCCGACGTCCTTCGCGCTGTGGACAGCGAAGTCGATCCTGCCGTCCAGCAGGGCGAGTTCAATGTCCTTGACGAAGGCGCCACGTCCCAGTGAGGTCAAGACGGCATCAGCCTTTCGATCACCGCTCGTGGACAGGTGCACAACCTCGAACTCCGCGTCAGGAAATCGCGCTCGGAGTAGCGACAGCACCTCTTCGGTCTGCGCCAGCGCGAGCGGACTCGATCGGGAGCCGACGCGGACTGTTCGTGAGGGTTTCAAGCCCGGACCTCCGGGTCGAATTCGTTACTGAGCGGCAGAGGCCGGCGCTGCCATCTCTTCATACATCTCGCATACGTCGTCGGAGCAGTCGCACGTCGTCCCCACGAGCAAAGAGTCCATCAAGACCTCTCTTGCCCGTTCGATGTCTCCCGCCTGCACGAGGTCTATCAACTCGTCCGTCAGACAGGCCTGCCAGTGGTCGAGGTTCAGCCGTATCCCCTTTTCGAGCAGTTGCAGGCGCGCCTCGGAGAGTAGGGGAGCCAAATCGGCGAAGTCCATCAATTCATGCCGCGACTCCAGCCTGCACTCGCCGTTCAGTATCTCGCGGAACCGGCGCGCTAGTGCAGGGCTTGCACCGCCCGTCGACGTGGCGACGATCACGTCTCCCCGCCGCGCCACCGACGGCGTTATCCACGTACAGAGATGGGTCACGTCCGCCACGTTCAGTGGCACATTCCTCTCACCAGCCTCCTCGGACACGGCTTGGTTTACCGCGTCGTCGCTCGTGTCAGCCACGATGGCGATGAACGCACCGTCGAGGTCGCCGCTCCGGTACGGCCTGCGCACCCACTCGATCTTCCCATCATCAGCGAGCTCCGAGACCTCGTCCGTCACGTCGGGACTCACCACGACCACTTTCGCCTCGTAGGGCAGAAGCCTCGTGACCTTCTCTTCTCCCATCGCGCCGCCGCCTACAACGACGACTCGCCGTTCGCGCAGATCGAGAAAGACCGGATAGTACAGCGGCATAGGACTCTTAGCTCAGCCTGCTATCGACCCGACTGGCCCTTCGCAGACCACTCCTTGCGTTGCCTCTCGAGGTCGCGCGCCCGTGCTTCCTGCAGCTCTTCGTCCGGTCTCGCCCGTGACGAATGGAAGATGGTGCCGAGACCCCACCGGTCGCGGTCGCTCGTGTTAGGTCCGGCCCTGTGGAGCATCTGCCAGTGGTGGATGACGACATCCCCGGGTTCCGCCGGTATCGGTACTTCCCCGGCGAAGTCGTCGTCGCCGTAGTCCGTAACTCCTAGAGAGAAACCGAAGATCCCGGACGGCCCATGAGGTCGAACCGGACGTTGGTGAGCACCCGAAATATAGCGCAGGCAGCCGTTTTCCTCGTCCACCGTGTCGAGGGCCAGCCACATCGTCAGCGCCTCATTGGGTGTCAGCGGGATGTAGAAGGCGTCCTGGTGCGCGGGGGTCTCCACCCCGACGCGCGCGGGCTTGTTGAATAGCTGGCAATACTGCGCAACGACATCACCGCCAAGAAGCAGTTCCGCAAGGGCCGTGAACTTGCCCGTATTAATCAGGTCGCTGAAGTAGTCGTCATACTTCGACATGTGGCCGAGACGCTTCAGTGTCTCCGGCTGCCCCTTCACGTCGTACATCACCTCGTGATCAGGGACCGTGGGCGCGACCTCCTCGATGTATCTGCTGATCTCCTGGCGCAGACCGGCCACCTCATCGGCGTCCATGAACCCGCGTACCGCCACCCAGCCGTTCTCGTCCCAGTGGCTCTTGATGTCGGCTTGATTGTCCTGCCATCCCATGAGACCGCCTCCGAACGTGAGATGTTACGCGAACATGATACACGAACGTATGGGACTTCCCTACAGCGAAGTGCAAAGTTACATTTTCTTGACCTGTCGCCGTAACCGTCGAATTGCGATAGTTACTTAGGGTCAGTGGTCGTCCTCGATATATAGCTCGACCCTCTGGCGAATGGCATCCGCGTGGTCGTAGATTTCGTTTAAGGACTCAATTGGATGATGAATTTCTTGTTTGTCTGCATCAAGTATCGTCAATACGAGCCGCTCGGAGTTGTTAAAGCGCAGGCGACATATCGGCTTTCGATTAGTGTCGTCTAGGAGAATCCCACAATAACTTTTCGTGTCCCTCATGGTGACCCGACTAACATCCAGCCCCTCCCGGAGGATGGCCTTCACGATCATGTACCCTTCCAGTTCCTGCGCAGTAGTGACAATTCCGCGGTCGTCGATCTCTTCTACCGCATCATCCTCGGAGTCGTCGGAGTCTTCTGACTCGCCCGACTCGCCCGACTCGCGGGCTATGGCGGTCTTTAGCGTGACGTCGATTCTGTCGTTGATGAACTCCCTGAACGCTCGTGTGGCAAGTCGCTCGAATCTCTCTCTGACGGCCTTGGTGAATGTTCTTGAGTAGACATTTCTGGCAAGCCACCGGACAAATTCTTCGTCAGGTTCAGTCATTTGCTTGCCAAGCGCCTGCTTCATACCACGTATGTACTTCAGCACCGCGGCCGCTTCCAATGTAGAATCGACATCGAAAGACTGCTTTTCGAATCGCGTGAGTTCCTCGAGGGACTTGTCGTCGAGGTTCAGCAAGTCAATCTCTAGGAAAGGTCTATCGTCCATTTTGTTGGTTTCGTCAAGGTCGCTAAAGAACTTGTAGACGATCCCATTTGTCAAGACGCCAATCCGGGCCTTTGTGGAAGTGAAATAACGGTACAGTTGAGATATTGAAGATGTGTTGAGAGGGTCGCCCACGTGTTTGCACTCAAACAATATTGACGGCTCGCCGTCGTGCATGATGGCGTAGTCAACCTTTTCACCGCTCTTGATCCCCACATCAGCGGTGAACTCAGGTACAACTTCACGGGGGTCGAACACGTTGTATCCGAGTTCTTGGATGAAGGGCATTACTAATGCGTGTTTAGTTGCCTCTTCAGTTTCTAGTGTTTCGCGAAGCTCGGTCACTCGATCAGCTAAACTATCAAATGCAGTGTTGGACCTCATCTTCAATACTCCTAGCGTTGCTCGCCTGTTGAATCTCGTCGCCGCCCTCAGTCACCCTAAACTCAGCGCAGGGATTTGACCTTTGCGGCAGTTTTCGACTCGTTGCAGAGGCCTGCCATCCCATGAAACCGCCTCCGAACGTGAAATGTGAGATTTTACGCAAACATCATACACGAACCGAAACGAGGGTTCTTCGACCCGTTCGCTGTAACTTAGGGCGTCTTGTCGCCCCGGCGGCGTGCGAGATCGGGCTAGGTGGCCGGTTTCAGGCATTCGCTGCGAGTTGGGTTCATTCCTGGACCAGATCGAAGTTTGCCTGCCTTCGCATCCAGAATTCGACGTTGCTCCAACCGATGCGTTCCAACGCCAGCGCCACTGCAGGCGAAATACGGCAACGTCCATTAACCAACCTAGACATCGTGTTTCTGCTTACACCCAAGCGGTCAGCGCACTCCGTAACCGTCCAGCCCTCGGCCTCCATGCTCTCACGCACACTCACACCGGGATGCGATGGGTTAACGTAACTCATGTGATCTCTTCACCTCCCCAGCACTTTCGCCAGCTCCCCGCCCTGTTCCTGCATGTACTCATAAATGACGTTCACGTCCGTGCCTATGCAGAAGTCGATGACGCCCATGTCCATATACGGCTTTGCTTCCTCCCAGTCGCCGATCTCGATGCGAGGTCGAATGCCCTTGGCGATGCACGTCTCGATCGTGTACTTCTGGGCCTCCATGATCTCCGGGTGCGTGTAGTCTCCCGCACGTCCGATGCTCATCGAGTAGTCTCCCGGGCCGAACTGCACCATGTCGATGCCCGGCACGTCGAGTATGGCCTCCAGGTCTTCGACCGCCTCGCGCTTCTCGACCATGATCGCGACAACGGCCTCCTCAGCCACCTTCACCCAGTCCGCGAGCGACACCCCCGGAAACACGTACCCCATGTCCCTCGTGCTCGTCGCTCCCGCGATGCCCCCGGCCGACGGTGTCTCGGGACGAACGGCTCGCACCGATTCCCACGCGTCGTCCACCGTGCGAATATCGGCGAACAACAGGTTCTGGATGCCCGATCCCGTCGCCTTCTCCGCAAGGTAAGTCCGCGGCTCCTGGTCGACCTTTATCATCGAGGTCATATGGTCGAACAGCTCAACTGCTCGCGCAAAGTTGTCCAAAGAAAACAGGTCATACGGAGCATACTGGCTCGTGAATTCCACGTAGTCTATCGTGCCGGAATACCCGATCACCTCGGCAAATCCCGGCCACACCGTATGGACGTGAGTCCCAATGGTCGGCTTACCCTCATTGATGAGATCGCGCAGGACGTTGTTCTTCTTCAATATCGTCTCCTATCGGTGTACTTTCGATTCGTTCTGACTACCGCGCAATTTAGTGTGTTAAGCGGCCAATTCTGTCATTCCGGCGAAGGCCGGAATCCAGAGAGCTAATCAGCGAAATGTCGGTCGAATCACGCGAGTTGGCATTGTCACCCCCCAAGCACATTCCGCGAAATTATCATCCGCTGTATCTCGGACGTGCCCTCGTATATCTCCGTTATCTTCGCGTCGCGATACAGGCGTTCCACCGTCGACGGAGAAAAATACCCGACTCCGCCGTGTATCTGCACGGCCCTGTCCGCCGTCTCGACCGCGACACGCGACGCAAAGAGCTTCGCCATCGAGGCTTCCTTGACGAATGGCCTCCCCGCGTCGAGTAGCGTCGCCGCCTGCATCACCAGCAATCGCGCCGCCTCTACCTCCGTCGCCATGTCGGCGATCATCCACTGGATGCCCTGCATCTCCGAGATGGTCTTCCCGAACGCCTCGCGTTGCTTCGCGTACTTCACCGCCTCCTCATATGCGGCCTGCGCCACACCCACCGCCTGCGCCGCTATCCCGACCCTGCTGGCGTTCAGCACCTCCATCGTCGCCCTGAAACCTTCGTACTCCTCGCCCATCCGGTTGGTTACGGGCACGCGGCAGTCGTCGAAGAACACCTCGCACGTCGACGATGCTCGTATGCCCATCTTGCCGTGCATGGGAGTGATCGTCATGCCCGGCGCGTCACCGTCCACGATCAGCGCGATGAAGCCCCGCGACCCAAGGCTCAGATCGAGCGACGCAAGCACGGTGAGCACACCGGCCTCGGTCGCATTTGTGATGAACACCTTCGATCCGTTGAGGACGTAGTCATCACCGTCTCGCTTGGCCGTCGTCTTGATTCCCGCCGCGTCGCTGCCTGCTCCCGGCTCCGTGAGTGCGAACGCCCCAATTGTCTGTCCCGCCGTCATACCCGGAAGGTATCTTTGCTTGTGCTCCTCCGTTCCATGCATATGGATGAACTGGGCCGCAAGAGACTGGTGCGCGACGTATACCGTGCTTGTCCCCGTGCAACCTCGCGCAAGTTCCTCTGCGACAATCGCCCCTTGCCGTGCCGTCCCTCCGCTCCCTCCATACGCCTCGTCGATGCCAAGACCGAAGAGCCCAAGCTCCGCCAGTCCCTCCACGTTGTCAGCCGGAAACTCGCCGCTCTCGTCGTATGCCGCCGCCCTCGGCGCGAGCACATCGTCCGCAAACTCCCGCACCGTTGTCCGGAGCAACTGCTCTTCTTCAGTTAGCAGGAGGTGGTCCATCACTGCCTTTGTCACTGCCTCGTGAATAGGGTAGGGGCGATTCGCGAATCGCCCCTGATACATTTACCGGCAAACCATCGTTCCTCTAGTTCCGAGCACCCAGCACCCAGAACCCAACATTCATGGCAGTATGACGCACCGAAATGACCGATTGCAACCTTGACACAGGCTCTCCCGCACCTTTACAGTAGATTGCAAGATGCGAATATCCGGTCGCTACGCGTACTATTACTTCTACTTTACCGGCCAAACGGCTGCCGGAGAAGGACAGGTGCGCGGGACGTAACGCGGCAAGCAACCCCAGCGAATCACCGAGACCTCAACCGGCAGCGGTTGGGGTCTTTTCGTGAGTGAAGGAGTGCTCGAATGCTAGAGACCAAGACAAGGGACGTTAACGTGCTGAAAACGGAGAAGCTGATTCCTCCGGCGGAACTCATCGAGGAACTGCCGACAACCCCAGCCGCCAAGCGGACGGTTGTCGAGGGCCGCAATGCGATCCAGGCGATCCTGAACGGAGAAGACTCACGGTTCCTCGTCATTACGGGCCCGTGCTCGATCCACGACGAGAGCGCCGCCCTCGAATACGCGCGACGGCTGAACGACTTGAGCCTGAAGTACGCAGACCGCCTCCTCATCGTCATGCGCGTCTACTTCGAGAAGCCGCGCACGACCGTCGGTTGGAAGGGACTCCTCTACGACCCGTACCTGAATGACACCTTCGACATTACGACCGGACTGCAGAAGGGCAGAAAGCTCCTTCTGGACGTCGCGGAGATGGGTCTTCCGTCGGCTACCGAGTTCCTCGATCCCATAGTGCCGCAGTACCTGGCCGACCTGATCAGCTGGGTGGCCATCGGCGCGCGCACCACCGAGAGCCAGACGCATCGCCAGATGGCAAGCGGACTCAGCATGCCCGTGGGCTTCAAGAACGGCACCGACGGCAACACCAAGATCGCCGTCGATGCTATCGTCTCTGCCCAGGCACGGCACGGTTTTCTCGGCATCGACCAGTCGGGTCACACCGCCGTTGTGCACACCGCCGGCAACCCCCATGGTCACCTCGTCCTTCGTGGCGCGAGCGATGGCCCGAACTTTGACCCCGTCTCTGTGGCCGGTGCCCGGAAGCAGCTTGAAGACGGCGGCGCGCCCCCGAATCTCCTCGTCGATTGCAGTCACGGAAATTGCGACAAGGACCACACGAAAATGCACGAGGCATTCGAGAGCGTGGTCCAACAGCGTGTGGAAGGCAACGCCGGGGTCATTGGCGCCATGCTGGAAAGCAACATCAACCCGGGAAGCCAGAAGATCAACGGTGACTTCTCCAAGCTGGAGTACGGCGTCTCCATAACCGACCCCTGCATCGGCTGGCAGGAGACCGAAACCCTCCTCGGCTGGGCCTACGACCAACTGGGGAACAATTCCCGCTAATGTCCTGTCTCAAATGCCTTGCGATGATATCGCCCCGCGAAAACCCACTTCCCTGCCGAAGCAAGAAAATCCCCTCTCCCGGCGTGGGAGAGGGCTAGGGTGAGGGTTACTCTTACGCCCTTCTCATCAACTAAGGACGGACGGCCGCACCAAATACCTGTGATACACTCCCACAACTCAACATGACCGACCAAGAACCGCCAACAGAGACCGAGCGAAGCCCCGGACACATAAGCGTCCCGTGGGGGATCACCGACGCCTTAATTGGATTCGCCATCGTCGCTTGCGGCAGTCTCGGATCGCTTCTCTTCCTTGGCCTGATTCTCGGTTCGTTGGAGAGACAGGCCGGCGGTGTGACTACAGCGGTCCTGTTCTTACTCCAGGTGCTCATGTTCGCCGCCGTCTGGCTTCTCGCTGTCAGGTGGCGCGGAGCGAGCCTCGCAAGCCTGGGACTCGGGACGGCGAACCTCCGCTGGCCCGTGATCGTTGGCTGGGCTGCGTTGGCCCTCACGGTGAGCATCCTGGCTGGCATCGCATATCAGGGCATCGTGTCCGGCCTGGGCATCGAATCATTGGAGCCTTCACCCGTACCCGAACGACTCTTGGGCGAAGGGATAGTTCGAACGCTTACGGTCGGCATCCTCGTCGTCGTAGGCCCCCTCGCAGAAGAGGTCTTCTTCCGCGGGTTCCTGCTCCCCGCATTCGTGCAGGGCATCGGGATGCTGCCCGGACTCATCGTCTCATCAGCGATATTCGCCGTCGCCCACGGCGACCTCACAGTGCTCCTTCCAACCTTCGCCAGCGGTGCCATTCTCTCTTGGCTCTACCTCAGAACCCGTTCCATCTGGCCGGGATTCCTGGCCCATGCGGGCCAAAACAGCCTCGCCGTCACATTCACTGCATGACCGTCTCAAATCGACTCGACCAAACGCTCAGCAGGGCCCGCACCGAGGGCAGGAACGTCCTTTCCCCGTACATTACCGTGGGATTCCCGGATGTGCCCACGTCCGTCGATATCGCAGAGGCGATCCTGAGGAACGGCGGCGATCTGATGGAAATCGGTGTTCCCTTCAGCGACCCCATGGCCGACGGTCCCACCGTACAGAAGACGAGCTTCCACGCCCTTCAACACGGCGTCAGCGTAGGGACGTGCCTGGACGTGATCCGTCAGCTCCGTTCGAGGGGCATCGAGTCACCGCTCATGCTGATGGGTTACTTCAACCCTTTCCTCAAGTATGGTCTGCAGGACCTTGTGCGAGATGCTGCGGACGCCGGCGTCGATGGACTAATCGTCCCCGACCTCCCGCCGGAGGAATCGACGGAACTGGAGGCGCTCTGCGCTGAGAACAACATCCACCAGATCCACTTTGTCGCCCTCACCAGCACCGACGAGCGAATCGAGTACATATCCAGTCACGCCAGCGGCTTCATCTACTGCGTCGCCGTCTTGGGAGTAACCGGCGCGCGCCAGGATATCCGCTCCGACGTCGCCGAGCTCGTGGGGCGAGTGAGGCAGCACACGGACGTGCCGGTCATCCAGGGTTTCGGCGTATCCAGCAAGGAGCACATCGACGCCATCGCGACCTACGCCGACGGAGCGATCGTCGCCAGCGCCATGTTCGACGCCATCGAACACGCCCCCGCCGACCAAAAGGTCCAGGCCGCCGTCGACTTCGTCAAAGGACTCAAAGGCCGCCGGTAAACCCTACCGAACCGAATCTGAAACTCTTCGCACTACTTTCTACACTCTACGGACCATGGCAAAGATACGAGGCATACGCGGCGCAACCATCGCCGACGAAAACACCCAGCAGTCCATCCTCGAGGCGACTGTCGAGCTCCTCACGGTCTTGGTCGAGTCGAATGAGGTCGACGTGGACGACATCGCGGCAGCCTACTTCACCACGACGGAGGACCTGAACGCAGAGTTCCCGGCCGCCGCCGCACGGCAGCTTGGCTGGCAATACGTCGCCCTCCTCTGCGCCCATGAGATGCAGGTGCCCAACGCCATGGATCGTGTCATCCGCGTTTTGCTCCTAGTCAATACCGACAGAGAAGCGTCGGAGATCGAGTTCGAATACCTACGAGGCGCCGACGCCCTCCGCAATCGCGTCGTGAAAAGCTAGTACCGTTTCCATTTGAATGTGATAGTCAAATAGAGAGGCGCTTAATCCCCTCTCCCGTCGTGGGAGAGGGCTAGGGTGAGGGTGGTTCCTTAGGACCGCCCATCTGCATTATGCAACGAACTTCAGAAGTGGGACTAGACGTTGCCCCACCAACACGCCGACTGGGGAGATTCGACATGAAAGACTGGGACCTGCAAACACTCTTCGACCGGGGCATGCTCGATGACGCCATCGTCCGTGACGAGCTTTTCAACGACATCGCGAAGGGCAAGCGACTCACCATCTACCAGGGACTCGACCCGACGAGTCCCAACATGCACATAGGCCACCTCGTGGGCCTGCGAGTCCTCCGATGGTTCCAGCTACACGGCCATCACGTCATTTTCCTGATCGGCGACTTTACCGGACGCATCGGTGACCCCTCCGACCGCCCCGAGGCCCGCAAGCGCCTCACGCACGCGCAGGTGCTCGAAAACGCCGAGACTTACGCCGAACAGTTCTCCCGAATCTTCGATCTCGATGGCGAGAATCCGGCGGAGATCCGGTTCAACGGTCACTGGCTCGACAACATCACCCTCTCACAGTTCATCGAGATCATGGACAAATTTACCGTCCAGCAGCTACTCGAACGCAGCATGTTCCAGGACCGCCTGAAGAACCAGGAGGCCCTCTACCTCAACGAGATGATCTACCCCATCCTGCAGGGCTATGACTCCGTGGCGATGGAGGTCGACGCGGAGCTCGGCGGGTCCGACCAGCTTTTCAACATGATGCGGGGCCGCGACCTCGTGGACGCATACCTTGGCAAGGCCAAGCACGTGCTCACCACTCAACTCCTCGAGGGGCTCGACGGTCGCAAGATGAGTAAGACTTACGGCAACACCGTCGACCTGAATGAATACCCCGTGCCGATGTTCTTCAAACTCACCCTCGTCCAGGACTCCGAGCTGCCACGCTTCATGCGGGTGCTCACCGACCGCACAAACGACGAGATTGCCGCCATCGAGAAGCGCGCCAAGGCCGAGCACAACATGATCGACGCCCGCCAGCAATTCGCCCACGACATCGTCACGATGCTCCACTCCGCGGAAGCGGCCAACGAGGCCCAACGCGAGTTCGAGCGAGTCGTCAACGAGGGCGAACTGCCCTCAGACATCCCCGACCTTCACATCTCGCCTGACTCTCACGGCGACGACGGTGTCTTGGTCGTCGATCTCCTAGCAGCCAGCGACCTCGTGCAAAGCAAGAGCGACGCCCGCCGCCTCGTTCAGCAGGGCGGCATCCGCATCAACGGCGAAATGATCGAAGACCCGCGCTCTTCCATCCCGGCATCACGACTCGCCGGCGCGCTCGTCAAGATCGGCAAACGCGGCTACGTCCGCCTCAGGGTAGGGTAGGGGCGAAGTCTAGCGCATCTGCTCCAACTAATTCACTTTCGGGGTATTTGCGGGGCGTTTGAAGCACTTGCGGTTAGCGTATCTAGGGGTGCGTGTGAGCACAAGTTCAGGTGGTGCAGGCAGTATTGTCTCGTCGGGTATGTTTGGGGTGTGAATGCGGGTTCTGCGGGAAGGTCGAATGAAGCCTAGATCACGCCCTCGCTCCACGAATATCTTCACGGGATCCCTGCCTTCATAGGCATACTGTGGTGCATACTCAACCAACAGGCTGATGGACACCTCGAACGGGTCCACCCCGGCTCTGTGAGCTATCTCAAGCCTCAGCGACTGCAGGATTTGCGAGATAATCAACGTCGCCCATATCTGCTGGTAAATCACCACATGCTTGGAAGACCACAGAAGGCGCAGCTTCAGATGTTGCTTGATCAGCTTGAACGCCATCTCGATGTCCCACCTGCGAGCGTAGACCTCGGCCATCGATGAGATCGGGAACGTATGTGGCTCAAGAACGTTGGTGATGTAGCGTCGCATGGTACTGCCCTGTCTGAAGGTCACCAGCCGAACGGCGTATTTGGCCCGATCAGCGCGGTAGGCTCCCAGCCACACAATGCCGTCAAACACCTCGCCCCTCTGATAGAAGGTGTGTACGACCTTGTAGCTGGTCTTTGCTCTCAATCTGCTCAGCCAATAGACATCCCTTTCTGTGAGCCAGTCAAACCAGGCGAAGCCGAAGTAACCAAGGTCTGCCAACACCAGTGTTCCGGCTGGCAGGTCTTGTGCCAACTCCCGCGCCGACACCTTCTCGTTCTGTTGGGGATTCGGATGAAGCTTGACGGTCCGCCACTGCTGTCGTCTCACGTCGAACACGCCTGCCAGCTTGCCAGGCAGCAGACGAGTGTCGCCTTTGGGGATTCTTCTCAGAGGAGGAAGCCTTCTCGACATGGCGTCCAGGGTACTTTCGTCTATGGAGACCACCTGCTTGGCGAACGGCGCCAGTTGCTCAGATGCCAAACCCTGTAATCGTTCTGTCAATACGCTGCTGATGTGCTTGAAGAGTCTCTCGAACGGCTCAGGTCCCGCGTCGTGGAGCCGTTTGTAGACCGCTTGGTCGGTAACGGGAAATCGGGGGAAGAACCACAGTCCGTGCTCGGAGATAAGACGCCATACGGCCAGTTGGCTTTCAAAGCCTCTCAAGACACAGACCAGTAGTCCCGCCCACAGAGCCATTGCGGGTAACACCCGTGGTCTGCCAGGGCCCTTGAGACTGTGATCTGGCTCCATGTCCTCCAAACACTGCTGGAGAAACTCCTCTATATTCCCGACCGTGTCTGGGTCGTCGTCGGTCTTGGTCGACATTACGAAGCTCCTCCTGACGAGTAGTCATATCCTTTTACTACTCAGAGGAGTACTATCCAAAGGCAAAAACGGTAATTAGTTGGAGCAATTGAGTCTAGCGTCGTCCCAATCTGTACTTAGTGCTTATGTCCTCGATCATTTCCAACTGTTCGATGAGCGGGGGAAGATCGTCTTGGATGATCGTCCAGAGACGGTCGAAGTCAACCGAGTCGTATCCATGTATCAGTCTGTTGCGTAAGTCCGTGATGTCCCGCCAAGGAACTTGGGAGTGCTGTGATCGAAAGTCTTCAGGGACTCGTCCAGCTGCCTCACCTATAACTTCCATCAGCCTTACCAGGGCGAGGTTTAGCGTCCGGTCTGTATCCAAGTCGGACCTCGAACGTCCGCGGGTCATGTCTACCGCTTCCCGCGCCCGCTCCAGCATGTGCTGGATACGTTTCAGAGGGTCACTGTGGGCCATAAACCACCTGAGCTTCATCGAGGACAACCCTCCGGAAGGAAGGGTCTAGATCATTCGCCGTATTCAGGTCCACCTGCCTGCCTATGAGCTTGCTAAGGTCTCGCTGCAAAGAAAAGAAGGCCAAGCCAGGAGTATGCCCGGGTACGAACTCCACAAGCATGTCGACATCGCTCTCTGCCGAGAAGTCGTTTCTTAGTACCGAACCGAACAGTGACAGCTGCCGGATGTTATGCTCCCGGCAGAATTTTCTGATTTTCTCTTGCGGTATGTCTATACTGAGTGTCGTCATGGTATCGCCTCGACTCGTCACCGTATCCGCAGCATCACCCGCCTCGTCGCATCCACCAGCGCGTCGATCTCCGCCTCGGTCGTCAGCGAGCACAGCGCCCCCGCCGCCTTCGTCTGCATGAGTATCCCCTCATTGAGCAGACCCGCGAAGAGCTTCCCCTGCATCTCCCGGTCGGCCCGCAGCACCGAGCGGTAGTCGACGATCCGCTCGTCCGTGAAGTGGATGCCGAACAGCGATCCCACCCCTGTCACCTGCACTGCCATGTCCAGCTCGTCAAACACCGCCCTTAGCTTGGCGCGAAGCATGTCTCCCAGCGAGTTCATGCGCTCGTACACTTCAGGCGTTAGCTGGTCCAGCGTCGCGAGTCCGGCAACCATCGTCATGGGATTGGCATTGAACGTCCCCGCGTGGGTGACAATCGGCCCGTCCGTCGGGTCGTAGAGGTCCATCAGGTCCGCCCGACCACCCCACGCTCCAACGGGCATTCCACCGCCGATCACCTTCCCGAACGTCGTCATGTCCGGAATAACGCCCATCTGCTCCTGCGCCCCGCCCCGCGATAGCCGGAAGCTCTGCACCTCGTCGAATATGAGTATCATGCCCAGTTCATTGGTTATGTCACGTAGGACCGATAAGTACTCGGCCTCCGCGGGCAGGTACCCGAAGTTTGACAGCACCGGCTCGATAATGACGCAGGACAACTCGTCCGCGTTCTCGCGCAGGATCCGCTCCGTCGACTCGATATCGTTGTAGTGCAGATTGATAACGTCCTCGACCACGCTTGGCGGTTGCCCCGGCCATTCGGCAACACTCGTCGGCTCCACCGGGTCGAGTGCTTCGAGCGGACTGTAGACGCTCACCGATACGTACTCGTGGTTCCCGTGGTATCCACCCTCGATCTTGGCGATCTTGTGCTTGCCGGTGTATGCGCGGGCGGCACGGATGGCATTCAGCGTCCCCTCAGTCCCCGAGTTAGTGAACCGCACCTTCTCGACCGAAGGCACCCGCTCGCATAGCACCTGCGCCAGCCGCACCTGCGACTCGTGCGGGGTACTGTAGCTCAGACCGTCCACGGCCTGCTCGCGCACCGCATCGACCACCCTGCCATGAGAATGGCCGAGGACGTAGGTCGTCGCGTTCAGCATAAAGTCGAGGTACCGGTTGCCGTCCACGTCGATGATGTGGTGCCCCTCTGTCCGCTCCACGAAGAACGGGTAGGGCCCAAAGAACGCTGTGCCGCGAGAGCTCCCACCCGGCAGATACCGCTCCGCCTCCGCCTGAAGCTCCGCCGACCTGGGCGTCGAGGCTACATATCGTTCAACTTCCGAGTCCATACCTCTCCCTCCGTCTACTCCTCCTGAAACGTCCCATTCACGTCCCGTTTCCTCTGCAACCCAACCAACACCTCGTTTAAGCTGCCCGACCGAAAGCCTTCAAGATCGAGCGTCACATACGAATAACCAATCTCCCGGAACCGCCGGATCACCTCTCGACGCGTCTCGTCGTCCAACAATACTGAAAAATCCTCGGACCCGACCTCGATGCGAGCGACCGTGTCGTGGTGGCGCACTCGAAGCCGTTCGATTCCGAGCGACCGCAGGAACTCCTCCGCTTCCGCGATCCGCGCCAAGGCCTCAACCGTGACCGGAGTCCCATACGGGATCCGCGACGACAGGCACGCCTGCGCGGGCTTGTCCCACGTCGGCAAACCCATCAAACGAGACTGCTCGCGTATCTCCGCCTTCGTCAGACCCATCTCAACCAGCGGACTACGCACCCCACGCTTTTTCGCCGAGTTGATGCCCGGCCGGAACTCTCCCGTGTCATCGAGATTGTGCGCGTTGATGACTTGCGAGTACCCCGCTTCCGGCAGGGTCGAGAGTTGCGTGTACAGCTCTTCCTTGCAGAAGAAACAGCGATTGGGATCGTTGGTGCGATAGTCGTCCCGCTCCACCTCCGCCGTCTCGATGACGCGGTGGTTCAGGCCAAGCACACCCGCCACTTCGACCGCCACTTCGTATTCGGATGGAGCAAGACTCGGCGACTTCGCCGTCACCGCCAGCGACGCCTGTCCAAGCACCTCATTTGCCACCGTGGCCAGAAACGTGCTGTCCACACCCCCCGAATACGCGACGATCACATGCCGCATCTCCGCGAGAGCGCCCTTGAGGGCCGACACCTTCTCGTTAACGCCTGTTTTCGCTGGGGCAACCATGGTGCCAACCATACTACCACGACGCCAACCAAGGGGAGGACTGGAGCGCCCTGGACGTTTACCCCGCGTGCGTCAGCATCCGCAGACGATCACTCTCAGTCCAAAACGGCTCCATCTTGCAGAGAAACTCTTGGAACGTGTCTTCCGGCGTCGAGGCAGACGTATCAAGCGTGAACTTGCTGCCGATGGCCGACCGTACAAACTCTTCATCGAAGCGCTGCAACACGTGCTCAATGTCCTCGTCACGCACAACCCCATCCGGGTGCGGCGACGTCCTCATGCGGGCTCGCACGACGTCCGCGGACGCCCTCATGAGCAGGAGCACCGTATCCGGCTGATGCTTCAAAAGGCCTCGCTCGACGCTTAGCGCCTCCACGCGACGGTCGCCGGGCTCGCCCGGACCACCGTACCCGAAGTACATCGGCGCATAGATCAACTCGTCGATGTGGTGTCCGATGTGAAGACCACCGAGGACCGTCGAATCATTGGGCTTTGACGGCGAGTGATAGAAGAGCGTGTACCGGGTGAACAGCTCCTTGAGCTTTGGCGTCATCTCCATCACCAGTCTCTTCTCTTCCTCATCGAATATGATCAAGTCGGGGTCGAGCGGCGGATGCCCCGACGCATTTGGCAGCTTGAAGTGGTCGTGGAAGATAGTAGTCTGCCCAAAGGCGTCCTTCATCCACTCCTGCAATCGCAGCATCAGCGTCGTCGTCCCCGTGTACTCGCATCCGATTACTATGATGTTCATGGGCTATTTCCTATTTCACTGCACCGATGAAAGCTCTTCAATGACAATCGCTCCGTCGTCCAGGGCGTCTAGGGTGACTCGACTGCCCCATAGCAGGGTCATGCCAAGAAGTGGAACACTGTCCGTCTGTAGTATCAGCGCGTCACGCGGGCGCCCGTGCCATGATACCGTTGCAAGATAGGCCGCAAACTCAAAGTGTTCTCCGTTTGCAAGCTCGAATATCCGCTGACCCACGAAGGGCAAATCCAGCACACGAATAAATTCCGGGGGGAGTGCCAGATGGCCGGTAAACCCCGTGTCCAACACAGCCTCCACGCGCTGAGGCCGCCCATTGCCGTCGTTGATGTCTACGGGAACCAGCGCTTGTTGATTCCCGCCTACTTTTCCCCTAATCATTGCGCTGAAGGCGCCCGGAACCCCCCGGCGTGGCTGTATGCGGCGCGATAGCCGACGCGCACTCCGTACGTGACGGCGCCCGGCCTCCGCTCCAGCAGCCGCCGCGTGGCTACTGCGTCTTCCGGGTCGATCTCGTAGTCACCGTTCTCAATGTCGATGACTACGAACTTTCCCTTTTCTTTCGGCTCTACTTGAGATTGGATACGATCTCGATAGATGGCCTTCCCTCGCGCCGTTATCTCCCCCGGTTTGTAATCGTGGTCTGTCTTCATGGCGCCTCCAGAATAGAATCCCGTCTTGCAAGCTCCTTCAGTACCCTACACATTACTTTCTACGCACCCCTCTGCACAACCATCCTCTCCATACTTCCAGGAAAGAACACTAAGTAACACCTGCTGAAAGACCGGCAACGACTCCGAAATGGTCAGACAGCTTACGCTCCCCGTCCAAGTTGCTTATCACACCGATATACTCGGCTGTCAGATCGCCACTCAGGGCAACATGGTCGATGCTTCTTCGACCCCTAAAGCCCATTCCGGCACTCGCGATTGTCATGCGTGAGGCAAGGACGGACTGAAGCGCCACGCGAATGTCGCTATGCACGGCGCCTCCCTGTTGTATCCGTTGATTGAAATCGCCAACCACAATGAGCCGTCTTACAGGTGTCCGGTCCAGCACTTCCGATAGACCCTTGAGATACTGTCGATGGTCTTCCCACCTCACGCGCTTCACTTCGGTCCCGCGCACCCATGAGTCCGCCCAGGGGATGCAGACTCCCATGACGTTCAACGCTCCCTCCGAAGTTTGCGTAACGCCCGACACGAATCGTCCGGGCGGCAATTTGTCGTTCCCAATGTCGTCCACCTGCTCCCATGGTTCCCGTGACCAAAGTAACACTTTCCGGCGCTCGTCCCTGACTCTGTACCCATAGTCCGGATGTGAAAAGATCACGTGCCCACCTTTTGGCAGCAGCCCAATATGGGTCTCGGTAAGGCAGATAATCTCAGGACTGTGTTGTCTGATGCGGTTAAGGATTTCAGGGCTCCGCTTTGAACGAGGCGTCGCCCATTCAACGTTCCAATTCACAAGGGTAACAGCCACGGCGCACTAACCGATCGCCCCCCGCACCACCATCCTACGCCTGTCCTCAATCGTCAGATGCGGCTTGATCGCACCCTGAAGCTCTGCCAGGCTCTCCTCAACCGTCGCCTCCGATGTGTCGATTTCGATCTTCGTGTGAAAGACCGACCGCTGGAATTCCATCTCGAAGTCCGCCAGCACGTGTTCAATGTTCTTCTTCTTGACGATGGAGAACGGGTGTGGGTCCGCTGCCATTCGTTCCGCGATTACTTCCTCCGACGCCTTGACGTACACGAAGATGGTATCCGGCGCCTGCTCCATGAACGCCGTCTCAAGATGACGGGCGTACTTCCAGCGAATACCCCCCTGCGGCTCCTTGTCGTGTCCGTAGCCGAAGAACGTGGCCGCGTATACGGCGTCCTCGATGTGAAAGCCCACAACGATGTAGTCGTCGCCCTCGCAGTTGTTGGGCATGTGGTAGTTCATGCTCTGCCGCTGCGCCATCTCCTTCATCTTCGGCGTCCACGACATGACGTGAACCAATTCCTCGTCGGTCAGAGGCTCTGCCGCCGGTTCGTTGCGATAACAGGCGATGTGCGGAATCTTGAAATGGTCGTGCACCTCCTGCGTCCCGCCCATCGTCGACCGCGCCCACTCCGCTATCCCATTGGCAAGCGTCGTAGTCCCTGAGTACTCACATCCGGCGATTATGAGGTTCATTCTTCATCCTGTGTCGTCTTGAAGATGTCCTGGAACTCCAGCCCCGTCTGTTTCGTGATGCCGCTGGCGAGGTAGTATAGCGCAAACGCCAAGATGGTTATCGAGGGTACCGTGATGACGGGAAAGCTTAGCGCCGTCATGCGTCCCAGCTCTTCATTGAAGGCAGTAGAACCCGACTCGCTCACAACTACGACCCGCGCCAGCACGTAGTTCAACACCGTCGAGACCAGCAGCCCGAACGCGATCATGTACGTGGCCGCGACAACCCGCTGCTCATACGCCTCCACGCTCCCCCGCCGCTCCAGCGCCTCGTACACCCGCTCCACGTTGATAACTTTGTGCATGATCGTCTTGACGAGCGGGTACCGCGTCCGCATCGACACCACCACGGCCACGCAGATGATGAACGGTATGGCCGCTTCCTTGATCGCCAGCCACTCCACAGGCAGCTTGAGCAGTCCGATGCCGCCCGTGAGCAGCACGCTTGCAAACCCCAGCATCGAGTACGGGTTGAACCCCCGCCGCACGATGAAGTCGTACAGCCCATAACCCACCGGAAACGCCAGCGCCAGCAGCAGCCCGTTAACCGGACCCAACTGCTCCTCACCGCTGAACCGCACAAGAATAATCACCGGAATGACGATGTTGACCGCCAAACTAACCAGCGGATTCTCGCGTCGACTCTTCTTCCGTTCCGTGCTCATCGCTCCTCCATCAAACAGAGTAAAGATTGTAGAGCCGCACCAACAATTACGCCACTAACCTTTCATTCCGAACGCAGCGAAACAAAACGAACTTCCCTCTTCCCCCTTCCCTCCGCGCCCTCCGCAGTGAATCCTCCTGACCCTGGCAAGCCGAACCCCCTGGCAATGGCGGAGATAATTGGCCTGCCAAGCCGCCCCCAAGTACAATCGTATTCGGCGGTTCTTGAGTCATCCTCAAACCGCCCGCAGGTCTCGTAACAATCTCCCAGGTGCAGCCATGCCAAACGCAACCATCGAAGTACGTCGCCAATATTCCCCGACGGAAGAGTCCGGGATCATCGATGCCGTTCACGCCGCCATGATGCACGCGCTCAAGATTCCCGAGTGGGACAAGACAGTCCGGCTGGTCGTCCATGAGCCACACCGCTTCCCGCAGACTCCTGAGAAGGGCGAGCGATACACCATTGTTGACATCGACCTCTTCTCCGGCCGGTCACTGGAGGCGAAGAAGGCCCTGTACCAAGCTATCGTCAGGAAACTCGAACCGTTCGGCATTCCCGGTGACCAGATCAAGATCCTGCTGCGGGAGAGTCCGGCCGAGAACTGGGGCATCGGAGGCGGCGTTCCGGCCTCCGAAGTGGACTTGGGATTTGACGTGAACGTATAGGCCACTTGCCCAACCCCATCTAGCTGTCCGCCACTTTGGGTGGGGCCGAACTCTCCTCCCTGTGTGATCTCTGTGCCCTCTGTGGTGAATCCCCCACCTCTGGCAAACACTACCCCGATTGTGCAACACTCTCGCCCACAACCAGCGAAGGAAAACCCCATGCCCGACACACTCGTTGATCTCCTTGAACACCTCGATACAACGCCCCTGACAACGGGTCACGCCTTCACCGAAGGCCCCGTCTGGCATCCTGACGGCTACTTCCTCTTCACCACCCTCCCTTACGTCTACCGCCTCGACGTGGACACCGGCGACCTGACCGTCCTCCGTGACAGTCCCGCCGGCTCCAACGGAATGACTCTCGACCTCGACGGTCGGCTCGTAATGTGCGACGGCGAGCACCGCAGCGTCACGAGAATGGACCCCGACGGCGCTATCGTCCCCATCGCCGCTTCGTGCGAAGGACGCCCGCTCAACAAGCCCAACGATGTCGTCTTCCGCTCCGACGGCACCATGTATTTCACCGACCCCGGAGCATGGCCGAACCATACGCCAGGCGCGCCCTTATACGAGAATTTCGTGTACGGCGTGACACCCGGCGGCAGGGTCTTCGAGGCCTCCCCGTTCGAGTACCCCAACGGCATCGCCTTCTCCCCGGACGAACGCACCCTCTACGTCACCAACACCCGTCACCACAAGCACATCAGCGCCTACGACGTAGCACCGGACGGCACGCTCTCCAACCGCCGCGTCTTCGCCGAGCTTCCCCAAGACGGCGAGCCCGGCGTACCCGACGGCATCAAGGTCGACGTCGAGGGTCGCACCTACTGCACCGGCCCCGGAGGCGTGTTCGTACACGGCCCCGATGGCCACTACATCGGCAAGATCCGTCTCCCCGAGCTACCCGCCAACCTCGCATGGGGCGACGCCGACAACATGACCCTCTACGTAACCGCCCGCACCTCCGTCTACCGCATGCGGATGAAGGTCGAGGGCACTCGCATGCCTCGGGCATTGTGATGTTCCTAGCGCCTGTAGCCGTCCATCTCCTGCTCGTGCAGGACGGCAAAATCCTCATGCTCCGCCGGTACAACACCGGATACGAGGATGGGAATTACAGTGTGGTCGCCGGTCACATCGACGGCAGCGAACAACTCAAGACCGCCATGATTCGCGAAGCGCAAGAAGAGGCTGGTATCTCCATATCCCCAGACGACTTGACAGTCGTAGGCGTGATGCACTTCAGAGAGGAAGAAGAATACATTTCCTTCTTCCTCCACACATCCAGCTACTCAGGCGAGGTCGTCAACAGGGAACCCCACAAATGCGACGATTTGAGCTGGTTCGACATCAACGACCTGCCCCCAAACACAATCCCCTACGTCCGCCGCGCCATCCAGAACTACCGTGACGGCATCTGGTTCGACAGCTTCGGCTGGCGCTGACCAACAAACCCCTCTCCCGTCGTGGGAGAGGGCTGGGGTGAGGGTGATGGCCCCATGCACGCGGTTAGGGTTAGCAGTCTGAGAATCCCTCTCCTCCCACCTCTGCGCTCTCCGCGCCTTCTGTGGTTAATCCCCACTTAGCCTCAGTTGGCGCTGATGTTCCCATCAACCCCGTTCGGCCTGAGCCTGTCGAAGGCCAGAGAAACTGAGAACCTACTGTCTTTCCCCCGTCGGGGGAGAGATACAGAGAGGGGGTGCTTTCTCCTCTCCCCCTCTGCGCTCTCAGCGCCCTCCGCGGTGAATCCTACCCGTAGCTTATAAGCAGCCTCACCTCCGTCAGTCTCACCGCATCGAAGTGCGGCCCCGCCCCCTTGATCAGTCGAACGAGCAACTCATTATCACCCTTCCTGATCGGCAGACTCGTCATGTCGAATCGGATCACCGTTCCCTCAACTCGCCGTTCCGACATGGTCGTGTGATAAATCTCCCCGTCGAACGCCGTGTATCCCCAGCCGTCCTCAGATCGTTCCATCGACGACCACGCCACCGCCTCGCCGTTGATCCGAACGTCCAGCTCGTCGTCCTCGTTCAGGTTGTCGAATCCCAGGTCCAGCGTGCAAGACTCCAACCCGCCGTCCGACTTTGCAGCCTCGACGTCATCGGCTATATCCAGCGTGAGCGACGACCCTCCGCCCGGCTGCGTCTCCTCCATGAACACCGGCAATGACGCCCATGGCAGGGCGTACCGGAATGCGCCGCTGTGAAATTCCTTCCCAGAGCGGTCGGAGTGATCCAGCTCATACCTCTTGTTCAAACGAGGCAGCTTCTCCCTGTCGACCATGTTCCCCAAAACGCGCTTCTTCCATTCGTTTGGCGCGTTGAAGTAGTTGAACAGGTAGAACCCGTCCACCCCCGCGTCCCAGAATCGCGCGGCCAGCGCGTAGAGCAGTTCCTCGTCCAACGCCCAGCGCAGCGCCTCGAGGCTCCCGTATATCAGGCAGTCCGTTCCCTCCGCCACCTCGACGAACTCCCCGATCGGCTGCTCGAACGGCATGAACCCTCCCCCCGCCGCGACGATGTCCACCAACCCCTCCGTTATCCACGTCTCCACGTCCAGCCCGATGCGCTTGGAGTCGTACAGCGTCGGCGGCACGCGGACCAGCAGGTCGAGGTGCTTTCCCTTTTCCTCGCCGACCTGATCCATCCGCTGCCGGATACGCCGGATGAAGTCCGTCATCAGGTACCGGTTGGAGAATGCCTCCTCGATCCGGAAGAATGCCGGGTGCCGGAAGTAGTCGAGTTCCACTCCCGCAACGTCGAACTTCTCGAACAGCTCGAAGATTACCCCCAGCAGATGCTCTCGCACTCCGGGGAACTTGTAGTCCACCCCACGCGCGATGGCGAATTCCAGCGTCGGACGTGGAATGTACTCGTTCGGTTGGCCGATGAGCCACTCACGATGCTCCCGCCGGAACTTCCCGTGCCCCGGTGCGTCATAAGCAACGTCATAGTGGCTATTCATCCGCATCGACGGCAGCACGTCAATACCCGCCTCGTGGAACTGCCGGGTGATCTCCGTCAGCGGCCCCCCGGAACTCTCGATCAGGGCGTAGAGGTTCTTGTGCAGCCAGTAGGTCCGCTCGTCCTCGAAGTGCTCATAGCCGTCCCCCGTCCTCTCACCCACCTCAGTCTCGTACTCGTACGTCTCACTGTTGCCCACGCACCACGACACGCCACCAATCGGCGAGCCCGGATACGTCTCGACCATCATCTCCTTGATCGTCTCCGGCGTCACGTCCGTGGTCATATTGCCCATGATCCATCCGTCGTCATTGCTGATAATCATCCGGTTCTTACGACTCATTGAGTTCTCCCTCTTCCCTGTCGAGTTCTGCGCAACATAATACACGCCGCTACCCTCTCACGCCGCCACTCCCGCAAACCACCATCTCCCCCCGACCGATCTCCCGTAGGGGCGATTCGCGAATCGCCCTTACCGCCAACCCCCCAACCGTCTCTGCTATGAAGATAGGCTCCGGCAAACCTGTTGTAGGGGCAACCCATGTGGTTGCCCGTTTCCGGCAGCAACCCTCTTCATCCCCTTATGTGGCCTTCGCAGGGCCATGGTGATTCCCGCGAAAGCAGGAATCCACTCCCCCTTACGCCCGACCGGCGAGGTCCCGTTCACCCTGAGCCTGTCGAAGGGGGACCCCACGGCGATCCCCACCCGTCATTCCTACGAAAACAACCTCCTACCTAACACCTCCCTCGCCCTCTACAGACTGGCGCATCACAACCCCGACTTGACTAATAAGAACATATAATCTACACTACGACCGCCGACGAAACGGTACCGCATCAGCCCACCCCAACCCGCGAATCTGTGCGAGACACTATGAGAATCGAGACCCAAAATCCTGGACCAAGCGAAGATTCTCAAAACCTCTCACATTCTCAAACCGTCTCACACTCTCAAGAAAATTCCACGTTCTCAAAACCTCTCACATTCTCAAACCGTCTCACACACTCAAGAAATCTCGCGTTCTCAAAGCCTCTCACATTCTCAAACCGTCTCACACTCTCAAGAAATCTCGCGTTCTCAAAACCTCTCACATTCTCAAACCGTCTCACACTCTCAAGAAATCTCGCGTTCTCAAAACCTCTCACATTCTCAAACCGTCTCAGGCACTCAAGAAATCTCGCGTTCTCAAAACCTCTCACATTCTCAAACCGTCTCACACACCCAAGAAATCTCGCGTTCTCAAAACCTCTCACATTATCAGACCGTCTCACACTCTCAAGAAATTCACGTTCTCAAAACCTCTCACATTCTCAAACCGTCTCAGGCACTCAAGAAATCTCGCGTTCTCAAAACCTCTCACATTCTCAAACCGTCTCAGGCACTCAAGAAATCTCGCGTTCTCAAAATCTCTCACATTCTCGAACCGTCTCACACTCTCAGGAAATCTCGCGTTCTCAAAGCCTCTCACATTCTCAAACCGTCTCAGGCAGCCGAACAGAATCGACACCGCATACACAATGAAAGGACTTAGAAAGTGACCCAAGATCAACCGGAACCGTTCCAACAGCTACCCCAACTGACCCACCGGCAGTATCGTGCAATCGAGTGCCTTATCACCTGCCCAACCACCGCCGACGCTGCCAGGGAGGCTGAGGTTAGTCTCGCTACCCTCTACCGATGGCTGAAGACGCCCGAATTCAGGGAAGCCTACAAACGACGACACGCTCAGGCCCTCCTGCATGTCATCGAGCAGACCGGAGATCACCTGGTGAAGGTATTCGAGGACCTCGCCATCCAGATGGAATCACCCGATCCCAACGTCCGGTTGCAGGCCGATAAGATCATCCTGGAATACCACCACTCGGCCCTGGTTCGCCTTGAAGGTTGAAGCCGCCCCAAAACCCTATATGATAGAGAACGCCATCTCGCCTCCTTGGGTCGGCCAAGCCCGAAGATGGCTTAGCACAAGAGTGAATAGACTATGATCGACATCTACACCGATGGAAGCTGCATCGGGAACCCCGGCCCCGGCGGCTGGGCCGCGATCATCATAGAAAATGGCACGACCCGGAAGTTGCACGGCCGTGACGAGAACACGACGAACAACAAGATGGAAGTCCTCGCCGCCATCCAGGGCATTGAGGCCACGCCCACCGGCGCCGACGTGCGCGTCCACAGCGACAGTTCCTACCTCATCAACACGATGACCAAGAACTGGAAGCGCAACAAGAACCGGGAACTGTGGGCCAGGCTCGACTCCGCGGTCGACCACCGAAACGTCCAGTGGCGTTGGGTCAAGGGCCACGCCGGACACCCTATGAACGAAAAGGCCGACCGCATCGCAAACGCCGAGGCACGAGGTGAGCCCGTGAACAGTCAACCAAACCCTTCTCAATCTGACCACCCACCAACCGTCATTCCGGCGAAGGCCGGAATCCAGTCCCCGGTAATCCACCAAAGCCCATCGAGGGGACTTAATCCTTCCCCCGAAAAGAAACTCTCCCACGTCGACGAATCAGGCAACGCCCAGATGGTCGACGTAGGCCCAAAGGACTCAACGGAGCGCATGGCAGTGGTCACGGGTTCCGTCCTCATGCAGCCCGATACCCTGAAGCTCATAGAGACCAATGACATCGAAAAGGGCGATGTTCTGGGTGTGGCGCGGATCGCCGGGATCATGGCCGCCAAGAACACCGCCCAGCTCATTCCGCTCTGTCACCCGCTGCCCCTCGACCAGGTAACTGTCGAGTTCCGCCTCGACCATGATCGCTCCGCCGTCGACATTCGCGGCACCGCACGAACGACCGCCAAAACCGGCGTCGAAATGGAGGCGATGGCATCCGTCAGCGTCGCCGCCCTGACCATCTACGACATGTGCAAGGCCGTCGATCGCGGAATGCGCATCGGCGATATTCGCCTCCGACGCAAGTCCGGCGGACATAGCGGCGACATCGTCCTCGAATAGCCAATGCCAGTGTCACTCCAATACAACCCCACGAGGTACCTTCCCCACACTCGTCATTCCGGCGGAGGCCGGAATCCAGAAAAGCTGGCCCGGCGCAAACGTTTCGCCTCTGCCGTAAATCACCCCCTCCCAGGAGCAACACATGACTACACAAAAAGTCCTTGTCACCGGCGCTAGCGGCCTCATCGGCGGCCTCGTCGTCGAGCACCTCGCCGACAAGTACGAATTCAGCGCCCTCAACCGCCGTCCGGTCGATGGCATCCCCTGCACACAGGCCGACATCTCCGACCTCGACGCCATCCTGCCGGCCTTCGAGGACGTGGAGATGGTCGTCCACATGGCCAACTACATCGATGATGTCTTCGACTGGGAGAAGCACCTCTCCGCCGGCATCATAGGCACGCGCAACGTCTTCGAAGCCGCCCGAATTCACAGTATCCGAAGAGTAGTCTACGGCAGCACCGGCGACACGCAGACGGGCTACGAGTACGACAAGAGCCTCCCGTACGGCCACATCGGGGCGGGCAAGTACGACGATATCCCTGACCATTGGCCCATGATCACGCATCTCGACCCCGTCCGTCCGAAGAGTGTCTACGGCGCCTGCAAGGTCTTCGGCGAAGCCCTCGCCCGTTACTACTCCGACGTCTTCGACATGTCCATTCCCTGCATCCGGCTGGGAGCCGTCTCGCCTGCCAACAGGCCCACCCAGCGCCGACAGGTAATGTCATATCTCAGCCACCGCGACTGCGTCGCAGTGGTCGACAAGTGCCTGCAGGCCCCGCCGTCCCTGAAATTCGACATCTTCCGCGCGACATCCAATAACAAGTACCGCTGGATCGACATCGAGCACACCAAAGATGTCCTCGGATGGGAACCGCTGGACAGCGCCGACGAGTTCGAGATCGACGACGAGGGGGGCTGGCACCAGGTCTACTCTGCCCACCTGGACCGCGCAGCCCTCGGCATAGAGGACAGTGACAGCTAAAGAGAGATTTATCGCAAGTGCTTTCCAACATATCCCCTCTCCCGTCGTGGGAGAGGGCTAGGGTGAGGGTGAATGCCTACCCGCCAACCGAAACGCGAGGAGCGTCGTCAAGTGACAGCAACACCACCGGGATCCAGACCCATTAGACCCAGGGGCGATATCCGCCTGCTCTTCGTGGCCGACCTTTCCAGTCACGCGAGGGAGCCGTACATCAGCGATCCGGCCACGCCGGAAGAGATCGTGAGGCTTGTCGACCACTTCGCCCTGAGTGGGGCGGACGCACTGGGCCAGGAGGTCTTTGGACAGGGTTGGGTCACCTACTTCCGCTCCGACACCTATGAGTTCGATCAGCGCCCACAGCATCGTCGCTGGATCCCCTTGCTCGACCGGGGCATCAACCCCGTTGAGATAATCTGCAAGCGCGCCCACGAGCGAGGCATGAAGTTCATCGCCGGCGCGCGCTTCGGCGACGACCACGGCGCTCCCACCCAGGGCGCCCAGTGGATGTTCGACCACCCGGAGTTCATCCTCAAAGACGTCCCTCCAGGTCCGCTCGCAAACCCGGGCAATACGATGGACTTTTCCTTCAAAGAGGTGCGCGACTTCCACTACGGGGCCATCGAGGAGATCGCCCGCCGCTTCGATGTGGACGGCATCGAGATAACATTCCGCAGCGACAACCACTTCCCCTTTCCGCGCTCGATCTCCCGTGAGCGCCAACACCTGATGACCGAGCTCTTCCGGCGTATCCGCGACATGCTGGACGACGAGGGAAGGAAGAAGGGTAAGAAGATCCTTCTGGGCGTCCGCGTTCCCGAGACCATCGAAGAGTGCCACGACTGCGGCCTCGACATCCCCACGTGGATCACCACCGAAATTCTCGACTACGTGAGTCCGGCCAACGGCATGTACGCGAACCACAACGCGCATTGGGAGGAGTTTTCGAGTCTCATGCAGGGAACAAGCTGCGTGTTGCTCCCCGGAGTCATGCCGTTCTGCTCAGCCTCCGACGCACGCAGCGACACCGTCCCCTGGGCGCTCCAGCCCAACACCGGCAAGAGCGGCACCACCGCTCACATGGCCTTCCAGTCGAGGGTCTACCTCCGCCCAATGACCTCCGAAAACTATCGTGCCCTCGCCAACAACATGTACGGCGCCGGTGCCGACGGCGTTTCGAGTTTCAACTACCAGGAGCAGTACACGGGAAACCTCATAAGCGACTTCCCCGGCTCACTCGCCCTACTCAAAGAGCTAACGGACCCCGACGCCATAAGGGAAAACCACCGCACCTACCTCTTCCGCTCGATGATGGGTGGAACGGACTACCATGGTGCGCCTGGCATGGCCTCCACCGGCGTCATCAAGGACGACAAGATCGTCCTGGGCCGCGACACCCCTGGCGTTCGGCAGGATTACCGCCTGCGCCTCTGCGAGCAGTGGGACGATATCGGATACGCCTACGCGGCTCTTCGCGCTCAGCACCTCAGGCCCGGCGACAACCTGGCGCTAGAATTGAACGGCGTCGCCGTCCCCGATGAAAGCGTCCGCCGGATGTGGCATGAGAGCGGTCGCTCAACAAACATCGGCCGCCCGCTCCCCGCCTACACGTCCGTCATCTTCGACCTCGACCCTGAGCACATGATCGACGGAGACAACACCCTGGGCGTTACGCTGACACAGCAAGAGGAGGGAGCGTCCGACGACATCCTCATCGACGAAATCGACGTCACCGTCATGCCGAAATGAGGTACCTAGAATGAATGCCGTTCACCCTGAGCCAGTCGAAGGGTGATTCAACCACCCACAATTTCTCCCCCGCCGGGGGAGAGATACAGAGAGGGGGAATCCGCAGGTACTTGAAAGGCTACAGAAGGGGCTAAACATAATCCGCAGTGCGACCAGCGCACCCCTACGAAATACGCAATGCGTACTACTTTCTCCGTCCCAATAGCGCCACCGTCTCCACGTGATGCGTCTGCGGAAACATGTCGATCGGCCGCACCGACTCGATCCTGAACCCGCCCCGCACCAGCACGTCGAGGTCCCGCGCCAGCGCCTCCGGGTCGCACGACACGTACACCGTCCGCTCCGGGCCAAGTCGGATGAGCGCCTCGAGGACGGTCGGGTGGCACCCCGACCGCGATGGGTCGAGGATAACCGCGTCGGGACGTACCTGCATCGAGTCAAGAACGTCCTCCGTCTTCCCTTCGATGAACTCCACGTTCTCGATGACGGATGCGTTCGCAGCGGCGTCCCGGATCGCGGCCGCTGACTCCTCGATGGCGAGTACCTTCCCCGCTGATTCGGCCAGCAGTATGGCAAACGTCCCCACCCCAGCGTAGGCGTCCACGACCACCTCCCTGCCGGTAAGCTCCAGCGTCTCCACCACAAGCTCCGCCAGTCGCTCCGCCTGCTCGGTGTTTACCTGGAAGAACGAAGGCGAGGCAATGCGAAACGTGTGATCAAGCAGCCTTTCGGTATAGTGACTCTGGCCCGACTCCAGCGGAATGTCCTCACTCTTCAGCTTGGGTTGAATGAGCCACTCGTCGGTATTGACCCCGTACCGGATGGACAGCTGGCTCGTCTCCTGGGCCCGACCCCTGAGTTCACCCGCAAGACGGTTGATTCCCGGCGTCATCAGCATGCACTCGTCAGTCTGCACGAACCTGCGCGTGATCCTGTTCACGAACCCCGGACTGCCCTCCCGCCGGATCGTATAACGGGCATGGTTCCGGTACCCGTACAGGCTCGGTGCCGGTATGCACGGTTCGATGGCGATCCCTTCAAGGGATGGAAAATCATCGAAGTTCCGTTCCACATACTCCCGCTTGAGGACAAGCTGATGACTATACAAAATATGTTGCCACTGGCAGCCGGTGCACGCCCCGAAGTACTGGCACGGTGCCGCAACCCGGTGGGGTGATGCGGTGACGACTTCGTGCACGAGACCGGAGACCATCCGCTTCCTGCGCCTGCGGTACCGAACGATCCGGGCGACCACCCGCTCTCCGGGGATGCCGCCGAATACGTTAATTCGCCCCTCCTCGAACTCCGCAAGGCAGTCGCCAAGAGGGCCAATCTCGTCGAGGAGAGTTAGCTCGGCAAGCTCGGGGGGCTGGTCGTCGGATCGCAATGTCGTCACCGAACGATTGTAGCAGAGGCCCAAGTTGGGCAGGTGCCCGTCGGTCAGGCGCTTGGGTCGACCCGTGAGGCCGTCCTGGATGCCCGTGGATGTGCGGCAAGGTAGGCCTGCTTCGCCTGCGTCTGGGTCACGTGCGTGTATATCTGGGTCGTCGCCGGCGATGCGTGCCCGAGCAGTTCCTGGACCACTCGCAGGTCGGCGCCTCCCTCCAGCAGGTGGGTGGCGAACGAGTGCCGAATCGTATGGGTATGCACGTCGGTCCTGAGCCCCGTCATCGTCGAGTACTTGCGGACCTTGGACTGGATGCTCCGCTGGCTCAGCCTTCCTCCGCTCCTGTTCAGGAACACCGCCGAGCCGCTATCTCGCGTTGCGATAGTGGGGCGCACCTCCAGGAGGTACCGCGACAGCGCCCGGTGGGCCGCTTCCCCGATCAGCACGACCCTTTGCTTCGATCCCTTACCCCGCACACGGAGCTCCTTGGTCTCGAAGTTAATGTCGGCGACATTCAGGTCACGCGTCTCGCTGACCCTAAGCCCCGCCGCGTAAATGACCTCCAGCAGCGCACGATCGCGGAGCCCAAGACCGTCGGAGCCGTCAGGTGCGGATACCAACCGCGCGGCTTCGTTTTGCGAGAGGAACCGCGGCAGGCGTGACTCCTTCTTCATCATGCCCCGCGTGGGAAGGGGATCTTCCGTCAGGACGCCGGTCCGTATGAGCCAGCGTATGAATGTGCGTAGAGCGCTGAGCTTTCGAACGACGCTGGCCTTCACGTAACCGAGTTCGACCAGCCACGCCAGGTATGCCCTTATCCGGTAGCGGTCGAGATCAGAAAGCTCGGCGATATCCTCGCGACGCATGAACTCGAAGAGGGGTTCGATGTCGGTCGTGTAGTTCCGCCGGGTCAGGGGCGCGAGTCCCTTCTCCGCCGTTAAATGCGTGTCGAACTTATCGATCAGTTCCAGCCAAGTGGATTCGTTCATCTCGATTACATGATAAGGGCGCGTCGAAACGCGCCCCTACGTGTGTTGAGTCCACTTTTGTTGGAGTTTTACGCTTCGACCAGTTCTCCGGTCTTGACAGGCTCGGGAATCGGACCGCGGTATTCACACTGAGTGCATCGGCAGCGGTCGCGACCTTGCTCGGCCAGGAGACCGCCACACTCTGGACAAGGAGGCTCGATAGGCTTGCGGTTGACCGTGAAGTCGCAGTCGGGATAGTTGGCGCAACCGTAGAACTTCCTGCCGCCTTTGCCACGCTGTCGTCGTTCGACGATGTCGCCACCGTCTTTCGGACACTCCACGCCGACCCGCTCCATCAGCGGCTTGGAGTTCCTGCAATTGGGGAAGCCGCTGCAAGAGAGGAATCGTCCGAACCTTCCCGTCTTGATGACCATCGGGCTTTCGCACTTGTCGCAGACTTCGCTGCTCTCTTCGTCGATCTCGCTGCTCGGCACGCGGTCGGCCTTTTCGAGGGCCTCTTTGACGGTCGAGTTGAATGGCCCGTAGAAGTCCTTCAACATCGGATTCCAAGCGCGTTCGCCGCTGGCTATCTCGTCGAGCTGCTCCTCCACCTTAGCCGTGAACCCTATGTCCACCACATCGGGGAAATGCTGAATGAGCAGTCCTGTAACGGCCCTGCCCAGCTTCGTCGGCTCGAAGCGCCCTTTGACCTTTCTCGCGTAGTCACGGTCGAGTACGGTCGCGATCGTTGGCGCGTACGTGCTTGGACGTCCGATGCCTTCCTCTTCGAGAGCCCGCACTATGGATGCTTCGCTGTAACGAGGAGGAGGCTGTGTGAAGTGCTGCTCAGGTGTCAGTGCCGCCAGGTCCAGGGGATCGCCGTCATCCAGCTGCGGAAGTTCGCGGGACTCCTCTGAGGCCTTGCCGTTGGAGGAATCAATCCCCTCCATGTAGACCCTCCTGAAGCCGGCAAACTTGAGCACCGAGCCCGTGGCTCTAAAGTCGTAGTGTGTGCCGGAAACTACACTTTCTGCGTCGATGTCCACTCGCGTGGCGTCGAAGACCGCGTCATTCATTTGGGAGGCGAGCATTCGCCGCCAAATGAGTTCGTACAGCCGAAACTGCTCGGGTGTGAGGTGGTTCTTCACCTTGTCCGGCTCGGCGAAGAGAGAGGTCGGACGAATCGCCTCATGGGCCTCCTGAGCGCCGCGTACACGCTTGGTATAACGACGAGGGGTCTTGGGAGCAAAGCTGCTTCCAAACTTCTCCTTCACGTATGCCGCCGATTCACTCAGCGCAGACTCCGCTACGTTGGTGGAGTCTGTTCGCATGTATGTAATGAGGCCGGACGTTTCGCCACTGCCGACATTTATGCCCTCGTACAACTGCTGGGCCACTACCATCGTCCGTTGAGCCGTAAAACCCAATTTCCGCGACGCCTCCTGCTGGAGGGTGCTGGTAATGAACGGGGCCGAAGGCTTCCGTCGCCGTTCACGTCTTTGTACCGAAGTCACGCGATATGTCGCGCCTTCAAGGTCGCCGACAATTGCGGTGGACTCGGCTTCGTTCTTGATCTCGATGCGGTTCTTGCTTCCTTGCAGACGTCGAAGCTCTGCACTAAAGGTCTGTGCTTCCGCACCATTCTTGGACTTTGGGACTAGCTGGGCTTCAATGCTCCAGTATTCATCGGACTTGAAGGCCTCGATCTCCTGCTCCCGCTCGACGATGAGCCTTAGCGCCACGGACTGGACTCTGCCCGCAGACAGGCCCCGTCGGACCTTCTTCCACAGAACGGGGCTGAGCTCGTAACCAACAAGCCGGTCGAGTACCCTTCTCGCCTGTTGGGCGTCGATCAGGTGGTCATCGAGTTCGCGGGGGTGGGAGAAAGCCTCCTTGACCGCTCCGTCGGTGATTTCGTGGAAGATTACGCGTTTGACCTTGGAAGCATCGATCTTGGCCGCACTGATGAGGTGCCAAGAGATGGCCTCCCCCTCGCGGTCCGGGTCGGTGGCGAGGTAAACGGTGGAAGCGGACTTCGCGGCGTCGGCGATCTCCTTGACGACCTTCCGCTTGTCCGGCATCACGCGATACTTGGGCACGAAGCTCAGGTCATCGACCCTGACTCCCATCTCCTTCGAGGGAATGTCGCGTACATGGCCCATCGAGGCCTTGGTGTCATACTTGCCGCCGAGGAATCTGCCGATAGTTCGGGCCTTGGCGGGCGACTCTACGATTACGAGGTCTTTACCCATAGTTATTCCATAAGTTTTGAGATAGAGGGATCGTTACAACAAAACAGGCAGGGTAGTTCCTGCCTCCACTAGGTATTATGTACACAGGCCGTATCCGGTTTGCAACCGAAATTTCGATGAATCTTGAGTGGCTGCAATTATGCTCTGACGTAATTCATCCCGCCCACCTGCCGGACGAGACCGCGAAGCTCCATCATCGCGAGGAGACTGCTCACGACCGAGATTGTCATCCCGGAACCACGGAGGATCTCGTCGATGTGAGTCGGTTCCTGGCTGAGGTGGTACAAGACCTTAGACTCGTCATCGTTGGCCGGGAACAGTGCCGCCATCTCGATTTGCTCTCCCACAAACGAGAGGTTGAGTTCCTCGAGAATATCCTCGTGCTTATGGACGGGCTTCGCTTCCATGCGCTGGATCAGGCTATTGGTGCCGCGACTGCCGGGTGACAGGATGCTGCCCGGCACGGCGAATACCTCACGATTCTGATCGAGGGCATGCCTGGCGGTTATCAAGGCACCGCTGCTTTCAGCAGCCTCGATCACGAGTGTTCCCAGTGTAATTCCACTGAGAATCCGATTTCGCCGCGGAAAGTGCTCGGCCTTTGGCTTTGTGCCTATAGGGTGTTCGGATACGACGGCGCCATTCTCAGCAATCTCGTCAGCTAGCCGGGCGTGTTGGCGAGGGTAGACGATGTCCACGCCATTTCCTAGCACGGCGATCGTTCGGCCTCCCGCTTCCAGTGCAGCTCGGTGGGCTATGCCGTCCACTCCACTGGCAAGGCCGCTAACTATAACCACGTTTGACTTCGTGAGATCAGTGGACAGCCGGTGGGTGACCTCCCTACCATATGCCGTGACACGCCGTGTGCCGACAACGGCGACCGATCTCTCGTCCTTTGGCGCCAGTTCACCCTTCACATACAGCACCGGCGGTGCGTCGTCGATCTCCTTGAGTCGAGCCGGATACTCAGAGTCGTGCCACGTGAAGGCCGTGCACTCATGCTTCTCCAGTAGAGCTAGTTCCTCGTCAGGGTTGATTCTGGTCCGATGCCTCAGGACCGAGCGCGTAGCTCTCTCGTCCAGACCAGCTTCACGAAGTGCCGCTTCACTTGCGCTCCAAGCGTCCGAGAGCGAGCCGAAGCGTTTCTCAATCAGACGTAGGCGTACCGTTCCTATGAATGGTACGCGTGTGAAGGCGATCCAGTGCTTTAGTTCACTAGGTTTCATGAGGCAGTAATGATAGCACGCAGAACGCCCACTATCGCAGTCGGTCCTCCCAAGTCACGAAGGGTCGCCGCTCCCTCCGGCTGCACGCTGCACGGCGTTGAGATAGGTCTTGGAACCCTCAGCCAGGTAGGCCAGCCAGCTTGTCATCAGGAACCTTGCACCGGCTTCTACCACCTCTTCCGCCGTCGATGCCCACGCTATGGTCCCAGCGGTGCGTCCGGCGTCGGAGATGCATGAAACGGCATCGAATATAGTCTGCCTGACCCTCGGATGATTAATCTGGCCGACCAGCCCCATGCTTTGAGCCAGGTCGCTCGGCGCAACGAAGAATACATCGATGTGGTCTACTGCTAGGATTTTCGGCAGATTCTCTATTGCCAGGATGTCCTCGATCATCACGACCACGAGGGTTTCTTGGTTGGCTGACCTGAAGTACTCCTCCGAACCGATGCCGAACGCCTGTCGGCTCTCGTACATTCCCCTGGCCCCAATTGGCCCATACCGAGAGGCTCGTACGACCTCCTTGGCCTGTTCCGCCGTATCGACGTGCGGCACGATCACACCTTGAGCGCCTTGATCGAGCGACCTGTAGATTAGACCGTAGTCCACGCGGTTTACCCGGATAAGTGACGTCATTCCCCAAAGATCACACGACCTTGTGATGTTCTGGATCTCCCTGAAGTCGATTGCGCCATGCTCGGTCTCGACCCATACGCCGTCGAACCCCATAGGGCCAAGAAAGTCTACGATCTCAGCCGTGTGAAACCCCTCTATGACGCTGACGACCTCGCCTCGGTCGAGCTTCCTCTTGATCCGATTTTCCCGTATTTCCCGCAATTGGCACTCCTCTTGATTGAGCCCTACGTAACCCTTAGAGCTACGGGCTTTTCGATTCAGGTTGTGCTGCCCGGCAACTCCATCAGCTACCGGAACTCCTCCCGAAGAAGTGATGCCGCCAACGCCTCGTTCCTGAGTTTCAGATACGCCTCGTCGAGAGGGATGTCGGCTGCGCTGCCCGGCGCGAATCCACAGTCGGGATGAAGGATAACGCGTTCCGGCGCCACGTATTGGGCGGCCCCCCGGACGCGGTCGGCGATCTCATCGGGCGTATCTATATGATTGCTCCGACAGTCCACGCATCCTAGCCCGATGTCGAACCTTTCGGGCAATTCGCGTAGTACTGCAAAATCACCTGCCGCAGGAATCGCGAATTCCAGCATGAGGATGTCGACCTGCAGATCAGAAAGGGCGGGAAGGATCGGTCCGTATCCTCCTTCGCCCACCCATCCAGCTCGTCCCTTGTTTCGCCTGCACAGGTGGACTGCCAACCGCACGCCCTCCACTCCCTCTACGACTTGGTTGAGGAGGTCAACGCAAAAGGCCATTTCCGCCAGCGGATCGTCGTACGCTGCCCTGACCTTTGGGTCAACAAACAGGCAAAGATGGGGATCGTCGATCTGTGCCACCTCTACGCCTTCATCGCGCAAGGCGATGAGCTCTTGCCGCAGCACAGGTACCAGCGCCTCCGTGAAGTCCCTCCGCGTGGGATATGTCCCACTCGACAATTCCTCGTCCCACATTCGCTCGCCTATCAAGTAGGGCGACGGAATGGCGACCTTGATATCGCGACTGGTGTGCTCTTTCAGGAACCTGGCTTCCCTGGCCAGCAGACCGGGGTTCACGACCTCCAGTTCGGACGTGACGACATGCCACGTCTGACGCTGTCCGAGCACCTCCTTGATCGACAACTCGAATCCACTGCAGATGTCGGCAATGATGCCGATGTACGACTTCCGCCTCCATTCGCCATCGGAGATGATGTCGATTCCGGCGAGTTCCTGCATCTGCGCCACGTAGGGAATGGCGGAGTCCATCATCCGTCGGAATTCAGCCGACGAGCCACCCTCTTCGACCTGGTTTTCGATGAGGTCTCGGACGTATTGAGGCCTCGGCATCGAGCCGACGACGGTGGTCGGGAACAGGTCTTCGTTCATCCGGGTCTCCGGCGAGAATTCATGGCTCTATTCTTTGCACTGTCGAAAGGGAACATAGATAGGGATCAGGTAGCGAACCGCATCCAGTCGGCGGTGGCAAGATGATAGTCCTGAATGGTGTCGATCTCATGATAGTCACCTGGTACCGCCACGGAGTGCACTGAAATACCAGACCGGATCATTCGGTCGAGTAGGTGAATGACGTAGGCCATGCGAAAGGGACGACTGTCGGCGATGATCTGCTCGTCTCCAAGCTTGGCGTGTAGTTCATCATGGAATCCCAGGAATTGAGATGCCCCCTTGGCCGACATCTTGATAACGCCGGTATACTCCCCGGAGGCCACCTCAGGATCTATGGTCCGCGATACCTCCACCACACGATCCCCTTCCACGACCATCTTTTCGGCATCGGTCTCGGGGTGCATACTGCGGAATACGTACCGTTCACGCCAACGGGTGTCCATGACGAGTGTGATATCGTGCGGCGAGTCCTGCAGCGCCTTCACCGCATCGCCGAGGTACAACGTGTCGGTGTATGTAGCGTAAAAGCCGTCTGCCATGTACTCACGTGCACAGACGAGGGACGCTAGGATATTGGTCGTGGGCCATGCGGCGTTTTCCACGTAGGCAAAACTCGGATAGGCACCTTGCACCACATCGATGAGATACCCGCCTACGAACACGAATCGGTCCAGGCCGTTTTCATCGAATGCGCGCAGAGTCCAATCGAGGATACTGGTCCCGGCTACTTCGGTGAAGCACTTGGGTTGAGACGCCGTAAGGGGCATGAGCCGCGCCCCGCGACCGGCTCCCAGAAGAATGGTGTTCAAGCTGCCGTTTTTCTCCGTGCCGCGAATTCGCGCTCAGCCTACCGAGAATTCGGGACGGACGCAAATCGGCCCGGCAATGAGTGCTTGTGCAATCATCCCCGGGCCGCTTTACATGGGCTCAGTTTTGAGCGCTTTCGGTCTATGGGAGCGGTTGCTCCTCGACGTATGCCCCAAAGGTGTATGCGAATACGCGGAACTGATCGGAGTTCGAACTCAGCTTGAGCTCGTGACCCTCGAAGTCGTCGAGCTGAATCACGCGATACATGCGTGGCTCTTCCACCCGAATGAAGCTGTTGCCCTCGTCGTCCCACTGGACGTCCAGGCCCGCCTGGGTCTCATTCACTGGCTCGTCGTTGACGAGAACTCTTACGTCGTAAGGCTCAACACTGTCTTCCTTGGTCAGCACGACGTTGACCTCCGCCGCCTTGAAGTTGACTAGGATGTAGTCTTCGAAATCCTCGGTGACCCGTGCATGGCGGAGATGTTCGAGCTCGTTGATCCACGATCCCTGAAGGTAGATGAATTGGTTGTAATGCTCCTCGCTTACATCCTCATATTCAACTACGCGTCCAAGGCCCTGATAGTACTCTTCGTGGAGGACATATGGGGAGCCTCCAAACTGGAGAGCGCCGTAGTTTCGTTCAACGCCCGCGTACAGCTCGCGAGTCAGGCCTTCCAGGGGGTCTTCAGCGAGCGCATCCAGGTGGAAATTGGCGTCCTCGATGTTGCTGTGTTCGATGCTGGCTACTTTTTCGTCGAGCTCTCCCAAGACCTTACGTATCTCGTCCTCCGTCTCGATGTATTCACCCTCGCCGAAGTGCGTGTAGCGGATGACTCCGTCTTTGTCGATGAGGTACTTTGCCGGCCACGACCTGTTGAGGAAGTTATTCCAAGTAGCGTGATCGTTGTCCAAGACAACGGGGTACTCGATACCCCAGTCCTCGACCGCCATCTTCACGTTCGATTCGAGCTTTTCAAACTCGAACTCCGGCGCATGAACGCCTACGATCACGAGACCTGCGTCACTGTATTTGTCATGCCACTCCTTGATGAATGGCAACGTCCGTATGCAGTTGACGCAGGTGTAGGTCCAGAAGTCGATGAGAACGACCTGATCCCCTCTGAGTTCCTCCAACGTAAACGGCTCAGTGTTTATGAAGGAACTGATGCCGGCGAGTTCCGGCGCCATGAGTCCTTCTTGTCCCTGTGGACCTGCTAGAGGATCGGGGGCAGGGGTTGCCGTCGGATCAGGAACGGGCGTGGGTGGTGGCGGCGCCTTGTCGGTATCCACGCTGGAGACCGAAGGAGTGGCCGTCGCCCTGGGGGTCGCAGTCGGTTCGTCCGGGGCGTCTGCTCCGTCACTCCCACCGCACGCCGCCAACGCGAGCGCAAACAGGAAAGTAAGCGCTGTGATCACAATGAGGTTCCGAGAAATTGTCATGGTATCTCCTAAAGTGTTGTGTCGCTGCGCGAGACGATTGCACCCGCAGTCGGTTGGCCTTTGCCTCTAGAACGGTTCCGGTTCAAATATGTTCGCTTCGAAGGTGATTGTGTAGACTTCCAGTCCGCTGGAGTCGGACCACAGTCTTACGTCGTGACTGGCGTAGTCGGGGAGGTCGACCAGGTGGTAGACACGGGGACGGTCGACCGCTACGTAGCTTTCTCCTTCGGTATCATACAGTACGTCTTCTCCCGCTAGATCGTGAGGGACCGGTGAGTCGTCAAGCGTGATCCGCACGCGCAGGGCTACGCCGTCGCCATTCGAAAGGACGGCTGCCGCCTTCTGGCCGACCATCTTGAACGCCAGATAGTCCGTGTAGCTGTCAGTGTTGCTCGAATGGACGATACTCTCCTCCCCAGTCTGCCACTTTCCATGAAGGTAGACGTAATTGTTTTCGTACTCTCCTGGATCTTGGAATGAGATTGTACCGTTGGTCCCTTGGTAGTACTCCTCCTGTGGGAAGTAGGGATCCGGAGACTCAGCGCCATTTTTCGCTCTGCCCAAGTGGATGTCCCTCGTTCTCCGCACGTCGTCCTCTAGCGCGAATGTACGAGGGTCGGGTTCGAGCTCCGGTTGGCTACTAATGGGGATGTTTGACAAGTCCGCTCCGGCGTCTTCCAGCCAGTGCCTGATCTCCTGCTCCATCACAGTGTATCCGCCCGGTCCAAGCCGCAGATGGCGTATGAACCCATTCTTGTCCAGAAGATATGACCCCGGTACGGAGGAATTCCCGAATGCGCCCGCTGTTGTCCAGTCTTGGTCGATGCCGACCGGGTATTTGACCTTCTGGTCTTCCAGCGACTGCGTGACTACTTCGTGCCGCTTCTCGAATTCGAATTGAGGAGTATGGACGGCCACGACACTCAGACCATGATCCTCATACTTCTGCCTCCAGGTCTCGATGAACGGCTGGATCTGTATGCAGTCGTCGCATGCGACCGAGAAGAATACGACGATGACGACCTTGCCGCGAAGGTCGGCCAGGGACAGGGCAGGGGAGTTGATCCAGTTCTTGATGCCGACCAACTCCCTTGGAGTTCGCTGATAGTGTCCAAAAGTGAAGGTGTAGAGCTCAAAATCTTCCGAGTTGGAACTGAGCTTTAGTTCGTGAGTTCCAAATTCCTCGAGCCGCACGATGTTGAACATGCGTGATTGCTCGACGACGAAGTAACTATTCCCATCATTGTCGAACCGTATGTCGTCTCCTGCTAGGGAGCGGTCAAGCGGTTCGTCAGCAAGGGTGACGCGAACATCGTACTCGGCGTCTGTCATGCCGACGACCGCGTTTACCTCGTTCGAGTAGAACCTGATTGCCACGTAGTCCTCGTGGGCGGTTGTCTCTCTCGCGTGTATAAGACTCTCCGGGCCGCGTTCCCATTTGCCCTGAAGATACAGGTAGTGGTTTTGATGATCGCCCGGATCGGTAAACTTAGTGACCCCAGAGGACTCGCTGAAGTATTCGGAATTGCCGACGTATGCCAGCTTCTCGCCGCCGTTTGTGAATGCGATGCGGTTCTTTATGGAGCTGGCGTAGAGTTCTCTCGTAACCGCCTCATCAAGGCTGGAAGAACTCTGGAGGCCGGGATAGACTGGGCCGTCCGCATCCGTATTTGCAGGAACATCGGAGAGTGTAACTTCAGTCTCAGACAGTAGTTCCCTGATCCACCGTTCAGTCTCAGCGTACTGCCCTTCGCCGAAGTGCCTGAATCGGACTGTTCCGCCCTTATCTATAAGGAACTTGCCTGGCCAACTCCGGTTGCCGAAGGTCTGCCAGGTGTTTAGCTTATTGTCCTGTGCCACCGGGTACTCGATGCCGAAGTCGGAGACCGCCTGCTCCACGTTTGCGCGAACCGTCTCGAACAGGAACTCCGGGGAGTGAACCCCCACGATGACCAGCCCCTTGTCGGCATACTTGGAGTGCCACTCTTTGAGGTGCTCGAACGTCCTGATGCAGTTGATGCAGGTGTACGTCCAGAAGTCTATGAGAACTACTTTGCCCCGCAGGTCGGCCATACTGAGGGGTTCCGAATTAATCCAGCCCGAGATGCCGGCAAACTCAGGGGCCATGGGCACGTCGGATTCGAGATTGGCGTCTGACTCACTCACTGCAGGCGGAGTAGGAGTGGCCGTAGGCGCGGCGGTTGGCGTCGCATGAGGTGTAGCGGTGGGAGCCACCACCATGTTTTCGGAGCCACATGCGATGGCAAAGGCCAAGACGAAGAGAGGCCACGGCGCCATTCTCACGAGCATTGATCGCATCAGCTAATACATTCCAAGTGGGGTAAGTCCAGTATCCGACAGGAAGCTTAAGCCGCCCTAACGGTTATGTGACGAAACAATTAATATCAATTCGCTTTGACTTCACCATAAGTTGCTGATGCCCCCGCTCACTCAGCACCCGGAGTCCTAACACCCTTCCCCACATACAACCGTTCAAAGTTGGTGAGATTGCACGAATTGTTCTCTCGCTGCCATTCTGAGGAGCGTACCGACGAAGAAACTAATATCTCTCCCCCGCCGGGGGAGAGATACAGAGAGGGGATTTTCGCTATCCAGCTCACCAAGACTTAACAAATACCCCCGCACAGTCGATTTGACTAACAAGAACGCATGTACGATACTTCAAGTGGGAGAAAGGTCGTCCACCGATGCGACGGCCCCGAAAATTACAAAATGCTACAGAATGTTACAAAATTCAAGAAATTTCGCGAGTCGGTGCCTGCTCCAGGCCTATCCACCAAACCGAAAGATTCGACCCAGCAACTTTACAATAACAACGTAAATGGCTCAGAATAACTCAATTCGGCGCACTTTTCAGAGTGTTTCCGGTTCAGAGGCGGTCCCCAAAGTACTCCGTTCACCCTGAGCCTGTCGAAGGGTCGACCCCCAGGGCAAACCTTGCCCCCTCTGCCGTCGTGGGAGAGAGCCTGTCGACGTTGGTGAGGGTTTGCGAGGCCGCTGAGCGAGATTATGGCCCAAGCACACCCAGTTGATATAAGAAAGAGGGAGTCCCTCAAGAGAAAGAGACGCCCGCACGGGCGCCTCTCACTCGCTATCGATGCAACTAGAGCTAGGATTTCTTTCTGAATAGGTCGACCACACGCTCACCATGATTCCACAGCCCAGTCACAATGAGGGAAGCGCCAAGCATCTTGACGATGTCGCCGGGCATGTAGATGTACATTCCATCAACGAATAACTTGCCCTCCGCAGGCCATCCGAAATCGAAGGCAGCCAGCCAGATGAGAGCGGGAATGTAGAGAGCCAGTCCCCCGAGGGCGATGGCCCAGAGGGAAGCGGAGCGTATGAATCCGGTCTGGCTGAGATATCCGGTAACGGCGGAAGCGACCATGAATCCAATGATGTAGCCGCCCGTTACCCCCATGATAGAAGCGTCCCACGCCTCGGCAGGGGTTCTGAGAGCCCAAGGGTCGGAGCTTGCGAACATCGGAAGGCCCAACGCGCCAAGGGCGATATAGCCGAGTACGGCCCCTGTTCCCCAACGCCATCCCATAATGCCGCCCGTGACCAGTACGCCGAAGGTCTGAAGAGTGATGGGCGTTGGATTCTCGGGCAGATAGAACCGGGCCTTCGCACAGGCAAAGATCAAAGCGATCAGCAGGACGGACGCGAGAATTCGGTGTCCGGTTCCGGCATTCGGAAAGAGTGTATCGAATAGGGTCTTGTCAAGTCGACCAAGGGTTCCGAGTGTGCCGTATGCCGGTGCGCTTGCCTGCATCTAACCATGTCTCCTCAAGGGACTCTGTGTACCTGTAATTTGGGGGGAAGTATCTGCCAAAGACAGCTTCAAGTCAAGGGAAATTTCACGGCTGCCGAATAGCGTGGATTCGGTAATCAGGTGAAGGATCTAGAGAAGCCTTGATGTGAATGGGAAGTCGACAGCGAATCCTCCGTCAATACCCAGAAAGAGCAATTTAGGGGCTACCTTGATTACTCTCCACCGCTACGGAGGTAACGTCGGTAATGTCGCCGCGCACGTACTCTACTAAGATTTCGTCGCCCGGCTCGTAGGACCAGAGCCTTGGGTTGAAAGCAGCAAGTCCGGGAGTTGGAATATCATCCAGCTTTGTGATGATGTATCCAACCCGGAGACCTGCGGCGTATGCAGGGCCGTCCGTACTGATAGCCGTGATGACGACGCCCTCGGTAACTGAGAGGTTGAACGACCGGGCGATAGCCGGCGTTACGTCATCCCCCTTGATCCCGATGTCGGCTCTTGAGACGGCGCCGTCCTCGATGAGACTGTCGATGACCGGCCCTGCCATCGAGGCATTGATGGCGAAGCCGAACCGGGCCTCAGCCAGAACGGCCTGATTAATCCCGATAACCGTTCCGTTGATGTCCACGAGGGGACCGCCGCTGTTGCCCGTGTTGATGGTCGCATCGGTCTGAATCAGATTGAAGAACTGCTGTCCCTGCTCGGTCTTGATCGATCTTCCCAGACCGCTGACAATTCCTAGAGTGGCAGTTGGCCCTCCCCTCATATCAAGAGCGTTGCCAAGTGTCATCACCCAGTCTCCGACTCGAATATCATCGGTGTCGGATAGGGTGGCGAATGGTAGACCGTCGGCTTCGATCTTGAGAATGGCGATGTCTGTAACGATGTCCTTTCCTACGACAGTGGCAGGATAGGTCTCGCCGTTCGACAAGTGGGCTTGGAGCTGCTGTGCGCCCCTGATGACGTGTTCATTGGTGACGATGTACCCGTCCGGACGCACAATGAAGCCAGACCCCGCTCCCTCATCTCTGAAGGTAGAAAAGAACCCACGCACGAAGCGCTCGGTGGTTATGGAGACTACCCAAGGCTCGATTTCTTCTACCACATCCGCCAGCGACGGGAGTACGAGGGAGGTTACAACCTTGGACTCGTCCGTCGACTCGGTGAGCAATGTGGTGTTCTCAACGGGACCGGGTGTCGGGGTCGGCGGAACAGGTGTGTAGGTAGGAAGAGGAGTAGGGGTCGGCTCAGGCGGTGAGTCATCCCCACAGGCGACAGCGGTAAGCAGCGTAAGCGAGGCGATTAGTGAAACCGCGATCAGGTTCAGGACTCTAGCGGGCATAGGCATCAACGACCCTGAGCCTGACGCGCGAAAAGCCAGTCCAGATGACCATGAGGCTAAGTTGATGTTGGGGAAGACTTTCGACATATGCGCTGTATCTTGACGTGACCAATGCTCCAAAGAGAAGAATAATGGCGGACAGGTACACCCAGGTCAGAGTTGCGAGGATCGTACCGAGCGAGCCATAGAGCAGATTGTAGTGTCCGTAGTTTTGAACGTACCACACAAAGGCCAAGTTAGCAGCGTCGAATGCCAACGAGGCCAGCAGCGCTCCCGCCCAAACGTTGCTCAGCTTGACCGCGGTGTTTGGGATGAACCGATACAAGACCAAGAAAGTGGCGAACGCGAAGGACGGTAGGATGAGCCGGGAGATGACGTTCCAGATTGTGTGGTTGAAGAACTCGGATTCCGGCGCTAGCAGGCCTGAGGCTCCGCGGACGAAGCTTAGAGTTGGAGAGCTTAACAAGACGATGAATAAAAGAATTCCGGCCCCGATGACAAGCGCGAAATCGATCAGGCGCTCCTTGAGGAAAGGTCTCGGCCTTGTGATCCCCCATGCAGCATTAATTCCCTTGCGTATCGCCCCAAATACCACGGTTGCTCCCCAGAGCAGGCCAAATATGCCCACGATTCCTGTAACTACTCTTGACTCTACGACGCTCGCGACCGTCTCTCCGATGAAGTCGCTGGACACCGGGATGATGTCGGCCGTGCGAAGAGCTAGTTCCTGTTGCTCCTCCATCGAAGCAGGGCCCAAGTATCCCAACACCGAGATGATGGCCAAGAGCAAGGGGAATATCGAAATGAGCGTGTAGAACGCGATTGCCCCCGCGATGTATGGGCAGTTCTTGTCCAAGAACTCGTTTATCGTGTCCATGCAGAAGAGGCTTATTCTTACGAAGGTCATGCTTTCACGGCCCGTTGAATCCTGAGTCCAAATTTCCGATGCGAACATTCGTGGACGCAGCTTCAATTCACCAAGCTGATCGGTCCACTGCGGATTCTAAGGTACGCCGAGTTCGCGGGTCAACGAAGGGCTTCTTGAGGTTGGCAAACTAACGGAGGTGCACCTGTTGTCCGTTGGAAGCTACAGCTGTATTCTGTAGCCAAATGATTCACGGGGAGAGGACGATGAAGCTCATAATTACCGGATGCGAACACGTTGGGAAGACGACGCTAGCCGACGGGGTTTCGCGATGGCTTGCGGACGTAACGGGGTACAGTAGGACGTTTCACGACCACTTTACCGTGCCCTCCCCGGAGGTATCCGACGAGGACCGCGAACTCTTCATGCAGATGAGTCCAGCCTTCAAGGAGCGCTTCCAACGCTACCAGATCGCCTATCACGGTGGGGGAGCGTTCCTGTCGGACGCAGATCACCTTCTGGTCGGCTACCACATAGAAGAGGCCGTGTTTGCACCGCTCTACTATGGTTACGGTGGGCATGGTCAGTACGCTGAGCGGTCCGCCTTTGCGCGTCACATCGAACATGACATCTTGAAAGACGCACCCGACGTGATCATGGTGTTGCTCACTGCACGACCGGAGGTTATTAAGGAAAGAATGGTACATGACCCCTTACCGCGTGACCAAAAGGGTCGGCGACCAGGTGTCCTACGTGAGGAGCATGTAGAGCACGTCCTACAGCGATTTCAGGAGGAGTTTGACGCTTCGCTAATTCGCAGGACGTTTGTGATCGACAACTCGGATCTCTCTCCCGAAGAGACACTGTCTGAGTTCATCTGGAAGGTGCAGAAATTCCTGTCGCACGAAGACCGGATGCGTATCGCCGCTCGTCAGGTCATGGTCCAACGGGGCGAGCACCGCGAAGGTGTGGTCGAGCACGACAAGACCGTTCCATCTGAGAAGCGAATCAAGATTTAGCGCTAAGGAACGCTCGGCCCAACTGTGCTATGAAGGATGTCCTCGTCTCAACGCTCGTCCGGGAAGCGCTCCGGTGTGCTCTCCGTCATCGATGACGACTTCACCATTGACGATTACGTAGTTGATGCCGACGGGATAGTGATTGGGATCACCCAAGACGGCATCGGTCCTGACTTCCTCGGAATCAAACACCACAATATCCCCCTTGAATCCGTCTCGTAGAATTCCCCTGTCGGACAAACCGAGTCGCTGGGCAGGGAATGATGTCATTTTGCGAATCGCTTCCGGGAGGCGAAGATGCTTCTCGGCCCTCACGAACTCCGCAAGCACGAGGGGGAAGCACCCGTACGACCGAGGGTTCTGGTACTCGCCCAGCAGGATGGCGTCGCTCGCGATGATGCCATAAGGGTGCGATACGAAGGCGGGCAGAGTGTGTTGGTTGGTGCCGGTTCCAACGATGTGGATTGACAGGTTCTCGTCGAGTAAGAGGTCCATGATCACGTCGACCGGGTCCTGACTTCTCATGTTTGCGATTTCCGTGATCGACTTGCCATCGTATTGCATGTTGTGTGGTTGCTTGAAGTTGGTCAGCCAAGTCTCGGATAGCGTTTCGCGATCGACCTCCCTCCCAATGCGTTCTCGGTCGCCGGGATCTTTGAACGCCGCGATGGCTCGCTCAGGTCCACCGTCCATCGTCCAATTCGGCACGAGCATTAGGAGCGTCGTGCCGGAGTAAGGGTAGGAGTAGCAATCGAATGTTACATCCATGCCCTCGTCCCGCCCGCGCTCAACGAGGCCAATATAGTCGTGGTGGCTGCCAACTCCCTGACGGGGTTGTCGGTAGTGGGTGAGGTGTACGGGAATGCCGGAGCGTCGACCAATGTCCAGTGCCTCTTCCCACGGAGCCAGTAGGCCGAAATCCCTGAGGGCAGCACGTGTGTGAGTGTGGTAGAACCCACCAAACCTTGCAGAGACCTCGGCGAGAGAGACCAATTCCTCGGTGCTGGCAAATGATCCCGGTGGATAGTCTAGACCTGATGAGAGCCCCCAGGCTCCCTCTTCCATCGCCTCGCGGGTGACGGCGCGCATGTCTTCGATTTCCGCAGGCGCGGCAGGACGATCATTCCAGCCCACGCTCCAGATTCGTACGGCCGCGTTGCCAAGAATTATCGCCACGTTGATTGAAATCGCGTTGTCGTACTTCCCGTACAGTTCCATTACGCTTAACCAGTCGGGAGAGTTCGGAGGGTACCCATTGAAGCCGGAGTCAAGCCATATGGCCCTACTCAATTCGTCCTGGGATTTGAAGGGTGCGTGCGATATCCCGTCGATTCCGACCAATTCAGTGGTGACACCCTGTCGCACCTTGGGGTCGTGGAGTGGCTCGCCAAGCATCGTAAGCCCGGCGTGAGAGTGGAGGTCGACGAATCCAGGGCAGACGACCTTGCCTTCGGCGTCAATAGTACGCGCGGCTTCCACTCCGGAAGCCGCGCCCCTGTTAATAGTGATTCGATTGTCCTCTACAAAGACCGAAGCATGAAAGCCCGGACTTCCTGTACCATCCACGACCAATCCGTTATGGATCGCAAGATCAAGCATTTATCCCTCCGGGCAGAAAGTAACTTGCCATTGTCGACACGGAGGCTATTCTACCAGCATCACCAAACGATGCCGCCAGGTAGGCGTTGAGCGATGGTCAGAATTTCGAAGTCCGATAACTGAAATGCCCGCCGACGTATCCCAAAAGACAATAGTCTTTGTTGACGAAACAGGGTTACGCAATGAGACTCCCGTTACGTTAAGGGTAAAGAGTGCCTTGCGTACCTGAGAGTTGGCTACCTGCTTCCTGTTTTGGGAAGGGAAATTTAATGGGTCTAAACTCTCGCTTTACGAGGTCGACCTCTTCGACGGGCGTTAGTCCAAAAATAGACATCGTCGCCCGATCGTTTGATGACAAGCTCGACACCACCTGTTTTGGCTGCCTGATTGAGACGGCGTCTTATTGCAATTGCACTTTCATCCTCCGTCGCAGTCAGCTTTCCGGCCTGACCGGACTGAAGTTCGCGGATATAGCCAAGATACTCGTGAATTATCTTGGCCCTCTTGCCAGAAGCAGTTCTCGCCATTGCCTCCTCTATAGGAACAATTTCCAACTTTGACATAGTTACCTCCTTAATGTGTCAATTCCATGTTGGAGAGCCAACTAGAGTGACCGAGAAAGGGCAGATACAGCCTGATACTTCTCTCGGCTTCTCGTACTTAGGCCACGTTAGATCGCTCTCAAGGCTTAGCTTATGGTAGGAAAGGTCGTTTGTCAAAGAAAACAATATTCTTGCTGTAACCATTCTAGCTACGTGCCACCAATTAACAGTATTACGTTCTTCATCGGAAGACATGTCGCAGATATTGTTAATCGAGACAATGTGCCAATTCTGGCACAGCGTTAGCGCATATTTCATGGAAGGTAATGAGGTTTGTCGCAAGCTCCATGACCTTCTGATACACTTAGGCAACTACGACTTTTCGCTCCTCAGATCGAAACTCAAGGAGGAGGTATATGACTTTCCCTAGAGACGAGATGGATGCCCTTGCTAGAGATTTTGAAGGCCGTATGGGTTTCTATTTTGAAGACCTTGCGTCCGGCATTACGCATCAATACGCTGCCGCCGAATGCTATCCAACAGCAAGTGTCTGCAAGATCACGGTGATGGCAGAACTATTCAGACAGGATGCCGAAGGTATGCTGTCGCTCAATGATCGAAAACGTATGGTTGACCGGTATTCCACACACGGATCCGGTCAGCTCAAGCTAATGCAGGATGAGCCGAAGATATCGTTGCGAGACTACTGTCGCATGATGATTACCATCAGCGACAATATGGCAACCGATCTCCTGATGGAAACCATTGGACCCGCGAACATCAACGCTTTCCTCGATCGGTTGGGTTGTCCGAACACACGAACGAGCGTCACGATGGGCCGGTACCATTACCGCATGACATACCAGGAGCACCTGCCCACCAATCGGGCCAGTGACTTGCTGCAGGCTGAGGCTTCGGCTGCAGGTGCCAACGACTTCAAGAGCGTTTCGTACATGGATTCTCCTGACAACAACGTGGCCGCACCCGCCGAGATGGGGCACATCATGAAGAAGTTGCATGATGGTACTCTCGTCAGTTCCGATGCGTCGCTAGAGATGCTTGAGATGATGAACAATGCTCGCGAAATTCGCATGATTCGCCGCGATCTTCCGCGCAATATCGTCGTCGCCCAAAAGAGCGGCTCCAGCGGGCGGATCAAGGGTAACGTGGGCATTGTGTACCTTCCGAGCGGACCGATGATAGTCTCGGCGTTCGCAACCGCCAACTCTAACGATGTTCGGGCGGACGAGGCCATTGCGGAGGTATGTCGACTCGCATACGCCGCGTTCTGCCCGGAGGTTCTCGTATCTGTCGCTCCATAGCTAATCTTGGTCGCCTGAAGGCGCTACAGGGGCCAAATATGACCCTCCACGAGTCTACGTATGCTACGCTTTCGTCACTCCGTGCCGTAGGTTTGTGGTACATTATCAAGCGTCGATGGACTCGAATCGAAGATGCATAGCAAGGAGTCGAAGGAAAGATGACGACGGAAGGTAACGTCACCGAAGCTGAGATTGCCTCCCATTGGAAGGAAGAGGAATTAATCCACCCCAGCCCCGCCTTCATTGGGCAGGCCAACCTGTCCGACCCCGCAGTGTTCGAACGCTTTACCCCTGACAAGTTCCCTGACTGCTTCATCGAATACGCAAACCTCTTGTCGTGGGACAAGTATTGGCATACGACACTAGATGACTCTAACCCACCATTTTTCAACTGGTTTGTCGGCGGGCGGTTGAACGCCAGCTACAACTGCGTTGATCGTCATTTGGAGGAACATGCCAACAAGGCTGCGTTCATCTGGGTCTCTGAGCTCGAGGACGAGCCGGACATCGTACTCACCTTCCGCGAGCTGTACGTTCGCGTCAACGAAACCGCTTCCCTGTTGCAGAGCCTGGGACTGAAGGCCGGCGATCGGGTCACGCTTCATATGCCGATGATCGTTGAACTGCCAATCACCATGCTCGCCTGTGCACGACTAGGCGTAATTCACTCGGAGGTCTTCGGCGGATTCAGCGGCGCTGCTTGCGGTGACCGTATAGTCGATTCCGGGAGTTCGATCTTGATAACTGCTGATGCCTACCATCGGGCAGGCACCTTGCTTGACCACAAGATCAAGGCGGACGAGGCTGTGGAGGTTGCAAGAAAAGAATGCGTAGAGGTGGAGAAGGTACTGATATGGCAGCGCTACCCAGGTAAGTACTCTTCGCCGACGCCGATGGTAGAGGGGCGAGACGTCTTCGCGAATGACCTGATTCAAGAGCACAAGGGCAAGAGAGTCGCTCCGGAATCTCTTCCTGCCGAGCATCCGCTCTTTCTGATGTATACGAGTGGGACCACCGCAAAGCCAAAGGGTGCGCAGCACAGCACTGGAGGATATCTCGCCTATGCGGCGGGAACGTCCAGGTACTATCAGGACATCCAACCCACCGACACTTATTGGTGCCTCGCCGACATCGGGTGGATTACCGGCCATTCCTACATTGTCTACGGTCCACTGTCAGTTGCAGCGACAGGCGTGCTATTCGAGGGAGTCCCGAACTATCCCGATCCGGGCCGGGCATGGCGTGAAGCGGAACGGCTGAACGTTAATATTTTCCACACCGCGCCGACCACGATCAGGATGCTCAGAAAGGCCGGCCCAGACGAACCCGCAAAGTACAACTACCACTTCAAACACATGACGACCGTGGGAGAGCCGATTGAGCCGGAGGTCTGGCGGTGGTACTACGATGTTGTCGGCAAGGGTGAAGCCGCCATTGTCGACACTTACTGGCAGACGGAGACAGGTGGGTTCATCGGCGTTACCCTTCCTGCCCTCCAACCCATGAAGCCAGGAAGCTGCGGGACGGGAGCTCTTGGAATTCAGCACGTCGTGTTCGACGAGAACGGCAACGAAATCGAGCCTGGTAGTGGGGCTGCAGGAAACGTGTGCATCAGAAACCCCTGGCCGGGACGTATGCAGACCGTTTGGGGGGACGATCAGCGGTTCATCGACACGTACTATGCAAAGTTCAACAAGGACCCTGAGAGCAAGGACTGGCGGGACTGGCCATACATGACCGGTGACGGTGGGATCCAGGCCGCGGATGGCTACCTCCGCGTGGTCGGACGGCTGGACGACGTCATTAACGTGGCAGGTCATCGGCTTGGTACTAAGGAGCTGGAGTCCGCGACGTTGACAGTTGAAGCTGTTACGGAGGCTGCTGCAGTGCCGGCGTTCGACGAGCTCAAGGGCCGGTCGCCTGAGATGTACGTCTCGATACATGCGGGTCACGACCCTGACGAGGTCGCGACCCAAGTCAAGGCAGCTATCACGCAGATAATCGGGCCTATTGCTAGGCCCAAGTACGTATGGATTGCCCCAGACCTTCCGAAGACCCGCTCGGGCAAGATCATGCGGCGCGTGACGGCCGCGATATCCAACTTCGTGGATGTTGGTGATGTCACGACCCTCGCCAACCCCGAAGTGGTCGACGAAATTAGGGAAATCGTGCAGCAAACGAAGGTCGCCGCCGGTGATGTGCCGGCAGCGGTCGCTAAAGAGATGACGGAAGAGGTTCAACGCTTCGGCGATGAGGGATGAATGGTAAAATTATTTCGAAAATACATGACATCGGGACTCTCCATCAACCATGGTGGAGGGATCACTGGAGATAACGATAAGGGACCCGGAACCGCGCTGTACGTAGACACCGAGAATCTGCAGGGCAGTGCACAAACACTCATAGAGAACATAGTCGAGGACTGGCCGACGGGGACTGCGCCTCCAAGGCGCCTGAACCTCTATGTCCAGGCCGACCGGGTGTCCCTCTGGGACATCTGGGCAACCGGAAGGTTCCCACAATTGGCGGTAACTGTTCGGGGTATACAGCACTTCAGCAACAGGCAATCCAAAAACTCAGCCGACATAGCAATTGCCATCGACGCGATTGCCGACTACGTCAGAGGCGTCGCCCAGTACGTAGCCGTTATGAGTGACGACAGCGACTTTATGCCGCTGTACGCGAAACTCAAGGAACTGAAGTCAAATCGCGTTCCCTTCCTGTGGCTGGTAACCGATCGCACTAAGACGCGGTCGACAACCATTAGGGACTACTTCCCCAACGACTACATTCATGTCGTCCAGGTCAGAAGGACGGCTCAGTCGTTTGGTGGAAGCTCGATCCAATCCAATGGTCCACGCAGGGCTCGTCCAATCGATCCACCAGTCGCAGCGGCAAGTGATGACGGCAGGACTCGCACCATTCGCTTGACAGATGTGGCTGATCTGATTATCGATCAACTTCCAACCGGGTCGTTCAGGAGCACGGAGTGCCAGCGTGTAATCAAATCGCAGTGGCCGGGTGATCCGATGGCAAGGATGTCGAGCGTTCGCTTCGGTACGGAGTTCGCCAACAAGATCTGGCCCATTCTCGATGAGCGCGGAGTGGAACTACTGAGCACCAAGCCTAGGAAGTATGGGCTGACTCAGGAAGTCAAAGACGCCCACCGGAATGGGAACGGAGCGCCACGGAACTAGCGGCGCTAATCGAGGAAGCCCTGGCTATTCCACTTTGGCACTGATGATGAGGTGTTCCAGCCAGCCGGCACTGTCGTTTATGAGGCCATGAGGCACCTGCGGTGGACCGTAGACGAAGTCTCCCTCCTCGACGTCGAGGGTCTCGTCGCCGACAATCATCTTGCCGGTCCCCTCGGTGAAGACGTAGACCTGCTCTTTGTCCGAGTGAGAGTGAGTGCCAGTCTCTAGACGCGGCTGGAGGCGGTGGATCGTTATCTTCTGGACCCCTTCCACTGGAGCTTCGGTGTAAGAGCGTCCCTGGGTCCCTTTGCCGGCAAAGACCGACCACAGCAGAGCGGCGCCGTGCGAGACATGGGGCATGCTGTCGAGCCAGTGGCGGTGCGCGATTGGCTGCTTAGAGCCGTGAGCATTTGATGCAGCGATGATCTTCTTGTTCTCTTCCTGCTGGTCTTCAGGCACGTGCTTTCCATTGATGATGAGATGGACTAACCACTCGTCGGTGTCGTTGATCATGTGGTGGTAGCTCGTCGGGGGAACGCAGACGGCGTCGCCCTTCTTGACGGGGTAGATAACCTCGTCGATGTTCATCTTACCGCTGCCCTCTGTGAAGTAGTACACCTGCTCTCGGTCGAAGTGGACGTGGTAGTCACCAGCCTTGCCCGGCTGGATCATGTGTCGGGTGACGCCGCTGAACCCTTGCAGGGGCGTCGCAATGTATGACGACGACTCGCCCGCAGTGGTCGGTCCCAGAATCGGCCAGACTATCGCAGTCTCATGTCCTATGTACGGTGTGACGTCTCGCCAATTAACTTTGATTGCCATGAGGCACTCCTTGCTTTTTCTTGGCCCAAATCTGTGCTCGCACGTCTTGGGTGGTTTGTAGGCTCGATTTTGTTGGAGAGAGTACTCTCTTGTTACTTTGGAGCTTCGATTTTGTCGAATCCAGCGTATGGTTGCAGGACTTCGGGTACTACGATCGAGCCGTCTGCTTGCTGGTAGTTTTCCATGATGGCAATTAGGGTACGGGGAATGCCCAGGCCGGAGCCGTTTAGTGTATGCGCGAGTTGCGGACGGGCGCCGTCTTCCGAGCGATACCGAATCTTGGCACGGCGTGCCTGAAAGTCCGTGCAGTTAGAGACGGAACTGACCTCGAGCCAGTCTCCGCTTCCTGCCGCCCAGAGTTCCACATCGTATGTCTTTATCGAGGCGAAGCCCAGATCGCCCGTGCACTGTAGGAGGACGCGGTATTGGAGTCCCAGGCGGCTGCACAGCTCCTCGGCGTCCGCGACCATTTCGGCCAAGGCGGCTGGGGAGTCCTCCGGCTCGGTGAAGCGGAACATCTCAACCTTTTCGAACTGGTGGACTCGCTTGATCCCCCGCGTGTCGCGGCCGGCCGCCGCCTTCTCGCGACGATATGAGGGTGAGTGCGCGACGTACTTCAGAGGGAGTACGCCCGGCTCGATTATCTCATCGGCATGGAGGTTCGTGATGGGTACTTCGGCGGTTGGGATCATCCAGAGGTCGTCCTCTTCGTCGTGGTACATCGTGTCGGCAAATTTTGGCAACTGGCCGCTGCCAGTGGCCGCCTCCCGCGTGACCATGTGGGGAACGTAGAGTTCCTGCATCCCAAACTCGTTGACATGAACGTCGAGGAGCCAAGTAATGAGGGCCCGCTGGAGGGTCGCTCCCTTGCCCTTGAAGATATAGAACCGCGAACCTGACAGCTTGACCGCTCGCCGAAAGTCGATGATGTCTAGCGCCTCTCCCAATTCCCAGTGAGGTTTTGGTTCGAATGAGAGGTCGGGTGGTGAGCCCACTGTTTTGATTACAACGTTGTGGCCGTCGTCATCTCCAACAGGCACTTCGTCCTCGGGGATGTTCGGTACGTCCAAAAGCAGTGCGTCATATTCGGCTACGACTTCGCGGAGATCTCCTTCGAGTTGCTTGATGCGAGAGCCGACCTCCCGCATCTCCGCGATAAGTTCCGGTGGCTTTTCCTTCGTCCTACCCAGCTTGCCGCTAACCTCGTTGCGATGTGAGCGCAGGGTATCGGTCTCAGCTATGAGTTCACGCCTTCGCAGGTCCAGTTCGAGAATACGGTCGATGCTGCCGGTCAGCCCGCGGTTGGCAATAGAGTTCTTGACCAGGTCGGTCTCGTTCCGAATTGTTTCGATGCTCAGCATTTGCGGTCTTCGTCAAGCCCCAAGGGTATGTGCGGGTTAGTATACCGCATCACCCCAGAGACAGAGAAAACAATGGCACAGTCTTGAAGGGGCCGGTTCCGGAGTGCCTGCTTAAGGTGAGGACGTGACTTTGAACATGAGGACCCTCACGCCTCACTCGCCCGCGACGAAGAGGCCACGCTCGAATCCCATAAGGAACTCAGGCCCGTCCTTTCCGACGTGCATGTGGTCTCCGAGAGGGACGAACATCTTGCCGGAGCCGGGCAGGGCGAAGGCGGAGTGCAGGATAATCGTGTTTCCCGCCTCGAGGATGGCATCGTTGCTCTCGGCAGGACTGGGACGCTCGCTATAGTCCATTCCGATACCGTGTCCGACACGTCCTCCCAGCAGCGACCATCCGGCGGCCTCGCATGTTTCACGGATGGCCTTCGCGATATTACCCGCCCGGTTGCCGGGGCGCATCTGCTCGATGCCTGCGGTCTGCGAGTCGATAGCGGTCTGCATGATGCCGTCAAGATACCCGTTGCGGCGCATGAGTGTTCCCGCCCTTTGGCCGTGGCTCCAGTACCCCTTGTAAACGACGTACGAGCAGGTGTTCATGAAGTCGCCTTCCTGGAGGACTCGCAGGTGCGGCCGGATGTCGAGCCTGGTGTCCTCCCACTTCGTGTCGGGGCCTGACCCCATCCAGAACTTTGCGTGATCGGCGCCGGCCTTCCGGACGGCGTGCTCCATTTCGGCGACGATCTCTAGTCCACGCATACCGGGTTGCGCCACATCGACCATCGTCTGGAACCCGATGTCGCCAAGGTGAGCGGCGTGCCTGATGAGTTCGAGTTCCTCGGGTGTCTTGACGGCCCGAAGCTCCGCCACAATGTCGTCACCGCGCACGAGGTTGTCGCCCAACTCAGCTTGCAAGTGTTCGTAGAAGGGAACGGGCATGTTGTCAACGCCTACCACACCGACCCGCTCATTGAATATCTCGCTTTCGCGCATGATGGCCACCGCCTCCTCAGCAAAGGTGCGAGGCCCTCTCGCGCCGCCGAGGGTCTTGGCGTCCACAGCCACCGCGTTGGGATCGACGGCCTTGACCATCCGCACGTCCTCGATCGGGGACACCTGGTCGATCTGTTCCAGCATATAGGGAAGGCCGGCAAACATAAGGGCGGGCTCGCCTTCCACGGGTACCACGACGGCAGAGTCGACGATGCGATCATGGTTGGCCCAGCCTGTCAGGTAGGCGACGTGAGCGGTCTGTCCCCACTTGTGCTCGGCGGCGGGTGAGTAGACAAATAGCGCGCCGAGATTCCTGGACTCCAGCCAAGCACGAATCCTCTCGATGCGGGGACGTATCACGCTCATGTCAGTAGCTTCGTCGAACATCGTTGTCTCCCTCTCTCGGCGTTTGCTTGTCTCTACCACTTCGGCGCTCCGCACATAGTACAGAATTACGGTATCGGGTTAAACCGGGCTGGACGACCACAAGGGTCGCCCCTATGGGGGAACTTGTGGGAATTAGCAGGTAGAAAGGTTGGGTTTTGAAAGCCGCCCCAAGAAAGGTTGGTAGAGGTTCATACTTGTGATTAGCGGTGGTGGGAGGAGGCGAGGCGGGGGACGGTTACGTTGTCCGTACTCTGTCGGAACGTTGATAGGAAGGATAGAATACCCGCGATTCAGGTTACGAACGACGAGGGAGCCAGTGCAATGACGCGACTGACCGACGTAAATACGACGGACATAATTGGGGCCATTGAGCTGGCACAGAACGCTATGTGCAGCATCTTCGACCCCGATGGAGACGACGTTCCCTACTTTCGAGTGGCAGTGCTGCCCGAAGCGTATTTCGGCATACCCCTGGAGAGTCACGTGCCTGGGCGGCACTTGAACGCGTTGCTCAATGCTGAGGACGCAGCTGGGCTGGACGTTGACGAGGAGGTGATCGAGAAGTTCACCAATGCCTGCTTCTACTCGTACAGTGGCCCGGTGCCATTTCCTCTTGACCGCGACGACGGTAAGTACGAGTCGCCGGTAGTGTTCAACCCCCACCACATACGAGAGGGCTTCCACGCCCTGAATGCGCTCGTGGAGTATCGCGGATCGGAACGTGCAGAAGAGATCGCGGCAGCGAGCATTGCGGCGGTCCTGGAGTATTGGGATCCCGAAAACGATTGGGACTACGACCGCCTTGAAGGGGAGGGCATGGTCATCCAGCGTTCGCAGTCCTATATTTCCGGCGTGGCCCGGGCGATCGGGCCGCTGGTCAAGTATTTTAGGACGACCGGTTACGCGCCGGCGCTGGACCTTGCCATAGCGCTGAAGGAGAAGTGCCTCGACGGTTACTACACGCCGGACGGCTCCTTCGACCCTGACCTGTTTGGTACACATGCCCACTCCGTGACATGCACGATGTCATCGCTTGCCCAGCTCGCCGACCTCACCCAGGACTCGACGTTGATGGGAAACGTGAAGGCATTCTACGACAACGGGCTGTGGGGCATGCGCGACGAGACCGGGTGGTCACGCGAACATGCGGTCGGAGACTCTGGCAAGCCCGATGAGGGCGAGATGAACAACACGGGGGATATCCTGGAGACGGCGCTGATTCTTGGAAGGTGGGGCTACACGGACTACTTCCACGACGCCGAGCGCATCCTGCGCTGCCACCTTCTGCCTTCGCAACTGCGGGACATCTCGTGGATACCAACGCCGGACAACCCCGAGGGTTTCGATACGCTTCACCGAATAGCCGAGCGCACCCAAGGAGCATGGGGGTTCCCTACGCCGTTTGGTCACCAGCCATTGGAGCGGCGCGGAGGCGGGATGATGCGGTTCAACACCGACGTGGTCGGAGGGACCGTGGGCTCACTGTGCGAGGCGTTGCGGGAGATGACACGGTTCGATGAGGCGGGGCACTGGGTCAACCTCTTGTTCGATCATGAAACGTCTGAGGTCGAGGTGCAGTCGGCCTACACTCATTCGGCATTGACCGTGCGGGTGAAGACGCCAGGGCCGCTGTTCGTCCGGATGCCACCCTGGTGCGATACCGATACCGTGCAGATAACGGGTGTCTCCGATATGCCCCGCCCAACTAATGGGTACCTCTTCTTCGCCACGCCACCCGTCAACCGACCGATCACGTTCCGGTTCGACCTCGCGAACGAGGAGATTATGCTTCACCACGTAACGCGCGACATCCGCGTGAGGCTACGTGGTGACGAGGTGGCCGCAATGGAGCACCACGGCGCCGACCTGACGTTTTTCGAGCCGCTATAGGCGCGAAGCCACCTTTACTGCTTTTCGCGCTCGTCCCGAGACGTTGGTGAACCACCTTGGGAGAGAGAATTCCCAGATAATGGGACATTCTGGGACATTGTGGGACATTTGCCGAATCAGTCGGTGGATGCACCTCGAATTCGCGTTGGAGGTGGGAAGGAGGACTGAGAGAGGATTGTCCTAGGAAGAGATGCGCTTATGGTGTAACAATTTGCACCAAACCGTAACTTTCCTCGCTATCGGAGTTTTCCGCGATCAGCCGCCGAGGCCAGTGACCGCTGTCGATACATTGTCAAACATTCGTTCTCTTTTGCCAAGACCGGGCGCAGCCGTGAAGCGGGTCCTATATACGGGCGAACTTGTTGATCGCGTTGTCGATTCCGACCTGGGCGACGTAGATGTCGCCATGCGAGTCGATCCACAGACCGTGTGAGCCGCCCAAGAACTGCCACGGCTTGTCGCCCTGCTCGCCCCAGCATGCGACCTCTTCTCCGTCCATGTCCAGGACGTACACGCGTCCCCCTCCGGGGACGTGCATGAAGCCTTCGTCGTCGATGAAACCCTGGTTGGGGCTCGGCGTATCCCACTGGGTCAAGTAGTTCCCGTCCCGGTCGAAGACCTGGATTCGGTCGTTCGACCTGTCCATAACGTAGACGCGCTCATCACCGTCGACAGTCAGGCCGTGCGGCAGGAGGAATTCCCCTGGCCCGGTTCCATGCTTCTCAGTCGAGCCCCAGGCCTCATCGTCGTGGTAATTCAATCCGCCTTTGCCCCACGAGGCGGTGAGTTCCAGACCCGTGTTTTCCCAGCCCCTCTTCCAATGTGCGTACTTGGCGGCCGCGGCCGGATCGTCACCGGCGGGGCTGAAGCGGTGTACGCGGTTCTGCCGGTAGCCGTCGGACACAAACAGATGGTCCGAGACGGGAGACGGAACGGCCAGTGTCGGCCTGTTGAACGGACAGTCCACGGGTCCGGGTTCTCCCGGCACACCCAGCACCATGCCGGGATCCCCGCACGTAGAGTAGGCACGGATGCAGTGGTCGTAGGTATCCGTAAGGTAGAGCGTATCGTCGGGCGTGATCCACAGACCGTGCGGTTTCCGGAGTTTTTCCTCTCCGAAGGTGTCGAGATGATTCCCGTCGCGGTCGAAGACGAGCATGACGCCTGTGATGTTGTCGAAGTCCTGCGCCGTGCGGACTGCCAAGTAGACACGGTCGTCCGAGTCGGTCGCGACGTCCGAGACGACGCCAGGGATGTCGATCTTGGGCCAGTTGTCCACCGACTCATACAGAAAGTTGCCGCCCCCTAGTCGTTTTGCCATGCGATTTCTCCTGAACGGAAGGGTTGACTGCCAGGGCAGAATTTAAGGTTTTGCCATGCGGAAGTATACTTCAGGCAATGAGTTTTCGCATTAGAGTCTCTCAATACGAAAACAGGCGAAATATGGTATACTGACTATACGTTTTGCAAGAACACCTGAGCGCTCTGCGAAAGGCATTCTCGTCCGGCGTCGCCCCCACTTTGGCCGGTCACTTAGGAGCCCTACATGGTAATGAAGACCCAGTTTGGACACATCCGCCCGCACGGCCTCGAAGAGGAGATGCGGAGTTCTTACCTGACTTACGCGATGACGGTAATCGTAGGTCGGGCTCTTCCGGACGTCCGGGACGGACTCAAGCCTGTCCAGAGGCGAATCCTCTACGCGGCGCATGAGATGGGGATGCGACCCAATGCATCTTACCGTAAGAGCGCCAGACTTGTGGGAGACGTGCTGGGCAAGTATCACCCTCATGGAGAGGGTGCGGTCTACGACGCGATGGTACGTCTTGCCCAGGATTTTTCTCTCCGAGTGCCGCTCATTGACGGCCAGGGCAACTTCGGAAGCGTGGACAACGACCCTCCCGCAGCGATGCGTTACACGGAGGGCCGACTCAGCGCGGCCGCGGAGGAGATGCTTGCGAACCTCGACCAGGAGACGGTCGATTTCGTGGACAACTTCGATGGGTCCTTGCAGGAGCCGGTGGTGCTGCCGGCGAGGCTGCCGAACCTGCTGGTGAATGGGGCGGCTGGCATTGCGGTAGGCATGGCGACAAACATCCCACCGCACAATCCCGCAGAGGTGTGTGACGGGATCATCCATCTGATCGACCGGCCAGCGGCGACCGACGAAGATCTTATGCAGTTCGTACCGGGACCTGATTTCCCGACCGCCGCGACGATCATGGGCCGTGATGGCATCAGGAACGCCTACACGACGGGACGCGGTCAGATCATTATGCGGGCGGTAGCCGAGATCGAGCCAATGAAGCGTTCCAACCGGATGCAGATCGTCGTGACCGAGCTGCCTTACCAGGTCAACAAGGCAGGTCTGATTGAGAAGATCGCGATGCTCATCAAGAACAAGCGACTTGACGGCATCACCGAAATTCGAGACGAGTCTGACCGGCAGGGCATGCGCATCGTGATGGAGCTTCGCAACGGCGCGCAGGGAATGGTGATTCTCAACAACCTCTACAAGTTGACGGAGATGCAGAAGTCGTTCTCCGCCAACATGATGGCGCTCGTGAAGGGCAAGCCGGAGCTTCTTACTCTCAGGTCGGCACTGCTGAATTACGTCGACTTCCGCCGAGAGGTTATTCGTCGCCGGACTGAGTTTGAACTCAGGAAGGCCAGGGCGAGGGCTCACATCCTCGAAGGGCTGCGAATCGCGCTGGAGAACCTGGACGCGGTCATTTCGTTGATTCGGAATGCTGATGACGTGGAGGCGGCTAGGGTGGGACTGATGAACCGGTTCGCCCTAGACGAGAGGCAGGCCCAGGCGATCCTCGACATGCAGCTGCGGCGCCTGGCCGCGCTCGAACGCGAGAAGATCGAGAACGAGTATCGCGAGATCCAGGAGACGATCAGCAAGTTGGAAGACCTTCTGGGTGACCCCCGCAAGGTAGACTTGGAGATCAAGAAGGAGACGCGCGCGCAGAAGAAGAAGATTGATGGCGAGCGAAGGACTCAAATCAGCGACGCCTCCATCGACATCAATCGCGACGACATCGAGCCGCATGAGCAGGTAGTTGTCACCTTCAGCAAGGGCGGCTACATCAAGCGCATACCGGCTGCGACGTTCCGGAACCAACATAGGGGCGGCAAGGGCGTATCCGGGATGACGACGCGGGACAACGATCCCGTACGGCACATCTTGGTCGTGGATACACACGACATGCTCCTGTTCTTTACAAGCCGGGGTCGTGTTCTGCCGCTCAAGACCTATGAGTTGCGGCCTGACACGTCGCGTACCACGCGAGGCATTCCGGTAGTAAACGTGATTCCGCTGAGTGGCGAGGAGCAGGTTGAGGCGATAATCGGGGTCAAGTCTCTCGACGAGTCGGACCTTTTCCTTGTGATGGCCACAGAGCAGGGGAGTGTCAAGCGAACCGCCCTCAACGCCATATCCAACATCCGCCGTGCAGGACTCATCATATTCAACCTGAAAGAGCGCGACATGCTCGTGACCGCGCGTCTCGCGCATCCAAGTGATGACGTCATGATGGTTACCGAACAAGGAATGTCGATTCGATTCCCGGTCGAGGACGTCAAGCCTCGACTGAGGGCCGCAGGTGGAGTGCGGGGCATGCAACTCGCCAAGCGAGATCGTATCGTCTCGATGGACTTGGTTATTCCGGACAGCAAGTTGCTGGTCATCAGCAAGAATGGTTACGGGAAGCTGACCTACCTCAAGAATTACCGAACCCAGGGTCGTGGGGGATCGGGCATCAAAACGATGTCCGTCACGAGGCGAACCGGCAAGGTTGCCTCGTCAGAGGTCATAGCCGATAGTGACGAGGTCTACGTCGTGTCTGAACAGGCCCAGGTGATTCGCACTAGTCTCTCGGAGATTCGCAGCACGGGACGTGCGACTCAAGGAGTACGCATCTTCAATCCGAAGCAGGGCGATGCCGCAGCATCGATATCCTGCGTAGGCCAGTTCGAAGTGCCTGAGGAGAAGGTTGTGACGCCACCGCCTTCCGCGCCCGTGGCTCCTCCGGCGCCTGAGTCGAAGCGGAATGGAGGTTCTTCTCCCACGACGGAAAGACTCTTCGAGTAGCCTAAGACGGCAGATACCCTTAGGGAAGACGATATCCGCACCCTCTCTCAGACGAGAGGGTGCGGTGATTTAACCAGTACATTTGGAACCGGAAAATAGAAAGTGCGCCTTCAGTAGCGAAGGCGCACTTCTGCTTCCGTGAAGGTCCGATCACCTCGCCCAACGCGAGGCTCGCGGCCCTCGTTGCGTCATACCGGCGAAGCTGCTCTTGGCCGGTTGTAGGTCCAGCCTGTTACTGCTTTTCCGTTCGATCCATTTGAACCGTTGCCGCCTTTGGTGTAGTGAGACGAGCCGTTGCTGATCTCATTGACCGACAGCAAGGAGTTTATGCGGGTAAACATCGAGGCCGCTTTTTCGACTGTCGAATCGTCAATCTCAGGGCGGAATTCCAAGTGCTTGTTCAGCAAGAAGGACGCGGGGTGATAGGGGTCGAACTGACCGCCGCAGATGCCCTCCTTCTCGAAGAATTTCTGGATGCGTTGGACAATTCGTGGACTCGGTCCAGTGATCGCCTTCATCGTCAGGTTGTAAGGCAGTTCGTCGGCATAGGCCCTATTGACGAGATTCAGGTAGAAGAGTGGCTCAAACAGGTCTTCCATGTCGGCGTCCCGGATCTTGGTTACTTCGACCATCTTGACGGTGCCGTTGCCGAGGTCTGTCTTCCCGTGCTTCGCCTCGATGCGCGCACGGGTCTTGGGCGAAACGTCCATCATAATTGCGACGTTGACGTAGTTTTCGCCAAGGAGGGAGACGTAAGTCGGGAGGTTGTCCGCGCCGCCTACGGGTATGGTGACCCAGCGTGGGTCAAGTGATGGGCGACCTTGAGCCGCTACTGCCTCTCCGAGAACCTGGAGGTAAATCTGGTCGGATGGTTGGTTGACTAGGAGGCAGTGAGGCGCAAGGAAGAGTGACTGGGCCAACTGGTAGCCCATGGCCACCTGCAGGGGGAACACCGTCTCGGCGTCGTGGACCATCACGTCGTCTGAGACAACCGTGCCCCGGTCATCCATGTCCTGTACCGTGCGGACGCTGCCGAGGCGGTCCAGGTCGACCATGAACGGCGAGTGCGTCGTGTAGATGACCTGGTGCTTGGGAGCCAAGCGCTCATCGATGAACCTCAGGAAGTCTCGTTGGGCCATCGCGTGCAGGTTAAGTCCCGGCTCGTCAAGGAGTAGGAGCAGGGAGCGGTTCTCGTCCTCGAGTTCTAGCCCTGAGAAGTACGCGAGGAACGAGAAGAACCACACGAATCCCCTGGAACGCTCATCAAAGGGTACGGAGACCCGGTGTCGATTGTTCCAGATGCGGATATGAAGAATCGTGCCCTCGTTCAGCGGGGGCGGGTCGTTCGGATTTGCGTTGGAAAGGTCGAACTCGACACGAAGCTGTGTGTTCTGCTGCCAGTACTCAAACACATCGTCAGTGATGAGGATCGAAGCCGACTCAAGTTCGGCTTTGAGATGCTCGTAATTCATCTGACTCTCGAGGTCGTCGATGTCGGTTCCGGCGAGCGAAATCAGCGACATGAACGTTCGGTCTGCATCGTCGAGTTGGGCGCCACCCTCCACGCTGCGCCGGCGAATGTCGGGAATGGAGATTCGACCCTTCATGGTGCTGTAGTCGTCGAAGTAGACTATGGCAGGCAGGAACCGCTCGAGATAGTCCTCCACGATGAGGTCCTTGATGCTCGTTCTGAAGCGGCTGTTGATGTCGATGAGGAGATTCCCAACAACGGGCGGCTTGATCTCGAGCCGTTCCAGCATCGAGCGCAGCTCGTCGATGGAGCCGACACTCGCAACCCGTTCAGCGATTTCCACAGGCAGACCGGCCTCGTTGATGAGGTTCCGGACGATAGATGCCTCGTTAATGCTGACATCCCACATGCGGTTGTTCGCGTAGTCCTTGCTCACCACCACGATGGGGGAGGCAAATACGCCTTCGCCGTACTCATCCTCAATTTGACTGGTCTCGTCATCCTCAAGACGGAATTCCGCCCTGACGACGACTGCGGGTTCGGTCTGGTGCTTCCGTCGATATCGGACATACCCCTTGCGTGGATAGTCTTTGAGGTCGAAGTCGCCGGTGTCGCGTTCTACCGGATTGAGCTTTTTCAAAGCCGCCAAGAACGCAGTCTTCCCGGACTCGTTCTTGCCGACCATGCAAGTGACGCTGTCGACATCCACCCAGCCCGAGTCATCAATGCTCCGATAATCGGTTACTCTAGCGCGCGTTAGCTTCAACTAAATCCTCCTCGGCCAAATGCGCCGTGATGGAACTGTTGAAGCCAGAATACCTAACCGGGAAAAGGGGACGCAAGGTGTTTTAGGTGTTGTCTAAAACATTTCCGGAACTTCGCCGTGTTGTTGTCAGGGGTGTGTTCTAGACACTAAGCGGCATCTCAACACCGAAGCGATGCGCCACCGGACGGAGGTTGTCAATGGTGCCCATCGGCAGGGGGATGCCGTTGCGCGACCGCTCGGCCAGCGTGCGATACTCCGGTTCACCCGGAACGAGTATCTCCTCGAAGCCATCGGCCGTTGGGAGGGTCTTCTGTGCGGAGATAAGGCGGTCGATGTTGTCCTTGTACTCGTCTAGGTCGGTAAATGCGGTGATGTCGATAGCCACCAGGAAGCTGTTTTGGACTCCCCTGGACGTGGGCGCCCGACCGGTGATGTTCGGCTCCAGCAGAGGGTTGGCGACCATGACGTTCGAAAGTGTCGCGAACATGAGGGCGAGCCCCGATCCCTTTGGGCCTGCGAATGGGAGGAGGACGTTGTCGAAGCTCGGTGTCGTGGTCGGGTTGCCCTGAGGGTCGAGTGACCAGTCGAGCGGAATCGATTCGCCCTTATCTTGTGCGAGGCTGAGCTTTCCGCCCGCGACAACGCTCGTCGCCATGTCGAGGACCGGGGGATCGCAGTCTCGTGCCGGAACTGCAATGGCGATGGGGCTGTTGTGAACACCCTTGCCCTTTGAGCCAAAGGTCGCCATGTTCGGCGGGCTGCAGACGACGGCGATGCCGGCCATGTCCTGCTCGGCGGCCATCAGCGAGTAGTATGCCATTGCTCCCTGGTGAGTAGTATTCCGAATGATGCTCCAGCAGACGCCGACCTCTCGGGCCTTTTCGATCGTCTTATTCATGGCGAAGACGGTCACCACTGGTCCGAAGGCCCGGTCACCCTCAACGAGGATGGTCGCGGCCGTTTCCTTTTCGATCTCGATTTTCGGGCTGACGTTAAAGACGCCGTCGTCAACGTTCTTGATGTACCACGGGATCCTGAGCACGCCGTGCGAGTCGACTCCCCTTAGGTTGGCCCACACGAGGACATCGGCTTCTATCTCAGCGTGATCGCGCGGCATTCCGGCGCCTTCGAAGATTTCCGTAGTGAATCGGGTGAGGTCGGTAGGGTCTACCAAGACTTGGTTCGCCATCTGCTCTACTTCACCCCGTACTGTGACATGAGCTCGGTGACACCTTCCCATGTGGCATCTTCAATGTACAGGCCGTCGGCTTGGCGTTGGAGCCTGTTGCGTTTCTCGTACTCGCCTGGATAGAGGATTTCCGAATAACCTTCGCGCAGAGGGGTGTCCTTGACGTAGGACACGATACCATCCACCTGCTCCTTGATAAGGTCGAGCGAGCCGAGCCTTTCAAGGTCAATGAGGATGAGGGTGGACCCATAGAGCATTGTGTCGCTGCTGGCCCGAGCATTCTGCGTTTCGGGAGTAGCAACAGCGGCGAGAACCGCACCGAACAGGGCCACCATGAATGAGAGTGCATACCCCTTGTGACCACCGTGAAGTCCACCAATGGGAAGCAGCGATCCGCCCTCGTAGTAGGTATTCGGATCGTTGGAAGGGGTGCCGTCCTCCTTGATGAGCCAGTAGTCGGGGAGTGTGGCCCCCTTGGCCCGTGCAACTCGGAGTTTTCCCTCCGCGGAGATCGTAGTAGCGAAGTCTAGTAGTACGGGACCGTCGTCGTTGTACGGAAAGCCAATGACCATGGGGTTTGTGCTGAGCTTGCGTACGGTGCCGCCAAAGGGGGCGACGCTCATGAGGTTAGGGCCACCAACGTAACCCGAGCACATAAATGAAGCCATCCCATTTTCGGCAGCGGTCTCCGCGTAGGTCCCGACACGGCCAGTGTGCTCATGGTTCGACACGTTCACCAGTCCGAGTCCGTGTTCGCGTGCCTTCGCCATCCCGATCTCCAGCGCTGCAGTCATGGCCACCTGTCCAAACGACGATCTTCCGTCCAGCTGAGCCGTCGTCGAAGTCTCGTTGAGAACGACGGGCTCGGCTTTCGGCTTGATGTCCCCTTCGTTGATCTCTCGCACGTACTGGATAATGCGGATGAAACCGTGCGAGTCGTGGCCCGCCAAGTTGGCATTCGTCAGGTGCTCGGAGACGACCATTGCGTGACTCTCGCTCGTGCCGACAGCCAGCAGCAAGTCGTTGGTTATTTGAGTAAGGCGCTCAGGCTTGAAGATGGGCATGAAAACTCCCCGAATGAAATCTGTCGACACTACTGTAGATGAGGGATTCGACCTTGTCCAGCAAGTTCAATACGCTACGAAAGTTATACATGGATTTCTCCTCCCAACACCCTTGAGCGCTAAGGATAATCCAACTGAAAGGAATGTTTATCTGTTTTGCGAGGATGGAATGGTAATCGCTGACGCCAGCAGATCAGTCGTAGGTGCGGCTAGTCCGGCCAGCAGTGACTTGCAGGATCCAAAACTCTAGCTGGAGAGAAGAATTGAACCGGGTAGTCATCGTGGCCCTCGATTCCAAGGATACTGTCGACAACGTGGCGGGCGCCATTGAAGTGGACTCCAGAGCCGGAGCCGCACATTCCGGCGATGATGTACTGTCGCTTCCCGTCCAGAAGCCCCACTATGGGATACTCGTCATCGGTGAACCCGGCGGTGCAACTCCATTCGCGAAAGACGTGCATGGGGTTGTGGCCGAAGATCTCCTGGATTTCGGTAACTATGTAGCTAGAAAGGAAGCGGGACGGGCTGATGCGTCCGGCCTGCGTGTAGTCGAGACGGATGCCACCGGTGCCAAGGATTACTCCGTCGGGGTGTTTGCCGAACCACGAGTTCGGACCGCCCATTGCCACATGAGGTTTCATGGCATCAGGCCCGCCCTCGGCGAAAGCGGCGTTGGTCTGGATCGGCGTGAGCTTGCCTATAAACTCCGGGTGGAGCGCTGCGGTGTACGACTCAGTGGCGTTGATCACGAAGTGGGCATTGATGGTACCGCGGTTGGTGTGCACGGCATAGCGGTCACCCATGTCTTCGACCCTGTGGACGCGGGTACGACTGAAAAAGTCCACGTTCTTGGATTTGATCGCCGTGGAAACTAGAGACCAGACCCACTTCGCAGGATGCCATGTGGCCGCACGTCGTGACAGCCCGTAGCGGACGCCGACATTCATCCCGGTCAACTCCAGGACCTGCTTCGGCTCGACCAGGTCCCAGTCGTCGAAGCCCTTTTCGTAGCTTTCTTCAACAGAGCTTTCCAGATAGTCCTGCGTGTCTTCCGTCTGGCCCTGTACCCATCCGACGCGGGCGTAGTCGACATCGAAGCCCTCTTCGCTGATCGTCCGCTCGATCATGTCGGCGTTCTTATATGCTGCTTGAACATATGCCTCGGCAAACTGATTGGCGAGACGTTCCCGACGTGAGGCGTCGAGGTCGGGGCGAACGCGGGGCAGGTCGTCAAGGACCATCTTCTTGACATAGGCATAGAACCTGCCCATGACCACGACACCCTCGTTACGTCCGCTGGCGCCTGATGCGGCCTCGTTCATCTCCAACAGGACCATATGGCCGCCGTTTCGCTTCGACCAGTGGTAGGCGCACGCAGCGCCCGTGAAGCCAGCGCCGATGACCACGACTTCGCACTCCTCCGGCAGCATGGCATTCGGCTTGGATGCCCACGGGTGGTTCTCTACGGGATTGTCCGCCGCCAGCCAGTACGAGACTTTGGACATCGGCTTGGCGAATGTGACACCGACGAGGGCGTTCGGGATGTCTATGAGAACCGTCTTCACGGCCCAACCGACGAATCGGAGAAACCCGACTACCCGTCCGCTCTTATCGTAATTGCGATCGATCCAGCTTCCGATGCTTTGGAATTCCTGACCTCGCAGACCAGTCAGGAGTCTCCAAGCAACGGCAATTCGGCTGAACAGGTTGGGCGACTTGTAGCGGAAGCCAGAATGATCATCCATTGATATGGTGCCCTCCACGGCATCTTTAATCGTTGGCGAGTCTAGGGGAGCACCCGGATTGTGTCAACGAGAGGAATGGAATCGGGTGGCACTTATCGGTGAGAAATAAGGGACATTTTTTCCTCGAAAATTGTGGCGGCTGAATGCTTGTAGACGATGTAGGATCGTTGTATACTTTGCGCGCTTTCGATACCCGGCCAATGGTCACGTTAGGAGGAAGATGTGGGGAAAAGGAACGACGACTGGCCTGAATGTCTCTCGTGTGGTGAGGGTGTTCTTCTCCCTCTCTCAGACTTCGGCGGTCAGGGCGCAGCCATCCATTATAAGGCATGGATATGCAGCAGTCCTGAATGCGACTATAACCTCAAGATCCGCAACGGCGACGTGTTTCGCAACGAACCGATTATGAGCGGAGCCAACCACCAGCCCCGTTACCGTTAGTTCCCGCATTGCCACTCGCGGAATTCTGCGCGGTCAACGGCGACGCATCAGTGTGTCCCGCATTACCTGAGTAAAGAGTTGTGCCGGGGTCGACAGCGTTCTCCCGCGGAGCGTGAGGATTCCCACCTGCTCGATTGGGAGCAAGTTTGCTAGGTTGACTATACCCAGGGTATGTTCGTCTTCAGGCTCGATCGCCAGGCGTGGACCAACCGAGATACCCATTCCCAGAGCGACGTATCGCTTGATGATATCCATCCCATCCAACTCTACAAGCACCTCATAGGAGAGGCCCCGGCGCTTGAACTCCGACTCCAGCATGGAGCGGGTGAGCGTCATCCCGCCCCGGAGGATTAGCGGCCACTCGGCGATGTGTTCGAAAGTGACGACCTCTTCCTTTAACAAGGGATGTTCCAGAGGGGTGATGAGCACCCGCTCGTAGGCGAAGAGTCCGGTGAAGTCGAGCTCTTCCGATCTACCCGGATAGGGCACGAGCCCGACGTCCATTTCCCCGGTACGCACAGACTCGACGATGTCGGACATATTGGCCGCTCGGATCCTCAGTCGGGAATGGGGGTAGCGCGTCAGGAATACGGTCACCGTCCGCAAGAGAGTATGCCCGACCATGTCATTGGTCGTGCCGACGGTGATGAGGCTCTCCTGTTCGGTTTGTGATGTGCTCTCGATCAGGTCATCGATGCCTTCGATGAGTGGAGCCGCGAGTTCGAGGAGCGCGGTGCCCGACGGAGTTAATCTAATGGGTCGCCGGCTCCGGTCAAAGAGGATTGTGCCCATCTCCTCTTCCAGCTTGCGGATGTGGGTTGTCACGGTCGGCTGACCGAGGCCGAGCTGCAGGGCAGCCCTGGATATTCCCCCTACTTTCGCCGCTATGCAGAAGCTTCGCAGTTCTCGAAGTTCCATTGTCCCAACACGCCACCAGAGTATTAGTAGAACAAATATAGAGTATCACACATAATGTCTGGTACTGATAATAAGAGTGCCTGACAATAGAAGTAGATGATCGGTCAACTACAAATCACAGGAGGGCGAAATGCCACAGAAGACAGAGGTTGGGACCACGAGTAATTCAAGAAAGGAGGCAGGTATGTTGAAGGCAATCATCAAGTTCATTAAGCCCGCCGGGCCCGGTGCCGATTTCGAGCGGTACCTTCAGAAGCTCCAGCGGCTCGACGCCACCGGTGCGCCGACGCGAGAGCAGGCCAAGCGCGACTTCCGCGATCTGCGGGACCTTGACGCGTACAGTTTCTACACTCGGAACTAGGCGGATAGGATGCACGAACGGATTATTCGGATACCCTTAGATCGTCGACGGCGGCGCCGACTGCAAGAGAGTCGGGCCGAGAGTCGAGCGCATAGAGAGAGGGACACTCAGGTGAGTGTCCCTCTCCGCTTAACGGTGAGACCCTTGTGCTACAATATTTTGGTACCAGCCAACGTAGCTCAGTGGTAGAGCAGCTGTTTCGTAAACAGCAGGTCGGCAGTTCGATCCTGCCCGTTGGCTCCAGTGCTTGCGGCGTTGGCCGCACGGGCACGCACGACTGAGAGAACGCTCGCCCACGTTTGTCGCAACCAGCTTATCCCGTGCATTCCGGGGACAGAGTTAGCGTTGAGACCGTCGCTCGGTCCACTGCCCCGGGAGTCCACGAGATGGTTATTCCCTTACCTTCGGCCCAAAGGGGGTACTGATCGGCGTAGTGAGGGGACAGCGGATTCCCCGACTGACCGCCTGGCAGTACGAAGAGATTCTCATCCCAGTTTCCCACGTCCAGCACCATCCGCATCGAAGGGCACACGAGAGGCGGACCTGCAGGGTTGCGAGGGTCGGCACCGGTCTGAAACACGGTGTTGGTGTCGCCGGCGCAGGGAATTGGAGGCAGATTGAATACGGGAGCGAGCCAGCGGCTTCGACCCACCAGATGTTTCAGAGCTAGCGGCCTGATCTTTCCCCACTGCCATTCTTGAGGGTCGTTTCCAAAATGGCGATGAATTTCAACAATTGACGCCTCCAGCGAGTCATCAACTAGCCTTTCCAGGGGAACCTCAGCCCAACCCTCGGGACTGTTTCGCAAGAGGTTCACCAGGTGGCCGACCCTTCGGCCCGAAAGGAGTGTCAGCGAGTGGACAGGAGCATCGCTCCGACCAATCACCCACTCCCATGACTTCGGCGCCTTCGCTTTTGCGACTCGCTTCACCATTTCGGCAAGAAAGTACTCGAAGACTGTCGCTCCCGACGAATCGCTTCGGACAACTCCGTCCCATTCAGAAAGCGACTCAAGAGCATCTCGCGCCTCTGGTGTTGAAGGCTCGACAGCCAAGACCACGTCCCTCATCTCCCGCCAAGGAATGGAGACGGTATCCAGCTGGATAAGGGCTGTGCTTTCGATGTCCCATGTGTCGTGAGCGGCGACCATCTCCAAGACGCGAGAGACACGGTATCCGTCGAGCCAGTCCACTCCAAGGAATGGACCCTGCCCAGAAGGGAGAGGCTGATTGTTCGCGGTAGCCACCAGGTCGGCCGAGGGGTTGCTTGCGTGCGGCATTTCATCAAGAGGCACGAGCTCTTCTTCCCAGCCGGACTCCGGGTACCATCCCGGCGTGGGCATGGTGCCGAAGCCGGATCTCCGTCGTGGGACCTGACCTGCCAACTGGAATCCGATGTCGCCCTTCACGTCGGCATAGGTCAGGTTAAGGGATATGTGCGGCCATTCGTCGAATAGATGTCGGAAGTCATCGCATGTTCGGGCTGTGTGAGCTTCCAGCAGTCCTTTAACCGGGTGGGCTTGCAGCCAAGTCGCCTTGATGGAGACTGCAAGAGAGCCATCGCCAACGTGAGTCCCGATGATAGGACCTCTCGGAGTTACGAGGACTCGGTCATGGTGTTCACGGCTGTTCTTTATGGTGATGATCTCGTCGAACGATTCGCATGGGACGTATCCTGACCCATCTCGAACGCTTGCGCCGTCGTCGCCGATCTGCTCTAGGAAGAGGTCGGAATTGTCGGCGAGTCCGAGCGTCACACCCCAGGCCACGTGCCCGTTGTGGCCGACGGGGAAGGCGGGAAGTCCCGCGAACGTAGCGCCCACGAGTCCCCAGTGAGGAGTGCGGATGTGGGCGAGGTACCAGTGTGGCGGCAATCCCGGGGTGAGGTGAGGATCGTTTGCGAGGATAGGACGGCCGGTTGATGTCTTGGAAGGGGATACGGCCCAACTGTTGGAAGCGCGGTTCACACCGACCACCTCGGACAGAGAGGCGATGTCGCGGACGAGAGCTTCGATTGCGGGTCCTGCAGCGGTGTCAGTCTCTGCACTAGCCGGATGCCAATTGGGGTAGGGTGGGTCGAGCAGGGTCAGCGCCTCGGGGCCGTCCAACTCCAGCATGCGAAGTCTCACGAGTTCGATGTCCCAGTTAGCCGAAAGGGCCATGGACTGGAGTAGGTAGACTGCTACGAGGTCCACAGCTTCAAACGTTGAGGGTTCCGTGCGCAGCAGAGTGAACTCGTGTGCTTTGCGTCCTGTGCCTCGGGAGATACCTTCGTTGATGCCTCGGGCGAATGCCTCGAAGCGTTGCCTGACATCGGGATGGAAGACATCCAACTGTTTCGGCGCGATGCGAGTGAAACCGAGACGACGCGACAGTATATCGGTCGCCAGCGCTCCGGGTCCGACCAACTCGCATAGTGTTCCTCGGGCCGCTCTCAAGAGCATTTCGAGCCGGAAGGATCTGTCCTGTCCTTGACAGAATCCCAGGGCGAACCAAGCGTCATCATCTGTCTCGGCTTCGATGTAAGGGATGCCGTACCGGTCTCTTCGAATTACAACCGGACTGTGAAGCCCTTGCACGGTAAGCTCACCCCTGGTCGTGGGGAGCCTCTGCCCCAAGAGCAATCTGAACAGCAGCTTGTGGATTTTCACGGCGCTCCGCGCAAGGTTAGTTGGGTGTTATAGCCGATTATTGGGCGGTCGTTCCAATTGCCGGGGCACTAGCAGGTAAAGACTCCAGCGTCGTGGGACGGGGCGAGAACGCCAGAGTCCGGGCAAAGGCAGCGGCTAGAATCTTAGTCACATCACCCATCTTCGCAATGACGCCTAGATCGACGATGGATGTCACGTTTGCATCGGTCAAACCGCAGGGGACAATGTGCTTGAAGTACGAGAGATCGGGGTTCACGTTCAGTGCGAAGCCGTGCATTGTCACGCCGCGGCTGACGCGGACACCAATCGCGGCAATCTTGGCGTCGTCGACCCAGACGCCTGTGGGCTTGTCTTCCGCCGTCGAGTCGATACCGAGTTCTGCGAGGGTGGATATGATGATCCGTTCCAGAGCGCGAACGTAGGCAAGAGGGCCTAGTCCAGTTGCGCGGAGATTGAGTATCGGATAGCCGACGAGTTGTCCGGGGCCGTGGTAGGTCACCTCGCCTCCCCTATCTGTCCGGTACACGTCGGCATCGAGTCTTTTGAGGTCGGCTGTCGAAACGAGAATGTCAGCGTCGCTGCCACGACGGCCGAGAGTGTATATGTGTGGGTGTTGCAGCAGCAGAAGCACCGCCGGGAGTTCGTCATTCGCCACCATATGGTGAAGGTCACGCTGAAGGGCCAGGGCGGCAGGGTAGTCGATTGATCCCACTTCAACGACCAAGCAGTCTTGCATGGTCGTTAGATTTCCGCGGAGGGATCAAGACTTTCGAGTCGCTGCTTGACGTTGGCAAGGAATGCTCCTGCCTCCCGTCCGTCCATAATGCGGTGGTCGAAAGTGAGGCAGATGTTCATCATGGAGCGGATGGCTATCGCATCTCCTATGATGACAGGTCGTTTGACTATAGACTCGGTGTTGAGAATGGCGGCCTGTGGGTGATTGATGATGCCCTTGCCCGTGACCGACCCGAGCGCGCCAGTGTTGTTGACGGTAAACGTTCCTCCCTGCACGTCTGCAATGTCGAGTTTGTTTGCCCTTGCTTTGGAGGCTAGAACGTCGACCGCCTTGGCGAGTTCCGCAACGCTGAGCCGGTCGGCGTCGGGGATGACGGGGACAAGGAGACCTCGCTCAGTCGCGATTGCGACGCCGACGTTGATCCTACCCTTCAACACGATGGCATCGTTGGCCCACGTTGAGTTTACGATTGGGTTGGCCCTGAGTGATTCTGAGACGACCTTGAGCGCGAATGCCAGCGGCGTAAGGGGCGCACCCTCCCTTCGCTCGAAGTCGTCTTTGACCTGCTCACGCGAGGCCATCACGTTGGTCATGTCGACTTCCATCGAGCTCCACGCTTCGGGAATTTGGGAGACGCTCCGCGTCATGTTCTCGGCGATCATTCGGCGTATTGCCGTTAAGGGAACCCGCTTGTCCTCTCCGGTCCGTTTAGGGCCTGGTCCTCCATCCATCTTCGATGTGTGGATGTGGGCTTGTACGTCCTTGCGGGTCACCCGGCCATTGTGACCTGACCCGGAAACGAGGGAGAGATCGACGCTGTGCAACTCGGCAAGCCGCAAAACGGCAGGGGAGTACCGGGCTCCTGTGGGCGGGCTGCTTGCCTCGACGCCGGTGGTGATGGGCCCTCCGGAGCCCGTGGGGCCGACGTTGGTTGCGTCCTTGACGAGAGTTCCGATCCGATCGAGCGACTTCGGCCCCGTCGAAGCCTGCTTTGCGGAGGTATCCTCGACAGCGGGGGCTTCTTCAGCATCGGTTGCTATTTCAGCGATCTCGGTGCCCATAGGGATAGTCTTTCCGGCATCTACCAGGATGCCGGTCAACACGCCCTCGACGGGTGACGGCATCTCCATGCTTACCTTGTCGGTAACCACCTCGGCGAGCGGCTCGTACTTTTCGACACGGTCGCCGACTTGCTTTAGCCATCGTTCGATGACGGCCTCGGTTACGGACTCCCCGACGTGCGGCAGTGTGATCCTCATTCGCTTCCTCGTTCTTGTGCTGTGTTCTCTATGTCAGTTTCAGCCGAGTTAAGGGTATTGGACCTTACACATTCACTAGTACTGGTTCCAAGTGATTCTGGTTGCTTACTCAGAATGCCCTCACCCTAGCCTTCTCCCACGACGGGAGAGGGGATACGAACTTCCCTCTTCGACTGTCATATTCAGATGGGAACAGTACTAATAGGCTGCCAGAGTGCGCATTGACTCAACGATGCGGTCGGTGTCGAGGAGGAACACGGCTTCCAACGTCGGGCTGAATGGCATGGGTGGCACTTCCGGTCCAGCGAGCCGCATGACGGGACCGTCGAGGTATTCGAAGGCGTGCTCAGCGACTATTGCGGCCACCTCGCCGCCTACGCCGAGCAGCTTGGTGTCCTCGTGGACCACGAGCACTTTGCCGGTCTTCTTGGCGGACGCCAGGATGGTCTCCCCATCTAGTGGCCGGATGGTCCGAAGGTCGACGACTTCTACGCCGACCCCTTCGCCCTCAAGGATCTGAGCAGCCTCTATGCAGTGGTGGAGCATGAGACCGTAGGTGATGACGGTCAAGTCGTCGCCGGGAAGTTTCACATCTGCGACGCCGATGGGGACGGTATAATCTTCCTCGGGGACATCGCCACGGACGAGGCGGTATGTGCGCTTGTGTTCCAAGAACACGGTGGGGTCGTCATCTCGAATGGCGCTCTTGAGGAGGCCCTTGGCATCGTATGGCGTCGCGGGGGTGACGACCTTGAGGCCGGGGGTGTGGCCGAAGAATGCCTCGGCGCTCTGGGAGTGGTAGAGACCGCCACGGACACCGCCACCCTGAGGAGCGCGAAGGACGAGCGGGACGTTGAGTTGGCCTGCGGTGCCGTACCGCACACGGGCGGCCTCACCGACAATCTGGTTTATCGTGGGCCAGATGAAGTCGGCGAACTCGATCTCGGCGATGGGCCGCATCCCGTTCATTGCGGCGCCGAGGGCGATTCCTGCAATTGACGATTCGGCCAGCGGCGTATCGATGACCCGCTCAGGGCCGAATTCCTCGATGAAGCCATCCGTTGCCAGGAAGACGCCACCGCGGGCACCGATGTCCTCGCCCAAGACGAAGACACGATCGTCGCGTCGCATCTCCTCGCGCATCGCGTCCCGTACTGCCTCTATGACCGTCTGGAGGGCTATTGTTATGCTCCCTTTCGTTTAGGCGAGTATTTCGATACCAATTCGAGAGATTGAGGAGGTCGTTCCGCAGCTATGGAGCCGTGTCGGGGTGGGTAGTGTCGGCATAGACGTGCTTGAAGAAGTCCTCAGTCGTTGGGTACGGGGCCGCTTCGATGGAGTCAGTGGCTTCGTTCACTTCTCGCTTCGCGTCGTCGTGAAATTTCTTGTCGTCCTTTTCGCTCAACAGTCCGTCCGCGAGGAGCTGCTCTTGCAGCATTCGCACGGGGTCGCGCTCGCGGGCTTTCTCTATGTCCTCTCGGAGCCGGTACCGGCTGTCATCGTCATCGCTTGTGTGGGGTAGGTATCTCTCGACCATGGCTTCTATGATGGTTGGCCCGTTCCCGGAGCGAGCACGGCTCGCTGCCTCGGAAGTGGCCTCGTAGACGGCGGTGATGTCCGTGCCGTCCACGACGACTCCGGGCATTCCGTAGCCCTCGGCTCGACCTGCGACACTGTCGACAGCCATCTGCAGGTCCAGGGGCACGGAAATTGCGTAGCCGTTGTTCTCGCAAAGAAAGATGACCGGCAACTTATGGACTGCGGCGTAGTTCATCGCCTCGTGGCAGTCACCGACGCTCGAAGCGCCATCGCCGAAGTAGACGATAGTCACGGTGTCTTCTCCACGCATCTTCGAGGCGAGGGCTGAGCCGACGGCCTGAGGTATCTGCGTGCCTACGACGTTGGAAAGATTGACCATTCGGTGGCGCGGCGACGCTCCGTGTGTGGGGAACTGGCGCGCGCCCGCGAGGGGTTCGCCGGCTTTCGCCGTGAAGCCCAGCATGATCCCGCGTGGCGTCAGGCCCAAGGCGACCAGCACCGCCAGGTCGCGATAGTAGATGTAGAAGTGGTCCTGTCCAACTCTGAGAGCACGTACACTCCCGATCTGCGCCGCCTCGTGCCCTTGCGCTGAGGCGACGATGGCGGCCTTGCCCTGCCGGTTGAGCATCCAGACCCGCTCGTCGAGTGTCCGGCAGAGGACCATCTGCCGGTACATTTCGAGTAGGTCGGGGTTACAGGAGGATGAAAGGGGCGTCAATGCTACGGCATCCGTCTGAAGGTCATTCATACCGAGATTATATGGTTGAGGGAAGTGCGAGTCAAAATACGTAGGTCATCCGACCACGGCAGGGTACGGACGTGAGACTCGGTTCCTGCACGGCGATACCGGTTAGGGGTTGGGTCCTGCCGAGTGCGCATAAGCTCTATTGGGTCGTCGGAGCCAGGAAGCCGATTCTCGCAAGAGCAATTGCAAATTACAGCCAGTCTTGGGAGAGCCTCCCAGCCCATACTTCTGGACTTCGGCCCCGTATTGGAGTACGGGGTGACGCTCTTTCGCCGAAGTGACAGTAAATGGTGTCCTTGCCAATTCCAAGAGTGATTGCCTGTCGATTCCTGCATATATCAGTTGACACGTCGGGGAGTGCGCGGTATGATGTTTGTCCGTGCCGCGCAGAGTACGTGGGCGGTACAGGTATTGCACCTTAACAACTGGATAGTGAAAGGAAATCGTTAAACACTCAGAGTTTGATCCTGGCTCAGGACGAACGCTGGCGGTGCGCTTAATGCATGCAAGTCGAACGAGAACGGCGGCTTCGGTCGCTAAGTAAAGTGGCAGACGGCTGAGTAACACGTAAGTAACCAACCCCGGAGCGGGGAATAATCATGAGAAATCGTGCCTAATACCCCGTACGTCCCAACAGGCGATGCCGTTGGGGGAAAGGCTTCGGTCGCTCTGGGACGGGCTTGCGGCCTATCAGGTAGTTGGTGGGGTAACGGCCCACCAAGCCGGAGACGGGTACCCGGTGTGAGAGCACGAACGGGCAGAGGGGGACTGAGACACGGCCCCCACTCCTACGGGAGGCAGCAGCAGGGAATCTTGCGCAATGGGCGAAAGCCTGACGCAGCGACACCGCGTGGAGGAAGAAGGCTTTCGGGTCGTAAACTCCTTTTCTTGGGGAAGAGAACGGACGGTACCCAAGGAATAAGCATCGGCTAACTACGTGCCAGCAGCCGCGGTAATACGTAGGATGCGAGCGTTGTCCGGATTTACTGGGCGTAAAGGGCGAGTAGGCGGCCCGCTAAGTCTCATGTGAAATCTCCCGGCTCAACTGGGAGGGGTCATGAGAAACTGGCAGGCTTGAGGTCAGCAGAGGAAAGCGGAATTCCCGGAGTAGCGGTGATATGCGTAGATACCGGGAGGAACACCAGAGGCGAAGGCGGCTTTCTGGGCTGCACCTGACGCTGAGGCGCGAAAGCGTGGGGAGCGAACCGGATTAGATACCCGGGTAGTCCACGCCCTAAATGGTGGATACTAGACATGGGGGGTATCGACCCCCTCTGTGTCGTAGTTAACGCGTTAAGTATCCCGCCTGGGGAGTACGGCCGCAAGGCTAAAACTCAAAGGAATTGACGGGGGCCCGCACAAGCAGCGGAGCGTGTTGTTCAATTCGATGCTAAGCGAAGAACCTTACCAGGGCTTGACATGTTTCCGACAGTCCCCGAAAGGGGATCTTCCTTCGGGACGGATTCACAGATGTTGCATGGTCGTCGTCAGCTCGTGTCGTGAGATGTTGGGTTAAGTCCCGCAACGAGCGCAACCCTTGTCGTTAGTTACCTTGTCTAGCGAGACTGCATGTAAAAAACATGAGGAAGGTGGGGATGACGTCAGATCAGCACGGCTCTTACGTCCTGGGCTACAAACACGCTACAATGGCCTGAACAAAGGGTTGCCAAGGCGCAAGCCGGAGCCAATCCCACAAATCAGGCCTCAGTTGGAATTGCAGGCTGAAACTCGCCTGCATGAACGTGGAGCTGCTAGTAACCGCAGGTCAGCACACTGCGGTGAATACGTTCCCGGGCCTTGTACACACCGCCCGTCACGTCATGGAAGTCGGTAACACTTGAAGTCGCCCGGCTAACCCTATGGGAAGTAGGCGCCGAGGGTGGGATCGGTGACTGGGACGAAGTCGTAACAAGGTAGCTGTACCGGAAGGTGCGGCTGGATCACCTCCTTTCTAGGGAGTAGGGACTTCTCCGATTCGTCGGAGAGCTCCTAGGTCGATCGGTGGGTGGCGGTCTCTCGGATGCTGGGTTGAGCCGGACCTCGACGTAAGTCGGGGAGAGCTCCTCGGAGGATGAAGACCGTCCATAGAAAACTCACCGTTCATATGTGCTCCGAGCAATTCGGAGCATCGGTTCACACAGAAACTCTAGATTTCCTTTCACTGTCCAGCGGTTAAGGTTGGGGCCGAGGTAACTCGGCCCCTTTTTTTTGTCATCCGTGCGCCGTACAATGGAACCTGTCGGCTTCTTCGTCGTAGGAAGTAACCTTCGTGATTCGAGGGACCACTTACTAGGACCGCATTTGTGGGGCTGTAGCTCATCAGGGAGAGCGCATCCTTTGCAAGGATGAGGTAGGGGGTTCGAGTCCCCCCAGCTCCACCATTTTTGACGGTAGACAGAACCGAGCCGTTCAGGGCCATCTCCTCGGCGTCCTTCCCTCCTACGGGACCATCCTGAGGCATGGGGATGGTGTACCGCAGGAGGGCATTGTCGGGCATCACGACGATCTCCTTGACAAATGACTCGATGAAGGCCCTGCGCTCGGTCAACTCGCTCTCGTTGAGGAACTCGCTCATGTCCTGGGCGTAGGCCGCGATGGTCTCCACGTAGTCCAGAACCTCCCTGCGCTGGGAGAGAATGGCCCTGGCCTCTGCCGCTGCATCCTCAAGCCGCTGCTGCCGCTCGCGGTGCTCCCTGATGCGGTCCGAGGCGTCGGCCATGTCGAGGTCGGTGTTCTCCACCAGATGCCATACGCGGCCCAGCTTCCGCTTGACCTCATCCAGCTCCGTCTCGATGGTCTCAAGCTTCTGGCGCTGCTCACTCGCCACGCCGTCCATCTCCTCGTCCACGATCTTGACCAGTTCGGTGATGTTGGACTCGGTGAGAACGTTCTCCCGTATCTTCTCCACCACCATCTCCTCGAAGCGGCGGGCGTTGAGCCTGGGAGTCTCGCAGGCGTCCTTGCCCCGCTTCATGATGGACTGGCAGACGTAGTAGGCGAACTGTCCGCTCTTGGCGTCCTGGCCGGAGAGCGCCCTGTTGCAGGACTTGCAGCGGACCAGGCCGCTGAGAAGGTAGGTGCTTCCCACCCTGCGGGGGTGCGTCCTCTTCGGGGCGCGGGAGCGCATCAGCCTGTTGACACGCTTGAACTGGGCCTTTGAGACGATGGACGGGAAAGCCTTCTCGATCCGCACCGGGTCGGCCTTGCCCTTGCCGGTAGCGCCCCAGAGAAGAGTTCCCGTATAGACCTCGTTCTTGAGGATGAAGTGGACGCCGTTCTTGGACCAGAGTTTGCCCGTGGCGCTGGCGATGCCCTCGCTGTTCAGTGTTCGAGTGATCTCGGTCATCCCCGTGGCGGACTCGGCCATGTCGAAGATGCGCTTGACGACGGGGGAGGTATCCGGGTCGATTTCGAGTGTGGGTCTCTTCTTGGCCCCATCCTGCACCATGACGCGGTTGTAGCCGTAGGGCGTCCTGCTGGCGACCCAGAAGCCGCGAGAGGCCGCCTCCCGCATTCCCCGTCGGACCTCCTCGGCAAGATTTTCCGAGTAGAATTCGTCCACCGACTCGATGATTCCCTCAAGGAGCCTTCCGGTGGCGGTGTCCTCGGCCTGCTCGGTAATGGAGACGACGCGGACGCCCTTGCGTCTGAGCATGGACTTGAAGGCGACGGCGTGCTCGCGCTTTCTGGTGAATCTACTAAATTTCCAAACGAGGATTTCCCTAAATGGGGCCTCTGGCTTGGCGGCCTCGTCGATCATCTTGCGGAACTCCGGGCGGTCGGCGACGCGTCCGCTCTCGGCCTCGTCCACGTACTCGCGGGCGACGGAGTAGCCATTCTTTTGGGCGTAATCCCTGAGCGCCCTTAGCTGTGCGGCTACGGAGAGGTCCACGTCCTGGCGGTCGCTGGAGACCCTGGCGTAGAGGGCCACGGGCGTGTAGTCGTGTCGTTCACTCATCTGTGTCTCCTCCTTCTGTTCAATCCTGTTCGGCCTGACCCGATCGTCGCCGCTCCGTCCGTTGCTTGATGCGCCACTCCCTTTCCTCCATGTATAGGCGGATGGCCTCCCGCAGAAGCTCGCTCACGGTACGCTGCTCCTCCACTACCACCTGCCGCACGCGCTGGGCCAGCTCCGGTGGAAGCGAGAACGTGATGGTGTCGGTGGTCCTGGGCATGGTGAGCATGTCCCCTTTTTTGCCTGTCTTGGTATTGCTCAGTCTTACTCTTATCATGAACGAATCGGGATGTCTCCGTCAAGGGTCGCGCCCCTGTTTCGCGCAGTCTAAACAGCGTAAAATAGGGGCAAGACATTACTATAGCGAGGCTCATTCTGTTGGGGATTTTCAGGCGGTCTCTGTGGAAGCTCCTCTTGGCAATCATGATCGTCGCGGTCGGTGGGCTGGCGCTCGCGTGCAATGACGACGCGGAGCCGGTGCGCCTGGCCACGGAGGGCGACTACCACCCTTTCAACTTCATCAACGACGACGGCGAGATCGACGGTTTGGAGCGCGAGCTCGGCGACGAGTTGTGCCGCAGGGCCGAGCTTGCGTGCGAGTGGGTGCTGAACGAATGGGAGCCCATGATCCCGGACCTGGTGGCGGGGGAGTTCGACGCCATCATCGCCGGTATGAGCATCACCGGCAAGCGGGACATGACCATCGACTTCACCGAGCCGTACTACCCTCCCACTCCGTCCGTCTATCTGGCCCTTGAAGGAGCGGGCGACGATGCCGTTGAGGGTCGGCTCGCAGCCTACGCCAACACCATCTACTCGGACTACTTCACGGAACGGGGCATTGCGTACACGGAGTTCAGCGACGAGGACGACCGGCTGGCGGCGCTGCTGAACGGCGACATCGACGCGATGCTGGTGGACCACGCCTATGCCACGGAGAAGCTCTCGGAGTATGAGGGGCGGCTGGCCGTCGTCGGCCCCTCTGTGCTGCTGGACCGGGGCATAGGGATAGGCGTGCGCAACAACAACAACCTGCTGGCGAAGCTGAACTCGGCTCTGGCCGAGATGAAGTTGGACGGTTCTTTGAACGACCTCATCCGCAAGTGGGTTGGCGAGGACGCCTCGACCTTCCAGCCGGTCTAAGCTCGCGATTCGCGCAGCCCTGCGCCGGTCGTTAGGCTCAGACACCACGTCGTCCCTCGGAGTCGTCCCCTAAGTCTCCTCGCCGCCCGTCGCCGTCCCCCGCTGAATCGAGGCGCCCTGCACTCCTTCGCAGGTGTGCTCGTATGGCGACCTTGGCCAGGATGCGCAGCCCGTTGCGGACCATCCTCTGCTGCGCCGGGGTGTAGGACTCCATCGGCCTGTCGGAGGAAGGTCCGGGGGCGTCCAGTTCGCGTCTCTTCTTTTGCCTGTTCCTTGCATTCTGTCTATTGGTGTCTTTCATGTTTCACAGTCGCAGCGGCGGTTCGTGTTATGCCGCTGGCCTCTCGTTACAGTGTTTGTGTGGGCCGCCGGGCACGGACGGATCGGTGCGAGCGCCCGGCGGCGTTGTCGTGTCCTACCCCGCCGCGCCGCCGATGCGCCGTTCACGACGCCGGCGGGGCATGTCCGCTAGTCCTTGAAGAAGGTCATCCGGAACCCCCTATCCGAGGAGTATCTGAAGGCCTCTGCGGACCTGGCAGGCGAACAGGAGCAGGGAGTACATCGAGCCTCCGCTGGGCACGGCGCCCTTGCGCCACCTGAGCAGCAGCTTGTAGTCGATGCCGATGGCCCTGGCCATGCCGCGCCAGGAGAGGCCGCTGGCCTCCTTGAGGAGCTCCAGCCTCCGGGGGAAGTCTTCGGGCAGGTCGCTGCCCAGAATGGGCTGCATCCCGCCGACTGAGTAGATGTGGTTGGTGTGCCTGTCGAAACAGCACGGTGCGTTACGGTTCATTGCTAACCTCCATGTCGCAAAGCTCTTGGTTGTTGTTCCCAAGGCCTCTTGCATCCGGCGGCGGATGCGACCGGAGGGCGACCGCACCCCGCTGGCCGGAATCGACACGTAACCGAGTCTGTTGCAGACCTTCCCGGCGGGCCGGTTCCGGGGAGAGCTCAGCAGAGCGAGCTGTCTCCCCAGGGCCGCCGCGTCGAGCCGGACGACGGTCCGTCCCCCGCTCCTCCGGGGGCCTCTTCATATATCGTTATTCCGTGAACACATCGGTTTTCCATCCTCTATCGGGGATTGAACGGGAGACTTTCGCAACGCTCCATTCGTCGCTCATTGCTCTCCCGTCGGCAGTGCTTGAGGCGGCTCCCAGGCGGTGGCCGGGGTGCGCCAGGCGCGTCCCAGCGGCCCCAGGGCGTCGATTGCCTCTTTGTGCGAAACCCATAGGGGGACGCTGACCCCGCTGGCCTGCATCCGCTCCCGCGCGACGCGCAGGAAGTGGGTGGCGGCGATGTCGTCGTCGAAGACGATGAGGACGTCGGGCCGCACGCCGTGGTCGTCGATGGGCCTGTGAGATGAGTAGTAGCGCAGATAGGGTGCGAGACGTGTGGCCATGGTCGAAGGGCGCACGGCGCGGCGTTCCCACTCCAGGAAGAAGTGCCAACCGGCGTCTTCCTTTCGCAGGACGCCGAAAGCGTCGGGATAGACGGCCCGCATCCGGTCGTCGTGGCGGAAGTGCCGGGACGCCCTCCTGGGCGGGTCGAGATGCACGACCTCCCAGCCCAGGTGCCGGGCCTGGCCCGTGAGCGCGGCGAGGAAGCCGTGGACTGCGGAGGTGTGCTCGATGTTCCTGAGAAGCTGCCTGCTCCGGCTGCCGGAGAGATTGCGCCAGCCATAGGGAGCGTTGGCGTCCTCTGGGGCGACGCTCAACCTCCTCCTGGCGACGGCGACGGAGGTCCTGTCCCTGCGGGCGAGGAGAGCCAGCCCCCGGTCGGTGAGGGCCAGCCGTCCACCCGCCTCGCGGTGCCGGACGACGAGGCGGAATCCCTCCAGCGGGTTGACCAACTGGGAAGCCCGTTGGGGCGAGACACCCATCAGCCCGCCCAGTTCCGAGAGGGCGATCCAAGGCCAATCGAAGACCAGGTCGAGGGCGCACTTCTCGGCGGATTTGAGCACCACGGGCAGCATGTGGTCAGCCATGTCCGATGCCGCGCCCGTGACGGGTAGGTCGGCGGGGACGGACGCCAGTCCGGGCTGTGGCTCCTGTGGCAACGCGCCGCCGGGCTCCATCCTGTCGAGGGCATAGTGCAGACTCACGGCGGCGGCGACCTGAGCCGGAGTCCATATCGGATCGTCGGCTTCGGCCACGACCGCCTCGCGCTCCATGGCGAGCAGTGCCGGGACGTCGGTGGTCGAGAGCATCCTGCGGGCGTGCCTGAGCCGCACTCCGTCCGTCGTGAGGATGAGGACGATCCCCGGCATGGGCTCGTCCTTGAGCCGCCAGAGACGCTGGGCGAAGACCGACCGGTCGGCGGTTAGTCCCTGCCTGACGATGCCTACGGTCTTCCCATCGGGAAGGGACACGGAGGCGTCCAGCTTCGAGGAGCGGTACCAGCGAAAGCGTATGGGGTATGCGTAGTCGGAGAGGTGGGAGGCCAGGCGGTAGATAACGGCCAGGGCGTCCATGCGCTCCATCAGGCTGCGGCGCCACTGGCCCGACACGGGGTGCGTGCGCACCAGCTCTTCAATGGGGACACCTTCCTCTCCAGCGAGCCTGCGCAGCCCCGCAGCGGTGAGATGGAACCTCCGGGACGGCGGGAAGGGGTCCACGGAGTGGAGCACGGAGGCGCAAAGGCCGCCTTCCTGAAGCCCATCGACGGCCTCGTGGACCGCGCCCTTAGACCGGCCGGTGACGGCGACCATCTCCGGTCGGTTGAGGAAGGGCATGTCGGCCAGGACTCGGAGGATCTGGGCGTCGAGTTTTTCGGACCTCATCCTTCGACCTCCTCTTGCTCCGCCTGCTTCGCCGCCTGCTGTTCCTCCTGCTCGGCCTTCTCCAACTCTTCGACGCCCTTGTGGTAGTCATCCACCTTCTTGTTGCCCTCGGCGTCGGCATAGTCGGCCTGGTTAGATGACACGGTGTAGGCTGATGCCGCGTTGCGAATGCGGTCGGCGACGGCGGGGTCTCCCTCTTCGGGCTTGCGCACCTCCATCGAGAAGGCGGGCATCCTCTCCGTTCCCACGGTGGCGCGGACGTAACAGTGGTGCACGGGCAGCGACACGATGTCGTCCTCGGTCACCCGGTCCTTGCCAAGCTCCCATACGAGCGTCCTGGCGTCGTTGCCCGCCACCTGGAAGACGGCAAGGCAGCCCACGTTGGCGAGGATGGTGTCTCGCATGGTTAGGGAGAGGTCGTCCAGTTTGGCCAGGCTCTGGGTTGCGAGGACGAAGCTGGCGCCGAACTTGCCAAGCTCGGACAGCATCGACTCGTAGTCCACGCCCGGCATGGACTGCATCTCGTCCACCACGACCAGCGCCCCCCTGCGCTGGTGCAAGGGGAGACTTCCCTGCTCGCGGATGACCGCATCGACAAGGTTGAGGAGGGAAGCGCCTACCAGGGCGGCCACGTCCCTGCCGACCGTGCCCTGGGAGGTGGAGACGAGCAGGATTCCGCCGTCGTGGATGGTGCGGCGCAGGTCGATGGTGGAGCGGCGCTGGCCCAGGATGGCCCTTGCCCGCTTGGACGATGCGTAGTAGGAGAGCCGGGTCTGGACGGGAGCCAGCGCCTCCGCCTTGTACTGATGACCCCACTTGCCGAAGTCCCTCGCCCACCACTCCAGCAGGTAGGGGTCGGAGACCTTCTTGCGCACCTGCTTTCCGAACGTCTCGTCCGACAGCAGCTTCAAGCCGTCCAGGATGGTGTACTGCTGCTCCGCCTCCATCTGCTCGTTGGCCTCGTGGAGGGTCTTGACGGTCTGTTCGAGGATGGACTGCATCCTCGGCCCCCACTGGTCCCACAGCCCCTTGGCCACGCGCACCACCGAGTCGGCGGTGCGGTCGCGGTCAGCGAAGACGCGGGTGTCCAGCAGGTTGACGCCGGGAGAGCGGGTCTCGTCGGACAGGTCGATGAGCTTCACTTTGTCCACGAGGGAGTCTGGGACGTGTTCGAGGATGCCTGCGACGAGGTCGGTGTGGGGATCGATGACGACGATGGCGTCTGCGTCCCTGCCCTCGGCCTTCTCCCGCATCTTGTGAACGACCAGATGGTGCATGAGGGTGGACTTGCCCATGCGGGTGCGGGCGACGTAGAGGTGGTGTCGCCGGAGCAGGTCCTCGGGGAAGCGGATCTCCCGCTTGGTTCCCGCAGTGGTGTCCCCCACGAGAGCACCGCCCCTGACGCCCTTAGCAGATGGACTGAGCGCTCTTGCTCCGGACCGCTCCACCATGGGCGTCTCGTCACCCGCTCCAGGCGGGTGCCACAATGCGGCAACCTCGCGGACGCCGAGGACGCTGCGCCTTCCGAACAGGCCGGGGCCTGTCGGGTGAAGCAGGTCGGGGTCGGGAGCGATGGGCCGGACTTTGCCGACCTTGAACCGTGCTCCGGCGGGGTTGTCGAAGTGGCGGTAGGCGGCGGCCACTCTCTTCAGGAGCTCCTCCGCTCGCTCATGCCCTGTGTCGGCGGGCATGAGCGCCGTGACCTGTATCTCGGCATCGAAGGCGATGCGGGAGACTTTTTCGCGTATGAGCAATGGGTCTTCGACCCGGTTCCTGGACTTCTTCCAGCGCCACCACGCCCAGCCGCCTGCGGTCAGCCCCAACGCCGTACCCATCCCCAGGAGTACGGCCTTCCACGTCTCGCCGTCCTGCACCCACAGGTAGCCCTGGAGGGCGGCCAGCGCGCCGATGCCCAGAACGGCCATGGTCACGCCGTCCATCTGCAATGGCTTGGTCTGGTAGGTGTAGGAGGGCTCCCGTAGCTCTGCGCCGGGCCGTTTGTGGGCCTTTTCGAGATGGTGCTGCGACCAGTCGGGGCCGAGGGAGCGAAGCATCAGGCGGGCCACCACCCGCTCCCCCTCATAGAGGGATGACAGCGCGCCCATGAGGGCGATGAGGGGGTCCGAGCCGGGGTCGAGCAGGTCGTCATCGCGGAAGGTCCTGAGGGGGACGTACTCGGGGCCGTCTGCCCTGAGCGTCATCGACCACGCCTGCTCTCCGTCTCTGAGCCACAGCGGGTCCTCGCCAGGGTGCACCTTCTCTATCCTTGCCTGGGGATAGTGAGCCGAGAGCTGGCCGCGCACCACCCGGTCGTCCTGGCAGCGTGCCATCAGCGTCACGCCGTCCATGTCCCCGACCAACTCCAGGGAGAAGGGCTCCGGCACGGCGATGGACTGGAGCAGGTTCTCGACGCCCAGCAACGTGCGCTCACCGGTCCTGGGCGGCGTTACCGCCAGCAGTACGGGGGTCTTCGTTCCTTCGTCATTGCCAAACAAGATATTTCTAGGATTCAGTTTCATTGCTGTACTCCTTCTTCTTAAAGGGCGTCTCTACATGTCCGTCGTTGCGTTGTGATCCTTCTATCGGTGGCTGCCCGGTCTCCATTCGATTACTGCTGTCTCCTCAGGCGTCGCCTCGATGCGCACGGGGAAGCGGTGTCCCTTCGACAGCAGAAGCCCGTCTCCTCTGGGGCACGACAGCAGCCAGCGCTGTAGGTCTTCGGGCAGGTCGAAGGCGTCGCCCACGGTGCGTATCGCGGCAGCATCCTGCTGAAGTAGCAGCTTGAAGGCGGCGTTCTGGAGGAGGGCGCGTCCCGAATGGCCGGTGATCGTTCTCGAAGAGTCCTCGCTCAGAAGGTCCTGGACGTCCTGGGTGATGAACTGCAATCCCAGCCGGTGCTTCCTGGCACGCTTCGCCATGCTGACCATGAAGGCGGCTCCCTCGGGGTGCTGCATGATCGACCACACCTCGTCCACCACCAGAAGCCTCGGCTTGGGGTTTTGGGCGGCCGCCGCCCACACGGTCTCGGTGCACACCATCGCGGCGGCAGGCCTAAGCTCCGGTTCCAGCAATCGAAGATCAAAGACGGTGACCAGGGCTTCGCTCCCCAGCAGGTCGTCCCCCTCGTCGGAGAGGAGATTGCGCAGGCTGCCGGTGGCGAAGGGCCGCAATAGATGGGCTATGTCCGGGGATTCACCTTGTAGATACGTGTAGAAATCCCTGAAGCCGGTGCGCTCGCGGGGCTGGGCGTAGTAGCCCGCCAGTGCGTGGTCGAGGGATGCCCTTCGCTCTGCGCCGAGGCTCTCTCCCACCATCACCTCGATGAGCCGTCTGAGGCTGCCGATGCGCTGGAGCAGCTCCTCGGAGTCGCCTCTGTCGATGACGAAGGGGTTCATGCCCTGGCCGGGCACGCCGGGAGACAGCACTCGCCCTCCAGCTGCACGGGCCATGTCCGCGTACTCTCCCTCGGGGTCGATGACGTAGGCGGTGACGCCGCGCGTCAGGCCCCTGAGCACGCCCAGCTTGGTGGCGAAGGATTTGCCTGAGCCGGAGCGGGCCAGCACCGCCGTATTCGCGTTGAGGTGCGTTCCGTCCCAGGGGTCGTAGACCACCGGAGAGCAGGCCCGCATGTCGATGCCGTAGAGGGTGCCGCTCCGCGTGTCCAGGTCCGGGGGAGAGAAGGGGAACAATCTCGCTAGAGACGACGTGTCCAGCGTCCGCCACTCGGCGACGGCGTTGAGTGCCAGGGGAAGCGTGGAGAGCAGCCCATCCCTCTGGCGGAAGGCCAGGTTGTCCAGCTTGCCCAACGTGGCGGCGAAGTGGGCTTTCGCCCGCTGGGTCATCTCCTTGAGGGAGTTTTCGTCCCTGGCGTGAAGGGTGACCGACAACGATGCGTGAAACAGACGCTCCCGACCCCGTTGCACCTCGTCCCTGAGCCGGGTCACGTCCTCCAGGGCGATCTCCGCCTCCGGGGACATGGTGCGGCCCCGCTTGAAGGACAGGGACTGGGCCGACTCGAACCTGACCTTCTGCCACTCCAGCGTCCTCGCCGCCTGCTCTGCGGGGATAGGCCCGAGGTGGATGGACAGGTCCATTGGCGCTCCCGCCGCCATCAGTCCTTGCAGGAAGCCGGGGGCAAGCGAGCGGGGCCACTTGCCCAGGTGGAGGGAGCGCACCAGCCGGTCTCCGACGCGCATGTCCCTGCAGCTGACCTGAACCTCGACCTCCTCGTTCTCGTCCACGTCGGTTGGCGAGCCGCCAAGGGCGGACGCTATGAGGAACATCCGAAGCTGGCGGCCCCTGAGCGGATGTACGGAGAGTCCGGCCCGCGCCAGCAGCCCCCGCAACTCGTCGATGCGGGAGTGCTCGCACACGGCGTAGAAGCGCCGGTCGAGGATGCCGTCCCGGGTCTCAAGGTCGGTCAACAGCCGTCCTAAGGACTCGGCGGCGGCCTTTGTCTGCGGTGGAAGGTTCTCCGGTTGGGCCTCTTGCAGCTTCTCCCGGAGCCCGCCAAGGCGCGGAGGGTGCTGGCGTATGAGAAGCTGCACGGGGAAATCCAGGGCGTTGAGCGCACCGGCGAAGGCTCCCAGCTTGGGTTCGTCGATCTCCAGCCCCATCACCTCGCACACGCCCAGCTTCACCCCGTCCAGCCGCACGGGACAGTCCTCTTCCAGGTGCGACAGCATGAAAAACAGAGGCAGGTCGGGCGGGAGGAGCTTGCGCTCGGCATCCCTGGGAGCGCCGGTCTCCCCCGGCGGGGCCTGCGATCCTCGTCCTATGATTCGTTCAAACAGCTTCTTCACTTCGTTTGCCTCCTTTTTCATCAGGGGACTGGAATGGGGATGACGCCGTGGCTCAGCAGCGCGGCAACGCCCTTGGCCGACAGCACCAGCACCAGGCCGACGACGGCCATCACCACTGCGGTCCTGGCCTTGCCTCCGCCGCGCTCCTCTGCGCCCTCGGCCATCAGGACGAATCCCGCCCAGGCGATGGCGAAGACGGCGAGTCCTGCGGCGGCGTAGGCCATCGCGGTCAAGACCGCATCGAAGGCGTCCAACATTGCCTGCTCCTCCGCCGGGGCCGCGCCGGTGGTCGCCAGCGCAACCCCGGCCAGGAGGATTGCCGCCCATAGACGCCTCACCAGGGCCACTCCCATCCCAATCTGCGAAACCACTCGGTCAGATCGCCGCCGGGCGTCTGCTCTGCTGGCGGGTCTTCCGGCTCAGGCTGAGGCAGCGCCAGTACCTTGAATGGGTCGTCACTCCCAATGCCGGAAGCCAGGCCCAGAGACTCGCTCTTCGTCTTGACGATGGGCGCGCGGTCCGTGACCTCGGCCTTCACGTGCTCCGGGTGGACGATGGTGATGGTCACGTTCTTCTGGACCGTCTCGCCGGGTACCGACAGGGTGGCCGAGACGGTGTGTTCCGTCGTGGTGCCGTCGTCGTTGGTCAGGGTGACCGTCTCGCTGACCGTCTGGGTCGTCCCCGGCCTGTACAGACTCACCGTCTCGGTGCGCTTTTCCGTCCGCTCCGGGACATGGGTCAGCGTCGTCAGCGGGGGGATTGGGATGCTGAGAGTCGCCTCAAGGCTCACGTCCCCGCTCACGGCGTGAATCGCCTCGCCCGTGGGCACGGCGAGCCTGAAGCTCGTCTCGCCATCGGGGATGAATGAGACGCTCGCGGTCGATGCTTCCGCCGTTGCTGAGAGCGACCCGGTGATGGCAGATATCTCTGCTTCCATGAGGGCCGTCACGGTGACGCTCTGGTGCCCCGCCACCGACTGAAGCTCGACCGGGTGCTCGATGCGCGTCACGCACTCGGATTCGATAACGCCGCTGACGGCTCCCGCCGTCCAGCCGAGGGACGTGAGAGCGACGTTGCACAGTTCACCCTCCACAACCGGTAGGGGAAAGGGACGCTGTGCTTCCTCCCAGGTGAGCGCCCCGGCCTGGCCAAGCGTGTCCTCCCACGAGATCGTGAAGGACGGCACCGGTCCGTGGAGGGGGAGCGAGTAGTCGATGCTCTCCCCTTCGGTGAGACTTGCCGAACCCCAGAAGCGCAGGGCGGTACCCTGGCTGCCGCCGAAGGCTCGGACGCGGATTTCCAGGTCGGTTGCCGCCCGTAAGGTCACGGCGGCCCGGTCTCCGGAGACGGCCAGGCCCTCGACATATATCCGGCGTCCCTCGACCGGCTCGGTAATCTCGAAGTCGATCTCCTCTCGCCAGGGCTCGTGGCCGTCGGCCAGGGCCGTCTGCGGAACGGTCGCGGCCGCCGCCAATGCGACGACGGCCATCACCACGATCCAGCCCTTTGGACCGTGGCCCCGGCTGTCCCTCCCCGCCTTGCGGCGGCGCTTGCCGAACCAGCAGTGGGGACGGAAGGGTTTTCTTTCCCCGTTACGCTCCCGCTTTTTGCGGCGGCGCAGCCTCTTGAGGGTCTTTCCGGCGCGCCTCGCCATCAGGCGCAAAGGGCCGGGGCCGTCCTTCACCGGCTGCGCCGGCGCGGGCGGCTCAGGGCGCACCAGCTGGGACACCGGCCCGGCGTAGACCCGCGCCCCTAGCCGGTACTTCAGCAGGTCGGCGGCCACCAACGGCAGCCGCCGACCTCCTATCTTTCCCACGACAACGGCGATGCCCATCAGCCCGAACAGCACGGCGATTCCCATCCGCACCTCGGACGGCCCCACCGGGGCGTAGCGGTATGCGCCGTAGGACAGGGCGCACACCGCCACGACCGCCACGATCTGCGGGAAGGTGAACCACAGCAGCACCCTGTCCTCGGCCTGCACGTGGGTCGGTACCTCGTGTTCTCTCATTGCTTTTCTCCCTCCTCACCTACTTCTATGTGCTGTCGGGAGTGGGTGTGGCTGGCTTGGGCAGTGCGTCATCGATCTCCACGCCGGGGTTGACCACCGCGTTCATCACCAGTTCCACGACGCCGTAGGCGACCAGGGCCAGAACGATGCCCGCCAGGGCGGTCATCATTGCGCTCTTGCCGCGCTCCATCTGGTGGGGCGCGCCGCTGGCGGTCAGGTACAGGTAGGCCCCGTAGATGAAGAAGCCCACGCCCACCGCGCCCACGATCCCCAGCAGGATGCCCACCAGGTTCGAAATCGTCTGTGTAAGGTCTTCCATTTGCTTTCTCCTCTCGTATTCCGAGTCTTCCGCTCGTCTCTATCGGTCGTTGCTCTTTGGTTCCGTTAGTTGCACATCTCTCCCCCTCCGTCGTCGTGTTTAGCGGCGTGGACTGAGCCGCGCCTCCGTGATTTCGTGTTCGTTGTTGTTGGTGTCACTCGTTGGCGCTCCTGGGCGAATCGCCGCCCATGTCTCCGCCGCCCGATGGCGACGCCATCGAGGCCGCAGAGCTGAGACCGCCTGCGGCTGCCGATAGCCCCGCGCTGGCCGCAACCGCGCCCACTGCAACGCCTCCCGGCCCACCGGCGGCTCCTCCTGCGACAAGACCGATGGTCTTGGCGGACCGCACCATCGAGGCGGGCAGGTTCATGCCGAAGTAGAGCATCGAGAGCCAGCTATCGAATGTGCCGGCGTTGCCCAGCAGCGACGGCACCCTCGTCGCCATGTAGACGAAGGCCAGCGACATGAGCAGCTTCCAGATAAGGTCCTGCACCGGCTCGAATGCGGCTATAAGGGCCACCTCGTTCAGGAAACCGAACCCCAAGGCCAACGCGATGAGCTGGATGGCCTGCTGGAACACCGTGGTCATGAAGAGCCTGAGCCAGTGCCTTCCCCAGCCCGCCGTGTGCGGAAGAATCCACAGCCCCAACGCGATGGGGGCTAGCGCGAGAAGAATGTCGATGAGGGCAAGCCTCAAGATCATCTGCACGATGACGTAGAGGACGAAGAAGCCGTAGACGAGATAGAGGAGGGCCAAGAGCAACGCCATGCCCACGCTCCCGGCCTGTACTGCGGTGAGTAATGTCTTGAGTGTTGAGCGGAGCATGTCCCCGGCGGTGACGTCCAATGATGCGGCGACGAAGCCTGAGACGGCGTCGGCGACGTCGATGACCAGGGCGCACCACCAAAGGGACGAGGCAGCCGCCACCAGTCCAAGCACCAGGCGGGGCACCATCTCCCGCCATCCGGCCTGCTGGCGGCCCAAGTGCTCGCTCACGATGAGCGAGAGCCCCATCCAGCCGAGGATCACAACCAGCGCGCCCGACGTTATGGCCCAGACGACCATCCATGCCTGCTGCACCAAGTCGTGGGCGTAAGTGAGGTCGGGGGGAGTCCCGGTGAGGATGTCGCTCATGGGCTAGCTCCCGCCCCCGCAGTTGTCGGCGTCCTCGCCCGAGGCCCGCTCAACCACCCCGCACAGCGTCCCGTGGACTCCCTCGATCATCCAGCCGGCGAAGGCCCTGGCCCAGCGAGCGGGGTTGAGGGCGGAGAGAATCTTGTCCCAGATACGCCCCGGCTGGTGGATGGGGATGACGGCGTAGAAGTCGCCTCTGTTGCCGTCCTCCGCGACGGCCAGCATGACCAGCAGGTAGGCCCTGTCGGGGTCGAGGTCGGGCTGCTCGTCGAGCTTGGGATACTCCCAGGAGTACTCCCAGCCGTCGGAGCGCTTCTTCTCGCCGCCCCTGACCCGGTACATGGCGGATATCCAGTCGCCGGTGTCGGCGTCCCGGACGGCGTAAAAGAGGTCGTGAAGCTCGCGGTCGAAGATGGGTCGGGCGACGAACTCGCCGCCCTTCTTGCGCTCGACGAGCTCTCTGTCCGCGTTGACGAGGACGATCTCGTTAGCGGGAGGTTCCTGGGCCAGGGCCAGGTTGCCGGTGGGAATGGCGACCAGAGCCGCCAACAGCAGCGCGATTGCCGGCGGAATGAGCCGCCTAACGGACCGGAGCTTCGATTTCAGCGCCAACTCGTTCACCTCCTTGCGGTTCGCCACGGTTACCGGAGCGCGGCGGTCGCAAAGAGTGTGGACAAATCAAACGAGAAAAAAGACCCCTCGCAGGGTGGCACCTTGCAGGCCCTCTTATCGGAGGCGCATCTCGTGCAGTATTGGGGGTGTACAGGAAATGGAGTTTGGTGACGAGGTGTCCGAAGTCGTGATTTCGTAGCTAAAACAGGGGTAAATCGGCCCCTATTGGACGTAACCAGTGAGCAATCTGTTGAAAGTCCCCAGTTCGGTTGGCAATGACAAGAACGGGCTTGAGGTGGGGGTGTCTACACCGGGGAAAATCGACGGCCCGATGACAAAACTCCCCCGAAAACCCGCTTGAGGTGGGGGTGCGTTACGCCGGACGGGAGATCGGGCGGAGTCGATTCCAAAGCTGAAACGAATTTCAGAAGAAGGAGGAAATTGCCATGAAGACCACGGAACACGGCATTGAGGACAGCAGGGACGTGGAGAACATGTACCACATGCGGCTCATGACCCTCCTGCAAGAGCTGGTGCGGGAGCGAGGCCACAAGGGAGCTGCGCGGGTGCTGGAGGTCGACCAGCGCACCGTGGCCGAGTGCGCGAGGACGGGAAGGCTGTCGCGGCGGGTGCGAGAGGCCCTGGAGAGGGCATTGCAGGAGGGTGTCGGCTCGGCGGCCGCCCGTCAGCGGGAGCGCAACGACAGGCTGGAAGAACGGTTGCAGCAGTTGGAGAGTGAGGTGGAGTCTCTGGGCAAGGAGGCGCGCAGGCGTCTGTCCAAGGTCGAGGGCGGTATCGAGGCGCTGGGGCGGGACGGCAACGTGAGGGCGAAGACGACCGGGGCCGGTCATGCCGGCGCCGGTCCCTCCCTGCGAGGCGATGATGAAGGTGAAGGTGGTACGTCACGGCGGGACGGAAGTCCTCCGCCAAGGCCCCCGATGCGACGCGAGCACCCAGACCTGGTGACCCTTGAGCCTGCCGATGATGACAAGGAGGTCTTCGGAGAAGCCTGGCCTCTGGTCGTCCAGTGGCGGGAGTTGAAGGAATCTCACCCCAATGACGGGAAGGGCCTTGAGTGGCTCGTCCAGCGGGAGCGCCTGCTGGAGATGGAGCTTGCGCTGCTTGAAGAGCACGGGATGACGCTTCCCCCGGAGAAGCAGCCTTTGCACGGCCTCGACCGCAGCGGCCAGGTCAGCTGGCGCAGGACGGCGCTCTTCGACACGCGGAGAGCGCGGGCCAGGAGCGAGATCGTGTCCAAGGTGTGGCGGGCGCTCACGCTGAGGTGGTGGCTGCCCTCGCAGTAGTGCGTTGCATTGCGACAGAGTGAAAACTGAAGCCATTTGCCGGGTGGTGGCACGCAGGGGGTCTTTTGGGGGTCGAGGATCGCCGATAATGACCTCACTGTTTGGCTTTTTCCAAGGTTTCCGACCATAGAAACCTGGGTGCGTGATCCCTGTTGCACGGGCTTTGCCCAAGAGGGAATGCTGGCGATGCGGAGTTCGACGTTGGTCCTTCGCAACCAGCGCGGGCCGATTCGACGGAGTTGACGCAAGGGCCTCCGTCCTCGGTCTCAGTCCGGCGGTGGAAGTTTGACGTTGGTCCTTCACCCGCAGGGCACACGTCCGGCGATGCGGAGTTGATCGCTTCGGTCGCTGGACACCGGTCTGACGGCTGAGGTTGATCGCCTCGCCGTTGGACCCAGGGGACATAGTGCGTTGTGCGCCTCGTCCTCACCCGGTCAGCCGAAGTGCGTCTGTCGCTCCGGCTGACTCAACACGTCTGCGGGATGGCTGGCACGCAGCCGTACCGCAGCTTCGATACGCGCCGGTCTGCCGTTCTGCGCAGTCCGGCTCCCCCCTGTTCGGCTCATGGTCGGACTGCGGGCATCATTGGAACGGCACCACGGATTCACAGAGTCAACGGCAACACACTCAGTAAGGAGGTACATCGGCATGGAGGAAACACGGACACAGACAGGAGAAGGAGGACAGGACGTGACGGAGCAGTACGTCGGGCCGAGCGCGGCGCGGATAGCAGACCTGCTGCCGCACCGGGTCAGCTTCGACCGGGGCTGGTTCTGGACGACGACGGCTGTCTGTCACGGCGGACAGTCGGACGGGCTGGCGTTTCGGCAGAGACCAGCTTGCCCCGTACCCCGATACGGGGGCAACGGCATCGACGTGCGGTGTCACACCCGGGGCTGCGGTCGCGGCGTCATAGTCACCGAGCTTGAGGCGCTCATCGGCCTGCCGATCTGGACGGCCTTCGTCCCCGTTAGAAACGCGGTGGTCAAGGCTGCTGAGAAGCTGCCCTGGTGGAAGCGCAAGAAGGTGCTGGTGGCCGAGGTCATCGTCATGACGATTGCGGCGCCGCTGCTGACCCTCGACATGGAACTCTTCTTCCTCAACCTCATCGGGCTGGGCATTGGCTGGATGCTTCTCAGGCGGTTCCTGCCACGGCGCACGGTACGCAGGCTCAAGCGCTGACCGGCTTAGGGCTTATCAGAACCCATACCAACCACAGGGGTCGCTCTCTCCGAGGGCGGCCCCTTCTTCTTTGCCCGCAAACGGGCGCAACGGATCAAAGGCAACAAAACAAGCTGATGCACAAGGAGGTGCGTAATGACAACGGCGACATTGACGGCAGGCAATCGGACGATGGACACGGTGGAGATGCCCAAGCGCAGCCTGGAGGAACTGGTGGACCGGCTCTTCGAAGCGATGGGCTTCAGGGACGAGACGGAGACGGCGGAGCCGAGCGTGACGCGTGCGATCCACGAGGCTCGACGGCTCAGGCAGGCGGGGGACATGGACGGTGCGCTTGCGGCACTGGGCGGCGTGGACGTGGCGGAGGCCACGCAGCGGGAGGTCCGGTGGGCCTTCTCCGAGTGGAAGGACCTCGTGAAGCGGCGGTTCAGAAGCAAGGGGGTGATGCTCTACTGCCAGGGGGTCGGGCTCGCCTCTGCGCTCACTCCCCACGGCGATGGAACGCTTGAGGTCGCGGCGGTGCTGGGGATGCGCTGGCGGCCCGGCAAGGTGGTCTCCGAGCGCAGCCTCCAGGGGCTGAGACCGCTGATGAAATCATAGCGCACGCTCTCGGCTCTATCACGAACAGAAGCATCCTTCCACAAACCTCAGCTAACCGTAGGAGCCTGGGCTACGCCTGGTTGATCGGACGGAGCGCTCCGCCCGATAGCAATCCCCACGAGGGTCTCCGACCCGGCCCTCTCTCCCCCAGTCCGCCTCACCCTGCGGGCCTATTCCCTATTCACCCAACTCCCACAGCCATCGCATAGGTCTATCCCCTCGACGCCACTCACGGGGGATACCTGTGCTCGATGCACGACGAGGCCTGCCCATGTCCTGAATCCAGGGGCTTGCCTTGCACACGGCGTTCCCCGTGGGAACGCCGCAACCTGCCGTGCGACACGGCCACAACACAACTCACGGAGACAGTCCCGGCTGCCGGGACATCAATTCAAGCGGGACTGTCTCCACCCAATGCGGTGGCGGCCGTCCCGCCTCTTCATTTCAGGAGGAAGCGACATGACGACGGCAACCACAGCAACGACCAACCGGAACACTGATGCGGAGATACGGACGAATGCGGCGGCCCCCGAAGAGCGCACAGTCGGCGCCGAGACCGAGCTCAGGGCTGCGGCCAGGAGGCGGGGACTCACCATGAAGGAGCTTGCAAAGAAAATGGGCGTGTCCGCCAGCTACCTCTCCCAGGTCGGGACGGGCAAGAGGCCCTGGACTCCCAAGCTGCGCGAGAAGGCGATGGCAGTCCTGGGAGAGGTCCCCGGACAGGGCATCGTCTACCGACAGCGAGAGGAGATCGAAGGCGAAAGCAGCTTCATCCGGGAGCGCGCCCGCATCTACGGCATGAGCTTGAAGGAGCTGGCCGACCGGGTGGGAGTCTCCGCCAGCTACATGACCATGGTGGCCAAGGGCCAGAAGCACATGGGGGCGAAACTCCAGGCCAGGGTGGAGTCGGCGCTTCAGGCCCCGGCGAAGATCGCGCCCGCCCAGTGCCCCGACATCGACCGGCGGGTGGTGTGGGACCAGATGGACGCTCTGGGTATCAGCCAGAACGAGGCGGCGAGGCGGGCCGGGATCAGCTCCGGTCACCTCTCCCAGATCATGAACGGCCAGCGCAGACCGTCGGCGAGGGTGCTGAGGAGTCTGCACGGGGCGCTGTTCCGGCGGACGGGGTCTGGGGAGCGGGTGATGCCCGCCGAGGTGAAGGTGCTGGGCTGGAGGAAGGACGAGCGGAGCGGGATGGTGGTGCGCGGCGCTGGCCGGGGCGCCGTCCGCACCGGAGGTAGGGTGCCCTGGGGAGCGAAGGTGGAGTACGCGTTCAGGGCCGGGTACGACGGCAGGGGCCAGGTGTCGGTGGAGCATGTGGTGACGCCGCCCATTTCTGCCATGCTGACCCAGCCGGAGGCGGCAGCCGCGTAAGGAAGACGGCTCCCACAGAGCCACACACAACGAGGCCCGCCACAGGACGGTGCCTCGCACATCCAAGCAGTCGCCTGGGGGCGTTGCCGGGACACCTGAGCACTCAGCAACGTTCCCCGTCGGGGGCGTGGTGCGTCTTGGGTCCCGGCGTCGTCCTCCGGCCCACCAAGCACAGGAGGACGACACCATGAACCTCGGAGACTTCATAGACACCTTCAAAGACGCCATCGCCCAGCGGGTGGTGGAGTCCTACCCGCCGCTGTACCGGCCCTCGGAGAACGGCGGCGACCTCCCCCGCCTGCTCAGGACTCCCCTGGGAGCGCAGGCCGACGCCATCAGGGGCGCGGCCCTCTCTCTCGGAACCCAACGGGGCACCACCGTTGTGGGCGAAATGGGCACCGGAAAAACCTTCATTGGAGCCGCAGCCGCGTACATGGCGGGCTTTGAGCGGGTGCTCATCATCTGCCCTCCCCACCTGACCGGCAAGTGGAAGCGGGAGGTGGAGCAGACGGTTCCCCTGGCCAGGGCCGCCGTCGTCACCTCCATCACCGACCTGGAGAAGCTCAGGCTCTCCATAGGCTCAGGCCCCCTCTTCGCCGTGATGAGCAGGGAAAGAGCAAAGCTCTCCTACCGCTGGAAGGCCGCCGTCACCTACCGGTGGGCCACCTCCAGGGGCAGACTAGTCAGGGATGAGGAGACGGGTGAGCCGTTCCAGGTCCCCTGCTGCCCCGACTGCACGGCGCAGGTGGTGGACAAGGACGGGGTGCCCCTCACAGACGCCGACCTGAACCGCAGAAAGCGCACCTGCTCAGACTGCGGCTCTCCCCTCTGGCAGGCCGACAAGTCCGGCCCCAAGCGCTATCCATTGGCCGATTACATCAAGCACAGGATGAAGGGGTTCTTCGACCTCTGCGTCTTCGACGAGTGCCACGAGTTCAAGGGGCGAGGCTCCGCCCAGGGAATCGCCGCCGGCGTCCTCGCAGACGCCTGCGGCAAGTCCCTCAGCCTTACCGGCACGATGATGGGAGGGTATGCAAGTACATTGTTCCACCTGCTCTACCGCTTCTCACCTGAGATCAGGACTGAGTTCGAGAGGTCGGACGAGCATCGCTGGATACAGCGGTACGGCTTCGAGGAGCACTCCATCGGCAAGCCCGACGACGACGCGGTGGAGGACGGCAGAAGCAGCAGACGCCGCAAGTACCGCAAGGTGACCAGGGAGCGGCCCGGACTCGTGCCATCGGCGCTGTTCCACCTCATCCACAACACCGTGTTCCTCAGACTCTCCGACGTGGCATCAGGGCTGCCTCCCTACGAGGAGCAGATACTGCTTTCCTCGATGGACTCGGAGGAGGACTCGACGGGCTATTCGCAGCGCTCAGCCTACGACACCGTGTTCGAGGAGCTGCGCAAGGAACTGGCCGAGGCCCTCAAGTCCGGCTCCAAGCGGCTGCTCGCAACCTACCTGCAAACCTTGCTCGCCTTCCCCGACGGGTGCACCAAGGGGGAGACGGTCTTCGACCCCAGGTCGGGCGACGTCATCGTACAGGTGCCGCCGCTTTCGGAGGAGAAGCTGTACCCCAAGGAGAAGGCGCTCATCGACCTAGTGGCCGCCGAGCGTTTGGAGGGAAGGCGGGTGCTGGTCTACGTCACCCACACCGGCACCAGGGATGTGACGGAGCGGATGGACGACATCCTGACCCGGCACGGGTTCCGGGTGGCGGTGATGAAGGCCGACGCCGTGGCTCCCGACAAGAGGGAGAAGTGGGTGGCGGACAGGGTCAAGGAGGGCATAGATGTCCTCATCTGCCACCCCAGGTTGGTGCAGACCGGCCTCGACTTGATCGACTTCCCAACAATCTGCTGGGGGGAAGTTGATTACAGCGTCTACGTGATGAGGCAGGCTTCCCGCCGGTCCTGGCGCATCGGGCAGACCCGCCCGGTGAAGGTCGTGTACATGAGCTACGGGAACACCCTCCAAGCGGACGCCCTGAAGCTGGTGGCGAAGAAGCTGCAAAGCTCCCTGGCCGTCGAGGGGGAACTGCCGGAGGACGGGCTGGCCGCATTCGGAGACGACGGCGACGACATGATGATGGCCCTGGCCCGCAAGATCGTCAGTAGAGACGGTGAAGAGGCCGACGACGGGACGGTGGAGGAAGTGTTCGCCCAGGCGCGGGACTCCGAGTCCGCCGCCGAGGAACTGCTGGTAGACGACGGCTGGAAGGTCGTCGAGGTCGAGCAGAAGACGGTCGAGGTGAACGGAAACGGGCACCACGCCAACAGCCTGCCCCGTACTGGATACGGGGGCCATGACGACCTCTTCGGCATCGGGCCGGCGGTCGAGCTTGTTCCGAGCAACGGCCATGTCGCCAACGGAAACGGTCACGCGCCTTTGCCAGCCAACGGCAACGGTCACCACGTCGAGGCCGAGGAGCCGCAGCAGTCGCTGTTCTCCTGGGCAGAGTTCATGGCCGAGGAGCCGGTGAAGCCGAAGCGCAAGAACGGTAAGCCCCAGCCCGCATCCATGTCCATGTTCGAGTGGGCGCACAGTCTGGAGCAGGAACGGGAGGCGGAATTGGTTGGCGCAGGGCGTTAGACCGCCGCGCAAGAGAGGGAGGGCGCCGCTTCGTCAGCGGCGCCCTCCCCTGGTTGCCATGTATGAAGCCTTTTTGCGTTTCAGCGATGGACGCGCCTTAGTCCCACCCCTGTGTGTACAGGCCTTTTGGGTTGTTAGACATCGTCCTAGCGCGGTAGAATACGGAACAGGACGTGCGCGTCGGTAAGGATCGAGGATGACTAAAGCTGTAACCTCTCCGAAGATACGCTGCCCTCGCGAAGAGACGGCCCGCTTGGGCGATGAGATACATGAGCGGGACATCCGTCAGCAGGTCGAAGTGGACCACCACGGGAAATATATCGCCAATGATGTTGACAGTGGGAATAGGCCATCGCTGACGATCTTCGGGCGGCAGCGCAGCGTCTACTGCCACAGCGCTCGGGCGCTATTGACGTGTGGCTGCTCCGGGTTGGACACCGGGCACTGAAATCCGTCTGAAGGGATCTGCCATAATGACCGATCTGTACATAATGGGGTATTCTGAGGCCTACTTGCGAATTCTTGCTTCGCGGAGCGCCGCAGACGCATGTTCCTATCTGTTGCCGCACCTGAAGCCCGGTCTTCGTGTGCTCGACGTAGGTTGCGGACCGGGCTCAATATCGGCCGGACTGGCCGAGGCGATAGCGCCGGGCGAACTGCGCGGCATCGACATCGAGCCGTCGCAGGTGGAGATGGCCGCGCAGGCGGCTGCGGAGCGGCGGCTGAGCAACGCGAAGTTCAGCGTTGCTGATGTGAAAGCTCTGCCCTTTGAGGATGACTCGTTCGATGTCGTCCATTGCAATGACGCCCTGGCCTATGTTCCAGACACCGGGGCCGCTCTGAACGAAATGAAACGGGTACTCAAATCCGGAGGCATTCTGGCCTGTCGGGAGATCATCATGGACTTGTTCATGACTCATCCAGACCCGGACCCAAGGCGTGTTTCACAGGCATATGCCGTCTTTGCCGACACTCTCGAGGCTGACGATGGGCACCCGCAGATGGGCAAGGAATTGGCCGGACATCTTGAGCAGGCGGGACTTGTCGACATCCAAGTGTCTGCCTCGTTCGAAATGTTCACGGGTCCCGAACGGCTGAAACTGCTCTATGAACTCGGCGATCAGTGGTTTTTCACGGTTGACATTCAATCTCCCGCTACCCAGTACGGGGCAGCGACTCAACGGATGTTGGAAGAAATCAGGCAGTCAAGAGAAAGCTGGTACAATGCCCCCCAAGCCATGGGCGCGTTCGCCTTTGGGGAAACGCTGGCTGTACTTCCCTAGTTCGGGCACTGTGGCCACACGCGTCCTGCGGCCCTCCCTGCATCCAAATCGCGCAGAAGGTGGCGCTGGGTTAAGTCTACGCCATATTCGGTAATTCGGTTCGCCCGTTTCAACAAACGTGGCCACCTTGAAGCTACAACGTCCCGAAACAGTATTTCAGACAGGGTTGTCTCGTTAGGGCAAGGGCTGATCCCTTCGGCACCCGATATCTCCATCCTCAGCTCTCCCGGCCCGGATAGTTTCTGGAAAGCAAGGTTTCTACGGCGGATACTAAGGAGGCCTGTTGAGCCTTGCTCAAGGGTCGCAGGAATTCGGCCTCGAACTGCGCAACGTGAATTTGGCATTCCTTGAGCAATGCCAGCCCATCGCTAGTTGCGCGTAGCCTCACCTCTCGCCGGTCGATTCGGGACCGGTTCCTGTACAACAGCCTCTTTTGAACCAGTCGGTGCACCACCCGGCTGAGGGCGGGGGGATCCACCGGGATGGTGCCGGAGATTCCAGCGGCGGTGATTCCGGGATGCGCCGCGCAGACGGCCAAGACTCGCAATTCGACGATCAAGATTTCCCAATCTGCCAGTTCTGCTTCAACCAGGCTTTCCAGCACCTGCCTCAGGTCCATGAGTTTCAGCAGCGAAAGATTCAGGAACTCTTCTGGGGCGGGCTCTTTGGTTTGCGCGGATTCCGGGTCCTTCAAGTGCCAGCCCTCCTACTAAGTCGCTCGACACCCGCGGGAAGTCCGCTGCCTTTTTCGCGGAGCTGCCAGTTCGGATTTCGCTTCCTGACCCGTGGCGTCCACACATCCACCGGGCCACCGTTCACTGCCCTGCCGGATGAACTGCTCCAGCTCCCGGCAACGGTCGAGCGCGAACCGGTGAGGGCGAGTCGCCTCCCAACCCTGCCTTGGGACACACACAGATACGCTCTATGCGGTCTTTGGCCTAGGGGTTTGGCGGGGGGGGGATGACTCCTGACGCTCCCGGCCATAAGCACCCGCCTTGTGGTGGGACGGAACAGATGGACATCCTCTCGCTCTGCCAGCATCTCGGCCAGATGAGTGCGGTCAAGTTCTGCATAACGACCTTCAACCAATTCCCTGACCTCCAGTTGTTTCTGTGGGCCGGTGGTGGTTGCCAGCTGCCCATCTCTAGTTCCCGCAAGCAAACCTTGACAACCGGTTGCATGGCGGATAGTCTATCTGACATTAGTTACATTTGCAACCTTTGGAGTATGGAGCATCGAACAGAGGAGCACTTGATCATCATAGATTCGCCGAAAGCAAAGAGCAAGGTTCCCGTGGGGAGTTGGAGGCCGCGCTGGCGGCGCTTAAGGCGATATGGGCCGCGCTGTTCAAGCAGCCCCCCCGCTGCACCCCGCTTCCCGACAAAGCGTAGGCGCTCCCCTGGCTCTGGCGCCGAGGCCCGGACAACGGGGAGATCGTCCGTCTCCAGTTCGTGGCGTCATCGCCTTAAGGGAGGGCAAGGCACAGACCGGAACAGTAGGTGGCTCTATTGGTACAAGCGTAATCATCGTATGGGCGGTTCTCGCACCAGAGGGGTGTGCGGTGTGGAATGGAGACCCCGAGCAAGGAGTCGCCCCAATGTCCAGTCCCTGTAAATCGCCGTTGCAATCGATGGCAGATGGATATTGGTGTACAACCATATGCTAGTCCATTACGCATGCGTTTTCTATTCACTCATCGGCGGACCGGTCAGGGCCGCTTTCTTAGGCTTGACCGCCCGCCGACTTCTCCGGCCCGCATGGGCTCTCGCTGTGCTCATTGGCGCCGCGGTCTTGATGCCGCCGCTCGCGGGTGACGTTGCAGCCCAGGACGCCGACAAGACCCCTATTGGCATCGAATTTAGCCCCGAGAGCTTAGAAGTCAGAGAAGGTAATTCTATAACTGTAACCGTCTCCGTACCGGCGGGAACAAACGGGTCTGTTAGCTACAGGACAAAGGGAAATGATACTGCTACAGCCGGCGACGACTACGAATCTATTCAGGGAACGTTGTATCTCGGCACGGGTGCAGACGGAAATGGGAATGCCAGATCGCTCTCCCATACTTTCAAAATTCAAACGATATGGGATCTCGTGCAGGAACCAAGCACTTCACCGGAAGTTTTTATTCTCGAATTTTTCGATGTCGAGGGCGAATTGGAACTCCCTGTAAGGCTGAAGTCCAATATCATACGCATCACGCATCGGCCCGTGCCCATAACCGTCAATTACAAAGCAGAAACGGGACTCGCCAACGGCGACTACGGTTTGGAACTGTGGGACGACGGGGATACGCAGGCCGAAAAGGACCGGGACAAAGTCTCGTTTCGTATCAATGCGCCTGCCGAGGCGGTCTCTACATCGGCGCGAAGCCTGATGTCCTACGAAATATCCGCCAGTACGGACCCGGGCAAATCCAGCGCAGCCGACTACACCATAACTGATAAAGACGGTGCCGCCCTGCCCGCCAGCGGAAGCCTGCAGTTTCCTCCAAACACCACCGAGCAGGTGATTTGGGTAACCCCGGTTGACGATCTCCTGGTGGAACTGCCGGAGACCTTTACCCTGACGCTCAGCAATCCCCAACACGGGGTGGAATTCCCGGACCTCGACGGCGACGGCGCCGCGGACGCCACCATCGAGGTCGTGGGCACCATCTACAGCCACGACGACGTGGTTGAAATGCACGTTGACAACGTGACCGTAACCGAGGGCAAAACGGCGAAATTGGTCGCCACCTTGGACCGGGCCCTGGCCGAGGGTGAATCAGCGAGAGTTCAGGTCATGGTATCGGACGCCGGTTGCCGGAGGCGAACGACTTATCCCCAGCCCACTCCGGGCGTTGACTATCGGGAAGTGGAACCCACACAGCTCATCTTCGGAGCAGGGGACCAGGCGAAGACCTTCGCCATACCAACCTTTGATGATTTCCTGGATGAACCCGAAGAGTGCCTGGGTGTGGAATTCGGCAACTTCCGGGGGATAAAAAGCGTGAGCAATCCGACTCCACAGAAGGGTGGACAAACCCTGGAACTTGGCGGCTTCGGCATTTGGGCCAGCGCATTCATTGCCGACAACGACGATCCGCCTGCCCTGTTCGTATCACCGGGCGAGGTGGGCGAGCCGGACGACGGCGAGACGGCGACCCTCCAATACCGCGTGCAGTTGAGCAATCCCAGCGCCCGGACGATAACGGTGGACTACGCCGAAGATTCGGGGAGCGGGCAGAAGGATCCGGCCACCTCGGGTACCGACTACACGGCCCTCACGGCCGGAACCCTCACCTTCCTGCCCGGCGAGTTCAGAAAGACCGTTGACATCGAGGTGACGGGCGATTACGACGAGGAGCCCGACGAGACGGTGACCGTGCAGTTCTCCGACCCGGTGAACGCCTGCTTTCCGGGCGCCGGCAACTGCCCCAGCGGCCCCATCACGTCAACCGGCATTATCCACAACGACGACCAAAACCTGGAGCTTTCCTTCACCCTGGACGACCCCACCATAGTGGAGGGCGAAGACGCGGTGTTGCGCCTCACTATATCCCACCCTATCGGGTACGACGTGATGGCGGGAGTCAGCACGGTGGACGGCACGGCCATGGCGGGCAGCGACTTCAAAGCAGCGGGCAGAATGGGTTATTCGGTGCGTGTCCCCAAGGGATCTACTGAGGCCACGCTGTCCGTGCCGGTCCTCGCCGATTCAGTCAGCGGAGAGGGCATAGAGAAGTTCTCTTTCAAGTTGGACACTTTGCTCCTTTTCCCAGAGGTGTCCCCGGTCGAGGAGACCCCGCCCGCGGTCACTGATCAGCAGAAGCTGAAGGAGATCTTTGGCAGCGGCTTCGCCGTCGCAGATATCCGCACTAACTCTCCCATGCCCACTGCGAGCATCGTGGACGGGCCGGCACTGTCGGTGGCTGCGGTCAAGAATACGGTTACGGAGGGCTGGCCCGCCCAATTCGAGGTGACCCTGGACCCGCCGGCCACCACCGACGTCACCTTCACCTGGAGGACCGGGAACGGCGGCCTTGACGACGGCGGCAGCGACGCCCACAAGGCCAAGGCCGGCAAGGATTACACCAGTACCACCGCCACGCCGGTCACCATCCCTGCCGGGGAAACCAGCGTATCCCTGCCGGAGATCCCGACGCTTCAGGACACGGTGGACGAGATGGACCAACAGTTCATGGTGGTTCTGGAGTCCATCACCGGCGCCGTGGCCGACGAAAAGCGGGGGGTGGTGACCATCCGCGACGACGACTCGCGGCCCTGGATTTCCATCGCCGACGCGACGGTTGAAGAGGGCGGCGAACTGAGCTTCACCATCACGCTGGAGGGAACCTCCGAGAATGAGGTATCCGTCCTCTGGGTGACCGAAGACGACACCGCAACCACCCTTGAGCATGACTATGTCGGGGTGGAGCGGCGCCGGACCGTCACCTTCGCCCCCGGGGAACAGACGAAGACCATCACCGTGCAAACCCTGGAAGACCGGGTGCCGGAAACCGTCGAGCGGTTCAAAGTGCAATTGGCCCACGTGCGCCATGCCAAGTACCGGGACCCCACCGCCGTCGGCACGATCACGGACGACGACCTGATGGAAATCTCCATCGCCGACGCTGCGCCCGTTACCGAGGGTTCCGGCGCCGCGGCCGAGTTCACCGTGACCCTGACACCGGAGCAGACGTCGCCGGTCACCATCCAGTGGCAGACCCAGGACGGTCCCGGCGGCGGGTTCTACGTCGCCAAGAGCGGCGGAGCTGCTGCGGAAGGGCTGAATGACTTCACAGCGGTCCAATCCGGCAGCCTTACCTTCGCCCCGGGCGAGACCGAAAAAACGGCGTCGGTGACGATCCTGGACGACACTGCGTACGAAAGCATTGAGCGGTTTGGGGTTGTGGTGAGCGGGGATGAGACCGCCATGGTCATCCGCAACGCCATCGCCTACGGGGAAATCCAGGACGACGATGCCGTTAACCTGATTATGCACCAACCGCTGCCCGCAGTGGTTGAGGAGGGCGAGACCTACGTCGTGCTCTTCAAACTCCCCCCGCGAACTGAGGACGATTTCTGGACTGTAGGAAGGTTAGGTTTCATCAATTGCTACCTCGATGACTACTCCTTCCTTGGATTTCCACATCCAGGCACTTTGTTGAGCGAGGCCAATGTCCGGGATTTCGCATTAGCTCATTCGAAGGATGGCGTTAGCGGAGAGGGCAAGCTGGACCCCGCTAACGCCGGTTACTATATCAATTACCCGTGCAGTGGCGTGGCAAAGCAAGAGGGCGTTACCGCGCACATCTTCGCCGAGTATGTTTCAACTCTTGAGGAGCATAACTTCGCGGTTTTTGTAAGAATTGATGACGACTCCATATCTGAAGACAACGAAATCGCGTCGATGTGGCTGATTGGGCATGGCGGCGAATTCTGGTCAACAATGTCTCCGCATCTTCTTTGGAATGGCTTTGCGCTTACCACCATCATCGTGGACAACGACCGCCCCCAGGCGTCCGTCAGCGACGTCCGCGTCGGTGAGGACGCGGGCAACGCAATCCTCACCATCAGCCTCTCCCAGGCGAGCACAAAAGAGGTGCGGGTGTCCTATGAAACCAGGGACGGCACCGCCATCGTCGGCCAGGACTACGGGAACCAGGACAATACGGTCACCTTCAGCCCGGGTGAGAAAACGAAGACAATCAGCATACCGATAAACGCCGACCACCTGGTGGAGCCACTACCGGAGACGTTCACCGTTGCCCTCAAGGACCCGTCGGAGGGGCTGCTGAACGTTCACCCGGTGGGCGGAGAGGCCACCGTAACCATCACCGACTCCACCGAGCGAACGATGACCATCCCCGACCGGGTGGTGGACGAGGGCGAGGATGTGGAGATCCTGGCGAAATTCTCCGACCCCATTGCGTACGGCGTCGGTTGGTTCAACCGGATCGCGCTATTTTTCAGGGACGACGGATTGAGCCACCCGGCAACTGCAAATGATGACTACGTAAAATTTGACGGGAATCTTCTTAGCGAGACGACTCTCCTACTGGACGGCGATAACCGCGTAGCAAAAACCTTGACCACAAACGAAGACAGCGCGATCGAAACCGACGAGGACATAGGTATTTACGCAAGATTTACGATTCCAATCTCAGATGGCCTGGTGTACGACAGTTCCAGGACATCCCGGATCACCATTCGGGACGACGACCATGCCTCGCTGATGATCGCCGGCCTTGACGGTGTTGGCAACGTTGAGTTGCGGGCCGGCCAGGTCTGGACTGCGCCAACCCCCAGCATCACCGGCAGGCCGCTGGGCCACGTGACCTGGACGCTGGAGGGCGATGACGCCGACGACTTCAGCATCGACCCGGATACCGGCGAGGTGACGCTGTCGGATCGGGACTTCGAAAAGCCGACGGACAAAGACAAGAACAACATCTACAGCGCCACCGTGCGAGCCACCGACGAAGATGGCAACACGGACACCGCGGCCGTGCAGGTGACGGCGGGCGGCCGCAGCCTGGTCCTGTCCAAGAACTCCGTGACCGTGGCGGAGAAGGCGGGAACGGACAGTTTTACGGTCTCGCTCGATTCCCAGCCGACGGGCGACGTCACCGTCGCTCTCACCACTACCGGGGAGACCGGCGCCCTTACCCTGGACCAGACCGAGCTCACCTTCAAGCCCGGCGACTGGAACCAGGCGCAGACGGTCACCGTCACCGGCGTGGACGACAAGGTGGACAACGCGGACGACAAACGCGAGGCCTCGATCACGCTGGTGGCCAACGGCAGCGGTTTCGCGGTTACCGTCGAGTACACCGTCGCCGCCACCGTCACCGACGACGACGACCGAGGCATCACTTTTTCCAAGAAAGCCCTGACCGTGGCGGAAAATGGCGGAACGGACAGCTATACCATCGTCCTGGATACCCAGCCGACCGGCGACGTAACCGTAACCGTCCGGGGCGTGAACACCGCCCCCTTACTCAGCGTGGACACCGCCACGCTTGTTTTCGGCCCCGACGACTGGGACCAGCCCCAGACGGTCACCTTCACCGGCGGGAACGACGACTTGGACAATTTGAAGAACCCGCGCTACGTCATTACCCATGGCGCACAACACGCCGACTACGAGGGGTTCGCGGCGGGTTCCGTTACCGTTACCGTCACCGATGACGACGTCCGGGGCGTCACCATCTCGAAGGATGCCGTGGAGGTGAACGCAGGCGACACCGCCGAATACACCGTGGTCCTGAACAGCCAGCCCCACACCGGTGACGGCGTCGTGACGATCAAGCTCGAGGTAAACCCGAAAGCCAGGGACACCACTGATTCCCAATATATCTCACCAACCACCCTTACCTTTAACAGCGGCAACTGGAATACACCCCAGACGGTGACGATTACCGGTGCTAAACCCAGTAACCTTGTCTTCTTGTATGAAATCAGGCATCAGGTCAGTGGAGCCGATTACACCGGCGTCAAGGCCGACGCTGTCCAAGTGGCCAACCGGGACGAAGATCACATCCTAACGGGCGATGACCTGACCGTCAAGAGCAGCTCCGCCACCGAGGGCGGCGCCGTTGTCTTCACCGTCACCCGCAGGGATGATACCGTCCCGGCTTTAAATTGGCGTACCGAGGGCTATCAAAGCCTTATATTGCCCCCGCTCACCGTCGCCGATCCCGATAGCGACTACACCTCCAACTACGTTGCGGGTGGGAATATCGTACGGTTCGAGGGGAAGGACACTGTGACCTTGTCGGTTCAAACCACCGACGACGACCTCGATGAGGTAAACGAGGCGTTCACGGTGGGCATAGTGTCATATGTTGACAAGAACCAGGGGACAGAGGGCGCTGAGTCTCTGGCTTTGAATCACCGCTATGTTGTCATAGGGACCATCATCGACGATGACGCGGCGGCGCTGTCCGTCGCCGCCCCGGCGGTGGACGAGGGCGAAAAGGCGCAGGTCACCATCTCCCTTTCAAACCCCTCCATCAATGACGTGACCGTCAAGTGGAACACGGCCGCCGACACGCGCGACGACGCCAGACCGGCTACGGCGGGGACCGACTACACGGCGGTGAGCCCGGCGCAGACCGTGACCATCAAGGCAGGAGCCACCAGCACCGTCGTGGAGGTGCAAACCACGGCGGACACCGCCACGGAGGGGAATGAGACCTTCCTGGTGCAGCTGTCCAGTCCCGTCAACGCGGCGCTGCCGGAAACGGCCGACACTGCCGTGGTAACCATCACGGACAACGACGGTGCGCCGACGGTGTCGGTGGGGGACGCGGCGGCGGTGGTGGAGGGTGACGACCCGGAGACCACGGTGAACCTGAGCTTCCCGGTGACGCTGTCGGCGGTGAGCGGCCAGAAGGTGACGGTGACCTACACGCTGGGCGGGACGGCCACGGCGGACGAGGACTACACGGACCCGGCGACCAAGAGCGTGGCGATAGCGGCGGGGACGCGGACGGCCAACATCCTGATACCGGTGAAGGGCGACGTGGTGGACGAGCTGAACGAGACCGTCACCGTCACCCTGAGCGGGGCGACCAACGCCACGGTGTCCAGCGTGGAGGGGGCCGACGAGGGCGAGGGGACGATCACCGACGACGACGCGGCGGAGCTGTCGGTGGCCGGCGGGAGCATCGCCGAGGGCGGCGCGGTGAGCTTCACGATCGGCCTGGACCCGGTGTCGGACCGGACGGTGACGGTGAAGTGGAGCACGGCCGCCGACGCGGGCGGGACCCATCCGGCCGGGGCCGCGGACTACACGGCGGTGAGCCCGGCGGCGACGGCGACCATCGCGGCGGGGGCGTCCAGCGTCGTGGTGACGGTGCAGACGACCCAGGACAGCCTGGACGAGCCCGCCGAGACCTTCCTTCTGGAGCTGTCGGAACCCACCAACGCGGCGCTGGCCTCAGGGAAAGACGAGGCCACGGGCACGATCACGGACAACGACGGTGCGCCGACGGTGTCGGTGGGGGACGCGGCGGCGGTGGTGGAGGGTGACGACCCGGAGACCACGGTGAACCTGAGCTTCCCGGTGACGCTGTCGGCGGTGAGCGGCCAGAAGGTGACGGTGACCTACACGCTGGGCGGGACGGCCACGGCGGACGAGGACTACACGGACCCGGCGACCAAGAGCGTGGCGATAGCGGCGGGGACGCGGACGGCCAACATCCTGATACCGGTGAAGGGCGACGTGGTGGACGAGCTGAACGAGACCGTCACCGTCACCCTGAGCGGGGCGACCAACGCCGCCGTCTCCAGCGTGGAGGGGGCCGACGAGGGCGAGGGGACGATCACCGACGACGACGCGGCGGAGCTGTCGGTGGCCGGCGGGAGCATCGCCGAGGGCGGCGCGGTGAGCTTCACGATCGGCCTGGACCCGGTGTCGGACCGGACGGTGACGGTGAAGTGGAGCACGGCCGCCGACGCGGGCGGGACCCATCCGGCCGGGGCCGCGGACTACACGGCGGTGAGCCCGGCGGCGACGGCGACCATCGCGGCGGGGGCGTCCAGCGTCGTGGTGACGGTGCAGACGACCCAGGACAGCCTGGACGAGCCCGCCGAGACCTTCCTTCTGGAGCTGTCGGAACCCACCAACGCGGCGCTGGCCTCAGGGAAAGACGAGGCCACGGGCACGATCACGGACAACGACGGTGCGCCGACGGTGTCGGTGGGGGACGCGGCGGCGGTGGTGGAGGGTGACGACCCGGAGACCACGGTGAACCTGAGCTTCCCGGTGACGCTGTCGGCGGTGAGCGGCCAGAAGGTGACGGTGACCTACACGCTGGGCGGGACGGCCACGGCGGACGAGGACTACACGGACCCGGCGACCAAGAGCGTGGCGATAGCGGCGGGGACGCGGACGGCCAACATCCTGATACCGGTGAAGGGCGACGTGGTGGACGAGCTGAACGAGACCGTCACCGTCACCCTGAGCGGGGCGACCAACGCCGCCGTCTCCAGCGTGGAGGGGGCCGACGAGGGCGAGGGGACGATCAGCGACGACGACGCGGCGGAGCTGTCGGTGGCCGACGGGAGCGCCGTCGAGGGTGGCCTGGTGAGCTTCACGATCGGCCTGGACCCGGTGTCGGACCGGACGGTGACGGTGAAGTGGAGCACGGCCGCCGACGCGGGCGGGACCCATCCGGCCGGGGCCGCGGACTACACGGCGGTGAGCCCGGCGGCGACGGCGACCATCGCGGCGGGGGCGTCCAGCGTCGTGGTGACGGTGCAGACGACCCAGGACAGCCTGGACGAGCCCGCCGAGACCTTCCTTCTGGAGCTGTCGGAACCCACCAACGCGGCGCTGGCCTCAGGGAAAGACGAGGCCACGGGCACGATCACGGACAACGACGGTGCGCCGACGGTGTCGGTGGGGGACGCGGCGGCGGTGGTGGAGGGTGACGACCCGGAGACCACGGTGAACCTGAGCTTCCCGGTGACGCTGTCGGCGGTGAGCGGCCAGAAGGTGACGGTGACCTACACGCTGGGCGGGACGGCCACGGCGGACGAGGACTACACGGACCCGGCGACCAAGAGCGTGGCGATAGCGGCGGGGACGCGGACGGCCAACATCCTGATACCGGTGAAGGGCGACGTGGTGGACGAGCTGAACGAGACCGTCACCGTCACCCTGAGCGGGGCGACCAACGCCACGGTGTCCAGCGTGGAGGGGGCCGACGAGGGCGAGGGGACGATCACCGACGACGACGCGGCGGAGCTGTCGGTGGCCGGCGGGAGCATCGCCGAGGGCGGCGCGGTGAGCTTCACGATCGGCCTGGACCCGGTGTCGGACCGGACGGTGACGGTGAAGTGGAGCACGGCCGCCGACGCGGGCGGGACCCATCCGGCCGGGGCCGCGGACTACACGGCGGTGAGCCCGGCGGCGACGGCGACCATCGCGGCGGGGGCGTCCAGCGTCGTGGTGACGGTGCAGACGACCCAGGACAGCCTGGACGAGCCCGCCGAGACCTTCCTTCTGGAGCTGTCGGAACCCACCAACGCGGCGCTGGCCTCAGGGAAAGACGAGGCCACGGGCACGATCACGGACAACGACGGGGCGCCGAAGAAAGCGATAATTGTACCCTCACCGGGTTCATTGACTGAAGTGGTAGAGAATGTTGCAATTGCGCCTACGATGACTTTCACAGTCAGCTTGGGCGGAACCACCTTCAGCACGGACCAAACGGTAACAATGAGCGTAGGACAGGACGGAGACCCGGCCGAGTCGGGCGTGGACTACACTGCGGTGTCTGACTGGACGCTGACCATTCCTGCTGGAACCAACAATGTTCAGGGGAGCTTCACGTTGGACCCCATCGATGATGCCTTGGATGAGGCGGATGAGACGCTGACTCTCACGGCTACGCTGTCGGGAGTTAACATCCCTGATTTAACGTTCACGATCACCGACGACGACGGGGCGCCCACGGTGTCGGTGGGGGACGCGGCGGCGGCGCTGGAGGGGGACGACCCGGAGACCACGGTGAACCTGAGCTTCCCGGTGACGCTGTCGGCGGCGAGCGGGCAGAAGGTGACGGTGACCTACACGCTGGGCGGGACGGCCACGGCGGACGAGGACTACACGGACCCGGCGACCAAGAGCGTGGCGATAGCGGCGGGGACGCGGACGGCCAACATCCTGATACCGGTGAAGGGCGACGTGGTGGACGAGCTGAACGAGACGGTGACGGTGACCCTGGGCGGGGCCGTCAACGCCTCCCTCTCCAGCGTGGAGGGGGCCACCGAGGGCGAGGGGACGATCACCGACGACGACGCGGCGGAGCTGTCGGTGGCCGACGGGAGCGGGGCCGAGGGCAGCGCGGTCAGCTTCGTCATCAGCCTGGACCCGGTGTCGGACCGTGAGGTGACGGTGAAGTGGAGCACGGCGAACGACGCCGGCGGGACCCACCCGGCCGGGGCCACGGACTACACGGCGGTGTCCACGGCGCAGACGGCGACCATCGCGGCGGGGTCGTCCAGCGTGACGGTGACGGTGCAGAGCACCCAGGACACCCTGGACGAGCCCGACGAGACCTTCCTTCTGGAGCTGTCCTCGCCCGTCAACGCGACGCTGGCCTCAGGGAAAGACGAGGCCACCGGGACCATCATCGACGACGACAATGCGCCGGAAGTGAGTATCACTCCGGGCAGCGGGATCACGGAGGGCGAGGCCGCCGAGTTCACCGTAACGGCCAGCCCCGTACCCACTGCGCCATTGCTTGTGAAGGTCAAGATAACGGCCAGTGGCTACTTCGGCGCCGCAACCGGCTCGCGAACGGTGACCATACCCACGGGCGGCAGCGCGACCTTTACCGTTAGTACCGTAAATGACACGCTGGACGAGATCGACGGGTCGATAACGGGGACGCTGCAAGGGGGCAGCGGCTACACGGTGTCCTCAACCCAGGGATCAGCCACGGTGACAGTGGCGGACGATGACGAGCCAGTCCCGGCGGAGGCCACGGTCAGCTTTGAAAGGGCTTCCTATACATTCAATGAAGACTCTAACAGCGCCTTTATCAAAGTCATCATGGACCGGCCGCTCACCTCGGCGATAGTAGTTCAGTTCCAGGCGAACTTCGCCACCGATGATAAGGCCACGGTGACGGTGCAGACGACCCAGGGCACGCTCGACAAGACCTCAGAGGCCACGGTGTCGGTGGGGAATGCGGCGGCGGTGACAGAGGGGAACGACCCCGATACCATCGTCGATCTGAGCTTCCCGGTGACGCTGTCGGCGGTGAGCGGTCAGACGGTGACGGTCACCTACACCCTGGGCGGGACGGCCACGGCGGGCAGCGACTACACGGTGCCCAGCCCGCTGAGCCTGAGTATCCCGGCGGGGACGCGGACGGCCAACATCGTGATACCGGTCCGGGGCGACCTGGTGGACGAGCTGAACGAGACGGTGACGGTGACCCTGAGCGGAGTCGTCAACGCCACCCTCTCGACGGTGGAGGGGGCCACCGAGGCGGAGGGAACCATCGCCGATGACGACGGAGACGTCGAGATCTACATTGCTGACTACACCCGTGGGGAACTGGGCCCACGGGACATCATCTTTGCGCCAGGGGAAACCATCCGGGAAATCATGCTGGACCTGGTGGACAACGACATTGTGGAACCGGACGAAACCTTCACTATTTCGCTGAGCGTCGTATCCGGTCCGGTGGCTACCGGGGCGCCCACGACGGTGACGCTAACCGACGATGACCAGGCCGTCATCAGAATTGACCCCCATGACTCCGCGCATCCCTTAACCGAGCAAGTGGAGGAGGGAGGTCAGGGGACTATCTGGATCCAAATGAACAAACCTCACCAGGAAGACGTCACGATGGATTGTGTGGTGAGGGGCACCGCCACCCCCGGAGAAGACTATGTGACATTGCACCACCGCGTAACCATCCCCGCGGGGAGCGAGACTCTCGCCGTCACCCTGAATACCATAGATGACAACCTAGTTGAAGGTATGGAAACCTTCATATTCATCATTGCCAACCCGATTGGGAGCGGCGTGAGCATTGACCCTGAACAGTCAGAACATACCGTGAACATCATGGACAACGACGATTCACCCGCTACACCGGAAATCAGCATCACTGCGGGCAGCGGGATTACCGAGGGCGGCGACGCTGAGTTCACCGTCAAGGCCAGCCCAGCCCCCGGCGCGGCCCTGCCGGTGAAGGTAACGGTAGTAGCCACCAGCGGCTTCGGCGCCGCCGGAACGGGCCAGCGGACCGTGACCATACCGACAAGCGGCAGCGCGACATTTACCGTCAGCACCGTAAATGACGCGGTGGACGAGCTCGACGGGTCCATAACGGGGACGCTGCAAGCGGGCAGTGCCTACCGGGTTTCCTCAACACAAGGTTCAGCCACGGTGACGGTGGCGGACGATGACGAGCCAGTCCCGGCGGAGGCCACGGTCAGCTTTGAAAGGGCTTCCTATACTCTCGATGAAGATGACAGCGTACTGCACATCAAAGTCCTCATGGACAAGGCTATCACCTCGAAGGCGTTAATTTGGCTCCGGATACACTCCACCGATTCGGATGCGGGCCACGGCGAAGACGCATATATATATCCCTCTGATCAATATTTCAACTTTGCGCCAGGAGAAACCAGCCGAGAAGTCGCAGTGTACCCGGTGGACAACGACATGGTGGAACCGGAAGAAACATTTACTATTTCCATAACCGTCGTATCTGGGCCGGTGGACACCGGGCCGCCTACGACGGTGACGCTAACTGACGATGACGCGGGCGTCATATTCATCGACCCGCAAAACAAAACCAGGCAAGTGGAGGAGGGAGAGCGAGGGATTATTGGGATTTATATGAGCAAAGAGAACAAAGAAGATGTAACGGTGGATCTCGTAGTGGGCGGTACAGCTACTTCCGGGGAAGACTACGTGGCATTGCCCCGCCGTACAACCATCCCCGCGGGTGCCACGTATCTTAACGTCTCCGTAGATACCATAGATGATGACCTTGGCGAAGGCATGGAAACCATCGAGTTCTCCCTTGCCAACCCGGTTGGGAACAGTGTGAGTCTTGAACCCAACTTGTCAGATCACACCATGAAGATCTTGGACAATGACCCATTTGCCCCGGAGGCGAGCGTAGTTGCGCTTACTGACAGTATCATCGAGGGAGAGGTCGCTTACTTCAAAATCACATTGGACCCCGCTCCTATCGTTAGCTTCCCGGTGTCGATAACCACAGTCCATAGCAACAACTACGAGACAAGAACATCTTCAAAGATTGTAGATGTTCCTGCCAGTGGTGTTGTAAGATATGAATGGCAACCATGGGACGATGACGATCACGAGACCGGCGAGACGCTGGAAATGAGACTGAACCCGGACGCTACCTACACGGTATCCAGCACCCAGGGATCAGCTACGGTCAACATGGTTGACAACGACTTGCCCAAGCCGGTGGTGAGCATTACGGGCGGCGGTGATATCACTGAGGGCGGCGATGCCACCTTTACCATCGCGGCCAGCCCGGCACATCCAGACGCGCCGTCCGGTGATCTGTCGGTGAATCTATCCATCACGGTCATCGGTGCCTACGAGATAACGACAGAATCAGAAACAGTCACTGTCTCCCCTGGCGGCAGCGTGACCCTTACCATCGCCACCACCGACGACGCGACTGAGGAGGCCGACGGCGAAGTAACCGCGACGCTGATTTGGGGGGATGGCCACACTGTATCCAGCGCCCAGGGCTCAGCTACGGTCAACGTGATTGACAACGACTGGCCCAAGCAGGTGGTGAGCATCACCGGCGGCAGCGACATAGCCGAGGGTGGCGACGCCGAGTTCACCATCACGGCTGGCGCGGCGCATCCGGACGCGCCTTCCGCTGATCTCTCGGTGAATGTGAGTATTGAAGTCACCGGCGACTACGGCGTAACCACAGAGTCGGAAACGGTCACCGTCTCCCCCGGCGGCAGCGTGACCCTTACCATCGCCACCACCGACGACGCGACTGAGGAGGCCGACGGCGAAGTAACCGCGACGCTGATTTGGGGGGATGGCTACACTGTGTCCAGCACCCAGGGATCAGCTACGATCAACGTGGTTGACGATGACTTGCCCAAGCCGGTGGTGAGCATCACCGGCGGCAGTAGCGTAACCGAGGGCGCCGCAGCCGAGTTCACCATCACGGCTGGCGCGGCGCATCCGGACGCGCCTTCCGCTGATCTCTCGGTGAATGTGAGTATTGAAGTCACCGGCGACTACGGCGTAACCACAGAGTCGGAAACGGTCACCGTCTCCCCCGGCGGCAGCGCGACCCTCACCATCGCCACCACCGGCGACACTCTGGACGAATTAGACGGGTCGATAACCGCGACACTGGAATCCGGCGAGGGCTACACTGTGTCCAGCACCCAGGGATCAGCTACGATCAACGTGGTTGACGATGACTTGCCCAAGCCGGTGGTGAGCATCACCGGCGGCAGTAGCGTAACCGAGGGCGCCGCAGCCGAGTTCACCATCACGGCTGGCGCGGCGCATCCGGACGCGCCTTCCGCTGATCTCTCGGTGAATGTGAGTATTGAGGTCGCCGGCGACTACGGGGTGGCCACAGAGTCGGAAACGGTCACTGTCTCCCCCGGCGGCAGCGCGACCCTCACCATCGCCACCACCGGCGACACTCTGGACGAATTAGACGGGTCGATAACCGCGTCGCTGGAAACTGGCGAGGGCTACACTGTGTCCAGCACCCAAGGCTCAGCTACGGTCAACGTGGTTGACGATGACGCTTCGCCAACCGTCTCCGTCGAAGATGCATCAGGATTTGAAGACAGTTTCCTTGAGTTCCGGGTGACCCTATCCGAGGTATCGGGCCGGGAGGTCCAGGTAAGTTGGTACACCCTGCCCAGTTACGAGATCCTGGACAATCGCGCGCATATGACCGACTACGATGCAGTGAGTGGCCGGCTGGTCTTTGCGCCGGGAGTTACCGTTATGACGGGAAAGGTGAACCTGAGGCAGGATACCGAAGACGAAGAGGACGAGTACTTCACGGTGTGGCTGGAGAATCCGGAAGGGGCCACCATAGCACGCGAAAAGGCTACCATGACTATTATGGATCCCAACTAATCAGACGAAGCCGGAGAGTCTTCATGTTGACGCTCTACTCCCCCGCGGCAGGCACGATTGTCGAGGGTGGGGAAGGGATCATGACCATCGTTGACGACGACTAGTCCAGCGCTGCCGCTGGAGGACACAGGAGCTTGAGGGGGGTGGGTCGGATTATCTTGACGACTTCCCTGGAACTCCGCTGTACAGACTCGCTGCGTAACTCAGCCATTCGGCGGACAATCGCGATGGGTTGGGCGTATTCTGTGAAAGGTGGACTAGGGCAAACAATGTTTACAAGGCTCTCTTGCTTGGCGGTCATCGTTGCTCTATCCGCGCTTGCAGCATGTTCGGACGAGGACCCAACGGCGGCTCCAACCAACACGGCGACGCCAACCCAGGCGCCCGCGGCCCTGAGCACGCCAACTGACGCCGGTTCGGTGGAGGTTCCATTCTGGCAGTTCGACCGATCCTCTACGGGCAGGGACCTCGTAGCCCTGCTGACGGCTGAGGAGGCATCCTGCCTGGAGAACAGGCTTGGCGCGAGCTTTCAGGAACTGTTGAGGTCGCCTCTCACAGAAGAAGCGGGTGAGCTGTTGGCGGGCGATGAGAGCGGGCCCTCTCCCGGCGCCGATTGTCTCACGGAAGAGCATGCGGCGGCGGCGGGGATCTCGATGCTCTCGATTCGCGCCGGGGGCTTCAGCGCGGCGACGCAAGCCTGCATAACCGAACTGCTGAGGGAAGATTCGGCCATCGTGGAGGCGCTTGGCCAGCCTGGGGATGCCGAAGGCGGTCCCGCGACGCTTCGGCTCATCGCGTGCCTGACGCCGGAGGAGGCTGCGTCCCTAACCCCTCCGGGCGATGGCCCTACCCTAAATCCGACCGATCTCGCGTGCTTGATAAAGGAGCTTGAGGGAACATCCTCGGGCGAACGTATCATTGCCGTCCTCTCGGGCGCCGACGCCTCCGGAGCAGGTCTTTCGATGGAGGAAAGCGCGATGCTTGGTCAGGCAGTGAAAGCCTGCGGCATCGAAACCGATTTCGGCTTCCCCGATGTGCCGGGGAATGAGGGCGGGAGCACGTCGCAGGGTACAATGAAGGACAGTGGGCTGCCGCCGGACTCGCTGAGACCTGTGGATGTGGGCGATCCCCAAGTGTTCCTGTCTGGGCTATCGGCCGGGGAACAGTCCTGCCTCGGCGACAACGACATCGGCCCCCAGGAACTGTTGCAGATGACAGGACGTGCTCCCGGCAGCTCACCGGAGACCACCACCGCCATCATCAACTGCCTCCAAGACGAAACGGTGTTGCGACTGTTCCTGACCACGCTCGTCGGACAGGTTGAACCCTTCAGCCAGGATACTTCAGGGTGCATACGGGAAGGATTCGTTCCGCTGGACCTGCGAGGGCTGTTGGCGCCAGCCCTCGCAGGGAATACGCCCGCGAATTCCCTGGCCCTGGGCATGGCCGCGCTCAACATTTCCGTGGCTTGCATGAACGATGAGGAATGGGAGACCTATGCCCCAAGGCTGGGGATGCAGCCCAGGGATAGGGTGGGGGCTGCCTGCCTGTTCGAGGAGTTGGGCGGACCGGCGCAACTGGTGGAAGCCATGCAGGCAGCCAGCCTGGGCGAAACGCCGGAGGAGTTCATTAGGGCCAGCGAAATCTGCGGGCTAGAGTCCTTTCCTCCTCCAACCGCTACGTCCACACGTGCGCCGACGCCGACCAGCGCCCCGGCACCCGCCTACTCCATGCAACCACATGTCATCTTGAGGGTCGTGCTGGTTACGGAGGAGTGGGTGCCGTTCTCCAACCCGGGCGGCTGGACGGAAGCGGCGCCGCAGAAGGAGAGCCCGACGCTCCGGTACTACGAAGCGGCGATATGGGAGGAGACGGACTCCGTTCACCTCTACGCCTTTCCCAACGACTACGACCCGGTCTACGGCGTTTTTGGGAACGTCACCGAGGACGACGTGATCGCTTACCGGGAGCAGTACGCCGTGAGCGTCCACACGGGGATGCCGGAGGAGTCGTCGGATGAACGCAGCGACTTCCTGCGGGGGGCGTTCGAGGACTTCGCGGCAGAGCTGGTGAAACGCCATCCTCAGGCGGAGCATCACTTCATGTTCAGCGGGCATGGCGGCCCCGGCGGGGACCTCTTCGCAAAGCAGTTGACGAACCCCGACGCAGACGCCTTTCTTGCGTCGTGGACGCAGCTGCTTGAGAGGCCCCTGGGCGTCATCGACATGGGTGGGCCGTGCAACAAGGGAGGTTACGAGGATCTCGCCAACTTCTGCAAGCACGCGCACTACTACGTCGCCTCCGACTTACCCAGCGGCGGGTATTCGACGGACGACTGGACGGAGGAGAAACACTGGGAGACCAGCGAGGCGAAGCAGTACCACCGCATCCTTGAGTCATACGATACCTTGGAAGAGGCGCTCATCGAGCGCATCAACCTTCGCAGGAAGGACTACGAATACTCGAGAGCCAACCTGACGATGGACGAATGGCCCCAGGCAAACTACCTCTACTCTTGCGTTGCATTCAAGGAATTCAGCGTGGCGTTTGAGGCGTTCCTCGACGAAACGCCCATTCCGTCCCCATTGTATGACTTGTACGAAATGATGCTGGCGTATTCGGCGCCTCCGAGCCTGCTGGAGAAGTTTCAGCATGTCATCGTGCACGCCGCAGACAACAGGGATTTCTTCGAGTGGAGCGTTGCTGCGAACGGCATGATCACGCCTCTTGAGCGCATCTATAGCCGGCGGACATCAAGCGAGACCTCCTAACGATAGGTTGGGGGTCGGAATATTGCGGGAGGATACTGTCGTCAGGGTCACCGTCCCATCCAAAACTCAAAGATGGTACTGCCTGCCGTCTACCCAGGCGCACTAACTTGGGATCCTTACAACAGGACCTCCCAGCGAAAAGTTCGCAAATCGGTACGCCTTGGCCCGTCTCCATGTCCATGTTCGAGTGGGCAATGGAGTTGGAACAGGAACGGGAAAAGGAGACAGTCTACGCAGGGCGCTAGGCCGCAACACAAGTGGGGGAGGACACCTAGACTTGGGTGTCCTCCCCCACTCAACTATATGTGGCGCCTTTCTGCGTTTAGCATACCGATAATCACGTCCGTGCAGTCCGTAGGGGACCAATTGAAGACGCCCGAGGCACTCCACGCGGCGGTCAGCCCTACAAGCCGAGTGCATCGGCGCACTGCACGACTATCCCGCGACAGGAGTCGCTTCCTGTGCACGGCGGGCCATCCCTAGGTCGTAGCTGGCCTGACGGCGCATCCAGAAATCGGCATTGCTCCAGCCGATGCGCTCCAAGGCAAGGGCCACCTCGGGCGATATGGCGCATCGCCCGTTCAGCAGCCGCGAGGCCGTGTTCCGGCTGACTCCCAGGCGGGTGGCAAACTCGTTGACGGTCCAGCCCACCTCCTCCAGGTCGTCCCGCAGACCGGCGGCTGGATGGGTAGGATTCTGTGCGCTCATCAGCAAACCCTCCTTCGGTTAGTGGTAGTCCTCAAGGTCTATGTCCACGGCGCGGCCTTCGACGAACCGGAAGGTCACCCGCCAGTTGCCGGATAGCCGGACGCTCCAAGTGCCCCGCCGGTTGCCGCGCAACTGATGCAACCGGTAGCTGGGTCGGCGCATGTCCTCGGGTCGCACGGCTTGAGCCAGGTCGTCCAGGATGCCGTTGAGGCGGGCCACATGGTCGGGGTTGATGCGGCTGATATCGTTACGTTCCCACAATCGCCTCAATCCCGCATGTCTGAACTCCATGACCTGCATTATACCATGTGGCGCCACATGGTATAATGCAGGATGAGATCGAGCCCCAACGTGCGTCGTTTCCCAGGGTCTTGGGAGGACGCTCAACCTCGCGATGGTGTCCTCCCCTCAAGGCCGTGTGTATGCAGTCTTGTGGCGTTTCAGATATGTGGCTGGGGGAGCCCCATCCTACCTAGCTACAGGAGGTGATAGACCGGCCTACCGGAAGCCTGTCAGAATCCGAATAACCGGCGGTCATGGCAGCCCAATGTTCGTGGGTAACCCTGGCTCAAAGATGCTGGGTAAAGACAGGCGCCCAGCTTAGAGTAGCTTAGCTTTGATCAAGGGCGAATCCCCGCGTCTGGGGACATTCGTCTCGTCAACTCTGAACAGTTACGGCACTGTGATTTGGCTTGACATCTCCGTCCAGATTGGTAGACACTCTATGTTGGCTTGAAGTGACATGTATCGACTTGAGTTGGAAAATATCGCGATCCAGCGCCCGCACTGCGTCGTGACATAAGCCGGGCGAAACAGGGCGGTTCGACGACATGACTAACCTGCCGAGGATATTCACCCCCCCCCCGACCTGAGGCGTGTAAATTCCAGGGACGCTGGCGCTTTCCAGTTTCAGCAGCGGATAGCAGCCGAGATGTCGTTGCGTGAACATCGCATGGGCCCGGCCAACGTGAGTTGGCCGGGCCTTTCCACGTGTTCTCGGGCCGGGGTGAAACGGCCGCGCTTCTCCCGGGTAGAGGCAGAACCCGCGAACTTTAGCCACTCCAAGCGTTACGGAGGTTCCTGATGCAATCGTTATCTTTCTTGACCGGTTCGACCGTCACCGGGGCAAAGGCCGGAGCCTGGCGCCGGACGGCGCTGCTGTTCGGCCTGCTCCCGGCGCTGCTGCTGGCGCTGTTCGTCGGCAGCGCGCCTGACGCCGCGGCGCAGACCACGCGCATAATCACGATGTCCATCGCCGGCGCCGGCCCCCCTGCCGGCTTCACCTACCCCACCATGAACGAAGGAGGCTCGGTCGGCCAAAGGACCCTTCGCTTCACCCTGGACAGCGCGGCGCCGGCCGGCGGCATCGACATGGGGAGCCCGGGAACTGCCCCGAACGGGAACACGCAGGTGATCAGCACGCTGATAGCCGAGGGTCAGACCAGTATCGACTATGGAATACATCCGAACGACGACGCAGTGGACAGACCCAACTACGCATACGTGCAGATCTATCCCAACTCCCCCAATACCCCGGGCGTCACGTTTACCGTCGTCCCCGCAGACCGCACGATCCTGCTGACTGTGGTCGATAACGACCCGACGGAGGTCACCCTGACGCGCGTTGATACCGGCGAGGACACGCTGTACGAAGGCGACACGGCGCAGTTCGAGGTGAGCCTGAGCCGCCCGCTGGTGGGCGCCGGGGACCACGGGCCCGCCGAGGTCATCGCCGTGCCGCTGCGCATCCTCCAAACCGGGGACGCCGTCACCACGTCGGATTGGTCCATCACGCTGGACGAAGACTCGCCCAATACCGGGGTATCCCTGGGTTCGAGCGTGGCCAGCAGCGGGGGGGATTTCGCGCACCAGGTCGTCACCTTCAGCGGCGCGGGCGCGCAGACTGCCGTCCTGAAGGTCGCCGCCGAAGATGACTCCAATCAGGAACCAGACGAAGCGATCACCATTAGTCTGGCGTCAAACGCCGATTTCGATGGGGCGGAGCACGGGTCCGCCACCAACGTGGGCGGCGGCGCCGACCCGCATGCGACCGGCCCACTGACTGACCGTTTCAGTTTGACGATCCGCGACGGCAGCCGCCCACGCCCGATCCTCTTCCGCACCTGCCCCGACGGAGTAACCTGCTCGACCAGCAGCGACGCCGGCTGGGTGGAGTCGGACCGCCCGCTGGTCCAGTTGGTGGAGGGCGGCGGCCAGGTCACGTACCAGTACAAGCTGACCGGACACCCGAACCAGGGCGATGAGTTTGGAGAAGCAAGCGTCGCCATCGAGGACACGCGAAAGAAGGGCCCTCACAACGTCGGAGTCGGTCTGGCGGATTGGGACCGGATCAGGTGCCACGGGACCGACGACCATGGGACAATGACTCCGGTTGGCGAGAGCAGCAGTATCTTAGTCACTTCGGCCACTTCCATTTCCACCACGCAGTGGCATGACCTGTTTGGCGGCTGCCCTTACCACACGAACCAGATCAGTTGGCCGGAACGCAACAACTGGCAGACGGTCACCTTTTCCGCCGGTCACGACGCCGACGCCTACGATGAAGCCATCGTGCTGGAGCACCGGGTGCGCACAACCGCGCCCGGCGGCGGCTACGTGTACGACGGCCCGCCAGGCCAGGAGGGGATTGGTCCGACCCAGCAAAGAAGACTCATGCCGCCGGCGTACGGCCCGGGGTACGTGGATCTCCGCATCGTTGACGACGACGATTGGGATCAGGAGTTCCTCTACTCCGGCGACGGCGGGGGCACCTGGACCAAGGCGAGCGACGGCGGCCTGCGGGAAGCCATCCCGGATGAACTGGAGGTGGGCGCTACCCACGACGTGCTGATCAAGCTGTTGAACCCGGCCTTGGCAACCCATCGGAGCCGGGATTACATCTACGTCAAGGTCAGCGGCTGCAACGACCGGTTTGGTAGCCCGGTTTGCGATATTGGGGTGTCGCCGAACAGTTACGGCAATGACAGGCCATCCTCCAGTACGGATTTCGACTGGGGCACGGGCCATGATGTCAACGCGGCGACCAACGGCACGGTCAGGCTGAGACTGCACGTCAAGGAGGATGCGGCGCCGGGAACCAGAAAGACGATCTCCTTCTGGAACTACGACTGGTTGGGGCGGACCGACACCGACCTGCCCGACCCCAGCCTGCGTCAACCCGGCCCCAACCGGAACACGGCCAGTCGCTATATCAGCGGCATGCGCTACGAGGAAACCCGCGTGGTCGAGATCGTAGCGGCCTCGGAACAGGAGCAGGCGCTGCCGCCGACGCTGACCATCGCCAGCGCGGCGACGTCCGTCACCGAAGGCGGCGACGTGACCTTCACCATCACCGCCGACCCGGCGCCGCAGTTCGACGTCACGGTCAACCTGGCCGCGGATGAAGAGATGGGCTCGGGCGTGGACCTCGTCGCCAGCTCCCAGCTGACCACGATCATCCTCTCCGCCCACCAGTCCTCGACGACGTGGACGATCACGACCTACTCCGACGAGCTCGATCTGGCCGACGGCACGGTGGTCGGGCGGATCATGCCCGACCACAGGACACCGAGCGGGTACACGGTGGGCGCGCCGTCCAGCGTCACCCTGACGCTGGTTGACGACGATCCAGTCGCCGCCGACGGCATCAGAGGCGGCGCGCCGGAAGATCCGCCGCCGCCGACCTACACGGTGGACCCGGCGCTGATCGCGGAGGTCCAGGCGCACATCGACGCCTTCACCGCTCGGAACCACGCGGCCGGCATCCGCGACTGGAACCTGATCCTGGACCGTCTGGAAGGCCGGACCGGCATGAGCGATGCGAAAATCGCCGCCTGGCTCGCGGACTCGAAACGCCATGGCTGGCAGGACGGCATCGTCACGCTGCCCAAGGTGCAGGCGGCTCTGGCAGCGATGGCGGCGCAGCAGACCCAGCAGACGCCGCCACCGACGCCTGAGGTGAACATCACCAGCGCCGCCGGCGGAACCGAAGGCTCCAACGTGACGTTCACCGTCAGCGCGAGCCCCGCGCCCACGGCCAACCTGGCGGTGAGCGCGACGGTTGCCACCTCGGGCGACTACGGCGTGACCGCCGGCTCCCGCACGGTGACCATCGCCGGCGGTACGACCAGCGCGACGCTGACGCTGCCGACGACGGACGACTCCACGGACGAGGCCGACGGCTCGGTGACGTTGACGCTGAACCCCGGCAACGGCTACACGGTGGGGCAGTTGTCGTCGGAGACGGCGCAAATCCAGGACGACGACGACCCGCAGCAGCAACAGCCGGCGACCTACACGGTGGATCCGGCGCTGATCGCGGAAGTCCAGGCGCACATCGACGCCTTCACCGCTCGGAACCACGCGGCCGGCGTCCGCGACTGGAACCTGATCCTGGACCGTCTGGAAGGCCGGACCGGCATGAGCGATGCGAAAATCGCCGCCTGGCTCGAGAACTCGAAACGCCACGGCTGGCAGGACAGCATCGTCACGCTGCCCAAGGTGCAGGCGGCTCTGGCGGCGCTGGCGGCGCAGCAGACCCAGCAGACGCCGCCGCCCACGCCGGAGGTGAACATCACCAGCGCCGCCGGCGGAACCGAAGGCTCCAACGTGACGTTCACCGTGAGCGCGAACCCCGCGCCCACGGCGGACCTGGCGGTGAGCGTAACGGTTGCCACCTCGGGCGACTACGGCGTGACCGCCGGTTCCCGCACGGTGACCATCGCCGGCGGCACGAGCAGCAAGACGCTGACGTTGCCGACGACGGACGACTCCACGGACGAGGCCAACGGCTCGGTGACGCTGACGCTGAACCCCGGCAACGGCTACACGGTGGGGCAGTTGTCGTCGGAGACGGCGCAAGTCCAGGACGACGACGATCCGCAGCAGCAACATCCGGTGGTCATCCCGGTGGTGAGCGTCACCGCTGGCAGCGGCGTGATCGAGGGTGGAAACGCCAGCTTCACCATCACGGCGAACCCGGCGCCGACGAGCGCGCTGTCGGTCAGCGTGACGGTCTCGGCCAGCGGCGACTACGGCGCCACCACCGGCTCGCGGACGGTGACCGTCCCGACGGGCGGCACAGCGACGTTCACCGTCGCCACGACTAACGACGGGAACGACGAAGCCGACGGGTCGGTGACGGCCACGGCAAACGCCGGCAATGGCTACACGGTGTCCGCGTCGCAGGGCGCGGCCACGGTCAGCGTGGCGGACGACGACGTTCCGGCGGTCTCGGTCACCGCTGGCAACGGCGTGACCGAGGGCGGAAACGCCAGCTTCACGCTCACCGCCAGCCCGGTTCCCGCCGCCGACCTGTCGGTCAGCGTGACGGTCTCCGCCAGCGGCGACTACGGCGCAACCACCGGATCGCGAACGGTGACCATCCCGACGGGCGGCAGCGCGACGTTCACCGTCGCCACCACCGACGACTCAGCAGACGAGGCCGACGGCTCCGTCACCGCAACCGTGAACGCCGGCAACGGCTACACGGTGTCCTCATCGCAGGGCACGGCCACCGTCAGCGTGGCGGACGACGACGATGCGCCGCCGGTGGAGACCGCGGTAACCATTTCCATAGCGGACGCTTCCGCATCGGAAAGCGCTTCGGATCTGGTGTTCCGTGTGACCTTGTCCGAGGCGTCGAATGAGGACGTCACCGTGCAGTGGGCTACCAGTCATTCGCAAAGCCCAGACCGGGCGCGCGGCGGGCAGGGCTACGACTACGACTTCTGGCATGCGAGAGGAGAGATAGTGATTCGCGCCGGCGAGACCAGCGGCACGGGAGCCGTGTGGCTAAATCAGGATTCCAGAGACGAGCCGGACGAAGTCTTCACGGTGACGCTCTCCTCCCCGAATGGCGCGATGCTGGAACGCGAGGAAGGGACCATGACCATCATCGACGACGACTAATGGACAACGGCTAATCCGGCGCAGCCGGAGGAAACCGGAGCACGTGGGGGCCGCCTGCGATGTCGCCGGCGGCCCCTGAACTTTGCAGCAGGCTGAGGTTCTCTCGGAGGTTCTGGATTGACCGGGAAGCCTGGGTGAGCGGCAACCCGCAGGTCTTCGTAAACCTCAACGATGGGGAAGGGGCCAAGGAGATCGCCGATGGCTTTGCATGGCGTAGTCACCAGATAGCAAGGACACGCCCACACTGGAATAGGGGGAATGATTATGGCCAAGTACCTGTATCAGGCAAATTACACACCGACGGGGATGCAGGGCCTGCTGCGGGAAGGCGGCAGTTCGCGACGGAAGGTCTTCGAAGAGATGGGAAGGGAGCAAGGCGGACATCTGGAGGCGTTCTACTACGCCTTCGGCGGTGCGGACCTGTACATCATCTTTGACCTGCCCGATGCGGCGACGGCAGCCGCGATCTCCCTTGCCATCACGGCGGGAGGCGCTCTTAGCATCAGTACGGTGCAGTTGCTCACCCCAGAGGAGATCGACGCAGCTACCCAGAAGACGGTGAGTTACCGCCCTCCGGGGGCCTGACTTCCAATTGAGACTTGCAACGGGTGGCGGCTAAGTTCTCTCTGAAGGGTGGACGCTGATTTGAGGCGGCTAGAGAACGGCCTCACTTCTCACCCACGGAGGCTGAACATGTCGAAGATGATCGTCCTGGTCATCCTCGTGTCGTTGTTCGCAATCCTGGCCTGCTCCAGGGATGACTCAACCCCGGCAGCGCAGCCCACGACTGAGCCAACAATCACGCGTGCGCCGGAGGCCACCGCCACGCCAACGGCCACCCCACAACCTACGGCAACGGAAACTCCTCCGGGGGACGGTTCGGAGACCGCACAGGGCCTTACCGCCCTCAATATGGTCGATCCTCAGGCGTTTCTGTCCGGCCTATCGGCTGGCGAACAATCCTGCCTCTCCGACAACGACATCGCCGTCGCTAAGGTGATGGCCGCCATGACATCCACCGATTCGTCCCAAGAGGGAGACGCCATCCTCGACTGCCTGGAAGATGAGACGGTGCTGCGCCTCTTCCTGAGCGAGCCCCTGACGGCAACCGGCGAGTTGACCGAGGAAACAGCCTCGTGCATCCGCGACGGATTCGGCGGTATGGACCTGCGCCCAATGCCCACTGTCCAAGAGTACCTGAGTTTTCCGTTACTATTGTGTCTGCCGTATGGGGCTCGGTTGAAATAGGATGGAAAGAGGGGATGCGGTGCGCTCGGCTACTCTATGGCCTGAATGGCGACGCGGCCCCCATCCTTTACTTCTACGTACAGGCTATGGCTGTCGAGCAAGGCCATACCAATGAGGGGGATGGTGTCGGCGGCAAGGGCAACAATATCCCTCGTCTGGCCGTCCCACAGCACGGTGACGGCGTAGGAAGGAACAGTTACCTCGCTGCCGTCTGCCAAGACTACACGGTTGACGCCCGTGAGGACCAGTCCCAACTCAGCCACCGTAGTTGGGGGCAAGGTTAGGAATCGGTTGAACCCAGTGTCCACCACGGCATCTATTTCCAGCGTTTGCCCCGCCAGCCCTTGTAGGGGAAGGGACACGATGGCTTCACGAGCGGCGTTCACAACCCCTTCGATCACCCGGTCCTCCGCAGAGACCCACCCCCAATGCTGGCTATTGCACGATAGCCGACACGCAGCAGCCAGACATTGGCAGCGCCCGACCGCTGCAATCGCAGACGCTCCGCTGCGGCAAGCTCACTGTCGGCGATGGCCCAACTCTCGCTGTCAACGTCGATGGCGACGATCTGCCCGTGATGGGCAGCTTCGACCTGTGCCCTGATGTCCCGCTCGTATATTTCGTCGCCCAAGCGGGCAATCGCTTCCAACGGGCGGGTTTGCGCTGTTGGCCTGGATGATTGCGTGGGAACTGACATATCTGCGTCTCTCATGCGCCTCCTTTCAGAATGTGCTTCCACCCTATTCTACTATCTTGAGGGGGCTTGGAACAACGAAGAATGGCTGCACACCGGAGCGGACAGCCTGACGATCTCATGGTTATACTACGGACTTGCAGGGACGGATGGGCTGCCGAGCCACATCTCGAAAATGGTTCTGTCTACCGTCAAAATAGGCCCACCAGACTTGACAAAATCAAGAACTTTCACGCTGAGGGTCAGGCTGGAGTTTTAGGTCCGGGAGAGCAAAGCCGTCGTCTCACGCCATGGCTTAATGCCAAGAAACGCCCAATTGTGCTCCACGCCATCAGGGCGCACCTAGAAAGGATTCAGGGATGAACGGAAACGAATTGCGACAACGCATCATTGAGGTGGCTAAGAGGTACGCCGACAGTCATAACTTGCCCTATTACCTCAGCTGCGGACGGACCAATCCCGTGGTGTTGTTCTTGCCGAGTCAGGAGCCGGTCCGGCACGGCAATTTCCTCAACGCCTCGTACCGCGCCATCTGTCGAAATCCAGAGTGGGCGCGGCGGCTCCAAAAGGCTCACACTCGGCGGAAAGATCTGCCGGAAGAACGTCGCGCAGAAGCAATGGAGTTGGATTCCTGCACGAGTTCCGATGCGCTGCTTATGAACGTGTTCTGCTATCCCGGTGTCTTCCAACACGGTCCGTTGGTCCAACTGCTGGGACTTTCCACAGCGGCCGAGCCTCGGCCTAGCTTCGGGTTCAATCCTGGGGTGCCTCGCCGGGACGCAGGTCGTGACACAGAGGTTGACCTGAGAGTCGAAGACCTGTTGATAGAGTCCAAGCTGACTGAGACCGGCTTCACCGACAAACGCATCGAGGTTGTCGAACGGTACTGTGACTTCCAGGCCGTATTTGAGCCGTCTACCCTTCCCATGCTGGGCGGCAAATACCGCCACTATCAGCTCCTCCGCAACGTGTTAGCTGCGCACCACCTTGGCATTCGGTTCAGGCTCATCTGCGATGAGCGGCGCTACGACCTCATCGACGCCGTGTCTTGTGTCGTGTCTTCTGTGCGCGACCCTGAACTGCGTGCTAGGTGCGGCGTCGTCACGTGGCAGGAAGTCGCCCGTTGTGTTCCTGAGGCGTTGCGCTCATTCCTTCTAGACAAGTACGGTATCGCACCTTCGGACAGCGTGTAGCTATAGAGGCCCCGCCATACGACCTTAGCCCCAATCTAGTCACATCGGTCTTGTCGGAACCGAGTTCTTTTGCCAGAAGGTGTCGATTGGCGTTTTCACTGATTCGTAACCAATCCATGTGATTCCCGATCCGTTTCGGGTTGTGGGCTAGGCGCTAGAGAGAACCGGTTCCCGACTTCTTCGTGTTGACTCGTCGTGCGGTTTAATTGAGGGTAGCCTCTTTCTAAACCTGCGATTGACATTAGGACTTCGTTCCGGCCAATTTGCTCCAAAGCCTGCGCATTGAACTGTACACGCCCTTGGCACAGCACTTAGATGCGAACGCAAGCTCGTCTAAAGATGGACATCCAAGCATCATCCAGATACCACCACGGCAAACTGTGTGAATCAGTCGGAATTCTGGCCACTCATCCAGGGGATGCAAGGTCGAGACTACGAGCCTGTTGGACACCGTTCGTGCTTGCGGGAGTTTATGTCCCCGAGCATCTTCACGGAGAATACAAGGCAATACGAGACGAGTTGACGAAACGACAATATCAGCCCGATGCTTGGGAGCCTGAGAGTGATCACAAATGGAAAGTGTGGGTTGGTGGAGTGGGATGGATAGAGGCGGATAGTGACTACGGCAAGATGGTCCATACTACAAGGACGATGCGGAAACATACGGCTTCCAAACTGGCGGAGAGAATTCTGACTTTATCTCTGCTCTGGAAGGATTCGCTGGAGCACCGTCCCGATAAGTGATTGCAGGGAGACCTTGTCGGTCACACGTCAGGAGTTGACGTAGCTGCTGTCGGCGCAGGCGCTCCGGTTCGCAATCGGCACTGCATCTTCTCAACCGTCGCAGTGTCCCTTGACTTCGACCTTCAGTATGTGTAACCATCTTACACACTTGCTTCAGCTTTATGGGAGGTTGATATGGCCAGAGTACAGTTGGTAATGGCGGACGAAGATAGGGAGCGTTTCGTAGATCAGGCGCGACGAGAAGGCATGTCCCTTAGCGCATGGATGCGGGCAGCCGCACGAGAGCGCCTCGAAGCACGCCAGCAGGTAAAGCTGTTCCAGTCACCGGATGATGTGAAGACGTTCTTCAGGTCATGTGCTGCCCTGGATGGGCCTGAGACAGAGTCGGACTGGGATGAGCATTTGCGCACCATGAATGAGTCGCGGGCGACAGGACTCACCGGCACATGATCTTCGTAGACACGAACGTCTTCATGTACGCGGTGGGTCGCCCCCACGCCCTCCAGGCGCCTGCCCAGGACTTCTTCGTCGAAGCCAACCGGAGCGGCACGCCTCTGTGCACATCAACGGAGGTGATGCAGGAACTGGCCCATGTGTACCTGCCAACGCGAAGGTTACAAACCTTCGATGCGACGCTGGAGCTGATGGCGAGCGCAGCAGTTGAGGTTTGGCCGCTGGAAGAGGATGACGTGGCTCTTGCCCGTCAACTACACGAGCAACACCCCACGTTGCAGGCCCGGAACCTCTGTCACCTGGCCAGTTGCCGAAGGCGTGGTGTCCGCGAGGTCAAGACCTTCGACCAGACATTCGCCGCTGTATTCGGCGATCCTTCAATCCAATAGAGGCCGAGCAACTGGGTAGGCCGCAGGCTGACTGATTCAACATGCCGAGACAGACAGAACCGAACGCGAACAACGCACTGGGCGAGTTGCTACGGGGGATGATGGCGGGCTGTGAAATTCGCTCCGAGAACACCCAGACTTTCCTCGACTATCCGGGCCGCCATGCCGACGTTCTTATTGCCGCCCCTGGCCGCTCCCCTGTAGTGGTTGAAGCCAAATACGAACCTGCCGCCGAAGTGGAGAGAGACGCCTCCGACCGATTGGGACTTCGCGTGCAGGGCCAGCCCCGACCGGTCGAGGCCGCCATAGCGGTGCGCTACCCGAAGGTTGTGGAGGATGCCTATGATGTGCGCCAGGTACTCTCCGAAGCTCGTCTCTCTTACTACGTCCTGCACCAAGACGGCAGTCGGTTTCCCGAATCGGGGTGGCTGGAAGGTTCAGCAACCGACTTGGCCGCCCTTGCCCGTCTGGTATCAGTCCCCCAGAAAGCCGTGGAGCAGGCGGCTGACACGCTTGAGCAGGGTATTGGGCAGGCCGCCAACCGTTTGGAGGAAATGGCGAAGTTGCGCCCCAACGTAACCCCCGTCATGCCCGGCTGCTAGGAATGAGCGACGTTCCTCAGACCCGCCGTATGGCCTGCGCCATCATCGCCAACGCCATGGTCTTCCACCAGCGCATCGCGGGAATACATGAGGGCGTGAAGCCTCTGCGCCTGGTGTGCGGTCCGAGTGTGGGGAATCCACAGGGTGAGACGCTAACGGCCTGGGAAGAGATCCTGAAGATCAATTACTGGCCCATCTTTGCCATAGCCAAGGACATTTTGGAGCAGCTTCCCGGAGACGTTACCACTAGCGCCCTGCGGGAGTTGCTGGAGACCGCCCAAGAAGTTGAAGCCACCGGCGTCGACAACGCCCACGACCTGACCGGACGCATCTTCCAGAGGCTCATTGCCGCCCGGAAGTACCTAGCTACGTTCTACACCCTGCCAGCCTCGACCGCGCTCCTAGCCGGCTCGCCGTAGCCAAAATAGACGGAGCGGACTGGGCCGACGCCGGGGCTATCGGCAGGTTGCGCATCGGCGACTTCGCTTGTGGGACAGGGGCGTTGCTGTCGGCGTCCTACACAGCCATCCCGCCTGCTCAAGCAGGCTGTCTATATTGACCCTGGCCTGTTCTTCGGGATTCATCCCGTCAATCCTCTCGCTGGCCCGCCATGCTCCTATAGGCTGCCCTTAGGCTGCCCTAACCATCTGGTCGATGGCGACGGCGGCCTCCTCGGTGAGGCGTGGGTCGGCGTGCAGGCAAGAAGAGATAACTGCCATAGGCTTGGGTTCTTGTCTGGTGACGGCGCTCTTGACGAAGCGACCCACTTCCAGCCCCGACCAGGCCGCCAACGCCGCCAGTCCGTTCACGTCAGGGTTCCTGCCTTGAGCCATGCGAAGCCATGCGAGTTAAGGTGGAGGCGCTGATACCGCATTCCTCCGCCACCTGTCTCCAGGTGTGTCGGCGGGCCTGCCGCTCCGCATCCAGAGCGGCGAAGAAGGCCCCTCCATCGAAGCTCGCTGTCCTAGCCATCAATCTCTCCTCGGTGAACCGCCTACCAGACAAACTCTCGTCAATCACGGCAATATGCGCTAGTTGTTTGATTATCGCAACTGTATAATGTGGTTGCAATAGATGGAAGCGCCGTCAGGACACTGCGCCCCGTCCGTCGAAAAAGCGGTGATCTGGTGCGAGAAGGCACGACAACACTTGAATAGGGAGGTTCGTTATGGCCAAGTACCTTTATCAGGCAAATTACACACCGACGGGAATGCAGGGTCTGCTGCGGGAAGGCGGCAGTTCGCGGCGGAAGGTATTTGAAGAGATGGGTAGCGAGCAAGGTGGACAGCTGGAGGCGTTCTACTATGCTTTCGGTGGTGCGGACCTGTACATCATCTTTGACCTGCCCGATGCGGCGACGGCAGCCGCAATCTCCCTTGCCATTACGGCGGGAGGCGCACTCAGCATCAGTACGGTGCAGCTGCTCACTCCAGAGGAGATCGACACAGCTACCCAGAAAACGGTGAGCTACCGCCCTCCGGGGGCCTGAATTCCATTGAGACGTGCAATGGGTGGCGGCGATGTTCTCTCGGAAGGGCGGACGCTGGTTTGAAGCGGCGAGAGAGCAACCTCATTCTCCATACACAGAGGCTGAACATGCTGAAGTTGATCCAGATTGCATTAGTCTTGGCGTCGCTCAGTGCGGTCCTGGCCTGCTCTGGCGACGACCCAGCACCGGCAGCGCAGCCCACGGCCGAGCCAACAGTCACGCGTGCGCCGGAAGCCACCGCCACGCCAACGGCCACTCCACAACCTACGGGAACGGCAACCCCGCCGGAGGACGGGTCGGAGACTGCTCAGGATCTTACTCCTCTCAACATGGACGATCCTCAGGTATTTCTGTCCAGCCTGTCGGCTGATGAACAATCGTGCCTTTCCGACAACGACATCGGCGTCTCTCAGGTGATGGCCGCCATGACACCTACCGATTCGTCCGAAGAGGGGGACGTCATCCTCGAATGTCTGGAAGATGAGACTGTGCTGCGTCTGTTCCTGAGCGAGCCGCTGATGGCGACGGGAGAATTGAGTCCCGAGACATCCGCGTGCATCCGCGCCGGTCTCGGCGGGATAGACCTGCGTCCAATGATGAAATCGACCCGCGAGGATGCTGGATCGACGGACACACAGATGACTGGATTGGCGAGCTTTTTGACGTTCACCGCCTGTCTGAACGACGAGGAGTGGCAGGCGGCGGCCCCCGCACTGGAGTTAGGGCCTCGTGACGAATCTGGCACGGATTGCCTGCTGGCGGAACTGGGCGGCCCGGCGGGAGTGGCAGAAGCCCTGCTCCGAACGGACGAATCCGGCTTGCCGAGTAATTTCATCGGCGCAGCGGCGAAGTGCGGCGTGGGCTTTGCTGGAATGCCGGAGAATATGCCTGAGGACTCCGGCACCGGCGGCATCGGTGGCGATAGCTCAACTGAGGGTATCGGGCTGCAGCCGGACACACTGCACCCTGTAGCTGTTGACGACCCCCAATCGTTCCTTTCTGGGCTGTCGGCCAGGGAACAGTCCTGCCTCGGCGATCAAGGCATCGGCCCCCAGGAACTCTTGCAGATGACGGGGCGTTCGCCCGGTGGCTCACCGGAAACCACTGCGGACATCGTCAACTGCCTGCAAGACGATACGGTTCTGAGGTTGTTCCTGACAACGCTGGTCGGACAGGTTGAACCCTTCAGCCAAGAGACCTCAAATTGCATACGGGAAGGATTCGTGCCGATTAATCTGCGCGGTTTGTTGGCTCCAGCCATCGCCGGGGGTACTCCCGCGAATTCTCTTGCGCTGAGCATGGTCGCGCTCAACGTCTCCGTGGTCTGCATGAACGATGATGAATGGGAGACCTATGCCCCGAGGCTTGGTATGCAGCCCGAGGACAAAGAGGGAACGGCCTGCCTGTTCGAGGAGTTAGGCGGTCCGACGCAACTGGTGGAAGCCATGCAGTCAGCCAGCTTGGGCGAAGTACCGGAAGAGTTGACTGACGCCTTCGAAACATGTGGGTTGGAGGGCGCACCTACATCCCAATAGATTGTCGATGGTTCACGTTGAAGGCAGGCTCAGAGCACGCATGGGCTCACTGATCCAGCCACAATTCAAAGGTGGTGCCATCTACTGTCCACGCAGGCCTAAACAGGGTGAAATTGGGGCAAGACATTACTACGGTGAGGTTCATTGTGTTGGGGGCTTTCAGGCGGTCTCTCTGTAAACTGCTGCTGGCGATCATGGTCGCCGGGTTGGCAGTTGCTTTGCTTGCGTGCAGTGACGACACGGAGCCCGTGCGGCTGGCCACCGAGGGCGACTACCACCCCTTCAACTTCATCAACGACGACGGCGAGATCGACGGGTTGGAGCGCGAGCTCGGAGACGAGTTGTGCCGCAGGGCCGATCTTGAGTGCGAGTGGGTGCTGAATGACTGGGAGAGCATGATCCCGGACCTGGTGGCGGGAGAGTTCGACGCCATCATCGCCGGTATGAGCATCACCGACAAGCGGAACATGACCATCGACTTCACCGAGCCGTACTACCCTCCCACTCCGTCCGTCTATCTGGCCCTTGAAGGAGTGGGCGGCGAGGCCGTTGAGGGTCGGCTCGGAGCCTACGCCAACACCATCTACTCGGACTACTTCACGGAACGGGGCATTGCGTACACGGAGTTCAGCGATGAGGACGACCGGCTGGCGGCGCTGTTGAACGGCGACATCGACGCGATGCTGGTGGACCATGCCTACGCCACGGAGAAGCTCTCGGAGTACGAGGGGCGTCTGGCCGTCGTCGGCCCTTCCGTGCTGCTTGACCGGGGTATAGGGATAGGCGTGCGCAACAACAACGACCTGCTGGCGAAGCTGAACTCGGCCCTGGCCGAGATGAAGGCTGACGATTCCCTGAACGACCTCATCCGCAAGTGGGTGGGCGAGGACGCCTCGACGTTCTAGCTGGTACTGCCGAAGAGTTTCGTCTCCTCTCGGCTCAGTGATTCAGGGGAGTCGCAAGAGAGTGTGACCAAATCAAACTGGAGATAAGACCCCTCATAGCTCTGCGCAGGGACGCGGGGGGCTACAGGCTCTCTTTCCTTCGGCCCCTTTCGCGCAGTATTGGGGGTGTACAGGAGTTTCAGTTTTGTAGCAGAGCGGCCAGAGTCGTGATTTCGCAGCTGGCACAGGGGTAAATTGCCCCTCTACAGGACGTGAACAGGAAACACTTTGTTGAAACATGGCGTTCCGGACCGCAATGACATCGCCAAACGGCGGGATTGACATCGGCGGGCCGGTTGGAGCGGCACCCCAATGACATTAGACCCCGGAAAACGCGCTTGAAGTGGGGGTGCGTTACATCCGGCGAAAAGCCGGACAGGTTCATCTGATGAGCGGAGTCCACAGGAGTACGGTCGTTCTGGATCTGTAGGGACAGAGCCCTCGTTGCATCAAGCCCCACCTTTGGAGTTCTACCTCTCAGAAACATCGACCATTGGCTTGTTGGGCTGCTATACTGAACATGGAGTTCACTTAGAGCATTTTTCGGCCTGGGGAGAAGACAGCATGCCGTATACGGCTGATATCAGCAGAAACAACCCCGGTTGCTTTCTCTTTCTGATTGATCAGTCGGGTTCGATGGCGGGTGCGCTGGGTGGTCAGCCGGAGTTGCGCAAAATGGACGGGGCGGCCGATGCCGTGAACCGCATCCTCGACGCCATCTCCCAACGCTGCTCACAGGGCATGGACGTTCGCGACTACTTCCATGTCGGCGTAATCACATACACCTCGGACGCCTCGGGGAATCCGGACGTGCAGACCGCCCTTCCAGGGACCTCTCCGAAGGAACCCTTCCTCACCATCAGCCAGGTTGTCGACGCCGCCACCGTGGAGGACAGGCAGGTGAAGGAGCCGGACGGCGCAGGCGGTCTCGTGGAGGTAACCCGAAAGTTCCCTGTGTGGCTGAACCCCGAAGCCAAGTGGGGTACGCCAATGTGCGCGGCGTTGTCCACAGCTTCCCAGGCGCTCCACGACTGGATAGTCGATCACCCGAGCTCCTATCCCCCTATGGTGATCAGCGTCACCGACGGCGCCGCCACGGACGGGAATCCGGTGCCCCTGGCCGAAGAGATCATGGCCATGGAGACCAACGACGGCAATGTGCTGATCTACAACGCCCATCTTTCGGAAATGTCCGCGATGCCGGTCCAGTACCCGTCCGACGAGAGCGAAGTGCCTCCCGACGAGTACGCGGGGCAGATGTTCCGCATGTCTTCGGAGTTTCCCGACTCGGTGGTGGACTTGGCCGCGGGCATGGGCCTGCCGGTCACCAAGGGCTCACGCGGTTACGTCTACAACGCCGACATGGTGGCCCTGGTGCAGTTCCTGGACATTGGAACCCGGGCCGCTGCGGACCTGCGCTGATCGGTTGGAGGGTGAGTTGGCCCTTCGACCTCCCACAGAGCTCTGGGTGCCCAAGGCGGGCAACGGCCCGGAGGAGTACGAGGACGCTTTCCGCATCGCATACCCCCAGCGAATCGGAGCGTCCGGCTGTGGTGCGGCGCGGATAGTCGTCACCGACGGCGCCAGCGAGTCTGCCTTTGCCCGGGAGTGGGCGAATGCCCTGGCCGATGAGTTCGTGACACGGCCCCCGGAGCTATGTGGCCTGACGGAGGACTCTCTGAACGCGTGGCTGCGGCCGGCACAGGCGGCATGGCACTCGGGAGTACCTTGGGAAAGCCTGCCCTGGCACGGAGAGGCCAAGGCGCGGGCAGGGGCTTTCGCCACCATATTGGGGCTGGTTGTCGGGGCTGATCCGGACGACCCCGGACGGCTCTCATGGCAGGCGGTGGCCGTAGGAGATAGCTGCCTCTTTGTCGTCCGCGACGACCGGCTATGGCTATCCTTCCCCCTGGAAGACGCCAGCGAGTTCGACAACACCCCCGCCCTGGTCTGCAGCAACCCCGATAACGCAGGGGATATGTGGGAAGGGGCGCGCCTGCGCAGCGGTGAGTGCGCGGCGGGCGACCTCATCATTCTCGCTACAGACGCCCTGGCCTGCTGGCTCCTAACCCAGTACGCCGCCGGGGAGAAGCCATGGGAAACCCTGCTGGCGTTGGACGCGGCGGAATGGGACGCCTGGATCGAAGAGCAACGCCGCGAGGGGCTGATGCGGAACGACGATACCACGTTGGTGACCGTCGAGGTAGTCCAGGACAGCGAGGCGAAACGAGAGCCATGCCCTGGCCAGGGATAACCGACTTCAGTGAAGCTGTCCAGAACCCTCTGCTGTGCTTCAGAGGCACCGAGCTTGAAGCCGGGGCAGTGTCGGTCAACCAACGCGGGATGCCCTTGGTATTCTCCGGCGCTTTCGCCTGCGTCTATCCGGTATCGGTTGTAGGACGCAAGTTCGCGGTGCGCTGCTTCACCCGCGAGGTGAAGGACCAGCAGACCCGTTACAACCAGCTGAGCGAATATCTCATCAACGTCCTTCCCCCGTCCTTCGTGCACTTCGAGTACGTGGAGTACGGAATCAACCTGAAGGGCGCCTGGTATCCGGTCGTCAGGATGGAGTGGGTGGAAGGAGAGTCGTTGAGCAGCTTTGTAGGCTCCCATCTCAACGACCCGGACGCCCTGCGCCGAGTCGCGGCCCAGTGGCGCGGGGGGCCGGCCGCCAGTCTGCGCGGGCTGGGCATCGCCCACAACGACTTGCAGCACGGCAACGTGATGGTGCAGGCAGACGGCAGAATCCGCCTCGTAGACTACGACGGCATGTTCCTGCCCAGATTTCGCGGGGAGCGCAGCCCTGAGCTGGGACACAAGAACTTCCAGCACCCTCTCCGGGCGGCGGAGGATTACGACGCCTACGTGGACAACTTCCCTTCGCTAGTCGTCTACCTCAGCCTGCTCGCCATAGCCTCAGACTCCGGCCTCTGGGCCTTCTTCAATGACGACAACCTGATATTTACCAGGAGCGACTACGCCGACCCCGGTAAGTCCCACCTCTTCGACCTGCTGAAGAAGTCCCCCGACCAGACCGTGGCGAAGCTGACGGAGCGCTTGGAAGAGTGCTGCACGCTTCCCGTGGAGAAGGTACCGGACCTGGAGACCATCCTGCACGGCATCCCACCCAGCGCGGCTCCCTCGCCCTCGGCGGCGGCGCCGGCAGCTCCTTCGCCCTCGGCAACGCCGAGTACCGCCGCACGGGGATACCGGCAGGCGCTTCAGGCTCAACGGCCGGCGCGTGTGCAGCCCGCCTCGAAGGCGACGCGGTCTCATCCTCCCGCGCCGAAACCCGCCGGTCCTGGACCGGCAGCACAGCCCCACACGCCCGCGCCAACGATTCAGGCCGCCGCCAGCCCCGCCCCGGGGGGCTCACGCAGGGCCGCTCTCGGAGAGATCAAGAAGGTGCTGCTGGGAGTGACGGTCACAGTTGCGGCGGTCACCATGGCTCTCGCGGCGACTATAGTCTGGGCTATCTCGGTGCGAGGATGGTAGGACTAGGGCCCTCCGCCAGCTAGGAGATGCGGAACGATCCCCGTGACCAGGACGATAACGCCTGTACCGGAGAAGACGCTGGCCACGTCACCAAGGAAGAGGAACGAGCCGATTATCCCAACGACGACAGACGCCAACGAGAGCCAGTTGATCCAGCCATAGCCCGGCTTGCCCCACCCCACCCGGTCGGCCCAACCGAACAATGTGCTGCGGATCCCACGCCCCCGGAGCAAGAGTGTGGTGAGGGAGCACACCAAGAGTAGAACGCCGATCTTCGCTACTTCGTCCAGCGCCGACGTTATCCCCTGGACTTCGGACTCGTGGTCGACGAAGAGCAGGGAGACAAGAATACGGGGAAACGCGCCGGCGGCGAACACGACCAACCCGGCCGCCGCCGTGCCCAGCGCAAGCTTTCCCGGCGGCCTCATCCTGTGGGTCACTATCGGCGCGCCGGCCAGTCCCAGCAGTTCAAGCACGAGGCGCACGCAGAAAACGCTGATGCCGACGACAAGGTTGCAGCCGCCAAGCACCGCGAGGAGCTCGATGCTCGTTCGGGGTTCATCCGAGGGAAGAAACTGCCGATCTCCCGGCGCTCCCAGCAGCTCAATGAGTGGGGTTATTGCCTGAGTGTGCAGGATGCCTCCGACCATCGGACCCAACACAATCAGAATGACACCGACCGCCATCACGCCCAGCGCCACCTTATAGGCCACATCCCAGTCTGTGAGAGTAGTACGGATTCTCGGTAAGCTGGTTTGAGGGACGTTTGTGTAGGACATGTCCACGCCTCCTGTCTCGCGCCGGACTTTGGTCCTTGAAGGCCGGGGCTTAGCTCGACCGGCACACGGCGGTCATCGCCGGTTGCCGCGGCCTCTTCTCCGTGAAGGCGACATTTCTGGCGACCGCTTCGGCTTCTGGGCCGCATTTCGGCGGTGGAGCCACCCGTATATCAGAAGGGCTACGCCGAACCAGAAGAGCACGATGCCCGGCGCCATCACTATGGCTCCGAAAGAGGACCCAAAGATAATCTGCAGCACCAGGGCGGGAGCAAGCAGGACCAGCCCAATAGCCACCCCGGCCAGTCCCATCCTGTTCGGCCAATGCCACGTGACGGTCGCGGCCATGTACCTTTCGACAATGCGCCGTGCCGCGCCAATAATCGCAGCACGTCGGCGGGATTCCACAAACAGGACTGCTCCGAGCCCGCCCAGAAGCAGCACCCCACCCATTGACCTGATCGTCGCGCCGAAGCCCACACTGTAATTGTCCTGTAGAACGATCCCTGACACGACCAGGATGATTCCGATCGCCGCCGCGACCGACCCAAGAATGTCGGACGGGCTCTGCTCCCGGAGCGCGGCAAACAACTTGTCCGCTATCTTCGATAGGAACATACCTGTATCCTTCGTCCACTGGACGGACTCGCTGTGACGTCCGACGAGTAACATACACTTTGTGCCACTGGGCTTCAATCCCAATGGTCCGCGCAAGGAGGTTGGAGATGATTCCTGAGTTTGTGCAGGGGTCTGGGCTTGGCGGATTTCTCGCCGTCATTAGTTTGGCTGGATCCATACTTATCGCTGCCGGGATCGTACACGTCGTCTTCTCCCTGCTGATCAGATACAGGAGGCGAAACGATCAGGACGCGCTGGGCACCAGGATGCTGAGGGCGTCTAGGGGTCCGGTCGTCCTACTCCTTGTCTCGCTGGGGGTGTTCTTGGGCTACCTGCTGATGACCCAGTTGGAGCACCCAACGTTCCACTTCTTCGACAGGCACGACCTGTGGGCGACCAAGGTGTGGCTGGTAGTCGCGATAGCGCTGGCCAGTTATCTCGGCTCTCACATCATCCATGAGCTTGTCGGGTGGTACGTAGGGCGGGTACCCCAGCGGACCGCTAGAAGCATGAATAACAGACTACTCGCACAGGCTCGTTGGATCATCCCCATAATCATCTACACCATCGGCGCGTTGACGGCTCTGGAGGTAGTTGGGATCGCCGTCACCCCCTTAATGGCCGGACTCGGCATTGGCGGAATTGCGGCCGCGCTCGCGCTGCAGCCCGCCCTCAGCAACGTGTTCTCAGGGATGTTCATGTTGACCGAGGGCGAATTGAACCCGGGAGACTTCATTGAACTCGAGGGTGGCCCGTCCGGGTTCGTGGTCAAGTTGAGTTGGCGCAGCACGAAGATAAGGGACAGGTTCAACAACCTCATAATGATCCCCAACTCCAGGATGATGGAGAGCGTCATGACCAACTACTACAGCGAGTCGCAGGCCGTGACGATCATCGTGCAGTGTGGGGTCAGCTACGATTCGGACCTTGAGAAAGTCGAGAAAGTGGCGATGGAAGTGGCAATCTGTGTGCGAGACGAAGTCGATGCCGCCATCGACGAATACGAACCTTTAGTCTGGTTCACCGCGTTTGGAGAGTCAAACATAGACTTCGAAGTCAGAATCCAAGCCGAAGACAGGCCAGGCACGCGCATCGTAAGGCACGAACTGATAAAGCGGCTACGCACCAGGTTGGCCCGCGAGGGCATCGAGATAAACTACCCCGTCCGCAAGTTGCTCATCCCGCAGTCCGAAAGCCCGGAAGGCTTGGAGCGTGTTCACACTTCGCAGCGCACACTCGAAGGCGGTCCATAGAGACCGCTACGCCGCAGAGGTTGTGCTGAACAGTCGAAGGGAGTCACCGCAGGGTGCGCGACCATGAGGGGCAATCGCACATCCTGAGTACCTACACGGTATCGAGCCAGTCGTTCCGGGAGTTGGAGCAAAGAGTATCCGAGTTGAGGCTCAACGCGTCCGAGTTGGAGCGGGGAGCAACACAAGAAAAATCAGACCAAGACTTTCAAGTCCGAAGTGTGGCAATAACTCTTTGAAACTCCTAAAGGCTAAGGCGCTGGCCTGAAGCGTATCAGGCCTGTCTTTCCGTTTACCGTCATCTCGAACTGGCAAAGAACGTCACGTCCGATGATGGCGTCCCAGGGATGCCCCATCCGTCTGAGCGGCACTCCGACGATGGGTGAGGAACAGCGACTTCCAGCGGCGGTACGTAAAGATCAGTTCTGAACTTCGGATATGCGCCCGTGCCAGTCGCTCCGGTTACCTCGTGCGTTCCTTCCTCAGACAACTGCAACGATGCAGCGAAAGCGATATCGACGCACGAAATGCCGGCCCCAGTGTCCAGCAATGCCAACCCGGCTCTCCATGCCACGACTACGCCGATGGGAGGTCCGTCCCATCGAAGCAGTTCGGGAGAAACCCGATACTGAACTGGCCCCGTAATCATTGGCGATAGGAGGAGAGGATGTATGCCTCCGATCCTACCCGGCGAATCAGGCAGTCTAGGTCGTCCAACCCGATCTGCCGAGCCGCTTCTACTGCATCGTCGTAGGACTCATAGCCGTCACCCACCAGCTTTGAGTCGTATATGACTATCCACTGGCCCATGTGGTCGCGTTCCAAATCCCCCCGCATCCGGTGGTAAGCTATCAACTGGTCGATCATGGGATGCTTAAGCTTCGCGGCAGTCGCCATAATGGTTCTCCTATGAGACTCAGGTCACTGGCGCACCAACAAAAGAATATCCTACACTTCCAGGGATTCGCGAAGCCTGCTCGACCGACAGCGTCATGCGCTATGCATCGTCGGAGTTGTCTGGACGCAGGGAAGTCGCGTAGCCGATCAGCTTGTAGGCCAACTTGGCGGCTGTGAAGACGCACGCTTCGGGGCCCTCGCCCGGGCTCAACTCCACGACGTCGAATCCTACTATCCGCTTTCGCTCGGCGACGTGCCTCAGGAGCGTCGTGGCTGAATGCCAGGACATGCCGCCGGGCTCCGGCGTCCCGACGGCGGCCATGATCGATGGGTCCAGTACGTCCAGGTCAATGCTGACGTAGACCGTATCGGAGAGGCGGTCTGCGATCTGAGGCAGGATGCCGGCGACGCCGGCCGTCTCGTCCGGCCAGAAGTAGACGGGCACGCCCTCGTCGTCGATGAAGCGGCGCTCGGGCTCGCTCAGGCTGCGTACTCCCACTTCGACGAGGGGGCACATCTTCAGGACCCTGCGTGCTACGCATGCGTGGCTCCATGGGCTGCCCTCATACTCGTCCCTCAGGTCGGCGTGCGCGTCGAGGTAGAGCACCGAGAGGTCTGAGTGGAGGCGTTCGAAGGCTCGCACGGCCCCCACAGTGATGCTGTGGTCGCCGCCCAGGAGCCCGACTATTGCACCGTCGATCAGCATCTCGGATACGGCCCGGTCGACTCTGTCGATCATGCCCTCGGGGCCTCCGGCGAATGGGTCGAGCTCGGGAGCCGTTTGTATGCCTGCAGTGGAGATGTACCTGTCCAACTCCAGGTCATAGTCCTCGAGCTCGCGAGAGGCCCTGATGATCGCCCGTGGGCCGTCGCGAGAGCCGGTACGGTAGGAGGTCGTAGCGTCGTATGGGACGGGGATGAGGGTGACGGCGGACCGGCCGGACTCATGTGGAGGAACGCCGAGGAAGGTGTCCCAGGTGCGCGGCGGCCCGGCGGACTCCGGGAGACTCTCAGTCATTGCGGTGCGTGGTGGAAGAGGTCGTCACACGCTCCCTGACCATTTCGCGATGCGCCTCTCGCGGCGACGCGTATTCGACGCCGCGCTCCATAGTCCAGGCCTTTGCGTCGTCGAGCAGGAAGAACCGCTTCACGTCGGCGAGCGCCTTGTCTGCGTCGAAGTCCTTGCAGGAGAAGACATCGATGTTGACGTAGCCCCTGTCGGGGAAGGTGTGGATGCTGATGTGGCTCTCGGCGATGATGACGAACCCGGACACGCCCCAGTCCTCCGGCACCTTGCCCCTGTAGGTGTAGACCTGGGGAGGCGAGATCTTTGTCATGCCGATGGCGCCGGGGTACTCGTCGAGGAAGCGTCGGACGAGGCCGGTGTCCTCTAGGACTTTGGGGTCGGCCCCGTAGCCGTCAATCGCTAAGTGCAAGGCGTACCTCGTGTGTCCCCGGCGGTGAAGCTGCTGATGCGTCCGGCCGGACTGTCGAGGCCGGGCACCCAGTCAACAGACTATCACGGCGCAGCCGCGCGCGACACGGGCATCGCCCAGGCTGACGACGTAGCCTGCGCCCGGGCCGCCGACGTAGCCGTAGCCCCTGTCCGGGCCTGGAGCGAGGGTCTGGAAGACCGGCTCGAGGTGCTCGAAGGCGTTCCTGTCGCCCCCGATCATCAGGCTGTACCCCTCGGCGAGGCCTCAGACGCCGCCGCTCGTGCCGCCGTCGAGGAAGCTGATGCCCCCTTCTCGCCCAGCGTCCCGGCCCTGCGGAAGGAATCCTTGTAGTTGGCGTTGCCGCCGTCGATGATGGTGTCGCCGGGCTCCAGTTCGTCCGCGAGGGCGGCGATTGTGGCCTCCGTGGCGTCGCCCGAGGGCACCATCGATCACACGGCCCTGGGGGCGTCGAACTTCGCCGCGAGCCGCCGAGGGACGCAGCGCCGGCCGCACCCGCGCCCTGCTGGGCCTCGACTGCCTCCGGGTTCGGATCGTAGACGACAAGGTCGTGACCGCCGTGCAGCAGCCGCTGCGCCATGTTCCCGCCCATCCTGCCGAGGCCTACCATTCCTAACTGCATTGTCGTTACCTCCGTTTCGGACCGGTCCTATGTGACGAAGAGTGGGTCGTCTCTAGTGATGATCCTGCGCTCGGCCTTTATCGCCGCACGCAGGTACTTGGGCAGGGAGAACATGCCTGCGTGGGTCTCGCCGTCGTAGTGGCGGAGTCCTCCGATGCCCCTTTCGCCTAGTTTAGCGTCGACCTCGCTGGGGCACAGAGCCGCCGGATCGCTTCCCATGGATCCGACGACGAAGCCCCAAGTCGCGCCGAAGGACGGCACGAAGGCCTCGTAGGCGGACATCGTCGGGAACGCCGAGTCGACTGTGTTGGCCACGGCCGAGAAGCACTGCTCGTAGAATGCTGGGCCGGTGGGCCCCGCTTGGGCGACGAGCAGGCCACCGGGCGCGAGTCTCGTCCGTGCCATTTCGTAGAACTCGGTGGTGAAGAGCAGATAGGCCGGGCCTTCTTCGAGAGGGTCGGGCACGTCGATCACGGCAACGTCGAACCCGCCCTGGGACTCGTCCAGCACGGCCATCGCGTCCCTGTGGTGAAGGTCCAGCCTCGGATCGTCGAACGAGCCCTGGTGGAACGCGCCCAGGTGTTGGCGGCAGAGGTCGACGACCTCTCGGTCGATGTCGGCCATGACTACTCGTTCGACCGATGGGTGGAGCAACACCTCGCGCGCCGTAGCGCCCTCGCCGCCCCCCGCGATGAAGACGCGGCGCGGGCCCGGGTGGGCGATCATCGGCGGCTGGACCAGGGACTCGTGGTACACGAACTCGTCGGCCTCGGTCGACTGGGTCTTGTCGTCGAGCACCAGGGACCGACCGAAGCACGCGGTGTCCTGGATCACGACCGACTGGTAGGGGGTCCTGCCCGAGTGGACCACCCGCTCGACCCGTTCCGCCTGCAGCAGATCGGGCGTGATGTGCTCGTAGTGCCAGCCGTCCCCGGGAGGGCCGTCGACCATCACAGCGCGGCCGCGGCGCCGGACCCGACAGGCCCGCGCCTGATGGTTGTCGTGGCGGGGTTGCGGCACTTCAGACTGCCAATGATCAGTTGGGCGGCTCTGTCGGGCGCGAAAGACTCGCCGCAAGTGAAGATGTCGACGGCCGCGTACCCGTGCTCAGGCCAGGTGTGGATGGCAAGGTGCGACTCGGCTATGGCGACGATTCCAGTGACGCCGCGCGGGGTGAACTTGTGGAAGGACCGCCCGAGTATGCTGGCTCCTGCTTCTCGGGCCGCGTCGACCATGGCATTCTTGATGAGGTCCAACTCGTCGAGCAGGCCCGAGTCGCACTCGTTCAGCTCAAGCAGCAGGTGGGTGCCGAGGGCATCCGGCGGACGCCCGTCCAAAGCTGGACCGTCGCTCACATCGCCACCTCACAAGTGATGCTGGCAAACGATTGTACACACGGCACTCATGATAACTGCTATGATCCGCTATGCGCAAGTATCCTGTATTTCAAAACAGGCGGCACCAGTCTTCTCCCGGGACCGTGACCCGTTGGGAAGCCGTTTGCCTGAGGATACTTGTGAGGCAGGTCGATGCATCACAGCGATGTACCGCGTATTGTCAAACACTACGCGGCGGCTGTAGGGCTGAATCCGAAGGACATACCGGGGCATTCGCTGAGAGCAGGTTTCGTCACCAGTGCGGCCGTTCACCATGCACGCTTGGACAAGATAATGGAGGTTACTCGTCATACGAATCCCGCCACTGTCATGCGATACATCCGTGACGCTGATGCGTTCACAGATCATGCCGGGCAACAGTTTCTGTAAGTTGGACAAGCCACGATGCCTTGGGGTGGAGAAAATCGCAAGGACTACTTTTGCGCATCAGCGGTGTGGAGTGTGTCCAGCGTTAATGGAACCCGTCAGATACCTGATTGTCACACGATAGGGTCAAGACACCACCCCTGCTGTTTGCGATGACTTTGCTTGGAGGTATCGTAAACCTACATGCTCGAAGTATAATTGCTATGTGAACGAGGTCGTCCGACGGATGATGGAATGCACGCGCCTGAGAGAGGTAGTTATCCACAGGACCAGGTGTTCCGCCGACAGTCAATCCCGGCGGGTCCAGGGACTTCCTTGATATACCCGCCATGTCTCCGAAGTAGGCTGATCGCCCTTCGGAGAGGTTATTGGCCGCCGGGCTCGGTAGCACTCCACCAAGGGAGGGGTCTACTGGATGGCAAGAATCAGGTTCAGGAGGAACAGTCGATGATTGCGAACGTGAAGGCAAAGTATTCCAACGGGGTGCTCACCCCGCTGGAGCCTCTGGACCTTGCAGAGGGCGCAGAGGTCACCGTATCTGTTGAGGAGGCCCGGTCGCCGCAGGGAGGACTGGCTGCCATTGTGGGAATGGTCGACGGATTGCGCGAATCCTATCCACCAGACATGTGGGACGGCCTACCTACCGACCTAGCCAAGAACAAGAAGCATTACCTCTACGGTCATCCAAAGGAACAAGATTGATGCAAAGACGGACGCTCTTTGCCGATTCAGGCTATTGGATAGCGATCATGTACCCCGGCGACCAGTTGCATCAGCGGGCAAGGGAAATGGCGACTGACCTGTCTACCGTCCAGATCGTCACTACCCAAATGGTCCTCACTGAGGCGCTCAACTTCATGTCAGACCTTGGCGAGTTCCGCCGACGATTCGCAGCACAGACGGTGCAGGGGCTGGAGGAGAATCCCGGCGTGGAGATAGTCCCTCAGACGGAAGCACAGTTCAGGGCAGCAGCTGAGTACTACGCGACCAGGAGTGACCAGCGCTGGAGTCTCACGGACTGCGCGAGTTTCCTTGTGATGGAGGATCGGGGACTAACCGAGGCACTCGCCTACGACCGGGACTTTGAGCAGGCCGGCTTCGTAGCCCTGCTGAGGGACGGTCAGGAATGATGCCAGCTCCCCACTCGGCTATCGGGGCGGCGCATTGAACATCCTGCACGCCACTACTGCCCCGACCCTACTCGCACGTCTGAAAGAGATGTTGGGTAGCTCCGGCAAGGCAGACATCGCCGTCGGCTATCTCTTTATGAGTGGCTTCGAGGCAGTAGCCGACGATCTAGAGCGGCTGGGTAAGCCCGAACCCACAGATAGGGCAAGGTCTGTTGGAAAAGATGGGCAATGAGGCGCCAAGGGATGGAAGGGTCTGGTGATTCTCGCCGATGGGACGGCTGGCGAGCCTCGTTGGCGGTCGAGAGGGCGTTGCCCAGGCGGTCAGGGGCCGAGATTTGCACGATTTGACGGGTGGCGAGGCAAGTGTCGTCCCTCGCGGGCCATCTGGCGCGAGTCTGAGGGTCCGATACCTGGGTCCGGCGGCGCGGGGCCGTCAAGCAGAGAGTGGCAGGGTGCGCAGTTTGACCAGGACGCTATTCACCTGATCCTGCCAGGGCCAGTCCTTGGGAAGGTGCAGGATGATGCGGCGGGCCTTGCGGGTGATTCGCCAGCCAGGGAGAAGAAGCGCTGACGGAGGGTCTTGGTGGTGACCATCTGCTGGCCCAGCGCGATGCGCGCCGTCCAGCGAGCCAGGTTGTGGGCCATGACTTGGATGGCCAGCTAGGCGGCGTTGGCGGGGAAGCGGCCGGAGAGGAGATGGTTAAGCCCCACGCCGTAATTCAGGTCGCGGATGGCGTTCTCCACCTCGGCATGGCGACGGTGGTCAGCCTCCAGTTCCAGGGTGTCACTCGCTCTATCGGTGATGAAGCCGTGGTAGCTGTAGGTGTGGAAGAGGGCCAACTGGGAGCCGGGTGTGGGTTTCACCCGACGGACGATGAGACGCACCGGAGTGAGCATGACAGACCCGGAGTCGGTGACGGCAGAGGGTGTTCCGTGGAACGGGTGGGACGTCGTTCGCGCGTCCGGCCTCTTCGTAGCGGCGTCGGCCACGGCGGTCGTGCTCGCACTGTTGGAGCCCGGCCCGGCCCTGACCGCCGTGTCACTGGTGCTGCCCCACTCCAGCTTGTTGGCGGCGGTATGGATTTTCGGCGTCCGCAAGCACGGAGCTGGATGGCTGTCCCTGGGATTCGTGGCCCCGCCCCAGCCGCGGGGCCTGTTGCTGCCGTGGCTCGTTCTTCTCGAGAGCCTGGGGGCTTTGGTACTGTACGTTAGTACCGTGACTGCGCTCGGTCTCGATATGCTGGTCCCGCCGAGCCTTCCCCACGAGCTGCTAGGCGAGGGCGTCGCGAGGCTCCTGAGCATCGCCGGTATCGGTCTGGCAGGGCCGCTGATTGAGGAGGTCTTCTTCAGAGGCTTCCTGCTCGCCGCCCTAATCAAGCCCTTGGGCGCAGTCAGGGCCGCCGTGGTGACCTCGGCGGTATTCTCGGGGGCCCACGCCAGCGTCCCAGTCTTGATACCCTTATTCGTTACAGGGTTGCTGTTTTCGTGGCTGTACCTGAGGACAGGGTCGATTTGGCCGCCCTTCGCGGCTCACGCGGCCCAGAATCTCTTGGCCCTAGCGGTAACCCTGGCGGCTCTAGAGGAAACATAGGGCGTACCCGATGATCAACCGGACCGCCATGAGGCGGGGCCTCGACCTCTCACTTCCGCATCATCAGGTCCAGAGTGGACATGACCAAACCGGCCGCTCCCCGGCGTCGTCAGACCTCCGAGAATGGCACCTTTGTTGCAACTTGCAACTCCCAGACAATCAAACGGGCAGACGGCGATGCATCGAGGGTTTCTCATAAGTCAGGGGAACTGGCAAATGGAACCCTGTTCGGTTTACCTTCTGAGGTGATCCTGTAGTAGGAGGAAAGAAGATGCCGCTTCGAGATATGGACCGAGAGCAGGCGTGGCTGTTGCCGCCCACTCTGGACGACCTTTTGCCGTTGGATCATCCGGCCCGATTCGTGGCAGAGTTCGTCGACGCGTTGGATAGGGAAGCCTAGACAGGGCATACAGATAGAAGGTGACCCGCTGGGAGCGCCGGCGTACGGTCCTCGTGCGCTGTTGAGCGTGTGGCTGTACGGGTTCATGACGGGGGTGCGTTCGTGCCGGAAGCTGGAGGCAGCCTGCCGAGACCAGATACCGTATCTGTGGCTGACCGGGTGGCAGCAACCTGACCACAACACTCTGTGGAGGTTCTACAAAGGGTATCGCAACGCTATGAGGAAGCTGTTTGAACGCACGGCGCGCACGGCGGTGACGATGAAGTTGGTGGAACTAGCGGTTCAGGCGGTAGACGGAACAAAGGTGGGTGCCAATGCAGCAAAGGATAGGACCCTCAATGCCGAGGAACTGGGTCGGCTATTGGGCCGGGTGGAGAAGGCGATAGCCGACCTTGAGGCTCAGAACGAGGGAGGAGAGGACGCTTCTGCCGTCAATCTGCCTGAGGAATTAGCCGACAAGAGAACGCTGAGAGAGCAGGTCCGTCATGCGCTGGACGAGTTGGGTTCTCTGCAGGATCGCAAGCGCATCAACCTGACCGATAAAGACGCCCGGCTGATGAGAGCTCGACCAAGCATATTCGTGCTCGGCTACAATGCCCAGGTCATGGTCTCTCCAATGGAGACTGACGGGGCCGTGACCGGAATGCTGCTCACTGCTGCGGACGTGTTGGATCAAACGCATGACAATGACCAATTGATCCCTATGATGGAACAGGCCGAGGAAGCCACGGGGATGAAAGCTCCAATGACGTTGGCCGACGCCGGATACTTCGCTGCTGCTCAACTGGAAGAGTGCGACCGTCGAGAGCAGCAGGTGGCAGTGCCAGAGCCGCGGCAACAGTTCCCCTTTGGAGACCCGTATCACAAGGACCAATTCACTTATGACGAGGCCACCGACAGCTACACTTGTCCACAGGAACAGACTCTCTACTTCGTCCAACGGCAATTCATCCACCGAACCTGGTACCGAGTGTATCGGGCCTCGCCGACCATCTGCCGTTCATGCCCAGCCTTTGGAGTATGTACCAAGGCTCGTAACGGTCGAAACATAATCATAGGTCCCCACGACACGACGTTGAGGCGTCATCGGGTATGGATGTCCACCGATTGTCAATAATCACGAGAGGCCGTCATCACCCTGCTCACCACCGACAAAGAGGGCCGACGAAGACACGTGGGACACCGGATCGAGACGTGGGCGCGGCAGACGAAGCACGCCGACGGCATCACCTGGTTCCTGTCGAAGCTTCAGGCCGAGGCCAGGGCCGACCCCGACAGCGAACTCCAGTGGTCCGTTCCCACCGCCAGGTCCGACCGGGCCTACAACTGGGGCCGGTCAGCAATAGCCCCTGACGCCGTGGGACAGATGACCGCCCAGGGTCTTCGGATACCGTTCTACCTTGAGCACGAGTTGCGCGCCCGCCACCCCAGGGGAATCAGCGCCCGCCTCGAACCCTATAACAGCTACTACTGGTCACCGGAGCCGGAGGAAGACCAGCCGCCATACCCCGTCACGCTGTTCGTCGTGGATACAGAAGAGGTCGAGGACACCTACGTCAGCACCGCCGCCCAGATGAACCGGATGTCGCTGCCCATCCTGGTCTCCTGCACGCCCGTGTTGTCACAGGCTGGGATACTAGGGGAGTCCTGGCGTCCCTTGTGGGAACCGGCCTCCCCACGACTGGCGCTGTCAGAGCTTAGCTCCTACACCTACGACTCGCTGTACCACCGGATGCGTCCCCGTCCTGTAGAGGGCTAGTCCTAATAGGGGGTGACACATAGATAGCGCTGACGCACCGCTATCTGCCCTCCCTGCTGTCTGGGGGCTGCAAAGTTGCGGCAGCGGGGGTGATATTCGGAACCGCTGTTCCATGTACTCTGGCCCAATTGCCCCTGATTCAGCTACAAAACAGGTTTGACGTATCGCACTGACGTGTCGCAACGTATCAGGCTTCAAAATACGAACCTGTGCTAAAATATTGGACCGGCCCGATGACAACTTGTTTGCACTTTTGCAACCCTGACGTGTCAGCCGATAGGGGAGGAAGATGCGATGAATGAGCGTGTCCGGTGGGTGACGAAAGCGGAGGCGGCGGAGGAGTTGGAGGTCTCTCTGTCCACCCTTGACCGGAAGATCAGGACGGGGGAGGTGGAGGTCCGCCAGGAGGGGCGCAGGGTGTACGTGCGGATGGAAGGGGAGTACATCGCCGACGAGGAGTTGCTGCGCAGGGCCATCATCAGGGAGGATGAGCTTGAGCGGACCGTGCGGGAGCTGGAACGGAAGCTGTCTGAGTCGGAGCTCAGAGCATCCGAGTTGGAACGTGAGCGGGATGAGACCAAAGAGGCCGCCTCCGCCGGCCGGCTGGCCCATTATGAGCTTGAGAGGGCGCACGAGAAGGAGATTGCCGAGCACAAGGTGACCAACCAACTGTTCAATTTTGCCCGCGTGGTCGTCCTAGTGCTGCTCGTGGTCATCGGTCTGCTCACGTGGCGAGTGTTCGCATAGGACGGATGGCCATGTTCCAACTTCCCCACTCCGTAGCTGGGGCACTGCTCCATCACGATCTCCAAAGCCACGTTCCAGTTTCCCCATCGGCTAGCTGACGCTGTCCCATGAGCGTGTAAGGGGCGCTGGGATCGAAATGCTTAGTCCAATGGGACAGGATGCCCCGCTTACCCCGATTTCAGCTACGGAATCGTCCGACTGCATCTGGTCTTCCTCCTCACGATTGCTGTACACGGGTAAAACACCATCGGCATCCCCATGTTTTCTTTCGCCCTGTGAGGGGGGACTGCGCGCGAGCCCAGCGCGGCAGACGGTAGCTCAACTATTGTCGCAAGATCATAGTAAGACTCACTAACTGGGGGTGACTATGTCGCGAACGACCAAGGCCATCACCTTCTCGCTGCCGCCGGACATGGCGGATCGGGTGCACGCGGTAATGAAGTAGCAGGGACGGTCCATGAGCGAGTTCCTTTTGGGAGGCGCTGCTCCACTACATCGAGGAGTTGGAGTGGATTCAGCTACTCCGATACGGAGAGGAGAGGGCCAGGAAGAAGGGCATTGGACCTGAGGACGTAGCCCGATCTGGTGGAAGAGTACCGGGCCGAGGTCGGCTCGGCCCGTGCATGAGAGTCGTCCTCGACACCACCATCATCGTCTCCGGCCTGAACTTTCCCGGCAAATGAGCGGTTGGTGGCCGAAACTGCCTATCAGGGATCGGTTCGAGTCTTACCTGACCGACAGTGGACCGAAAGCAACAATCGCGCCAGTCAATGTCACTGGAACTCAACCAGGCCAATGCTAACTTGTGATCCTACGTCCACGCTTCTCTTCGCCATCATAGTCCCCGCCTCCGTACTCTTTATCCAGTGGGAAGACGGAAATCGCCACCTCGGACAGAATCGAACCATGAGGTATGTAGGACAAGCCGAAAGAACATGTAAATTGGTGCCCAGCGGTCCAGGAGTAGTCTGCGTCACTCCATAGTGGAGCGGGTAGGTATCCGAGTAACCGCCACTCAACGCCAAATCCTACATCTGAAAGGCTGACGGAGACACAGCAGGCTCCGAAGTTCCATCTGCGGTCATGGCCCTTGCGGATCTATTAACCATCACACCACCATCCGCAACCCGGTTTGCAGCCGGACTTGTAACCTACCCGAACAGTCACTGGTACTCTCTCCGTGTACCAACTTGGTCTTCCGTACCCCTGAACATGCTCACGGCCGAACCTATAGCCAGGGACGCCGCCACAACCAGCAGCGGCCCGATAACCACGCGCTCTCCGGGCGCCGCCACCACAAATATGACAGCCGTTCCAATTGCAAGCAGCGCTACTTGCAACAACCCCTGGGCCAGTCGCGCTGCCAAGTAAGCGCATGAGAAGACACTTCCTGCCAGCCACACGATGGAGGCCCAGCCGGGAAGCCAACCATACAGAGGTATGCTAACCAGGGCGAAGCCTGACCATCCAGCAGGAAACAGATCAAACGCCATGTGGACGACGAATCCCAAGCATAGGTACATCGGAAAAAGTCGGGCTGAGGGATGTCGAGCGTTCTGCCCGGCTAGGTACAAAACCAAGGGAAAGAGAGGGCCATGGGTGAAGATCGAGCGATGCAGAAGGAGGTCGGTAGACTGGTCAATGTCCGGGAACTTCAGTCCGATCCAGGCTCCGGCCACGAGGGCCACAGTTGTCCAAAGTATGTTCGGGAAGGTAGACAATTTCTAGCTACTCCAAATGTTACCGATTGCAGCCCGCCCCGGCTCTCCCGTGAAGGATGGCTTCGAGGACCGAGAGTCTCTCAGACGACCCACGGGATTCGAGTCCATCGTCAACTCTCCGGGACAGCAGCGGCGTTGCTCGCCAAGCTACGGCTTTGGCATCCGGTAGCCGACGCGGGGCTCGGTGAAGATGTACCTTGGGTCGTTGGCATCGTCTCCCAGCTTGCGACGCAGGTTCTTGACGGTGCTCCGAAGCAGATCGACATCCCCTGAGTACTCCCATCCCCAGACACGCTGCAATATCTGGTCGTGGGTCAGTACCCTACCGGCACTGATCGACAACTCGAAGAGAAGCTTGTACTCCGTCGAGGACAATTTCACCACACACCCAGATACGGTCACTCGGCGGTCTGAATATCCGATGGTCAAGTCTTCCAGCTGATAAGGCTGACGGGACACATTGCCGTCGGTCCCTCTCCGCTTACGCAGTGACGACGCGACTCTCGCGAGCAGTTCGGTTGAAGAGTAGGGTTTTACCATATAGTCCTCGGCTCCCATAGAGAGAGCCTTCACGACGTTCTCCTCCTGGTCGTTCGCCGACAGGAAGATGATCGGCGCCTCGGACACCTCGCGGATACGACCCATCAGCTCGAATCCGCTGGTGCCGGGAAGCATCAGGTCCAGCAAGACAAGATGGGGCTGCTCCGCCTCCACTAGCCGCATCATCTCTTCCGGGTTGCCGGTCCCAAGCAGCTTGTAACCATGTTCGGAGAGAATGTTCCTGAGAAGCCAAAGTGCTTGAGGCTCATCATCTACGGCGAGAATTCTAACCTGATCACCCGGCGCGGCGGCAACACCATCGTAGGGTAGCGGACCGGCATCCGCTGCTTCGGGAATGGTGAACGTGAGCCTGGTGCCGCGCTCCTCCCCGCCGCTCTCGGCTGTAATGCGGCCTCCATGCGCCTCGACTATTCCCTTGCAGATCGCAAGCCCCAGACCCTCGCCCGCAATCTTCCGCTCATGGCTGTCGCCATCTATCCGAGAGAATTTCTTGAACAGCCTCGACAACTGATCGGAAGGGATCCCCATGCCTTCATCCGTTACCGAGATGCGCACGTGATTGCCCTCCCGCGATCCGGTCACCCTGATCGTGGAGAACTCCGGCGAGTACTTGGCGGCATTGGACAGCAGATTGTCCATCACCTGGGTGATGCGCCTCTTGTCCGCAGAGACTGAAGGCAGGTCCGGGTCAAGGTCCACTTCAACGGTGTTCCGAGCTCCCCGGCGGAGGAACGCCGCCTTCGCCTCGTCGACCAAGGACTTCACATCCGTGGGTTTGAGAGTTACCGACAAGGCTCCCGCCTCTATCCGCGTCATGTCGAGGAGGTTGTTGACGAGGCCGCGCAGGTGATCGGACTGCTCGTCTATCATTCGGAAGTACTGAAGCACCTCGGAGATGTCCATCGGGTCCGAACTGCCCAGCACGATACTTGTGCATCCCTTGATGGTGGTCAGAGGGGTCCGCAGTTCATGACTGACCATCGCGAGAAACTCATTGCGCAGCCGTTCGATCTCTTCCAGGGGTGTCATGTCCTGGATAACGGCGACTGCCGATACTATCTTCCCGTCATCGGAGTAGATCGGCGTCGCGTTGACAAGGGTCGTCACCCTTCGCCCGTCCGGGAGGTCGAACAGGATCTCCTCTGCCCGCACAACCTCGCCGCGGTCCAGCGCCCTTGCGAGCGGACGGTCGTGACCCTCGTACTTCTTGCCGTCAGTCCGCCGGTAGATGGCCACCTCGTGGTACCGCACGAGCGTGGAGCCGGGCTCGGGCGACATGCCCAGGATACGCTCGGCCTCCTGGTTGACCGACGCGAAGGTCCTTGTGGCCGCGTCGACAACCATGACGCCCACGGGCGACGACTCGACCAGCGCCGCCAATCGACGCCTCTCGGTTTCCATCTCGTCCCTGGACCGTTGCTCTTCCCGATACCTGAGGGCGTTGCCGATGGCGATTGCAGCCTGTGAAGCGAACATCACCAGGGTCTCTTCGTCTTCTTCCAAAAACTCCTCACCGTCCTTCTTCTCCGTGAGGTAGATGTTGCCGACAGGTTCGCCCGCATGGAGGATGGGCACTCCGAGGAAGGTCTTCATAGGCGGATGGTTCTCGGGGAAGCCCACGGAGTGGGAGTGCTGGGAGAGGTCCGCGAGTCGCAGAGGCCCTTGTACCTCGTTCAGGTAGCCGAGGACACCCAAGCCCCTGGGCGGTTCTCCCAATAGCCGACTCTGTTCAACGGTGATTCCGGAGGTGATGAACTCTCGAATCCGGCCGGATTCGTCGAACACCCCGACTGCGCCGTAGCGGGCATCGGTCAGCGAACGGGCTCCGTCCACCACCTCCTGAAGAACGGTGTTGAGGTCCCAGCTCTGGGTTATGCGGCGGCTGACCTCGCTCATCATGGCGAGGCGCGCCCTCAGCCTGTCGACCTCTCCCATCTCCGAATCGTTGTTCTTCAACGAACGCCCTCTGGAGACTACGCAGTCCCGCTGTCCATACTGTTGCTTCTCGGGGATTGTATCACGGTCTCCAATAGGGCTTTCATGGAAAAGGAGAGAGTTTTCATGGAAACAGGGCAAACCTTCATGGGTTCTTTCATGGAAGTGGGGCTTTTTTTCATGGCCGTTTCATATTCCTCCCTTATCGTAGGCAGCATCAATCGCTGAGGAGACGCCAAATGGCTGGACATCTGATCCATATCAGGGGGCACTGGTTAAGCCGGTGCATCCATTGAGGCCCCTGCCGGTAGAGGACGAAGTAGGTTGCTCGAACAACTCTTCATCCGGCTGCGCAGGGGCAAGCAAGAACCCGCATGACCAGTCCAATGCGCGTCTTCAACGTAAACGACCGGGAGAATCCTTAAGGAGATAAAGCAATGAGTAAGAGGAATCTGACTATCGGCATCGCGGTGGCAACCTTGGGAGTGCTGGCGCTTACGCCGCAGATGATCAAGGTCAGCAGGCGGTGGCGGCAACACCAGGCATGAGGGTCTTGAGGGTGCGGCCGGCGAGTACGTTGTATGGCAGCGCACTCGCCGGCCAATTTCTCCTGTCCTCCTTGCCCCGGACAGCATTGACAAGCACGGCCGGGCAGAAGCGCTGAGGGAACCGGTTGAGTGACCGGTAGGAGGTGAGCACTATGTTGGGAGCACTACGAGAAACGGCGGTTCGGCTGTTGCCCAGATCAGCCGCAGAGTACGTCTACACGACTGACATCATCAAATATTACCCGCTTGGTTTCCACACGCGGGACAGCGCGGTCGTGGAGGGCGTGAACCTATACACTCAGACTCAGCAGCACTTCCCGCCGGACACCGACTCGTTCAGGCACGCCTTTGGCGTTCACCGTGCTGACTGCGAACGAATCAACAACCTACGGAATACCTCAGTTCCGTGCGATGCCGACGATCCCAACGGCAACTGCTGGGAGGGTGTCGTAGAGTTCCATCGGTAGGTACCCTGATGAACCCCGACTACGGGCACAGGCTCACTCAGATATGAGGGATGGCGTTGTCGACAACTTGGTCTTTGCCGGTGCTTACCGGCGGTCCTATGACTGAATTGCCACTGTCGTCTCTCTGTGGGTCCCCACCAGTAACGCAGTAGGTCACATGCTCCAGCTTTCGCAGATATTTGACGGTCGTCGCGGTTGTGGCAGCCATGGCAACACTGGCCTCAAACCCTGCGCCGGTTGCGGAAGACCCCGGACCTGCATGCACAAACCTGACTCTCCATGCACGGCACCTCTGGACAAATTCATATTAGGACCCCGCCAAATACGACAGCGTGGTGTAGACCGGACAACCCAGATCTTCCCCGCTCACTCTGCCCACATTGCATTCCCGTCCCTCCCGCCGTAGCTGTTGTCGGATAGAGAAGTTGGCGGTTGACCATCTGATTGGAACACCTTTTCGTCCTCAGTCGCCGCCCGTCTATGAGTCCCCGGCAACGTGGGTGCCTATCTTCGCGCCAACACAGCGGTAAACGTCGTCCTCCTCAGCGTCACCTACGTCCAGACCATTGTCGAACAAGGAGTGCTAGGCGACGCATGAATACTTCCGCCACTCCATTCCCTCGGCAGACGCCCGTTCTCCCTGACGTATCAGCTTGCAGCATGGCTACTCCCTCCGCCCCGGACACTTCCAGTAGAAGTTGTCTCAGCACGGGCTGCTGGGACAACTTTGTAGCAACTTGCAGCCCTGATCGCCCCTTACGACCTCCCGAGTACAATTCGTTGCAGAACTGACACATCAGGCTTCACCGTTGACCCAGCATACGCCGCCCGTCCCCATGACATGCCGGCTAAGGTTCCTAGCTAAAGCCGTCCTGCCACGGAATCCGGCAAACGGACGCTGAATCCCTTGCACCATGCCGCGCAAACTTGTCGCCAGAGCCATTCTCAGGGTTTCCTATAGGGGACAACAGGTAGGGGACAACAGGGCATTCCTCTCACTCACCGTGTCAGCCCCCTACAGCTCCCAAAAGTACAACTCGTTGTAGAACCGGCGGGATCGCGTAGCCGCTCGGAGACCTCGCCGACCACCCTCTTCTCGATCTCTTCGACGCTCTCGATGGGGTGACGTGTCACTAGCTCCGCGACTTCGGTGAGCTGTGTATCAAGGTCGTTCAGGGTCCCGAAGCGCCTTCCGCCCGCCGCAAAACCCCACGTCATGCACCCCCACCTCGAGGGCGATTTGAAGGTCTTTTTGTCATCGGGGAGCCACCTGGACGGGGACGACGATTTCATTTCCCACGTTTGGCGATGTCATCGCCGTCCGGAACGCACCCTTTCAACAAAGTGTTCACTGATTGTATATAATTCCCCTAATTTACCCCTGATTCAGCTTGCCCACGACCCGATTGAAGCATCACTGACAAAACTCGATCTCCTGTACACCCCCCGCACTGCATGGACGCCATCCATTTTCCGAGAACCTGAAAGGGGCTCCCCTACGCTCCCCTCCCTCGCAGGTGTATTGGGCTGAAGCGCCAAACAGTCAGGCTCTCGCCCGTGATGATGCCCACCGCAGCTTTTTCGCCTGCTCATCCATCCCGGCGGCGGCTTTCCTATCACCCTGTAAGAGTCCAACTTTCAGCTAGGGCCTTTCCAACTCCGCTCCGAGGACGGCCACTTGAAAAACGCAACTCTCAGCTACGGATCATCCAAGTCCAAACCGAAACGTACCCGCAAGTCGAAGTGTTCACCGTTCACGGCCTGTAGAAGACGATTTACCCCTGCATTAGCTACGAAATGACCCGATTTGGATTTTCCAACCAACGCCATTTCTCTGTACACCCCAACGGCATCGCGAAAGAGCTTGCCGACCCGATGCCCTATAGGGGCGCTCATGTGAGCGCCCTCACAGGTAGTTACGGCCGGCGTCTCGACCGATCAAACTGGACGGCAGATTCCAGACTCATGCAACGTCGGGACGGGATGAGCGGGATGCGAAGCGCCGACGAGAGAAATCAATCGACTGACTGCCAGGCTACGGTGCACTCCGCCGAGTGGCAGGGAGACGGTGCGGCGCGGGCTGCGCATCTTCGCCCGGATGATCACCCGTGCCCACCTTCGGCGTCAGGCGTCCCAGTCCCTACCTGCGCCCGGGCCGCCCGTACAGGCCGAGGACGAAGACTGAACGGCTGAAAAGCCCGGATTCGAGCTTCAACCCTCATTTCGTCCAGTCAAGCCCACTCATTTGTATCAACCCATAGAGGACTCGAACTCCGCACCCGCGGATGCCGTGTGCAGGAAGCAGGTTAGTCATTCCAGGCTGTTCGGAGAGGTTGATAACCATAATCGTGATCTTGGGCGTGCAGGAGTCGAAATCGTCGTCACACGCCACCACCGTCACCTCCTAGACGTTGTCCCTGCCCTTGTCTAACAAGTTCTCAAAGTCCGGCAACCTCATTAGCGTGAGCACTCCTTGAAAATAACCTCCCGTAGGGGCGATTCGCGAATCCAATTGCTCCAACTAATTACCGTTTTTGCCTTTGGATAGTACTCCTCTGAGTAGTAAAAGGATATGACTACTCGTCAGGAGGAGCTTCGTAATGTCGACCAAGACCGACGACGACCCAGACACGGTCGGGAATATAGAGGAGTTTCTCCAGCAGTGTTTGGAGGACATGGAGCCAGATCACAGTCTCAAGGGCCCTGGCAGACCACGGGTGTTACCCGCAATGGCTCTGTGGGCGGGACTACTGGTCTGTGTCTTGAGAGGCTTTGAAAGCCAACTGGCCGTATGGCGTCTTATCTCCGAGCACGGACTGTGGTTCTTCCCCCGATTTCCCGTTACCGACCAAGCGGTCTACAAACGGCTCCACGACGCGGGACCTGAGCCGTTCGAGAGACTCTTCAAGCACATCAGCAGCGTATTGACAGAGCGATTACAGGGTTTGGCATCTGAGCAACTGGCGCCGTTCGCCAAGCAGGTGGTCTCCATAGACGAAAGTACCCTGGACGCCATGTCGAGAAGGCTTCCTCCTCTGAGAAGAATCCCCAAAGGCGACACTCGTCTGCTGCCTGGCAAGCTGGCAGGCGTGTTCGACGTGAGACGACAGCAGTGGCGGACCGTCAAGCTTCATCCGAATCCCCAACAGAACGAGAAGGTGTCGGCGCGGGAGTTGGCACAAGACCTGCCAGCCGGAACACTGGTGTTGGCAGACCTTGGTTACTTCGGCTTCGCCTGGTTTGACTGGCTCACAGAAAGGGATGTCTATTGGCTGAGCAGATTGAGAGCAAAGACCAGCTACAAGGTCGTACACACCTTCTATCAGAGGGGCGAGGTGTTTGACGGCATCGTGTGGCTGGGAGCCTACCGCGCTGATCGGGCCAAATACGCCGTTCGGCTGGTGACCTTCAGACAGGGCAGTACCATGCGACGCTACATCACCAACGTTCTTGAGCCACATACGTTCCCGATCTCATCGATGGCCGAGGTCTACGCTCGCAGGTGGGACATCGAGATGGCGTTCAAGCTGATCAAGCAACATCTGAAGCTGCGCCTTCTGTGGTCTTCCAAGCATGTGGTGATTTACCAGCAGATATGGGCGACGTTGATTATCTCGCAAGTCCTGCAGTCGCTGAGGCTTGAGATAGCTCACAGAGCCGGGGTGGACCCGTTCGAGGTGTCCATCAGCCTGTTGGTTGAGTATGCGCCACAGTATGCCTATGAAGGCAGGGATCCCGTGAAGATATTCGTGGAGCGAGGGCGTGATCTAGGCTTCATTCGACCTTCCCGCAGAACCCGCATTCACACCCCAAACATACCCGACGAGACAATACTGCCTGCACCACCTGAACTGGTGCTCACCCGCACCCCTAGATACGCTAACCGCAAGTGCTTCAAACGTCCCGCAAATACCCCGAAAGTGAATTAGTTGGAGCAGATGTTCGCGAATCGCCCCTATATTTTCATGTTTCGTGGTGTCGGCGGCAGCCGGTATGAGAGAGCCTTTGATACATCGCAAAGTGCCTCCACCTTGCCCCCGAAACAGACCGAATGAAATCTCTACTCTCGAGATCGCTGCCGCGACAGGTATGCGGCGTCGCGGCGCCCAAGGTGTGTACCCTCTTACTCTATAGAATTCTGGTACACTACCCCGAAGTCAGCTCACAGTGAGGGTACAACATCTTGGGAGTGCCTCTTTCACAAGCGTGTACAGTAGCTTTGCATGTGGCAAAGCAGCGATTGGCGCGACGCGAGCGCTACCCCCTTGTGCTAATGTTGGAGCCCCTGCTGCGTTGCAATCTTGCCTGTGCGGGCTGTGGAAAGATCCAGTATCCGCCTCACGTGCTCAAGCGCGCGCTCACGGTTGACCAGTGCATCGCCGCGGTGGAGGAGTGCGGAGCGCCCATCGTTAGCATCCCCGGTGGAGAACCGCTGCTTTATCCACACATCGGCGAGTTGGTGGAAGAACTCACTCGGCGTAAGAAGTACGTCTACCTCTGCACCAACGCTTTGCTGCTCAAGCAGAAGCTGGAGGAGAATGTCTTCACCCCCTCCAAGCGCCTTAATTTCAGCGTCCACATGGATGGTCTGCGGAAGGAGCATGACGCTTCGGTATGCCGGAACGGCGTTTACGACATCGCTGTCGCGGCGATTCGGGAGGCGGTTCGGCGTGGCTTTCGCGTCACCACCAATACCACGCTGTTCAACACGGCGGAGCCAATGCGCGTTCGCGACTTCTTCGATGCGATGATGGACCTGGACATGGAGGGCATGATGGTGTCCCCTGGGTTCAACTATGAGAAAGCCCCGGATCAGGACTCCTTCCTTGAGCGGGAGCGTACACGGGAGCTCTTCTCCCAGGTGCTTGCCGACAAGAAGAAGGGCTGGCGTTTAAACCAGTCGCCACTGTTTCTCCAGTTCCTCATGGGTAAACGAGACTTCGAATGTACGCCGTGGGGCAACCCACTGTATACGATATTCGGGTGGCAGCGCCCGTGTTACCTCCTGCAGGACGGCTATGTTGCTACCTTCCGGGAATTGATGGAGGAAACATCCTGGGAGGAGTATGGCCGCGCGAGTGGGAATCATAATTGCCAAGACTGCATGGTCCACTGCGGCTACGAGCCCTCCGCCATCAACGCGACTTTCACGACTTGGCGCGGTCTGCGGGACTCCACGGTTGCTACGCTTACTGGCAGGCTGTGAACAATGAACGATCCTCGGCCGCCACTCCATGCTGAAAGCCAAGGGGCTGGGCAGCACGTCGAGGGCCTCGTCGAACGGGCCTTCCACTACCGCGGCGACGTTACTATCAGGACGATTGACGACGGGTCCCTGACCGGCTACCTCTTCAACCGGGACGCCCGTGCGAGCGAACCGTTTGCCCAGTTGTTCGAGACCGAGACCGGACGCGAGGTTTCGATCCCTTACCGAGATATCACCCAAGTGCTGTTCACCGGTCGGGATGTCGCTGCGGCATCGGTCAAGCATTTCGAAGCTTTCCAAGACCGGCAAGATGGGCCGTCACAGACCGGCTCGCGGGCACATCGCAAGCGGACGGACTGACATGGGTACTGACACCATCGCTGCCCCTCTCCTGACAGTCGCCCCGACGCAGCGTGAACTGGGAGGACTGAACTACGGCAACGAACGTACTCGCGCGAGCGTTGTCGGCATAGGACGCAACGCGGGTGAACAGGTCGTAGACCTTCTCGATGCCGCGCCGTGCAGGCTGCTCGTCTCCTTGGGATACGCCGGGGCGCTCGTGCCTCATCTTCATCCCGGTCAACTCGTAGTGGGAAACTCCTATCTTCACGGCGCCAGCGCGGCGATCCCCGGCACTCCTCATACGACACGCGCGGCAATGCTGCTCCGTCAGTCGGGCCTCTCGGTGCTGGAGGGAGCGATTCTCACCGTGGATGAACCGCTCCTAACCCCACGGGCCAAGCAACGCGCGCACAATGGCACCGGCGCTATAGTTGTTGACATGGAAGGGCGCTGGATAGCGAATGCGGCAGCATCGAGAGACATCCCACTCATAGGGATCCGCGCGGTGCTGGACGAAGCTCATTTCCCCCTCCCTTTGTTCATTGCAGCCATCATCGCGGATGGAGGCCGGCGCGAGTGGGCACATGCTTTCCGGGCGATATCACATCCTTCTGCGGTCCGGAGCTTTCTGCCCCTTGCATTGAAATCGCGCAGGGCGTCACGCGCCCTGGCGATGGCTGTGCAAGGCATCCTCCCGGCTATCGCCCGTCAACTGTGACCCGGGTCCTCGTAACCGGCACGTCCGGCTTCATCGGGCGACATGTCGTTGAGGCTGCCGCTCGCCGGGGCTATGAAGTTGTGGCTCTGGTACGGAACATAAGCGCGTACCAAGCGCCGAGGCATTCGGTTGTCCCTGCCGCGGGAGATGTGCGCGACCTGGAGTCCGTTCGTTCAGCATTGAAGGGCTGTGACGCCGTCATCCATCTAGCCGCGCTGTATACGTTCGATTCCACGCAGACAGAAGTAATGCGCGAGGTAAATGTGGACGGCACGCAGAACGTCTTGCACATGGCACTCAAGGTAGGCGTCGAACGGATTGTTTACACCGGCACTGTGGGAGGGACTGCCTTATCGATAGACGGTCTTGCCACCGAGAGAGATTTGGCGGGGCCGGAGACAATGAAGGGTCCATATAAGCGCTCCAAATTTGAGGCGGAATGCGTCGTGCGGCAGATGGCAATGCAGGGCGCGCCGGTCGTGACCGTTTGTCCGACGGCACCCATAGGGCCCGGCGATGAGAAGCCCACTCCGACAGGGAGAATTGTTCGGGACTTCATGCGGCGGCGGATGCCTGCCTACGTGGACACGGGTCTGAACTTCGTGCATGTTCGAGATGTGGCGGAGGGCCACTTGCTTGCGCTCGAGCGAGGTCAACTTGGCGCGCGCTACCTTCTTGGGAACGCGGATGGGAATCTGACGCTCTCGCAGGCGTTCGGAATTCTCTCCGAACTGACCGGCGTGCCTGCCCCGCGCCTTCGCTTACCGCACACAGCAGTCTTGGCCGCAGCGCGGGTGAGCGAGATTGCCGGAAGAATACTCCGGCGTCCACCGGCAATAGCCCTCGAAGCGGCCCAAATGGCCTCGACCCGAATGTGGGTAGACCCATCGTGGAGTGTGAGAGAGTTGCGTATGCCGCAGACACCGGTACGCCAAGCATTCCAAGAGGCCGTTGAATGGTTCGCGGCACGCGGGGAGACAGCGAGGGATAAGCCACGCGACTCCGTGGACGCGTGAATCCCGTCGCCCTAGTCATACAACACGTGAGTTGGCTGCCGAAATAGGATTCAGTTGATAGACGATCTAAGGACCGGGTGGCGAAGTTGATCGAACAGGGTATGGAGAACCGTCTCCGAGAAGCATTGAAGCGGACACAGCGGTACTTCTTCCGCACGCAGCATGAGGAAGGGCACTGGTGGGGAGAGTTGGAGTCCAATCCAACTATGGAGGCGGAGTACATCATGCTCACGCACTTCTTGGGATCAGAGGAAGAAGACCGGATCCCACGCATTGCGGAAGACATCCGACGCAGGCAATCGGCAGACGGCTCATGGCGGATGTACTACGGCGCTCCGGGAGACCTTAGCACATCCATCGAGTGTTACTTCGCGCTCAAGCTCGCCGGCGATTCCCCGGAAGCTCCTCACATGGCAAAGGCCCGTACCTTCATCCTGGCGTGCGGAGGTGTGCCCAAGGCGCGCGTATTCACCAAGATATGGCTTGCCCTCTTCGGCCAGTGGGATTGGAAGGGAACGCCTGCCATGCCTCCCGACATGATGCTGCTGCCGAGGTGGGCGCCCTTCAACATCTACCGTTTCGCGAGCTGGGCGCGAGCCACCATCGTGCCCATGACCATCATTCTCACACTCCATCCCACTCGGCCCCCACACGAGAGCGCCTGGGTGACGGAACTCTACCCCGAGGGCCCGGTCACGTTCACGTTGTCTCGCTGGAAGGCAAAGCCCTTTTCCCTCAAGGGTTGGTTCCTGGTGTTGGACAGGGCCATACGCATCTATCGCAAGCTTCCTTTCATCCCCGGCCGGGAAAGAGCAATCAAGGCCGCCGTAGATTGGATCGTCAGACACCAGGAGGCAGACGGTTCGTGGGCGGGAATTCAGCCCCCCTGGGTGTACTCGCTCATCGCATTGAGCGCCATCGGGTACCCACTGGACCATCCCATCATCTCAAGTGGGCTGGAAGGGTTCAGGCGGAATTGGAGCGTTCCATCAGAAGACGGTGATGCGCTCAGGGTACAGGCGTGCCTCTCTCCCGTGTGGGATACCTGTCTGGCGATGCGCGGACTCCTCGACTCGGGTGTACCGTCTGATCACCCTGCAATGCAACGTGCAGCAGCCTGGCTCATTAGTCAAGAGATCCGATTCAAAGGCGACTGGGCCGTGTACAGACCCCACCTGGAACCCAGTGGATGGGCCTTTGAATTCGATAATGTCCACTATCCGGACATTGACGACTCTGCCATTGTGGTGGCGGACCTCGCAGCCACTAGTATGCACGACGATGCTGGAGAGCGGGCACGGACGGAGGCTCTCGACCGTGCCGTCAACTGGCTGACAGGGATGCAGTGCTCAAACGGCGGGTGGGCCGCATTCGACTGGAACAACGACTCCCGCGAGTTGGCGAAAATCCCGTTCGCAGACTTTGGTGAACTCCTTGATCCACCCAGCGTTGACGTGACGGCACACGTACTAGAGATGTATGCGAAGCTGGGGTATACGGTGGAGCACCCCGCCGTTCGCCAGGGGCTTTCCTATATCTGGGAACAGCAGGAGCACGACGGCCCATGGTTCGGGCGCTGGGGAGTGAACTACATCTACGGAACAGGCGCCGTGCTCCCTGCGCTGGAAGCCCTGGGGGTGGACATGACGCAACCTCGGGTACGCCGGGCCGTTGAATGGCTTCTGGCACATCAGAACCCGGATGGAGGTTGGGGCGAAACCTGTGTCAGCTACGCAGACCCGTCTCTTCGAGGACAAGGCGAGAGCACACCATCACAGACTTCTTGGGCTCTTATTGCACTCATTGCGGCAGGTGAGGCGCGGCACGAGTCCGTAGCGCGAGGCATCGAATTCCTTCTTGAACGTCAACAAGAAGACGGAACTTGGGATGAGGCTCAATTCACAGGATGTGGGTTCCCCGGTTACGGACCTGGTGAAAGACCAAACAAGCAAGAACCGCTCGACGGCCCTAACTCTCAGGGCCCTGAGTTGGGCGCGGCCTTCATGATCAAATACCACTTGTACCGCAACTACTTCCCGCTCTCGGCGCTTGGCCGGTATGCGCAGTCACTTTACCCATGAAATACCGCCTGAAGGGTGTGCACAGTCAAAGATATATAGTCTTGAGCAAGCGGTCTTCCGGTTACCTACAGCCGAATCTCCCACCGAAAAGTTCGCAGTCTGTACACGTTGGCCCACCAAGGCGGCGCGGTCACCGCGTAGCTGCTGGTTCATTGACCTTCAGGGTACACGTGTGAGTCAATGTCTAGTGGCTCAAGAACAGGAGGAGAGATGACGACTCTAGCTGAGCGGTGGCCATCAAGTTGCACCAGACCTAGCACGGATAATCGAAATGAGCACTAATGTCGCATTCGTAGGGGTGAATGTCGCGTTCATAGTTCTGTTCCTGATGACTGCGGGACTAGGTATCCTGCTGGTCATGTCGGCAAGGGAACGGATGCTGAGGTGGAGCGGCTACGGCATGGCCGTCGTCTATGGCATCCTCAGTGTGACTCTGCCCGTGATCTGGCTATTCGGCTTATCGACCGATGGCTCCGATTCCGACTCGTTCGTAAGGGGATGTTCGCACTTTCCGACTCAGCGTGCGGCGCAACTATACTACGACCACACGAGGGATGAAGAGTGGTCGGATGCCGCGGTGCTGGACTCCGATGGTGATGGGATCGCCTGCGAGGGTGCGACGTTTGCGGAGACTAGCTACTTCACTATGAGGTTCGGGGACGTGCTCTACGTCTTCGAGACGACCTCGACGTCACCATAGAAGGGACCGGAGTAACCCCGCAAACACGCGTGGGGATCTGTAGTACGAAGGTAGAGGAATGTCTGGATGGTTTGGAAACAGTAGAATGGAGGGTGAAGAGCCTCCCACGGACCCGGCATACAGTCGTGTGACCAACCCTGAGCGATTTGGTCCGCTGCATCCCGCCGTCCTGGAGATTTTGGACCGGCTGGAGAACGACTTCGATGTCGAGCGCATAGAAGGATATGGTCTTGACGAGGAACTGGAGAGGGGCCTAAACCCTGCCCGTCCGGATGTCAAACTTGTCCCCAGGGACCCTGAGGCCGCGCCCATCGTGGTGGCGTTTTTCACCTTTCCGAGTCTTCGTGTTCGATTCGGGCGATGGTACATCGAACCCTTTCCAGACTGTGGCTGCGATGCCTGTGATGAGTCAGAAGAAGTCGAGATCGAAAGACTCGAAGGTAAGGTTGACGACGTAACTGCCGGGAGGATTCGAGAATCGATTGAAATTCCCCCAATGTCCTTCATGGGATCTGGTTGGATTGAAACGAGGTTGTGGTCGCCTGATGATGGGCGAAATTCAACGAGGTCCCAACGGGGGTCTCGTGTGAACGGTCACTGGGCACGTGAGATGGCCGGGGGTCGCAGTCGAATGGATCTAAACTGGAAGCCGTGGCCCCGTAGATAGATCGTTATGGGAGACGCTGACAGTGCTGCGGGACGTGGAACCAGGTTGGCTGTGGTCGGGGCGATTATCGGGCTCGTCCCCGCTGTAGGCCTCGGCTGCGTGCGGGTCCTGAACAGTGAGCCCCCAGAGGTAGCCGGCCAGCTTGCCGGCAACATCGCCTTCGCCTTGGTGTACGCCTCACCATACCTACTCGCCCTTATGGCATCCGGAGTACGGGACCCTGGAGTCCGTGGAGGCCTCCTGGCTGCTATCGGACTCCTCTCACTCGTAGCCAGCTTCTCAGCCTTCTCACTTGTCTCAGTAGTGTTACTGCCCGCTACCTTCGTGCTCTGGTTCGCCGCCGCTAGGAGCCTCGCCGCGTCGGGGCGCCCTCTGGCGACCTCCGTTCCTGCCGCGGTCGTGGGGCTGCTCATCGTCGCGACCGTGGCACTTGGATTCTTTGCACTATGGGGCATCCAGGACAACGAAGATCGGTGTTGGATCCTGTCTTACGACTCCGACGGACAGTTGTTGCGCTGGGAGTCTCGGCCAAACCTCGGGGAGACTGGGAGGCTCAAGAACGACGGTCCCGCGATGGTGAGCTACGACGGTGGTGTGACGTGGCAGAGAGTAGGCCCCTTGATGGGCTCCCGCGGCTACTGCACCAGCGACATCATCACCAACTCCGAAGCAGCCATGAGCCTGGGCTTCCTAGCGATTGCTTTCTTAGGCACGATTCTCGTCACAATGAGACGGCGGTTGCTGTACCGCTCCTGGCACCGGTTCCCTTTCCGTTAGGACGTGGCATGGGGTTTAGCGTATGAAACGCAAGATAGCTGTCATCTTGGGGTCCATGGCAGCCGTAGGAATTGTCCTCGGCGCTCTGATCGTCCTGCGATTCATGCTCTACGGCGGCGGCGGTAGCGAATGGCCGGACTACTTCAGTGCAGATCAACTGGTCAACGACTCCGATGGGATCACAATTGCACGGTACCTGGACGAAACGACCTACGTGGTCCCGATAGTATCCGCGGCGGATGGACTGCCGCACGGGTCGGTCACCGAGATAGTTAGACGCTTCGGGGTTATCGAATCGCTGAAGGGGGAGATTAGAGATGGGGAGACCATTTACGTCGGATATCCAACTACCGCTCCACTATGGAGTGACATTAACTCTTGCACGGTCAGTGGCCACCAGTTTACGTGTTCCTATGATTTGTCCTACACGCCTGTAGGCTCAATACTGTCCGAGGTATCGATTGCCGTTTTCCCCCTGGATGGAGAGTACGGAGGTGGTGACTACGGGGGAGAGGGGAAGCGTGGACGCAGGCTCATAATTAGCATTGGCCCATTTGAGTTCCAATGACACTGACTGGCGCAATTGTTGTTTTCGGACCTCTGTCGGTGTTTGGTGTTCTCATATGCCTATTGGCGGTGGGGCTGGCATGGTCGCCATTTGGGGCCCTGACTGTGTGGTACTTAGCACGTAGACGGGGATTGAGTGGGGGGCACTTCGCAATGGTAGGCGGGGCCTACTCGATTTTCCTACTTATTCCATGGCTTCGGCTAGTTTACGGACTGAATGCGCAGCGCTCGCCCGGTTTCGTAGGTCCTCTGTATCTCTTGCTTTATTTCGCATGGATGGTTGGCCCTATCTTATTCTGGGGGCAATACGTGGTGGGAATGGATATTTTCTGGCTCGGACACGGTCCAGATGAAACCTTAGCCCCAGGTGGTTGGCTGGGAGGTTACAGTGTGTTTGTGGTGATGACCCTGACGTGGCTCGGATCAGCAGTTACTTCCTTGAAGATACGAACCAATACAGTATACCCTCCACTGACGAGTTCTAGATACATCATTCCGTTCGCGCTTACGTGGATTTGTACTCTGGCAGTGGGAGTGTACTGGTTTCTGTGAATGATTCGGCGTATGCGTGACGCGGGCCAAGACGATGGGGACATATACGGACAGCGCTCGGCGTTGGCGTCCCAATTGCGAGATAACGTGATCAATGCCATGGACCAACAGGCTGAGAAGGTTTTTCGCGCCAAGGTGGCTGGAGGAGAGATTCGCTCGACTTGGAGATCACCGACCAGAACTACCGTGTGCGCAAGAGCTATGAATTGCTGATAGCCGACAGCGACGTTCAATTGCAGCGCTACGGGCAGTCCGTTCAACTGACATTCTTCGAGCCTGTATTCGACCGGGAGTTCAATAACTTGGAGCGCAGGTTCGCATTCTATCTGGACGAACAGAAGGCGTTGCAGTGGTGGCATCGCATCGCCGTCAGGCAATACGGTGAGTATTACATCCAAGGCTGGCGTCGAGAACCCATTTGGCCGGACTTTGTGGCGATGGGTGGGGAGACCGACGGCAAGCCCAGCGTGCTGGTATTTGAGACTAAGGGCGAACACCTGGCAGGTAACGACGACTCAGAATACAAAGACCGGGTATTCGCAGCTCTTGAAGAAACCTTCAACGCCGGCAAAATGACCATTCATGATGGGCCTGCCAAAGGCGCATTCCGGTTGGTGTTCGACAGGGAAGGATTTCCGGACGCGGAGTCGGCCCTCGAGAAGGTGGCCGGGGCACACGGCGCCTAACTGCGCAGACTCGCCCAACGCCGTAACACTCGAACCCAGATACTACGGCTACACAGGCGGCTCGGATGAATGCTGCCACATGTCGGTTGCCGATCTCGCCTTATATTCACCACGCTGAATGTATGCTCCTGTCAGAACGACAGATGCTAGACGCCCTCAGCCGGATGCCCTTCGTCGATTCGACGGAGCTGGCGCTCATCCTGGGCGAGCCGCACGCGACCGTCCACCGCAGACTATCCGAGTTTCTGGCCAACGGCATCGTAGGGAAAATCAACCACGGGACCGTCCATCTACCGTCGAGCGGGAGATACTGCCTGACAACGCAGGGCATTCGGGAAGCCGCCGACTTTCTGGACTTCGACACGCCCTCGGACTTCGTGCGGGCCTACCCCGTGTCCAGGGAGTGGCTCACGCTGCTCATTCGCAGGATGGACGCCGTGGCCAGCATATACTGCCTCGCCGCCACCATGTCCAGCAAACTAGACTCGAAATACTTATGAGTCTATGCTGTACACCAAGTTCGATTATGGTCGCTAGAGTCGTCTCGATACGCGGCGGAATGATATAATACGCGAACGAGCATGGATCGGGGAATGCCACAGCTCGATATGGTGGTAACAAGTGTGGGAACTTGTAGCAATAGTCCCCTGTATTGTAGCTAGATACGAATCCCACTCCCTCCGCCATTTCCTAAAGCCCCCACAAAGCGGACATGGAAGACTATTACATATGGACTATCGGCTGCCAGATGAACGTGGCCGATTCCGAGCGCCTCGAAAGCGCACTTGAGCAGATGGGGCTGGGCAAGGCCACCTCTGCCAAGGAGGCGGACGTAGTGGTGCTCAATAGCTGCGTCGTTCGCCAGAGCGCCGAGGACAAGGTGGTCGGGATGCTCGGTCACCTCAAGCCGATGAAGCGGCAGGACAAAGAAAAGGTCGTCGCGCTCATGGGCTGCATGGTCGGGCCGAAGACGGACACGCTCGAGCAGCGGTTCCCGCAGGTGGACGTATTCATGCGGCCGCAGCAGTTCACTCCGCTGATCGACCTGCTCGGCGACCGCATGGGCATCGACCCGGAGGGTTGCATTGGGCCACTCACCGCGAGGCCGAACGTCACGGCGTACGTGCCGATCATTCACGGCTGCGACAAGTTCTGCACGTTCTGCATCATCCCCTATCGAAGGGGACGAGAGGTCAGCAGAACGATTCCGGACATCGTACGCGAAGTTGAGCTTCTCTCGGCGAGGGGCGTTCGCGAGGTGACATTGCTGGGCCAGAACGTCGACTCGTACGGGCACGATCTCGACGGGGACGTGGACCTGGGGCACCTGCTAAAGGCGGTACATCCCATCGACGGGGTCGATCGCATTCGCTTCCTCACGTCGCATCCAAACGACATGAGCGACCACATCATCGACACGGTTGCCGAGTTGCCGAAGGTCTGCGAGCACATCAACCTGCCGTTCCAGGCGGGAGACGACGAGGTGCTCACAAGGATGAAGAGGGAGTACACGAACGACGACTATCGCCGGCTCGTCGATAGGATTCGCGACCGCATCCCGAACGTGTCCATGACGACCGACCTGATTGTGGGGTTCTGTGGAGAGACCGACGAGCAGTTCAACAGGACGTACGAGATGGTGCGCGACGTGCGGTTCGACAAGGTCCACTCCGCGATGTATTCCACGAGGGAAAACACGTTCGCCTCCCGAAAGTACGAGGACGACGTTCCTCAGGATGAGAAGAAGCGGCGTTTGACGGCCATCGACGAGCTCCAGGCGTCCATCCAGGCCGAGATTAACTCGAAGCTCATGGACGAGACCCTGGAAGTCCTGGTCGAGGGGACCAAGCGCGGACAAGTACATGGACGCAGTCGCAGCGACAAACTGGTGTATGTAGAAGGTGGGGAAGACGTGATTGGCCACACCGCGCCGGTACGGATCGAACGCGCCGGGCCGTGGTCATTGGGGGGGCGAATCGCCCTCGCCGCGTAGGTGAATGGAGGCACAACATGGTAATCGCTGAATCTCCCAAGACGCCGACAATACCGATAACCGAGATCGAGCAGTCCGCCTTTTGTCAGACGGACGACCAGCTCCAGGCCAAGTCGCTCGAAGAAGAGCTTTCGGCGGGGGTCCAGTGGCAGAAGATCCCGATCTCCTACCTCAAGGCCAAGCCGGACGAGCTGGATGCTCGCATCAGGGAGGCGCGCTCGCGCCTGGGTGAGCGGACAGTCATCCTCGGGCACCACTACCAGCGGAACGAGATAATCACGTTCGCCGACTTCCGAGGCGATTCGTTCAAGCTCTCGCAGTTCGCAGCAAGCCAGGCTAGCGCGGAGAGCATCATCTTCTGCGGCGTTCACTTCATGGCCGAGACTGCGGTCATCCTGAGCCAGGACCACCAGCGGGTCATCCTGCCCAACCTGACGGCGGGTTGCTCGATGGCGGACATGGCGCACATCGACGACGTGCTCGATTGCTGGGACGACCTGAGCGACGCACTTCCGAACAGCACGACGGTGCCCATCACGTATATGAACTCCACCGCTGCCATCAAGGCGCTGTGCGGTCGAGAGGGCGGGATAGTGTGCACCTCGTCGAACGCCGCCGCGACATTCGAGTGGGCGCTCGGAAGGGGCGACAAGATACTGTTCCTCCCCGACCAGCACCTTGGCAGAAATACGGCGGTGAAGTTCGGCATCGGTCTCGACGAGATGATCATCTGGAATCCGTTCAAGCCCCTGGGAGGCAACTCCGAGGAGGATATCGCCAAGGCGAAGGTCGTCCTGTGGCAGGGTCACTGCTCGGTTCACACACGGTTCTCCGTGAAGCAGATCGAGGAGGCGAGACGACAGTACCCGGACGTGAACGTCATCGTGCACCCGGAGTGCTACATGGAGGTCGTCCAGGCGGCGGACGCCAACGGCTCGACCGAGACGATCATCAAGACCATTGAAGAGGCGCCGAGCGGGACGACCTGGGCGGTTGGGACGGAGATTAGTCTCGTCAACCGCGTCGCGCAGGAGAACCCCGACAAGAATATCTTCTGCCTCGACTCGGTAGTCTGTCCCTGCTCCACGATGTACCGGATACACCCGGCTTACCTCTCGTGGGTGCTGGACGGGCTGAACGAGGGCGTGGTCGTAAACGAGATCACCGTTGACGACGATACAAAGCGGGACGCGAAGGTCGCCCTCGACCGGATGCTGCAGGTCGTTTGACGCGGCCTACCTTCCGAGCCCGCCGAAAGCCCGTCACGATGGACATCTCCCAAGCCGAGATCGACGAGGTCGTGCGCCGGGCGCTCATCGAAGACCGTGCTGCTGACGACATCACCACTGGGACGCTCGTCCCCTCCGATCTGCAGGGCACAGCACGTATCATCGCCAAGGCTGACGGCGTTCTGGCCGGGATCGAGGTTGCCGAGTCGGTCTTCCGCGCCGTAGACGGGTCACTGCAATTTGATGCCATTCTCACCGATGGGGCGCGTTTGACAGCTGCCGACACCTCTCAAGACGGCAACACAATTGCCAAGCTCTCAGGCAGCGTGGCATCGATCCTGAAGGGTGAGCGGGTCGCCCTCAACTTCCTGCAGCACCTGAGCGGAATCGCCACGGAGACCAGCCGGTACGTGCGAGAGGTGGCTGGCTATGGCGCGGTCATTCTCGATACCCGAAAGACTGCTCCTGGTTTGCGCGACCTGCAAAAGTACGCCGTTTCCGTCGGTGGCGGCACGAACCACAGGCGCGATCTGTCCGACGGGGTGCTCATCAAGGACAATCATCTCGCCGCCGGGCGCTTGAATGAGCTGTCCCTTGGCGATGTCGTGCGCCGAACAAGGGATACTGTCCCTAGCGCATGGGAGATCGAGATCGAGGTCGAAACGCTCGAACAAGTAGAGGAGGCCGCCGCGGCCGGGGCGGACATCGTCATGCTGGACAACATGTCCCCTACCGAGATGGCGGAGGCGGTCAAGGTCGTCGACGGTCGCGCGCTCACGGAGGCGTCGGGAGGCATCACGCTGGAAAACGTCCGTGAGGTTGCCGCGACGGGAGTGGACAGGATATCCGTGGGGGCGCTGACTCACTCGGTCACGGGGCTCGACATCAGCCTCGAACTGCTGGACATGGGGTAAACGAGGGCGCTAGCCCCTGCGGGGGCGTTCCTTGTCGGCGGAGTCAATCATGATGGTGACCGGGCCGTCGTTGGTCAGCGAGACCATCATGTACGCCTGGAAGACGCCCGTTTCGACTCGGAGGCCTGTCTCGCGAAACTTGCCGACGGTCTGGTCGAACAGCGACTCGGCGAGGTCGGGTCCCGCGGCGTGAATGAAGCTCGGACGGCGGCCCTTGCGGGTGTCGGCGTGCAGGGTGAACTGGCTGATCAGGAGAAGGTCGGCTCCAACGTCCATGGCCGAGTGGTTGAACTTGCCGTCTTCGTCGGCGAACACGCGGAGGTTGACGACCTTATTGACGATGTAGTCCGCGTCGGCCTCGGTGTCGTCGCGTGAAACTCCGACAAGAACAACGAACCCCGGCCCGATCTTGCCGACGGTCTCCTCATCGACGGTGACGGACGCCTCGGAGACCCTCTGCACCAACGCCTTCAATGGGATGCTGCCCCTGTAAAGGAATCCTCAAAACTACCATCATCTGCGCCCAACTGCCCTTCGACAGGCTCAGGTCGAACGTGTCTTGAGATAGTTCCTAGGTGGTGGAGGCCGGTTCCTTGTCCTTGGCGGACTCGGACTTCTTGGAGTCCTTCGATTCCTTCGACTTCGAGTCGGACTTGGAATCGGAGTCAGAGTCGGACGACTCATCGGACTCGGGCTTCGACCTCCCGTTGGAGCCTCCGCCCTTGCCGTAGTCGTTGACGTAGAACCCGCTGCCCTTGAAGACGACAGGGACAGAGTGGATTACGCGACGAGACTCGACGCCGCACTGGGGACAGTGGGCAACCGGCTCGTCGGAGAAACTCTGCTTGATCTCGAACTCATGCCCGCAACCCGTACAGCGGTAGTCGTACCTGGGCATGAACACCTCCATCTCTCACGGAAAGTTAGCAGCCCATTTGAGCGGCTGCTAACACTCGACTCAGCGTAGCACTCCAGCTACGGGGGTGTCAAATTGGGGGGTGTTTTGAAGCGTGCTTCCAATTCGGTCATCCGAATGACAAACGCAGCGGTCATGCTCGCTCTGACCTTACAACCGCGTCCCCAGCGACTCCTCTCCTCCCACAGCCCTCTCCAGCCCGCCGCTCCATGCGTCGTCTACCTCGTCGAGTTCAAAATCGATGCCGCTCACCAATGAGAGTCTGCTTCCCCCTACCCTTCCTAGCACGACGGAGGGCACTCCCTCCTCGGAGCATAGCTCTACCAATCGTATGAGCCTATCTTCGGGGAAGGAGACGACGATGCGTGACTCGGTCTCGCCGAAGAGGGCGGCGTCCCATCGTCCGTGCATGGCGAACGAGCCGGTGAACCCGATGTTGCCTGCTATGCAGCTCTCGGCGAGGGCGACGGCAAGGCCACCGTCTGAGCAGTCATGTGCGGAGTTGACGATGCCTTCGGAGACGGCTCGTCGGCACACTCGCTGGACGGCGGCTTCGAGGTCCAGGTCGATGGTTGGGCGGCCGGCGACCTTGTCGTGGACTAATTCAAGGTACTCGCTTCCGGCGAGGGAGGCAGCGTCTCCGCGCACCTCCTTGGAGCCTAGCAGGACGACGACATCGCCCTCGTTCTTGAAGGCCATGGTCGCGTGGGCGGTTACGTCGTCGAGCAGGCCGAGGGCCCCTATTATGGGAGTCGGGTAGATGTCGCGTCCGCGCGATTCATTGTAGAGGCTGACGTTGCCGCTGATCACGGGCGCGGCGAAGGCAGAGCTTGCCGCGGACATCCCCTTCACGCATTCCTCAAGCTGGTAGTAGACCTCCGGCTTCTCCGGGTTGCCAAAGTTGAGGCAGTCGGTCAGCGCAATCGGTGTCGCGCCGACGGTGGAGACGTTGCGGCAAGCCTCCGCGACGGCGATCATCCCGCCGACATACGGGTCGAGGTAGCACTTCCGCCCGTTTCCGTCAGTGGCGAGGGCGATGCCAGTGCTGGTGCCCTTTACCCGCAGCAACGCGGCGTCCCCGCCCGGAGCAATTACCGTGTTGGTCTGGACCTGGTGGTCGTACTGGCGGTATACCGACAGCTTGGAAGCGATATTCGGTGATGCGAGAAGGCGTAGGAGGATGTCGGCGGGCGATTCTTCCGGCATAGGGACCTGGTTGAGGTCGAAATCCTGCGCGTCCGTCAGCCACTGGGGTTTCTTGCCGGTGAGCCGGTACGTTGGCGCGTCGATTAGCAGACCGACGGGCAGCCGTCCATGCTCACGACCGTTATCCTGGATGCACACATCGCCATCTTCGGTTGACTCGCCGACGACGGTGACGTGAAGGTCCCACTTTTCCAGTATCTTGATGACCTCGCCTTCGTGCTCAGGGGGCACGATGACGAGCATGCGCTCCTGGCTCTCCGAGAGCATTACCTCGTAAGGGGTCATGCCCGATTCCCGTCTGGCCACCTGCGACACATCGATGCGGATGCCCGTTTCGCCCTTACCCGCCGTCTCAATTGAGGCGGTCGAAAGTCCGGCCGCGCCAAGGTCCTGCAGGCCGACGAGGTATCCGGAGTCGGCGAGTTCCAAGCACGCCTCGATTAGGACCTTCTCCAGGAACGGGTTGCCCACCTGAACGGCTGGGCGGAGCTCGCGTTCTTCCTCGAAGCTGCGCGACGCGAGGCCGGACGCGCCGTGAATGCCGTCTCGTCCGGTGTCTGCGCCGACCAGCATGAGCAGATTGCCCGGGCCGGCCGTCGTCGCGCTCATCATGCTGTCCGACTGCACAACGCCCACGCACATCGCGTTGACGAGAGGGTTGTCGGCGTAGGAATCGGAGAAGACGACCTCGCCGCCTACGTTGGGAATGCCGATGCAGTTGCCGTACTCCGAGATGCCTGCAACGACTCCTCCAAAAAGATAGCGGTTCCGCGCGGTGTTGGGACGTCCGAACCGGAGGGAGTTCATCAGTGCGATCGGACGGGCGCCCATTGCGAAGATGTCCCTGACGATCCCGCCGACACCGGTCGCTGCGCCTTCATAGGGCTCGATGGCCGAGGGGTGATTGTGCGACTCGATCTTCATCACGACGGCGAGGCCGTTGCCGATGTCGACCGCGCCCGCGTTCTCCTGTCCGGGGGCGACTAGCATCCGCGGGCTGGTGTTGGGCAGCGTTCGGAGGAGGGGCTTCGAGTGCTTGTAAGCGCAGTGCTCGCTCCAGAGCGAACCGAAGAGTCCAAGCTCCAACTCGTTCGGTTCGCGGCCCAGTCGTTCGACTATGGCCTCGTATTCACCGTCCGAGATGGCGAGGGCATCCAGTGTCTCTTTGCTAGGGGCCATTATGCTAGTTCCGATCCAATTGAATTACGCCGTTCCAACTGTGACGAGCGCCACACCCGCCACGACCAGAATCGCGCCGATGACCGTCCTGCCGGAGACCTTTTCCAGGCGTTGCAGGAAGATGTGCGTCATGAGTATTGCCACGAGTGGATTGGCCCCAGCCACCGGAGATGCAATCACGACCGAGACCCGATCGAGTGACAGGTAAAACGACGTGACGCCAAATGCCGAGGCCAGACCGGACATTGATACTACCATCCACCCGCGAAGTGAGGCCAGCTTCAGGTCGACCAACGCGGGTCGAGGGAAGAGGACCGCCATGAGCAGCAGACCGAATACGAGTGAGAAGAAGGTAGCCGTCATGGGCGGCACGCCGTCGCGGATCACCAGGTAGGCGAAGTAGGTGCCAAAGCCGTACCCGGCCGCGGAGCCAGCCGAGGCCAAGTAGCCCTGGAGGGTCCGACGACCATCTCCGTTCTCGATCTGGTCCGTCATTTGCTCAACACGACCACGACGCCGGTGATGATGGAGATTGTGCCAATGGCGACCGTAAGATTCGGCGTTTCGCCCAACAAGAGGATTGCGAGGACAACGGCGAAGAGCGGGGATGCTCCCACAACCGGACTCGACCGGGAGACGCCGATCTTGGAGACGGCGACGAAGTTAAGCAGGCGACCACCGACGAAGCTGGCAAGTCCGGCAAGGAACAGGAGCGCTATCTGGGACCACTTGAGCGCGACCGCCTCGGCTCCGTCCATCACGACTACGAGTCCCGCAGTGCAAATCACGCCAACGACGAGTGAAACGATAACGCCGGACGTCGGCCTCATGTGCTGGACACTGAGCCTGGCAAAGAAGGCCGTGGCCCCGAATCCCACCGCGGCGCACAGAGCGAACAGGATGCCTAGCACGAGTGCGACCGTTGGTGCGGACTAAGGGATGCTCTGATCGGCAACGAGGAGAACAGGCTCACGAGGCGAGATGGTCGATTATCGAGTTGAAGATGAGCGCCCCATCGGTGCCTCCCACGACCTGCTCGCAGCACCGCTCGGGATGAGGCATCATGCCGAGAACGTTGCCGTTAGCGTTGACGATGCCAGCGATGTTATTGACCGAACCGTTCGGGTTGGAGTCAGGGCTCACCTGTCCATCCTCGGTCGAATACCGGAAGACCACCCTGCCCTCTTCTTCCAGCTCGCGCAGGGTATCGGGATCGGCGAAGTACCTGCCCTCGCCGTGAGAGATGGGTACCTGCAACACTTGACCAACCGGATAGGTACCGCTGAACGGGGTCTCCGACGTCTCCGAGCGGAGGTTGACCCACATGCAGCGGAACTGCAGGACATCGTTTCGCATCAGCGCGCCCGGAAGAAGGCCCGCCTCACAGAGAATCTGGAACCCGTTGCAAATGCCTGCTACGAGTCCACCTCCTGCAGCAAAGTCGGTGACGGCTTTCATGACGGGCGAGAATCGTGCGATCGCACCGCACCGGAGGTAGTCGCCGTAGGAGAAGCCACCCGGCAGGATGACGCAGTCGAAGCGCGAAAGGTCGGTCTCCTTGTGCCAGACGTACTCGACCTGTTGATGAAATACTTCCGATAGCACGTGGTGGGTGTCAGTGTCGCTCCACGTGCCGGGAAATACGACGACTCCGAAGCGCATGTCGTTCGCCGTCGTCAAGACGAGTCTTCCGTTGGGAGCGCGTGTTGAACGTTGGAATCAGAGAGATTCACGACCGTTCCCTGAGCAGCGCGGCGACCGTTTGACTGACCTTCTTGAGGTCGGCCCTTCCCTCAACCTGCGGGATTATCCGTCCCATGACCTTGCCCATTTCGCGAGGGCTAGTGGCTCCCACCTCGTCGACGGCCTTGGTCGCGATCTCCGAGATCTCCATGTCGGTGAGCTCGGCGGGCAGGTATTCCATTATGATGGCCAGCTCGTCCTCTTCCTTCTTAACGAGGTCGTCGCGTCCGCCTTGAGAATATGCCTCGATGCTGTCGCGACGTTGACGCGCTTGACGCCAGAGCAGGCCGGTGATGGCCTCGTCGTCGGCCGTTTCCTGTTTCTCAATCTCCAGGTTGCGAACGGCGGACAGGAGGTACCGGATTACGTCGCGCCGGAGGGTGTCCCGCGAACGCATCGCCTGCTTGAGGTCGTCGGTTAGCTGGTCGCTAAGGGACATAGAGAAGTTCTCCTCTTCATTTTCTATCCGCGCTCGCTGCGGATAGAATCGCCCAGAATGGTTGACGTGTCAAGGCGATGTACGCTTCGGCTATTGGGGTGTTGGATCCAGCTTGTGAATGGCACGATTGAGATCGCGGACTGCTCGGTCCCGGCCAAGGATTTCCAGCGACTCGAACAGCGGTGGAGAGACTTTCAGCCCGCTTGTTGCGACCCGCAACGTCCCAAGCAGTTGACCGACCTTGATATCGAGGTCTTCTGCGAGAGCTCTCAATCTTGCTTCGAGCGTAGCGGCATCAAAGGGTTCGACCGACTCGATGGCAACCGAGGCCGATTCCAGTGCCAGCAGCGTGCCCGCAGCGTCCATCTTGCGCTGTATGAGCTCGTTAGGCTCGTAGTCGAAATCGTCACTGAAAAAGAATGGTATGCGCTCCGCGGCATCGGCCAGCGTCTTGAGGCGCTCCTTGATGAGAGGCACGATCTGTATCAGGAGGTCTCTATCCGGATCCGGTGGAAGCTCGGCAGCAGGATATCTGCGCCAGTAGTCCAAGAGCGCGTCGGCCAAATCCGCGTCGGCCGATTCGCGGATGTAGTGACCGTTCATCCAGTCGAGCTTTTCGAGATTGAAGATCGCTCCTGACCTGGAAACGCGGTCGAGCGAAAAGGACTCGATCAATTCTTCACCGGTGAATAGCTCGGTCTTGTCGTCATACGACCAGCCGAGCAGTGCGAGGAAGTTGACCAGCGCGTGGGGCAGGTACCCCATCTGTCGGTACTCGTTCACCGATGCGGCTCCGTGTCGCTTGCTGAGCTTGCCGCCGCCGCTCGCGAGGATATCCGGCACGTGAACGAATTCGGGGGCCTGCCAACCAAGAGCATCGTTCAGCAGGACGTGGCGGGGCGCGCTTGATAGCCAACCTTCCCCACGGATGACGTGAGAGATTCGCATGAGCTGATCGTCCACGACACTGGCAAGGTGGTAGGTCGGGAAGCCGTCAGACTTCAGGATTACGAAGTCATCTATCAGTGAGTTATCGAACTCGATTTGACCCCGGATTACATCCGAGACGACGGTCGTTCCCTCGGCAGGCATGGCGAATTTCACGGCTGAACCACGCTCGTCCTCGAAGCGGTAGGCGTGCCTCGACTCGATCAGCCGGTCGGCCGCCCCCTGATAGTGTTCAAGTCGTTCCGACTGGAAGTAGGGGCCGTACTCGCCGCCGACCTCGGGGCCCTCGTCCCAATCGAGGCCGAGCCACCGCAGGCCCTCCATGATCGACTCGACCGATCCCTCCACCTCACGGGCCTGGTCGGTGTCTTCTATTCGTAGGATGAACTTGCCGCCATGCCTGCGGGCGAAGAGCCACGTAAACAGAGCGGTGCGGATATTGCCTACGTGCGGATCGCCGGTGGGACTGGGAGCAAAGCGAGTTCGTACTTCGGGCATGGCCCGTTCCTCCAGAAGAAAATAGCTACGGTGTGCCGAAGAGCCTTCGACTCACCAGGGAGAGGACGACACGCCATCCGAGAAGCAGGATGCCCTGAACGCCGATGGCGACCAGTGCGAAGACCAACTGAAACGTTCTGTCCGTGAGCCACGCGCGCATCACCACGGCTATGATGCCGCACAGGAGCCAGATCAGCGGGATGCGCCAAGCCGAAGTCCTCACGCTCGTCAGGGTCGAGATTCGAAAAGCTCCCAGCCAGGGGGACAGAACGAACCAGACGGCGGCGAAAGGCAGAGCGGTTCGCCAGAACGCGGCCTCCTGGATTATCCCGTGCTCCGCCCTGCCGGCAATGACGAAGAAAGCGAAGACCGCCAAGTCGCCCAAGGCGGCGACCGGAACGAGTGGCGAGAGCCACCCCAATCTTGTGGACTTGGCCGTCATCGTTGGATATTGTCCAGTACCTTCGCAAGAAAGGGAAGGAATATCGCGCAGTGCACATGAACCAACTTGACACAGTCGAGCGTCCTCAAATACGATGGAATCAGGTGAAAACCTAATCAGGAGGGAATTGTGAAGAAAATATATGCACTTCTGACAAGGTTCACGTCCAGCAAGCTCGCGATAGGCGGCCTCGTCTTCATGGTCGCATACATGGTCAGGAGCGGGAGTGTTGGCTGTCCGCTCTGCGGAAACCAGGGCCTCCATCCCTGGGAGTGGGGCACCTTCGTCGGCCTTTAGCCACTTTTCGGAACTACTTGGCTGTCGGAGGAATGGCAATCTGTGCTTGTGCGGCCCGCCCTCGACCATTCAGTTCTCCCCAGCAATCAGCGCCATACTCGCGGCATGGGAAACCGCAAAGCAGCCCTCAGGTTTTCGTTCGCGCCATTGACACGCCATGAAGTGTTTTGTTACCGTACAATCGGAGTAGGCCTCATCGTGAATATTTCGTGAATATTTCCTAAAGGTTGCAATCCTCAAGCCTATGAACGTTTCGCTCAACTCCCGTCCCAACCTGATGGCCGTCCTGGAGGACCAAGGGTACCGGACTACTGCCCCGCGACTGGCAATCATCGACCTCCTAGAGCGAAAAGAAGAGGGCTTCACTGCTGAAGAGATCAGCGAGGAACTGCCGACCGTCGGTCGAGCGACGGTGTACAGGACAATTAAGCTCCTGCTGAAGGCCGGAGTCATCTGCAAGCTCTCGATGATGGACGGCGCCCCCATGTACAGCCTCTCCCGCATCGAGCATCACCACCACACCGTCTGCATTAGATGCGGCAATGTCGGTGAGTTCCGAGCGGCGACGGTGGAACGGCTGCTCCGGGCCATCGGAGGTGATATCCCCGGCGAGATCGTAGGGCACCGCATGGAGTTCTACGTCACCTGCGACCGTTGTCTGGCCGGCGTTAGCGCGTAGCACTCTCCATAGATTCTGTTCAACAATACTAAAATGTGGGAATATCACTTGGTATAGAATCTCATTACATGGTAGAGTTTCCAAAACCTGCGACCCCACGGTTGCAGGGCCCAAATTAACGACACGACCTCTCAAAATCACTACGCACCCAGGTTAAGAATGGAGAAAGGAAATACACAATTGAGACTGAATACCATTAATCGCCTGACATGGAACCCATTCGGTGGAATGATTATCGTCGGAGTCGCCCTCATGCTGTCTGTGGCGGCGTGTTCGAGCGACTCCGACCCCGAGCCGGCACAGACCACACAATCCCAGACCAGTCCCCCAGCCTCCGCCGCTCCCGCGGCACCTCCGGCGGCACCCGCTGACCAGCCTCCGATCGAAGTCGTGACGACATCCAACATCGTTGCCGACTGGGTGCAGAACGTGGGTGGCGACGGCGTTGAGGTGTTCAGCCTCCTGCCGGTGGGCAGCGACCCGCACACTTTCCAGCCCGGAGCGAGAGACGTGGCCAGAATTAGCGACGCCGACGTTGTTCTCAGCATCGGACTTGGCATGGAGGGAGGGTGGTTACACGACCTTCTGGAGAACGCCGCGGCGGACCCGGAGTCCATCGTCGAGACGGGTGAGCTCGTCGAACCGATAGAATTCGCCGAAGGCCACGCCGATGAGGTTGAGCTCCTGGAGGAAATCAGCCATGTTGTGCACGAGGTGGAAGAAGGCGAGATCGACGCGATGGAGGGACTCGAGGAGATAAAGGAAGTTCTCGAAGCGACTGAAGGGGAAGAGCACCACGAGGATGAGGAGGAGGAGAACGAGGACGAGGACCACGAGGGTGAGGAGGAAGAGGAAGGCCATGAGGGCGAGGAAGAATTGCCCGCAATGGTCAAGGAAATCATCGGCAAGGTCGAAGCAGGACAGATGCAAGCCGAAGACGCTATCGAGGCCATCGAAGGTCTTACCGAAGAGGGTGAGGACGAGCACGAAGGTCACGGCCACGGCCTGGAAGACCCCCACTACTGGTTCGACCCCATTCGCGTGAAGATCGTAGTCAATGACATTGCAGCCCGTCTCTCGGTGCTCGATCCGGACCGCGGCGACATGTACCGCGCCAACGCGGAGGCGTACAACGCCAAGTTGGACGAATTGCACTCCTGGACGGAGCAGCAAGTGAGTACACTGCCCGAGGAAGACAGGCTCCTCGTTACTTCGCACGACAGCTACGGCTATTTCGCCAACCTTTACGGATTCGAGATCATAGGTGTCGTCCTCTCGACCACGACGGACGTTGAGCCATCGGCGGGAGACCTTGCGGATCTGGTGGAGGAAGTCAAGGAGGAAGGTGTTCCGGTGGTATTCGGCGAAACGACGGTCAGCGAGCGGTTGGCAAGCGCCGTGGCGAAGGAGTCGGGTGCGGAACTGGTCCGTCTCTACTCAGGCTCCCTCGGTCCCAGCGGTAGCGGAGCCGATACGTACATCGATATGGTCCGCACGAACGTCGGGCGGATAGTTGAGGGCCTACAGTAGGCACTGTCACATTGCCGAGAATATGGTAGCATCGGGGCGCACTGGGTGCGGAGAGTCTCCGCACCCGGACGCTTATCAATCAGGGGATTGACATGACCGCCTCCGAACTTGGCATCACCGTTGAGGATATGAGTGTCGAGCGGGGTGGCCACGTTGCGCTGACGGGGATCACATTCGAAGTCGGGCCCGGTACCCTGATGGGCATACTCGGCCCAAACGGCGCGGGCAAGAGCACCCTGTTCGAAGCCATCGCCGGACTGCTGCCCGTGGCGAACGGGTCATTGACCGTGCGGGGCGCCGACAGAACAGGGGCCCTGGCCTACGTGCCGCAGCGCGACAGCATCAACTGGCGCTTTCCTGCCACCATCCAGGACGTGGTCATGATGGGTCGTGGCAACAACATCGGCTGGTTCCAGCGCCCCAGCAGGCACGACAAGGAGATGGTCCGTGACTGCCTGGAGCGGGTCAACCTCTGGGATGAGCGCACTGCCCTCGTGGACCGGCTGTCGGGGGGGCAGCGCCAGAGGGTCTTCATAGCCCGCGCTCTCGCCCAGGAGGCCAGCATCATCCTTATGGACGAGGCCTTCAGCGGCGTCGACGTCGCGGCTCAGGAGGACATCATCGTAGTCCTCCAGTCCCTCCGCGACGAAGGCAAGATCGTCATCATCTCCACGCACGATCTGACGAACATCGCCGAGCGCTTCGACCGGATACTCTGCATCAACCACCACATGTGCGCCTACGGTCCGCCGGAAGAGGCGTTCACCCCCGAGGTGCTGGAGGAGCTATTCGGCTCTCACGGCCTCGAGTTCACCCATCACCACGTCGACCCACATGATCAGGAAGAACATGACGGACACGTGCATTGATTCCGGATATCGCTGAGCTGTTCTTCGAGCCCCTGCGTTACGACTTCATGCAGCGGGCCCTGATCGTGTCCATCCTCGTCGGGGTCATGTGCCCCGTCATCGGGGCCTACGTGGTGGCCCGCGGTCGCGCCTTCATGGGCGACGCCCTTGCCCACTCCGTCCTGCCGGGCATGGGAATCGGCCTGCTGGCAACCGGCACCGCACTTATTGCCGCCGTTCCGACCGGTGTCGCAATAGCACTTCTGATGGGCTTCATCAGCCGTCGCACGGGAAGCAGCGAAGACACGTCGATTGGAATCGTCTTCGCCGGGATGTTCGCCCTCGGCCTCGTGATGCTCTCCAGCCCCTTCTATATAAACACGTTCCTCGAACTTCGCAACACCCAAGCGCCCAATATCGAGGACCTCCTGATAGGGGAGATTTTGGGCGTAAGTACCGGCGAGGTATACCTGTCCCTGGGGCTCGCGGTGCTGGTGATTGCCGGGCTGTACGTATTTCACCGTCATCTCGTGTACACCACCTTCGACCCGGTGGGGGCGGAAGTGGTCGGAATCAAGGTCCGCATAGTCGAATACGTACTGCTCGCCCTCCTGGCCCTGGTGATCGTCATCAGCATCCAGGCAGCCGGAATCGTCCTCGTCATGGCCATGCTCATCACGCCTGCAGCGACCGGATTCCTCCTCGCGAGACGATTCGTCGGAGTCATGGTCATTGGCGCGGTGATTGGCGTGTTGTCGGCCGTGGTCGGGATGTACTTGTCCTTCCACGCCAACATGCCCACGGGCCCGGTGATGGCCCTCGTCGCTACCGGGTTATTCGGACTTGCGGCACTAAAGGGCGAGTGGACGAAGAGAAGCGCCGACTAACGGCTTCACGCCTCTTCACCTCGCGAGGCCACTATCTCCTGGGCTTACCCAGGTCTCCCCGTTTGCCATGAGCCTGTCGAATGGCGCCACTCAATGTCACCCAGGCAACAGTCCCCCGAGATACGCTTCCAGATCGTCCGGCAACGGGGTCGTGAAACTCATCGGCTCCCCGCTCCCGGGGTGCGCGAAGGCCAGTTGACGGGCATGAAGAAACTGGCGCGAAAGTCCCTCGACCGCTCGGCCGTAGGTCGAATCGCCGACAACGGGGTGCCCGACGGATGCCAGGTGAACGCGGATCTGGTGTGTGCGGCCCGTGCGTGGGCGTGCTTCGACAAGAGAAGCTCTCTTGTACATGCTCACGACTCTATACCGCGTGATGGAGGGTCGTCCTGTTGAGACTATTGCCATTCGTTGGCGGTCGCGCGGGTGCCGGCCGATTGGGGCTTCGATGTCGGCTTCCGGCGGACTCGGATGTCCGGTGACGAGCGCAAGGTAGACCTTGCCTACTTCCCTGCTCTTGAACTGCTCTGCCAGATGGGCGTGGGCCCTCTCATTCTTGGCAACGACGATCAGTCCCGAGGTGTCCTTATCGAGCCGGTGTACGATCCCGGGTCGGCGTTCGCCACCGATACCCTCGATACTAGGGGCGTAGGCGATGACGGCATTAGCCATGGTCTTGTCTTCGTTTCCCGGGACGGGATGCACCGTCATGCCCGCAGGCTTGTCGATGACGATGAGAGCTTCATCTTCATGCACGATGGAGAGTGGTACGACCCACGGACGTAACTCAGCCGGGGCCGGAGGTGGGATCCCAATCGAGACGTTCTGGCCGTCCGCCAGACGCGTGGAGGCCTTGCCGGCACGTCCATCGACCATGACGTTCCCGTCATCGATCAGCTTCCTAATTCGAGAGCGCGAGAGGTCGGGATGCCGGCCCGCCAGGAACACATCAAGCCGCTCTCCGCTGGTCTCGACGAGATGCTCGACTTGCTCATTCATCCTGCACGGGCGCCCGAGGCAACACCTGTGAGTCCAGCGGTTCTTTTTCTGAGGGTCCGGGCTGAGCGTCGGAACGATTCCCCGACGAGTCCTTTGTCAGCACGAAGACCACCATGAGGATGAAAATCCCGACGACGATCGAGGAGTCTGCGAGGTTGAATATCGGCCAGGGTCCGACGTCGATGAAGTCCACGACCTTGCCGTTGAGCACACGGTCGATGAGGTTTCCGAATGCCCCACCGAGCTGGAGGCCAATGGCGAACCTCAGCAGCAAGCTCGGCATCGCGTGGGCCCTGTAGAAGTAGACCAGGAACCCTATTGCGACCAGCGACACGAATATCAGCAGTGTCGTTTGATTGGGAAAGAGGCCGAAGGCAGTGCCGGAGTTCGTCCCATAGGTAATACGGAAGAACCCCTCGCTGGGCCACGACTCGCCCAGATCCAGCCAGGAGGTGATGATCCTCTTCGACACCTGGTCGAGCGCGAAAGCGCCGAAGACCGTTCCGAGGAGTATTCTGTCCCGAAGCAGCGATGTCGGGCCACCGCCCGATTGACTATCGGTCTGCGTACCTGGCTCCTGTGCGGGCGGTTCCTGACTGTCGGTCAGCATGTTAGGTGAAGCGGGGTGGTGCGTTCTTGTGAGATGGCGGATTTGTGGGATGGTAAGTGGTGTTTCCGAATTTCAAGGTATCACGGAGGGGGACGGGCCGCAACAGCTTCTCAAGATGTTCGTTGCCCACAACCCGAAGTCGTGTGGGGCGCGGGCGCAATCGCGGCTGCCCTCTTGTGTGTCCTTCTACTTGGCCAGGTGCTGTACGAATTCGAATTGGTGCTGGGCAACCTTCGCAAGAACCTCCTCGCTTGGTAGTATAGTCAAAGGGTGGTCCCCGCTCGTCGCCATTCCGGTCATGATCCACAAAACCCCATGCCCGAATCTGCCGTCTACAGACTCGCGAAGGTCGGCAGGCAGACCTTTGAACAGTTCTTGTTCCTCAGTAGAGAGAAACTCATACATCGTGGGTATCTCCAGACCGGGCTCCGACTTCAGTAGCAAGACCTCCTTGCCGACGATTTCGGCAGACATCGCGATTAGGCTAAAGGCGGTATTGGGTTGGGGTATGGCAATAGCGTCCCGCAGCCGCGGCCCAAGCCCATCGAGCGCAGCCATCGCCAAGGGGACTATCAGTCCGTCAAGCAAGGGCGCAGGGACAGCGGGCTCTTCCCCAGGTTCAAATCTATCGGCAATGGTATCTAGGAAGTTGGCGAATGCCTGCTTCCGACCTTCTGGCGTGTCTTCGTTCTTCAAGACGTAAAGGTAATACCCCAGGAAGAAGAAGGCGTGCCTGTGCAATCTCGCATTATCACCGATATTCGGGTTCGGCTGTATCGCCGTAAGCTCTTGGAATATGGCGTAACGCTCCGCATCGAGCAGGTCCTGGATCGGTTCCGGAGTGTCTCCCCACTGCGAAATCTTCTCCGCCACCACCGTCGGGATGAGGTCGTCTGAGACTCCGAACCTCGCGTAAGCCTCCAACGCCACACGATACTCCTCGGGCAGCACCCGGTACCGCGCCAGCGTCTCGCCGGATAGAAGCGACTCCATCTTTCCGGTCGGCTTTGCGTCGGCATCGGAAACCTGAGTCGCTTTCGGATATTTTGCGGCGGCGTCCTGGCCCGTTGTCGCGGAGCCGGTTGTCTCCGATTGCGTAGAGCCGCAAGCAAGAGTCACTCCAAAGAGGATACCCAGCCCCGCAAGAACGAGTACAACTTCCTTGAATGACCTTCTCATCACGACACCTCCTGGTAGGCGGCTGCGAACGTTCTCACGTCCGACTTTCCGGTGCTTCCTATTCTGGCGCACGGTTCAATTCGGTTTGGTCGCCCAGGCTTATGCTCCGATTCTAAAGTATCAAATCGTGGGACATTTCAGGACATTTCGTGACTTTTTCGGCCTCGGCGAAGGGAGGAAGACCGTTTTCCGGGATGATGACCTCGGTCTTCTCTCAGCGCCTGCGTCGTAGTTGTCGTATGTCAAGAATAGGTCATGCGTTCTTGTTCGTCAAATCTGGGCACATGCATATGAAGCTGTATCAAGTTAGTCGGTGGTTCCGACTAGAGGTGCTGCCCCACTCGACCCCTCCTGGATTCCTGCTTTCGCCGGAATGACGGCGTGGGGTCGGTGGTGGGGGCGATTCGCGAAGCGACCCTACGGAGGCTGGACGGGGGCTATGTTCAGAGGAGTGACGGGGATGGCTGTTTTGGTGTCCGGGAGCAGCACAGGGACGAAGTTGATACAGCCTCCATAAGCGGAAGCAATGTGCAACAGAATGCGATTGTCAATTTTGCACTGCATCCAACCGTTTCTCGTTGACCCTCCCTTGACAGAACTGCTACGATATGTTCGAAACTAATGAAGACACGCCTCCGGTAATTCCTCCAACAATGCACATACCTCGACTCGTGCTGCCCATCGTCGCCGTCGTGATGATGGTCGCGGCCTGTACGTCATCCGAAACGTCAGAATTAAGACCCATAGGCAACTCTCCCGCCATCCCGATGGCCGCAAGCGCCGAACTGCAGGAAAGCGTGGCCGAGGCAATTGGCGCTCCCCCTCCTGACACTGGAGTCGTCATAGAAGTCGATTGTGAGCAACCGCACCCCGACTGTACTGAGGGGGGCAAGGTTGTTGCAGAGCGTAATGCTTGCGGGGCATGCCACTCCATCGACGGCACGAAGCTTGTAGGTCCCACATGGAAGGGCCTTTTCGGAAGCACCGAGTCGATGACAGACGGTAGTTCCTTTGTAGTCGACGAAGAGTACATCGCCGAGTCCATTCGCAATCCGTCGTTGAATATCGTAGCGGGCTTTGACAACGCCATGACGCCGTATGATTTTCTATCGGACGATGAGATAAACGCCCTGATCTCATACATCAAATCGCTCCAGTGACTCCGGGCGGGGCTGCAGGTAGGCTCCAGGGCGCGTTTCGCTCGACGCCTTAAAGGCAGATGCGTTATATCCTGCACGACGGGAAGTTTGTTAGAGAGCACTCTGAAATAATCCCTCTACAGGCTGAGGCGCTGCAATGCTTACCGAGTACATATCCGCAGCTATGCGAGTAGCCGTATACGAACTCCTGCCGGAGGACGGGCTGTACTATGGGGAGATTCTGGGACTTCAGGGCGTTTGGGCGAACGCGGAGAGCTTGGACCAATGCCGCACCGAGTTGCAAGAGGTACTTGAAGATTGGCTGTTGCTCGGTATCCGTCAGGGACATGACATTCCATCCATTAACGGCATATCATTGACTCCCGCGCAGAGCGTGGGATAGGGCCGAGATTCGGACCTGTAAGCAGACGAGACCTCATTGGGTACTTTCTCCAACTTGGATTCGAAGGGCCGTTCTCGGGAACTAGGCACGAATTCATGGTAAGAGGTCAAGTTAACAACCCGCACCGAGGAGATGTGATCCGCAATCTCCTAGTTCGCATTCTGGCGCAAGCACAGATCGACAGAAGCACATGGGAACAGCTATGATTCCCCTTGGCTATGGACTAGCTGCGCTCATTTGACATAGTCCCCAAATTCTCCCAACCGGCATATTCAATCCATGTCATTCCTAATGCCATGTCCAAACTGCGGTGAGCGCGATGTGCATGAGTTCCGGCACGGCGGTGAGATCTCGTCGCTGTCGCAGCGCAAGTCGATGGACGACTCCGACGGAGACCTCACCCGGTACTTCTATTTCACGAAGAACCCGGCAGGCGAGAGCGTCGAGTGGTGGTACCACTCGTTCGGCTGCCGAAAGTGGTTCGTGGCACACCGAAACACTGTAACCAACGACATACTTCGCACCGAATGGCCTGAGAAGCGCCCGAAGCAGCAATGACTACCGGCAGAAATCCTTCGCGTCTCGAACCGGTCCCCTTGGAGCTGATCGACCGCTCCAAGGCCATCGAGTTCGAGTTCAACGGCAGATTGGTACAGGCGTACGAAGGCGACACCATCGGCTCGGCCCTCTATGCGGACGGAGTCCGCATCTTCTCCCGCAGCTTCAAGTACCACCGCGTTCGAGGCATGCTCTGCGCTTCCGGCAACTGTCCGAACTGCCTGATGACGGTCGACGGCGTGCCCAACGTACGAACATGTGTCGAGCGAGTTCGTCCGGGGATGCAGGTCAAGGGCCAGAACGCGTGGCCCGGCCTCGACCGGGACCTGCTCTCCATATTCGATCGCTTCCGCTGGGCGCTGCCGGTCGGGTTCTACTATAAGGGGCTCTACCGGCCAAGGATGCTCTGGAAATTCTCGGCATCCATTATTCGGCGATTCGCCGGACTTGGAAGCGTCAACCTCGATACCGATGAGCAACCCTCCGGACACCACTCATTCGCCCACGCCGACGTTGCCGTCATCGGTGGCGGCATTGCCGGAATGTCCGCAGCCCTCCAAGCCGCGCGGGCCGGGGCGCGTGTGACCATTGTCGACGACCAGCCATCGCTTGGAGGTAAGCTCCGCTTTGGATCTCAATACCAGTCCGTGACGATTGCCGAAGGTGGAGAAGTGACGGGGCCGGAAGCCGCCGGTTCGCTTGCCCGTAGCGTTTCCGCGCACGAGAATATTGACGTTTTCTCCGACTCCTCCGTCTTCGGTCTCTACGAGGGGAACCTGCTCGGCGTCCGCGCGCCGGCGGGAGTCGTTCACCTCCGCGCCCGTCAGGTGATTGTCGCGACCGGCGCGCAGGAGCTTCCGCTGACATTCGAGCGCAACGATCTCTCCGGTGTGATGCTCAGCAGCGCCGTCCGCCGTCTCGTGAATCTCTACCGCGTCAGGCCGGGAAACTCTGCCCTCGTGGTGACGACCAATGATGAGGCGTACTACTCGGCGCTCGACATGCTCGACGCCGGGATGCGAATCGTCGCAATCGCAGATACGCGCCCGGATTACCGCCATGACCTCGACGCCGCGAACACGCTCCGTTCCAGGGGCGTGCTGATCATCCCAAATCACACCATGGTCAGAGCGGAGGGCACGAGGACTGTCATCGGCGGGATCGTCGCTGAAATGGGTCCACTCGGCGTAACGGGCAACGAGCGGCAGTTCGACTGCGACACCATCGCCATGAGCGGGGGCTTCCAGCCCTCGTCCGCCCTGCTTCACCAAGCGGGAGCAACGTTCGTACGCGACTTCGATCTCGACGCCGACATTCCCGATCAGCTTCCGGAGTCGGTACACGCTGCCGGTGACGTCTCCGCCTTCCACGACTCGAACATATCCGCCATGCAGGGAAGACTGGCAGGCCTCGAGGCTTCAGAGGCCGCCGGCCACTCTCAGAGCAATACCGATCTGACGGCCCTCAGACATTCGCTCAGGGAGGCGATATCGGGATACCGCCGTCGCTCGCTCATCACACCGGCGCCCGTGCACCTCGCCGCGGGCCCGCGTCAATTCGTCTGCTACTGCGAAGACGTGCTCGCGAAAGACGTTGTGCAGGGCGTGGACGAGGGGTTCCGAGACGTACAGATCCTCAAGCGCTACAGCACGGTCACGATGGGGCCGTGCCAGGGGAAGATGTGCCACAAGCGCTTCACGGAGATACTCGCCCACGAGACGGACACCTCGCTCACGGAAGTTGGGTCAACTACATCACGCCCGCCCGTCCAACCACTCACCCTCGGCGAGCTGGCCGGGGCCATGCACATGCCTTTCAAGCGAACGCCGATTCACCATCGTCACGTCCAGGCGAAGGCCGGGATAGCCGAGACGGGAGGCTGGCAGCGTCCCCATAGCTATGGCGACCCCCAGGCCGAGGCGATGGCAGTCCGGCAGAGCGTCGGCATCATCGACGTGGGAACGCTTGGCAAGCTCGACGTACAGGGGAAAGACGCTCCGGAGCTTCTCGATTTCGTGTACACGCACCGGTTCTCGGACCTGCGTCCCGGGCGAGTCAGGTATGGACTCCTCACAGGGGACAACGGGACGATAATGGACGACGGCACCGTCGCTCGACTGGCAGAGGACCACTACTACGTTACGACTTCCACGGCTAACGTCGAGTCCGTTGAGCAGTGGTTCCAGTGGTGGATGGCCGACCGTGAGATGTGCGCGCACGTCACCAATGTCACGTCCGGCTACTCGGTCATCAACATCGCCGGTCCGAATGCCCGCGCGACGCTCTCAAAGCTGACTGATATCGATCTGTCGCCATCCAAGTTCCGGTACATGCGGGTCAAGCAGGGGGATGTGGCCGGAGTGCCGTCCATCCTGCTGAAGATCGGTTTCGTGGGAGAATCGGGCTGGGAGGTACACTGCCCTGCTGAATACGGCGAGCACATGTGGGACTCGCTGATGACCGCGGGAGCGGAGTTCGACATACGGCCGTTCGGAGTGGAGGCGCAGCGCATCCTCCGCCTGGAAAAGATGCACATCATCCCCAGCCAGGACACCGATCTCCTCACAACCCCCTTCGACGTTGGGGCAGACTGGGTGGTGAAGTTCGACAAGGGCGACTTCGTTGGTGCGGGTGGACTTCGCATCGCCAAGGACCAGGTCGAACGCGACAAGCTCGTGGGGTTTGTCATGAGCGACGGCGTTGTGCCTCACGACGGCGACTCCGTCGTGGACGGTGCGAACACCCCCATCGGCCGGATAACCAGCTCTCGGCTCAGTCCCACGATGGGCAAGGGGATCGGTTACGCGAGAGTGCCGCACTCACTAGCCGACGAGGGGGAGCACATCCGCATCTGGACGGAGGGTGGTCCCCACGACGCAACGGTGACGCTGCAGCCCTTCTATGACCCCGAAGGCAAGAGGCTGCGGGAGTGACAACGCACATGCAACAACCGACCGCCATAAGCGCCATGCACTACCGACACCTCGAACTCGGAGCGGAGATGGTCGAGCGCGAGGGCTGGACTCTCCCCGTGCGTTTTACGGACCCCGACGACGAGGCCGCAAGTGTAAAGAAGGCGGTCGGAATCAGCGATTTCAGTCCAGTGGGCAAGATCCGCCTTCAAGGGGAGTCCGTTCAGCAGGCCATTCCTGAGGCCATCCCCGACTACCAGGCCACGTCCATCGGCTCAGCTGCTGTGACTAAAGCAGGGCATGTCGTCGCTCGACTGGCCGACGACGACTACCTCATCATCACCGAGTCTGAACAGATCAAGGCTACACTCAAGAGCCTGAGCCAGGACGGCTGCGTTCATCCGGTTAACGTGACTTCCGTCCTCGCATGCGTTCACATAGTCGGGCCGAGCGCCCCCGCAGTTCTCGCGGGCGTGTCCGAACTCGATCTCTCACCGGCCTGTTTCTCCAATCTCTCTTGCGCTCAGGGCATGGTGGCAGAGATTCATGGCACGGTCATCCGCCGTGACATCGGCAATCTCCTGTCATACGACCTGTACTTCAGTCGCGATTATGGGGACCACATGTGGGAGTCGCTCGTCGATGCGGGTGAGCTCCACGGCTTAGTCCCTTTCGGTTTGGAAGCGATGTCGCTTCTCTGTGGTGAAATCTAATGGTGCTCCAAGTTCTCAGGAAAGAGGAATTCTGGCGGCAGGCCCAACTCCGGTCGCACTACGACGTGGTTGTGATCGGCGGTGGCGTGCATGGCCTCTCGACCGCTTATCACCTGGCCAAGCTGGGCGTGAAGAATGTTGCCGTCCTCGACAAGAGCTATCTCGGGGCTGGGGCAAGTGGGCGCAACACGGCCATCATCCGTTCTAACTACCTTACCCCCGAGGGCATCGCGTTCATGAACGCCAGCCTGAAGCTCTATGAGCAGCTTGCGATGGAGCTCAACCTCAACGTCCTGTTCAGCCAGATCGGAAGGCTGGACATCGCGCACACTGAGTCAACCCTATTTTGGCTGCGGCAGCGGGTCGAGTATAACCGGCTGTTGGGAGTAGACAGTCGCCTAGTCGAGCCGCCAGATGTCAAGCGGCTCGTCCCACAGATCGACCTCCGGGCTGGCAAGCCCTTCCCCATTGTCGGCGCGCTGCACCATCCGCCCGCGGGAGTGGCGAGGCACGACGGCGTGGTGTGGGGATACGCGCGAGGAGCGGACCGGCTCGGGGTAGAGCTTCACCCGTTCACTGAGGTTACGGGGATCACGCGTGAGAATGGAAGGGTCACCGGAGTCGAGACCGCTAAGGGACGCATCGGCGCCGGTCTCGTTGTCAGCGCCACCGCGGGATGGACGTCGACCATCGCCCACATGGTGGACATCGACTTGCCGATCCTCACGTATCCATTGCAGGCATTCGTCACCGAACCGCTCAAGCCATTCATGCACACCACCATCTCCTCCGGGGAGCTTCACACGTACGTCTATCAGACCGAGCGAGGCGAACTGGTCATTGGGGGCGGCGTCGACCACTACCCGACCTACTCGCATAAGTCGACGCTGCAGATGCTGGAAGAACTGTCCGCCAACGCCATCCGGCTCCTCCCCAAGATTCGCGACGTGAAGGTGCTGCGCCAGTGGACGGGCATATGCGACATGACGCCGGACTTCGCCCCGATCATTGGCCCGGTGGACGGCGTCGATGGGTTCATTCTCAATTGCGGCTGGGGGACATGGGGATTCAAGGCGGCGCCCATCTCCGGCAAGATGACGGCGGAACTCATCACCTCGGGCCGGACGCCTGAACTCATACGGGCGTTCGATCTCAACCGATTTCACGAAGGCCGTCTCATCAACGAACGCGCCGCCGCCATCGCCGCGGCGATGCATTAGATCTGGTCGTCTGGGCGGGCATCACAAAAAGCTGCGTTCACCCTGAGCATCGTTACGCCCCGTGTTTGGGGCCATGCCGGGGTGTCAGGAACGGGGGACGCAGGTAAGAGAAAGTGCGTTCGGCCTGAGCCTGTCGAAGGCTGAAGATGCCGCGCACCGTCGCTGATATGAAGTGGTTATTTGAAAGCTTATCGAAGAGTCAAAGCGTCGTTAAAGGTACGACAGGCTCACCACGCCGAGGCTTCGGTTAGCTCATCACACACTTCATGGGCACGATCTTGTGTCATTCGCCGGTGCCCTGAAACCGTCAAACCCCTAGCGAGTCGTCCTGTCGAATCCTGGGAGGGTCGATACGCAGCGTAATGACGTCCATGCCGGAGTACTGTTGATGATTCACGGACGAGGCGTAGTTCTGCAGGAGTCGCAGTGAGATTTCCTGCTCCGAGGGAGTCTCGATTTCAAGCTCCTGGAGCTGGCGGACCTGGTCCTCGATGTTGTCCTGATTTCCCCCGCCAATGAACTCCAGATCGGCCACTGGGCCGTCGCTGGACGCAAGTACGATCAGTTGCCTCTCCTCTCCCTCGTCATCGCCATCGTCTTCCTCAGCGTCCAGATCGAACGAATCAAGGTCCAGTGGGGCCAGGGTCAGAAGGGTCTCCTCCGCAACGGCGCTTAGCTTGTCCTTCATTCCGGCGTCCCAGCCTCTACTATCGGCGAACTTTGCTATGAACTCATTGAGCTCGGGCAAGGAGTCAATGTGGAGCGTCGACTGGAACCGCATACGGCGTGGATTCGTGAGTTCCAGGTAGAGAATCATCAGTACCGCCGCGAATCCTCCTGTCGTTATCCCGCTCTTGAACAGTGCTCCCCACACGGGGCCGAGGTCAGGAAGGTGGAACAAGCCGAACTGGAAGGACGCGCCAATCCAGAAGCAGACCCCCGCGACCGTAATCTTCTGCCGGTCCTGCTCGCCCTGAAATACCGTCCGCGCTCCGTCGACAAGTAGAGTCCCCGTCACCATGATGAGATATCCCGTCATCACGGGGCCGGGAATGGTGGCAATCAGACCGGATACCTTGGGCAGGAACGCCATCACCAGCAGAATGCCTCCGATGAAGTACCCCACTCTTCGTGAGGCGACACCGGTGGTTTGGATGAACGAAGCGCCCGCCGGATTGACTACGTTGGGGACTGTTCCGCCCAATCCGGCAAGAAGATTGCTCACGCCCCCACCCGCCAGAGCCCTCTGTACCTCCCTGAAGTCAATGGCTCGTTCCTCGCGCCAAGCCACCCTCTGATTGGTGATTGATGCCCCATTTACCTGAATCGAGTTGATAAGGCCCAGGAACAGGAAAGAAGGGATTAGAGTCCAGAAGTTAATTCCCAAGTCAAGCCCCAGATCCGGAATCTCGCGTGGAATCCCGATCCATTGGGCGTCGATCACTCTGTCGAATTCGTAGATTCCCAAAACCGCCGCAACGATGCACCCACCGACTATGCCGATCAACGGCCCCCAGAGACGCAACGTAGCAGAGCCCCGGAGCATGAGTGCCGCAACGATAATCGTCGTGGCCAGGGCGGTCAGAGTAGCCCCTTCCGGGTTTTCCTGCGACGCGGAGTCCAGAAGGTCAAAGACCACTGAGGCCAGGGTAATAGAAAGGATCATCATGATCGTGCCGCCCACTATGGGCGTCACGACTCGCCTCAGAAGGAACAACCACCTTGAGATCACAAGCTGGATTATCGAGGTGACGATTACGAGCGTCATCAGGGTCTTTGGGCCGCCATCCACCACCGCGGTGATGCAAAAGGGGATGGCAAAGGCCGCGGTGAACATGGGGAGAACGGCACCCGCGCCAACGGGACCGAGTCGGCGCACCTGGATCAGTGTGGATAAGCCCACGACCAGAAGGGAGGCGAAGACCATCCACGTCACATAGGACTCGCCGATGTCCGAAGCGCTGGCAACGATCACCGGCGTCACAAGTAGTGTGGCCGAAGCAATCAGGCTGAACTGCACTCCATAGCCAAGCGAGGCAGGGTAAGACGGACTCTCGTGCGCCTCGTAACGGGGATTTTCAGAAGGTGTCGTCGCCAAACTCATCTCCCGAACCCGAAATAGTCGCCAAGCTAAGGACGACTCACACAATACCACAGAAGACCCTGCAGTTGTTCTATGAACGGGGAGCTTTACCTGGGCAAAGTCACCATCCCCAATCGGTAATGTCGCGATGGGAAGTAAACGGGGCTGTCCCTAAAGTCCCACGATCACACTGAGCCCACCGAACAGAGGTAACGCGGAAAGGGGTTCGCTGCAAGCCCGACCGATGGATAGCGGTCTGGCTTGCAGGTACGGTTATGCGTCGGAGACTTCCATCAGTTCCCCGGTCTCGCAGCTGAATACAAATCCACGAATGTCATCCTTCCGAGGAACGAAAGGGCTGGCTTGAATACGTGCCATGGACTGACGCACATCCTGCTCCAGGTCTCGAAATGACTCAAGAGCGAACGCCGGACGAAGCCCCGTTTCGGCCTCGATTTCGTCCTTGGCAGCATCGTCACGGAAGGTCATCATTCCACAGTCGGTGTGGTGGATGAGCATAACCTCGCGGGTTCCCAGGAACCGCTGGGATATGACTAGGGAGCGGATGGCGTCGTCACTGACTACTCCACCTGCATTGCGGATCACGTGCGCGTCCCCTTCCTCGAGACCAAGCACTCTGTACACGTCGAGGCGAGCGTCCATACAGGCGACAATTGCAAGGCCTCGCGCGGGTGCTCCGTGAAGAGAACCTCCCTCGCCGAAGCTCTTCACGTACCGAGAATTGTTCTTCAAGACATCTTCTGTAGACGACACTGTAATCTCCTTGCGTGGACAGCAACTCCCACCGTCAATTCAAACGGAGAGATAGTATCCGCGATCTCTTACAAAGTAAACCGCTGTACCAATTGTTCAAGATGCTGGGGACCCAGCCGAAGAATTCCAGTTAACGCAGGTGCCAAGATACGGGGAGGTCAAGCGACCTCGACAAAGGGGCGGGTTTGAGATCCCCATTCCTATGCGTTGTCTGGTGAACTCTCATATTCGAGTTTTGGACCAGCCAAGCACAAGTCCCTGCGGCTGGCGGACATCGCCGGCTCCACCGATGGAATGGGGTCTTTTAGCGAGCGCCGTCCACGCTTACCGTGACGATATCCACCCCGTGGTATTTCTGGTGGCGTACCGACGATGCGTAATGTTGGAGCAGTCGGAATGAAATTTCCCGTTCGTCCGCAATATCCGGAGCTTCACCGAGGTATGCCAGCTTATCCTCGAGATTCTCCCCCTCAGTTGCAGACACGAATTCCAGCTCCGCCCCGCCACTACCGGCTTGGGCGGTAACGACCAACTGCCTGGGCGTGTCGTTCTCCAAGACACCGCCGTCATCCGACAAGAGGCTGGTCAGCGTCTCTTCTCCAACCAGGAGCAGCCGGTCCGAGGAAGCAGTGTCCCACCTGTGTCTTGAAGCAAATCCGCGGAGAAACTCGCTCAACTTCAGCAGGGCATCCTCATCCAACGCAGCTTTCAGGCGTCTGCGCCGCGGACTCGTCAGTTCCATGAACACCATCATGATGACCGCGACAAGCGCTCCGGATGTCATGCCGTTTCCAAGCAGAACTCCCAAGAATCCGTCACCGAGCAGATCCGGAAAAACCCACTGATTCTGAAATCCAACGCCGATCCAGAATGCCAGTCCCGCGACTGCAGCCTTCCGGTGGTCAACACCGTCCAGGATGATTATCTTCATTCCCTGCACGAACAGGAGACCCAAGAGCACTGCAATGTAGGCAGCCGCGACCGGTGGAGGAATGGCGATCAACAACGCTGCTACCTTGGGGAAGAATGCCAGCAAGACGAAAATGACGCCGATGATGACGCCCACACGTCTGGCTGCAATTCCCGTCACTTCGGCAAGCGCAATGCTGGAGGAGTAGGTCGTATTTGGAAGTGTACCCAGGAGGCCGGAGAGAAAGTTGCCCACTCCGTCCGCGTTCAGCGCGCCCTGCACCACTCGAAAATCGGTCGCGCGCGGCTTACGCTGTGAGACGCGCTGAATCGCGACGCCGTCGCCAATCGTCTCGATGGCGCCAACAATTGTGACCACAACGAACGCGGGCAGCAGGGCCCAGAACTCGATTTCCGGAGTCACGTCGAAGCCGGGCCATGAGCCAAAGGGGGCGCCTATCCATTGGGCGTCGAGTATGCCCTGCACATCGAACATACCGAACGGCGCCGCGACAATACACCCAACAATTATCCCGATTACCGGCGACCATAGCCTCCATTTAGCTGGCGCACGCAACACCAAGGCCGTAACGACGACCAACGTAGCCACCACGGTTGCCGGCGCTCCCGCAGCCGAAGTGCCCTCCGGCACGTCCATCAGCGAATCGAAGATGATCGGCATGACCGTTGCCGCTATCAACATGATGACCGTGCCGGTAACTACTGGGGTGAATATCCTCCTCAGAAGCGACAGGCGAGCCGCCAACGCGAACTGGATAAACGACGACACGACGATGAGGCTAGCCATCGTGCCAGGGCCACCCTGCACCAATGCTGCGACACACACGGCGATGAACGCACCCGACGTGCCCATGATGAGCACGTGTCCCGAACCGACCCTTCCCACCCGAATTGCCTGGATTGCCGTCGTAACGCCGCTGACCAGCAAGGCGGCAAAGACGCCCCACGAGATGTAGGAGTCCGGCTGGTCGGCGATCCGGGCAACGATCACTACCGTCAGGACAACCGGCGCCACGATTATCATCGCAGCCTGCAACCCGGCTCCGACAGCCAGCAGATGAGGCGGACTCTCGTCCGGCTCAAACCGGACACTCTCGTTCTCGTGCGAGACAGGCATCAGCGATACCTCACATATAGCTCCAAGCGGTTGGTCCGGCTAGGCTGTGTACAATGCCGATATGATACTGCATCTCATTACTTACAGCTACCCAAGACCGAAAACACCTCTGGAAAATCGAAGGGATTATAGATAGAGGCCTGATGGCCCGTCAATCCCAATCCGGCCGTATCAAATCGAAAGCCCGAAGTCAGATCATACCTGCCTTCGGGCTTTCCAACCTTGCTCAAGGCCGGGCGACTCAGCCGCCCGACCCGGAGATTGCCTTTCAACTATTGTGAGCAGATGCTCAGACCCGCTTCACTGAAGTCATTCGTAGCCACGTTCGACAGGGCCCTCGGCACGCACGTATTGGCATCGAAGTTGTTGTCGGCGAGTCGGATGTTGCTCAGCGTATCGCCGAGATCGCCCAATCCAGACGGGATTGCGCCGCTCAACTGGTTCTGCGAGAGCCACAGCAGCCTCAGCCTATCCAGGTCACCCAGTTCGGACGGGATCGTCCCCGTCAGGCTGTTGTTGGACAGCGCCAGCCGGATCAATGCACTCAGATTCCCCAGTTCAGACGGGATCGTCCCAGACAATCCGTTGCTCAATACGGTCCCGTTTGCGTCGACCCTTCGATTGTTGTGGAACGCGAGGAAATTCAGACTAGACAGGTTTCCAAGCTGCGCCGGAATGCTGCCCGTCAGCTGGTTGCCATGCAGGTTCAGCGTACGGAGACTGGACATGTTGCCCAATTCCGACGGGATCGTCCCGCTCAAGTCGTTCCTGTCGAGCCACAGGCGTACCAGCCCGGTTAGCCGACCAAGCTCCGAAGGGATCGTCCCGTTCAGATTGTTGTTGTGCAGGTACAGGCCGCCCAGGCTGCTCATGTTCCCAAACGAGGACGGGATGGTTCCCGTCAGGCTGTTATGCTGGAGCTTCAGCAGATTCAAGCTGGTCATGCCGCTCAGGTTCGGAATCTGACCGCCCAACTGGTTGCCCCAGAGGTTCAGTTCCTGCAGGTTGGACATGCCGTTCAGCCACCTGGGGATGCCGTTGCCCGCACCTATTCTATTGTTCGAGCCGGAGAGCCACAGGCGCGTCAGGTTGCGCAGCCTGCTCAGGTTCGGGAAGTCGCCCGAAAGCCTGTTGTTGTGCAAGAACAGCCATTGAAGGTTGGTCAGGTTCCCGATCTCATTCGGTATGCTGCCGGTCAGCTCGTTCGAGCGCAGGTTGAGCTGGACCAGCCTGTTGAGCTGACCCAGATCCGCGGGAATCGATCCGTCCAGGCCCCGGCCACGGAGGACAACCGCTGTCACGCGCGCCGGGGTGCCATTCAGGACGACACCTTCCCACTGCGTGATCGGGAAGTGCGCCGACCAGTTCAGCCTGGCGCTGCCCTCCAGCGTGTTCCGCGACCGCAGCAGCGCCTCGCAGTCGGACACCAGGCCGGTGTTCGATGCGTCCGAGACGGCGCCGTTCGTCGCGCAGCCGAACGATGCCGGCAACGCGGTGACCGTTATGGTCACAGCGATCGTGGCGCTTCCGCCCCTGCTGTCCGTCGCGCGCACCGTCACCGAATACGTCGACTTCGTGCTCGCGTCAAGGGCCGCCCTGGCCTGTATCTGGCCGCTCGAAGCAACGATGGCGAACGACGCCGCGTCCGTTCCTTCGAGGCTGTAGGTGATCGTGTCGCCCGCATCGGCGTCCGTCGCCGTGACGGGGCTGCCGATGTTCGCGCCCGATGCCGCGTCGTCGCGCACGGTCCGCGTGGCGGTCGCACCTTGCGAGAACACCGGCGGGTTGTTCGGCGGCGCAGCGGTGGCCTCGATGGAGACCGCAATGCTCGCCGTGTCCGCTCCGTCGTCGGCGACGACCGTGACCGTGTACGTCGTCCCGACGAGCAGCGTGACGCCGGTTCTCGTGCGAAGCTGGCCGTTTGCCGTGTCAATATCGAACAATGCCGCGTCCCGCCCTTCGAGGCTATAGGTCAGCGTGTCGCCTGAATCGGCGTCCGTCGCCGCGACGGGATCGCCGATGTTCGTGCCCGGCGTGGCGCTCGCGCTCACGGCTCGCGTGGCGCTCGCGCCCTCGGTGAACACGGGCAGGTTGTTCGCGCCGGGTGCGTTCGTTGCTCCGTTGCCTGGATTCGACCAGTCGCTCGTGCCCTCGGCGTTCTTCGCCAAAACCTCCACGTCGTAGGACGTGCTCGGCGTCAGGCCTTCAATCGTGACCGTCGTGGCCGTGATCGTCGTGTTCGCGACTTCCGTCCAGGTCTGCGCGGACACGTCCTTGTACCGGTAGTCGTAGTCGGTGATGGGCGGGCCGGTGTTTTCCGGCGCGTCCCAATTCACCTGCAAGCTCGTGCTCGATAGCGCCGTCACCGTCGGTGCGAACGGCGTGTCCGGAGCCTCGGTATTGACGTCCGTCACGTTGATCGTCACGTTGACCGCGTCGGTCCCGCCCCTGCCGTCTCTCACCCTCACCGCCACCGAGTAGCGCGCCTTCTCCTCGAAGTTCAGAGAGTCCTTCGTCTGGATCTGGGCTGCGCTATTGGTGGCTATGATGTCGAATGAGTCGGCGTCCACCCCTTCCAGGGCGTAGGTCAGGACGTCGCCATCGGGGTCGAGGGCGGCGACAAGACTGCCGACGTCGGTGCTGGGCGGCGTGTTCTCGGCTACGTTGAACGTGCGCGCTCCGCCCGAGAACGCAGGGTTCCTGTTCTCCACGTCGGGGTTCGGCGATCCCGTGCCCGGGCGCGACCAGTCGCTGTGGCCTTCAGGGCTCTCCGCCCGCACCTGCACCTCGTAGCGGGTGCCCGCCGTCAGCCCCGTTATGACCGCGCTCCTGTCCGCATTGCCTTCAGGAGGATCCAGTTGTGTAAAAGCGTTACTGCTCCCGCTGACGGCGTACTGAAGCCTGTAGTGGGTGATGTCGGGCCCCATGTTCGCGGGCTCGTCCCACGTGACGCGCACGCTGTCCGTCGAGCCGGGTATCCCGGCTACCCTCGGCGCCCCAGGCGTGGACGGTGGCTCAGTACGGTCCGTTACTGTGATGGTCACCGACTTGGCGGCGACGCTGTTGTTCTTCCTCTGTCCGTCGTTCACCTTCACCGTCAGCAAGTATTTATCTCTCTCCTCATGGTTGAGGGGCGACCTCGTCCGTATCTGCCCGGTGTTGGTGATGGTGAAGGAGTCCTTGTTGGGCCCGTCAAGGGTGTAAGTCAGCCTATGGCCGTCGGGGTCCGTGGCCTCGATGGCGCTGCCGACGCTCTGCCCCGACCGCGTGTTTTCCTCAACTTCCAGCGGCACGACCGGCAACGTGCTGTCGAAGACCGGCCTCTCGTTGCTCGCGCTGGTCGTGCCGCGACCCGATGTCGACCAGTTGTCGTTGGGGGGGGTTTCGGTTTCGAAGGTTGCTGGGTCTCCCTCTCCGTTCAGCGCCCGCACCTGCACCTCATACTGGGTGCGAGGCTCCAGGTGCACCTGAGTATCAACATTATCCGGGTCCTCTATTGTCGTAATCTTGGCGCTCCTGCCCGTGACATCACTTCCATTGACGGGCCATCGTCGCCAGGTAGCAGCACTGTCCCCGGTCTTACGATACCGAATCTGGTAGCCGGTGATGGGTGGGCCGTCGTTGCTCGGGGCATTCCAAGTCACTTCAAGGCTCCAGCCCGAGCCTGCCGTAGCCGTCACCCTCGGCGCGGCAGGTTTCTTAGGGGGCTCGGGCGCGTCCGTGACGTTGATCGTCAAGGTGTGGAAGATGCTGCCGCCATTGGGGTCGGAAAGCTTCACCCTCACGCTGTAGGAGCATGTAGTCGGGGTAGCCGCACTATCGTAGCAGTCGGGGTCCTCGTAATTCAGCTTAGACTTCGTTCTTATCTGCCCGGTCGAGGCGTCGATAGTGAACAGGCCCGCGTCAGGGCCTTCAAGACGGAGGGTAAGCGGCGAGTCGCCGCCACTGTCGTCCTTTTGTATGCTGGCGACAGTCGCACCAGCTTCGTCAGTGGTGAGTGGTTGTTGGGCCGATGGAGCGTTCTCTACTACATACAGCTGATTAGGTACCGTGTACGTATTATCAGACGGGTCTGTGAAAGTGGGCAGGGCGTTGTTTTCTTTATTGGTCCGCTGCGTGACCCAACTGGACCACGCGCCGTCGCCTTCGTTATTGTCCGCCCGCATCCGCACCCGGTATTCCCTGACTGGGGGGTTTGCAGTGTTTGCGGTCAGCCCCGTTATGCTGTACGTATCTTCTCCATCAGCAACGAGGTTCACATTTAGGTCCTGGGGACATACTTCGTCGGGCACCTCGTGGCCAGTGCACTCCAACCGGTAGCTGGTGATGGCCGGCCCCGTATTCCCGGGCTCGTCCCACGTCACTACTAGTGTCGTGTTGTTTGAGTCAGTAGGCGAGGTGACCGTCACCGTTGGCGCAGCTGGTTTCTCGGCGACGTCGGTAACCATGATGTTGACTGTGATCGTGTCGTCGATGATGTCGGTGTCGTTGGTGTCGTCGGCGTCGTCGAGAATGGAGAGATTCTGCTCGGTCCTGTCCTCATCGAGACCATCCCAGACCTGCACCCTCACGGTGTACGTGCACGTGGTTGGATTTTCAGTTTCAATGTAGTCGCAGTCCGTAGCCTCGTGGTTCAGTGAAGCCTTGGTCAGAATCTGCCCGGACGAAGGGTTAATGTCGAACTTGGCCACAACCGCTTCGCTTGCTGTACTACCTGGGATCTCAGCGACCAGCCTGTAGGTGCGCGTGTCGCCGTTTCCGTCCACGGCCCTGACCGCTCTTCCGACGGACAGCCCCGCCCGGGTGTTCTCGGCCACGGTGCGGTCAGTGGTAGGGTTATCTTCGGTCAGGCTGGACCTGTCATTGAATCTCGGCTCGCTGTTGCCGATGCTCGTTCTCCCTGTGCCAGCCGCCGACCACTGGCTGGGGCTTTCGCCGTTCTGGGCCCGCACATACACCTCGTAGGAGGCGCCGGGCGTGAGCCGATCATCGCCGTCTTCGAGGTTAGTATCCGTGGGCGCAATAGTGGTGGTGGTTCCCGTGCCCTCTGGCGAAATGAGTGTGAAGCTGCCGCTGTTGCCTTCGCGGTACCGTATGTTGTAGCCGGTGATGGCGGGCCCCGTGTTGTCGGGGGCGGTCCAGCTCACTTCGAGGCTCCTGCTCGACCCCGGCGTCGCGCGAACGGTCGGCCGGGCGGGCGTCGAAGGCGCCTCGGGCACGTCCGTGACGTTGATCGTCACCGGCGTCGCGTCGGTTCCTCCCTGCCCGTCGGAGACGGTCATCGTCACATTCAGCATGGGCTTCGTCTCGAAGTCGTAGACCACGCCCCTCTTCGTCCGTATCTGCCCGGTCGATGCCTGCAGGTCGAACGAGTTGGCGTCCGGACCATGGATCTGGTAAGTGAGCGGGAGCACATTATCGTCGTCCGTCGCACTCACCTTGAATCCGACGATGAGCCCCGGATCAGAGTTCTCCAGAACGTTCCGCTCGACGGCGGCATCTCCGAATGTGGGCAGGGCGTTGTCCTTCTTGTTGGTCGACCCTACGCTCGAGAGGGACCAGGGGCCGTCGCCCGCCGCGTTCGTGGCCCGCACTCGCACCTGGTAGGACGTGTCGACGTCCAGTTCCGTGATCGTGTCATTCGTATTCGTACCACTATGGCTATTATCGGTGAAGCTGGCAGAAGTAGTCTTCTTGTACTCCACATCGTAGCCGTCGACACCGTCCCCCGTGTCTTCTGGCGCATACCAGATTACCTTCAGATCGAAGGTGTCATTGTCATCCACATCTGTCGACACCACCGTTGGCGCGGCGAGCGCGCCCGGAGCCTCAGGAACGTCCGTCACCGTGATCGTCACGGTCTGCGGAGTGGGGCTGTTGCCGCTGCTGTCCTTAACCGTCACCTCCACCGTGTAGGTACCTTGCGTCTCCTCGTCCAGCGGGGCCTTGGTGATGAGCTGTCCGGTCGATGGGTCGATGTCAAACGACGCAGCGTCGGTGCCTCCGAGGCTGTAGGTGAGCGTGTCGCCGAACTCGATATCGTTGTTGTTTGCCCCGTCGTCGTCGTCGTCGGTAGCCGAAACGGGATTGCCGATGTTGACGCCCGGTGGCGTGTTCTCGGGTATCGTCCATGGGCCAGTATCGGTTGCGAACTCAGGATCGGCCGCGAAGACCACGTTGTCCGAGGGGAGCAGGACTCCCAGGAGCATGGTCAGCGTAAGCGCGCCGACAATAGCCAAGGTTGTGACATGTAGGTAGTTTCTCATTGTTTCCCCCAAAGAACAGCCTCAAATTCGAGGATTTCCCAAGCCAAAGGCTGACGCACGGCAGGTCGCCGCCGTCGCCTTATTAGGCTCTATGGCATTTAGGCTACCTTTCCACCTCTATACACTGTCAATTGATATATGGGTGTCAAGACTGGACAAATCTAAAATTTATCTTGTTTTCGGACGGAATGTTTCACCGCAGAGCACGCAGAGAGGACAAGCTGCGGATTCCCGCTTTCGGAGACCTTCGCGCAATCCTGTCATTGCTATGAAAATAGATTTGGCGAGTACGTTCGCCCTGAGCTTGTCGAAGGGTGGAATTGAGCCGTCTACGGTTCGAGTCCCGTTTTCATTCCCTTATATGGCCTTCGCAAGGCCATGGTGATTCTCGCGAAAGCGGGAATCCATGTACGTCATCCACGCCGTGAATTCGCGACCTCTCACGCAGCCCCCATTGCATTCACCATTACACAATTACATGATAGAAATGTCCCGTAATGTCTGGAAATGTCAGGGAAAACAAGCCCCCCCTGCCTTAGCACGGTCGTCTCTGTGCAGTCCCCGCCTCTGATACCCTATGCGCCACCACTCTCCCGGAGAGCAATTCGCCATGAAACGACAGCGGACGATCTACTTCAACGACGCGCGTCACTACTACCTGTTCATTTTCGAGCCGCCGATGGCGCTGGAGGACGCGTGGACCCCCATCGACGAGTGCGCGGGGACTTCGGTCGACACGTTCATCTACGGCGTCGCTCGCGGCGACGGGCTGTTCTACCCGTCCAAGGTGGGGCTGCGCTTCCTCGACGACACGCGAAGGTTCGACTCCGCGCCGTCTTACCGCGTGTGGCACAACATGCAGAGCCTCATCGACCGTGGCCTCGACCCGCTGACGGTGCTCATCGACAGGGCGCACGAGAAGGGCATGGACTTCTTCGCCAGCCTCCGCATCGCGCCGCAGGGAGCGTCCGATCCGGCCGTCAGCACGTCGGAGGGCGGGCGCGGATTCCTCGACGACGAGCTGCGGGAGCACAACTTCCTGCTGCTCAGGGAGCTGGCATACGACTACCCGACCGACGGCATCGAGCTCGACCTTGCGGCCCCTCCCGGCGGCAGTCCCTCCCTGTTCCGGTCCGAGGACGCGGCTGAGGGAATGCCTGTCCTCACCGACTGGGTGCGCCGCGTGGCGGAGATGGCGCGCAACAGGCCGGGCGGACGTGCCGAGGTGGGAGCGCGCGTCTACCCGACCGAAGAGATCAACACGCGAGTCGGCTACGACGTGCGCACGTGGATCGAGGAGGGGCTCGTCGACTATGTCACCCCGATGGTCTACGCCCACTTCGTCGTCGACTCCAACATGCCCATCGACTGGCTCGTCGAGGCTGCGAAGGGCACCGGTACATCGGTTTACCCCATGATCGCCTCCTACTACGCGAGGGAGTCGCGCCAGTATCACACCCGCGAGTGGGCGACGCCGGAGATGATGCGTGCCGCCGTCGCAAACTACTGGGACATGGGCGTGGACGGCACGTACACGTCCTTCCTCAAGTGGCCCATCGACGACGCCGGACGGACGATCCTCACAGAAATGGGCGACCAAGGTCTCGTGAAGGACAAGTCCAAGCACTATCTCGGCAACCGGAGGACCAACATGAGCGATATGGTCGGCTACGACCTGCCGCTGCCGGTCGAGATCGCGCACGACGACACCGGCACGTCGCACGAGATTGACTTCTATGTGTCCGACGACGTAGAGGGAGACAGCGACCGCATCCGCGAGGTGCGCCTCAAGATACTCATCGCCGACCTCCTCGCAGACGACAGGCTGACGATCCGGTTGAACGGCGAGTCGCTGGAGAACGAGCTGTGCCGCCGTGACTACGGCAGCTTCTTCAACGCCTATTGGGGCCAGTGGCTGGAGTTCGTCCTTGCGGGCGTCAGGCCGCGCAAGGGCCGGAACGTTCTGTCGGTCACGCTTGACGAGAGAGCGAAGCGTGTGGTCGGCGCGCTCGTGATCGAGGACGTGGAGCTCATCGTAGATCGTCACCCCCTCCCCTCCCGCCTCGGCCCGGGGTGATAGGAACCATCCGTTCGCCCTGAGCCTGTCGAAGGGCCGTTCGTCCGGATTATGAAAATCCCCTCTTGACAGCCCTGATAGCTCAGCCATATCATCACTGTCACCAAAAATAGAACACAGCCCGTTCAGGTGCCCACCCAGGGAGAATAGGGAAGGCGGTGAAAGTCCGCCGCGGTAGCGCCACTGTAAGCGGGATTTGGAGTCGAAGCCCACTGTCGATGCGTCGACGGGAAGGGTCGCGGCAACAGAATCCACCCGCAAGCCAGGAGACCTGCCTGAACGGGAGGTGACCACTCTCCGCATTAGAGAGGGTCCCTCGGTCGTCGGGCGTACGCCCTGGCAGAGCGAACTAAAGACCTCACGCGGAGAGCCGCGGAGGTCTCTTTTGTTAAGGACGGCCGGCATCACCGCTCTACGCGGCTATCGACAGTCGGGGGTATCCACCCGGTTGGCGATCGGGTGTTCCGTTCTCGTCCTGATAATTCTCGCGACCGCTCTCGTCTCGCTCAGCCTGGGGCCGGTCAACATACCGGCCACCCACGTCGCCTCGATTGTCCTGTCGCTCTTCGGCCTCGATCTTGCAGACTTCAGCCGCACTGAGCAGCTCGTCATCGAGCAGATACGGCTGCCGAGGATCGTCGTCGGAGCATCGGTGGGAATGGCGCTAGGGGTCGCAGGGGCAACCATGCAGGGTCTCTTCCGTAACCCGATGGCCGACCCCGGCATCATCGGCGTGTCCGCCGGGGGTGCGGTGGGGGCGGTCGTGGCCATCGCCACCGGACTGACAGGCCTGTTCTTCCTCGCCCTACCCGCCTTCGCATTCGTGGGCGCAATCGCGGCCACGTTCCTCGTCTACGGCATAGCGGCCGTAGGCGGACGCTTCTCCATGGCGACGCTTCTTCTCGCCGGCGTCGCGGTCAACGCGTTCCTCGGCGCAATCGTCTCCGCGATCATCATCCTCCTGCCGGACAACGAAGCCCTGCGAGAGATTCTCTTCTGGCTCGCCGGCGGTCTCGACTCTCGCTCGTGGGAGCACGTTCGAATCTCCACCCCGCTCATATTCGGCGGCACGGTCCTCATCATCCTGATGGCGCGAGATTTGAACCTGCTCATGCTGGGAGACGACGAGGCGCGTTCGATGGGCGTCCGTGTCGGCTTCGCCCGACCCGTCCTCCTCGCGGCGGCGGCTCTCGCAACCGGAGCCGCAGTGGCGGTGAGCGGGACAATCGCCTTCGTCGGACTCGTGACGCCCCACATCCTGCGGCTCGTGCTCGGCCCCGACCACCGCGTCCTGATCCCACTGAGCGCAGCAGGTGGAGCCGTCTTCGTGATTGTGGCCGACACCGTGGCAAGGACCATCGTCCAACCGGCGGAGTTTCGGGTGGGCGTTCTCACGGCGTTCGTCGGAGCGCCCTTCTTCATCTTGCTGCTAATCAAGAACAAGCGTCAGACCTACTCACTGTAAAACGCGTCCATTCGAAAGGAGTCACTTTGTCGATGCGAAAGTCTAGAACTCTAGTAGTACCTCTCGTCCTCATACTCGCAATAGCGATGGCGGCATGTTCCTCGGATACGCCGGAACCAACCGCGGCGCCTACCCAGATCCCGACTGCAGTGCCGACCGTCGCACCAACGGCAGTGCCGACCCCGGTTCCAGAGCCAACACCTGAACCTACGCCAACTCCCGTGCCCGTATCCAGCTTCTTCGTAGGCGTACGGGGAATCGTCGACCACACCAACGACGGTTGGCCCCGAGAGGTCGAGGGACTGAATGGACTCGTCAGCATTCCCGCCAAGCCTCAGCGCATCATTACGGCCTCTGTCGGACATGACGAGTTGACCCTAGCGCTCGTGCCGCGTGACCGTCTCGTGGGAGTCGGCAGCGCAACGAAGAACGCGACTTACTCGAACGTCGCCTCGCTCGTCCAGCACATCTCGCAAATCTCGCGGGATCCCGAGACCATCATTGCACAAGCACCGGACGTTATCGTCACGAGTCCATTCTTCCCCGCGGAGGCTATCGAGGCCCTGTCCAAGATCGGCATTCCTGTCGTCCAGACGGAGCTGAAACACGACCCCGAAGCGCGCATAAACAGCATCCTGTTCATGGGGTACATTTTCGGCGAAGAGGAACGGGCCATCGAGTTCGCGGCAGAGGTGAGCGACCGGTACAATTCTCTCGTAGCCGTGACAGGTAAGGCCGAGCCTAAGCCAAATGTGCTCGCCCTGACCCAGTACTCAGACAAGCTATGGGTCGCGGGCGGCAATTCCACAGAGGGAGGCGTTATCACGGCCGGCGGCGGCATCAACTCGGCTGAAGAAGCGGGCATAGAAGGCAACCAGACCACCAGCCTCGAGGGCGTCATCGCCATGAATCCGGAAGTCATCGTCATCGCCCAACCTCTTGAGTTTGGCGCTGAGGAGTTCCGTCAAGAGCTCCTTTCCAACGAGGCCCTCGCCGAGCTTCCGGCTATCAAGAATGACCAAGTCCACATCGTCGAGGGTAAGCACTTCACCACCCTCTCGTACTGGAACATCCGTGGGGCCGAGGACCTCGCACGGATACTCTGGCCGAGCGACTTCCCAGAGGCGTCGAACGAAACCTTCAGTCTGGCCGAGTAGCACGAAATGAACGGAAGCAAGCCACAAGCGATCAGCACGCAGGACCTCTCGTACGAGATCGAGGGGAATATCCTGCTGGATGGCGTAACCATGCACGCCGACCGAGGTCAGCTCGTAGGGCTGATCGGTCCGAATGGGGCGGGGAAGTCGACGCTGCTGAGGAATATTTCAGGCATCCTGAAGAGTCGAAACGGCACCGTGCAGTTGGATGGCACGGACATCACGGAGTTATCGACGAGGGAGGTGGCCACGGCCCTCGCGCTCGTCCCGCAAATCGCGCCATACACCTACGGATTCACGTCTATTGAACTCGTGCTGATGGGCCGGTATCCACACCTGGGACGCTTCCAAATCGAGGGCAGGGAGGACGACCGAATCGCCCGCGACGCCATGGCCCTGACCGAGACCGAGGAGTTTGCCGACCGGACTCTCGACACCCTCTCCGGCGGAGAGCGCCAGCGCGTGTTCGTCGCCCGTGCATTGGCGCAGCAGCCACGAGTCCTCCTGATGGACGAGCCAACGGCCAACCTCGACGTGCTCCACCAGCTCAAGGTGCTCGATCTCGTTCGTCAACTCGTCGACGACGGCCTCACCGCCGTCGCGGCAATCCACGACCTGAACATGGCCGCGCGCTACTGCGACCGGCTGGTGCTGCTGAACAAGGACAGCTCCTCGCCGAGGGATCGCCGGAGGACGTGCTCACTCCTGACACCATTGAATCCGCCTTCGGCGTGAAATCCGCCGTGTTTCGCGACCCCGCAACTGGTGCTCTGGCGATCAGCCTGATCGGCCCGGCGGACGAACACTTGCAAAATGGAACGGGCCAAAACCCCAACATCGTGGCGGAGAGGGCGAGTTACCCGGGCGGCCAGGGTACAAAATTCCCGCCTGAGAGGTGATCCATGAGCGTACAAGATCCCGCGACACCCCCGACGAAGGTGGTCAAGAGCCGCCGCGTCCGGCACGGCCTCGTCATCGTCAACACCGGCGACGGCAAGGGCAAGACGACGGCAGCGCTCGGAGTGATCTTTCGCGCGTGGGGCCGTGACTTCAAGATAAGGATGTTCCAGTTCATCAAGCACACTGGCGCGCGATTCGGCGAGCACCGAGCCGCGAAGAAGCTGGACATCCCAATCGAATCCATGGGCGACGGCTTCACCTGGCTCTCCAAGGACATGGACCGCACCGCCGCCCTCGCCATGGAGCAGTGGGACAATTGCAAGGACGCCATCCTGAACGGCGACGAGGACATCATCGTCCTCGATGAGTTTACCTACGCAATGCACTACGGCTGGGTCCCCGTTTCCGAGGTTGTAGAAACGCTGCAGCGCAGACCCGAAACGATGCACGTCATCATCACCGGGCGATACGCCCCGCAGGAACTCATCGACTGCGCCGACCTCGTCACTGAGATGAAGCTCATCAAACACCCTTACGAGGACAAGGGCATCAAGGCCCAGCGAGGGATAGAGTTCTGACGATGACCCTCGACGAAGTGATCGGGCGCATCTCACCCGCCGACCAAAAGGCCAAGCTGGCCGCCAGGCTTCGACAGGACCGTCTCACCAAACCTCCCGGCAGCCTTGGCCGACTGGAAGCGGTCTCCATTCATTTGGCAGGGATTTTCGAGACGGAACGTCCCGAACCACGAGGTAAGGCGATTATCGTTGCCGCCGGGGACCATGGCGTTGTCGACCAGGGCGTAACGTCCTACCCGCAGGAGGTCACGGCACAGATGGTGCTGAACTTCCTGTCCGGCGGCGCTGCCATCAGCGTCTTGGCGAGAAATGCGGGAGTAAAACTCGTCATAGTAGATGCTGGCGTCGTCAGTTCCCTGCCCGACCACCCAGACCTGCACGTTCTGGGCATCGGCAGGGGAACGGCGGACATGACGCTCGGCCCGGCAATGACACGGGAACAGGCGGAAGCGTGCGTGAATGCAGGAGTACTCCTAGCAATGGAGGCCGCGAAGAACGGCGCTGATCTCTTTGGCACGGGCGATATGGGGATCGGCAATACCACGGCATCAAGCGCCATAGTCGCGGCCCTTACACGGAGGCCGCCCAATGAGACGACCGGACGGGGAACCGGGCGTAACGATGCAGAGCTAGCGCACAAGACGGCGGTCGTCCAACGCGCACTGGAAGTGAACCTTCCCGACCCCAACGATGCTCTCGATGTCCTCGCTAAGGTGGGTGGGTTCGAGATCGGAGTGCTGGCAGGCGTAATTCTTGGAGGTGCGCTGGAACGTCGGGCGGTGGTGCTCGACGGCTTCATTTCCGGCGCTGCGGCCCTCATAGCCCACAGCCTATGTCCCAATATCAGAGACTATCTCGTCGCCTCCCACCTATCGGCTGAGCGTGGACATCATGCCGTCCTTTCGCACCTGGGATTGCGTCCTCTCCTGGACCTTGAAATGAGACTCGGTGAAGGAACCGGCGCTGTCCTCGCCATGAATCTCGTCGGAGCCGCCGCGACGACCCTATCCGAAATGGCAACTTTCGACGAGGCAGGCGTCTCAGACAAAGCGCCGGACGACTCAGTCGGGCAGGCCAAGTGACACACCTGCGACTGGCCATAAGCTTCCTTACGGTGCTCCCGATTGCGCCACCTGATGCAGCACTTGTGGGAGCCGCACGAGCCTACTTCCCTCTCGTGGGCCTGGTGTTGGGTTGTTGCCTGGCGGGGCTGGATTTCGCGGCAAGGCAGGCCTTACCCAGTCCGGTCGTTAGCGCACTGCTCGTCGCGGCACTCTTGGTTCTAACGAGAGCGATTCATACCGAGGGGTTTCTCGACTCCTGCGACGGTCTGTTCGGCGGGTACTCTCCGGCGAAACGGCTGGAAATCCTCCGCGACACACATGTGGGAGCCTTCGCCGTAATTGGCGGCGCAGCATTGCTGATCTTGAAGTGGACTCTGCTGACGAGTCTCCCAGGCGATATACGTGTGGGTCTGCTGATCGTGTTCCCCTGCCTTTCGCGCTTCGGGATGCTGGCCACAATGGCGGCACTTCCCTATGTCAGGGAGCAGGGTCTCGGCACGGCGTTTCAGGCTGACGCCAAGATGTGGCACGTCGCCTTGGGACTTGCGATCACGGCAGCAGCAGGAGGCCTGCTCCTAGGGTTCGCCGGTTTGGTACTGCTATCTGCGGTTATCGGTGTGTCCCTGGGTCTAGGCCGCTGGATCTCTGGGATGCTCGGCGGTATGACCGGCGACACCTACGGCGCGGTGAACGAGGTCGCGGAAGTGACCGTGCTGATCGTGGGAATAGCCGTGTTCAGCCTCATTCCAGGCCTATACCAGGCACCACTATGGTAAGCGGGTGCGGAGACGACTGATGGGTAGCTGGTACCTCGTACGACATGGCGAGACCGAGTGGAACCGGAACGGCAGGATCCAGGGCCATTCCGACGTTCCCCTCAACGATAGCGGCAGACGACAAGCAAAGACGCTGGCAACGAGATTCGCAAACTGCGAATTCTCCGCCGTCTACTCCAGCGACCTTGCGAGAGCAACGGAGACCGCGAGGGCCATCGTCGGAGACGCTGACATGCCGGTATTCACCGATCCCGACCTCCGCGAGTTCTCCTACGGCGAATGGGATGGCCTGACACTCGATGAAGTAGAGGCGCAGTACCCAACGGCCCTTGCCGAGCGAATGGGCAAGGGCAACAACGCCTTTGCCGCTCCGGGCGGTGAGGACACCGGCCAGTTGCTCGACCGCGTGCGGCGATTCTGCGCAAAGGCCGAGAAGCGCCACGACCCCGCCGACAACGTCCTCATCGTCGCCCATGGGGGGTCGATTCGGGCCCTCCTCGTCTGTCTCCTGAAATTGGGCGATGACCAATTCTGGAGTTCTCAGGTCGACTGTGGCAGTCTCTCCGTCATCAGCAATCAGCCAAACGGCCGCGTCCTGGAGCTTTGGAATGATACCGGCCACTTGATGTCAGGGGAGGAGGAGACCGTCACATGAGCAGACGGCTGACGTTGATTCTCGGAGGCGTCCGCGCCGGCAAGAGCTCTTATGCCCAGCAGCTGGCGGCGAGCGGAAGCCGTGTCCTCTTCGTAGCCACCGCCGAGGCCGGCGACGAAGACATGGCACTCCGTATCGAGGCCCACCGTAAGGACCGTCCGCCTGACTGGGACACGTTGGAGGAGCCGATCAATATCGTGTCCGCGCTGACGCCGCTTCTCCCCCGCTATGACACCATTCTCCTCGACTGCGTGACTCTTTGGGTCAGCAACCTCATGCTGTCCGGGTCGGCTCCAGAGTCCACACGCTGCGACATCACCGAGGCAACCCGCGGACTGCTCGAACTGTACCGAAGTGGCGACTCATCGTGGATCATCGTCAGCAATGAGGTGGGCCTGGGCGTCGTGCCCACCACCAAGATGGGCCGCGAATACGCCGACGAGCTTGGCCGCGTGAACCAGCTGGTTGCCGCCGAGGCGGACGACGTCTACTTCATGGCAGCGGGCATTCCAATGGTGGTCAAGTCGTCAGCCCCGTGACGCGATAGACCAGGTTCATATCGAGGTGCTCACGCACAAGCGCGGCCAGCTTGTCGTACTCGGCCCTGGGTTCGATGTCATCAGAGGCAGGTGGAAGGGTGGCCCCTTTGCGACTGGCCGCGAAGTCAAGAATCGAACGACGTACTGGCCGGTTGTGAAAGAGCCCGTGAAGGTAAGTGCCGAGAGTGAGGCCCTCGGAATCCAAGGCTCCGTCCGGTATGTTCGCGCTCCGCCCCGACCTCGTCTCAATGATGAATGGTGTAGAGAGTTCGTCATGGTAGGTGGTTACCCCCATGTGAATCTCATAGGCAACAACCGGTTCATCCGAGCAGGCATTCAAGATGCCCCGGCTCGCTACCACTCGTCCTGAAACCTGGTGCGTGGACTTGTCGCGTCGAAAGGTCGTGACTGTTGGAAGGAGTCCCAAGCCGTGCGTTTCGGTCTTTGACGACTCCACTCCGTCTGGGTCCAGGAGCTTCGTTCCAAGCATCTGGTAGCCCGCGCAGATGCCGATAACCGGCGTTCCCAATCGACGAGCGTCAACGATACGCTCGGCAAGCCCCTGGGCGCGCAACCACTCAAGGTCATCCGCTGTGGTCTTGCTTCCAGGAATCACAACAAGGTCAGGGCTGCCGAAGTCATCAGCACGTCCCACGTATCTGACGCGGACGCCTGCCTCATGACGCAAGGGGTCGAAATCGTCGAAGTTCGCGATGTGCGGCAACCGCATCACCGCCACATCCACGACCGTCTCGCCGTCACCCTTGAGTTCCGGCGCCAGTCCCAGCGAGTCTTCCTCCGGAATGTGGATATCTGAAAAGTGAGGAATGACGCCTGCGACCGGCGCGCCGGTACGTTCTTCGAGGAAACCGAGTCCCGGGGTGAGCAGCGAGGGATCGCCCCGGAACTTGTTGATGACATGGCCCTTCACCAAGGCCCTCTCCTCGGGCTCAAGGAGCACCATCGTGCCCACGAGATGGGCGAAAACTCCTCCGCGGTCGATGTCGCCTACGAGCAGCACCGGCGCGTTGGCATAACGTGCCACTCGCATGTTGACGATGTCCTGCTCCTTGAGGTTGACCTCCGCCGGACTCCCCGCCCCTTCTATCACCACCACGTCGTAATCGGCGCGCAGGCGGTCCAGCGCTGAAGTCACCGTCTCCCAGATTCTTGGCTTCAGTTCATAGTATTCACTGACCGAGGCAACCGCCCAGGGTTTGCCCATCACCACAAGCTGGGACCGCCCCTCGCCTTCCGGCTTGATTAGTACAGGGTTCATCTCCACCTTTGGAGCCGTCAACGCCGCGGCCGCCTGCACCGCCTGTGAACGGCCAATCTCCCCGCCATCCGGCGTGACATAGGAGTTCAGCGACATGTTCTGGGCCTTGAACGGCGCCACCTGGTACCCGTCCTGGGCGAATATCCGACATAGGGCAGTGGCCAAAACGGACTTTCCGGCGTGGGAGGATGTTCCCTGCACCATGATGACCCTGGCGAGATCTGGAATACTCATGGGCCATCACATCCCTCACCGCCTCGATAAGACGGAAACCGAACGGCGAGGCGAATGTGCTCAGGCAGAACGACCGATGAACAGTCGCGCAAATCCAGAAGCGGAACAAGGCTATTCATGACAAAAGCGTCCCAACCAAAAGGAGAAATAATCAAGGAAATATTGGCACGATGCGAAGACAGCTCAAGGCTGTGGTTACTCTACTATGCGCCCTCTAGTCCGACAACTTGACCACCGACTGGACCGTAGTCTTCAAAGGGACGTTCCCTTCTGGCCAACATCCTTCAGTTTCAACTCTCGCGAATGCCGTCTGCCGGTTGTCTTTCGCGATAGACTCACATATCGCGGGTATGCTATTCTCCCATGGCTTACGACCCATAAGGAGCGCCGAATTGGAACGACCAATTTTCAAGCCCATTGGCACCCCCACGGAAGAGCTCGATACCCCATCGCTCATCGTCGACGTGGACGCACTCGACCACAACATTTCGACCGTCGCCTCGTACTTCGCCGGTAGGACCGCCAAGCTGCGGCCCCATATCGAGGCCCACAGGACCCCGGCCATCGCCCACAAGCAGCTGGCAGCCGGAGGTCACGTGGGCGGCATCGCAGTGTCGACCCTTGGGCAGGCGGAGACCTTCGTTCCCAATGGGTTCAACGACGTATTCGTTGCCAACCTCGTGGTCACGCCCCAGAAGATCACGAGCCTCTGCGCACTAGCCCAGCAGGCCAAGATCGGCGTCGCCGTCGACAGTGCCGCCAACGTGTCGGACCTCTCCAACGCCGCCGTCGCCAACGGCGTGACCCTCGACGTTGTGGTGTATGTAAACACCCGCCTCGGGCTCTATGGCGTGGAACCCGGACAGCCCGCCGTCGATCTCGCGAAAGCCGTGGTCGACTCTCCCGGTCTCGACTTTGCGGGAATCATGACCCACGAGGGGAGCATTCTCTCTGACGGCGCAGGCGAAACCGCGGCCGAGACTTGCACCGCCCTCCAACCGCTTCTCGATACTCGTCAGGCCATCGAACAGGCCGGCATCAGCGTTCGGGTAGTGAGCGCCGGAGGGACGTCCAACTATGAAGCCGCGGGAGCTATCGACGGGATTACGGAAGTCCAGGCGGGTAGCTATGCCCTCCTCGACGCGCGTCACGCTCCGCACCTGCCTCAACTCAAGACGGCAGGTCGCGTCATGACCACAGTGACCAGCAGACCCGAACCCGGCTACATGATTACCGACGGCGGACAGAAGGCGATAGGAGCCGATACCGGCTTCCCCTCAGTCGACAACTTGCCGAGTCCCACCGTCAAGGGACTGAGCGCCGAGCACGGCAGCATTTACTTCGACACGACCGACGACATCGACCCGCAGCTTGGCGACAGGATATGGTGCACCCCCTGGGACGCCGCCACCTGCGCCAACCTCCACGACTACATGTTCGCAGTCCGAAACGATGCGCTGGAGGCAGTGTGGGAAGTCTCGGCCAGGGGACGCTATCGATAGCTTGATCGGCAGCCACTAACGCTAAGCCAAGAAAACAAAGGGCCGGGACAGGACAGGCGCGTCCCGGTCGGAGGACCAAGATGGACAGCACGATCTGCGAACGCGGCACTCCCGTCGATGAGTTGGAGACACCATGCTTCATCGTCGAGCTGGACGCGCTTGAGAGCAACTACAGGGTGGTCTCGGACACCTACCGTGACACCGTCTGCAAGATGCGCCAGCACACCAAGAACATCAAGAGCCCCTTCCTCGCCAAGATGCAGATGGAAATTGGCGGATCGAACGGTGGCGTGTGCACCGCCAAGGTGGCTGAGGCCGAGATCATGGTGGAAGGCGGCATCACCGATATCCTCATCCCCAATCAGGTCGTCACCCACGACAAGCTCGACCGCGTGTCCGCCCTGGCGCGACACGGTGACATCAAGCTCTGCGTGGACAGCGTCGAGAACGTCCGGACCATCTCCGACGTGGCCACCAGGAATGGCGTGGAAGTTGGCATCCTCATCGAGGTCGATACGTCCATGGGACGCGCTGGAGTCCGCGGCCCTGAGGAAGGCGTCGCGATCGCAGAGGCGGCCCGAGACATGCCCGGCGTCGCCTTTCGAGGCGTCATGAGCCACCAGAATGTCGGTGAGGCATTCAGCAAAGAGGACCGCTTTCTCCGCGGTCAGGAGACCATCGACATCTGCCTTAAGGTGAAGGACGCGGTGGAAGCCGCCGGGATTCCCGTGGAGATCGTCTCCAGTGGAGAGACCTTCTGCTACGACGTTGCTGCCCAGATTCCCGGCGTCACCGAGGTCGAGGGCGGCTCGTACGCTCTCATGTCCACCGGGTACGGCTACATGACCGAGTTTCAAGTGGCGGGGAAGGTCCTCGGCACCGTCGTGAGCACTCCTCGGCCCGGTGTTGCAATTGGGGACGTGGGAATGCGCTCCATTGCGGCTCCTGCCGGCGTGCTTCCCACAGTAGATGGCCTGGACGGCGTCGACGTTGAGTCGATCCACGACGACCACATTGTCCTCAGGACCAACGGTGATTCGCCCCTTCGCGTTGGCGATAAGTTCAAGCTCCTTCCCGCCCACCAAGATATGCTCGTCAACCGCTGGGACCAGTACGTGGCCGTCCGCGACGGAGCGGTCGAGGACGTATGGGACATCCCAGGTCGCGGCTGCTACCACTAGAGGGACTCGCTTGCACGGCCCCAGTCGGACACTGCCGCGGATGATGCTCCCGGAGCGCGACTCGTGCGTTGCCACCCTGCTCATCGTCATGACCGCGTTGGCTTTCTTCCTTGCAGCTTGCGGCACCGGTGAAGACCCCACGCTGCTTCCTGAAGAGACCGGCCCGCCCCCGGTGCTCGACGATTTGCGGGCCCGGGCGGCAGAAGCCACCCTGGCCATCAACGAGAATCGGTGGATCGATCTCTACGAGTTCAAGAGTCCTCGCTCCGTTAGGCCTCGAATACCCTACGGCCTGCCCGCCGTCCAGCTCTGTACGAAGGAGCAGTTCATCTTCGACATGGGCGAGAAGATCGCAAGGATCAGGTCACTGGCCGGACTCTACCGGCAGGAACAGCTTTCGTGGGAGATCGTCGACGTGAAGTCATCGGAGGACAATGACCGCGTCGGCACTGTCAGGATGGACATCTACCACAAGGGAGAACTGGTCACCGATCAGTTCCACGACTACCTCGGTGTGGTCGAGGAGGGCGCGAGGTGGGTGTTCATCGAGGAAGAATGGTGGATGGAGCCGATCAACTGGGATGAGGGCTGTCACGACAACACGCTCTTTGGAATCTAGTTGGCGGACGACCCTCCCAGCTTGTCCCTCATCCGTCCCCTGAGCACGAGAGTCTCCTCATTCAAGAGCCTGAGCGCCAGTCGTAGTGCGTTCGTGGTATCTTCCATCTCCAGAACACCCTGCTTTCCAATTACTTCACCCTGAAGCTGCGAGCCCACGGAGTATCGCAGCTGAATGGGATCCGCCGGTACTCTGGGGGTCTCCAGATGCTCACCGCTCAGGCCAATGAGCAGTTGCAGGTGTTCCTGGGCGGCCAGCCTTACTTCTTCCGTCAGGGTCTCATTCACACGGGAAGAGCCATCATCTTCCATGAGGGTGACGTCGGCAGTGATATAGGGCAACTGATCGAATATCTTCACGATTCGAAAACGTTTCTCTCCCTCGACGCCTATCACCATGCGTCCGTCTTCGAGGGTCTTCGCCTCATCTATGTTAGCGATCGTTCCGACCATCTCGGGAGTTGCCGGCTCTCCCACTTCGGACCCCGAGTTGATGAGGACCACGCCGAATCGCCGGTCACCATCGAGGCAGTGCCGCATCATCAGGCGGTACCGTGGCTCGAAGATGTGCAGCGGCAGGTACCCACCTGGAAACAAGACAACGTTGAGGGGAAATAACGGAATTCGCACGTGCGTAAAAGCGTCCTAATGGGCGTATAATTCTCAGCAAGCATAGTGTGTCCCATAGTCTACGTAAAGTCGCAAAATCCCCAGGAAGGCCAAAGCAGTGCGAACCTGTCGGCATTTGCGATTGTGTTGCAACTTGTCGTGTGCTATATTCGATGGTGCCGTCCAATTCGGACGGACTGTTTGTTTAGTGAGGTGTAGGTATACCACGAGACTATCGAGTCAACGAGCGGATCCGCATATCTGAGGTCCGTTTGATTGACGAAACGGGCAAGCAGCTTGGCGTCATGCCCACGCGTCAGGCCCTGAATTTCGCACAGGAACGAGGGCTCGACCTCGTTGAAGTCGCTCCGGGCAGCAGGCCTCCCGTCTGCCGTCTGATGGACTACGGAAAATTCAGGTACGAGGCCACGCGCCGAGAGCGAGAGGCCCGAAAGGCGCAGCGAAGCAAGACCACCAACGAGCTGCGGGAAGTCCGTCTCGAGGGACGCATAGGAGACCACGACCTCGAAACGAAGATACGGCAGGTCAAACGCCTCCTAGGAGAGGGGTCGAAGGTAAGGGTCTCGGTCCGATTCCGAGGACGCGAGATAACCCACCCGGAGATCGGAATGGCCCTTCTGCGACGGGTCGCCGAGAGCCTCGTAGAGGACGCGGGTATGGAAAAGGCCCCGTCGTTCGAAGGCAGGTTCCTCGCGATGATCCTGGCCCCTGTAACCACCAGCGGCAAGAATACGAAACAGAAGACGGAAAAGGAGAAGACGCGTGCCTAAGCTCAAGACCCATAAGGGGGCAGCCGCGCGGTTCAAGTTCACCAAGACCGGCAAACTCCTCCGAATGAAGGGACGGCAAGGACATTTCCGACGCCGGAAGGCCAAGCGCGTCAAGCGACAGATGCGACAGACCCTGCCCGGCAGCGACGCCGACGTTCGAAGCGTGCGGACCTTGCTGCCTTACGGCTCCACCAAGTAAGACGAGGATTTTCACGTGACACGAGTCAAACGAGGATACACCAGGCGTCGACGCCACAAGAAGATTGTCCAGATGGCATCGGGCCACCAGAGCGGCCGTTCCCGCCTATTCAAGCAGGCAAACGAGTCCGTCATGCACGCGCTCAAGTACGCTTACGTTCACCGGCGCGCGAAGAAGGGCGATATGCGCCGCCTGTGGAACATCCGCATCAACGCGGCGGCACGCGCTAACGGCCTCTCCTACAGCAAGCTCATCCATGGTCTGAAGCTCGCCGGCGTAGAGGTAAACCGCAAGATGCTCGCCGAGCTGGGCGCGACCGACCCCGAAGCGTTCGCTTCCATCGCCGATACGGCCAAGGCGCAGCTGGCAGCCGAAGCGGCCTGAGACCGCAACAAACCAGGGATATTGCGGGTATCCTAGAATCCAGATTAGCCAGAAACGCCTTGCGATATTAGCGAACCCTTACCCGGCCAACGCTGACTGGCTTCTTGCCTACTCTCCTTATCTAACCCGTCACGCTCCATTTGGAGGAAGAGATCATGCTCGTCAGGTTTCACATACCTCCATGATTGCGGGACTACGAAATTCTCAAACCTATCCCTCAACTCTCCTAGGCCAAAGGGATCCGAGTATTCCCAAACTTCTGTGACCTCCAGAGCGTAAGCGGTGCTCCGCCCAGCAAAGTAGGCGTCAAAGTCTGGCTTCTCGATGCAAGCACCTACGGACACAAGGTTCCAAATCTCGTCTGGCGTTCCAGTCCGCACCTCCCCAACTCGAAACCCGCCCCGTAACTTCCCTACAGGGCTGGTAACGTAGACGAAGACATCCCTCCCCCTCATCAGCGTTAAACCACGCCGTCTCAGTTCATACTTCTTCAGCCCCTCAAACACCAGATTGGCGTAGCGGGGTCTTAACGAAAACAGTAAAGGCGTCATTGCCGAGTTCATGACTGCTCCTGGAATCCAAGCTGCAAGAGTTTGTTGAAAGTATTGAATTCAATGCTGCTTGGCCCCTGTAACGAAAGTCCGACTTTATTCTCGTCGAATACTTCACGAATCTCATGAATTGGCACATCTCTCGGAAGAGAAAACGTGTGCGAAAACCTCAACACCATGATGGACTTAGTAATGTCTCCACCACACATCTCATTGACATCGCTCCATTCAAAAGTGCCATACTTCCTGAATTCTCGGAATAACTCCTTCGGAGTATCGATTACGACCTCGTCGAGATGAGATACAGCAACGATTGCCTTGGGGTTGCTGCTCACGTACCACAGTATCCGCCCTGGAGGTCGGAGCATTTTCTGACGATCAGCACTTCGATAATACACCTTGTTCCATAGCAGCAGCACATTGGGGTTTCCTCCGAACATATCGGTTGATGATCGTTTTCTATCAATGAGATTTAGAGCGTAGCCTGGCTTGATTGAGATTAGATAGTGATTCTGCTCTGAATAGGTACTTAGTGGGGAGCAAGCACGTTCGAATTGAACTGGCGACATACTTCGATAGCTTTCTACAGCTTGAGGAACCAATCTCGCGATCTCGTGCAGAGTATCTTTTCGGTCACGATAACCTACAAAACAGAATCTTATGAAATGGTCATCACATTTCGTAAATCCCATCTCAGAGATCCCTTGAATGAGATTCGCCGGAAGAGAGGATGCTTCGATCTTCACCATCTCAAGATTCCGTTGCATGGCCCTGTAAATCGCATCAGAGATCAGAAATCGCCTAACCAATAGTCCTTTTTGTGCACTTGCCACCCTGCCTAAAGAAATGGTGATTATCTACTTGACGCACGTTTTTGTAGGTGATATGATCACTTTATGGACTTGATAAACGCACTAGCAACACGGTCTAACTCGCGTTTGGCGCGTTTGCCAAACAGCTTTTCAGCTACTTCCGAGTCGGCCTTTTGCGTAATGTCTTTTGGTAACAACCGACGCCGCTTTTTAGGAGCTTGAGCCATGACAAACCTTCTCACTTTGATGGACGACTTTAGCACTGATACCAAGTGCCGTGAACTTCTCGAACGTCTCCGTTGGCCGAACGGCGTTGCTTGCCTCCGATGTGGCTCTCTGAGCATATCGGAGATAGATACTCGAAAGCAGTACGATTGCAACGCTTGCCGGTATCGGTTCAGCGTGACGGCGGACACCATCATGCACGACTCTCATTTGCCGCTCCGAAAGTGGTTCATCGCCATTTACCTCATGTGCGAGTCCAAGAAGGGTATCTCCGCTCTGCAACTCAAACGGACGCTTGGAGTAGCCTACAAGACGGCGTGGTACCTCTCTCATCGCATCCGCGAGGCTATGGGGAACGATCCTCTTGACGGACCTACCTTGCTCGGCATCATCGAAGTTGACGAGACGCTTGTAGGCGGCAAGACGAAAGGCAAGGGACGCGCTTACAAGGGGAATAAGACGTGGGTAGCGGGAGCGGTACAGCGTAAGGGAACCATTCGCCTCAAGCGCATTCCCGACGTGCGGCGCGACACGCTCCATGCCTTCATCGCCGAGACGGTGAAAGACGAAGCCCAGGCGATCTACACAGACGAGCTCAAGTCGTACATCGGGATTGCCGACGAGAACACCCGCCATGAGACGGTCAACCACAGCCTTGAGGAGTGGGTCGTGGGCGATGTGCATACCAACACGGTTGAAGGTGTGTGGTCGCTGTTCAAGCGTAGCATCGTCGGAGCGTTCCACAAGGTGAGCGCAAAGCACCTTGACCGCTATCTTGAGGAACTCGAATGGCGCTACAACAACCGCGACAACGACCACATCTTCGTTGACACGCTCAAGCGTATCGTCAACACCGAGCATCTTACCTACGAGCGGCTCACAGCCGCCTAGGTCTAGGGTGTCGGCGTTGCCGTGGGAGTAGGCGTTGCCTCTAGCTCGGTGAGCCGATCGTCGAGGATATCCAACTGGTCGCGTAGGGCCTTGAGAGTCGTTTGCTCCGCTCCTACCACGTCGCGCCGCCCGGTCGCGCATCCATGCTCCCAAACACTCTCCAAGTGAGCTGATAGCGCAACTTCCATATCGTCTATCGGTGACGGTGTCGGTGTCGGGTCGTCGGCGTCGAAGTGCCAACGATTGGCTTCCCATTGCTTGTACTCGGTCATTAGCGTGTCCGCATCGACCTCGCATCCCGTCCGGTAGTCGTCGATATTCTCCGTGAGCTTCTCGGACTGCGTGAACTGGCTGAAACTGCATCCCGCAGTCACGACGATCAAAACCGCTATGCCTATCGCTACCTGTAGTCGTTCCATTCAGGTGCCTCCTTGCAGCAAGTCTAGGACTCTCTGGACGGAAAGCACCCGCATACAGGCCGCAAGGAGGCGCGGAGCCAGACTTGCATACCCATATGCGATTGTGGTGCCCGTCCAGAGGCTGTGGAACCGTATAGGACACCTGTATTATTGTCAAGGAGACTATCATTTGTCTTTGCTCTTATCGACGTGTTCCTCTACGTCGAGTTTCAGAAGTAGACTCTTGGCACTATTAAGGGCCGTCTCATACTCAAGCTGCTCAACCTTCTCTTTCATCTTCCTATTGGGAACCACCTTGCCACGAACACGAAGTAGATACTTTCGCCACCATCCCCAAGTAGCTATGAGAACGCCGCCGAACACGCCAATAAGCCATAGGTGAGACGTTAGCTCCATAACGTTGACCCATGCAACCCACGACTTAGAGTCGTCGAAGAACCCCGGCAACCCATGCACAAAGCTGGCAATCGCAATAATTGCCCCGCCGATCCCTGTCTTCCAGTTCTGCATCCGCGCATTCTAACGGCCTCCAATTCGTGCGTCAAGTAGATAATCACCAAAGAAATAGTTAGCGTATTCCTAGATCCATATGTCAAGGAGCGGAGCGCGATCGGTTCATCCCCGGACCAGAGAACCTCTACGTCGTGTAGATTGGGATCCACGAGGAGAGACTCCACCCTTGCCTTCAGTCGGCGCAACGCTTCCGCACCATCAAGAAAGCGATTGAACGGAAAAACGGTGAGTTCATCAGACTTTAGTCGTCGCCATCTAAATTCGAGCCCCGAAACACGGTCGGGTTCAAAAGCATCCGTTTCCGATAACTCATTAAGCCGAAGGATCAACGCCGTAGGTGAATTCACTTCCAAGTTCACCAACCCCTCGATCTGCGCAGCCTTCTTTAGAAGTCTTTGATCTCTAGTAACAAAGACCTTGATTTCCGACGCCGCGGCCTTTGCCAGATGATTGATGTCCGATAGCTGATTCTGATTGCCACTCGGGAGAATCTTCTTGAGTGATTCTCTAAATAGTTCTAAAGTGATAGGATCATACTTTGCTTCCATGAATTGCCCAGTTCTCTCCCTAGAAACTCTGCGCACGTCAGAACTCCCGTGGTGGCTGATATCACTTAAGAGTTCATCCGTATACCAGAGGTTTACGGAATCCAAGAAGAGATCTGAAACCAGTGCCTTTGAGGGCAGTGTAACTTCGCTATCAGGCCTTTCGAAGTCAAAGAAAATCTGAGCATCGATGACGACATCAAGAATCGAATCGGATACATTCGCACGGAATAATGCAAGCTGATCATCCCGCGCTAAAGTCAGACGCCATTGCGTCAGAAGGTGCCCCTCTCTAGATCGACCTGGCGTTTCTCCTGTAGGCACGAATCCCAATTTGGGCCACAACAAGTGTGCTGGGAAATCATTGCGGCAACTGAGCCTTACTACCTTTTGAGTGGTGGCTGATGCCTTTAGGGCTTCAATTAGTTGCCTAGCTACACCCCTTCCTCTGTAGGCCATTGCCACACATAGTTGGGCCACTCGGAAACGATCAGGATAGGAGCCGTACATGAGGTAGCCGATAAGTTTGCCATCCCAAGTTGAAGCACCCAACACCCACTCTCTAGTGAGGTAATCCTTAAGCACTTCTCGTGGAAGGAACCCAATCGTGCCGGTGTTAGGCTTCATCAGTTCGTCAACCGCATCAAGATCAGCAAGCGTGAGCTTCGATATCGTTGTTCTGCCCTTTTCAGCCATGAAACCCTCTATCCGTACCTCGGTTACAATTGGTGAGCGTCTTTACGACGAAGGCTTGGTTAGCGCACACATGTTCTCATACCACTCAGTTGGCTGTCAATGAGTTCTTTGGCCCACAATCTTTGCCTTTGGCTGGCGATTACGCCGTACCGGCAAGCACCCTACCCGTCCTCCCGCAGCAGCGCGCGGACATCCGATACCACGTCCGCAGGAGTTATCGGGAGCGAGTGAAGCACTCGCATTCTTCCCTGCCTGTCGATGAGATACACGGGAGCCTGGTGCGATACCGTATACCGCGAGGCGATATCGCGGCTTAGCGCGTCCACCCCGCGGACCCTGTCGACCTTCCATTCCTCCGGCACGTCCGTGGCGCGAAACTCTTCAAGCGCCGCAGGGGACACGTAGTACGCGTCCCAAACAGGCTCGAGCTCGTCCTCGCTCCCGACAAGGTATGCCCAACTCCCGGACATTCCCCATGCCTCCGAGTATTCCTGGGCCCGCTCGACCGTGTCCCGCTCGGGATCAACGCTCACGATCACGATTGACACGTCTCCGGCATCGTCGCCAAGCGACTCGTGCACGCTCTTGATGTGGTGCGCCACTATGGGACACACATCGGGGCAGTACGTGTAGAGAAAGGAGAGGACTACAACCCTACCGTCGTTGTACTGGTCAAGGGATGCGACGTTCCCCAGGTGGTCGGTCAGGCGGAAGTTTGTCGCTTCTCTCCGGTCCTCGATGATTGTCCCGCTAAGCCCAACTTCCTCGCCGCCGTTGAAGCATCCGGAGAGAACTACGGAAAAAACAATGACCGCCGTCTTCCACAACATGGTTGGGATAAACGACGGTCGCTGGAACTGCGGTATATGCAAGCCCGATCCGACGTCAGCGACTAGCTGCTCATCCTGCGTTCGAGCAAGGCGGCCACGAGAGGAACGCCCACCACGAGCATGATGCCCAGAATGATCACGCCCCACGCCTTCAGAGAAGTGTTCACGTAGATGGTCGTGAATACCACGCCCAAGGCAAGCGCAAATGCGCCCACGAAGAATACCGAGGCGGCAGGTATCCAGATCGCGTCCCAGAATCTACGTTTTTCCCGTTCCATGCTGTGGTCCTCTCTGCTATGCGGTGCTCAGGAGATTGTCGTCTTCTACGGAGAATTGCGGGCTTACCCGACGCTTCTCGTCCTTCGTGCGACGCTCTTCATCACTGTACCACTTGAAGAAGGCGATGACGATGAGTGTCAGGAAGAGTAGGCTGCCGCCTACCTTCATGATGATGCCCCCGATCTGCTGGTCGGCCAGCGGGGAAATCGGCCAGATTTCCGGTGCCCTGACGTACCACTCATACAGCGGCTGCTTGGAGAATGTCACGAACGCAAACACGAATATCTGAGTTATGGAGAGTGCGAATAGGTACACCATCTGGAGTGAGTACGGCAGGCGCGGCAGCTCCGACATCGAGCTTGTCAGCGGCCACCACATCAACATAGCCGCCCCGATGAACATCAAGTGCTCTGTCACATGAATCGCGTGGAAGGTCACCGATAGGTTGTAGAGGTCGGGGACGTGCCACAGGGCGAACACCAGATTGAAGGTGAGAATTGTCACGACCGGACGGGTAACGAACCGCCAGATGTAGAAGGTTATGTTGGGTCGCAGCAGGGGGCGAATCAGCCAGTCGGGCATGCCGAGAATCAACAGTGGCGGGGCCACCAGCGTCAGCAGCACGTGCTGGGTCATGTGAGCGCTGAACAGGTAATGATCTCCCAGGATGTGCAGGGGGGAGAGCAGTGAAAAGAAGATCACCAGAACGCCCGCGGTGAACGTCGCGATCTTCTTGGGGTCTACGTCGTCCGCGAGGTTCCAGCGCTCCCTGAGCGGCCCCACGCCGAACAGGTAGGCGCCCTCCAGCAGGGCGAGACCGATCACGACCTCAACGTGGCCGTGCCAGTGCGTCCAAATTGGGCGAATGGACTCTTCCACGACCTTTCAGCCGCCTCCCTTCAGTCCCGAGGGCCTATACGAAGAACTGGAACAACGCCAGCAGGGACAGGCCGATCCCAAATGCCAGTACGAGGCCGCCGACAAACAGTGCCGAAAAGAGCTTGGCGTCGTACCGGAGGTGCATGTAGAACATTGCCACCAGCGCGAACTTCGCCCCCGACAGCACCACCAGCACGGGAATTATCCCGTGCCTCAATCCCTCTATGTAGAAGACCCCGACCTCAATGGCGGTGATGGCCGACAAGATCATTGCCACCTTGAAGTAAGTGAATGCGGTCGGGTGACCCGTATCTACCGTTGAGTGTGTATCCTCGTCGTTTGGTCCGTGTGCCATCTGCTCTACCCTTGCTTGAACGGTTCTAGTCAAACCCTGGGAAGACTCCGAACAGGTACACCACCGTGAAGATGATGATCCATACCACGTCCACGAAGTGCCAGTACAGGGCCGCCAGGTCTATCTCCTCGTGTTTCTTCGGCGTGATCCCGCCCTTCCTCAGGGAGTAGAAGAAGATAGATAACAGCCATATGACGCCGATCGTCACGTGTCCGCCGTGGAACCCTGTGAGGGTGAAGAACGTCGTGCCGAAGAGATTCGTTCTCGGCGTGAGGCCCGCATCCACCGACACGTGGTCTACTGTCCCGTCGCACTGATCGACGAACGTCTTTTCGTAGTCGGTCAACTCTTCGACGTTCAGGTTCTTGCAGTCTAGCTCGAAGTGATAGTTGACGAACTCGTTGAACTCGAATACCTGGAAGGCCAGGAATGTCGCGCCCAAGATGCACGTCGACAGGAGCCAGATGCGGAAGCCCTTCATGTTTCCGCGCGTGAGTGCGCTGTAGGCCAGCACCATGCTCATGCTGCTCATCAGGAGCACGAAGGTGCTCGTCGAGGTCGTGAGGATGTCGAACACGTCCTCGGGGAACGGGCCGACCTGGCTGCGGTTCTTGTACACGAGGTACGTCGCGATGAACGTGCCGAAGAACATGCAGTCGGAGCCCAGAAAGGCCCACATGAGTAGCTTCTTGTGGCTCAGACCCGTCGTTGTATCATGTTCTTCATGCCCGCCCGTGTGGGCGGTTTCTGCGTTTGCCACGTACTTCTCCGTTTAGTGGTGCTCGGGCGATTCGTCCGGCTCGTTGACCGGCTCGAGCGCCCACGCCGCAATGCCTACGAGTGTAATTGCCCCGCCGATAATGCCAACAACCGGCACGCTCGTTATCCCCGCGATATCGAAGGTGAAGAGCAGGCCGTACGCTCCGATGAACAGACCGAAGGAGGTCACCAGCGGCCAGTACGAAGGCTGAGGCAGGTGAATGTCGTGCCCGTTGTGTTCGTCCTCGGAACTGCCCGCAACCGGTACCGCCGGTATCCGCTCGCGCTTCTGCGCCCACCAGGCGTCCACGTCGTGCACCGTCGGAATCTTCAGGAAGTTGTAGTGCGGCGGAGGCGACGGAATCGACCACTCAAGCGTCCGTCCGTCCCACGGATCGCCGCTCGCTTCCTCACCGCTCCGGACGCTCTTGATGTAGTTCACAATGAATATCAGGATGCCGAATGCCAGTATGAAGGACCCTACGGTCGCGACCATGTTCCAGAAGTCCCATCCCATGTTTTCGGGGTAGGTGAACACCCGGCGTGGCATCCCGTCCAGGCCCACGAAGTGCATTGGGAAGAACGTCACGTTCATCCCGATGAACATCAGCCAGAAGTTGAGCTGGCCGAGCTTCTCGTCCATGAACTTCCCGTAGATCTTGGGGAACCAGTAGTACACGCCTGCGAACAGGGCAAATATCGCCCCGCCGAACAGCACGTAGTGTATGTGCGCGACGATGAAGTATGTGTCCTGCTGCTGCGCGTCCGACGCTGCGGAGGAGTGCATCACACCGCTTAGCCCGCCCACTATGAAGAGGGCGATGAAGCCGATGGCGAAGAGCATGGGAGTCTTGAAGCTTATCGACCCGCCCCACATCGTTCCGATCCAGTTAAATATCTTCACACCTGTCGGCACGGCGATAGCCATGGTCGTTATGGCGAACACCGAGTTGGCCACCGGTCCCAGGCCGACAGTGAACATGTGGTGGCTCCACACCATCCAGCCCATGAAGCCGATGATGATGCCCGACAATACGATGACCGGGTAGCCGAAAAGCGGCTTCTTGGAGAACGTCGGCAGAATCTCAGACACGATCCCCATCGCTGGAAGAATGAGGATGTAGACCTCCGGATGACCGAATATCCAGAACAGGTGCTGCCACAGCAGGGGGTTCGCCCCCGCCGTTGTGACAAAGAAGTTCGTCCCGTAGAAGCGGTCGAACAGCAGCTCGATCAGGGCCACCGTGATGACCGGGAAGGCAAGAATCAAGAGGAACGCGGTCACCAGCGTCATCCACGTAAACAGCGGCATCCTCATCAGTGACATGCCGGGTGCGCGCATGTTCAGGATCGTCACGATGAAGTTGAACGCCGCGGCAAGTGACGCGATTCCGAGCACCTGCAGGCTGAGGATCCAGAAGTCGATCCCGTGCCCGGGGTTGTACTCCAGTCCCGTAATCGGCGAGTAGCCAAACCAACCGGCGTTCGGCGCACCGCCCATGAACCAGCTCAGCTTGAGTATCAGCGCTCCGCCGAGGAAGGTCCAGTAACTGAAGGCGTTGAGTCTCGGGAACGCAACGTCCCGCGCACCGATCTGCAGAGGGATTATGTAATTGAAGAACGCGGCTCCCATCGGCATCACGCCGAGGAAGATCATCGTCGTCGCGTGCATCGTGAAGAGCTGGTTGAATACCTCGGGGCTGACCAGTTGCGCCTCAGGTGTGGCGAGTTGGGCGCGAATGTACAGCGCCTCGATCCCGCCGGTAAGGAACATGATGAAGGCCGTCACCCCATACAGGATGCCGATCTTCTTGTGATCGATAGTGGTAATCCAGTCCCAGATTCCGGTCGGATGGGATGGACGTTTCGGCAGTGGTATTGAAAGTGTCGTCATGAGATGTCTCTCGACCTCCGATCGGTCACTGTAAGCCCTGGAGATACCTTACTACCGCAGAGATTTGCGCTTCGGTCATCTTCAGCGTGGGATCGTTGTATACCTGGCCTTCGAGGGACATGATATTGCCCGGCTTCAAGGAGTTCGGGTCGGTGATCCACTCCGTCAGGTTCTCCTGAGTATTTTCCCGGATCCCACCGGCGATATGAGTCCGTCTGCCTACGTGGGTGAGATCGGGACCCACCTTGCCGTTCGCCTTCTGGGAACCCTTCACCGTGTGGCATAACCAGCACTGCGCCTGGGAGCCCTCAAAGATCGCCTTGCCCTGCATTGCCAGGGGATCGGTGGGCTCGATGGCATCTTCACGTTCGGACGCGAGCCAGGCATCGAATTCCTCGCGCGTCTCTACGATCACCCAAAAGCGCATCAGGGCATGCGACTCGCCGCAGAATTCCGCGCACTGGGCGAAGAACGTTCCCGTCTCTTCCCCCTTGATCCACATGGTGTTCTGGTTGTTCGGCACCAAATCGACCTTGCCCGCAATCTTCGGGATCCAGAAGCTATGGAGCACGTCCCTTGAGTCGAGGGTAATATTGACGACCTCGTCGACGGGGATGTGCAGTTCATTGGCCGTAATGAGCGTGTTGTTGGGATCCGCCGGGTCGGAGTAGTTGAACTCCCACCACCACTGTTCGCCGACAACGCCAACTTGAAGCGCCCCTTCCGGATCCGGCGAGTTGGCATTATCGAATATCGTAATTACCGTCGGGACGGCGACAACGACCAGCACGAGAGAGGGAAGGATCGTCCACCCGATTTCCAGTTTGGTGTTCCCGTGCGTCTGCTTCGGATCGCCGTCACCCGGACGCCTTCGGTACTTGAATACGGCGTACAGGAGGATCCCCTCGACGACTACGAATACGAACGCTGCCGCCCAAAAGATGACCCAGAATAGAGTTAGCTGCGACCGCGCAACCGGGCCCGTAGCATCGAAAGTGGACTGCGGATTGTCGGGATAGCAGGCAGTGAAGAGAATGCCTAGAAAGACCAACAGGAGAGCGAATAGCAGTTTCCCGTTTGGCGCTTTGAGCGTTGACATTGTGCTGGCTATCTACTCCTACCGCCCAAAATCGGACGCAGTCCGAGGCAGCAACAATCTATCAAAGGCCTGAAATTCAGTCAAGGGATTATACGTGTCGAACAGCCGCCGCAAACTCTTCCAATCAGTCATCCTTGCACAATCCCATCTATCATTATGGCAAGAAATAGCAGGGCCAGGTAAGCAAGGGAGTAAAGGTAAAGCGTTTTCGTTCCCTGTATGCCTTCTGATCGCAAATGCGCTGTTGCAAGATAGATGAAGGCTCCTCCCAATCCGAGCGCCGAAACGAGGTATATCAGCCCTACCTCTCCCGTAGCGAAGAACATGACCGTGAGCGCCGAGAGCAGCACGGTGTACAGGAGGATCTGCCGCTTCGTCTCATCAATGCTCGTCACGACGGGGAGCATCGGCACTCCCGCGCGGGCGTAGTCATCCTTGATGAGGAGCGCCAGCGCCCAGAAGTGCGGCGGCGTCCAGAAGAATATGATGGCGAACAGATAGATCGCCGGAAGGCCGACCGTGCCCGTTACCGCCGCCCATCCGACCATGGGAGGGACGGCGCCCGCAGCCCCGCCGATGACGATGTTCTGTGGGGTCGTTCGCTTCAGGCCGATCGTGTAGACGAATATGTAGATCAGCGTTCCGCTCAGGGTCAGCGCTGCGCTCAGCACGTTGACGAAGGCGCTGAGTAAAGCGAAAGAGGCAATCGTAAGAACCACGCCGAAGATTAGCGCCTGCCGCCGTGACACCCTGCCGCTCGCTACCGGACGCTTGCGGGTCCTGTGCATCACCTTGTCCAGGTCGCTCTCGATGTAGTGGTTCAACGCATGCGCCCCGCCCGCAGCGAGGTACCCGCACACGAGCACGAATGCCGCGATCATAGGATCGGGGAGGCCTTTGGCAGCCAGTACCATTCCACCCACAGCAGTCACCAGCAAAAGGGAAATGATACGAGGCTTCGTGAGGGCGATATAATCGCGGACGATTCCGGAAGGCTGAATGCTCAGTGCGGTCATGCGGCCATACTCTCCCCGTTCCATGCAGGTACCCGGAACCAGTCAGGCCGAAGGTATACTGCCGCCAACAGCACAGCAGATGCCCACATCAAGGTCGCGACCGTCAGGTGGAGGGACTTCATTGCCGCGGCAAAGCCGAACCAAATGGTAAATGCGCCTACGAGAATCTCGACGACGAGGAACCCTCCTGTCAGAACGGTCAGCCAACGAATCTCGCCATCCACGGCACCTCTTCGCCACGCGACGTGGCCCATCCCCGCCACCAGCGCAAGCACAATCACCGCCAGGTAACGGTGCCCCATGTGAGCCTGGAATCCGAATCCATCCGGTATGCTCCATCCCTGGCACATCGGCCAGCTTGCACAGCTCGAACCATAGCCTGCGCCAACGATGTACGAGCCGTACAGGATCATGACCAGCACTCCAGCTAGCGCTGCCCACATGAGGGGATGATCGAATTTGACACGAGTCCGTTCCGCGTCCTCCGGCAGGGACTTGTTCGCAGCGGTCCCGCTCGAAAGCCACGCCAAGGCCAAAGCGGCGACGACGAGTTCAGCGAGCCCCAGGTGAATGAGTCGCACCCACCACGTGAGTTCGCTCAAGACCGTCAGACCGCCGAGAATGACCGCTGCGATGACCAGGATGGTTGCGGCGCTCGTCGAGAAGATCGCGGGACCGTTCCCGCGATAGTGGCGCCAGGCAAGATACAGCGCCACCAGCACAAGTATGCTCACGACCGTGGCCGAGAGTCGGTGCGAATACTCCAAAAGGGTGTGATAGTCCAGAGGGGGGATGAGTTTACCGTGACACAGTGGCCAGTCCGGACAGGCGTCGCCGGAATTGGTCACCCGGACGATGCCTCCCAGTGTCACCTGCGCAATCGCTGCGATGAGGCCCAGCAAGGCCACCGCACGAAACCTTGTCTGCGCGGTTGTCATGCTGTGGTCTTCGGCAATATGGGCCGCTCCGGGAACGATTCAGAGTCTGTCCAAGCACTTAAAATCTAGCACAGCGCCCTTTTCCTGGTCAACGAACTCCGCTCCCTGACCGATGTCTTGTAGACCTGAGTCGTCTCAATGGTCTGCAGGTATCACGAGCAAGTACCGTTCACCCCGGTATCAAGTACCCCGCAAGCCCCGAGCTTGTCGAAGGGCCGTCGCTATTCGCGCACACTTCAGCTATGAAAGTCTTTGCAACTTTCCACTCTCTTTCCATCTGCTACAATGCCACGCCATGAATCGAACGAACATGACTGACAAGGTGTGCCTCATTACGGGCGCGAACGCAGGCATCGGCAAGGCGGCGGCCACAGGCCTTGCCCGCATGGGAGCGAGGGTCGTCATGGTCTGCCGAAGCCATGAACGCGGTAAGTCCGCCCGGGCCGAAATCGCCGCCGATTCCGGCAACGGCGGCGTTGATCTCCTCGTCGCAGACCTTTCCTCACAAGGGTCCATCCGCAAACTGGCAAGGACATTCAAGTCCCGGTATTCACGGCTCCATGTACTCATCAACAACGCCGGGACCATCGACTCCCACCGACGACTCACCGTCGACGGCATTGAGACCCAGTTCGCAGTAAACCACCTTGCTCCGTTCCTTCTGACGAACCTGCTTCTCGAAGACCTGAAGTCATCCATTCCCGCGCGTGTCGTCACCGTTTCATCTCAGGTACACAGCAAGAGCCCTCTAACGTTGGACGATTTCATACCCGACCGTGACTATACGGCCAGCCAGGTCTACCGCAAGACCAAGTTGGCGAACATCCTGTTCACATACGAGCTTGCCCGCCGGTTGGATGGCACCGACGTTTCGGCCACCTGCCTCCATCCGGGGGTAATCGCCACCAAGCTGCTCGACGACTATATGGGCGGGTCTCACGAGGCGGGGTTTGGTACAGGCTCCACCCTTGGCAGCAGTCCGGAGGAAGGCGCGTCAGCCGTCCTTTATGCCGCCGTATCGCCGGAAGTAGAAGGCCTCACGGGAAAGTACTTCATCGACAACGTTGTGCGCGAAACAGCCCCTGTCACCTATGACGAAGAGCACGCTCGCTGGCTGTGGGATACCAGCGACGCTCTCACCTGCCTCACTGATTGGCCGGCTCCCCGTTTCGGCTAGTAATTCTCCAGCCGGCGCAAGAGCCGGTACCCCAGGAATTTGTACTCGCCCCAACGTTTCAGGAACGGCTCGACCTCTCTTGGTCCAATGCCGTGCCGCTCACGAAAGTACGAAGTAACTTCGGAGTCGACAGGCACTCGACTGAAGTCGCTGAGCAACACTCGCAGATGGCTTGCCGCATACGGACCTATGCCGTGGAGAGCAATCAGTACGTCGTACGTCAACGCCTCCTCAGCCGCCACGCCGCTCTCGTCCACGAGTCCGTCTTCGAGGAGCCTTTCCGTAGACAGCATGATCCCCTTGGCGCGGAAACCCATTGACGCCCGTTCCCGCAGCGCAGCCTCTCCGGCATCCATGATCCGGACAGGCGTGGGGACGTAGCCTTCACCTATCTCATTCACGAGGCGTGAGGCCATCCGCTTTGTTCCGGCCCAGTTGATCTGTACGGTGCAGACCGTCTTGAGGTAGTCCTCGTAGAAGTTCGAACCGCGCAGAAAACGTCCGCCTCCCGCTCGTATCAGGTCCGCAACTTCTGCGTCCACCCTCGAAGCGACCGCGATCGCTTCATTCGGGTCCCAGTCAAGAGACAACCACCTTCCCACAATCGCCTCGAAGGTCTCAGCAGCCGGACTCCCCTCTCCTTCCACCCGGACCTCGATCACCCTAGGGCCGACCTGGGTAACCGCGATGGTCGTCGGTGCTTCGAGCAGATCGTTTCGCGACAAAACCTCACGTTCGGCGTCCCACTCCCAAGGTTCCAGGGCGACCCACCCATGGCTTTCCACAATCATGCGGAGCGACACATCACTTGCACTCGTCATCTCAAAATTCCGGCTCGCCATGACACCTTTCACATAGGGACATTTGCACGGCATGGTATCATCGTAGGCATCGAGGCCTGAAGGTCGGATGATGAAGAGGACGCGCGGGGCAGAATGAAGTCAATCGGAGTCGCAATGCTGGGCTACGGGTTCGCGGCGACTTTCCACGCCGAGAACTACAAGCGGGTGCACGGCATCGATGTTCGCTTGACGGGAGTTTGGGGCCGCAGACCTGACGCTGCCTCCGAGTTCGCCGCTGCCCACGGATTCGAGAAGACCTACGACACCCTCGAGGAAGCCCTTGGCGACCCCGATGTCGATCTCGTGGATGTCTGCACCCCCACAAACCTGCATGAGGAAACCGCGATCGCGGTATTGAATTCGGGCAAGCACGTGGTCATCGAAAAACCGCTCACCGGCAGCTTTCGTCGCGGTCACGACGAGAAGGGTTGGCTGCGTTGCCTCGAAGACGGCCTGGAGAGCGCCGATCGAATGATCGAGGCCGAACGCTCCTCCGGAAAGCACATCATGTACGCTGAAAACTGGGTCTACGCCCCTGGAATTCAGAAGGCGAAACGGCTCCTGGCTTCGACACAAAGCCCCATCCTGCGCATAGTCGGCGAAGAGTCGCACAGCGGAACTCACTCACCCTACCAGATGGAATGGAAGACGGCCGGAGGCGGCAGCCTCCTGGTGAAGGGCTGCCATCCCCTGGGTGGTACCCTTTACCTCAAGCACGACGAGGGCATGAGACGCTTCGGACGCCCAATCCGACCCGTCCGAGTTACGGGCTCCGTCGCCAACCTGACGAAGAGCGAGGCCTTCGAGAGCGAGGATGAACATACCATCCGCTCCGGTTGGGTCGATTGCGAGGACTGGGGAACGATGATTGTCACCTTCGACGATGGTACCGTCGCTCAGATTACGGCTGCCGATACGGTCCTCGGCGGCATTCAGAACGTTATGACCGTGTATGCCGGGCGGGCCACCGTACAGATCGGCATGAGTCCCAACACCTCCGTGGTAGCCTACTCACCGGACGACCGTGCCTTCTCTCAAGAGTATGTCCGCAAGAAGGTAGAGACCACCGCCGGGTGGCAGTTCACCAACCCCGACGAAGACTGGATTAATGGCTTCCCCCATGAGATGCAGGACTTCTGTGAGTCGGTGGTTGACGGCCGCCCCCCACAGTCGGGAAGTTCCCTTGGCCGAGACGTCGTTGCCGTGACGTATTCCGCCTACCTGTCCGCCGCAACGGGGCGGGAGGTGGAGGTCTCCTGTGGCTGATCGTTATTGGACAGATTCCTCTTTCTGCGAACCAGGCCCGTGGTCCGGTCTCCGGCGCCGCGCAAAAGGAGAGTGACTGTGCCAAAGCAGCCGAACGTCCTGTTCATTTTCACAGACCAGCAGCGCGCCGACACCATGGCATGCTATGGCAACAACGAAATCGAGACTCCGAACCTCAACGCACTCGCTGGCCGCAGCTTCGTATTCGACAACGCTTACGTCAGCCAGCCAGTCTGCACACCCTCCCGCGCGACCATCTTGACCGGGCTGTATCCCCACACCAGCGGATGCACGGTGAACAACGTCCCCCTCTCGCCCGCGACGAAGACCATTGCCGAGTTGGTCTCGGACAACTATCGAAGGGGATATTTCGGCAAGTGGCACCTCGGTGACGAACTACGCCCGCAGCACGGATTCGACGAGTGGGTCAGCATCGAAGACCTCTACCGCCCCTACTACTCGGACACAACCGACCTGGGCACATTCTCCGACTATCATTACTATCTCATCTCGCAGGGGATCGAACCCGACGTGAACGGCAGGGAGACCCTGGCGAAGGAGTACGGCGAGGACGACGCGAGGGCGCGTTTCCCCGATGAGCAGCCGGTCTTCAGTCGACCTTTCGCCGCACAGTTGCCGGAACAGCACACCAAGGCCTCGTTCCTCGGAAGGTCCGTCGAGCGCTTCATCCGCGAGTCGGCGGACGATGACCAGCCCTTCATGCTGTACGTCAACTTCTTCGAGCCTCACAACCCTTTCACCGGCCCGTTGGACGACCTCCACTCCGGCGATGAACTGAATACCGGTCCGGCATTCCTGCAAAGCCCGGGAGAGGACACCTCTGCTCTCCATCAGATGATGGCTGACTACTACAGGAACGCCGTGGAAGATGGTCTCGATCTATCTAACGATGAGTCATGGCGAGAGATTCGCGCACGGTACTTCGGGTTGGTTACGCTGGTCGACAGGGCGGTCGGCGGCATCATGCGCGCCCTGGAGGAGAGCGGCCAGGCCGAGGACACCATCATTGTCTATACCAGCGAGCACGGAGAGATGCTGGGCGACCACGGGATCCTCCACAAGACGATGATGTACGAAGAAGCCATGCGCGTCCCCTTCTTGATGCGCGTGCCGTGGTTGTCCGACGAGCAGCGGCACGTCGAAGGCCGAATCGGTCTCATAGACGCCGTTCCCACCCTGCTCGACCTCCTCGGTCAAGAGGCCCCTCGCGAGCTCCAGGGCGAGAGCCGCGTGCCCGTGCTGGAGGGGAAGTGCGACCTCAGCGAAAACGATGTCATCGTGCAGTGGAACGGCTCTGACGGGCGCCCGACAACACCCTTCGATACGACTATCCCCGAACGCGCCGTCCGGAGAGTTTCGTCCATGCCGCGCCGCGCCATCATCTCCCGAGAAGGCATGAAGCTTCACCTGAGTCCCGGCGACCAGTGCGAGCTCTACGACCTCAACAACGACCCACACGAGCTGCGCAATCTCTACAACGACGAGGCGTACCGCCACACGATTCGCGACCTCGCCTCGCGCATCCGACTCTGGCAGGAAAAGTACAAGGACTACACCCCGGTCCTCCCCGACGAATGGGACTCCATGTAGCCTGCTGCCATAGAATTCGAGCCTTTCTACCGTGCGAAGATCGGAACGAATCCGATAGGGGTAGGTTTCAAACCTGCCCGTATCGAGGAAAGGGGGCCTTCACATGACTGATGAACCTGCCGCACTCGGCGGCAGCCCCGCCATAACACTTGACCAAGCCCCATTCACCCAGTGGCCGATCTACACTGAGGAGGAGGCGCAGGTCGCCGCTGACCTCATCCGCAGCCACTCCCTTTCCAGCGCCATTGACGGCCCCGGACCCATCACCGAACTGGAGTCCCTCGTCGCCGAGACGTGGGGCGCGAAACATGCCATCGCCCACTCCAGCGGCACAACCGCCCTCCGCACTGCGCTATTCGGCGTTGGAGTGGTTCCGGGCGACGAGGTCATCACCCAGTCTGCCGTGCACCCGTTCAACTGCCTGCCAATAGTCGGTTGCGGCGCCGTGCCCGTCTTTGCCGACATCGACCCACTGACCCTGACGCTCGACCCGGACGATGTCGAAAGCAAGATCACCGTTCGCACCAAGGCCATCATGGTCGTCCACTGGAAGGGTATTCCGGCGAACATGGACGCGCTCATGGACATCGCCCGCCGACACGGACTGAAGGTCGTCGAGGACAACGCCGTCTCGCAGGGGACCACCCACCGCGGACGCATGCTCGGCACCATCGGGGACGCCTCCGCCATCAGCTTCCAGGACGGCAAGCTGACCTCCGCCGGTGAGGGGGGAGTCTTCATGACGAACTCCGACGAGGTCTTCCAGCGCGCTGCGACGCTCGGCCACTATGAGAGGCTCAAAGAGCTTCCCGACCCGAAGTGGCGCGCCGTCACAGGATTCAGCTTTGGCGAGAAGTACCGAATGGCGACGATCACAGCGGCCATCGGGGCCGTCCAGATGAAGCACTGGCGCAAGCGCCTCGACGTCCGCCACGACAATGCCGCCAAGCTGGGTCGTGCCGTCGCAGAGATCGACGGCTTCTTCGTCCCCGATTTCCCCAACTACTTCCCCTCCCCGTACTTTTCGGGCCACATCGAATTCCACCCGGACAAGCTCGGTGGCATCACTCGTGAAAGACTCATCGAGGCCCTGAATGCCGAGGGCGCTCAAGTAACATCGCCTGCCCGGAAGGACTCACGCATCCCCCATACCGACGGACTCTGGAGAATGCTCCATCAACACCCGGTATTCGCCGGAAACGAGCACGGCACGGAAGACATCCTCTGGGAGGTCCTCGGCCCAAATGCGACGAAGATCGACTACAGGAATGTTGTCCTCCCCGTGACCGAAGACCCAGAAGTCCCCTATGACACGATCATGCTGCCGAGCTTCACCCGCCCGGCGGACGACCTGATCGACCAGTACGCGACGGCCTTCGACAAGGTTGCCGCACACGCTGGCAGGTTGGCGAAAGCCCACGCATGATCGACTTTCACACGCATCTGGGCACGAACCGCACAATCGACAACGTGCGTCAACACATCGACGCCCACGGTGGAGGCGTTTCGGTCATTTTGCCACTGGAGCCGGGCCCAAGCTCCGCTGCCGGGGACAGCGACTCGATGTCCACGCAGAACACAGTTGGGGCCCACGAGTCCCACCCGGAGGACACCGTCGCCTTCTGCCACGTTGACCCGCTCAGCCCCGACGCAATTGCGCGCCTCCACGCACTCCACGACACAGGCGTCGTGAAGGGCTTTGGTGAGCACAAGGTCCGCCTGACCGTCGACCATCCCCGCAACTTGGAAATCTACCGGCTCTGCGGAGAGTTCGGCTGGCCGGTCCTCATTCACATGGACTACACCGGCCCCTTCGGCACCAACTTCCCCGCACTGGAAAACGTAGTGCGCTCCTTGCCAGAGACCACGTTCATCGGCCACGCCATGGCATGGTGGACCAACATCAGTGCCGACGCCGTCACCGACCCCAACTCACCCGATTTCTCCGACTACCCCATGGGACCCATCAAGCCCATCGGAGTGACCGACCGTCTCCTCACCGAATATCCCAACCTGTATGGCGACCTCTCCGCCCGTTCCGGCTATCTTGCGCTCCTCAGGGATGCCGGTTTCACTCGCGACTTCCTCAAGCGCCATCGCAAGAAACTCCTCTGGGGCACCGACTGTCCCTGCCATGACGGACGAGGGAATTACCCAAACGACACCTCTCGCGCCTGCCTCGGCGAGGTCATGCTGGCGCTGCTCCGCAACTCATGCGAGTCCAAAGGCCACTTCAACGACATCACGCACAACAACGGGGCGAGATTGCTCGGTCTCGACGTGATCTAAGGAGGACCACAATGCCACGGTTCAAAATCGACAGTCCGAATGGCGTCCACCAACCGCCCGGCAAGTATTCTCACTCCTCCCGAGCCGAAGGCCCCCTGATCGTCATCGCGGGACAGGTCGCCCTCGATGTTGAGGGAGAACTCGTCGGCCAGGACGACGTCGCCGCACAGACCCGACAGGTATTCCGCAACATGCAGGCCGTCCTCGCGGGCTCGGGTACGTCGTACGCGAACGTGATCGAGTTCACGTACTACATCGTTGGACGTGAGAACTTACAGGGCTTCATGGATGCGCGGACAGCTATCTTCGACGAGGCATACCCCAACGGCGACTACCCACCCGCGACGCTCCTCGTCGTGGGCGGACTTGCGAACGAACAATTCCTCGTCGAAGTCTCCGCCCTCGCCACACCGTAATCCAGAAGGTGAAATCATGATCTACGACGGCCACGCCTACTGTGCCCAGGATCCCGCGCTGGGCGGCGGTTTTGAAGACCGCTCCGAGTTCGACCGCTTCCTCCAGCTGTTCATGGCAACCTCCCGGCAGCAGCCGGTCTGGCGAAAGGAAGATCGGATGCCAGGCGACGCGAGCGGACTTGTGGACCCCGAGCGTCCATGGGACTTCGCCGCACTGAAGGACGCCGGTTTCAGGACGGCCGAGAACGGCAGGGTCGAGTGGGACATTGACGGCGAGACCTTCGTCAAGCAGGCCCTCCCCCCATGGGTCGACCACCTCACTTTCACCGTAGACAACCTCGTTGCCGAGATGGACTACGTCGGAGTCGACATGGCGCTGCTCCACCGCACGCCCTACATGAGCAAGTCCAACGAGTTCATCGCCGAGTGTGTCCAGGCGTACCCCGACCGCATCCAGGGGCTCGCCTACATCGAGGAGTGGCTGCTGGCCTCCGACACCGACGCCTGCATCGAGAAGCTCCAACACGCCATCAACGACCTCGGTCTGCATGGCTACCAGTTCATGCCCCACCACATGGACATCTACGGCCTCGACTGGAATTGGGCAAGCCCGACCTTCACCCCGTTCTGGGACGCTCTGAGCGAACTCGGCATACCCATCTTCTTCACGCTCCACTCGACAAGCTACGCCGAATACCTGGAGGAACTGCGTACCCTCGGTCGATGGATGGAACGCTACCCCGACGTCACCGTCGTCCAGACGCACGGCTTCAACTGGCGTATGTTCGCCGACGACGAGAAGCTCGTCGTTCCCGATGAGGTATACGACGCCGCGCCGATTGACAACCCCAACTACCACATCCAGCTGCTCTTCGCCGTATTCCTCCAGCGACGCTGGGACTACCCCTTGCCGCAGATACTCCCGACCATGGAGAAGATGTACCGCCACATAGGCCCCGAAAAGCTGATATGGGGAACGGATATACCCGTCTCCCTCCTCTGGTGGACCTACAAGCAAAACCTCGACTTCCTTCGCGACTATTGCGACTTCATCCCACCGTCCGACATGGACCTCATCCTCGGCGGAAACATGGCCCGGATCATGGGGGTTGCGACTTCTTCCTGCTGATACGCTTGATGGCGGGCGGGCCCTACGGTACTACTCACTTATTACTCGTCCCCTCACATCACTATCCGGCTTATCTCAGTCCTTGCCTTTTAGTAACGCTTTTGTTACCATAATGGTGTGATCGCGATCAGAGAGTACATCGACGAACGCGGACGCAGCCCATTCGGACGTTGGTTTGATGATCTCGACACCGGAGCCGCCGTCAGAGTGCGGACATCCCTCGCCCGCATGGAGGCGGGAAACCTGTCCAACGTCAAAGGCGTCGGGAGCGGCGTGTTAGAGTGCCGCATAAACGTAGGCCAAGGCTACAGAGTCTATTTCGGCAGGGACGGTGAGACCTTGATAGTCCTGCTGGGCGGTGGGACCAAAGCGCGCCAGCAAAGGGACATCGAGGAAGCTCGCGAGTTCTGGCAAGAGTACAAGCGTCGCAAGCGGAGGGAGGCGTGAAATATGGCGCTCACCCGTGACTTCAAGGAGACGATTCAGGCTCGCGCTCGGCGCGACCCCGCATTTCGAGAAGGGTTGCTGAAGGAGGGAGTCGAGTGCCTGCTTGCCGGCGATGTCGATGCGGGCAAGATCGTTCTACGTGACTACATAAACGCCACCATCGGCTTCGAGGAGCTTGGTTCCCTCACAAACAAGCCGCCAAAAAGCCTCATGCGCATGTTCGGACCGTCGGGTAACCCCCACGCACGCAACCTCTTCGAGATCATCAGTCGCATTCAGCAACACGAAGGCGTCCAACTCGAAGTGAAGGCTGTTCGATAGCAGCTGTTCAATCTGGTTGAGGAATGCAGGGAGTCGCTCACCTCATGCTCACTACGCACTGCCTTCTCTCCCGACTTGCCAATTCTGAACAGTCACCCCTGCGGCATCCCTGTTGCCGCATTCGCCGCAATCTCGCTATAATCTGTTGCAGTCACTCCGCTAATCGTGGGAGGGTCTCGCATGGCTCATTCGGATGACATCGCACTCATGGCGCATCTCATGCGACGCGCCGGATTCGGTGCGCGTCGCGAGGAGTTGGAGGCGCGTGTAGAGAAGGGCTACGAAGCCACGGTCGAAGAGCTGCTTTCACCCGACCTCCAGGATCCCGTCGACATCTACGATCTCTACCGCTACCAGCCCTGGTCGTGGAAGCCTGGCACCATCTACGGCATGGGCCACGCCGCTTGGGTCTACCGGATGCTCAACACGAATGCTCCCCTGCAGGAGAAGATGACCGTCTTCTGGCATGGGATCTTCGCCACCGGCGTCTCCAAGGTCGACCACTGGGACGAGATCATGGACATGATCGACGCGTTCCGTGACAACGGCATGGGTAAGTTCCGCGACATCGTCCTGAGCGTCGCGCGCAACCCCGCGATGATCTACTGGCTCGACAACAACGAAAACCTCAACGGTCGAATCAACGAGAACTGGGGACGCGAGCTTCTCGAGCTCTTCACCATGGGCGTCACGAACTACACCGAGAGCGATGTCTACGAGTGCTCGCGAGCCTTCACCGGCTGGACGATGACACCGAAGCTGCCCCGGTTCCCCATGGGACGTTTCGACTGGGAGTTCGAGTACCGTGACGAGATCCACGACCACTCAGACAAGAGCTTCCTCGGACACGAAGGTGATCTCAGCGGCGAGGAAGTAGTCGACATAGTCTTGCAACAGCCCGCCACCGCACGTTTCATCGCGCGGCATCTGTACACCTTCTTCGTGGCCGACGAGGCCCAGGTGCCGGCTTGGTCCGTCACCCCGCCTCGCGATCCCGAAGCCATCGACCAGCTCGTAGAGAAGCTGTATTCCACGGACTACGACATCGGCGAGACCATTCGCTTCCTCCTAAAATCCGATTTCTTCAAGGAAGCCCAGTTCGCCAAGGTCAAGAGTCCCGTCGACGTGATGATCGGTACGCTACGGCTCGTCGGCGGATCAGAGTTCCCCGCGCCCGGCATTGGCAACCTCTCACGGCAGGTCTCCTACATGGGCCAGGAACTCCTCAATCCCCCGTCCGTCGAGGGCTGGCACACCGGGCCCGAGTGGGTCAACAGCGGCTCGATAATGACCCGCACCAACTTCTTCACGGACATGGTCAGCGACGCGGACCGCCCTGGCATCCAGGCGATTATTGGAGCGCTCCGCGAGAGAGGCGCCATGTCTCCCGAAGAGTTCGTCGACACGTGTCTCGACCTGCTCGGGCCGCTGGACGTAGATGGCGCGTCAAAACAGGAGCTAGTCGATCACGCCTCGGAGGGCGGCCCCCTGACATGGGAGTCGAACGGCGGCTATGACCGAACCGTAGCGCGGATAACGGAGATGCTGCAGCTCATCGTCGCACTGCGGGACTACCAATTCGCTTGAGTCTCCGTAGACCGGTGGCCACGGAGTAAGGGATAGATCGGGGAGAAACTCGAATGACGACCACAAACAAAGAACCCGTCCTCGTCGTACTCCAGATGACGGGCGGGAACGACTATCTGAACACCCTCATCCCCTACGCCGACGGGATGTACTACGACTACCGTCCCACCGTCGGCGTCGCCGAAGATGATGTCATTCCCATCGACTCCACCGTCGGGCTGCATCCGGAGATGCGACCGTTCAAGGACGCCTACGACGAAGGCGCCCTCGCCATCATTCATGGCGTGGGTTACGCAAATTCCCCGCGCTCTCACTTCCGGTCGATGGATATATGGCACACCTGCGAGCCGGACACTCTCGGCACAGAGGGATGGCTTGGCAAGGTCGTTAGGGAAATCGACCCGAATAAAGAGAATGTCGTCACGGCGGTCAGCATGGGACCGAGCATGTTCCGCGCGCTTTCGGTTCCCGGCGTTCCCGTCGCATGCGTCGACAACCTCGACAGCTACGGCCTCATGACCAACGTCGAGGAGGTCCAGCAGCGTGAGCGACTCCTCGAAAGGTACAAGCGCCTCTACGGCCCTGCCGTCGGTTCGGGCCCCGTGATGGACTTCCTCGGACAGACCGGACTCGACGCGCTCGCCGGGGCCGACATCTTGAAGGTCGCCCCACAGCGCTACGAGTCCAGCGTGGAGTACGCCGAAACGTCCATCGGCCGCAAGCTACGGAGCATCGCGCAGATTCACATGGCGGATCTCGGCACTCGTGTCTTCTATGTCGACCAAGGCAGCTACGACAGCCACTCCAACCAGGCAGGGATGCACGACAAGCTCCTCGCCGACATGTCGCGCGGCGTTCAGGACTTCTTCGACGATCTCAGGGCGCACGACGCGGCGGACAACGTCATCATGCTCATCTTCTCCGAGTTTGGTCGCCGCACATACGACAACGGCTCCGGCACCGACCACGGCGCGGCCGGCGCGGTCTTCATGCTCGGCGACGCCGTCGCGGGTGGGCAGTACAGCACATACCCCTCCATCAAGCGAGAGGACCTTGAGCAGGGCGACCCCGTCCCCAACCTCGACTTCCGCGGCGTCTACAGCACCATCATCGAAGACTGGCTCAAAATGGACGCCAAACCCATCGTCGGCGGCACATTCGAAAAACCCCGCTTCCTGAATTAGGGATAGGGACAGGTATATCGTCCTTCCCGCGAAGGCGGGAATCCACAACCCAGCACCCAGAACCGAACACCTAGCAACCCAGCACCCAACCAATGCTCACACAATCCGTAGCAGGCAGAACATACGACTACGACTACAACGTCGGCTCCCGAAACATGGGAATGGCGATCAGCGTCGCGTTCGGTTCCGGCGACGTCATCTACGTCCTGAGCCGCCAGCACGAGCAGCTGGCCGACGTCCCTTGGAACAAGACCGCCATTCATGCCAAGGTCGGCAAGTACGAGGTCCCCGACACTCCGGGCGGCGAGGAATTGCTTTTCGAATTCGGGCAATATGGCGACGGAGACGGCGAACTGGTCTGGCCGACCGGCATCGCCACCGATTCCGAAGAGAACGTCTATGTCAGCGACGAATGGCTGAACCGCGTGTCCGTGTTCAACCCGGATGGCGACTTGCTCAACTCAAGCGGTCGCACCGGTGCAGGCGACGGCGAGTTCAACGGCGCGGCCGGAATCGCCTTCGGGCCGGATGAAACTCTCTACGTCGTCGATTCTCTCAACCATCGGGTCCAGAAGCTCATCAAGGACGGTACCTACCTCGGCCAGTTCGGGGACCCGGGGACAGCCGAGGGTCAGTTCAACTCACCCTGGGGAATCACGTCCGATTCCGACGGCTTCGTCTACGTGGCCGACCACAAGAACCACCGCGTGCAAAAGCTCGATTCCGATGGCGGATACGTGATGTCTTTCGGCTCGTTCGGCACTGGCAACGGCCAGCTCAACCGGCCCTCCGATGTCGCGGTAGACCCCGAAGGCGATGTCTACGTCTGCGACTGGGCGAACAGCCGCGTACAGATTTTCGACGCCTCAGGCAGGTTCATCACGACCCTCATCGGTGACGCCGTGGAAATGGCGAAGTGGCACAAGCAGCAGGTCGACTCGAACGCCGACGTGCTCAAGGCACGCCGCCGTGTGAAGACGCTTGAGCCGGAGTGGCGCTTCGCACTGCCGTCGGGTGTAGACTACGACCCCGCCAAGAAACGCATCGTGGTATCCGACTCGCAGCGCTGGCGGATCCAGATGTACCGCAAGGACCCGGACTACATCGAGCCGCAATATAACCTCTAGGGGGCCGACGATGATCGCGGTACTGACTCACCATTGGGCCAAGCCGGGCATGTTCGACAAGGCCCGCGCCCTCCTCGACGGCAACGGCCGAGCTCAGGCTAATTCGCCGGGCTTCGTCAGCCGCACCACGGTCCTCTCGATGACCGACCCGACGCAGATCACTTCCTTCGTCGTCTGGGAAAGCGCCGAGATCTACGACCAGTGGAAGGCCAGTCCGGAACGAAAGGTCACGATGGCCGGTGCTGAGGAGCTTTGGTCGAAACCTCCGGTGTCGGAGCGCTTCCAGGTTGCCGGCTAGCCCAGATCGTCTATTCCCCGGATACGCATCTGAGTAAGTCCCGCCGCTCCGATGACGAATAGCGCCGCGAACCCCAGGTACGCCAACGTGTAGCTCTGCATTACATCGAATGTCCACCCGGCAATCAGCGGAGCCAGGCCAAACGGGATCAATGTAAACATCGTCACGGTCCCCATGATGCTCCCGAAGTATCTGTTTCCGAAACTCTCCTGAACGAGCAGCGGCATCAGTGCGCTGTGTGCGCCCATGCTGAGCCCGAAGATCGGCAGTCCCACCCACGCCAATTCAGGAGAGATCACGAGCAGCACAGAACCGACGCCCTGCCCGCTTAACGTCAGCATCATTGCTCGCCTGGCCGTTATCCGTTCGGACACGTATCCGAACGACGGCTTGGATATGAGACCCGCGACCGCCATCACGGTCACGGTAATGGCGGCCCAGTCCGCCCGTACGCCGAACTCCTTGAAGTGAGGGATGAGTTGGGGGAAAACGCCCGCATGGGCGAAGCTGCCAAAGGCGAGCGCTCCCACGATGGCGTAGAAACTGCGGGTTCTCGTCGCCTTCGATAGGGAGAGACCTGACAAGCTGGCAGTCATACCCTCCGCCTCCCTTGAGGAGTCGTCGCGGGCCCTCGCAGGCTGCTCCCGAATGAAGAGCAGTGCGATCCCTGCCAGGGCCACGGCGATGACGCCCATGATGACATATGCCGCCTGCCAGCCGGACGCTCCAAGAGTTACGTTGACGATGAAAGGGATGGTGATCCCGCCGAAGTTGATCCCGGCGACCGTGATGCCCATGATCCTTCCCTGCGATGAAGGAAACCAGATGGCAATCAGCCGTCCCGCCGGCAACGCGGTTATTCCGGAAATGCCAATGAACTGCAGGAAACTCAACGCGTACCAATGCCAGAGCTCGGTCATTGCAGGCCGAACGAGGAAGCTGATGCCCATGAGGGTGAGGGAGATGACCAGCACAGGGCGCGCCCCGTACCTGTCCATGAGTCGACCCACAATGGGTGAGGCGAGGCTGCCGACCGCGGTGAACGACAGAGAGGCGGAGATAGCAGTGCGAGACCAGCCGAAGGTGGTCTCCAACGGCTCTACGAAGAGGCCGAAAGCGTAGTTGCTCGACCCGACGTTGGCCCCTGCCGCGAGGAACAGGGTACCCAGCACCAGCCACCGACGGTTTTCATCCAGCAGTCGGGTCATCCCGTTCTACTGGGCTGGGAGGACTTCGAGCTCGGCCAGTGTGGGCAGGAAGACATTCCGGTACAGGGCATCGTGGTCGTCGGTATCCGAACTTAGCATGAGGAAGAATGTCATTCCGTCGTCATCTCCCGATATTGCAATCGCGGTTGAGCGTTCACCGTGCGAGAGACGGTAGATTTCCCATTTCAGGCCATCCAGCTGGAGAGTCTGGGTCGGTTCCTGGGGTATCGTGATTCCGAACTGCTGGGTGAAGGCCGGGAGGACCTGCGGAGCTGCGTCGGTGGGTACCGCCTGTTGGATGATCGAGGTCGCGCCGCGGTATGACTCGCCGTAGATGCCCGGACCAAACTTGATCCACCCTGCAGGAACGACGCTCCGAATGCCGAGCTGTCTGTCCTCCAGCGGTATGAGGTTGGCGCCGAGCGCAGGAGGGGTCTTGAACCCAAGCAGCGGAAGATCCGCAACGCATGAGTCGTCGGGCTGTTGGTCGGGAGACCGGAGGAATGCCAGTGTTATGTCCAGCGAGCATCCGCTGGAATTCACAACGCCGTGGGCGGCGCTTGGAAACTCAACCAGGTGACTTGAAGCAAGGACGGAGGCGGCTCGTCGGCCCCACTCCGGCGGAGTGATCGGATCGAATCCCCCCGCCAGAATCAGCGTGGGGATGTGGCCGGGGATGGTGCTCTCCTTCAGTCCGGGCGTTGTACTGGTACCCCAGAATCTGCAGACGTCGAATAGGGTGTCCGGTTCCAGGAAAGGCGCCAAACGAGGGTGCAGTCTCGACGACGCTTCCACCCTCTCCTGCGAGCTGAAAGGCGCCTCGTCGGCGCAGTTGACGGAGAAGTACATCCCAGTACTGCTGAAGTCGATCTGACCAAGTATCGTACCGAAGATGATTTCAAACGTATCGAACTCATACTCCCCCGCGTCGTAAATGAGCTCGGGCAGCAGCGGGATGAAGTCCTTGACATAGAGCGCGTCAAACACCGTATCGACGAGCCGGTCGCCGGTCACTACCACTTCGTGCGTCTGGCGGGTGAACGGGTTGAGTACGGTCGTTAGGCCCGGATTCTCGTCGAGCAAATTCGCCACTTCATAGAGCTTGGACTCAAGGTCTGGATAGGCCTTGTTGCACGTTGCGTTGGCGGCGCACTCATCGAAGAGCTTCTCAAAGGCGCGATCGGCGTTGGGAACTATCGAGGAGTAGAAGTCCACGTCAAGAGGAAAGGCCGAGTCGAGTATGACGCTTCGTATACCCTCGGGGTGGTCGCGCATGGTCGCCATTGCCAGTCGCGTCCCGTACGACACACCGTAGATATTCCATTCAGGGATACCCAGCGCGTTCCGCAGGTCCCTCACGTCGGCAGCGTTCTCAGCAGTGTTGTAGCCGGAAAGATCGACTCCCTCCTCAACGAGCCTATCTCGACACGCACGCATGGCCTCGACGTGGAGTCTCTTCCGCTCGTCCTCAGTAAGTTGCTGGTTGAGCGTCTCGAACACGACCTGCGAGTCCTCCGGACAATCAAGGACAGGCTGTGACGTCCCGACGCCTCGCTGGTCGAAGACGATCACGTCGCGCTCGGCAAGGAAGTGTTCGAAGAGGGGCAGTTGAAACGGGGTTGTCTCTACAATGCTTGAGCCGGGCCCTCCTGCGAGGTACAGCATCGGGTCGGGTGCGGGATCGCTCGATGTCGTGCCGATGACGATGACATGGAGCTCGATCATGCTTGAGCCCAGATTGGAACGGTTCTCCGGCACAACGAGGTTGCCGCACTGCATGATGACGCCCTGGGGCTCCCTGATGCGGCAAACGTCAGGCACGAAATAGAAATCATAGGGGAGCGGTGTGGCAGTGGCGGCTGTGGAGGCAGGAGGGGCAGGAGCGGCGACAGTGGCAGGTGGAATTGTGGTTGGAGCAGGCACTGGAGTCGGGGTGGCCGTGGGCAGGTCCGGCACGGGGGTTGGAGTCACGAGTCTGGGTGCTAATTCTGGGTCTTGGCCGCATGCCATGGTGAGGGCAAACGCCACCACGGTAAACAGAAGGAGAATCGGTCGTAGCATTGGAATCGCTTTCAGGTTGTGTTTTTCGAACGGTCGTCGACGTCAAGAAAAGCCGCTACTTCTTCGGCCGTCGGCATGGCTTCTGTATCTCCGCGACGGGTGCAAATGAGCGCCCCGCAGACGTTCGCGACCGCGAGGCATCGTTCAAGAGTCTTCCGGCGTTGCTTCTTGTTCGAGTCGAAGAAGCTCTTGACCGTTCCCTGCCTGAAGACCTCAGCAAGGAAACCGGCGATGAAGGCGTCCCCGGCGCCGACTGGATCTACGAAGTCTATCAAGTAGCCGGGATGTTCGACGAGAATCTCGCCATCGTATGCGATGGCCCCATCGGCATCGCGGGTGACGATGACCAGGCGACCATTCAGGCGCTGGAAGCGGCGAGCGTATTCCTCCGCCGAGAGTCCCCAGCCCCAGACAGTCTCGGCCTCATCATGTCCAACCTTGAATACCCAGGAATATGGGATCATACGGTCAAATACGGGCCGTGCATCGTCAGGATCCCAGATGGGCGGTCGGTAGTTTACGTCGATGGTGACGGGAATCTCGTTCTCTTGGGCGAATTCGATCGCTTGGAATATCGTGTCGTGAGTGGTCCCGCTGAGCGCGGGAGTTATGCCGGTAACGTGGAGCGCGTCGGCCCCGGCTAGGTGAGGACGGACATCGTCGATGGATACCGTACTGGCGGCGCTGCCCTTTCGGCGGTAGGACTTTACGATACTGCCGTCTTCCAGGTGGTTTACGTAGGCGATGCCGGACGGATACTCCTGGACTTGGGGGGCGATAACGGTCGTTCGCCCTTCGAGCGAACCGCGAATTGCGTCACCTTCCTTGTCCCTGCCGAGTTTGCTGACCCAGACGGTTTCGAGTCCTGGGACGGACAGGCGCTCGAGGTCGAGGCAGACATTGGATTCGGCCCCCGCGCAGTAGACCTCGTAGGGACCGTCAACCGAAGGGTCGAACGGTCCACTGTATGTGGCGTTGTACGAGACCATGGTCTCGCCGAAGGTTACGAGTCTTGCCATGCCTGTTGTCTGTTCAACGCCTCAGGGTACGTTCCGGCTGCCTCTTTATTCTAGCATTTTGGTTGGGTCAAACTCATCGTGGAAGTCATCTAGGCGAGCGAAGAGCTGGCAGGGACAGTGGAATCCCAACTTCATGGAAATGACGATTTGAGAAGTTTGGCGTAAACTCTGACATGGTTGACGGCTTGGGGCGGTGTAGCGTTAATGTTAATGACAACCTCGATTGGCTGGAGGGTGCCTGGGTGAACACCGATACGCAAGAGCGCCTTGATTCTCTACTGCGCGAGTTCGAGGAATTGGGCTCCCGGCTCGTGGGGTATCCCTGCAACCAGGACTTCGATTACTCGGCGCTTTTGCCTTTCCTGAGTTTTTCGGCCAACAACGTGGGAGACCCCTTCCACGACAGCAACTTCCAGAGCAATACGCACGAGATGGAGCGCGAGGTCGTCGGGTTCTTTTCCGACCTGATGCATCTGCCTCGGGACGATGCATGGGGATACGTGACGTCGGGCGGCACCGAGGGGAACATGTACGGGCTGTACATGGGACGGGAAACGTACCCGGAAGGGGTAGTGTATTTCTCGCAGGACACGCACTATAGCGTCGTGAAGATCCTGAGGCTCTTGAAAGCTCGCAACATTATGATTAAGAGCCAGGACAACGGAGAGATCGACTACGACGACCTCCACGAGACGATCAGGATCAATAGAGACGTGCCGGTCATCTTCATGGCGAACATCGGAACGACGATGAAGGGCGCGGTCGACGACGTGAGCAAGGTGCGGGAGATTCTGGACGATCTGGCAGTGGCGAATGCCTACATCCACGCCGACGCGGCCCTGAGTGGAATGATCTTGCCTTTCGTTGACGATCCACAGCCGTTCGGGTTCGACGCGGGGTTCGACAGCGTCGCCATCAGCGGGCACAAGATGATCGGGTCTCCCCTGCCCTGCGGCGTGGCCCTGACGAGGAGCGAGTACGTCTCGCGGATAGCACGGTCGATCGAGTACGTGGGAGTGTTGGATACCACGCTAACGGGGTCGCGCAGCGCCCTCACGCCGCTCATGATGTGGTACGCTCTTCGCGAACGCGGGTTCGAGGGTTTCCGGGAATCGGTGGCTGGCTGCCTGGAAATAGCGGACTACGCGGTCGCGCGCTTCAACGATAGCGGCATGGATGCCTGGAGGAACAGGAACTCGGTGACAGTGGTATTTCCCAAACCTTCCGATGAGGTGGTACGGAAGTGGCAGCTCGCTCCCTACGAGGGCATCGCTCACCTGATTGCCATGCCCCATGTGACGCGCGAGACGGTAGACGAGGTGGTCGACGACTGCCTGCGCCAACCTGATTAAGACCGGAGGACGGCAGGATGAACAGAATCATCATCATGGCCAAGAACGAGGTGGGAGTCATTGCCGACATCAGCCGGACGCTGGCGGACGAGGGAATCAACATCGAGATGATCAGCGCCGAGGGAGTCGACCAGACCGGCGCCATCACCCTGACCACCGACGCATACGACGAAGCCATTCGAGCCCTTACGAACGCGGGATTCAAGGCGCTTTCCGACGATTCACTGGTGCTCCGACTACGGGATGAGCCGGGATCGCTGGCACGACTGGCGGAGAGATTCAGGGACGCGGGAATCAACATTCAGAGCCTGCACATCGTCGACCGAAAGTCGGGCCACACCATCGTCGCGTTATCGGTGTCCGCCAGCGAACGCAAGAAGGCGGAGACCCTGGTCGACAAGGCTTCGTTGGTGTAGCAGCACGTCAGCAGCGTGAACGGCGTTCCCAATTCGCCAAAGGGTCAAGCGAAAGGCATCCTGAGTCGGCGAGTTTATATTGCCCGGCTTGGTCTCCCGGGGCTAGAATGGAGACCTAGGCTAAATCCAAGGTGCCGTTCAGGGTATCTTCTCCCATTCACTCCCCCAGTCTTCTTGCCGACTTGTAAGCAGTCGTGATCTAGTGGGGAGAGTCCAATTTTCAAGGCTGGCATAGCATGAGCAAGGGACGAGTAGTAGTCGCAATGAGCGGAGGCGTTGACTCTTCCGTGGCTGCCCTGCTCCTGCACCGCCAGGGCTACGAGGTCATTGGCGTTACCATGCGGCTGTGGACGGAGGAGCGCGACGACGTTCCGGCCCACAGCAAGCGCTGCTGCTCAGTCGAGGACGTGCAGGACGCGCGTCGCGTGTGCCAGACCATAGGCGTGCCCCATTACGTCCAGAACTTCGAGCGCGAATTCCAGTCGCACGTCGTGGACTACTTCATCGAGGAGTATGATCGTGGCCGGACACCCCATCCGTGCCTGGCCTGCAACGACAAGATCAAGTTCGACTTCTTGCTCCGGCGCGCCATGTTCCTAGACGCGGACTATATCGCGACGGGTCACTACGCCCGCATCAGGAACGGTGGGTCTTCGTATCGGCTCCTCAAGGGTGCTGACGCCGGCAAGGATCAGTCGTACGTACTGTTCACGCTGACCCAGCCAGAACTGGGAAGACTGCTGTTCCCGGTGGGCGAGTACCCCAAGTCGGAGATCCGGGAGATGGCCGCGGAAGCGGGGCTCCCCGTCGCCGACAAGCCGGACAGCCAGGAGATCTGCTTCATCCCGGACGATAACTACCGCTCGTTCCTGGCAGACCGCACGCGTCCCCAGCCGGGAGACCTAATCGACCTCTATGGCGAGGTCTTGGGACAGCACCCAGGTGTGCAGTTCTTCACCATCGGACAGCGGCGAGGACTGGGGCTGGACGGCGGATCGGGGGAGCCAAGGTACGTCGTGAAGATCGATCCCGCGTCTAACCGGGTGACCCTGGGCGGCAAGGACGACCTGTACCGTTCGCAGATGTGGGCTTCACGGATCAACTTCCCGGCAGGATCGGCGGATGGCGAGCCGCTGAGAGTGACGGCGAAGATCAGGTACAAGGCGTCGGAAGCGCCGGCTACCGTTACCCTTCGCGACGAATACGCCGAGATCTCCTTTGACGAACCGCAGAGGGCGATCACGCCGGGTCAGGCAGTGGTGTTCTACCGAGACGACGAACTCGTCGGTGGCGGGATCATCGAGGTTGACCCACCGGTCGCTGCCTAGTCACTGATCGAGCTATCCGATCATAACCGTACGTGGTGAGTGATCAATCAGCCTAGCCATAACCATTCGTGGTGAGCTTGTCGAACCATGAAATCCGGCACGAAGACTCACCCTCCCACAGTCTCATAGTTCACCCCGTACTTTGATTCAAGGGCGAACGGCACTTCCCTTGGACACCAACTTGGTCTTACCGCGCCACACTTGCCGGTGCTTCGGTATACTTCCTGCAGCACCGCCGTCCCTGACGCGGCGGCAGCGACAGGTGGTTCGTTGCAATCCGGAACGTCGTCGAACGAAAAAACGCTTACTCACGCTCCCTATGATGAGGAGGAGGCCCTCCTGGAGCTTGGGTTCTCGTATATCGCCGGAATAGACGAGGTCGGACGGGGTCCCCTTGCGGGGCCGGTCGTGGCCGGGGTGGTTATCCTGCCTCCGCGTCCTGAGGGCGTCTGGCTGGATGGCATCCGCGACAGCAAGGCGATGACGGCAGCGCAGCGGGAGCGGTCGCACGCGGCCATTCTGCGAAACGCCTGGGGCACGGCGACCGGAGAGGCATCGGCGAGAGAGATCGACGAGTTGGGCATTGTTCCGGCGACGGCGCTGGCGATGCGGCGGGCCCTGGACGCCCTCGCACTCATGCCGCAGTACCTGCTGATCGACGCCTTCCCCCTGCCGGACGTGAATATCCCGCAGAAGGCCATCGTGAAGGGCGACGCCCTGAGTCTCTCCATCGCAGCCGCATCAGTGGTGGCGAAAGTCACGCGCGACCGGATGATGGCAGAGCTGGACGTGAAATATCCGGGTTACGGATTCGCGGGTCACAAAGGGTACGGCAGCGCCGAGCACATCAGAAGCATCGAGAAGCTTGGCCCCTGTCCTGTCCACAGGTATTCGTTCGCTCCGATACGTCATTCCGGCCACTCGCGATGACGACGCCGCGTCAACGTACGGGAGCGCTGGGCGAGGAGATCGCGGCTCGACGGCTTGCGAATTCCGGATACCGCATCATCGAGCGGAGGCATCGCACTACGCACGGTGAGATCGACCTGGTGTGTGAGCATGAAGGTACCCTCGTATTCGTCGAGGTGAGGACACGCAGGCCCGGTGGGTTCGGCACACCCGAAGAATCGATCACGCCGGACAAGGCCGCGCGCATGATCGCATCCGCCGAGCACTACCTGCAACGCAGCGGCGTGGAGTACCATGACTGGCGTATCGACCTCGTCGCAATCGAGCTGGGCCACAACGGCAAGCTGCTGCGCTTTGAGGTGATCGAGAACGCGGTGGAAGGGCATTGAGTCAGGTAGCCCGTCACCTATTCAAATTACGTTCGCCACTGGAGGCCCAATGACCATCCCACTTGACCGGATCAAGTCCATGCCGGCGTTTTCTTCGTATTTCCCGATGCCGCCCGCTCGGTACCGCAACGCCCAGTTCCAGTTCGTGTACTTTCGGGCGGCGGAGTCGGCAATCGACCGGATACTCCCGGATTGCTTCGACACCCCTGAAGACCCGATGTGCATGGCCACCGGCCTGACGGTGCCGTGGTCTGCGAACTACGGCGCATTCGACGAGAGCGCACTCTCGGTCGCGTGCAGCTACGAGGGTGAGGACGGTTGGTTCACGCCGGTGGCGTTCCTGAATTCGAAGTCCAGCATTCCGGCGGGCCGCGAGATCTACGGTACCCCCAAGGTCTGGGCCGATTTCGAGATTGGCTTTGCCGAGCGGGTGATGTATACGAACACCCTCGTTGCCGGCACGTCGATCATGAGCATTCGCTCAACTATGCACCATGAGTGCTCGCTGGAGGACATGCCCGCATCAGAGCACTCATGGCGCCTGAAGGCGATCCCGCGAGCGGACGGCCAGGGGATGGACGTGCTGCAACTCATCGACGGGGCGGACGTGAGCTCGGACACAGTGGTTCACGTCTGTCGAGCGGGTGACGGAGTAGTGCAGTTCAACCCGTCGCCGGTGTACGACCTCTCAGACTTCACGCCGACCGAGTACGTTGGCGCATACTACATGGAGTCGGACTTCACGGAGAATTGGGGCCGGATCGTCAGGGACTTCCTGAAGGACTGATGCACCTAGGCACCGCAAGAATAACCCTCCAGTTGCCCGAAAACGGCAGTCTCAAGGGCAAGAGACGCGTGATCGGCTCGCTCATGGCGCGAGTCAGGAACAAGTTCAACGTGTCTATCGCCGAGGTCGACTTCAACGACTCGTGGCAGACCGCAGGGCTGGGCCTGACCGCGGTGTCGAACTCGGCGCGTCACGCGGACGAGGTCATCACGAACGTCGTCAGCTACATCGAAGCAACGGTTGAGGACGCCTACGTGTCCGACATCGACCGCGAGGTGCTGTCGGGATTCTGAAGTCCCAACCCAACCCTACTACCAGGGCTGCGCGTAGCTGGGACGGTTCGCGAACCGCCTCACGCCCGCCTCGATTCTCAAGGACGTGGAAGGCGGAAGCTCCACGACAAAGTGTCTGCCATTTACGTGTACGAGACGTTCCGTGACGTTCTTGCTTTCTGAAAGCCATCCTAGGGGATCCAGGGCCGACGCAGCGCCCGTGCGGTCGAGGACCTTCACCTCATTGAACCGGTGCTCCCCAAAGACTCCCGCTTGCACGATTAGCCTGCGCGTCGCATTGGTGCTGACGTTGACCAGTTCCAGCCCTGTTTCGTTCTGTCCAAGCTTAGTGACCAGGGCCGCCACGTCGGGCGGCAGTCCCGGTCTGGCGCGGTCGACATCGTAATAGCGGACGCTTCCCCTTTGGAGGCCGCCGTTGTAGATGTTCTGTGGCGCGCCCGTCGTCACCTGTGTCAGACCCTTCGCCACGAGTGGGTTGGCGGCCTCGCAGCCATAGTCCCTCCGCTCAGGGTACTCCGGATGCACGGGAGGCCAGTGGTTGTCTCGGATGATCGTCTCCACGTCTCTGGTGTCCTGGCGCATAGCCTCCAACATGGCCAACACAAAACGAAGCTCGGCGTGCTGGATCTTGAGCGGCCAGTCGGGATTCCTGCCGTCGTAATACTGGAATCGGCCGTACTCAGCATCGCCGCTCCTCCGGTCTCGCTGGCTATCGACATCGTTCCAGTCGCGGTGCGGGTCGTTGTCGCGCATACTCAGAATGGTGTTGCGGTCCGTGTCGCTCATCGAGGCGTGATAGAGGTGCGAAAGCTCGTATATGTCCTTCTTTTCAAAATCGCTCCATCCGGCCTCCACATTCGTTCCCGACACCTCTGCCCGCGGCACAAAGCCATGGCGCATCGGTAAGAGCAGGTCACCGTCGTCGTCGGTCTTTGAACGTGCAAGGAGAGCGTCGATCGGCGACCTCAGGAGCTCCAGGTAGCCGGTATCGCCCGTTAGCAAGTGAGCGCACTCCGCCCCCACCGCTACGGAGAGCAGCATGTTGGCGCCGCCGCGCTCGCTGGCCCAGCCGTTCAGGCCACCCCACCACTGCCCGTTGCGATGCTCTCCGGTCTTGCCGGTAGGCCCAACATTGTCCGGAATAATTCCGTCGTTCCTTCGGGTGCGGTCAAGCCACGCTTCAACGTAGTCCAGGACCCACTGCCGGTACTTCTCCTCGCCGGTGTAGAGGTAGGCATTCGTCACCATCGCAGTGGCGCCGAGGTTCTCCGGCACATCGCCATCTAATGCCAATCTGTCGAATACCTCGACGACTCCCCGCCGTCGTCGGGGATCCTTCCACCAATTAGGTTCCAGGTCCTTGATGGCCGGGTAGAGGACATGATGAGTGTCGACGCCCACCGGGCTTCCGTCGCCCTTGTCCCAGCGCTCCCAGTCTCGAACGATGGAGCGATGCAAGAAACCACCGTAGTTTGGATGGTCCAGCCAAGCCTTCACGAAATCTATGTCGTCGGTGGTCTCTCCCAGCGAATGGAGCAGAGGGACCTTGCTCCCGGCATGCCGAAGGGGTCCCTCGCTGCCGTGATACGGCGACCGGATGATTCGGTGGTTGGGATCGTAGTTGGGGGCGTTGGGGTCTTCGCCCATGTACAGGCCGGCGAACCTCGTCGCCCGGCGCATGTTCTCCTCCAGGTTCGGATCAGCCAGTCCGAATTCGTAAAAGGACTGTGAACCCTCACCTATGTGGAACCAGTCGGAGTTGTACGGGATGTTCAGGTTCCAAAACTCATTGTGGAGCTGTGGCATATAGAACTGATGGTGTGGAGTTCCCCCGTCGTCTCCGGTGTCCTCGTAGTAGCGGGTCGTGGCATTCCAGAAGCCAAGGGCGTAATCGAGAATCCGATCGGCCCCTCCCAGCGCGTAGAAGAGCCCCCAGTTGTGCATGATCTCGTAGATATCGTCAACATCCTGGACGTAATACGTGCTGAGGTCCGACCGACAGTACTTCTCGACGAAGCAGTCTGCGGCCTCCTCCATGGTGCTCATCAACTTCCGTTGAAGGAGCGCCCACTCCGGGGGCGGGCCAAGCTCCACTGCTCGAATGGTCGGCATGTTATGAGTCGGGACGGGCATTTTGGGACGCTCCTATTCCGGATTCCCTAATTCAGGTTGATCTGACACAGGGGACAGTGGCGAAATCATAGTCCTGTCTCTCGGACCCGGTCAATTGTCGATTTGCGATTTCGGGAGGTAGACCGGGAGCGTTGCGTAGCTGTACCCTATCGTCGAAAGTTGACGTTGGGACTACCTGAATGAAGCAACTGATCATACTCCTGCCGTTGCTCGCCGCCTTGATCGTTGCGTGCGGCGAGACCGAATCGGATGAGGAAGAGCAACCGGCCGTTTTCGCCCCACGCGACCTGACAGTGCTGGTCGGCGGAGCGAGGGGAACCAGCTCGCTGAATGAGTACTTCCCGCGCTCCGTGGAGATCCGGGCCGGAGACACCGTGACGTGGCGCATGAACGGGAATGCGGACGACCCACACACGGTGACCTTTGCCCATGACCTGAACGAGGTGGTGGATATCGTTCCGAGGCCAAACGCCGCCCCTGGCGAGTTCATCTTCGCGCCGACGCTCGTCGACCCTTCGCGCAGGCCGGGGGGACCGGTGGAGGAGTACCGGGAGGGCGGCTACTTCAACTCCGGGATCATGTTTGGCTACCAGATCGGCGCGGACGTGCCGATGATCGATACATTCTCGATGAATTTTCCCGAGCCGGGGATATACCGCTATATCTGCGGCATCCACGAGTTCCATCGCGGAACGGTTGTCGTAATGGAGGCGTCCGATCCCGACATGCCTACCCAGGAAGACATCGACCGGGAGGCACGGATTCAGATGGAGTTCGGCCTTGGGATCGTGAACTCGCTGCAAACACTGGTCGCCGAAGAGACGACCGTGCTGGACGTGGAGGTCGGGCCCGACGGAACGTCGCGGTACATGGTGGCGGCGGGCATGGGCACGCCGGAGGCCGAGGTGCTGGAGTTCTTCCCGCGAAACCTCCAGATCAAGAAGGGTGACACGGTCTCGTGGGTTTCGACGCGGTTCCATGCCGTTGTGTTCGCCGGGGACGACGGGATTCCCATCTTCTACGAGACCGAACGGCGCGCTCGCGGCACTCCCTATATTGTTGCGAACTCGTGCGTCCTGTTCCCTTCCGACCAGGCGCCGGGCGATACCTTTCCCGACAATCCCTGCACTCCACCGCCGGAGGAACTGCCCTCACACGAATACGACGGCACGGGCTTCCGGAGCTCCGGGCTGATTGGGTACGGACAGCGTCCGGGTGGACTGGGGTACTCGCTGACCTTCACCGAGGCGGGGACATTTTCGTACTCGTGTCCCATCCACCGGGGCATGGTGGGCCGCGTCACGGTCAGCGACGAATAGCGACGGAGACATCAGCGTGCGTGTTGAAGGCAAAGTCGCCCTGCTGACAGGAGCCGCCACGGGCGTCGAGGGCCGCCTGAGGGGACTGGGCGGTACCGCCGCACGGCTGTTGGCGCGCGAGGGAGCGAGCGTTGTCCTGACCGACGTGAACGACCCTCTCGGCGATGAGGCCGCCGCGCAGATTCGCGCCGAGGGATTCGAAGCGTCATACTTCCACCTCGATGTAACTGACGAAGCCGCATGGCAGGACGTCATCGCCAGAACGGTGGACTTGTACGGGCGGCTCGACGTGCTGGTGCATTCCGCCGGGGTAACGTTTCGCACGACCGTCGAGGACACAACCGAGGAACTGTGGGACGCCCAGATGAATACTCATGCCAAGGGAGCGTTCTTCGGGACGAAGCACTCGATTCCTGAGATGCGGAAGGTTGGAGGCGGTTCTATAGTCCTGATCTCGTCGCTGGCCGGACTGGTGGGAGGCGGGTCATCCACGGGCTACCACACGGCGAAGGGTGCTATGCGTATCTTTGCCAAGACGGCGGCTGTCCAATACGCCAGGGAAAACATCCGGGTCAACACCACACATCCGGGATTCGTCCTGACGCCGATGTTCGAGCCGCTGTTGCATGAACCGGGTCAGGTGGAGTCTCGATTGGCAAAGGTGCCGATGGGACGGCTCGGCGAACCGGAGGAAATCGCCAGTGTCATCCTCTTCCTGGCCTCGGACGAGTCGTCGTTCATCACCGGTGCGGAACTGGCGGTAGATGGGGGCTACACTGCCCTCTGAAACTCACGCCTCCATCTTGGCGATGGTCGCCAGATCGACTCGCAGGGCCCGGAGGCTTGCAACGATCATGATGGCGAGGAAGACCACGAAGAGGGCCACGTATACCGGCGCGAGTAACGTCCAGTCCGTCATCGTGAGCAGGGATGGAACGATGGTTCCTCCCGCTTCGCTCACGGCCAGAGGTGACACTATCAGCAGGCTCATGCGAAATCCTGCCCATGTTCCAAGCGCCAATGCTATGGCGATGATGGCCATCTGCTCGAATGCAATGAGAGCGACAAGCTGTTTACCCGTTAACCCGAGTGAGCGGAGGAATCCGGCTTCGACACGACGGCGCCGGTCTGCCAGTATGAGATAGCTCACGTACCCGGCCGCGGCCGCGGCGACCGCGATGACAAGAGAAAACAGCGCGAGGGCGCGCCAACCGGCAGTCATGGCCGGCGAAACGTTTGTCTCCTCCAACAACGTTACGCGGTCGCTCGTCTGCATGAAGAGCTTCTCGCTCAGCTCGGCGGAGAGCGCCTCGACCTCGTCATTCTCGTCGGAGGCGGTGCTTATGTAGACCTCGTTCGGGTCCAGGGCATACACGGAGCTCAGGACGTTAACGTGGCCCAGCAGCAGGTCGACGTCGGTGATTACGAACCTGTCGGTGCGTTCGCTCATCGTCGGGAAATTCTCGACGGCGTCGGTAACGACGACTGTTATCTGTCGTCCGGCAAGCTTCAGGGTGGTGGTGACTCCAATCCACATTCCCGATTGCTCCAGCAGTGTCTCGGAAAATACGACCGGCAGGAATTTTCGAGTTGGGGCCTTGTAGAACCCACGCACGCCGTGGTCCGTTGTCTGGCCGAACGTGAACTTGGCCGAAGCGCTGCCGCGATAGGCCCCTGCGGTGAAATGCTCCAGCATGTCAGGTCGAAGGGGATCGGTAACGATGGGCAGCCACGTGAAAACGGAGCTCTCAAAGTCCTCAATGACCACGGTACGGCCCTCTTCTCCGACGACCGCGTGGATTTCATCGACCAGGATCGTGCCGGCCGTTATCCCCCTCTGGCGGATGTCGCCGTGGTCCTGCACGTGCACGGCGACCAGCGTAACCGGCTGCTGCATCCAGCCGGGGATCTCCGTTGTCATGAGCTTCCACTCGGGGTCGCCGACCTCCTCCATAAATAGCGTGTTGAGGAGCCCATCCCTCGCTCGGAGAAGAATATTGATGTCCAGCCCGGGATAGTGCTCGGCCGGCAGGGCCCACAGGCCGATGCTCGTCGTACCTTCAGGCAAGACGGCAACGGACGACCCTGCTTGCGGTCGGAGGTCTGCGACCACTTCGGCCAAGGGACGCTCGGAGAAGTCGTCGCGATACCAGGAGATTCGATCGAACTGGGCGGAATCGATGCCGAACACCTCGAAGTTGAGCGGACCGAACGATCCATCGGTGCGGACGGCCTCAGCGGCGAGCGCCACTGACGGTCTTTCGCGGAACGAAGACACCCCGCCGATGAACTGCCGTGCAAGGTTGACCCGGACATCACCGGCAACGTAGTGCCGCACGCGGTCGAGCCTGGTCCTCTCCAGGGTCCCTCCGACAGTCGTCGCAAGAACACTTACTCCGGTAACGAGTACGACCAGCACGACCAGCCAGGTGTACTGCGTTGGCTGCCTGATGACGTGCCTGAGGATGATTGCCACCCAGATCGGCGTGATACGGGTCGCCATCCGGAGTACAAGAAAGAGCGGTCTGCCGACTGGGACTGCCGCGAGGGCGACGAACGGCCAGAACAGAACGCTGCCCGTTTCGAGTGAGCTTGTGCGATAGAAGGCGAACACCAGGACCGCCTGCAGGAGAATGCCCGCCACGGCAACCACCTTCAGATCGGTCCTCGACGAGGCCCAATAGACACCGCCGAATACCGCAAGAATTGCCGCGGCCACGGGCCAGTTCTCGACGCCCTCGCCCCGAAGGCCGTTTATCACGACGACGGGAATGAGTACGCCTAAAGACACCGTCGCTACCGCGTGGAGCAATGCGGGCGACTCCCCTCCGATGTAGCTGGCGAGCAGAGGGAAGAAGCGCATGAACAGGAGTCCAACGGCCATGAGGAACAGGATGGGAGCCAGCAGCAGGGCCTCGTTCACATCCACTTCCCCAAAGAGTCCGCCTGACACGATCTGTCCACGCGCCTGGAGCTCCCAGAAGACCATCCCGCCAATGACCAGCAGGAGGATATCCAGATGGTATCGGTGGATGAATGAGGCGCCGGGAGGTCGGGCAGCCGAGAAGCGCTGGGCCAGGATCCCCCCGCGCGCCATCATCACGCTTGGAAGCACCACAGCGGCGAGACAGATCAGACCAACAACTCCGGCGACAATGAACGGTAACGCCTGGGGAACAATGGGCAGCGGCCCCCCGCCGGTTAGCTCTCGAAATTGTGGGGCAAACCCAGCCGCCATGACGAGCGCTATCGCAAGGAGTGGCGAAACGATCACCGCTGACAGGGTGATCAGTACGCCTTCAAACGAGTAGATGCGTAGCAGGGCGACGAGGCCAAAACCCCTCGTGCGGATGAGCGCGAGGTCTTCTTCCCTGCTTCGCACGAGGTAGCTGACCATGGTTCCAAGGTAAAACACGACCGTCACAGCAAGGACCGCGAGTAGAAGAATCATTGGCGTGCGGGCGAAGAATGCCCTCGCCTCCGCGCCATTGATGACGCGCGGCAGCGGCGACAATACGTTCGTGCCGAACAGCTCATCGTTCAACTCTCTCTCGAAGTCGTCAAGTCGCCTGAGAGTCTCTTCACCGGACCAAGTCTTGAGCGCGTCCGGCTCCATCTGAATGAACCATATGGCGTCCATGACGGTGCCGGGGAGGGTCGGACTGACCGCCTCGGAGACGGCATTCTCCGTTATGAAGAGCGGCAGGGGCGGAGGACCGGACTCAGGGTCGTACCGGACCGGCGGGTTGAGCATACCGGTCGCGATAGAGACCAAAGTGTCGTCGAGGCTCGTATTATCGACGATCCCCACGACGCGTATGGTTATCCTGGCCGGTGCCTCCGCCGCAGAGCTTACGGTCACCTCGTCTCCCACGCCGATACCGTACAGTTCAAACGCGTTCTCACTGACGACCGCCTCAATGACAGGCCCGTCCGGTCCCTGTAGAACGGTCGGGCCGGCGTGGGTGCCGGAGACCATTTTGAAGAAGGATTCGCCGTTGGTGAGGCTGCGAACTATCGCCGTGGGAGGCGTGAGGCCCGTCTGCTCCTGGGTCTCGCCCACGCCGATCCAGAGATTGTGAGTGCTGAGGATTCTCTCTCGCCCGCCAAAGACCGGACGGATGTGGCTATCGACCGCATCGTCGACGATCCCCTCGATCTCCTCGAATCGCGACTCAGTGAGAATGAGGTTGTTGGTGAATATGAATGCCGTCGTGCCCGACCTGCCGAGGTCGTCAATCTCGAGGTTTATGCTCAACTGCGTGAGGGACGCGATGTATACCGGCACAGCTGAAACAAGCGTTGCGGCTGCCAGGACGCCGATCAGCACGCTGGCCAGGAGCCAGCGGCTGTTTGAAACACGTCTGCGTACCAGTCCCCAGATTGTGAGGGAGTGCATTCTAATACGTCGCCATTGATGTTGGACGGGATGGTGTTGTCTTCACGATGCCGGCGGTCGGTACGTCCAAATGGCCCAGTATTATCTTTCGCACGTGTCGCCTACGTGATCCGGAATTCCAGTGAATCGTACAGTATCGCCTACGTTGATTCCAAACAATTTCGCCTCACCGCCGTTGATCTCAAGATTGTATGCCGCCGGCACTGCGGAGCTATAGGAAGGCAGATCGGACGTTTCCGTGCCCGGCTCCGGAAAGGGTACGTCCGGCGTAATGTCCACGACGCGGCACTCTTCGGATATCCACACGAAGTCCAGCGAAAATCGCACCTTTCTCATCCAGAACGATGACGCCTCCCTGTCTTCGAAGATGAACAGCATTCCAGTGCCGGGTTCGAGGCCATCCCTGTCCGAAAGTCCTTTCGTGCGTTCCACTGAGTTGACTGCCAGTTCGACGGGCAGGACGGTGTCGCCGATGATGACTGAGGCGTTGGGTTCAAGTTTCTCGAACGTGGGGACGGGGCTCGGAGTCGGCGTGGTCGCTGGCAGGACGGGTCGGGTTGAAGTCTCGTTCGTGCCTGGCAAGGTCGCGGCGGTCGAGGTCTCGTTTGACGGCGTGTCCGTGGGAGTGCTCGTAACCCTGTTGAGCACCGTGCCTGGATTTGTCGGAGCGACGGTGGACTGCGTGGACCCCTCAGGTGTTGCCAGCACGGGACGAAGGCCCGAGCCGCACCCGATGCAGAGCATGAGCGTGAGGAGTGCCAGCGTTAGCCCTGCATGCCTCACGTGAGTTCGACCACCGTAACGCCGATTCCTCCCTCACGGTGATCGGCGTAGCGATACGACTTTACGAGGGAGTTCCTGTCCAGGGTCTCCTGTACGCTCTGACGCAGGACGCCCCGTCCCTTGCCGTGGACGATTCGGACGGAGTCTGCACCATTGCGGAGAGCCTTGTCCAAGAACTCCTCCACGGAGACCGCTGCTTCGTCTGCCCGCATTCCCCGGATGTGCAGCTCATTGCTCATCACGGCAGGCTCGAGGTCGTAGTTGATGCTCCGGGCAGGTGAGTCCTCCTCAGGTGCAACGTCGCCCTCGACGGGAGTCAACCTGCTCACGTCGAGGCTGAATCGCGCATCGCCGACGATCACCGTCGCCTCCTCATTCGCATCGTCGATGGACTGTACCGCGCCCTGCAAATTCAGACCCCGTATTCTCACGACATCGCCAACACGCACAGGTCGCGCCGGTTCGGGCTGAGTTTCTACCGATGCCCGTTCGTGTTTTTCGACTTCCGTCCGCGCCTGTTCCAAGTCGAGGCGCGCGCGCTTGATGGCCTCGTAGTCGACCGGCTCGCCGCCCGGGGCCTCCCACGACATGGCGGCCTCGGCTCGACGGAGCATACGCTGCGCGCCCTCAAGCTGCGCCGACAACTCCGCCCGCATGGAATCGAGCATGTCCTCGCGGCGGTCACGGAGATCGCTGAGTTCGTCCTGGAGTGCCCTCGTCGCCGACTCTGCCTCGCGCTTGGCGTCCTCGGCATCCTGGAGCATCGACTTGAGCTGCATGCGCTGGCTCTGGAGCTCGTCCAGCCAGTCCTCGAACTGCATGTACTGAGGCTCCATCATGCGGGAGGCCTCGTCCATGATCTTCTCAGGCAGACCAAGACGGCGGGCCACGGACATTGCGTAGCTCCGTCCGGGCACGCCCATCGTCAGGTGGTACGTCGGACGCAGCGAGTTCGGTTCGAGGTCCACGCTGGCGTTCATCATGCCGGGAGACGCCTCGGCAAACGCGGCGACCGTCCGGTGGTGCGTCGTCACGATGGTCTTCACGCCCGACTGCGCAAGGTGGTCCAGGACGGCCTTCGCGAGCGCCGAGCCCTCCTCCGGGTCGGTGCTCGTTCCCAGCTCATCGAGGAGCACGAGCGACCTTGGCGTGGCGTGATCGAGGATCTCGATGACATTCAGCATATGAGAGCTGAACGTCGAGACCGAACCCGCGATGCTCTGCTGATCGCCGACATCTGCGAATACCCCGTCGAAGATGGGAAGAACGCTCCCGTCGTCGGCAGGGACGAACAGGCCGGACTGGTGCATGAGCGCGAGCATTCCCACCGTCTTCATCGCGACGGTCTTGCCGCCGGTGTTGGGACCGGTTATCACGAGCACTGACGATTCTTCCTCGATGCCAACCGTCACGGGGACGGCCGAGTCTCCGAGGAGCGGATGTCGCGCCTTCATGAGCCGTATAACGATGGGCCCGGCGTCATCGTTATGCCCCACCTGCACAGGAACCCCGTTCAGCCGGGCGCTGTAACGCGCACGCGCCATGATGAAGTCGAGCCGGGCCGTCAGCCTCATGCCCACCCTGATGTCTTCTGCCACCTCGCCCACAAGCTCCGAGAGATCCATGAGCACCCTGCGGGTCTCCTCATCTTCCTCGAGGGCCAGCTCACGCCAGGTGTTGCAGGCGTCGACGGTGGCGAACGGCTCGATGAAGAGCGTGGCGTCCGTCTTCGAGACGTCGTGGACGATGCCGGGTACCTTGTGTCGGAGCTCCGTCCTGACCTGCAATACGAGACGGTCGGACCGCACCGAGATCACCTGGTCCTGCAGCGCATCCTCGCCCACGGGGGAGCGCATGACCCGCTCAAGTGCCTCGACCGTCCTCTGGTATGCGGCCCGGACGCTCCGGCGCAGTTGGCCGAGCGTGGGAGTCGCGCTGTCGAGCACCTCGCCGCGAATGCCTATCTTGGCCTTGACCTGGCGCTGCACATCTGACAGATCGGGGATGCCTGACGCAATCTCGGCCAGGACTGGCGCGCTGGCCGTGTTGCGCGCAAACGCCGTCCGCGCCCGTCCGAGCACCTCCAGCGAGTCCGCCACTTCCAGCAGTTCCTTTCCCGTCAGCACCCCACCCAGACTCGCCCGTTCGACGGCCTCGCCTGCGTCCACCCTTGCGCTCAGGTCGGGGTCGCCCGACTCTTCGAGATAGGCCACGCCGTCCCGCGTCTCACGCTGCAGCTCCTCAATCTCCCGCGCCGTGTAGACCGGAGAGATTTCCCTGGCAAGATCCTCCGCAAGCGGAAACGTCGTGTTGGCGACCACCGCCGCCTGCACGTCCGAGTAGTCGAGCGCGTCGAGCGACTTGCGTCGAATGAGGTCGATGGGGAATCTTTTCCCGGTGGCGGAGTGGACCATGAAGGGTAAAGTGAGGGCTGCTTTACGAGGCGAGGAGATACCGATTAGTCATGACTGATCTGTAACCCCACAAGTCCATTGCCCATAGCAACAACCACCCACCGTCATTCCGGCGAAGGCCGGAATCCAGAGAGTCCGATCAGGGAGAAACTGGCCACATCAAGAGAAATCGGCATTAGCCCCTATAGCAAATCCATTTCAAGTGTTCGGGCTTCCCATTATAGACGATTCAAGGCATGGCGGCGTGTATAATTGCCATCGTCTCCGCACTTGAATCCGCCCCTTCTCCCGTCGTGGGAGAGGGTTGGGGTGAGGGTGAATGTTCACCCCCGCCACACCATTACGACAGGGAGGTACCGCATGACACGCAGCGTCACGGTGCAAGCGCCCGCGACGAGCGCCAACATGGGCCCGGGCTTCGACTGCCTCGGCATCGCCCTCGATATCTGGAACACCGTTCACGTCGACACCTGTGCGACCGGATTCGAGATACACGGCCTCGGACGCGACGAGCTCCCAACCGGGCCGGACAACCTCGTTGCGCGGGCCTTCCAACTTGCCTGCCAAGAGGTCGGCGAAGCCGTCCCGACCGTCCGCTTCACCTGCACCAACGAGATACCCCTCGGACGCGGACTTGGCAGCAGCTCCGCCGCCGCAGTCGCGGGTATAGTCGCCGCCAACGAGCTGCTCGGTCGCCCTCTAGATGACGCCCAAATGCTCACCTTGGCTGCGAGGATCGAAGGACACCCCGACAACTCCGCCGCCGCGCTCTACGGGGGATGCCAGGTAGTAGTACACGACGGCGACCGCCTCATCACCTCGACCGTCTCCATACCCGAGCGGCTCAGCGCCGTCCTCTTCGTGCCCGAGATGCCCATGCCCACGGCCGAGGCCCGCTCCGTGCTTCCCACCCAGATATCCGTGCAGGACGCCGTATTCAACATGGGCCGCGTCGGACTCCTCGTCAACGCCCTCGCCACCGGCGACCTCGACCTCCTCGCCACAGCCACGCAGGACCGCCTCCACCAGCCGCCCCGACAGGCGATCTTTCACCCCATGAAAGTCATCATGCGCGCCGCCCTCGACGCCGGAGCCCACGGCGCGTTCCTCTCAGGCGCCGGCTCCACCATCCTCGCCCTCTCATCCTCCCGCGAAATGACCATCGGCTACGAAATGGCCGAAGCCGCCTCCAAGGCAGGGGTGGAGGGGGACGTGATCGTCACCAAGCCAACGGCCGGGGGAGTAAGGGTAGTGGGGTGAGGGGGATAGGGTGGGCAATACTAAGGCGTTGAGCCTTACTACTTGGAGGCCGACTTAAGTCCAACAGCGAGTACTTTGATTTTCAAAGTCGAAAGAAACAATCGACTCTGCCTATTTCGCGTTACTTCAATTCTTGATGTCTCCAATGAATTGTTCGGCAAAAGCCAATGAGTTAACTTTCCTCATAGAGACTCTGACGGGGATAACAATGCGCTTAGGTGAGGATAGATTGTCCGCATGAATGCTACACTCGATAGCACCTCGAATATTCTCCTGTCCGTCATCCACGGACAAGTAAACATCAAAGTACTCGTTATCAATCCCATGACGCCACTGTTCACATTCTAGGCCGAAAGAGGTCACCGGAACGACAGGACGTCCAAGTCTATAATAGAACGTGTTTGGGTCCCGTCGACGATCTTCTAGGTTAAGCAATGGGGGAACAACGGGCATTTCAAAAGACGGCCAATGTGTTGAGTCTTTTGATAAAATATTCATTGCAAATGGACTGTTTTCTCCGCTGAGGTTCGGGAATTGCGAATTCAGCTTCCATCGGCCACGAGGTACACGTGGTGGGTACGGCAAGGGTAGGGAATCAACTGCATCCTGACCGTTAGATTCTTCTTCATCGGTTGATGGTACGTAGACTTTCAGTTGCCCCTTAGCGTCGATCTGGAAAAGTACATCTTTGGCTGGACGCGTTCCTAGATTGTTTGCCACAAATGTAAGACGTAACTGCCGTTCCTTCTCTTGTAGCCTCTCATGTAGACTTGAAAACGCATTCTCACATTCTCTAATCCAATTCGGATAATCCTGTTGCATATATTTCGCGATCGCCTCATCCGAAGCAGGTGAATAGACCATACGTGATCCTAGAACACCAGCAACCGCACCCAATGCTGGCTTTTCCATCTGTTCACGGGGACCAAAATCTGATTCTTGAGGGAAGCGATCCCTAAGCAACTGTACAAATGTCGAAATATCACTTTCGGTCATTGGATCATATACGGGGTATTCTATCTCCAGTTGCTCGATTTCTTCGCCTTGTCTGTCAACACATACCAACTGAAACTGAGGTTCTGCATTCTGTAGTTGGCTTACGCGATTGCGTAAACGTACAAGTTCCTTCTCCGTCTCGTTATGTTCTGGCTGTAGGAGCCAGTTATCGCTGATGGCAATGAAATCGAGGCTCAGGGAATCTGCTGTTGCCATAGGTCCGCTATCGTGAGTAAGCAATCGAATGTCCTTACTTTGACAGTCTTGCTTAAACTTGTGTAAACATCCAACTATTTCGTCGTCTGGCTTACTGTAGTCGAGAGTGTCTGTGAGTTCTTGATTCGGCAGAAGCCGGACATCAAGATACACCTTCACGATCGGTTTATCTTCTCTGACAACTATGTGATCTGAGTCGCCCATAATAATGTTCCTAAAGAGCTTATAGGCAGTGCGAGCCCTTTTCCCGACTCGATCGTTTCCACGATTCTTCTGATTGTCGATTTCCCTCTGAACGGGACGACAAACAATAAGGCGAATCTCCTCGAAGTCTCCCAAAGCTGACCAAGGGAGTTCTCCCAGAGGGAGACATTGAATGAATAGATTTGTATCCGGCACAAGATGGAGAATGCGCTTCTTGTTACTTGGAAGACCCATGTTAGTCCTTAACCGGGAACGATATTTGTCTACTTCACTTTTACCACCTACAGTGGCGGGTCGACAAGTATAGGAACGAACCTAGTGGACAGAAAAGACCCCGGACGCGTCGCCCGGGCTCTTCACCCCCCCGCTTGCCACCCACCCCCGCCCGATGATACAACTCCCCCCAACACCCCAACCCACACCACGAGGTAACCATGCTCTACATCAGATTCCTGGCGGCATTCGTTGTGTACACGGTCATCGACGTGGGGTGGAACGTCTCGCCCATCGCCATGGGCATGTATGAGAGCCTGTATGAGGCCAGCGGCAACGACGCGCTCCTCGACCAGTTCGGCAGGAAGATGGACTCCTGGGGAATCGAGCAGGGACTCGCCCTCCTCGTGTTCCTGGGGCTCATCGCGCTCGGCAACAGCTACCTTGCCATCGAGCCTGCCCTGAAGGAGAACAGCCTCATCAGGGCCATGAAGAACAGCTTCGTCCTCGGCTGCGCGGCCTACGCCACCTACATCGTGCCGATCTTCCTGATGCTCAAGACCTGGCCCACCATCCTCGTCCCCATCGACATCCTCATCGGCGGCCTCCTGAGCCTGATAACCTCGACTGTCGTCACCTACATCGTGCTCCGGCGAAGGAACAGGACCGAGAGTCCCGCGTAGGTCGACACGTCATCAGGGCTCAAAGCGTCAGCACGGATCCGGCGGCGCGAGCGCGGGCACGCCCATTGTCATCAAGACGTTTCTTGACTAGGCGGCTACGTTGGCTCGATAATGGAGCGCAACTGGAGAGGGGGCACATCTGATGGTTGTGTCAAGGAAGAAGTTTTCCAGCCAAGCTTCAACGGACCTGTTAGCCGCGATGCGAGAGGTTGCCCGGAATGAGGGGCGCCACTTCCAAGCAGTGCTGGAAGACGCCATGCGGGAGTACCTTGACAACAAGGCCCGCCAGAAAGTCCGTCCGGAGGTGATGGCCCATTTCCATGCCAGCCTCGAGAGAAACCGGCGTCTCTATGAGTTGCTCGGGCAGTGAGCCGCGACTTTCCCTCAATCGAAGAGGTCGTCGCCATTCATGACACCCTGATCCATGAGACCGGCGGCTCGATGGGACTGCGTGAAGTGGGCGCGCTGGCCTCCGCCGTCATGCGTCCCCAGATTGGCTACTATGACGGCATCACCGAGGAGGCTGCCGCTCTTTTGGAGAGCCTCGCTGTGAATCATCCCTTCGTTGACGGCAACAAGCGTACCGCCTTCGCGGCCACCGACGCCTTCCTCCGCATGAACGGCAGCTTCATCGACTGTGATGGTGAAGAGACATACCGATTCTTCATGCGGCTTTTCGAGCACAACTCATTCCGGTTTGCTGAGCTACGCGAGTGGTTGGAGAAACACGTCAAGCCGCTGCCGGGGCTCTGACTGCCTTGCTGAAGATGGCCGGGCGAGCCGCACTGCAGACACAATAGCGGACAGACCGTACCCGGCCTGCCCGCGTAAATGAAGTCGAGTGTTGAGTTCTAGAGTAGCAGCCCTACTCGCCGGCGCCGTGCTCTGAGAGGTAGTCGATGGCGGCTTGGACGGTGGTGATGGACTCGGCGTCCTCGTCGGAAATCTCGAGGGGATTGTCGTCGTCGCCGAACTCCTCCTCGAAGGCCATGATGAGCTCGACCAGGTCCAGCGAGTCGGCGTTCAGGTCCTCGGTGAATGACGCGTCGGGAGTGACCTCCTCGGTGTCAACGCTCAGCTTGTCGGCGACGACTTCCTGAACTCGTTCCAAGAGACTTGCCATAGTTGTTGTCCTCCCTATTCGTCCGAAGCGGTGTTCGACGTTTCGTACTGTTCTCTATTGTGCATCAGGGCCCCGAGCACGCCGTTGACGAACATCGGCGATCTGTCGGCCCCGTATATCTTACCAAGTTCCACGGCCTCGTTGATAGCGACCTTCGGCGGGGTCTCTCCGGCCATCAGGATTTCGTAGATGGCGACGCGAAGAATGTTGCGGTCGACCATCGCCATCTGCTCGATTGGCCAGTTGGGCGCGTGCGTCGCTATTATCTTATCGATTTTCGGCCTGTTGGCAAGTACCCCGTGCACGAGTTTCCGCGTAAACGCATCCGAGTCGGGCGTAACGGCAGAATCGTCGAGACGGGTTGCCAGGGCGGATGCCACCTCGTGGTCTGAGCCGTCCACCTCGTAGAGCACCTGGACCGCGATGACGCGGGCCTTTCGCCGCGTGACGGCCTTGGTTGGTTGCTTCAGGGTGGTGTTGGTGGTCAATGCGGAAGGGGGGAAGGGGCTAGTTGCGGCGAAGCCGGATGATGGAGTCCCAGTCGCTGACGGCCTGCACGTCGGCGCGCCGGTTGATCCGCTTGACCATTCCGCTGAGCACGCGACCGGGTCCCACCTCAATGAAACGATTGACGCCGTTGCCCATCATGTAGTCCACGGAGCGGCTCCAGTGAACGCAGTTGCAGATTCCCGCGATGAGCTCTCGCTTCACGTCCTCCCCCTTGGTCACAGGCTTGGCCGTGCAGTTGGCGACGATGGGGATGGACGGGTCCTTGAACTTCAGGCTCTCGACCGCGTCGATGAGTCCGGCCTGCGCCGGCTCCATGAGCGGTGAGTGGAAGGCTCCCGCGACTCGAAGTGGCACTGCCTTCTTCGCGCCGCGAGCATTCGCCAGGTCGAGCGCGTTTGCGAGTGCGCGTCGCTCACCGGCGATGACTATCTGGTCAGGCGTGTTGACGGTGGAGATGACCGTGCCGGTCTCCCGGCAGATCTGCTCCAGCACCATGGCGTCTAGTCCCATGACCGCGGCCATGCTGCCGGACTGCTTCTCGCACGCCTCCTGCATGAGACGTCCTCGCTCCTGCACGAGCCACGCCGTTTCGCCGATGTCCAGCACTCCCGCCACTGCGAGGGCGGTGTATTCACCGAGGCTGTGACCCGCCACGAGGGCAGGTCTTGGCGTCGCGTCATCGCCGAGGTAGTCCTGCATAGCGCGCATGGTCGCAAGGCTGACGGACATGATCGCAGGCTGCGCGTTAACCGTCTCGCGGAGCGTCTCGTCGGGCCCCTCGAAGAGGAGGCGCGTCAGCGGACGGCCGAGGGCCATGTCAACTTCGTGGAAGACATCCCGCGCCGCGCTGGAATTGTTGTAGAGCTCCTCACCCATGCCGACGCTCTGCGTCCCCTGTCCTGGGAAAAGGAACGCCGTATCGGTACCTCTTGGCGGAGGAGAAAAGCGCAAGGTCAATCGTCGACTCCTACTCGACTTCGAGCTCCTCGCTCGGGACGATCTCGCGCCCGTTGTAGAACCCGCATGAGGGGCATACATGGTGCGGTCGCATCTTGCCCGAGCAGTCTGGACAATCGACGATCGTCGGAACGTTGAGGAACTGGTGCGCTGCCCGCTTTCCGCGACGTGAGCGCGAGTGCTTCTTCTTTGGTACTGGTCCGCCTGGCATAGTTGTTCATTCCTTCTCGGCGCTTTCGCTCGACGTGCCCTGCATAGGTTCGCCCGTCGAGCGGCTTGAGGTCAAGGTGTTCTTAGTTCTTACTCAGGTTCATTGATTCTACGGAAGGGAATGCGTCCAGCAAAGGCCCCCACCGGCTATCGATCCGGACGCCGTCGCACTCGCATTGCTCGTCGTTGCGGTTGACCCCGCATGCGGCGCAGAGGCCCGCGCAGTCCACGCGGCAGAGAGGCTGCATCGGCAGGCCAAGAGAGATGTACTGCCGGGCGGCCTCGGCCAGGTCGAGGATGTTGTCCTCGTCGATGACCAGGCTTTCCTCGGGGTCCAGTTCGCTTTGGGTGCGATGGCCCGTGATCGGGTCCAACAGGGGAAGCGCCTCCTCGTCGATTGTGATCTCGACGGGCTGCACGTAGGGATCGAGGCACCGACCGCACTCGGACTCCACCTTCGTGTTCAAGAGTGCCGTGACCCAGACTCCCTTATCCGTCCTGACGAACCGGACGCTGCCGTCCACTTCAATCAGGTTGTCGCGGAAGACGATGCGGTCTTCGACCGGATGCTCCCTGGTGGAGCCGACGGTCTCACGAACAAGCTGCGAAACGTTAAAGTGCATAACGACCCCGACCTTTGCGAAATCGAGTAGGCCACGTCGCCCGAAGGCCGTATTGTAGGGATCACCGCTTCACAGTGTCAAGATTTCCGGTGCCCTAAGAACGCCCTGTCCAATGTTGGCCTTGAGTCGCACAAGACCGTTCGGCCTGAGCTTGTCGAAGGCCAGATCCGTGGTTCGATAGGCTCACCAAACGAACTTCGAAAGGGCCCTAGGCTACCAAAAGACTGCTGACTCCCTGACAGTAAACGAAGTGCCAGCGTGCAACAATCTACCGCCCTCCATCGAGATACGCCTTCACGATGTCGATCACCAGTGCAACATCCTGGCCCGCGTCGACTAGCGGCGACCTCGACGGCGTGCCGTTGACGATGCAGTCGTGGAAGTGCCGCAGCTCCCTGCGGAACGGACTCTCCCAGTCGAGCGTTGGCTCCTTAATGATGCTGGTCCCGTTCTCTTCGATCTCGTGGATCTTCAGGTCCGCGATCTCACGTGAGAATCCCGTCGGATACGAGATGATGACGCGCTTACTGCTTCCATAAACTTCGAGCGTCTCGTAGAAGTCCCACAGGTCGGGAAGGTCTATCCAGGACGCCACGCAGCGAAACCCCTGGGGGTACTCCAGTATCGCTGATATCGCGCCGCCTTCCTGCCAGATCTCGGTGCCGATCACCCTGCTCGGCACACCGAACAGGTCTCGCAGTCCGTATAGGTCGTGGATCATGCTTCCGGCAATCGTCCCAAAGGCGCGGACGGCCTCGGGGGGAGCATCCCCAATGGCCTGTCGAAATGCCTGATGCAGGGCGGCACTCGTCTTCTCGATCACGTCTTGTGGCACGTCGTCGAATGACCGTGTCCTGAACTGGGCAACATGGAGATCGTTGTCGGGATGCAGGTGGTTGATCTGGACGAACCGGATGTCGTCCATAGCCTCAATCTCCGGCTTTGCCATTTCGTAGGCCGGTTCGTACAGCTTCATGTACCCCGCCTGCGCTACCGTGCCCGAACGCCGGGCGGCTTCTTCAATCCGGCCGAACTCCTCGTTGGAGTAGCAGACTGGCTTTTCGACGAAGACGTGCTTCCCGGCCTCCAGTGCCGCAACGGCAACCTCCGTCTTCGGGTCAAAGTGGCACATCAGCACGGCGTCCAGGTCCGATTCGAGCATCGAGCAGTAGTCAGTGTAGCGATTGGGCACGTGGTACAGCCGCGCGGCGTACTCGACCGCTGAAGGTGAAGCATCGCAGACGGCGACGACCTCGAACTCCTCGGCCAACTCCGTGAGGAAAGGCAAGTGCTGTACCTGTGCGATGGCGCCGCATCCGACGACCCCTATGCGAACGGGACCAGTCATCGCTCTCACGTCCTTCCCGCCCGTGGAGCAACGTCATTCCACAACTCCGCCAGATCCGCGGAGCGACGGTAGACCTCGAACAGCGCGTCCCAAACGTCGCTGCGGGACGCCGACGCAGAGTCGAGGTCTCCGTCGGCAACTGCCGCCTTCAGCGCCTCCGCTTCGTCGGCCTGCTTGTCCGCAGCATGGCCTGCAGCGTCGCGAACGGCGAGGGTCGCGGCTGTCAGCCTGTCGAACAGGTCGCCGAACGGGGTCGTCGTGTCCGTCTCCACATCGTACCCGGAGGACGAGGCGAATCTGTGCGGCATCCGCTCGCCGTCAGGAGTCCACATGGTGTGCGTCGGCTGAATGTGCGGCGTGACCGAAAGATACATGGTCATAGGCTTGTCCCCGAGAACGCGGAGCGAGTGAAGCTCGTCCACGAGAGCAACGCACATCTGACCGGGACCGACCTCACCCGTTTCTCCGGCGATCGTGAACTCGGCCCTGCCATCCAAAACAAGGAAAATCTCATGACCAAGGTCGTGGGAGTGCGGTTCAGCCTCCTCTCCGACCTCCAGACGCATGAAGCGTGAGCGAATCTGTGGCGTTACGAGAACGCTCCGCACGTCGGTGCGGTAGTCGTAGACCTGTAGGGCCATGCGGGTTGTCTCCTGAAGGGTGTAGCCGGGGCGTAATTTCTGAGGGGAGAGTGTAGGAGCCTCCTCGACGGGGTGTCAAGGAGTCTGGGGACGGGCGCGTGAGGGGGCATTACTCACGTCCCTGAGAGCCATAGGAACCCTTCGAAGTATCGATGGATTCGCCTTCCCATCAGCCTCATTTGCCTGATGACGGCAGAGTCAGATCGAAGAACCCACGTAGCTCACTCTCCGGCACGTCTTCCGCCTTTTTCAAACCTCGAGTGTAGACGCTGTTGGAGTCCCGTTCCACGGCGTGGCTTGCCGTATAGGCTTGAGACAGGCGTGCGTCAATCCTGCGAGATGCTTCGACCACGCTCTCTACCGAAGGTATGACGATTGTCCCTTGAAAGAGTGGGCTGAGGTCCGTATTGCGATAGTGTACCGCGGCGACTATGACCGACCGGTCTCCAAGACTGTACTTGGACGATATCGAACGGGACTCAAGACGATCGACTGTTGCTTCGCCAACCTGTTCCCGTCGTCCACGGTCGATGTGCAAGGCGATGAAGTCATGGCCGAGCTCAGGAATTCCACGAATCTTGTTCTCTACCAATGTATCGTAGATGCCTCCATTGAAGAGCCTTATACTGTGGTAGTTACTATCAAGAATCGCACTCGATAAGTTGTCGTATACGACGGCACTGCAGAAGACTATCTTGCGGGAATCACTGTCGCTTACCCATGTGGAAGTCACAGACGCCCACAATCCCCGACCATTGTGCTCCCACACAACGGGTACGGGGTCGCTGTCAAGAGTATAACTCTCACCAAAGGCCTCACGCAGGTCATCTTCTTGACAGAGGGCTTCGGTGAGATAGGCCGCCAGGTCGAAGTCCTCGCCCGTCGTCGGTGTCGGCGTGGCAGTGGGGCTTGGCGTTGGTGTCGGTGTGGTCGTCCCGCTCTCACATGTGGGCAGCCTGAGGCTTGCTGCGTCGCCGTCCGAGACTTCGAGCAGATTGGCCGGCATACATCCGGTGAAGTTGTTGCCTTTCAGCCACAGGCGTTCCAGCGAAAGATCATTCAATGTTAGAGGTATCTGCCCGCTCAGGTCATTGCCACTCAGCATCAGAGTCTCAAGATCGGAGAGAGTGCCCAGTTCGGCGGGGAGAGGACCGGTAAGTTCGTTGGTGTAGAGCCAGAGGTCCTGGAGTTTAGTGAGACTCCCAAGCCCAGCCGGGATACTGCCGGTTAGGGACCGCTTCTGAAGCTTGACAATAGTTACCCTCTGAGGCGTACCGCCAAGTCTTACGCCCGTCCAGCGTGTTATCGGGAGAGAAGCCGACCAATTGAGGAACGCGCTGCCTTGAAGGGTGTCCTTCAGGCCGAGAAGTATCTCACAGTCTGAGACCAGCCCAGCGTTGGACGTGTCCGCAACCGCGGACCCACAGTCCGCTCGCTGCGTCGTTGCGGATGGGGTTGGCATAGGTGTTGGGGTAGACTCCGACTTTGGCGTATACGTGTCCGGTGGATCAATCCCGTAGAAGATGGACTTTCTGAGGATCGGCATGGAGTTGTCGTCTTCACACGGATTGTCTATCGAGTCGGGCACCGAGCAGCCCCATACGACAAGCGTGTACACGCCTGTGCCGTGCTTTCTCAACACCGGCCCGATGTCGTGAGAGAGCGAAATGGAACGCCCGTCTATCGTCTCCTCTCCTGTTATCCACGGCACCATAACAGTCTCCTCACTTCGCTCACAGAGCTTTGCGGCATTGTACAGAGCCGTCGCCTCGTCAGGTGACGAGGGAGGAGGCAAGGTCGGGTCGATGTCGTAAGGAGTACACCCGGAATAGTGTGTGACTTCCGCCTCGTTGGTCGGCCAGTAGTATCCCTGCCCCGCCTGCTCTCTCAGCAGCGCTACCCTATTCCCGGATCTGTAGCCGTAGGTCCGAGCGATTTGTCCCCGCGTCAATGCATGAGAGGGAGGGTCGTAGTAAATTTGCTGGGCGAAGGCATCTGATGGAAACACCTCCTTCGTGGTGCAGCTTACCCGCAACGTGGCCCCCTCTATCGTCGGCGGAACGCTGCAATCGACGTAGTCCCCCTCGAAGTGCTGCACGTTCCACATTTGATGGGTATCCCACGCAAGCCCAAGATTCACCTTCCGATGCCAGGGATACAGTATATTGTTCTTGTGTCCTAGGCTCCCCATGTATCCATCCATGTGGTCGCGCAGTTCGCTTTGGACACTCTGTATGGGACGATAGGAAGGCCTTTCCTCCTCCGTGAGACAATAGTCTTGTCCTGAAACATTTTCACGATTCGACTGGTAGCCTCCGGCGAGGGAGTACCTCATCGGGGGGCCCAGCCCGTCTGTCCCCCAGTGACCCGAAACGCAATCTCTTATTGAGTTCTCGGCGTGTATCTGAGCCGCGGTGTTGTCTCCCAACGAGACTTCCGGTACCCCCGCCTTCTTTCGCTCCGCGTTGATGAGTCCAAGCATGAATTGCTTCCCATCCAGAAACATCCGGTGCGGCTCATCCGCATCGGAGCTCTTTGGATTGAAGGGGACGACTGTTTCTGATGGAGACGAGGAGGACGATCTCTTGCTTGTGATGGCAAGAGGCCCTGGTGCGCTAGGGAGGTCTGGAGGTATCACCGGATTATCGAGCACTTTGGAGGAGTCAGGAGGATCGGAAGCAGCGGGTGGGCCGGAACACCCGAAGACCGTTAGGAGTACCAGCGCGGCCACGAAAAAGTAGGGAATTGCAGCATTCCGCATTGTTTGAAGATTCCTCTGGAGACCCCGATCCTTGATGTCACTTTTTCGATTCGACGACAGGTATTTCAATACGATTTTTGTGACAGCGTACAAGCATAAATATACTCACTGAACCGGTTCGAAAAGGACTGTTACTATATCACCCGCCTAACTGAAAAAGGAAGGCGGAACAGTCATATGTCGAATGGATTCGGTGCGTTATTGCTGGCTTCGCCAAGCAACGTTGCAGAGTTCCTCACATCTCCCCACGTTTTGCGGCTAACCGCTCAAGAAACTCGTCGTACGACGAAACGCCATTCAGAGCCCTGACAAAGTCACCGGTATTGGCGAAGAACGTGCGGAACTCGGCCACCTCGTCGCCTATCGGGCTGACCGAGGTGACGCTCTCACCGTATATGCCGTGCATGGCGAAGAACGCCTGGTTAAGCTTGCGAAGACCGTAACCGCCGAGGCGCATCAGCCACCAGCGTTCCTTCATATATTCCTCGGCCTCTTCGATCTTGCCCTCGGCAAGAAGCTCTTCGGTGCGCTGCCGGGTTTCGCGCATCATCCGCGTGAACCGGGGATCGCGGTCCTCCTGTGGCAGATAGCGACGGGCATTGTCCTCAAGGTCACCGCCCATGCGGACGAACGTCTCGTCGCCCAACTCGCGTCCCGCGATGTCGGCCGCCGTCTCGTTTAGCGTCGCCATCTCCTCCGACTTCCAGAATGACTGTCCGAAGGGATGGAAGAACCAGTAGACATGCAGCCACTCGTGGGCTGCCGTTCGCAATACGGAGCGCAGCGAGTCGGTGTCAGTCACCAGCGTGGGGTAGGTCGAAAGACCGGCAAGATTGCCCACGATGGCCGAGAGATCGTGCTGTTCGAGCAGGGCGTCTTCCAGCCTGCCACGCTCGATGTACTCCAGTTTGGGCTCGAGCAGCAGGCGCTCGAGCCGAGCAATCTTGTCCCGACGAGACGTGACGATGATGGTCGGTAGTTGGCCGAATTTGATGTCCACCGGCGGGAAGAGCAGGTTCCCCCACCACCCGAACCCCTCCGTGAGGAGCACGGAACTCAGTTCCGATTCGACGGCCTCCTCCGCCTTCGGACGCAAACTCCGCTGAAGTCCACGCAGCTCGTCCATCGTCTCTCGCGACACGTTCGACCCTTTCGCGCTGCTCGCCCCACCGGCCCGCGCAATTCGACCCTCAAGAAGTCGCTCCTCCTTCTCTGCGAGCAGCGAAGTCTGCAGGTACTCGTCGACGATTGCGATCCGCTCATCTCGCAACGGCTTCTGGCCCGGTATGGTCTCCCGAATCAGATGCCCCCACTTGCCGAAGAAGTGCGTGATATGCCACTGCACAAGCGAGAATACGTGATCGGACGCCACTTCCCGAGCAGGTGTGATGTGCAGCCGGTCCACACTTGGCAGTATCAGCAGTACGGAGAGCACAACGTACGCCAGCCACCGGCGAATGTGCAGTTTGCGTCGAGGTCGGTCCATCACATCTACGGCCTTTGTAGTCGGAAAGTGGGGCTAGCGTATCACGCCAAAGGAGTTCGTAAAGTGCAACGTTTCAGCAGCGTATCTGGTCATGCCATTCCCCGTGGACGACCAATTGTAGCCAAATGAATCGAGGCACCTAGTCCACGTCACCCGCCCACAACCTCTGCATCTCCTCGGACGTGGCAAGCAGGTCGTCTAGCCGTCCTCTCGCCTCCACTCGCCCGTCCTTGAGTACGATGATGTGATCGGCTCGACTGAGGGCCGCCCGTCGGTGGGAGACCGCCAGCACTGTACTGTCCTGTCGGTCCGCCAGCCGCTCCCAGAGGGTCTGCTCGGTCTCAACGTCGAGACCGCTCGACAGGTCGTCGAAGACCAGCAACTCCGGCTCCCGGACGAACATCCGCGCCGCCGCGGCCCTCCTCTGCTGTCCGCCGGACAGCTTCACCCCGCGCGGACCGACTACGGTGTCCAGCCCGTCTTCGAGGTCGTCGATGTCGTCTTCCAGCACGGCCGACCTTACGGCTCCCGGCAGGTCCACTCTATCCTCACGGAGTCCCAGCAAAATATTCCCCCGGAGTTCCTCGCTGAATAGGCGAGGCACCTGTGACGTGTAGGCGACTCGCGGCGGCGCCATCACCTCGCTCGCGTCTTCAATGGACGTGCCATTCCAGCGAATCTCCCCAGCGTGCAGCGGCAACGATCCAAGCAGGACGCGCAGCAGCGTGCTCTTGCCGGAGCCGACCCGACCCGTGACGACTGTGAACGTCCCCTTTCGCAGCGAGAGGTCCACGTCGCGCACTCCACCCTCAGAGTCCGGATACACGTAGGTCAGCCCCTCGGCATCCAGCCTTTCGAGGCGGTCGGCGTCCGTCTTTTCGACATGCACGGGTTCGGGCGCTTTTCGGAAGAGATGAGTCGGGTTGCGTTCCACCAGCTCTTCCGGCTTCGCACCCGGCATCAACTCGTCGAGCCGCTCGATGCTGACTCCCACCTGCCTGTACTCCGTCATTACCCGGCCAAGGCCACTCCAAAGCCACGAAAAGCCCTCCAGGTAGATGACGAACAACACGAGGTCTCCCACGGTCAACTGCCCACTCAGCATCGCGTGACCGGCGACTATCAGGATAGCGCCGACGCCAACACCCTCCAGGTTGCGGAATATGGCGTTCAGCGTTTGAGTGAGGAGCGTGTCGCGCAGTGTCGCCTGCTTGCGCGCCGCGTTCACGCGGTCGAACTCATTGAGTACGTGACTCTCGGCCCCTGCTACCTTGATGGCCTCCGCCGAGCCGAACATCTCGCCCAGGAAGCCGGTTACATCACCCGCCGCCTCCCTGCTTTGCTTCCGCGCCCGTTCGATCCGGGTTCTGGCAAAGTGAACGACCAAGAACACCAGCATGAGGGGAAGCAGCCCGACGAGCGTAACAAAGGGAGAAATGCTCACCATGATCGCGACGGCGACAATCGACACCAACAGCTGTGTGGCAATGAACTTGGGCCAAATGTAGAACCTGCCGACACCGGAAGCGTCGCCGCGGAATCGGGTAACCGCCTCTCCCGGCGATGCCGGAAGTCCTTGTATGCCGCTCAAGTTCATAAGGTGGGAGAGAACGTTCCTCCTCAGGAGCGCTCCTATCATGAACTGGTAGGCGAACTGCAGTGTGATCGATCCAAGGTACAAGAACATCTGAAAGGCCAACACTCCGGCGAACACCGCGCAGAGCGTCCACACGCCGAAGGAGGTTCTGGCGTCACCGGTCAAGGTGTCGAATATCTCTCGAATAGTGAGAACGAACAGGTGATTCAGTCCGGCTATCAGAACGGCTTGGATGAAAATGTCAAGCGTCAGCATCCCCTTGAACGTCCACGCGAGGGACTTGAGGTACCGCCAGGTGCTCACGTCAACACCTCCTCAAGACCGCTCCGTAGGAGGCTATGGAACCGGGTGTTGGGATCGGACGCGAGAGTCTCCCGCTCTCCGGCCTCCACTACCCGCCCATTTTCGAGGATCGCGATGTCATCGCACCTCTGGATGGTCGCCAGATGGTGGGCGACGATCAGCACTGTCCTCCCCTTAACCAGCTTGTCGACCGCCCGCTCGATGGCCGCCTCTGTGCTGCGGTCCAGCCGCGATGTCGCCTCGTCGAGGATGACAAGTCCGGGGTCCTTGAGAAATACGCGCGCGAATGCGAGCATCTGTGCCTCACCGGATGAGAGGCCACCTCCTTCCGGATCAAGTGTCGTGTCGAGCCCGTCCGAGAGTGTGTCGTACCATCGCTTCAGGCCGAGATCGTGCAGCACTTCGAGCAACCGCTCATCGGACGCGCTCTGGTCGAAGAAGGTCAGATTATCCCGAACCGTCCCGTGAAAGAGTCGCACTTCCTGAGTGACGAGGCCGACCCTGTTGCGAAGTTCCGCGATCCGAGCGTCACGGATGTCCCCTCCATCGACTAGCACTCTCCCCTCGTCGGGATCGTAGAGACGGAAGAGCATCCGCGTGATCGTCGTCTTGCCGCTTCCCGTCCTGCCGAGAAGGCCAAGCACCCTACCTGGCCGCAGGTCCAGGGTGATGTCGCGCAGGACGGGCTCAGTCCTGCTGTAACCGAACGAGACCGAATCGAGCCGTACGGCCAGCGCCCCCTTGCCGAACCGCCTTCCGGGACCGTCGGCAACCTCCCTACGAGTCCGAAGCAGGTCATTGATCCTGATGACACTCGCCCCGGCCTGCTGCAGGGCCTCAACCTCGTCGGACATCTGATAGATCGGTGCGATGACGAGCCGGCTGTACCCGAAGATGAGAAACACAGTGCCGATGGTAATCTGGCCCTCGAAGAAGAGGTAGGCCCCCACCGCCAACGCCACTGCTAGTCCTACGCCATAGATCGTCTCAGTAACGCCCGTGACGACGTTCGATACGAATGCGGCCTTGATCCGAACGCGAAACCATCTCCACATGTGGTCGAAGTACCCTTTCATGACGTACGACTGGGCACCGCTCGTCCGAACATCCTCGCGGCCAGCCAGGCGCTCCTCGATGAACCCGTACGTCTTGGTGCTCTCCTCTCGGTTGGCCTTCCAGTTCGTCACCGAGACGTTACGCATCCGCATGATCACTGCCAGCGAGATGAGAGCAAACACCGTTAACGCGAGACCGGCCAGCCAGTTCTCGCGGAACAGCAGCGCAAGGACAGCCACCAGCATAATGACGTTCCCCACGATGCGGACGGCAAACGTCGAGAAGAACCCGCCGAGCGTCTGGGCGTCGCCGTCGATGCGCTCGATCATCTCCCCCGGCGTGTTGCTGTTGTGGAATGGCATATCGAGCGACAGCGCGTGCCTCGCGAGATCTGAACGCAGCGCATTCGTGGCGTTCCACCCGACCTGACCGCTCGTGTAAGTCGCAACTACGCCAACGACCTGCTGCACCAGCGCCACTGCGATGAATACAACCGCCGCACCCACGAGCGTACCAAGCGGGCTCCCTGCGACAGCCTCGTCGATGAAATACCGCATGACCTGCGGATTGACGAGCCTGAGGCCAATATTGGCCAGTATCAGCGCCGAGGCGAACGCCACGAGGCCCTTTTGCTGCCGGAGATACTTGAGCAGAAGCGCGCCGTATTGCCGCAGCGGGACCTTGGTGCGCGGACCTGTAAATCGCTGGATGATTTCAGATACCAACTATTCCTCTTTCAGTTACATCGACCTCTGGAAGGACTTCGAGATTCCGGCGAAACGGGGCCTCATTCACCGACTGGTGCGAGTATTCCCTCATACGTTCGTCGGCCGTTCTCAACTTGTCAACGCCGAGAAGGAAGACCTCAGCCTTGACGACACCAGCAACCTGTCATTCCTCCGAAAGTAACCCGCGGCCAACATCACGTAGGGGCGATTCGCGAATCGCCCTCACTGCCAGCCACCACACCGCCATTCCGGCGGAGGCCGAAATCCAGTCTTCGGACCCTGTCAGGCGAAAAACCCTTTTTCATTACGGGTGGTGAGAGTAGCAACCCTCCTGTCATTCCGAGCGCAGCGAGGAATCCAAGATGCCATGCCTACAGTTAATGGGGAGGGTTCGACCAATAAGTCAGCCAAGGCAGAAATCCACACCCTGCCCGACCGCTCCGCCAATGACAGCGGCTCCCGTTAAGTAAGGGACGAGAGCCTGGTCTCACTCATAGGGCTCAAGGACCGTCAGACAACTTCCCAAACCGGACGGTACAGACTGACCCTTCTCAAAAGGAAACGGAATGCACGGACATGTGCCGAGGGGTGATAGCCGCCATTTTCACACCATTAACGATGGGTTGTCAACCTATGCTGGGAACTCTACAACGCCCTACGCCGAAAGTGGGGAAAGTCGCTCCACGTCAAACCCTTGAGGACGCTCCATATCCTTGTAGCGCATCAGCACTTCAACGCCATTGATGCTGCGCTTGAACCCCGCGCGAGGCTCGAACTTGAACATCTCCACCTCGACGACGTTGTCTCCCCGCTTGACGAGTTCTATGGGAAGCGAGAACCGGAACCAGTGGGCCGACATGCCCATGGGCGCTTGGAGGTCCATCCCCCCGCGCAATATCGTCCGCATCTCGAGCCCGCGCTCGTCGGTGATCTCTGCCTGGTCGAGAGGCAGCGCTTCGCCGTTGAACCTGATCTCGTACTCGTCCTCGATGCAGAAGTACGAGAACCTTATCGTCAGAGTCGGCTTGCGCATCTCCCCGTCAGCCTTCGCACTCTCGATGTCGTCCTCGATGCGGATCGTCACTGACGAGGTCTCCCCCTCCACAAGCTCCACCGGCAACTCGCGGTGCGGTGTCGTCGTCGACTCGCCTTCCACTCCCTCTCGCGGCTGCGCGATGTAGCGCTTGTGGCTCCGAACATGCACTTCCGGGTGCGCCAGCTCGCGGAGAATCTGGTACTCGCGGTCGGCGAACGGCCACAGAAGGTATCCGTGATACTGTCCCGCCCAACCGTCGGATGCCAGCGTCTGGTTCAGCGCTCGGTACATCTCGATGCTCGGCAGTCCCACCCGCTCGTCGTACACGCGCCTCGGCGGGCGGTAGTACGCCGCCGCGCCATTGGCATTGGCCGCGTCCGGCATCCACTCCTGGCGGACTCCCGTCTCGGATACGACGTACGGGTCCTGCCCCACGACGTAGTCGAGCGAACCGTCCCGAAGCCACTGCTCTGCATCAAGGGCGTTCGACAGGTTCTTGTCCCGGAGCAGGTCGAGACGGGCCATGACGCCGACCTCTCGGCCCTGTTTCTGACCTATCTGGGTTGCCAACTCCCGAACGTCCTGGACGAAGGCGTTCATCGTCTGCGTTCCCTCGTCGTTTCCGGATTTGAAATACTGGCTCCCGAACATGTAGTCCAGCTCGATGCCGTCGGCCTCGTAGTCCTCCAGTACCTCGCGAATGACGGCGAGGTTTTCGTCGCGAACCTCCTTGACCGCATAGTCGTAGGCCCACTCATTGCGGCCCGGCTCCGCTATGCAGACCTCGCTGCCACGCTCCCACTTGAGACGTCCGCACCGTTCACTGTAGCGGGGGTTGCCGGACTGCAATCTGATGCTGGGATATACGGTGACACCAGTCTCTCGGCCCCTCCGAATCACCTCTCGAAGCTGGTCTGTCCCCTTCTCTGCCGCCTCTTCGACCATCCGCATGATGCGCCAGTCGATGTAGTTCTCCCACACCTCTTTCTGCTGGCCCACGACGCGGCCCACCTTGCTCTGGTGGAAATAGACGTCGCCATAGCCAAGACCCAGCACAAGAAGGTCAACGCCCGTGCCCGCGACCTCGTTGACCGGCCACTCCAGCATGTGGATGCTGGCTGGCGGTTCCATACGCTTGGCGTGGAAATGGTGCGCGTCGTTGTAGTAGATCAGGCGTGGTCGTTTCATGTCATTCCTCCCGTGCTTCCTGCTGTCCGAGAGTCCATCGCGTTGCCGCCCAAAGGATACCATAACGACCACGGCGTAATTCCGGCGAAACGGCACGACGTCTTTGGCATTCCCGCGTATAATTCGGCGCGACCGGCTATCACGGTGAACGGCCAGGAGGAATAAAGTCATGAGCGAATACCCACGTCCAATCGAAGGCGGAAACCAGGGGGACGGTTCTCCCCTTGTGCTCGGCGACGACAACGTCATCAGCGACCTGCACGCGCCATGCGACCCTACAGCGACCGTACACGTCCTCGACTGGGACGGCGACGGGCAACCAGAGCTCGTCACCTCCGGCAACGACATCTTCGCGCACAAGTTTATCGACACCCTCGCCGACGGGACGCCCGTTGTCGACAGGGGACGACGGTGGGGGACGATCTCCCGGTCTGCCCAGCGCGACGAGAACGACGAGGGCCTCACCGGGTTCTTGCTCACGGCCTCCGACTTCAACGGCGATGGCAAGGACGAGGTGATCATCGGGCTGAGATACTACTCCCAAAGGCCGGTCGTCGCCCTTTCGCTGGCGGGAGGCGTAGCGACTGACCGTGAAGCCGGGACCCCGGTTGAAGTGATTGGCACGGAACTCGGCGCCAAGTCCTGGGCAAAGGGCTCCACTGCCGCCTTCGACTGGAACGGCGACGGCAGGCCCGACCTCGTCGTCGTCAGCGGAGGCGAACGCAGCGGTTATCACATCGACCCGACGACCGGACTTTCGCCCGAAGACCAAGCTGACAGGTACCATCGCGACGGTCGGTGGATCGGCAAGGTCCCCACTCCGACCCTTCACCTATTTGACAATACCGGAAGGTCTGGCGGTATCGAATTCACCTACGCGGGCCAGGCGAACATCGCCCTGCCACGCCACACCATGTGGGTATCCCCGGTCGACCCGACCAAAACCGGCGCGGGCCTTCTCCTCTGCACCTACTACGGCAGGGTCTACCACCTTCCCCTCAATGCGACGGGCTCGACTCCCCATTGGGGCGACGTCACCGAGCTGTTCACCCTGCACAACGAACCGTTTAACCGCTCGACGAACCTCGACATCAACATCGGCGTGTCCGACGTGCTGGAACCAGGTCGTTTCGACATCTTCGCTGGCGACCGATCGCAGTCGCCGTCTTGGTCGCAGTTCAGGGGTCACGACTCGCAGGGACGTCCCATCTACGACACGCCGAAAAGGATCAAGCAGCACAACCCGCACGTCGGCAACAGCTTCTTCAGCGTCCCCACCGTCGGCGACTGGCGAGGTACAGGCACGCCCGACCTCGTCGTCGGAGGCGTGGAGGGCTACGTCCTCTGGTACAAGACCCTCTCGACCGATCCGCTGCGTTTCGCCCTTCCCGAAAGGGTGCGTTACGGCACGACCGAGATTCGCCGTCTCGCCGCACCCGATCCAGCCGGCGGACACCACTGGGGCGGTTCCCAGGGACCCTACGACGGCGACACCGGCGGCTACAGCAACCCCGTCCTCGTAGACTGGACCGGCAGCGGCCTCCTCGACCTGCTCGTAAGCGACATGATCGGCCTCTACGACTGGTATCCGAATTGGGGAACGAAGTCCGAGCCTGAGCTAGGCCCCCCGCAGCGCTTACACGTTACCGGCGGTGAGCCATTGCGCGGGCCATGGAGACAGCAGGCGGGAGTCGGGGACTTCTCCGGTAACGGTCTGCCCGACATCGTCATCCAGGACAAGGAACTCGACCTCGCGATATTCCGGAGAGTCGGGCCCGACGAACCATCCCGCCTGCACCCAGGAGAAAAACTGCGCTACGAGGACGGCGAGACCATTAAGACCCACGGAGTCTACACCGAGGGTGGAGGCGACGGTCGTGGTAGGACGAAGATTAACGTCGTAGACTGGGACGGCGACGGCGTGCTCGACCTGCTATTGGGCGTCGGCCCTCAGCACGGAAGCCCGTTTCGTGGCAGCTACGTACTCTTGGCCAAGAACGTCGGAACGAACGAGGACCCCCTGTTTAGACGGCCTGAGATTATCCTGTGGGACAAGGACGGTCTGCCCCTGGAGTTCTGGCGTCACGGTGTGCATCCGGCGCCTGTCGACTGGGACGGTGACGGTAAGTTCGAACTCGTCGCGGGGGCCGATCAAGGTCGCGTCTGGTACTGGAAACCGGAGCACTTCGGAGAGCCCGCGACAGGCGATCCAACGGCGCCACGCCGTCCCGAAGGTGAGCAGGGACTGGGACGGGACGATTGAAGCTCTGCGCCCTCCCGGTTTGGCGGATTTGAGGTCAAATTCATGCTTTGAATTGGTACTGTAAACGGTGTTACCATGATAGCTGGGGGATACCAATCCCCCTTACCGTTCCATCGGAACATCTGGCGAGAAGTCCTCTGGAGGGGCAATGAACTCCCGTTTCATGCGCAATGGCTTTATCTACCTGCTGATCGTCGTGGCCGTAATTGCGATATTCTTCACTCTATTCTCGGACGTGCCCGGCGGCAATAAGGACCTGAGCATATCCGAAGTCGTAGCGATGGCGAAGCGCGGCGAGATAGAGACCATTGAGGTGAGCGGCGACCGGCTGACGGTCATCACCCCGCTGCAGGAGACCTTCTCGTCTCGGATCGAGCAGAATGCCAGCATCGTCGATATCCTCGTCGACGCCGGAATCGACCCGTACAAGGGCGGCAATCCAAACGTCGTGGTCGTTGGTTCGAGCGGCCTCGGCAGTCTCTTCGGTATCCTCATAAACTTCCTGCCCCTGATCTTCTTCGGCGCTGTGCTCCTGTTCATGATGCGTCAGGCGCAGGGTAGCACCAACCAGACATTCAGCTTCGGCCGCAGCCGCGCCAGGATGCTCGTCGGCAACCAGCCAAACGTCACGTTCGAGGACGTTGCGGGCGCCGATGAAGCCAAGGAGGAGCTGGAAGAGGTCGTCGACTTCCTGAGATACCCCGAGCGCTTCGAGACCCTGGGCGCGCGCGTCCCGCGAGGCGTCCTGCTCGTAGGCCCACCCGGTACCGGCAAGACGCTCCTCGCCAGGGCCGTTGCGGGCGAGGCAGGTGTCCCCTTCTTCTCGATCAGCGGGTCCGAATTCGTGGAGATGTTCGTCGGCGTCGGCGCGTCCCGCGTACGCGACCTCTTCGAACAGGCGAAACGCAACGCGCCCTGCATCGTCTTCATCGACGAAATCGACGCGGTGGGACGACACCGCGGAGCCGGTCTCGGCGGCGGGCACGACGAGCGCGAGCAGACCCTGAACCAGATTCTCGTCGAGATGGACGGTTTCGACACCAGCGTCAATGTCATCGTCCTCTCCTCAACCAACCGTCCCGATATCCTCGACCCCGCCCTCCTCAGGCCGGGCCGATTCGACCGTCGAGTCACCTTGGACAATCCCGACGTTCGCGGCCGCGAGGCTATCCTCAGGGTCCACATGAAGGGCAAGCCCATCGACGAGTCCATCGACGTCGAGAGCGTTGCAAAGCAGACGCCCGGCTTCAGTGGGGCCGATCTGGCGAACCTCGTAAACGAGTCGGCCATCCTCGCCGCGCGCAACAATCGGACATCGGTGCTCTACGAGGACTTCGCGGAGTCAATCGACCGCGTAATCGCAGGTCCCGCCCGCAAGTCGCGGGTCATCAGCGCTTCGGACAAAGAGGTGACCGCCTACCACGAGGCCGGACACACACTCGTCGGCCATTTGCTCGACGACGCGGACCCCGTCGCCAAGGTGACCATCGTTTCTCGCGGTCACGCCGGCGGCTACACCAAGTCGATTCCCGACGAAGAGAGCAACTACATGACCCTCAAGCAGGTGAAGGCCCGCCTCGCCACGCTCATGGGTGGTAGGGCAGCCGAGGAGGAGGTCTTCGGCGCGGAGCAGATAACGACCGGCGCGAGCAACGACATCGAGCAGGCTACGAACCTTGCGCGTCAGATGATTATGCGTTACGGCATGAGCCGGAAGCTCGGCCCTCGCACCTTCGGCAAGCGCGAAGAGCTTGTCTTCCTCGGCAGGGAGATTTCGGAGCAGGCCGACTACAGCGAACGCATAGCAGATACCATCGACGAAGAGGTACACAGCCTCATCCAGGGCGCGTACCAGACCGCCAAGAACCTCATCGTCGCCCACAAGGACAAGCTGACCGAGGTCTCCAAGTACCTCATCGAGCACGAGACCCTCGAAGGCTCAGCCCTCACCGACATGCTCAACGCCCCTCCCTCACCCCTGCCCGAACCGAGCGGCGGCGACTAGGGACGCTGTAGGGAACATACTCACCACCCCTTCGAGCTCCGCAGCCGCTCCCTCACGTCATCTCCAACGACCCCTATTCGTGAAGTTGCGCCGTGTCCTTCAAGTCCTACAATCGCCGCCTCAGCCAGCAGTTCCACCCCTCCGAGGTAGTCCGACACCCGGATGTACTCCTCCGCCACTCCGCCTTCAGGATCGGGAATCGTCGTCGTGGCGTTGTGGTAATTCCCTAGTGGAAACGCAACACCTGTAACGGAGTATCCGGCCATCGAGAACGCGGTGGCCTCGCACACTCCCCCCGACATCAATTGGCGCTGCACCTTGAACTCCGGGTTGCGGCCGCGAATCGATGCCACTGCCGCCGTGAGCAGGCGCTCCGCACCCGAGTCAAAAGTGGTCAGCGCATCTCCTGTCCGTATGACCGGCCCTGCCCCCTGTTCGACTCCGGGAATGACCGCGCTCGATTCAACCGACACGATGACGGTCTCCTTCGGGAGAGTGACAGCCTCCGCCATGAGTCGTGCGCCAAAGAGACCCCCCTCCTCAGCCCGCGTGAATACGCCGTACACGTCGGCCGCCGCACCCTCACGCACAACGCGCTCCAGCAGAGCGAGAATGGCCGCGCACCCCGCGAGATCGTCGACGGCACGCATCCTGATCGTGTCACCCTCAAGCTCGAAGTCCGCAAGGTCGAACACTACCGGCAACGGCGGCTCCAGAGCGACGCTCTCGTCGAACCGCACCCGCACGAGACGGTCCGACATGCGGTCGTTCGGGTCGACCATATCCTCGTGAGGCTCCGTCACGCCATGAACCCTCGCTCCGTCACGAGCGACTACGAAGACCGGCACAGGCTTTGTCAGCGACGCGGCGGGCACCCCTCCCATCGCCCTTGCGACCGCTCCCGTTCCCTCGATCTCCACGACCTCGAATCCGGGATGGTCCATGTGCGCCACAAGCGCGATAGGCGGCCCGGCCGCTTCCTCAGTAGCCGGAAAGTGCGCGACGATGTTCCCGAACTCGTCACAACGGTAATCGACGCCCGCGCGCGACAGAGCCTCAGTGATGCACCGCGCGGGCAGTTCCTCGAAGAACGGAGTCGCCGGGCACGTTCCCAGACCGCGAAGGAGTTCCAGGGCTCGGTCCATCCTCAGCGTGTGCGTGGGTTCAGAACGTCGTTCAGCGCGTCGCCCAACAGGTTCCACGCCAGCACCATCGCCCACGCAATCACCCCTGGCGCCAGCAGGAGCCAGGGCATCACACGCAGGACACTGATAGATCCGCCCTCCAACAGCATCACGCCGAGGCTTGGCCGGGGCGGCTGAATGCCGAGTCCCAACCAGCTCAGCACGATCTCCGTGCCCACCATCGTGCCCATTCCCGCCGAGACGGATACGACGATAGGACTGATGGCGTTCGGGAGCAGGTGCTGAAAGAGGATTCGCGGCGTCGAAACGCCGATGGCGCGTGCGCTCTCGATGTACTGCGTCTCTTTGAGATAGAGGATCTGCCCGCGCACCAGCCTCGCCATCCCGATCCACCCGAAGCTCACGAGGGCGACGGATATCACCACGTAGTCGACCACTCCGGAACGCACGAGGCCATCAAGGAAGGTGTTGTCCTCGAGCCAGCGCACGGTTTCAAGTATTCGCGGACGCAGCGTCGCGGCTATGATGATGACGAGCAGAATGCCGGGGAACGACGCGGCGATCTCACCGATCCGCATGATGAACCCGTCCACCTTGCCTCCAAAGTACCCCGACACCAGCCCGAGCGTGATGCCGATGACCAGCCCGCCCGAGAACATCCCTACGAAAGTGAGAATGACGGTGTTCTGGATCCCCCAGAGAAGGCGTGTGAAGACATCCCGACCTGCCCGGTCGGTACCCGCCCAGTGTTCGAGGCTCGGCGGCTCGCGGAAGGCAGTGTAGTCCTGAGCCGTGTACTCATAGCCTGTCACGAACGTCGACAGCGGTGCGGCGAATATCCCGGACAGCCAGATGATGGCGATGATGACCATCGCCGCGACCGCGATCTTCTTGCGTATGAGCCGCGAGAAGGCACGCGCGAAGTGCCCCCGCCGGTGCCGCTGGGACTCTTCGTCCAGCTCATTGACTTCGTCGGGCACAATCTCAAACGGTTGTGATTGTGGTTGGAGGGCCACCTAGCTGTACCTAATGCGAGGGTCGATGTACGCGTAAGCCACGTCGGCCAGCAGATTCGCGAGCACGAACGCCATAGCGCCTATGAGTGTTATCGCCAAGATGATTGGGTAGTCACGGTTGAAGATAGACTCGACGGCGAAGCGCCCAACGCCCGGAATGCCCATGATCGTCTCCATTATGAACGATCCCTCTATCAACCCCGCAAGCGAGAAGGCGAGGATCGTGATAATGGGGATTATCGCGTTCCGCAGGACGTGCCCCGCGTCGATTCGCACAGTCCCGAGTCCTTTTGAGTGGGCCGTCCGGATGAAGTCCTGTCCCATGACGTCGAGGGTGCTCGCCCGCATGAGGCGCATGAGTCCCGCGACGCCCGGTACGCCCATCGTTATCGCGGGCACGACGATGCGCGGATCGAAGAACCCTCCCCAGCCTGAGCACGGTATCAGGTCGGTCTTGAGGCACCCGACCCATAGGAGTGACGGCACCGTCACCATGATCGGTATCGACGCCAGGACGATCGCAAATGTTACCGTGGTTGGGTCTTGCCAACTCCCCTGTTTATGCGCGATATAGAACCCTAATGGCAGACCTATACTGAGGCTGATGATCGACGCGGCGATCGAAAGCTGGGCGGAGACCCACATCTTCGGCACGATCAGGTCGCGGACCGGCTGGCCTATGAAGCGCAGGCTCTCCCCAAAATCGCCCCGGACGAACCCGTACATGTAGTCGGCGTACTGCACAAAGAAGGGCCGGTTCAGTCCCAACTCGTCCCGAATGCGCTCCGCGGCCACCTCGTCGTATTTGTTGCCCATCATCACTCGAACGGGATCGCCCGGACCGTAATGTCCGAGAGTAAAGGTAATCAGAGACACGGCCACCAACGTGACCGGTAGGAAGAGCAGCCGTCGGACGATGTATACCCACATGTGCCTATGCTACCTCGCAGGACGGGACGCTCGAATACGGCCCCGCCGTCCGCTCCGGCCGGACAAGCGCAACGGCCGCCACGCTCGCCACACGATACCCTATCGCACCCCAAACGACAACGCGCCGCACCCCACCGGCCCGAATCCATTGAGAGGCCGTGAGCCAGCGCCCGGAGCATCAACCGATTTGGATATACAACGTCATTCGGAGGCAGGTGTTAGGTGTGCGGAGTAAGTGTACCTAAGAGGATATCTATAAGGGATTCCGTTCACCCTGAGCATCGTTAGGCCCCGCGCCGGGGCCGTACAAGGGTGTCAGTAACTGGCATGCAATCACCTTTAATCTCTCCCCCGGCGGGAGAGAGATACAGAGAGGGGGTTCCCGCAGTTACTTGAAAGCCTATTGAAGGGTGCTGGCGCAACTCATGATTCAAAGAGAACCGCTTCTGCTGACCTATCGAACACCCACCTAATACTGCCCCAACGTCCCTCGTTGTTTCGCGATCCGTTCCCCGACGTTGAACAGGACCCAACCTGCCAGCAGGAATACTGCCGATTGGACCGCGAGGAACACCATGCTCCCGTCCTGCCAGACAGCGGCGAGAGAGGCGCCGTCAACTACCACCCTGCGTAGCACGATGATTCCCTGTGTTGTCGGCAGCACTTTCGTGATGGTTTCGAGCCATTCGGGGAAATAGCTTACCGGCAACAGCGCCCCGTTGAGAAACAACAGGACATTGGTCAAAAGGCTGCTCACCGAACTGATCTGCTTATACACCAGGGTGAGCCCGCCTATGGCGTACCCGAAACCTAGCAGGCCAATCATCGTGAGGGAGAAAGGTAGCAGGGCGGCCACCTCTAACGGCAGGGTGACGGTAAGCACCAACGCCAAGACCACGCCAACAAGGACAACCAAGACCGTTGATAACAGGAAGTTGGCGGCGACCCACCCAACGATTACGAGCCATGGAGGAACCGGGCTCATGTAAATCTGCTCCAAGGTGCCGACCGAGGCCTCACCAGTGAGACCGTTGCTCATATTGTCGATTGCGAGGGCCGCGTACAGCCAGATCAGGTAGCCGAGAAGGATTGACGAGATTCCTTCGGACGCAATCCCGCCGCTTTCAGCCAGGAAGCTGATGAAGACGAACAGGAGTATCAGCGTCAACAGCTGAATTACGAGGTTGGCCCTGTAGTTCCAGGCTACTATTAGGCTCTTGCGGGCCTCGTTATAGAGGACGAGCGGCGCGGCGATCACTGTCGGTCCTCGTTCAGCAGTTCAACAAATATGTGCTCCAAACTTGGCTCGCTGCGCTGCACCGACAACAGCAGCAGACCCTCTTCTCGTATGAACCGGAGCACCTCGTGAAGTCGCTCCTGCTCAGCGATGTCTCCCGAGATAGTCGTCTCGTGCTCGCCCTCCTCGATAACTAGCCCCTCGGGCAGCGACACTTTGCCAGTAATTTGACCCCCGACACGTATCCTGTAGTAGTCTCGACGAAACAGAGACAACAGGTCTCCGACAGTACGGTCCGCGATGAGGCGGCCCTCGTTGATGATGGCGACGCGGTCGCAGAGCTCCTGGGCCATCGTCAACTGGTGCGTCGTAAGCAGGACGGTTTTGTTCTCCTCTTTGGCAAGTCGCGAGACCCACTCTCGGACCGTCCGGGCCGACTCGACGTCCAGACCCAGCGTGGGCTCGTCGAGCAATACAATCGGAGGATCGGACATGAGCGCCGCTGCGATGGCTACCTTCTGCTGCATCCCTCGAGAGAACTCACGAACGTCGTCGTTCCTCCTGGCCCAGAGGTCCAGCTCCTTCAGCAGCCGCTCCCCTCTCGGCTTGAGATACTTGCCCCGGATGCCCTTCAACCTTCCGAAGTACATCAGGTTTTCCATGGCCGAGAGCCGCCAGTAGACGGTCCGTGCCCCCTCGAGCACCACGCCGATCTGACGCATCGCGGCCGCCCGGTCTCGCCGCACGTCGTGGCCGAGGAGCGTGACGTTTCCGGCATCAGGGATGACGACCCCACACATCATCTTGATGGTGGTCGTCTTGCCCGCGCCGTTCGGACCAAGAAAGCCGAATATCTGACCACGGGGTATGGAAAGACTCAGATCGACGACGGCATGCACCGGCTCCGAACCCCGACGCCTGAACGTCTTCGACAAGCCATCAAGCTCAATTGCGTTCATGCGCCGTCTCTTGCAGTGACCACCGGTCAATCAACCATCACCAGTCCACCCGCGGCAGTTCGGCGTCGTGCCCCCGCCTCCGGTCGGTATGCACTTGCGGTTCTGGAGGTCGCTCTTGCCCCCCTCTATCGCGGCCTTGACCTTTTCCACGACCTCAGGCGGAGTCCACTCAGACCAGAGTTCTTCGTTGTTCTTGAGAACGATCAATGAAGCAACATTAGGGTTGATCCCCAGCCTTCCGCCGGTAATCCTCTTCGCGGCCGAGTCGAATACCTCTTCGTCCACCGTGATCGACTCAAGAAAACCCACGATCTCAGGAGCGCGCTCGTCCAGCCTTCCATGCACGACGATGCGCGTTCCCGGTGTCGATTCGACCATCGTGCCGAGGTCGAGCACCGCGCCTTCCTCCGAGCGTTCAGCCAGCCAATCGCCCACGTCCGGAGAGGTCTGTAGGACGATGTCCAGCTCCCCTGTCTCCAGCAGTCCGGGATACTCCTCTACTGTCGTCTCGACCAACTCGATCGTGTAGTCGTAGCCGTAGACGATGATATACCCCACCAGGTGGCTGTCGAGCAGGACGCGCTTTTCATCCCACATTCCCATGCGCACCGTGCCCTCTGTCGGCTCGTAAAGGGCGTCGAGGTACGTGTCCGAACGTTCCTGGGCGACACGCTCCATCTCCTCTGCCGGTATCGGCGTTGCCGTCGGCTCGTCAGGAAGCGGCGTCGGTGTCGGTGTGGCGGCCTTTGCTGTTGCCCGCGCGCCGAACTCCAGGGGGCTCTCCTGCTCCGGAGCACACGCACTCACAGTGCTGAACGCCGCGACCATTGCGGCAAAAACTACAATTACGCTGCGGATCCTTGACCTAACCATAAGCATCCCCTCTCTCGCAGACGAGGTTTCTGCACTTCCGTCCTGCCGGCGAAGTGTCTGCCCGGTATCCTTATTCGGGGCCGGAATTCAGCGTGGGGAAGACTGGGGTTGAACTACGTTGATTCCAACTCCCCACGTCGCCCGGCCGGTTGTGCGAAATCTCGCCATATGGCGACTCAGTTTAGGGTGGCGGTTGTCGGTTGCCGACAGTCTAGGAGCGACGGCCCTTGAGTGTCAACCTGCGCTACGTCCCCTCCTGACCCGGTCGTCGAAAATTCGTCACCGACCCCACTCGACGGAGTCCCACTATCGCAATAGCCGCGAGCACGCCGAGCGTGGAGAAGGCGAACACCCACTTGTACTCGCCCCCCGCAACGTCCAGGATGCCTCCGAACAGCACCGGGCCGATCACCCCTCCCAGTAGACCCAGCGATGCCTGAAGGGCCATCGTCGATCCCAGGCGCCTCGGGTCGGCCACCTCGGTGATGCCCGTCTGGTAGATCGCCGAGTCCGCCGACGCCGCCCATCCAAATACGACGCTCGCCGCAACGACCACTCCCCATGGCCAGTGCCCTATCCACGCGAACCCCAACGCGCACAGGGCGGCAAGGCCGAGGATGAGCGAGGCCGCCGTAATCCGTCCGAGCCGGTCGGATATCGCCCCTCCCATGACGGGACCAACCGCGCCGAACGCGAGTGCCAGGCCTCCCACCTCCGCCGCGGTAACAACGGCATTCCCCTCCGAGACTCCCCTAGCTACCAGGATTGACACGAGGAAGACCGGCAGCCAGACTCTGAGGGCGTAGAGGTTCAACGCATGCACCGTATAGCCAAGTATCACGAACTGCACGGGACTGCTCTTGAGCACCGTCGGGTCGAGCTTCCCGCCTGCGAGGGGTCCGTGCGTGTCTGGAACTGAACGTATCAGTAAGAACATGAGGGGCAGACTCAGTGCCGACAACGCCGCCACGAGCGTGTAGGCGTCACGCCACTCCATCGACGCCATGAGCCACCCCGTCAGCGCCAGCGAACCGCTGTGCGACGCGTACTGCGCCGTCACGAACAGACCCATGGCGGAACCCCGCCCGCTCCGCTCGAAGCGCCTCGCAACGAGTCGCAGCCCCGGTATGTAGATCCCGAGAAATCCCACCCCCGCGATGGCGCGAAGCACGACGCCCACGAAGACGTTATAGGTCGTCAGGGGGAAGAGCAGTTGCGCCGCGACCGCCACCGCCGCCGACACGTACATGATGCGCTTCGGCCCAATCCGGTCGGTCAACGGTATGAGATAGAGCGCGGATGCCGCGTACCCCGCCAGGTATGCCGAAAAGAGCGCCCCGGCGCCGGCGTTGTTGAGTCCTAGCTCTTCCTTGATGGCCGAGAGCGCCGCGACGTAGCTGGCGATCGGCAGCAGGGCGATGAACAGCGAGATCGACAGCAGGACGAGCCAGAAAAGGTCGCGTCCACCCGGCCGGCTGGCAACGTCCAAGCCTTGCTGTTCACTCACCAAAGCTCTCGGTCCTTTCACAGGTCGAGACAGGCTGTGAACTATACGTGCAAGTACCGCTCAATGGCAAACCAACGGCGGGCCCGGCGAGCGGCCCCGCATCAAAAGTGCAATCCCCGCATCAGGGCGCTTGCCGGAGATTCTCCATCATGCGACGTGCCGGTGTCGTGTACTCCTCGTCCTGCGTCACTTCCAGCACGCGTTCGAGGTCCCTCAGTGCCCTGTCTGTTTCGTCGAGGAAGGCGTACAGCCGCGCCCTCTCCACGTAGTAGCGCGGCTCGAACGGCTCCAGCTCGATGACCTTCGACAGGTCCTCCAGCGCCGAGTCCGCGTTGTTGTCCTGAACGTTCACCTGCGCGCGATTGTGGTAGGCCTCCGCGTACTTCGGATCGAGCTCAATGGCGCGCGTGAAGCTGAGAATCGCCGACTCGCTGTCGCCTGTGTACATCGAGACGAGACCACGCACGTTGTGCGCCTCCACGTGACCCTCGTCCAGCCTCAGCGCCTCATCGACGATCGCCATCGACGCGCGAAAGTTGCTGGTCTGGAAGAGTACCCTGCCCTGCGCTACGTAGGCATCCGTAAACTGTCGGTCGCGACGTATCGCCTGCGTGTACTCCTCGCGTGCGCGAACGTAGCTCCCGTTCTCCTCAAACTGCAGTCCGAGCTCGAAGTGCTCCCTCGACAACTCCTCTTCCGACGGCCCGAAACAGCCTGCCGACACAACGGCAGCCATCACGCAGAGGACGAACAGGACGTGCCTTGCACGAGTAATTCGCCTGAGAAAAGACTTATTGAGGAGCACATGACCTCGAAGGGCGCCGCCATGGGCACCGTTCAATTCATTGAAGCACAAGCATGGTCAGGTCGCAAACGCCACACCACCCCGGCCAGCATGCCCCAGTTCCTCACCGCTTCCTCAACAAGCCCCCACCCCTACTGCGCCACAAACGACGTGACCGTATCCGAATTCACCCTTACCGTGTACTTCTCCCCCGACTCGAAGTCGGAACCCAGGGGGACGACTGTCTCCACCAGGGGATAGTCCCTCGTACATACCGCCTGTTGATTCGACACCTGGTAGTGCGTGATGACCACCTCGATCTCGTGCGTCTCTCTCCTCTGGATTTCATAGCCGTCAAACTGTGAGCAGTTGCTGCCCGCAGGCAGACGGGATGCGACGTTCAGATGGTACTGGGGCGGCGCGCTCTCCAACACCGCAATTTCCGCACTTACGATCGGCGACTGGTCAATGAAGCTGTAGCGAAGGCTCTCCCTCGGCACGCTGAACGTAGTCACCAATGTTTCGTTCACAATCACACGGTACCTCTCCCCCGCCTCGAGCGTCGCCGTGATTGGTTCCACCGCGTCCAGTTCGATCACCTGCTCGTCGCACGGAATCGCCCACGAAGTCGGCGGAGGCTGCATGAGCGTCAGCGTCGCGATGATCCTGTTCCCCTCCACCTTCAGGCTCTGGCTGCCGGGGCGCGCACAATTCTCGACGGTCGACTGGTAGAAGGCGATTCGGAGGAAGGCTTCCCGCTCGTTCGGTATCAGGTGGGCCCCAATCACCCGCGCCGGGACCTCCACCCACTGCCGCCAGTCCGTCCCCTCCACGACCTGGTCGGGCGGCGGCTCCACCAGCACCAGCACCATGTCCACCTTGCTCGGATTTCCGCCCGTGATCACGTCATATGCCGTATCGTTCGTGAACGCCAGCCGACCGTCCGACTCGATGATCCTCGCGCTTATCCCGTACGTGTTCCGCGAGTCGATGTCGTCGCGGCTGTACTCCACCTTGAACTTGATCGGCACCTGCCCAGGGCCTTCGATGGTCTGCCGCGCAATCAGCGGCGCCGCCGCGTCCTGGAGTGACACATCTCGCAACGACACCACCAGCTTGGCCCCGGGAGACAGTGCCAGCCGCTCACGGTACGTCACCGTGCCGCTCACCGACGCATTCGGACTCTTCCCCGACGGCACTTCCAACGTCGCGTTGCCGGGCCCCGGATCATCCCCGCAGGACGCCACCACGAGCCCAACGAGTGAGACGGCAACGACATTAAGCAATACGATCTTGACAATGACTACCATCGGCGCCTCCTCCCCAACGACGTCTCATCTGACCTGTATAACGTCTAGACGACGACCGGCAGCAATTTGTTCCCCAACCCGCAAGAGGACATCCGAAAGGACCCCATTTACCCTGATCCTGCAGACAACACCCCGTTTACCCTGAGCCGGGCACGTGTGTCAGAAACTCCCAATCACCCTGTATCTCTCCTAAACTCTGTGATCTCCGTGCCCTCTGTGGTAAATCCCCCTCCTACACTCCCCGCTCCACATTCCCTGGCGTCGGCTCGACCGCGACCTCGCGATCAGGATACCCCTCCGAATAGACGTCCCCCACAGGCGTCCACCTCTGCGAGTGCGCCGACTCGCGGGCAGACAAACACATCGCCGCGCTCAGCAGACCCGACGACAGATCGGTTCGCGACTCGTCCCGCCCAAGGCACACATCCACGAAGTTCCGCGCCAGCACCTCGTCGCCGCCGAGATGCCCCGACGTCACCTTGACCTCGAACGACTCTACCCGGTCGCGATGATGGTCCACCACGCTGACGCTGCCCTTGAACCAGTCGAACGACAACGTCCCCTCATACCCCGTGACCGTCGCCCCCCGAGACGCCGCAGACCGCCTGGAAAGGAAATTCTGCGTGTAGCTCGCGTGAGCGCCCCCCTCATACCCTATCAGGGCCGCACCCGCGTCCTGCAGCTCGATGCCGTCCCCGAACACGCACAGGTGGTCACCCGTCCCGACTCCCCCGTCGTCGCCCCGACGCGCAACACCCTGCGGACTCTCCAAGCACGTCCCTGCAAGGTCGCACTCCGAGCACCGCAGGTTATGTGGCATCTCGCCACCGTATGCCATGCGCGTCATCACCGCGGAGACCGCCGCCGGGACCCCCAGCAGCGCGTTGAGATAATCAAAATCGTGCGTCGCCTTCTGCAGCCACATCCCCCCCGTCACCTCGAAATCGCGATACGTCTCCCGCGCATAGTAGACCCCACCGTACGGCACGTAGTTGACCGCCTGCACCTGGTTCACCACCCCCAAACGACCACTCTCGACCAGCTCCATCACCTTGCGAAACAGCGGAGTCACTCGCATCGGAAACGACACCACCACCGACTTCTCGCGACCACGGTAGGCGTCACGGAGCGCGACGATCTGCTCGTGCGAGATGGCAACCGGCTTTTCGAGATACAGCGGAAGCCCCGTCTCTGCTGCCATCACCGCCACCGGCGTGTGGATATTGCACCGCGTCCCTATCAGCAGCGCGTCGAGGTCACCCGCATGACCCAGCAGCTCCTCCGCTTCACCGAAGAACGCCGTTTCCCGCTCCGACGCCTCCAAGCCTCGTAACCTCTGCCGCGCACCCTCACCGTCCGGGTCCGCCACCGCCGCCACCCGCACCCCACTACACACGCGACGCAGCGCCGACAGCACCGACGCCGCCCTGCTGCCAAACCCAATCACCCCAAGCCGCAACCGTGTTTCCCCCAACGAAAACCCCTCCATCCCTCTAGATTGTGTTCACATTCTGTCATTCTGAACGTAGCGGAGCGGAGTGAAGAATCTAAAGTCGTCGCGAAGGCACATATTTCAGATCCCTCGATTCGCTCAAAATGACAAAGAAAAGCGGTATTACCGAGCTACCCTCTACTCTCCACTTTCTTCGCCCTCCCAATCTATCTCCTCACTCTGTGCCACCTGACTTATCCCCTCTCCCGTCCTGGGAGAGGGTGAGGGTGATCGTACACCCCGCTTACAACGACACCACCGTCTCCGTATCCCCCGCATCCAACGCGCTCATATACGCCAGCACCAACTCCCTCGTCCGGTACTTATCGATCGTCTGTATGGGGTCAAATGCGTCACAGTGATCGCGTCATCTAACGACACGACTTCCCTCTAGCACGACAACTAGGAAAAAAGGTCTTCCAAGTCCCTGATGGCTTGGTTATATGCAGATTCTTCGTCGAGATACCCATGGGGAAGGCTCGCCAACTGTTCGATATCCTCTCGATTGAAAGGCAGGTCAGCTACGATTTGCGAACGTTCCAGTACATCGTTGTCAATGATTGCCTCGAACACTCGCCTAACTAGGCGAGGCTTTTCCGCTTCCGTTTCTCGATCCAAGGGCTCCCCCCGGTTCCAGCCCCGTCGGTTGTAATTTATGTATAGGCGCCTAGCCTCTTCCCGATCAATGATGTTTAACTCCTGTGCTCGGTAGACCATCATTTTGATCGAAGTCCTCCACCTTGGCTTCAGAGTACGGAACACATCAAGGGTCGGGGCAGTTATGTCAGGCGAGAAAGTGGAAGCGGGCGTCAGGAAGGCCGCAGCGAACCGATCCGCCTGGGACTCAATCATTTTAAAATATCTCTGGTCTTGGAACTCTAGCGGCGTAACTGTTCTATGCAAAACCAAGTGGCCGAGTTCGTGGCAGACGTTGAACCTTGTTCTAAAAGGGGATGGAATGTCAGTCCCTAGCACTATGAATGGCCGCTGGTCATCATGATCTAGTGTAGAAAAGGCACTGAGATCCCTAGCGTTCATAGGAACCATCGTCACAATGATTCCGTTTTTCTCTGCCAGCAATGTGACGTTACTTATCGGCCCGTCGCCTAGATTCCAATGGCGCCTCGTGCGCCTAGCGGACTCTTCAATGGCCTCATCTTCTAGCCTAAACCAGTCAAGGCCGTCGGGTGGGAAATTTGGCGCTGGTAATGTGACAAACTGATCCAGATATTGAAGAATCTCACGTAGCCAAGTTCTCTGATGCTGGGCTCGCCTTCTTGTTGATTTAGTAGTGGAAGACTTGGATCGCTCAAAGATGGTCTGCCGAGTATCTTCAAGCCGAATCCCGGGCCGAAAGAAGAATTCAGTCCTGAAATTAAGTGTCTCAGTGATCTTGGCTAGGACTTCAGGGCTAGGTGTCCAATGTCCATTTTCGTATGCCGATACTGTGGCAGGCGTGACGTCGACCATTTCCGCCAAGGATACCGCGGTTAGCTGGCGAACCTCTCTAGCCTCCCTGAGCCTACTGCCTACAAATCCCGGGCTACTTGTCGGCATTCAGCGCCTCCTTCTTGAGTGTCACCCCTAAACCCTCTTCCTCACTAATGTACTCTATTTCAGCTGGATCCCCCAAAGACCATTCGGCTATGTAGGAATCCAGGGGTATGGAAGGACGGCGGTTCCCGCCACCCCAGTGAGGGAAAGCTACATTTATGAACCCCAGCTCCTGACGCTTCTGGCCTCTCAGCCCGCTGGGTCCATGAAGTATCTGAATATACTCAGCTGTCGATTTCGTTGGAATGGCAAGCCTAAACTCGTCCTGAGCCGTAACCTCGAACCAGCTCTGAAGCCCTTCGGCATAATCGTTCCTAAATCGCGCCGGTCTAGGTGGAGATTCGGGGTTCTCAACCGCAGAGATTGTCAGGAATAGCCTATCCTCAATCACAACTTTCACGTGGAATGCACTACCTCGTCGGTTTGGCACGAACTGGGAGACCATTCCGGCGGTTTCGATTTGGAATACCTTATTCAGGACATTGTGCGCCAAGTACTGGCCAAAGGCAGTATGGACCACAGCTGGTTGGAACTCCTCCATCTGAATACAAGTATCGGCCCATGCGTCCTGAATGGCAGCCCTGATGGCTTCCAAGGCGACTCTGAGGCTTGCTGTTGCTGTTGCTTGAAGTTCTTGCGTCATTTATGCATCATACCCTAAAAGGTTAAGTCTCTTAAAGTATGATGCACTTTTCTTGCGAAAAGATCAAGTGGAGTGGTAGACTAACTGAAAGCGGCCCCAACGCTTTAGCATTAGGGCCGGAACTCGGTAACACCGAGCGAGTCAGACACTCCTCATCGTACCGATACTTGCCGTGCGCGTCAAGCGCTAGGGGCCGCTTCTCAACTCAACTGCTGGAGGTGGTGTCATGCCCAAAAACCATGTCGAGTCGAACAAGGATGTTCAGCCTAAGAACGGTATCCCGTTCCGGAAAAACGTTTTGGCATTGATGGGAATAGCCTATGGTGTCCTATTCTTGGTCTTCGCTGTGGTTGCGATTTTCGATACTCCCTCAAGTGCGTATGGAATAATCGGCGGTCCGTTTGTGGCCTTGATTGGCGGGACCCTCGCAATCGCAAAGGATCTCGTCAAGTAATTGGCGTCCGGCGATATGAGTCTCGGCCCTTCTGGTTAGACGTGCCAACAATAACATCGGACGGATCAACTCCTGTTCAGTAACCGCCTCGTTCGGATCGGCGGCAAGCTTCAGGGCATCGTACTTCTGTCGAACGGCCTCCCGGAACGACTCGAACTCCTGTCGCGCCGCCACGGACGCCGACCACTCCGGTGTCGCACGTATCCCCTCTTCCAAGAAGTACTCGGTGAACAGCTGGCCCTGCACGTAGACGACCCTCCCTGATTGCGCCGCATTGTACCCCGCTTCCAGACTCAACGACTAGGCGCTCTATCCCCTCTCCCGTCCTGGGAGAGGGCGAGGGTGAGGGCGAACGCAACTGCCACTCACCCCAATTTGACCAACACGAACATTCGTGCCACAATGAAAACAGCCGACCGAAATGCCTCGCTCGATACAACGAGCAAAAGGAGCGAATATCTGAATCTGTCAGGAAATGTCACATAAATCGCGGGGGTGTCACGAGGACGCTACCTGCCCGAACGGCGAGTTCCCCTTATGCCCGAACGGCGAGTTCCGCCTGCCGTGTCCTCACCCGTCAACGTCCCGGAATAACCGCCATAACTTGACAATAATGAGCAAAATGCAACAAAATGCGACACCATGCGACAAATATTCAAAGAATTCTCGCCCCCTTACGCCCGAACGGCGAGTTCCCCCTTACGCCCGAACGGCGAGTTCCCCCTTATGCCCGAACGGCGAGTTCCCTCTTCGGTGAATCTTCCTCCCGTCTCGATCAGTTACTTCAAAGCCTGGCTCCCCTGAGCCTGTCGAAGGGTCGAATGGTCGAAGGGCTCACCTCGAACCGCCCAACTTGACAATAATGAGCAAAATGTCCCAGAATGTCCCAGAATGCCACAAATCTTCAAAGAATTCTCGCCCCCCTTAACGCCCGAACGGCGAGTTCCCCCACTTACGCCCGAACGGCGAGTTCCGCCCGAACGGCGAGTTCGCCCCCCTTACGCCCGAACGGCGAGTTCCCTGAGTGTTCTCTGGTAAGCGTGTAATGCCGAAAGGAATGTCCCCAAATGTCCGGAAATGTCCTGCAAATCGTGGGGCGTTACTCACTGCACAAGAGAGAATGAAGCCTGCCAACAACCGCTCTGCCCTACGACGACAGTAGCGCCTCGGCGTCGTCGCACATCCTCCGCCACTGCTCACCGATCTTCGCGCAGAAGCTGTCATACTCCTCGTCGGTGCCCAACACGTCGCGGGCGCGCACGATGATCGTCCAGTAGCAGGCGTGCTTTTCCTCGGCATTCTGGACCAGGCCGCACATCTCCAGGGCGTCGTCCGCCCCCGTCTTCTCCCAGAACCGGTCCTGCGCCGCCCCCTCGATGCACGCGATGCGGCTTCTTCCCGCCGGTGCGTAGCTGCAGTACAGTATCGACGTTTCAGGGTCCTTCCGGGTGACGTTCCCGACATCGCGCCCATAGCTCTGGAAGCAGTTCCACTGCGCCTCCTCCGGCGCCTCCGTGCATGCCTGCGCGACCTTCAAGTAGTCCCGGTCGAACACGTTGAGCATGTGGGATGTCTGGTAGAAGTAACACGGCACCTGGTACCGCGCGTCGACGGAGTCGCAGGGGTAGTGAGGATCGTCTTCCTTCAGGTATTGCGTGATGTGGCCCATCTGCCCCGTCAGACCGCCGACGACGTTCTCCATGAACACCCCGGAGTAGCATGAACGCCGGTCCCCGTCGGTGGGCATCCTGTCACAGAGCGGCAGCGCGTCGTGCAGCTCATACGTCGTCCACGCAAGCAGCCCGTGACCAACGCCGTGTACGCACTGGTGCCGGAAGAACGGGTTGTCGGCAACGGCGCAGATGGTGGCCACGTCCTCCTCCAGGTTGGCCGTCCCGCGAGTGGCGAAGAGGGCCTCGGTCGCTCCATGGAACGAACCCGCCTGGCACTCGTGCCCCGACAGCGCGAACGCGGCCGCGCCGTACTCCTCGTATGCCGCCCTCCCGAGGTCGTGCGCCCGCTGGTGACAGTCCACCTCTATGTAGTTCTCGCTCTCCTTCAGAAGCTGCACCGTTTGCTCAGGCCCGTACTGCCTGATGAACCTGACCATGAGCGTGTCGTCCGTGATCAGGTCGACGTAGTCCTTCGCGGAGACGTTGCTCGGAGTCTCGAATGCCCGGTCGGGGACCACCAGCACCAGCGGGTCCGCACGCAGACCGTCATCGTCCCCCAGCGCCACAACCAGCCCGCCCACCTCCGGCTTAAGGTGGTTGTGGAAACGCCAGAACCCCCTCGTATTGAACGTGAAGGCCCACGTCTCACCGGGTGGAATCCCGCCCTTCGAGTCCAGTTCGGGAAGAATCGCGTGCGTCGGATGGATGTTGGAGGCTGGCCACAGGGGCTTGTCGGACGCGTTGACGAACCGGACCTGGTCGCCGGGCTCGATATCGAGGCGCTTCGGCACGAAGCCAATCCCCGTATATATGACCTGAGGCGCGTTCGGATCGATCGGTTCCGACTCGACCAGGGCGCTGACGACCGCCGTTGCCGTCGGTGTCTGAGCCACCTGCTGAGGCTCCGGGTCGGAAGAACAGGCGAACACCGCCAGCGCGGCAACCGCCAACGTGACCACAACAATGGGTGGGAGTTTACGCCGTGTCGTCATGAGAACGTGGGTATAGTATAGTACCGCTCTACTTGCCGTTTCCATAGAGGAGATCCCATGACTCAATCAAACCTCCGCATACTCAGCGTCAACGCCCATCCGCACGACTTCACCCACTACGCCGGCACCCTCGGCATCCACGCCTCGCAGGGCGACGAGGTCACCGTCGTCAGCGTCACCCCCGGCGTCAATGTCCATAACGAGCGTCTCGCCGATGAGTTACGTAAGCCGCCCGAGCAGCGAGACCCCGCCGTCATGAGCGAGACCCCCGAGCAGTACGTTGACATCAAGCTCGATGAACTCACCAGGGCGTGTGCCGTTTTCGGCATAACCGACGTGCGAATGTTGGACTTCCCCGAGCCGTTCCGCCTCAGCACCTCGCCTGAGGCGATACAGGCGCTGCAGGATATCATCCAGGAAACTCGCCCTCACGTCATGATCACGCAGAGCCCCTACCTCATACACCATGGAGGCGAGTACCCGATAGGCGGGTTCGATGACCACCTGGAGACGGCAATCGCTAGCATCGAAGCGCGGAGTCGCGCAGGGAACGCGACCCACGGAATGACGGTCGCACCCCATCGGATCCCCATTACCTATTATCCCGGCGTATACTTCGAGCGCAACCAGCTCGATTTCATCATCGATATCAGCGATTGGTTCGAGCAGCGCGTGGAGGCCGAGGCCATATACGTCAGCCAGGGCCACACGCCGGAGAGCTCCCGCCAGCGCATGCTGCTGACGCTTGGCAACCTTGGCTTCTTCCAGCACATCCCCTACGCGGAGGGGTTCGTCCGGGAGAAAGCTGAGCTCCTGTCAAGTCTCCCGGTACCTGAGTCAGCCATCGAGCAGGCCGAGGAGTCCCACGAGGACATGCTGAAGCGTCGGCTATCGATGGAGTAGCCACACCGCCTTTGATTGAAACGGAGCCCCTCAGTTGCTAAGCTAGGGACACACCTTCGTTAGCGGGAGGGACTGCCATGCAAGAGGTCTTTCACGAAGCCGTAAACGAGCTGGAAAAGGGCAACCCGATGGTCGTGGCCACCGTCGTCCACACCAAGGGTTCTACCCCGCAAAAGCCGGGGGCCAAGCTGCTCGTGCGGAACGACGGGAGCGGCGTGGGCACTCTCGGCGGCGGCTGCGTCGAGGGAGACATCTGGTTCGCCGCGAGCCAGCTCCTGAAGCGTGGCGGCTCCAGCCAGTACCGCGACTATGAACTGAACGAAGACCTAGCCGCGCAGGACGGCCTCATCTGCGGCGGCACCATGTTCTTCGTCATCGATCCCATCTACTCGGCGGACCAGTACCTCACCTTCGCCAGGGAGATCGACGAGGCGTACTCCGGCGGGCCGAGCGTCGCGCTGGCAACGTTGATAAACCCCGGAGAGTTCAGCGCGATGGTAACGGGCGCAAAGCTCTTCATCCGTGAGAATGGGACGACCGAGGGCACGTTGGGCGACTCCGCCCTCGACTCCGACGCGATCAAGAACGCCATCGAACTCATGGCGATGGGCAGGAACAAGCACGTCAAGACCCGCGACGGAGCGCAATACTTCATCGAGGCGTACACGACTCCGCCGCAGCTCGTCCTCTGCGGGGGCGGACACGTGTCGAAGTCCATCGCGCCGCTGGCAAAGACGCTTGGCTTCAGGCTGTTCATCACCGACGACCGCGAGGAGTTTGCCAACGCCGAGCGCTTCCCTGAGGCCGACATCATCATCCCGAGGAAGCCGGAGGACGCCATTCCGGAGCTCCCGGTGAACGCCAACACGTTCGTGGTCATCGCCACCCGCGGACACAGGTACGACAACGTGGCCCTCGAATCGGCGGCGGCGACGAATGCCCGATACGTCGGACTGCTTGGCAGCAAGCGCAAGACGATCCTCATCTACGAAGACCTGCTGCGGGGTGGTATGACCCTCGACCGCGTCCGCGAGCTTCGTGCTCCCATCGGTCTCGACGTCGGGGCGCGCACCCCGGAAGAAATCGCCGTCAGCGTCATGTCCGAGATCCTGATGTTTCGGCTCGGCGGCACCGGTCAGCCCATGAAGCTTGAACAGAAGCAACTCGACCGCATCATCGCTAAGGTCGAAGCCGAGAAAGAGGCGGCGCTGGAGCCGGTCGCTTCCGCGGACTGAGCGTGCAGCGACGCATCTCGGCAATCCTGACTGCCGCCGGCGAGTCGACTCGCATGGGAAGCCCCAAGCCCATGCTCAGATGGCATGGCGTTCCGCTCGTTCAATACCAGGTCAACGGTCTGCTCAACTCCGGTGTGCACGAGGTCGTAGTAGTGCTGGGGTACGAGAGCGGACTCGTCGCGCAACACGTCGCGGGAACCGGAGTCCGTTCCGTTCTGAACGAGAACTACCGGCGTGGCAAGACGACATCCGTCCTGCGCGGCATCCTGTCCGCCGACCCGGACGCTACTGACATGCTTTTGCTGGCCGTAGACCAGCCTCGTCCGGAGTGGGTGATCAAGAGCGTCATCGAGTCGCACCTTGAGAAGAACGCCCTCATCACGTCTCCCAGGTACCATGGCCGAGGAGGACATCCGCTCGTGTTTTCCGCTTCCCTACGGGGCGAGTTGGAGTCGATAACCGACGAGGGGCAGGGTATCCGCGAGGTGTTCGACGTTCATCGCGGAGAGGTGAACGAGGTCACGTTCAACGATCCCATCATACGCCTAGACCTGAACACCCCTGAAGACTACGAGTCCGCAAGGGCAAAATACGAGGCGTAACTGCCGGCACCCCGTCTAGACATTCCCCGTTCATGATGGTCCTGTCGAAGGGCTGGAGCTTTCACTTGTACTCAACGAGCATTCCACCCCTCAAACAACGGATTTGACGCATGAGAACTCATGGTCTACTATTGACCTGTGTAGCCCGTGGAACTGTATTCCGAGTGTAAGTTGAGGTCTTGCCGCAAGGAGAATCGTTCTCCGCGAAATGTGCTCTCACGGAGAGTTACGATTTGTTACAAAATGTTAAAGAAGATCTGAATTCAGGCCCGGCGTCGACTGACAATGGAAGGAGAATCGGAAATCCCTGAGGTAGTGGCGAACCTACTCCGAGAATGCCCAAACTGAATCAGTTCGCCCTGAGCAGCGTCATGCCCCAAGCGCCCTTCGACAAGCTGAGAGCCTGTCCTTTACTGGATACGAGGCCGAACGGGGCCGTGCAAGGGTATTTGTATCCGCCTTGAACACAACCTCTATTCCCCACTGCGCTCTCTGTGTTCTCTGCGGTAAATCTCCATCCTGTCCTAAGCAGTTGCTTGACCCCTCGCCGAAGGTTCTCCTACGGCGCCAGCACCGTCAGCGGATCGACCGGTACGTTGCGGAGCACCCAGAACGCAACGATCCCCACAAACAGCGCCCATATTAACTGGTGCGGAATGAATATCCTTGGCAGTCCCTTGACCCTAAAGGCCTTCATCGCCCCATCAGCAAATGAGTAGGCGATGAAGGGCAGCGAGAGGATCGTCAGCGGGTTGAATCCCAGCGCGGCGATGACATTGCCATGAAGAAGTTGGTGCAGCGCGCGGAGCGTCCCACAGCCGGGACAGTGGTACCCGGTGAGTCCAAGGAACGGGCAGATGGGGTAATTGCCCGGATTGCGCGGGTCGAAGGTGTACAGCACAACGACGCCGACAAGGCCCAGCGCGAAGAGCGCGATGTATCCGACTTTCGGCGAAAGTCGGATCCTTGAGTGTAGGGATGTAGTATCTGCCGTTGACATGGCCTGCTCTTGTGCCGTCCTAGAACTAGGTGAATATCCCTCCGAGAGTCAAGAAACCGAATGTGCCAACGGACGCCAGCCCGACTGCAAACGAGATCCACGCCCACATCTTTGCGTTCTCGGACGCCTGGCGGGCCGAGTCGAACTTGCCTTCCGCAACAAAACCGTTTACCTGTGCGGCGTAGACGATAGACACGATTCCGAAGGGAAGGCAGCAGAAGATCGTCACGAGGATGGCCCACACGAGGTGGTTTGGCACGTGCGGAGAAGGGTCGTGCGCCACGCCGGATCCAAGACTCCTACCACAAGCCCTGCAGAAGCTCGCGCTATCTTCGTTCGTTCCTCCGCAGGTTGGACAATACATGCGACTCGCCTCCAAACCTTCAGAGTTCCTTTGCTGTGTACCGTTCGGATAGTATCACAGACAATTTCGGACGGGGGGCGAATCACCTAGCGTGGCGGGTAATGGCCGCCGCGACAGCGTTGTAGTCGCCGGGGACCTCGACAGGCTTGTTGGCGAGTTGAGCGGCTACTTCGGGAAGCGACTCGCTGTGGTAGCCGGTCTTGAAGTCGGGGAACTTCAAACCATTGGCCGTAGAGATGACAACGACGCGGTCCTCGGGAGAAATGACTTTTCGTTCGGCTAGCTTCATCAGGGCCGCAAGGGCGACTCCGGTCTGTGGGCAGGCGAAGAGACCCGTGCTGTCGGCTAGGGCTGCCGACTGCGATAGCTCGTCCTCGCTAGCCTGCTCGACCACGCCGTCAAACTCCTGGAGGATGGGAATCGCGCGAGGCGCGCTCACTGGATTGCCAATCTGGATCGCCGTAGCCTGGGTCGCCTGTGCATTCACGGGCCCGTATTCCTTGAAGCCCGTCTTATAGCTGTCATAAAGAGGTGCCGCAGCAGCGGCCTGAGCGGCCACCAGTCGAGGCGTCTTATTGATAATCCCCAACTCGCGCATCATCTGGAATCCGAGGCCGATTGCCGTAATGTTGCCTAGGTTACCGCTCGGGACGATCACCCAGTCGGGGGTCTGCCAGTCGTCCTGCTGTACGATCTCCACACTGATTGTCTTCTGTCCCTCGATTCGTAGGGGATTGATCGAGTTGGCAAGGTAGAAGCGCTTGTCTTCGCTCAGCAGCCTGACCACTTCCATGCAGCCGTCGAAGTCGGTGTCAAGGGCGAGCGTCAGGGCTCCATTGGCCAAAGGCTGGACGAGTTGTGACGTGGTGACCTTGTCCTTCGGGAGAAGGACAACGGAAGGAATGCCGGCTGTGGCGCAGTACGCAGCTACGGCGGCAGACGTGTCGCCGGTAGAAGCGCATATGACGGCTTGGATGTCCGCGCCCTCGTGGATCATCTGCTGCACGGCTGAGACGAGCACCGTCATGCCCAGGTCCTTGAACGAACCGGTATGGCTGTTCCCGGATTGCTTGATCCAGAGGTCCTGGACGCCGATCATGTCGCCAAAGCGGATGGCCCTGAAAAGGTTCGAACCTCCCTCGTACGTGGAGACTATGTTGGCATCATCGATCTGCGGGTAGACCCACTCCTTCTTGCCCCACACGCCGCTGCCGTAGGGGAACTGAGTGGTCATGTAGCGGTCGTCGAATAGCTTCATCCATGCCGCGCCGCTTCGGTTCTTGAGAGCCTCGACATCGTGCGCGACCATGAGCAGTCCGCTACACTTCGGACAGGTATATACGATCTCCGTCAGAGACATCCGCTCGGAGCATTCGGGATCGATGCACTGGAACCAAGAGCTATAGGGCATGAAGCGCCTCCTCGAAGAGTTCCGGTATCGGGCCGGCGTGCTGGGGCGAGGACGTTATCCTGTCCAACGCTCCCACGTGGTCTCCAGCTCACTTTGCACCCTATTGTACTCCTTACCGAGCTTGGCTATCGCCTCCACGTCCTGCCGTTGGGTCGCCCCGTCAAGTCGTGACTCGATTCGTGCCAGTCGGCCCTCCAGGTTGGCGATGAGCTCTTCATAGTCGATGCGCGCGGCTTTTAGAGTCGGCGGAGCCTTGCGTGGCGCGGGAGACCCCCTCGATCGGCCCTTCCTCTTAGGGCGCACGACGACCTTGACCGCCGACTCGTCCCGAGTCTTCGCCCATTCCTCGAAAGTACCGTTGAAGAGACCCATCCTCCCGTCTTCAACGATGAGGAGCTTCGTTGCAAGGAGAGATATGAGGGCGCGGTCGTGAGAGACAAACAATAGGGTGCCGTCATACTGCAGCAGCACCTGTTCGAGGGCCTCGCGGCTGGAGATGTCGAGGTGAGTTGTCGGCTCATCGAGGACGAGAAAGTTCGGCTCCTCGAGAAGCAACCGGGCAAGGGCAAGGCGGGTGCGCTCCCCGCCACTCAGGACGGATACGGTCTTGTACACGTCGTCGCCGCTGAACAGGAACCGTCCGAGGTAGGTCCTAGCGTCCTCAGGGCTGAGGTTCTTCACGTCTATGATTGCATCCAGCACGGACCGATGCTCCGGCAAATCATAAGTCCCCTGTCGCTGAAATCCGACCTTGACGTTGTGGCCAAGGGACATGCTCCCCGCAAGACTGGGTTCAGAGCCAAGCACCGTGTGAAGGAAGGTCGTCTTACCGATGCCATTCGGCCCGACAATGGCAGTCCGAGAACCCCGTTCGAGGGCGAGGTCCTCGATGTCAAGCAGCTTGACCGGCCTACCGTCATCTTGAAAGCCAACCTCAAGCCCCTGCGTGGATAGAACAACTCGACCAGTCCGGGACGCGCTAAGGCCCCCAAGTGTGATGGACTTGTCGGATGCAACATCTTCGACTCGCTCCATCCGGTTGAGGCGCTTCTCCCTCCCTAGCGCTTCGCGCGAACGCTGGCCTGCGCGATATCGCTCGATGAAGTCCTCCTGCTTTCTGATGAACTGCTGCTGCCGCACGTACTCGGTCTGCTGCCGCCGCTCGCGTTCAACCTTTAGATGGCGGTACTTGCTGTAGTTCCCCTTATATGACGTGAGCTTGCCGTGGTTTATCTCCCAAATCTCGGTCGCAACCTCGTCGAGGAAGTAGCGGTCGTGCGAGACGACGACGAAGGCATGAGATGTCCGACGCAGGAATCCCTCTAACCAGCTCAGGCCGTCGAAGTCCAGGTAATTGGTGGGCTCGTCAAGTATGAGGAGGTGAGGATCGGTCAGAAGCGCCTTGGCCAGGGAGGTCCGTGTGCGCTGGCCGCCGCTCGCTTCGTCGACGGGCACGTCCAGCGTTGCCATGTTTAGCCCGACTCCGGCGATCACTCGCTCCAAGCGGTTCTCGTAGTCATAGCCGCCCGCAGCTTCATAGGCTTCGAGCATGTCGGAATACCGTCGCTCAGCTTCTCTTCGCCCGTCTTCGCTCGCGCCCTCTATGGCAGCGGCGCTCACGGCAATCTCGGCCTCGATGCGTGTGATCTCCGAGAATGCCTTCATCACCTCTTCCCTCAGGGTCTCGGCGTCCATGTGCCTCGTCGTCTGTGGGACGTAACCTATGCTGAGTCCGCGTCTGCGTAGGACCGTACCTGAGCGAGGAGCAATTCCACCGACGAGCGTTTCCAGGAGTGTCGTTTTGCCCTGTCCGTTCGGCCCAACGATGCCCACACGGGCGCGATCGCCTATCTCGAGAGAAATGCCCTCGAATACGTCGAGTTCTGCATAGCTGACTGAAAGATCAGAGGCGGTTATGAGCGGCATGACTGGCTAACGGACACGAGGGAAATCCATAATGGATTATACCCAACGGAAGGGCCTTCGGATATTCGCCTCACGACGTGCCGACGCCGATGTACCGTTCGAGCCATTCGAGCAGGCGGTTGTAATACTCGACAATCAGGGCCGGATGGCCAAGCTTTCGGAAACGATGTGCGGAGTCAGGGAACCTGACGAATTCAACCGTCTTGCCAAGACGCTTTAGGGCGACGAAATACTGCTCGCTCTGTTCGATGGGACAACGAAGGTCGTCCTCGCCGTGCAACAGGAGCACGGGGGTCTGCACATTGGCCGCATAAGTGATGGGCGAGTGATGGAGGAACTTGTCCCGCGCACCGGTGTACGGGCCTCCCCAGTTGATCTCGCCGAAGCTGGTGCCGATATCCGACGTGCCATACATGCTGTGGAGATTGGCACACATCGCACCGACGACGGCTGCCTTGAAGCGGTGGTCGTGACCGACAATCCAACCGCTCATGAATCCGCCGTAGCTGAATCCATGAACGGCCATACGATCCTCGTCGACGTACGACCGTGCGGACACCTCGTCCACGGACGCGAGGATGTCGAGAAAGTCCTCACCTCCCCAGTCACCGAGTACGGACTTGGTAAACTCCGGGCTGTAGGTGGAGGAGCCTCGCGGGTTCACTGACAAGACGATGTACCCTTTGGTTGCAAGAACCTGGTGGACGGGGTCGAAGTTGTCGGAGAACCGACCATTCGGTCCGCCGTGAATGTCCAGTACCATCGGGTACTTCTTGGCATCGTTCAAGTCGGGAGGAAGTAGTACGCGCGACTCGATCTCGAAGTCGCCGCGACGGATGGTGAACTTCTCCATGCGGGCGGGCGGATGACTCTCAATGTACTCTGCACTGTACTTCGTGACCGCCCGCTGCGTGCCGGATTCGAGGTCGACATGGACCAACTCGGCGGGAGAACGAGGCGACTCGGCTACGATAACGGCGCGAGCGGCAGTGGCATCGAAGGCGGCGCTCTCGGAATTCACGCCACCACACGTGATGGTCTTGAAGTCGCTGCCGTCCGGACCGATGCTGCATACAAAATACTCGCCTCGATGTGCGCCGACAAACGCTATGCCGCGCCCATCCGTCCACGACAGCCCGCACTCCGGGACCGGGGCATAAAGGCCGTCGGTGATCCGGTTGACACCACCACTTGCGTCAAGCACGTATAGCCATGCCGAGCGGGGATCCCACATATCGGGATCGTGGCAGCCAACTGCCGCGAGCGATTTACCGTCCGGCGACCAGGCAGCCGCCCATACATAGGGGAGACTTTCCGACCAAGAGACTGGCTGACCACCGGAAACTGACACGACCTTGACCTGAGTATGCGTGGTGAAGTCGCGCCCCTCAATGTCGTCGGATATGAAGGCAATCGCCTTGCCGTCGGGCGACCATACGGGCGACCAGTTGTCACCCTCACCGTCCGTTACCTGTCGGGTATCCCCCGACTCAATATCGATGACGAACAACTGCCGGAAGGCGTCCCCGGTGAACCCGCGGAAGTCGTGTCGGTACCGGACGCGCCGTACCACGCGAACACTGGGTTGTCCCGAGTCTGAATCGTCGGCAATGTTGGGATCAACGGATGAAACGGCGGCAACCCGTTCACCATCCGGTGACACTACAAACTCTTCGACACCGCCCGGAAGGTCCGTAGTGCAACGTGCCTCTCCACCCTCAAGCGGTACCGTCCAGACCTGCTTCTTGCCGTTCTCGTCGGGTCGGAGGAAGAGGACGCGACCGCCGTTGATAAACGGAGCGGAGTCGGACGGGCCGTCAGTCACACCTGACAGATCTGTAAACGGGCTATGGGAAACGACAATGTGTGACTGTCGCTCCATAGTCAGGCGATCGATCGTCTTCTTTACGAAAACGAGGGCTAACCCATCTGCTGACAGATGAGGCTGGGAGGCACTCGGGAAATCGAAGATGTGGTCGGGCGTGATGGGCTGAGGCATGGCGCTCCTATGGTGCGGGAATAGTGTCGGGCGGATGGTGCTCGTGCCACGATGTCATGGACTGGTAGGCATTGGCGACCGAGAGAACAAGGCTATCGTCGTACGGCCTGCCCATGAACTGGATAGAGGTGGGCAGTTCGTCCTTCGAAAAGCCGGATGGAACGGTGACCGCCGGAAGGCCGATGAGGTTCCCCAACGTACCCATGACCTCCCCCGCCCGCTCCTTGAATCCCTTTACAAAGGGCAGGTCAAGGGGTATGGCAACGCCGGTGCGCCCAGGGCCCACGAGCACGTCATAGCGTGACATGATTGCGTCCACTTCTCGAGCGATCTTCTTGCGTATGCGCATGGCCCGGAGGTAATCGGTGGCAAGAGTGGCGCTTCGTGCGTAGATGCCGTGGCGGTCTTCCGGCGCGGTCAACTCCGACGACCTGCCACTCTCCGTGAACTCCGAGTATATCGTCGCAGATTCGCCCATGAAGATGGCGGTAATCACCGCCCAGTACGGATAGTCAGGCAGCTCTACTTTCTCGACATCGGCTACCCGCTCCAGCGTCGATAGCGCCGCCTCGAAATTGTCCTTGACCGCGAGTTCGACGCCGTCCGTTGCTCCCACCGGCACGCCGATTTTGTAGCGACGGTCACTGTCCATTGGCGTGTAGGCGAATGGCCGATCGCTGGCAGCTAGGTCGCTAGGATCCGGGCCCGATATAGCCTCGACAACGAGTCCGCAGTCGTCCGCAGTCTGACACATTGGCCCCGGCTTATCGAGCGTCCACGAGAGGGGCATCCCACCCGCCCGGCTGACGAGACCATAGGTCGGGCGAAGTCCCGCGATGCCGCAGTTTGCGGAGGGCGTGATGATCGACCCCCACGTTTCTGTGCCAATCGCAAAGGGTGCAAGACCCGCACTCACGGCGGAGCCTGAACCGCTCGACGATCCGCCTGCCCAGGTCGTGCCACCCCAAGGGTTGATGCCGGGTCCGGTGAAGGTGGCGTGTGGCTGCTTGTAGCGGATACCGCCCGCGATCTCGACAAGCGCCAGCTTGCCGAGCAGCACCGCTCCGGCCTCGTTGAGCTTTCGCGCGACCGTCGAGTCGTGGTCGAAGACCTGTTCCTTGAATGGAGTTGCCCCCCACGAAGTGGGAGCGCCGACGGCTGCGAAGAGGTCCTTGAGGCCATAGGGTATGCCGTGCAATGGCCCCCTGTATTCACCCGAAGCGATTTCCCTCTCGGCGCGTTTCGCCTCTTCCATTGCACGGTCGGGCATGAGAGTCACGAGGGCGTTGTAGCGCGGCCCGATGCGATCCAGCCGTTCCAGAAACACCTCCGTCAGCTTGGTGGGCGAGACCTGACGCTCACGCACCAGTTCAGCCAATTGGCGTACCGGCTTGAAGACGACTTCCGAAGCGTTCATTGGCTAGTCCTCTCCACGATACGGAGCGAAGAGTGGAAAAGGCTCGTCGTCGTATCCAAGCTCTATGGAGCGAATGGCATTGGACACTTCTACTAGTTCCTCCCTTACACCCTCGCGTACCTCGGCCCACTGCTCTTCCGAAAGCAAGTCACCGTACCAGTGTCTGAGCATGGCAAGTCGAAGATCTATCTCTGACTCGTCGATTTCAGTGTTAGGCATTTCCCTTTTGCGTTCTCCCCGAAACATTCAATGTGTACTCATACAGTTGCGCACTACGGCCACCCAAGAAAAACGGGCATCAAGATGAGTCCGATCAACCATTACTTGGCAGAATCACAATAGTCATTGTCGGGTATGACGGATCTAACGGAGTGAGCTGTTCCTGAAAGCCTCAATGGTCTGTCTAACAAATTCGGGTGTAGGAGCATTCCTCACTCTAAAGACCGGCTGTCCTGCACGCGGCGGATCTACGCTATCAACGTCGGTAGCTTCTACAGGTGGTTCGGCATGGCCAGAGAAATAGACCTCAAGAATTCCACCCCACTCGGGTTTTGTTGGAAGACACACCGTCTGGATCTCTTTATTTTTCCGGTTGGTAGCCTTGTTAATTACCGGATCTCGGTAGTAAGAGATACCAATCCCCCTAGTCGCAGTGCTCACTCCAGAATATCTAGTCCTGATGTGATTTCTGCCGATAAGCCGTGAAATCTCCTCATGGATATCAACAAACGCTTGTAATGACTCTGGAGTAGCGGTATTCACGGCTTGTTGTGGTAGTGTCCGCCTGTCGGGTCTGGCTTCTGCGTAATCGTCACGAATGTTATCTCGGAGTATGTTAAGGAACCTCTGAACAACCAGCTGTGGAGTTGGGCTGAGTTGATTGTAGGCGTTTTCGGAGATGTTGAGCCTTTACTTGGAGCTTAGGTGGGGTTATTTCGTCCTGCTTTTGCCTCTGGCGGGACATCTTCGTCCCTGTCAGCCCTGATTGGGCCCACGTATACAAGGTCACTCACACTGCCAAGTATCGCTCGGCTCTCATCAGGTTGGCGAACCCCAGCAGCAATGCCAGCCGCTGCGTGTTCTTGGCCAGCCCTCGGTAGCGGACCTTCGTGTAGCCAAAGCGCCTCTTGACGTACAGGAACGGATGCTCCACCTTCGCCCTTACTGATGCCTTGCGCTTCTCCCTCGCCGCATCATCGCTCCCAACCTTCAGTTTTCGACGCTGACCAGGCCTCATCGCCACCTGCCACTCCACCTCCAAGTCTCGATTCTCAGGCCTCTTGTCCACCCCCTGATACCCCGCATCACCCCACACTTGTGTCTCCCCACCGTGCAGTAACCGAGGCGTTTCAGTCACGTCATGCACGTTCGCCGGCGTTGTGGACACGCTATGCACCACTCCCGTCTCAGAGTCCACTCCGATATGCAACTTCATACCGAAGTGCCACTCGTTACCCTTCTTGGTCTGGCGCATCTCAGGGTCGCGCTCCTTACTCCGATTCTTCGTCGACGACGGCGCGGCGATGATGCTCGCGTCCACTATAGTCCCCTCCTGTAGACGAAGTCCCTGAGACTCCAGATGACGGTTTATCTCCTCCATCAGGCCCGTGCCCAACTCGTGCTTGTCCAACAGATGGCGGAAGTTCAGGATCGTCGTCTCGTCCGGCAACGGCCCAGATAGCCTCAGACCTACGAAGCGTCTCACCGACTCGACCTCGTAAAGCATGTCTTCTATCCCGGGGTCGCTCAGGTTATAGAACAACTGCACGCAATGTATCCGAAGCATCGTCGACAACTCATAGGGGCGCCGACCACGGCCAGCCTTGGGGTAGAACGGTCGGATGCGCTCTTCCAACTCTTCCCAAGGGATCAGACCGTCCATGCGTTCAAGAAACTTCTCCCTGCGAGTCTTTCGCTTCTTGCCCTCGTATTCCAAGTCGGCGAAGGTTGGCTGGTCCATCGAATCTCTCCTCGGCTATCGTGATGACCCCCATGATACTATGCCTTAGAACATAGACTTGTTCAGAGGTTCCTTAAGTACGTTTTGATGTACTTGTGACGTCAAAACAGGCCCCCTAAGTTAGTGACTCTCTATTATGGTCTTTCGAATACGCTATGTCACATTCGCCGTTTCAAACGGTGACTCCCTCGAAGAGCGCTCGGACTTTGGGCTTTACAGTCTTCCCCATAGCGTTACGAGGCAGGCCATCTACGAAGATCACCCGCTGGGGTACCTTGAAGGGCGCTAGGCGCTCTTTCGCCCAGCCACGGAGGGAGTCCTTGTCCAACGCGCTCCCATTTCCTGTGACGATCGCCGCGGAGACGGCGCTGCCCCAAAACGGGTCTTTAACCCCCACGACGGCGCACGAATCGATCTCCGGGTGCATCAGCAGCTCGCGCTGGACTTCGAGAGCGGAGACGTTCTCGCCGCCGGAGATGATGAGGTCCTGCGACGCGCGTCCCCAGATGCGGTAGACGCCGTCCTCGTTCACAGAGGCGATATCGCCGGTGTAGAACCAGCCGTCATAGCTGAACGCCTCGCTGGTAGCGTCGTACTTTCGCCAGTACTCCCGAAATACGCCAGGGCCACGTACCTGTAACTCGCCAGGGCTGTTCAACCCCACGTCCTTGTCTCCGTAGTGACGCTCGCCGGTCTCCTCGAAAGCCGCGAGATCAAGGTCGGCAAGCCTGACCTCGACTCCTGGCAGCGGAGCGCCGACGTGGCCGGGAATCCGGTCTCCATGCAGCGGGTTCGACAGCGCCATGCCGATCTCCGTCATGCCGTAGCGTTCCAGGAGACGGTGACCCGAAATCTCCTCCCACCGCTCGAATGTGTCGACGGGAAGGGCGTCCGAACCGGACACCATCAGGCGCAGGCTCGAACACGCCGCCGATGCCTCCTGTTGCCACTCGCGAGTACCCGACTCCCATGCCGCGATGAGGGCCTTGTATACGGTCGGAACGGCCATGTACAAAGTGAGTTCGCGTTCGATGATACGCGACCAGACCCGTTCGGCGTCGAACCGGGGCAGAAGCTCGCACGTGGCACCGACCCAAAGTGCGCACGACATCGCGTTGATGATGCCGTGAACATGGTGGAGGGGCAAATGGTTCAGGATGTAGTCGTCGGACGACCAGCCCCACGCCTCGACGAGGCTCTCAACCTGCGCCTCGACATTCCGGTGCGTCGCGACCACGCCTTTCGGATCGGACGTGGTGCCGCTCGTGTACAGGATCATGGCGGCCTGTTCGGGGTCGACGTCCGGCAAAGGCGCCGTGCGGTCGCCGTCGAGCAACTCGGTCGTGGTGATGAAACGCAGGCCGTCCTCTTCGGCGAACGAACTGAGCGCGTCGGCGTAGTCGGGATGCGCGATCAGGACGGCGGGATTGGTGTCATCGATCTTGTATCGTATCTCGCGTTCAGTCTCGGAGAGTGCCAACGGTACTGCCACACCACCTGCCCGCCAGATACCCCACTGCACGGCGACGTACTGGAAACCACCGGGCACGAGGAATACCACGCGAGCGCCCTCGAGATCGTGCGCACCGACTAGCAGTTCCGCCGCCGCCCGCTCCGAGGCTGCCAGCAGGTCGCCGTAGGTAAACGTCCCCTCAGGCGCGACGATCGCGCGTCGCGTGGTGAAGGCCCCGGCTCGCTCGACGATGGGAATGGTCATGGTGATGGTGCATTGTATCAAAGCGTTCGCTGGATTAGGATTGTGGGGTGGGGTGAGTTACGGAGTGGTGCTGGCTGAACTCAAGTAATGACGTTGGTGAATGAAAATGAACCGAGAAGAAGTTCTCGACATACTCCGAAGCCACAAGCCAACGCTTACGGATCGTTTCGGCGTGACTGAACTCGCCCTGTTCGGCTCCTTCGCGCGGGACGAGGCGACGGAGGGAAGCGACGTGGATGTTCTGGTGGAATTTGATAAGCCACCCGACTACCGCCGCTACTTTGGAGCCCAGTTTTACTTGGAAGACCTATTCGAGAGGCCAGTGAACATGGCGTGCGAGGGGGAGATTCGCGCAGAGATCCGACCTTACGTGGAGCAGGACGCAATCAATGTATGACGCCCAGCACGAGGGCAGAGAATGGCCCTTCTACGCTCAGGACATGCTGGAGTTCGGGCAGAAGGTGCTGTCCTACACGGAAGGATTGGATGAGGCCGCATTCATCGCCGATACACTTACCTACGATGCCACCTTGCGAAACATCGAGCTTATTGGTGAAGCGGCGACGCATGTTCCCGACCATGTGCGTGAAGCACACCCGGAAATTGAATGGCGCGCGATCATCGGGGTGCGGAATCGACTGGCCCATGGTTACCTGCAAATCAGTGACAGTGTTATTTGGTCGATAATTCAAGAAGCGATTCCCGACCTGTTGCCTAGGTTGCAACGCCTTCTGGATGCTGAACGAACATGACCACCGTCGCCAAGCCGAATCCACAGCTGCCCAGTCTCAACTCCGCCTGACGCACGATACAGCACCCCCTCCCTCAATGCCCTCCCCACACACCCTCGAAACCAAGCTCCACAACGCCCAGGAGCACCTGACTTCCGAAGGGATCGACGGGTGGCTCTTGTACGACTACCGAGGCATGAACCCAATGTTTGCGGACACCGTCGGGGCGATTGCTAACGTCACGCGACCTTGCTGGCTGTGGGTGCCGGTCTCGGGCTCCCCCATGCTGCTGGTCTCGTACGTCGACCAAGGGCGCTTTGAGCATCTCGGCATCGAAACGCTGCTGTGGGTGAGCCGAGCTCAGATGAATGACCTCCTGCGCGAGCTTCTGCGCAGGGCGCGGATCGTCGCCATGGAGTACTCGCCGGACGGTGCCTTGCCGCGTGTATCGTGGGTCGACGCGGGCACGATAGAGATGATACGTGGACTGGGTGTCGAGGTCGTATCCTCGGCCGACACGATGCAGTACGCCACCCAGCGTTGGAGCGCGGCCGACCTGGTCTCCCACAGGGAAGCCGCAAGTAGGCTGGACGCCATCGTCCAGGACGCTTTCCGGTATATTGGCGAGCGGCTCTCGATAACTCCAACAGAGTACGACGTTGCGGAGTTCATCCGGTCGCGATTTCGGGAGGAGGAGATGGCAGCGCCCGACGGCCCAATTGTAGCAGTGAACGAACACGGGGCCGACCCACACTTCGACCCGACTCAGGCCAACTCGCATGTGATCAGACCGGGCGACTGGGTGCTCATCGACCTGTGGGCCCGGATGGAGTGCGACGAGAGCATGTATGCGGACATCACCTGGACGGGGTACGTCGGCGACACCATCCCGTCCGAGCACCGAGAGGTGTTCGACATCGTCGTCGGGGCACGGGACGCTGCGGTGGCAGCGATTGCCGGACACTTCAGGCAGGGCGACACGCCGCAGGGATGGCAGATTGATAAGGTTGCCCGAGACCACATTCAGGACGCCGGCTATGGAGAGTACTTCAGCCACCGGCTGGGGCACAGCATCGGACGAGAGGTCCATGGCAACGCCGTCAATCTCGATAGCTGGGAGACGCACGATACGCGAAGGCTTCTGCCGGGTATCGCGACATCGGTCGAACCGGGCATCTACCTACCGGGCAGGTTCGGCGTCCGATCGGAGATCGACGTCTACATCTCCGAGGACGGACCTGTCATCACGACAGCCGTCCAGCGCGAGCCGGTCATGATCGTTCGCTAGCGGACTCGGCAGCCTCCTCAAGCGACCCGGGTCTTGGCGCGCGATAACGGATGAGCACTGCCAGTGCGACGAGCGTCAGGATGCCGCCAAATACAAACGCAGTGTGGATTCCGTAGGCGTCGGAGATCGCCCCTGCGACGGTAGGCGAGAATATCCCCAGAAGACCCGCGCCATACATGAAGGAGGTGACGGTCGACTGCGCCTCGCCCTTTGATGAATCTATGGCAGCCGCGATGAAGATGTGGTGCAGCGAGAACTTGAATGCCCCCTTGGCCAACACGATGATCACCACTTGGATGACGGGATCGGCAAAGCTCAACAACAGCGATAGGACTCCGAGGCTGGCGGTGGCCGTCACGAGTACGGCCTTTCTCCCAACGCGGTCGGAGAGGAAACCCATCACGGGCTGAGAAATTAGGCCAACCACCTGAGCCCCGGAAAACACGAGCGCGATGTTTCGGTCGCTGAACTCGAGTGTTTCCTTGAGATACACGGGTAGGAACCCTTCAACCGCGCTTTCTCCCACTCCCCGGATGGCAGTCGATGCGACGAGGAGCATCAGCATCGGGTTTTGTAGAAGTGTTCCCATCGAGGCGAAGTACTCCCTGCGGGATGCCGCCTGCGACTTCATCCGTGGCAGGGAGCGCAGGACTATCCAGAGGGTGAACCCGATGATGATGGCGGGGAAGAAGCTCAGCTTGAGCACGTCGCGCCACATCAGGTAGCCCAGCACTCCTGCCACCACCAGCGGGCCGAGAACCTCGCCGCTCATCCCACCCATTCCGTGAAGTGAAACCGCGAATCCTCGACGGTCGGGGAATCTACGCGACAGTTCCCCAATGGCGAAGGGGTGGAACATTGCGGGAGCGCCGCCGATCAGCAGCATCGAAGCCAAGAGTATCCAGTAGTTGCTCACGAAGCCGACAACGAGCTGCGAAAAGCCGATGAACACCATGGTCAGGCCAAGAAATATGGCCGTCCTGCCCGTGAACCGGTCACCTAGGTATCCACCGAGCATCGTAGCAAGCCACCACGATAGCGCCTGAGCCGACCCCAGCCAGCCGAACTGGGAGTAGCTGAGGTTCAACACGACCTTGATCTCAGGGAGAATCAGCTTCGAGAAGCCGGAGTTGTACAGGTGCTTCATCATGTGCCCGAGCATGATGGCTGCAGCCATGTAGGCGCGACCGCGCGTGATGTCCTGCTTCGTTTCCTCGGGGTTCATGGAAGGGTCGATGGAAGGCTCCTGAGAAGGCGCGTGCATTATACGTCAGGAAAGTCCACAGGTCACGGTGTTGGCGGGTGAGGGTTCTGGGTTTTAGATGCTGGTTGCTGGTGTGGAACGACGGAGGGAGCTGCATTGCTAGGGCTGGGCGCTTGTGCTTGAATATGCTCCGCCTCATGAGGGGCTTGCTACGCAATAGCGACGACTTTCAGCCAAACGGAGACTCACTTGAATATCGACGAAATCCGAAGCCGGATCCCCGGCTTGAAACACTGCAGCTACCTGAACATGAGCTATGGCCCAAAGCCGACACCTGTGACCAACGAGGTTGTGCGGATGGCGAGGTTCATAGAGGAGTTCGCCACACTGTCGAAGGAGGTCATGGACGAAATCGAGCGGGTGTATGAGGGAGCGCGGGTCGACGTGGCGCGGCTGCTCGGCGCGTCGACCGACGAGATTGCCCTGACGCGGCACGTGTCGGAGGGCATCAACATCGTCGCGACCGGCATCGACTGGGAGGCGGGAGACGAGGTGATCGTTACCGACGAGGAGCATCCCGCCGGTTCGCTGCCGTGGATGAACCTCAAGCAACGCAGAGGCATCGAAGTTTGTCAGCTTCCGCTTGCACCGTACGAGACCGAAGGGATAGTAGATCGGCTGGAAGCGATGATTACGTCACGCACCAAGCTATTGTGCCTGAGCCACGTTTCCACCCGCACCGGCTTCGTGCTGCCCGCCCGCGAGATCGCTGACGTGGCCCATAACCACGGCGTGCCCGTGCTGCTGGATGGGGCGCACGCCGTAGGACTCATACCTGTCGACGTAAAGGCGCTCGGCTGTGACTACTACTCCGGGTGCGGCCACAAATGGTTGCTTGCGCCCCAGGGGACAGGCTTCCTTTATGTAGACGCAGACAGGCTGGACGAACTCAAAATCACCTGGATCGGCGCGAGCAGCGCCCCCACCTGGGACGAGGACACGTACGAGTTCGAGCCGATTGCCACTGCTGCTAAGTTCGAATTTGGCACGAGAGATAAAGCGGTGTTCAGCTCGCTGTCGACCGCAATCTCGATGGCCGAGGAGGTTGGCATTGAGAACATCGCGAGGCGCAGTTGGGAACTGGCCGACCACCTTCGTCGGCGTCTCACGGACGTACCTGGATTCACGCTGAGGACACCGATGGATCCGGTCCGCAGTACGGGAATATCGGCCTTCGACATCGGCTTCAACGGAAGAGAGCTCACGGAACGACTGTGGGACGAGCAACGCATCTTGGTTAGCGGCAGGGAGGACGAATTGAGGGTCTCAATTCCCTACTTCGCCCTCGAAGAGGAGATCGACAAGCTGGTCGACGTGCTTGCAACGCTGGACCGTGAGCAAACGGCGAAATGAACCATGGTTCACCACCACATTAGAATCAACTCACCCCTCAATTGACTTGCCTATCTCAGCACGCTGTACGGGGCAACGCGAGTTGCCGTCGAATCCAGATGAACTGGCATTCGCTAACCAGGTACTCTCCTCGTTGTTGTGCCCCTGCCGTTGTGCTATGATTGCGGCGAATTCTCAAGCGGACTGAGGGCCCGTCGTTGACCGTTGCTAACGAAGACCTGCGCGACCGCGTTCGGCAGGCCATCACCAACCAAAAGCGACCAACTATTACCGTTCTCTCATCCCTGCTTGCCGCCCAAGACGCGCTCGGCTACATCCCCGACGAGGCCATCGACGAGGTGGCAGCCTATACAGAGGCGAGCATAAACGAGGTCTGGGGCGTAGCCTCCTTTTACAAGAACTTTCGCTTCACTCCGGCCGGCGAACACACTGTAGAAATCTGCTGGGGACCGAGTTGCCACCTGGTCGGTGCAACGGCGATCATTGAAAAGACCCTGGAGCACGTCGGCTTGGAGGAAGAGGGAGAGACCGCAGACGGCCGCCTGACGATCCGCTATAACACCTGTCTCGGAGCATGCGCGCAGGCGCCGGTCATCAGCATAGACCACCACTTGCGAGGAAGAATGACGCCGGAGCGGGCAGTCGAACTGGTAGACAACATCGAGGACAACGGTTCCCACTAGTCGGCGCGAGGACCTAGTGAGCGCATACGAAGACCTGAAAGCAAGAGCTGAGGCGCGATGGCAGGAGCTGACCGCGGGCGACCGGCCATGGATTCGCATCGGAACTGAGCTCAACGGGCAGGCCGCCGGAGCCCTTGAAGTCGTCGCCGTCCTGCGTTCCGAACTTGAGAAGCGCGGCATCCAGGCAAACCTCCACGAGGTCGGAACGCTCGGTCTGTCGTTTGCCGAACCACTCGTTGACGTACTCAAGCCAGGCGGTTCGAGACTCCTATTTGGCCGCGTCACCCCCGAAGACGTTCCAACAATCATCGACGAATACATCGTCGAAAATCGCGTGCCAAATAGTCTCGCCTTCGCCTACCTTGGTGACGATCCCATTGACGGCGTGCCCGACCTCAATTCCATGCCGCAATACTCCCTGCAGCGTCGCATCGCCATGCGAAATGCGGGCCAAATCGCTCCGGGCGATATCCTTCAGTACATAGCCAACGACGGCTACGCCGCCCTGAACAAGGCCTTGTTCGAAATGGAGCCCAGCGGCGTAATCGACGAGATGAAGTCCTCTAACCTCCGTGGGCGCGGAGGCGCCGGCTTCCCGGCAGGCCTGAAGTGGAGCTTCATGGTCAATTCGCCCGGTCCTGTCAAATACATTGCCTGCAACTGCGAAGAGGGCGATCCCGGCGCATTCAACGACAAGGCGATTCTCGAAAGTGACCCGCACACCCTCCTTGAGGGCATGATATTGGCTGGCTACGCCACTGGAGCAACCAACGGCTACGTCTTCGTACGGCACGGTCACGATGGTCCCATCGACCGTGTTGAGCACGCCATCCAGGACGCGTACACCGAGAACATTCTGGGGGAGAACATCCTTGGAAGCGACTTCAGCTTCGACATCGAGGTCGCGCTGACCGGCGATTCCTACGTGGCCGGCGAAGAGACCGGAATGATGGAGGCCATCGAGGGCAAGCGCTCCATGCCGCGCTTCAAACCTCCGTTCCCTGCTGCCGCAGGGCTATGGATGAAGCCGACGACCATCAACAACGTTAAGACCTTCTCGTACGCCCCGCAGATCGTCCTGAACGGCGGCGAGTGGTTCTCTAACATCGGCGTGAACAACAGCACCGGCACCGCCATCGCCTGCCTGACGGGCAACGTGACCTATCCCGGAATCTATGAGGTCGAGATGGGCATGACAATGGGTCAGGTCATCGAGGAGATCGGCGGCGGCGTTCCCAACGGCAAGCAGATGAAACTCCTTCAGACGGGAGGGCCGCTCGGCGGAGTCATAGGGCTCGATAGCCTCGACCTACACATTGACTTTGACGAGATGCAGCAGGCCGGTGCCATGTTTGGGTCGGGCGGCATTATCGTCGGCGACGAAGACGCCTCAGTCGTCGACCTTATTCGGCTGCTTGTCGCGTTCTGCCAGTACGAATCGTGCGGCAAGTGCTTCCCTTGCAGGCTCGGTATGACGCAGCTCCTCGATCTCATCGAACGGGTCGCGAGGTTTGAGGGCAGACCGGGAGACATGGAGGCGTGTGAACGCGTAGGTACGACGATGAAGATCGGTTCCCTTTGCGCCCACGGCCAGCTCGGGTTCAATCCAATTAGCTCGGCCCTGCAGCACTTCCGCGAGGAGTTCGAAACTCACGTTACGGAACGGCGCGACCCTACAGGCAGGACCTCAACAAAGTTCTACTCTCCGAAGACAACCCGACCATACGCGGAGGATTTCTCTGAGGCCCAGCCGCTCAAGGTAAACATATGACCCTATTGGCGCGGCGGAGCGTACACATTCCATAGCAGTCCCAGATTCACGGCTAACGCATTTCGGAGTTGCCGAATGGCAGACGACATACCAATCACGATTGACGGGAAGGAAATAACGGTCAAGCCGGGGACGAACGTCCTGCAGGCGGCCATGGACGCCGGATTCTACGTGCCCTACCTCTGCTATTACCCGGGCATGAAGGCTTTTGGCGCGTGCCGGATGTGCGTCGTCGAGATCGACGGGCCTCGCGGAACGGCGACTATGGCGTCGTGCACCGTACCTGTCGGGCCAGACATGGTCGTCCGCACCAAGACCGACTCCGTAACCGACCTCCGACGCGGCATCATGGACCTACTCATTTCGGAGCACCCACACGGATGCCTGAACTGCCACCGCATCGAGCTCTGCGGACCCGAGGATATCTGCCTTCGTCACGTGGGCGTAAACGACCGTTGCGTGACCTGTCCAAAGAACGAGCGCTGCGAGCTCAAGGACACCGTGCGCTGGCTCGAAATGGAGCTCGATACCGACCTTACCTACAACAACCGGCACCTGCCGCAGAGCGTGGCCGACCCCTTCTGGGACATGGACATGAACCTCTGTATCGTGTGTGGCCGTTGTGTAAGAATCTGCAGCGAAATCCGCGGAGACGATGCCCTCGCGTTTACCGAGCGCGGCGGCAAGGGTCTCATCGGGACATCACAGGGGACATCGCTCCTCGAATCGGGCTGCGAGTTCTGTGGGGCCTGCATTGACGTCTGTCCGACCGGAGCGCTCGTCGAGCGCGTCCACAAGTGGGACAAGGCCGTCAAAAAGGTCTCGAGCGTATGTACGAATTGCCCGGTCGGGTGCAGCGTGACGATGGAAGTCGACCGCCGCAACCGCCTCATCCGTACGATCGGTGACAGGCACGGCGAGGCGAACCAGGGCCAGTTGTGCGTCAAGGGCAAGTTCGGCCTTGAATTCGTCAACAGCAGGAAACGGCTCCGAAACGCCCTGATTCAAACCGACGGCGAGCTCCGTGAGACGACGACACTCGAGGCCATCGACCTCGTCGCCGAAAAGTTGGGCGACTTCAAAGGTGGTGAGTTCGCCTTAATCGGCTCGGAGCGAAGCACCAACGAAGACCTCTACATAGCCCAGAAGTTTGCACGCGTAGTAATGGGCTCAAACAACGTGGACGTTGCCTCAAACGTACGGCCTGAGCTTTTCCCGCCACTTGAGAGAATGCTCGGTCACGGTGCCGCCACGAACTCCATAAGCGACCTCGAGGGGTCAAAGTGCTTCCTCGTTGTGTCGAGCAACATTACCGAGGAGCAAAACGTCGCCGCGGTCCCGATTAAGAAGGCGATCAAGGAAGGCGCAAAACTCATCGTTATCGATCAGCGGGAGACCGAACTCACCCGGTTCGCAGACATCTGGCTGCGCCCACGCCCGGGCAGCGAGAACGCCCTTATCGGAGGGTTGCTACGCGTAATCGTCGACGAGTCGCTCGACGATCACCAGTTCCTCTCCGAGAAGTGTGACGGCGTCCAAGACTTCAAGAACGGCGTATGGAACTTCGACCTGCTTCAGGTCGAGCTGGCAACAGGCCTGTCGCGAGACGACATACAGGCTGCCGCTCGCCTATTTGCAACCAGTGGACCGGCCTCAGTCCTCTACGGCCTCGAGACTGTCGACCCCCAGTACCGAGAAGACTGTGTTACGGCTCTGGTCAACCTCTGCCTAGTCTCGGGTAACATGTCTCGCCCTTCCACCGGAATCTACCCGCTCTACCAGGGCGCGAACGAACAGGGCGCACGCGACGTGGGAGCGGTCACCGAATTCCTGCCCGGATACGTGCCCATACACGACGAGGAAGGAAGAACGGAATTCGAAGACATCTGGGAGACCTCCATTCCAACTGATAAAGGGGTGCCCGTCAGGGAAATCACACAGGCAATCGAGTCCGGTCGTATACGTGCGCTCATGCTGCTTGGCAAAAGCCCGAACTATTCGAACGGCGAGCTGGGCGACCTCATTGAAGCACTCGACAAGCTCGAGTTCCTAGTTGTGCTCGACTCCTTCACGAGCGAGATCACCGAGTCGGCAAACGTGGTCATTCCGTCGGCAACCCTCGCCGAGACGAGAGGCACCGTTACAAATCTCGAACGCAGGGTGCAGCTAATCTCCCCTGCCCTCGACGTCAAGGGCGAAGAGGAATCCGACTGGCGCACGATCAGCCGGATTGCCGGTGAGATGAACGCTGTAGGTTTCGATCACCCCGATTCCGCCTCCCTGTTCGACGAGATTAACAACATAGTGGAGATCTATGGCGGCATCACCTATGAGCGCCTGGCCTACGGAGGGCTACAGTGGCCGTGCCTGGCTGCTGACATGTCCGACACTCAGATACTCTACGACTACGACGAACATCGCCCTCGGCTCATTCCAATGACCATGCCGGAGCCCATCCAAGCTCCAGCCCCAACAGACGAGTACCCGCTGATCCTGGCAAGGGGACGTGTGCTGCATGACGCCGAAGAAGCGATGACCGTCGAGAAGGTAGGCAAGCGCAACGCCATCATGCGCAACCAGATTATCGAGCTGCACCGTCAGGATGCCGAAATGCTGGGAATCAGTGAGGGCGAATGGGTCGAGGTTGTCTCAGCCGATGAGACCCTGCAAGGCGTTGCCCGGTTCACCTCACCATTGAGGGGACTGGTATCCACAACGTTGATTTTCGGCAGCCGCATGACCGAGATCGAGGCATCGAACAGCCCCGACCCGATGCTCGATTTTGGTACCCTCCCCCTAACCCGAATCCGTGTACAGCGAGCAGAACAGGCCGCGGCGGCAGCAGACTGACTAGCCCAGTGCGGCCCTTATGATCTGTCCACAGTGCCAGCACGAAAACTCCGAGGACAGACTGTACTGCAACATCTGCGGCACCCTCCTTCAACAGGAAGCCGAAGATGAATCGTCTGAACCTAGCGAGGCCGCATACCTCACGCCCACCGGCGACGAGGCGCCTCCTCTCCCACACGGCGGACTGGGCACCATTATTGACTCCACCTTCTCGGTCTTTGGGGCCCACCTCTTGCCCTTCGTTCTCATAGCTCTCCTGCCTCAGATCCCTCTTCTCCTAGGGGGAATAATGTCCCTGGTGGGAGTCGGTCCGACTTTCACCCTTGAATTCCCTGCCGAGACAGTCGAGGAGCCTTCTGAGCCGCTAATGATCAACCTATGGGAGATGCTGGGTGTCCTTGTGTCGTTCATCTTCAGCATCCTCGCGGGCGGCGCCATAATCTACGCAGTCGGGAGACACTTCCTCGGAAGCGCCGTACTCGTTCAGCGGAGCTATAAGTATGCTTGGACTCGCTTCCCCAAGTTGCTCGGGGTATTCGTGATTGTTGTCCTCATCCTTATCGTTCCACTAGTACTCTCGTTTTTCATCATAGGCATCCCGCTATTGGTCTTCGGCATCGTCGTCCTGCTCTTCGCCACTCACGCAGTAGCAGTTGAACAGATGGCTCCAACAGATGCCGTGAAACGTAGCTGGAACGTTGTACAAGGAAACTGGTGGAGGTCATTCGGCCTGTTGTTGGTTATCACACTGGCAATCATGGGGGCAGCGCTGATCATATTCCTCCCGGCGGGCATATTCCTGCCCGCCGTTCTCATTGCCTTCCTGTCTGCCGCGTTCTCCACTGTGGTAACTCCAGTCGCAACCATCGCGATAACTGCCCTGTACTTCGACCTGAGAGTCCGCAAGGAGCAATACACCCACAACGACCTCGCACGTGAGTTGGATGAAATACCTCGCATCTAGAGAACGATCCGGCCATAATACAAACTAGGAGGAGAAACACAGTGACTATCACTCCTGCCGGAAAGCGCAGGCCAAGGCCCAAGATCGTCGACACGCTGGTAACCAGGCGCACAGACATCACCGACGACCTCCTTCTCATGTGGATCGAAAAGCCGGAGGGCTTCACCTTCAAGGCCGGACAGTATTGCACCATCGGCAGCGGCGGCATCGAGCGGGCCTACTCAATCGTCTCCGCCCCTCACGAGGACGATCTCGAACTCTTCGTCGAGCTTGTCCCCCCGCCTGAAGGTAATCTCACGCCGCTCATCTGGGACCTGCATCCCGGCGACACCGTGACGGTCCGCCCAAGGGCGAAGGGTATCTTCGTCTTCAAGCCCGCCAAGCCCAACCAGTTCATGGTCGCGACCGTCACCGGAGTCGTGCCGTTCATCAGCATTCTCCGCGACTACCTGTACAACGACCGCACGGGGCACCACTTCTATGTTCTTCAGGGCGCCAGCTACATCGACGAATTCACCTATGACTCCGAACTGAGGCGCCTCGCCGAACAGCACCCGGACTTCATCACATTTGTCCCAACCATAAGTAGGCCGGCGGAGGAGCAAAACGCCGGCTGGACGGGCGAGACCGGCCGTGTCAACACGATCACGCAGGAACACGTCACCCGGTTCGGTCTGACTCCTGAAGATACGATCATCTATGCCTGCGGTCACCCCGGCATGATCGAAGACGTAAAGGCGCAGTTCACTCCCGTGGGCTTCCAAGTAGAAGAAGAACGCTTCTGGAAGCAGGACGACTAGCCGATCGACCGGGTTCCCTTTCTCCATTTCCTTCCCTCCGCTAGAATGGGTACCAAGCCCGCTCGGTGCATCAACCTGAATGTCTACCCCAGCGCGAAAGCAGTATCTCCGCATCAAGAAGCAGCACCAGGACGAGGTCCTGCTGTTCCGCATGGGCGATTTCTATGAGACCTTTGATAACGATGCCCGCCTGATATCGAGAGAGCTTGAAATCGCCCTCACATCACGTGAGATGGGCAAGGGTGTGCGTGTTCCCCTGGCCGGCATCCCCTACCACGCGCTCGATGGTTACCTTGCAAAGCTCATCAAGAAGGGTTACCGCGTCGCCATCTGCGAGCAGACCAGCGATCCCGCAACCTCCCGCGGCATCGTCGACCGAGAGGTCGTCCGAGTGGTGACACCGGGCACCGTCATCGAGGACACGATCCTCGACCGGAAGGCCAACAACTACCTCGCTGCAGTGGTATCCGACGGCGACAGAGCGGGGCTGGCCTACGTGGACATCACCACCAGCGAGTTTGCAACAAGCGAATTTCCGGCTTCTCAACTCTCCGTCGAATTGGCCGGACTTGAAGCGGCGGAACTACTTATAGCCGAAGGCTACCGGCTTCCGGCCACTGAAAACGGTAGCGACGACGAAACCTCGGTTACCACAGTCCCGACCGACACATTTCACGAAGACTGGGCACGCGAGTCCCTCCATATCGCTTTCGGGGTTACGTCGCTCGAGGGCTTTGGGTGCGAGCGGCTGCCGCTGGCCGTCCGCGCAGCCGGGGCTATCGTCAGGTACCTTGAAGACCAGCGGAGCGGAGCGCTTGGACAGTTCAATTCCCTCTATACGTACTCCACCGAATCGTACATGGTCCTCGACCCGCAGACGCGCCGCAACCTCGAGCTGTTCGAGGGTGGTCGCTGGGGAGGAGATACAGGTGCGTCGCTGTTAGCCGTACTCGACCGCACAAAGACCTCCATGGGTGCGCGCCAGTTGCGTCGATGGGTGGGCCGACCCCTCCTCGATGTGGCCGAGCTGACCAAGCGACAGGACGCCGTGGAGTGGTTCCATCGCAGCGCCGTACGCCGCAGCCGAGTGACCACCGTACTCCAGAATATTGCAGACATCGAGCGACTCATCAACAAGGTGAGCGCCTCCGCGGCGACTCCACGCGACGTTGTCAGCCTTGGTCGCAGCCTCGCAGCGGCGCCCGAGATCTGGGACATCCTCGGCGAAGACGGCGACGCCCCCTCCGTGGCCTGGCTCGCGAGCGGTGTGCAAGACGCCTCCGAGACCGTGGATCTCATCACCAAGGCACTCACCGACGACCCTCCCCTCAACGTTGGAGACGGCGGCGTCATTCGACACGGCTTCTCCGACGATCTTGACAAGCTCCGCAATTCCTCACGTGAAGCGCAGGACTACATCGCATCGCTGGAGAAGACGGAGCGAGAGCGGACGGGCATAAAGTCCCTCAAGGTCGGTTACAACAAGGTCTTCGGCTATTACATCGAGATCAGCCGCTCCAATCTGCCACAGGCCCCCGAGGAGTACATCCGTCGCCAGACCCTTGTCAACGCCGAACGCTACATCACCCCGCAGATGAAGGAATACGAATCGCTTATCCTCAATGCCCAAGAGCGAATAGCAGAATTGGAATCGAGCCTGTTCCGGCAGGTCTGCAGACAGGTCGCTGACTCCTCATCTTTAATCATGACAGTGGCGCGCGCCGTCGCCTACGTCGATACTTTCGCCTCCCTTGCCGAAGTTGCCGAACGGCAAGGCTATGTCCGGCCTCAGTTGAATGAGGGCGACACGATCACCATCGTTCAAGGACGACATCCCGTAGTAGAGAACACCATCGAGTCGGGCAAATTCGTTCCGAATGACATCCGCCTGTCTACCGGTGACGAACAGGTCATCATGCTCACCGGACCGAACATGGCGGGCAAATCGACCTTCATTCGGCAGGTTGCGATCATTACGCTCATGGCCCAGATCGGCAGTTTCGTTCCCGCAGACTCCGCCACCATCGGTGTAGTCGACCGCATATTTACACGCGTCGGCCTCCAGGACGATCTCTCGACCGGCCAGTCCACCTTCATGATCGAGATGCTCGAAACGGCAACCATCCTCAATCACTCCACGCCACGTTCGCTGGTCATCCTCGATGAGATAGGACGTGGCACCAGCACCTATGACGGACTGGCTATTGCAAGGGCCGTTGCCGAGTTCATCCACAACCATCCCCGCGCAGGGTGTAAGACTCTATTCGCCACCCACTATCATGAGCTGACTCAACTCGCCGACGTTCTTCCAAGGGTGCGAAACTACAATATCGCCGTCGCCGAAGAGGATGGCGACGTCGTCTTCCTCCATCGCATCATCCCCGGCGGAGCGGATAGGAGCTACGGCGTCTACGTTGCGAGGCTGGCCGGGATGCCCACAGCCGTGATCAACCGCGCGTGGGAAGTCCTCAAAGAACTGGAGGGGACGGCTTCATCTCCGGGACCCAACGGTCGTGCCGAAGCTCCGTCTGACGAAGTACGCCAACTGTCGCTCCTTCCAACCACTCCGCCGGTCATTGACGAGTTGCTTGCGCTGGACGTTGCGTCCATGACGCCCCTGGAGGCGATCACCAAGCTCTACGAAATTCAGGAACGCGCCGAATAGCCTGCGGGTTCACAATTTGTTAAGCGTTACGTTACTTTCGAGTAACGGCGTCTCGCTACACTGAACGAAAGCTGGACCGTTATACAGTCCACAAGTCACTGTCGAACAGTCTAAGGAGAATTCAATGCGCAGACCGATATCCCTTCTGATGGTCTTGGGTCTCGCAGTGGCCGCGCTCGCGTTCCTTGCGGCCTGCACGAGCGAGGACGAGGACGCTGTGACGGACCCCGCTGCGGCTGCGGCAGCCGAAACTGTCCCCACGCCCAAGCCGGACCCGACTCCAACAGCCGTGCCGACGCCCTCGCTGTCCCTCCCTATTACCGAAGACACCATAAAGGCCCCTCGCATCAGCGGAGAGGGCATTAACAATTGGATAAACTCGGAAGAACTCATCCTCTCGGAGCTGCAGGAGGAGAATAAGGTGGTCCTCATCGACTTCTGGACTTACACCTGCATAAACTGCATCAGGACCCTCCCCTACCTCAAGCAGTGGCACGAGAAGTACGCCGATCGCGGACTCGTAATCATCGGTGTCCACACACCCGAGTTCGAGTTTGAAAAGTCCCTGGACAACGTCAAGGAGGCTATCGAGGGGTTCGAGATCAAGTACCCGGTCGTCCAGGACAACAACTACTGGACATGGAATTCCTTCAATAACCGTTACTGGCCCGCAAAGTACCTCATCGACAAGGACGGTAACATCCGTTACTCCCACTTCGGTGAGGGAAGGTATGACGAGACCGAACAGGCCATTCGCCTTTTGCTTGAGGAGGCCGACCAGGCAGTCAGCGACATAGCGGACGACCTCAACCCGATCAGGCTCGTGGCGCCTAACGCTATGAGTTCAAGAAGCCCCGACGGACTGACTCGCGAGCTCTACGCCGGAACCGGACGCAACTACAGCGCCCTACGGTCGGGATCGAGGGCGCCCTACGTACTCAATGAAGAGTACTACGAGCGGGGAAGCACGGACACAGACTACACGGATCCCGGCGATTGGCAGAATCACCATATCTACTTACAGGGCCTCTGGCACAACGGCGAGGAGAGCCTCCGTCACGCCCGGATGACGGAGGAGTTCGAGGACTACATGGCGGTCCGGTTCAACGCAGTTGAAGTGAATGTCGTCCTCCGCACCCAGAGTGAAACGCCCTATAAGGTCCAAATCAGAATGGACGGCGAGCCCCTCACCAGCCAGGATGCCGGAACCGACATCTGGTTCGACGACGAGGGCAGGAGCTTCATCACCGTCGACGAGCCCCGCCTGTACGCACTGGTGCGTCTCAACGCCTTCGAGAGCCACGAGCTGACCCTGAGCTCAAACTCCGATGAGTTCGAGGTATTCGCCTTCACCTTCGGAGCCTACGTCGTCCACCCTGAAGTCTAGTGGGAACGTTCGACAGCATCATTGTCCGTTCGTCTTGACCTGTCGAAGGGTTGCCAGTGGTCACTCCCCCGGCTGGGGAGTGACCTGGAGAGGCAGCGCAAGTTGTTCAAGGGAGAGTAGAGGTAACACATGAAGACAACCATCAAGGCCTTTGCATTCGGCCTTATTGTCCTCTCCGCCTTCATCGTCGCCTGCGGCGGAGAGGACGAGGCGCCCCAGACAATCAACGATTCTCCGGACTCGACGACCCCCCATCGCGAGCCGCCCGAGCGGCCCGACCGTGAGCCTCTCATTGAGAGTGAGACCACCGAGGACGGCTTCAAGGCCATCCTCGGCACAGGCGATCTTGGCGTCGGTAGGGAGCGCATCGGTTTCGTGCTCACGTCCAAGACTGGTTTCGTCAACACCGAAGGAGTGCAGGTTACCCCAAAGTACGTCTCCGACGGCGCAGACGAGGTTGGAACCACCGTCGACAGCGAGTTCCAGGCGTGGCCCTACGGTAATCGCGGCCTCTACACTACCTACATCGAATTCGATAAGCCGGGCCAGTGGCAGCTGGACATCTCCCTTCCCGGCGAGGGGGGCGCGACGGCGATAGTACCGCTCTCGCTGGAGGTATTCGACACGTCCCATGCTCCCATGCAGGGACACGCCGCCGTATCGACCAAAACACGGACCGTAAACGACGTGGAGTCGCTCCAGGAGCTAACCACTGGCTCCCTACAGGATCCCGACCTCTATCAGATCAGCCTCGACAAGGCCCTTGAGAACGAGATGCCCACCGTCGTCGTGTTCGCAAGTCCGGCCTTCTGCCAGAACGCCGTCTGTGGACCGCAGGTCGATGTTCTGCAGGAGCTCAAAAACGCATATCCCTCGGGCGCCAACTATGTGCACGTCGACTTCTACGACAATCCGCACGAGATCCAGGGCGACCTGGAACGCGCGGTCATCTCGCCGGCCGTTCGCGACTGGCGACTGCCCAGCATCGAGTGGACGTTCATCATCGACAAGCAGGGCATAGTCACCTCCCGCTTTGAGGGCTTTGCGACCTTTGACGAGGTGGAAGCCGCGTTGCGCCAGGTGCTCTAGGGGCCCTCTTCGGCGAATCGACGACCTCCAGCCAATTGAACTGAGCGAGCGATGCCCAATACCATTGGCCTATGGCCTGTAGGCAATAGGCCAATCTCTAGCAAGGACAACGTTGCCACTGCGAATTGCATGGATGTCGCGAAGCTCATATACCGACCGCTATACCGAGTAGGAAAGTTCTTCCGAAGATGGGGCGCGTCAATGATCGACGCGCTCCCTCCATACAAGCGAGTCGAGGGCCTACTCGCCGACAAGGGCACCGACACGCGCGGCAACCACTACATCCTCGTCAACAACGAGATCATCGGCGTCGACTGGCTCACGTTCGACGTGCTCATCATCGGCGAGGCGCTCCGCGTCCGCGCAACCCGGGCCAATCAGGCCATCAACATCGACCGTCTATCGCCCTAGGATTACCCGGCCCACAACGCGAAGGGGCGGGTTTGAAACCCGCCCCTGCTAACGAATAACCTGCTGTTCTGACGACTACCCAGCCTATCCGCCGTTCCGGCTCCAAAGCGACTGCATGATGTTGACGGGGTTCATCGGCAGCACTTCCATGCGAACTCCGATGGCCTGGTAGATCGCGTTGGCGATGGCAGCCGGCGGGGGCACGATGTTCACCTCGCCGACGCCGCGTACCCCGAAGGGATGGCCGGGGTTGGCCACCTCGACGACCACCGTGTCAATCATAGGGAGGTCGTTGGCGACCGGCATCCGGTAATCGAGGAACGTGCTGTTCGCCATGCTCCCCTCGTCCGTCATGTAGTACTCTTCGTTCAGCGCCCATCCAATGCCCTGGGCGCTCCCGCCCTGCATTTGCCCCTCGACGTAGCTAGGATGGATTGCCTTGCCCACGTCCTGAACGGACGTGAAGCGAAGTACTTTCACCTTCCCCGTCTCCGGGTCGACCTCAACATCGACGATGTTGCCGCAGTAGGCCGAACCGACTCCCGCCGCGTCAACGGTGGCCCGTCCAACGATGGGGTTGCCCGTACCACCGATCTGGCCCGAGAGCTCCTTGAAGGTCATGGAAAGCTCAGAGTCGACCTTCGACCGGAACACGCCGTCAACGAGTTCGACCGAGTCGGCCTCGACATCCCAGATCAGCGCTGCCCTGTCGGTCATCTGGCGCTTGACGTCCTGCGCGGCGTCGTGGGCCGCCATGCCCGTCGCGAAGGTCACGCGGCTCCCGCCCGTTCCGGCTGTGAACCCGATCTCATCCGTGCTGACGACCATTGGACGAATGTCCTCGGCGGGGATACCAAGCACCTCAGCGGCCTGCATCGCGATTGAAGTCCGCGTGCCGCCGATGTCCGGCGATCCCTCAATGAGGCTGCAAGTGCCGTCCGAATGGACGTTGATGTTCACGCTTGACGGGCCGCCGCCGTTTATCCACCAACCGACCGCAACGCCACGACCCCGATTCGGACCTTCCAAGGGCGCGTCATAGTGCGGGTGCGACTTCATCGCGTCTACAACCTCTACGAGTCCGATGGCCGGGAATACCGGGCCATCGACGCGACGCGTTCCCTCCTTCGCCGCATTCATCAGACGGAACTCAAGCGGGTCGATGCCGACCTTCTCCGCAAGCTCGTCGACGACAGTCTCGGCGGCAAACTCCGCGTTGGTCGCGCCGGGAGCGCGGTATGCGTTCGTGGACGGCTTGTTCACGTAGACACCGAAACCCTCAATGTCGCCGTGTTCGAGTTCATAGGGAGCAAATACGCACATGCAGCCCGGCCCGATCATGGAACCAGCGTACGCGCCAGACTCGTATGCAAGCATGGCCTTGGCGGCAGTGAGCTTGCCCTCCTTCGTCGCGCCCATCTTGATGACAATGTGCGATCCGGGGGTCGGGCCGGTTGCCTCGAGGTCCTCCGTGCGCGTCATGATGATCTTCACGGGACGGTTGGTCTTCTGCGAGAGGTAGGCCGCCAGCGGAGCTCCGTAAGGCTCAAACTTGCCGCCGAATCCACCGCCGATTTCCTGCGGGGTCAACACAACCTGCGACTCCGAGATACCCAGCGCATTGGCCGTGCCGTCACGGACCTCCACGGGCCCCTGAGTGCTGCACCAGATGTGGACGCGACCGTCCTTCTTCCAATGCACGGTAGTGTTCTGAGGCTCGATGTATCCCTGATGCACCGTCGCGGTATCGAAGGTCCGCTCGACGATGAGGTCTGCCTGCGCAAACCCCTCTTCGACATCGCCCTTGACGTGGTGGATGTACTCCTCGATGTTCGTCGGCGTGTCGCTGTCCTCGCCGTGGTAATCGGAGCGGTTATTCTCGTGGAGAATCGGGGCGTCGTCGGCGAGTGCTTCGGGCGCCGTCATCAACGGCGGAAAGAGCTCGTACTCGACCTCGATGAGCGCCAACGCCTCCTCGGCGTCATGGATGGTGTTCGCCGCCACTCCCGCGATGGGATGGCCCTTGTACAGCACTTTCTTGCTGGCCATCAGCGACTCACGCAGGGCCTCGTGCTCACCGTCCTGCGGGAAGTCCGCGGCCGTCGTTACGGCGCGGACGCCAGGGTGCGACTCGGCCTTGCTCGTGTCGATCGACTTTATCACCGCGTGCGCGTGAGGACTCCGAAGGATCTTCCCAAAGAGCAGCCCCGTCGGGTACTGGTCCGCACCGTACTTGGCGACGCCAGTAACCTTGTCGGCGCCGTCGTGGCGGATGGGTCGCTTGCCGACGGTCGTGTACTCGACCTCGGATAGGACTACGTTCGGCTCATAGGTTGTGGTCACGTGTACACCTCATGTATTGCGAAATTGGCTAGTCCGAATTAAAGCAGGAAAGGCTCTGTAGCGCAATCGACGACCGGCTATCGCGGTGGAGAGTTGGGTGCTGTCCATTTGGGTGGTCTGACCAGCGAGTCAGTTGCACTACGATGATGCCGGTCAAGTCACAGGCACGGCAAAGAGCTCAAAACATTTGCCACTATATGTCATTTTGAGCCACTTCCGACGTTATTGTAAAGTTGGTGGATGTGAGGAGAGAGAACGAGAATCAAGATGCAGATGGCAATTGCTTCACTCCGTCCGCTCCACCTCATCCAAAGCACGCAGCACTCCTGACTCCAGCTCATCGTATGGCTCGAATCCGACCGAGATGCGCACCATCCCCGGATGGGGGAAGCGCTCCTCGCCCCAGACCGTTGCGACGTGGAGCATGATCGTCGTCGGATCGCCCAGTGTCGGGACGTAGGAAATTGTGTCGGACACGGCCTCGACGAATGCGTCCGCAGCCGCTCGGCCGCCCTTGAAATCTACGTTCACCATCGCGCCGAAGCCTCGTCCACCGAACATTCTTGCGGCCTCTTCGTGCGTTGGATGGGACACGAGACCTGGATACCGGACGCGCTCTACGGCTGGATGGCCGGACATGGCCGTTGCCAGCTTCGAGGCGTTCTCGCACTGGGCCGCGAACCGCAGGCCGAACGTGCGTGCCTGGGTATTGAGGCGGTAGGCGTCGTCGGCACTGAGGGTATTCCCGACGTATTTGCGGTACAGCATGGCGTCTTTGCGGAAACCGGAGTCGTCCCCGCACACGACTCCCGCAGTCAGGTTGCCGTGTCCGCCGAGGTACTTGGTCGCGCTGTGAACGGCGATATCGGCCCCTTGCTCAAGTGGACGCCACAGACGCGAGGTCGCGAAGGTGTTGTCCACGATGGCTGCTATATCCCGCTTTTTCGCCATTTCGATGATCCTGCCGCCGTCTGAGACGATGAGCAGGGGGTTGGTGATGGGCTCGAAATACACCAGCGAAGGCTGTACGCGGTCGAGCAGGTCCTCCAACCGGTTGAGGTCGTACCTCTCCGCGCCCTCCTCCGGATGGAATCTGAGAACCTCGATCCCACGTCTACCTATGAGGACGTTCTCGATGTAATCGTTCGTTCCGCCGTAGAGCTCGCTAAAGAATAGCCACGGGCCGGTGTCTTGCCCACGTTGGAAGACTGAGAGGGCAGTGTCGATGGCCGCCATCCCCGAACCAGTCAGGACGGCCCACTCCGCACCCTCGATCTCAGCAAGAAGCTCCTCCGTCTCGGCGACGTTTGGGTTGCCATAGCGGCTGTAGGAGAACCGGTCGGCGCTCTGCGGGTACTCCTCCTCCCGCGCGAACACGTCCGCGGCCTCGCCGATGGTGTCGAAGAGAAACCCCGCGTTTCGATAGATCGGGAGGCGCTTGGTGCGTTGTGGCTTCGGCGGCATGGATATGCTCTAAGCCAGCCGGTAGAATCGTACGGCGTTCCCGCCCATCAGCTTGGCGTAGTCGTCCGGGGCGATGTCCCCGACCGCCGCGACCGCGCCGTCCCTGATCGACTCGTAGCCATCGACAAGCAAACACACCGGCCAGTCGCTGCCCCACATGAGACGGTCGAATCCAAAGCAGTCGATCACGTGAGAAACGTAGGGCACGATCTCAGTTTGCCACGTCGCTGGGTTGGCCTCGGTCGCCATGCCGGACACCTTGCAATACATACCCGGTATCTCGGCGACCCTGGCGATATCCTTCGCCCACGGCTCCATTCGTCCATCCGCAATTTCCGGCTTGGCGATGTGGTCGACGACCATCTGCAAGTCCGGGACGCGTTCGGCCAACTCCAAGATGTGCTTAAGGTGCGGGGGTTGCAGCAGGAGATCGTACGCAAGCTCACGCCGCGCAAGTTCGCGTAGGCCCCGGACAACGTCGTCCCGGAGAAGCCACCGCTCGTCCGGCTCGTCGTGTACCTGGTGCCGGATGCCGACGAACTTCGGCATCTCCAGCATCCGGTCGAGCGAGACCCCCACGTTCTCGTCGGTCAGGTCTACCCACGCGACAACGCCCGCGATGGAGTCAGCGCTCGAGGCGAGATCGAGCAGCAAGTCAGCTTCGTCCATCGTCATCTGCGCCTGCACGACGACGGTCTTGGATATCCCCGTCCGTTCGAGGTGAGGGGCAAGGTCCTCCGGCAGGTAGTTGCGCCGCAGGACGTTGTCGCCCTCCGGCATCCACGGATACTCCAGCCGGTCAATGTCCCAGTAGTGCTGGTGACTGTCTACTGTCACAACCGAGTCACTCACTATGCGCTCCTGCTTCATGGTTTGAAATGCTCACCATGAAAGGTTTCCGTTTGCTCGCCCCGCGCTATTCATCCCTTGGCCAATCGTACAGGTCCCACACCTGCTCCATCTGCGCCCACCACTCTCCTTGCATCGCGCCGGGTACCCTCTCCTGGAAACCCCGCATGAACTCGTCCCACTCCTTGGCGCGGGGCTCTTCGGTGTAGCTCGCCAGATCCGCGGGGAAGTCGAAGTTGTCGGGGACCTCGACGTACATGAACAGCCTGCGCCCCAAAAGGAAGATCTTCATCTTCTCGATGCCGAGACGCTTCAGGCTGTCGAGTGCCTCTGGCCAGACGGCCCGGTGATGCACGATGTACTGCTCGATGAGGGCCTGATCGTCCCGGAGGTCGAGGGCCATGGCGTACGACTTGGTCATAGGTCAAAGGTACTGGAATCGCCGAGAGCGGTCAAACTGGGAAAAGTTCCGGCGGCGACCGTCAGGTCAGTCGATAGTTGGCTTTAGTGCCGGGTCCACATGATTTTGATATTGCTATTCACCCTCACCCTAGCCCTCTCCCACGATGGGAGATGGGATAGAGCGGCATTTGCCAGTTCATCATATTCAAGTAGACTGGGTATTAGTGAACGCAGCCCCGCGCCCCATTGGATACTGGCCTTCGCCGGTATGTCGGATATGTGGGGATATACGCAAGCGGGAGCCGCTACTAATTGGTGACACTGTTGCGAGCGATTCACTCCAGCCAGCGGGTGTACTGGGCGACGGTGTCAATGCCGACGAGGCCGCTGTAGGCCTTTTGCAGACGGTCGGTCACCGGGCCGGGCATGCCGCCCTCGCCGAGGGACGCCCCGTTGAAGGTTGATACAGGGCAGATGCACAGGCTCGTAGATGTGACGAATATCTCGTCCGCCGTGTAGGCGTCGAACACGTCGATGTCATCCTCCGTCGTCTCGATGCCAAGCTCGTGCGCCAGATCCATGGTCGCCTGTCGGCTGATGCCGCCCAGCACAAACTGGCTCTTCGGCGTGCGGATGGCGCCATCCTTGACGAGGAAGATGTTGCTGCCGTTCCCCTCGCACAGGTTGCCATTCATGTCGAGCAGGATGGCGTAGGCGTTCGAATCCTGCGCGCGCGCCTCCATGTCGGCCTGGATGAGGTTGATATAGTTGTGGGTCTTTGCCCTGGGACTCATCGCGTCGGGCGGCGTTCTACGCACGGAGGGGGTGATGATGGGCATGCCGTCGCGGTAGTAGTGCGCGCGCTCCTTAAAGGGGATGGGGAAGCACTCGATGATGATGGTGGGACGGTCGGCCGCGGACTGGATGTCTCCGCCCGCCAGTCGAAGGCCACGCGTCACTCGCTGCGTCACCCAGATGTCGTCGTGCTCCTCCACGGTCGGAAGGTTGCGTTCGAGCACTTCCATCGTGAGGTCGGACATCTCGTCTTTCGTCATCTGCGGATCGATACGCATCCACCTGAGCGACTCATACAGCCTGTCGAGGTGCTCGTCCAACCGGAATATCTCGTGGCCGAACGTACGGGTCGTATCGAACACGGCGTCGCCCAAGATGAATCCCCGGTCGCTGATAGAGACCGATGCCTGGCTCTCGGGCACGATCTCCCCGTTTACGTATGCAACGCGCTCTTGCGTCATCTCTGCCTCCGTTTGAATGTCCTGTCTGCCGTTTAGCGACTACCAACCAGACGGGTCCTTGAATTTGTAGCCGACGTTCCAGACCGTCTCGATGAACTGGTGGTCGCGGTCCTCAATCTTGCTACGGAGCCGCCGGATGTGCACGTCAACCGTGCGCGTGCCGCCGAGGTAGTCGTATCCCCAGATGCGTTCGAGGAGCTGTTCTCGCGTGTACACCCTGCCCGGATTCGTTGCCATCAGCAGGAGCAGCTCATATTCCTTGTAGCGGAGGTTCACGCTCCGCCCACTCACGGTAACTTCGTAGTTCGTGTGATTGATCGAAAGGTCACCCGCTCGCACGACGCTGTCGCTCTTTTCCGGGCGGGAACTCAGTACACGGCGCGCGCGAAGAATTATCTCCCCCAGCCGGGCGGGCACGACCATCACGTCCGCAACGGGGAGCGAGTGGTCGAACATGCCGATTCCGTGCTCGGGCACCAATGCGATTGTGGGGACCTTCAACCTCGTGAATTCCTGAAGACACGCCTTGACCGTGGCGTCCGCCATCGTCGTGGTGTCCAAGAGAGCAAGGTCCACTCCCTCGTAGTCGGACGCCGTTTTCATATCCGAAATGCTGGCCGCCAGTGACGCGACGATACCCTCGCCGCGCAGTTCTGCCGGATAGTCAGCGACTTTGCTTCCAATGCGTATCGGGTGTGTCGACATGTCCGTATTCCGCGAGCCAAAGTATACCAAGAGTCGCACGGTTATGGCAGAATGATCTAGTCGGCCCGCACCGACGAGTCGACGAATCGTTGCCGCCGCGCGAGGCGGCGCGCCATTTCAACCGAAGGATGTACAACACGTGAAGGCTCTTGGAGACCTGAAGGTCCTCGACCTGTCTCGCGTGCTCGCCGGCCCGTTCTCCACGCAGATACTCTCCGACCTCGGCGCGACGATCTGGAAGATCGAATCGCCGCGGGGAGACGACACGCGCCGGCTTGGGCCACCGTTCATGAAGACGGAGTCGTCATACTTCCTCTCCATCAACCGGGGAAAGAAGAGCATCTGCGTCAACCTCAAGGATGAGCGGGGTCAGCGTCTCGTACAGCGGATGGCGGCAGAGGCGGACGTCGTAGTCGAGAATTTCAAGACCGGCGACCTGGCGCGGTACGGCTTGGACTACGCAACGATCGAGCGGATCAACCCGCGCATCGTCTACGCATCGATAACCGGGTACGGTCACACGGGACCACGCGCCTACGAGCCCGGGGTCGACACCTCACTGCAGGGGATGATCGGGCTAATGAGCGTCACGGGTGAGCCAGACCGTCCGCCGTCGAAGTCCGGCATCGCGTCCATCGATCTGCTGACCGGCACGCTCGCGGTCACGGGCATACTCGCCGCACTCCGCGAGCGCGACAGGACCGGACTCGGACAGCACATCGATCTGTCGCTGTTCGACACCGGCATCATGGGCATGGTCAACGTGGCGCAGAACTACATTGCCACTGGCGAGGCGCCCCAGCGATACGGGAGCGCACACCCGCAGATATGCCCCTACGAGGCTTTCGAAGCGGGGGATGGGCGCTGGTTCATGCTCGCCGTGATGAACGACGGGATGTTCCAGAAGCTCGCGCCCATCATCGACCTTCCCGCGATCCACGAGGACCCGCGGTTCGAGACGAACGCCGCCCGCCTGGCCAACAAGGACGAGTTGATACCCGTGCTGGCCGGCCGATTTCAGACGAAGGACCGGCAGGAGTGGATCGACGCGCTGACCGAGGTCGGCATCACCTCTGGACCGATCAACACCTTCGACGAGACCCTCGCCGACAAGCAGGCCAAGGCGCGCCAAGTGGTCTGGAGCGTCGAGCACCCCACCATCGGCGACCTGCCGGTCATGGCGAACTCGCTCCAGTACATGAGCCGGACGCCTGCAGAGCCGCAGGGACCACCGCCGCTATTGGGCGAGCACACCCGCGAGGTGCTGTCGCAGTTCCTGGGAGATGGCGAGTTGGATGAGTATGAGCGCGACGGGGTGATCGGGGCGGGTAGTACGTAGAGAGCTATGAGCAGTCTCTCCCCCGGCTGGCTGACAGGGGTAGGTATTCACCCTCACCCCAGCCCTCTCCCGCGAATGGGAGAGGGGGACGCTACCCTTACTCCAAGTCGGCTATCGCCTGACCGTCCACGACCTGGTCACCGGCGGTGACGTGTACCGTCTGCACGATGCCCGACCAGTCGGCCCTGAGCGTCTGTTGCATCTTCATCGCCTCGAGGATGCAGATCGGGTCTCCGGTCACCACCTGATCGCCCTCTTTCACAGCGACGGATACGATCACGCCTGGCATCGGCGTTTTGAATGTTCTGCTTGATTCCCCGGAGGCTGCAGGACGGGGAGCCCGTTCTGGCGCTGTAGAGGGCTGCGACGGCTCGCTCGGCTGGACGGGCAGGTCGGCAGCATCGGTCTGAGGCGACATCGCTGAGGGCATGTCGCCCATCTCGACCTCTACCAGCTCGCCGTCAACGACTGCCTGAATGGGAAACTCGTCGAGGTCGCCCACCTCAACGGTGTACCATCGCTCTCCGATTCTGACCCGCAGCGTATTAGCCATAACGTACTTGCAGCTATCCCGTCTGAATCAGCGCCAGGAATACGCCCGCCACGGCAGCGGAGCCGATGACGCCCGCGGCGTTGGGACCCATGGCGTGGTATAGCAGGAAGTTCTTGGGATTCGCCTCCTGGCCGAGGTGATGTGACGTCCTCGCCGCCATGGGGACGGCAGAGACTCCCGCCGAGCCGATGAGGGGGTTGATCTTCTCATTGAGGAACAGGTTCATGATCTTGGCGAAGATCACGCCACTGGCCGTGCCCGCGCAGAAGGCGATGAGTCCGAGTCCGAGGATGGCCAGCGTTTCCAGGTCGAACACTCTCTCGGCCACGAGCTGCGCGCCGATGGTCAGCATCAGGAAGATCGTCGAGACGTAGAGGATCACGTCCGTGGACGCCTGGACTAGCCGGGGGACGACTCCGCTTTCCTTGAGCAGGTTGCCGATCATGAACATCGAGATCAGGGGTGCTGATCGGGGCACTACGAGGATCACCACGATCATTACAAACGTCGGGATGATGAGCTTCTCACGGCGCGTGACGTCGCGCAGCGGCTTCATCTCGATCTCCCGCTCCGCCTTTGTCGTGAACAGCTTCATGATGGGAGGCTGCACGAACGCGACGGTAGCCACGTAGGAGTAGGCGATGACGGCAGTGATGCCGAGAAGTTCGGGCGCGAGCTTGGCTGAGATGAAGATGGTCGTCGGTCCGTCCGCACCGCCGATGATGCCGATGGAGGCCGCCTCGGGAATCTCGAACAGCCCTGTTGCCAACGCACCCCAGAACGCCGCGAAGATGCCAATCTGAGCGGCGGCGCCCAGCAGCAGCGTCTTGGGGTTGGCGATCATCGGCCCGAAGTCCGTCCCGGCTCCAAGTCCGAGGAACATCAGCGGAGGCAGGATGTTCCAGAAGGCCAATCCATAGTGGAACGTTATGCCGAAGAGGCCCGCCTCCTGGACGCCGGTCGCTTCCGTGGGCAGGGTCGTCAGCCCCGTCAGCGGCATGTTGACAGCGACGATACCCAGCCCGATGGGCAGGAGCTCGTACGGCTCCATGTTCCTCGCGACTGCAAGGAAGATGAACCCCAGTCCAAGGAGGATCATGAGCCCCTGCTGCCACGTGATGTTGGCAAAGCCGGTTGATTCGAGGAAGTCGATGAATTCAGCCAATGACGGTTACGGTGAAGAGAGAGGCTAGTTGCCTGATGATGGTGTTGGAAGCGTCGCCGAGTTGTCTCGAATTTCGCGGAGAGCGCTGACTGCTATAGCCGCCGCGAGGGCCTTGTCGCGCCTCTCCGCAGATGACGCATCCGTCGCTTCTGTGGAGACCTGCTTAGGCCCAAATAACCTTCCGACTACCCAGACGCCCAGAGAGAGTGACAGCAGCAGCGCGAAGGCCGTGCTCACCCCGATGGCCGTCAGGCTCAGCGCCTCCTCAACTATGGCGGCGTCAAACGTCAACCTGCGTGATCTCCTCGTTCGCGACTCGTCGAATTGTACAACAATCGCCAAGATACGGCACAGGCGCCCCCCTACACAATCCTCCCTTTCTCCGTCTGATACACTGCACCTGAATTTCTCGCCTGGAGAACCACGATGTCCGAACGCAGCTACCGCGTCGGAGTGATTGGATGTGGCCGGAAGGGGACGCAGCATGCGCGGGCTTGGGAACTCACGCCGGGCGCGGAAGTCGTCGCAGCGGCTGAGACCGACCCGGAGAACGCTGAACTGTTCCGGAGGCGGTTCGGTGTTCCCGTCTACGAGGACTACCGCGAGATGCTGCGCAACGAGAGCATCGACATCGCGGCCCCAATCCTGCCCGTCAGCGCCAATCACGAAGTCGTGATGGGGTGTGCCGAGTACGGCGTGAAGGGCATCCTCTGCGAGAAGCCCATTACCGCCAGTCTCCGGAATGCCGATGAGATGGTGGCCGCATGCCGTGCTAAGGGCATTGCTTTCGGATGTGGCGATCTCGACCGCAACCTTCCCGACTACAGTCGGGCGAAGGCGATCATCGACTCCGGCGAGATTGGCGAGGTCGTGTCCATCAATATGCACGCTGGGGCCAGCCACGAGTGGGACATCCAGGGGCTCAGCCTCATGCGCCTGTTCGCCGGCGACGACGAGGTCGCGTGGGTAATAGGATGGGGCACCGGCGACCCGTTCAGCGACCACGACCAGGGGCTTGCAGGCTACATCAGGTTCGCCAACGGAATCGAGGCCTTTCGGCACACCAAGAAGAACGCCAAGAACGGAATCGAGGTCCTCGGTACGAAGGGCTCCTTCTACACCGACTACATGTACCTCAAGATGTGGAAGCTCCAGGATCCTGACGCTAGGCCCAGTTGGCACAACGGCCTGGACGAGATGGAGGGCATCTTTGAAGGAGCGTCGCAGCACGAGAGGAGCGGGACGCACGACGAGGAGGGCTGGCGTTGGGCGGGAAACCGCAACCTCGCCAGTGTTCAGACAATAATCGATGCCATCGAGAACGGGGTAGAGCCCATCGGCAGCGGCGACAACTCGCGCAAGTGCCTCGAGATCGCCATCGCCCTCCGCGAGTCCCACCGGCGAGGGATGACTCCCGTCCGCCTCCCCCTCGAAGACCGCAGCCTCAAGATCATCCCGCCGATGTCGCGGTGGCTCAACAAGAAGGAGACGATGTCAATCGAGGACTACCGCACGTCGATAGGCAACTGGAAGCTGGGGTAGCGGAGCAGATGACCATAAGGGTAAGCCCCTACAGGGGGGTGCCGGAGGACACTCCGTCAGAGCTTGGCGGCGACCTTCTTCCATGAGTCGCGCAGGGTGACAGTCCGGTTGAAGACGAGCGCGCCGGGCCGTGAGTCGGGGTCGACCGCGAAGTAGCCCGTCCGCTCGAACTGGAATTTCTCGCCCGGAACGGCGTCTGCGAGACTTGGCTCGAGCCTTGCGTCGGGAACGACCTCCCTAGAGTCGAGGTTGAGGGTGGTCATGAAGTCGTCATCATCGTCGGGACGCTCCGAGGTGAAGAGGTGGTCAAACAGCCGCACCTCCGCATTGACGGCGTGCTCAGCGGAGACCCAGTGGATGGTGCCGCGAACCTTTCGTCCGTCGGGGGCCTGTCCGCCGCGGGTCTCCGGGTCGTAGGTACAGCGCAGTTCGACGACCTCGTCCATGTCATCCTTGATGACTTCCGTGCAGGTGATGAAGTAGCCGTAGCGCAGCCGCACCTCGCGGCCGGGGGCCAACCGGAAGAATTTCCTTGGCGGGTCCTCCATGAAGTCGTCGCGCTCGATGTACAGCTCTCGTGAGAACGGCAGCTTCCGCGTGCCCGCCTCCGGGTCTTCGGGATTGTTGATCGCGTCCAGCACTTCGGTCTGTCCTTCGGGGTAGTTCTCGATCACCACTTTGAGGGGTTTCAGCACGGCGAGACGGCGAAGCGCCCGTGAATTCAGGTCGTCGCGAACGGCGTGTTCGAGCATCGCGATATCGATGACATTCTGCCGCTTGGCGACGCCGACCTGCTCGCAGAAGCTGCGTATGGACTCCGGCGTGTACCCACGCCTGCGGAGGCCCGCGAGGGTCGGCATCCGGGGATCGTCCCAGCCGCCGACGTGCCCTTCCTTAACGAGCTGGACCAGCTTACGCTTGCTGAGCACGGTGTTGCTGAGGTTCAGCCGCGCGAACTCGATCTGCTGAGGATGATATTCGTCCAGATTGTCGAGGAACCAGTCGTACAGGTGCCGGTGGTCTTCGTACTCCATCGTGCAGATGGAATGAGTAACCCCCTCGACCGAGTCGCTCTGCCCGTGCGCGAAGTCGTACATGGGGTAGATCACCCACTGCTCGCCCGTGCGATGGTGGGGGGTCTTAAGGATGCGGTACAACACGGGGTCGCGCATGTTGATGTTGCCGGACGCCATGTCGATCTTGGCGCGCAGCACCTTCGTGCCTTCCTCGAACTCTCCCTCCTTCATCCCGCGGAAGAGGGCGAGGTTGTCCTCGACGGAGCGATTGCGGTACGGACTCTCGACTCCCGCCTCGGTCAGGGTGCCCCGGTACTTGCGAATCTGCTCCTGGTCGAGGTCGTCGACGTACGCCTTGCCCTTCTCGATCAGGTCGATGGCGAAGTCGTGCAGCTTGTCGAAGTGGTCGGAGGCGAAGTAGAGGTGCTCTCCCCAGTCCCAGCCGAGCCAGCGCACGTCTTCGAGGATGCTCTCGACGTACTCTTCCTCCTCCTTGGCGGGGTTCGTGTCATCGAAGCGCATGTGGCAGCGCCCGCCGTACTTGTCGGCGAGGCCGAAGTTGAGGCACATGGACTTGGCGTGACCGATGTGGAGGTAGCCGTTCGGCTCCGGGGGGAAGCGCGTGATGACCTCGCCGCCGAAGCGCCCGCTGCCGTTGTGCTCCTCGACGATGTCCTCGATGAAGTTTGCCGGTCCGGTATCAGCCATACCGGCCCCTCCCCTCCCGGATCATTCTTACGATCTCGTCGGTCGCCACGCCGAGGTCGACGCCTTCGACGTCCAGAGGGGAGGCCTTCTTTCGCGGCTTGTCACCTGTTCTCGACACGCAACGGTCCTTATTCTTGTCGGATTTCATTGGTCATGTCCTGCCACACGCGGTGGCGTCCAGTATAAATCATCCTGCGCCATCAACCCACGAATTTCGCCTCTACACCAGCGCACTCAGGATCAGGTGCTGGCACCAGTCGTCGCCGTCGTTGATGAAGGCGTGCTGGGTCTTCTGCGGGATGTAGGCGCAGTCGCCCTCCCGCACGTCGTAGGTCTCGTCGCCGAGGAGCATCTTGCCGCGCCCGTACGTGAAGATGTACACCTGCTCCTTGCCGACGTGCTCGTGGGGGCCTTCTTCCTGACCGCCGGGCATCATGTGCATGGTGAAGCCGTGGAACCCCTCCAACGGGGCCTGCTCGTAGGTGCGGTCCGGAAACCCCGCCTTCTCAGCCATAATCTTCCAGCCGACCGCGCCATGGCTCATGTGGGGAGCACCATCTCGCCAGTTGCGAATGACGGGCTCCACACGCCCGCGATCGACATCGCCGTCGGGGTGTTCCTCCGCCCAGTGCGGGATCGCGCTGATGACGTAGTGCTCCAGGAAGTCGTCGCTGTCGTTGATGATTGCGTGTATGCCCTGGGCAGGCATGTACACCGCGTCGCCCTCTTTGACCGGGAAACGCTCTTCGCCAAGCTGCACGGCACCGGTGCCGCTGACGATGTAGTAGACGTGCTCCTTTGCCGGGTGTGTGTGCGGCGGCTCCCCTTTGGTCGGCTGAAGGAGCCGGTAGGTGATCCCGTGAATTCCGATCAGCGGCGCTTCCTCGTACGTGCGGCCGGGGTTAGTGCCAAGCTGCATCATCACCTTCCAGCCAACCGCACCGTGGCTGTTTGCCGGGTCCTGGTCTCGCCAATTTCTGACGACGGGTCTCGGTGTTTCCATGGGTGTTGTCTCCCTCTCTGTATCTCTCCCCCGGCGGGGGAGAAATGAATTGTACACCCGACGGGGTGATGACCGCTCACTGGTGCAACATGTGTCGCTTGAAGCTCTAGATAGGCCAGCAAATAACTGTTCGTTTCAACTTGATTCGAGATGGTTTGAGAAAATGAGACGGTTTGAGAATGCAGTTTCTTTCTTCGATCCTTGCTTTCGATCACACTCTGACTCGCTGCGGTTCGCTGTGAGGACAGGGTGTTTTGAAGCTGTACCATCTTGTTTTGAGAGGGTTTGAGAAAATGAGACGGTTTGAGAATGCAGTTTTTTTCTTCGATCCTTGCTTTCGTTCATTGTCTGACTCTCTACGGTTCCCCTGTGAGGACGGGGTGTTTTGAAGCTGCGCCATCTTGTTTTGAGAGGGTTTGAGAAAATGAGACGGTCTGAGAATGCAGTTTTTTCTTCGACCCTTGCTTTCGATCACACTCTGACTCGCTGCGGTTCGCTGTGAGGACGGGGTGTTCTGAAGCGGCGCCATCCTGTTTTGAGACGGTTTGAGAAAATGAGACGGTTTGAGAATGCAGTTTTTTTCTTCGATCCTTGCTTTCGATCACACTCTGACTCGCTGCGGTTCGCTGTGAGGACGGGGTGTTTTGAAGCTGCACCATCCTGTTCTGAGAGGGTTTGAGAAAATGAGACGGTTTGAGAATGCAGTTTTTTTCTTCGATCCTTGTTTTCGATCACACTCTGACTCGCTCCGGTTCGCTATGAGGACGGGGTGTTCTGAAGCGGCGCCATCCTGTTTTGAGACGGTTTGAGAAAATGAGACGGTTTGAGAATGCAGTTTTTTTCTTCGATCCTTGCTTTCGATCACACTCTGACTCGCTCCGGTTCGCTATGAGGACGGGGTGTTCTGAAGCTGCGCCATCCTGTTTTGAGACGGTTTGAGAAAATGAGACGGTTTGAGAATGCAGTTTTTTTCTTCGATCCTTGCTTTCGTTCATTATCTGACTCGCTACGGTTCGCCCGTGAGGACGGGGTGTTTTGAAGCTGCGCCATCCTGTTTTGAGAGGGTTTGAGAAAATGAGACGGTTTGAGAATGCAGTTTTTTTCTTCGATCCTTGCTTTCGTTCATATGCTGACTCGCTGCGGTTTGCTCGTGTGGGCGGTGTATTTTGAAGCTGAGCCAGTAGTCTTGAGACACTTTGAGAATCCTCCCAGTTACCAAGGGTCTTGTCCGCTATTTACATTCGGCGCGTTGGGACGACACCAATCCCGCATTAACCGTAGTGTAGAGCGTGTGTTCTTACGGGTCAAAATGCCGAGCCGACCCTTCGACAGGCTCAGGGTGAACGGCGGGAGATTGGACGAAGATCTACCGCAGAGGACGCGGAGAGCGCAGAGGGGAAGAAAGGGGTGGTTCGGATGAAGTTGCTGTCACCCGTCGCGGGGCGTATCTAGGCTCAGGGTGAACGGTGTGTCTACACCCTCTTTAGAAGGGGCGGTACCTGTTGGCGATGGGCATGCGGCGGTCGCGACCGAAGTTGCGGGGGGTGATCTTGATTCCCGGCGGGGCCTGTCGGCGCTTGTACTCGTTGCGGTCGACGAGGGTGACGATGTCCTTGACCGTCTGCTCGTCGAATCCGGCCTCGACGATTTCCTCGAAGCTGCGGTCCTCCTCGACGTAGGCCTTGAGGATCGGGTCGAGCACCTCGTAGGGCGGGAGCGAGTCCTGGTCGGTCTGGTCAGCCCGGAGCTCGGCGCTGGGCGGCTTGGACAGCACGGTCTCGGGGATAACCGGCCCGTCCGCCTGTGCGTTTCGATGCCTGCACAGGTCGTAAACCAGCGTCTTGGGCACGTCCTTGATGACAGCGAATCCGCCCGCCATGTCGCCGTATATGGTCGCGTAGCCGACGGCAAGCTCGCTCTTGTTGCCCGTTGTCAGGACGAGCCAGCCGAACTTGTTGGACATGGCCATCACGAGCAGACCGCGGATGCGGGACTGGAGGTTTTCCTCGGCCCGACCCGGCTCGTAGCCCTCGAAGTGAGTATCGAGCGTCCCAAGCGCAGACGAGAAGACGTCCTCGATCTGCGCGGTCTTCAGTTCAATGCCGAGGTTCTCCGCCAGTTCGCGGGCGTCGAGGATGCTCCCCTCGGAGGAGTACCGCGACGGCATTGAGAGGCCGTACACGGAGTCGGAACCGACAGCGTCGACGGCGATGGTCGCAACGAGGCTGGAGTCCACGCCGCCGGAGAGGGCGACCAGCACCTTGCTGGAGAAGGCAGATTTGGCGATGTAGTCGCGAGTACCCGTAACCAGTGCCTCATATACCTCAGCGGTCTCGTCATACCTCGCAGGTTCCCGGTCAAGGAGCGTTGGCCTGGCCCCGTTAGACTCCTCGGAGACGACCGAGACGTGCGACGTGCCGACCTGCTTGAGCAGGGCAGAGCTCTCCTTGCGCGACCGCGTATCACGGGCGCGAGCCCGGAACACCGCGTCGATGTCCAGATCGGCGACCACGAGGTCCTCTGAGAACTGGCTGCCCGTGGCCACGACCTCGCCGAACGGATCGAAGACGATGCTGGCCCCATCGAAGACGAGCTCGTCCTGCCCGCCAACGAGGTTTACGTATGCCACGTAGACGCCGTTGTCGGATGCCCGCGTGGCGAGCATTTTCTCTCGCCACGTGATCTTGCCGGAGTAGAACGGCGACGCGCTGATGTTAACGATTAGCTCTGCACCGGCAGCGCGCTGCACGACCGTCGGCCCCACTGCCTGCCAGATGTCCTCGCACACGTTGACGCCCACGCGGACACCGCCGATGACATACACGGGACACTCACGTCCTGCCTTGAAGTAGCGCTCCTCGTCAAATACGCCGTAGTTGGGCGGGAACATCTTGTGGTAGACGCCCGCGAGACTGCCGTCGTGCGCCACAACGGCGGCGTTGTGGAGGTCGGCATCGGAGTCCACGAACCCGACGATTGAGGTGATGCCTTCGGACGCATCGACGACCTGCCGCATCCGCGCCCTGTTGTCCTCGATGAACTGGTGCTTGAACAGCAGGTCTTCCGGCGGATAGCCCGTGATGGCAAGCTCGGGAAACGCGACGAGGTCAGCGCCGAGATCGCGGGCGCGCGAGGTGTAGTCGAGGACCTTCGCGGTGTTCCCGTCGAGGTCGCCGACCGTCGTATTGATCTGTGCCAGCGCGATTCGGAGGGTTCTCATGACTATTGAGCCGAATCAAACATACATTTGGCCGCGCACGGAAGCCGACTTTACGAAGAATTGGCGTCGACGAACTCCGCGATTCGTTCGAGGGCGCGGTTGAGGTTCTCGATCGAGTTGGCGAATGAGAACCGGACGCATCCGGTACCGTACTGTCCGAACGACTCTCCCGCAAGGGAGGCGACGCCATAGTCCTGCAAGAGGTCGTCGGCGAAGCGCCGGCTCGTCATCCCTGTGCCCTCGATGTTGGGGAAGGCGTAGAACGCGCCCTTCGGCATCGGACACCGGATGCCGGGTATTTCGTTGAGACCGCCCACGAACACGTCGCGGCGGGACTTGAACTCGTCTCGGAACTCGTAGGTCAGCTCCTGCGGTCCCTGAAGCGCCTCGACGCCCGCCATCTGTATGGCCGACGCCGTGCAGGAGACGCTGTTGGTGTTCAGCTTCGAGAAGTGTGGCACGAGCTCCTCCGGCATGACGCCGTAGCCGATGCGCCATCCCGTCATCGCGTAGGTCTTGGAGAAACCGTCGAGGATGATTGTCCGCTCCGCGAGACCGGGGAAGGACGCAATGCTGCTGTGCTCACCCTCGAAGAGCAGCCGGATGTATATTTCGTCGCTCAGCACCCACAGGTCGTGCTCCGCAGCGAGCTCCGCAAGCTGCCTGATGGTGTCGCGCTCCACGACGCTCCCGCACGGGTTGTTCGGCGAGTTCAGGACCATCAGCGTTGTCTTCGGCGTGATCGATGCCGCGACCTCGTCGATGTCGATCGCAAAATCGCGCTCCGACAGCAGCTTGATCGGCACCGGCACTCCGCCGACGAAGTTGATCATCGACTCATAGATGGGGAACCCGGGGTTTGGGTAGAGCACCTCGTCGCCCTCGTCCACGAGAGCAAGCATGGCGAAGAACATGATCGGCTTGGCACCGGACGTTACGACGACGTTATCGACGCCCACATCGATGCCCCGCGTCCCGGCGACCTCTGTGGCGATGGCCTGGCGAAGCTCCGGCATTCCGGGCGAGGGGCCGTAGTGCGTGTACCCGTTTCGAAGGGCCTCCGCGCCCGCCTCGACGATGTTGGAAGGCGTGTCGAAGTCCGGCTCACCTATTTGAAGATGGATGATGTCCCGCCCCTGCGCCTCGAGGGCTTTCGCCCTTGCCAGCACCTCGAAGGCGGTCTCCGTACCCAGGCGGTTCATCCGTTCGGCGATCTTCATTCCCGCTTCCCCTCCACTTGGATACAAATAGTATACACCCGCCGCATTGCCTGACGCCCTACCCTCGCGGTGTTACAATTGACGTACATTGGAAGGAGGGGCGGTATGAAGGTGTACCTCGGCACGCCGCGTGGATTCTGCGCCGGCGTGGTCATGGCCATCGACGTGGTCGAGATCGCGCTTGAGCGGTTCGGCGCGCCGGTCTATATGAAGCACCAGATCGTCCACAACCCTTATGTCGTTGATGACCTCGAATCCAAGGGCGCAAAGACCGTCGAGGAGGTCGACGAGATACCCCCGGAGTCCGTTGTAGTCTTCTCGGCTCACGGCTCGCCACCGGAAGACTTCGAGCGTGCGAGGGAGCGTGACCTGCACGTCCTCGACGCAACTTGTCCCCTCGTGACGAAGGTCCATAACGAGGCCAAGCGGTACGACCGGGAGGGGCGCAAGCTCATCATCGTCGGGCATAAGGGCCACCAGGAGGTCAGGGGCACGATGGGGCACCGGCCGATGTTCCTCATCGACGAGCGCGATGGAGTCAACCTGCCGGAATGGAACGACGACACGCCCGTCACCGTCCTTACCCAGACGACGCTCTCCGTCGACGATACCCTGCAAGTCATCGACGAGATCGAGGACAATTTCGACAACGTGATCGTTCGGAACGACCTGTGTTACGCCACGACCAACCGCCAGTTCGCCGTCAAGGAGCTTTGCAAGCTCGTCGATCTTATGCTCGTCATAGGAGCGCCAAACAGTTCGAACTGCAACCGACTGCGCGAAGTCGCAAACGCGCAGGGAGTCCCCGCCCACCTCATAAACAGTCCCGGCGAGCTGGTGGACGAGTGGTTCGACGGGGTCGAGAACGTCGGCGTCACGTCGGGAGCGTCGACGCCCGAAGAGCTCGTCAGCGCGGTCGTGGACGCCATCGCCCCCGACAAGGTGACGACGATTCGCGGCGCGGAAGAGGACATCCGCTTCAAGCTGCCCAAGGTGTTGTGCTGCGAACGCCACACCGAGCTCTGGTACGCCTAACGATGGTCCTATGCAGATCATCGTAGACAGCATGATCGAGGGAGCCCGGCGCGCCCGTGGGACGGTCGTCATCATCGACGTGTTCCGCGCTTTCACCACTGAAGCCGTGGCCTTCCAGCGGGGCGCGAAGAAGGTCATCCTCGTCGGCAGCCCGGAGGAGGCGCTGCGTCTCAGGGATGATGGCATTGCCGACCTCTGCGTCGGCGAGGTGCAGGGAATCCGTCCGCCCGAATTCGACTACAACAACTCGCCGTATGAGATGTCGCTGGCCGACATCGAGGGGAAGACGCTCGCACATTCCACGATGGCCGGCACCGTCGGCGTCACGTCGGCCGTCAACGCCGATGAGATCTACGTCGGCTCTCTCGTCATCGCCAGGTCCACCATGGAGGCCGTCCGTCGAGACGCGCCCGAACTCGTGACCATCGTTGCCATGGGCGACGGCGGCAAGGTGCGCACAGACGAGGACGAGCAGTGCGCCCTCTACATGAGAAACCTGCTCGATGGACGGCATCCCGACCCGGTCGCAGTGCGCAGCCTCGTCATGGCCTGCGATCAGGCCGCGAAGTACGACGACCCCGCCAAGCCTCATTTTCGTCGTGAAGACAGGGAGACCGCCCTTCAAATTGACTCCGTCCCCTTCGCCATCAAGGTGTACCGCGAGGACGGCATGTTGGTCTCCCGTCCGGTCCATCCTCCTCAATAGGTAAGGTTGCCACCGACGCGCCGTTCACCATGACCTCGACCAACTGTCGAGGGAGACTTCAGCACCACCGCCGCGCCAAGGAGGATTCCAATGACTCCGTCGAAGCCGTTCGAGGTGAGCATGTCGATATGTGAACGGCTTGATCGTCATTCGACCGGCTTTCGAGTGACTACGGGGACCCTCTCTCTGTATCGCTCCCCCGGCGGGGGCTAACTGGGGTATGTAGATGCCTATCGCTCCACTCTCCATTGACGAGAAAGCAACCCGGCCCTGTCATTCTGAGCCCGGAGAGCAGCGGAGTCGAAGAATCTAGGGTGTCTGTCAAAGGTAGAGGCACCATAGGGCGTTCTTACACCGTTCTTACCCTTGGTCACGAAATAAGTGCGGCACTGACTGTCCGGTCTTGCGGTTATGGACTTTGGATTCCTCGCCGCGCTCGGAATGACAGGCAAGGGGGCAGAGTTACTGCGAGAGGTCCGTTTTGCATTCCCCTGTCAGACTGCAGACCGGCAGGATGACTTTGGAGGTGATACCATCGGCTCGCTTACTTAGGAGAGGTGTAGACCCGTGAAAGATGCTGCCAACGCCGTTGACCAGTGGTTCAAGGAAAATCCCCGGCTCGGCTCCGTAGTTACCGCCATTCCCATTGCACTGGGAATCCTCTACATCGGCGAGTTCGTAGCCGCGCTCCTGAGCGATCGATCTCCCAACTGGTCTCCCTGGCAGGGAGGGCTCCTCGAAACCCAGGAAGGCTGGATTGGGCTCATAGTTGGCGCGGCCATCATCATTGTGGCCCACATAATGGTAAGGCGCCTGTTCCGCCGCTATGTCGACAGGACCTGATGTGGCGCGATGCGCCATCCGGTCTGCACGAATAGAGCAGTCCGAGCGAGCCCATCCGACGATCCAGACTTTGTGAGGGCCACACGTTCATTCTGCCGTTTCTCGCCGCTAAAAACCCCATAATTCGCGAATTCAACACTTCTCCAAGTCTTGAACTTGTACAAAACTTAGTATATCATCCAGACAAATATCGTGTCCGGGATAGTTCACGGTGCAAGGTCTTGAGTTTCGCTCGACCGCTGCTTTCTCGGATATGGCCCTTGCGGGAGGTGTCCTGTGCAGCTCGGTGGAACATTCGTCGACGTAATCAGTGACGGGACCGTCTTAATCGATGGGGGCTCGATGTTTGGTCAGGTACCCAAGTCGGAGTGGGAGCTCTACTGTAAGCCTGACCGCAAGAACAGGGTACGCCTGGGGCTGAACTGCCTCCTCATCCGCAACTCCGCCGGAAACATCCTCATCAATACGGGCGCGGGGGCTAAGCGCCTCGAACGGCTCAAGGAGTCGCACGGCCTCCAGGGCAACAAGCTCATCAAGGGCCTCAAGGCGCTGGGCGTTTCAGCGAGAGATATCGACACGGTCGTGCTCACAAACCTGCAGTACGACTCCACCGGAGGATCGACCAAATTGGAACGTTCCGGCAGGGCCATCCCGGCCTTTCCAAAGGCCACCTACGTCGTACAAAAGGCGGCTTGGGACGAGGCAATGTCCCCGGACGAGCGCAACCGCAAGCTCTACAGCGAGGAAGATTTCCTTCCGCTGGAAGAGGCAGGGGTCCTGAACCTCGTCGAGGGAGACACCGAGCTTGCGCCCGGCGTATCGACGAAGGTGACGAACGGGTATTCCAACGGCCATCAGATCATCCTTGTCGAGGCGGGCAGCGAGCGCATCGCCTTCCTGTCCCACCTCATACCGACGCCGTTCCATATTGCCCTCTCCACCATCTCCGCATTCGACAAGGACCCTGGCGAGGTCATCGACCGGAAGCGCGAGGTCATCGGCATGGCGCTGAACGGCGGGTGGCTCATGATTTTCGGACTTGCCCAGGAGCAGAGCGGGGCGTACGTCCAGCAGCGCAACGGCAAGTCGCAGCTTCTGCCCGTCGCATTTTGATAGCGGCCGGCCCAGCCGGTTCCGGACGACATGGCTGATCGGCACTATACCCTCGAGGATGCAGAGGCGTCTTTGCCATGGGTTAGAGACGCCATTGACACCATGCGCGCGGCGACGGCGGCACTGCTCGACGCGCGGACGAAGCTGAGCGCGCTCCTCGAAGCCATCCGCTCGAACGGCGGCAGCACCCACGAAGAGGAGGCGCACGACCTCCACTCCCGTGTCGAGAAGTCAACCGAGGCACTGCGCCTTCCTCTTGAAGAGTTCGAGGAACGGGGAATCATCATCCGCGATCTTCAGCGCGGACTTATCGACTTTCCCGCAATGCGAGAAGGCCGCGAGGTCTACCTCTGCTGGATCTATGGTGAAGAGCGAATAGACTTCTGGCACGAGCTCGACACCGGATTCGCCGGCCGGCAGCCTCTATGAGGCACTCAAGCTAGGGCCTGCCGCTTCCGACCTCAAGAGTCGACCCCGTCGTGAATGAGCAATCACTTGACGCCAGCCAGCAGGCGGTGGAGACAATACCCTCATTCGGGCCAAGCTCATCTGTACGCACGACGGCGTTGACAAGAATGCCCGTCTTGACGACCGACATGGCGACTGCTTTCGTCAGACCGATCAGGGCAGCCTGGCTGGCGGAGCGGGCGCTCCGGCTTGCACGCCCTTGCGTTCCAGTATCGGAAGCTATGGTGACGATGCGCCCGTAGCCGCGCTCCATCATCGCAGGGATCACTGCCTGGCAATACTGCAACGGGCCGCGCACGTCGTTTCGGTACAGGCTGTCGAGTATCCCCGGGCCATGAGCATGGAGCGTACCGGAAACGTCGGGAACCGGGTCTGCATGGACGACGATATCCGCCCTGCCCCAAACGAGCTTGGCCGTGGTGGCCGCCCACCTGGCGGCGGCGGGGTCGGCGGGGTCGCCGACCAGCAGGCGCCCCTGGACGCCCTCAGCGTCAAGAAGGTCAGCCGCGCGCTCGCCCATGACGCGTTCAGCCTCCACGAGTACGATGCTCGCCCCTTCCCGTCCCATTCGCATGGCCACGTCAAGTCCGACGTCCTGTCCACCGCCGACGACTATTGCGACCTGTCCGACGAAGCGCCTCATATCAGCCCCTGGAATTGATCCTCCCCTGCCCCGCCCTACTTTACGGCCCGACGAATGAGGGGTCAACGGCGTATACTCGGCCCATGGAACCGTCCGGCCGGACATGCCCATTGTGTCTCCGCGAGGGAGCGACGCCGTTCTACACGAGCCGTCAGAAGAACCTCGAGCGGGACTATTTCAGCTGCAAAAACTGCGATCTCGTATTTGTCCCCCCGGAATTCCACGTGGACGAGGAGGCCGCCCGGCAGAGGTACTTGACTCACGACAACGACCCCGACAACGCCGATTACCGGCGGTTCCTGTCACGCCTGTGGGACGAGCTTCGTTCTAGTCTGCCGGAAGGAGCGCGAGGGCTTGATTACGGAGCGGGCCCTGGCCCGGCGCTGGCGGCGATGATACAGGAGGACGGGTACTTGGCTGCGCTGTACGACCCTCTATTCCATCCCGAGGAAACGGTGCTCGATGACAATTACGACTTCATCGTCTGCACCGAGACGGTTGAGCACTTCTCCACGCCGCGCGCCGACTTCGCGCGGTTGCACCGCATGCTCGCGCCGGGCGGTTGGCTGGGCATCATGACGGACGTCTTGGAGGACCGTGAAGGTTTCGGCGACTGGTACTATCACCGTGATCCGACGCACGTGGCGTTTTACACGCGCCGAACGTTTCGGTGGATTGGCCAGTGGTTGGGATACCGGATTGAGAATCCCCGTCCGAGAGTTATCTTGCTCCGTAAACTTAGCTGAGTATACGTCCCCACCCAAGTTTTGCATTCGGTGAACCGTCTGGTATAGTCATTTGAACGCTTGGGAGTCCGGGCGTCGCTCGAAGACTCGATCGTACGGCGGGAGAACACCCACTTATGACCTCGCGGATCGTCGTTACAGGTATTGGAGTCGTCAGTCCGGTAGGACTGTCGAGGGACAGTACTTGGAAGAACCTACTGGCCGGGGTATCGGGCATCGACCACATTGCTGCCTTCAACCCCGAGGACCTTGAGACGACTATCGCGGGCGAAGTCAAGGACTTCGAGCCGACCGACTACATGAGCCGGAAGGACTCCCGGAGGATGGACCGCTTCTCACAGCTGGCGGTCGCGGCGGCGGGCGAGGCTATCGAGCATGCGCAGTTCACGGACCTGAACGGCGACGGCGAGCGGGTCTCCGTGATGGTCGCAAGTGGCATCGGGGGGATCATCACCCTGTCGGAGCAGATTGGCGTAATGGGAGCGAGAGGCCCCAAGCGGGTCAGCCCGTTCCTCGTACCGATGATGCTGCCCGACATGGCGTCAGGCCAGGTCTCCATGGCGATTGGAGCGAGGGGACCCAACTTCTCCACCGTTTCGGCGTGCGCCAGCGGCGGTGACGCCATCGGCCAGGCGCAGTCGTTGTTACGCATGGGCGTGGCGGACGCAGTCGTCGCCGGGGGCACCGAGGCGGCGATATGCCCCATAGGAGTGGCCGGATTCAATTCGGTGAAGGCGCTCTCACGCCGTAACGACGATCCGCAGAAGGCGTCTCGTCCGTTCGATGCCCAGCGGGACGGTTTCGTGCTGGGAGAGGGCGCGGGCATACTGGTGATTGAGACCTTGCAGAACGCCCGGGAACGTGGCGTCGAGCCCATTGTCGAGATGGCCGGATACGGATCGACCTCCGACGCTCACCACATCACGCAGCCTCATCCTGAAGGCGAGGGGGCAGCGAGGGCGATGGATATGGCGCTCGCGGACGCGGGAATGTCACCCGAAGACATAGATTACATCAACGCGCACGGCACGTCGACGCCCCTGAACGACAAAAGTGAGACGCTGGCGATGAAGAGGGTATTCGGCGACGAGGCGTACAAGATTCCCATCAGCTCAACAAAGTCGATGACAGGCCACCTGCTCGGTGCAAGCGGCGCGCTTGAAGCCGCGGTAGCAGCGCTCGCGATCTCAAATTCGGCAGCGCCGCCGACCATCAACCTAGAGGAGCCGGACGCCGACTGCGACCTGGACTACATCCCTCACGTCGCGCGTCGGGGACGGATTCGAACCGCCATGAGCAACTCGTTCGGCTTTGGCGGACATAACGTCAGCCTCATTTTCAAAGAATTCAACGGATAGCTACGCAGCCCACGCAGCGACGTTCTCCGCAACAACAAAGCGTTATCTATGCTCGACAAGGTCTGGAAAGTTCTTCCAGCGCCGCCTGACGGGTACGCCGACTCCATCGGCTTTCATCCGTTCGACGCGCAACTGCTGTACAACCGTGGAATCGGCACTGCGGACGAGGCCTCGACGTTCCTCGAGGCCGGGGACGAACTCGCGCACGATCCGTTCCTCCTCCCGGACATGGACAAGGCAGCCTCACGCCTTCGGACGGCGATCCTCTGGGACGACACGGTCGGCGTATTCGGAGATTTCGATACCGACGGCGTATCCGGTACGGCGATCGTCGTCTCCGCGTTGGAGAGCCTGGGGCTGAAGGTGGTGCCGTACCTGCCACATCGTGTGGATGAGGGGCACGGGCTGAACATCCAGGCAATCGACTCGCTTGCCGAGCAGGGAGTTACCCTGCTCGTCACGGTCGACAACGGCATAGGTTCCCGGTCGGAAATTGCCCACGCTCTGCGACGCGGCATCGAGACGATCATCACGGACCACCACGCCCTGCCGGATGATCCGCCCCAGGCAACGGCGATCGTCAATCCCCGCCGGGGCGACTCAGTCTACCCCTACGAGCACCTCACCGGGGCGGGACTCGCGTACAAGCTGATCGAGGGCCTGTGGATGTCGCTTGGAAGGGAAGCTCCAGAGCACTTCCTGGAGCTCGCGGCCCTTGGTACGGTTGCCGACGTTGCTCCCCTCTCCGGGGAGAACCGGTTCATCGTCAAGCGAGGGTTGGAACTGATGAAGTCGACCAGCCATCCCGGCATTCAGGCACTGCTCATGCTAAGTGGAGCAAACCGTCGTGAACTGGACTCGGAGTCGCTGTCTTTTGCGGTGATTCCACGCCTGAACGCTGCAGGGAGGCTGGGTGACGCTAAAGTCAGCCTCGACCTTCTGACCACCAGCGACGCGCGAGTGGCGCAGACCATCGCCGGCACGCTGGAGGAAGTAAATGAGGAGCGAAAGGCGCTGGCTGCGACCAGCATCGAAGAGGCCAGGAGGCAGGTCTACTCCTCCGGAGGAACAAGACTTCCGCCACTGCTATTCGTGGAGAGCGAGGGGTGGCTGCCTGGGATCCTCGGTCTGATCGCAAGCAACCTCTCGGAACAGTTCTACCGGCCGGCCGTGGTGGTGCGGCGGGGTGAAGTTGAATCGCGGGCGAGTGCAAGGAGCATACCGGAGTTCGACATCATCGACGCGATCCGCTCGACCAGCCCAAATTTTCACAGGCACGGGGGGCATCCGGAGGCAGCGGGATTCACCGTCTCCACCGGCGACCTGCCCCGCCTGCAGGAAGAGCTTGTTGCCGTAGCGTCGGACCGGCTGAAAGACACGATGCTCGTTCCCACGATTGAGATCGACGTTGTGGCGTCGCCTTCGTTGCTTCCGGGAGAACGGTTCGACTTCATGCAGCGGGTCGGCCCGTTCGGCAAGGAAAACCCTCCACCAACACTCTTGATGCGGGAAACTCGTGTGCTCCGGGCCATCCGCGTAGGGGCAACACGAGACCACCTGAAACTGCAGCTGTCCCATGGCGGGAAGACCTGGGACGCAATCGCCTTCAAGCAGGGCGACAAGCGCGTGGGACCGGGAGACACGATCGACGTGGTCTACACGTTCGGACTCAACACCTGGAACGGACAGACGAGCTACCAGCTAAACGTGCTGGACTTCCGCCAATCGACGGGGCATTAGGGGAGGGACCCGGAGCTATCTAGCGGGACTTTCGGCGGCGTTCCGCTCGCGTTCCCCTCACACGCTCGGCGATCTCTTCACTGACAGCCTCGACTCTCCTGGTGAACCGTGCGCGCACCAAGAGCAGCGGGACGGTGATAATGAGAACTACCAGCGCGATGAAGTGCGCTTCCTGCATCCCTAGGGCCCACACCTTGTCTTCGCGGAAGAACGTGATGGCGAAGCGTCCGACGGCGTACAGCGCCAAGTAGAGCGCGAAGAGCATTCCATCGGGCCTGATGCGGTCCCGTAGCAGCCACAGAATGGCCATGCACACGGTGTTCCAGAGGATCTCGTAGACGATGACGGGATGGACGTAGTCCATGGTGAGGGGGCCGCCGTTTGCGCACTGTGCGGCCGGGCTTGCAGGATTGATCCAGCGCATCCCGAAGAACAGCTCAAGCGGCTTGGCGCAGTGCTCACCATTGATGATGTCGCCTATGCGCCCGATGGACTGCGCGAACGGCAGGACGGGTGCGGTGAGATCGGCAATTACTCCGACGGGGTGCTTTGCGAAGTATGCGTATGCCGCCCCTCCGATGAATCCCCCTAGGATGCCTCCCCAAAGTCCAATGCCGCCGCTCCAGACGGCGAGAATCTGGCCGGGGTCGTCCTGGTAGATGTCCCAGTTGTCGATGACGTGCACGAGGCGCGCGCCGACGATTCCGCCGATGATCGCCCAGATGGCGATGGAGTAGATCGCGTCGGACTCGATGCCTTTCATCGTGGCCCACCTGCCGACGAGGATAACGGCGACCGTGACCGCGATGAAAGTGAGGAATCCGTGCCAGCTTACAACGAAGGCGCCGACGAAGGCGCCGGTGAAGAGGTTGGGGTGAATGTCGATGGTTATCATGCGTTATTTTGTCGGAAACTGGACTGAACTACTGTATGAAGGGAAAGCCCGCGTGTCAAGTATACGGGGGTGCGATGGGGGCGCCGAGACGCATGTTACAATAATAGGCGACGCTCAACGAATTCTCCTCTCGGCCCTTGCACCATGAATCATGCCGTCGAACAGTTCCTCAACTACAACACCGTTGAACGTGGTCTGTCACCCAACACACTGGCAGCCTACCGAAACGATCTGACGCAGTTTGTGGAGTTCCTGCAGACCCGGGACCCCTCATTGCAGGGGGAAGGCTCGTGGCAGAGGATCGACGTGGACGCTCTCTCAGCCTTCGTACTCGATCTGCACGAGCGCGGATACACCGACAAGACAAAGACCCGAAAGGTTGCTTCGACCAAGGCGCTTTTTGGATTCCTGTTGGAAGAGGGCGTCATTGACAAGAATCCCATGGAGGACTTCACGTCGCCAGGGGTTGGAGAGTCGCTGCCCGAAACGTTGTCCATCGACGAGGTCGACGCGCTCCTGTCGATTAACGGGGACGATACCCCGATGGCCCTGCGGGACCGGGCGATTGTCGAGGTAATGTACGCGACGGGAGTTCGAGTCAGTGAACTGGCGTCGTTGGACATTGAAGACATCGACCTGGAAGAGAACTTCGTCCGCTGCATGGGGAAGGGTTCGAAAGAGCGAATCATTCCGATTCACGACGCGGCGGTTGGCGCGGTGAGAGAGTACTTGCAGGGGGGAAGGCCATCCATGGCCGGTCCTCAGGCCCGCAGAGCGTTGTTCGTGAGCAGGAAGGGCGGAAGACTCACGCGCCAGGGCTTTTGGCTCATACTCAAGGGGCGGGCACAGGCGGCAGGGATCGACCGGAATATTACTCCCCACACGTTGCGGCACAGTTTCGCGACCCATCTGCTCGTTGGGGGCGCGCAGCTGCGGCACGTTCAGGAGCTGCTTGGCCACGCGAGCATAACGACGACACAGGTATATACCCATCTGACGAGTGAGCACGTCCGGGCGCAGTACGAGAGCGCACATCCGCGAGCCTGACAGACAGGACTTGCCGAACAGCCGCGTTCCGTAGGACAATAGCCTTCGTCGACATGCAATACGACTAGCAGCGCTGGAGGGAGACGATGCCGAGCAAGGGCCAGAAGGTTGCCAAACGTCAGAACCAGATGCGGAATCGCAAGAGGCGAGGGCCGCGCCGGTCTTCAACGCAGCAGTTCGAGGTGGGCCCGGAGATTTCGAAGATGAACCTGGGCGAGGATGGGGAGACCGCTCCGTCGGCTGCAATGGCGACTGCTACGGCTGCCGCCCCCGTCGCCGGTACTGCCGATGCTCCCACACGAAGACGCCGGTCCAAGCAGCAGGTTGAGGACCAGGGAACACCGGCATCTCGCTTCCTCCCCAAAGAGCTCCGGCAAATCGGAATTGTAACCGGGGTCATTGTTGCCATCCTTGCGGTCGCGACCGTTACCCTCGGCGGTTCGATCTAGAGAACCCATCTCACCTAATCTGGACTGCAGGACATCCCCGCAGCACATTCGCAGTTGGCCGGTCGTCCTGCTCGATGTCCAGTCTGCCGCATTGAAACGGGTTAGACGATGACGAACCGGGTCGGTACGGACATGAGACGATCTTCCTCGGCAGCGATGCCAACCGATTTTTCCGACCGTCTGCGAGCAGTACCCGCAAAGCCCGGCGTCTACATCCTGCGCAGCCGTACCGGCGCCGTCCTATACGTGGGCAAGGCAGCCAAGCTGCGAAACAGGCTCCGCTCATACTTCGCAAAGAGTGCGAACCTCCCCGGGAAGATTAGGCAGATGGTCAGGCGCGTCGCGGATTTTGAGTACATCGTGGCGGAGTCGGAGCAGGAGGCCCTTCTCCTTGAATGCAATCTCATCAAGCAGAACAAGCCGCCCTATAACGCTCGCCTCAAGGACGACAAGAGCTACCCGTTCATCAAGGTCGATCTGACGGAGGACTTCCCACAGGTCTACATCACGCGGACGGTCAAGCGGGACGGCTCCCGCTATTTCGGTCCGTTCGCGAGCGCCAGCAGCGTCCGCCGGACGCTCGCCCTACTCAAGAAACTCTTCCCATACCGCTCCTGCACCAAGACGATTACGGGCAACGACCCGCGCCCGTGCCTCGACTTCTACATCAATCGTTGTGTCGGCCCCTGCATCGGCGCGGTCGACGAAGGGCAGTACAGGGAGGTCATCGACCAGGTCTTCCTGTTCCTCGACGGCAAGGCCGACCGGATTCTGAAGTCGCTTGAGACACGGATGATTGAGGCGTCCGAAGAACTCGCCTTCGAGAGAGCTGCAACGCTGCGAGACCAGATTCAAGCCATCGAGAAGGTCCACGAGGGGCAGAAGGTGCTCCATTTGTCTTCAGAGACGCTCGACCTGGTAGCGATGGAAGCCGATAGCGACGAGGCTTGGATGGAGGTCTTTTTCGTCAGGCAGGGCAAGCTGGTGGGACGCGACCACTTCATTATGACGAGCACGAAGGACGATACGCCGGGCGAGATTCTCAGCGCGTTCGTGAAGCAGTTCTACGAGGTCAACCCCTATGTGCCGCCGCGCATACTCGTGCAGGAGGAGTTGGTAGACGCGGAAGCGATTGAGGCGTGGCTTGGCGAAAAGCGGCGCAGCAATGTCCGAATCTACGTGCCCCAGCGGGGAGAGAAGCGTCGCCTGATGCGGATGGTTGCGGAGAACGCCTCGGAGGGGATGGAGCAGCGCCGTGTGCAGGCCGCTGCGGAAGAAGGGGCGCTGGGTCGGGCGATGGAGGAACTCCAGGAAGCGCTCAACCTGCCCGCCCTGCCTCGACGCATGGAGTGCTACGACATTTCCAACACACAGGGGTCCAACCCCGTTGGCAGCATGGTGGTCTTCGAGGAAGGCAAGCCGAAGTCGTCCGACTATCGCAAGTTCCAGATCAAGTCGGTGGACGGCGTCGACGACTACTCGATGATGCGAGAGATGCTCACACGGCGCTTCCGGCGGCTGGCGGATCCGAAGTCACGGGTCGCGGAAGTCGAAGAGGACGACGGCAACGGTTCAAAAGGGCAGGCCTGGCAGCAAGCACCCGATCTCGTCCTGATTGACGGCGGCAAGGGACATCTGGGCGCGGCGCTGCAGGTCTTCCTCGAACTGGGAATCACTTCGATTCCCCTCGCGAGCCTGGCAAAGGAGAACGAGGAGCTCTTCGTCCCCGAGACGCAGGAGCCGATTGTCCTGCCGCGAACGTCCCCTGCTCTATTTCTCGTGCAGCGATTGCGTGACGAGGCACACCGGTTCGCGATCACGTATCACCGGCAGCGGCGCTCGAAGAGGAGCACCACGTCGGCGCTCGATCACGTGCCGGGCATCGGACCGAAGAGGCGGCAGATGCTCATCAGGCAATTCGGCTCCGTGCAGGGCGTGCGTGAAGCGACCCTAGAGGATGTGGCGGCGGCGCCGGGGATGACGCTCACGCTGGCGTCGAAGGTCAAGGAGTGGTTGTAGGGTCCTCACCCTCGCCCTAAGCCCCGCATTAAGTACGGGGCAGGTTCTCTCCCACGACAGAGATGTACGCGATGAGGTGTCGACTGATGAGCAGCGCCATTTTCTCAATCGTCGGCGAATGACAACGAGCGCCGACATCGGAAGCGCCGTTCATCTCATCGCAGGGTGTAACGGCGGATGTCTCCGCTCACTCGAACCAGCCGGCCCGGGTATTGGGTATGTTCGACGATGGGCCCATCGCATCAGTCACTTGCGACCGATTGAACGGACCCGATCTCACACCTAGGCTTCCAGTCCCCCTACGACCACAATATCGGCCTTCGTCGCCCGCCGGCGGACATCGTCGAGGGCCGCGTATTCCGCGGAGCCGATGTAGCCCTTTGCCGCATCGAGGCTGTCGAATTCCAGAATGACTATGCGCTTCGGCAGCCAGTCGCCCTGGATTGCCTCTATGTCGCTGCTGCGCACGAGTAGTCGTCCGCCGTGGGCAGCTATGGCTGCGGGAACATTCGCGGCGAATTCAGAGTATGCCTCGGTGTCGATGATTTCAGCGTCCATGACAACGTAGCCCTTCATTGTGACACTCCTTTTACGTTAGTTTGGACAATCCGAACGGAGGTTGGCCCGGCTGTGCAGCGTACCTCTGTAACGTATCATCCGGCTGCTTCAACATTAGATCGGCCGCAGGACCTGCAGTGCCTGCTCAGGTGGTGCGGAAGCCTAGCACGCGAGGCGAAATGCCGTCAACATCACGAAGGGGCTGTGATGTGGAAGCGAGAAATGACGGAGGTTGGATTCCCACCTTCGCGGGAATCACCATGGCCTTACGAAGGCCATATGAGGGGATGAAAACGGGACTCGAACCGTGGAGGACTCAATTCTGCCCTTCGACAAGCTCAGGGCGAACGTACTTGCCATATCTATTTTCGTAGCAATCGCCCATGTCGGTTGTCTCCGACACCACCAATCATGAAAATGGCTGTAGGGGCGATTCGTGAATCGCCCCTACGGGAGGTTGGCCGTTGGGTTCTAGTCTCCGGCGCCGCTGTTGCCCTTTCCGCCCTGGGTGATGTCGGTGAAGGGCTTGAGGAGGTTGGTGAACTCCATCGGGAAGATGAACTTCGTCGAAGCGCCGTTCCCAATATCCTTGAGGGTCTCGAAGTACTGGAGGCTCATGGTATTCTGGTCGATGTTTTGGGCGACGCCGTAGATGCGGTCAAGGGCGTTTGCGAAGCCGTCGGCCCTGAGAATTGCCGCCTGCTGGTCGCCCTCCGCCTTGAGAATCTCGGCTTGTCGCTGGCCCTCGGCGGTCAGGATGGCCGCCTGTTTCTCGCCTTCGGCAACGGTGACAGCCGCCTCGCGTGTGCCCTCCGCCTCCCGGACGACGGCGCGGCGGATACGTTCGGCTGACATCTGGCGGTTCATGGCGTCCTGAATGTCGCGAGGCGGCTCGATCTCCCGGATTTCGACATTCGTGACCTTGATCCCCCAGCGTTCGGTCTCGGAGTCCAGCCTCTCGCGGAGGATGGTGTTGATTCTCTCGCGCTGGGAGAGCACGTCATCGAGGTCGATATCTCCGACGACGGCACGCAGGGTCGTCGTGGCAAGGCCGATGACGGCAGCCGTGTAGTTTTCTACCTCGAGGACGGCCCTGTCGGAGTACTCGGCCACCACGCGCATGTAAACGAGAAAGTCGATGTCTATCGGCGCGTTGTCCTTCGTGATGTTCCGCTGCCGGGGGATGTCGATAACCTCCGTGCGGAGGTCAACGCGCGATCCCGAGTGCATGATGGGGACGAGCCACACGGGTCCAGGCCCCCTCATGCCCTGGAAATTGCCCCACTTGAACCGGGCCATTCGCTCGTAGTTCTTAAGAAAATTGATTATCGCCATATTCTTCTCCTATTTCGTCACTCTTGCGTTGCTTGCCGCTTGGCCGTTCGAATTTTGACTACTCGGTGGCCTCAAACACCTTCAATGTAAAGCCATCGACGTCCATGACCACGATACGTGAGTCCTTCTCGATGGTCTCGCCGGTGTCGCTGACGGCGCTCCAGTCCTCCCCATTCACATGCACCATGCCGGACGGGGCAAGGTCGGAAACTGCAACACCCGACATCCCGATCGCCGACTGCTCGGTGGTGGGAGTCCCGCCTGATCGCCACCCCGAACTCTTCTGCCCTCTCTTTCCCGTCACGAATATGTCCCATACGAAGTACAGGAGGCCGAATACGAGGGAGGCTGTGACGATGATTCCTACGATATCCATGATGGTGCCGTTCTTCCAATCCGTGGCTCCGGTCTGCAGCCGGAATTGTCGGACCTCCTATTCCGTAGCCTTATAGACCTTCAGAGTGAGGCCTTCCACTTCGTTCACGACCACCTCTGAGCCCTTCTCGATAGCGTCACCCGAATCGCTGACGGCAGACCATTCCTCTCCACCAATGAAGACCATTCCGATAGGGGCCAGCTCGGCACTGACGACGCCGGTCGTCCCAACAAGGGACTCAGAGGTGGTGATCACCTTCTTCGCCTGCCGTTCCTCTATCTTCTGCGCCAAGAGGATATCGCGAAGCACAAATAGGAGGAATACAGAAAGGGTAACCGTAATCCCGCCAATCAGCCAGTAGTTTACCCTGAAGCTGGGCGTCTCGATGGGACCGGGAGAGAAGCCTCCGAAGAGCAGGACTGAGCCGAGAGCGAAGCTCACGACGGCACCTGCGCCGAAGAAGCTTACCCCAGGGGACTGGAACTCGGCGAAGAACAGCAAGACGGCAAAGGCGATGAGAGCGACCCCCACCCAGTTCACGGGCAGGTTACCAAAGGCGACAAACGCCATTACCAAGCAGATTGCGCCAATGATGCCGGGCGCGAACAGGCCAGGGGCGAGGAACTCGATGAACAGGCCTATTACTCCTACGACCATCAGCAGGAAGGCTATATTGGGATTCGAGACAAAGGAGAGGAAATTTTCCAGGATAGTCTTATCCGCGTTCCTCAGGTCCACGCCCTCCGTCTTGATTTCGACTGAACCGTCTTGCAGTTCTACCGACCGCCCGTCCACGCTTGCGAGCAGCTGATCGAGGTCCGTCGCCACGAGGTCGACTATGTCCTGGTCGAGGGCCTCCGACGCCGAATACGCCTTGGCATTGGTGACCGTGTCGTCGAGGGCTTCGGCGTTCCGATCTCGCTCCGTCGCGATGCTCCTCAGGAAGGCCGCCGCGTCGTTGGTGGCTTTTGATCCAAGGGGCTCCGGCAGAGCCTGCCCCCGCTCGTCCACGGGAGACGCCGCGCCGATGTTCGTACCATTCGCCATCGCGGCTATGTGTCCGGCTGCGGCGATGAACGTTCCGGCGGAGGCAGCCTGAGCGCCGGCAGGTGATACGTAGACGATCACCGGGACTCTGGATTCGAGAATGGTCTCCACGATGTCGCGGGTAGAGTCGTAGAGGCCGCCGGGCGTATCCAGTCGAATGACAACAAACCGAGCGCCGCTCTCCTCAGCCTCAGTGACCACGCGTTTCAGATAGCGCGCGGTCGAGGGCTGTATCGGCTCGTCGATTTCCACGACGACGCCATGAGGAGCCTGGGCCTCGACGGCAGACATCCAAGGCGACATCATCATTCCGCCAAGTCCGATGACAATCAGTGCAATCGACAGGACTCTAATCATGACCGACACCTCAAGACGGACTCCAGCGTCCCGGTCCATACTCCTATCATACGACCTGCCGTCACCGCGCCGCATCACACGATTCTGTGATATTACCGGACATCACCCCACCTCACAACGCGGGAAGGTTCCGCGTTACCGTTCAGAGATGGTGAGAGGAACACCCTCCCCCGTAGATACCCTCGTTCGCGGGTATGAAGGTGGCTGTGTGTGCCGAGCGCTCTCACGAATTCTGAACAGTTACGGTTCCGCTGGCAGGATTCGGGCGGTATACTACCGGCGACCCTAATCCCCTTACAGAGTGTGAGCGCCATGCCGGGACCCTACAGCGTCAAATTCGAGTCCAACGTACCACTGATGCTGAGAGACGGGATCATGACCTACGTCGATGTCTGCAGGCCCGACGCTTCAGGTGGGTTTCCGGGTCTGATGTTAAGGACTCCTTACAACAAGTCCGAGATAATCTCGCGGGCCTGGGCACTGGACATCATCCGCGCGGCGCAGCGGGGGTATGCGGTCGTCATCCAGGACATTCGTGGCAGACACAGTTCAGAGGGCCAGTTCTACCCGTTCATCAACGAGGCGAGCGACGGGCACGACTCCATCGACTGGTTGGCGAGCCAGCCCTGGTGCAGCGGCAAGGTGGGGATGTTCGGAAGCTCCTACAACGGGGCGACCCAGTGGCTCGCGGCCTCTACCCAGATACCGCAGCTCGGCGGCATTGCCCCCGGAGTCACCGCCTCGGACTACCACGAGGGTTGGACGTGGCAGGGCGGAGCGTTCGAGCTTGGGTTCAACATGTCGTGGTCGGTCGGCGCACTGACGGCGGCGAACTGGCAGAACCTCTCCAAGCAACTCTTTCTATCTCCCTACCAACTCGACGCGCTCATGATGACGCAGGACGACCTGAAACCCGGGGCTGGGCACCTGCCGATGAACGAATACGAGGAACTCAAGGGCGATCTCGCGCCTTACTACTTCGACTGGATGGAACACCCCGAGTACGACGATTACTGGAAGGCCGTCTGCATCGAGGAGATGCACAGTGACATCGTCGTCCCGGCCTTCAACTACGGAGGGTGGTACGACATATTCGTCGGGGGTACAGTGAGAAACTTCATGGGGATGCGGGAGGCGGGCGGAAGCAGTCAGGCTCGCGCTCTGCAACGCCTGGTTATCGGGCCATGGACGCACGTGGGGCTCCAAACGTCCGTTGCGGGGGAGCGCAGCTTCGGGGCGGCGTCTTCGACCCTGGCCGATGACGTACCGGGCGGGATACTGCGATTCTACGATTACCTGCTGCACGGCGAAGAGAACGGGCTAACCGACGACAAGCCTGTGAGAATCTTCGTGATGGGCGACAACGTGTGGCGCGAGGAAAGTGAATGGCCGCTGGACCGTGCCATCTCAACCGACTTCTACCTGAGCAGCGACGGCAGGGCGAATACGCTCGCCGGTGATGGCGCTCTCGCGCAGGACTCGCCGGCAGATTGTCCTCCGGATGTGTTCCTCTACAATCCCCTGGACCCCGTACCGACTCATGGGGGGAACCTCTGCTGCGACGTGGCTACTCTGGTTGCGGGAGTCTTCGATCAGCGGCCCATCGAGACCCGTGGCGACGTGCTGGTGTACACATCGTCACCCATGGAGCAGGATACCGAGGTTACGGGCCCGGTCGTGGTCACGCTCTACGCTTCAAGCTCCGCCGTGGACACTGACTTCACGGCGAAGCTCGTGGACGTGCGCCCGGACGGATACGCCGCGAACCTCTGCGACGGCATCATCAGGGCCCGCTACCGGACTCCGAGGCAACCGGCAAGTCTGCTGGAACCCGGCGACGTGTACGAGTTCACCATCGACCTCGGTCCCACGAGCAATGTGTTCAAGAAGGGACATTCGATTCGCATCGAGATATCGAGCAGCAACTTCCCGCGCTTCGACCGGAACCTCAATCTGGGAGAGCCGGTCGGTACGAGCGGAGAGTCGATGCCCGCGCTTCAGACGGTCCACCACAGCTCGCAGTATCCCTCCCGCATTACGCTGCCGGTAGTTCCGAGGGACTGATCTGAGGTAGGAATTCTCGGCATTGTCCCCAGTCCACCACCTGGTGGCGGCGCTGGCCTTAGGCAAGGCAAGGGCGGGTTTCAAACCCCTACAAGGTTACGCATGATGGATATGGCGTCCACTGCGTAGGTAGCAGATTTCGGTGTCCAGGTTATGCTGACGTTCTGTCATTCTGAACGTGGCCGAGCGGAGTGAAGAATCTAAAGTGGCTGTCCTAACGTAAAGCTGAGACAGCGAAGTCTTGCGCTGTTTTCGCTCTTGATCACGGCAGAAGTATGGCGCCGGCTGTACGGTCTTGCGATTACGGACTTTAGCTTCATCGCTGCGCTCGGAATGTTTCATGAGGGTTGCCACCGACACCACCAATCATGAATTGGCGGAAAGGGCGATTCGCGAATCGCCCCAACGGCAGGTTGGCCGGGGCTTATTTTAATACTAATGACGGAGAGACGGGGCCGGATCATAGCTACAAATCCGTCCTATCTGTCCCTGTCAGCCCTCAAGAGAGACCGGGTTACAGAGAATTTTCCCCCCATATCGGTGTATGGGATACGTTCCGCGCTGAAATGACTGTAGTCCGGCTGGGCTTCAACAAGCTCGGATAGTTGGCTTTTCACCCCACTCACCCCGTTGTTGACATAGGCTCGGTTTGCTATACTTACGCGCGTTCGCGGCCCGGAGGTGCGTCGCGGTATCTTCTCCTTTTGGGCGGAGGCCGTAGTGCGAAGGGCCGAATCAAATACAGCCGTGTAGGGAAACATGCTACAAGGGAAAGGAGTCGGCTATTGAAGTGGATTGATTTTGCTCGCCCCCACACGGTCGAGGAGGCGGTAGGGCTTCTGACGGAACGAGGTGACAGGGCGCGCCCGCTCGCGGGCGGCACAGACCTGATCGTTCAGTTGAGAACAGGAGTCCACGACCCCGACCATGTGGTGGACATAAAGATGATACCGGAGCTGAATGAGCTGAGCGTGTGTTCGGAGGAGGGCCTGACGCTGGGAGCGGCGGTGCCCTGCTACCGGATATACAACGACGCGGACGTTGCCGCGCAGTATCCCGCTGTGGTCGACTCGGCGTCGATCATTGGCGGAACGCAAATACAGGGCCGCGCCTCGTTCGGCGGGAACCTGTGCAACGCCGTCCCCAGCGCGGACACCATACCTGCAATGATCGCACTTGGCGCGTGCGCCAACATCGCGGGGCCTAACGGCAACCGGTGCGTGCCGATAGAGGACTTCTGCACCGGAGTTCGAGAGAACGTTCTCGGCCCGGGCGAGCTGCTGGTCTCCATAAACTTCCCGGCGCCTGCGGCCAACTCGGGCGCGCGGTACCAGCGCTTCATCCCGAGGAATGAAATGGACATCGCCGTCGTCGGCGTCGGCGCAGGCGTGACGCTGCACGACGGGTGCTTCGAGTCGGTCCGAGTCTCCCTCGCGGCCGTCGCGCCCACCCCGCTGTTCGTCACGGAGATCAATGACGAGCTGGCAGGCAAAGAGGTCAATGACGAGAACATCGCCAAGGCCGGCGAGATCGCCAGAGACGCCGCCAAGCCGATCACGGACATGCGAGGCACCATCGAGTACCGCAAGCACCTGTGCGACGTCATGACCAGGCGCGTACTCAACGACGCAGTAACCCGAGCACGAGGAGGCCACATAGATGCCCACTAAGTCATACGTTCAGACAACCATCAACGGCGAGATGGTCGAGATACTCGCCGAGCCGCGACAGAGCCTCCTGGAGGTCCTGCGCGACACGCTGCAGCTAACAGGCGCCAAAGAAGGATGCAACGATGGCAACTGCGGCGCGTGTACGGTCAACATGGACGGACGAATCGTCTGTTCCTGTCTCGTACTCGGCGTCGAGGCCGACGGCGCGTGCATCGATACCATCGAGGGCATGGCGACGCCGGAGGGCCTGCACCCGCTGCAGGTCTCATTCCTCGAGAACGCCGCGCTCCAGTGCGGCATTTGCACGCCCGGCTTCCTCATTTCATCCAAGGCGCTGCTGGAACAGAACCCGAACCCCACCGAGCACGAAATCCGGTGGTGGCTCGCGAATAACCTCTGCCGGTGCACCGGCTACGACAAGATCGTGCGGGCAGTCATGGACGCGGCAGACAGGATGCAAGCACAGGAGGCGTAGACATGACAACAACCTACGAACCGAACGTCGTCCTTTCGCAGGTCGATTACGATGTGGTTGGGACGCGCCCCATTCGACACGACGGCGCGGACAAGGTCACGGGCCGGGCGAAGTACGGCGCGGACGTTCACACGACGGGCATGCTGCACGGATTCATTCTCCGCAGCCCACATGCCCATGCCAACATCCGGTCGATCGACACGAGCAAGGCGGAGGCGAATCCCGCCGTTCGCGCGATCGTAATCGGCGCAGACATCCCGGAGACCCCTCTCGGTGACGACGGCTCCCGGAAAGTTACGCTCGGTGAGCTCGCGACCGACCTTCTCTATCTGCGCGACGGCATCATGGCCACGAAGAAAGTGGTCTTCCGGGGCCACCCGGTCGCCGCCGTGGCCGCCACCACTGCTCACGATGCGGAGCAGGCGGCGAAGCAGATTGAGGTCGACTACGAGGTGCTGGAGCCGGTATCCGAGGTGGTCGCGGCCATGGCCGACGACGCCCCGGTCCTCCACGACGACCTCGAGATGACCGAGTTCGGCGAGAATACGGGGCGCAAGGGCAACATCGCCGACCACTCGCAGAACAAGGCGGGCGACATCGCCAAGGGATTCGAGGAAGCCGACGTAATCGTCGAGCGAGAATTCAACACAGCGACGGTGCACCAGGGCTACATCGAGCCGCACACCTGCACCGTCCATTGGCGCGACGACGGGCGCATTCACATTTGGAACAGCACACAGGGCCCCTTCAACGTACGAGACGCGACGGCGCAGGTGCTCGACGTGCCTCTGACGCAGGTCAAGCTGACGCCCCAGGAGATCGGCGGAGGTTTCGGCGGCAAGTTCGAGCCGTACGGAGAACCGGTCATGGCCCTGCTGTCCAAGAAGTCGGGGCATCCGGTCAAGATGGCGATGAGCCGCACGGACGAGTTCGAAGCCACCGGCCCGACGCCCGGCTCCTACATAAGGGTCAAGATGGGCGCGACGAAGGAAGGCAAGCTCGTCGCCGCCGAGGCTTATCTGGCGTTCGAGGCTGGGGCCTACCCCGGCTCGCCTGTTGGCGCGGCCGCCGAGTGCGTATTCGCCCCATACGACATCCCGAATGCGGTCGTGGACGCGTACGACGTCGTTCTCAACAAGCCCAAGACTGCGGCATACCGGGCGCCGGGCGCCACCAACGCAGAGTTTGCCTCCGAGACTGTGGTTGACGAGATAGCCGAGCAGCTAGGAATCGACCCCATCGAGTTCCGGCTGTTGAACGCCGCCAAGGAAGGCACTCGCAAGGTCGATGGGACGGCATTCCCGCGAATAGGCTTCGTGGAAGTGCTCGAAGCCCTCAGGGACCATCCGCACTGGAGCACTCCCCTTGAGGGCACAAACGTCGGACGCGGAGTCGCGTTCGGATACTGGATGAACGCGGGCCTGCAGTCGGCCGTCAATCTCGCGGTCAACTCCGACGGCACGGTCGCGCTGACCGAGGGCTCGCCCGACATCGGCGGCACGAGGGCGTCGATCTCCATGCAGGCGGCCGAGGTGCTCGGCATTCCGGCCGAGGACTTCTTCCCCTCCGTGGTGGACACCGACTCCATCGGCTTCACGTTCGGGACGGGCGGGAGTCGCACGACCTTCGCCACCGGCTACGCAGCCGTCGAGGCGGCCAAGGATGTCAAGCAGCAGATGATCGAACGCGCCGCCATGATATGGGACGTCGACGCGGACTCGCTGCAGATGGAGAAGGGCGTCATCAGTTCCAAGACCGACTCCGAACTCCGAATGACGTTCAAGGAGCTGGCGGCCGAAGCGAATGCCACAGGTGGAGCAATCACCGGGCGCGGCTCGGTCAACCCGGCAGGCGTCGGCGCGGCCTTCGCGGGCCTCATCGTCGACCTCGAGGCCGACCCGGACACGGGCAAGGTCCATATCCTCCGCGCGACGATAGCCCAGGACGCCGGCAAGGCCATCCACCCGAGCTACGTCGAGGGCCAGATGCAGGGCGGCACCGCCCAGGGCATCGGCTGGGGCCTGAACGAAGAGTACTTCATGAACGACAGGGGCGACATGGCCAACAGCACGTTCCTGGACTACCGGATGCCGGTCGCAAACGACCTGCCGATGATCGACACGGTCATCGTCGAGGTCGCCAACCCCGGTCACCCGTTCGGAGTCCGCGGCGTGGGCGAGGTCAACATCATTCCTCCGCCCGCGGCAATCGCCAACGCCATCAACAAGGCAATCGGCGTGCGCATGACGCGGCTCCCCATGAACCCCAACACCGTCATGGAGACAGTGTGGGCAGGCAACGGCAGCAACGGCGCGTAAGAGTCGAAAATCGAGTCTGAAGGAAGAACCCCATCGAGTCCCGGTGGGGTTTTTTCATAGAGTGAACTGGGAACCCCAAATCGCCACTTGACGACAGGTGCTTGCTAAAGTAGGGCTACATCGCTACCATGCGGAAATCAACTCGCAATGGCATGTTTGACCTGGAATCGGATGAAACACCAGAACGCCATAGGTCGGAAAAAACGGCTCGTATAGGAATGACAGAATGGCGCAGATGACGGGACTATTGACCTATCAGGGAATCCCTGTATGGCGCCACGCGCAGATCCTCCGATGGGCCACCCAGATAGTATCCGGCGTCCTGGCCGTCGTCCTCGTTCTCTGGTTCTTCCTGAACATCGGGAGCGCGATCCAGAACCGAAATATCCCCTACGGTTTCAGCTTTCTGGACAGGGAGTACCAGACTCCCATCGGCCACCACTTCCTCCCTTACGAATCTTCTGACACCTTCCTCTACGCGCTGGGCGTAGCCGCGACGAATACGATTTTCGTCTCCATCGCCGGAGTTATCCTTGCGACAATTCTCGGCATCGTGATCGGAGTCTCACGGCTGTCGAATAACTGGATCGTCGCCAAGCTCTCGTTGGTATACGTCGAGTTCTTCCGCAATATTCCGCTGCTGGTCCAGCTGTTCTTCTGGTTCTATATCTTCCTCGCGCTCCCGCCTGAGCGCGACGGATACGTCATTTCAGAGAATCTGTACATCAACAACGCGGGCGTATCGTTCCCCTGGCCGGCGCCACCGGACGTTGCGATGGGGTTGGCATGGCTGGCCCTGTTACTCATCGGTGTAGTCGCGGCAGTCATAATCCACAGATACCTGCTGCGACGCGAGATCATGACAGGCAAGGCTTCATACCCCGTTGTGTTCGGAGTGGTCACCGCCGTCGGCGTTGCCGCCGTGGCATGGATCGTATTGACGATCGTCGCGGGGGAATCGCCGTTTGCCATCTCTTATCCCGCCCCCCATGGGACGTTTGGCAGAGTCGCCGGAGGATTCACGGCTCCCGCAGGACTGCTCGCCCTTCTGATCGGCCTCGTCATGTACACGGCTTCGTTTATAGCGGAGATCGTCCGGGCAGGGATCACCTCCGTCGGTCGCGGTCAGACGGAAGCTGCTCGCGCGCTGGGGCTTTCCAATCTCTCGGCCTTGAGGCACGTCACGTTCCCGCAGGCTCTGCGGGTCATTATCCCACCTCTTATCAGCCAGTTCCTCAATCTGACCAAGAACAGCAGCCTCGCCGGGGCAATCGGCTACTCCGACCTGACGAACGTGGCCAAGACGATGACCCAGACGGCGCCTGCCGTATCGATCTTCATCCTGATCATGCTTTCCTATCTGGCCATGAGTCTCGCGTACTCGCTGGCCGGGAACTTATACAACCGGTACGTACGGATCACCGGAGCATAGGGAATGACTGACAACGAAAATACCGCCGCTGCGGCAGTCATGGCGCCTCCCAGAAGCGAAGTGGGCGTGATTGGCTGGATGCGCGTGAACCTGTTCAGCACGTGGTACAACGTGCTGATGACGGTCACATCGGTCCTGGTGGTCGTGTGGTTCCTGTGGTACGGCCTGACATGGGCCCTCGGCGACGCAGAGTGGCGGGTCATAGGGACGCTCGGCGGACAGTTTATCATCGGGCAGTACAACACCGTGTCGGCCTGTCCCGGTCAGAACTGCTTCTGGAGGCCGCAGGTAGGTCTTCTCCTGGCAACGTTGGTGCTGGGGATGGCGTGGGGCGTCGCGGGCGGTGGGACCGCCAAGAAGGTGGCCCTTGTGGTCGCCTTCGTGTCGGCGGCGATGGCCCTCATTCCCTACAGCTTCGAGCGTATGGGGATGGATGTGCGAATCCTCCTCGTGGCGAACATCCCCGCGGTGTATCTCGGGCTGGCCATAACGCACTACACGCCATGGCGCGAGGTGAAGCACGTCGCCATTGTGGGCGTTGTCTCGTTCCTGCTGACGTTATTCCTGCTGCGAGGCTTCGAAGGCCTGCCGGGCATGCAGCCGGTGTCGGTCATTCACTGGGGCGGACTGATGCTGAACATATTGCTGGCTGTGGCCGGCATCGTGCTCAGTCTGCCAATCGGCATCGGGCTCGCACTGGGACGGCGGAGTCAGCTCCCCGTAGTCAAGCTGCTGTGCGTGGTGTTCATCGAGATCTTCCGCGGGGTACCGCTTATCACCCTGCTGTTCATGTCGCAGGTGCTCGTCCCCCTCGCCTTCCCGGAGAATTTCCCGCAGAACTCGCTGTTCCGGGCGGCAGTCGTCATCACTCTGTTTAGCTCGGCGTACATGGCGGAGAATATCCGAGGCGGTCTGCAGGCGCTGCACCCCGGCCAGGCCGAGGCGGCGAGAGCCCTGGGGCTCTCCGGCTGGCAGATCACGTTCCTGATCTCCCTTCCCCAGGCAATCCGCAACGTGATTCCGGCAATCGTGGGACAGTTCATCGCACTATTCAAGGATACGAGTCTTGTATACATCATCGGGATGCTGGACGTTATAGAGATCGGGCGGGCATTCATCCAGGGCAACCCGGAGTATCTCCCCAGCGCGCGGGAGCTGTTTATCTTCCTCGCCATCGTTTTCTGGATATTCACGTACGGAATGTCGTACGTGAGCAGGCGCGTGGAGGACCATATGCGCGTCGGAGCGCGGTAGGTGTACGCGCGTAAGGAACACAACCCAACACCACGGAGGGACCTGTGACTGCAACCGAAGAGAATGAGACGATGATCGTCTGTCGAGACGTGCACAAGTGGTTCGGGTCGTTCCACGCGCTTCGTGGCGTGTCCACGACGATAAACAGGGGCGAGGTCGTGGTCGTCTTCGGCCCGTCGGGATCCGGAAAGTCGACCTTCATCCGCACGATCAACCGGCTGGAGGAGCACCAGCGAGGCGACATCATCGTCGACGGCATCGAGCTCACGAACGACGTGCGGAACATCGAGGCGATCAGGAGCGAGGTGGGGATGGTGTTCCAGTCGTTCAACCTCTTCCCACACCTGACCGTGCTCGACAACATCATGCTCGCGCCGCAGAAGGTCCGCAAATGGCCCAAGGACCAGGCGGAGGAAGTGGCGAAGAGCCTGCTCGACCGGGTGGGCATCCCCGAACAGGCGGGAAAATACCCCGGCGAGCTGTCGGGCGGTCAGCAGCAGCGCGTGGCCATAGCCCGCGCCCTGGCCATGCAGCCGAAGATCATGCTCTTCGACGAGCCGACATCTGCGCTCGACCCGGAGATGATCAAAGAGGTGCTCGACGCCATGCGCGAGCTTGCGGACTCCGGCATGACGATGATCGTTGTCACTCACGAGATGGGGTTCGCCCGCGAGGTGTCCAACCGTATGATCATGTTCGACGAGGGCGTCATCGTCGAAGAGGGCACCCCGAACGACATCTTCAACAACCCCCAGCAGGACCGCACCAAGCTCTTCCTATCGCAGATCATTTGAGGCAGTTGGCGAACCGGGTGGCGCTACGGAGTGACATATGCTCTGAGGCCGCTAACAGATGATGTGGGAAGAATTTGCCATCAAAGCGCCCGGACTCGCCGAGCGTGGCCAAGAGCGGATCGAACGGTCAGGCCTCATTCTGCTAGGCACATTACGCAAGAATGGCTGGCCTCGCATCTCTCCCGTCGAGGCATATTTCACGGACGGCCACCTGTATCTGGGCATGATGTGGCAGTCCCTCAAGGCGCGGGATCTCCTGCGCGACCCGCGTTGCACCGTCCATAGCATCGTCTCGAATCGCGATGGCACCGAAGGCGAATTCAAGCTCTACGGACGCGCGGCCGACATCGGTGACGTCACCTTGCGTGAGCGCTACGCCAACGAGGTCTACAAGAGGATTGGATGGCGGCCGGAGGAACCGGAGTATCACCTGTTTTCAATTGACATACAAAGCGCCGCGTTCAGCGTCATCGAAAACGGCGAGTGGATCAGGGACGTATGGAGGGCCGACTAGCGCCTGCGTCACGCCCTTATCACCCCGCCCCCACGTTGACACCCTCAAACGTCCAGAATAGAATCTGTGAACTCCAACGCCGTTCGCCGACGTGGTGAGGACGGTCGAGAGAGCCCAAGGAGGCATTGATGGGAACGAAAGCGTATGTGTTGATCGAGGTGGCAGTGGGCAAGGCCAAAATGGTGGCCGATCAGATCCTCAGCCTCGAGGGAGTTAAGACCGTTGACGTGGTCATGGGGACCTTTGACATTATTGCCATTGTCAATGCGCAGGACGTGAGCGCAGTCGCCTCCCTCGTGACCGGTGAAATCCACACCATCGACGGTGTTCTTCGTACACAAACGTGCCTGGCCGTCGTAGCCACCTAGCGCACCCACCCCCAACACCACCGGAACGAGGCAGAAGCGCCATGACGAACGAGACGGCGTTCTCGATGGACACGTCCAGCATCAAGTACGGTCCCGGGGTTACCCGGGAGGTTGGCTACGAGATGCACCGGTTGGGCGCTCGCCGCGTGATGGTCCTGACCGACGCGCGCATGGCGCAGAGCGAGACCGTCGCGGTGACCATGGACTCGCTCAAGTCCGAGGGCCTCGACGCGGTGCTCTACGACAGGGTGCGCGTTGAGCCTACGGACGTATCGTTCAAGCAGGCCATCGAGTTCGCGACGGACGGCAAGTTCGACGGGTTCGTTGCCGTGGGCGGCGGCTCCAGCATGGACACGGCGAAGGCTGCCAACCTGTATTCCACCTACCCCGCCAATCTTCTAACCTACGTCAACGCCCCCATAGGAAAGGGCGAACTCGTGCCCGGGCCTGTACGCCCGTTGATCGCAATTCCCACAACGACCGGAACCGGCAGCGAGACGACCGGCGTGGCGATATTCGACCTGCTTGAGATGAAGGCCAAGACCGGAATATCCCACCGGTCGCTGAGGCCCATTATGGGCATCGTCGATCCCGACAACGTGCGCGACCTGCCCTCGATGGTCACGGCGTGCAGCGGATTCGACGTCCTCAGCCACGGGCTTGAGTCCTACACGGCCATGCCCTTCGGTCAACGGGAAGCCCCGGAGAACCCCGGGCTGCGACCGTCCTACCAGGGCTCCAACCCGATCAGCGACGTTTGGGCGCTGAAGGCCATCGAGATGGTGGCCGAGAACATGCACCGCGCCGTCCACGACCCTGACGACGCCAACGCGCGAGGACAGATGCTGCTGGCCGCCACGTACGCAGGGGTCGGATTCGGAAACGCCGGGTGTCATCTCCCCCACGGGATGTCCTACCCCGTGTCCGGCATGGTGAGGGACTTCGTGCCCGACGACTATCCCGACGAGGAGCCCATCGTGCCCCACGGCATGTCGGTGATCCTGAACGCGCCTGCCGTGTTCCGCTACACCGGACCGACCAATCCGGAAAGACACATTCACGCCGCGCGTCTGATGGGAGCAGAGATCTCCGGTGCCGGCCCGGAGGACGCGGGAGACGTGCTCAGCGACGTGATCGTAAGGTTCATCCGCGACATGGGCCTGCCCAACGGCCTCGGCGCGGTGGGCTACACGGAGAACGACGTGCCCGCGCTCGTTGAGGGAACCCTTCCCCAGCACCGCGTGACGAAGCTCTCACCCCGTCCCGCAGAAGCGGACGACCTCGCACAGCTATTCAGCGACTCCCTCAAGCTGTGGTGACTTAGGACGTTCTGCTAGCCCCAGCCGCTTTACAAACTATCTTACTCCCGCGGCGGCTCATGGATTCCAGCGTTTGGGTCGAAAGGGTTCCCGCCGAAGAAGAGGTAGGCGAGTATGCCTTCGCCGATGTTCTTGGTGTAGTGCATGAGGCCCGGTGGAGTATAGACCCAGGACCCCTTGGTGATGACGCGTTCCTCGTCGCCGACGCGCATCAGACCAGTCCCCTGCAGGACGTAGTAGTACATCGGGGTCTGGTGCTCGTGGGCCTCGTAGACTCCTCCGGGGTGGAAGCTGTTAACTCCCATCAGCCGGTCGTAGTTCTCTGAGCCGGGCAGACGGTTCTCCATAGAGCCCATGTCGATGGACCGGTAGTGGCTGCCGTCCACTGCTACCAGTGTATGACCCTGTTTCTTATCCGTGAATTTCTTCCACTCGGACTCGTCGAATATGTACTGGTACATGGGCGGTCTCCTTCGTTCTCTGTGTCGAGTTGGGCGTACTTTCTCACACTGGGGGAGCGTGCGTCCAGTTCAGAAAAATCACACATCGTCATTCCCGCGTAGGCGGGAATCCAACATTGGTCACCGCCACTATTCCAACGCTTGGCGGCGACCGTAACAGCCGGCTTGGGCGACCGCGAATAAAGTAGGGTGTAGAATGTGCGGCACCATGGAAGGCCGCCTGAACGCGTGGATCGACCGGAACTTGAACGGGTATACCGCAGGGCTGGGGACGGCGGTCGGACTTGTCGTGGGAGGGTACGTCGCGTTCGGTGTGCTGGACGTTCATGTCCTGCCCCGCATCGCCATCACGTACTTTGGGGCGGTCGGCGGCGTCATGGTGGCGGCGGCGATTGCGACTCCGTTCACACGCGACCGGGGCAAGCCGACGCTGCTCTAGGCATCAGCGGGAAGAGTTGGAGCGCGGATGACCATTGACGTTCGTGACAAGCTGGTGGACGCCCATGTCCACGTCCACTCGCCGGATACCGAGAGTTACCCGCTTGCCCCTGGATTCACCAAGGACGACTTCTGGTACCGGTCGATGACGCCGGAGGACTACGCCCGGTACGGTCGACGTTACGGTACGGTGCGGGCGAACCTCGTTCAGCCGACATGGTACGGACTCGACCACTCATACATCATCGACTGCATCGCCAGCGCGCCGGGTCAGTACGTCGGAACGGGCATCGTCCCTGCCATGTCGGACGTGGCGCTGCCGCCGCCGGACAGGGCCATGGTCGCCCTCGCAAAGCGGGGAATACGTGCGTTTCGCATCAGGGGCGGAAGGGCGCGTGCGGACTTCAGAATGGGCGCGAGGTGGATGGACGCTCCCGGCTACGACGCGATGTTCGAGACGGCGGCGAATTACGGGCTCGTCCTGAGCTTCCTCGTTAGTCCCGACGACCTGCCGGAGATCGACAGGATGTGCAACCGCTTCCCTGATACGCGTGTCGTCATCGACCATGTGGCCGGCATCCGGGTTCGCGACGGCCGCGTGAACGAGCAGCACGTCGAGATGCTGTGCGACCTTGCGCGGCATCGTGAGATCATCGTGAAGCTGGGACCATTCCACGTCCTGAGCGAGCACCCCCCGCCGTTCCTCGACCTGCTCCCACTTCTTCGCCGCGTCATCGCCGCCTTCGGCCCCGAACGCTGCATGTGGGAGACTGACGTGGGCGGCCCCGTGCCAATGTCCGACCCGGACGCGGTCTACGCAGCGACGGTGGACTTGATTCTGGAGCACGCGGATTTTCTGAGCGATGGGGACCGGGAGTTGATTTTGTACAGGACGGCGGAGCGGGTGTTGTTTGGGGAGAAAGGGTCAAGATTCTTAGATGAAACTACCTGAAACGGACCCTCGCGATGATCCGGCAGGCCTGTGGGCGTTGCAGCAAGAATTGCTAATGAGGGCCGAGTTTGCTCTAGGGCCGCGGGACGCGTCGAAGACGATCTATCAGCCGCAATTTACGGAAGAGGGATACCCGCACATAACAAATACTCCCAACTTTGACGGAGCCTTCGTAGAGGTTACTCACCGGGCCGCATGCTCTTGGCCTGAGGCAGTCTTCGAAATGGCCCATGAGACCGTTCATCTACTCAACCCGATCCCCGGAAATGCGAACAATCTCGAAGAGGGCGTGGCTGCGGCATTCTCTCTGATTATTCAGCCGGTGTACGGCATCAGCATCCAAACATCAATGAAGTCATACCTGTATGCCCTAGAACTTGTTGCCACGATTCCAGGCGGGCCTTTGGAAGCGGGAAGGCGTGTACGGGAGCGTGTTGGAGCTCTGAGTGCGGCTAGGGTTCAGGACTTGGAGCAGCTATTTCCCGGTGCGGAGGGGAATCTCTTGAGCAAGCTGGTCGAGGAATTTGACAGGGATAGGGAGTGAATCTCACTCAAGCCGCGCCACCCGCTCCAACACCTCCGGGCCGTTGTTCCGAACGTTGTTCACAAGGGTAGAGACCTCGTAGGTATCCATGGGCTCGTCATCGTAGGGGGTGAGGACGCTGGTGAGGGCGTCGGGATCGGTTACGCTGTCGTCGAGCCAGAAGTCTTCGACGTCGCGGGGGAGGATGACGGGCATGCGGTCGTGGATGGGGCTGAGGAGGTCGTTGGCGGACGTGGTGATGATGGTGCATGAGGGGATGACCTCGCCCTCGGGGTCACGCCACGTCTCCCAGAGTCCGGCGAAGGCGAATGGCTCGCCGCTCTGCATGACGATTCTCATGGGCCTCTTCTTCGCGCCGACCTTCTGCCACTCGTAGAAGCCGTCGGCGATGATGAGGCACCTGCGGCGCTTGAAGGCGTTGTGGAATGAGGGCTTCTCAGCCACTGTCTCCGCACGGGCGTTGATCATGCGACTGCCGATGGACTTGTCCTTCGCCCAAAAGGGTATGAGTCCCCAGCGCATGTAGCCTCCGCGTCGCTCCTCGCCTCCCACGACGGTTAGGACGTTCTGGGTCGGGGCGATGTTGTACGAGGGGGCGTACCCGAGCCGCTCACCGTCGAATTCGAAACGATTCTGCAGCTCGCCGATGGTCATTATGAGGCTGTATCGTCCACACATGATGGCGACAATTGTAGCGCTTTTGGTCGAAGCACCACAGAGGGCCGAATAGCGGTACGCAGCGCCTTGGCTATGCCAATACCTTTAGAGGGTGTCGGAACTAGCTCATACTTGGTCGCAGCATAACCGGCGCCCTTGAAGGGCGACCACAAGGGCCGCACTTACAGTGGGTTGGGGGGGATCTTACACCCTCACCCTAGCCCTCTCCCACAACGGGAGAGGGGTTTGTCAGAGGTCAGGTGCCGGAGCCTAGAGCTTATCGACAGCCGAGCGGAACCTGTCGAGGGTGGTGTCGATGTCGTCGTCGGTGTGGGCGGTCGAGACGTAGTACTTGGTGTCGCCCTTGAAGACGCCGCGTTCGAGGAGCAGGTCGTTGAGCTTCATCATCCTCGCCTTGTCGGCCTTCGCGGTGTCGCGGTAGTCGGCGATGGGCTTGTCGTCGTCGGTGAAGTAGATGTCGAAGACGGTGTCGTGTCCAATCACCTGGGCCGGTATCTCCGCCTGGTCCAGGGCATCCTGGAACCCCTCGCGGAGCCGCCTTCCGCGCGCGAAGGTCTCCTGGTAGATGCCCGGCTCGCGCAACACCTCAAGCGTGGCGAGTCCCGCTATGGACGCAACGGGGTTGCCGTTCAGGGTCCCGACCTGCGGCATCGGACCTGTCTCGTCGGCGTGGGCGGAGTCGAAGACCTGCATGATCTCGCCCTTTCCCGCGACCGCCGAGAGCGGAAGGCCGCCTCCTACGATCTTGCCGAGGGAGCAGAGGTCGGGGGTCACGCCGTAGTGCTGCTGCGCGCCGCCGTAGGAGAAGCGGAATCCCGTCACGATCTCGTCGAAGATCAAGGGAATGCCATATTGGTTCGTGATGTCCCGGAGTCCCTCGAGGAATCCGGGCTGCGGCGAAATGACGCGCTGGAAGGCCTCGACTATGACACCGCCGATCTCGTCGTGGTACTTCTCGATAATGGCGGTCGTCGTCTCGAGGTCGTTGAAGGGCGCAACGAGCACCTCTTCCTGGATAGAGCGAGGGATGCCTGCCGAGTCCGGCACAGGCCGGGGGAAGTCGATGAGCTTGGAGGGAGCGAGACTCATGAGGGCGTACTCGTTCATGCCGTGGTATCCGCCCTCAAACTTCAGGATCTTGTCGCGTCCGCGATAGGCGCGTGCCGCGCGCATGGCCATCAGCGTCGCCTCCGTGCCGCCGCTGGAAAAGCGTACCTGCTCCGCCGCCGGGATGGCCCGGCAGATCTCCTCGGCAAGGAGAATGCCCTCCTCGCTAAGGCTGAAGAAGGTGAAGCTCTTGCCCACCCGCTCGCGCAGCGCCTCGACGACCTTCGGATGGGCGTGGCCGATGAACATGGGCCCGGACCCCAGGGCGTAGTCGACATACTCGTTGCCGCTGACGTCCCACACCTTGGATCCCTCGCCGCGTTCGATGACGACGTTCATGTGGATCGTGTTGCCGTTGCTGCCGCCTGGCATTAACTGCGCGGCCTTGCCGAGAAGCTCGGTCTCCCGCTGGCTTTGTGAGCGCTGCATTTCGCCTCCTTCTGATGGCTGCCTGCTGAGAATTATAGCAAAGGGAGGGGATTCACCGCAGAGACCGTGGAAAGAAAAAGCAGAGAGAATTGCGTTGGGGAGATCTGCTCCCGTAGGGGCGATTCGCGAATCGCCCCTACGGGAGGTTATTTTCTGAGGAAGGGGACACATCGTGGAGAGACTCCCTTATAATCGTTTCGAGCAATTCTCAGTTACTGAAAAATGAGGAGCGTAGGCATGAAGTTCGAGGTAACCGCCGGAGACATCAGTGGTCGGGATACCGACGCAATTGTCGTGAACCTGTTCGAGGGAATATCCCGTCCCGGAGGCGCGACCGGCGCCGTAGACGAGGCAATGGACGGAGCTATCACCGGGCTCATCGCTGACGGTGAGATAAAGGGCAAGCGAGGTGAGATATCGATCATTCACACGCTGGGGAAGATCGCTCCCGCGAGGGTTGTCGTTGCCGGACTTGGCAAGGCGTCTGACTTCGACGCCGAGGTAGTCCGCTCCGTTTCGGGTGAGACTGCGCGCCGTCTCAGGAGCATTGGAGTGTCGGCGTTCTCGACCATTGCTCACGGCGCGGGCATCGGCGGCATGGACGCCACGGAGGCGGCGCAGGCCATCGTCGAAGGGACGGTCCTGGGACTGTACGAATTCAACAGGTTCAAGTCGTCGAAGGAAGGCGGGTCGTCGGTCGACACGGTCGAGATCGTGGAGTTCGACGACTCCAAGCTCGCGGACCTGCAAGTAGGCGTCGAGCGGGGAGTGGTTATCGCGGACGCGGTGACAGTCTGCCGGAACATGGTCAACGAGCCGGGCAACCGCATGACGCCGTCCCGTATGGCCGAACGCGCGCTCAAGGCGGCGGACGACTCTGGTCTCGAGATCGAGGTGCTCGACACGGCGGACCTGGAGGCATTGGGCATGGGGGCCTTCCTCGGCGTGGCTCAGGGCAGCAAGGAGCCGCCAAAGCTGATCGTCATGAAGTACGAAGGTGACCCGGAGAACGCAGACAACAACCTCGCCATCGTCGGCAAGGGGATCACGTTCGACAGCGGCGGCATCTCGATCAAGCCGTCAGCGAACATGGGCGATATGAAGGGCGACATGGCGGGGGGCGCGGCAGTTATCTCCGCCATGAAGGTGATCGGGCAGGTCGCGCCGAAGATCAACGTCACGGGCATAGTCGCGGCCACCGAAAACATGCCGGGCGGAGGCGCACAGCGGCCCGGCGACATCGTCACGACAATGAGCGGCAAGACCATCGAGATCGACAACACCGACGCCGAGGGAAGGCTCGTCCTCGCCGACGCCGTGTACTATGCGCACTCACAGGGAATCCGTAGGATCGTCGACATCGCCACGCTGACCGGCGCAATGAGAATAGCCCTCGGCCACATATGCAGCGGACTCTTCGGCAATGATCAGGGCTTTACGGACCAGGTCAAGGCGTCGGGAGACATGGCCGGCGAACGCCTGTGGCAGCTCCCCACCTACGACGAGTACAAGGAGCAGTACAAGAGCGACATAGCCGACATCAGGAACACCGGTGGCAGACCGGCAGGCTCCATCACCGGCGCGCTCATCATCGGCGAGTTCGTCGGAGACGCCGCATGGACGCACATCGACATCGCCGGGACGTCGTTCTCGTCCAAGACAAGTGGGTACGTGGTGAAGGGCGGCACAGGCGTCATGGTCAGGACGATGGTCAAGCTGGCGGAGGCACTGGCTGGGGCGTAGGGCGGGCGAAATCCGGTGTCGATTGGATTGGCAAGCCACCTACCTGATAGGGAAAACGTCACTGAGAGGGTGTCTCCGAAGTCCGTAAAACCCGTTCGTGGTGAGCTTGACGAATCGTGAACAGCGCCTCGACCCTTCGACAAGCTCTGGGCGAGCGGGCAATAGTCACCTTTGGATGCTCCCAAGAACACCTTGGATACACCCTCTGAGTTTCGTTGCGAATCGATGATGTTGTGCGACGCGAATTACAATACATTTTGCGATTCACAATGATTTAGAATTACTGCACTGTATCTTCCACTCCCCATTGGAGGAGACATGAGAGAATTCATTGCCGCCACCACTCAGCGAAACCAGGTAACGATACCGGCCGAATTGCGTCGCACCCTGGAATTGAAGCCAAGGGACAAAGTCGCTTTCACTGTAGAAGACGGAGGGAAAGTTCGGTTGACCGCTGCCACCTTCACTCGGAGTCGGCATACGGCTCCGTTAAGGCATCCTCTAAACCCGAGGACTGGGATGAAATTGCTCGAAACGCCAAGGACGACAAGGCAGCGAGAACGGCGAGAGAACTGAGCGAGGCATGATTTTCTTGGATACGAACGTCATCCTCAGTTACTTGACTGGGGACGACGAGGCGAAGGCCCAAGCGTGTTATCGACTCTTCAAGCGGGTCGAGGCAGGTGAAGAAGAACTCTTCACCTGCGAAGCGATCGTCACTGAGGTTGTCTATGTTCTCTCCTCCCGTCGGGCCCCTTACCGATTGGGTGCCGAAGAAATCAGGGCCCGACTGGTACCGATAATCACACTCAGGGGCCTTAAGCTTCCGCAGAAGCGGGTTTACCTAGAACCCCTGGACCTCTATGCGTCGTCCCCATTTCTTGACTTCGAAGACGCACTGGCTGCGGCGCACATGAGGCGGAACGGCGTAGCCGAAATTATGAGCTACGACCGAGACTTCGACAGGGTACCCGGACTCCGAAGAGTCGAGCCGTAAGCAACGTGATTGCGGACAAAATGGCCGTATGGTAGGATGCGGTCAGTACCCGAAGGTAGGCCGAAAATGACTATGCGACCCACCGGGTGGACGTTCATCACCAACCATGGGTTGGTGCTCAGCTATATCTACCACAATCCCGATCACACCGCGCGGGAGATATCGAATCACGTCGGCATCACCGAGCGCACGACCCACAAGATCATCTCCGACCTGGAAGAGGCGGGATACATCCAGCGGCACAAGAGCGGAAGACGCAACCTCTACAGCGTCGACCCCGAACTTCCCCTGCGTCACCACACCAAGAAAGACGTGAACGTCGCAGCGCTGCTGGAGGCGCTGACGGCCGCGGATATTGTCGAGTCCCTGGCGTAAGGGGCGTCCGGCTGGAAGTTGCAACGGGCTCCTACACCCGATCCCGGATACCATAAGCGAGGGAGATTTCGGTATGGCCAGGATTAAGCCATGGAAACTTAAGGCTGGGCAAATGGCGAAACAGGGCAAATCCATAACAAAGATATCAGAAGAGTTGGATGTAGACTGGCTGTTAGTTCACGAGTATATACGGGGTAAACAGGGAACAGCGTGGAGTAGTTGGCAGGGAGCAAAGACCTACATTACCTACCGACTCAGAAAACTGGCAGCCTCCGATAGATCAGACGAGCGGGAGTCATTGAGGGAAGAAGTGGCTGACGCAGTAAACTACCTCTATTACGCAGGCAGGAAGCTAGGCAAGAAGCTCGACAGCCCTTAGCAGTGTGTCACTATCGGAGATGGTGCAGGCCATGGCCCTTCGACAGGCTCAAGGCTTACGGGGCCTTCCACATGCCACTCACTTTGCGTACGGGGTGTCGCTCAAAAGACCCCGGCTACGGCTGCCTCAGCCGGACGAAGGCCACTACTGCGGCAACTACCGCTCCGAGAATCACGAATATCGTCACCACGCCCAACAGCGCGATGATCGGCACGTGTCCCACAATCGCGCCTATCGCGGCAACGATCGCGAGTTTCGGGCCCCGTTTCCTGTTCGCCGCGAAGCTGGTTCCTTCGGCCAGCGCGTAGCCGAACGCGGCTGCGGCTAAGAGATAGAAGAACCCGAAGCCGATAACGAAGAGAAGAAGGAAGCCGCCGGCGAGGCCGATAACGAGACTGGCCGCGATTGCCCGCAGGACCAGAGGCGTCGAGACCTCAAACTGAGGCAGCTTGGGCGGCTTGCCGCAGTCAGGGCAGCGCACCCCTACGGGACCGTGGACCATGCACTGGGGGCATACGGGCGTCTCGCACCTGCCGCAGCGTAGGCCCGTCGGGGTCTCTTTGTGCAGCGCGCAGTAGATCGCGCCCGCTTCTTGTTCGCCCACTATGCCGTCTCCCCTTCGATTCCCCGTCGCGTCCATTCCTCCTGTCGCCTCACGTCCCGGTCCCAAAGTATGCGATAGACGAAGACCCGCCAGTTGAATCCTCCCGCAGGCTGCTCCCAGTTGGCGGTCAGTCTCTTCGCCAACAGCGCGATGGCGAGACAGGCGAAGAGGACTACGATCGTGAAGTCACGTTCGAAGACTTGGCCGAACAAGAGTGCAAGACCGGGGAGCGCCACTATCACAATGAACATCCACAACGCCATGTCCTTGAGCCAGAGTGTTCCCACGAGGCCGACTAGGACTATGCCTATGAGGATTTCCGGCCACATGGCGAAGGCGAGCATGATTCCGATAACCGTGGAAATGCCCCTCCCGCCGGTCATGTTCAGGTAGGGAGACCAGTTGTGGCCGAGCACGGCGGCGAGGCCGATGGCGGCCTGGACGACCGGTGGTTGGTCGAAGAATATGTCAGCGATGAGGATAGGGGCGGTAGCCTTCACCAAGAGATCGAACAGTCCCACGGAAATGCCGATCCATCGTCCGACGTGCTCGCTGAGATTCGAAGCTCCGACGTTGCCTGAACCGGACGTGCGGATGTCCACTCCCTTGAGCCATCTGCCTACCAGGAATGATGTAGGCACGGCCCCCAGGAGGTAAGCTCCGACGATGAATGCGGCAGCGGTGATGGTCATGACACCCTTGCCATGTCCTTCTTCCTGACCCTGAGTGACTCTACCACTGTAATCGGAGGACCCGCCTCTCCGGGTATGATCTCACCCGGCTTGCCGGAGGCGTGATAGTCGCTCCCGCCGCAAGGAATGAGATCGAACTCCGCGGCGATGTTCGCGAGCATTTGAATCTCCCCTTTGGAGAATTCGCCGTAGTGGACTTCGAGACCGACCATTCCGGCATCCTTGAGATCTGAAACGATTCGTCTGAGGATTTGGGTATCCTCTCGCTCGTAGTACAGCGGATGCGCCATGACCGGAAGGGCGCCGTTGTCCAACAATACTTGGATCGCCTCTTCAGGCTCAAGGCGGGTACGCTCAACATATGCCGGTCCGGTGCGTCCAATGTAACGCTCGAAGGCTTCCTGCCATTCGGAGACGTAGCCGCGCTCGATCATTGCCTGGGCGATGTGGGGCCGTCCGACGGCCGCGCCGTCAGCTATGCGCTCGACCTCTGCCCAGGTGATCTCCAGTCCCAGACTGCTCAGCCTCTCGACCATTTCCCTCCCGCGGTCCTCGCGCCCTGCGCGAAATGACCTGAGGAGCTCCTGAAAGCCGGCGTCCTCCAAATCGACGAAGTATCCCAGCATGTGGATCTCGTTGTCGGGCACGTCGGTGCTGAGCTCGATGGCAGGTATGATCTCAATGCCGTGTCGCACTGCCGCCTCCTGCGCCTCCGCGACGCCCTCGGTGGAGTCGTGGTCGCTGATGGCGATGACCTTGAGACGCTTTTGGGCGCACAGATCAACGAGGTCTGACGGGCTGAGCGTGCCGTCGGAGTGGGCGGTGTGGAGATGGAGGTCTACCTCATGCAATTCCGGGTCCTCTGGGTTGTTGGGAAAAGTTCAATCGGCAAATTCAGCCCGTTCGCGGTGAGCTCGTCTGACCATGAACGACCCTCCGACGAGCCCGGAGCCTGCCCCATACTTGATACGAGGCTGAACGGGGTTCAATTGCTATCGACAAGCTCAGGGCGAGCGGGTTGTGTTGTTTTAGATCATTGTATCCGTTCAAGGGAGATGCCGGAAACCAAGACCGCCCCCGGCGATTGACGCCGGAGGCGGCTGGACTGAATTCGATTCCGTCAGTGAACTAGCGAGCGTACTCCACGGCTCGATTCTCACGAATTACCGTTACCTTGATCTGTCCGGGATACGTGAGCTCCTGCTCGATCTTCTTGACGACATTGCGCGCCATGTTGTTGGCGGCGAGATCGTCGATATCCTCGGGCTTGACCAGGATGCGGATTTCCCGTCCGGCCTGAATGGCGTAGCACTTTTCCACGCCCTCGAACGCCATGCCAACCTGTTCGAGTGCCTGGAGCCTCTTGAGGTAGTGCTCGACTGTATCGCGGCGCGCGCCCGGCCTCGCGGCGCTGATCGCGTCTGCCGCGGCGACGAGGAACGACTCCGGGCTGGAGTGTTCGTCATCGTGGTGCTCGGCTATAGCTGCGACCACCGCCTTCGGCACCTTGTTCTTTTCGGCGACCTCGGCGCCGATCTCGGCGTGTGGCCCCTCTACCTCGTGGGTGAGGGCCTTGCCGATATCGTGCAGCAGCCCGCCCATCTTGGCGACGCGAACATTGGCGCCGATCTCCGCGGCCATGGCGGCTGCGAGGTGGGCCACCTCGACACTGTGCTGGAGCACATTCTCACCGTAGCTGAACCGGTACTGCAGTCGTCCCAGCAGCTGGATGACCTCCTTATTGAGACCACGCACGGCGACGTCACGTACGGTGTTTTCGCCCGTCTTGCGGATGGTATCCTGTAGGTCCTTTTCGGTCTTGGCGACCATGTCCTCGATCCTGGCCGGGTGGATCCTTCCGTCCGTGACCAGCTTGGTCAGGGCCAGCCTCGCGACCTCCCGGCGAATGGGGTCGAAGCACGAGATGGTTACGGCTTCCGGGGTGTCGTCAATAATGAGATCGACCCCGGTCGCCTTTTCGATTGCTCTGATGTTCCGTCCTTCACGGCCGATGAGACGACCTTTCATCTCATCGTTTGGCAGTGGCACTGAGGTCAGGGTAGCTTCGGAGACCACGTCCGACGCAAGGCGCTGGATCGCCTCGCTGATGATCTCACGAGCGCTGTCGTCGGCCCGAGACCGCGCCTCGTCTTCCATGTCGCGGTACTGAAGGGCCAGTTCGTGCTGGATTTCCTCCTCGGCCAGACGCATCAACTCGGCCTGAGCGTCCTCCATACTGAGGTTGGAAACCTCCTCAAGCCGCTGCGCTTGCTTTAGCTTGAGGTCCTGCAGATCGTTCTCGATCTCCGCTGCGCGTTCCTCTTTGGTTGTCAGGTCGCGTTCGCGACGTTCGAGGTTACCCGCCCGTTTATCGAGATTCTCTTCACGGTTCGACAGCCTCCGCTCGACGCGCTGCACCTCTCTGCGGCGCTCGCGAAGCTCGTCTTCACCTTCCCTGATTCTTGACTCACCACTTGATACGGTGCGCTTAGCTTCCTCACGGGCCTCTCGTACGAGACGTCGCTCCTCGGAGCGGGCGTCCTCGACGACTTTCGAAGCCTCGTTCTTCGCTGTCTCCATGCGGTTGCCGGAGACGTTACTCCAGACGAAAAAGAAGCCCAGTGCACCTAGACCAATGCCAAACAGACCGGATAGGACGGCGAGCAGGACAATAATTGGCGCGTCCATGCGCTCACCTCCATACCAGTTTGGCCACCTAGTAAGACTAGGTAGCGTACTCTCATGGTATGCGTGAAACCCTATACTGTCAAGCGGTTTTGGCGCCTCGAATGACCGGGAGCGCCTTCGTCATGCGGTTCATGAGAAATGCGCCTAAGGGGACTTGACTGGCACAGCGCCTGCTCCGATCATGTGGCGAACTAAGGGGAACCGCCTCCCAAGAGTCACAAGGAGAATCCCTCAAAAGCAAGACCCCCTTGCGATGCCGCAAGGGGGTCTCTTGGCTGATTCAGTTCTTGGTCTTGCGACTACTGGCCGGCGCCGCCCATAAGCCTGATGCGCGGGTCCACGACAACAAGCATCAGGTCGGAGATGAGCACGCCGATGATTGTCAGTGTCGATAGCAGCAGGAAGATGCTGCCAGCCAGGTACATGTCCTGCTGTTCCAGCGCTCTAAGCATCAGAGGACCGAGTGTAGGCAGGCTGAGCACGATCGACACGATCACCGACCCGCCCAAGAGACTCGGCAACAGGCTGCCGAATCCGCTGATCAGCGGGTTGATCGCTATGCGAAGTGGGTACTTGACGACAAGCTTCCATGCCACGACGCCCTTGGCTCTCGCCGTGACGACGTAGGGTTTCGCGAGTTCGTCAAGCAGGTTGTTGCGTAACACACGAATCTGCCCTGCCGTGCCTGCCGTGCCCAATACCACGCCGGGCACGATCAGGTGCTGGAGCATGTCTATCACCTTGCCCACGCTCCATGGAGCATTGATGTATTGGCCTGAGAATAAGCCGCCCACACTCCACCCAAAGTAGGCGAAGAACACGTACATCATGACTAAGCCCAATAAGAAATCGGGCACAGCTAGCCCAGTGAACCCCAATAAAGTGAACGCATAATCCCCAAAGGTATGGTGTCTTACGGCAGAATAAATGCCCACGGGTAACGAGAACACCCAAATCAAGACAGCAGTGAAGGCCGCCAAGGCAATGGTGAACTGCAGTCTATCTGCAAGTAGCTCCTTGATAGTGCGCTGGCGGGCGAAGGAACGCCCAAAGTCAAGCTTGAAAATGATGCGAGAAATCCAGAACCAATACTGTACAAGCATGGGGCGATTGAGGCCATAGTAGTCGCGAATGGCGTCCGCCTCTTGCTGGCTGATCTCGTCGCCCTCAAGGCGGAGCATCTCGATATATCGGTCAACGTAGTCGCCTTCGGGCAACTGGATGATAACGAAGGTGAGGAAGGAGATAATCGCGAGGGTAAACGCACCGAGAATAGTCCGCATCACGATCAGTGGCAACATTCCCATTCCCATGGTTAGCAAACCTCCCCGTTCGGGTTATTCTCGATGGCGCGTACGCCCTGAAGGGCCCATTGGCCCAATTTCGCCCAACATTACCATATACCTTCCCATAATGGCAAGCACGACAAAACGCATGCCGGGACAGGGTGAATCCCAGCCTTGAGCCGGCGGACTAAGAAGCGCTTCCGAAGTCCTCGAAACCCGTTCGTAGTGAGCTTGTCGAACCATGAACAGCGCCTCGACCTTGCGACAAACTCAGTGCCTGCCCCGTACTTGATACGGGGGGCGAGCGGGCAATGGTTACCTTTGGACGTTCCCAAGAACACTCTGGAGCCACCCTATTAGGAGGCGATTCCGGTGAAAGGGCAACAGACCGTTGCCGAGCGGCGAACGGCGCTGTGCTAGAATGACGGGCGCGCAATTCCGCGGCGTTTCCCTGCCCGCAATCGGTGAGGTAGTTGCCATGGCATCCATAGTTGAAAACAGCGTCGAGAGTAAGTTCAAGGTAGTTGGCACGCGACCCGTCCGGCACGACGGGACCGACAAGGTCACCGGAAGGGCGATCTACGGCGCGGACATCCAGTTGCCCGGGCTGCTGCACGGGAAGATCCTGCGCAGCCCTCACGCTCACGCCCGCATCAAGTCAGTGGACACCAGGCGTGCGGAGACATATCCGGGCGTCCTGGCGGTGGTTACTCATTCAGACCTTCCCTGGACTGACGATCGTCTGATGGACGTCGGTGAAGACCTTGTGATGAGCCTGCGCTATCTCTCGACATCCGTGCTCGCCGACGACAAGGCGCTGCACAAAGGGCACCCTATCGCTGCCGTTGCCGCTTCCAACCCCCATGCGGCGGAAGAGGCGCTCGGCATGATAGAGGTCGAGTACGAGGTGCTGCCGGCTGTCACCAACGTCGAGGACGCCATGAAGCCGGGCGCTCCCGTTCTGCACGAGAACATCACCGCTCCGGAGGGGCTCGGATTCGAGGCTGAGGCCGGCAGCAACGTCGCCGGGCACGCTCAGCAGGTCCTTGGCGATGCCGAAGCGGCTTTCGCGCAGGCGGACGTAGTCGTGGAGCGCGAGTTTCGCACGAAGATGGTCCACCAGGGGTACATCGAGCCGCAGACGTGCACCGCCCTCTGGGGACAGGACGGCAGGCTGACGATCTGGAACAGCAGCCAGGGCCAGTTCGGAATGCGCGACCAGATTTGCCGCGTCCTCGATGTGCCGGTGTCCGAGGTCAAGGTCGTCCCCCTGGAGATCGGCGGCGGCTTCGGTGGCAAGCTCCGGGCCTACCTCGAGCCGGTGGCCGCCATCCTCTCCAAGAAGTCCGGCCACCCGGTCAAGATCACCATGTCGCGAGCCGATGTACTTGAGGCAACCGGCCCGACATCCGGCAGCTACACGAAGATCAAGGTGGGCGCGACGAAGGACGGCAACCTCATCGCTGGAAAGGCGCTCATTGCGTTTGAGTCCGGAGCGTACCCCGGATCATCCCACAACGGGGCGGCGACCTCCATGTTCTCACCCTACGAAATCGACAACATCCATATCGACAGCTACGACGTTGTCGACAATATGCCGAGCACCGCCGCATATCGCGCGCCGGGAGCGCCCATGGGTGCGTTCGCGGGCGAGTCGGTCATCGACGAGATTGCCGAGAAGCTTGGCATGGACCCCGTAGATCTCCGTTTGAAGAATTCCGCGAGAGAGGGCACTCGCATGGCGAACGGCGTGGCCCACCCTTGCATCGGCGCTTTTGAGATGATGGAGGCAGTACGGGAGCACCCGCACTACAACGCGCCCCTGACGGACGACCACACCGGCCGGGGAGTCGCGTTCGGATCATGGGGCAATGGCGCGGGCCCCGCGTGCGTCATCGCCAACATCCAGACTAACGGAAAGGTCAGCCTCGTCGAGGGTTCGGTCGACATCGGCGGCACGCGCACCGCCGTCTCGCAGCAGTTCGCCGAGGTGCTGGGCATCCCCGTCGAGGACGTCATGCCGCAGATCGGCGACACCGACTCCATCGGCTACACGTCCAACACCGGCGGGAGCAGCGTCGCCTTCAAGTCTGGCTACGCGGCCTACGAGGCCGCCCACGACGTGAAACGCCAGCTCATCGAGCGGGCGGCGCGCGTCTGGGAAACCGACGCCGAAAACGTCAGGTACGATGACGGTAACCTCACCCACGTCTCCGACCCCGAACTGAGTTTTTCGTATAGGGAAATCGCCGAGACGGCCAATGCAACGGGAGGCCCAATTGTCGGACGAGCCAACGTGACTTCAACGGGGGCGGCGCGGGCCTACGCAGCCATGATCGTAGACGTTCGAGTCGATCCCGACACCGGCAAGACCGACGTGGTCCGCTGCACTGCATTCCAGGACGCCGGAATCGCCATCCATCCGAGCTACGTGGAAGGCCAGATCCAGGGGGGAGCGGCCCAGGGTATCGGGTGGGCCCTCAACGAAGAGTACAACATGGCCGACGACGGGCATATGAACAATACGTCCCTCCTCGACTACCGGATGCCGACGTCTCTCGACCTTCCCATGATCGAGGCCGTCATCGTCGAGGTGCCCAATCCGGGCCACCCCTTCGGCATCCGGGGAGTCGGCGAGGCCGGCATCGTTCCACCCCTCGCCGCCATGGCCAACGCCGTCTACCGCGCTACCGGCGTCCGAATGACAGACCTGCCCATGAGCCCTCCGGTCATCGCTGCGTCGCTCCGACGGAATGGGGATTGAGCGCCTTGTATGGCCTCAACTGCTTGACGACGCGCCTCGTACCTCTATAACCTTTTAGGTAAGACAACATCCGGAAGGCGGAAGAGCGTCGGCCCCAAGTATGGCGCTTCCCGCCAGGTTTCAACGCAGCCCCTAATCTTCACTCCACACACAATCCTGTCAGCCGCCTTGGTTCCATGCCCTTACATACACACGTCCCGACAACGCGGAACTAACCCCCGTGTCCAATCGGCGTTTACAGAACTGGGCGAACGCAATCGAATGACGTTGGCGGAATAGGGCGTTGCCCCGGAGATCATCCGAATATGACAACCAAGACAAGTAAAGCCACCCAGGCGTCCGAGAATGGCGGCGGATCGAAGAACCTCGCCATGGAGATCATGGGTGTGACCAAGCAGTTCGGCTCGAACGTCGCGGTCAACAACGTGTCGTTCAACGTCAGGAGGGGCGAGGTGCTCGGTTTCCTGGGGCCTAACGGCTCAGGCAAGAGCACCACCATGCGCCTCATCACGTCGTTCTACACCCCCGACTCGGGCCGGATACTCATCGAGGGACTCGACAACCAGCAACACGACAAAGAGACGCGGGCGATGATCGGCTATTTGCCGGAGAACAACCCGCTGTACGGCGATCTCCTGGTCAAGGAATACCTCAACTACGTTGCCGATCTGCGGGGCCTGAGCGGAGCGGGGCGACGTGAGAAAATCGCGGTAGCCGTCGACGAGACGGGCATCCAGGAAGTCTTCTATAAGCCCGTGAGCACCTGCTCGAAGGGCTATCGCCAGCGAACGGGTCTGGCCGGGGCCATTCTCCACCAGCCCGACATCCTCATCATGGACGAGCCCACCGAGGGTCTCGACCCGAACCAGCGGGTGCCCATTCGCGAACTCATCCGCAAGATGGGCGAAGAGCGAACGGTCATGCTCAGCACCCACGTCCTGCCGGAGGTCGAGGAGGTCTGCGACCGCCTCATCATAATCAGGCGAGGCAACATCGTCGCCGAGGGCACCCCCAACGAGCTTCGCAACCAGGCGCTGTCCCAGAGCCACATCGTCTTCGAGGTCGAGGGAGAGGGCGTCGAGAAGGCGCTCGACAGCATGGACCTCGTCGAGTCCTACGAGGCCGATCCACCGGCAAACGGACGGACACGGTATACCATCTCGGTCGCAACGGATATCGACATCCGCCCCGAGCTGTTCAAGCTCGCAAAGAGCAACGATTGGATGCTCTGGGAGCTCCACCATGAGGCTCAGAGCTTGGGCGAGCTCTTCCGCACGCTCACCGACGAAAGCATGGACTTGCCCGCTGCCGAAGAGGGCGCCCAGGCCGGATCAAACGACGGCGAGTAACGAAAAACGAGGAGCTAAACCTACGTGGGGTCGATATTTGCGGTAGTCAAGAAGGACCTGAAAGGGTACTTCGATCAGCCGACCGGGTACATTCTCCTGGTCATATTCGCGGCACTCCTTGCCGGTCTCGGCTTTAGACAGCTGTTCATAGCGCCTGAAGCTTCGATGCGCGCGATCATAAGCCTCTGGTTGCCGATGCTGCTGACGCTCTTCGTCCCGGCGGCCACCATGCGCCTCGTATCCGAAGAGCAGCGCGACGGCACGCTCGAAACTCTCCTCACCCAGCCGCTGCGCACCTGGTACGTCATAGCCGCCAAATTCATTGCGGCATTCACATTCGTGAGCGTCGGGATCATCGCCTCACTCGGCATCCCAATCGCCCTTGAGACCGCCGGCGATTTGGATGTCGGCGCCGTCATCGCCCAGTATTTCGGCACCTTCCTGATGACGGCCTCTTACGTCGCCATCGGACTCTTCGCATCGAGCCTTACCCGCAACCAGATGGTGGCGCTCATCATAGGTCTCGCGACCATCGGACTTCTCACACTCGCGGGCATGCCGATCGTCACGCTGGCCCTGCCTTCGAGGATTGCCGTCCTGATCCAGGACCTGAGTCCCCTAACGCACTACGGCTCGATTTCGCGCGGAGTGCTCGACCTTCGCGACCTGCTTTACTTCGTAGCCCTGATAATGACCTTCCTGTCCGCCACCTATCTCATGATCCGCGGCAAGACGGTCAGCCACCGCTCTCCGAGGTACCGCAACCTCCAGTTCGGTGTGGCCGCGCTCGTGCTCATCAGCCTGCTCGTCGGTTGGTTCGGCGGCTTCATCGGCGGCCGGATCGACCTCACCGAGCAGAAGCTCTACACCCTCGACCCGGCGACGAGGGATATCGTTGAGAACCTCGACGACATCGTTACTATCAAGCTCTTTACTTCGCAGGACCCGCCGGTGCAGATTTCTCTCGTCACGCGAGACGTGACCGACTTCGTCGATGACCTGGCAGCAGCTTCTGACGGGCGCATCAAGGTGCAGAAGATCCAGGCCGACACATCCGATGAGGCCGCGGATGAGGCCGAACGCAGTTTCGTCAGGCCGGTGGAATTCAATACCGCCACCCAGGGAGAGCTTCAGATCAAGCTCGGCTACCTAGGTATTGGCATGACCTATGCCAACAACCAGGAGGTCATCGGCTTCGTCGACTCCCTCGACCAGCTGGAGCAGCGAGTCGCGGGCAACATCCACCGTATGACCCTGAAAGAGCCCAAGACCGTAGGAATGCTCTTCGGGCACGGAGAGAAGCGTCGGGACGCCGATCTCCAGTCCTGGCGCAACCAACTGGAGCGCCAGTACTACGTCGAGGAGTTTGACTACGTGCAGGAGGGCGTCCTCGACGCCTCCGGGCGCGGGTACGACGTGCTCGTCATACCGGGGTCTCAGAAGGAGATCTTCCCCGACCTGTTCAACGAAATCGATCAATTCCTGTCTGAGGGCGGCAAGGTCCTCATACTGATGGACCCCGTGCTCATCGATCAGCAGCGGATGCGAGGCTCGGCCAACAACCCCGGCTTGGCGAACTGGCTTCGCGAATACGGCATCGACGTGGGCACAGACATCGTCATGGACTTCGAGGCGCATGAAACGCTCGGTTTCCAGACCCCCTACGGAGTTGTCAACCTTGGCTATCCCTACTGGCCGCAGGTGCCGGCAAGCGAGAATTCGGTAGCAAGCGCGACGAATGGCGGGTCGGCCGGAGCGGTGCTTCCATGGGCGAGCTCGATCGAGATCACCAATCGCTTTTCCGAAGATGTCAGGGACGTCGAAGTCACTCCCCTCCTGACGACGTTCGATACTGCCGGTGTTGATCTCGACTTCGACGACCTCTCGCCGCGGTCGCCACGCATCGACGAGTTGAGCGCGACTGAGCTCAGGAACCGTCACCTCGCCGTCTCCATTACCGGCCGGCGCTGTCCTCCGCTCAGGGCGACGTGCGAAATAGACCCTGAAAATGTCTTCCGCATGATCGTTGCAACCGACTCGGAATTCATCAGCGAACAGATGGCCGGCGGACAGCAGCCAAGGTACCCCGAGCACATCTTCCTTGGCCTGAACTGGATCGACTGGCTGGCGCAGGAAGACGCCCTTACGCAGATTCGAGGCAAGGGCGAACGCTTCAGGCCGCTCGTCTTCTCTTCAGATATGCACAAGAACATAGTGCAATATGGAAACATCATAGGAGTCCCGGTACTGATCATCCTGATCGGTCTGGTGCGGTTCTTCATACGACGGAACACGACGAGGAAGGTGTATACGAGTGGGAGGTAAGCAGGTAGGGTTCGTCTTCGCCGCCCTGGTCATCCTGGGCATCGCGGCTCTCGTATTCCGCTTTATATCCGCCGAGCCGGACGAGATTCTCCTCACGGGCGTCGCGCCCCTGACCGAGGAGACCCTCGACAAGGTCGTCATCCGAAACAACGAGTTCGAGACGATCATCGAAAAGACGGACGGAGACTGGCAGGTTGGGCCGTACCCGGTGCAGCGTCGCAGGTTCGAAGACATGTGGACCACCACGCAGTTGTTCCACGAGGCGGAGCTCATCGCCACGAACCCCGACAACCATCCCGTCATGGGAGTTTCTCCCGAAAACGGCACGCTCGTAGAGTTCTGGAATCAGGGCGCGCTGATCGAGGAGTTCTTCGTTGGCGACCAGCAGTTCGCGCCCATCGGAGAGAGGGTCATCACCCCCTGGCAGAACTTCGTTCGCCTCTGCTACCTGCGGAACCCGGAAGAGGACGACGTATACGGCATTTTCTGCGACTTCCCTGACCGCTTCCTTCCCGACCCCAAGTTCTGGAAGCATCCCCTGATTACGGAAATACCGCGTGACGAGGTCGAGTCTATCAGCTTCCGGTACCCGGAAGAGGAGTTCAACCTCAAGATCGAGAACTCCGTCTGGGTCGTTAGCCAGGGTGGAGCAGAGGTCGGACAGGCCGACCCCGAGGTCATGCTCGAGCTCCTTCAGGCCGTGGAGTACATGGTCACGAGCGACTTCCCGACGGACGATGAGCTGGCCCGCCTCAACTTCGACCTTGCCGACATCACGATGTTCATACAGGTGCGTACGGGCGCCATCTCGCGCTCGGCCCGTCTGCTGCTGCTGGAACGCGATGAAGGCGGCTATTTCGTCAAGAGTCAGGGTCAGGACTACGCCTTCGTCATCGACGAACAGGTCGCCCCGTTCATCCTCAAGCGACTCGCGAACCTGATACCCCCGCCGCCGCAATCGGACAGCGAGGCATCCACATCCTCCCAGTGATCCGAAAACGGCGAGCATAGGTGTGGAAATGAAGATCGGAACACTCGCGACATTCGCGGCGAGCTCACTCCTTGCGATGGCGCTCGCGTGCGGCAGCGAGGTCGAGCCGACTCCCACACCGTGGCCGACGCCCGACAACTCCACGATTTCGCGCATAGCATTCGCGACGAACCGCGACGGCAACTGGGAAATCTACCTCGTCAACTCAGACGGGTCGAACCCTCATAACATCTCGAACAACCCCGCAACCGACAGCCACCCGAGCTGGTCGCCTGATGGCAGCAAAATCGCCTTCCAGTCCGAACGCGACGGGAACCTGGAAATCTACGTCATGAACTCCGACGGGTCCGAGCAGGTGCGTCTGACCAATGACCGGGGCACCGACCACTCGCCCTCATGGTCGGCGGATGGGACGAAGATCGCCTTCGTCTCCGACCGCAGAGGCCGGCACAGCGTGTGGACGGTGAACGCCGAGGACGGATTGGAACTGGAAGACCTGACAGGCAGCTTCGTCAACTCCCGCTGGCCTACGTGGGGACCGAGAAGCCGGACGATTGTCTATGAAACCGGTAGCGATGTCCGCATGATGCGGACCGACGACGTGCAGCTCAATGAGAAGATTATCGACAGCGGCAACTTCTTCGATGGCTTCTTCGTAGGCTGGCTCGACTGGTCGCCCGACGGCAGGAAGCTTGCCATGATCTCCAATCACCAGGAACGCACCGAGTTCACGCGCCTCCTCTATACGTCCCAGTTGGACGGCTTCCGATTCCGTCGCCTCTTCGACAACCCATCGGGGCTGCGCTACGAACGCCCCAGTTGGGCCCCCGACAGTAACATGATCGCTTACTCGGTGGAGGATGCCGAGGGAGGTGACTTGGACATTCAGGTCGCCGACTTCTCAAGCCCGGGCGCCGTATGGCAACTCACCAACGATACCGATAATCCGGCCGACGACACCCTCCCCGACTGGGAGCCCCGCGGTTTCGTCCCCGACTTCCAGAGCTTCCGGTAGGTAGAGACCAGGCCACGCATCATCGTTCGCGTGTCGCCTTAGGGTCTTGTAGCACCGTTCGCCCCTGAACTTGTGAAGGGTCCTTCGTGGTTCGACGAGCTCACCACGAACGGAAAAACGACTTCAATATGAACGGTGCGGGTAGAATCCTTTTTCAGTGCGCCTGCTCGTAGTGCTCCCGCAGCAGGTCACGCCCGAAGTCTCCCTCGATGTCACGCCAGACCGAGTGGATATGGTTCGCCATGTTCTGCGTGTTGTCGTACTCGATGAGGAATGCCGGACTATGCACCCGGTAGTAATGCCCCTGCCCCGGATGATGTCCGCCCGCCCATCCGAAGCGCACATCCGACAACCCGGCTGAGTGTATCTTCCGCATCTGCTCCCCAGCCACGTTCGCCTGCTTACGCCCCACGTAGACCTCGATCAGCCGCACGAGCCTCTCCCGCTGGTCTGCCGTCATCATGCCCGCCGCTAGGCCTACCGGTTCGCCCAACTCAACGCGACGGCTCGCCCTCGTGATGAGGTCGGGCGGCGCTGTGGGATAGATCGTGCACTGCCGTGTCTGCTCGGAGTCCAGCGAACCCAGCAGGCTTCTCGCCGCGTCCTCCTCCTCCTTCAGGATGCGGAGTCCCTTGTGCATGCCGTGGGGCACCTCAGCAGGATTTGCTCCGAAGAACGAAGGGGTTACCGATATCTCCTCGCCGCCGACCACGGTCATATTCAGGGAGAGGTGGTGACCATCGACCTGCCATCCCCACGGCTCAGCGCTCCCCGGTGTGCCGAAGACGCTGAAGTAGTACAGCCCCTCCAGGCGGTCGAAGCGGAGCGTGCCGTCACTCGCCTCCAGCTGGCCAAGTATCGTCTCGTGGCGGATGATCGAGTGGGCCTTTCTCACTCCCTCGGCGCTGAGACTGACGGCCATCAGGGACTCGGCGGAGTTCAGCTGCGCGAACGACATCTCGCCGCGCGAAAGGCCAGCCCTGGGACGGGGGACGTAGTGCCAGTTCTCCCGCTCGTCGTGGTCGAACGGGAACAGCGCCTGCTCCCTCAGGTCCGCGTCTTCGAGGTTGCGCAGAAACGCCTCCGCAGCCTCGGTGATCCGGTGTATGGTCGCTCGAACGTCCGGCATGGTGATGGAACCCAGATATTGGCGAGAGTCGGATCGCGCTAATCATAGCACCGCCCAAACCGCCCGTATACCGCCCGCGTTGACTGCCTCAAGGCCGTTGGATACAATCGGCGCATTCCACAGAAAACCCAGCATTTGGAGGTAGGGAAATGGCGATCAGAGTGGCAGGCTCGACGTTTGCATTCGGCAAGATCGACTTGGAAGAGTCGTGCAAGATCATGCAGGAAATGGGCTTCGACGTCGTCGATGTCGGCGCCTGCGGGATGAGCACCTTCACCGACTATGTTCCCCAGTGGTTCATCACCGACCTCGACGACACGCAGGGCGAGGCCGACCACATTCGGCGCACCACGGAGAAGTACGGCCTCGAAATCGCCGAGCTCTTCTGCTGCGACTTCGGAGTGAACATCAACGACCCCGACCCCAAGAAGCGGGAATGGAGCCAGGGGACCTACGAGAAGGTCGCCAAGATCGCGGCGGCGGCTGGATTCAACAGCATCATGATGCTCCCCGGCATGATCGACGAAGAGAACGGCCAGACCTTCGATCAGGCATTTGACACATCCGTCACCGAGTACAAGCGAATGGTCGAAGTGGCCGAGGGCCTCGGCATCCACTGCAACATCGAGCCGTGCATCTTCTCCGTCGCATGGCAGCCGGAGAACGCAATCAAGCTCTGCGAGGCTGTGCCCGGACTGGCCCTCACAGTCGACTACGCCCACCAGACGCAGCTCAGCCTCAAGGCCGACGCCATCGAGCCGCTCCACGCCTACGCCCGCCACTACCAGGCCAAGCAGTCCGCCCCCGATTCGTTCCAGGCCAAGCCAGACGAGGGCTGGGTCGACTTCGGGCGCATGGTCCAGAAGATGCACGACGACGGCTTCGACGGTTTCATCTCCGTCGAGTTCGTCTCCGCCCCCGAGGTCATCGAAGCCGGCTGGGACATCCGCAAAGAGTCCGCCCGCCTCAAGAAAATCCTCGACGACGCCGTGGCAGCGGCGCAGGGGTAGGGGGGCTTCTCGGTGCTGGGTTCTGGGTTCTAGGTGGCGGGGGTGATTAGCAGTTATAAGGATCTCGTCGTCTGGCAGAAGGGTATCGACCTGGTTGAGGAAGTGTATCGACTTACCGCCCGGTTTCCGAATCACGAGAGGACTTCTAGGAATGCCGCAGTTGAGCTATGTCGAGACGGATAGGAGATTCCCTTGTATGAAGATGCTCAGAAGGCCTATGACGAATTAAGGAACGCAGTCTGGATGGTGGCAGTCTCTCTATGCATGGGAATGCTCAGCTTAGTCGGAGCCTGCCAGTGGGTGATTCAAGACATACAATGGGAAGATCGCATCGAGGAGATTAACCAAGCAAGGACGGGAGTAATACAGGAAGTTGAAGCGTCCGAGTGTACCCAACCCAGACCTGCAGGTGAAGGGCATCTTTGTGCCCATATACCGAGTGGTGGTCTCCGATTGACGATACGGATTGCTTCGGAGGACAATGCTACGCACCAGCTTGGTGGTTGGATGTAGTCAATTTACTTGTGGAGTTAGAAGAATCGTACTTCCCAATCCTTGTACCGGGATTACTACCCTTGATATTCCTGTTCGTGGTCATTAGGAAGATCAAAAGAGCCCGCAGAACAATCATGTTTGTTCTGAAGACTAAACGTCCTCTATTGGAGCCTTGAACCCTGCCAGCCTTAGTTACTAGCCTTTCAATGGGCAAGCAAAGTACGTAGACCTGATCATAGAAGTTGCCTAGCACCCAGGACCCAGCATCCAGCACCTAGAATCCTCAAGGAGACACCATGAACGTAGAGATTCGAGACGAACGCTTCCGGGACGTTGTCGGCGATGATGCGCCGGTCGAGGAGCTTGCGACAGGCTTCGACTTCACCGAGGGCGCCATGTGGAACCACGTCGAGGGCCACCTGATATTCAGCGACATGCCTGGCAACATCATGCGGAAATGGACCAACGACGGCGGCATCGAGGTGTTCCGTGAGCCGAGCAACATGGCGAACGGGAACTACTACGACCTGCAGGGACGCCTCGTCACCTGCGAGCACTCGACCAGCCGCGTCACCCGGACCGAGCACGACGGCTCGATCACCGTCCTCGCCACGCACTACGACGACAAGGAGCTGAACAGTCCCAACGACGTGATCGTAAAGAGCGACGGCTCGATCTACTTCACCGACCCGAGCTTCGGGCGCATGGAGTACTACGGCGTACTGCGCGAGCAGGAGCTCGACTACCGCGGCGTCTACCGCCTCTCCCCCGGCAGCGGCGAGCTTACGCTGCTCGTCGACGACTTCGACCAGCCCAACGGCCTCACGTTCTCCCTCGACGAGAGCCAACTCTTCATCAACGACACCATGCGCGCCCACATCCGCGTTTTCGACGTGAACGACGACGGGACGATCTCAAACGGTCGCGTGTGGGCGGACGTCACCGGTGAGCGCGACGGCCTCGCCGACGGAATGAAGATCGACACGGGCGGCTACCTATACACGACAGGGCCCGGCGGCGTCCAGGTCTTCGCAGACGACGCCACGTGCCTAGGCACGATCTACGTGCCGCAGGGCGTGACCAACTTCACCTGGGGCGACGACGACCTCTGCAGCCTCTACATCAACGCCGGTGCATCCCTCTACAGGACGCGAGTCAAGGTACCGGGCCGCAAGCTGTTCTGATCGCCGGTGAGCCGGGAGCCCACCGGTTCCGCTCTCCCTGAAAGGAAAAACGAGCATGTCCCGCATCATGATCAACGACACAGAAGTCACGAACCCCGTGGCAAAGGCAGCCATCAGCATCATTGTGGTGCCCTTGGCCCTCATGTTCGTGGTTGCCGTGTTGGTCGGGACCTTCGTCCTGGTGGGGATCGTGCTCGCGCTCACTTTCGGTCTCCTCGGTGTGCTGCTGTTAGGACTGGCAATTTTCATTCCGGTCGTCATCATCCTTGCCGTCATCGCAAAGATCGTCTCATGGCCCTTCACGCAATTCGGAGACCGGGATGAGGAGTGACTACCAACGGGCGTTTCGATGACTCTCGGCAGTCCTAGCGTCCAGCGCATCATCGGCGTCCTCATCCTCCTCGCCGGAGTGGCGCTCATCGTCGTCTCCCGTGACGGGCAGGCCCTGGGGACCGCCATAGGCGCCGTTCTTATGGCCCTCGGATTCTGGCTCTCATACATCAAGAACGAGGTCGCGAAGATGCGCCGGAGCAGAAAAGAGAGGCCGTCATGCTAACCCCACAGCAAGTGAACCACTTCCACACCTTTGGCTTCCTCAAGATGCCCGGCCTCTTCCGCGACGAATTTCACCTAATTGAGGCTTCGTTTCACGAGGTATGGAACGCCCTCGGCGGTGGTCACGCCGGAGACGCCCACGATGGCATGCGCCGCTCCGCCCTTGTGCCCTTCATCGACCGGCACGAGTACCTCAGCGCCCTCATCGACGACCCCCGCATCGACGGCATCGCGTCCGCCATTCTCGGCGACGACTACAACTACATGTTCAGCGACGGCAATTTTTTTGTAGGGCCGACGCTCTGGCACTCCGATCGGTATTACAACAAGCCCTACAACTCCCTGAAGGTCGCCTTCTATCTCGACCGCGTCACAAAGGACACCGGCTGCCTCCGCGTACTCCCCGGCACTCACAACGTCGGCGACCGCTACGGCGACTCCGTTCAGGAGGCTATGCCCCACTCCAGCCGCCAGTACTACGAGGAAACGTGGGCCATGCAGGGACCGGACGTCCCCGCCGTCCCGCTGGAAAGCGAGCCGGGCGATGTCCTCGTCTTCAACCACAAGATCAAGCACTGCGCCTACGGCGGAAGCGCGGAACGTCGCATGTTTACCATCGGCTTCCAGCAACGCCACCGCGACGAGGACGAGCACATCCTCCGCGACGAACTCGCCGACCTCGTCCGCTTCTGGCACCCCCGCGCCTACGGCGACGTCATGATCGATACGGCAGGCCCAGCGAGAATGCGTCACCTCGAACAGCGCCTCGCCCTGGACGACCACATGGCCGCCCTGGTTGAGCAAGCCAAGGCCGAGATGGCGGAGCCGAGTCGGGGATAGGCTTCGCCCGTCGTTTTAGGGTCCTTCTGGTTCTACAGTGAATTCCGCCGGAGCAGGGGGGCGGGACAGATGAACATGCTCCTCACGACATGTTTCCTCGTTGCGCTTGTGGTGGTGCTCTCGGTCGTCGGGTGCAGGCACGGCCCAGCAGAGACGGCTCTGCCGGCGCCGACCCTGGAGACGAACACTACGGCGGTGTCCACTCCCCACCCGGACCCTACTCCGGAACCGACTCCGCCTACTGAGCCCACTGCTGAGCCGACCCTCCAGAGAGCCGGGACGATCCTGTTGTTCAGGGACGGCGACCTGTACTTGTTGCAAGGGCAGTCGGAGCGACGGATCACGCGGACCGGCGACTACGTCACAGGAATACTGACGCGAGACGGCCGCGTGGTCGCGCTGCGTCAGGCGGATGAAAAGTCTTCACGTCTCGTCCTGATGGAGGTCGAAGGTGGCGACGCCTCGACGACTGCCGAGATTCCCCTCGACCGGCCCCTCGATGACAGGTTCAAGGGGACGGGCATTCTCTTGCCGTCACCGGACGAGGGACACGTCCTCGTACCGGGTTCGGAAGGCTACCTCATGGTGTCGCTAGACGAGCAGCGAGTGGTGAGAGAGATGCCCTCCGGATGCTGTGATTCCTGGTCGCCTGACGGCAGCATGGTTGGCTACATGCCCTTGCTGGAAGACCAGCAGTTTGTAGACGACCTGCCCAGCAGGCATGAACTTTGGGTGACTGACGCCAATGCAGGAGCTTCTCCCCGACGCGTAGCTACGGACCTGATGTACTGGTTCGATTTCTTTGGGCGAACAGCGGACGGTTTCGCGTGGTGGAGGAATGGAACGAGCATCCTCGCTCTCCCTTCGAACGACGTTTACTGGATCGAACGTAATAACCAGCTTCGTGGGCCGGTAAACAACCGGCTCGTCTCGATAGATCTGAAGACCGGCGTAGAAAGTGAGTTGGTGACCTGGTCCGGCCTGCACCGGCAGATGAAGCGGGAAACCTCCACCCTCGAAGACGAATTGGTGATCTCGGCCCCCGCCACGACGAAGGACGGCGACCGCGCTGCGTTCCTGGCGATGGACTACATGAATGTGTACAGCGTGGGCATTATCGACTCGAGTGGGGCGCTAGAAAGGCATGTCACGGTGCCAACTTCCGATGACCGAGAGTTGGTGGTGATGGGAGCGCCCGTGTGGTCGCCGGATGATGCGAGAATTGCATACTTCAGGTGGAGGTGGCAGCCATCGGTGAAGGCTTCGATCGAGGTCTTTGACCCCTCGAGCGAAACCATTACGAGGGTCTGGGAGTCCGTGCAGTACCCGAAACCAATTCACTGGGACTGGTCTCCCGACGGCAAGTGGATATGGGTCAATGCGGCGGTGCGCACCGAGGAACGGCACGGAGGGGTGAGGGTGCCGCGAGATGTGTCGATGCTGGCAAGCGTGACTCATCCGGGGCAAGTCGAGACTGTCGATGGCATCGTCCTAGAGTGGTGCTGCGCGCGGTAGGGGGATGTGCAACCCCTCCCACTTGCCAAACGCCCCGTTTCGCATTACGGTAATCCCACAATCGACAAAAGGAGTCCACGAATGATCTCGCTCAATGTCTACCTGACCGCCAAGGAGGGACAGGAGGCCGCCCTCGAAACGGCAATCAAGGATGTCTGGATATCCGCAATGACCCAGCAGCCCGGCTTCCTGCGCGCCACCCTCAACACTCCCTTCAGCGATGACGACCTCGCCGCGCTCGAGGCCAGCAAGCCCCCCTTCGGCTATGAGATGGTCTCCATCTGGCGGACAGAGCAGGAGCGCGTCGACTGGGTCGCCCGCGACATCCACCAGGAGGTCTGGCCGCAGGTCATCGAGCACTGCACCGACGTCTCCTACACCCTCTTCGACTGCAACACCACCTGGAGCATGTAGATGACCAGCAGCTACGACCCGTCCAAAGACATCGTCCGGCCCCCGAAGGAAATCATCGACGCGCTCAGCGTGCTCGACACCGACAGCGTGACCTCCACCATGGACGGCCTCGGCGTTCACCGCACATTCATCGAGGGCCCAATTGCCCGGGTGCCCGGCAGCAAGATTTGCGGCCCCGCCCTGACCCTGAGGTTCGTCCCCCAGCGCGAAGACCAGATGGCCGGATACGAGATACCCGGCGAGTCGGAGGAGGAGAGCGACGTCCGGATGGAGGAGGAGAGCGAGAAGCGCTCCGCCCTCTGGGAGATCTTCGACTATGTCCAGCCCGGCGACGTCATTGCCGTCGACGGACGCGGCGACCTCGCGACCGGCACCTTCGGCGAGATGCTGATGACCTACTTCAAGTCCCAAGGAGGAGCGGGCGTAGTCATCGACACCGGAATCCGCGACTCCGCCGCCATCTTCAACGAGGTCCAGGTGCCCGTCTGGTCGACCGCCGTCACCACGGGCGGCGCGGGACACATGAACCTCTTCCCTGAGGACATCAACCTGCCCATCGCGTGCGGCAAGGTGCTCGTCCGGCCGGGCGACATCATCATGGCGGACGACGGCGGCGCGATCGTCGTCCCGCCCAGGCTCGCCCCCAAGATCATCGAGATAGCCGGCGAGCGCGACGAGCACGAGGTCTTCGTCCGCATGAGACTCCGCGAAGGCGGCGAGCTCAACAAGTACTACCCCTTCAACGAAGAGGGCCTCCGCGAATACGAGGAGTGGCTAGCGGCGCAGGGGTAAGGGGTAATACTGGTTTCAGAGGCGTCCGAGGGTGCTGTGGGCCCACGGACGTTTCTTTTATTCTCATAATGACATTTGGAACACGAGCCAACGTACACCGAAACCGCAAAAGGTGCGCCCCTTATACCTCCGTATACTCTTCGTAGTCATTAATGATCGTGTCGCTCATGTGGGAGAGGTATTGCGCCTTTATTTGTAAGACATTTCCTGACAACTCTTCCTTGGCGACAGGCGGTCCCGCTATGCGTGAGTGGGGCGGTACAGTGTTCTCTCAATTGCCCTTGTCGAAGTGGACCGTGCTGCCGTACGACGATCGCTCCCCACCCTGATTTGGACGTGCACCTCCAGGATTTACCGGACATTTCCGGACATTTTCGGACATCTCTTTCGGTGCAGTCTGATTCTTTGCTAGTTGTAATTCCCTTCGAAACGTTATGTTAGTGCTCTTCTTTCCGTCGTTGACGCAGAGTACTTCGAGGTCTACACGGCCAGTGTAGTACATATGCGCTTAGCGGCCAAATCGGCTTGAAGATAACAGGCCTAGCCCCTGCTATAACAGTCCCTCCCTCCTCCGTGTCCTTTGTGGTGAATCCTTCCTCCCTGCGCCCTCCGTGCCCTCTGCGGTGAGTCCTCTTCCCAGCACCTAGCACCCACAACCCAGCACCTCCCTCCTCATTGACACATAATCGCACCCGTCGTTATCATTGAACCTAGTACACGGCGTCGCTTCTTCACGCCCTCCACAGCGCATTTAGGAGTCCCCCGAATGGCGACATACACCAAGAGCGAGGCCCAGGACTGGGCTCGGGAGAACCTCCGAGGCGAGTGGAGCACACTCATGACCCCGTTCACCCCCGACGACGAGGTCGATGAGGACGCCCTTCGATACAACATCCGCCACGTCATCTCACTCGGCACCCGAGGAGCCGGATGCACCTGGGGCATGGGCGAGTTCTGGAGTCTCACCCGCGAGGAGCGCCTTCAGGTATACGACACCTTCGCCGACGAGGCGGCCGGTCAGTGGCTCATCGGCGCTCACGTCACCCACACATCTGCCAAGGACATGCTCTTCCTCGCCGACCACGCCGAGAGCATCGGCTTCGACCTCCTCATCGCGGCCCCGCCCTACTTCGTCACAAAGACTGAGTCACAGGTCGTCGACTTCATTCGACGCCTGGCAGACTCCACCAACCTTGCCATCATGTTCTACAACTCGCCCCAATTCGGCATCGTCATGAGCGCCGACGGCCTCAGCCGACTCTGCGACATACCCAACGTCGTCGGAGTCAAGGAGGCCAGCTTCAACCGCGACCTTACCATCGAGGCACACCGCCTCCTCGGCGAGTCCGCAATCATCAGCGCCCCCGACGAGTGGGTCCTGTTCAAGGGCCGCGAGCTAGGCTTCCAGCAGCAGGTCATGTTCGCCAACACGTCAGACTGGCGCTTCGACCGCCCCGGCGAAAACAACTACGTCCAGTTCATCGACCGCGCCACCGAGGGCGACATCGACGATGTCATGTACGAGCAGCGCCTCGCGCCCGTCAAGGCCCTCTCCGACAAATGGTGGCAGTACACCGTCGCCAAGTTCGGCGGCGCACTTCCCGCATCCATGTGCAAGTACTGGGGCGAACTCATGGGCCTTCAACACGGCCACGTTCGCCCGCCTCTCTCCGATCTAGACGACGACGAAAAGTCACAACTGAAGTCCGAGCTGGAGGCCGTCCAGAGCGCCTCCTTAGCACCTGCAAGGGGTTAATTACATGATCTTGATGGTGAGCGTTCAGAATCTCGACGAGGCCAAGCACGCCCTGAAGGGCGGCGCAGACATCGTGGACGTCAAGAACCTGCAGGAAGCCCTCGTCGGCTCCGCCAACCCGTGGGTCATCGAGCAGGTCCGCGACGCCATCCCCGAGCCTCACCATGCCAGCGTCACACTCGGCGTTGTCCCCAACCAGATCGGCACCGTAGCCATGGCCGTCTACGCCGCCGGACAGATGGGAGCAACCTCCGTCAAGGTCGGCTTCATGAACACCGAGTACGACCACGCCGCCGAGACGCTTCTGGCATCCAAACAGGCACTTGAGGGCACCGACACCAAGCTCATAGGCTCCCTCTTCGCCGACAACCCCCTCTACGACGGACTCGAAGCCGACCACATGGTCAAGCTCGCCAAGGAAGGCCAGTGCGACGGCTGGCTCATCGACACCCTCACCAAGGACGGACGCAACCTCTTCGACTTCATGTCCGAGTCCGAGCTCCGCGACATGGTCTTCGACAGCAAGCAGGACGGCATGAGCACGGCCCTCTCCGGCCACCTCAAGATCGACAACCTCGACGAGCTCTCCCGCATCAACCCCGACATCGTCGGTGTGCGCGGAGCCGTCTGCGCGCAGGGCGAGCGCTCTGAGGGGGTCTACTGGGAGGCCGTCGCCGAATTCAAGCGACAACTCGACATGCGCCAGTCCGGCGAGATCGACGTCCTCGACGGCGCCTACATGGCCAACGGCAGCAAGAACGGCGATTCCAGCAACGGATGGGTCGTCGTCGATGGCACCGGAAAGACCTGCGCCAGCATCCTCGCCGAGCTCACCGAGCGGGTCGAGGCCGACTCCAAGTCATTCCTCGAAGTCATCATGCCCAACGTCCTCAACACCTACGATGTCGTGGTCTGGGCCGAAGAACACGGCCACACCATCCTCACCCAGCGAAAAGACCCCAACGGCTCCATGCGGATTCTGATCCAGCCGTAACTCACTCCCTCAAGATACCCTTCCCTCGTCGAGCTGCTCACAGAATGCGCCGCGAAAGCCCCGTTCGCCCTGAGCCTGTCGAAGGGTGAAGCGCCTCCCATTAACACGCTCATCTCTCATTACGACCCAGCATTTCATCACTGGGGCATTCCGAACGCAGCGTAGCGAAGTGAGGAATCTAAGGTCGTTGCCATCCACTAGGTGACCAATAGCTGGAACGGTCTCTCAAAAGATCTCGTCTACACCCTGCGCCCTTGGCACGCACTCCTGACGAAAAAAACCCTCTCCCGTCCTGGGAGAGGGCTAGGATGAGGATGACGGCTGCTGAGCACAACCATCTACTTCACGCAGACCACTCAAATCGTTCCGAACCGTAAGAGCCCACACCGTCATTCCCGCGAAAGAACGTCACCCCGTACTATCATACGGGGCGAGAATCCAATGACTCCGGCCTCACTCAATCACCCCCGCCGTCCTCGCCTCCCTCTTTTGCGGTCTCGGCATTCTCCGTCATCTTTGCGATGAAAGTGAGCAGGTCGTCCAACTCTTCTTCGCTGATCTTGCTCACGACGTTGGCGTAGTGCTCGCTGACCTGCCCCATGCACTCGAGCGCCAGCATGCGTCCCTCGTCGGTCATCTCCACCCTCACCACCCGACGATCTCCTCTCGTGCGAACCTTCCTGACCAGCTCCCTGTCTTCTAGGTTGGACACAAGACGGCTTATGCGTCCAGCATCGAGGGGAAGATGCTCCGCGAGGCCCGAAATCGTGATCGATTCGTTGCCGAGGCAGGTCGTAAGAATTGAGAACTCCGCGACGGCAAGCCCAAGCGGAGACACCCGGTCCTCAATTCCCCTGTATATGATGCTCATCAATCTCGTCATGTCGCCCTGCAGCATACCGAAGAGCGCCTCGTTCGAGGGGCTTTGAGTCCCGCTTCCATCCTCATCTCCGTACGAGGAAGGATGAGGCGATCCCTCCGCCGGCGCGGGGTGATTCTCCTCCTCTTCCCACGCTGATACCATCTTCTGCATCACGGCCATGCAGCCGATCAACCGCTCATGATCGATGTCTCTTACGATAAGCACATAATATTCCTGCACCCGCCCCACTAATTCCGGCATGAGTGACGCACCCTCGTCCGTCACCCTTAGGCGCACCACACGTCGATCGACCCGCAAGCGAATTTTTCGAAGAAGTCCCTTGTCCTCAAGTCCGCTCGTAGTGCGACTCATGTGTCCATAGTCAAGGGGAACAAGCTTCCGCAGGTCTCTGATCGAAGTCGGCCCCACGCCCAGGCAGACGCTGAGGACCGTGTACTCCACGGCGTCGACCCCATAGGGAGAAAGCTGATTCTTGAGTCCCGCGACGAGGAATTGAATCAGGTGCTGCAAGTCACCCTGCAGCTTGGAGACCCGAGAGTCTATCGATTGCCCCTCGCTTCGATTGCTCATGAAAGAAGTTAGTCCTCGATACTATTGACCAACAAAACTATATCAAGGTCGCACGATGTTGCAATTCGACTTCTCATCCACCGAATCGCGCTTAACCTACCGTTATCTTGTTGCATAAGTATTTCACACGTGTTTCAGAAGTTTTTCATCAAGTCGTCCAATCCCAAGTCTCGCCGCAGTCCTCAGGCAGGCTCTCCATAGCTGGCAAGCCCCCTGCAACGGGACCCTGCATCCTACGTAGCATTAACATTCTGTCATTCACCTGAGAACAACCCCAGGCAAACCTTTCGCAGGGGCGATTCGGGAATAGCACCTCTGCAGTGAATCATCTTCCCAGCACCCAGAACCTCCCACCTATCCGCCCGCGACGGCGAGGCTCCCTTACTCCCCCAACACCCCCTCCAACGCCGCCCTCGCCCCCGAGGCCATCCACGACCCGTCGTCACCGCACGTCACGAACCGGCACCCCTCATCGATCCAGAACCTCGCAAGCTCCACGTCTCCGAGCGAGATTCCCGGAATCTTTCCCGTCTTATGACACGCCGCGATCACCGATCGGATAGCCGCCGTGTGCTCTGGCGTTCCCGGTGTCGTCCCCATCGACGCAGACAGGTCCCCCGGCCCGATCCAGCACCCATCGATGCCCTCCACCGCCAGGATGGCTTCCGCGCTCTCCACGGCGGGAGCCGACTCGATCTGCACTGCCAGGAAGATCTCCTCGTTCGCGCGCTCCTGGTAGCTATCAGGGTCGTCCGAGAGGAACCCAGTCCCGAAGTTCCCGCCCGACCTGCCGCCCAGAGGAGGGTACCGCGCAGCCAGAACCGTCTTCTCCGCGTCCTCCACCGAGTTCACCAGCGGAATGATGACTCCCATCGCGCCGATATCCAGCAGCCTCCCGATCAACCCGAAATCATTGCTCCGCACCCGCGCCATCGGCAATGCCGACCCCAACGCAATCGACCGGAAAGCATACATCACCGTTTCCTCCGTCCACGCCCCATGCTGCATATCCACCACCACATATTCAAAACCCACCCGCGACAACGCCTCCGCCGACAGCACCGACCCCAACCCGGCCTCCGCCCCAATCGACGGCTCGCCGAGCAACAACTTTTGCTTGACCGTGTTTGTCCTCACGCCTGCCTCCTGCTCTTCTCTGCTATCAGATACCTGAAGGCTCCTGCTGTCCTGGCACACTGGAGGAACAGACCAGGTGCCCCTCACCTAGACTCTAATCTCTGCCTTCTTTTCTCCGCGTTCTCTGTGCCCTCTGCGGTGAATCTTCAACTCACAACAGAGCACCTAGCACCCAGAACCCACACCTTCTTCGCCCGCGACGGAGAGTCGCCTCTCCATCACCCGGATCGCCTCCGGGCTATTGTCCACCAGGATAAACCCCCGCCCCAGCTTCGCCGCCGCCTCACCTGTCGTCCCGCTCCCCGCGAAAAAGTCCAGCACCAGGTCTCCCGGATTCGAGTGCACCCTCACGATCCGCTCCACGATTCCGAGCGGCTTCTGCGTCGGATACCCCGTCTTCTCCTTGCCGTTCGTCGGCACGATGGTGTGCCACCAGACGTCCGTCAGAGTCTTCCCGCGCGCCGCCTTGTCAGGCCCCACCATGTCGGGCGCCATGTACGGAATCCTGTCTACCTCCTCGTAGTTGAACGTGTAGTCCTCCGGGTCTTTCGCGTACCACAGGATATTGTCGTGCTTCGCCGGCCACCTCGACTTCGACCGTCCGCCGTAGTCGTAGGCCCAGACGATCTCGTTAATGAACGACTCCCGCCCGAACACCTCGTCCAGCAACACCTTGCAGTAGTGGACCTCCCGGTAGTCCACGTGCAGGAAGAACGACCCGTTCGACTTCAATACCCGCCTTGCCTCACGAAACCGTGGCTCAAGAAAACTCAGATAGTCGTCGAACGAGTCCTCGTACGCCCTCGTCCCAACCTCCACCGTGCGGTATCGCTTCCCCTGGAACCCCACGCGGTCGCCGCCGTCCTCGTCGCGCACCGTCTTTAACGACCGCCGCTCCTGCACACGCCCGGTATTGAAAGGAGGATCGACATATATCAGGTCAACTCCCCCGTCCGGCAGAGACATCAGGACATCAAGATTGTCCCCGAGAATCACCCGACGCATGGCCACGTACCTTCTCTATCCGCATTCGCCATACCGTCACCCGTCATACCTCTGAAAATAACCCCCGTCCAATCTCCCGCAGGGGCGATTCGCGAATCGCCCTACCGCCATTCTCGTGATATGTGCCGTCGGTGACAACCGCCATCAGCGATTGGTATGAAAGTGAACGACAAGACCCCCTATTGTCATTCCCGCGAAGGCGAGTCGCCCCGAGAACGGTGGCCTATATGCCCGCGACGGCGAGTCACCTACTCTCCGTGCGAACCGTTGCCGTCCGATTGCGAAGCCTCCGGCAGGTCCCCCTCCCACTCGTCTCGCCGGATCTCCATCCGCACGAAGTCATACCCATTGCGGAACACCGTGCGCAACTCCCGAAAACCCGCCTTGGCAAACGACTGCCGAGCGCGGTCGTTCCATCTGAGCGTGTGAAGATAGACAGAATCGAGGTCCGTAGTCGTGAAAATATGATCGAGAAGCGTTCGCACAGCGTCCGTGCCGTAACCGGCACCCCAATAGCTCCGGTCGCCGATCATGATCCCCAACTCGGCCACGCCGCGCCTGCGGTTGATGTCGTAGTACATGCAGTTGCCGATGTGGACGCCGTCGTGCGTGTCGATGGCGAGCCGCTTCGACGTCGAGGTGGCGTACCGCATCTCCTCGCGTGCGTAGTTGCGGAACGCTTCGAACGACATCGTTATCGGTCGCGTCGCGTCCAGCCGGGACAGTTCCTCGTCGACCCGCCAGCCGTAGTCGTCGTCGATATCGCTCTGGCGCTTCTCCCGTAGGACAACCTTGTTGCCGACCTGGACTACCGCACCCTCTTCCGCTGGCTCTTGATCATCCTCGTAGAGCCATGGAAAGGCCTTTTTTAACAACCTTTGCCTCGTTTCCGTAGCTCATGGTCTTCAGAGCGTCGTCGACCGAGAACCACCGTACCTCGTCAAACTCGTTGTCATGGAGGGATGTGTCGCCACCGACCGAGTCCATCAGATAGTAAAGCACCGTCTTGTGGCATCGCACCCCGTCATGGGGCCGCACGAACCAGTACTGTATGCTGTCGATGAAGTACTGAGCCCGCACCTGCAGACCCGTCTCCTCGTTCACCTCGCGAAGAGCAGTCTGCTCCCGCGACTCTCCCTGCTCCGGCGTCCCCTTCGGCAGCGCCCAGAGCCGTCGCGGCATCCACTTGCCGCACAGGATCACCTCGGGGCCGTTCCCGTTATTGCGAAACACGACCCCGCCGGCCGAAACCAACTCTTCAACACGCACGCTGCTGGTCATCTACTAATCATCCAATACAGGGCCGCATTCTATGTGCTACCAAACGTGAGGGTCAAGACAACAACCCCTCACTATTTCCCCCTCTCACGTTCGCGGGAGAGGGTGCTCAGTACCCAGCACCGACACTCTATCTGCCTGCGACAGCGAGTCGCCTATCCGTCCGCGACGGCGAGTCGCCCCGGCGGCTCCACCAACCTGCCGCCCTGCTGATGCGAGTCCAGGAACCCCAACAATATCCTCAGCGCCCTTCGCGCGTCTCGCGGTGTCGAAATACTCTCCCCGCCGCGCTCGATGATATCGATTAGCTCCCGGTACGCCGCCAACGGCCCCTGGACCTGGTACTGCTCCGGATGAATCATCGTGCGGAATGGCTCTGCCCTGATGTCCTGCAGGACCGTCAGTTCCGCTGTCCCCTCTGTGCCGCCTATGTGAAGGACCCCATCCGGCCCGATGATCTCCAACCCGCCGATAGGCGCAGTGCCCTTCACCGATCGGAAGAGCCCGATGACGCCGTTCTCGTAATGGATCGTCCCCGTCATGCCCGGCTCGTTCTCCGGCAATTTCCCTCCGTCACCCCGATACCGGTCCCAGTGATCGAATCCGTCCTCCAGGATTGCCGACACCTTCCTCGGCTCCGACTCGGCAAAGAAACTCAGTATGTCGATATAGTGAGTCCCGTTGCGGAACATCATCGCACGGGGCCCGGCCAGGACCCCCGATATTACCGTCGGCGCTCCGATGACGCCGCTCTTGATGATCTGTCGCACCTTTTGGTACAGAGGCATCCACCTTCGTGAGTGGTTGACCGACATCTTCACGCCGTTGGCCTCGCACGCCGCGATCATCGCGTCCGCGTCCTCCAGCGTCGTTGCAATCGGCTTCTCGCAAAATATCCCCTTCACCCCGCTCTCCGTACCGTCGATCACGATCTGAGTATGGCGATGGTCCGACGTCGCAACCGTCAGGATGTCAAGGCCTTCCCGTTCCAGCATCTCCCTGTAGTCCGCATAGAGCCGTGTATCGGGCCAACGTTCCTTCCACGACGACTGGAACCGTTCCAGCGCCTCCGGGTTGATGTCGCAGATCGCTGTAAGCTCCACCTCCGGCATTAAGGAGAGACCGCTCAGATGCGAATTGGAAAGCTCCCTCTCGAGGGGAGGCGACGGCTCGCCCCTTGGAGTGTTGATAACGATTCCGCTCGCGCCCACGATGCCTACACGGTATGTCATGTCATGCCGTCCTCAAGAGACTCTGGAACCGCCCGAAGTATACGGTCGAGACGGATGCCCGTCAAAGGACGGATTGTGGCCGTGTTTCAAGCTCTGCGAAACATCGCCGGAGCAAGGAAATGAAGCGAGAATCGGCCTGTCGAAATGGAGCATATTCTCACGCTTGACACGTTAGAAACAATAGTATAGTGTTGCATTCGGGTTCACCCAGCCGGTTCGGTTGGGAAACGTGTACTATTGTATGCACGAACCGGGTCTCAGCGCCTGCCGCTGGAGTTGCTGTGTGCGGGGGCCCTTACGGAGCAAGGGAGACTGTTCACAGTTTCGCCTAGTGAAACTTAAAGGGGATGCGTATGGCAGAGCAAGTTGCCGTAGATGCAGCGCAAGCGCAGCTCGACGAGGAAGAATTTACCGTTGCCTCCCAGTGGCAGTTGATGTGGTGGCGGTTCCGCAAGCACAAGCCAGCCGTCTTCTCCGGTCTTCTCCTCGCCGCCTTCTATCTGATGTTTCCCCTAGCCGAATTCATGGGCACAGGTGACCCGGCAAGAATTTCCGAGTCCTACCACTATTTGCGGCCGCAGCCTATTAGATTCTTCGATGGCGGCTCCTTCCGGCCCCACGTAAACGGGTTGGAGTCCTATCGAGATCCGGAAACGTTCCAGAGAAAGTACGATGAAATCTCGGATGTCAAAATCGACATTGGGTTCTTTACAAAGGGTTTTGAGTATAAGTTCCTCGGATTCATAGAGACTGACCGGCATCTCATCGGCTTTAGTGACACATCCGTGTACGAGGAGCGCCCTTCCATATTCCTCCTGGGAAGTGACGACGTGGGACGCGACTCTTGGTCGCGGCTCATGCTCGCAAATAGAGTGTCTCTTTCGATTGGACTCCTCGGTGTCGCCATTTCCTTCATATTCGGAGTCGTCATGGGCGGCATATCCGGATACTACGGAGGTTGGATCGACACGCTGATCCAGCGCATCATCGAGGTCATGAGCGCAATCCCCACACTGCCCCTGTGGATGGGGCTTTCCGCCGCCGTCCCGCAGCACTGGTCCGTGATCCAGGTCTATTTGGCCATTACCGTAATCCTGTCCATCTTCGGATGGACTAGCATGGCCCGAACAGTCCGCGGCAAATTCCTCGCCCTGCGGGAGGAAGACTACGTGATGGCCGCGCGTATTGCCGGCGCCTCAGAGAGCCGGATCATGTTCAGGCACATGCTCCCCGGCTTCTACAGCCACCTTATCGCTGGCATGAGCCTCTCGATCCCGGGCATGATTATCGGCGAAACGAGCTTGTCCTTCCTCGGCCTGGGCCTCAGGCCACCTGCCGTGAGCTACGGCATCATGCTCATCCAGGCCCAGCAGCCCACGGTCGTGGCACTCTACCCGTGGCTCATGTTCGTAGCAATCCCGGTTATCGTCGTAATCCTTGCGTTCAACTTCTTGGGAGACGGCCTGCGAGACGCAGCCGACCCGTACGGCAAGTAATACAGAGCGAGCATATGACTACAGCAACAAACGGAAGCAGACTAGCGGAAGATGCGGTAATTCAGATCAATGATCTGAAGATCTACTACCCCACGGACGAAGGTGTCGTCAGGGCGGTAGACGGCGTTGACTTCGAGATCAAACAGGGCGAGACCCTCGGGGTCGTCGGTGAGAGCGGATGCGGCAAGAGCACCGTGGGCCGCGCAGTCCTCAACATCATCGATAAGCCCGGGAGGGTCGAGGAAGGTGAAATCCTCTGGCGTCTGCCCGACGACAGAGAGATCGACATCACATCCCTTGACCCCAACAGTAGACTGATGCGCGCCATCCGTGGCGCCGGCATCGCGCTCATCTTCCAGGAGCCCATGACCTCCTTCAGCCCGCTCCACACCGTGGGCAACCAGATCGGCGAGGCCATCAGGCTCCACACCGACCTCTCCGAACAGGGCATCCAGGACCGCTCCATCGAGCTCCTGCAGATGGTGGGCATACCCAACGCAGAGCAGCGCCTGAAGGAATACGCCTTCCAGTTGAGCGGCGGCCTCCGCCAGCGCGCCATGATCGCTATGGCCCTCTCAGCCGAACCCCAGCTGCTCATCGCCGACGAACCCACCACCGCACTCGACGTGACCACCCAGGCCCAGATCCTCGAACTCCTCAGACAGCTCCAGCAAGACACCGGAATGGCCGTCATCCTCATCACCCACAACCTCGGAGTGATCGCGGAAATGGCCGACCGCGTCGTCGTAATGTACCTCGGCAGGGCCGTAGAGTCCGGACCCGTTGAAGACATCTTCTACAACCCGCAGCACCCCTATACCCAGGGGCTGCTCAGGTCCATCCCCAGCATTTACACCAGGAACGTCGAACGCCTCCCCTCCATACGAGGCACCATCCCGCACCCCTTCAACAGGCCGTCGGGATGCACGTTCAGACCGCGCTGTCCCAACTACATTGAAGGCGTCTGCGACCGCAACGTCCCCGTATTCCAGCCCCTGGAAGGGACAAACCAAATGGTCAGCTGTTTCCTTCATCATTCCCCTGAAGAGGTAGGCACAAGTGGCTGAGGAGAGCATCGACCAAACCCAGAGCTTTATAGCCGAGCGACGTAATCTGCTCGATGTCCAGAACCTCAGGAAGTACTTCCCCATTACTCGGGGCTTCCTCAAGAGGGTCGTCGGACACGTCCGAGCCGTCGACGACGTCAGCTTCACCATCCAGCAGGGCGAGACGCTGGGCCTGGTGGGCGAGAGCGGTTGCGGCAAGACCACCACCTCCCGCTGCATCATGCGCGCCATCGACCCCAGCAGCGGTGAAATTCTCTACCGCACCGAGGACGGTCAGGTCCTCGACATCGGGGCCATCGGCAAGGGTCCCCTGCGTGAGCTCCGCAAAGACATGCAGATGATCTTCCAGGACCCCTTCACGTCGCTCAACCCACGCATGTCCCTCCTGGATATCGTAGGTGAGCCGCTCCTGGTCCACGGCGAACGCAGCCTGAGAACTCGGTCCGAGCGCGTCGCCGAGCTCCTGCGACTCGTTGGACTGCGACCTGAATACATGCGGCGCTTCCCGCACGCCTTCAGCGGCGGCGAGCGTCAGCGCATCGGCATCGCAAGAGCCCTGGCCTTGAACCCGCGTCTGGTCGTTGCAGACGAGCCCGTCTCCGCCCTTGACGTCTCCGTTCAGGCACAGGTCATCAACCTCCTGTCCGACCTGCAGGAACAGCTGAGCCTCACTTACCTCTTCGTCGCTCACGACCTCAGCGTCGTCCGCCACATCGCAGACCGCGTCGCCGTCATGTACGTCGGCAAGATGGTCGAACTGGCGGCCACCGAAGAACTGTTCAGCAATCCCAAGCATCCCTACACCTCCGCACTCCTCCAGTCGGTGCCGGTCCCCGACCCGAAGGTCCGCAAACAGACCTTTGTTCTCGAAGGAGAGGTTGCGAGCCCGGCTAACCCTCCGTCCGGATGCTACTTCAACCCTCGGTGCGCCTACAAAGTTGACATCTGCACCGAAGAGACGCCGGAATTCGTCGAAGACTCCCCCGGCCATTGGGTAGCATGTCATCGCGCCCAGGAGCTCTCACTGCCAGGTCTGAGCGGAACCTCCGAACAGTTCGGCGGTGTAGACTTGAGTTCCAATTGAGATGGCGAATAGGTACTGATCCGGCTGACGCCTGATCGCTACATACTCCATTCCTCACCTGTGGTCGCCCGTAACCTCTGGCTTTTCCCTAGCTGCCGGGAATCGTCTCGCCTGCCCGCACCGTCATCACCGGGAGATAGCAACCTCCGGGCCTCGTGGCCCCCGCAACGTCCGCCAGCGGAAGCGCGTCTTCATCCCATTTCAGCACCGCCAGATCCGCACACGACCCGACTCTCAGCGTCCCAATCTCTCCCGCCATGCCCAGCACCTCGCTCGGACGTAGCGTCGCGCGGGCGAACGCGTCTCGCTCCTCCATGCCCGCCGCAAGCAGTTTGGAGATCGTCCTTGGTAGATCGTGCTGCGGATTGGAGCCAACATGCCGGACGTACTGGTCGGTGGAAATAGTGTCCGGCAGGAACCCGTCAGCGATGGCCGCCTCAACCGTGGGAAAGTCGTACGATGCCATGCCATGCCCCACGTCGAACATCACTCCGCGCTCACGTGCGCGCCACGCGGCGTCAATCACCTTGCCGTCTTCCACGATGCCGTTCGGACCGCTATGGAAACAGTAGGTCAGCACGTCCCCGCTCCTGAGAAGATCAAGCTGCTCTGCAATGGGCCAGTCATAGGGCTCCCACCGGTTGCCGAACAGAATCGGCCTACTCGTCCTTTCGGCAATTTCAATCGTGCGCTGTACCACCACCCTGGGATCAGCGTCCCCGGATGCAGCCTGGCTCGCATTAACGGATAGTCCCCAGATCAGGTCTCCGCCATCTTCGATCGCATCCACCCCCGCGTCCACGTCCAGATCATCCAAGTTGCCGAATGCTACTCTGTCCGGTACACGCTCTCCTCCCCGCGCCACACTCATCGCCAGCCGCACTCTCGTCTTCGACCCTTGAATGATTGTGTCCCGGTAGAATGGCCAGTCATCCGCCCCGCAGTCGCCCTGAGAAAGTATCGTCGTAGCCCCGCGCGGCAGGATCTCCACATCCGGATCGATGCCATACTTCCAGTCCGATGGCGCCGGATGAGTATGAAGATCGATCAGACCCGGCAGCAGCAGCCCGTCCGAATACTCCAGCGTCTTTACCGCCGTCCCCGAAACGTCCGGACCCGTCGCCACGATCCTGTCGCCCTTCACCGCGACGGCCCCCGGACCGTCCAACCCCACGTCGGCGCAAAACACCCGGCCCGCCCGGATAATCAGGTCATATGTCGGTTCATTCATCGTAGACATCTCCATTTCGATTCATCATTCAGCCCCCAACCTACCAGCACACAGTCAACTTGAATATGATGAACTGCCAGTTGCCGTTTTATCCCCTCTCCCATCGAGGGAGAGGGCTAGGGTGAGGGAGAGGGGGAATCGCAATATCAAAATCATGTGCAACCTACTAGACCCCTCACCGGCTGGCACTGTCGTCTGGGCGCCCGTTAGTACTCCGTAGACCCTTGCGCGACACCCTTACCCCTTCCCTTCCAGCCCCGTAAACCTCACTGCCGAGCGTCCTCCGTACACCTTGTTGATATTCAGCAACAACGGAGTAATGTGCTCGACGAACACCGCATTTCTCAGACCTCCCCCGTCAACCGCGCGGATGCCCGGAATTCCCCTCGCCAGGGCTGCGACCTCCTCCTTGGCCTCAACATCATCAGAGCACACGACCACATCTGACTCGATACGTTGCTTCGGGTCCAGCAGGTCATGCGCGCTTATGGTCTGGAATGCCGCCACGACCCTGGAATCCGGCAACGTCTCCTGCGCTTCCATCGCCGCCGAACCCGATTCCAAGGGCAGGTAGCCCGCGCCACTCTTGTCAACCCGCAGAGGTACGACAGTGGTGACGACAATCTTCCCCGCCAACGCGTCGGCAAGCGGTCGAAGAACGGGGCGCTGTGCGGCGTATGGGACCGTTACAACAACCATGTCCGATCGCGTCGCTGCGTCCTCGTTCAGCCCTCCCAGGACCGACACGCCGGACAACTGCTTTGCCACTCGTTTCGCCGCATCGTCGGCGCGCATCGCCTCCCGCGACCCGATGAGCACATCCTGACCGGCCAGCGCGAAACGCAACGCCAGCCCCCTTCCCTCCGGTCCGGTGCCGCCAATGAGTCCGATCATGCGCGTAATCTACCCGCACTTGCCCTCCTCCGCAAGGCCGTCACCCTCCATTCCCCCATAGGGGCGATTCGCGAATCGCCCTTTCTGCCAACCCCATACCGTCATTCCCGCGAACGCGGGAATCCAGAGTAACCCGCCATCACAGCTGAGCCTCTCAACACCACCCCGTTCGCCCTGAGCGGCGTTACACCCCACGTTTGGGACCATGCCGGGGTGTCAGCAATTGCCATGCAATCACCTTTAATCTCTCCCCCGCCGGAGGAGAGATACAGAGAGGGGGGGTTCCCGCAGTTAATCGAAGTCCCGTCGAAGGGCAAAGTCACCATCTCAGTGATTCTTCCTAGAATAACCTCCCTGTGTATACCCCGCCTAAGGGCCAATTCCCAAATTGGTTGAGTTCCAATTTCTGTATAAGATATCGATTAATCCCTAGCGGATTTCCGCTCAACCACCTACGATAGACTCCTACCACACATCGCGAAGGGACCAGCGACTCTCGGAGTGACTACGTGACCCGCACCTCTACAGCAGGACTCATCGCGGCTGCGGTCTTCGCAGCGCTGGTCCTCCTCGTCATGCCTACTCATGCCCAGACCGGCAACATTTCGACCGTCGCGGGAGGTGGTGTAGGTGACGACAGCACACCCACGCTCGCCGCCCTTGCCTCTCCGGCCGGCGTCGTAGTAGACAGCCTCGGCAACATCTACGTCGCCGACAGCGGGGCTCATCGAATCCGCAAGATCGACAATGAACGAAACACAATCTCGACCATTGCGGGAAATGGTACTCCGGGCTACTCCGGAGACGGTGGCCCCGCATCCGCTGCCACAATACACTCGCCATTCGGGATGGCCATCGACATCAATGACAACCTCTACTTCGCGGACTCCGCTAATCACCGCATTGGAAAAATCAACCTCGCAACCGGACTTATCACCACCGTCGCGGGTTCCGGCAGCGCCGGCTTCGATGGCGACGGCGGTCCCGCGCTGTATGCCACCTTTACCTCTCCTCATGGAGTGGACGTAGACCGCTACGGCAACATATACATCGCAGATACGTACAATAATAGGATTCGAAAAGTCGACGCGTTTAGTGGAATCATAACCACCATCGCCGGCATTGGCATTTCAGGGTCCGGAGGTGACCTCGGGCTGGCCAGAGAGGCAGACCTGTTTCGGCCCGAAGATGTGGCCGTGGATGACCTAGGCAGGGTCTACATTGCAGACACCGGCAACCACCTCATCCGCCTGGTTGACACCCAAGGCATCATAGATACCCTCGCAGGCATGAGGGGCGCCGCCGTCGATCCGATTACCGTGGCGGGCATCAGCAGAGCGCGCAGTGCCGTACTGCGAACCCCCCGGAGCATCACACTCGACAATCACCAGAGAAATCTCTATGTCGCCGACACCGGCAATAATCTCGTTCGGAGAATTGTCCTCAACAACCTCATTGATGAGGCGCTGGTTCTTACCGAGGTCGGTTCCTTCGACGGGTCGCCGGGATATGACGGCGAAAACAAGGCCCCCCTCTTATCGAGTCTTGACTCGCCATCAGGCGTCGATGTCAATTCTGACGGCGAGATATTCATCTCCGACACCGACAATAATAGAGTGAGAGCCCTAGTCTTTCCTGGTGAGAGGAGGATATCCATACTGGTCACTGTCGCTGGAAATGGAGAAAGGTCTTTCTCCGGTGAACAGGCTCCGGCGGCAAATGCAACACTCCACTTTCCCAGCGATGTTGCAATTGACTCTGATGGAAATATCTATTTCTCAGATACCGCCAATCATCGGGTGCGCCGCATAGACCGCGAAACAGGCCTGATACGGACTGTCGCAGGAACTGGAGTAGCCGGAAGTTTGGGAGAAGGTGGTCAGGGCACAGGCGCTCGCCTGAATTCGCCGGAAGGCTTAGCCTTCGACTCCAATGGTGATCTGTACATTGCCGACACAGCCAACAACCGCGTGCTCAAGTTGGACATTGTTAGCGGAGTCATAAGCAGAATAGCAGGCGACGGTCACGCTTCCTTTAAGGGCGAGAACATTAATGCCAAAGAGGCTAGCCTAAATGGTCCAAAGGCACTCGCCATCGATGAAGACGACAACCTCTATTTGGCCGACTCCAGGAACAACCGCATCCGTGTGATTGACCTGGATACCAACCAGATATCAACGCTGGCCGGTAACAACCAATCGGGCTTCGGCGGAGACAGAGGCGCGGCAAGTAGGGCCAGACTCGCCAGGCCTGAGGGAGTTGCCGTTGACTCGAACGGCAACATCATAATTGCCGATACCGGAAATCGCAGAATTCGCCGCGTGGATGCCGACGATAGGACTATCTCCACCATCGCCGGTAACGGCAGTGTGATCTACGCCGGGGACGGCGGGCCTGCAACCGAGGCAAGTATGTCGGCGCCTCGAAGGGTGGCTGCGGACCCAGATGGCAACGTCTTCATCTCAGACGCCCTCGACCATCGCATCCGAGCAATTAAGTCAGACGGTACCATGACCACCGTTGCCGGAAACGGCATCATCACATTTGCAGGTGATGGCGGCCCCCCCCTCTCCGCATCCCTGAACCGTCCCCTGGGCTTGGCGGTCGACGCAGAGGGCAATCTCTACTTCGCAGACAATCAGAACGACCGCATCCGCGTCATCGCCGCCCCCGTCGTAGAGGAACCGACCCCGACGCCCGCCCCGACCGACACGCCGACTCAGGTCCCAACCCCGACCCCCACACCGGAACCCACACCGACTGCGACACCATCCCCGACTCCCCGTCCCCTGCCCGACCTCGTGCACGCTGGCGTGCAGTACGTAATCGGCCAGCCGCCCGTCTGCAGGTCCAGCGGCGCCGAGCCGGAGTTCCCTCCAATCACCTTCAGCCTTGTCGTCCGCAACGATGGGTCTGCATCCTCTGGTCCCTTCGTCGTGGAGATCAACGGGGTCTCCCGCGCTGCCGTGGCAGAACTAGGAGCATTAGATTCCGCAGTCCTGCAGGTTACCGGAATCACATCCGGAGAAAACACCATCGTGTTGGACGCAACGTCACAGGTGGAGGAATCGGACGAAAGCAACAACTCGACCACTTTCCTTGTCGTCCTTCCAACCCTTCCGGCTATTCCGGTATGCACCCCCACCCCGACACCGGTGCCTCCTACCGCCACACCCACAAACACGCCCACGCCGGTCCCTACGAGCACTCCCACACCCTTGCCAACGTTTACGCCAACGCCCGTGCCGCCAACGCCGGTTCCGGTGCCGCCAACGGCAACGCCCGTTCCCCCAACATCGACCCCTACGCCGACGCCGGTGCCAACCCAAACTCCCACGTCCGTGCCTACCAATACGCCTACCCCCGTGCCGCCGACCGCGACACCCACGGTGACGCCCATCATTATCATCGTTACCGCGACGCCCACTGCCGTCGTCGAGGTCCCGATCGAACCCGAAGATGCCGGATCCAACCTCGGGCTGATTATCGGCATCGCCTTCGTCGGAATACTCGCCGTCGCCATACTCGTCGGCCTCTACATCGTCTATCGCCGACGCACCTTTGGCCATTAGTCCACGCGTCGGCTGACAATCCAACACACGCTCCCCCAGCCCGTCGAAGGGCTATCTCCCCTGCCTCCGAACTACCCCTCCCTTCCCTCTGTGATCTCTGTGTCCTCAGTGGTGAATCTTCGTCCATCCTCCCGTAGGGGCGATTCGCGAATCGCCCTTACCGCAATTTCATGATTGGTGGTGTCGGTGACAACCGACATGAGCGATTGGTATGAAAGTGAACGCCAAGACCCCCTATCGTCATACCCGCGAAGGCGGGTATCCACAGGGGGAAGGTTGTTCCTCTCATCAACTCTGACCAACCCAGCGTCGCGCCCCGCGACGGGGCCATACCGGGGGCTACGCAATCACCCTTAGTCTCTCCCCCGCCGGGCTGACAGGAGTATGTAGGATGGCTTTGCAGATATGATCCGGCCCCATTTCTCTGTCATTCCGAGTGCAGCGAGGAATCTAAAATCCATAGTCGCAAGACAGGTCAGTTGGTGCCATGCTTCTATCGTTACCAAGAGTGAAAAGAGCGAACTACTTCGCTATGTCAGCCTTACGTTGTGACAGATACTTTAGATTCTTCGACTTCGCTGCGCTCCCCTTAGAATGACAGCGCCAGGGTTGCGTGGTGAATGTAGACCCCCTCTCCCGTTCGCTGGAGAGGGCTGGGGTGAGGTCAAATACATACTCCTGTTAGCCCCCGCCGGGGGGGAGCTACAGAGAGGGGGTTCCCGCAGCTACTTGAAACCCCACCGAAGGGCACAAATCCACACCCCCGCCACCCTCACAAAACTTCAGGCGCACCCCGGCAGACTTCGGCAAGCGGATGGCGTAGACTACTCCTTCAAACCACGAGGGTCCCGAAGCCCCCGAAGCTAGAGGCAATGCAACATGGCGCACACAGTCAGCGTTTCGAATTACAAATACGAACACGTAGAGGGTTGGGGAGACTTCCCCAGGGGTGGCGTCGTCTCCGATATTGCCACCGACTCCGAGGGACGTGTCTATGCCTGTGTGCGTCTGCGCCAGGGACCCGACGGCAACGAGGGCGAGATGTGGGTGTTCGACCGGGACGGGAAACTGCTGGACAGGTGGGGCCGCGATATTTTCACCGTCCCCCACGGGCTGTTCATCCAGGACGACGTGCTGTACCACGCCGACGCGGGCGATCACACGGTAAGGAAGTTCACTCCCGACGGCAAGACGCTGATGGTGCTGGGCACCGAGGGCGAACGAGGCCCGTCGGGTGAGCCATTCCGCTCACCCACGAACGCGACCATCGCGCCATCCGGCGACCTGTACGTGTCGGACGGGTACGAACAGAACCGCTGCCACTGCTTCACCTCCGCCGGCGAGCTGAAGGTATCCTGGGGACGTGGAGATGCCGTGTACTACCAGATGGCCTCGCAGGGAGAGGTCACCGGAGAGGTCGGGGACGGCCCCGGAGAATTCAACCTGCCCCACGGAATCGTTACAGACTCCGCCGGACTCGTGTACGTTATAGACCGTGAAAACGGGCGCGTGCAGGTGTTCACGTCCGAAGGCGAGTACAAGACCGAGTGGAACGACGTGCCCGGCGGCAACGACGCGGTTGTAGACGACGATGGCGTCATGCACATCGCCAGCGGCTACGGACCGATCATCCTCAAGACGCTTGACGGCGAGACCCTGGGATCGTGGGGCGAGAAAGGCGAGGAGCCCGGCCGCTTCTACGGCGCTCCTCACGGCATCTGGATCGACTCAGCCGGCGACGTCTATGTGGCGCAAGTCGGAGCCCAGCTCGCCTTGGACAAGTTCGCCCGCGTATGACCGCACCACCGCAGACGACACACCTAGATTGACACGGCCACCCGCTATCACAGCCCCCAGCGAATCGCCCTACTACTCTGCTGCGCTCCGACCAGAGTGACGGGGCCGGGGCTACGTTCTGGCGAATGAAGGCCCCCTCTCCCGCCGACGGGGACTACTGGAGTGAGCGCATTTCATGTATACGGGCCTGCCACAACACAGGTGATATAATTCTCCCCGCGGCGGCAGGCCGCCATTTTGTACTTTGAGGTCAGGAATGGACTTGTCTATGAACGGCGAGCAGATGTACGGGTCGCTGGGAGTCAAGCGGATCATAAATGCGTCGGGGACTACCACCATGTGGGGCGGTTCGAAGCTGAGGCCTGAAGTGGCCGAAGTGATGCAAAAGACCTCCGACGTCATGGTGAACATCGGGGACCTGAACAAGGCTGCCGGCAAGGTGCTCGCGGAAATTTGCGGCGCTGAGGCGGGCCTGGTCGTCAGCGGCTCGGGCGGAGGCCTAACGATGCAGGCCGCGGCCGTAATTGCCGGAAGTGACCCCGCGAATATGGTGCGTCTTCCTGACACCACGGGCATGAAAAACGAGATCATCATCCACAGGAGCCACCGATTCGGATACGACCAGCTATACCGCGCGGCGGGAGCGAAGTTTGTGGAAATCGGCGACGGCCGGCGCTGCTATCCGTGGCAACTGGAAGCGGCCTTCACCGAGAATACCGCCGCGGTGGCGTTCCTGATCGCGCAGTTCGTGTCGCGACGTGCCATTCCCCTCTCCCAGGTGTGCGAGATCGCTCACGCCCGTGGAGTGCCGGTCATCGTCGACGCCGCCTCCACGCTCCCTCCCCGCGACAACCTGCGACGCTTTATTCGCGAGGGCGCCGACTTGGTAATCCTGAGTGGCGGCAAGGGCGTTCGCGGACCTCAGGGCACCGGTATTCTCGTGGGCCGGGCCGACCTGATCGAGGCTGCGGCCGCTAACGCTGCTCCCAATTCCTACCTCGGCAGGAGCATGAAGGTGGCCAAGGAGGAGATCATGGGGCTGGTGACGGCCCTCCGGATTTTCAATGATGAGGACGAGGCCGCCGAGACCGTGCGCTACCGTGAAAAAGTACAACAGGTGGTCGATGCCCTGATCGAAGTGCCGGGAATACAGGTGTCAGTCCAACACGACGAGTGGAACTACCTCGTGCCCACGGCGTTGATCGAATTCACGACGGAATGGAATGGTCCCAGTCGAGACGAGGTTCTGGAGGCAATGGCAACCGGCGACCCGGCCGTCCACCTTCACCAGTTGGGCGACCCCGATGAGATGGGCGTCGACCCCATCAACCTCGATCAGGAGGAGTTGGAGACCGTCATCAGGCGCCTGCGCGAAGAGCTGCTAAAGCCCATGCACAGATAGAAAGTGCAAAAGGAACGCTATCCGTGTGGGGACGGAGCGCAAGCCCGCGTCCCCATCACGCGCCCGAAGTACTGAGTTGTTGAGCTAAGCGGCCGGAGCCTGGGTCTCTGCGGCTTCGACGCCAAGGGTGTCGATCCCGCGCCGGACCTGGCCGAGAACACCGGACATGCGCTCTTCGAGGTCGAAGAGCGTCTCGCGCGCATACCTGTTCGCGCCCTCACGCCGCTCGGCTGCGACTCGCTCGGCCTCGTCGAGTAGGCGGTAGGCCTTCCGTTGGGCCTCCTGGATGATCTGCTGGGCTTCCAGCAGGGCCCCCTGGTTCATCTCATCGGCCTTCACGGAGGCAGCCCGCAGGATCTCCGTCTCGTTGACCTTGCTGAGATGCTCCTCACGCGCCGCTGACATGACCTGATCGGCCTCCTCAGTAGCCTCCTCGCGGATCCGCCGGGCCTCAAGCTCCGTGTGGTTGAGGATGCTCTCCTTCTGCTTGAGGATCTCCTTTGCCTCGAGAATATCGGCGGGGATGGTCTTGCTCAGACGCTCGGTGACCGCCGACAGGCGGTCGACGTCGACCATGACCTTCTTCCGCATTCCGGGGACGCGAGTCGCGGAACTCGAGATCTCTTCCAATTCTTCGATGACTCTGATGATATCTATGACGCTCCTCCTTAGCAGAGCCCCGACACTACGAGGCCGAGTTGAATGTTTCCTTCAACCTTGCGGCGACGTGCTGCGGCACAAGCCCGTCCACGTCGCCACCTAGCTGCGCTACTTCTTTGATGCGGCTGGCATATACAAACTGGTACTCCAGGGAACTCATCATGCACACAACCTCGATGTTCCGGTTGAGGTGCCGCCACATGTGCGTCATCTCGAACTCGGTCTCGAAATCGTAGCCCGCCCGGAGTCCTCGGACGATGAAGCCGGCCCCGAGTTCCGAGGCGAGCTCGGTCGCCAGTCCGGAGAATTTGCGAATCTCGACGTTCGGCACGTCCCTAATCGACTCGCTAAATAGGCTGATCCTCTCAGAGGTACTGAAGAGCGCGCGCTTGGGCGGAGAGTCGTACACGGCCACCACAAGACTGTCAAATAGCATCGACGCCCGACGGGCTATGTCGACGTGACCATTGTGCACAGGATCAAACCTTCCCGGATACACCGCGCTCCTCACTCCTATCCTCCGTTGCGATACAGCGAGACCGTCGTGTCCCCGTATCGTCTTCTCTTCCAAATGCTCAGGTCGCCGTAGCTGTCGGCCATCTCATGTCTGCTGGCGTGCTCGGCGACGACAATTGCCTCTTCTTCGAGAATGCTTCCCTTCTGTATACCGCCCAACAACTCTTCCCAGGGATCGCTTCGGTAGGGTGGATCGGCCAACACTAGGTCGAACCTCGTTCGAAGCGTCCCTATTACCCTCTCAACTCTCCCGCGAGTGATTCGAACCCGCTCCGCGAATCCGAAGTCCTCGACATTCCTCCTGATGTATCCGCAAGTCTTGGGGTTCGACTCAACGAACTCCACCGCGTCTGCACCCCTGCTCAATGCCTCAATTCCCAGGGCGCCCGTTCCTGCGTACAGGTCGAGGACTCTCGCGCCAATCACCGATTCTGGACCGATGAGCGAGAAGATGGCGGATCGCACCTTCTCGGATGTCGGGCGTAGTCCTACGCCGCCGTACGTCCGGAGCTTATGTCCCCTTTTACTCCCCCCCGATATTCGAGTCTCCATGAGTATCCTGCCCAATCGGATGAATTAACCAGCATCGGGCGCGAGACCCAAATGAACTTCAACACCTCAATTGTTAGAGCCAGATCTAGAACTGTCACTTCGATTCCACGACGCGGGCACTAGGTTTGAACCCCAAAATGAGTTCGATATGACGAATGCTAGCACCAAGTTGGAGATAGTCAAAGTACTTTTACGACCATCTTTTTAGAAATGAACTAAACAAAATCCAAGTTTTTTGCCAATCCACGACCGAATTCCCGGACCCTCCCCCATTTTTCTCCTCTCCCACCGTGGGAAAGGGTGAGGGTGAATTCCCCACCTTCACACCGCGCTTTTGACATCCACGCAAACCACTCCTAACATAGAACACATGAACTACTATAAACACCTCCGACTCGACGAACTCGACATCGCCTCCCCCGAGGAGGCCGAAGAATTGGAATTTGAGCTGGAACTGCGCTTCGAGGAATTCACTCCCACGGATCGCGAGACGTGGCTCAAACAGAACGCCTATCTCGACCAGTTCTCCCAGATGGGAACGGTCACATCCGCCGCAAGCAGGGCAGGTGTCACCGTATTCACCGCCATGAGATGGAATTTCGACGACGTGCTCGGCTTTTCACGCAGACTCGAGGTCGCCACCCTTACGTTCAAAGACAGGCTGCAGCACAAGGCCCTCCTGCGTGCCAGCGACCCGAAGGCGCCGGCCACGCTACTCATCGAGTTGCTCCGCTCAAACATACCAGAGACATCGACCACAAGTGCGACAATTCCAGTGCACTTCGGCAGCTCAATCGCTACCGCGAAACTGCACATCGCGAAAAGGCGGCCGGCTACCCCACCTTCGCTCGCATCTTGCAGGGCGATCCCGACCCCTTCCGCAAGGGCAAACTCAACTCACAGGCTCCCCATCCCTCCTCCGCCGAGCGAGACGCGTCCTCCCACCCTGCCGAGCCCATTACTCCTGTTCGGGTCCGGGACCCGGAAGATGCCCATTCAAGCCCGGTTGCGACGGACCAAGCCATAATCATTCCACCTTCACCCAGCCCGACCGAGGGTCTCGATCACGACGCCCACGCTCCCCTCGACACCGGCGCATCCAACGCCTCCCCCGACGGGAGAGGCTCACAGCCAAATTCCCATCTCTCCCCCGGCGGGGGAGAGACACAGAGAGGGGGGCTCCCACGCGCCGAACTCCGCCAGCAACTACGTCAGAAAGGAAAAAGTGAAGAGATGGACACCTTCAAGGTGGTCCGCTTCTAACCCGGACCAACTGGCCCCCGATACGTCCACACACCTCGAAAGGTCACAAAATGTCCCACAATGTCCCAGAAATTCAGCCCCTCGCCCCTCAGCGCCGCTCCGCAGCTGAATCGTCACTCCCACAGGGAAACCTGGATTCCGACCACCATGCCGGGCAGGATGCCGGAGACCGCCTCCGCAGCGACCCCAACGCCCAACACCCGGACCTTACCCCCGGCATGGTACTCCCGACAGGCGAAGTCTCCGTCTACTGCGACTGCTGCCCACAGAGACCCAAGAAAATGGCCGTCATCCAACCCCATGCCATCCAGATCATCAGTCGGCGCAGCGGCAGGAAGCACATCGCCCGAATTCCCATCCATCACCTGGCAGCCCTCTCTACCGTTCGCGGATGACAGGCGTAGGCAAGACAGCATGGCAACTAGGAACCGCCTCCCGCCTACCTGTAATTGGCTCGAAAATAACCCCAGCCCTGCCTCCCGTCGGGGCGATTCGTGAATCGTCCCCACTTCCTTCGATTCACTCAAACTACTCTTGACATACGAAGTGAATTCATGCACAATAGCCCTGAACAGGAGTAGAAGCCCCGCCTATGAAAATCTTCGTCCGGCTCATCGGATATGGCCTACGCCACAAAGCAATTCTCGTCGGCGCGTACGTTGCCATGGCACTGTCCGTGGCATCCGGCCTCGCCATGCCATGGCTTGCGGGATCCGCCATCGACGAGGCCCTCAACCGCGCCATTGAGGAAGGCAAGCTAACCATCCTCCTGTTCCTCGGGGGCTCTATCCTCCTCGCAGGCGCCCTGAGGGGACTCTTCAGCTACGTGCAAAACTACCTGGCGGAGGCCATCTCCCAAAGGACCGCCTTCGATATCCGCAACGATATCTTCACCCGCCTCCAAAACCTCAGCTTCGGCTTCCACGATAAACAGCAGACCGGCGACCTCATGTCGAAGGCCACCGCCGACGTCGAGGCCGTCCAGAGATTCATGAGCTCGGCCCTCATTCGCGGCCTCTCGATGGTCGCCACCTTCGTATTCGTGGCCGTCATCATGGCCTCCTTCAACTGGCGGCTTGCCATAGTAGTCATGCTCTTCGTGCCCCCGGTCCTCTGGCGTGCCTTCCACATGTCCCGCAGGCTGCGCCATACCTGGGGTGCCGTGCAGGCTGAGACTGGCAAGATGACCGCCGTACTTCAGGAGAACATTGCGGGCATCAAGGTCGTCAAGGTCTTTGGCGCGCGGCGGTACGCCGAGGAGCAGTTCGCCGAACGCTCCGACGCCGTCCGCGATCTCACCTACGATGCCACTAAGCAGTTCGCCTTCCACGGTTCCCTCATGACCCTCATATTCACCGCCGCCACCGGTGCGGTTCTCTGGTTCGGCGGACAGGAAATCGTGGCCGACCGCCTCACCCCCGGCCAGCTCGCATCCTTCATCCTCTACGTGGGAATGATGGCAATGCCCGTCCGCATGATGGGGTTCATGGTCAACATGTTCTCAAGAGCGCACGCCGCAGGACAGCGCATCTTCGACGTGATCGATGCCGAGTCTTCAGTCCAGGAGAGGCCGAACGCTCGCCCCCTCAATGACATCAGCGGACACGTCAGGTTCGACCGCGTTTCCATGAGCTACGAGCAGGCTGACACCCCCGCTGTACACGATATCGACTTCGAAGTGATGCCCGGACAGCTCGTGGCGATCCTCGGCGCTCCCGGCTCCGGCAAGAGCACCCTCGTCCACCTCGTACCCCGCTTCTACGACGTGACGGGGGGCGAAATCACCATAGACGGCATGGACGTTCGCGATGTGACCCTCTCGTCGCTGAGGAGCAACGTTGGCATCGTCATGCAGGACGTCTTCGTCTTCGGCGCCTCCATTCGCGACAACATCGCCTACGGCGCGGAGGACGCCACGGACGACCAGATCATTGAGGCCGCAAAGATAGCCCAGCTCCACGAGTTCGTCGAGCAGACGCCGCGAGGCTACGATACCTGGGTTGGAGAGCGTGGCGTCCGCCTCTCCGGCGGCCAGCGCCAGCGACTCGCCATCGCCAGGACCTTGCTCATCGACCCACCGATACTCATACTCGACGACTCCACGTCCAGCGTCGATATGGGCACCGAGTACCAGATTCAGCAGGCTCTCCAAGAGGTAATTGCGGGCCGAACGACCTTTGTCATCGCCCACCGTCTCTCCACCGTCCGCCGCGCCGACCTGACGCTCGTCCTCGACAAGGGCCAAATCGTGGAGAGCGGCTCGCACGACGAGCTGATGGAGCTTCAGGGCTTCTACAAGAACATCTACGACATGCAGCTCCGACCCCAGCAGGACGAGGCCACCCTGCCGAGCCCCTGACGCCCTCGCCAAATCGGTCTCTCCCCCAGTACTCAGTCAACTTGAACATGATGAACTGGCAGATGCCGCTTAATCTCCTCTCCCGTCGTGGGAGAGGGCTAGGGTGAGTGTGAATCGTAGTATCAAAATCATGTGGAACCGGAAATGAGGGAGAGACTCAAAGAGGGGGCTTCCACACTCCCGAACGTCCCAAGCACACCCGCCTGGAAACCACCCGATTGACCCGTTCGCCCTGAGCCTGTCGAAGGGTGGCCCCCTACGGAATGAGCTTCCCGTCCTCCAGCGCAAAGCAGCGGGGCGTGAAGTGAGGCGCGGCCTCAACCGCCACCCGCTCTCCCGGCTGGAACCGCTCATGGTGTGGTCGCTGCGCCCTGACTACCGTACCCGACGGGAGCTCGACGAGGTACAGGTCGGTTATCCCTTGGAACGTCCTCGACAACACCCTCGCCCCCCCGTCGGCCGACCGGACAAGCTCTATGTCGTCCGGCCGAGTCATCACCTCGCACGCCCCTGATCCCTCGCCGCTCACGGAAAACACACCAAGCTCCGTGTCCACCTTCCCGTCCACGTACTCTGCCGGCAGAAAGTCGGCCACCCCCATAAATCCCGCCGCAAACCTCGTATTCGGCTCGTGGAACACCTGCTCCGGCGTGCCAGCCTGTTCGATCCGCCCCTCGTTGATGATCGCTATCCGGTCCCCCATGAACAGCGCGTCACCCTGGTCGTGCGTCACGAACACCACGGTGACTCCCGAGTCCGCGAGTATGGTCCTGACCTCTCCCCTTATGCGCGCCCGAAGGTCCGCGTCCAGATTCGAGAACGGCTCGTCCAGCAACAGCACGGCCGGATTGGGCGCGAGTGCGCGGGCCAGTGCCACACGCTGCTGCTCCCCACCCGAAAGCTCATGGGGATAGCGTTCCTGGAGGTGGGTGAGCCGCACGAGTTCCAACGCGTCCCTCAAACGGGTAGCTCGATCGTCGGCCTTAAGCTTATGGAGACCGAAGGCCACGTTCTCCCTCACCGTCTTGTGGGGGAACAGAGCGTGCTCCTGGAAGACGATGCCGACGCTGCGACGTTCCGGCGGCACGTGCCTCTTTCGATTGGAGACGGCCGTCCCCCTCAGAGCTATCTCCCCCGAGTCTACGGCCTCGAATCCGGCAATCAGGCGCAGCGCAGTCGTCTTGCCGCTCCCGCTCGGCCCGACAATGGATAGCATCTCGCCGACCTGCACCGTCAGGTCGACCGCGTCCACCGCCACTACGCCGCCATACCGCTTTGTCACCCCGGCGCACTGCACCGCGTATGTGTTCATGAACCGTCGCCCTCGGCGGAGCTCGACGCCTCGAAATCGCGTGTCACCAAGTAAGCCATCGGAATTGAGGATATCACGATCAGCAAGAGTGCCGGAGCCGCCGCCTGGGCGAAGAAGGCCTCCGACGAAGCCGACCACACAGCGGTTGCCAGAGTCTTGAACCCCAGAGGCCCCAGAATCAGCGTGGCGGGAAGCTCCTTCATGGCGATCAGAAACACCAACGCCGCCCCCATAACTATGCCGGGCGCAATGAGCGGTGTGGTAACGGATGCCATCGTCCGCATCGGACCGCGGCCCAATCCTCGTGCCGCATCCTCCAATCTCGGACTCACCTTGAGCAGCGCAGCCCTGGTCGAACCGAGAGCCGCTGGCAGGAACAGGACGACATACGCGAACACCAGCAGCCATGCAGTCTGATACACCGGCCTCGCGTAGTTCACTGCGAAGAAGACAAGCGCCAAGGCCACCACGATTCCGGGTAGGGCGAATCCCGTAAAGCTCATGCGCTCTATGGCGCTCGACAGCTTACCCGGATACCTCACCACCATAACCGCGACCGGAATGGAGCACGCGGCCGCCACAACCGCGGCACTTCCCGATACGACCAGAGAATTTACCGTCGCGTTCCATAGCAGTAGAAGCGGCTCGCCCGCGAGAACTCCCCTTATGAGCCAGTGCGCCAGCACTCCCGCGGGGATCCCAAGAGCTAGGACAACAACAGTACCCACGAATGCCAGGGCGGGCCATTTCCATCGACCCAGGGGCACATCTACAGTCCTCCTGGAGGCACCGGTGCCGGCGCGATGATACCGGAGTCGCCCACGCGTGTACGCGTCGAGCAAGACGATCGCAAGCGCCATCCCGACCAGGGCCAGCGACAGCACCCCCGCGATGCTGCGGTCGAACGCCGTCTGGTACTGCTGGTATATGACCCACGTGAATGTCGGGTACCGCATCAGCGATACGGCGCCGAAATCGCTCAGCGTATACAGCGCAACGAGCAGCGCGCCGGAGATCACGGCGGGCCGCAGCTGGGGCAGCGTCACACGGTAGAGAGTGCTCAACCTGCCATGACCCAGAGTGCGAGCCGTCTCCTCCAGTGCCGGATCTAGGCCTTGAAGGGCTCCCTTTACGGTAAGCAGGATGTACGGATAACTCAGGAGCACCAACACCAGCGCCGCGCCCGGCAGACCATAAATGTCCGGCAACCGTTCGACCCCCAGGGGTTCAAGCATCTGCTGCAAGACTCCGCGCGGCCCCAGCACCGACACGAACAGGAACGCGCCTACAAAGGTCGGTACCACCAACGGCATGGCAGTAAGCACCGACCACACGCGCCGATAAGGCAGATTGCTCTTGGTTGTAAGCCAGGCGATGGGCACTGCCAAAACTGTCGATAACCCCGTCACAACCACCACGAGCAGGAATGTATTGCCCAGGATCTGAAGCGTGCGTACACGGAAGAGCAACTCCCAAGCCTCTGTGGTTGCTCCCGCGCTGCGTACAACCAGGTAGGCAATCGGCAGAAGCATGGCGAGGCCAACAAGCACTGCCGGGCCCGCGATCATCATGGGCGAGGGCCTGGAAGAGTCTTGCCGGCCCCGCCGGGGGAGGTGCTCTCCGGCAGGGTCGGCAAGGGGAGATTGTCCTGTTGCAATCACGGGTTCCGCGATGCCTCCGAACTCACGTTATTCGAGGATGCCTAGCTCGCGAAGTAGACTCTGCGTGCCTTCCAGATCGGCCAGGTCGGCCATGTCGACCCTCGGCTTGTTGATCTCTTCAAGCGGTGTCAAAAGACGGTTAGTCTTGACTCCCTCTACGAGCGGATACTCGTATGTCTGCCCAGCGAAATACTGCTGGCCAACCGTGGAAAGCATGAATTTGAGGAACTTCACGGCGTTATCTCGGTTCTGGCTCGTCTTCAGAATCCCGGCACCCGCGACCAACACCAGACTCCCGGGCCCTCCTTCAGTCGGGTGATAGTTCCGCGCACCAAAGGCATCGCCCTCCTCCTGGAGGAATCGGTGGAGGTAGTAGTGGTTGACGAGCCCAATGTCTATCTCACCCGCAGCCGCAGCCGCGACCTGGGGTGTATTCTTGGGATAGATTCCCGGTTCGTTGGCCTTTATTCCCTCTAGCCACTCGGTTGTCCTCTCATCTCCCCACAACACCCGCATGGCCGTCACCATCGCCTGAAACGAACCGTTTGTCGGAGCCCAGCCCAGCCGGCCTTTCCATTTAGGGTCGGTCAGGTCGAAAATAGAGGCAGGGAGATCGTCCTCCGTGAGGCTCTCTGTATTGTAAACGAGGGTCCGCGCACGGCCGGAAATCCCGACCCAGAGCCCGGCGGGTGACTGCGCCCAGCTTGGTACCGGGCTTGTAACCTCGCCTGGCAGTACGCTGAACATTCCCTCCTGCGCGACAGCTCCCAGCCCACCGGGATCCTGTGCAAAGAACACGTCCGCAGGACTGTTGCTACCCTCCTCGAGGATCGTTGCCGCAATCGCCCCGGTACCTCCATATTTTGTCGACACCTCGATGCCGGTCGCCTCTTGGAACTGCTCGATAATCGGTGCGACCAGGGACTCACTTCGCCCTGAGTAAACGACCAATGTTCCGGGACTGCTTGGCACTTCGATGATCTGTGGCTCCGGTGTCGGAGCAGGCTGCGTTGATTCCTGGCTCCCGCCACACGACAAGGCTGCAATCAACGTCAGCACCATGAAACCCAATATTGATATTGTTATGAGTAATGTCCGCACGTTCCGTTGTCCTCCTGCTAACGTAGTGTATGCAGAAGTATATACATTGTGTTTTGCTTAAGCAATACTAATCTGTTAACGTCGTCTATACAATTTCTCCGAGATGGAGACAAAACGAAAGGGAGACGGTTGACCGTCTCCCTCGTCTGTTACCAAGCTCTATTGGGTTGGCGGTTGTCTCCTAGACGACGAGCCCGACTGCTAGAACTCCCATGGCAAACGCAATGAAGACAGCTGAGTATCGGATCGTCAGAAATGCACCCCTAGAGTGTCGGGGAGATCTTGATCGATGTGTACGCTTGATTATCATCCTAGTCGTACTCCCTAATGCGTTCGCTTATGATCACCTGTGATAAATCATCGCTCGCAGCTTATTCTACTCCTAGTCTACCCTTTCTTGTCAAGTACGTATGGAGATATTCTCGCGATATTTGTGCTCTACCCCGCCCTCGCACTCCATCCGTTGTGGGTAGCACAGGGCGCCCGACGCCACCATATGTCGCGAATCCCATCACTCTACTCATCATCTAATTTGATACCACATCTTTCATGAGTAGAGTTCATGCCGGCGAAAGTATTTGTTGCTAGCATCCTCATCATAGGGCTCGCCTTCCTGGTAGTTCCGGCCGCGCGCTATCTGATTTGGGGGCCGGAATACGACATCGACCCGGTTACCGTGGATGACGGACCCGACACGGGGGATGCCCGCGAGCTCGAGATCGTCAGGCTCCTCGGCAAGGACGCCATTCCCGCAATCCTGGAGCCGGAATTCGTGCCGGCTACGGAGGCGGAGCGATGGATGTCAGATGAGGAGGGTGTGCTCGGAGTCTCTGTCGGCGGGGAAAGCAAGGCCTATGCCCTGTCGATGCTGAGCAGACACGAAATCGTCAACGACGTAGTTGGAGGCAAACCAATCGCCGTGACTTGGTGACCGTTATGTTTCTCGGGAATAGGTTATTCCCGGCTCATCGATGGTCAAGAGTACACTTTTGGTGTGTCCGGCAAGCTCATCATGAACGCATTGGTAATGTATGACCACCAGACCGATACGCTGTGGAGTCAGTTTCTCGGCCAAGGAGTACAAGGGCCCCTAACAGGTGCAACTCTCGAGTTGGCGCCCCTTACGCATACGACGTGGGAAGCATGGAAATCCGAATACCCCGACACGCTCGTCCTTGATAAGCGTGGACAATTCCAACGTGACCAGTACTCCGGCTACTATGCCAGTGGAGAACCCGGTGTGATTGGCGAACGTATCAAGGACGATCGACTTGACACCAAGGCTCTCGTCGTCGGTGTCAATATCGGTGGTAAAGCCAAGGCTTATCCGCTGGGAACCTTGGCAAAGCAGGGAGTGGTCAACGACGAGGTGGGCGGCATGAGCATAGTTGTCGTTTTCGATAGGAGTTCTAACACGGGCATCACGTACGAGGCCCGCTTGGGCGATCAAGACCTTACCTTCGAAGCACACGGAGAAGCGACCGGGACACAAGCAATGCTCCGCGACGTAGAGACAGGCACAACCTGGAAGGCGTTCACCGGTGTTGCCACTGAGGGCCCTCTCACCGGGGCAAACCTCAACCGGGCGCCATCCCACCTGTCGTTTTGGTTCGCGTGGAAGGACTGGAACCCGGAGACGGAGTTGTACGTAGATGGCGGATAGTATGTTCTGCCTATTTGGCAGTCCCCTGTCGACGGCGGCGAAGGATGATAAACCACACAGTTCCAATCACTATGGACATTACCGTTATTCCAACGGTCAACAGCTCGAAATTACCTGTGAGAAAGGCCTCGATCTCCTCGCCAAATAGGAAGACCAACAACCCAATCGTGCCGAATCTGGCCCCCCGTCCAATCGCCGACGCGATGATGAATTTGCGTCTATCCATGTGCCAAACGCCGGCGGCGATGGCAAACACCTTGTAGGGCACAGGTGTGAACGCGGCGATCAGTATCGCCCAGACCCCGTACCTCTCGAAGAGGCGGTCAACGTAAGCCACCCTGCTTTCGCTGAACATCCTCGCGAGAATAGGCCTGCCGAGCCGCATCCCCAGCGCATGGCCGACGATTGCCCCGGCGACAGAGGCGACGGCGACGAGCGCTCCCAGCAGAACCGCAATCGGCTGCTGAACGAGGGCGACCGCCAATAGAAGCGGGTCCGGCGGTATGGGAAAGAAGATTGACTCGGCAAACGAGCTGACAAGAAGGACGGCGATAGCCCAATCGCTATCCGCAAAGCCCAACAGCCAGTCGGAAACGTCGTGGAGAAGCTCCAGCATGGGGGGACGGCGTCTATGCTTCCTTTTCGACGCTTAGCCGGAAGTCGTAGCTCTCTCCATCGATCATGACGCCAACGGTCCGGACCATCTTCTCGATTGGTCCGACCATCGCCGCCTCACTGGTCACAGGGTGTCCGTCCTCAGTCTCGACCCTAAACGTGGCATCATCCAGCGAAATGGATATTACAGGCATGCTTCCTTGCCGGGCGACGGATCTGATGACGGACTCTTGTTCACGCCTTGCTTCCTGAGCCTCCTCGACCGTCACCTGCTGGAAACTCACGCTCTGTCCCGGGAGGGCTTGTGCGAGGCTGGGAAGGTCTGCAGATGCCACTGTGGCGATCTTGGTGTATCCACCTGTCGTACCCCTGTCGGCCAACAGGATGCGCGGGATACCGTCGCCGTGAATCTGAATAGCCCCGGGCGGATTGCCGTCCGAAACGATGTCTGCCCCCTCACGATGTTCGATCTTCGGGCCATCGAGCATGTATCCCATGCGGTCGGAGCCGGGATCAACTCTATACCTGGAAGACAGGAACCTTGAGAGGGCGTTGGCGTCGAAAGCGTCATCTTGTGGGCCGGGGACCACGCGGAGCCGATGAATGCCACCGTAGGCCGGGGACGTGTAGTCATCAGGCAGGCGTTTCGGCAAGACGGCATCAGGACTGGAAGGCAGTGTAGACATTTGATCACCCGCCTGCAGCGCGCGGCCTTCCAAGCCACCGAAACGTCCCTTCAAATAGGTCGAGCGGCTACCCATGACGACAGGGACGTCGATGCCGCCGTGAATGGCGACGTAGCAACGCATTCCGTCGCGTAGATCGCCAAAGGTCAGGACGTTCCCCTCCTCGATTTCTACGGACTCCCACATTGGCAGAGGCCGACCGTCAATCTCGGGGGAAATGTCGGCGCCGGTGACCGCGATCCAAGTGGGGTTCAAGAACTCGACCCTTGGACCCTGCACTGTTACTTCTAGAGCAGCAGAGTCTTGGTCGTTGCCCGCCATGAGATTCCCCAAGCGAAGGGCGAATTCATCCATGGCCCCGGATACCGGCACACCGTATCGTTGATAGCCAAAGCGCCCGCGGTCTTGGACCGTCGTGAGCAGCCCTGGTTCGAGGATTTCGAAAGTGGAAACGCCCATGTTCTTAAGTTGAAGTCGCCTCGGTATACTCGCCCAACCTAGCTTGTTCCTCTATGATTCGGTACTCCTCCTCGCCCGAAAGTGGCAAGAAGCGAACTCGGTCTCCTGCCTCAATCAGCGACGGAGGAGTCCGAGTTATATCGAACAAGCGTATAGGCGTTCGACCGATTAGCCTCCATCCTCCCGGGCTTTCGATGGGGTAAACTCCCGTCTGAGCCTCGGCGATCCCGACGGAACCGGCTGGGATGACTCCCCTTGGCGTATCAAGCCTCGGGGTGGCGATTCGTTCCGACATTCCGCCCAGGTAGGGGAATCCCGGCGTGAATCCCATCATGTAGACGGGGTATTCCGTACCGGAATGGAGTTCAATCACCTCGTCAACTTCCATTTCCGCATTTCGGGCGACGTATTCGAGGTCCGGACCGTAATCACCACCGTACAATACTGGTAACTCGACGACGTTAACGTTCTCCTCGGCCCCTTCGGCGGAACTGCCTTCAACTTCGGAAAGGCGGTCCTTTAGTTCACCAAATGAGACTAGCGAAACGTCATATTGAACAAGGATCGATCGGTAGGTAGGGATAATGTCGATGATGCCGGGAACGTTCTCCCGAACGAATTCCCTGTGAAGAGAGTGAATCCGGCGATTGCACTCAATGCTGATTTCGTCTCCAAGCTCGATGACAATGGCCCTGTCGCCAGCGGCAAGGAATTTCGGCGTTTCGTACATACGGAGATTCTATACGAGTTGCGACAGGGGCGTCACTGCCACAGACTCTGTGTCGAGCTGTTGACGCAGTACTTTCGCCATCTCTACAGCGCCGGGAGTATCTCCATGGATACAAAGGCTGTCGGCTTCAACGTCTATAGTATCGCCGTTTACGGCTGTTGCCCTTCCCTCACGCACCATGCGGAGACTTCGCTCGGCGACTTCCTCTACATCGTGAAGTACGCTGCCTTCCTTCAACCGCGAGACGAGTGTGCCGTCCGGGTTTAGCGCGCGATCGGCGAAAATCTCACGAGCAACGCGCAGGCCCATGTCCTGTGCTATTTCTACCCATCTGGAACCGGCTAGCGCAATTAGGATGAGGTTGGTGTCCACCTCGAGTATGGCTTCGCAAATGTACCTTGCCAGGTCCTCATCGACAACGGCGCGGTTATACATCGCTCCGTGAGGTTTCACGTGCTGGAGTCGTTGCCCGGACGTGAACGCCTGTAGTGCTCCCATCTGGTAGATGACATCGTTCTTGGCTTCTTGGGGGGAGACTTCTATGTTTCGGCGCCCAAAACCGACGAGGTCGGGGAAACTCGTGTGAGCTCCGACTGCCACGTCGTGGGCCTCGGCCAGCCGAACGGTCTCGCGCATCCACTGGGGATCTCCGGCGTGAAACCCGCACGCTACGTTTGCGGAGCTGATGTACTTGATGACCTCTTCGTCAAGGCCCATCTTGTACATTCCGAAGCTCTCACCCATGTCGCAATTGAGGTCTATCCTGTCTGTCATGGCGAAAGTCCTTCAAAGTCCTTCAACGGGAAGAATACCAAGACAGTGCTGTCCTGTCCTTAACCCTATGAGTCCCCGACACCGTTAAGTGCCAGGGACTGCTACATAGTCTTGAGGAACGGAGTTGCTTTCGAGGAATCGGCTGAAGAGGTTAAGTACCACTTCAGCCCTTGCTACGTCGCTGAACGGAATAAGTATGTGGAACAGGCGCGAGGACTGAATTCCTCGCGCCTGTTTTACGTCTTCCTACAGGTCTAGTGGACGATAGCGCAGACTGCGTAGACGGTGAGCTTCCAACTCGAAGCAACGTCGCCGATTTCAGTCGCGTTTGCGACCCATCCACCCGGGATCTCGCCTGCCAGTCCGGTTGGGCGCGAACCAGCGATTGCGATACTTGAGGCAACAGCGCCGTTAGCCAATGTCACCAAGCCACCACCGGCTATAGCTGTCAGTTCGCTTCCGGACTCTTCGCAAAGCACCGTTACTGACTTGTTCTCGCTGTCCAGCTCGCTGTCCTTGGTAACGATCTGCAGACCGCTCACACCGGGATCGCCCTTCTCGCCCTGCGGGCCATGAGGGCCGGCTTCACCCACTTGTCCTACGGGTCCTCGCTGGCCGGCGGGTCCCTGCGGTCCCTGTGGACCTTCCGGTCCTTGCGGGCCCATATCGCCTTGCGCACCTGGCGCGCCCTGGATACCTTGCGCGCCTTGCACACCAAGCGCGCCCTGCTCACCAGCTATGCCTTGAGGTCCTCTTTCGCCCTGAGGTCCGGCTGGGCCTTGCGGGCCAGTATCACCCTTGATGCCACGCTGGCCGATGGGGCCCTGAGGTCCGACGGGGCCTTGCGGGCCCGGAGGTCCTTGAGGTCCTCCCGGATCGCCGGTGTCGCCCTTCTCGCCCTGATCGCCCTGATCGCCCTGATCGCCCTTCTCACCTTGGGGACCCTGGGGACCGGTGTCGCCTTGAGGTCCTGGCGGGCCACCCGGATCACCCTTTTCACCCTGCGAACCGGTTTCGCCCTGAGGCCCCTGCGGGCCCTGGGCACCAGTGTCGCCCTGGTCGCCCTGATCGCCCTTTTCACCCGGAGATCCCTGTGCTCCCTGAGATCCAGGAACTCCCGGTAGGCCTTCCGGTCCTGCCGGACCGCGCGCGCCTGCCGGACCGGTCAATCCTTGCGGACCGGTGGCTCCCTGTGGGCCTCGAGGCCCAGAGGGGCCTTGAGGTCCCGTCGCTCCCTGTGGCCCGGTCTCGCCCTGCGAGCCTTGAGCACCCTGGGCACCGGCTGCGCCTCTTTCCCCTGCGGGGCCCCGCTCTCCCTGAGAACCGGTCTCACCGGTACAGGCAACAGCAAGCAAGACACTGACAATCATGACCAGGAAGGCCGCGATGCCGAATCGTCTGCGAACAAAACCTCTAGACATGTAGCTTCTCCTTTTGTTTATGTCACATTTGCGCTACGGGCTATAGCGTCGTAGGTAGAATACTATCCAAAGGTTATTCGGTCAACCACACTTTGTACTTGACTAGTAGGGGAATTGCAACGAGATTTTCGAATTCCTCAAGGGAAACCAAGGTCTCAATGGGCAAAAGTCGTCAACATACTTCGAGGATAAACGATTGACGTAGACTTTTGGAAGCAGTGAAGGGTGCTTTAGACCGTGCCCAATTTAGCAACTCATTGACTCTCGTATTGCCGAGTCACTACAATACCAAGAAGTGCGTAGCTTTCAGGAGGAAACATCTAATGGTTGCTACCGCGACCAGGCCTAATCCGTCCCCGTTGACAATCAATATTGACGAAGCGGCCGTTGAGCACGTCCGCCAGTTTGCCGAGCAGGCAGGTAAACCGGAATCTAGTTTGCGTGTGGCGGTGAAGGGAGGTGGGTGCTCCGGCCTCACATACACTCTGGATCTCGTCGACGAGCCGCAGCAACACGACAAAGTCATCGAGGAGCACGGTATACGTCTATTCGTCGACCGCAAGTCCTATGTATTCCTCGCGGGCACGACCCTCGGCTATTCCGGCGGTCTCAACGGCAAGGGGTTTGTATTCGACAACCCCAATGCCAAGACGACTTGCGGCTGCGGAACCTCTTTCGGCATATAGCCAACTTACACAAAGCAATTCCAACAAACCGTTTTCACACAGGACGGACGGTGGTATCCTGTAAGAGGTTTGAGGTTGCTATCCTCGCCCAAACGTATTCAAGGGAGACTCAAGTACGTGCCAGCAGCAAAATCACATCGCGTCGCTGAGCGAAGACGTCAGCGCATACGCCCTCTTCGGTCCAAAGCAAAGACATTCGTTCGGAAGGCGCGCCTCTCGATAGACTCGGGAGAAATGGAAGACGCCGAGGCAGCGACCCTTAAAGCGATTGTTGCCCTTGACAAAGCCGCTCAAAAGGGCGCATTGCATAAGCGAAATGCCGCCCGCCGAAAGTCACGGCTCGTGAGTCGTCTCAGCGCCGCCAAAGACTAGAAGCCCCGGTTTCCCCTCCTCTCTGTACCTTAGCGACACTGAGTGTTGACACATCTCATCTTTTGTGCTACGTTTGTTCGGAACATCCGTACTCACATTAATATGCACGAGGTGAGGTTTACCCATGAAGAAGAAGCTGTCAGTAAAGCAGGTAGCAATAGTCGAGTATATCCAAGACTTCCTTGAAGACAACCACTACCCTCCAACCGTCCGCGATATCCAGGGCGGATGCACCATAAGCTCAACGTCGGTCGTCGACTACAACCTGCGTATCCTCCAACGCGAGGGATACATACGACGTCGGTCTGAGGTCTCGAGAGGAATTGAACTCCTCAAGGACTCCTCAGGTCGCGAGCCTACACCGGACAATGTGCTGGCCGTACCCGTCTTCGGCAGAATCGCAGCAGGTGAGCCGCTGCACGTCCCCGGAGCTGCGTCAAGAAGTGACGCGGACGAGCTAGTTGATCTTCCCGCTTTCCTAACTCGCGGGAATCCCGATGTGTTTGCCGTGCGAGTCAAGGGCGAGTCAATGATCGATGCACTGGTGGCGGACGGAGACTTGGTCCTGATGGAGCCAGCAGTCGACGCACGAAATGGGGAGATGGTTGCCGCAGAGATCGAAGGTGAGGAAGTCACCCTCAAGCACTTCTTCATGCAGAACGGCACCGTAACGCTTCAACCCGCCAACAGCGCCTATGAGCCTATTGTCGTCCCGGCCGGCAATGTACAGGTCAGAGGCAAAGTTGTCGGCGTTGTTCGGAGTATGTACAACTAGGCCTTGACGGGCCACTACCTGGGTAACAGCATCTCAGACAACCCGCTTGTCACCTAGTGGCGTACGCGCGCCACTGCCTGGCTGACCCAGGGGATGAACGGCTGCCACTCTTCCATGATGTTGCGGTGGTGGAAGAGGGCATACGGATCGGGTCGCGGCACCTTGGGCTCGCGCGCCAACCGCATGTTTGCCTCCTTGGGGGTACGACCAGCCTTCAGGTGATTGCACGGGATGCAAGCCGTAACCACGTTGTCCCAAGTGTGCCGGCCATTTCTGGAGCGAGGGATGATATGGTCGATAGTAAGGTTCTTCCCCTCAGTTCCACAATATTGGCAGGCAAACCCGTCTCGGTGAAAGATCGCACGTCGCGATAACTTGCGCTGCATCACGGGCTTCTTGACCATGTAGTACAAGCGGATGACGGACGGAATGGTGAAAGACTGTCGTACGGTGCGGATGTCGCCGTGTCCATTGGCCAGTAACTCGGCCTTTCCCACGCCGAGTAGCACCATAGCCCTTCGCACATTGCAGATATTGAGCGGCTGATAGTTTTGGTTCAGTACCAAGACCGGTGTGTTGAGTGCCATAGTCATCGTAAGTCTACTCGATACGGTCTTTATAGTACTCTAGCGACGACCGAAAGTCGCCGGGGATGAGCCCAAGTGAACCGGCCGGAAGTGCGTATGTTCCTCTCACAAAAGCCGGCACCAGCGTCGATTCCACGAGGGCCGAATCGAGTTGTTCATGAAATACTTCTATAGTGGCATTCGAAGTGTGGGTAAGTCGCATCAGGCCCACGAGAATCGCGCCTGACAATGCTACGCCAAAGACTATTCCGACGAGCAGCCCTCCCAAGTAATCGAAGAAGTTCGACGCTCCGAGCGTGCCCACTCCGAGCGCGGTCCTGATGGGAGTCCACAGTTTCCCTCCGAAATAGACAACCACTCCCATTAGGGCCGTGAATGAGACCACCGTGATAACGCGGTCATCATCAAGGAAAAGCTGGAACAGTCTGCCGACGAGCGTTCCCAGTTGGGCGGCGATGAGCCATCCGAGAAATACGACTATCGTGGAGTAAACTGCCCCGAGGATCCCGATCCTCAGACCTACGACCGCCCCGATGATCAGGATGAGAATGAGACTGTAGTCAAGCCAATTCACGAAACGTCCTCGTGATATTGCCCACTTCTGGGACTTTTTCGGAGTTTATCACAGCCCTCGCGGCAAGGTATAGAGCCGAAGGAGGAGGGACGGAGGGTCGTGTTACAGCCTCCAAACGATGAACGATCCTAGGATCATGGCGGCTCCGACCGCGATGACAAACCACCCGAAATTCATTCGTTCCGCTGCCTTCATCAGTCCCTTGATTGTGAACAGGCCCACGACGAATGCGACAGCGGCGGCAAGCCCGGCCTCCGCATCAAACTCCAGGCCCGATTCAATTCCTACATAGAGAGCAGCAGCCAAGCTGGCCGGGATACTCAGAAGGAAGCTTAGCGTTAGAGCCCTCCGACTTTCCACGCGACGAGAGAGAAGCACGACAATAGTAATTCCAGAACGGCTGAGTCCGGGGATCACTGAAAGGCCCTGAGCGAAGCCGACAACCAGCGCATCTTTGAGCGTCAGGTCTCTTGGCCCCACTTCTCTTGAGTCGCCGCGCCTCAGTTGGAGGTAACCGCTGACGAGCATGAACGCGCCTATCACGCCAGTTGCCGCTGTGCCACCAATAGCGGAAATATTCCCTAGGGCAACGATAAGGGGCATTCCCACCATGCCGCTGATAAGAGTCGAGGCAACGAGGAATTTGAAGGAATGTGAAGGGGCTTTGGGACGGGCGAGGAATTCACGTGCGATTTCATAGAGGTCACGGCGCAGAGCAACGAGCACGGATGGGACAGTGCCTACGTGGAGCCAGAGTGCGAAGCCGATGGCCTCATCGAACGAGGCATCGAACATGAGTGAGTAGGCACCGGCGACAACACCCTGGGAGCTTACGGGGAGCCACTCAGCAAGGCCTTGCAGAAGCCCGAGTACGGCAGCGGCTTCCACATCAAGGCCTCATGGTTCGTTGTTCAAGCTGATGGTGCATGTCGGTCAATGATCAACGAATGCGCCGAAAGCGTCAACCGAGAGCGCGCTCTCAACTGTGCGCCAGGCCTTACTTGCCTTGGTCGAGAGTAATGTCGGCCAGGATGGTGTACTGAGGACCATCAGGACGCAGGATGCTGCGGATCAGACTAAATCGTTCGACGGGGATCGGATGCCCGGCCTGGTAGTCGGCTGCGAGCAAGACTTCCGCGGATCTACGTCTTTCTGAGGAGGATGATCGATTTTGTAGCCGGGCGACGGTGAGGTGCGGGCTGAACTTGCGGGAGTCGGGCTTGATGTCGATGTCAACGAGGGCGTTCTCGATGCGGCTGTGCGCTTCCTGGAGGGACACTACATCGCCATTAAGGCCGACCCAGAGTACCCGGGGATTCCTACTGTTGGGATAGGCCCCAACTTTGCCAAGCCGAAGAGTAAAGGGATGAATAGCTTTAGCTGCCCGTGTGATAGTGCCGACTATCGAATCAACCCGAGTGGGACTCACGTCGCCGAAAAACTTCAATGTGAGATGCATGTTTTCCGGTCGGACTGCCTTCAGGCCGTCGATTCTGCCTCTTTCTAGCTGATTGGTGAGTTTACTCAAGGTAGACTTCACATCGTCGGAAACTTCTATCGCAAGGAAAGCACGGATGTCTTCTGTCATGTGAGATAGTGCACTCTGAGGGGAGTCCATTGGGCAGAGTTTTCGTGAGCTGCGTCCCATTGTAATATGGGCAACCTACAATTCTACCTGTCAACGTCTATGGGAAATGGTTTGCATGACGGTTGTGGATGCAATAACCTTGCCGACGCAGTCCTCATCAGTCTGTGGAGAAGCGATGTCCGAAGAAGTAATCGGAATGGAAGACATGATGGCGATCTACGAGGTCACCGACCGATTCGAGATCGACCGCGAGACCATCAGTGTTCCGCTGGAGAAGGCGAACGAAGGGTCGGTCACAGCGAATGAAGATGGCAGCATAGAAATCGTTGCGCCGTTGACAGTCCCGATTGGTGATTGGCAATCGACGCTCGAGGATCATATTCGACAGCTGGGGTTTTCGACCGGCGAAGGCAGTGAGCCTTGGGACTAGCGAGGTAACCTTACATGCGTTGGAGCTCGGCAGTCTCTGAAGGTGCGTCTCTGGATTCGGCATTGTCCGAATGCGCAGGAGAGATTCGCGCTGAGATGGGAGAGTTGAACGCCGACCTGGTTGTCGCATTTGTCTCCCAGCATCACGCAGACGAGTTCGACAGCCTTCCAGAGTTGGTACAAGAGGCGTTGCCGCTGAGTCAATTCGTTGGCTGTTCCGGTGGTGGAGTGATTGGTGCCGGTCGAGAGGTGGAACACCGACCGGGTCTCGCCATTGCAGCGGCCCATCTGCCGGATGTGAATGTTGCACCGTTTCGTATAGAGACCCCAGACATGCCCGATGCGGACGCCCCTCCCGAAGGGTGGAAGGATCTGGTTGGCGTCACCGAACATGATGAAGCGCAATTCGTTCTCCTGATAGATCCTTTCTCGTTCGACGCAGAACAGTTTGTGATGGGACTGGACTTCGCATTCCCGGGCAGCTCGAAGATAGGCGGAATGGCCAGCGGCGGGCAGCGTCCTGGAGACAGCGCACTATTCTTGGCGGACAAGGTCTACCATTCCGGAGCGGTTGGAGTGGCGCTGAGCGGCAACCTAACAGTCGACACGATCGTGGCTCAAGGATGCCGCCCCATCGGACGTCCCATGCAGGTCACCTCCGCAAGTCGCAATGTTCTAAAGGGACTCGACGACGATAAGCCGATTGAGGCCCTTCAACGCATATACCGTGGCCTGTCCTCTAGCGATCAACGCCTTGCTCAGCAGGCGGTTTTCCTCGGCATCGCCATGGATCCCATGAACGAGTCCCCCCAGCTTGGGGACTTCCTGGTGCGGAATATCATGGGAGGAAACCACGAAACGGGTGATATCTCCGTTGGAGAACTGCTGAGGGAAGGTCAGACAGTACAGTTCCATGTCCGCGACGCCGAAACTTCGGCACAGGACCTCAGCCATATGCTCACGTCCTACTCTGCGAGAGGTCCCATTTATGAGGAGACGGGGGCGCTCATGTTTTCCTGTCTGGGGCGTGGCGAATACCTGTACGGTCAACCTGACCACGATACGCAGATGTTCCGCGACACGGTCAGCCCGATGCCGTTGACGGGCTTTTTCTGCAACGGCGAGATCGGCCCGGTGGGTGGATCGATATTCCTCCATTCATACACAAGCTCTTTCGGCATCTTCCGACCCAGGCAATGATGAGCAAGAACTGGTACAAGGGAAACCTCCACACTCACACATCCCTGCTCGGCTCCACAAGGCCGGAGTCGCCCGAGAACGTCGTCCGTTGGTATGCCCAAAACGGGTATGACTGGCTGGCCATCACCGACCACGACGTGCTTACCGAGTACGAGAACGACGAGTTGGTCATGGTCCGAGGTCAGGAAGTTGGAAAACACATGCCCAGCGGAAACGGTCCCATCCACATCAACGGATTCGGGATTACGCGTTCGGTGGAGTTCATCGATCTGGAAGAGAAAGTACCCACGATGCAGGCCAACATAGATGGCGTTCTTGCGGCGGGAGGCATGGCCTCGCTGAATCATCCAAACGACAGAGACAGCTTCACTCACGAACACGTCCTGCAGACCACCGGCGCGTCCTTCATCGAGGTGTTCAATGGCGGTGGGCCCAGCAAGAACAATGACGGGGGAAACGGCAGGCCGAGCAGCGAAGAAATATGGGACGCCATACTCAGCGGCGGGCAGCGTATCTACGGCATATCCACCGACGACGCCCACACCTACGACGAGTTCCGCCCCGACCGAGCGAATCCAGGACGTGGGTGGGTCTTTGTTCGGGCCGATTCCCTAAGCGAGCAAACTATCCTCTCAGCGCTGAAGCAAGGGGAGTTCTATGCATCTACGGGGATCGAGTTGACGGATGTCACCACGACTCCATCAGTGGTTTCAATCAAGATTCAAGAACGGCACGGTGAGTCATACCTCACGAAGTTCGTCGGCATGAACGGTCGCGTCCTGTCGGAACAACAAGGACTGTGTCCACGATACGATATCAGCGGCGGCGAGGGCTATGTGCGGGCATCGGTGATCTCTTCTGATGGCGCCAAGGCATGGGTGCAGCCGGTGTTCCTGAATAGCTACGTGTGAACCACCTACCTGCCAAGCCTGTCTAGAGCGCCCTCCCCCACGTTGCCATGAGGGCCTCAGGCGGAAACTCGACGACCCTGTCGAAATGGACTGACTGTCCCACCGCCTCGCAGAACTCCATATACCGGACTCCTTCTTCAAACGACGGGTGCACCGGCGTGCCCTCGCGAATGGCGCTGATGAATTCGGCGTCCGTAGTCTGGAGGCGTATCTCGTGAGGTTCCGGTTCAATGCGCTGCAGAGTTGACATACCTTCGGTCGCACCATGGATTTCGTCGCCGAACAACGTGTAGATGAGTGCGCCCCTGGAACCATACAGCTCGATCTTATGCGGGCCCGCAAACGAGGCTTCGGTGGAGAAGTGGTAGGAGGCTGCCGCCCCACTCTCGAGATTGGCAGTGATGGCCACTGAGTCAGGAACTGTGGCATCGACCATCTCGCCCGCGGAGTTTTGAACCTTATCGAAGTGGTAACCGGCCCTGGCGGCGAGCGAGGTGGCGGGACCTACCCACCGGTTCAACACCTCGATCCACATGCCCATGGTCAGGAGGTGGAGGCCGGTCACGTCGGGATCACGCCGCCAGTCGTATGTGTCCCTGGCAGAGGGCGCGGCCATGCCGAAGACACGGGCCTCCCGGAGTTCTCCGATGTAGTCACCTTCCAGGAGACGCAGCATCGTGCGGTCACCCTTGAGGCCTGGAAGCGGAGGGTAGAGGCAGGTTACCTTGCCCGCATTGGCGGCCACATCTCGCATCTCCTTGGCCTCTCTGAGGTTCCGAGACATTCGAGCCTGGCACAGGACGTGCTTACCGCCGGCCAGGCTCGCAAGCGTCATCTCGTGATGCGTGCCGGGCGGTGTCGCGACAACGACAGCGTCAATGTCTGTTGATTCGGCGATTTCTCTCCAGTCCGCCACTGCCTGGCTGAATCCGAACTCCTGCGCTATGCCTTGAGCCTTCGAGACCGTCCTATTCCATACCATCGAAAGCTCAACGCCCTGGATGGCCTTGAGTCGAGGGATGTGCCGGTCCCGTGCGACGGCTCCCGCTCCGATGATTCCGATTCTTATGTGATCCATCTGAGAATTTCCTCCGTTTGATGTCGTCTGCCGTGTGTACTGTGGTACTAGGGTGCTCCCTTTGCTCCCGGCGCCAGAAGGTTGGCCATACTCTGCCCTGTGTTCTCGTTCACGAACTGAAATGCGTACAAGGCTGCGTTGCGCTGGTGAAATCGGAGCGACACAGCTTCTCCCTCCAGAGCAGTGAGATCAGGGCTCCCGTTCCACGTCACGGTGTGACGAAGTTTGTCGCCTGTGAAGGTATCGCAGTGTGCCAAGGAGAAGGGCTCCAGAGGTCTCCCAGCAAGATCGAGAATCTCCACGTCGATTGTGCCATATGCAGTTGGTGGGAACCTATCGGCCCCAAACGGCTTCTCAGGCGCCCTGACGTTTACCTGCAGATGATCCCCTTCGAATACCAAAGGCCTGGTTGTCAGCATACCACCGTCCTGATAAGCGTCCATCGAGACGAAACCGTCCAACCTCATCTTTGCCAGCCCGATGGCATGCGCCATCCACTGGCCGTCTCTCACCGTGTTGATCACGTCCGCCATGGGATGGCCGGGAGAGTTCGAGCCCATCGGCACGTTGCTGCCGGCGTAGTAAAAGAGCAGCTCGTCGTTGTAAAGGATGGGCTTGACCAGCCCCACGTGATCGCGGTCCCAAGTGCCCCAGGAGCCGAAGCGCATAAATTCCCAGAATGGCGCAGCGCGTCGCCACATGACGCCGTCGCGGCTGATCACGAGCTCGGTGCGGTATTCGGCGAATTCGTTCCGGTGGAACGGGTCCCACAGGTGTTCGGGGAAGTCTTCCACATGGTAAGTCGCGCCGCTATCGACTGTGCCAATATAGAGATCATCGGTATAGAGGACGCCGGCAAGATCGACCCCGTGGCTCGGACTCCAGTTGGCCGGATCCGATTTCGAGGGCGTCAATACCTCCTGGGTGTCGCCCCATGTCTCGAAGTCCGGGCTCGACGTGCGCATGACGGCGTGCTTCTTCCGGACGAGCCTGCCATCGACGTCGGCGGGAACCATGCCGGACTTTCGGTGGTAGTGGACGTACTCGGAACGCCTGGCATCCCATCCAAAGAGGACGCCGTTGGGAGCCACCGGCCTCTCGAAGGCATGAGGAACTCCGACGTTCATCTCCCATGTGATTCCGTCTCGAGAGAACCCTTTCGAAAGTGCCCACTTCCCCTCGAAGTTGTCCATGTAGATCATCTTGTAGCGGCGGTTAGGGTCGGGATCGTCGTAGTCCTTGATGAGATTGGGGCGGCGAATCTGCTTCATCCCGCCGATGGCCGGTGGAAGGATGTTATTGTCCTTCGAGCCGTCGTGGTCGGTAAGGCCCAACGACGGCTTCTCCCAATGCACGCCATCGTCGGAAACGGCGTAGCAAGCCTTATACGCCCCTTCCGGCTCCTTGCTGCGGCTTGTCGCCGTGCTGTCCAGAGGGCTAGACGTGCGGTACCACATCTTGAAGTGGCCGTCCTCCTCGTCGTACATAACCGATCCGCCGTAGAGATAGACCCCACCTCCGCCGCGTTCCCAAGGCTTGTCAGCTTGGATAACCGGATTATCTTCATACCTCACGGGTCGGTGGAACCGGCGCACGACGTTGTCGAGCGTATCGACGACGTGGTCATCGAGAAAGAGCTGCTTGGTTGAGCCGATGTGGACTGGAGTTGTCATTGGATTCAATGCGGAGAGGAAGCAAAACCGGATTAACTCTCTGTCGCGCGAAACACGAGAAGCACTAAGGGAAACCCAGTTTCCTGTCCTTCATGCTGACGAAAGCCGGGCCACCGATGACGATGTGGTCCAACAGATCAATGTCCATCAACTCGGCGGCCTGCTTGATCTGTCGCGTAATGACGATATCCGGGCCGCTTGGCGTGGGATCGCCGGAAGGGTGATTGTGCACAACGATTATTGAGGGGACGTTTTCCAGGACGGCGGGCTTCAAGACCTCCGCCACGCGAACTGACGCTGAGTTAACCGTGCCTTTGTAGATCTCGCGATCGCCAACAACCTCGGACTTGGTCGATACCAAAAGGACGCGAAGGTGCTCCTGTTCCCGGTAACGCATATCGGCCACCACGTGATTGAAGGCGTCGCGCGGGGAGTTGATGGTCGTGCGTTCGTCAGGAGTGAGCGAGACCATTCGGCGTCCAAGCTCAAACGCGGCAAGCAGCTGGCACGCTTTGGCCTCACTGATTCCGTCTAGTGAGCACAGTTGGTGGAAGGACGCACGCCCCATTCTCTCGAGACCCTCGAATTCGGACACGAGTCTCTGGGACATATTCAGTACACTCTCACCCTTCATACCCGTACGTAGGAGAATGGCAATTAACTCCGAGTCGCTGAGAGCGTTGGCACCATACTTTGCCAGCCGCTCCCTGGGACGTTCGCCTTCGGGCAAGTCCCGAATAAGAGTGGTGTATGTGTTGTTTGAATCAGGCATTGGTCCGATCGAGAAGGGGAGTAGTGCTCAGTCCATCATCGGGAAGTTCGGCAGCGCCCTGCCCTCCGACTGTCGCTCAGCAAGGTCGTCGCCAACTGGAACAGGCGTGAAAGCGTGCTCGATGGACCTTTCGAGCACGGGATCGTACAGCCGAACGGAGAACGAGTCTCCTACCCCCCAAGTCGTAAAGGGTGACAGGTCGTGTTCCTTGACAATCTCATCGGCGCTGTCGAGGAACGGTGAAGACCCGCAGAACAGAATCGCTGCGTCGGGAAGCGCTCGTACGGACGGCAGGCCTTGGAGGTAGTCCAAGGTGACAAGTGCTTCAAGACGACTATCCTGGAGAGGGACAGGAATGCCCCGTACGGTGACGGTGCTTTGAATTCGTAGATCGTCCCAATGGCCGCTGACCTCCTCATACGGCCATGCCTTTGTCGCAATGGGATGGGGGCACATCTGCTTCGGCTTATCCGGGAAGATGGGATCAAGTTCGCGGTCGCATTGGTCGCTGCCGGCAGAGATGAATATCTCGTCTCCGTCGCGAATCGCGACGACCTCACCCTCTCCACCGGTCATCGCGCCCTGCACTTCGAACTCTTCGTCCTGCGTCAGAAGGTACCTGGCGATGCGAAAGATCGAAGGATTGGTGTGAGTGGCCGATGAGAAGTGGCCTTCTCTGGCAAGTTGCTCGTCCATCTGCTTTCGCATGCCTTCCACATCCCGGGCGGTAAAGCGCGCTCCCGCGACCGAGCCGACCGAAAAGGTGCGAGTTGTGACGCCCAACTTGCTTACGATATTCAATTCGAGTGGATGGGACTTCACTACCTACCTGCCTTCCTGTGACTGATGTCCGGAGTGCGCAACTCTCCTAAGCCACCGACGTAGGGGAATAGTCGAGTGTCGACGGATATGAGCCGTATTCAACGATGATTTCGATGTCCTGGACTACCAAAGGACTAATGAGGTCGGAGGGGCGTCCGTCCAACGCGATCTCGAGGGTATTCCAACCTTGCTTCGGACGTACGCATCGCAAATCGAAGTCCAGCCACTGACCATGATATGGCGGGAGCACCTCGGGGAAGTGTCTAAGGCAGTTTTCGCTTTCCAGCGACTCCCCGTTGAGAAGGAAGCGGATCTTGTCCTCAGACACGATGTCGCGGATGTAGACCTTCAGTCGAACCTGCTTGACTCGATTGGCCTTGCCTTCCAGGTCGTCGGCACAGTAGAGGCTGAACTGATGCCTCGTTCCTACGTCTGACGCCTCGATGGAGGAGGGCAGCTGTGTGTCCATGTCGACCCGCTCCGAGAAGTCGCTCCCCCGGGAGACGACGTAGTGCTTGTCAGCTTCTCCAATCAGGTCAGGATCGGACATCTCCGTAAGGATACGGCGTTCGGCGTCACCGAAGGGCCACGGAAGGAACCAGGTGTACATTCCGTCCGCCCCCTGTTCACGGAAACTCGCGACGGCGGCCCGCATCATGGCGGGAGTGGCGTGTTCAAAGACATACCGCTCGCGGCCGGGGTCGTAGTGATATGGCTGAATTGTCGCATAAACCGCGACGTCGGCCTCGTGGGCAGCCTCTATGAGCCATGAGAGGTCGATGTTCGGGTCGATGAGGTTGTGCGCGTAGAGAAGTGGTGCAACCCAATCTACCGACCCATCCTTGAACCACTGCCGGACATCGAAGCCCTGCCGGAGGTTCAACTCTTCCGTTGGGTAGACTCGGGCGCCGACTTCACCGGACTTACCCGGACGGCTCCGCACAAGCTCGGCTACTTCAGCGACCCACTCGTTGACGGCCGGCATGTACTGGCGCGCGTCGTTCTGGTCGCGGAAGTGTGGCGGCGACCCTCCCGGCGCTGCCGCGAAGTCGAGTTCAACGCCCTCGGTTGGATAGTCTACGGCCAGTTCGCGAAGGACCTCGCGCTGGAAGTTGCGTACTTCGCGATGCACCCATCCGCGACCGCCCTTGACGACCTCGTGTGCCGGATCGATGGTGGGGTAGCTGGACAGCCTCAGGCTTGCGAAGAAGTCCATGCCCTTGTCGTGGGCGCGGTCGATCAGTACCCGAAGCGGGTCGAGACCTCGCTCCTCGAGGCTCTTCATATTGTGCCACGTGCGCCAGTAGGCGTTCTGCTTGAAGGCGGGAGCGTCGGGGCCATGTTCTCCGTGCTTGAACTGCGTGCCTGCCCTCGACGGGTAGTAGAGCCCATCGACTCTCGACACGCCGTAGACGAATGTGTCGACTCCGGTACCTGCCACCTCATCGATGGGACGCCAGGCGTCTTCCATCGTCATCGGGGGCTCGAAGACGAACAGGTAGTAGTGGCGGGCGTCGTTGAAGTAGATGGTGCGCTGTCGTCTCATGTCTTGGTGCTGTTCGTATTGAGTTTGACGGGTGACGCGCAAGCCGGAACCGACGCCGACGTGCCAGCATGGATAAGTCTGGTCGGGGTGGCCGGGTTCGAACCGGCGACCTCCTGGTCCCAAACCAGGCGCGCTTCCGCTGCGCCACACCCCGTACCTATACGATGATACGGGCTGACAGGTTCGTTTACAAGGCGGCGACCAGGTGGTAAGTTCTGCAAGAAGGAGGGCACCATGGACAACCAACCCACATATCGAGTCGGCATCATCGGCGGAGGACGGCAGGGCACTCATCACGCTCGAGCATATTACCTTCACCCACGTACCGAGGTTGTCGCGGTCGCCGACACCGACCCGGAGAACCTCGAACTCTTCCGTGAGCGCTTCGGCGTGCCCGGCTATTTGAGCTATGAGGAGATGCTCGCCAAGGAGGATATCGATATCTCTGCCCCCGTTCTGCCGGTAAAGGCTAATCCCGGCGCGGTGATCGCATCGGCGCAGGCGGGGGTTAAGGGCATTTTCTGCGAGAAACCGCTGGCAGGCAGCCTTGCCGACGCCGACCAAATGGTCGAGGAGTGTGCCTCCCGGAACATTCCGTTAGCTGCGGGACTGGTTGTATCCAGCCATCCCGACTATCGCAAGGCCTTTGAGTTGGCGGCCGGAGGAGAGATCGGGGAAGTACTGCGGATCAACCTTTATGAGAACAATAAGCAGGTCGGCACACATGGACTGAACATCACGCGGAAATTCGCCGGCAAGTCTCCCGTCGACTTCGTGGTCGGCTTCGTGTCAAACGACCCGCACGGGGAATACGAGGGGGACTACGGAGGGGGCGAGAGGTGGTATGGCTGGGTGGGTGGATATATCAAGTTCAGCAATGGTATCGAGGCGTACAGCAGCTTTAGAGTCCCTGAATATCGAGCGATCGAGGTGATAGGGACTCACGGCCTGATTACCAACACCAATAACACCGGCCTCGGCCTGAAACTGTTCAAGCCGGGCGAAGACCCCAGGGAAAGCCCCGAGTTGCGCGAGGTCGAAGGGGTCTTCCTGCCGCGGCCTCCCGGGGAACGACAGCGCGATGACGAGGGATGGCGCATCCCCAGCGACACGACGATGACAACCATCGACGACCTGGTGAGGGCAATCGACACGGGAGACCCGCTCACGGTTACGACAGGGGACGACCTGCGCTATGCCCTGGAGATCGCCATTGCCCTCCGTGAATCGGCCCGCAACGGCAGCGCTCCTTATAAGCTGCCGGTCGAGGATAGAAGCATCATGATGTATCCGGAAGTCTGGCGCTGGCACTACAAGAAGGACGTCCACGGTGCGGAATGGTACCGCGAGCAGATGACGGAGCACATCAGGCCTGCGTAGTCCAGGGATGCTCTCCCAAAAGGGGCTTATTCAAACCAACCGTAGACCATATCGGCGCCCCAGAATGCGGCGTATGACACGAATCCATACTTGACCAACTTGCCGAGCCAGCAGGCCACTGTGAACCTGCCGATGGGGTATCTCATCGAGCCTGCCGCGAATCCGGCGATATCGAAGAACGGGTTTGGGGTGGCCGCGAAGAGGAATATGGTGATCATGCCGCGGGCCTCGATCCAACCCCTGAGCCGGGAGTACCACGTAACGTACCATCTGTTTCGACCGACAACCTTCCTGACCGCGCCGTAGGATCCCACCCCGGCGAGGTAGGCAGCGAGTTCCCCTATGGTCGAGCCGGTGCCACCTGCGATTGCGACCAAGAGCGGGTTCCAGATCGTCGCGCCGATGATCACCGTAGCTATTCCAGGTACGGGGAGGACGAAAGACCCGCTGCCTATGACATTCGCGATGAGAATGCCCACGAAACCTATCGTTTCGAGACCTTCAATCGTTCGAAGGCGAGAGATGTCATGCCTGAAGACAATGACTGCGACCGTCATTGCGACTACGGGCAGGAAGGACCCCGCGAGAAGGAGATACCGGACTATCCGAGGCTGTTCCGACGCGGTGGATGGGTCGGACTGGTCATCCACCGCATTCGATTCTGGTGTCATGAGTTGTGCAGCCCTTGAACTGCACGTATGGTCCGCGACGGGGCTTTCTATCTGACGATCCGGCGGAACGGCTCACGGCCGATCTCGGCTTCCAACAAGGTGTCGAGCTCACCTTCGAGGGCACGCATGATGACCCGCATCGAGTCGGCGGCGGCCTCCGCGGTGAGCGCTATGTCCTCGTCGGTGTGCGCCATCGTCGCCTTGAACGAGGTCGGGGCAAAGACGCCGCGCTTGCCCATTTCCTGGATGAACAACGTGTCGATCGGCTTCTTCATGTCCGGGTCGGGCACGTCGAACGACAGCGTCGGCGCGGTGTGTATGCCGGTGACCTGGGCGGAGATGCCTACCGAATCTACGGCGTCCTGGAGAGCGGCCGCCATCTTTTCGCCTATCTCTTTGAAGAACTCGGTCGAGTTCCGTCGCTTGAGTTCGTTGATAGTCGTCACCGACGCGGCCAGGCCAATGTTGTCGCTCCAGTATGAGCTTGAAATGAACATTCGGTCCGCCGGCTCCATGGCCTCGCGGGAGCCGACCACGCAGCCCATGGGATAGCCGTTCGACATCGCCTTGGCGAAGACGGACATATCCGGAGTCACGCCGAGCCATTCCTGGGCGCTGCCCAGGGAGATGCGCCATCCCGATGAGACTTCGTCGAAGATGAGGAGCGCGCCGTTGGCGTGGCAGAGTTCCTTGACCGCCTCGAGATAGCCTTCCTTCGGACGCTCGGAGCGCATCGGCTCCATCATCACCGCCGCGACCTCGCCCTTGTTCTCCTCGAAGAGCTGTTTGAGGTTGTCGAGGTCCTCGTAGATGAACGGTATCGCCGTGCCGGCAAGGACCTTCGGCACACCCGTCGGTTCGATGCCCGCGAAGGGAAACTCGCCCGACACGGGGTCTACGAGGTAGTTTGCCGACTGGTACCAGTCGTGCCAGCCGTGGTAGCCGGAGAAGAGTATCTTGTCCCTCCCCGTGGTACCCCGCGCGATGCGGACGGCCACGGCGCAGGACTCTCCGCCGCCCTTGGTGTAGCGCACCATCTCCGCGCTGGGAATGGTGTCGATCAGGAGCTCGGCAAGCTCAATCTCCAGCGGGCTGTTCAGGGTGAACAGGCTGCCTTTATCGATCTGCTCCCTGACGGCGCCGTCGACCACGTCGTCGGCATGGCCGAGGATGATTGCCGTGACGGCGTTCACCCAGTCGATATACTCGTTGCCGTCGACGTCGACAAACCGTGAGCCCTTGGCGTGGTCGGCGTATATAGGACTGACCGGGTGAGCGAAACTGCTCGCCCTACGACTGATGAGCTGCGTCTTGCCGGGGATCAGCTCCTCGGCGCGGTCATAGAGATCGAGGGACGCTTGTACCCTGCTCTTGGTGGTGGTCATGTTTGGTCCTTTCGTGCGTGTGTGGTCTTGGTGACCTCACCGCTTAACGCGGGAACGATTGTAGAGTCCTTCGAGTGTTTTGACAATCCGACGGCGTTGGTATTACGCGGAAGGTGATGCTACGCTGTAGGAAGCTGACGACAGCGGTACCGTACGCGTTCGTTTCGTAACAGCAGCCGGTTCCAATGACTGAGGACATCGGCGGAACGTTGGCGAAGGGTCTCACAGCAAGGCTTGGTCAACGGAGACCGACGGCCATCAGGGGTTCGAGGAATGAAAGTAACCGTAACGATTGATCGAGACGAAGACGGCGTATGGGTCGCCGAATGCCCATCCATTCCGGGGTGTGTGAGCCAAGGCGGCACGAAAGACGAGGCTCTGGCGAACGTACGTGAGGCTATCGAGCTCTGTTTGGAAGTGCGCGCTGAGTCGGGCATGCCCTTGACCGTTGAAACACAGCAGGTGGAAGTGGCGCTGTAATGCCGCAACTGCCCATTCTGAGTGGCGCACAGACTGTGCGGAACTTTCGGCGCTTGGGCTGGAGCGTGGCACGGCAACGAGGGGGACATATCATCATGACCAAACCAGGAGAATTAGTGACCCTCTCCGTGCCCAACCACTCCACCGTCGCCAAAGGAACTCTGCGCACCCTCATCCGTTCCGCCGGTCTTACCGTCGACGAGTTCTGCTCCACGCTTTAGGACGCGCTGCAGCCCACCTCCTCACTTCTGCCACTGGAAGATTACACCGAGCATGGTCTTTTCGCGGTTGTAGGCCATTTCGTAGGCCTCTTTCATGCCGGAGTAGTGAAGGCGGTGGGTGACAATCTGGCTCGGCTTCAGGCTGCCGTCGGCCATGAGTTGGAGGACAAACTCGCACTGCTTGTTCCACTCCATGCGGTCGGCGTCGGCCTGTGGATACATGTATGGCGCGGTGCCGTTGACGGCAACAAGCGAGATTCCCTTGTGGTAGAAGTACTGCATGGCAAGGGGATTGAAGTCGGCTGGCTCCTCACCGCGACCCAGCAGGCTGACGATTGAGACGCGCCCGTTTTCGCGCACGATCTCGACGGAGGTGCGGTAGGCGGGCCAGGGGTTGGCGGTCAGGATCACGAGGTCGACGCCGTTGCCGTTCGTGTACTCGTCCAGCCTGGCATCGAGGTCTGGGTCGTTGTACATGAAGGTCGCGTGTGCGCCCATTTGCATGGCCATCTCGTTACGGATGGGGCTGTTGCCGATGCCGATCGTCCTGGCGCCCATTGGGCGACCGAGGCCGACGGCGCCGAGGCCGAGCACTCCCAGTCCCACGACTGCCACGTACTCACCGGGCACGAAGTTGGCCTTGCGGAAGCAGAGGCCGCTGAGGGTGTAGAGATGCGCCCAGATGGCGTCCTCGTCGTCCACGCCTACAGGGACCTTGACGACGGACTGCCTATGGTCGGCCACCCATTCCGACTGGTGTGGGTTGCGGGAAACGACGCGGTCTCCGACCTTGAACTTCGTTACCTCGCTGCCAACGCCCCTGACGACGGCGAGGTTGCTGTCGCCCACCCATCGAGGGTATGTCGGAGCGCCGGGAACATCCTCCGCACCCTCGTAGTTTCCACGGTCCGTTCCAATCTTGAAGCCGGAGATGATGGTCTCGCCCCAGATTTCGTTCGGGCCGAGGTTCTGCGTGTCGAGGTCCCAGTCTTCGATCACGAGGTTGCGTGGACCTTGCAAGATTGCAATCTTCATGTCGTGTCCTTTGAAAAAGCGATGTCGACCAAGTTTATACGCAGCGGTAGAGGCGGGCAAGTTGGGGATGTGGGAGCGGGAAAGGAACCAGCGGACCTTAAGGTTTCGTTCTGGGATTGTCAGAATACCTGCGACGATAGTCCCTAGCATTGATTCGTATGACTCGAGCGACGGTAGGATCTTGAATTCTCGATTCGCCCGGTGTGAGATCATGTCTAAGCTCGGAAGAACCCAGCGTCTCGTGCCGGGTGGTGACGATCGTTGGCAATCGGAAGTTATGCCGATGCACGACAATCTGATTGAGCTTCTCCAATGCCCATGAACTACCCTGCTCCTCTCCCCAACCGTCGAGAATCAACATAGGAGTGGTCTTGACTTCCTCAAACCGGCGATCGTAGCGGACCCTGCTCTCCGGTAAGAAGGTCGCTCGCAGGTGGTCAAGCAGTTCCGGAACGAAGGCGAAGAATACCGACCTCCCCTTCTCCGTCTGTTCGCGTGCAATCGCGACGGCAAGGTGAGTTTTTCCTGTGCCCGTGTTGCCCGCCAGCGTAAGCCATATCCTGTCAGTATTGGGATATTCCGCATAGTCTCGTGTGGCTTCCAATGCGGCACCAAGAGACTCTCTTTGAGCGGACGACGTTGCGTTGTGCCCGTCAGTTTCAAATGTCGTAAATGTCATGCTAGAAAATAACGCATGTGGCACTATCCCCAAGCCTTGCACCCCTGTGGATCTTTGCGTACCAAGATCCATGACTCTCGTCCCGATCCTTGTTCGAATGTATGGATCAAGATCTTCAATATGCTCAGCAGTCGTCACTACCGTCGGGAGGTCTGCGCTATAGCGGTGATTTAGGACCTGTCGCAACTTCTCTTGTGCCCATGTAGACTCGCTTTGGCTGCCAAGTCCATCGAGAATTAGCAGTGGCGTAGTCCGAACCTGTTCAAAGAGGTCACTGTAAGAAATCTCACTTGTAGGTCCGAAGGTAGAACGCAGGTGATCGAGCAGGTCTGAAGCGTGTGAGAAGAAGACGATACGCCCATTCTCAACGCAGTGGTTAGCGATGGCAGCGGCTAGGTGTGTTTTCCCCACACCGTGTCCTCCGGTAAAGGTGAGCCATCCTTGGGGACTGTCAGCGTAGGCTCGCGACCTTTTATAGGCGTCTCTGAACTGCGCCCTGTCAGCTTCGACATCTGAAAACCCGTCCGGCTCCAGGTTTTCGAAGGTGAAGCGGGTGAGGTGGCCAAGGTTACTGTAGGTGAGGAGCCGGTCGCGCTGCTCGTCTTCGAGACGGGATTCCTGGCACCGGCATGGGGCAATGGTGCCAAAGTCCTCGTGACCGACGGGGACGTTGGGGCTGATCCAGCCGCGCCCAAGGCATATCGCACACGCACCGCCGGAGTCGTCCGGCTCGTCGTCGGGCGGAACGAAGTCGCCGCCGTCCACAGGTCCGGCGGCAGGGAGTTTACTGAGGACCTCTGAGAGGTTGGGCATACTTGCTCCCTGCTACGCGAAGTCCATGGCTTCGGTGGGCCGTGTCATGCTCTCGAAGCGCACCACGTCATCTCGGAAGTAGAGGTGCACGGAGCCGGTGGGCCCGTTCCGGTGCTTGGCGACGATCAACTCGGCGACATTTGCGGGATACCGATCATTCGGCCTTCGTTTGTCCCACTCTTCTTGAGTCGTGTACTTGTCCTCGCGGTAGATGAATGCAACGACGTCGGCGTCCTGTTCGATGCTTCCGCTCTCACGGAGGTCCGAAAGGAGTGGCTTGTGGTTCAGGCGCTGTTCGGGGGCGCGGCTGAGCTGCGAGAGCGCGAGGACGGGAACGTCGAGTTCCCTAGCGATGCTCTTAAGGGAGCGGGATATCTCGCCCATGTCCATAACTCGGTTCTCTGATCGACCGCTCGAACCGGCGATGAGCTGCATGTAGTCGACAATCAGGAGATCGATGGGCTCTTCGTTGTGGAGCCGGGTGATCTTGCTCCGCATCTCGACGATTCGCTGGAATGGCGTCTCGTCGATGTAGATGGGCAGACCGGAGAGGTAGCCGATGGCGTCGTGCTCGCGCTGCTCTTCCTGGCTATTGAGAAGGCCTACCCGCATCCGATGGCTGTTGACATCCGCCTCGCTCGCGACTAGTCGGATGCCGATCTGCTCAGCGCTCATTTCGAGGCTGAATACGGCAACTCTGGCCAGTTGCTCGGCGGCATAGCGAGCAATGTTGAAGGCGAGCGTGCTCTTGCCGAGGCTTGGGCGTGCTGCGACTATGACGAGATCCGAGCGCTGGAGTCCTCCCCCGAGCAGCTTGTCCAAGTCGGGGAACCCTGTGGTGATGGGCGAGAGATGGATATCGCCACCGGCCTGAGCTGACGCCGCATCCTCCATGTACTGGTCGAGCACCTCACGTATGTGCATGAAGTCTCGGGTGGTGCGCGTTGTGCGGACGCGGTAGAGAAGGTCTTCGGCCTTCGAGAGAGCGGAATCGGCGTCGGCGTCGCCCTCGTAGCCGATCGCGGCAATCTCGTCAGCCGTTCTGATGAGCCGCCGCATGGTCGAGGTGCGCTGAACGATCCCGGCGTAGTGCTCGACGTGGATGGTTGTGGGCACCGTACGCACGAGATGCGCCAGATACGACGTGCCGCCAATCTCTTCGAGGCGCTCATGGAGGACGAGCTCTTCGGCGACGGTCACCTGGTTGATGGCCTCGCTGCGGTCGAACAGGGCCATGCATGCCTCATAGCACCAGCGGTTCTTGGTTACGTAGAAGTCCTCGGCCCCAACGGTCCCGGAAATTTTGGGCAGGGCGTCTTCGTCGATCAGCAGCGCGCCGATCAGGGACTCTTCGGCCTCGACGCTGTGTGGGAGGAGTCTGTCGGTGTAGACCATGGGCCGCTTAAAGTATCAAGGATTCCGGCCCGATGCCACATCCGGATGACTACAAAGCACCCGTCAATTCCGGCCGATTTGGCGGGAAGGGTCTCAGGGATCCACTCTCTCCGATTCCCGCATTCCGAAGCCTTCGGGCGAGCCGTTCAACGGGTCGGTTCAACTGCGTGATTGAGGGGAGAGTGCAAGCACTGTCGATGTGAGGGAATTCCCCGATTTGTGTAGCATTTTGCAGCATTCTGTAGCATTTCCAGCGTTATTGGAAATTAGTGCCAAGTCGAAGACTGGCAGAGTTGAACCCGTGGTGATGGGCGAACAACCTTCGGTTTGGGCTATGGCCGATTTTTGTTGCAAATTGATGCATTCTGATGCACTTTGATGAATTCGTCCTGCTCACGTTAATTCCCGAGGCGTGTTGGCGCTGGTTAACAGTTTCGTACATCTGTTCTTGCGAATCAAATCGGGAGGCGTGGGAGTAATTGTTCAGTCTTGGGCAGTTGAATCGCGAAGACCCCCTCTCTGTATCTCACCAACTCCGAACAGTTGCGTGTGAGACTCTGCGTGGAAGGTGCAACGCTGCCCTTCGGCAGGCTCAGGGCGAACGTGCTTTCAGCTACTGCTTCGATGGGAGAAACGAGACGGGTGGTGAATCCGGCCAGATGGACTGGGGCTAGTTCAGATTCCAGGTGATTTTGATATTACGTTTCACCCTAGCCCTGACCCACGACGGGAGAGGGGATTAAGCGGCATCTGCCAGTCAAGTTGACGGTGGCTAGTTCTTAACGGAAGTCACGCACTGCCCCGGAGAGGGCGCAGTGAGAGTGAGCCGTTGAGAGAGTCTTCCCGTGCTTACGAAGATTCTTCGGGCGATTCTGCCACCGGAGCCTCGTCCGCTTCCGACTCGGACGTTGCTTCAGCGTATTCCTCTGACTCCACGGAGTCTGTGGTCTCTTCCTCGGTTTCGTCGTCGGAGGACTCGGCGTCTCCGGCCTCGGCCTGGGCCCTACGCTCTTCAAGCTGACGGAGGAACTCTTCGGGCTCAGTCTCCATCGGATAGACGAGGACCTCGACCTGTGCGTCAATGTCGGCGTAGAGGTGGACGCGGACCTCGAAGGTCCCGACCTCACGAATCGACTCGGGAATCTGAACGTTGCGGCGCTCGATCTCGCGGTCGAGAAGTGACGATAGCGCGTCGGCAACGATGGCGTTGGTGACTGAACCATAGAGTCGACCTGCCGCGCCTGCGCGCATTGGCACGTCTACCCGCTTCCCTCGCAGCTCTTCGGCGAGTTCCCTCATGTCGCGTATCTTGCGAAGACGCTGCTCTTCCGCCTGTTTCTTCAGGCGGTCGATCCTCTGCAGGGAGTCGCGGGTCGCCGGCATCGCAAGCCGCTGCGGTATGAGGTAGTTCCGCGCGAATCCCCTCTTGACTTCCTTGACCTCGCCCCCCTGGGCGACTCCTTCCACATCCTCCAAAAACACAACCTTCATTGGTCGTCTCCTAGCGCATTGCTGTCGTGGCCGATACCCTCGGGCACACAAAAGCATCGCACGAAGTATCGGGCACTACATTATAGCACCAAACGCTAGGGTGGTATGAATGGAGGCGAGGGATGATGGGGAATTTGCACAGTACCACTCCTGCGAGGGCCTCCCATCCTTCCCCTCTGGACTCCGGCCTTCGCCGGAGTGACGATTTCGGTATGCCTTGAGAATTGTGTTTATAATGCCTCCAAAGTGGGGAACGAAGCTATCTCCAACGGGGTGCTCCGAGATGGAGAAGCGCAGGCTCGGACGGCAGGACACATGAGCGGCGAGTGCAAGACATACCTCGCGCTGGACCTGGGAGCCGAAAGCGGGCGCGCCATTGCCGGGTCGTTCGACGGGGAACGCCTGACCCTTCGTGAGGCGCACCGCTTCCCGAACGTGCCCGTTGGCCGGGGCGACAGCATGCACTGGGACCTACCGGCGCTCTTCGAGGAGGTCAAGCGCGGTATTGCGGCCGCAGCATCCATGTATGCCGATAGTCTCGTAAGTGTCGGCGTCGATACGTGGGGCGTGGACTACGGACTGCTTGACGGTCAGGGTAAGCTTTTGGGCCTGCCGCACCAGTACCGCGATCCCCGGACGGCAGGAATCCAGGACTCGGTCATGGAGCGGCTAGGAAGGGACTTCCTGTACGAACAATCAGGCATTCAGCTGATGGGGATGAATACCCTGTACCAGCTACTGTCGGAGCCTCCCGACCGGCTGGACATAGTCTCACGGCTGCTCTTCATCCCGGACCTCATCAACTACTGGCTGACCGGCCAAATGGCGACCGAGCGCACATTCGCAAGCACAAGCCAGATGTACGACGTTGGCAAGGCCGACTGGGCATACCCGCTGCTCGACGCCGTTGGACTGCCTTCCCACATGCTGGGGAACATCAGGGATGCAGGGGAATCGCTGGGGCCTCTTCTTACGAGGGTTGCGGAGGAGACGGGTGCGAGGGATGTGGATGTCGTCCTTCCGGGAACTCACGACACTGCCTCGGCGGTTGCCGCAGTACCGGCGGGCGATGACGGTTGGGCATTCCTGAGTTCAGGCACGTGGTCGCTGCTGGGAATCGAAACGCCCGGACCGGTGATGAACGAGAGGGCGAGGGCGTTCGAGCTTGGCAACGAGGTCGGCGTACTCGGCACGATGCGGCCGTTGAAGAACATATCCGGCCTTTGGCTCGTACAGCAGTGCCGCGCGACGTGGGAGGCCGAAGGTGACTCCTTCTCGTACGCGGAACTCACACGGATGGCCGAAACGTCCACGTCATTCTCCGCGCTCATTGACCCCGACGACCCATCGTTCACTCCGGCGGGCAATATGCCGTCCCGGGTGGTCGAGTTCTGTCTGACGACCGGCCAGGAGCCGCCAACGACTCGCGGGGAAATGGTGAGGACGATCCTGGAGAGCCTGGCTCTCCGATATCGAATGGTGCTGGAAGCTATAGAGGGCATCATCGAGGAGCGTAAGGAGACCCTGCACATCGTTGGGGGAGGAGGCCAAAACCTCCTTCTCAATCAATTCACTGCGAACGCTGTTGGCCGTCAGGTCGTCGTGGGGCCCGTCGAGGCCACGGCGGCCGGGAATATCCTGATGCAGATGTTCTCAGATGGCGAGATCTCGTCACTCGCCGAGGGGCGCGAGATTGTACGTCGCAGCTTTGAACCGACCACGTATCTCCCGGAGGACGCCGATGAGTGGGACGAAGCCTACGAGAGGTTTCTGTGTACAACTCAGCGATAGTCGGCGCCTTGTCTAATGTGATGGATACCAGCCCCGCATCGGGGTACAGGGTAAGCTCTACGCCGGTACGGCGAGTTCTTGGGAGTCCGTATTCCGAATTCTCCGTTCTCTCTTCACTAAGCGGGACCCCCCGGCCAATTGCTGTAGCTCTCACGGCGTAGATACAATAGCCTTTCATGGAGAGCACGCAGTCGCAGCCGCCAGACGACGAGCGGAGCATGAACAAGATCACCCGCCCGTTCGACCGGAGCAGTGTGCTGATGGCTGCCGCGCTCGTGGTCGTGCTGGTCGTGGCGCTCGCCCTCCGGCTGTACGGCATCAACTGGGACGAGGGCTATGGCTACTCGCCACACCCCGACGAGCGCAATGTCGTCTCCCTAGTCGAGGGACTGAAATTCCCCACGCCGGGCGATTTGGACACTCTTCTGGATCCCGCGAGAAGCCCATGGAACCCCGGCCGGTTCGCCTACGGCAGCTTCCCCGTCTACTTGCTCAAGACTGCTCATTCGATAGTTCCCGGAGACCTGTACGATCTCAGGACCGTTGGTCGAGGTGTATCGGCGCTCGCCGACGTGGCCGTGGTGTTCTTTACGTACATTCTCGGCGCGAGGATGTATGGACGAAAGCAAGGTCTCCTGGCAGCTGCGCTGGTGGCCCTGGCGGTCATCCATATCCAGCTTAGCCACTTTCTGACCTTCGATATCCTGCTCGGGCTGACAACGATTGCCGCGCTGTACTTCATGCACCGCGTGGCAGTCGGCGGCAGCCTGCGTGACTCGTTGATCGCCGGCGTAATCGTCGGCCTGGGCCTGGCGTCCAAGGTCAGCATGGTGCCCATATACTTCGCCCTCGTCACGGCCCATCTGCTATACGTCCTTCCGGCTTTGGGGCAGACCAAGGGCGATAGTGCAGAAGCGAGCCAAAGGATTGGGACGGCATTCATTGGACTGCTCGCGGCGGGCTGCGCCTCGCTGGCGACATTCATCATCGTTCAGCCCTACGCCATAATCGACTCGGCCCGCTTCGTATCCGACATCACCGAGCAGTCGGAAATGGTACGTCGTATCCGCGACTACCCGTACACACGGCAGTACGTCGACACAGCGGCTTACTTGTACCACATGCGGCAGCTTGCGGCGTTCGGACTGGGTTGGCCTCTCGGCGTCGTAGTATGGGCGGGACTGCTCTACGCAAGCCTCCGTGGAATGAGGCTGTACCACGGGCTCCTCTACCTGGCAGTGGGATGGCTCCTGCCGGCCGGTGTGCTTCTCATCTCGATGGACCTCTTCGCCATCGCCGCGGCATCGATGATAGCGTTCGCTTCCTTGATCGCCACGCTGGGGGTTCGGTCACCGGAATCGCGGGGAACGGTGCTGCTGCTCTCGTGGGTCATTCCGTACCTCTTGGTGACGGGCGCGTTCCAGGTCAAGTTCACTCGCTACCTGATTCCGGTAACGCCGCTGCTGGTGCTCTTCGGCTCCCAGATGCTCTTCCACGCCTGGAAGTGGGCGGCGCCCCACAGGCGGTGGCTCCGTCACGCGGTCGCGGGTGTGATGGTCGCGCTGGTACTGGTTACAGGGCTGTATGCGCTCGCCTACTTGGGGGTTTATCAATCGACCCATACGGCAGTCCGGTCCTCCGAGTGGATTAAACGAAATGCTCCCGTAGGTTCAGTCATTCTGATGGAACACTGGGAGGAGGGCATTCCAGACCTCGGAAGGTACGATGTCCCGCGGCTTCCCGTCTACGAACAGGACTCGCCGCAGAAGCTCTCCGCCCTGGCCGTTGGCGTGTCGGAGGCCGACTATATCCTCTTCTACAGCAACCGTCTGTACGGCACTATAACCCGCCTGCCGGAAAGGTATCCCGTCACGTCGGCGTACTACAGGCTGCTCTTCGGCGGTGAACTTGGGTACCGGCTCGCCAACGTGGAGACGGCGTATCCCAACCTTGCGGGCGTGACGCTCGTCGATGACACCTACGGGAGGCCGGGTCTATCGACACCTCAGGGTCAAGAGTCGCCGCCGGGACTTAATATCAACCTGGGCTACGCGGACGAGAGTTTTTCCGTATACGACCACCCAAAGGGCCTCGTGTTCGAGAACGTCGAGCAGCTCGACGAGGAGACCATTCGACAACGCATCCTCGATGCCGCCGGAGACGACCCTTTCGGATATGGTGGCGCCGGAGAAGCTGTCCCGGAAACGGCGAGGCCGGTAGGTCTCCTGCTGGATGAGGACGACCTCGAGGCTCAGCGCGCAGGCGGAACCTGGGCCGACATCGTGAATCCCAATGGGCTGGGCAGTCGTATGCCGGTCGTTGCCTGGCTGGTCGTCATGCAGCTCATGGCGCTGGCGATACTGCCGATTGCGCTGGCGGCGTTCAGGTCTCTGCCGGACGGCGGATACCTGCTTGCCAAGCTACTGGGGATACTGGCTGTCTCGCTTCTTGCCTGGCTGCTGGCGAGTCTCCAGTGGATGGCGTTTTCATTCGGGTCGGTCATGGTGGGAATCGGCGTGATCGCGTTGGCGTCATGCGTCGTCCTTGGATTCACATGGCGTTCGTTCTGGGCATTCGTCCGCGAGCGATGGAGGGTAATCGCGATTGGCGAGGTCGTATTCCTCGTCGCTTTCCTCGCATTCGTCGTCTTGCGAATGGCGAACCCGGACCTGTGGCATCCGTGGCAGGGGGGAGAGAAGCCCATGGATACGGCGTACCTGAACGCCGTCCTCAAGTCGAGCTTCATGCCTCCCTACGACCCGTGGTATTCCGGGGGCTTCATCAACTACTACTACTGGGGGCAGTTCATCGTCGCGTCGTTCATTCACGCGACCGGCATCGACACGGCGGTTGCGGTCAATCTGGCCGTCCCGATGTTCTTCGCCCTCACCGTCGTCGGAGCGTTTAGCGTGGTCTACAACCTTGCGGAGACCTCGCGACTGCGATTACCTCGTCGGCACGCACGGGCCGCTCCCGACATTGAGGCCGCCGGGGGTGAGGACGAGTCATCCGAAGAAGCTCCTAAGAAGGGTGTCAGGATATTCTCGTGGTCTCCCGTCATCGCCGGATTGGCGGCAGCCTTGTTCGTAACGATGATCGGAAATCTGGACGGCGCCGTACAGAGTCTGGAGAGCCTGTACGCACTACTGATGAATGAGCCGACCGGGGGGTTCGACTTCTGGCGCAGCAGCAGGATGATGCCGCCGGACCCACCGGGCAACGAGATCACGGAGTTCCCCTACTTCACGTTCCTGTTCGCCGACCTGCACGCCCACCTCATGGCGATACCCTTCACCATTCTCGTCGTTGGCGTTGCGCTGGCGGTCGTACTCAGGGCGAGGGGGGCAGGACAGGGAAGTGGTCGGTCGGCTTCAAAGGGGTGGGGACTTGCCGACATCGCGCAAATAGCCCTGCTGGGCATCGCCGTCGGCGTGCTCCGACCGATCAACACGTGGGACTACCCGACCTATCTGCTGTTGAGCACGGCTGCCGTGCTGCTCGCCGCCATACTGAGGACCGGCGGCTTGAACCTGCTTGTAATGGTCGAGGCGGCGGTCAAGGGAGTCCTGATATTCATTGTTGGGTTCATCATCTTCCTACCCTATCATCTGAATTACGAGACGGCCTTTTCAAGCATCGAGGCCACGACAAATCAGACAGTCCTTTGGCAGTTCCTTCTGATGCTGGGACTGTTCGTATTCGCAATAGGTTCGTACCTTGTCAGCGAGTCGCGCAGCTGGCTTTCGGATATTGGCAGCATTCTGTGGCGCCCCTTCTCCAAGCTCGCTGCGGTGTCAGCACCCTCCGGTGAAACAAGCGACATGGATACTCATCTCAGGCGAATAGGCGCGGTACGTCTATCGCTCGTGGTGCTGGGACTCACGTTGATCGGTCTCGTGGTCGTGCTGAAGGTCGTCGAGATAACCGGCAGCACGATTCCGTTCGTGTTCGCACTCCTCGTCCTGGCACTTGCGGCAGGCGCGCGCGCAGCTCTGTCCCCACGCGGGGATGCCCCGCAGGCCGCGTTCGTTCTTCTCATGGCTCTCACGGCTTTCTTCGTCATCATCGGAGTGGACATAGTCCGGGTGGAAGGCGACATAGACAGGATGAACACTGTCTTCAAGTTCTACCTTCAGGTCTGGGTGCTGATGGCCCTGGCGTCGGCATACATCCTGTGGAGACTCTGGCATGGACGGAGCACCTCACTCGACACACTCCCGAAGGGAAAGAGGATATGGCTTGGCTGCTTGGCAGTGCTCGTAGTTTGTGTGTCCGTCTACCCGGTACTCGGGACACAGGACAGGCTGAGCAGGCGCTTCGATACGACGCTGCCTCTCACATTGGACGGCATGGCCTACATGCAGGACGGCCAGCGTCACTCGGACCAGCGTGGGACAATCGACCTGTCGGCAGACTACGACGCCATCCGGTGGATTCAGCGGAATGTCGAGGGCTCCCCCGTGATGCTCGAAGCTGTGACGCCCACCTACCGTTGGGGCGGACGCGTTTCGATCTACACCGGCCTGCCAAACATAGCAGGCTGGGAATGGCACCAGATGCAGCAGCGCTGGAACCACCGCGAAACCGTCCCTAGGCGCATCGCGCAGGTCGCTCGCATATACAACACGTCGGACCCGAAAGAGGCACTCGACATCATGCGCGATTATGGCGTCGAGTACGTGTATCTCGGACAGGTCGAGCGACTCTACTACGTTCCGGCAGGACTGGCGAAGTTTGACTCCGGCTTTGACGGAGCCCTCGAACAGGTATACGAGAACCGCGACGTGCGAATTTTTCGCGTACGGGAGTGAGGAGATCATTCGCAGTCTCACCCTCAGGAGAACTTTGCATAACACCAAATCTCAGTCATTCCGAGTGTAGCGCCGCGGAGTGAGGAATATGTCATGAGGGTGGCGACCTTCAGCACCTGGAATGCCAATGGGGGTTTCGCCTGACAGGATCCGAATACTGGATTCCCGCCTACGCCGAATGACGGTTTGGGGTTGGCGGTGGGGGAGATTGGACGGCGGCTATTTTCAAAAGAATGTCAGACTATCGTGCCGGATCTGCAAGGGTTCAGTTCAGCAACGGTGCAACGGGCTCTTGGCACACCTGTAAACCCGTTTTCTGTGGTAGTGACTGCATACTACAATCAATGGCATCACTGCGGGACGGGACGCATCAATGAGACCGGTCCATGACTGCTTCGGCGTTACGATTCTCCGAATATTCGTCGGCTCTCTAGCGGCAGTTGTGCTGGTAGGGATTATCGCCTGCGGGGAACCGGAAGAGGATGCCTCGGTCCAATCGAAGATGCTTCCTCCCGCAACGTTCGACCTGGCCGAATCAGGTTTCCACCAGTCGACTGTCGAGGTTGGTTTGAGCGAACGGATTGAGGTGTTGGTGGAAGTCCGGCAGGACAAACACGACCGGCACGTTTGCGGTGTGCCAAGTCTCGTCGATCCATTCGGGAACATTCTTCAAACGCTCACTCCATGGCAAATCACCGCGCGAGAAACCGAAGGACAATACGTCTACGAGTCGCGATACGCTTTCATTGCCGCGACCGACGGTTACTATGCTCTCAAGCTCGAGAATAGACTTTGTCTCATTGACGAAGTGGCCGCTGTCGCGACCGTGCAATGGACCGTGTACCCCGGGCAGGAGAGATCGCCGTGAGTGCCATCCCAAGCTTGGCTTCCGATTCTCTTGAAAGCTGCACTTGTGCTTCGACAAGCTCAGCACGAACGGGCCTTAGCGCGGAATGTGCTTGTCCCCGTATTGGGTACGAAGCAAGCGGTGAGCCCGTCGATTGGCTGAGCTGCGCATGTCGGCGGGCAGTAGCGTGAGGCTCCCCCACCGCACCAAGCTGCCGCGCACCTTTGCGGCGTTCCAAAATCCGAGCTACCGCATTCTATGGCCCGCGAACTTCTGCTCGCTGCTGTCGCGTTGGATGCAAATGACGTTGCTCGGGTGGATGGTGCTGACACTTACCGATTCGGCGTTTCTCGTGTCGCTTGTCGGGTTCTTCTCCCTCGCGCCGATGCTCTTCGTGGGCCTCCTTAGCGGCGTGCTTGCCGACAGGTTCGACCGGCTCAAATTGCTCCGTATGACACAGGTGGTCGGCTTTGTGGCGTCGATAGGTATGGCGGTCATTCTCGTCATGGGCAAGGAAGAGTTTTGGCACGCCTACGTGACGATAACCCTCGTGGGTTCGGCATGGGCGCTCGAATTGCCGACTCGACGTTCGATGATCCACGACCTCGTGGGGAGCAGTGGCGTCACGAACGCCGTGGCTCTCGACTCGATTGGCATGAACGCGAGCACGATGGTCGGGCCGGCGCTTGCAGGAGTCCTGATCAGCCAGGTGGACGTGGTAGGCGGGTACGTCGTGGTTGTGGGCTTCTCCGTGGTCTCGATGGTGATGGTATGGACACTGAGGCTAGATATCGGAAGTCGTGCGTCAGCGGTGAAACGTCGGATGGCCCTCGAACTGCTCGTGGGGGTTCGATATACCCTCCGGCACCGCACGCTGCTGGCCGTCGTTCTAATAACCATCGTTATGAACGTGCTGTTCTTTCCGTATCGGTTCCTCATTCCCGTGATCGCACGCGATGTCCTGGGAGTCGGTCCCGCGCTCATGGGGATGATGGACTCGGTCGCCGGGCTTGGCGCGTCTGCGGGGGCGATAGCTATCGCCTCCTCTACCAACGTTCGGCGGCATGGACTGATCTTCATCGGCGGTTCGGTGGCGGCGTCGGTCTGCCTGCTGGGATTCTCATTTTCCAAGGTCTATTTCCTGTCGCTCGCCCTGCTGCTCGTACTAGGAGTGGGCATGGCAGGATTCGCCACCATGCAGGCGACGGTGGTGATGCTGGTCTCACGGGCAGGAATGCGCGGCAAGGCGCTGGGTGTCATCAGCCTCGCGATAGGTACCAGTCCCGCGGGTTCCCTGATCGTCGGGGCGCTGGCAGAGCGCGTGGGAGCTCCCATGGCGATCACGATCATCGCGGGGCTGAGTCTCTGTCTCCTGTTCCTTATCGGTCTGCTGATGCCGTCAATTCGCGCGCAGACGAGGCTGAAGGGCAACGACGGTTGACGGGGTGAAATCAGTAGTTCGTCAGACCAACATTGGGAAGTTTCACGACCGGTCTCTAGTTCGAAGTGACGTTGACCCTGCCAGACTGCACGCCTATAATTTCAAGTGGTTGCCCAGTCTGGGATTTGGACCGCGCCGGGAATCTAGGGGGTAGGATGTCCTTTCCGACGGATCGTCCGCGTGAAGCCTGCGGCATCGTTGGAGCATACCTGCCAGGAGAGGACGCGGCCCGTACCACCTACTTTGGCCTCCATGCGCTTCAGCATCGCGGTCAGGAGAGCGCCGGAATCGCGACGGGCGACGGTACGCAGATCAGGTGCCGGACGGCGATGGGCCTCATCACCCAGGCGTTTGTCGAGGAAGACCTCGTCCTTCTGCCCGGCCACTTGGGAATCGGACACACCCGTTACTCCACAACCGGCCGGAGCACTATCGAGAACTGCCAGCCAATCTTCTCCGAGGGCAACGACGACGAAGAGATCGCCCTCGCTCACAACGGCAACATCGTAAACGCCAGGAATCTCCGCTTGGAGCTCGAGTCCTGGGGCGTTGAATTCAAGTCCACCAGCGACTCGGAGGTCATCGCGCACCTGATGATGCACGCCCCTCAGCCCACGCTGGAGGAGCGCATCGTCTACGCAATGGGCAGGCTCGAAGGCGCGTATTCGCTGACCATGATGACGAAAAATACCGTGTACGGGATACGCGATCCCTTGGGCGTCCGCCCTCTTTGCATCGGCAAGCTCAACGGTGGATGGGTTATCGCTTCCGAGACGTGCGCGCTGGACCAGATTGGGGCCGAGTTCATAAGGGACGTGCATCCCGGCGAGGTGGTCGCAATCGACGCCGACGGCCTCCGCACCGTGAGCCGCAGGATGACCGATAATGCGCGAGCCCCCTGTATCTTCGAGCACATCTACATGGCACGCCCCGACAGCGTTCTCGAAGGACGTCTCGTATATAACAGCCGCAAGGTGATGGGGGAACAGCTCGCAAAAGAGCACCCCGTCGACGCCGATCTCGTGATAGGAGTGCCCGACACCGCAATTCACGCCGCCATGGGCTACGCCGGGGAGTCAGGCATACCCTTCGGCGAGGGCCTTATAAAGAACCGTTACGTCGGACGCACGTTCATTCTCCCGGACCAGCGCCTGCGAGACATGGGCGCGCGCATGAAGTACAACCCGCTGCTGGAAAACATCGAGGGCAAGCGGCTCGTCGTTGTAGACGACTCGATCGTTCGAGGGACGACGCAAGCCCAGATCGTGGCCATGCTACGGCGCGGCGGCGCGAGAGAAGTGCACCTGAGGATAGCCTCGCCACCTATCAAGCACCCCTGCCACCTCGGCGTGGACTTTCCCACCCGCGCGGAGCTAATCGCCTCGAATAAGGGTGTTAACGAGATCCCCGCTATCGTGGGTGCAGACTCCCTGGGTTATCTCAGCAACGAGGGTCTGCTGCGGGCCGTTGGGTCGACCGAGGACCGCAACTGCATGGCGTGCTTTACCGGCAACCAGCCTGTTCCCGTACAGCTCGAAATGGACAAGCTGGCCCTCGAAGTCTGATGTCACGGCCTCAGTCTGGACAGACCTACAAGGACGCCGGAGTCGACTTCGACGCGGCAGATGCCGCCAAGCAACGCATCAAAGCGCTTGCCGCCACAACGCACGGGCCGGAGGTTCTCGGCGGAGTGGGAGGATTCGGCGGACTGTTCGAGCTTTCCGGATATCGGCAGCCCGTCCTCGTTTCGGGTACAGACAACGTCGGTACAAAGCTCAAGATCGCCCTTGCGATGGAACAGTACGAGAATCTCGGGCGCGACGTCGTCAACGCGTGCGTCAACGACATCATCGTCGCGGGCGCCGAACCATTGTTCTTCCTCGACTACCTGGCCACCGGCAAAATGAGCGCCGACCTGGCAGAGGAGATCGTGCGAGGGATTGTTGCGGCCTGCACCGAGAACGGGTGCGCACTCATCGGCGGCGAGACATCAGAGCTTCCCGGCCTCTTCGCGAAGGACGAGTTCGACCTGTCGGGATTCGCAGTTGGCGTCGTCGAAAAGGACGCCATGCTGGATGGGTCAACGATCCGACAGGGCGATGTCCTTGTCGGCATACCATCGAATGGTCTGCACACCAACGGCTTCTCGCTCGTTCGACACGCACTTGGCCTCGACGAAGACTCCTCGCCGCTATTCGAGCATCATGACGAGTTGGGCGGCACCATTGGACAGGCCCTGCTACAACCGCATACCGCGTACTATCCCGTTGTGCGACGGGCACTTGGGCTTTTGAAAGGGATGGCACATGTCACAGGCGGCGGTCTCAGGGACAACGTCCCGCGCATTCTGCCCGACGGGCTCGGCGCTGACTTCGACCCATCCACGTGGACCGTCACGCCAATCTTCACCTTGTTGCAGGAGATGACGGATATTGACGCGGACGAGATGTACCACGTCTTCAACATGGGGCTGGGCATGGTGCTTGTCTGCGACCGGGAGAAGGCAGAGCAAGTGTGCTCGCTGGCGCCAGAGGGCCGTGTTGTGGGCGAGGTCGTCCGGGCGACGGGCGAGGGGAGGGTCAACCTCTAGGTTGAGGGTCTTTAGAAATCACCTCAAAGCTACATGTGTTGGCGGAGAATTGCCCTTCGACAAGCTCAGGGCGAACGTGTTTCATTGAACCGCTCTTGGATTCCCGCTCTCGCGGGAATCACCATGACCTTGCGAAGGCCACATAAGGGGATGAAATTGGGTTGCGCCGGGAACGGGCAACCACAAGGGCATCTGCTCCAACTAATTCGACGAAATAGGGGGTTTCGTAGCTAATTTGCCCATGTTCGACCACTATGGCCGCCCTCGAAAGGCACCAATGCACACTTAGACCGGGCCACCTGGCAGTACGATTGTATTTGAGCGACTCGAATCTGGACGAAAACGACACACCTCGATCTGGCTCTCGGACGCTTTTCCATAGCTAAAATGGCAATTAGTTGGAACAATTGCCACAAGGGTTGCCCCTACAACAGGATTGCCAGGGTTGTTTTCATAGCAATAACTGTTGGGCAAGTCTTTGTCGATAGACTCTTTTGAAAAGGCTGAGTACTAGGAGTACAGCATTTAGATGAAAGCGATTGTTAGCGTCTATGACAGGACAGGAGCCTCCGAATTCGCCGCGACGTTGGTTGAGGCTGGGTTCGAGATCATCAGCACGGGAGGGACGCGCGAGGAACTGACGGCTGCAGGTGTGCCTGTAACATTGCTCTCAGACGTTACGGGGTTCCCGGAGATACTGGACGGCAGGGTCAAGACGCTGCATCCTGTCATACACGCGGGGATCCTCGCACGGCGAGATATGGAATCCCACGTTGCCGAGCTGGACGTGCGGGGCATTTCAGGTATCGACGTGGTCGTCGGGAACCTGTATCCCTTCGTCGAGACGGTGCGTAATCCGGACGTGACGCTTGAAGACGCACTAGAGAACATCGACATCGGCGGGCCGACGATGATCCGCGCGGCGGCTAAGAATTTTCCTTCGGTGGTCGTCATAGTCGATCCAGCAGACTACGGCTGGGTCGGTGAACGGATACGACAGGCCAACGCGCTGACGCTGGAAGAGCGGAAGGGTCTGGCGCTCAAGGCCTTCCGGCACGTGGCGCAATATGATGCGGCCGTATCACGTTACCTGAGCGACGGCGACCTGCTGTCAGGCTCTCAGTTCGCAGTCGGTTTCGAGAAAATCGCAGACATGCGATATGGCGAGAACCCTCACCAGAAGGGGTCCGTATACCGCGATCCGCTGGCATCGGGCGGAATCGTGAACGCCGAGCGACTCCATGGAATCGAGATGTCCTTCACCAACTACCTCGACGCTGAGGCAGCATGGTCCGCCGTGACCGATTTCACCGAACCGGCAGCGTGTATAGTCAAGCACCTCAATCCGTGCGGGCTTTCGGTCCACGACGACCAGCCGACGGCGTACCGAAGGGCGCTGGAAGGCGATCCCGTGTCGGCGTACGGAGGCATCGTCGCCTACAATCGCACGTTGACTGCTGAGACGGCAAAGGCCATGCGGGGCGTCCTGTATCACGTCATCGTCGCCCCCGACTATGAACCCGAAGCCCTTGAAGTCCTCAAGAGGCGAAAAGAGACCCGCATCCTGAAAGTGAATGCGACGGGGGGTGACCTGAATGGCTTCGACCTGCGCCTGGTATCAGGAGGCGCCCTCCTTCAAACCGCCGACAACATCGAGGAAGACGCTGCTTCATGGCAGGTGGTCACTGAGCGTGCGCCGACGGAGCGAGAGCTTGCCGACCTCGCATTTGCTTGGAAGGTTTGCAAGCACATCAAGTCCAACGCAATAGTGCTCGGCAAGGACAACACACTCGTCGGCATGGGAACGGGGCAACCGAACCGCGTCAACAGCATCAAGCTCGCCATAGAGACTGCCGGCGACAAGGTCGCTGGGAGCGCGCTGGCATCCGACGCCTTCATGCCGTTCGCCGACAACATCGAGGCAGCCGCTCAAGCTGGGGTCGCCTCAATAGCTCAGCCGGGCGGCTCGATGCGCGACGACGAGGTAATCGCGGCGGCGAACCGGGAGGGCATGGCGATGGTCTTCACCGGAGTCCGCCACTTCAGGCACTGACCGGTCAGTCGGCGGACAGCCCAACGCAGTCGAGGGGGTTCGTCCGCACGACCTTGGCGATGTCGTCTTCGCTCATTCCCGCATCGAGCATGACGGCGATGGCCATACGCATCCCCTCGGCAGGCGGAGGATTCGTCCACTGACCGAAGTCCGTCGAGACGATACACCGGTCGGCCCCCATGCTTTCGATGTCCGCTCGCAAACGTTCCCCTGCGTCTTGCCCGTCATAGTACGACAGGAACGGCAACTCGACGTACAATTCGTGCGACAACAGCTTTGAAGCCCATTCCTCGCTGAACCTCGCTGTCGGATTGGTCACGACTAGCCGCTCCAGGCCGACGGAACCCGCGAGGCGTACGAGCAACTCGGTGTCGTCGGAAGAGGCGTGAGTCGAGGCGACGGCCATGCCGAACGACTTGGCGACCCCAAGCACGGCCTCCACGTCGTTTGGGGCGTCAGGGAGCCTGATTGTTCCGGCGTCCTGCGTCGGCATCCAGACGACTTTCGCACCGAGCTTTGCCGCGGTCTCGACCGCATCGGGGTTCAGGCCGCCGACGGAGGTGTTCAGGGCAACTGAACCCACGGCATGGAAGCCGGGATACATACGGTTGAGGGCATAGGCCGCGAGGGCCGTCGGGTGGCGATGCTTCATCAGCACGAAGCCGTCCATCTCCGCTTCGTAGGCGTCGCGGCCCGCCTCCAGGAAGTCGGTGCGGCGCTCGCCGTCCGGCTCAGGCCCTGTGTGAATCCGAAGGTCGAACGCGCCCCTTAGGAGGGACTCAACTCGTTCGATCACGGTCCCTCCAGCGCGGCACGGTAATTGCCTCCAAGCGGAGATCGCCCTGGATTTCGTCGATCTCTCTAAGGTCGTCTTCGGTCAGCACCCAGTCTCCCGCCTGCGCGTCGTGGAGCACCTGCTCGACCGTTCGGCCACCGACGATGCTGGACGTTACCGCAGGATTGGCTAGGGGCCAGGCGATGGCGAGCTGCACGATGTCGCGACCGTGGTCTTCCGCCCACGCCTTGAGCTTCTCGGTAACTCCATAGATGCGCTCGAACAGCTCGCCCTTGAAGTGGGGCCAGCGGTGTCGCTCGTCGTCAGGCGGGAACTCGTGCCCCGGCTTGTATTTACCCGCCAACATGCCCTTAGCCATGACGGAGTATACGATGGTCCCGATGCCAAGCTCACGACAGGCCGGCAGCACCTCCTCTTCCGAGTCGCGGAATAGGAGGCTATACCTCGGCTGTGAGCTATGAATGGGACCATGCCGGGCTGCCTCGCGGGTCTGGTCGGCGGAGAAATTCGAGATGCCGATGTAGCGAATTTTCCCAGCGTCGCGGTGTTTGACGAGTTCTCCGACGGTGTCTTCGATGGGCCACTGAGGCTGGGGACCGTGGATCTGGTAGAGGTCGATGTAGTCTGTGTTCAGCAGCCTCAGACTGTCCCCCAGCGCAGTCTCTATGTGTTCGGCGGAGTGATCGGAGCCGGAGACCTTCGTGGCCAGAAAGATCTCGTCACGCCGCCCCTTGATTGCCTGGCCTATTTTGGCCTGGCTGTCGAAGTAGCCCTCCGCCGTATCGAGAAAGGTCAGCCCGGCATCGATTGCCGCTCTCAGCGTGGTGATAGCCTGATCGTACTCGATAGCACCGAACGCGCCCCCAAGCGGCCACGTCCCGAAGCAGATGACCGGCACCTCTGGCCCGTCTTTACCGAGTTGGCGCGTTCGCATCGTTGGGAGATCTCCATCCGCGTGGTCTGTCGGACGACTCCAATACGAGGCATCCGGCATTTCGACACACAATTATGGGGGCGACCCCATTCCATAGCAAGCGCTCCGGCCGGACAGCCCCCTTTACCTGACACCGGATAGTAGTTACCCTAAGCGCCCCACTAAAGACATCTCCCGGCCCGGAGGCCCCTCAATGCCACGAAGCGGAAACTCGCGACGCATTCTCTGCAACGACGACGGCTGGATCATGAACACGCCCCACCCGCTCACACCCGAATTCATGTGGGACAACATGGTCGGGACGTACGTGGACACCCCGATCGACGGCTTCCTGTGGTCGGTTGGCGGTCACGACACGTACTCATACGAGACCGACATTGGAGAGCGGTTCGGCGAGGGTTACGACAACCTCGACGAGACGCAGCAATGTAGCGTGGACAACCTTCGCTATCTTATGGAACACCACGGCGGCCCGATGCAGGTCATCTCCGAACTATGCAGGCGGGCGGGAGTGGAATTCTTCCCCTCGGTGCGCATGAACGAGCACTACGACATGGACGAGTCCACCCCAGGGTACTCACATCTCAGGCGCGACAATCCCGAGTACCTCATCGGCAAGGGCGAGGACATTCCCGGCCCAACCCTGGAGTGGGGCATCAGAACGGGCCTCGACTACGCAGTCCCCGCAGTCCGGAGCTACATGGCGAGCATCGCGGTCGAGCTGGTGTCCCGTTGGGACGTTGACGGCATAGAACTCGACTACATGCGCCACCCGGCGTACTTCCGCATCGAGGAGGCCTATCCAAATCGCTACCTGATGACGGACTTCATTGCATACATCCGTCAACAGATGGACGAGATTGGGGAGAAGAAGGGCAAGGCGCTCGACCTGATTGTGCGGGTGCCCCCTACGCTGCGGGACTGCGCTCGCATAGGCCTGGACGTAGAGACGTGGATCAAGGAAGAGTTGGTTGATGTCGTGATAGCAGGGGGCGGGTTCATTCCCTTCGAAACACCCATCGACGAATTCGCAGCGGCCGCCGAAGGGACGGATGTTGAGATTTACGGATGCCTCGAAGCGCTTCGACCCAACCTCGACGAACAGACGATGAGGGCAGTCGCCGCGCGGTACCGGGAGCAGGGGGCTTCGGGGCTCTACCTCTTCAATTATTTCAGGCTGCCTGAAGAGTGGAAGCGCGAGACGCTTGGCAGACTGGTCGACGAGGATGCTCTCTCACGCCTCGACAAGCGTTATGAGTTCGACAAGCGGGGCAGAGTCCGTCCCACGAGCCAGCTTGGGTTTTCCTTCCAGAATGCCATTCCGCTAACCCAGCTTCCGACCGCCCTGGAACCGACGGTCATGGGGCCGAGCACTCTCCTGACCATGTCCATCGCCGACGACCTGGAGGGGGCTAAGAGGGACGGCGCGCTCGGCGATTGCACGATAGGGTTCCGGCTCGAAAATGCCGGGTCCGGCGATACCATAAACGTGAAGGTAAACGGTTCGGCCCTCGACGCGAACGATGCAAGGAAAACGAGCGACAGCTGGTCCTACAATTTCTATGATCGCAATCAAAGCCATGATTCCCCGGCAAGCCTGACGCAAATTCCCGAGCCGGGAACGATTGTCGAGTGGACGCTCGACACACCACCACTCAAGTCCGGCAAGAACGAGATCGCCGTCTGGCTGACCGAGACTGACGAAGGACGGGACGATCCTCTCATTCTCGCCGACGTGCGAGTGTCAATCACGTATCGTTAGACTTCGGCGTACCTGAATCTCCCTGGAGGCAAAGAACAATGGCAAACTATCGAGGCGGAGTTATCGGGCTGGGCTGGATGGGCATGCTGTACGACCTGGCGGGTCGAGTCGGCGACCGCTTCCACGTGGACGACGTCGACAGGCCGACCCCCGAACTCAACATCCACCGGGAGTTCCACCACTTCGAGAGTCCGGGCGTGGAGGGAAACCCGACCTCGTACTCCGAGGCGATCGTGGACAGGCCTGAGGTGGACCTCGTTTCGGCGGCGGACCGGGACGTGAAACGTCTGAGGGCCTTCTCCGAGCGGTACGGCACCGAATCGGTGTACACGGACGCGAGAGAGATGTTCGAGCAGGAGAATCTCGACATCGTTGCCGTAGCCACGAACACGAAGGGACGCGCCGACCTCGTCGTGATGGCCGTCGAGCACGGCGCGAAGGGCGTCGTCACCGACAAGCCCATGTGCCACACGCTGGAGGAGGCCGACCGAATGGTCAAGGCGTGTGCCGACGCCGGCGTGCCCCTCTCCTGCGGCGCGATTTCGACGACTCACCCGTCCTTCGAGCGGGCGAAGCATCTCGTCACCTCCGGCGAGATCGGCGACGTGCTCTCCATAGAGGCGAACGGCCCAGCGGCGCAACACCAGAACTGGTCGTATTTCCTCGATTCTCCGCCCGCGTGGGTCATAGGAACGAACGACACGCCGCGATCCGAGTCGGGCAGCGACGAGTTCCAGGGTCAGGGCATGCTGGTCGCCCAGGACGGCACGGTCGTCCACTTCCGAAAGGGCAGTCCCGGCGTGAGAATAGCCGGGACGGAAGGCGAGCTTAGCTTCACATTTGGACTCGCCGGATCGTCGGGTTGGCGGCTGCTCAAGGACGCACCCGCCCCAGGGACGGAGGGTCCCAAACAGCGCACGGAGACGCCTTTTGGCGTCCCGCAGTTCCTGCCTCCGTACGGGGCGATCTATTCGCTGAACGACGTGATGCGCTGCATCGCGGGAGAGATGGACGAGCCGAAGAACTCCGGGAGGCGCGTCGCCGTGGCATTAGAGGTGGAGGTCGCGCTCAAGCTCTCGTCCGACATGGGAGGCGTGCGGGTCGATCTGCCGCTGGAAGACCGTTCGCTGGGGCTGAACTACGACTGGTTCCGGTAGGCGCGGGAGGAACTTGACTCTGTCGCGCGTCGCCATGACAGCCGGTTCTGCGGCGCTGGCGGTGTTCATTCCGCCACGTCGGTCACGCTGATGTCGACCGTCGCGGTAGCCGTGCCGCCCTCCTTCCCGTCTCGTGCCTCGACCGTCAGCGTGTACGACGATACCGTCTCGTAGTCCAGAGCGCCATTGACAAAGATCAATCCCTCGTTGCCGCGGATGGCGAACCGCCCTGCACCGTTCCCGGCGGTTATGTAGTACAGCAGGCTGTCTCCCTCGTCAGGATCCGTTGCCGACACGAAGCCCACGCTGTTCCGCGGAGAAGTGTTCTCTGCAATCGAGAAGGAGTACGTCGCGGAGTCGAACACCGGCGCGCGGTTGCACGCTCCCGTCGTGTGCGAGGCCGACTCGGACAGAGTGCCCCAGGCGGCAGAGTGGGTTGTCCCGTCGCCGCGCGCCTGCACGCGGAACTCGTAGGTCGTCCCGCACGCTACTCCGCTTTCGGGACTGAACGCCTGGCTCGTGCCAGTCGTCGTGTCGAGGTACGTCCCCTCGCCGTCGGAGCCGCCCGTGCGGTGCTGAACCCGGTACTCGGCCGCGCCGGTGACGGCGCTCCACGAGACGGTGAATGTGCCTTCCGACAGGGACACGCTCAGGTCTTACGGAACGGGCACGGCCTTGTGTATCCGCAGCATGAGCTTGTCGCCGTCATGCCACGGCTGCGACGATACGCTCCAACTCAGGGTGTTGCTAGCGGAATCGACTGTGGCGTCGTCTACATCCAACGACAGCGACACCGATCCGTCGAGCTCGATGAAGTCCACTGTCTGGCCGGTGAGCCCCGTGTGGGAGCTGAGATTCATCTTGACCGTGCCTGATGCCCACTCGATGCGCTGGATGGTCGCGGAGGCGTTGTTCGCGTCGGTGAAGGACGCTGGTTTGAGGACGCCGTTGGAGGAGTCGGCTGCTACGGCGGAGCCGTCGGTGACGGGGTCGAAGAACGCTTCGTGGAGGGTGCCGGCGGGTGGGTTGACGGTTACGTTCACGGTGTGATTGTAGAAAACGTCGGGTGCGCACAGGACGTACTCCGCCCGGTGGTACTTCCACGTGAAGGTGTAGAAACCGCTGGGCAGCGGCCTGACAGTTTCCATAGGTTGGACGTGCCAAACAATTTCGATTTCCGCTTTCTGAGCGTTTAGGCTGTCACGTCCTCCGATTGTGAGCGTATCCGACTTCGTGGTTTCGCCAAATCGGAACAGTGCAGCGTTCGTTCCCAGAAGTTCAGAGCGTGACTCCCACCCGTTCGGGCCGTGAACGATCTTCCGGGTGTTGTAAATGATTTCGGTACCGGCCTTTTCACCCGAACCTATTTCTGACGTGAAGGTTTCAGGCGACATGTAATCATCGCCGCGTGAAGCCCAGAACGCCGCATTCTGCATGCGTTCATAATTAGCCTTTACGCATCTACGATACCCTTCAGACTGACCGGCTAGTTCAGCTTCAATGCTGGACACAGACGTTTTGAAGTCAGTAAGTGTTATGGAAGGGGTTTCCGTCTGAGTCGATGTGGTAGCGGCCCCAGGGCTGGTGTCGGGGACCTGCTGCGGAACGCCGGTCAGGAAGCGACGTTCCTGTGATGCACCTCCCGCACCACCTCTATTCTTCGCCTCCGGCAACCATAGCTGGTTCCGTATGCTGGCTATGGAGTAGGTGTCACCAAGTCCATAAGTGAAATCGACGAAGGACATGAAGTGCAGGTCGTCGGACAGCGAACCCGGAAACTCCAGACTGTGCGTGGCAAGGAACACGATCGCCTGCCGGTTGTCCCATTGCATGTCGCGTTCCCTTGCCATTTTCTCGGCTTTGGCCTGCGCGTCGGAACGTTCGGCATGTCCCTGCAAGGAACCCGCCATAGCCACGAGTTGACTTGGCGAGCTACCTGCAGGTGACTTGATAAGTTCCTCGACGTTGAACGTGAACTTCAGCGCGCCAACGTAACCGGTCTGCCCTTCGTGTGTATAGGTTTCAACGGCGGTTGCCGTACTCGCCAAACTTACAATGGCGATTATGTCAGCATCGGCAATTCGCCGTACCATCGTTGCAGGACCGTAATAAATCGGTACAGAGAATTGCATACCAAGTGGCGGGAAGGTCGTAGTTACGAGTTCGGGCTCGTAGGCCTGCGTGGATTCGGCAGGTTCGACTTCCTCGACTTTCGACGGTTCAGCCGTTTGGTCCACAGGCGGCGCTTCGTCTTGCTTGGACGGCTTGGCTGCTTCGTCTGGCGTTTCGACTTTGGACGTATGGACTTCCTGGGCTCGCACTTGAGGGATAGGGTTGTCAGCAGGCTGACCACAAGCTAGAAAAGCAAGGACGAATGCGGCCAATACGAAAGTCCTCATAGTCGTCTCCTTTAGAAGTGACGGTCGTGGTCATAGTAGAGCGCGCGCTGGTGCTTCCGGTCGTTTGCGGTCACGCCGAACGCGGCTTCCTGGTGAGGGTTGCCCATCGAGGACGGCCATCGCCAGTTGTGGTCGAGACCCAGCGTATGCCCGAATTCATGGACAGCCACTGTTTTCATGTAGTACCACACACTTTTATCTACCGGGCCGGGGTCCCCGTGCTTGCTAGAATCCGTCGTCCAAATTACGATGTCACCCTTTGAATTCTTACCGCCCATTTCAAACTTCATGGTCGTGCCTACAGTATGGGGCGTCCTATGACCATCTGAACTACTCGTAGCCGGGTACACGCAGGCTACACTGTTATAGCAAACTCCGACTTGCACGGTGACCTTGTAGCCGTCGGCATTGGCAGTGCAAGAATCCTTGCAGATTCTTATGCTCGGTGCGAGTCCGTCCCACGCATTTGCCCCACGTGGGATAGCGGACTCCCAAACCTTCAGTGCATCTTCGTTACCCGCTGTGGCATTCGCTTTTGAAGGCGGGTACGTTCCCTTTATCCATGCCACCGCGTGACCTTTCTGGTGACCCCACGCTTCAGGACAGATCGAATGTATGTCCCGTATTGTCGCCGGGTCACTCCAAGTATTGGAATAGATCATGTTGTCGCCACGCGCGTGTATTTCGAACTCGTACTTGATCTCGCAGTCCCAAAGTCCGTCTATTTCTATGACGTAATCGGTCAGCCATTTGCTCATCCAAGCATCGTTCGTACCCTGTTTGCGATACTTCACACGGTAATCTGTCACGCCTAAGCGGGAGCGCCAATATATCTTGATGGTATCGACATCAGTTCCACCTGAAATGTACTCCCTGATAGTCGGTGCAGGTGCAATTGGACGTGAAAACGGTGTCGGCGTGGGTGTGGTGGTAGACGGAACCGGCGTGGGTGTGGACGTAGGCGGGACCGTTGGAGGAACTGTCGGTGGCACAGTAGGCTTAGGCACTATCTTCACCGTCACGTACTGCGAGTCGCTCGCGCCGGAGACACTGGCGGTCACCGTCCCGCCGGGGGTGTTGCAACCGTGCAGCGTGAGACTCCAGTAGTACATGTGATCTACCAGGTTGGTGCCGTCGTTCTCGACACTTCGTGGCGGAGGCGTGCTAGAGCAAGAACTGTTGAACCCAACACCGCCGCTGGCCGATACGCTGATGGTGTGGCTTCCTATCTCCAGTTCCGCGACGACGGTGAATGAGTCGGAGCCTCCCAAATCGATCGTGCTCAAAAGGCCCCTGATAGAGATGTCGGTATCATGGTGCTGTCCGGTAGGGCCGGATTCTTCGGTAGTGGCAAAGGCCCCGATCTAGGAGGAGCTGCCTGCGGAACTGCGCGCACTCACTCGAAATTCGTAGCGTGTTCCGGGTTGCAGCCCGGTCACGATTTTGTAGAGGTCAGATACTGAAACTATCGTCGAGCTCTCACCGACCGGTCCGTAGCTCTGATCGTAGCTGGTTATCGGGTTGCCGCCGTCGTTGGTCGGGGCCTCCCAGTCGGCGCTTATGGCCTTCTGTCCCAGCACGGTGACGGTGAGGTTACGCGGTGGGTCGGGAGCGGTTGCGGCGTGGGCGACTGCGCCCGGCAACCCGACTGAACGAGGTCGGTCTTCTTCTGAGGGCTGTCCCGTCACAGCAGAGACGATATATTTCAGTCCGACCAAGACGAGCACGCCGACAGGAGTTATCCGGTTGATGGTCTGGGTCTTCATGCGAAGTCCGTCCTACCCGTTCGTGGACTCTGCATTGACTATCCGGGTGAGCGTTCTTCAATCTGGCCGAATGAACCAGATCCTTTACAACGCTCAAGAGGTTAGATACAACCTCATGTCATGCACATGGCGGAGCAATATGTACATTATCGCAATATATTCATAACTACAAGAGTGTGCATATGGTATATATGCATGTACATACACGTCGCTTTGCGCGGCGTAGCGAGTGCAAGTCCCTCACCATCCATCGGCGACGAGGTCGTATCGAAGGGGAAACTAGCGGGGAGCGCGCTAGCCTTGGCTGACCTTGATATCGCCAGCATGCCTAGTGATGTCGACTTACCGGGGTATAGGCTTCATCCGCTCAAGGGCAACCTGAAAGAAATGGGGAGCATCTCAGTTTCCGGCACATGGCGAGTCACATTCCGGTTTGAAGATGGCGAGATACACGACGTTGACCTCGTGGATTATCATTAGCAAGAGGACAAGACAATGGCGATGAAGAGCCCACCGCATCCCGGACGCAGCATCAAGCAGAACTGACTGGAGCCCCTTGGCCTGAACGTTACCCAAGGCACGCGAGTAATGAGTGTAGCGCGTCACACGCTCTCGCACGTACTGAACGGTCATGCCGCCATTTCACCTGAGATGGCCATTCGCCTTGAGAAGGCGGGATGGTCCGATGCGGACTTCTGGCTCAGACGGCAGACCGCTTACGATCTGGCACAAGCACGCAGGAGCGAGAACCGAATAAAGGTGAAGCGTTACGAGCCGCAACCTATGAGCTAGAGAGACGTGGGCAGTGGACTGAAGTGGTGGAGACGGGGGAGGGTCGAACTCCCCGTCCAGAAGAGGCTCCGGACTAGAACGTCTACAGGTTTAGCCGGTATTGGTTTCTCGCCTCCGACCGCCCTAACCGGCGTCGGTCATGTCGGTGGCCAGCCGATGAGTCTTTTGTCCTTCTTATCGGCGTCCGTCGGACAGCACCTCGAGTGTCGTCGCTCATCCCGCCCCGTCGAGGAGCGAAACGGGTGAACGTAGCCGCGCTTAAGCGGCTAGGGCTAGCTCTTGCTTGCCTGTTATTATGGTTGCCACCGGTTTAGCGAGGGTTGATGGCACCTCGACCTGCAGTCCCGCGGAGGCTTCCCCTGTCGAAGCCACGCGTCCCCACAAAATGGTTGCCTACTGAGTATATCACAGGGGGTCGAGCGCCCCCACTCTGTATCTCTCCCCCGTTCGACGAGGGAGAGATTGTTGAACCCTAAACAGCTGCTCTACTTTTCGATGGGCGCGCCGACGATGCTTCCGTACTCGGTCCAAGAGCCGTCGTAGTTCGTGACGTTGTCGTAGCCGAGAATCTGGCTCAGCACGAACCACGTGTGCGACGAGCGCTCGCCGATGCGGCAGTAGGCCACGGTCGGGCCGTCTCCGGTGATGCCCTTTCCTTGGTACGCCGCTTGAAGGTCCTCGACGGACTTGAACGACCCGTCGTCCTCGTTGACGGCCGTAAGCCAGGGGATGTTCGTCGCCCCGGGTATGTGGCCGCCTCGCTGCGAACCCTCCTGCGGAAGGTTTGCCGGCGCCAGGAGCTCGCCGCTGAACTCCGCGGGCGCTCGCACGTCGACCATGGCCGAAGAGGTCTCTCCACTGGCGATACTGAGCATGTCGTCGCGGGTGGCTCGCGTGCTGAGGTCCGGGTCACTCGCGGTGTAGGACGTCGCTTCCACGCTTGGCACGTCTGTCGTCAGGTCGCGTCCCTCGCTCACCCACTTGACTCGCCCGCCGTCCATGACGCGCACGTCGGAGTGGCCGTAGATCTTGAGCTGCCAGAACGCGTAGGTGGCAAACCAGTTGTTGTTGTCGCCGTAGACGATGACCGTCGTATCCGGGGAAATGCCGGACGATCCGAGCAGGCACTCGATCTGCTCTTTGTTCAGGATGTCGCGCGTCACCGTGTCGTTCAATTGGGTGGTCCAGTTCCAGCCGATGGCGCCGGGGATGTGCCCCTGGTCGTAAGCCTCGGTATCCACGTCCACCTCGACGAGTACGACGTTGTCGTCGTTCCCGTGCTCCGCTACCCAGTCGGTACCTACTATTGATTCAGGATGTGCTACTTGTGTTCCCATTACTTCCTCCTCACACTCACTTTCTCTATTTCTGGTGTTGTAAATTGCTTTCGGTATTCCGGTCAGTTGCCCTCTGCCTCTACCCTTCGCCCGTCACCGACACGCCGCAGAAGATTTCGTAGTCTATGAGCTCCCTCACCGTCGGATTGTCGCCGCAGAGCGGGCAGTTCGGGTTCCGCCTGATCTTGAGTTCGCGGAACTCCATCGTCAGCCCGTCGATGAGCAGCATCCGGCCCGTGAGGTTCTCCCCGATGCCCATGATGAGCTTGACGGTCTCCGTAGCCTGGATCGTGCCGACGAGACCGGGCATCATCCCCAGCACACCGGCCTCGGCGCAGTTCGGGACCTCTCCCGGCGGGGGAGGGTCCGGGAACACGCAGCGGTAGCAGCCCTTCCCGGGTTCATAGACCGTCGCGCGACCGTCGAAGATGAGGACGCTGCCGTCGACCAGGGGCTTGTTGCTCAGGTAGGCGGCATCGTTGATGAGGTACCGCACCGCGAAGTTGTCGGCGCCGCTTACGATAATGTCGTAGCCGGCGAAGATGTCCAACGCGTTCTCGGCGTTGAGCGGCGTATTGTGCGTGACCACGTCCACGTCGGGATTGTATGCGGTTATCGTGTCCCGGGCCGAATCGACCTTGGGCCGCCCTATGTCGTCGTTCTGATGGAGGATCTGGCGCTGGAGATTGGTGATGTCCACGTCGTCGAAGTCGATGATGCCAATCGTCCCAACACCCGCGAGGGCGAGATACAGGGAGATCGGAGAGCCGAGCCCTCCCGCTCCGACCACGAGCACCTTGGCGTTCAGCAGGGCGCGCTGCCCTGAGCTGCCGACCTGCGGCATGATGATGTGCCTGCTGTACCGCTGTACCTGATACGGCGTGAGGGTTTGGACCTGCGGTGTTGTGGTTGCGACCATGCTATTCAATCTCCCGGAACTTTCATGGGGTTCGTCTCGGTGACGCCGATGACCTGAGTGGGCCATTCAACAAAAACGCTCCACGGAAGCACACAGGTCTTCACAGTGGAGCCGTTATCCGGAGCGCGGGGCGACTGCGCGACGCTGTTTTCCTAGGTGGAGCGCCTCGTACAGGTGCAGTCTTCACGTGGTTGGCGGAACGCCAATTTCCAAATCCCCGATTGCGAATTGTGGAGTAACTTAGTCAAGTATATCACGGGCCTTGAACCTGATTTCAAGCGTTTTCGCCGCGAGTTGGGGCCACTACGGCTAGTCTGGCACCCGACCGAAGACGCATCGTAGACACTGTCCGTTGCCTTATTCCACCGCACAGGGAGGCCATGTCCTATTCAGTGCCCTGCCCTACGATGTGGTACCATCGCGGCCTACCTGAGTCGCGGAATCACTGTCCAGGAAAGGCAGATATCCCATGGCAAATCTCGACGTGCTGACCTATGGATTCTCGTTCATCTCGCCGGAGGGCGGCTTCGGTTGGTCGTCCATCTCTCTCCTGCAGGTCGGTAAGCAGAACATCGTGGTGGACACCGGCCCTGCGTCACGTCGGGGTCTCCTACACGCCACCCTCGATTCGCACGGCCTCGCGCCCGAGGACATCGACCTCGTCATCCTCACGCACATGCACTGGGACCATTGCCAGAACACCGACATGTTCACCAATGCGCGCATCCTCGTCCATCCGAAGGAGATCGACTACGCCCACAATCCCAATCCCGCCGACCACAACGCCGCCAAGTACATCGCCGAGATGATGGACAAGATGCGAGTCGAGCCGATCTCCGACGGAGACGTGGTGGCAGACGGCATATCCATCATCGACACGCCGGGGCATACGCTGGGGCACATCAGCATTGTCGCCGAAGTTGATGACGAGAATATTCTCGTTGCCGGTGACGCCATGCCCGACGGCGGCACAGTCACTCGACGAATTCCCTACAACGTATTCTGGGACGTGAACGACGCCACGGAGAGCGTAGAGAAGATACTCGACGCATCGGATGTCTTCTATCCGGGGCACGATCGCCCATTCCGGTTGAGCGACGGGAAGGTCGAGTACCTCCACGGTCCGACCCAGGTTGAGATCGTCGCCAGCAACGAGGGAGCCACAGTCGCGCCGTCCCTCACCTACACCGTCCACTCGGTGCGAGAGCCGAACATCCAGCTTGTACAGAAGCCGTAAGGGCGGGCTCATTTCTCGGCTACGGTTAGCCTTCGCCTATTGCGCGTCCTCATCACGGATAACTCGTCGCACCAGTGGTGTGGGGCTTTGCCTAACCGTAAAAGCGATCTGTCATTCCGAGCGGAGCGAGGAATCTAAGATACCCAGTGCTCGTCATTTGGGCCAACAAGCATACGAAGACATTAGATTCCTCACTTCGCTCCGCTGCGTTCGGAATGACAGATTGGGGAAAGCACAGATGCCGTAACGACGTAGTGACTCTACCCGCCGGACGCGGACTCCAAGGCCCTCTGCTGGATACCGAATAGCGTATCGATGCCCTGCGCCGCGAGATCGATAATCTCGTCCAGGGACTCGCGTGAGAAAGAGCCTTCCTCCGCCGTGCCCTGAACCTCGACGAACTCGCCAAGGTCAGTCATCACGACGTTGAAGTCGACCTCCGCCTGCGAGTCCTCCTCGTAGTTGAGATCGAGCAGCACTTCACCTTCGTGGATTCCGACGCTGGTGGATGCGACTCCGCACCTCAGCGGCAGTTCGAGCAGGATATCGTCCGCCACGAGGCCCGACAGCGCACGGTAGAGGGCGACATAGGCCCCCGTGATCGAGGCGGTGCGCGTGCCGCCGTCCGCCTGGATGACGTCGCAGTCGACGGTGATCGTCCGCTCGCCGAGCTTGTCGAGATCGACGGCGGCCCGGAGCGAGCGACCGATGAGGCGCTGGATCTCCTGCGTCCTCCCCTTCGGCCCACTGCGTCCCTCCCGGCGTGTCCGGGTGAGCGTGGCACGCGGGAGCATGGCGTACTCAGCCGTTATCCAGCCCTGCCCGGAGTCCTGCAGGAACGGGGGCACGCCATCCTCGACGCTGACGGCGCACAGCACCCTGGTGTGACCAGTCTCGATGGTGGCCGAGCCTTCGGCAAACATCAGCGTGTCCACTTCGATGCGTGTGGGACGTAGCTCATCGTATAGGCGACCGTCACCGCGCGTCATGCAGGAATCTCCCTGTCAGAGGTTGGGAGCGAGTATAGCACAGGAGTCCTGTACGTTCGTTTACACACGCTTATTCGAGGGGCTACAATATACGTGAATCATTCGGTGTTGCCGCAGAATGTCGGTGGGCCACTCGGCTGGCGCCGCCTATTTGGGGGCCACCCATGGACAGACACCCTCAATACCTCACTCCAGAGGGCATGAAGAAGCTCGAAGATGAGCTGGCGCACCTTCAGAACGTGCGACGCCAGGAGGTTGCCGCGAAAATCACCGAGGCCCACGATTCCGGGGGCGTAGAGGAAAACGCCGAATACGAAGAGGCCAAGAACGAGCTGGCCCTCGTCGAAGAGAGAATTTCGGTAATCGAAGGTGTCCTTGATCTTGCGGTCGTGGCCGACAAGAGCATGGTTGAAAAGGGCGTGATCGGGTTCGGCTCGTCTGTCAATGTCCGAGACGGAACGAAGCGCAGGCGGCAGTACCAGATCGTCGGGTCGGCCGAGGTCGCCCCGCTGGAAGGCAAGATATCGATAGAGTCCCCCGTCGGTAAGGCGCTCGTGGGCCATAGGGTCGGGGATATCGTGGAGGTCGAGACCCCTTCGGGGGTCAATAAGCTGACGATCACGAGGGTACGCTAGGAAGGACCTCGCTACTTGGAAAAAGCGGCACGCACGGGGGCGCCCTTCCTATGAGAGGCGCCCCCGCTTTTGTACGGAGGCACGTCAGATGTCCGAACCGGAAAATCAACTGATCAACGTGCGTCTCGATAAGCTCCAGAGGCTTCGAGACGCCGGCGTTGACCCATATCCCCACAGATACGATAGGACTCACACGTCCAAGCAAGCCATCGATCTACTCGATCAAGCGGAAGCCGAGCACGAGGGCGAGGACGAAGCTCGAACGGAGAGCGTATCCGTCGGCGGGCGAATCGTCCGCTACCGCGGAATGGGACGCGCCACGTTCGCCGATATCCAGGATGGCGAGGGCAAAGTCCAACTCCTCTTTCGGCGAAACAATCTCAGCGAGAGCTATGCCACTCTCAAGGATCTCGATATTGGCGACTGGATAGGGGCGACCGGCCCAGTCTTCCGCACCCGAACGGGGGAGGCCACCATCGAGGTCGAGGACTGGACGGTCCTTTCCAAGGCCATTCGCGGCCTGCCGGAGAAGTGGCACGGCCTGACCGACGTGGAGGCCCGTTTCCGCCAGCGCTACCTCGACCTGATAGCGAGCGAGGATAGTCGTAGAATCGCCGTCATGCGGAGCAGGGCGATCAGCGCCCTGCGGCGATTCATGGACGGTCGCGGCTTCATGGAGGTGGAGACTCCAATGCTGGTTCAGGTCCCCGCCGGTGGGACCGCGCGACCCTTCGCCACGCACCACAACGCCCTCGACCGCGACCTCTTTCTGCGTATCGCCACGGAACTCCACCTCAAGCAGCTGATCGTGGGAGGCATCGAGAAGGTCTACGAGATCGGGCGCGTCTTTCGCAACGAGGGTGTCGACGTGACGCACAACCCGGAGTTTACCACGATGGAGAGCTACGAGGCTTTCGCCGATTACGCCGACGTGATGGAGATGGTCGAGCAGATGGTCTTCACGATGGCGCAGGACGTGCTCGGATCGGCGACTGTCGAGTTCGAGGGAACGACCATCGACCTCACGCCGCCATGGCCTCGTCTCGACCTGCGCGAGGAGATCAAGCGACGCAGCGGCATAGACTTCCTTGAGGCTAGCGACATCGAGTCGCTGAAGAGCGAGATGGCCGCTATAGGCCTGGATGTCGGACACCAGATGAGCTGGGGCGGCCTGCTCGACAAGTTGCTTTCCGACACCGTCGAGCCGCACCTCGTGCAGCCTTCGTTCCTCGTCGACTACCCCGTCGAGATGTCGCCTCTTGCCAAGAAGAAGCGCGACGACGACCGCCTGGTGGAGCGGTTCGAGGGATTCATCGCCGGTATGGAGATCTGCAACTCGTTCACCGAGTTGAACGACCCCATCGACCAGCGGCAGCGCATGGAGCAGCAGGAGCAGCTACGCAGCCGGTTCGAGGACGAGGATACCGACCGCCTCGACGAGGAGTTCCTTACGGCCATAGAGCACGGGATGCCGCCCACAGGGGGACTGGGTATCGGGATAGACCGCCTCATGATGGTGTTCGCAGGCAGGCGAAGCATCCGCGAGGTTGTCCTGTTCCCGCAGCTGCGCAGCCGGTAGAGACGCTTCCAGCGCTACCCCTTCTCGGGCGTGTACATCTCGTAGAACTCGATGCTCTGCTCTTCCACCATCTCCCTGAGCTGAGTGCTGAGGTCTCCCATGCTTGGCATGTCGTTGCCCGCACGGTAGGGTGACTCGATCTTTTCCTGCGTCCACTCCATGTAGACCGTGTTCGGGGGGCCGGGCATGGTGTACCCGCTCCAATACACTCGCACCTGGTCGCGCTGGCCCGCATCGGTATAGCGGTTGCCTATCTTGTAGATCAGCTCCGCGGCGTTCTTCGTCTGCCCGGGCTTGACCTTGTAGACTCGTCGAATAACGTACATGCTTTATGCTCCTTGAAGTGGTTTCAGACTTGAGGTGCCGGACATGATATCAGGTTGTCTTGAATGACTACCCATGTCACGCGATCGGTTCCCTTGAACTCTCTCCCCGTCGAATACGATAGACTGTGACTCGAATCCAACATCTCGAATCGGAGACCTGTCACCCAATGACCCGCCGCGTTCCCATCCTCGTCTACCACCACGTGTACCCCGACGACCACCCGGAACTTGCAATCACCACCGACAAGAAGGCATCGGGAGTGATTGCGGAGTCGGAATTCCGCAGACACATGGACTTCGTCCTCGAAAACGGATGGCAGGTCCTCTCGACTACACAGATCGTCGACTGGCTGGAGGACGAAGGTGAACTGCCGGAGAAGGCTGTCGCGCTGCACTTCGACAACGGCTGGCTCGACACGCGCACAGTCGTCATGCCAATTTTGGACGAGCTGCGCGTGACCGGTACATGCTACGTCATCAGTGAGCCTACCGACGCGTCATCCAAGGGACTTCCCGCCGGAATCACCACGACGACCGAGGGATTCGTCATCAAGCCCTTCCTGACATGGGACCACTGCCGCGAGCTGTACGACGCCGGGTGGGAGATAGGAGCGCACACGGCCACGCATCCAAAGCTGGGTCAAGTATACGAGCAGCAGGGAGAAGACGCGCTTATGGCCGAGATCGTGCCTTCCAACGATGTCTTCGCGGACAACCTCGGCTGCGTGCCGGAACACTTCGCCTATCCCAGCGGCTCGCGGAGCGATGTGACCGACGCGCTGCTCTCGCCGCACTACCGCTCGCTACGCCGCTGGACCTTCGACCAGCCTCCAGTTTGGGACTTCACCGACGAGACGACCTCATCGAAAGCCCTCGATTGTCAGAACGTCGACAACACCGTGGCGTTCGAGCACTTCACGCGGATATTCGACGAGGCGCTCGCGCCGTAAGAATCTGGGCGGAGCCCTCTCCCAATACCGGCTACACCCGTACACGTTCTAGCCCGGAGTCTCCTCCGGACAGGGAATTCGACTCTCCCCCGCCTCCACCAAACTCGCCCGCCGCTACCGGCCTGAAGCGGCGCAACCGATGCTGTTGCCTAGGTGACGTTGATTGCCGCGGAACCGATCAAATCCAAAACCCTCACCCGCAAGCGTCTAACCTGGCAAGAGATTACAGAAACTCACAACAAATTTACCCGAAATTAACATCCAAATGATATGCGTTGGTTTAGGATGATTGCGGTTACCCTCAGCGCGCCCCAATTGCACCGCCGTCCCACTGTGATAACATCCCGACGGTTCCACGGTGCACAACGCTGTTAGCGAATGGGATCGTTCCGACGCGGTAGGGCATTTCCTCAGCCTGCAGATGCGCGGAGTGGCATTGACGACACGCCAAGAAGACAGACGCTACGACCTCCAGACCCTCCGCGGCGACGTCTTTGGTGGCATTACGTCGGCAGTTGTTGGGCTGCCTGTGGCGTTGGCGTTCGGCATAGCGTCCGGCTTGGGAGCGATCGCCGGACTCTACGGGGCGGTCGCAGTGGGTTTCTTCGCGGCGGTGTTTGGAGGAACACGTTCGCAGATATCGGGTCCCACGGGCTCGATGCTGGTGGCAATGACGGTCATCGTCAGTGCCAACGCGGACAACCTGGCCAAGGCATTCACGATAGTCATCATGGCTGGGCTCATACAGGTCCTTCTGGGCCTGCTGCGGATCGGACGATTCGTGGCATACACCCCGTACTCGGTTATCTCGGGGTTCATGTCGGGCGTCGGCATCATCATCATACTGGTGCAGACGCTGCCTTTCGTGGGCGTGGAAATCGCCACCGGCGGGCCCGTGGAAGCCATTCGAACCTGGCCCGACTTGCTCAGCGATTTCAGGGCTCCCGCGCTGATCATCGCCGCCGCCACCCTTGCCGTTGCCGTGCTTTGGCCCAACAGACTAAACAAATATCTCCCCTCCACGCTTGCGGCCCTATCGGTCGGAACCCTGCTCGGAGTTCTCTGGCTGAGCGATGCGCCCGTCATCGGCGAGGTGCCAACCGGCCTGCCGGAACTCCAGATGCCCGCCATTTCTTGGCAAATGCTGCTGAGCTCCATCCAGCCGGCCCTGGTAATCGCACTCGTGAGCTCGGTCGACACCCTACTCACGTCACTGGTGGCGGACTCCGAAACGCGCACCCGCCACAGCCCGGACAGGGAGCTGCTCGGACAGGGCATGGGGAACGTCGTTGCCGGATTCATCGGGGCGCTTCCCGGCGCGGGCGCAACTCCCGGCACCGTGGCGAACATAAGGGCCGGCGGATGGACACCGCTGTCGGGAGTCCTCTGTGTGGTGATCCTGCTCGCAATTGTCCTGGGCCTGGGAAGGTATGTCGAGTCGATTCCCCACGCCGTCCTCGCGGGCATCCTCATGAAAGTCGGCTGGGACACCATCGACTGGCGCTTCATCACCCGCATTCTCCGCGTTCAGAGGGAACACCTCCTCGTAATGTTGCTTACCCTCATACTTACCGTGTTCCTCGACCTGATTACCGCGGTGGCCGTGGGCATGATCGCCGCCGCCGTCACCAGCGCCCGCCAAATCGAACGCCTGGAAATGGACAGCGTAATCTCCGTGCCGATTCTCGACCATATCTTCTTCGGGAACACGAATGACGAGGGCGAGTTGGTTGACGCCTTCAGCGCGCGCGTCGGACTGGTGGCCCTCAAGGGAACGTTCTCCGTAGCCTCCGCGTCCAAGCTGATGAGCACCATCGGTGAAGACATCAAAGATCACGAGGTCGTCATCCTCAATTTCGCCGACACCCTCTATATGGACGACAGCGCCGCCCTTGTGATCGAGCGGCTGATCGACACCGCCATGGCGGAGGAAACCGAGTGCGTCGTGATGGGCCTCGACGGTCTGCCAGCCACCACGCTCAATGCCCTAAACGTGCTCAAGGACGTCCCTGAAGACCGCTTTGTCGATACTCTAGAAGAAGCCAGGGAGACGGCGAAGCGGATACTCGATGAGAAGACGCAGCCACCTCTCACGGCAGAGTGACGTCTATCTCCTTCCGCACGCTTTGGTCCCGCCCCCTTGCGACATCGACCTGAACCTCAAGCCACCATCGCTCAATGGAAAGCGAGTTGTTGGCGTCACGTTGAAGCGCTTCTGCTTCGATGGCCGGTTTGGGCATTTCCGGCCCCAATTCGAGTGACACGGCGTGCCTGCTGACATTGTCCTTGGTGAGCGTCTCCGATGACAGGAAGTCCGTGCTGTAGCAAACTTCCGTGGATGTCTTCTGTTCCGTGGTCTGCTGCATGGGTATGTAATCGTTGGTTCTGAGCGGAGCCCCTCCCTGTAGGGTAGCAGCGCCTCCCATATCCATCATCCTTCCCATCCTCACTCCTGTGCGGCGCACTTCGGCCAGAAGGCTAAGGGAAGCTCTTCGAATCTCGATATTTCCATTCGGCATAAACGTAACGGTCGCGCTGATGGTATCCCCAAGGCTGTACTGTCTGCGTTCGAATGCCAGCGTGATGTCGGGCGGGTCGAAATTGAATACCATGTTAGAAACCTCCAGCAATCTCAGGAATGAACTACCTTCGCGGAGACCTTACCAGCGCGTACCGCACCGCGCTGCGGTACGCGTCTCGCGCCCTCTGAAGGGCACCAGTATCAGGTTCGTTTCCTCGTGTGAGGGTGATTCGAAGCTCATTAAGGATCAACATCAGAGGGTCGCGTAGACTGTCTTTGATCTTGGCTACCGCCCCCCTTGATCCGGCAAGGCGGTTGAGGTCTTCGGGTAAATCACCGCTCTCGGCATCAGCGAATACTACATCGTATGGTCTCGTCAAGGTTGGCAGGATCTTTCTTGCATCGCCTCGTAGGACGCAGACTCGCTCCGAGAGGCCTTTCGCTCTAATCTCTTTTTCCGCTCGATCCGCGTGACTAGGGTCGATTTCGATGGTATCGACGTGCGATCCGGGCCCTCCTGCGTCCGCCATGAGGACGGCCGTATAGCCAATTGCCGTACCAACCTCCAAAATGCGTCTAGCCCCGGTCTCCTCGGCCATTAGTCGCCAAACCGGAGCAAGATACGGAGGACTGGGCCACGCTGTGCACTGGCCAGTGTCCGCTCCCCCATTGTGGTCTCGTCTGTGCGAGTGCGTACGTTCGTACAGGTCGTAACGCAGGTCAATCATGTTCCCAAAGAGCCGTTCGAGCAAAGGCCGGTGCCACTCTGCATAGACTTCACGGTCGAATTTGTGGGCGAATTCAAACGTCAATTTAGGAACCGATCCTTCGACAGCATCATCCATTGAACCTGTTCGGCCAAATGGCTAGTACCCCATCCCATCAAGTCATCTCGCTCGAGCCCGTGCGCTGGAGGGTTGCCTCCTGCAGCCAGCGTTCGAGCAGGACGAACGACTCCTCCACGTCATAGTCGAGCGATGCGATGGATATCGCCCGGAAGAGCACACCCGTGGACACACGGGCCTTCACGGTCTCGCCAAGAGGCGGGATTGGGACTCCGAGCGCCTTTGCCATGTAGTTGGCCGCCGCCATGCCCTGCCGGGTGAGGTAGCACCTCACGAGCTGCCGGTCACGGTAGACGAGTTCCAGCCCTTCACCATCCTGACGGAGTTCAAGAGCAAGGTGCGCCCTCGGGGTCGAGATGAGCTCGTCGGCGTAGTCGTCTATCTTGGTGTGAGGCTCGGGCATGGCTAGTCCAGCGTCACCGCTACCGCTTCAACCTCGCGGTCGTCAAGCTCGAAGCTCCCGTCCACGTCCCCCCTGCGGAATCCCAACGACTCAAATGCCGCCTGCTTGTCCTCGTCTTCGACTGAGAGCCTTGCTGTGACCACGCTTGCGCCTTCGGAACGGCCCCACTCGATGGCGGCTCCGATCAGCGCGCCATAAGAGTCTCCATGTCGCGCATGGATGAACCCGTCGACGGCACACGAATTGGCATCAATCATCTTTGCCGTGGATATCCCGACAATACGACCGTCGTCCGTCCTGGCCGCGAACCATGCCGTACCTTCATGCTTGACCAGATCGTAGTACTTTCGGCACAGGCCCATGCAGGAGTTCTGCACCGCGTACCGTATCGACAGCATCGGCACGGGCAGGTTCCCGTCGAGCACCTGCCAGTCGTGAGGCGTTAGCAGAAGCGGGATCATTGGCACCCGGAGCGAGGCGTCGCCCGGAACGATGCTCACGTTGCCGGTAGTCCGGTAGTAGTCCGCGAGGTACTCTTCAGGCGAATCACCCGTCGTCACGTTGGCCCACACGTTGGAGCCCGCGATCCTGCGCCAACCAAGCCGATGATATATTCGCGCGGCCTCTGGGTTGCCGGTGCCGAGGAAAACGGCCTCCCCACCCTGCTCGACAAACTCCTCGACTGCCTGTCCGCAAAGCCGTGTCGCTATGCCGCGCCCTCGATAGTCCGGCAGCGTGGCGACCTCACCGAATCCCGCCAGTCGAGGCTCTGCCTTGGGAATCGTGATCCCGCAGGTTCCCGCGAGGGTATCGCCGTCACGATCAAGGAAGGTGACGAGGCGATTGTGGTCCACCTCGTCGCCGAGGAAGACGCCTATCGGGATGTCGGGGTCCTCCGAACCGAAGATCTCCTTCCAAAAGGCGAAGAGCTCCTCGGCCAAGTCCCGCTGGATGGGTATTTCAAATCGCTGTGACACAGGCCTGCCTACGCGCTCCCGTTCCTCAGCACCCGCCCCGGACGCGCGCCCGTGTGCTTGCCCTCGTCGATGACCGTCTCGCCCGCCACGAAGACGTAGGGCACGCCGGTCGGGTACTGATGTGGGTCTTCGAAGGTGGCGTTGTCTATGACCGTATCCGGATTGAACAACACGAGATCGGCGATCAGTCCCTCCTTGACCCATCCTCTCTGCTTGAATCCCATACGCGTGGCGGGGAACCCGGACATCTTGTAGATTGCCTCTTCCAGGGTCAGCACGGCCGGCTGTTCGCGGACGTACCGGCCAAGAATGCGGGGATACGGCCCATAGAACCGAGGATGCGGCCTGAAGTCCTTGTAGAGCCCGTCCGGCGAGATGGCGTTGCCGTCGGAGCCGATCATCGCCTGCGGATGTCCCAGGAAGAATCGGATGTCGCTCTCCATGCGGTTGTGTACAACCGCCATGACCCCGTCCTCCTCTTCCTCGATCAGCTGCAGGGTTGCCTCGGCGGGCTCGACGCCGCGCATCTCCGCGATCTCGACGAGGTTGTACCCGATCAGCTCGCGATTCTCCTCGCTGTTGGTGTTGCTGATGACCTGGTTGTACCACAGGGGAGGAATTCCGCCGTCGCGGCCCTCGTTCATTTCCTTGATGGCAAGTTGCCGAAGGTCGGCGTCGCGGAGGCGCTCCATGAACATGGGGATCCCACCCTCCTGCATCCACAGCGGGACGAGCTGGTTCAGCCCTGCGCCCGCTGCCGTGTAGGGGTACATGTCGTAGGTGATGTCCAGGCCCTCGTCCCGGGCCCTGTCGATCACATCGACGATCTGGGGACCGTGGCCGTAATAGCGCCGGTCGACTATCGCCATGTGGGAGAACTGCACGGGGATGCCGGCCCGGCGTCCGATTTCGACCGCCTCCTCGACCATCTTGATGTGCCATCCGGGAAGCACCCGGGCATGCGTCACGTAGAATCCGCCATAGCGCGCCGCGACCTCGGCAAGGGCGACGACCTCGTCCGTAGGCGCGAAACCGGACGGAGCGAGGGATAGCCCGGTCGACAGGCTGAACGCGCCCTGCTCCATCGTCTCGGCGAGAAGCCGCTTCTGAACGTCCAGCTCATCTGGAGTTGCCGGGCGGTTTTCGAGAGCGCCGCAGGCCGCCCGCAGGGGGGTGTTCCCAACCTGGGGCGCGGCGTTTATGCTCACCCCCTGTGACTCCATGACGTTCGCCCACTCGTCGAGTGTCTTCCAGCGCCACGTCTGGTTCGTCTCGAATATCTCTCCGGTGATCTTCCTCAGCTCCTCCGGCTCAAGGTCTCCCATGGGAAACGGCGAGTAGCTGCAGTTCCCCGTTACCTGCGTTGTGACCCCCTGGTGGGCCATGCTTTCCCCGCCGGGATCGTCCAGCAGCGTGAGGTCGGAATGCGTGTGCATGTCAATGAAGCCCGGCGCGAGTACGAGCCCGGAGGCGTCGATGCTCCGCCCGGCCTCCGCTACTCCAAGTGTTCCAATGGCGGTAATTTTTCCGTCTTGGAGGCCGACGTCCGCACCGTATCTAGGGGAGTTTGTTCCGTCGACGACAGTCGCGTTCCTTATGAGCGTATCGAATGGCATTGTGGACTCCTTAGGGGTTGTGCCAACTACAGGTCCGGACGCCGGTCGGCCGTTTCATGCTGGGACTCCAGTGCGGCGGCGGCGCGGAGCACCGTCGCCTCGTCGAAGTGACGTCCAATCAGATGCACTCCTATCGGCAGACCGTCATCGCTCCATCCGAACGGAACACTGATGGCGGGTGAGCCCGTCAGATCGAAGGGCACCGTTATGCGAAGGGAGTTCCTTCCATGAACGCTCTGGCCGTCGATGTCGATCATCGGCGAATCATGCTCGAAGGCGGTGGTCGTCGAGGTCGGAAGGAGCAAGAGGTCGTACGTAGCAAAGAGACGCTTCACGTCCTGCCGGAGCCATTCGGTGTCCTGCAGGCTCTTGAAGTAGTCGGCGGCAGACGGACGCGGCTGGTCGAGCCGTCGTTGCATGGAGGGCGCGAGCTCGTCCTCATGGCCCTTGATTATCGGGTCCATATCGAATGCGCCTTCGCCTAGGAAGTACGCCATGGAGATGTCCTGCGCCTGCCGGTCGTACCATCCCGCCAGGTCTATTTCTTCTACATAGCAACCCATCTCTTCGAGGGTACTGGCCGCCCTCGTCACGGTCTGCTGTATATCAGACATGACAGGAGCGAAGGGTCCCTCCGGGCAGAATCCTATCCTGAGTTCGGAGACGACCCCGTCGAGATTGTCGAGACCGGGCATGGGAACGGGCATGGCATAGGGATCGGAATCGTCCGGCCCGGCGATGATGGGCATGGCGAACGCGATGTCTCGCACCGAACGCGCCATCGGGCCAACATGCATGAATCGCAACAACGTCTCAGGGAAGTGGCCCGTGAGGGGCACGCGCCCATGCGTGGGCTTGAGCCCGACGATTCCCGCAACGTGCGCGGGCCATCGGATCGATCCCCCAACGTCGCTTCCTATGCCGAGAGGCGACATACCCGCCGCGATGGCGGACGCCTCTCCTCCGCTCGACCCTCCAGCCGTCCTGCCGATCATCCAAGGGTTCTCCGTGAACCCATAGACGAGGTTGCCGGTCTCCCACCACAGGGCAAACTCCGGCATGTTGGTCTTTCCGATGAAGATTCCGCCCGCCGCGAGCAATCGCTTGACGACCGTGGCATCGTCGTCCGGTCTGTAGTCTTCGAAGAGCTTCGAGCCTCGCGTCGTGAGAACACCCTTGTTGTCGATGCAGTCCTTGATCGTGAACGGCACGCCGTGCAGGGGTCCCCACACCTCTCTACGAGCCAAGGCCGCCTCCGCCTCATGGGCGCGCTCCATCGCGGCGCCACCCTGCAACTCGACGATAGCGTTGAGCTTGGGATTCACGGCTTGGATGCGGTCAAGGTGCGCCTGTACGACCTCGACGGGCGAGAGTTCCCTGGCCGCGATCCGGCGGGCCAGTTCAACAGCGTCCGAGTAGTAGATTTCGTCAGTCACATGGTCACCTCGGGAGGCGTACGAGTGCGGGTGAGTATAGATTTGAGCGATGTGGGGTGTCAATTGAGCCCGTAGTTACGCTTAGCCCACTGTGCTACAGTTTGCCCCTGAGCGGGGGGTGAGAGTGTGGAAGACGCCAAGCGCAACCTGATGGACCGTCTGCGCGGGGAAATTGATGACCCTCGCGTGGTCGACGCCATGGAAAGGGTGCCGCGAGAGGCCTTCGTGCCCGAGAAGTACCGTTGTGCGGCCTACGAAGATTCCGCCCTGCCCCTCTCCGAAGGCCAGACCATCTCACAGCCGTTCATGATCGGGACGATGCTGGACGCGCTGAGTCCCCGACGCAGCGACAAGGTTCTTGAGGTTGGCACTGGCAGCGGGTACCAGGCTGCGATACTCTCAGAGTTGGTGCGTGAGGTGCTCACGGTGGAACGCATCGCGGACCTTGCCGACTCCGCCAAGTTGCGCCTGAAGTCGCTCGGCTACAACAACGTCACTGTCCGGGTGGCCGAGGGACGAATCGGGTGGGTGTCGGAGGCCCCGTACGACGGCATCGTGGTTGCCGCTGCGGCTCCCAAGCTCATCAGAGGTCTGGTCGACCAGCTCTCGGACGGCGGGAGACTCGAGATTCCGGTCGGCGGACGCCGCCAGCAACACCTGATGAAGGTCGTGCGATCAGACACGAACTATTCGGTCACCACGCTGGCGGCCTGCCGTTTCGTCCCGCTCATCGGGCAGGACGCCTGGCCGGAGCCCGACTCGACGGACTAGCCGTCGAGTCGTCTCTCGACTAAAACTCTGACATCTCGTCGAACGGCGGAGGCGTCAGCTCCCCGAGGAACCCGGGGTCGACATCTTCATCGGAAGCGAATTGACCGGGCCTCTCTATTGGGGTGGTACGGACGCCAACCAACTGCTGTTCATCGTCGTGTTCTTCCAGTCCCAGTCTCTCGCGACCCTCTTCAGTGAGGTCGAACCGGGCAGGAATGAGCCTGCCGATGATGACGTTTTCCTTCAGGCCCCGCAGGTTGTCCTTGGCGCCGTTGACTGCCGATTCCGTGAGTACGCGTGTGGTCTCCTGGAACGATGCGGCCGCGAGGAAGCTGTCCATGTTCAGCGAAGCTCTCGTTATACCGAGCAGGACGGGACTGGCCGTCGCCGGCTCACCGCCCTCAGCGAGGATTCCCGCGTTGATGTCCTCGAACTCGTAACGGTCGATGAGCTCGCCGGGCAGCAGCTCCGTGTCTCCTGCCGCATCGACGCGCACCTTCCGCAGCATCTGGGCAACAATGACCTCGATGTGCTTGTCGTGAATCGTAACGCCCTGGGAACGGTACACCTTCTGCACTTCCTCAATCAGGTAGTGCTGCACCGCCTCACGTCCCTGGATTCGCAGGATCTGCTGAGGGTTCTTCGGTCCAGTGGTCAGCGCCTCTCCTGCGGTAACCTCATCGCCGTCCCTGACAACGATGTGCGCGGAGGCGGGGATGACGTACTCGCGCCTGTCCTCGTCCGTCCACAGGATGCTGAGTGTGCCGTCCGTTGTGTCGACCACGCCGGAGACTCGCGCCGTGACATCGTTCGAGGCCAATGCCGAGGTGTCTTCCTCGTCCTCAGCCTCGGCGACTGCAAGGCGGTCGCCTATGACCACTTCCTGCCCGTGTTCAACCGCGAGGGTATGACCCTCCGGCAGGACGTACTCGTCGCTGTACTCTTCGTGGCTGGTAACGGTAACCGAGCGTCCCTCGGTCGACTCGTGAATCTCAACGGTGCCGTCGATTTCCGACAGCACGGCCTCGCCCTTTGGCGACCGGGCTTCGAATAATTCCTCCACGCGCGGCAGACCGCTCGTGATGTCCAATCCCGCGATTCCGCCCGTGTGGAACGTCCGCATCGTAAGCTGGGTGCCAGGCTCGCCGATGCTCTGCGCCGCCATGATCCCGACGGCCTCGCCTATGAGCATGGGTTCCCACGTCGCCAGCGACAGACCGTAGGCCTTTGCGGATATCCCTCGAGGACTCTCGCACGTGAGAGGTGAGTACACCGAGATGCCCGGCACGCCCGCCTCCGTTATTGCCGCGGCGGTCTTCTCGTCAATGACACCCTCGGCATCGAGGATGATCTCCCCGGTCTCGGGGTGCACCACCGGCTCTGTAACATACCGGCTCTTGATCCGGTCCTCGAACGGCGTCTTCAAAGGAGCGTCCGGCTCGTTCGGGATCCAGAATCCCGACTCCGTGCCAAGCTCCGGCGACACTATCACGACCTCCTGCGCCACGTCGATAAGTCGGCGTGTGAGGTAGCCGCTGTCCGCCGTTCGGAGCGCCGTGTCCGTCAGACCCTTCCGTCCGCCGTGCGTCGAGATGAAATACTCGAGAACGCTCAGTCCCTCGCGGAAGTTGGACTTGATCGGCCGCTCAATGACGCCGCCCCTCGGGCTGGCCATCAGCCCGCGCATCCCGGCCATCTGCTTGATCTGCTGGATGTTGCCCTTGGCCCCCGATGTCGCCATCAGGTAGATGCCGCGGTACTTGTGCAGATCTTTCTCGATGACCGCCGTCAGCTGGTTATTGGCCTCCGTCCAGATATCGACGGCGTTGCGCTTGCGCTCATCGTCGGTGATGAGTCCATCAAGGTACTGTCCTTCAAGCATCCCGACCTTTTCCTCCGCGCTCGCAATGATCGATTCCTTATGCGGAGACACCTCGATGTCGTTGATCCCGATGGTCGTACCAGACTTCGAAGCGTACCGGAAGCCGAGGTCCTTGATACGGTCCAGCGTCTCCATCGTCCCCTGGTTTCCCAGACGGCGGAAGCATTCTGCCGTTATGTCCTTGAGGGCGCCCTTGTCCAGTTCCTGGTTGTAGAAGCCAAGCTCCGGGGACAGCGCGTCATTGAAGATGACGCGTCCCGCGCTCGTCTCCAGCCAGTCCGACCGGCCCAACTCCTCGCTGCCGTTGACCTTCACCAATTCCGTATTGGCGCCGTTGCCGCTCCCATTCGAGCCGCCCGACCTGATCTCCGCAACCGGACGGACCTTGATGAGCGCCCGCAGGTCGATCTGGCCGAGCTCGTAGGCCAGCTTGACGTCCTCGAAGCTGGTGAACCGCCTGCCGTTCCCCTTGGCATCCTCCTTGATGATCGTCATGTAGTAGCAGCCGAGCACGATATCGAGCGTCGGCGCCGCGACCGGTTCTCCGGAGCTAGGAGCGAGCATGTTGTGAGAGCTGAGCATGAGCTTGCTCGCCTCGAGGACCGCTCCTCGCGACAGCGGTACGTGAACGGCCATCTGGTCGCCGTCGAAGTCGGCGTTGAACGCGAAACAGACAAGAGGGTGCACCTTGATCGAACCGCCGTCCACGAGGACGGGGTTGAAGGCCTGGATGCCCAGCCTGTGCAGCGTCGGCGCGCGGTTGAGCAGGACGGGGCGGGTCTTGACGACTTCTTCCAGTATGTCCCACACCTCGGGCCGCGCTCGCTCGGCGAGGCGCTTCGCACTCTTGATATTGTGCGCGTAGCCCTTGAGCACCAACTTGTTCATGACGAAAGGCTTGAACAGCTCCAGGGCCATACGTCGCGGAAGTCCGCACTCGTTGAGCTTGAGTTTGGGGCCAACGGTAATGACCGACCGTCCGCTGTAGTCGACTCGCTTGCCAAGCAGGTTCTGCCGGAACCGGCCCTGCTTCCCTCGAAGGAGGTCGGACAAGGACTTGAGCTTATGGTTGTGGCTGCCCGCAACCGGCCTTCCGCGGCGTCCGTTGTCGATCAGTGCGTCCACAGCCTCCTGGAGCATTCGCTTCTCGTTGCGAATGATGATCTCCGGCGCTTGGAGGTCGATCAGCCTCTTGAGGCGGTTATTCCTGTTGATTACGCGGCGGTACAGGTCGTTAAGATCGCTAGTGGCGAACCTGCCGCCGTCGAGCTGCACCATCGGGCGCAGTTCAGGAGGCAGGACGGGAAGGACCGAAAGGACCATCCACTCCGGCTTGTTGCCGCTCTTGCGGAATGCCTCGACTACGCGGAGCGTCTTGATGGCCTTCTGCCGGCGCTGGCCTGACGTCGTGCGGATGGTCTCCTGGAGATCGACACGCCTACCGTCGAGATCCATGTTCTTGAGAATCTCAAGAACAGCCTCCGCCCCCATGCCGTCGGTAAATATCTCCGGGTACGAGGCGCGGAGTTCGCGATGCTTCGTCTCCGTAAGAAGCTGCCCCACCTGGAGCGCTTCGACCTCGTCGATCTGCCCTTCGTACTCGGACTCCAGCTCCGCCAGGTCCTCTTCGAGCTTGGTGTTTACCTGGACAATGCCCGCCTGGGCCTTTCGGGCCTCTTCACTCAGCGGTTCCTGTTCCTCTTCCGATTCCTCCACCTGGGGAATGAGCGCGGAAAGCTCCTCGACCTTCGCCTCGGCGGCGCCTTCAAGTTCCTCAGTCTTCTGCTCCAGCTCGAACCGGAGGCGTTCCACAGCGGCCAGCCGCAGGTCCTCATCGAGGCTCGTCACGAGATACTGCGCGAAGTATATAACCCGCTCAAGGTTTCGGGGAGACAGGTCGAGCATCAGTCCAAGGCGGCTCGGTATGCCCTTCGAGAACCAGATATGTGCGACCGGGGCCGCGAGCGTGATCCTGCCCATGCGCTCCCTGCGCACCTTGGAACGGGCCACTTCCACACCGCAGCGGTCGCAGATGACGCCCTTGTACCGAATCTTCTTGTACTTTCCGCAGTAGCACTCCCAGTCCTTCGTCGGACCGAAGATGCGTTCGCAGAACAGTCCGTCCTTCTCCGGTCGAAGGGTCCGGTAGTTGATGGTCTCCGGCTTGGTAACTTCTCCGTACGACCAGATCTTGATCTGCTCGGGGGAGGCCAGCGAAATGCGGATTGCGTTGAAGTCGTTACCGGTCTGAACCATGTGCGCGCTCCTGTCGAATTTGTTGCCTCTCCGCTCCGAAGTGGACGCGGAGAGGTGGTGGGCGAGGTCTGAATTATCCGGGCCGACCCGTCGAGGCTAGCCGTCGCCCCCCGAGACTTCGGTCGGCTCTTCGACGGCCGTCTCGGTCTCCTCCGAAACGGGCTCTTCGGCCGTCTTGGCAGCGGGCTCCTCGTCGAATGACGGCATCTCCGAAGGCAAGGGCCCCAGATCGTCGAACCCTGGGATATCCGATGGATCTCCCAGAGAGGCGACGCCGTCCATGAGGTCGTCGATCGACGGCTCTTCAGTCATGCTAAGGTCCATGTCTGGCTGCTCGTATATGAGTTCCACCGACAGGCCCAGGCTCTGCAGTTCCTTCACGAGTACGTGGAAGGACTCCGGGATGCCCGGCTGGATGATGTCGTCACCCTTGACGATAGCCTCGTAGGTCTTGACTCGGCCGACAACGTCGTCCGACTTGACGGTAAGCATCTCCTGTAGGTTGTAGGCGGCGCTGTATGCCTCCAACGCCCAGACCTCCATTTCGCCGAATCGCTGGCCGCCGAACTGGGCCTTGCCGCCCAGCGGCTGCTGCGTAATCAGCGAGTACGGACCCGTCGAGCGGGCGTGAATCTTGTCCTCTACAAGGTGGATCAGCTTCAGCATGTAGATGTAGCCGACTGCTATGGGCTGGTCGAACGCCTCGCCGGTGCGACCGTCGAAGAGCCTCGACTTGCCCAGAATCGGGACCGTTACCTGTTGCTCACGGTCGATTTCCAGGGCCGCACTCTTCAATTCGTCGATTGAGAGTTCCGACATGTCCTTACCCATTTCTTCTTTGAACCAGATCTTGAGACATGCCTCTCGTGCCTTGCCATGACCGTTCTCTACCATCACTTCATCGAACTCGTACCCACGCTGGCTGAGCCAATCGCGGGTCTTCGCGAGGTTCACTCGCGAGGGGCCATCGCCGTTCAACGGACGAGGATCAACTGCTCCAGACCGCTCGATGAGCCATGACTGCGCCAGGCCGTTTTCGATTGCGTCGTCGACTGCCCCGTCGAACACGGGTGTCACCGCCCTGTAGCCAAGCTCGTGTGCGGCCATGCCGAGGTGCGTCTCCAACACCTGTCCCAAGTTCATGCGGGACGGGACGCCGATGGGGTTGAGAATGATGTCGACCGGAGTACCGTCTTCGAGGTACGGCATGTCCTCTTCCGGCAGGATCTTGGCGATGACGCCCTTGTTGCCGTGCCGGTTCGCCATCTTGTCACCCTCGGTGACCTTGCGCGTCTGGGCAATCCAGAGTCGCACGAGCATGCTCACGCCCGGCGGGAGTTCGTCGCCCTTGTCCTTGCTCAGCACTCGCACTTCGATGACCTTGCCGCGCTCGCCGTGCGGCACACGAAGGGAAGTGTCCTTCACGTCGCGGGCCTTCTCGCCGAATATCGCTCGCAACAGCTTCTCTTCCGCGCTGAGTTCGGTCTCACCCTTGGGAGTGATCTTGCCGACGAGGATGTCGCCGGGCCCGATCTCTGCGCCGATACGGATGATTCCTTCCTCGTCGAGGTTGCGGAGGCTGTCCTCTCCAACGTTGGGGATGTCCCTCGTGATCTCTTCGGGGCCGAGTTTCGTGTCTCGCGCCTCGACTTCGTGCTTCTCGATGTGGATGGAGGTGAACTTGTCCTCCTTGACCATCCTCTCGCTGAGGATGATCGCGTCCTCGAAGTTGTATCCCTCCCAGCTCATGAACGCCACGAGGACGTTGTGACCCAGGGCGAGCTCGCCCTGAGACGTCGAGGAGCTGTCAGCGAGGATGTCCCCAACCTCGACACGGTCGTACCGGTCGACGATCGGGTGCTGGTTGATGCAAGTCCCCTGGTTGCTCCGCACGAACTTCTTGAGCTTATACTCGTGCTGCTCACCGTCGTCATCGGTGACGACAATGCGGCTGCCCGTGACTACGGTTACGACCCCCGCCGAACGGGAGAGAAGGACCTGACCGCTGTCAACCGCCACCCTCTTTTCCATGCCCGTGCCCACCAACGGAGCCTCGGGCCGGAGCAGGGGAACAGCCTGCCTCTGCATGTTGGAACCGAGGAGGGCTCGGCTGGCGTCGTCGTGCTCCAGGAACGGGATGAGAGCCGTCGATACGCTGACCAACTGCATCGGCGAGACATCCATGAACTGGACGCCCCCCGCAGGCTCCATGGCCACTTCATCGCCGATTCGCGACTCGACTCGCACGTCATCCGTGCTTCCGCTGTCGCCTACGAACTCTCCCTTGTCGTTAAGCGTGGAGTTCGCCTGGGCGATGACGACTTCCTCTTCCTCGTCCGCCGTGAGATATACGATGTCCGCCGCCACGTAGGGGCGCACGGAAATACGCTGCTCGGGAATCTTGGATATCCGAGTGCGCAGTCCCTTGGACACGACCCCACCCGCATTGAGGATCGTCCTGCCGTCGGTGCCCACGATGGTCTCGTCGACCGTTCGACCCACGAGATCGGGATCGGTGCTGAGAATGTCTCGCTGCACCCTCCGGTACGGCGTTTCGATGAAACCGTGGTTGTTCGTCCTCGCATACGTCGCGAGCGACCCAAGAAGGCCGATGTTCGGGCCTTCCGGCGTCTCGATCGGGCAGATCCGCCCGTAGTGCGACGGGTGAACGTCTCGAACGTCGAAACCCGCGCGGTCTCGTGAAAGACCGCCCGGCCCGAGGGCGGACAACCGCCGCTTGTGTGTCAGTTCCGCCAGGGGATTCGTCTGGTCCATGAACTGCGAGAGCTGCGAACCCCCGAAGAACTCGCGTACCGACGCCACCACAGGCCTGATGTTGATGAGGGCGGCCGGCGTGGTAGTGGCCGGATCGACCTGGGTCGTCATCCGTTCCTTGATGACACGCTCCATGCGCATCAGCCCCACGCGTATGTGGTTCTGGATCAACTCGCCGACCGCTCGCACGCGCCTGTTGCCGAGGTGGTCGATGTCATCAGCCTCTCGATCGCCTCGATTCACGAGGATCATCGCCCTGAGAAGGTTGATGATGTCCTGACGCGACAGCGTGCGGGTATCCTCGTCCTGGTCACTCGGCGGACCGAGCTTCCGATTAAGCTTGTAACGCCCGACTCTGCCGAGGTCATAGCGCCGTGGGTTGAAGAAGAGGTTCTCCAGTAGGGTCTTGGCGTTATCGACGCTCGGAGGCTCCCCGGGGCGAAGCCTCCGGTAGAACTCCAGCAGCGCCTCTTCCTCGCTTCCGACGGCGGTATCCTTATCGATTGTCGTGTTGATATAAGGATGGTCGTCATCGATGTCGACATCCTCGAACAGCTCGCGGATCTTATCATCGGTGGTGAAGCCGATCGCCCGGAGCAGCATCGTCACAGGGGTCTTGCGCTTACGGTCGACCTTGACCGAGATCACGTCGCGCTTATCGGTGTCAAACTCCATCCAAGCCCCGTGGATCGGGATCAGCTTGGCGGACGCGAGGACACGCCCGGTCGTCGGATCGGTCGTGGTCGTGAAGTACACGCCCGGCGAGCGCACAAGCTGGCTCACCACGACGCGCTCGGCCCCGTTGATGATGAACGTGCCGGTCGACGTCATGATCGGAATGTCGCCGATGAACAGCTTCTGGTACTTGATCTCCCCTTCGCCAGGACCGGAACCCTTGGTATGAAGCCCAACGGTCACGTAAAGGGGCGCGGAGAACGTGGTCTCTCGCTCGCGGCACTCCTCCTCGGACTGCTTGGGTTCCTCAAAATGGTGACCCTCAAAGGTCAGTTGGAACCTGCCGCCGGGGAAGTCCTCGATCGGCGAAATTTCCTCGAACAGCTCTTTGAGACCATCTGTCTTGAACCATTCGAACGAGTCCAACTGCACCTGAATCAGGTTCGGAACGTCGAGCACGGTCGATGTTTGCGCAAAGGAACGTAGCTCGTGGCCATTGCGGACGCCGTTTTCGACACCAACACTCGCAAGTGTCATACGATTCTTTCTCCTCGAAGTTAAATGGCGCTGCCTAGCAGCCCGAAACCGCGGAGGGCGCGGCGGACTACGGAATTAGAAGAAGCGGAATGGGTGTGAGAAAATGTCGTGAGTTGACGAAAGGCATATCGCGACATCCAAAGCGTACCATATGAATATAGGCCTGTCAACGGTTTTTTCGCCTGACATGAAAAGTCGTGCGATATTGGAAAAGCACTCGGCACATTTCCTGTGGCCGGGATGGTTCCGAAAGGGCGGTGTGCCGTGTCCTGCAGGGTGTATCCGAAGTCCGTGAATCCCGTTCGTGGTGAGCTTGTCAAACCATGAACAGCTCCTCGACCCTTCGACAAGCCTTCAGGTAACTGCTCGATATGGGACAAAGATGCACCACAGGGAGTACAGAGGGAAGAGTGGAACCGGAACCTCTACTAGGGCATTTTCAAGTATGAATAACCTGGTTTGGTGTCAGTAGCGGGTGACGCAGGTAGGAGAAAGTACGTTCGCCCTGAGCTTGTCGAAGGGAGCCTGTAGACGTGCCATTCAAGATCAATGCCAAGTGACTTGAGATAGTACCGGGCAGTCCCAATGAGCGCCTAACGAAGGAGTTCGAGGAGGCCAACGCTGGAGCGGGAGACGGGATTTGAACCCGCGACATCTTCCTTGGCAAGGAAGTGCTCTACCACTGAGCTACTCCCGCTCGCTATGTCAGCGACGCACCGCTGGTGCCGAGGGCCGGGATCGAACCGGCGACACCAGCATTTTCAGTGCTGTGCTCTACCAACTGAGCTACCTCGGCGTAGGCTACTTATCGTAGGACTTCGGCAACTGCACTGTCAAGGTAAACCAAGGTGCGGGCCCCCTTCCGTGATACCTCAAATTCCCCCGTCTGATGCATCGCTTTAGCGACTGCCACAGACTCACTTCTGACTCACTTCAACTGAATCTGAAGTGAGGTTCCGAAGGAAGGAAACCGTCCGCCCTCGTATCAAGTACGGGAGCAAGAGGAGTCCCTCTTGGACTACCCGTCAAGCGTCGCGGTACGCCTTGCCCCGCTTGCGAACGCCCTCGAGAAGCGAGGCGTCGAACGGCTCAATGTCGTATCCCTCCGGCTGAGGCGCCGAAAGCGGAAGCCCCTTAGCCCGAAGCACCTCTTGGCTGCTGTAGTACCCGGAGTACGTCTCGCGCACCAATACCGCGAAGAACTCCGGCTCCCGCGACTCCACCTGCTTCAGCACCGCCGTCCTGTCATCGTCCGACAGGCTTAGGAATCGCTTCGAATGAGTGCACCCGCTGGCTGCTTCGATCGCCTTTAGCCCGTTCGCAAGGAGACTACGTGCCGGAGGCGTTACACCGTTTATCCCCTCAACGTGCGCCGCCACGCCCACATCAGAGGCGCCGGGCACACCGTCTCCCGACGGAATGACCAGGTCGACTACAGCCGTGAGTAACTCCCTCTGGTTCGGCGAGAGAAAGTTGCTGCGCTCGTGAGCGTGTTCGTAGGTAGTCATGGCATTGTCATTCGAGCACGTGTCGAGAGTTGTTCTTGATGTAGTCCGCCACCCACAGCGCAAGTGCCTGGATGGTAGAGGTGGGATTGACGGCCCCGCTCGTGACGAACAGGCTGCCGTCGATCACGAAGAGGTTCCTCACGTCGTGCGCGCGGCCGTGCCCGTCCACTACCGACGTATCCGCGTCGGTTCCCATTCGGGCCGTTCCCAGCAGGTGCCATCCTGCCCCGCGCATCGTCATGTTCGAGCCTGTGCCCACCGCCCCCGCCGCCTCCATCAGCTCCTCCATACGGGCAACCGCCTCCTCCATCATTCTCGTCGAGTTCTCGCTCATCGTGTAGTTGACCTTCGGCGCCGGGATTCCGTGACCGTCTGTCATCACGGAGTCTAGCACCACCTCATTGTGCAGCTCAGGCAGGTCTTCCCCAAGTGCCGCGATGGGGATGATCCTCCCGAACCGCGCATCGAACGCCTCGTGGTGCGAGTCGCCCCAGGGGACCGGCCGCTCCAACGGACCACCGAGAGAGGTATTCACCGGTCCCAACTGGCGGTTGGACTGTAGCTGGTACCCTCGCACGAATCCCCGCGAATGGTCGGTCTCGCAGTGCTCGTAGCTCGTGACCGAGCACGCGAGCGGCCCCTTGAACCCTTCGAGTTCCTCTTCGAAAATGCCCACGGTTGCGGCGACGGGGTGAAACATCAGGTTCTTGCCGACAAGCCCACTGCCGTTGGCAAGCCCATCGGGGAATAGCGCCGACCTCGAATTGAGCAACAACCTCGGCGTCCCTACACCGTTGGCCGCCATCACGACGACTCGAGCCTTCTGGTGCTGTACGACTCCCTGGGCGTCATAGTAGACGGCCCCATCGGCCAGTCCATCCGGTCCGACGGTGATCTCCGCCACCCGCGCCCCGGTCTTCAGGACCGCTCCGTTCGCAATCGCCTTGGGCCAGTAGGTGACGTCCGCACTGGACTTGGCCTTCACATAGCACCCAGTTACACATGGGCCTCCGTACGTGCAGGCCGGACGCCCGTCGTACGGCGCGGAGTTGATCGCGCTCTCCGCGGGCCACCAGTGCCAGCCCAGTCGCTCAAACCCCTCGGCCAGCTTGTTGCCCTGCTTGCCTATGCCGAGCGGAGGCGTCTGACGCGGCGGCATCGGTGGGTATGCGGGGTTGCCTGCGAGGCCTGCGACGCCCGTCATCCGGTCGTTCAGGTCGAAATACGGTTCGAGATCGTAATACGTCAGCGGCCAGTCGTCCGCCACGCCGTCCAACGTCTTCACGCGAAAGTCCGACGGCCTCATCCTGGGGAAGTGAGCCCCCCAGTGTATGGCGCTTCCCCCGACGGCGTTGTACATGAACGGGACAATAGCCGAGTCGTCGGTGTTGACCGGGTAGTCCTCCGGCAGCCCACGCACGTTCGGATCGAAATGGTAGTCGGAGCTGAGGTGAAGCTCCCAGTCCTCATGGGTAGTGGGGTACCTGCTCGGAATGGGCCATCCGCCCTGTTCGATGCACGTAACTTGGAAACCGGCCTCGCTCAGGCTCCACGAGAAGGCGCCGCCGGACATCCCTGCGCCTATGACCAGTACGTCTGCGATGTCAGTTCCGCCGGACATGGGGCCGCTCCGAATCAAGTGGCCGTAGTCTATGGACGGCAGGTTACGATGTCAATTCATGGGTAACCGTTCGGACCCCGTAAGAGTGCTCGATACACACTTACGCCATCCTGCCTGACGCTTGAGGCGCAGCCGCGATTAACGTACTGTTTGTAGAGGGGAACCCCGCGTCACGTTTCGGCGTCGTGGTAGTGGCAGGAGGCCGACATGCGAATCGCCGTCATGATGATCGCGGTTATCGGGCTGCTGTTCAGTTGCGGCGAACAAGACAAAGCTGCGTCTTCCAACGGGGCTGTGCGTGTTGGTGCGGTAGCGTCTGCCGATGAAGATGTGCAGTCCAACCGGGCAGAACATTTGGATGAGACAAGGCTCGCCGACGAAATTGCGCCTTCCAGCGGAATAGAGCATACCGGCGCGGCGACGCCTACCGACGAAGCTACATCGCCCAGCAGCATGGGGGAGGCCCACGGAGGACTCCTTTCCAACAAAAGGCGCATACCCGCTCCGTTGCGGCTGAGGATATTCAAAGCCACCGCCATCGTCCGTGCCTCCCTCATATCGAGCTCAGCGGCTACGGTGCTCTATTTGTCGGCGGACGACACTGGCATCTACAAAGACGACGAGGATACCGAAGGCAGTGGGGAGCCGTTGCCGGTGGATGGAGAGTACCGCGCAGTGCATTCGTTTCGGTTCAGGGTGTCCGAATACCTGAAGGGGGCGGGAGCGTCGGAGATCACGGTAAAGGCGATGCACCTAGGCACTCACGGCACTGAGGCGGAGGCGCTGCAGGTGGCAAGGGACTCACTGGCGGGGCGCGACACGTCAAGGGACTCGCACGAAGCGATTCTCTTCCTTTCGGAACCCACGTCGAACAACGCTTTTCACTTTCTCTGGTCGGGGCCTTATCCTTCGCTGCACTATACGATCGACACGCTGAACCGGGTGTGGCTTCCCGCGAAGGAGCCCCCGGCAGCCGCGTCGTCATCGTCCGACGACTCCGCGTTGCTGTTCCTCATGGGCGAGCAGGTCTCAGACTTATCCTGGCCGACAACCATGTCACTGGGGGAGCTGCGCTCCGAGGTGGCGGCGGTGGATGCCCTCCTCGCGGCGGGAGACGGCAATGCTGTCATTGCGGCCTTTGCGGACGTGGATGAACTGACGGTGGACGACTTCCTTCTGCAGTGGGGAGTCGAGGTAGAAGACGGAATTGAATGGTATGAGGATTGCATCGTAGAAGGGTGGCGGTACGAGCACGCCTTCGAGGGTCTGACAGAAGAGTCATGGACTATTCGAACTCTTCAACGTGAGTTTCCGCTTGCGTCGGGAGCGCCCGCTGGAACAGTGATTGAGTCTTACCCCGGCGGCAGAAAACTCATTAAGGGCGCGGACGAGGATCTGTTCGACGCCGTCCTGATTGACGATGACGATCGCCGGGACAACGGCTTTGAGATAGGCGATGCCACCGGGCGCCCTCTGCCCGCAGGCACGTACCAGTACAAGAGTTACCACCAGAGAGCCATTTACATCCCTTGCGACTTCTTCCCCTTTCTCGCCTACTCTTACCACAACGTGGTGGTGACGGCCCCGGAAGGCACGCTCCACGAGCTGTTCTTCGACCCGGTGACCCTTGGGGCCGACGCCGCCAACGGCGTGCTGAAGCCCGCGTCGTTCACAGACGCCAACGGCGCGTCCGCGACCCTTAGCAGCATCGGATGGGAGTCCACGTCGACTGGTTCAGTGCAGTCGGGCACAGTGAAGGTGGGTGTGACTCCTGACGACGCGCTTGCCAGTCATATCGTGGACTTCATCGAGCTGGACGGATCGGTGTCGCTGTCGTTGAAGGTATCCGACGCCACAGTCGATTCCGCCAACAATACCTTGAGTTGGAGCGTGTCGCTGCAGCCGTGGCACGACGGCGACATGCTGATGGTGCGGATACGCGAGGGCGTCAAGTAATCAGGCGTGACTCCGCGCCTGTAACCGTTCGGACCCCGTAAGAGTGCTCGATACACACAGCTACCGTCCTACCTGACGCTTGAGGCGCAGCCGCGATTAACGTACTGTTCGTAGAGGGGAACCCCGCGTCACGTTTCGGCGTCGTGGTAGTGGCAGGAGGCCGACATGCGAATCGCCGTCATGATGATCGCGGTTATCGGGCTGCTGTTCAGTTGCGGCGAACAAGACAAAGCTGCGTCTTCCAACGGGGCTGTGCGTATCGGTGCGGTAGCGTCTGCCGATGAAGATGTGCAGTCCAACCGGGTAGAGCAATTGAATGAGACGACGCCCGCCGATGAAGCTGCACCTCCCAGCGGAGTAGAGCATACCGGCGCGGCGACGCTTGCTGACGATGCTGCGCCGCCCAACCGGACAGAGCTTGGATTTAGATATTACTCCCCCAAGATGGACATGCCCGCTCCGCTGCGGTTGAGGATATTCGAGGCCTCCGCCATCGTCCGTGCCTCCCTCATGTCGAGCTCGGCGGAGGCGGTGAGCTATTCGAAGGCTTACGGCTTAGACCTCGACGGTGACGAACTTACTTCTTTCAACGAAGCCATTAACAAACTAGGTTTGGGGGACTCCTCGCGTCCTGTGGGCGGAGAGTACCGCGCGGCGCACACGTTTCGGTTCAGGGTGAGCGAGTACCTGAAGGGATCGGGAGCGTAGGAGATCACGGTAACGGCAAGAACGTACAGCACTCACGGAACTGAGGCGGAGGCGTTGCAGGTGGCGAGGGACTGGCTGCGGGAGCGCGACACCTCGAGGGACTCGCACGAGGCGATCGTCTTTCTTGGAAAATCCGTGTCGGACGACGCTTTCCACTTTCTGCGGTCTGGACCCTACCATTCACTGCACTATATGGTCGATACGATGAACCGAGTATGGCTTCCCGCAAAAGATCCCCCGACAGCCGAGAGGGAGTCGTCCTCATCCGACGATTCTTCACTCCTGTTCTTCACCGGCGATCCGTCGGATGCTTCGCCGTCCACCATGTCTCTGGGGGAACTGCGCTCCGAGATAGCGGCTGTGGACGCCCTCATCGAGGCGGGAGAAGGCACGGAGGGGTACAGAGAATGCCTTGGAGAGATGTGGCGGCAAGAGCACTGGTTTGCGGGCTGGACGGGCGGCGAGCCCTTTGTGCCCCACGAAGATGTGCGACAGTTGGCGTCCGGGTCTGCAGAGGGAACGGAAGTATATGACGTATCCGACTTTAGAGGTTATTCCGGACCCAGGTATGGCAGGATGGTGATTGAGGGGGTGGACAAGGACCTATTCATGTCCTCAATCGTGGACAACGACGATCGGCCGGACAACGGCTATAAGCCCGCCGTCGTGACTGTGCGTCCTCTTCCCGCAGGCACGTATCGGTTTAGGAACTCCCTTCAGCACCATACCGAAGTCCCTTGCAACTTCATCTCCGAATACCACTCGATTGAAAATGTGGTGGTCATGGCCCCCGCAGGCACGTTGCACGAGCTGTTTTTCGACCCGGTGACCCTTGGGGCCGACGCCACTAACGGCGTGCTCAAGCCTGCGACGTTCACGGACGCCAACGGCGCGTCCGCGACCCTTAGCAGCATCGGATGGGAGTCAACGTCGATTGGTTCAGTGCAGTCGGGCACGGTTAAGCTGGGTGTGACTCCTGACGACGCGCTTGCCGGTCATATCGTGGACTTCATCGAATTGGATGGCACGGTGTCGCTGTCCTTGGACGTTGCCGCGGCGACGGTGGATGAGGCGAACAACACCCTGAATTGGTCAGTGGCGTCGCAGCCGTGGCACGACGGCGACCTGCTGATGGTCCGGATACGGGAGGGCGTCAAGTAATCAGGCGTGACTCTGCGCCTGTAACTGTTCGGACTCCCTGAGAGCGCTCTCTTCGGTGAATCATCTCGTCAACTCTGAACAGTTGCTCTTGACCCGAACGCGCGCCTGCTCCTATCATTCACTGAACACGATGAGGGTGCGCATCTTTCTATGGACTTGAGACAATACATCCGGGACATCCCGGACTTCCCTGTGGAAGGAATTCTTTTCCGCGACATCACCCCCCTGATGCAGGAACCCTCCGCTTTCAAGTACGTAATTGACCGAATGGCGGAGCACTACGAAGGGCAGGAAGTCGACGTGATCCTCGGAATCGAGGCGCGGGGCTTTCTCATAGGCGCGCCGCTCGCCTACAAGCTTGGTAAGCCGTTCGTACCCGTCCGCAAGGAGGGCCGGCTGCCCTACGAGACCAAGTCGGTCAAGTACGCCCTCGAATACGGCCAGAACGTGGTCGAAGTCCACACCGACGCCGTATCCAGGGGCCAGAGAGCCGTCATCCTCGACGACCTGCTAGCCACGGGAGGCACGATGGCGGCGGGCGCCGAGCTCGTCGAGTCCATGGGCGGTGAGGTCGCCGGACTGGCAGCCGTGATAGAGCTCATCGACCTTGACGGCCGCGAGCGCCTCAGCGGCTACGGCGTGTATTCCCTCGTGCAGTATTGATTCCAGTCGCCCCAAGGGTGCATGAGAGGTCGAGACCCGACCCTGAAAGGAACGAAGCGTGTCGTTCTTCTTTATCCAGCTAAGCGATCCCCAATTCGGCCTGTTCGAGTCGCACGGCCTGGCTCCGGGTGACGGCACCTTCCCCGAAACCGCTCTGTACGAGAAGGCCATCGCGTCGGCAAACCGGCTGAAACCCGCGTTCGTCGTCGTCACGGGCGATCTCGTCCAGGACTCCGATGACCCCGTACAACACGCCGAGCTCATGCGCATCACCGGGCTGCTACGAGAAGACGTCCCGATCTACTTCACCACCGGCAACTGCGACGTTGGCAACACGCCAACGAGAGAGTCCCTGCGGATCTACCGGGAGAAGTTCGGGTACGAAAACTACTCGTTTGACGCGGAGGGAAGCCACTTTGTGGCCCTGAACAGTTCAGTCTGCCTCGACCCGTCCGAAGTGCCGGATGAGTGGGATTCGCTCCTCGAATTCCTTGGACAGGACCTTGAACGCAATGCGGCAGAGGCCACCCACTCCGTTATCTTCATGCACCACCCGCTGTTTTCGGATGCTCCCGACCAGCCGGACGACGGCAACAAGATAGTCCCCCGCGCGCAGCGAATGCCGCTGCTCGAAGTCCTCCGCAAACATGGTGTGTCGGGCGCATTTGCCGGTCATTGGCACAGCAACAACTACACCAACGACGGCGACATGCTCATGATCACATCCGGCCCAGTGGGATACCCGCCGCAGGACGATCCCTCCGGTCTCCGCATCGTCAAGGTGTACGATGACCGCATCGAGCACCAGTACTACGGGATGGACGACGTTCCCGAATCCGTCTCGCTCTAGCCTCTCCACCGCTTCGTCGGCAGAGACCTAAAGTGACAATCGTCGCATTGGCCGCTACAGTGTGTCTGCGATGACTCTTTGGCGCTCTTCATCCCCGACGTGACAACTCCGCAAAAGCCCCACATCAGGCCGGACGAGACGGGCTTCATCCTGCCGTTGGTGCTCATCATCGTAGCCATCGGGGCGATGGTCGTCATCGGCCTGGTTGGATACGCCTCGGGACTGTTCCGTGCCGGTGGCAATGACACCGACGCCCTCAGAGAGCTCTACGCTGCCGATGCCGGAGTCGCTCACGTCAAGAGCCTCCCGAATCAGGGTGCCAAGACCGGTAATATTGCGCCAATCGAGGTGAACGGCATCCAAGTTACGATGAACGTGACTCCGATAGCCTCTCTCGAGGAGTCAGTTCCACCCCCGCTGCCGGTGCCGATCGACCCGGCGCTGCCGATGGTGCTCAGCGAACCTCACAGCGTCCCTCTCCATTCCGTGCCGGAAGGAGCGACCGCTTCCATCTTCTGGGTGTTCACAGCACCCTCTGCCACCCCTGCTCCCCCAAGTGACGATCCCGTTACCTCAGGATCGCCTACCCCTACGCCCACGCCCGAACCAGCGCTCCCTTCCATCTCGATCACCGTGGACGATGGGTCTGAAACGGCAATAGCGACGAGCGTTCCGTTGCGCAGTCTTAGTGAGGGAGAAAACTTCGTACGCCTGGAAGAAGTCGAGATCCCCGTCCAGGGAACCTACGTTGTCACTTTCGATCCTGGTACGACCGTAGGTCTGGAATCTGTCGAATTTACGGATGATTATGAGGACTGCGGAAAGCGCCTCAATCCCAATCTATGCCTGACTGCGCCCCCGACAGACTTCATCGTCGTCTCCAGGGCAGGTCAGACCACCGTTACGGCATACCTGCGACAGTTGCCGGATTGGCAGCAGAGCTTCAGTGGAGGGATCAACTATACCTACACGGGCGGACAGGTCGACACCTTCTCGTGGAAACCGTACCCACCGGACCAATAACGACCCCTATTCAGGTGGCCAACCAAGGACCTCGTTCGCCCTGAACTGGATTGCACCCGCGCCTGTGACCATGCCGGGGTGTCAGTAACTGCCATGCATTCACCATTAATCTCTCCCCCGCCGGGGGAGAGATACAGAGAGGGGGTTCCGCAGCTACTTGAAAGCCCGTCGAAGGGCATCCCACGAGCAGCCCAAGCGACCCACCAAGCGTCCTCTTACAGGCTGTCGATGAACGCGAGCTCCTCTTCCAGCACATCCGCGTCGTAGAAGTGCTCCATGAGCAGCGTCGCGTTGAGGTACTTGATGCGACGGTGCATCTCTGTAGGGAGGCTGCCCCTGTTGAGCGCTGCATGAGAGTCGACTCGGCCTCGTCCGTCGTAGAGATAGTTGTCGTTCCAGTGGACGTGGCGAATGAGTTCCGGTCGCGACAGGAATGCAAGTACGCGCTCCTCGCGCTGATCTTCCGGGAAGCGATGGGCGTACGTCACCACGTGGCTGGAGTCCAGGCAGAGCCCCATATTGTGGCGATCAACGTCCACGGCGACCTGCTGCCACTCCTCCGGCGACATGCCGAAGTACTCGTTGCGCTCCGACCAGTCGACCTCATCATGAGCAGTATCGATGATGTCTGGGCTCCAGTAGGAGTTGTTGTTCTCGAGAACGAGTTCGATGTCGTGTCCGTCGCAGAACGCCGCGACCTGGCGAATGCCGTCGATGAGCAGATCGTAGGTGCCCACTTGGCCTTCCGACTGAGCGTCGTCATTCCAGCGCTTCGGGGCGAAGTGCATGTTGATCTGCTTGACGTTCGGGTACTCCGCCGCACGGCCGATATAGTCCACGATCACATCGATGGACCTCTTCCGAAAGCCCTCGTCTGTGGAGGCGATGTTGAGGCGCATGTCCCCAACGATGGCCGGCGCGTGGGCGCTGACGAGAATGTCGGAATACTCAGCCATCTCGTCGATGTCCTCCGCCATTGACGCCTCGGTGTTTAGGCCGAATCGGTTGAGCGTCTCAACCCCGGCGGAAGCGGTTACGCCAAGTTGGTGCGTTAGCTCGGTGTACTTGGTCACGTTCGTTTTCCTTTTGAAGGGCGTGATGGGATCGTCGTCTTTGACGTGGATGGAGTCGGGCTGTGGATGCTGCGCACGCGGTTAGCCGCTAGGCGACCGCCGCGACCTTCGCCAGACCCAGCCGGTGCACGGCCTCTCGCGCCGCAACCTTCTGTTCAGGCGTTGCCGCGGCATTGGGCGGGCGCGGGTCGCCGGTCTCTATGCCCAGCCGCTCGCCGACAGCTGTCTTCAGCGCCCCGATGTAGCCGAGTTCGATCAGGAAGTCCATGACCTCGCTCGCCTTGGCCTGGGCCTCTTCCGCGCGGTCCAGGTCACGCGCGTTGTAGGCTTCCCAAATGGCGACCCATAGCTCAGGCGCGAGGCACGGTGGCCCGTCCACGCACCCTGCGGCGCCCACCGTCAGGGCCGGGAACATCATCCTGCCCATCCCCGTGAACACCCGCAGGCCCATCTTGGCGAAGGTGTAGACGTCGTTCATGTCGGGCGCCGAGTGCTTGAGACCCGTAAGCTGCGGCACATTGTCCTGGAGCTGCTGCATGAGGTCGGGCGTAATATGTACGCCCGTCGCCTGGGGCAGGTTGTAGACGAACAGTGGTAGATCGGCCGCCTCGCCGACGGTCCTGTAGTAGTCGACTATTCCCCCGTCGCCCGGACGCACGAAGAACGGCGGTACGGCGCAGACGGCCTCGGCGCCTGCCTTAGCCGCGTGCTCCGCATTGCGCGCGGCGCGCACCGTCGTTTGAGCTCCCACGTGCATGATGACGTTCGTTCGACCCTGGTTCTGGTCCACCGCCGCTCGCGCGATTCGATGGTTCTCTTCATCCGTCAGGAGGACGCTCTCGCCCGTGCCTCCCGCCGTCCAAAAGCCGTGTACCCCCGCCTGGATGTTGTCCTCCATGACCGCGCGGAACCCGTCTTCGTTGATCTCGCCGTCTTCGAACATCGGCGTGATGATTGCCGGAACTACTCCCTCAAAATCTGGCACGTCGTTCTCCTCCAATAGTGGTCGAAAATCGTCGCGTATTGTACCACCCAAACGCTGTTCGGTGTTCGCATCATTGTCGCCTTCTCCCTGCATGTCCCTTCCTCAGCTGAGCGAGGCAATCACCGCCCAGCAGTGTATCCAATGGCAGGAATCGACGCTAATATAGATACAGGCAACCACACTCGGCATGGCAGGATGACACCATCAGTCGTCACTCCGGCGGAGTCCGGAGTCCAGAGGACACTCCGATGAAGATCGCGCTCCTAAGAATTGTGGCCGCACTCATGCTGTCACTCTGCGCCGCCTGCGGAGGCGCACTTTCAGAAGAGGGCGTGCTGAATAAGCTCGCGCCTTCCATAGTAACCGTCCAATTCAGAGGGGCGGACATTGGCAGCGGCTTCTACGTTGAGGGAAACTACATCGTCACCGCGGCTCACGTATTTTGGGGGCTCCCGGGGATCGATGTACTGTTGCATGACGGCACGCTGCTGGAAGACGTACCCGTAATCGCCTACGACTACTTTACCGATCTCGCGTTCCTCGGCCCAATCGACACCTCAGCGCCGCCCTTGCAGTTCGCCGAAGTCGATGCTCTAACTACAGAAGACAGGGCATTCATCATCGGAGATCCTATAGGCCCCGGAGGAAACAAGGTTAGCGAGGGCAATGTTCACGGCACTTGGGACTGGCCCGAAGTGAATGCCACGATCTTGACTGTGTCGGCCGAAAGTAAGACAGGTATGAGTGGGGGGCCCATAACCAACGGAAAAGGCGAGGTGATGGGCGTCTTGGTTCGCAGGGGTGCTTCGGGCCCTTCGTCGGACACCGTAAAGGATCGGCTGGCGAGACTGGCCCGGGGCGAGCACGTTACCGTCTTAGGAGCCCGCGAGCCATCGTACGTCCGGGAAGGAAGCCGTGAGCACGAGTTCCTGTTGCGTGACCGGTGGGACACTGCAACGTTCGTGTCTGAAGGGTCAAATCACACCCTTGAATTCGACTCCTTTCGCGACGTGGAGTATGGACTCTTCGACATTGACGGAACGGGGGCCTTCACACCCGATTTCCGCACAGTACAAGAGAGTCTAACCGACCGGTGCTGCATCACCGGGCCGAGATTTGTCGAGGTACGTCAGCGGTTCGATATCGAACGCCACGTCACCCTGAAGAGTACCACGCCGCTGGTGCGGCATACCGACCCCGATGACGGAAGGCCTCTTCGCTTTGGCAAGACTATCGCGGGAGCTATCGATACTCCGGGCGACATCGACCGGTACACCATCGAACTGGCTGCCGGTGAAAGCGTGGCCATTCGTTTATCCGGCCTCAGTCGTATGTTGGTGACGATCGAACACGGCAATGCTCCTCCGTACGAAGTCGGTTCGGGAGAGGTGTATTGGGACGAGATCAAATACCGTGCCCCGGTCGATTCCGTTTACACCATTGCCGTCCGAATACAGCCAACGGACTTTTCATACCCACTTGGCTACACCCTGAGCGCCCTCAAATCATGGGTCAAGCCCAATCTCAATGACCGTTCCGGCGAGTTACGCACACATGTCGGCAATGTGCGTCTGCACAGATTCCAGGACCAGGCCCCCAGAATCCGCATAGCCTATCCCGCGAACATCACAGGCGGAGACAAGAAATTCATCGCAACGGAACTCTTCGAGCAGGACCGTTGGGGCAGAACTGCCACGCTTGAGAAGCGCGACCTGAGCCACCACAGAGAGGAGCCTGACGAATTACTCACTGTCGCCGACTATATGGAGCGCTCAGTCCTTTCAAGCTCGTTCCCATACAAGACCGAGAAAACCGTCACCGCCCGCCGCGAGATCGACACCCCGTCCGGCGCCCCGGTTCTCATCGAGGAATTCGAGGTTGACAACGGCGGCATGAAGGGCGTACGACTCGCGTACATCCACGAGGGCGAAACGGGCTTCATGGCCATCTTCTACGCGCCCGGCGAAGTCTTCGACGAGTGGCGACCCGTCGTCGACTACTGCATCGGCACCTTCTCCATCGGAGACTTCTCAGTGGCTGACGCTATCTCAGACGAGTAACTCTACGTCCCTTGTCTGCCAACCACCCGTCCAGGAGTGTGTCTAGAGAGGTCAACGTTCACCCTGAGCCTGTCGAAGGGTGGCAACGACATTTCTGGTTCGACGAATTCATCACATACGGCTGCGTCCGACTAATCGGACACACTCTTACGGTGATTCCAGGGAATTCTCCCACTGCCCTAAACCCTGCCCTCGCACATTCACCACGTTGACACGACCCCGACGCGGTCGTACACTCACTCGCCGAGCATTGTTCGCACATCCCCACGAAACCGGTAAAGGACGGACGCCCCATGCCAAGAGAGAATCTGCGTGATCTGGTCGTTGGAGCCGCAGCCGCGGTCGCAACGCCATTCGACGACAACTACGAGGTCGACCTCGGAAAGATGTACGACCTCACACAGTGGTGGGTCGCCAGCGGACTCGTAAAGGGCAACGGCATAATCAAGGTCGCCGCGGCAGCCGGCGAGGGCCCCATGCTCGACGACCCGGAGTGGGCCGCCCTGCTCCGCACAACCGTGCAGGCCGCCGACGGCAAGGCCGCCATCATGTGCGGCCTTCATTACAAGGACACCAAGCGCACCATCAAGGACGCCCTGGTCGCCCAGGATATGGGCGCACACGCCCTGCAGGTCTGCCCTCCCATCTTCAACGATCCATCCCAGAAAGACCTCCTCGACTACTACGGCGACCTGTCCGACGCCATCGACATTGGCATCATGGTCTACCACACCCACTGGCTCAAAGGAGGACGTATCGACACCGACACCCTCCTCAGGATGGCCGACTTCGAAAACGTCGTTGCCATCAAGTGGAGCCCCCACGACGGACAGGTCTACGAGGAAATGGCCTCGTTCGTCGACCGGTTCAACATCATCGACAACACCGTAAACCCCGTCCGCTGCGCCCAAAACGGCGGACACGGCTTCGTCCAGACCAGCGTAGAGGCCTACCCGCCGCACGATCTCAAGGTCTGGGAACTTATCCAGGCGGAGAAATGGGACGAGGCCGAGTCCCTTTATCGCAGTGTGCAGGGGCCTCTCAGAAAGTTTGGCGAGAAGATCGGCCACCGTTCCGGCGGACAGGGAAGGGTGATGAAGGGCATCCTGGAGATACTCGGCGAGTCCGTCGGATCCTCCCGCCCGCCTTCAAAGCCGCTGAACGACGAGGAAAAGCGGGAACTTCGAAGTATCATCGAAGGCTTCGGGTGGCCCATTCCCGTGCGCTAGCCGCTGAAGTGTAACGTATTCCGCAATGTGGGCGAATACCTAGCGCGGCTATCTATTGACAATTCGTACGCAATTCTGGTTCCATTGCCCAAACTCTCGGAATCGTTGCGAAGTGCTTGAGCAAGAGTTCGGATTCTGCGGTTCAATTCGGAGTCCTCACTTAAAGGAGGAGAGACTTGAAGAACATACCAATCGTATATCGAATAATGATCGCCCTCGCAGCGGTGCTCGCGTTGAGTGCGGCGCTGTCGTGCGCGGCAACGGAGGAGCCTGAGCAGCCGGCGCAGCCGCAGCAGGCTCGTGCTGCCGCTCCGGCAGCCGAACCCGCACCACTTCAGGAGATACCGGCAGCGGAGGTAGCGGCTCAGCAGCAGCCGGCGCCCGCCGCCCCGGCGCGCCCTGCCGCACAGCCCGAAGCACCCGTTTCGGGCGGAGTCGCAGCCGTCGCGCCCGCCCAGCCTGAGCGCATGGAGCCCGATTCCGGCATGGATTCCGGTGCCATGGCCTACATGGCCAAGCCTCAGGCACCGGGTGCCTACTGGGCCTATCGCGAGGAATACAGCCCGCGCCCTACGTCATTCAGCGAGAGCCCAACCTTCGCCCAGATGGTGCGCGAGGGCAGCCTGCCTCCCCTCGAACAGCGGCTTCCCGTACCTGAAGACGTCTACGTCTTCGCCCCACCCGACGAGATCGGCGTGTATGGCGGCGAAGGCCGGATCATCACCGGCGGCAAGACCAGCCGCTATCTGAAGTTTGAGGCATTCGGGGGCAACGGCACCTGCATGCAGTACGACGCCAACGGCGTCAACTTCTATCCGCTGGCCTGCAAGTCCGTCAACCTCAGCGAGGACGGCACCACCTACACCGTCACGCTCCGAAACGGCCTGAAGTGGTCGGACGGAATGCCCATGACCATGGCGGACGTCGAGTGGGTTTGGAACGAGGACGTGCAGTTCAACTCCGAGCTCAACACGGCCTATTCGGGGACGGTCAAGGACCCCGTCACGGGCAACGTGGTGCAGTTCAACAAGGTCGACGACCTGAACTTCACCCTGAGCTTCGACACCCCGTACTTCACTTTCCTCGAGGGTGGTCGATTCCGGCAGGGTCAGGGATGCACTCGCACCCACGCGTGCATGTTCGAGCCATTCCACTACTCGCAGCGCTTCCATCCCAAGTACGCTGATCCCGCAGAGTTCAAGGCGATCATGGACGATAAGGGCTACACCGACTGGACCCAGGTCTGGATCGGCAAGTACAGCGTTCGCTACGACGCCGACGTTCCCTTCCTCGGCCACTTCTACAATTGCGAGGGCGGCAACGACGACTCCCAGACACTGTGCGCCAACCCGTACTACCACGGCGTCGACCCCGAGGGGAACCAGCTTCCCTACATCGACTCCTACACGTGGTACCTCACCGAGAGCCGGGACACCTCAATCTTCCGGTCGATGAACGGTGAGACGGACGGCCCCTACAACGCCAACTACGTCCTGTACGAGATGCCGCTCTACATCGCCAACATGGAAGAGGGAGACTACAGCCTCGGCCACTGGCCGGAGACGAGCGGAAACGACGCCGGAACTCAGATCAACACCGAGTACAACGACGACATTGAGTTGGCCACGCTGTTCCGTACCTCCGAATTCCGGCAGGCCTTGAATCTCGGCATGGACAGAAGCGAGATCAACGAGGTCGTATTCCTCGGCCTGGGAACCCCGCAAGCGTGGGTCCCCCATCCGAGCACGATCTTCTATCCCGGCGACGAGTGGCAGCAGTACAACGCGGTCCGCGACGTCGCGAAGGCCAACGAACTCCTCGACTCCCTTGGACTCGTGGACACCGACGGCGACGGCATCAGGAACCGTAACGACAACGGCCAGAACCTCGTGATCTTCTCCGAGTTCCGAGAGGAGTTCATCAAGGTCGCCGAGCTGTTCTCGAGCCAGTGGGCCGACATCGGCGTTGGCCTGGACTACAAGGAAGGCCGAAACAGGGCCTTCGGCACGGGCAATGCCCCGATCCGTATGCGAGCCATGCCGCAGATGACCAACATGTGGGTCTGGACGCAGTTCCTGCCCTACCGCGCCAGCCATCCCGGACGTGAGATGGGCCGGTACTTCGAGTCCGGCGGCGCTGAGGGAATGGCTCCCGTAGGCGCGGCGCAGGTGGAGTGCCCCGGCTGCTCGGAGGACGAGTACCTGCCGCTGGCCCCCGCCGGCAACTACCCCGCCGACCCGACAGGGTTCCTGATGGAGATGCAGAATCTCTACGGCGAGGGCAGGTCCTTCCCGATGCTCGACCCGAGGCGCATCGAAAACGGCAAACGACTGTACCAGTTGAACCTTGAGAACGACTACCACTTCGGCAGCATCGGGTTCACCGGCAGCAGCCACGGCATCGTCTTCAAGCGCAACAACGTTCGGAACGTCCCGAACCGCCACATGCGCGAAGAGGCCGGCGGCTTCGGCAACATGCTCACCTACTTCGAGGACGGCATCGACAACGTAACCCACCCCGGCAACAGGTCGACGCGCTACGCGAGCACCCACTTCCTGCAGTGCCCGCATATCGCATCCGAAAAGTGCTAATATCGAGGGCAACGGGTCGAATACCTTTCTTCCCGTAGGAGACTAGAATGAGGGACAGGAGAGAGGCGAAGAGCCTCCCCCTGTCCCTCTTCGTTTCCGGCAGGGGTGGGGCGCTTGAAATGATCCGAACGACAAAGGATAATTCCAGTCACATAGGAGGGTACCTGAGATATGTTGGTTCTCATCTGGTTTAGGCAGCGAGGATTCGTGTTTTGGTTTTCGGCGTTCCTCGTCGCCTTAACCGTAGGCACCCTTATTGGAATGCTCACATTCATTGGGGAGAAACAGGGAAACATCAGCTTCACTTTCCTACAGGCCAAGCCCGACCTGGCGCTCTCCATAACCACATCCCCACAAACGGCTGAACGAAACGGCTCGCTGGTCTATACGGTCACGGTCACCAACGAAGGACCGGGAGTTGCCAAGAAGATCGTCGTCGACACCACCCTTCCCAACGGCGTTACGTTCGTCTCGGCAGAGCCCGCTGACCCTGCCTGCTATGAAACGGAAGGCGTAGTGAACTGTCGGCTCGGCGCGATCGACACGACCGAGAGCGTCTCGGCAACCATATCGGTAAAGGTTTCGGATTCCCCCCCTCAGACCCTCACTACAACCGCCGTCGTCGAAACCAGCCGCCCCGACTCCGACACCTCCAACAACTCCACCACCCTCACGACACAGGTGAAGTGAGTCCCTCCCTTTAGGGCTCCTCCATTCCCACTGAGCATCGTTACGCCCCGCCGGGGCCGTGCAACAGCGTCAGTAATTGCGATGCAATCACCCTTAATCTCTCCCCCGCCGGGCTGATAGGGGTATGTAAAACGGACCTGTAGCTATGACTCTGCCCCCTTGCCTGTCATTCCGAGTGCAGCGAGGAATCTAAAGTCCATAGCCGCAAGACCGGACAGTCAGTGCCGCACTTATTTCGTGACGAAGGGTAAGAACGGTGTAAGAACGCCCTATGGTTGCTCTACCTTTGACAGACACCTTAGATTCTTCGACTCCGCTGCGCTCCGGCTCAGAATGACAGGGCCCGGTTGCTTCCTCGTCAATGGAGAGTGGAGCGATAGGCATCTGCATACCCCTTTTAGCCCCCGCCGAGGGAGAGATACAAGGAGGGGGGGCCCACAGCTACGTGAAAGCCCGTCGAAGGGTCACACCTTCTCATCACAACGAACCATGCCCCCGAGCCAAAAGCCCACCTGAGAGTGTTTTGTGTATAATTCGCACTCATCTGAATTGAGCCCCACTAGGACACCAACATGAACCGACTTCAGCTCCTGGACGACGGCGTGATCTACCTCAATCCCGAACCCGGATTCAAGGCCGAATGCGCCTTCCTTCCCAACGTCGTGCCCCTCGACGGCGATGAGGCGATCTGCGTATACCGCATCGGACAGGCCTTCTATTCCACCGACGGCACTCTCAACGTCGCTAGGTCGACCGACGGCGGCAGTACGTGGTCGCAGGAGGGCCGCGTGTGGGACGTCGCGAACGACGACCGTCCCTACAGCTATTCGGCACCGCACACCTTCAGGTTGAGTGACGGTACGCTCGTCCTGAACGCCTTTCGCCTCGACTACTCCGACCCTCGCCCCCAGTTCAACCCCGAGACCGGCGGTATTCGCAAGTCTGAAAAGGTGATCCTCTTCTCCGAAGACGATGGCAAGTCGTGGACTCCACCACGAATCATGGACCTGCCACTCGACAGCGAGCCCGACACGCCTTCATCCATCATCGAGTTGAATGACGGACGGTGGTGGCTCGGCCTCGAGTTCTGGAAGACTTGGGACGACACGGGCCCGCTCCACATCAAGGGCTACTCGACCTTCTCCGACGACCGTGGCGAGACCTGGTCGGACGCCATTCCGTTCGAGAGCGCGTCCAACAGCGGCAAGATGTTCTCGCACAGCCGCTACGTGAAGATGCTCGACGGCAGGGTCGGTGCGCTCCAGTGGACTCAGAAACCGGGCTCGGCCGAGGACTTCGCCGCCCACATAACGATTTCAAACGCTGACGTAAGCGCGTGGAGCTACCCGGCCCCCACCAACCTCATGGCACAGACCTGCTGGATCGCCGACCTCGGCGACGGCCTGATCGCAGCGGCCTACACCGACCGCGAGGGCATGAACCCCGGCATCAACGTCGTTCTGTCCGACGACGAGGGCAGGACTTGGGATGTCGAAAACCAGGTTCAGGTATGGGATGCCGTAGGCCAGGAGTACCTCGGAGTGGGCCGTATACCCGAATATCCCAAGAGCCACGACAACATCGCGTTCGGCAAGCCCAACCTCGCGCGAATGCAAGACGGAACCCTGATCGCTAGCTGGTGGTGCACGCAGGCCTCAGTCACCCACTGCCGATTCGCTCGTTTGAGAGTCGAATGACTGTTTTGGCTGAGAGGGTGTCGAAGAGTATCTCGTTCATCCTGAGCTTGTCGAAGGGTCATCGGCCTCTCCAATCGCATTTGACCGATACGTACATATGATCTATCATAACCACACGTCTGCGGACAAATATCTCACCGTGCCCTGACGACACACATAGAAAAGTCCCAAAATGTCCCAAAATGTCCCACGAAACGGCCCTTTCTACCCTGAGGAACACCTCCGCGAACACGCCACATAGACCATCTCGAATCCTCCACCAACGCCTATAAGCGCTGCCGACAAGCCCCACCGGACTTCCACGCCTTGAAGACCATCCATTCTGATAGACTATCCGTTGAAGACTGGACGCACCGCCGCGCGACCCCAGCAGGGATTTGATGGTGAAAGCAAGGGAGCTTATATGAGCGACGACGTTTACGGCGGGGACTTTCCGCAGGCGCGGGCCGCCGCACTTGCTCGGAGCAACGGCATCTGCCAGTTCTGCGGCCAAGAGGACGCCGCCGAAGGACACCACTGGGCAACCAACTACCCAAGTGGAACCAACGTGACGGCGAACGATCTTACCGCGCTTTGCCCCACATGCCACTCAATCGCAACGGAACTGCGGCGATTCACACGGGCAGGTGGCGACAGGTTCGAGGCAAAATCACAGTGGCTGGAGGCACTATCGGAATGGATTATGAAATCAGAATCGAAGGTGTCAGCCCCATCATTATGCGTAACGGAGCGTCCGGACTCGACACCCGTTCCGCTGCAAAGCTCGAGATTGCGGAGATCAGCCGAAAGAGGGGTTCCAACCGTACCGTCGCCGACGACGCCCGACTCGCGGAACTCGAATGTCAGGTTTCCCTCTGGCTCGACGAGGACAGAGCGCCTGAAATCCCGAAGGAAGCTATTAGGGCAATGATCGAGGAATCCGCCCGCAAGCTTAAGCAAGGGCCACAAGTCCGCGAGGGTCTCATAGTCACGGGTTCAACGTTTGAGTACGATAGAGACCGGTACGGTACGTCTATTGAAAAACTGGGACGCACTTGTCAGTTTACAGTACCGGTCGTAGTGCAACGCAATCGAATACTCCGTACACGAGCGAAGTTCGACGAACCATGGTCGTGTGTACTCACACTTGATACGGACCCTGAACTCGTTGATGCGGAGCAACTGGCTGCATGGTTGGATATTGGAGGAAGGCGTATAGGACTCGGCGACTGGCGTCCAAGCAAGTCGGGGCACTATGGTCGATTCCAGACAGTGGCCATTACACCGTTAGAGTAGATCATGGCATGGCCCGGCAGGGCACGGCTAGGCAACGCAGGGTCCGGCATGGCTAGGCGGGGCAGGTCAGGGCGTGGAGTGGTGGGTTTCTTCTGAAGCCCACCACGATAAACCATGTTAAAGTAATTCATGACGCGGCACGGCAGGGCACGGTACGGCCCGGCAAGGTAAGGCTTGGCCCGGTATGGCACGGCGAGGCAGGGAGTGGTGGGTTTCAATTGAAGCCCACCACGATAAACTGACGGGTACTAAACTGCACACTTAAGTTTTGAGGAGACCGAAATGACACCGCCATACCGCGTTGGAGTCATCGGTGCAGGCCTCAAGGGCACGCAGCATGCCCGCGCCTACCAGCTCGACCCCCGCGCCGAGGTCGTCGCCGTGGCGGAGAAGGACCCTGAAGTTCTCGATCTTTTCCGGCGAAGGTTTGGGCTGGATAGAGGGTACACCGACTACCGCGAGATGCTCGCCAACGAGCAGATCGATATAGCCGCGCCCATCCTCCCATCCACAGTCATCCCCGAGGTCGTTATGGCTTCCGCCGAGGCTGGCGTCAAGGGCATCTTCAGCGAGAAACCCATGTGCGTCACCCTCGAAGAGGCCGACCGCATGCTCGAAGCCTGCGATTCGGCCGGCGTCCACTTCGCGTCGGGCGACGCGGAGCGCAACTACGATTCACTCTGGAAAGCGCGAGCCGTCATCGAGTCCGGCGAGATCGGCGATGTCCTGTCGTTCAGAACGTATGGCGGAACGGGCGAGATATGGGGAGGCGGCTGCCAGTTCCTCAGCGTGATGCGGATGTTCGCGTGGGACGCCGAGGTGGACTGGCTCACCGGCTGGGTCGAGATCGACCCATGGAGCAACAACGACCAGGGCATGGGCGGTAGCATCCACTTCCGAAACGGCGTCAACGGATACATCTACATGCGGGCGGGGGACGTTCGGGGAATGGAAGTCATCTGCGAGGATGGCTACCTGTCGTACGACTGGAAGCAGGCACGCATCTTCAAGCGGGGTGCATCAGGCGACGAGGAGGTCATCGCGTACCCTGAAAACAAGCACTTTGGCCCGGAACTCGATGAGGACGGCTGGATAAGCATGGCCACCCGTCAGGACAACAGCACACGCTCGTTCCTCGACACGATGGAGGCGGGCGTCGAGCCGAGATGCAGCGGCGAGAACATGCGAAAGGTGCTGGAAATCATCGTCGCTATGCGCGAGTCCCATCGAAACGGCTACGCCAGGGTCAATATGCCGATTGAGGACCGCACCTTGGGTGTCCTGCCCACGCCTGCGAGGGCATTCGGCCAGAGGAGCGTCGAGGGAAGGACCGACTGGTACTGGCCGGCCCTCATGTCCCAGAAGCCTGAATAGAGGAGGCGAGACCGTGACCGACGAAGCGAAGTACAAGGTCGGACTGATTGGGGCCGGACGGGCGGGCGTGCCCAGAGCCCGGGCCTTCGACATGCACCCGCTGTGCGAAGTCGTTGCCATCGCAGACACCGACAGGGCCAACCTCGATCTCGCAGCGGAACGCTTCGGTGTGCCGGGATACGAAACATGGGACGAGATGCTGGAGAACCATGAGCTCGACATTGGCATGGCCGTCCTGCCCGTGCGACCAAACGCGGACGCCGTGGTCGCCCTTGCGAAGTCGGGCGTCAAGACCATCTTCTGCGAAAAACCGCTGACGGGGAGTCTGGAGGACGCCGACCGCATGGTCGAGGAGACCTCGTCGCGGGAAATCCCCCTCATCTGCGGAGTTGTCGTGTCCAGCTCGCCCGACTACCAGAAGGCCTACCAACTCGTGGCTGACGGAGAGATCGGCGAGATCGTGCGGATCAACCTGTATGAGAACAATAACCAGATGGGCACCCATGGCCTTAACCTCGCCCGCCGCTTCGCCGGCAGACGGAACGGCGGCCTCGCCATCGGATGGGTCTCAGGAGACCCCCTCGCCGAGGCCGAGGACGAACATGAGGACGGAACACCGGGCTACGGTGCCCTGGGGGGATACATTCGCTTCGACAACGAGGTCGAGGTATTCAGCAACTACCGTCTGCCCAACCACCACTGGCGCGGGATCGAGATCATGGGCACTCACGGTGCCATCTTCAACTGGAACAACACCGGGCCGGGCCTTCACCTCGTGAAAGCGGAGTCGTCGGATCGCCTCCCTGTATGGGAGGAGTTCATGGACGTGCAGGGCATCTTTCTCCCGCGCGATTCCATACGCGAACGAGATTATGACGAGGACGGCTGGCGATACCCCGGCAATGTGATGCTCGGAATCGTCGATGAGATGGTGGAGAACCTCGAGACCGGCGCTCCCATAGGCGCCACCACAGGCGATGACATGCGTCAGGCACTTGAACTCTCCGTTGCCCTGAGGGAGTCCGCTCGAAACGGCCATGCACCCACACCGTTCCCGACGGAGGACCGCACTATCTCGATGCTCCCCCAGAAGTCGCGCTGGTTCTACAAGAAGACCCTGATGGGCGACGAGGTCTACATGGAGCAGCTCGCCGCCCAAAAGAAGGACTGAGGGACGTGTCGAGCGAGCAGCGGGACCCCGCAATCTCACCCCCGTCGGGGGAGAGATACAGCGAGGGGGGCCTTCGCCTCGGCATCCTTGCCTCACACGCCGGCACGACCATGCAGGCAATCATCGACGCCTGCGACGACGGTCGCCTCCATGCGGAAGTGCGCGTGGTGATCAGCAACAACTCGCGTTCCGGGGCACTGGAGCGCGCCAGGAGTCATGGGATCCCTGCATACCACCTCAGCGGTGCAACGCACCCAGACCCCTGCGACCTTGACTCGGCAGTGCTGGAGCGACTGACCGAACGTGACGTTGACATCGTGGCGCTTGCCGGATACATGAAGCGACTCGGACCGCTCGTGCTATCGCGCTACAGGGGCCGCTTGGTCAACACCCACCCTGCCCTGCTGCCCAAGTTCGGAGGCCAAGGCATGTATGGCGACAGGGTACACGAGGCCGTACTAGCGGCAGGCGACAAGGTCTCCGGCGCGACCGTCCACCTGGTCGAGGGCGACTACGACACCGGCCCGGTACTATCGCAGGTCGAGGTCCCCGTGGAGGAAGGGGACACACTCGAGACCCTGCGCGACCGCGTCCAAACCGCGGAGCGGGATCACTACGTCGAAGTACTGGAACGGATTTCCAGGGGCGAGATCGGCCTGGAAGGACTGCGGATCTAGCCGCTGCCCAGCTCCGCCATGCGCGTGACGAGGCCGCGCAGCCGTTCGCTGTCGCTGTTCAGGAAGGACTCGTGAGGCGTGAACGCGTTCCCGCTGTACCACCGCAGAGTTGCGAGGTGCCCATCCGTCGTCGGATTGCCGGCGAACTTCATCGCGATGTAGCGGCGACCGGCGTAGGCGTTGTACGCCGCATGCCACAGGCATTGGTTAGAGAAGAGCACGTCGCCCGGTTTCGACTCGACGATGTGGCACGGCATCCGTTCACCCGCGACGCCATAGGGCATATCGGCGGGATCCTCCGCCTCCTCGATCACATCCCAGTCCATACCGTCGTCCTGTTTTCTGAGCATGGGATACAGCGAGTCGTGGAACGGGTTCTTGTGGGAGCCGGGTATCACCCGCAGTGCGCCGTTTTCCGCTGAGACCTCGTCGAGGTACAGCATGACCTTGAGGCGTGGGTAATCCAGGTCGCCAGGCGTCATGTTCCGGCGGTCGGGGTGCCATGGGGCCGATCCGTAGCCGGTGATGTTCCCTTCGGAGGTCGCCCAGACCATGCCCTCCCCTATAAGCCCCTGGGCCGTCAGGTAGATCCGGTCGTCCTCTACGATGGGCGACAGGAGCGGAGACCTTTCGACGAATGACGACGAGTGCTGGCTGCCCTGATCGGAGAGTTCGAACCCTGGCTGCCGGGACTCCTCCTGCCAGAGCCTGTCGGCCTCCTCGGCGATGGCGGACATCTCGTCTGCGGAGAACAATTCCCGTTGGAAGAGGAACCCGAAGGCCTCGTAGTGCGCTTTCTGACGTTCGGTAGGCATGGCTGACTCCTCAACCGTGTTGGTGGGCAAGCATACCACACGTCCGAGCCGGCAAAGTCGCGGGCGCTAGAAGGGAATTATGGTGACGTCGAGAACGATCTCCGACATCACGGCGAAGCCGATAACGGCGCTAAATATCCCTGCTACGACTCCCACCGAACGGTTCAGCAATGCGTTCCCGCCGGTCGCGACGAACGGCACCGCCAAGACGACGGTGACGAGTGCCATTGAAAGCATCGTGCCGACGCTGAAGAGGACGAGGTAGCCGACGCCCGTCAGGAACGAGTCGATTGTCGGGAGCAGGGCAAGCATGACTGCCGCGCTGCCTGCCAGTCCGTGGACTATGCCGATGACGTAAGACTTTACCCTGAAGACTGGCTTGCCGAAAGCGTAGAAACTGTTGTGACCATCAGAGGGGGAGTCATGCACCGAACCTTGTCCGGATCGAGCCTCGTGCGATGCGTGGATGTGGACGTGCGGAGCGTCATGCGTGTGCTGGTGGATGTGGACCTTGCCCCGCCAGATGTTCCAGACGACGCTCGCTCCGAGATACACCAGCATGATGCCCACGCCGAACTCCAAGAACGGGGCGACGGCCTCATACTGATCGAGCACGTAGTCCTTCAGGAGGAGGATTATCAGGCCCAAAATGAGGAGGGGCGTAGAGTGGCCGGCTCCCCACGAGGCCCCGATCCACAGTCCTCGCCAGATGTTGCGCTGCTCCGTCACGATCGTTGAGACTGCAACTACGTGGTCCGCATCGGTGGCGTGCTTGAGTCCCAGGAGGAACCCCAGAATGAGCACTGCCAACACTCCGGTTTCGATATCCATTCCTTTACCTCATTCCCCGTTCGTTGTTCCGTTCACTTGCGGTTCGGAAATGCAGTCGGCGCACAGTCCGAATATGGCGATGTGGTCGACATCGGCCTTGAAGCCGTAGTCGTCGAGTATCTCCGTTCCCAGGTTCACCATGTACTGGTGGTCGAGCCTTACGAGTCGGTCACATCCCCGACAGATCAAGTGATGGTGACGGTCTTGGTGGAGCCACTCGTAGATCGTTTCGCCCGCGCCCACATCGGTCTCCGATATCAGACGCAGCTTCTTTAGGACACTCAACGTCCGGTATACGGTCGACGCGTCTAAGTACGGGTATGACTCTCGGACCAGGTCCAGTATCTCCGACGCGGTGACATGCCCATTGGCATGGCGTAGCGACGAGAGGATGAGCACCCGCTGAGGTGTCAGCCGGTGCCCGGAGTCACGGAGCGTCTGGACGGAATGATCTTCGCAGCTCATGCTTATTGCAATTGGTTGCAATAGCAATGTAGAGCATTAGCGAGTGGATGTCAACAGGATCTACTTTGAGTATGCAGGTCAAGTCCAGCACTCGGACGGAGTGTGAGTCCCAAGTCGGCGATGCTGCACAGCTCGTTGGCTATAAGGTAGATGTTGTCTTCGGAGTCCATGTGGTTAGTCTGTGTTGACATTTTCCCCGTCATTCCGCTTTTCCCTGTCATTCCTCTCGCTTCGCTCGGAATTTGAGATCTGTGCCTGTGCGATGATTTTGGATTCTTCACTTCGCTCCGCTGCGTTCAGAATGACAGAATGTCACCACAACCTAGTGGACCGAAATCTTTGAAATGACGGGTAACATCAGGGGCTGGATTTGCGTATTACAACGACAGGGTCATAGTCTCGTGACCCTTCAATTCTGAGATGTTGACCCACTAGTTTTCAGCGATCGAATTTGGGCATTAGTGCCACGAAGTCATGATAGACCATGTGTTCTTTCGGGTCAAATGGGATTGTTGGTGTTCCGAAAGGCAGGAACACCAATAATCTACGATATTCAAAGTCGAAGCCACGTCAGTCGATGAGCCGGACTTGCTCGCGGAGCTGGGCGAAGTCGTATTCGGGTTGGTTGCGCAGAGCGGTGAGGACGAGGCTCACGATGACCGACACGCCGAGCGCGGCGGCGAAGCTAACGACGAGCTGACTGGCAAAGTCTATGGTGATGATCCAACCCGTGAGATAGGGCGCCTCCGGGGTGGGGAAGAAGAGAATTCCGGCGACCAGCCCGAGCGCACTGGCGGTCAGGGCGTCGCTTCCGGAGAACCTCGGCGCATAGAGACCCCAGAAGACGGGGAACACGGCGGCGGCGCAGACCATGTCGGCTATGAGGAACAGGTAGAGGACGCTGTATCCCTGCGAGGCGATGAGTATCGCGGGGATGATGAGAACAACCGTGATGGCGCGAGAGGAACTCAGTACTGCTGCTCCCTTAAGGTCGGGCTTGAACCGCGCAAGGTCGGTCGTGACGACACTGGCGATGCCGTTGAGGAGTGTGTCGAGGCTGCTCATCACGAGGACGAGGGCCAAGACGAGGACGACGATAACCGCCCAAGTGGGCAACACGCCGACAATCAGGGAGAACATGGCTACCGAGGCATTGTCTCCGACGAGGCCCTTCCCGACGGTCATGATTCCGGCGAGTCCGCCGATGATTATCATGGGGATGACCACCACTCCCGCCGCGGCGAATCCCCTGCGGAGGGTCCGATCGTCCTTGCTGGTGTAGACACGCTGCCAGAACCCCTGATGGAACAAGTTGGCGGCGAGGATAGCGATTATCAACGTGAGGCCAAAGTCGATGCCGGACTTGTTGGTGAAGGACAAGAGGTGTGGCGCTGTCTCGTTGACCGGCTCGAACACGGTGCCGAATCCGTCTACTGCAACAACGAGGGCCACAAATGTGATAAGCAGGAGCGGGATGACCAAGACGAACTGGATCCCATCCGTGAATATGGAAGCGCGGATGCCTCCGTAGGCCGTGTATCCGACGGTGAGGAGGCCCACGATGAGCGCGGTCAGCAACAGGGGAACGTCGGCGAGGAGGTTGAGGGCAAGGGAGATGCCGGTGAGCTCCGCCGACAGGAACACGAACATGTAGAAGATGATTACGCCGAGGGTGAAGACGTACATGGCAGGCCCGTAGCGGTACCAGACGAACTCGGTCAGCGAGTGGCCTTCCGGCATGACGCTCCGCATTTTGGGGCCGAGCCAAATAAACGCAATGAGGGGCGCGGCCTGACCGATACCGTATCCGACGATGGCGGCTATGCCCGCCCAAGTGCCCGCTTCGGCGGGACTGAACAGAATCCATGCTCCAGCAACGGAGGCGACGAGGGTCGCGGTTGCCAACGTGCTGCCGGCGCTGTTGCGAGCGACAAGGTAGTCCTCGACTCCCCCACTCCCCCGCCGGGCGTACAAGACTCCGGCGACGACGAAAACGACTGCGGTGATAACGGCGATGGGTACAGCGAGTCCGGCGTCCAGCATTGTCATCCTCCATCAGGACGGTTAACCAGGAAGGCCACCCTCTGATCGGGTGGCCTTTAGGAATGATGGACGGTACCGCATCCCTTCGCTGGCATTACCCAGATCAGGTCGTGGGGTCGTCCCGCTCGTCGGAACCTCTCAGCCTGGCCTGCCCAAGCTCCCCCCGGGTCTATTGATTTTGGGGGAGTTTATGCGGGTATGAGGGGTTTGTCAAGCGGCGGCGGTCTCTATGCGGGAAGTGGACGGGAGCTATCGCGTATTCGGTGCTAGAATCACACGCGACCGGTCACAGGTCGGTGAGGAGAATGGTTGGATGGAGGTATTGATCGAGGGGGCGGCTCGGCTGGGGATTGATCTGGGCGGAGAGCAGGTCGAGCAGTTCAGGACGTACTATGACGAGCTGATTGCTTGGAATGAGAATGTCAACTTGACGGCGGTTACCCGCCGGGAGGAAGTGCAAAGGCGGCACTTCCTTGACTCGCTGGGTGTGGTTTCGGCGCTGTCGGATGCTGTTCTCGACGGGAGCGCTAAAGTACTGGACGTGGGTACAGGAGCAGGATTTCCGGGCCTGCCGCTCAAGATCGCTTACCCTCGAATCGACCTGACGCTGCTGGAATCTACGGGCAAGAAGACTGCATTTCTTAACGGCGTTGTGGACAAGCTCGGACTTGAGGGAGTAGAGGTTGTGACGGGTCGGGCGGAAGAGGTGGCTCACAGGCCGGAGATGCGGGAGCAGTTCGGGGCGGTGGTCTCACGGGCAGTGGCTCGATTGGACGTCCTAGCTGAACTGTGCCTGCCGTTTTGCGCCGTGGGCGGTGTGATGGTCGCGCAAAAGGGTCCGCAAGTAGAGGAAGAGTATGGGAAAGCAAGGAGGGCCATCGAGACTATGGGCGGCAGGGCCGATGAAAGTGATATGCTGGTGGCGCCACCGGTCGGAGTGGGGACGCTCGTCACTATCGAAAAACAACGTCCCACGCCTGCTAACTATCCACGACGGCCGGGCATACCCTCCAAGCGCCCCCTATAGCTACCGTCAATCATACGCTCAATGAATCGCTCACGCCCCCCTCTCTGTATCTCTCCCCCGGCGGGGGAGAGACTTATTGCAGTGACCCATGCAAGGGGCATTACTACGCAGGCGACGTACGATCATGCCCCGAGATAGCGGCGACAATTCACCGTCGGTCTCGCTCCGGCAGCGGGTTCTCTCTCCGTATACTCTCCTCTCTCTAGTTGTAGCGGTCGCGTTTCTCTACTTCCTGGCTGTTCGGTTCGACCTGGACTGGGAGCAGACGTGGAACAACATCAGGGCACTCGATCCTGTGCTCTACGTGTTGGCCCTGCTCCTGTACTACCTCAGCTTCGTTTTCCGTGGTTTTCGGTGGCGGATTCTCTCACGCAGTGCGGGCATAGAAGAGATTCCAAACTCGCGGACTCCATCGGCCTGGCGCTACTCTCAGCTAATCGTCATCGGGTGGTTCGTCAACTCGGTGGCATGGCTGAGATTGGGTGACGCCTACCGGGCCTACGCGCTTTCCGACGAGGCCAAGACGGGATTCTCCTGGAGCCTCGGCACGATCTTTGGAGAGCGGGTCATGGACATGGTGGCCGTGTTCGTATTGATCGTTGTGGGTGCTTTGGCGTTTTCGCTGACGGCGGACTTTTCGGGGACGGTCTACGTGGTCGGCGCGGCGTTTGTTATGGCCCTGGCGCTCATTGGGGTCCTCGTCGTGATGCGCGGGTATGGCCAGCGATTGGCACGGTTTCTGCCCGACAGGCTGGAACGCGCGTACCGTCGATTTCATGAAGGGGCGCTCGGCAGCTTCGGAGAGCTGCGAGTGCCGTTCTTGCTCAGTTTCATTGGTTGGATACTGGAGGTCGGGAGGCTCTACTTCGTTGTTCAGGCGCTCGATTTCGATATACCACTGGCCCTGATCATTATTGCCGCGCTCGGTCACGCCCTGTTGAGTACGGTGCCGACGCCGGGTGGGGTCGGCGCCGTTGAGCCTGGTGTGACCGGTCTGCTGGTGCTGGGCATGGCAAGGCATGACGCGGTATCGGTGGCGCTGGTCGACCGCTCGATCACGTACCTGAGCATCATCGTGATTGGGGGGTTGGTGTTCTTGGCGTGGAATCTCACCCGGTCGCGGAGGAAGAGCAGGGGGAATGGTGCTGCTGAGGGAAGATAGTAGAAAGTATTGGGTAGTACGTGCTGGGACGACCGTTCGAGCGGAGTGTGTAGGTGCTGAATAAGGGAGGTCATATATCCTTGACCCTCGCGCACTGCCCTCTTAACCTTTAGATTCAAAGCTAGATAGGTGCGAGGAGTATTCCGCTCCGACGACAAATCTATCTACCGGGAGACAGAATATGACCATCGCTGCCGAACGACATACGTTGAAGAAGAAGAGTGCCGCACTTAGTCTTGGGCCCGATCGTGCGCCGGCGCGTTCGATGCTGCGGGCAGTAGGACTTCGGGACGAAGACATGGTGAAACCGTTCGTGGGCGTGGCAAACCTCGCGAGCGACGTTACGCCCTGCAACGTGCACCTGACACGCATCGCGGAACGAGTGAAGGACGGAATTTGGGCGGCGGACAGCGTGCCCTTCATGTTCGGCACTATTACGATCAGCGACGGCATATCGATGGGCACGGAGGGGATGAAGGCCTCGCTTGTCAGCCGCGAGGTCATAGCAGACTCGATCGAGACGGTGTGCTTCGGGGAGAGCATGGACGGGTTGATCGCGGTTGCGGCGTGCGACAAGAACATGCCGGGCTGCATCATGTCGATGGCGCGGCTGAACATCCCTTCGATATTCGTCTACGGCGGGGCGATCCTGCCGGGCAACTTCCACGGTAAGGACATAAACATCCAGGACATGTTCGAGGCCGTGGGGTCGTGGTCACGCGGTCAACTCTCGGAAGACGACCTCACGGGAATGGAGAAGGTCGCATGTCCTGGCGAGGGCGCGTGTTCCGGGATGTTTACGGCGAACACGATGTCGTCGGCCATCGAGGCGATGGGCATGTCTCTGCCTGGCGCGGCTTCGATACCTGCCGTCGACCGGCGGGGCGAGGGAATTGCCTACAGCGCTGGGGAGGCCCTCTACACGCTGTTGAAACGCGACATCAAGCCACGCGACATCATTACGAAAGAGTCGATCGAAAACGCGATGATGGTGGTGCTGGCCATGGGCGGTTCGACCAACGCGGTGCTGCATCTGCTGGCCATCGCACATGAGGCGAATGTCGATATGCACATAGACGACTTCGACCGTCTGAGCCGCACGACGCCGTACATGACCGATCTTCGTCCGGGTGGGCAGTACGTGATGTCTGACGTGGACCGATCGGGCGGTATTCAAGTTGTGATGAAGGAATTGCTGGACGCGGGGCTTCTGCACGGCGATTGCCTCACGGTGACCGGCAAGAGCATGGCCGAGAACCTGGCCGAAATGAACATCAGCCCGCCGGACAGCAAGGTGATTTATCCGGCATCCAAGCCTCGCAGCAAGACGGGTGGGCTCGTCATACTCAAGGGGAACCTGGCGCCGGACGGCGCGGTCATGAAGGTGGCGGGCACGAAGCATCTCGCGCATGAAGGTCCGGCGAAGGTGTACGACGGGGAGCGGGCCTGCTTCGAGGCAGTCACGAGGGGCGAGGTCGTGAGCGGGGACGTGGCTATCATCCGGTACGAAGGCCCAAAGGGCGGGCCGGGAATGCAGGAGATGCTCGCGGTGACGGGCGCGATCATGGGCCAAGGTGACCTCGGCTCGAATGTGCTGCTCATCACGGATGGGCGGTTCTCCGGAGCGACTCACGGACCGATGATAGGTCACGTGGCTCCCGAGGCTGCGGTCGGCGGGAATATTGGTCTCGTTCAAGACGGTGACACGATTCGGATGAATGTGGAGACGCGTGAACTCAGCGTGCTAGTCTCCGATGAGGAGCTTGAGCGACGACGCAGGACATGGAAGGCTCCCACGTCCCGGTACGAGCGCGGCGTGATGGCGAAGTTCGCGCAGTTGGTGGGTTCGGCGTCGCAGGGCGCGGTGACATCATAGGGCTCAGAGCGCACTTCGTCCCTCGAAAGTAATATGAAGGGCCTTTCAAATGTCCATTCGTGGTAAGCCTGTCGAACCACGAAGAGGGCCTTCGACAAGCCCAAGACGAATGGGATAGGTAATCTTTAATTGCTACGACAATGAAAAGGCCCTGAGGGACGTAGCCGGTCGCCAGTGGGCTTGGCTGTGACTCGGCAGGGCCGAACTGCGTGTGGGTGCACTTCCAAGTATGAAAAGGTATTCAGGTGTGCCTGTACATGCTTGTATCGTGTTCTTCTATCGGGTAAGGTCATTTGTGAAGATTTAGTTAGCGTCCCTGTAGCGCGGAGGTCGGGGTCTGATGACCGAAATTCTAGCCCGCATTAGCGCACGAAGACCGTGGGTCACCATCGGCATTTGGGTGGTGCTGATTGTAGTTGCGCTGGCGATCATCCGAACCCTGCTCCCTAGCGCGACCACTACCGAGTTCCGGCTGGGGAGCGGCTACGAATCGGAAATAGCGGCCGCCCGGGTGGAGGACAGACTGCGAGGGCCTAAACCGCTTTCGGAGTTCGTCATAGTCCAGTCCCCGTCCCTGACTGTCGATGACGCCGCGTTCCGCGCAAAGGTCGAATCGATACATTCCCAGATCACGGCACTGGGACCTGACACGGTTCAGCTTGGACTTCACTACTATTTGACCGACGACCCGTTCCTGGTATCTCCCGATCGCAGAACCACCATAATGAGATTTGTTCTAGCCGGGAACTACAAAGAGGCGACGGAGAACGTCGAGGACGTCATTCACGTCGTCCGGGAAGCGGACGGCACGGACGACTTTCGCGTGCTCATCGGCGGAGACGCCAGCGTAGCCTTCGAGAACAATGAGTTGAGCGCCGAAGACCTGGAGAAGGGGGAGCGGTTCGGCATCCCCATCGCGCTGATCATTCTGCTGGCGCTCTTCGGCGCTGTCGTCGCCACTCTGCTGCCTTTGGGGCTGGCCATTGTCGCGATAGTCCTGGCGTTGGCAGCGGTGGGACTCATCGGCCAGGTCTTCGAGCTGATCTTCTTCGTGACGATGATGATCACCATGATCGGGCTTGCGGTGGGCATCGACTATTCGCTGCTGATCGTGTCTCGATTCAGAGAAGAGATGAATCGCGGCCTCAATACGAGAGACGCGGTCGAAAGGGCAGGCGATACGGCCGGCCGCACGGTGCTGTTCAGCGGCGCCACCGTAGTGCTGGCTCTTCTCGGTATGCTGATCATTCCGGTGTCGTTCTACCAGTCACTCGGCATAGGGGCCATCCTGGTGGTGATTGCCGCTCTGGCCGCGACCCTCACACTCTTGCCCGCCGTGCTCTCGCTGCTCGGTCCCAAGGTGAGCCTTCTGACCGTCCCCTTCCTCTCACGATTCTCACTCGGAAATCCTCAAGCCGGTGAACACGGATTCTGGGAGACCATCACCCGCGTCGTTACGCGCTTCCCCGTCGTCAGCATCCTCATCATCGGCGTTCCGATGATTGCGCTGACGTATTTCTACTTCGACATCAATACGGGGCTAAACGACGTCAACACCTTCCCGGACAAGTCGGAGGTCAAGGAGGCTTTCATCGTCCTGGAAGAGGAGTTCTCGGTCGGGGATGTCAGTCCCGCCGGGGCGCTCAGCCCGGCGGAGATCGCCATTGAAGGAGACGTCGAGAGTGCACAGGTGCAGGAGGCTATTGACCGCTTGACTCAGTCTCTCGCGGACGCCCCCGAGTTCCCGGTCCCGCCCTCTCTGGAGGCCAATGCCGAGGGCGACTTCGCCCTGCTGACGCTCCCGTTCCCGGGTGAACCCAACAGCCGCGCGGCGACGGAGAAGCTGATCAGGCTCCGCGACGTGTACATTCCCGCCGCCTTCGACGGAGTTCCGGCGGAGGTCCATGTCGGAGGAGTTACGGCTGAGGCCACAGACTTCTTCGGCATAGTCGACGCATATACCCCCATAGTCTTTGCGTTCGTCCTTGGACTCAGCTTCATCTTGTTGATGCTGGTCTTCCGCTCGATAGTGATCCCGGTCAAAGCCATCATCATGAATCTACTCTCTGTCGGCGCTACGTATGGACTGCTGGTGCTGGTATTCCAGAAGGGAGTGGGCACGAACTTGCTGGGATTTCAACACGCCGAGGTCATCGACGCGTGGATACCCCTCTTCCTGTTCTCCATCCTCTTCGGGCTCTCCATGGACTACCATGTATTCTTGCTGAGCCGGATACGTGAGCGCTACGACGAGACCGGGGACAACGCCCGCGCGGTGGCCTACGGTCTGCGGTCCACGGGAGGAATGATCACCGGTGCCGCGCTTATCATGGTTGCGGTGTTCGGAGGATTCGCCGCAGGCGAGACCATCGTCAACCAACAGGTCGGATTTGGGCTTGCAGTAGCTGTGTTTCTGGATGCGACTCTGGTACGATCGGTACTGGTTCCGGCCAGCATGGAGGTGCTGGGCAGAGGAAACTGGTACCTGCCGTCCTGGCTTGGCTGGCTCCCGGATCTGCGCGTAGAAGCGGAAGAATCTTGAATTTCGTTCTGTCGAGAGCAGAGCTTAGGTGGAGGTGTGATCGCCAATGAACATACCAACTGACTATAAGCCGGGCTACGAAATTGCCCGCGCGATCAAGGCCGATATCGCGGACAATTACATCGCGCACACACACATTGGGGATCCGCTGGGCGAAGCGATGGCGGAAGATCTCGCAGAGTGTGGCCCAGAAGACTCAAGACGATTCATCACGGCAGCTATGAATAACGAAGGCGAGGAGGCCCTGCGGGGCGCACCGGCCTCGCTGCGAGAATTTTTCAGAGACGCGGAAACTTTGCCGGAATGGCTCGACTATTCGGCATTCGCTCCGGGTGTCCGCATGTTTCACAGGAACTCGTCGGTCATCCTGGCGGCATTCGTCGCAGGCGTTCTGATAGAAGGCTTTACCACGAACATTGCAAAGTCCTTTCACATCACCGGGCGGGTGCGCGACCAGGGCGTCAGGCGTTTGGGACAGAACAACCGTCACATGATGGAGATTTTCCTTCCCGGCGGCATGTACAGGGATGGAGACGGCTGGAAACTATCGGTCCGCATTAGAATCATTCACGCACGGGTAAGACGTCTCCTGGGCAATTCGGACGAGTGGGAACACGAAGCTTGGGGGTTGGCGATAAGCGCGGCGCATTTGGGTTACGCCGTCTCCGCTTTTTCGGCAAGACTGCTGAAACACATGAAGACTCTGGGCGCTAAGTACAACGACGAAGAGTACGCGAGCTTCATGGCCGTTTGGCGCTACTCCGGTCACTTGATGGGGATTCCCAAGAGCATCCTGTTCCAAGATGCCGATGAAGCCCTGGAACTGTATGACATCGGCCACATTTGCGAGCCTGAGTCCCCAATTGAATCGGTCGTGATGGCACACGCTCTGGTCAACTCGGCTCCATTGATAGCAGGGATGACCGATCCGGAGGCCCGTCAAAGCCTAGGGAACCTCTGAACAAGTCTATGTTCTAAGGCATAGTATCATGGGGGTCATCACGATAGCCGAGGAGAGATTCGATGGACCAGCCAACCTTCGCCGACTTGGAATACGAGGGCAAGAAGCGAAAGACTCGCAGGGAGAAGTTTCTTGAACGCATGGACGGTCTGATCCCTTGGGAAGAGTTGGAAGAGCGCATCCGACCGTTCTACCCCAAGGCTGGCCGTGGTCGGCGCCCCTATGAGTTGTCGACGATGCTTCGGATACATTGCGTGCAGTTGTTCTATAACCTGAGCGACCCCGGGATAGAAGACATGCTTTACGAGGTCGAGTCGGTGAGACGCTTCGTAGGTCTGAGGCTATCTGGGCCGTTGCCGGACGAGACGACGATCCTGAACTTCCGCCATCTGTTGGACAAGCACGAGTTGGGCACGGGCCTGATGGAGGAGATAAACCGTCATCTAGAGTCTCAGGGACTTCGTCTACAGGAGGGGACTATAGTGGACGCGAGCATCATCGCCGCGCCGTCGTCGACGAAGAATCGGAGTAAGGAGCGCGACCCTGAGATGCGCCAGACCAAGAAGGGTAACGAGTGGCACTTCGGTATGAAGTTGCATATCGGAGTGGACTCTGAGACGGGAGTGGTGCATAGCGTGTCCACAACGCCGGCGAACGTGCATGACGTGACTGAAACGCCTCGGTTACTGCACGGTGGGGAGACACAAGTGTGGGGTGATGCGGGGTATCAGGGGGTGGACAAGAGGCCTGAGAATCGAGACTTGGAGGTGGAGTGGCAGGTGGCGATGAGGCCTGGTCAGCGTCGAAAACTGAAGGTTGGGAGCGATGATGCGGCGAGGGAGAAGCGCAAGGCATCAGTAAGGGCGAAGGTGGAGCATCCGTTCCTGTACGTCAAGAGGCGCTTTGGCTACACGAAGGTCCGCTACCGAGGGCTGGCCAAGAACACGCAGCGGCTGGCATTGCTGCTGGGGTTCGCCAACCTGATGAGAGCCGAGCGATACTTGGCAGTGTGAGTGACCTTGTATACGTGGGCCCAATCAGGGCTGACAGGGACGAAGATGTCCCGCCAGAGGCAAAAGCAGGACGAAATAACCCCACCTAAGCTCCAAGTAAAGGCTCAACATCTCCGAAAACGCCTACAATCAACTCAGCCCAACTCCACAGCTGGTTGTTCAGAGGTTCCCTAGCTCAATACGTGTACCGTATTTCCCGCGGGCTAATCGGAAACGAGGCGGCCGATTCACTGTTGTATCCAAAACTCTCGCCCTTTGGAGTTGTCTGGTGGTTCAAGATGCAGCAGCACTACGGCCACATCCTGGGTAATATTCTTCCAGGCCGTCGGCAGGACAGTAACTTCAGCAGATTCACGGGCCTGCTCGATACTTCGTTGTTCGACGAGGATGGAGTCCGCTACTCTCTGCCCGACCACGTGTACGCGGAAGAGTCCAGCAAGTGGTAAGAGCGGGGGATTCACCGTAGAGGGCGCAGGGAGCGCAGAGTGGGAATTGAGGTCGGAACCCCCTCTCTGTATCTCTCCCCTGACGGGGGAGAGACCGTGGTTGACTGCTCGCCTAATCCAGCAGGGACTGGTCCCAGTCGACCCATTCGAGGACGCCACTGATCTCGATTGACTCACGCCAGAAGTCGACGTATTCCTGCGGCGGCTCTGCCTGTCCGGGGAAGGACGGGCCGGTCTCGAGTCCCATAAGCCGGAGCAGCATCCGTGCGTGAGGACCGTCGGCGACCATGCCTGCGGCCACACGCCTGCGGCCTCGCTGGTAGACGGGATCGAACTGCAGTTGCCGGTAGAGAGCTTCCAGTTCATCGTAGTGGCCTTCCTGCGTGAGCCTGGTCTGGTGCAGCGAGAGTCGCGGCGCGGCGTTTGCCATAACGTCGATCCTGCTCTTCATGCCGAAACGCGCGCCCATGCCGAAGAACTGCCTGTTCTCGCTGAGGGCGAACCTGTCGCCGAACATCTGCTGGAAGCCTAAGTAGTCCTCAGTGGTTGTGCCGGTCCACTTGACGCCCACGACTTTTTCGAGGTCGGCTAGTTTCTCGAACAATGCGGGACTGTAGGAGTAGCCGCCGGGCATGACCCAGAAGCTGTTGTAGGTCATGATGCCAATGTCGACCCGGTCATTGACGTACTTGTGGTGGAGGTAGATGTCCTCCTCGGTGGGCTGGGAGTAGTGAGGTGGAGAGAGGAGAACGAAGTCGATGCCCGCCTCGGCGGCGTAGGCGCACTTTCTGGCCGCGGCGCGGGCGCTTAGCTCGGAGACCATGACCATGGTCGGCGCGACGCCCTTGCCCTCGTCGATGATGAGGTCGGCCAGGGCGCGGAACTCGTCCTCTTCGAGCATGTACGTCTCCCCTGCACCACCGGCGATGAGGTGGACACACTTCCCTTCAACCATCCCCTGGTCGATGAGCCAGCGGACGTGCTTTCGCTGGCCGTCGAGATCTAGGCTGTAGTCGTCGTTGGTGAAGGTCAGCATCGAAAGGACGCTGCCCTGGAGTCGCTCGCGGCTGTAGTCGTTTGGCATTTCTAGCTCCTGGTGGGGGAAGCCCCCTCTCTGTGTCTCTCCCCCGGCGGGGGAGAGATTGTTCTCGTCATTTCATCAGTCTTCGAGTATCGACTGGTCCCACTCGATGTGATCCATGAGGCCGCTCTCGGTGAATACCCGGCGGGTGTGGTCGTAGAGGGCCTGCGGGGCGGGTGCCTGAGCGGGGAAATTGGGGCCTGCGTGGAGACCCATGACCTCCCAGCGGACGTGGCCGAAGACGCCGTCGGCCACGGAGGCGAAGGCGGGGGCTTCGTTGCTCAGGCGGTTGTCAGTATCGAAGTGGAGGGTGTCGAGTAGTTCGTCGAGCTCGTCGTAGCGACCGTCGCGGAACATCTCCCACTTGGTCAGAGACAGACTCGGGGCAACGTTGCCGAAGAAGTCGACGAATCCCGCCATCCCGAATCGAGCGCCCTGGGAGTTCATCATACCGTTGTCGATGAAGTTGAACTCATCGGCGAAGAGCTTGAGGAGTCCGACGTAGTGGGCGGGGCTCGCTGAGCTCCACTTAAAGCCGACGACGTTCTCAAGGTCGATGAATCGCTCCATCAGCGACCGGGTGATCTCGTATCCAGGGGCGGGAGTGACCCAGAAGTTGTTGTAGTTCATGAGTCCAACGTCGGCGTTGTCATTGACGTATTTCGTGTAGAGGTATACGTCCTCTTCCGACGGGCAGGAGTAGTGAGGAAGGCCAAGCTCGATGAATTCGATTCCGGCGTCACCGGCGTACTTGGAGCGTCGCGCGGCCGTCCGGGCGTTGAGGTCGAAGACGCCGACCATAGTTGGGGCCTTACCGCCTGCAGTGTCCACGAGCACGTCGATGAGGGCGAAGAGCTCGCCGTCGTCGAGGAAGTAGCCCTCGCCGTAGCCTCCGGCGGCGAGGAGGACGCCGTTGCCGTCCACGCCGATGCCGTGGTCCATGAGCCAGCGGATGTGCTTCGCCTGCCGGTCGAGGAGGAGGTTGTGGTCATCGTCGACGAATGTGGGCAGGGAGACGACCGGCCCTACGAGTTTTTCTTGACGTTTCTTCATTAGTGCGTCTTCTCCTGGCTTACATTCTGAGCTCGAGTCTTGGTTGGATACGGCGGTCGGGCAGGTTGGTGTCCCGCATGAACTTGACGAGGTGCTGATGGACGCCTCGCGCAACGTCTGGGTTGTCGGCGATGACGTTGCGCTCCTGCCCCGGATCGGTTGGTAGATGGTAGAGCTGGGACATGCCCTCGTCGGTTGTGTAGAGCAGCACCCACTCGTCGGTGGAGATGGTGGTCACGAGACTGCTTTCCAGCTTGCGACGGAAGTTGTCGACGGAGCGCACGGGGTCGCCGGGGTCGGCGAAGGGGACGGTGGTCACGGTGAACTCGCGTCCGGGTGTGGACGTGTCGCGGACCTTGGGGAGGAGGGATGAGCCTTCGACCCATGCGGGGATGTCCTGTCCGAGGACTTCAAGGACGGTGGGCATCACGTCGATTGCGGAGGTCAGGCCGTTGTATACGTTTGGTTCTGCTCCAGGGACGTGGACGATGAGGGGAATGGAGGTGGTCTCCTCGTAGAGGGGAGAGAAGGTCCACGCGGAGCCGGGGTCGCCGTGCCGGTACATGGAGCCGTCGGGGCGCTTGGCGAAGGTCATCTTGCCGAATAGGCCGCCGTGTTCGCCGAAGTAGAAGCCGTGGTCGGAGGTGAAGATAATGGCGGTATCATCCGTGAGGCCCATGTTCTCGACCATACGGAGCAGGTAGCCGATCCACGTATCGACCATGGTGACCTCTCCGGCGTAGGAAGCGCGCGCCCTGGCGACCTTTTCCTTGGTGTAGCCGGGGGCCTCCTGCCAGTAGCCGTAGGGGGGCTGTACGACCTCGCCGTCGTGGTCGGGCATGTAGAGGCGGGAGTAGTACGTGGGGGCGTCCCACGGTTCGTGGGGATCCCAGGTGTCGATGTAAAGGAAGAAGTCTTCGGTGTAGTGAAGCTGGAGCCATTGCATGGCCCGCGTGGCGGTCTGGGCGACGTTGCGGTCGGCCTCGAAGCGCCACGCCTCACGGGCGTCGCGGGACTCGTGGTGATGGTTAGCCAGGAGGCGGGTGACGGAGCCCTCCTGCCCGGTGTACATGGAGAATGTCTGAAAGCCTTTGTCGTAGTTCATGCCGCCGCGCAGGTAGAAGGGAGTGTCGACCATGGCGGCGGTGTGGTAGCCGCTGGAGGCGAGGATCTCTGCGAGGGTCGTGGCGTCTTCGGGGAGAGGTTCCCAGCCCATGAAGGACATCGTCCAGCGGCCGAGTGCGTGGTCGGCGCGGGTGGGCATGGTGGGGAATCCGGCGGCGTAGTGCCGGGTGAAGAGGGTGGAATTGGCGGCGAGAGCGTCGAGCGAGGGGGTCAGGATAGGCTTCTTGCCGTAGGCGCCGAGGTGATCCTGTCGGAAGGTGTCGGCAACTATCCAGATGACGTTCATGCACATGATCCCAGCGTCGTTTTGTTAGGCGGATACCTTATCATATCGGTGGGGTTCGGCGGCTATGCGGAACGGCGGCTGCCGATTGAACTCCGGGGGTATCTTGCATAGAATGGCGCTGCGCATCGAATCTCCACATGAGGCAGCCATGACACAGACGAAGCCGGTCCTCTACTCCTATCCCGGATGCGGGTATACGACCGATCTGAAACGGGAACTCAAGAGGGACGGCGTGGAGTATGAGGAGATTGATCTCTCGGTGTTCCCTGAGCGGATTCCTGAGTTGTTGGAGCTGACGGACGGGCACCGGATCACGCCGGTATACGTGGCTGGCGATGAGGTGCAGATCGGGAAGAATGGGTTCGGGTGCTCGTTTTGACAATGAAGATCACGGAATTGTTCGACATGACGGGACGGGTTGCCGTCGTTACTGGCGGGGGGACGCATCTGGGACGCGCCATGGCGACGGCGTTGGCCGAGCTTGGAGCAACGGTAGTCATCGCGAGCCGGCGGAAGGAGCTTTGCGAGCAGGTTGCTGCTGAGATGTCGGCTGATGGGCTGAAGGTAGAGGGAATGGGGTGCGACGCGACAGATCCCGGCCAGGTCGCCGCGATGGTGGAGACGATTGTCGAACGGCACGGAAGGTTGGACGTGATGGTGTGCAACGCGGGCGGTGGAGGGGCAGAGCCAACCTACATTCCGGAAGGCGACGTGTCGGAGTTCACCGCGACGCTGGAAATGAACGTGACGAGTGCGTACGTGTGCGCGAATGAATCCGCTAAGGTGATGGTGAAGCAGGGGTCGGGTTCGATCATCACTATCGGGTCGATTCACGGGTCGCTGACGAACGACAAGCGCTTCTACGAGGGGACGGGGTTCAAGCGTGGCGGCGCGGCGTACCAGACGGCCAAGGGCGGCATCATCAACTTCACACGCTACCTCGCGATGGAGCTTGGGGATCGCGGCATCACGGCGAACTGCATCAGTCCGGGGCAGATTCCGGGGCAGACGGCCGATCCGGTCATGGTAGAACGGGCGCGACAGGCGAACGCCCTTGGACGCACGGGGGCGGCGGACGACCTCAAGGGGGCGGTGGCGCTGCTGGCGTCGCCCGCGGGGTCGTGGATTACGGGGCACAACCTGATCGTGGACGGCGGGTGGAGTATCTGGTAGGGGTGGTTGCCATCACCCCAACCCTCTCCCGCGAACGGGACAGGGGGGCATCACTCGAAGGTCTTCAGGTATTCGTGAGAGAGGGATAGGGGGCGGAAGCCCATTGAGGCGTACATGTGTCTGGGTGAGTCGCTTGGGTCGGTTTCGAGGGCGACGGGACCGGCGCCCCTTGCCCGGGTGTCGGCCACGCAGTGGTGGATAAGGGCGGTGGCGAGGCCCCGGCGGCGATAGTCGGGGTGCGTGTAGAGGTCGTCGAGGACTGCCATGCCGTCGCTGCTCGTCCATGACGAGAAGAAGGCTCCCGGTAATCCGTCCTCGGCGTATGCGAGCCAGAACCTGACGGGAGGGGAGATAGATTGCATGGCGGCGATGCGTTTGTCTTGCGCGTCGGGCGAACGTTCGATGTCGGTCTGCGGTGGAGTGCTGCGATCGAATTCACCGTCTGCCAGGGCGATGAGGTCGTAGAGCCCCTGCCATTCAGCGCCGGAGTCCACGAGGCGAATCTCGTAGGGTTTGGGTATGCCGCACAGGTCGTCGGTCAGGACCATCACGAGGGAGTCGGAGCGTTGGTAGCCTTCCATGAGAAGCCATGCCTCGAACTCCACCGGCGTATCGCGGTCGACGTAGAAGCAGCGATGTCGGTAGCCCCTAAACTCAACCTCGATGCGTTCGCTCAGACGGGCGATCTCCTGGGGGGTCGATGCGGACACCTGCTCGACGTGGTTGGCGGAGTACTTGTCGGGAATCGAACGATTTCTGACGAAGACCGCGCCCTGGGCGTCGAAGTGTTCTTCGTCTGCGTAGGAGGGGAAGTCGTCGATCGCACGGTCGACAAGGGCCGCGAGGCTGTCGCTAGTCATCGTCGAGGACGGCGGTGGCGGTGATCTCGACGTTGAGTCCCGGCTCGGCGAGTGCGGAGACCTCGACGTAGGAGTTGGTGGGCCAGATACCCTTGAAGTAGTGCTCCCATATCTCCACCTGCTCACCCTCGATGGGCCACATGGTACGCATATCGGTGGAGTAGGTGGTCATGGCGACGATGTTGGAGGCGGTACCGCCCGAGGCTTCGACGATGCGCACGATGCGGTCGATGGTGACTCGGAGTTGGTCGAAGACTGGACCGCCATCAGCGTCGGAGTTGCGGGCTGTGCAGCCGGAGATGTAGAGGGTGTTGCCCGCGCGGATCGAGCGGATGTAGGTGGGGCCTGCGGGGTATATGTCTTCGTGGTTGTTGCGGGTTATTTTCAATTGGGTCTCCTTGAACAGAATATTTACGAGGGCTATGTCAGAATCTTGAACTAACAATGGACTCGTGCTTCGACAGGCTCAGCACGAACGGGTAATCAGAATACGTTAATCAACATGTCAAGTGTAGGACAAGGTGGTGTTGGCTTCAAATTGAACTCACTTCCAGTGGCCTACTATATTCTTCGCAGCTTGTGCGGAGGTCAGGTGTGTCGTATCCAGAGTAAGTGTGTCGCCCAATTCGTCCGGAGTTGTGAAGTGGCCGGACTCAAGGATCTTGTCGAATTCTTCGACTGAGGTCATCTTACTGAAGCGAGTCCGTTCCGGGCTTGATAGGCGTCGGTCGTTTTCCGCTTTCTCGCAGGTCAGGTGAACGAACCGTACCCTGCCGCCGGCCTCAATGACGTGATCGCGGACGCTCGGGACCATCTCATCGGGCAGGGACTTCTCGAAGACGAATGTGGTGATGAGTCCAGGGATCCCGTCGGATACGGCACGCTCGATGACCATGGGCCACATCCGATTGCGCAGCTCGACGAATCCCCGACCATCGAAGCCAAAGACCGACTCTAGCATGTCCGCGAGCTGGTGTATGTGGAACAGCCTGTAGCCGGGCAGCAGGAGCATTAGCTTTCTGGCTATTGTCAGCTTTCCAACGCCGGGGAGGCCATAGATTATGTAGAGTTCCATGCCGGGTTACGCCTGTGTTGGCGGTGAATTGCCCTTCGACAGGCTCAGGGCGAACGTGGTTTCTTCTGCGGTCAATTGTGTGGAACCGGTCAGGGGGCAGTTTGCCTAGTCCGATTGGGCTGACATCTCCCTGATGATCCATTGGTCGCTATTGTAATCGTAGGAGGTGCGGACGAAGCAGGCGTCGCCGAAGGCGAAGCGCACGATGCCGGGGTGTGGCGAGACGCCCAGAAGGCAGTACATGGCGGCGTTGAGGACTCCTCCGTGGGCGACGACGAGTGTCGAGGGAAGGCCGCGTCTGACGACGTTCTGGAGGGCCCTTGCTCCGCGGCCAAGCAGGTCCCAGCCACTCTCACCCTCGCCGGTGGAGGGGACGTGGGGCTGGAAGGGGTTGGTGTGTTCGGGTTTAGGGTAACGTTCTCTGGCCTCGTCGAAGGGCAGACCGGCCAGGGGGCCGTTGTCGCGCTCCATCCAGTCGGGGTCGTACTCGATGGGAATGTCGAGGACCTCGCCGACGATGCGGGCGCTCTCGGATGCACGGACGAGGGTGCTGGCGACTATCAGGTCGAAGGTGACGCCGCTTTGCTTCCACTGCTCGGCACGGGACCTCACCTGGGCACGTCCGACATCGGTGAGGGGCGAGTCGTACCTACCCTCGTGCACCATCTCGTCGTCGGCGCGGGAGCGACCGTGTCTCATCAGGGTGATCTGCATCGGTTTTTTCAATTGGATTTGCTCTTACTCCTAGAAATGTGAGCTGCACTGGTTTCTATTCCTTCCTCGCCAGCACTATCAAGGCGAAGTTTACGTCACCGAAATTCTCTCGCATGAATGGGTTGATGAATCCCCCGGGAGTTTCCTTGCCGGGAATATCCAGTACTTTGGAAATGTCGAGGCCCGTATCCGCAATAGCTTGCAGATAATTATCGCGGGTGTGCGGTTCGTTGGGGAGGTGATAGGTCACTTCGTCCTCGACAAACTGTGTTGGCATACCGGCGGCGATGAAGTCGGGATGTACATCGGTGATGAGCAGATGGCCGCCGGGGGCTAAAGCTCGGTGAAACTCTCGGATAGCATTCCGCAGGTCGGGAATGTGGCAGAGAGTCAGGGCACATACGACTAGGTCAAAAGAGGTTGATGGGGTAGAAAGGCCACCTTCAATTGGCGAATGCATAAACTGTATCGTAAGTCCCTCATCGCCTGCGGCGCGTTTTGCAAATGAGAGCATTTGCGAATTGGGATCGAGGGCAGTGACTTTCCATCCATTTCGCGCCAGCTTGAGAGAGAAACGACCCGTACCCGCCCCAACGTCGAGCGCGGTCTCACCCACCAGATTTTCGAGTATCGGCAGTGAGTACAGTTCCTCCGCGGCAATGAGGGTGTTCCACTTGGTGTCATAGAACTTGGCCCAGCGCGAGTAACCCTCCGTGACGCTGAGCTTGACCGGTTGCTGCGGTGAGTCCGGCTGGACGGCGCGAGTCACTTGGTGGCCTTGATCGAGAAGATCTGCGGGAAGGACTCGTTGCGCTGGGGGAAGCGCCACCAGCCGTCTTCGTGTTTGGTCATCGATGGGAAGGCTTTGAAGAAGGACTGAGGGAACTCGTGGAGGAACTCGATGGTGAGGCCGGCACCGCTAAGGGCGGTCACGATCTCGCCGAGACTGTGCTGCCACTCATAGACGGGGCTGGCGATGGAGTCTCCGCCTGTGTAGGTTTGGTGGTTGCCTTCAAAATAGAATTCTTGTCGAGAATAGCTATACGTCGGGACTATGTTGCCTGTGTCGTCCTCTTCCCAGATGCCTATGAAGGGGTGAACATCTAGTATGTAGAACGTGCCTCCCGGTCGGAGGAAGCGGTGGACGACTGAGGCCCACTTGTCGAGGTCGGGCAGCCAGCACAGAACACCCACAGACGTGAAGACGATGTCGAATTCTTCGTCCAGCACGTCCGGCAGGTCGTATACGTCCGAGCGGATGAAGCGGGCGTCGGCGCCAACCTCGTCGTTGAGGGAGCGGGCGAGGTCTATGGCGGTGTCCGAGAAGTCGACGCCGGTGGCCTTCGCACCGAGGCGGGACCATGACATGGTGTCCATCCCGAAGTGGCACTGAAGGTGGAGAAGCGACTTGCCGGAGATGTCGCCGACCTCACGACGCTCAATGTCGGTTAGGGTGATTCGTCCCTTTTTGAAACCGTCCACGTCGTAGAAGTCGGAGGCGGCGTGGACGGGCGTGCGCTCGTTCCAGTTGGCGCGATTGGTTGTGAGTCGTTCATCCATGATGGATATATTGTGGATGAGGGTGTGGTGGGAAGTCAAAAGCGGAGGGTGTCGAGGGGTTGGGACTCACCGCAGCGGGCGCGGAGAACGCAGAGGGGAAGGAGGAAGGAGGGAGCGGTGCGTGTGGGGCGGGTTTTGGAAGGCGAGGATTTTAGATTCCTCACTGCGCTTCGCTGCGTTCGGAATGACAGGTACTGGGGTAGGAATTCTCCTTCAATCCTGCGTCCCCACCCAAATGGATTCCGGCTTCCGCCGGAATGACGGAGCGGGGTCTTGGATATTGCCGGCGACGGGTGACTTTCGGCTAACCAAGGGTTCCTTGTACAATGCCCGCCGCAGACATCGACTGAACCGAGTCTGCGTGGCTCTCCCAATCTCACCTAAGGAGCCTGATTTCTTGGCGACTTCTTCTCAGACCACTGAAACGGGTCCCGTTCGCGAGTCCGGGCGGATAACCAGTCTCGACCTGATACGCGGGGTTGCCGTGCTCGGCATTTTGTTGATGAACGCCGTGCTGTTCGGACTCGGCAATGCGCCTTACTTCAATCTGAGCGCGGGCGGCTCGGAGACATGGCTCGACTGGGCCGTGGGGATATTCGGGGAGGTCTTTGTCGACCAGAAGTTTATGGGGTTGTTTTCGCTCCTGTTCGGCGCGGGGATGATTCTCTTCATCGACCGTGCCAGCGAGAAGGGAAGACGCGCGGTCGTGCTGAACCTTTGGCGGAACGCGCTGCTGCTGGTCATCGGCATCCTCCATTTCCAAATATGGGACGGCGACGTGCTTATGGTCTACGCAGTGTCGTCGGTCTTTCTCCTGGCCCTGCGAAAAATGCCGAATTGGGCGCTGATATCCCTCGGTGTTGCCGTGTTCCTGCTGTCCGTCTTCAGTACGCTGCTCACACAGGTCATCGCCGACACGACCGATGCATCGCTTTCCGGTCTCTGGACACCCGGCGAGATCGCAGAAGATGAGGTTATCGCGCCACTTTATCTACTGGGCTTCTTCCTGCGAGCTTTGGGACTGATCCTCGTTGGGGCCGGCCTTTATCGAGCAGGCTTCATGAATGGCGGTCTGCCCGCGAGGACGTACCGGCGTATCGCCGTGATCGGGCTTGCCGTCGGACTGCCGCTTGCCGCCGCCGGTGTCATCATCACCGCAGTGAACGACTACTCCCGCGATATCGCATTCATGGGCCAGATTCCCAACACCCTGGGCACCATTCCCGCCTCGTTGGGATACATGAGCATCATCATCCTCTGGAACAACCGCGCGGACAATTGGTTCAAGGAGCGCCTGCGCGCGGTCGGGAGGATGGCGTTGACCAACTACCTGTCGCAGTCGGCGCTGGGCTTGATAGTATTGACGGTGGTGCTCGGAGATGCCGACTTTGTGAACCGAGGCGCCGTGTTGGTGTTCGTGTTCGCGGTGTGGGCGCTGCAGCTTTGGTGGTCGAAGGCGTGGTTGAGTCGCTTCCTGTTCGGGCCTGCGGAGTGGCTCTGGCGGGTCGCCACCTATCGAAGGGGTCAGCCGTTTCGACGCTCCAGGGAGTCGTAGGTTGAACGGCATAGGAAGCCGTTCGTGGTGAGCTTGTCGAACTATGAATGGCCCCTCGACCCTTCGACAGGCTCAGGGTGAACGGGGGTTCCCCTTTACGCGCGTGCTGACGGCTCGTTACGTAACGACGTTGTTGGGGCGGCCTTCGAGGAAGGCGATGACGTTGGAGACGGCGCCTTCGTTTAGGAGCTCGATGCCCTCGGGGGTCTGGTCGGCTAGATGGGGAGTGAGGACGACCTGATCGCAGCTCAGGATGGGGTGATCAGCGGGGAGAGGTTCCTGTGAGAAGACATCGAGGCCCGCACCGGCAAGGTGTCCTGACTGGAGGGCGTCGACCAAGGCCGTCTCGTCGACAAGCTCACCGCGTCCGCCGTTGATGAGTAGCGCGCCTGGCTTCATCAACGCGAGTTCGCGTGGGCCGATGATGTGATGGCTGTCGGGGCTGAGGCGAACGTGAAGGCTTACCACGTCGGACTGCTCCAGGAGATCGTCGAACTCTACGAACTCGACGCCGAGTTCCTTGGCTCGTTCGGGTGAGGGGTTGAAGGTCCACGCGAGGCACTTCATGCCGAGGGCGTTGGCGATTCTGGCCACCTCGCGTCCGACGTTGCCGGTGCCGACGATGCCGATGGTGTTGCCCTGGAGCGTCACGTTCTGCATAAGTGTCCAGCGACCGGCCTTGAGTTCGATGGTCTGGAATGCAGCGCGTTTGGCGGCGGCAAACATGAGACCTACGATGTGCTCGGCGACTACGGGAGCGGTGCGCCCGGGCTGGTTGCTGACGACAATGCCCAACTCACGTGCGACTGCAATGTCGATCATGTCGACGCCGATTGAGCAGGTGGCGATCAATCGAAGGCTGGGCAGTGCTCGCAGGGCATCGGCGGGCCACTTGACGGCGCCGCGAGTGTTGATGATGGCGTGGGCGTCCCGGGCGCGTTCGAGCTGCTCTTCCATGCTCGAAGGGCGGTCGACGTAGACGTCGACATCGCCGTAGGGCTTGAGTCGGTCGAGGTGGGGCGATCCCTGGATCTGAGGCGGGTTGTCACCGGGGACGACGAATTTCAGTCGGGAGTCTGTCATGGCGTTTGGCAAGGGCGTCAGTTAGCCGCCGCAAGTTCCGTTAAGACGCCATGCCACTCATTGGTGTCGCCCTGTCCGATCCCGGCACGGTAGACGATTACGCCATTTCCGTCGATGCCGACCTTGGTGGACTGGCGCGTCACATTGAAGTCTTTTAGCATCGAGGCGCTCGGCTTTGCCACTTCTCCCGGATGCCCGTTTCTATCCTGGGCTGCTGAGAGGACATCCAGACTCTCATTAAAACCCACCGCGTAGAAGTCAACCGAGTCCTCAAAGGCCGGGTAGACGGAACCAATGCCCCGCAACGCGGAGCGGCAGTCCGGTCACCAAGTTGCGTGGAACAGGATGAATACCGGTTTCCCCTCGGACACGAGATCGGCCGAGTTGACCTGCCGGTCACCGGTGAGTGCCAGCATAAAGTCGGGTGCGCGGTCGCCGACACGGTGTCCTACGGGTACGGTCTCCTCGGAAGGTGCGGGCGCAGGGGCAGTAGTTGGCTCCGGCGCGGCCGCGGGTGGAGGGGAAGTCTGCGCTGCGGGTGGAGGTGGCGGCGCAGGTGCAGGAGAGGTCGTAGTCGTATCGGAAGGTTGGGACTCGTCGGAAGTACTCGAATCGCTTCCGCATGCGGCAGCGGTGAGTAAAGCCAGCGTTGCGAACGCGACGATAGCCAATCGGATGAAGATTGCACGATTCATGAGGATGTCACCTCCACGACTTTGATGGTGGATTCCCGCCTGCGCGGGAATGACGGTAAAGGGGGTGCGGGATTTTCGGACATGCACATCAAGTTCCCAGTCTTTCTGGATACCGGTCTCCTATTGTGCGCTGTTGGCCAGTTGTTGGAAGACGGTGGTCCATTCGGACGCACTGCCTCCTCCGAAGCCGGCTCGGTAGATAATTACGCCGTTCGCGTCAATGGCTACTTTCGTGGACTGCTGGGTCACTCTAAAGTCCCTAATCATGTTTCCCGCGGACCTGGCCACGGTCCCTACATGACCGCTGTCATTCTGGTAGTTCTGCAGGTCGCTCAGGGACTCATTGAAGGCCACGGCGTAGAGTTCCACCTGATCCTTGAAGGGCGGGTAGACCTCGGTCAGGCTCCGCAACGCGGAGCGACAGTCCGGTCACCACGTTGCGTGGAACAGGATGAAGACGGGCTTGCCCTGCGCCACGATGTCGGTGGAACTTACCTGACTGCCTCCCGCAATATTTAGGACGTAGTCGGGGGCGAGATTGCCGATATTCGTGCCGGGTTGTGCCGTGACGGCAGATCGAGTCGGCTCTGGTGTCGGCACGGTAGTGGGAGTCGGCGGGACCGGCGTCGGCGTCGGAGGCAGTGGTGTGTTGGTAGGCGTCGGCGGGACTGGCGTCGGCGTCGGAGGCAGTGGAGTTGGGGTGATCGTAGGCGTGGGAGTCGATGTTGGAGTCGGCGTGCGAGTCGGCCTGGGAGTAAACGTTGGGATAAAGGTAGCGGTAGCAGTTGGGGTGGGCTCAGCGGCTGCTTGTCCGTCCGATGTCGATGCTGGCACCGTGGGCGGGACGGGCGTGGACGTCGCCGTGGGAATGGGCGTGTTGGTCGAAGTTGGGACCGGAGTTGCAGTGGAAGTGGGGACCGTCGTCGGTGTGGCTGTTGGAGCCTCGGTCGCGGTCGGCACAGGCGTTGGGGGCGTCGTCGGTGTTGGGACCGGTGTCGAGGTCGGCGGCACGGTGGTCGCGGTGGGATCCGGCGCCTGCGTCGGAGGGGGAGCGGTGGTTGGGACGGTCTGGGCGACCGCGGTCGGCTGCTCGGTGGGAGTGTCTGAGTCTCCGCCACAGGAGACAATTACAAGGGACATGAGGGCAAGCAGCCCGTAAGCCGATATGTAGAAAAATCGCTTCATGGCGTCCCGTCTCTAACGTTACGTTACCACTCGATTATACCGAAGGAAGGCCTGAAAAGTGAAAAGTTGGTAAACAGGAGGGATTCCCGCATCCGCGGGAGTGACAGAGTGGGGTGTTATCGTGCAATATCGACGCCCGGTCTGTGGCAGTAGCCGAAGAGGGATTTCCGCCTACGCGGGAATGACGGTGTGGGAGGCGGCTTGGAAGGGAGCGGGGAGTCACCTATAATACGGCGCGCGCACGGGAGAACCCCCACGACGACGAGGTGAAGACAGATGAGCAGCCTACCCGAATCGAAGGTGCCGGTGATGCCGCCGAGAATTCTCCTAGGGCCGGGGCCGAGCAATACGAGTCCGCGTGTGTTGCAGGCGATGATGTCGCCGATGATCGGGTACGCCGACCCGGAGTTCATGGTCGTCCTGGACGAGGTATCGGAGCTCCTGCGGCGGGTATTTCGGACGGAAGAAGGGCTTGCCATGGCGCTGCCGGGAACCGGGAGCGCGGGAATGGAGGCGGGGCTGAACAGCCTGTTGGAACCGGGCGATACGGTGGTGGTCTGCTCGTGCGGGTACTTCGGGGAGCGAATGGCGGATATGGCCGAACGGCTCGGCGCCAACGCCGTGGTGCTTCGAGGAGAGTGGGGTGAACCGTTCCCGCCGGAGATGCTGGCAGAGGAGCTGGACCGGCAGGACGAGGTAAAGCTGGTGGCGGTGGTCCACGCGGAGACCTCGACGGGTGTGCTGCAGCCATTGGGTGAGATTGCACAACTGGCGAGGGCACATGGCGCCATGGTCATGGTGGACGCGGTTACGTCGCTGGGTGGGAGCGAGTTTGCCTTCGACGATCTGGGCATCGACTATGCGTATTCGTGCAGTCAGAAATGCCTGGGAGCTCCGCCGGGCATAGGGCCTGTGGCGGTCGGTCCGAGGGCGCTGGAAGTGATCGCGTCCCGGACGACAAAGCCGCCGTCCTGGTACCTCGACCTTGAGCTCATCGCGAATTACTGGGGGCCGGAGCATGTATATCACCACACGGCGCCGGTAAGCATGATCCTGGGACTACGCGAGGCGCTTCGGATCGTGCTGGAAGAGGGTCTCGAAAGCAGGGTGGCTCGTCACCAGCGGAATTCGGCTGCGCTCAGGGCGGGCATCTCGGCGCTGGGCCTCGATTTCCTGGTGGCGGAGTCGAACCGGCTCGACCAGATCACTGCGGTGAAGATCCCTGACGGAGTAGATGACGAGACGGTGCGGCAACGCCTCTTGAGGGAGCACACTATCGAGATCGGCAAGGGGTTCGGGCCGTTCGACGGGAACGTGTGGAGGATAGGGCTGATGGGAGAGTCGAGCAAGGCGGAGTACCTGCTGGCGCTGCTGTCTGGGCTGGAGGGCATCTTGCCGGACGAGGGGTATGAGGTTGCGCAGGGCGCGGCGGTATCGGCGGCGAGCAGGCGATTGTCTGAGGCGACGTAAGAGGACTCACCGCAGAGGGCGCAGAGGACGCAGAGGGGGCATCTGGATTCCCGCTTGCGCGGGAATGACAGGTTTGGTCAATATTACTGAGAAGAGGACAATCGATGTCGAGATTTGAAGACCAGGTAGCGATCGTGACGGGTGCGGGCGAGGGTCTCGGTTTTGGAATCGCGCAGCGGCTCGGGAGCGAAGGGGCGAAGATCACCATCGTCGATATGAACGCGGACGTGGCTGAGCAGGCGTCGCAGGCGCTGGCGGAACAAGGAGTGGACTCGGAGATCGTGCTCGGGGACGTCGGGGACGATGAGACGGCACAGCAGGCGGCCAAGCAAGCGATAGACAGGTGGGGACGGATAGACATACTGGTGAATAACGCGGGGATCGCGGGGCACTCGGCGAGCGTGTGGGAGCTTCCGCTCGAGGAGATGGACCGGGTGTACCGGACGAACCTGCGGGGTGTGTACTCGTTCTGTCACTACGTCATCCCGCACATGATCGAGCGGGACTACGGCCGGGTCATCAACATCGCGTCGATCGCGGGTAAGGAGGGCAACCCGAAGGCGGTGCCCTACTCTGCGACGAAGGCGGGCGTTATCGGGCTGACGAAATCGGTTGGCAAGGAGCTTGCGTCGACGGGCATCCGCGTGAACTGCATCACCCCGGCGGTCGTGCGGACACGGATTCTGGAACAGCTTACCCAACAGCACATCGACTACATGATCTCGAAGATACCGATGGGGCGAACGGGCGAGGTGGAGGAGGTGGCGGCGCTGGTCGCGTGGCTGGCGTCGGAGGAGTGCTCGTTCAGCACGGGCGCGGTGTTCGACATCAGCGGCGGACGGGCTACGTACTGATGGGCGCCGCGACGATGCAGGGTCTATTTCCCATACTTGCGACGCCGTTTGACGGGGCTGACCGGATCGACGAGGAGGACCTGCGGCGTGAGGTGGACTTCGTCATCGAGAACGGTGTGCATGGAGTTGGCATCGCGTTCGCAAGCGAGGTGGTGAAGCTGTCGGAGGCGGAGCGCGACGTGGCTATCCGGACTGTTGTTGAGCAGGCGGCGGGCAGAGTGCCCGTGGTTGTCAATACGGGAGCGCCCAGTACGGCGGTGACTGTCCAGTACAGCAGGCGGGCCGAAGAGCTCGGTGCTGACGCCTCGATGGTCACGCCGCCTGTGGGCGTGTCTGCGGATGTCACGAAGGAGTACTACCGCCGGGTCTCGGACGCGACTACGATCCCGATATTCATCCAGGACGTGCCAACTGCGGCAGTGTCGCCCGCGTTGGCGGGGGAGATGGCCCGGGAGATCGAGGGCGTGCAGTACATCAAGGCGGAGAACCCTCCGACACCTGCGAGCATCGCGGGGTTCGTGAAGGAGGGCGGCGACGCGCTCACGGTCTTCGGTGGCGCGGGCGGTGCGTTCTTCGTGGAGGAGATGCGTCGCGGCTCGGTTGGGATCATGCCTCACGCGGCCTTCCCCGACCTCTTTCGCACGGTGTGGGACCTGTACCAGTCGGGCGACGATGAGGGAGCCGTTGAGGCGTTCAACCGGATGACGCCGCTTCTGCGGGTGATGACGCTTGGGGCGGGGCCGTCGTCGCTGCACCTCGTCAAGGAAACGCTGCGTCTGCGAGGGGTGTTCACTTCGGTGAACGTGCGGCACCCGGACGTGCCGCCGAGCGAGTTCACGTTGCACGAGCTGCGGGAGGCTGTGGGGACGGCGGGGTTGGTTGTGTAGGGGGCAGCCCCCTCTCTGTTTCTCTCCCCCGGCGGGGGAGAGATGATAGGCAATGCTTCAGCGAGCACTTCCATCAGTTATCTTTGATTCGGTTTCAAGCTGTTCAATTACCAAGTCCGTAAAGCGCGTGGTCGACACCACGTTCGATCCGGCAGAGGCAATGTCCTTGGTTCTCCACCCCGATGCTAGCGTTCGCTGTATCGCTTCGTCCAGCGAGACCGCCAGTTCTGGAGCTTCCAGGCTATACCTGAGCATCAAGCTCACACAGTTAAGCATCCCGATCGGATTCGCGATGTCTCTTCCAGCTATATCAGGTGCGCTGCCGTGCACGGGTTCGTAAAGATGGATCCCTTTATCACTCAGCGCTGCCGATGCTATTAATCCCAATGATCCGGCGAAAACACCGAGTTCATCTCCAAGAATATCTCCGAACTAGTTTGTCGTTAAGATTACGTCGAAGTCTCTCGGAGTAAGAATGAGCTTCAAAACTGCAGCATCAATTATTTCTTGTCTAAACTCAACGGACTCATGCGCCTCTATCCGCCTACGGGCGACATCCAGGAACAATCTCGAAGTCTCTAGTACATTCGGCTTAGTAACAACTGTTATGACGCCTCTTCGTTCCTTTGCCAAGCGGCAAGCAACGTCAGTTACACGTTCAACAGCGGGGGATGTGTAGAACGCGGTATCCACAGCGGTAATCACATTGCCTTGCTGCGTTCGTTGTTTTGGGGTCCCGTAGTAGATGTCCTCCAATAGCTCCCGTACGATTACGATATCGACCCCTCCCTCAAGGTACTGTTCCTTGATCGGAATAACGTCCATAAGTTCGGGGTACGCACGAACAAATCGTAGGTTCACATAGCATTCGAGTTCTTTTCTGAGATCGATAAGTGCGTATTCAGGCCTATCTGCAATCTGCAAGTGATCCCACTTGGGACCTCCTACGGCCCCAAACAGGATCGCTTCGGCTTGCTCGCATATGGACAAGGACTCGGAAGGCAAGGGCTCACCCAACTGATCGATTGCGGTTCCGCCAACCGGAGCTTCAGTGAGGTCGAAATTCATACCATGTAGGTCACCCAACACCGTGAGCACTCTTGCCGCGGCAGCTGTGACCTCCGGCCCGATCCCATCGCCGGGTAGAATCGCGATTCTTGCTGTTGTATTCAACACTCTTGCCTCTGTCCTCCCGCTGCATCAAATGAGCGGAGTAGTCTAACAATCTGCAAGTTAAGTTCGGCGTTCGAGGCGGGGGACTTGGAGTTCGGCGGCGAGGTGGTCGAAGTACTCTACGACCTCGCGGTGGAGGGGGATGCCGTTGGCGCGGCGGTCCTGCTCGTGTTCGTACTCGGAGAGGCCGGCGTAGAAGACGCGGTCGTGTTCGGGGGCGGGCTCGGCCTCGCGGAGGGCCTTCAGGACGCCGTCCATGTTGTCCTTGAACTCGTCGAGGTCGCCGAAGGCCTCGATGTCGAAGGCCATGAAGACATGTTCTCCGCTAATCTCACCCGTCAGCATGGTTGGGCGCTCGCCGGGCATGAGGGTGCTCATGATCATTACCATCATGGCGAGGCCGTATGCCTTGTGTGAGCCGAGCTCGCGCGTTGCAGCGAAGGGGAGCATGGGCGGGTCGTCGGAGTCGGGCGGGTCGATCTCGTGCATGGTTGGGGTGCCGTCGTCGTCTGCGAGCCAACCGGGCAGGAGCTGGACGCCCATGCGCTGGGCGAGCCTGATCTTGTTCTGGGCGACGCCGGTCATGGCGGCATCGAATACGAAGGGGGCCTCGTTGCGGGCGGGTGCGGCGAAGCCTATGGGGTTCGTGCCGAGCATACCCTTGGCGGCGAAGGTGGGGACCATGCGCGAGCCGCCGGTGGTGAGGACGAGTCCGAGCATGTCCTGTCGGGCGGCGGTCATGGCGTGGACGCCGAGCGCGCCGGAGTGTCCGGCGTTGATGAGGGAGACGTAGCCGACGCCTACTTTCCTGGCCTTCTCGACGGCGAGGTTCATGGCGGTGCGTCCGAGGATGATGGCGAGTCCCTGGTCAGCGTCGATAACGGCGGTGGCAGGGGTCTCACGAAGGACGCGCCACCTGGGGTCTGCCTTAATGCGGCCGTCTCCGTAGCGCTCGACGTAGATCTGGACCATGTTGGAGACGCCGTGGCTCTCGACGCCCCAGAGGTCGGCGGTGACGAGGGTCTCGACGGCGGCGTCGACGTTGTCTATGGGCTCCCCCATCTTGGCGAAGATGGCGGAGAGTGTGCGGCGGAGGGACTCGTGGGGGACGCGGACCTGGTGTTCGGGGGGTACTTTGAAGCGTTCCAGCATTTGTTGTGTTTTTTGTGTAAGGGGTCGGGTTGAGTTGGGGTTGACGGGTGGTGTTGGGGATTATACAGGATGTGGGGGGAGTGCCCCCTCTGGATGCCGGCCTTCGCCGGTATGACGGGTGTGGGTGCAGGGGTTGCCCTTCGACAAGCTCAGGGCGAACGGTGCGATAGCGGTGACTCTGGGCTATGAACTCACTGCAGAGGACGCGGAGGGTGGGAGTACCCCCTCTCTGTCTCTCCCCCCCGGCGGGGGAGAGATTGTTTCTGGGCTTCAGCGCCAGCGGATTACGGCGCCGAGGATGCCGGTGTCGCCCTGGTCGAGGCGGTGGTAGACGGTAGGGAGGTCTTGCCAGCTGAACTCATGGGTGATCATGGGGTCGACGGGGAGGGAGCCGTTGGCGATGAGGCGGGCGGTGAGCTTCATGGAGTTCGTGCGGTCCCAGCGGAGTTCGTTGGGGCGGTAGCCGAGGGAAGCGCGGAGGGTGTAGCGGGTGGTCATGTAGGGGTGGCCGACGGGGTTGAAGGTGGGGGAGTCGGTGTGCCTGGCGACGACGACGACGTTGCCGTCCTGCCGGACTATCTCGAGGGAGGTCTGGATGGCGGGCCAGGCTGAGGCGGTCTCGAGTACGAGGTCGGCGCCGCGGCCGTCGAAGAAGTCGATGACGTGCTGGGTGAGGCCGTCGCCCGCGGGGTCGAGGACGAGGTCGGCTCCCATGGAAGCTGCGACCTGGCGACGGCTCTCACTGAAGTCGATTCCGACGGTACGGAAGCCGAAGGCGGAGCAGTAGGCGATGGCCGAGAGGCCGATGACGCCGAGTCCGACGATGGCGACGTTCTCGCCGGGCCGGGGTTCGCCGTGGCGGAGGCCGAGCTGGCCCACTCCGAGGATGTTGAGGAAGACTCCCTGCTCGTCAGTAACCTCGTCGGGGAGCTTGATGGCGTCGCGGGCCGGGGAGATGGCGTATTCCTTGTGGGTGCCAGCGCAGAATACGCGGTCTCCGACGTTGAAGTAGGCTACATCGGACCCGACCTGGGCGACCTCGCCGACCATGGAGTAGCCGTTTTCGATGGGGCCATCGGGGAAGCGCACGCCGCCGTGGAGCCACTCGCCGTCCTCGTCGACGGGGATGAAGCGGTAGACGCGAATCTCGGTGCCGGTGCTGACGGCGGTGACGTTGGCTCGGACGAGGAGGCCGTCGGGAGGGCACTCGGGGATGTCAACGTCGTCGAAGCTCGCCTGCCTGGGTCCGGTGATGACCAGTCGTTTCAATGGATGCCTCCGGTGCGATGGGTGTCGACCATTATAGCGGGCGACTCACCGTCGCGGGCAAGGAGGAGTGACTCGTTGTCGCGGGCGAGAAGGAGCGGCTCGTTGTCGCGGGCAAGGAGGAGGGACTCGGCGCGGAGAGCGCAGAGGACGCAGGGGGAAATATTGAGGGGACTTGGGCAACCACAAGGGTTTGCCGCTACGAGGAGCACGCGGGGCGTTTTTCTGAAGGGGGTGTGTCAGGGACGCCCTTGGGACTGCAGGAATAGATCGATCTCGGAATTGATCGTGGGCTGGTCAAGCATCCGGTTGTCTGTGTTGTAGATGATGCTGTGCAGGCGGTTGATGGTCTTCTGGTTCTCGTGGTTGGCGGCCGTCTTCGCGTCGTAGTCGATAATTTCCTTGGCAACACGGGCGCGCTCCTTGGGGTCGTCGGAATCGAAGCGCTCGGCCTGGACTGACAAGGCCTTGAGCATGAGAGACCTCATGCCTGCCCGAGCGAAGTTGGCGACGTCGTCCCGCTGCCTGTCATACTCTTCGCGAAATGTGGGGTCGTCCATCCAGCGGTAGATGGTCCTGCGGTTCACACCCACGAGGTCGGCGGTCTCGCTGGCCGATTTGGCGGAGACGAGATGGGGGATTGCGAGCTCCTGTCTTTCGGAGAGTTCTTTTTCGGAATTTGTGACGTCCTGTGGCATTTTGTGACATTTTCCTCGTTATTGTAAAGTTTTGCGGTGGCCTGTGGCTGCTAATGAGTAGTGTAGTACATGTGTTCTTATTTGTCAAATGTCAGGGGGTGGAACACAGAAGTATGGGGTAAGATTCTCCTGAAGTACTGTGGAGGAGGAGGAGGGTGAAATGGGAGTAACGGTAGTCAGTTGGAACATTGCGAAGAGACAAGAGCCGTGGCGTGAGTTGGTGCGGATGGACGCGGATGTTGCTCTGCTGCAGGAGGCGGCGCCGCCGCCGGAGGAAGTCGGCCCAATAGACATCGGTCCGCGAGAGGCGTGGGACTCGCATTCGTGGAATTCGGACTGGTGGCACGGGCGCGGGTGGAAGGCGCTGTTCGACCGGTGGCCGATGGTGGTGAAGTTGTCGGACCGGGTGGAAGTGGAGTGGTTCAAGCAGAATAGCCCGGTGTGGGGCGATGACCCGGATGAGATAGCAGTAAGTGGTATAGGTACGATTACTGTGGCACGAGTCACGCCGAAGGACGGCTCAATTGAGCCGTTCATTGCAGTTTCGATGTATGGGCGGTGGTTGGGACCGCATCCCACTGCAACCGGAGACTGGATCTACTCCGATGCCTCCGCTCACCGCATCATCTCCGACTTGTCGACATTCATTGGCTATTACGACCGTCCGTCAAAGCATCGCATATTGGCTGCCGGGGACTTGAACATGTCGTTCAACAGCTCTGATGAATTCAATGATAGGGCGCAGACCGTTCTGGACCGGTTCCTGACCCTGGGGTTGGACTACATGGGTCCCCAATATCCCGCCGGTCGTCGAGCCGAACCCATACCTGCACACTTGAATGAGGAGTCACTGGACGTGCCAACGTATTACCATGCGGCGACGAACACTCCAGCCGGCGCCTCCACCCAGCTTGACCACGTGTTCGCATCGCGCGGGTTTCATGAGAGTGTGAAGGTGCGGGCGTTGAACGAGGTTGAAGAGTGGGGGTCGAGCGACCACTGTCGGGTGGTGATCGATGTGGGGGAGGGGTAGGGTGTTGGGGGTGGCACCGTGACGGAGTCGTGAGGCATTGGCCCTACTACTCGCGAGTGCAGGCCATCATCAACTCTTCGAGGTTTTCGTCGAAGTTGCGGGCCCGCTTGTATGCTTCGTAGACGCAATCCAAGTCGTGGGTGTATTGCAGCTCTTCGATCTTGTCGCCGACTTCCCGGAGTTCCTGCGTCGTGACGGTGCCTTTGGTTTCTGTGTCAAGACTATCCGCTGAATACTTCTTGTTGTAGAAGCTGTCCCCATCGTAGTGGGGGAGCCAACGCCATTGCTCGTCCTCAAGAAGATCCGCCGGTTCTAAGCCGCTCGGCAGCCTCGCAAGGAAGTAGTTGTCACCCGACGACGGGATCCACCAATCAAGCCATTCCAATCTGTAAGCCCTCTTCAAAAACAAGATCGACTCTCTGTCGTCAAGATATGCGTACTCCTCGCGGAGGGCGGCGACATCTTCAGGCCGGACGCACTGTGCGGCGTCAGCGTGGCTTCGATAGTAATCCCATCCAACCTGCCAGACGACTATGTAATCGAGAACGACTGATCCTTTGAATATCTCGAAGACTCGAAAGTTCATGGCGATGGCCGGGTAGTGTCTCTCACCGTCCTTGCCACCCCGTATGCTTGTGATTCCAGAATGGCTTGAGTGCAGCTTTGCCCTCACGACCACGTCGACATCCAGGAAACGCTCTTCCCAGGCGGGCCAGCCCTGTTCATTTTGCTCAACTGTAACGAAATCAGAACCCGCCGACTGCTCCCGGGCTAACTTGCAGTTCTCTGACGCACTGAACGGCTCACGTGCTAGGGCTACACTCGTCGCCGCCGTAATTTTCTCTGAAGCAGTCCACGTCGGAGTCGGAGTTAACGAATCCGAGTTAAGTTCAGGCCCATCGTCTCCGCATGATAGCAACGCCATCAACAAAAGTACGGCTGATATGACGCGCATTCCGCAGTCTCAACTTTCTCCCCCTCATATGTTCCTATGCCATACGCCTTGTCAGCCTCGATTCTTCATTCGCCACGATCTCAAACCGAAGGGCGACGCTTCCCACACTGAGAGCCCATTTGCAGTAGGCCTCGCCGAGTCTCTTTCATTCTACCAGTCGTTGACTGATAGTTAGTGCCCCTATAGCATTGGGGCGCATTGAGGGGGACAACCTGATATGGAGGTACGTCATGCGTACTGTTATTCTTCTGTTGTCGCTCGTAGTGCTAGCTGGTTGTTGGTTCGGCGAATACGAACAGGCTGACTCGGCTCAGAGGGCCAAGGCGGATGTAGGCGATCTAGACTGCGTGGCTCACTGGCCTACTGGCGCACCCGTCGCTAAGCCGTACCTACTCAGTCCCACCTTCGAAGAGCGCATAGCCGGAGCCGTGGGTGTGTTGAGGGTTCGTCTGGAATCGGTATCGTACGATTTGCCTAGCAGGGCTCGGAACAATCGCATTGATCTTGGAAAAGTCAGGCTCAAATTTAACATCTTAGAGCAGTTGAAGCAGGGATATTTCGTGCCCCCGACGGTCATGGGGACCATAGAGGTTGGCTACTTCTGCGAGTACGTCGAAAACGATGCTCGTGACCAAGAAGCACTCGCGAAGCTAAGTGCCGACCTTGAAGAGTTCTTTGGCCCCGGCGAACTAATCGTGTTCCTATCGGAGTACATTGGATTCCACACGCCGAGAGCGAAAGTCAAATTCCAAGATAAGTCGATTCCTACTCCACCTCCCACAGTCGGCATCGGCGTATTTGCACAGACGTATGGATTGGGTAGGGACTGGAACGACGGATCACAATGGCTGCTGCAAGCTGAAGGCATTAGCAGCGACCAAAATCCACACTTTGTAGACCCGCTCCGTGGCCCATATACGGTGGAAGTGCCGGCGAATACCATTTCGCTGTCGGAGATCCGCGAGAGGGTGAATGCCGTAGTTGCCGAGGAACAAGAGAGAGGGTTTGAATGTGTAGGGGCCCAATACCAATATCAGTGGTACGTACGGTCAAACGAGGAGAGTTGGTATCGCGGTCGGGTTGGGTCGGACGGAACGCCGATAGAGTGCATCGAAATCTGAAGCAATAGGAAACACAATTGGTTGATGGATCTCTGTGTAACTTAGCTTAAGCGCTAGCGAGTCTACATCCAGGCACCCGTGGCGTTCGAGGAGGTGGTGTGCGGCTTCGGCTTCGCTTTTGGGATTGAGGCAGGGTTCTTTGAGGGGGGTGTTGATGGCGAGGGCGGGGGTCGTTGGGGTGTGTGACGGGCTGCGTTCTAGGTGGTGTTACGGTGTGATACCATGTCGGACGCGTGGGGGGCCATGCCTCCACACGACTTCTCTGGCCGGTAGACGGCCTGCAGCGAGGTGACCTTATGTTAGGCAGAATGCTGGGCGCGGCCCGGTTGGATGTTGCCACTTACGAGGAGGTGGAGAGCGACAACAAAGCTACGATACAGGCGTTGATCGTTGTGGTCGTCGTCACCATCGCGAGCGTTGTCGGCCAGATGTTGGCTGGCGGAGATAATTTCGATGTCGTCAATGCGCTGCTCATCGGAGTAATCCGAGGAGTGGTGAGCTGGGCGATCTGGGCGCTGTTCACGTGGATCATTGGCGCCACGATACTGAAGACGGAAGCGGACTGGGGCCAGCTGGCGCGCTGCACGGGTTTCGCCCAGACGCCGGGTCTTCTGAACGTGTTGAGTTTCGTCCCGGCGGTCGGGGGACTCATCACCTTCGTGGCATTTCTGTGGACGTTCATGGCGATGGTCGTTGGCGTTCGGCAGAGTTTGGACTACACGTCGACATTCAGGGCCTTTATAGTGATCCTGATCGCGTTCATCCCGGTGGCGATCATTAACCTCGTCATTTACGCGGTCACGGGCGGAAACGTCTCGGGGTCGTAGGAGCGCGAGAGTTGGGTCTGGGGCTACCCGTGCTTCCCGCGGAGGATGCGGGCGGCTTCGGCCTCGTTCTTGAGTTTGAGGTAGGGTTCTTCGAGGGGCATTTCGATGCCGAGGCCGGATGCGAAGCCGCAGTCGGGGTTGAGGCTTAGGCGGGCGGGGTCGACGTGCTTGATGGCCTCTTCGACGCGGGCGACGATCTCCGGTGTTTCTCTCAGGCTACCGTGACCTCGACCTTGAGTCTGCGGCCCACCTCTCGAAGCGCCCTTTGCACCTGGTTCATATGTGAGCGGTGGTCGGGGTTAGTCAGCTTGCGCACGGCGGACTCACTGACGCCCAACCTTTCGGCAAGCTCCACCTTGGTGATGTGCTGCGCCCTCATAGCTGAATACAGGGCAAGCTTGGCGGCTACGACGGACGGCACCGGCACGGAGAACTGACCGTCAGCCGGCTCACTGGGCGTGGGAATCTCCCACTTCTCATGGACGTATCCGGCGAGGGCAGTTGCGAGTGCGTCCTCCGCCATCGCCAATGCCTCGGCCCGGTCGTCCCCGTCAGTGATGGCCTCGGGCACGTCGGGGAAGGTTGCTACGAATCCTCCGTCTTCATCGGGGGTCAGCTGACACGGGTATGCGTAGATCATGGTTCAGAACTCCCTTCTGCTGATGTTCAACTGCCGCAGCATCGCGGCCAATGTGCCCTTCTTTAGTTCGCCCCGTTGCACCGTCGTGAACCGCCCACCGACGTAGACTCTGCCGTGGCTGCCTTTACCGTGAGTTGGGTCGAATCTGTACGATTGTCCTGTCCTGCGGGCATAGTCTCTGGCTCGCCGGAGGAATTCACGACTTGTCATAGGGTTGATTATCGCACCTTAAGGTGCGAAAGGCAAACTAAGGGAGATGCGACTACCTGTACTTCTCCCTCAGGATGCGGGAGGCTTCGGCTTCGTTTTTGAGTTTGAGGTAGGGTTCTTCGAGGGGCATTTCGATGCCGAGGCCTGGGGCGAAGCCGCAGTCGGGGTTGAGGCTTAGGCGGGCGGGGTCGACGTGCTTGATGGCCTCTTCGACGCGGGCGACGATCTCGTCGGTGGTGTCGATCTTCTCGAAGCGGCACTCGACTGCGCCGAGGCCGATGAGCCTGTCGTCGGGCAGCTCCTTGAGGATGGCGACGTCGCCGGCGACGGGGATGCTGAACTCCATGACGTACTGGTCGACGTTTATCTTCTTCATGGTCTCGATGATGGGCTCGTAGCCGCCCTCGGCTCCCCAACCCTGCCTGCCCCAGTTGCGGCGGCAGAGGTGGAGGGCGGTCTGGACGCCGTCGATGCCGTCTAGGATTTCGTTAATCTTGTCGGCTGCGAGGTCCATCTCGTAACGGGGGTCGTCGAAGGTGTCGCGGTATGCGGGGTCGACGAGGACGCAGAGGTGGGGCTCGTCGATCTGGACGACGGTGACGCCGGTGTCCTGCAGGGTGACGAGCTCGTCGTGGAGGATGGGGACGAGGGCGTCTATGAACTCATCGCGGGTGGGGTATGCCTTTTTGGAGACGGCTTCCTCCCAGAGGCGGACTCCGAGCAGGTAGGGAGAGGGTACGCAGACCTTGGTGAGGCGGTCGGTGGCGTTCACGAGGAAGCGAGCCTCCTGGGCGATGAGGCCGGGGTTGACGACCTCCATGGGCTCGGTGATGGAGATGCCCCAGCGCCGGGGCTCTTCGCGGAGGTCGGCGGAGAAGCCTGTGGCGATGTCGGCGACGATGTGGGTGTAGGCGTGTCGGCGCCACTCGCCGTCGCTGACGAGGTCGAGTCCTGCCTGTTCCTGGATGGCGATGGCGTAGCGGACGGCAGCGTCCATGCGCGGGGACGTGGCGGCCTTGGCGGACTCGATGCCGGGTGTGTCGGGGAGCATCTCCTCCACCATGATGGGACGTGGCAGGCTTCCGACGACGCCGGAGGCGAAGGGGGTGGCGATGTATTCAGGGGAGATGGTCATGGGGTTGCCTTTCGGGTTAGTGCTTGGACGGGAGGAGATTCACCGCAGGTGGTGGATAGGGGGAACTTACCACAGAGAGCGGGGAGAACACAGAGGGACGGAAGGGTCTGAAGATGGATTCCCGCTTTTGCTGGAATGACGGTGCTGGGTGGAGGTGTGCAGTGTCGTTGGAGTGGAATTCGGGACGAATTGGTACGAACCCGTCGACGCGGCCCCTCTTTGGCATTCGACAGGCTCAGGCCGAACGGAGGGCGGGGTTGCTCCGGCTCGACGGTGTTGAGAGGTGGTGTGCAACGTCATTGGATTGGTTTTCGGGACGAACTGGAACCATCTCAATCACGGCATAAGTAGACGCAGCCCCTTTTTGGCCTTCAACAGGCTCAGGTCGAACGGAGGGCGGGGTTGCTCCGGCTCGACGGTGTTGAGAGGTGGTGTGCAACGTCATTGGATTGGTTTTCGGGACGAACTGGAACCATCTCAATCACGGCATAAGTAGGCGCAGCCCCTTTTGGCCTTCGACAGGCTCAGGCCGAACGGGGTGTAGGGGTTGCTCAAGATTAACGGTGGCCGGGGTTGCTCCGGCTCGACGGTGGGCAGGGTAGATTCAGGATGTTCAGTCGACGCTGAGGCGGACCCAGCGGGTGTGGGTTATGCCGCCGACGGTGCACCAGAAGTAGGTCATGATTGTGCCGTCGTCGAGGAGGACGCCGCCGGGTTTGCCGAAGGCGATCTGCATATGCTCGGCGAGGAAGTTGTCGGTCTCGGGGTCGCCGAGGGTGGCCTCGGCGCCTGCGTCGAAGACGACGACCTCGTTATCGACGTCGAAGGTCTCCAGGTCTTCGGTGATGGCGACGTGGATGCCCTGCGGCTCGTGGCGGAAGTTGTAGATTGCGGCGACGCGACCGTCCGGCAGGGGGATGGGAGTGCAGACCTGTCCGCGCAGGTTGGTGGGCCTGGGTTGGGACCACGTGCGGCCCTGGTCTTCGGAGATGGTCCAGTGGTTGTTCAGGTCGTTGGACGTTCCGTAGACGTGAGTCCAGATGAGGGTGTAGATTCGGCCGTCGGGCAGGACGGAGCACATCTGGTCCCACCAGAGGGTTCTTCCCGTGGTATCGTCGGCAACGACGGTGAACTCTCCCCACGTATCTCCCTGGTCGGATGAGAAGACGGCGGCGGCCTTCTGGTCGGGAGGGCCGACGTAGCCTTCGGGCTTCCACGTTTCGAGGGGGTACATCCAGCGGTCGGGTGCGAGCTGTTGGAGGTTGCCGGCGCCGTTCCACGTGTAGCGTTCGGGATCGAGCGGGACGGGGACGATCTGCGGTGGGGACCACGTGTCGCCGCCGTCGTCAGACCGGTGCAGGGCGAGCTCGCAGCGTGCGAGGTCCTCGGTATTGGGGTCGAAGAGCTTTTCCTTCTTCTCGAAGCGGGACGTGGTCATGACCATGCCGCCAGGGACGATGGAAATCTTTGGTGCGCGGTAGGACCAGTTGTCGAGGTCGTGGTCGGGGGTATGGATGCTGCCGCGATTCTCCCATTCCCTACCGTCCTGCGAGCGGAGGACTTCGATGTGGTTATCGGGGGAGCCGAGTTCCTCGCCGACGTGCTGGGATGCTAAGAACGTGCCGTCGGGCAGGGGGGTAATGACGGGCATGTATGCGCCGATGTCGGGGCGGTGGGAGATCATTCCCTGGTCGATGATGGTCAACATAACTTTTCCTTCGTTGGTGAGACTATCTTGAGACTGTCATCATTGATGTTGAAGCGCCCTTCGACAGGCTCAGGGCGAACGTGCTTTTTGTAATTAATTCTGTGTCCAGGACTCGTCGATGTGTGTTCCGAGTTGATCTCTAAGGGGTGGGCCAGGTGGGTTAATCGACCGCGGCCGGAGATGCGGACTCGATGGTCGCGTGTCCCATGACGACGGAGCCGGTGAGGATGAGTGTAGCTCCACCATCCGGCGCGGCGCTCTTGCGGCTCGCCGTGTTGTTTTCGACCTCGCCCATTGTTCTCGCGGTGTCGTTTTGAACGATCCAATGGTCGGGCACGACTATCTCAAGGCCGCCCATGACGATGTCGACATGAATGCGCGCGGGCGGTTCGGCAATCTCGGCTTCGGAGAGGTCGAGCTTGACGGTGCCCATGACGCAGGCGATTTCGCCGCCCTTAAACTCGCCGGAGCGGTTTCGCTCATTGGCCTCGCTCATCGTGACGGAGATGTCGAGATCGCCTTCGGTACTCGTGCGGGTTTCGGCGGTCTTCGAGCGTTGCCGTTCACGCTGCTTCTTGCGTTCGCGACGGCGCTTGCGCTTGCCGTGGTAGCCGGCCCCGCCGGCAATGATGGCAACGCCGATTAGGATAATGGCAATGGGCCAGACGTATGCCCACTTGAGCACGTCGAGCAGCAATAACTGGAAGACCGTGGCGACGGCGATGGTAAAGATTGGGCCGGCCGCCCGCTTGAACTTGTTCACCACGAGCTGATAGAGGCCCATGAGAATGAACAACGACGGGATGTAGAGGAGAAGCTCGCCTATGCCATCTATGGGGAGAACATCCAGCGCCATGAGCAGCAGCAGGACACCGACTATCACGACTAGAATTCCGAAGAATATGCGACCTTTCATGACGGTGTATCTCCCCATGCGTGTTGAGGGTGCGGGCGTGAGGCGATTGTACGTAGGGTATGTGGACGTGTCAAAGGCCGGAGGCGGGGATGGTAACGTTTCTAGTCTCTAACGAGGAGTCCGCCCAGGAACACGGAGCCGGTGATGACGAGGTCGGGGGTGTTGTCGGTAGGCATGGCGTCATCGTCGCGGTGTTGGACGGGGGACCTCCTGTCGTCGACGCCTCCCGCGATGGGATGGATGTCTTTCTTCACGTTCCAGTTCTGGGGAACGGATATCTCGGCGACGCCGAGGATGGCGTTGACGTGGATGCGGGCAGGCTTTTCAATGACGGTGGTCTGCCGGAGGTCGACGGAGACGCCTCCCAGGAACGCGGTGAGGAGGCCGCCGCGGAAGTACTGTGAGACGCTGCGGTCGGTGATTCCTCCGAGGGTGGCGGTGGCGGTGACGTGGTCGGGATCGAGGTTCGCTCCGTGGGCGCGTGAGAGGTTTTTTCTCGTCAGGAGGAGTATCAAGACGATGGAGGAGATGGCGGACGTAACCAGTATGAGACTTCTCAAGCTGCTCTCCCCCGCTGGATACCGGCCTCCGCCGGTATGACGGTAGTGCTCAAATCCTCAAGAACCGGGTACCGTCTTCGCGGGATGTTATCATACGGACGGGCGAGCGAGGGCGCGCCCTCTTTTGGGAGCGACCGATCGCAGTCTCAACCCATGCAGAACGGACGGCAGCTATGGCGTACTACCTATTGATTGAGGCCGAGGTACTGAAACCCGAACAGTACGCGGTGTACCGGGAGGCGGTCACACCGATCATCGAGCAGTACGGGGGGCGATTCCTGGTACGGGGCGGCGAGGTGGAGTTGTTCGAGGGGGAGTACAACGGACGGCGCCGTGTGGTGATCGAATTCGACTCCAAGGAGGCGGCGCGAGGCTTCTGGGACGGGCCGGAATACGCGCCGGTGAAGAAGCTCCGCGACGGCGCAGGTGTAGGGGGAGTCATCGGTGTGGAGGGTGTCTGACCGATTTCTATCAGTCGTTCGGGCGAACTTTTGACAACTTCTCATCCTTTCCGGTTCACAACGGCTGTTTCAGAACGTATATTCTCCATCATCTGCCGCCGATCCGACGAATTGGGGGCAAGCTCTTGCGTTTTTCCGGCATTTGCGCGGACTGAGAGGCCCTCGGAGGCGATTTAGTAACAGGGCGATATTGGTTTCCCTCCGAGTCTGCAAAACACCCCCTTGACCTGTTGTGTCAAATTTGCCGTTTACCGCAAGCCCATCCGCTTGTCGGCTCCGCCGAAAAATGGTAGAATATCAGCGTGGATATCGATGCACCGAACGGGACCAGCGTTTTGGTAGGTCGACAAGGGAGGGACCAATGTACCTTCCGCCGCTCCGTAGACTGGCCGAGCGCATCTTCACGTCCCTGCTTTGACAACTCCACAATCATGGTAACTCCAGGAACCGATCATCTTGGAGTCTCGCAGGGTCTAAACGGCTAGACGAAGTATAAGAACCAGTCAATCTAGATTGCGGGAAATGATCTTGCCCGCGCCTCTTCAGGAGGGACAATGGCAACTCAGCAAGTGGATACGAGTTCCGAGGCCTACACGGCCGAGGATATCCAGGTTCTCGAGGGTATGGAGGCGGTCCGTCGCCGGCCGGGTATGTACATCGGCGGGACGGACCAGCGAGGCCTGCACCAGCTTGTATACGAGCCGGTGGACAATGCCGTTGACGAGTACATGGGGGGGCACTGCACCAAGGTCACCATCACCATCGACGACGAGGGCGTTGTCACTGTCGAGGACGACGGGCGAGGCATCCCTGTAGACACACACCAGACGACGCAGGTCTCCGCCGTAGAGACGGTCATGACGACCCTCCACGCTGGGGGCAAGTTCGGCGGCAAGGCTTACTCGGTCTCCTCAGGGCTTCACGGGGTCGGCGTCTCAGCGGTCAACGCGCTAGCTGAGTGGCTTAACGTGGACGTGTTCCTCGGCGGCCGACACTACCACCAGAAGTTCGCGCGGGGCGAGGCGCAGTCTGACCTTACGTCAGAGCCTCTCCCGGCGGACGACGCGAAGAAGACCGGCACGGTCATCACCTTCCAGCCGGACGCGGAGATATTCGAAGAGATCATCTACGACTTCAACACCCTGGCCCAGCGGTTCAAGGAGATCGCCTATCTGAACAAGGGGTTCAGGGTGGTGTTCCGCAGCATGTTGGATTCCGAACAGTCCGAAGACGGCATGAGCATGAAGAAGGTGTCCTACCACTTCGAGGGTGGGATTGCCGAGTTCGTGGACTCGCTGAACAAGGCGCGGACGCCGCTGCACAAGGACCCCGTGTACATCGAGCGAAAAGCCGAGACGACGATAGTGGAGGCGGCGCTCCAGTGGAACGACGGGTTCTCGGAGTCGGTCTTCGCCTTTGCCAACACGATTAACAACATCGACGGCGGTTCGCACCTGACGGGGCTTCGAGCGGCGGTCACACGTGTGCTGAACGACTACGGTCGCAGACAGAAGATCATCAAGGACGGCGAGGCGAATCTCTCCGGTGAGGACACGCGCGAGGGGCTTGCCGCCGTCGTGAGCGTGAAGGTGCCGGAACCGCAGTTCGAGGGGCAGACGAAGCGAAAGCTGAACAACCCCGAGGTACGGGCGCATGTCGAGACGGTGGTAGCCGACGCGTTGCTGTTCTACCTTGAGAACCACCCGCAGGACGCCAAGCGCGTCATCGACAAGTGCCTGCTTTCCCAGCGAGCTCGAGAGGCGGCGCGGAAGGCCCGCGAGCTCATCACGCGGAAGAACGCGATGGATGGCGGGTCACTCCCCGGCAAGCTGGCCGACTGCTCGGACAAGAACCCGGAGAACTGCGAGCTGTACATCGTGGAGGGTGACTCGGCGGGCGGAACGGCGAAGATGGGGCGTGACAGGATGTACCAGGCGATCCTGCCGCTGAGGGGGAAGATCCTCAACGTGGAGAAGGCGCGTGAGGACAAGATGCTCAACCACGAGGAGATCAAGGCCCTCATCATCGCCATCGGCGGGGGGCTGGGCGAGGACTTCGACGTCGCGAAGCTGCGGTATCACCGCATCATCATCATGACGGACGCGGACGATGACGGGGCACACATCCGCACGCTGCTGCTGACGTTCTTCTACCGCCACATGCACCCGCTCGTCGCGCAGGGGTATCTCTACATCGCGCAGCCGCCCCTGTACAAGATCAGTGGCGCCAGGGCGTCGCGCTGGGCGTACAGCGAACCGGAGCGGGAGCGGTACGTGAAGGAGCTCTCGCGGAACGGGTCGACCAAGACCAGGATCAACATCCAGCGGTACAAGGGCCTCGGCGAGATGAGTGCCATTCAGCTTTGGGAGACGACGATGGACCCCGAGAAGCGCACGCTGCTCCAGGTGGAAGAGCACGGGGGCGCGGAGGCCGACGAGCTGTTCTCGATTCTCATGGGCGACGCTGTCGCACCGCGTCGCGAATTCATCGAAGAGCACGCGCTGGACGTCGAAGTCGACGCTTAGGGCTTGGTTGGGTAAACCGAATTTCCATAGAGGAATAGCAGTCTATTCCTTATCGATACAATGTATCATGTGCAGCAGGTCTTGAGATGTTTGGAGGGGCGCTAATAAGCCCGCAAAGCTGGCGGGATAGGGAATTGAGTGCTTGTGCTCATGTGACCTGTCGATGAGGAAAGGAGGAATCGTTCATGTCGGTTCTCACCAGCACCACCAATCATGAAAGTGGCGGTAGGGCGATTCGCGAATCGCCTCTGCGGAGTACTGGACGGGGGCTATTTTCAGAGGAAAATGTTGGCCGTTTTCCTGTCCTTAGGCGATTGATGGCATAGGCCAGAGACTGGATTCCGGCCTTCGCCGGAATGACGGGCGGTGGTGGGGCAAAGTTTGTTGTCGGGGTAATCCGGCTTCAGATGTACAAGTTGCGCCTGCCCCAGTCGAGCCAAGCGGTCGCCATGGCGTCAAGATCTCCTCGGTCGTCAGGACGTACAGGGGTCTCGCCAGCAATTGAACTGAGGTCCCAAAACCACTGGGACGGCGATTCTTCCAAGTCGCGCAGGATGAGAGGAATAGCATCCCTGCCAATTCCTATGATCTCCCGGTACGCAGGATGTTCGGCAATCATTGCAGTTGAGGAAAGATGCTCAGTGTCCTGCTTTCATTGAGTAGTCAGGGGTTCGGACTCAGCCTGGGTTTCTGTCAAGGCACCGACAGGACCGCCTGAAATTGGAGACATTAACGTGACTCCTGAGCATCTTGAAGCGATGGGGAGAACCGTGACTACTGAGCGTCTTGAAGCGATGGGGAGAACCGTGACTACTGAGCGTCTTGAAGCGATGGGGAGATATGTGCTTATCATTACCGTGAGGCGAGGGAACAACGTTGTCTAGCTAGTCAACACAGAATACGCCGAGTGGTCCCTATACCGACAGCGTCTTCTGAATGCGATAGCATTCGGGCCTACAACGATTGGACACCGCTGGCGTTCTCAACACCTTGAATAGGGAGTAACTGACATGCAGTACCTTCAGAATCGCAATTGGCGGGTTGTCGCTCTGGTGGTGGGTGTCTTGGTTCTCCTTGTGGTCGGGTGCGCGCGGGAGGAGGAGGATGACGCGGCGACGGTAGAGCAGCTGATCAGGAACGCCGACAGGTTCGAGTACGTGAATGGGAAGCGGGGCGGCGCGTTGACGCTGGCGACGATAAGCGATCCGTTGACCTTCAACCTGGCGGTCGCGAATGATGCGTCGTCGTCGGGGGTGCTTGGGTACCTGTTCGAGGGGCTGACGGAGATATCTTGGCTGACGGACGAGGTTGAGCCGGCTTTGGCGGAGTCGTGGGAGCACTCGGATGACGGGTTGACGTGGACGTTCAACCTGCGGAGGGACGTGACGTGGCACGACGGGCAGCCGTTCACGGCGCACGACGTGGAATTCACCTTCAACAAGATTATCTACAACGATGAGATTCCGGCGAACAGCCGTCCGGCGTTCACGTTCCGGTACCTGGAGGACGGAGAGTGGACGCAGGGGGAAATGACCGTGACGGCGCTGGACGACTACACGGTCTTGTGTGAGCTCCCGGTATCGTTCGCGCCATTCCTGCGATCCATGGGCACGGCGATCTATCCGAAGCACATTCTCGATCAATACGTAGACAAGGGCACGTTTGCCACGACGTGGGACATCACGACCGATCCGGCGGAGATAATAGGAACGGGGCCGTTCACGATCGGGCTGTATGCGCCGGCCGAGCGGGTGGTCATGAAGAGGAACCCGAACTACTGGCTCAAGGACGACGGCGGGAATGGTCTGCCCTACCTGGACGAGATCGTTCACATCATCGTGCCGGACCTAGAGATGGAGCTCATGAAGTTCCGCATGGGAGATACAGACGTTCACGGTGTGCTGGGCGAGGAGTATGCGCAACTGGAACCGCTACAGGAGGAGGAGAACTTTACGATCCACAAGCGAGGCCCCGGGTTCGGAACGACTTTCCTGGTCTTCAACATGAACTCGGGATCGAACGCGGAGACGGGCGAGCCTTACGTGGACGCGAAGAAGCTGCGCTGGTTCCAAGAGAAGCAGTTCCGCCACGCGGTCGCCCACAGCATGGACAAGGATGCGATCATCGAGGACGTACATCACGGACTCGGATATCCGCAGTGGTCCTCCATCAGCCCATCGGCCGGAGACTTCCACAACGCCACCGTCCGCAAGTACCCGTACGACATCGAGAAGGCGAACTCGCTCATGGACAGCCTCGGCTGGATGGACACCGACGGGGACGGGATACGTGAGGACGACGCCGGGAACAAGATCGAGTTCTCGCTGGTTACGAACTCGGGCAACAGTGTGCGCGACAGGGCTTCTCAGATCGTTCTAGAGGGCCTAACGAAGATAGGAGTGCAGGTGAACTACGAGACGATCGAGTTTGGAGACCTCGTAGGTCAGCTGACGACGACGTATGACTGGGAGGCGGTGGTGATCGGCCTGACGGGAGGGACGGAGCCTCACGGGGGGATAAACGTCTGGCACAGCAGCGAGTCATTGCACCTGTGGAACCCGAACCAGGAGGAGCCGGCGACGGACTGGGAGGCTGAGATCGACAACCTCTACATTATTGGCAGCCAGGAACTCGACAGGACCAAGCGCATAGAACACTATCACAGCGCCCAGGCAATAGCGGCTGAGAACCTGCCGGTGCTCTATACGACGCTCTCGGAGCGGCTCAGCGCCGTCAGAAACGTCTTCGGCAATACCACGCCGACGCTGTACGGGATCTGGGACACCCGGTACTTGTATCGGACGGATAGGTAGGCGTTAAAGAAATGACTAAAGTGACAGACTCGATAGAAGGGCTGCTGCGAGAGGCATATTCGGAAACGCATGAAATGCTCAGGGACCCGCAACTAAGGTTAGTGGTTAAGGACGGGCTATTGATTTCGTATGGGCCTCCGATCCCAGAACCTGATCTTCTTCTACTGTCCTTTCAGGGGGGAGGGGCGGATCAGGTGGTGCAAAAGACTTGGCCCAATAAGCTTCTGTATGTTGACAGCCCGTACAGATTCGGCAAAGCTCTTCGCGGGGTATGCCACGACACGGGGCTGTTTTCTTCACTCCAAACTTCGGCCATGGCGTTTCCAGCCGTGTTCCCGCAGGCGCAGTCCAAGGATGCAAATCGTTGGGAGAATGGATCAGGATCATTCTCGGTCTGGCGCAATCATTCGGCAGACTGGGTAGAGCGACTGGTCGAGGCAGTCAACCCAAAAGTGGTCATCGTTTTCGGGGACAGAGCTTCAAGAGTATTTGACATTCGTTGGGAGAACACTGAACACAATCATTCACAAGGCCATCAAACATTTGGGGAGTCTACGTTTAAAGGCGCTCCAGCAATATTCTGCCATCATCTATCCCAAGGCTATGTCAAGTCCGAAGCTCTGAAATGTTTCAGGTACGCAAAGAGAGTCATCTCTGAGAGATCGTGAATCCATAAGTCGAGCCCGGATGGATTCAGATGGACACGGGGTTGGGTGTCTTAGAGGCGGCAGCGGGCACATAACCGTGCGTCGGGGGGACCGAACGTCGCAACTACCTATGCACGGCGGGCGCAAGGAACTAGGCCCTAAGCTCGTTGCCAAGATTAAGAAAGACTTGGGGTTGAGATAATGCTTACCTATCCGATCCAAATCGAGGAAGACGAAGGTACCATTATGGCGACCTCTCCGGACTTCCCGGAGCTTGCCACCTTCGGCGATGATCGAGATGACGCCCTCATGCGTGCCGTCGATGCGCTCGAAGAGGCGATTGCGGCGCGGGTCCACGCGGGACAGGACATTCCGGCTCCTACTATGGGTGAAACCCATGTCGGGTTGCCGACGCTCACCGCCGTGAAGGTGATCCTCTATCAGGGAATGAGGGACGACGGTGTCGGCAAAGCGGAGCTAGCACGTCGCCTCGGCTGGCATTTGCCGCAGGTAGACCGCGTCTTGGATATTCAGCACCGCTCTCGGATGGACCAGATCGATGCCGCGTTGAGTGTCATTGGCCGGGAGCTCCACGTGAGCGCTCCGGCGCGGAAGTAGACGCGGAAAGCTCGTCGCCTACTCCGGCCAGTGTCCAGTGTCGATGTAGCGCTTGGCGGCTACTGCGGCGGTAGCGCCGTCGCCCGCGGATGATGCCAGGAGGGCGGCGGAGTCTTGGCGGATGTCGCCGACGGCGAAGATGCCTTTTGCGGGCGTGCGCATCCAGATATCGGTCTTGACGTGTCCGGCTGTGTCGAGGGGGACGACGCCGTCGAGGATGCCGGTGTTCGGCTCCAGTCCGACGAAGACGAAGAGGCCTGCGAGGTCGACCTGAGGCGTCTCGCCCGACTTGGTGTGCTTGGTGGTGACGCCTTCGAGCATGGCGTCGCCCAGGAGGACCGTCACCTCGGTGTTGGGGCGCAACTCGATCTTGGGGTCGGCTTGAACGCGCTGTTGGAGGACGGCCTGGCCGCCGAGGTCGGCGTCGCGGTGGAAGATGATCACCTTGGCGGCAAATTCCGTCAGGGCGAGCGCCTCATCGAGGGCAGAGTCGCCACCGCCTACGACTCCAACGACTTGATCGGAGAACAAGGGACCGTCGCAGGAAGCGCAGTTGGATATGCCGGAGCCGTAGAATTCGTCTTCGCGGTCAAGGCCGAGCTTCTTGAATGATGAGCCTGCGGCGATGATGACCGTTCGGCTGCGAACGTCGTTATCGTACTGATGTACCAGCCAATTGGGGCCGTCGGCTTCCAGCCCGGTTACCTCGGAGAGGGCGATCTCCACGCCTGCTTGTACGGCCTGATCTTGGAGACTCTCGCTGAACTCGACGCCGGAGACGGTACCAGGGACGCCGGGCATGTTCTCGATGTGGGTGGCGTTGAATATCTGGCCGCCGGGCATCATGCGCTCTATGAGGAGGCAGCGGAGGCCGGAGCGGCCTGCGTGTATGGCGGCAGAGAGACCGGCGATTCCTCCGCCGACGATGGCAGCGTCGTAGGTTGGGTCGGGCATTGTGGTCACCACGTGCTCCCCGTCAATTCGGCCTGCCTAGTCATGCGGGAGAGTCGGTGTCCTTAGAGAAGGCCCTCGTCGCGGAAGTCGTCGATGGTGCGTTCGAGGGCGTGAACGGTGGCCTCGATGTCCTCCTCGGTGTGGGCGGCGCTGAGGAGGTAGCGATCGAAGCCGTCGACGCCGTGGTTGTACATGGCGAGTACGCCGTGCTTTTTGAGGTCGGCGCGCGGCTCGACCTCATCGTAGCGCAGGGAGTAGATATCCTCTTCGTCGGCCAGTTCCAGGCCGATGCGGAGGAGCACAATGGAGGCAACGCCGGTTGCGATGCCGGGGACTTCCTTGCGCGTGAGGACTTCGTTCATGCCCTGCTTGAGCTGCTCGGCTCGTTGGGTGGCGACGTCGTTTATAGGGCGGTCCTTGACGTATTCGAGGGCCGTCACGCCCGCGGCTGCTGAGAGCGGGTTTGCGTTGAATGTGCCGTTATGGGCGATGCGGCCGTTGTCGTTGAAGTCGGCATCGTCGCGGAACTGGATCATGTCGATGATGTCGGCCTTGCCCGCGACACATGCGCCGGGGAGTCCGCCGCCGAGAATCTTGGCGTGGGTGGAGAGGTCGGGCACGACGCCGTAGTAGCCGGACGCGCCGTTGCGGGAGGTGCGGAAGCCGGTGACGACCTCGTCCATGATGTAGACGACGCCGTTCTGCTCGGTCACCTGCCGCAGCTCTTCGAGGAATGTGGGGTTGATAGGCTCCTGGCCCATGTGCGCGCCGGTGGGTTCGAGGATGACTCCCGCGACATCGCCGCCTGCTATGGCCTGCTCGACCTGAGAGATGTCGTTCGGCTCGAGTACGATCATCGAGTCGATGACGCCGTCGGGCACGCCACTGGGGGCGGCCCATCCGGGTACTGCGTAGTCGCTCCAGCCGTGGAAGTGGTTCTTGAAGCGGATGATCTTGTCGCGGCCGGTGTAAGCTCGCGCCATGCGTATGGCCATCATGTCGGCCTCGGTGCCGGAGCTGTTGAAGCGGACTTTTTCAGCGCAGGGAACGAGATCCTTGACCAGTTCGCCCCACCTGATCTCGATGTCGGTCGAGGCGCTCCAGTGAGTGCCGATGGCCATCTGGTCCTGGACAGCCTTGACGACGGCGGGGTGGTTGTGCCCCAGGATCAGCGCGCCGTGCCCAGTCTTGTAGTCGACGATCTTGTTGCCGTCAACGTCGTACTTATTCGCGCCCTCGGAGTGGGTGACGTAGTACGGGAAGGGGGTGAGGTTTCGCGCGTCGTGGGTGACGCCGTTGGGGAACAGGTCCTTGGCGACCTGGTACCTCGCCAGGGACTCGGGGTGGAGGTCGATGTACTGCTGCTCGATGGATGTGACCATGCGGTTCCTCGCTCGTAGCGTATGAGTTGAGGCATAAGCCGAGGGTCATTATAGCCGTGTGACGTAGGGGAATGAAAGCGGCGGAGGATTGGTGGGCGGCACCTCGATTCATGGTCGAGTGTCTTGGAAGCAATAGGGAGTAAAGCGAGTTGACTGTATTATGATTGCATTGCAATCGTGATATAATCTACTGATATTGATCAAGAGGTGCTCGCATGGCCAGCATCACGGTACGTAACCTCGACGAAGGGCTGAAGCGACGGCTTCGCATCCGGGCGGCTGAGAATGGCTGCTCCATGGAGCAGGAGGCCCGTGACATCCTGAAGGCGGCGCTGGACGAGGACGCGGCTCCCAGCAGAAAGCTAGGGACGGCGATCCAAGAGTTGTTCGAACCGTTCGGCGGCGTTGAGCTTGAGATACCTCCGCGGGAACCGATGCGAGAGCCCATACGCTTTGACTGAGTTTTGTCACGATGATCGTGCTTGATACTAACGTTGTATCGGAGCTCATGCGCAAGGACCCTCAGGCGGAGGTCCTTGCATGGCTGGACGTCCAGCCCACGAGAATGTTGTTCGTTACGGCTGTCACAGAGGCTGAGATTCTCACCGGTGTCGCTATACTTCCAAAAGGACGGCGCCAGAGTGGTCTGAAAGCAGCAGCGGAACGGCTATTCGGCGTTCTGTTTGACGAACGTATCTTGCCCTTCGACAGTGCGGCGGCACATGCCTATGCGCGCATCACAGCCGATCGCCGAGCCTCCGGCGAGCCGATCAGTCAAGCCGACTGTGAGATAGCGGCCATAGCTCGGTCTGTAGGAGCCTCGGTCGCTACCCGAGATGTGCGAGGCTTTCGAGGCTGTGGGATCGAGGTCGTCAATCCGTGGCTGCACACAAGCTAAGCACCTTCTGCGCGAGAAGCGCTTCTCTCCACTGGGCGACGAGTCCTTTCGCGTCCAAATAGCGGGGGTACAGGGACCAGGGCCTCATGAGGGGCCTGCCGTCACTGCGGATGGGGACGGTACCGGCAGCGATGGCGAGGCCCCTTTCAATGCAACGGACTCTTCAGGTGACGCGACTAGGCGAGTTCGGCGATGGCCGTGAGGCTGACGAGCCCTGCGATGGCGACGAGGATGTAGATGATTCGCGAGATGACGTTGACGTCACCGAAACTCATCCCGCCGGCAATCAGGGCCACAAGGTCGAACTTGAAGAGGCCTACCAGCCCCCAGTTCACGGCACCGACCGCCGCAATAGCTATCGCTATAATCTGTACGATTTCAATTTGTCCCTTCTTTACGGGACAGTGGGTATGTTGTATACTACCAACATCTTATGGATATAATGTCAATAATAGTCTACAGCTCATGAGAATTGCCCGTAGGTGAATTGTGATGGATAGCGAGAACCTTCTGATAGAGACTCGTGACAGGTACGAAGAGGCGCTATTGAGCGGCGAGTCCACTCTGGCGCAGGCGATGATCGAGCAGGCACTTGGTCGCGGGCTGAGCCGGGCGGAGATATACCTTGATGTGCTGGCGCCGTCGCAGGTCAGGCTCGGGGAGATGTGGCATGAGGGCAGGATCAATGTTGCTCAGGAGCACCTGGCGACGTCCATCACGATGGCGGTAATGGACTACCTCAGACAGGGGATGACGCCGCGGGCCGGGCTGGGGGTCAGAGCCGTGGTGACTCCTGTTGAAGGAGACCACCACTCGATTGGCGCGCGGATGATAGCCGACTTCCTCGCGGTGGACGGGTGGGAGGTCTATTTTCTTGGCGATGGGACACCCGCCAAAGACCTTGCAGAGTTTGTTCGACAGCGGAACGCCGATCTGGTCGCGATCTCCTCCACGCTGCTGGAGTTCCTGCCGAACGCCAGATTGGCCGCCGACGCGATCCGCGAACTCAACTCCCCTGACCCAAAGATCCTGCTGGGGGGAGCGTCGCTTTCCGGAGGGGCCGCCGACACGGAGGCGTTAGGATGCGACGCCACCGCAGACAACGTCCTGGATGCAGTGGCGGAAGCGCGTCGACTCGTCGGCTTGACGGAGGAAAGGCTGACGCTCCAAGAGCAACTGGCCCTGATGGGTCGAAGGATCAACTCAGCGAGGGCCGAGCGGGGAATGACGCAGCAAGCGCTGGCGGAGGTTTCGGGGCTGGACCGTACTTACATCAGCCTGGTCGAACATGGGAAGCAGAATGTGACCATCGGAGCGGTGCTGAAGATCGCCAATGCGCTTGATATGCCGATCGGAGACCTGGTGGCCGCAACCGGATACGAAGAATTGTAGTTGCGGCGATTAGATGACATAGAGGCAAGAGTGTCGTTGTACAGATTAGACTTATCAGAACGTTCCGTGCTGAACACGAATAACCTACCGGCCCAGCATATCGTTATCTACAATTGGAATTTGAGTGAACTCGCCCTCGCCTACGGACGGGGGCGTTCTTGCGAATCGGCTTTTGACTCAAAAGGGACGAATTCACCCAGGAGCGATACATGACATTCATCACCGGCCTAGCGGTCCGCAATCGAACGGTTACGGTCCTCGCCATAATCCTCGTTCTCACCGCGGGCATAACCGCGTACCGTTCGCTTCGAGTTGAGTTATTCCCTGAGATTGAATTTCCTCTTGTTACGGTAACGACGGCCTATCCATCCGCAAACCCGGACGCCGTAGTCCGCGACGTGACGTCACCTATAGAGCGGGCGATATCGGGGACCTCAGGGCTGGAGTCGGTGCAGTCGAGGACCTTCGAGGGCAACTCGATCGTGCTGGCCACCTTTGTGTACGGCACGGACATGGCCGCGGCACAGGATCAGATTTCCTCCGCCGTGAAGGGGATATCGTTCAACAGCGGGGTTGATGAACCCTCGGTGGGACGGTTCAATCCTGACCAGTTCCCGGTGATCCAGTTCAGCGTCTTATCGGACAGAAGTGCCGAAGACCTTCAGGGGATCGTCGAGTCGCAGGTCCTTCCGGCGCTTGCGGACATCGAGGGCATTCTGCAGGTACAGGCTACGGGAGAGATCGAACAGAGGGTCCAGATCACCGCGAATGCCGAACGCCTGTCGGCAAGCGGGCTCTCGTTATTCCAGATATCGAACGCTTTGAGAGAAAACAACGTAAGCCTACCGGCGGGGGTCATCCTCGAGGGCGGTCAAGCGGTACTTGCGAAGACTACGCACACATTCAGCTCCGTTGACGACCTCAAGAACCTCGTCGTGGGAGCATCGGCGAGCGGCCCGATTCGTCTTGGAGACGTGGCCGACGTGAGCCTCGGGTCAGCGGCGCCGACGAGCATATCCCGCACGAACGGCAAGCCAAGCGTGGGCGTATCCATCGTCAAGGAAGCGGACGCGAACACCATTGACGTTACAAGGGCCGTGCGCGAGGCGATTGACGGCCTCGAAGGTCTACCGTCCGACGTTGAGACGGTTATCGTATCGGACCAGGGGCCAAGCATTCAGCACCAGATCGACACCCTGTTGCGAGAGGCGATGTTCGGGTTCCTTTTCGCGGTAACAGTCGTCTTTGCGTTCATGCTGACGCTCAAGCCGACGGTCCCGCGAGGTCTCCTAAACACCCTTCGACCCACCGTTGTCATCGCTATGTCCATTCCTCTCAGCGTCTTCACCGGCGTTTTGCTGATGGCGTGGCAGGACATGTCGCTGAATTTCATGACTCTCGGAGGGCTGGCGATATCAGTCGGTCGTGTGGTCGACGACGCGATCGTGGTATTGGAGAACGTGTATCGTCACATCCAGGCGGGTCGCGAGAGATGGCGCGCGGCACTGGAGGCCACGGCGGAGGTCGGGCCCGCGATCTTCGCCTCCACGATGACGACCATCGTGGTATTCGCACCGCTGGCATTCATCCAAGGGTTGGTGGGCGCGTTCTTTGCGCCCTTCGCGCTCACGGTGAGCTTTGCCCTCATCGCGTCGCTGGTGGTGGCGTTGACGGCCGTACCGGTGCTGGGCGCATATCTGTTGAGGCCCGGTGACCTTCCTGAGGGCGCAGGAGATGAGGACGACACCTTCGTCCAAGAGACGTGGATGCAGCGTTTGTACACACCGATAATCAAGTGGACGCTCCGCCACAAAGCGATAACGCTAATTGCGGCCTTCGCGCTGACCGCGGGAAGCATGGGACTGACATTCTTCATTCCCGTCACGCTCTTCCCGAGCAGCGGAGACCGGATCGTCCAGATCGAGATATCGCTGCCTCCTGGCACGCCGCCGGACCGGACTCTGGCCGACGTAATCGAAATCGAAGACCGGGTGAGCGGAGTCGCCGAGGTGTACAGTTCCACCGTAGGCGCGACGAACATGAGCGTGGGAGGGGCGCCCGGCAGTCTGAATCAAGCCAGCATCCTTGTCAATCTGTCAGAGGACGCTCCGGAAGACATCGCCCAGATTCTCCGGGAGGAGCTGGACACGGGAGGGAGAGTCATCAGGATCCGAGAGGTGGCAAGCGGTCCTCCGACCTCCGGCCTCGATGTCAGGATCACGGGACCGAACTACAACGATATCGTAGCCGTCTCGCAGGAACTGACGGACTCTATCGGAGAAGTGGATGGCGTCATCAACATCGAGAGCAACGTGGCGCAGGCCCGCGACGAGGCTTCGATTCAGGTCGATCCGGGGAAGGCGGCGAGCATCGGCCTGAGTACTAGGCAGGTAGGGCTTCAGGTAAGCCAGTACCTCATCGGAGAGACGGTCACGCGGATAACCATTGACGATACGGTCACCGACGTGGTGCTGTCAGGCGACCGCAGGGCGATGGCGGGCGGCATAGCGGCGGTTGAACTTCTCAACATCGCGGGACCGTTAGGCTCGGCCCCACTGGGGGATCTGGCGGAGGTGGTTGTGAAGGAAGGGCCGGTGACGATCAGCCGGACGGACGGCATTCGGTCGGCCACCATCACGGGCGATATCGTTGCCGAGGACGCGCAGCAGGTGGGCACGTTGATAGACGAGAAGATAGCCGCGATCGCGCTTCCACCGGGCGTAACGATCACCAGCGGCGGGCTGTTCGCGGACATCGCCGAGGGGTTCCAGGCCATCTTCATCTCGATGGCCGTGGGAATCGTACTGGTGTACCTGGTCATGGTGGCCAGCCTGGGGTCTCTGAGGAATCCGATAGTCATCGTGACCACCCTGCCCTTCGCGCTCATCGGGGCGCTTGCAGCGCTGGTGATAACGGGTCGTTCGCTTGGCCTGCCGGCGATGATGGGCATCCTGCTTCTCATCGGCATCGTGGTGACGAACGCCATCGTGCTGATCGCATTCGTCGAGCAGCTACGTGAGAAGGGCATGGGGGTGTACGACGCTCTCATCAACGGCGGCAGGGTGCGGCTGCGCCCGATTCTCATGACGGCGTTGACAACGAGCTTCGCGCTGTTGCCGCTGGCGGCGGCATCGGCCGACGAAGGGGGCATCATCAGCGCCGAGTTGGCGACCGTGGTAATCGGCGGGCTTATGAGCTCCACGGGGCTTACGCTGATCGTGGTGCCGGTGGTGTACAGCATTTTCAATGAGAGTATTCCGAATATGCTCCGGCGCATCGGCGGCGTGCTGAGTCGGAAGCCTGTGGCGGAGGGGTGAGGTTCGTAGGGATTCACCACAGAGGGCGCGGAGGTTGCGGAGCGGGTCATGGGTTCCCGCCTTCGCGGAAGGACGGGATGTAAAGGTCTGTCATTAATTGCCTGTAGGGGCGGGTTTGAAACCATCTGCTCCAACTAATTCGACGAAATGGGGGGTTCCGTAGCTAATTTGCCCATGTTCGACCACTATGGCCGCCCTCGAAAGGCACCAATGCACACATTGACCGGGCCACCTGGCAGTACGATTGTATTTGAGCGACTCGAATCAGGACGAAAACGACACACCTCGATCTGGCTCTCGGACGCTTTTCCATAGCTAAAATGGCAATTAGTTGGAACAATTGGTTTGAATCCCGCCCCTACAAGTTTGTGTGCGACTGGCATATCCAAGTGAATGACGGTGGATAGTTGGTTGCTATGTGCGGTGATTTCGGGGATTATGTCGCTGTGACATAGACTATCGCCATTGATTCGACGCTGCGGGCGGAGTCCATTGGCAGGGGGGCACATGCTAACCAAGGAACATATCGACTATCGAAAAGACGACCAGGAAATCTGGGAATCGGAGTTGGAGAGCTGGGTGCCGCAGCGGGTATACGACTGCCACATGCACCTGCTCGACAACAGCCTCATTGCCGAAGACAGCAAGTACCGGGACATGTATCCCGACACGGACTTCGAGACGGCGAAGGCGTGGCACAATCTGGTGTTGCCGGGGCGGGAGACTCACTTTCTGATGCTGGGGAGACCGGCGACGGGCACTGACGTGTACGGCCACAACACGTTCATGCAGCGGGAGATGCAGTCCGATCCCCTGTCAAGGCGAAACCGACTGACGGTGCCGGGCAACACTCCTGAGGAGATCGAGCGTGATGTTAAGGAACGCGGGTTCATAGGCCTTAAGGTGTACCGCCTCTACTCCGTTACCGGAGACATGAAGGACTGCCGCATCCACGAGTTCCTGCCGCATGAGCAGATGGAGGTCGCCAGCGAACTGGGACTGTGGGTGACGATGCACCTGTCCCGGGCCGGTGGCGGAGACGAGGAGAACCTGCGGGACCTCGAAGAGTACACCACGAAACGATATCCGGGGATCCGGTGGATCCTCGCCCACAGCGCGCGGTCGTTCGTCTACTGGCAGATGGAGCGGGGGATTGACCGTCTCAAGGCGATGCCGAACATCTGGTACGACACCTCTGCCGTGACCGACGTGCGCCCGTTCATCACGCTGTTCCGCGAGGAGGACCACCGGCGCATCTTCTACGGGACCGACGGCATCGAGTCGGTGTCATTCCACGGGGCGTACACGGCATTCGGCAAAACACACCAGATGCTCGAAACCGACAATGTGCCGTATCTCCACTTCGACCACTCGGACTACCGGCCCGTCATCTGCCTGTACGAGCAGCTCCTGGCGATGAAGCAGGCGGCGGCAATTGCCGGACTCACGCGAGATCAGATCGAGGACATCTTCTGGCGGAATGCCGTGCGTGAGCTGGAGGTGGACTGGCCGGAGGGCTAGCCGCGCTCGATTCCTTTTGATGGGCAGCGTTCGGCGAGGACGCAGGAGTCGCAGCGGGGGCGGATGGCTTTGCAAACCTGGCGACCGTGGTTGATGAGGTAGAGGTGGAAAGCGAAGACGTCGTCCGGGGGGACCATGGGTTCGAGTATGTCGTGGGCCTGGTCGGCGGTGACCTTCGGGCCGATGAGGCGGAGCCTTTTGGCTACCCGGTAGATGTGGGTGTCGACCGGCATGGCGGGCAGTCCGAGCGAGAAGCAGAGGATGATCGCCGCCGTCTTGGGCCCGATGCCGTTGAAGCGCTTGAGCCAGTCCTTCGCCTCGTCGAGAGGCATTTCGGCGAGGAATGAGAGGTCGAACGAGCCGACCTCGTCGAGGACCTCGTTCAGCACCTGCTTGATGCGGGGCGCCTTGACGCGAAAGAGGCCGGCGCGCCTTATCGCTTTCTCGATGTCGGGGATGTCCGCTGCCGCGATGGCCTCCAAAGTGCCGAACGTGTCCATGAGGTTCTTGAACGCCCGCTCGGAGTTGATGTCCGAGGTGTGCTGCGACAGGATGGTGTAGACGAGCTCGGAGGCAGGATCGTAGCGCGGTTCCCAGTGGAACGGGCCATACTCGGGGCTGAGGGCGTCCATGACCTCGACGGCGGACATACGCTTGACTCTAGGCGCCACGTGAAGACCTCGAAGGGAGAGCGGTGAAGGTGGCGCTCAAGCGCCGTGATGGAGGGCAGTATCGCACTTGCAATGAACCTTGACAAACAATGAGAGACTCGATTACTTTCCGTGCCTGCTATCGCGCGGCACATTCATCCACTGACACTGATCAGTCATCCACAACGGACTTACAACGCAGTGACGCTCCCTGACCTCCTAACCGACCTGGCCGACGCGGAAAAGCCCGTGACGTATTCGGGCCTTCTGCAGCTATCCGACCTGCCCAAGGAAGGTCTGGCAGAATTCAAGACCGTATGGCGGGGGCTACCTACAGAACGACGGCGTGAGGTCGTTCGCAAGCTCGTCGAGTTGGCGGACGACAACGTGGAATTCGACTTCAGTTCGATATTCAAGTCGTGCCTGTCAGACGGCGACAGTGCGATACGGGAGAAGGCTGCGCGGGGTCTTTGGGAGACAGAGGACCGCACGATGATCCGTCCGCTGGTCAAGCTCCTGGAAGGTGACGAATATCCCGAGGTCCGGGCGGCGGCGGCCATGTCGCTGAAGAACTTCTCGATGATGGCCCAGAACGGCAAGCTGCTCGCCAAAGACTGTGAACGGGTTAGAAATGCGCTCTTGGCGGTGTTCAACAACCCAGCGGAGAATATCGACGTTCGAAGGCGCGCGTTGGAGGCGGTGGCGAGTTTCAACACTGCGGAGACGAACAGCGTGGTGTGGGACGCGTATGAATCTGACAATCCGGATCTAGTTCAAAGCGCGATCTATGGGATGGGGCAGAGCTCAAACGCCGACTGGCTTCCGACGGTGGTCGACGAGATGTCGAATCCACTTCACTCGGTGCGGTTTGAGGCGGCGACGGCGTGCGGGCTTCTCGGAGAAGAGGGGGTCGTTCCACGCCTCGTTCGGCTTCTCAGCGACGACGACACAGAGGTGCGGTTGGCATCGATCAAATCGATCGGCCTGATCGGCGGGGCGATGGCGAAGAACGTGCTCCAGCAGCATCTATCGGACGACGATGAGGCCATCGAAGAGGCGGCGCGAGAGGCTCTCATCAGCCTCGAATTCGACGAAGACCCGCTCAGCTACCAGTTCGGGGCGTAGGCTTACTGCACGTTCTCGTCGTCGAGAGATTGCAGAATCTGGTCTGCCGTCTCTTGGGCGATCAGACCTTCCTCCACAGCCTGCCGCAACCCCTCAGCCACCAGCAGCGCGTCCGCTCCCTCCTCTGAGAAGGTCGTGGAGGAGTCGTACCGCACGGAGACCTTCACTACTTCCGCCGACGATCCTGCACGCTGTTCGTTGAACACCTGCACGATCTCGTCCGCCGCTTCCTGGTCGAAAACGCCCTCCTCCACAGCCTGCCGCATCGCATCAGTCAGCGCGTCCGCTCCACTGACTGAGATATTCGGCGCGCTGTCCGGTTCTTCAATGGCGACCCCATCCGGCCCCTGCCAGAACACTGACATACTCGGCTCACCATCCGTCTCTTGTACCGACACAGAAGCCACCGTCTTACCCTGCTGTGCTAGGAGCGTGCCGACGCCTACCACGCCCATCAGCAGCACTGCGACCAATGCAATTCCGATTCGCTTTTTCATTTTGTATCCTTCCTTTCTTTCTGTATGTTCTTTGAACGCGGCTCCCGCGAGGTCGACGATCATCTGCACCCAGACAACCAGCCCTCGGAAGCCGCCACCATCGCGACGCATCCGGTCTCGAAACAGCTGGAGCATCAACTCCCCGTATTCCCGCCGATGCTCACTTGGATAGACGACGAGCAGGCGGCGGTACACTCTTTCGGAGAGCACCTCAGGTACCCGACCCTCGCATGGCAGTCACCTGTCTCGCCCTGGCGGTACGAGCGAGCTGCTCCATCCGGCTGACCTCAGCGTCGAGGACTCGCCCACCCAGGCCGGTGATCCGGTAGTAGCGGCGACGTTCATCGTCCAGTTCTGGGTCGGGTCGTTCGTCGCTTTCCTCGACAAACCCGGACTTCAGCATCTTCTTGATGGCCCCGTAGAGTGTTCCCGGGCCCATCGTGACCGCCCCTTCGGTCAAGACCTCAACCTCCTGCATGATCGCGTAGCCGTGCTTGTCTCCGGTGGCCAAGGCCATCAGGATGTGAAGATGCGCGACCGGGAGAGGAAGCAGGCCCGAAGTGTCTTGATTCGTCAATGTCGATTCACCTCCTTTGAAAGGGATTCTCTGATCGAGTTCAGAGTAGACCTAACTATATCGTGTTACATTATATCGCTATACGATATACTTATGTCAACCCCCTTTGGTGCGCGGTGGTATAATTCCGCCGACCACGGAACCTCATATTCTGGACGAACGTGTGACTGACTCCTCAGTTGATACGACCACAATCGACTTTGCGGCCAAGCTCCTCGAGGCCGAGCCGTGGACGCCGACGCCGCTGCTGAAGGCCCATGCAATTGGCGAGCGCCTTGACGCCGACGTGTGGCTCAAGCGTGAGGACTGCACTCCTATAGGCTCGTTCAAGCTGCGGGGGGCGGTCACGACAGCGGGTGCCCTGGCGGATGGTGTTCCGGACGCGGGGGTGTTCGTCGCATCAGCGGGGAACTACGGTCTGGCCATCGTCTTTGCCTGCGCACGGTACGGGATCCCGGTGACCGTTGTTGCTCCCGAAGGGGCGACACCTTCCAAGCTGGAGAGAATACGGCTCCTGGGCGGGACGGTCGAGATACACGGAAACGATTTTGACGTGGCGAAGGGGCATGCGAAGGAGAAGGCCCATGAGGCCGGGGGCGTCTTCTGGGAGGACGGCGTCATCGAGGAGATGGCGACGGGCGCGGGCACTATCTCTACGGAGCTTTTGCGCGATCCGGAGCCTTGGGACATGGTCGTCGTGCCGCTGGGGAACGGTTCGCTCATGAAGGGAATCGCCCAGAAGATGAAGAGGCGGAGTCCTGAGACTAGCACTGTAGCGGTCGTGGCTGACGGAGCACCCTCCATGGCGCAGGCGCTTCTGGGTCAGTCGTGGGACGAGTCGGCGTCGGTCGACACGCTTGCGGACGGGCTGGCAGTGCGCGTTCCGATTCCCAAGATTGTAGGCGAACTCATCGAGCTGGTTGACGATGTGTGGAGGGTTTCGGAGTCGGACATTCTCCCGGCGGTGAAGACGTTGATGGAGATGGAGCAGGTATTGGCTGAGCCGTCGGCGGCAACACCGATCGCGGCCATGGCCGGTCACCGGGACGAGGTACGTGGGAAGCGGGTCGCCGCCATCGTGAGCGGCGCGCACTTGAGCATGTCCCTCCTCCCGGAGCTTACGAATACTAAGGGGCTGCTATGAACCCGGAAGACGTACGGACCGTGGGAATCGTTGGGGCGGGGCTGATGGGCCACAGCATCGCGCAGGAGTTTGCGGTCACAGGGCGCCAGGTCTTTCTGAACGACGTGAGCGAGGAGCGCCTGACCGATGCGCGGGAACGCATCCGGCAGAACCTCGAGATGCTGGGAAGGTCGCAGGAAATTGACGAAGTCGAGTCCCGCATGACGTTCACCGGCGATCTGCGTACGGCGGTCGAAAACGCGGACCTCGTAGTCGAGGCGATTACTGAGAACCTGGAAGCGAAGCGGGCCATGTTCGCGGAGTTGGAGAGTATCTGCAGGGAAGACACCATCCTCGCCAGCAACACGTCGACGTATTTGCCGTCCCAGATTGCCGAGGCCACCCGGAATCCTGAGCGGGTGGTGGTGATGCACTACTTCAATCCACCACACGTCGTCCCTCTGGTAGAGGTCGTCGGAGGACGCGACACCTCGCCCGAAACGGTGGAGACGGTGCGCGACCTCGTTGTTTCCCAAGGCAAGAAGCCGGTCATGCTGAAGAAGGAGGCGCTGGGGTTCATCGCCAACAGGCTGCAGGCGGCTCTTCTTCGCGAGTGCTTCGCGCTTGTGGAAGACGGCGTCGCGCGACCGGAGGACATCGACACGGTGGTCAGGAGCGGCCTCGGTCGCAGGCTGGGGGTGGCAGGACCTTTCGAGGTGTTCGACGCTGCCGGAGCGGACGTGTGGCACGCAATCTGCGAGCAGCTCATGACCGACATCGAGTCGTCCACGGAGGTGCCGCCCGCAATTGCCCGGATGGTCGAGCGCGGAGACTACGGGCTCAAGACCGGGCGCGGAGTGTATGAGTGGACCCCGGAGTCGACGACGGCCCTGCGCCGCCGCATCGCTCACGCCGTCGAAGAGATCGGCCGCTGGAGCGATGGTGAGTAGCCAGGCTCCAGCAGTCGGCATCATCGCGAATCCAGCGGCGGGCAAGGACATCCGGCGACTCGTAGCCCATGGGCGGTTCGTCACCAACCAGGAGAAGGTGAACATTCTCCGCAGGGTGCTTGCGGGCATCGAGTCGGTGGGAGTGCGCCGGGTCGTCTTCATGCCCGACATGGACGGACTCGGTCACGGGAGCCTGGACACCAGCATTGAGGGCTTGTCAGTCGAATTCGTCGATATCCTCGTGACGAACAAGGAGGGCGACTCCACCCGCGCGGCTGAGGCGATGCAAGACCGGGGCGTGGGCAGCATAGTGACGCTGGGCGGCGACGGGACGAATCGTGCAGTTGCCAAGGGTGCGGGGGACATTCCCATAGTGCCGATTTCGACGGGCACCAACAATGTCTTCCCCCGGATGATCGAGGGACAGTGGCGGGAATTGCCGCCGGAGTGGTTGCATCGGGAGCGGTAGGCGCTGAGCAGGTCACGAGAAGATCGACAGTGCTGGTAGTGTCTATCGACGGGAGGGTGCGCGACATCGCACTGGTGGACGTGGCGGTGAGCACCCACCGGTTCATCGGTGCGCGGGCGCTGTGGGACATCGACACGATTTCGGAGCTGTTCCTGGCCCGTACGGATGCGGACGCCATTGGACTGTCGGCCATTGGAGCGCGTCTCAGTCCGTCGGACGGCAGCGAACGGTCGGCAGTTCACGTGACCATCGGTCAGGGCGGCGAGACGGTGGATGCGCCCATCGCTCCGGGCATGGTGACGACGGTGCCCGTAGCCGGATGGAAGGTAATGGGTGTCGGGGAAGGGGTGGACATAGGACTCCGGCCATGCACCATCGCCCTCGATGGAGAGCGGGCATTGAGCGTTGGGGCTGAGCAGTCCGCTGGGATCACACTGAGGGAGGACGGGCCGCTCGTGGTGGACGTGGAGGCGGCGATTCGGGAGGCGACGAGGCTGGGGGTGTTTGGGGGCAAGTAGGGGCGTATTAGGGCCGCGAGCCGTACGGAGCGTACCACCCAGACCCTAACCCCTCTGGATACCGGCCTTCGCCGGTATGACGGGTGCAGCTAGGGATCTCCGTTCCCACAGTCTCCCAGCAGATCGCGAACTTTTGCCTTGATTTGGTCACGGATGCGGCGGACATGTTCGATGTCCCTGCCCGCCGGGTCTTCTAGGCCCCAGTCCTCGGACGGTACGAACGTTGCGGGGCAGCTTTCGTCTATGAAGCAGCCCATGGTGAATACGGAGTCGGCGCGGTTGACCATTTCCTGGGAGATCACCTTGGGATAGTAGCCTGCGAGGTCGATGCCGACCTCGGCCATGGCTTCGACGACGATGGGGTTGACGCCCGTTGAGGGCTGCGTACCCGCAGACTCTGCCTCGACGGCGCCGTTCGACAGGTGGCGGGTGAAGGCCTCGGCCATCTGGCTCCGACCGGAGTTGTGGACGCAGACGAACAGGAATTTTTTCCCCGGGGCCTCAAGACTCACTGGAGTCGGCCTCTTTCCCGCGCTCGACTCCCTTCGCGTCGTTCAACCACTTGTACAGGAACGCGGCGATTGCCGCGCCGATGGGCGGGCCGACCCAGTAGACCCACAGGTCCTGCCAGTTGGTCGCCAGCAGTGCGGGGCCGGTGGTCCGCGCGGGGTTCATCGAGCCGCCGGTGAGTGGGCCTCCCACCATGATGTCGAATGAGACGGTCGCGCCGATGGCTAGGGCGGCGGCGCGTCCGACCGCCCGTTTGTCGGTGGCGACGGCCATGATGACGAACATGAGGAGGAAGGTGAGAACGATTTCGACGCCGACGGCCTTTGCCGGGTCGATGGTGATGGCGTGTCCGCCAATGATGCCGACCTTGCCCAGGAGCAGACGAAGGAGGGCGGCGGCAGCTATTGCTCCGACCATCTGGGCAACCCAGTAGGCACCGGCGTCACGGAGGGAGATGCGACGAACGAGGGCAAAGCCGAGGGTGACGGCGGGGTTGATATGAGCCCCGGAAATGTGGCCGGTTGCGTAGATCATGGCTGCGACTACAAGGCCGGACGCGAGGGCATTGCCGATGATGCCCAGGCCACCGCCGGAGATTTCGTCGACCATGGCGGCCCCGGCCGCGATGAAGACAAGACCGAAAGTGCCCAAGCACTCCGCGACGGCGCGACGAGTCAGCGAACCGTCCATGGACGCTACAGGCCCGCCGATGCGAGGTTCTTGGTCTCCACGTGCTGGCCCGTGACGAGGTAGATTACACGCTTGGCGATGTTCGTCGCTCGGTCGGCGATACGTTCGAGGTCGTGGGCTACCCAGAGCAGGTACGTGGCGCGCGTGATCGTTCGAGGGTCTTCGAGCATGAAGGTGAGCAGTTCACGGTAAATCTGGTCGTAGAGGGCGTCCACCTCGTCGTCATCGGCCCGTACACCCGCCGCGGCAACGATGTCCCTGTTCACGAGAGAGTCGAGGCTCCTTCGGAGCATCTGCGAGGCCTTGTCGGCCATGCGGGGGATGTCGATCAGGGGCTTGAGGGGCGGCTCGTTACCCATCGCAAGGCTGATCTTTGCGATGCCGCTGGCGTAGTCGCCCATCCGCTCAAGCTCGCCGACGATCTGCAGGATGGCGATGATCGTGCGCAGGTCGGTGGCCATGGGCTGCTGCTTCGCGATGAGGTTGACGCAGCGTTCCTCGATGTCGTACCGCCGGGCATCGATTACGGAGTCATCCTGGACCACCTGGCGACAGAGGTCCAAGTCACGCCGTTTGAGGCCGTCGACCGCATTGGCAATGGCTTTTTCGACCATACTGCCCACGGCCAGAAGTTCTTCCTGGAGGAAGCGAAGATCGCGTCCGAACTCGTTTCGTGGCATTGGGTGTGACTCCCTTAGCTGAACCGGCCCGTAATGTACGCCTCTGTCCTCTCGTCATCGGGGTTTGTGAAGATGTTTGTGGTCTTGCCGAACTCGACCATGTATCCGGCGCGGTCTTCCGGGTCGACCATGAAGAAGGCCGTCTCGTCGGAGACGCGGGCGGCCTGCTGCATGTTGTGGGTTACGATGACGATGGAGACATCGTTGACGAGCTCCTTGATGAGGTCCTCGATGGCCTGGGTGGAGATCGGGTCTAGGGCCGAGGCGGGCTCGTCCATGAGGAGCACCTCCGGCTCGGGCGCAAGGGCGCGCGCGATACAGAGACGCTGCTGCTGGCCGCCGGATAGCTCCAAAGCACTTTCCTTCAGCCGGTCCTTCACCTCGTCCCACAGGGCAGCGCGACGGAGAGAGCGCTCGACCGCGTCGGGGTAGTTGCCGGTGTAGCCGTTCACACGAAGTCCAAACGCGACGTTCTCGTAGATGGACTTTGGGAAGGGGTTTGGCTTCTGGAAGACCATGCCTATGCGGGAACGCATCTCGGTAGGGTCGATGTCCGCACCGTACAGGTCCTCATCCCGGAAAAGGATCGTGCCGCCGACGCGCGCGCCGCGGATGAGGTCGTTCATACGGTTGAAGCAGCGGAGCACGGTGCTCTTGCCGCATCCGGACGGTCCGATGAACGCCGTGACCCTGTTCGACCGGATGGGCATGTCGACGTCCTTTACCGCCCTGAAGGCGCCGTAGTAGACCTCAAGCGACTGCACGTCAAGGACGACGTCGGTCCGGGTCTCGTCAGGGGTGTCCGGCAGTTTGACGATCAATTGAGATGGGACGATGGTTTCCGGCTGTTTCGTAGTCTGATTCTGCATGATGCCTCGCCAGGCGTGGAAAGGGTTGTCACTCGATCGACCGATTCTGGAACTTGTTCCGCAAGTAGACGGCGACGGCGTTCATGGAGAGCAGCACTATCAGTAGAACCACTATACCACCCGCTGCGAGGCCCTGAAAGTCCGCCTGAGGACGGGAGACCCAGTTGTAAATCTGTATTGGGAGAACGGTAAATCTATCAAGGGGACCTTGTGGGATGAAGGTCAGGTAGACCAGTGCGCTGATGGCAATGATGGGGGCCGTTTCGCCGACCGCGCGGGACATCGCCAGGATGATGCCGGTCAGCATCCCAGGGAAGGCGGACGGGAGCACCACGCCGCGGATAGTCTCCCACTTGGTCGCTCCGAGGGCGAACGAGGCTTGACGATAGGTATCGGGCACTGCCTTGATCGCCTCGCGTGAAGCAAGGATGACGATGGGCAGGACGAGCAGCGACATCGTAAGGGCGCCGGCCATGACGCTGCGACCGAGGTTGAACTCGATCTTCGTGCTGCCGTACTCGAACGTGTACCCGTGAACGAAGAGAGCGAGCCCAAGCAGGCCGTAGACGATGGAGGGGACGCCCGCCAGGTTGGCGATATTTATCTCGATGAACTGGGTCAGGCGATTCTCCGGGGCGTACTCTTCCAGGTATATGGCGGCCCCGATACCGACGGGAACGCAGAACAGGGCGGTCATGCCCATGAGCCACAGGGTGCCAAACAGGGCGGCCTTGAGGCCCGCCTGCTCAGGGAAGCGTGAAGGGAAGTTGAAGATCAGCTCAGGACGGAGCCATTCGACGCCCTGCAGGAAGACCTGCAACAGGAGTACGCCAAGACCGATGATGCCGACCGCCACCGCGGCAACCAGGACAACATAGGCAATCGCGCCCTTGGCCTTCCGGGCTTCAAGATTCGGATGGAACCGCTCGGTCCTGGGAATCATTCGTACTTAAGCCCCCATTTCCGAACGATTGCATAGCCCATGACGTTCATGACGAGCGTGATGAGGAAGAGCAAGAGACCAACGGCGAAGATAGTGTTGAACTCAAGCGACCCGTGCGGGGTCTCACCCAGGCTCAGCTGCACGATGTAGGCCGTCATGGTCTGGATGCTTTCGAGCGGGTTGATAGTCAGCTTTGGCGTCGCGCCGGCGGCGATGGTGACGAGCATCGTCTCGCCGATCGCGCGGGAAAGGCCGATGATGAAGGCTGCCATGATGCCTGAGAGAGCCGCGGGAATGACGATCTTAGTCGACACCTCGAAGCGGGTTGCTCCGAGGGCGTATGCCGCCTGTCGTAGAGAGTTCGGCACCGCGAGCATAGCGTCCTCGCTCAGCGAGGAGACCATGGGGAGAATCATGATGCCCATGACCAGCCCCGCGCTGAGGGCGTTGAAGACCAGCATGTCCGGGAAGACTCGCTGGAGCTGCGGCGTCACGAAGGTCAGAGCGAAGTAGCCGTAGACGACGGTCGGGATGCCGGCCAGCACTTCGAGTATCGGTTTGATTATCCGTCTGACCTTGTCGTGAGCGTATTCGGATAGATAGGTGGCAGCGGCAAGACCTACCGGGATAGCCACGGCCGCGCCGAGGAACGTGACCAGCATCGTGCCCGCCACCAGCGGCAGGACGCCATACGACCTCGGCTTGAGGATCGGCGACCATCTCGCCTCGCCCAGGAACTCCCATACCGGGATTTGGGAGAAGAACCCCCACGACTGGATGACCAGCGAGAGAAGGATCGCGACCGTGGTCAAGATGGACAGGATCGCGCACGCGAACACCAGGCGGTGAACTACGGCGCCTTCCCAATTCCTCTTGTTGCGCTTGAAGAGCGCGCGGTACTCGCTGCCTGAGGACCTTAGAACGTCGGGTGGCGATTCTGGGCTATTTCGCGCCGCGGAACCTGAACTCACGCATTCCCCTTGAATTTCTGTCGCACTTAGGGGCGGAGGGTTTCTCCTCCGCCCCGCTATCAATACTTTGTTGGACGGACCCTGTCAATTACTCCTGGGGCGCGTCCACTTTGCCGTCCGCTAGTTACTGCCGTTCTCGACCATCCTGAGGTTGGATACGTATGCATCCGGAGAGACCGGCACGTAACCGACCTCTCGGGTAAGCTCCTCGCCATGCTCCATGTAGAACTCGACGAACGTTCTAACCTCCCTGCGCTCGAGGCTCTTTTTGTTGACGTAGATGAACAGTGGGCGCGTTAGCGGCTTGTACTCGCCGGAAAGGATTGTGTCCGGCGTCGGGGTCACGCAGCCGTCTCCGTTATCCACCGCCACCAACTTCAGCTTGTCGGTGTTTTCGGCATAGTAGGCGTAGCCGAAATAGCCAAGAGCGTTGCGGTCTCCGCCGATACCCTGCACCAAGACGTTGTCGTCGGCGCTCGCCGTGTAGTCTGCGCGGCTAACCTGTGCCTCGCCGTTGATCTCTTCGGTGAAGAAGTCGAACGTGCCGGAGTCAGTGTCCGGACCGTACAGCCGCAGCGGACGGTCGGGGAAGCCGGAGCGTACCTGGTTCCAGTTGTTGACGGTGGAACCGGTGTCCCAAATGCTCTTCAACTCGCCTACCGTCAGGCAGTCGAGGAAGTCGTTCTGCGTCGAGACCATAACCGATAGTCCGTAGGTGCCCACTCGAAGCTCGTAGTACTCGATACCGTTGGAGACGGCCGCATCGTGCTCCGAGTCCTTGATCCCACGCGAGGCGTTGGAGATGTCGGTCTCGCCAGCCGTGAACCGCTTGAAACCACCACCGGTACCCGACACGCCGACGTTAACCCGGACGTTCGAGTTGACCTTGTTGAACTCTTCGGCTACGGCCTCGCTGATCGGGAAGACCGTGCTCGAACCGTCGATCTCAATGGTACCGCTCAGGCCGTCGGATTCTTCCCCTTCGACACCTACGGCCTCACTGCCGTTCTCGACCATCCTGAGGTTGGATACGTATGCATCCGGAGAGACCGGCACGTAACCGACCTCACGGGTAAGCTCTTCGCCGTGCTCCATGTAGAACTCGACGAAAGTTCTAACCTCCCTGCGCTCGAGGCTCTCTTTGTTGACGTATATGAAAAGCGGGCGGGTCAGCGGCTTGTATTCGCCGGAGAGGATCGTGTCCGGCGTCGGGGTCACGCAGCCGTCTCCGTTATCCACTGCCACCAGCTTCAGCTTGTCGGCGTTTTCGGCGTAGTAGGCGTAGCCGAAGTAGCCAAGAGCATTGCGGTCGCCGCCGATGCCCTGCACCAGGACGTTGTCGTCGGCGCTCGCCGTGTAGTCCGCGCGGCTAACCTGTGCCTCGCCGTTGATCTCCTCCGTGAAGAAATCGAACGTGCCGGAGTCGGTGTCGGGACCGTACAGCCGCAGCGGACGGTCGGGGAAGCCGGAGCGTACCTGGTTCCAGTTGTTGACGGTGGAACCGGTGTCCCAAATGCTCTTCAACTCGCCCACCGTCAGGCAGTCGAGGAAGTCGTTCTGCGTCGAGACCATAACCGATAGTCCGTCGGTGCCCACGCGAAGCTCGTAGTACTCGATACCGTTGGCGACGGCCGCATCGTGCTCCGAATCCTTGATCCCACGCGAGGCGTTGGAGATGTCGGTCTCGCCAGCCGTGAACCGCTTGAAACCACCGCCGGTACCCGACACGCCGACGTTAACCCGGACGTTCGAGTTGACCTTGTTGAACTCTTCGGCTACGGCCTCGCTGATCGGGAAGACCGTGCTCGAACCGTCGATCTCAATGGTGCCGCTCAGGCCGTCGGATTCTTTCCCTTCGTCCCCGGAACACGCAATCAGCAGAACTGAAATCGTCAACAGCAGGAGACCAATCATGCTCCCGCGCCCAAACAATCGACCTACGGATGACATTTTCGCACTTCCTCCTTGGAACCCCTTGGTATTGATTTCTGGAGATTGTTCCAACGGGAAATTTTATCCGGCCCGGCAGACCCAGCAGGTTAACGGAGAGTTAAGGCACGATTAACCATCCTTAACGCGTTGCAATGGGGGATTCGGGGGTCAAGAGTCGGCGGACACTTGCAAGGTCTTGGTTCCTGTCATTCCGAATGGAGCGGAGCGAAGTGAGGACTCCAAAGTCCTCGTGGTGCGGGTGGTTCAGTCCCAGTGAGGGCGGCGGGAAATCTTAGATTCCTCGCTACGCTTGGAAATACAGACGGATGGGGCATCTGGTTCAGCGATAGCGTTGCATATAATCCTCCGATTCTCCCTCATCCCATCCCCTCTGGATACCGGCCTTCGCCGGTATGACGATGGTGCTACTCTTCGCATACGGGAAGAAACCCAGGTCGGTTATCGAGTCCTGCTCCTGCTTGGATAGCGGGTCACTGTTTCTCCCCTATAGTCCTTTACGCTAATATGAACGGTGAGAACTAAAGGGGAGGTCGCAGTGCTCACGCTACGAGGGCGGGGAGCTATACTCGTTGGCACGAAACGAGTCGGTGGGGTCGTTGCCCACCGGCTGGCGAGGGAGGGTGTCAATCTCGCGATCGTGTACCGCTCGTCGCGGCAGGAGGCCGAGAGGTTGGAAGGCGAAGTGGGAGGACTGACGGGGCGGACGGCCCTCATCGACGGAGATCTGAGCGACGAGGACGACGTGAAGCGCATCGTGCGGACGGCGAAAGACAGCCTCGGAGACCTGTCGTTCGTGGTCAATCTGGCCGCGGGTTTCCCTCGCAATCCGTTTGAGTCGCTGGACGGCGCGGCGTGGGACGCTTCAATGTCATTCGCGAAGGGAAACTACCTGCTCAACGTACACGCAGCACGGGTGATGATGAGCAACGATGGCCCGACGAGGGGCCACATCGTGCAGTTCAGCGACTGGGCGGCATGGGAAACGCCCTACAAGGACTACCTGCCCTACCTGACGGCGAAGGCTGCCATCGACTTCATGACGCGGAGCTTCGCCGTGGAGCTTGCTGACGCTGGGATACTCGTGAACGCCATCGCGCCGGGTCCGACGATGCGCCCTCCTGAAATCAGCGAATCGTCGTGGCAGCGCGACGTGTTGGACAGGACACCGCTGAAGCGGGAGTCATCCGCCGAAGATATGGCGGAGATCATCGTGAGCCTGCTTTCGAGCGAGTCGATCACCGGTCAGGTGATCCGCGTCGATTCGGGACGGCACCTCGCCGGGCCGGGCGTGGAGTAAGGTGACCGCAATAATGCCAACGTATAGCGTAACCAAGACAATCGGCTTCTGCTACGGACATCGCCTCATCGGCCACAAGGGGAAATGCCGCCACCTGCACGGCCACAACGGCCTTGTCGAGATCGACGTCGAGGCCGAGGAATTGGACGAACTGGGCGTCGTGATGGACTTCTCGGACATCCGCGACCTGGTCAAAGGCTGGATCGACGTAAACCTCGACCACCGGATGATCCTCAACCGGGAGGACGAGGCGGTTCCTGCGCTGCAGAAGTTGGGCGAACCGATGTACCTCATCGACGAGAACCCGACTGCTGAGAATATCTCCAGGCTGATATATGGACAGGCGCGTGACATGGGGATCGACGTCAAGGAGGTGCGCCTTTGGGAAACGCCTTCGAGCTACGCCGCCTATAGAGAGTGACAATGACGAATACTCCTACTGACGACATACAGACAGAGACCGCGAAGGGGATGAACGGACTACCCACGCAGGAACGAGTCAGGCGACTCGTGCCGCTCCTCAGGGACGTACTTGTTCTGCTGGGGGAAGACCCGGAGCGTTCGGGACTGCTCCGCACGCCCGAGCGTTGGGCGGAGGCCCTGCTGACTTACACACAGGGGACGTCGGCGAGCCCGGAAGACCACCTGCGGGTGATCTTCGAGATGGATGATGACGACTACCCCGTCGGGTCGGACGACATGATTATCGTCGACAATATCCACTTTACGTCGACGTGCGAGCACCACATGGCGCCTTTCCGCGGCACCGCGCACGTGGCGTACATTCCGAACCCTGAGAGCCGCATCGTCACCGGCCTTTCCAAGATATCGAGGGTCGTCACGCTGTTCGCGAGGCGGCTGCAGATCCAGGAACGGATGACGCAGCAGATCGCCCGGGCAATCGACGATCACCTCGAACCACTCGGAGTCATCGCCGTGGTGCAGGCTGCTCACTTCTGCATGATCCAGCGTGGTGTCGAGCAGCGTGAGAGCACCACCATCACGACCGCGCGGCGGGGAGTCTTCCTAACCAAGCCGGAGCTCGAAACGCGGTTCCTCGAATACCTCCGGATGCAGGACGGCAAGCCGGATATTTTGTGAGGGGCGAGGGATTGCTAGGCAGAGTTTGAGCGGGAATGTCAAAGAGGACTGAGCGCGGGGACAGACGTAGTATAGGATTTCCTCTCTTGCCTTTCTGTATCCTCTGGAATACCATCTGTAGTGGTTGAGATTCGCCAGACCGAATTCTACGCCCGTTGGTTCAGACGGCTTCGGGACAGACAGGCGCGAGTGCGCATCGACAGCCGTATCCGCCGGCTGTCCCTTGGTAATCCAGGGGACGTGAGGCCGGTGGGTGAAGGAGTTTCGGAGATTCGCATCGACTATGGGCCCGGCTACCGGGTCTATTTTCTGCAGCGAGGCCGGACTCTGGTTGTCCTTCTGGCGGGAGGCGACAAGGACAGCCAGTCGCAGGACATTCGAAACGCGCTGGAACTGGCCCGGGGACTCTAGGAGGAAGCAGCAATGGCAACGACACAGACAAGGCCATGGGACCCGGCGGAGCATCTGGAGACCGAGGAGGATATGGCCGCCTACCTGAACGTAGCCCTAGAAGATGGTGACCTTGGTCTGATCATGGCTGCGCTGGGAGACATCGCCCGGGCCCGAAGAATGACGACTGTCGCGCAAGAAACAGGCTTGGGCAGGGAGAGTCTCTACAAGTCGCTGTCTTCCAACGGAAATCCAGAGTTCGCCACTGTGCTCAAGGTGGTGCATTCTCTTGGTCTCCAGCTACGGGTGACCTCTGCGGCTGGAGCAACCGAGGATTGAATAATGTCTTGGAGCGAGCAGCCAGACGGATGGAAACACGTCGTAGCGGACACCATTTTAGCCATACATAACGTACCCTTCACATCCACGTGTGAGCACCACTTCACGTAGATCACGACCGCGCGCGGGGTATCTTTCTCGCCAAGCCGCAGCTCGAAACGCGGTTCCTCGAATTAACGATTTTAGATTCCTCACTTCGCTCCGCTGCGTTCGGAATGACAGTGGCAGAGTCTTGTTTAGGGCTCCAAGAGCGGGAGCTTAGGATGATGAGGTGTGGATTCCCGCTTGCGCGGGAATGACGGTAGACTGGATTCTCACCCGTTTGCGCGTCTTTCAGTTCTCAATCGGGTAGCTTCGCCGTATGGTAGGATGTGCAACCGACCGAGGATTCGCCATGCCGACGCCTGGACTGATAACGCTCATTGGATCGGGTGAGACCGCGCCGAGCGGTCGCGCACTGTACGAACCGGCGTTTGACAGGCTGCCCAAGCCGGTGAATGTCGCGGTCATGGAAACACCGGCGGGGTTCGAGTTGAACTCGCCGCACGTGGCAAGTCGTGTCTCCGACTTCATCCGGCACCGGTTGCAGAACTACAAGCCCGACGTGACCGTTGTTCCGGCACGGCGTCGCGACACGGAGTTCGGCACGAACAACCCGGAAATCCTGCGGCCCCTTCTCGACGCAGACTGCATTTTCATGGGCCCGGGGAGTCCCAGCTACGCCGTGCGTCATCTGACGGGGACCTTCGCGTGGGAGATGATACAGGCACGTCACCGGCTTGGCGCGTGCCTGACGTTCGCCAGCAGCGCGGCAATCGCCATAGGCGAGACGGCTGTCCCCATCTACGAGATCTACAAGGTCGGTGACGATCCGCATTGGATACCCGGACTCGATCTGCTCGGCCATTTCGGTCTCAGGATCGCCTGCGTCACCCACTGGAACAACGCGGAGGGCGGGGCGAACCTCGACACGAGCCGGTGCTACATCGGCAGGGCCAGGCTTGAGACGCTTCTCCCCGCTCTCTCGGACGGCACCGTCGTGGTGGGCGTCGACGAGCACACCGCGCTCACGCTCGACTTTTCCGAGCTAGAGTGCAGGGTCTTGGGCAAGGGAACTGTCACGTTGGTACGTGACGGCTCAGAGCGTGTGTACAGGACCGGCTCGCACTTCCCGATGAGCGAGCTTGGAGATGTCCGTATACCTGACACCTCGGAGGGCATCCGCCCGGAGGTGTGGGACGCGACGATGGCGGCGCACCAAGCGCGAGTAAAGCCTCCAACAGAGCTGCCTGACGAGGTCGCTTCGCTCATCGAGGAGCGCGAGGAGGCCCGTCGGACGAAGCAATGGGAGAGGGCCGACGCGTTGCGAGAACAGCTTGCCGAGATGGGTTATTCCGTGACGGACACACCGGAAGGGACCCAGTGGGAGGTCGCGTAACCTCGCCTGAGCACTGCGCGACGAGACCGGAGAGGACAGAATGACCCAGAAACGCATAGCGCCGTACGGCTCGTGGAAGTCTCCGCTTTCGGCGACCGCCATCGCCTCGGAGTCGTTCGGCCTGTCGCAGGTCGCCACAGACGGTGACGACCTGTACTGGGCGGAGACCCGTCCATGGGAAGGCGGACGGAGCGTCATCGTGCGGCAGTTGGCGGACGGTACGACGAGCGACGTGACGCCGGAGGACTACAACGTCCGAAACCGCGTTCACGAGTACGGCGGCGGCGCGTTCACCGTGCATGACGGCATCGTGTACTTCACGAACGACGCGGACCAGCGGGTGTACTCGCAGATGCCCGGTGAAGCCCCGACACCCTTGACACCCGATGACGCCCGACGCTACGCCGACCTCGAGATTGACCATTGGAACAACCGCATCCTGTGCGTGTGCGAGGACCACTCGCAGCCCGACGCCGAGCCGACCAATACCATCGTCTCCCTCGGCATCGAGGGTGGTGGGATCGAGACCATAGCGCAGAGCAACGACTTCTACTCGTCTCCCCGCGTAAGTCCGAACGGCGATAGGGTCTGCTGGCTCGCGTGGGACCACCCAAATATGCCATGGGACGAGACGGAGCTGTGGGTTGCCGACGTGAACGAAAAGGGCAAGGCCGAGAACGTGCGACTGGTTGCGGGGGAGGATGGGGAGTCCATCGGTGAGCCGCAGTGGTCGCCGGACGGCACGTTGTACTTCGTATCCGACCGGACGGGTTGGTGGAACCTGTACCGATGGGAAGGCGGGGACTCGGCAACAAACGTGTGCCCGATGGACGCGGAGTTCACAGGGCCGCAATGGCAATTCGGGGCGTCACATTACGGGTTCTCGACATCCGGCAAACTCATCTGCTCATATACGCAAAACGGATTGTGGCGCGTGGGACGGCTCGACCCGCGTTCGGTGCAGTTGGAGCCGTTCGACCTCCCGTTCACGGACCTGGCGCGGGGGGCGTTGGAGGTAGGCAACGAGTGGGCGGCTTTCATCTCCGGGTCTCCCACGCAGCCGAAGTCGGTCGTCAAGCTCGACCTGGAGACGGGAGCGCACGCGGTCGTCGTGCAGTCGTCATCGCTGGACGTACCGGCGAGCTATTTTTCCGTACCGGAGGAGATCGAGTTTCCGACGGAGGGCGGTCAGACGGCACATGCCTTCTACTACCCGCCCGCCAACCCGGACTTCGAGGCCCCGGCAGGCGAGCGGCCACCCATGATCGTGATCAGCCACGGCGGGCCGACGGGGGCGACTTCTGCCACCCTCGACCTTGAGACGCAGTTCTGGACGAGCCGGGGGTTCGCCGTGCTCGACGTGAACTACGGTGGCAGCACGGGCTACGGCACGGAGTACCGGCGGCGGCTGAACGGGCGCTGGGGCATCGTCGACATCGACGACTGTGTGAACGGGGCGCTGTATGCGGCGTCATCCGGGCGGGCTGACGGAGATCGACTCATCGTGCGGGGAAGCAGCGCCGGAGGGTACACGACCCTGGCGTGTCTCGCGTTCCGCGACGTGTTTAAGGCCGGGGCGAGCTACTATGGCATCGGCGACCTGGAGACGCTGGCAAGGGACACGCACAAGTTCGAGTCGCGGTATCTCGATTCGCTGATCGGGCCGTATCCGGAAGAGCAGGACGTATACGTTCAGCGGTCGCCCATACACCACGTGGACGACATCACGTGTCCGGTGATACTGTTTCAGGGACTCGAGGACGAGATCGTGCCTCCGAGTCAAGCAGAAACGATGGTCGAGGCCGTCAAACGCAAGGGCATCCCTGTAGCCTACGTCCCCTTCGAGGGGGAGCAGCATGGGTTCCGCAAGGCCGAGAGCATCGAGGCGGCACTGCATTCGGAGCTGTACTTCTATTCGCAAGTGTTCGGATTTGAACCGGCGGAGCAGGTCGGACCCGTCCCCATACACAATCTCAACTCATAGAGAAGATCACCATGGCAGCATATGACCTGGCTTCCAAGAAGGTCCAACTTGAAGAGACCGACGACCCCATCGAGTACTATTTCGAGCAGGGCTGGACGGACGGCCTGTCCGTCGTCCCGCCTACGGCAGAGAAGATTGGCGCATTCCTCGACGCCGTGGGACGGTCCCCCAGCGAGATATTGGGCACGGAGCCGGTGCGCGGCAGGGTCGTGACGGTGGAGAAGGTCGCCATCAACGCGGTCATGGCGGGATGCCGACCGGAGTATTTCTCGGTAGTGCTCGCCACCATCGAGGCGATGCTGGAACCGGAGCACAACCTGCACGCGGTGACGGTGAGCACGATGGGAGCGGCTCCGCTATTGGTGGTCAACGGCCCGATCATCAACGAGATCGGGCTGAACTCCGGCGTGTCGGTATTCGGACCGGGAAATCGCGCCAACGCCACTATCGGACGGGCGGTACGGCTCACGATCATGAACGTGACCGGTGCGGTTCCCGGCGACCTCGATCAATCGAGCTTGGGACACGCGGGGAAGTACACGTGGTGCATCGCCGAGGACCAGGAGACAAGCCCGTGGCAGGCGCTCCACGTCGACCGGGGCTACGCCTCCAGCCAGAGCACCGTGACGGTGTTCCCCGGCCTGTCGCCCATCCAGGTGTCCAATTTCGGAGGCGGGTCGCCGGAGGCAGCGCTCATGGGCGTGTCGGACGGCCTGGTAGTGGCCGGCCCGGGCAACGCCGAGATCGTCGTCGTCCTCACGCCCGAGACCATTGGGCACATTAAGGCCGGAGGATGGTGGAAGGAGCAGGTCGCGAAGTTCCTGTGGCAACAGAGTCGACGGACGGCAGGGGAGTGGGAGGAGCATGGCTATCCCACAGGCAACGCGGAGGCCGACGAGCTTCTCGGCGTGACGGATAGCTGGGAAGGAATCACGGTGATCGTGGCCGGAGGCAAGGCGGGATCGTTTTCGGCGGTCATCCCGCTGTGGGGCGGAGGATCGAATTCACGCTCCGTCTCGAAGGTTATCCAGTCGTAGTATAATGGCCGACACGGCCAAGGGAGGTGACATTCTATGACGACGATTTTGGAAGTGTTCGACCCGACGGTTGACCCGATACCCGCGCATGGAGTGGTCGCCAGGCGTCCCGATACGCTGAACGGTGCTGTAGTCGGCCTACTTGCGAACGGCAAGCAGAACGCCGACGAACTCTTGGAAATGGTGCATGACGTCCTTGCCGACCAGTTCGATTTCAAGGCCGTCGTTGCCCGCAACAAGGGCAACGCCTCTCGTCCCTGTCCCACGGACATCGTGGACGACCTGGCTTCAAGCTGTGACGTGGTGATCACCGGGAACGGTGACTGAGGGTCCTGCTCATCGTGCAGTGTGCACGACGGAATCACCCTCGAGAAGGCCGGTCTGCCGACGGCGGTCATCTGCACGGAGCCGTTCATACCGAGCGCCCGCGCCATGGCGAAGATCCAGGGCATCCCGGATTACCCGTACATCATCCTGCCGCATCCGCTGGGCAGCCTGACGCCGGATGAGCTGCGCAGCCAGGCGGTGAAGGTTGCGCCAGAGGTGCTGAGCATCCTGCTTGGCAAGGGGTAGAGGAGCGGCAAGACCCGTCAATCCCGCGAAAGGGAGACTTTTGCGTAACCCCCTCTCCCGTTCGCGGGAGAGAGTTGGTGTGAGGGTAATCGGCCCGATTCTGAAAGGTGCCACGCCTCAAACTCTCCCCCGAATGACGAGTTACGCCAATCGAACTGTCATTCCGAGCGCAGCGAGGAATCTAAGGTGTCATGCAGTCGCGGCACGTCACTGGAGCAAAGTCTTGAGATTCCTCACTTCGCTCCGCTTCGTTCGGAATGACAGTGGTCGGTGCTATGCAAAGGGCACCATGCGCGTGAGTGAGGAGTGGGCGAGGCTAGCTGCCTCTGTAAGCGTCAACGGGTCTTAGGCGCCGTCTGGTCTTTCCCTTCGACAGACACAAGGCCTGTCCCCGTACGTGAATCGGGGGTAAACAGATAAGCACTCAATAGACTCCGTTCGTGGTGAGCCTGTCGAACCATGACCGGCGGCTTCACCCTTCGACAGGATCAGGGTGAACGGGTGTCTTCTAGGCTATCGCGCGTCCAATGGCCAGGCCCGCGAAGGCAGCGGCGAGCCCGACGGCGATGCTCCCGCCGAGGTTGAGGGCCGCGCGGCCGATGTCGCCCGACTCGAAGCTCTGTGTCGTCGCAACGGCGAGCGTGGAGAACGTCGTGTACGAGCCGAGGAATCCCACTGCCAGGAACAGCCTGTGCTCGGTGGGGAAGTCACCTCTCGGCTCCCAGAAGCCTATGAGCAGCCCAAGTATGAGCGAGCCGGTGACGTTGGCGACGAAGGTGCCGACGAGGGTCGAGCCCATGAGGTTCATCACGGCGAGGTTGACGGCGTGACGCGAAATCGCTCCCAGCGCGCCGCCGCAGGCTACGTATACCCATTCCATCAATGAGAATCCTCCGTCGGCCTGCGTCAAGAGTCCGATGGGAACGGACGGCTATCCGATAACGTCCTTTGTGCTGGGGACGTTACTCATCCTGCGCTCGTCGCGCTCTGCCGCTATGCGCATGGCGCGGGCGAGGGCCTTGAAGATCGCCTCGGCCTTGTGGTGGTTGTTTGCGCCGGACAGCAGCCTGACGTTCAGGTTGAACTTGCCCTCGAGCGCGAAGCTCTCGAGGAAGTGGTGTATCAGGCTGCCGGACAAGCCGCCCAGGTCGGACTCGCCCATGGAGGCGTCGATGACCGCGTAGCCGCGACCGCTGAGGTCGACCGCGACGAATGCCAGGGTCTCGTCGAGCGGAACGAAGGAGTGCGCCGTGCGTGTTATGCCGCGCGCGTCGCCGACGGCCTCTTGAAGGGCGCGTCCGAGGCAGATGGCAGTGTCCTCGACGAGGTGGTGCCATCCAACCTCGATATCGCCCTGCGCCTCGATTTCGAGGTCGATCAGACCGTGCCTCGAAAGCTGGGCCAGGAGGTGATCAAACATGCCGTTGCCGGTCTTGATGCTGTAGTCGCCCACGCCGTCCAGGTCGATTGAAACGGATATCTGGGTCTCGCCCGTTCGGCGCTCAATGTTGGCTTTCCTCGACTCCATTCCTCCACCTCTCGATACGTATCCCGGTCTTTACCCTCACCTCAGCCCTCTTCCACGGCGAGAGGGGGGTTGTCCATCGCCTATACGAATTCCTGCAGCGCGGCCACGACGGCATCGGTGTCGCTGGGCGTTCCGACGGATATCCTGAAGTAGTCGCGCAGGCGCTTGGAGCTGAACTTCCGCAGGAAGATGCCCCGCATCGCCATATTCTCGAATATGTCCTCGGCGCGACCGGGCTGGAACTCGCAGAGCACGTAGTTTCCACCCGACGGTAGCGGCCTCACGCCAAGGATGCCGTTGAGCAGGTCAATCAGGCGCTCACGCTCGCTGACGATCAGGTCGCGGTTGCTGTCGAGATAGTCCGCGTCGTCGAGCGTCGCCATGAGCGCCGCCTCGGACGCAGTCGTGACGTTGTACGGCTGCTTGATGTCGATGATGTGGTTGACGAGCGTCGGCGACATGATGCCGTAGCCGATGCGAAGTCCGGCTATGCCCGCCCACTTGCTCATCGTTCTCAGGACGATCAGGTTGTCGTGGTCTTCAACCATCGAGGCTGCAGTGAGACCGGAAAACTCCCAGTACGCCTCGTCTATGACAACCAGGAGGCCGGTCTCGACGAGCCCCTCGATCTGCTCCGGGGTGGCCACGTTGCCGGTCGGGTTGTTCGGCGAGCAGAGGAAGATCATCTTGGCGCTGTCGTCGATGGCGTCCTTCACGGCGTCCACGTCGACATCGAAATTCTCGTCGCGCTGCACCATGACGGTCTGCGCGCCGTTCACCCTCGCGTCGAAGGAGTACATGCCGAAGGTCGGTTCGCTGTCGATGATCTTGTCGCCCGGCTCGATGACCAGCCGGAAGATGAGGTCGATGATCTCGTCGCTGCCGGCCCCCGCGATGATGCGCTCCGCCGCTATTCCCGTGAACTCCGAAAGGGCGGCCCGGACCTTGCGCTGGAATGGGTCGGGGTAAATGTTGTAGGGGACGCTCGCGACGGCCTCCGCGACCTTGGGCGAGAACCCGTACGGGTTCTCGTTGGCGTTGAGGCGAATGATCTCATCCTCGGTGATACCGGCCTTCTGTGCCTGCAGTTCCGGCGGGTCCGCCGGGCTGAAGGTCTCGATTTCTCGAAGGTGAGGACGTATGAAGCTCTTCAGGTCGATATTGCTCATTACTCTTCTTCCGATAGCTCGCTTCTGATTTCTGCCGCCTCGGCGTGGGCGGTAAGTCCCTCCGCCCTGCCGAGCACCGACGCCGTCCGGCTGATCTCTTCCGATCTCTTGTCGCTGAGGCCGACGACCGGGCTGAACTTGAGGAAAGACCGTACACTCAGCCCCGACCCGAATCGGGCCGTACCGCTCGTCGGCATCACGTGACTTGGTCCCGCCACATAGTCTCCAAGCACCTCGTGCGAGAATTCCCCGAGGAACACGGCTCCGGCGTTCCTGACGCTCCCGATGTGGCTCCAGGGATCTCGGACCACGAGCGACACGTGCTCGGGAGCGAAGGCGTTCGCCAGTTCAAATGCCTCATCCAGATCAGCGACGACCGCGATGATTCCCTGTTCGTCAACGGAACGGGCCGCTATCTCGGAACGGTCAAGCCGCCCTATTCTCACCTCTATTTCCGAGTTTACGCGCTCAGCGAGTGACTCGGAAGTCGTTATGAGTACCGGTTTCGCGAGAATGTCGTGTTCGGCCTGAGCCAGCAGGTCTGCCGCACAGAGAGTCGGGTTGGCATGGTCGTCCGCGATCAGGAGGGTCTCAGTCGGGCCGTACAGTCCATCTATGCCGACCTCGCCGAATACGAGCCTCTTGGCAAGCGTCGTGAAGAGGCCGCCCGGCCCGCAGACCATGTCCACCTTTGGGACGGACTCGGTCCCGTAGGCCATGGCAGCGACGGCCTGAGCGCCTCCAATCTGGAGCACCCTGTCAGCGCCCGCTATATCTGCCGCTACCAGCACGACGGGATGGACTCCCCGGTCGACTCCGGGATTCGTTGCCACGATGACCTCGTCCACACCCGCAACCCTGGCGGGAATGACTGACATCAGCACCGTGGACGGGAACCTGGCCGTTCCGCCCGGAACGTATACGCCCACACGCTCGACAGGGTTGACGAGCTCGCCGTATCCCTCAACGAAGTCGATCCAGCTTTCGGGCATGCTCTTCTCTTGGAAGCGGCGGACTCGCTCGGCAGCGTGTCTCAGGGCGTCGGTCACCTCGCTGTCGACCTCGTCATAGGCGGCTTCTATCGCTGACGCAGGCACCTGAAAGTCATCGAGTTCGATGCCGTCGAGACGCTTGGTGAAATCTCGAACGGCATCGTCGCCGCCCTCGCGCACGCGGGCGATGATGTGCTGTGCGGTCTCGGTGGGCGTCATCGATTTGCCGAAGGCAGCCTCGGTGTGTTCGAGAATGGATGCGGGCACGGCGTCGAGACCCAGCCCGCGCTGGGCAAGCAGGGAGTCGCTCGACTCTTTCATCCCGTATACGATTTTCATTCCAGATGCTCCGCGACCACTCGGGCCATGTCCGCTATGGCGTCACGTTTGAATTCTATGAGTGCTTCTGTCGGGACGGTCTCATGCAGCACATCCAGTGTATCAGGCATTCCGCGAATGAAATCGTCGGCGATGGCGTGAGAGGGATGTGACTCGTCGCCGCGCGATATTCTCGTGGCCATGAATCTCAGCCGTTCCCACGAGAACTCCCGCGAAACGAAGCTCGTGACCCACTCGTGCCACTCGGCGAGCGTATCGCCGTCGATGAAGGGTATGTCCACGCCGCCAGCGAAGCCCGCAAGGTGCTGCTTGAGCATATCCAGCCGGCCCAGGGCGAGGCCGTCGAGTTCCATCTGCATCACCCGGTCCATGACTGCTCCCTCAGCTTCCGTCTCGAATACGCCGTCCACGCCGAATAACGGCCGGTACATCCTGGTGATCCACGTCTCGTCGAGAGTCAGGTGAGTCATATACCCGGCCATGAACGAACGGGTGGGAGGGTGTACCGTTTCGACAAGCTGCGGATGCTTGGCATACAGACCCGCGACACCGGCGCCGACCTCTTTGAAGTCCAGCGACGCGAAGTGGTAGGGCTCCCTGCCCTTGCGCGTTATTACCCGGACGTCCGGCGCCGTCGATCCGAGCAGGTAGCAGCCCATGTACTCGTTTACGACGGGGGCGCCGACCACTTGGGCGGCGCGATAGGCCATTTCCATGTGAGTAAGGGGATTCGGCATAGCGGGCCCTACGACCCCTTGGTCAGGCGTTCCGTAGCCTCGGACTTCGAGTGGAACATATAGCTCGGCTGGGTGACCGTAACACTCACGCCGCCGATCTCACGGAGTCGGTTGACCGCGTCCAGCAGCCGTGTCTTTTCGACGATGACGGTCACGGCGTACCACGAGGCGGTCTCGTCGATGGTGTGTACCTTCGCTATCGTCGGTCCACGCAGTCCTGCGATGTCCGCGTGTTCCAAGACGTCCTGGGCGACCGACTCCTGGTCCTTCCCTCGGACGTTGGCTGTCACGCTGTAGAAATTACGAGAGTTCCGGTAGGCCTCGATATGCTCGACCAGCGCCGTGGCGGGGCCGAGCTTGTCCGGGTCTTCGGCTATGCGTCGCCGGTTGCCGATCAGACAAGCCTCCGACCTTACGACCGTGCCGCCCTGAATCGTCTTGAGGCGGTTTGCGCGCATGGTCGTGCCGGTCGAGGAGATGTCGGCGATGATGTCGGCGGACCCCATTGCGGGGCCGCTCTCGAGGGCGCCGCTCGACGGGATCAGCGTCACGAAGTTCACGCCGTTGGCCAGCAGGAACCTCTCTGTCAGGCGCGGGTATTTCGTCGCGACCTGGAGCTGCGTTCCCTGTTGTCGGAACTCGATTGCAAGATCGGCGAGATCGGCCATGGAGGTAACGTCCACCCATGAGTCGGGAACCTGGAGCGCAAGTTCAGACTGGGCGAATCCGAGGCGCTCGATGACGATCTCGCCTTCTCCGCCCTCTCGCCGACGTTCGAGGAATCCGTCGCGCCCCACTATGCCCACGTCGGCCATGCCCTCCTCAACCTGCAGGGGGATGTCCGCCTGTCGCTGGAAGTGGACGACCACGCCCGGCAGCCCGGGAATATCGGCCGTGTACCTGCGCGGGTTGGGCCGCGAGACGCCGATCCCGCACGCCTTCAGGAAATCGAGGGCGGGGTCGTGGAGGCTGCCGCTGCTTGGCACTGCGAATCTCAACATGACAGGTCTCCCTACTCCACCCTGCCCGCGATGGCTCTGGCGATCCTGTCCGGCCGAAGGGCGAACCCCATGGCCGGAACGTCCGCGTCGCCGCCGAGGGCCTTAACGAGCCCGTCGTAGCGTCCGCCGCCGCCAACAATTACGGGGCCGTTCTCACCGTCGCAGGATATCTCGAACACTGTGCCGGTGTAGTAGGCGATGCCGGGTACGAAAGAGAGGTCGAGCGTGACGTTCGACTGGGGGACTCTCCGCCCGGGCAACTCGTCGAAGAGTGCCCTGAGGCCGTCTATGGACGATGGGTCGGCATCGTGCGCCCGGAGGGTTGCTTCCGCCTTCGAAAGCGTCGCGTTCGGAGCGCCCCGAATCTTCGAGAGGTCTCCAACGAGGGCCAATGCGGCGGCCAGCTTGTCGGGGCTGTCGGCCCTTTGCAGCTTTCGAAGCAGCCGCTCGACGATCTGCTCGGTGGTCCTGCGACCGACCGGACTCGAAACCGAGTCGGAGAGCATGTCCCGCACGAACTGTCGCGTAACCTCCTCGCCGTTCTCCGTCCCCACAGGCGAAAGACTTCCTTCATCCTGCGCCCGGAGGAGGCCCATCTCGTCGGCGAGGGTAACGAGGTCGGCGACTGATGTCGATTCGGACTTGAGATTCTCCATATGAGCGAACGCGAAGCCCTTGGTCGCGTCCGATAGTCCTTGCGCGTCCAGCACACCGTTCAGAAGGCCGGTATCGCCGATACGAACGGTCCAGCCGTTCAGGCCAAGCTCGTGGAGGCCGCCACACGCGAGTGAGAGGATCTCGGCGTCGGCCTCGCTGCCCGCGAGCCCGATAAGTTCGGTGCCGACCTGCGTGAACTGGCGCAGGTCTCCACCGTCGAGGGAATGGTAGCGAAACACGGGGCCGCGGTAGCTGAGTCGCGCAGTTGTCCCAATTGCAGAGTCGTGTTCGATGTAGTGGCGGATGATCGAGGGCGTGATCTCCGGGCGGAGGCTCACGCGATTGCCGCCGGGGTCATCGAAGGAGTAGAGCATCCCCGACAGCTCGCCGCCCGACTTGCGGACGAACAGTTCAGTGTCCTCGACGATGGGGGTGTCGATGGGGTCATAGCCCCGTTCAGCGAAATGTGCGCTGAGGGCGTTCGCGATGTGCGCTGATTGCTCGAATGGACCGCCGGTCACGTCCGCCATGCCCGGCAGGCTGAGGATTCGACTGCTTGGCATCTCTACCTTCCCGCGAGATAGTATATCAGCGCGGAGCAGCCGTTCAACGAAATTTTCTGTATAGCGGAATGCCGCAGGACGACCTGCTGAGGTGTCGGAAGGAAGTTCCGCTCACCCCCGTGTCAGGCACGGGGCAAGCTCTTAGCCTGTCGAATGGTCGAAGCATCGTTCATGGTCCGTCAGGCTCACGACGAACGGTTTGGCCTTGCATGCTCGGCACACTTTCGGGCCGAAGTCACTCCGTGAGGGGTCTCCCGTCCGCCTCGAAGAACTCCAGGTGGGGCACTCCACGCCTGTCAACGCGAATCGAGACGCGGTCGTTGCCTCCGCCGTCCATGAGGACGAAACTCGGCAGGCCCTCCTCGTCCACCTCGATGGACATCCGCGCCTCTCCGTAGGGACCGGTGACGTCGAAGACGGGGGTGTTCCCCTCAGCGATCCCAATTGAAACCCTCGGTTCACCCGACAGGTCGAACAGTCCAAGCGTCGGAGATCCCTCCTGGTCCAAGTCTAGAGAAGCGCGGACCGAGCCGCGCATGTCGAAGAGCGACAGCGTGGTCGATCCAAGCTCGTCGCTGACGGCAAGCTCGGCGACGCTCTGGCCATTGGGGTCCAGCAACATCAGCCCCGACGCCTCCTCCTGGGCGCCGACAATCACCCTCGGCCTTCCCTCGTCGTCGACTACTTCGAACCGTTTCGCGCGAATTACCTCTTCGACCATGACATGCCTCCATTGGAGTTCGACGGGTATAGCATAGGGCAAAGGGGCGGGTTGTTCCAATGGGCGAGGCGTGTTGACACCTCGTCCGGCGATTCATAGACTAGCCACACCTTCGCGAAGACGGGTTCCCATGGACCAACACGAAAAATACCTCTACGATCTGCAGGGCTACATCACGGTGCCGGACGCCCTCGACGCAGACCAGCTTCGGCGGCTGAACGAGGAGGTCGATAGGCACATCGAGGCGGAGTGTCCGCCCGACATGACGACGCACAGGTTCTTCGACACCATCGACTGGGGCGGGCCGCTGCTGGAGCTCATCGACAATCCGCGCGTCAAGCAGTATCTCGACGAGACCATCGGCGAGGACGCGTACAGGCTCGACCACGTGTACCTCGACGTGATCCGCTCGGGGAAAGGCCCCATCGGGACGAAGCTGCACGGGGGCGGAGTCCCGACGCGGTCGTTGCAGTATTACCGGTTCGAGGAGGGCCGTATGTGGAACGGCCTGTCGGTTGTAGCGTACAACCTGCACGACGTGGGGCCGATGGACGGCGGTTTCGGCGCGATCCCCGGCTCGCACAAGAGCAACTACCCCTTGCCGGACGAGTGGATGGAGATGGATGAGCTTCACCCCATCGTGAAGCGTGTGACGGGCCCGGCGGGGACGGCGATCATCTTCACCGAGGCGCTGGCGCACGGGACGCTCCCTTGGACAGGCGATCACGAGCGGCGGACGCTCTTCTTCAAGTTCAGTCCGCACGCGTCCTCCTGGTACGCCCGCTACTACGATGCCGACGACTACCCCGGCCTGAACGAACGGCAGCGCGCCATCCTCGAAGCGCCAAACAACCGGTACGCCTACCGGTTCGAGCGAACTCCGGGGGCGAAACCCCAGGAAGAGTACGACAAGGAGTAGTAATGGGACTCACCGATCACCAACTCGCGTTCTTCGATACGTTTGGCTACCTCGCGTTTCCGGGTCTGTTCGCTGACGACATCGACAGGATCACCGGCGCCTTTGAGAATGTGTGGGCAGACCACGGAGGCGGTCACTTCGGACGAGAGCACGACGGCAAGCAGCGGTCCGCCCTCATCCAGTTCATCGACCAGGACGAGTACCTGAGCGCCCTGATCGACGATCCGCGCATCCATGACGTTTGCGCGGCGGTGCTGGGTGACGACTTCAACTATGCAGGCAGCGACGGCAACTTCTACGTCGGCGACACCCTCTGGCACTCGGACGGCTACCGCGAGACGAAGTACCTTTCGTTCAAAATGGCCTTCTACCTCGATTCCGTTACCGCGAGCACGGGATGTCTCCGGGTCATTCCGGGCAGCCACAAGTATGGCGACGTGTTCGGCAACAGCCTTGAGGCGGTGCGCGAGATGCGCGAGAAGTCCGACAATCCCAGCAGCCATCTGTGGGGAGTGAACGGCGACGAGGTTCCCGCGGTCCCGCTGGAGGCGACTCCGGGCGACCTCGTGATGTTCAACCACCAGATTAAGCACAGTTCATGGGGCGGAGGCGACCGGCGGCGCATGTTCACCCTCAATTTCGAGGAACGCTACGCCGCTGAGGACATCGAAACTCTCAAGGAACGCATGGCGACGGAGACGAGGTTCTGGATCGAGCGCAACTACGGCGACGTGATGGTCGAAACGGCGGACGAACAGCGCATGGTGCACCTCGAACAGCGCATGGAGAATGACGGCCACATGGCCGAACTCGCCAGGAAGGCCCGTGAGGAGATGGCCGAGCCGAGTAGAGGGTAAGCAATAGGATCGTCCATGTAGGAAGCGTGTACCTCGACTCACTCACGAAGCAAGGAGGCGAGCATGAGGATTCGTTACTCGATGACAATCGGGACCATGATTGGGGCGGCCTTGTTGGTGCTGTGGGCATCGTCGGCCTGCGGCGAAATAGACCATGAACGTATCGCCGAAGACGTGGCGCGGGAATGGGCCATGACCGAGGCGGAGGACATCTCCGAAGAGATTGCGGCGATGGCTACAAAGAGGTACGGACGAACCGCTGGCCTGAGGGTATCGGTTGGCCTAGATCCCACCTCTCGAAGAGTAACTCACAAAGAGACATTCGACACCGTTGCCGATGCCGCACAGATTAGCGACACGATCGGGTGGGAGATCGGTTCGCCGATCAGGCGGACGGAAGGTCGTTACGAAGTCATAGCGACGGCATCGATTTCCTTTGATGTCGGCCCACCCAAGTACAGCGACATCAATCGTCGTATGCCCGGCATCGTTTCCGGTTTCAAAATGCCGTACAGCGGTTCAGTCGAATTCAAGCTAGAAATTGATACGAACACGAAGGTCGTGATTGCCTCAAGTATGCCTCCCATGTCCGTTAACATAAGACAAATGCCACAAAAGGGATTTTACAATTGAACCTGACCGAGCAGCAGATCGCGTTCTTCAAGACATTCGGGTTCCTCCACTTCCCCGGGCTGTTCGCCGACGACATAGGGCAGATCACGGACACGTTCGAGTCGATCTTCACCGAACGGGGAGGAGGTCACCACGGCCAGGCGCACGACTACAAGCAGCGGTCATCCATCGTACCGTTCATCGACCAACACCCGTTCTTCTGCGGCCTGCTCGAGGATCCCCGCATCGAGGGGCTGGCGGGGCCCATCCTGGGGTACGACTTCAACTACAGCAACAGCGATGGAAACTTCTACGTGGGCGACACCGGATGGCACTCCGATCTCAGCCACACATCCCCGTACCTGACGATGAAGGTCGCCTTCTACCTCGACGAGGTGACGAGGGACTCCGGATGTCTTCGGGTCATCCCCGGCAGTCACACAAGCGGCGATTCTTTCGCCGGCACGCTCAACGACATGATGCCGGGCATGAAGGAATTTACGACCGAGGAGTCGCTCGGAGTGGCCGGGAAGGACATCCCCGCCGCCGCGCTCGAAACGAAGCCGGGTGACCTCGTGGTATTCGACCGGCGCATCAAGCACGCGTCGTTCGGAGGTGGCACGCGTAGGCGGATGTTCACGATGGTGCTCGAAGAGCGTTACCGCGACGAGGACCTTCCGGAACTGCGCCGCAAGGTCGGGACGCTATCGAGGTGGTGGATGGAGCGGGCATACGGCCCGACCATGATCGAGACGGCTGGTCCCAGACGAATGGTGCACCTCGAACAGCGCCTCGCCAACGACGGGCATCTAGCGGAGTTGTCGCGCAAGACCCGCGAGGAGATGGCGGAACCGTCCCGGGGATAAGAGCAGTCACGTCTCTCCCGTTATACCACGCTTCATCCTCAGGAAGGACTGCCCCTGCACAACCGTCATACCGGCGAAGGCCGGTATCCAGGTGTATGGGAGCGGTATGGGTTGACTGTCCATGGTTCCTGTCACAAACGACACCCTACCCTCCCCGCTTGTTTCACCCTGCACGATGCCGCATAATTGCCGCCGAACGAGACCGACGAAGGAGTAGAGGAATACCCCCATGGACCAACAGACACTGCGCGACCGGCTGTACGGCTGCTACGTGACGATTCCGACGATGTTCAACGACGACGACGAGCTGTCGGTGAATCTCGACGGGATACGGCAGCACGTGGAATTCCTCATTAATGGCGGCATCCAGACGGGTACGGGCGTGCTGCTGGCGTGCGGCGCGGCGGGCGACTTCTCGTCGATGTCATTCGAAGAACGCGTGGCCGTCGCCGGGGCGGTCGTAGACCAGGCAGCGGGACGGGTGCCCGTCATCCTGGGGGCGCAGACGACGAGCACGCGAGAGCTGATTGCCCTGGCGCGAGCGGCCGAAGACGTCGGATGCGAGTACATCCAGGTCTCGCCGCCGTTCTACTTCGCGCACACCGAGGGCGACTTCTACGAGTACATCCTCGCTGCGTCGGAGGCGGCGGACATTGGTCTGATCGTATACAACACGTTCTGGACTTCCCCCAGCGTGTCGATAGGCATGGTGGAGAAGCTCGTCGAGCTTCCCAACGTCGCGGGCCTCAAGTGGGCGGTGCCCGGCGGTGTACCCTTCGGCATGGACCGCATCGTCAGCATGTTCGCCGACAAGGTGAGCGTAGTCGACAACAACGGTTCATTCGTCATGAGCCACATCCTCGGCGCACGGAGTATCGAGATCCATCCCGCCAACTACTGGCCTCAGTGGGCTGTCGGCTTCCTGCACATGCTGGAGGAACGTCGATATGTCGAGGCGCAGAACGAGGTGATCCGGGTGCTGCTCCCGTTCTACGACCTGTGGCGCGACATGATGGAGTACACGAGCGGCGACGGCTATGCCGACAAGCTGCTCATGGAGCTGGTCGGTCTGCCCTCGAGCCGGTGCCGTCCACCTACACGCGACGTGCGCGAGGCTTATCGCGGCAAGGCCCGGCAGATGCTACTCGACATCGGCGCGCCGGGAGTGGTCGCGTAGGGGGGCGCAACGGCGTAAGCCGTCGATAGAGTATACTGAACGGTACATCCTCACCGACGAGGGAGGGCAACATGACCACGCGTACGCTGGTAACCGCGGACGAACTGCTCCGTATGCCCGATGACGGCAAGCGCCATGAATTGATCGAGGGGGAACTGATCGAAATGGCGCCCGCTGGCGGAAGACACGGCAACATTGGCATCAGGATTGCCGGACTTCTCTTCCAGCACGTCGATAAAGACGACCTGGGAGAATTATTCGGAGCTGACTGCGGGTTCTTCCTGCAACGCGACCCGGACACCGTCAGAGCGCCTGACGCAGCCTTCATTGCCATGGAACGGATTCCCCCGGATGGGATTCCAACCGGCTATGTCGACACGATTCCCGACCTCGTGGTCGAAGTCGTTTCTCCCAGCGACAGGGCGGGACAGGTGCAGGAAAAGATCGAGCAGTGGATCGAGCACGGCGTGAAGCTGGTGTGGCTGGTGCACCCGGAACAGCGCTCAATCTCAGTGTTCCGTTCGCTGAGCGAAGTACACGCCCTCCACGAGGGTGACACGCTCACGGGTGATCCCGTGCTACCGGGCTTTTCGTGCCCCGTTGCCAAGGTATTCTAGGCGCGCCCAAAGGACCGACCAAACTCGTTCGTGGTGAGCTTGTCGGACCATAAACGGATTCTCCACCCTTCGACAAGCTCAGGGTGACGAGATTTCCTTCAAGACAACCTTTACGAAAAGGCGTCCAGCCCCGTGACATCGCGCCCCAACACCAGGCTGTGGATGTCGTGCGTTCCCTCGTAGGTATCGACGGTCTCCAGATTGAGCATGTGGCGGACGGTGTGGTAGTCGAGGGTTATGCCGCTGGCTCCGAGTATCTCACGTGCGAGTCGCGCTCCCCTTAGGGCTGCTCTCGCGTTCTCACGCTTGGCCAGCGAGACGTGCGTGTAGTTCAGCTTTCCTTCGTCCTTGAGTCGGGCAAGCTGGCAGACGCGGAGGAGTCCGCTGGTGTGATCGGCCAGCATGTCGGCGAGCTTGTCCTGAACGAGTTGCCGGCCGCCTATGGGCTTGCCGAAGGTCTTTCGCGCCTTTGAGAAGGCAAGGGCTTCCTCGTAAACGTACTCCAGGGGGCCCAGAACGCCCCAGGAGATGCCGTAGCGCGCCTGCGTGAGGCACGACAGCGGAGCGGACAGTCCCGCGGCCTCCGGGAGCATCGCGGAGGCGGGGACTCGAACTTCCTCAAGGACCAGTTCGCTCGCGCCGGATGTGCGGAGGCTCATCTGCCTCTCGATCTTCTTGGCCGAGAATCCGGGCGTATCGGTCGGCACGACGAATCCTCGTACCACACCGTCATCTTCGCCTCTGGCCCAAATGATGGCGATGTCTGCGATTGAGCCGTAGCTTATCCACACCTTGACGCCATTCAGGACGTACGAGCCGCCGTCACGTCGAGCACGAGTCTCCATCGCGCCGGGGTCGGAGCCGCCGGAGTGCTCGGTCAGCCCGAAACAGCCGATCATGTCACCGTTCGCAATCGCGGGCAGGTACGCCTGACGCTGTTGCTCGGAGCCGTATCGCAGGATCGGGTACATGCAGAGGGCGCCCTGAACGCTGGCAAAGCTCCGCAGGCCGGAATCGATCCGCTCCAGCTCGTACATCACCAGCCCGTACGCCAAGCTGCCGACGCCCGCTGCGCCGTATTCCACGGGCATGTTTGCCCCGATCAGTCCGAACTCGGCAAGGCGCGGGACGAGTTGCCTGGGAAACTCCGCCCGCTCCCACCATCCTGAAATGTGCGGGAGCGCCTCGGCATCCAGGAACTCGCGCACCCCTGCCTGTGTCTGCCGTTCCTCGTCCGTGAACTGATCGGTTACCTGAAAGTAGTCGAGCATGAGCAGTCTACCAGCGTCCTACAAGATCGTTTTCTTCGAGAAATGCGTGGAGTTCGCTTGCCACGACGGCGTGCCCCTTGTCAGAGAGGTGCCAGATATCGGTATAGCCCAGTCGCTCGCCCAAGAACAGGCTCTCGCCTCCTCGCGCTCGAAACGCGGGCAGCAGATCGAGGCACATCAGCGAGCGTTCTTCGCAGTACCGGGCAAACTGTTTCTGCGGAAGGAAAGAATACTCCGCATCCATCTGATATGCCAGCGGCAAGACCAAGATGACGAGACGCGCGCCGTCCGAGTCCACCTCGTCCGCAATTCGGTCGTACATCCCCCGCAGCCACACCCACTCCTGCGAGTCGTAGTCGGTCAGCACCTCGATGCTGATGGTGTCCTCGCCGGTGATGTAGGTCGGCCATCGGCGGCCGCCTACGACTGCATGACTTGCATCCTGATCGGTGATGTTGGTGACGTTTACAGCCGAGCGGACCAGTCGGCCAAGCTCTGTGCCTCCCTGCTCACGTTCCCTTCTGCGAGCTTCAAGGATGGGTACGACGTGCTCTTCGTGGTACCGGAGGTTGGGATAGGCCTCAGGTGGGATGTTCTCTATGGTGTCCTCGGTGTAGTTCCAGTGCAGCTCGGGGTCTACGATGTCGTTCATGCTGAAGGCCACGACCACGAGCTTCACCGGAATGTCGCGGTCACGGCTGACGTATTGGTGAAGCTGGTTGTACGGCGTGTACCCGCTCACAGCGGAGTTGAGCACCGCAACGTCGGCGAACTGCGCCGTTAGCAGTTCCTCAAGCCGCTGAGGGAACGCCGTCTCAAACGGCACCCCCACGCCGTACGCCACCGAGTCGCCCAGAACCATGATGTTGGTCGTCGACCGGAGTCTTTCCGCCGAGCGGTCCGGGAGCATGTTTCTGTCCCGAACGTCAGGATGGTCGGGATTGAGTTCGAACAGGTACGGACAATCGCCGCAGGTCAAGTGAAGGGGGACTGCCGGTTCGGGCGAATCACGCGTGAGGCGAAGGCCAATCTCCAGCATCAGCAGCGCTACCCCCACCCCAATGAGCGCAAGCAGGAAGTTGACGTAGGCCCTCGTCGATATGGAGAAGCGCGTACGCATGGTTGCGGTGTCCATGATACCGACATCGGGGGCAGGATTCAGGTGCTGGGTGTTGGGTTCTGGATGCTGGAGAAGCCGATCAATGCACAGAGCGTCCCAGTGACTGAACTATCTCACCAAACGGCTAGATATCGACCCTGATTTCCTGCTCAATGCGCAGGTCACGTCGCATGTTTCTTGTCATCCACGCCTTCACCAGCCAGCGGACGGACGATTTGTCGGTCGTTAGGGTTGGCACTCCAACCTGCCCTACATCCAGCCTGAACCGCCATTCCCGCATACTGCCTGACTGAAGTGTCACGTCCCGTTCGAACGTCACCTCGTCAACGGTGAGGTTTTTCTCCTCGTTGCCGAACTTTTCGGACCTCACCAGGGCCACCCTGATCTCCTCCGCAGTCACATCATGCAGAATTTCGGCACGCAGGTCGCCGTCCAGGGTATCCCCCGAACGCGCATCTCCGTTAGACACCGTGAGGGTCATCGCGCACTGATCATGCTTGGTCTGCGCGACGACCGGGTGGGACCTGACGTCGTTCGTCGCGGGAATACCCGAAACGGAGACCGGCTGCTCGCAGCGAATGTCCCTCGCTCCCGCCACGTCGAGAAGTGCCGTGACCTCCCACGTGATGCCGGGCTCGACGTGGCTCACCTTTATTCCGCTCAATGTAGGCAGGGCGTCCGCCGGAACGGCAAGTCTCACGTCGGTCGAGTGGGGTACTCCGTTTCGTACCGTCACGTCGTTGAGGAAACTCTCCTCCATATTGAAGAGAACCTGTTTCTTCCTGGAGTAGTGCGTCCCATATTGGCTGCTCGTCTTCTGCACATGGGTCTCCGTGCAGACAAGCGCAATCGTTCCCTGTCGGACACGAAAGTCGCTCTCAGGCAGGAGTACAACGCGAGCCTCAAGCTCCTCGCCGGGTTGGAGTACTGTCCTGTCCACTTGGATACTGAGGTCGGCGCGAGGCCGACGAAAACGCGAAACCATCAGAAGCGAACCTTTCTCCCAAACGTCGGTATGGAGTCGTAACGGGGCGCAGAGGCCCTAAACAGCCGTAGGAGCGAAGGTTGCGGCCCCGACTTCGTCGTAGATCAATTGGAGCCCTGTTTCGGCTTGGGGAGTCTTGGCGAGACGCTCCCAGGAGTCGAGCCAGCGCTGGCGAAGGGGGCTGCCGTGCGGATTGGAGAACCATTCATCCCACTGCGCCTGGTTCCAGCGCGTGGTCGAGCGATAGAAGCCCTGCGCCGTGGTGCGCATGACCTCCAACTCCTGTGGCGTCTCCGGGTAGTGGTAGTAGGTCACGCAGCTCATGCGCCGGTCCTTGCTGCCGCCCCACGTCGAGTGCACGAGCCGCATATCGAAGAGGACTGCGTCGCCCGGATCGGCCTCGGCCACGAAGCACGGGATCTTATCGAGAAACTCCATACCCTCGGCGCTGCGAGCCGAATCTCGCGCGAGTGGCCACCAGCCGGTCAGCTGCGACTGCCACGGGTCCTTGTGTGAGCCGGGAACGAACCTCAGCGCTCCGGTGTCCGAGCGTGTAGGTTCAAAGACAGGGAACTGGTACTTCGGTCCGTAGCCGTGGATGTTGGGTGCCCCGTCGTTGAAGTGCCACGGGGTATTGGAGACGTATCGATACGAGTTGATCTCGAGGCCAAATACGTCGTCGCCGAACAGTTGCGACGCGGGACCATAGAAGCGCGGGTCCTCCAGCAGTGACGAGTAGAACGGCGTGTCCTCGCCCAACATGCTGAACGTATGGGTCTCCGTACCGTCAAACTTGCCCTCGGACTCCTGTGTCCGCGCCGCGCCGTACTCGAACTCCGCCTGGAGCGTCGCTACCTCACGTTCGGTGAAAATGCTCCCGAGAATGACGAATCCGAAGAGGTCGAACTGCCTCACCTGGTCTTCGGTCAGCTTCATGTGCTCTCCTTTTCTTTTCCCTGCATTCCCGCCAGACAAGGGCACCACCCCTCCATCTGGCCACCAACGCCCCCGTTCACCCTCGTATCAAGTACGGCGCAGGTAGCGAGCCTGACGAAGGGCAGTCCGATCATGGTTCGACAGGCTCACCACGAACGGACTCAACGGCAAGGCCAGCGGGTTGCTAGAAACTCACGTTGGAGAAGAACTCCGGCACGCCTTTGACGCCGGGGCGCAGGCGGTATAGCGCGCCGGCTCCCGGGCCGTGTGTCTCGCGGTCGTTTGAACTAATGGTCGTTACGTACAGCTCGTCGAGGTCTTCACCGCCGAATACGGCGCTGGAGACCATGTCGCAGGGGAAATCGATGGCCTCGACCAGTTCACCGCTGGGCGAGTACTTGTGCATCTCGCCTGTGAGGACGCGGGCGGACCAGACATTGCCCTCGGCGTCGACGGTCATGCCGTCCGGCAGACCGTCCTTGTCAACGTCGTCTGAGGCTACGAAGTCGCGCCGATTGCTGATGGCACCGGTGGCACGGTCGTAATCGAAGAGCCAGATGGCGCCCGTTGGACTGTCCGTGTAGTAGATGCCGGACAGATCGGGCGTGAATCCTAGGCCGTTGGATATGGCAATGTCGTCGAGAACCTTTGTGATCGTACCGTCCGTATCGAGAAGGTAGAGACTGCCGAATGCCTCTTCCGCCATCGCCTTCGCCGAATCCTTACACATGGTGCCGCAGTAGACGCGACCTTCGGGATCGGCGATGACATCGTTGAAGCGGTTCTCCTTTTCACCGGGGAGGCCGTCGATTACGATGTCGAGGCTGCCATCTCTGAGGACTCCGATCCTGCCCTCTTCCAGGAACATGAGGATCGAGCCGTCTGCCTGGAAGGTGTAGCCGCCAAACATCTCGCCCGCATCGAAGACCAGCTCGTGCCCGCCTGTGGTTGGGTCATAGCGGTAGAGTTCTCCCTCTGTTATGTCTCCCCAGTACAGCTTCTTCTCGATGGGGTGCCACAGGGGCCCCTCGCCCGTGTCATCCATGGTGTCGACGATGAGTTCCGGCTTCATTTCTTCCTCCGTGCCTACAGCTATGACTTGTGGATATCTCGTATGCTAGTGCCGAAAACTTCCCCTGTTTACCCAGAGCTTGTCGAAGGATTGAAGGGCGGTTCATGGTTCGACAGGCTCACCACGAACGATTGTTTAAATACTCCTAGGGGAATTTGATGCCCGATATCATGCCGCCGTCGACGACGACCTCGGTACCGGTCACGTACGACGAGAGGTCGGAAGCAAGGAACAGTGCCACCTTCGCCACGTCTTCCGGGGTGCCGTTGCGTTTCAGGGGCACGCTGTCGGCGCTCTGCTGGATTTCCTCGGGGGTCATGTCCTTCCACAGACCCGTAACGATTGGGCCCGGCAGAAGGGCATTCACCCGGACGTGCGGGGCGTAGTCCAGGGCAAGATTGCGTGTCAGTCCGAGCAGGCCGGCCTTGGCGGGGTCGTACGAAGCGTAGTTGGAGAACCCCCTGAGCGAATGGACCGAGCCCGTGATGACGAATACACCGCCGCCCTGCTCAACCATGAGGGGCAGCGCGTGCTTGGCGAGCATCCAGGTCGCCTTGAGGCACACGTCCATCGTGACGTCCCAGTCGGCCTCCGTCAGTTCCGTCGCGGTTCCCATGGGATAGTGGCAGGCGTTGCTGAAGACGACGTCGACTCTGCCGTAGTGCTCGACGCAGGCGTTCACCAGCGCCTCGACGTCGGCCATGCACCCGACATTGGTCTCGACGAATACCGCGTCATTTCCCTTGGATACGATGGTCTCGACGGTCTCTCTGCCGCCCTCCGCGTTCTTGTCCGAGACGACGACTTTCGCCCCCTCGCGCGCGAAGAGTTGGGCCGAAGCACGGCCGATGCCGGACGCGGCTCCCGTGATCAGCACTACCTTGTTTTCCAGCAGCATGGCGGCTCCCTCGTGTCGGACGGCAAGTGGTAAGATAGTGCCACACAGGGGGCCAAATGTCACGACCTAAATGGAGGAGAAGCAGATGACGACGGCGACGACGATCGGGACGGGTGAGTTTACCTACGAGGTGGCGGTGGACTGGGAATCGCTCCCGCCCGGCTATTCGTGGCAGGAGGCGGCGGCCGTCGGCGTCAGCCCCAAGGACGAGATATATGTCTACAACCGGAGCGATCATCCGGTCATAGTGTTCGATACGAATGGAACGTATCTAAGGGACTGGGGCGACCCTGGCATGTACCCCCGTGCTCACGGGATCACGTTCGCGCCGGACGGGACGCTGTACCTCATCGACGACGACGATCACACGGTGCGAAAGTGTACGCCGGAGGGCAAGGTTATCTTCACGCTCGGAACTCCGGGAGTGGCGAGCGGATACATGAGCGGCGAGCCGTTCCACCGACCGACCGACGTGGCTATCGACCCGAATACGGGCGAATTCTATGTCGCGGACGGGTACGGCAACTCAAGGGTGCATAAGTACTCGCCGGACGGCAAGCTGCTCTTCTCGTGGGGTGAGCCTGGAGTGGACCCCGGACAGTTCAACATCACGCATAACATCGCGACGGACGCCGACGGGTTCGTCTATGTCGCGGACCGGGAGAACCACCGCGTCCAGATATTCGACTCGGAGGGCAACTTCGAGGCGCAGTGGAAGAACATGCACCGGCCGTGCGCGCTGTACATCTCGGACGAGCAGCATGTGTTCGTGGGCGAGTTGGGCGCGGGGATGAACGTAAACCGCCACATGCCGAACATCGGGCCGTGGATCAGCGTCTACAACCGGAGCGGCGAACGTCTGGCGCGAATCGGCGACGGCTTCGGCGAGGAGCCGGGCCAGTTCATCGCGCCGCACGACATCTCCATGGACTCGCAGGGCAACCTGTACGTCGGCGAGGTGTCGTGGACGAACCTGAAGAACCTCGGCGAGATCAGGGACGGCGTACGAAGTCTTCAGAAGCTGGTGAAGGTGTAGCAGGGGCGGTCCGGCGACGCGGTCGCTCATGGTTCGACAGGCTCACCACGAACGGTTATTGAGGCTCACCACGAACGGGTCTTGGGTTCTGTACCCTCACCCCAGCCCTCTCCCGCGAACGGGAGAGGGGGGTAGGTTGTTTGGCCGCTAGTCTTCGTCGTCGTCGTCGAGGTCGGGCATGAGCACGAACTCGGGGTAGGACTCCATTCCCAATTCGCCTGCGTCCTGGCCTAGGCGCTCGACCTGGTGGGTTACGCGGGCGCTGACGGTTATGTCTATGAGCTTCCAGAGCACGAACGAGACGGCGAACACGAACACGCCTATCGCGAGGATACCGATGAGCTGGACGTGGAACTGCGCGCCGCCCGCGAGGCCGATGGAGGCCGCGAGGGTGCCCCAGATGCCCGCGAAGAGGTGGGCGGGAACGGCACCGACGACGTCGTCGAGCTTGAGCTGCTCGAGGAGCCTGAGGCCGGCGGTACAGATGACAGCGCCGATCGCGCCGATGATGACGGCCCAGTAGTGGTCGGTGAAGTCGGGCGCGGCGGTGATGGAGACGAGTCCCGCTATCGCGCCGTTGAGTCCGGCGAAGAGGTCGATGCGTCCGAGGATGGGACGTGAGACGGCCAGGGCGGTAATGACGCCCGCGGCGGCGGCGAGGTTGGTGTTGACGAGCACGATGCTCATGGAGATGGCGTCGGCTGCGCTGCCGAGGGCGAGCTGCGATCCGCCATTGAAGCCAAACCACCCCAGCCACAGGATGAAGACGCCGAGCGTGACGACCAGGATGTTCGATGGCGGCGTCGCGCGGACGGAGCCGTCCTTGCGGAACTTGCCCAGCCGGGGGCCGACGACGATCATGCCCGCGAGTGCGGCCCAGCCGCCGGTGCTGTGGACGATGGTCGAGCCGGCGAAGTCGACGAAGCCCATCTCAGCCAGCCAGCCGCCTCCCCATGTCCACGCGCCGACGACGGGGTAGATGATGGCGGTGAGGACGAGGGTGAAGAGGAAGAACGACCACATCTTGACGCGTTCGGCGAGGGCGCCGGAGACGATGGACGCGGCGGTTGCGACGAAGACCATCTGGAAGAACCAGTCGGACATGACGGAGTAGCCGTCTCCGTCGGCCAGGACCTTGGCGGTGGCCGCGGCGACCTCGGCGTCAGCGGCGTCGAGGAGGGCGACCTCTGCGGGCGAGGGCACGTACATGAATGCGGGGGTGCCGATGAAGCCCGCGATGATGTCGCCGTACATGAGGTTGTAGCCGATGAAGAAGTAGGCGAGGCCGGCGATGGAGTAGAGGCCGATGTTCTTGAGGCAGATCATGGCGGCGTTCTTGGTGCGGACGGAGCCGGACTCCAGCATGGTGAAGCCGGCACACATCCACATGACGAGGGCGCCCCACATGAGGAAGGAGAGGGTGTTGAAGACGAAGGCGGTCTCCTCCTCGACGCCCGCCGCGTAGGCGACGGAGGGCCTGATGATGAAGAGGGCAAGGGTGGCGAGCCCCGTTGCCGCGAGGATGGCGGCGGGGCGACGGTGTGAAAGGTAGTTCATGAGGGTTGTCAAGGTGTTACCTCCCTAGTGTCGTTGATCGTTGCGATGCTACCACAAGACATGCGCGTGTTGGGAGGAAAGTGGTCGAATTTGTGGCGTGGTGTGACATTTTGGGACATTTGGGGGGGGATGACGGGGGGATGGATTCCCGCGTGCGCGGGAATGACGGTGAGGTGACAGGCTCAGGGTGGACGGGAGGGCTTGGGCGGTTCGCGAACCGCCCCTACGGTATTGGGGGACGGGAGGGCTGATTTGTGGCGTGGTGTGGCATTTTGGGACATTTCCGTGGATTATTGTCAAGTTGGGGGATGGATTCCCGCGTGCGCGGGAATGACGAGTGGGGGGGAAAGGAGGAGCGCCGCCGGGGGTGGCCGGCGGCGCTTCTTTGGTTGCTTGTCGTCGGTGAGGGCCGGGGTTGCCGACCCTCACGTTCTGTTTCGGTTGTTACGATTCGTCTTCGGCTGGGCAGGCCATCAGACCGGCCATGTCGGCGTCAGCGGCGGCGTCTATGATCGCTGCCGGTATGCAGCCGCTGAGGTCGTCGTTGCCCGCGAGCAGTATGCGCTCCAGGCTGGTGAGGTTGCCCAACTCTGCCGGTATCGCACCGCTCAGCATGTTGTTGTGCAGGTACAGCAACCGCAGCGTATCGTCCGCTTCGGTCATCAGGCTACCCAGCGAAGCGGGTATCGAGCCCGACAGCATGTTGTCGTGCAGGTACAGCGCCTTCAGGTTGGTCGCGTCGCCCAGCGAAGCCGGGATTCCGCCCGCCAAGTCGTTGCCGTAGAGCATCAGGTACCGGAGCCTCGGCAGGCTACCCAGCTCAGCCGGGATTCCGCCCTCGAAGCCACCGTCATTCCTGTGCAGCCACAGTCTCCGCAGACTGCCCAGGTCGCCCAGCGAAGCCGGGATTCCGCCCGTGAAGGCGTTGCCGCCCAGGACGAGCCAATCGATGCTGTCCAAGCCGCTGAGGTCCGGGATATCGCCCGTCAGGTCGTTGTCGGTCAACGTCAGTCTCTCAAGTGCGTTCAGCGCGGTGATCCCGGCCGGGAGCACACCCGCGAGACCTGCGCCGCGCAGGTGGATCCGCGTCACGCGACCCGTGGCGGTGCCGGCAATGCCTTCCCAATCGGACATCGGCGTGTCAACGCTCCAGTTCAAGTCTGCAGTGCCGCCGCCAATCAGCTCGTCCATGATGTTGAGGAGCGTCTGGCAGTCAGGCGCCAGGGAACTCACACCGCCTGCTGCGGACATGCAGTCCGGGCCCGCGGGGTCAGGCGCAGGCGCAGGCGCGCCACCGAGCGTAATGACCGGCGGGTCGTCCTCGTCCGTGACATTGATCTGCACCGTGATGCTGTCCTGAGCGCCCGACGGGTCAGTAGCCGTCAGAACCACCATGTAATACTTCGCGTCATCAGGCAGAGCCTCGTAGTCCAGCTTCACCGCAGTGCTGAGCTGGCCGGTCTTCCGGTCCACGCTGAAGTTGTCCTCGTCGTCAATCGTGTACGTCAGCAACTCCATGTTGCCTTCGGGAGTGTCAACGTCAGCGTCCACAGCTCCAATCGGCTCTCCGACTTTACCCTTGAAGTTCTCAGGAACCGAGCGCATCGCCGTGTCCGACTGATCGCCAGCAGTGTTCAGGTCCTGGTCGGGGAACTTCGGCGCCGTGTTCCCAGGGTTGCTATCCTGCACGGAAGCCTCAGACGAACCCAAGGCGTTCTCCGCAACCGAGCCTTGGCCGTCCTTGTAGTTCGCCACCGCGTGGATTATATGACCGACATCATCATCACCCGGCGTGTAGAGAGCCGACGTCTGTCCACCGATTCTGCAAATTACGGTATCAGACGCGTCTACGGGAGGGTCAGCGTCAGCGTCGCACTCGGTATCAGCAGTTGTGTCCAGAACACCGGCGTCACTGAGTATCGGCGTCGTACTGCTGCCTCTGAACCACTTCCACGTTACCGCAGTCTCGTCGCCGTCAGGATCGCTCAGCTTAGCAATCACAGGAATGTTCACCTGCGACTGACGCGCCGAGAGCTCCACCTCGCCGGGGTCTTCTGCGTCCTCCACCATCACGGTCACGTCCAGCCTGGCGTACATCGTAACCGAAGTCGGATTATTGCCGTCACCGCCAGCGCCAGAGGTCGACGCCACGATGGTTATCGAGTACGAAGGCTTCTTCTCGAAGTTGGCGCCCGCGCCCTCAGCACTAAGCTCAGTGGTGGGCGTCAGTGTCCCAGTTGTTGGGTCGGCGAAGGTGAAGTACTTCGCGTCAGCACCCTCTACCTTGTAGCTGACAGCAGTGTCCTTCGTCGTCCCATCGTTGTCCGCCGCTGAATAGGAAATCGTCTCAGCCGAAGTCGGCACAGCCGAAGTCGAGCGCAGGGACAACGTGGTGGTCGTCACGCTCGTCTGGTTCTCGGTGATGTACAGCTTGTTCGCATTCGTCGGGTGACCGGCATCACCCGCCTCCGTAGCATCACTGAACTTCGGAGCCTCGTTCACGTCGCTGAGGTGAACCATCACTACTGCCGTGCCGGGGGCACCGGACGGGTCCAGAGCCTTGATCCCCACCCTGTACACGAACACACCGTCGGGTATATCGTCGGTGGTGACTGCGTTCGCCACTCTAGCGGAACCAGTGGCGGGATCGTCTCCAGGACTCTCGTAGTCCAAACCGGCCTTCAGCGACAACTGGCCATCTTTGCTCATATCGAACAGCCCGTTGTCGTTTTGAGCTCCATCGGTGCCAGCGTTCGCATCGTAGGCAGCGTCCAAAGAGTACAGAAGCACGTCATTGTCTGCGTCATTGGCAACTATCGGGTCACCGATGTTCCCCTTCACGTTCTCGTCCACCGGGATCGGGTCAATATCGCCGAAGCTCGGCGCGGCGTTCGCCAGCGTCCTCGCCTCCACCTTGTTGGCCGTCACGCCCGAAGCCGTCTTGTCCGGCCCGCGCCTGTCGGTGTACGTGACCGTCGCACGAAGGTAGTAGCCTACGTCCGCCGCGGCCGGACTGCGGGACGCCGACGTGGCGCCCTCAATGTCCGTCCAATTCTCCATGTCCATCGACTTCGACCACTGCCACTGCCGATCGATGATCTCGCCGTCACCGTCGCTGACACTCGCCACCAGACCTCTCGTGGCCTGAGGCTGAGGCTGGTCGAAGGTCACTTCACCTTCCTCTTCAATGTCCGTAACGGTCACCTCGACCTTCAACTCGGTCTTCGTGTCGCTCGTGGCAACCACCGTCACCTTGTACACGTTGTCGCCCTTGCCCTGATCGCCGGAGGCGGCAGTGTCCTCGTCCGCGTCCGTAGGACTCTCGAAGTTAGGCGACTTGTCGAAGGTGAGCACGCCATCATCGCTAATCTTGAAGGCGCCTTTGTCGACTCCGTCCAAACTCCAATCAACGTCGCCAGCGCCCTCGTCCTCGTCAGACCCGCTAAACGTCGCGACCGGGCCCGTACCCTTCTCAGGATACGTGCACTCGTAATCATCGTTGCATTCGCCGGTCATCTCTTCAGCCAGCGTAATCGTCGGCGGGTCGTCCTCGTCCGTGACATTGATCTGCACCGTGATGCTGTCCTGAGCGCCCGACGGGTCAGTAGCCGTCAGAACCACCATGTAATACTTCGCGTCATCAGGCAGAGCCTCGTAGTCCAGCTTCACCGCAGTGCTGAGCTGGCCGGTCTTCCGGTCCACGCTGAAGTTGTCCTCGTCGTCAATCGTGTACGTCAGCAACTCCATGTTGCCTTCGGGAGTGTCAACGTCAGCGTCCACAGCTCCAATCGGCTCTCCGACTTTACCCTTGAAGTTCTCAGGAACCGAGCGCATCGCCGTGTCCGACTGATCGCCAGCAGTGTTCAGGTCCTGGTCGGGGAACTTCGGCGCCGTGTTCCCAGGGTTGCTATCCTGCACGGAAGCCTCAGACGAACCCAAGGCGTTCTCCGCAACCGAGCCTTGGCCGTCCTTGTAGTTCGCCACCGCGTGGATTATATGACCGACATCATCATCACCCGGCGTGTAGAGAGCCGACGTCTGTCCACCGATTCTGCAAATTACGGTATCAGACGCGTGTACGGGAGGGTCAGCGTCAGCGTCGCACTCGGTATCAGCAGTTGTGTCCAGAACACCGGCGTCACTGAGTATCGGCGTCGTACTGCTGCCTCTGAACCACTTCCACGTTACCGCAGTCTCGTCGCCGTCAGGATCGCTCAGCTTAGCAATCACAGGAATGTTCACCTGCGACTGACGCGCCGAGAGCTCCACCTCGCCGGGGTCTTCTGCGTCCTCCACCATCACGGTCACGTCCAGCCTGGCGTACATCGTAACCGAAGTCGGATTATTGCCGTCACCGCCAGCGCCAGAGGTCGACGCCACGATGGTTATCGAGTACGAAGGCTTCTTCTCGAAGTTGGCGCCCGCGCCCTCAGCACTAAGCTCAGTGGTGGGCGTCAGTGTCCCAGTTGTTGGGTCGGCGAAGGTGAAGTACTTCGCGTCAGCACCCTCTACCTTGTAGCTGACAGCAGTGTCCTTCGTCGTCCCATCGTTGTCCGCCGCTGAATAGGAAATCGTCTCAGCCGAAGTCGGCACAGCCGAAGTCGAGCGCAGGGACAACGTGGTGGTCGTCACGCTCGTCTGGTTCTCGGTGATGTACAGCTTGTTCGCATTCGTCGGGTGACCGGCATCACCCGCCTCCGTAGCATCACTGAACTTCGGAGCCTCGTTCACGTCGCTGAGGTGAACCATCACTACTGCCGTGCCGGGGGCACCGGACGGGTCCAGAGCCTTGATCCCCACCCTGTACACGAACACACCGTCGGGTATATCGTCGGTGGTGACTGCGTTCGCCACTCTAGCGGAACCAGTGGCGGGATCGTCTCCAGGACTCTCGTAGTCCAAACCGGCCTTCAGCGACAACTGGCCATCTTTGCTCATATCGAACAGCCCGTTGTCGTTTTGAGCTCCATCGGTGCCAGCGTTCGCATCGTAGGCAGCGTCCAAAGAGTACAGAAGCACGTCATTGTCTGCGTCATTGGCAACTATCGGGTCACCGATGTTCCCCTTCACGTTCTCGTCCACCGGGATCGGGTCAATATCGCCGAAGCTCGGCGCGGCGTTCGCCAGCGTCCTCGCCTCCACCTTGTTGGCCGTCACGCCCGAAGCCGTCTTGTCCGGCCCGCGCCTGTCGGTGTACGTGACCGTCGCACGAAGGTAGTAGCCTACGTCCGCCGCGGCCGGACTGCGGGACGCCGACGTGGCGCCCTCAATGTCCGTCCAATTCTCCATGTCCATCGACTTCGACCACTGCCACTGCCGGTTGGTGATTTCGCCGTCACCGTCGCTGACACTCGCCACCAGACCCCTCGTGGCCTGAGGCTGAGGCTGGTCGAAGGTCACTTCACCTTCCTCTTCAATGTCCGTAACGGTCACCTCGACCTTCAACTCGGTCTTCGTGTCGCTCGTGGCAACCACCGTCACCTTGTACACGTTGTCGCCCTTGCCCTGGTCGCCGGAGGCGGCAGTGTCCTCGTCCGCGTCCGTAGGACTCTCGAAGTTAGGCGACTTGTCGAAGGTGAGCACGCCATCATCGCTAATCTTGAAGGCGCCTTTGTCGACTCCGTCCAAACTCCACTCAACGTCGCCAGCGTCCTCGTCCTCGTCAGACGCGGTCAACGTCGTGACCGAGTCCGTGCCCTTCTCAGGATACGTACACTCCAACGTGCCGTCGTCCAACTCGCACTCCGACTGCGCGGTTGCCGCAGGCGCGATGAACACCAAGGTCGCCAGTATGGCGGCGATGATGCCAAAGCGGGTCAATACTGCGTAGGATGATCTATTCTTCATGCGTGCCCTCTCTTTGCCTAGAACTTGGTCTAAACGTGGATGTCCGAACAATACCATCGGGGGAAACCACTGTCAAGTAGCTGGACTTGGTCGTTGGTTCCCATTCCCGGACGGTATTTGCCGCTGTGGAGTATAGCACAGCGATGTAGGGTTTGCGTAGGGTTTTGGGGTGTATTTTCGGGTTTCATCAGGGGTGCTTGGTGCTGCGGTGTGGAGGGGTCTGCCCACGGGGGACGGCGGGGGTCGCAGAGGGGGGATAGGAGGGGGGATTCACCGCAGAGGGCGCGGAGGGCGCGGAGGGGGCTTTTAATGTTAAAGGAAAGGGGTTGTGGCCTTTGACCCTTCGACCCTTCGACAGGCTCAGGGTGAACGGGGGTATGTTCCGTTAGGGGTGAGCCAGGTTCAGGGTGAACGGAGTTTATTGGGGGGATTAGGATGAACGGGACAGAGCAACCAGTTTGTCCCAATCACGGCTTATAAGCGCTTCCTTTTTTGCCCTGGACCATCCCTTGATGCGTCGTTCTTGTTCGAGTGCATCAAGTCTTGTCGGGAGCTCCTCAGCGAAGACGAGCTTCACCGGCCTCCTGTTGAGCGTGTAGTTTCGGAAGAGTCCGGTTTGGTGGGCGGCAAGTCTGGCTTCCAGATCATCGGTGTGTCCGGTGTATTATGAGTCGTCCGCGCATTTGAGGATGTATACGTAAAACCCCAAAGTGGTCCTTTCCTAGTAAGTTCCTCGCGTATTAATGGGCTCGTCCCTTCGACCCTTCGACCCTTCGACAGGCTCAGGGTGAACGGTGTTGGGGTATGTTTCCGTTAGGGGTGAGCCAACCCCCCCCGTTCGTGCTGAGCCTGTCGAAGCATGAACCAGCACCGAGCACCGATGCCTCACACGAGGTCGCCTCTGTCGACTCTTGCGCCGTTGATGTAGACGTCGATGACGTTGGAGAGGTCGTCGATGTCGTGCGAGGGGTCGCCGTGGACGACGAGGAGGTCGGCGCGCTTGCCGGGCTGGAGTGTGCCGAGGTCGTTGTCGACCCAGCAGGACCTGGCGGAGTCGCCGGTTGCGGAGACGACGGCCTGGAGCGGGGAGAGTCCGGCCTCGGTGTGGGACTGTATTTCGTGCTGGAAGAGTCCCATGGGGAGGAAGGACCACGCGGCGTCGGAGCCGGCGGTGAGCTTGACGCCGGCGGCGACCATGCGGGCGACCTGGTCGTAGCGGAGCTCGAGGGTGGCCCTGCCGTCGTCGAGGTCGGCCTGCTCCTGCTGAGTGAGGGGACCGTGCTCGGCCTTCTCCTCGAGGAGCCAGAGGCGGTTGCGCCCTTGGTGGAGGGTGGGATTGACGAAGACGCCCTGCTCGGCGATGCGGTCGGAAATCTCAGGGCGGTAGAGGAACGAGCCGTCGGGTTCCTTGAAGTAGGCGTGGATGATGGTGTCGATGCCGGCGTCGAGGGCGTTGATCATGCCCTGGGACGATGCGCAGTGTGCGGCGGCGTGTTTGCCGAACTTGTGGGCCTCGTCGATGATGGCGGTCAGCTCGTCGACGTTAAAGGAAGGGAGGTTGGGGTGCGAGGTGGCGGTGCTGCCGCCGGTGGCGGTTATCTTGATGAAGTCGGCGCCCTCCTTGATGAGCTGCCGGACGGCGGCTCGGCACTCGTCGACGCCGGTGGCCTGGGTGCCGAAGTAGCTGAGGTGTCCGCCGATGATGGCGACGGGGCGTCCGGTCAGGAGGAGTCGCGGTCCGGTGGCGATGCCCATCTCGATGGCCTGGCGGAGGAGGAAGGTGGTGCGGTTCTTGGCGCCGCAGTCGCGCACGGTGGTGACGCCGGAGTGGAGGTGCCTGCGGGCGTTTTCGGCGGCCTGTACGGTGAGTATCTCGTCGGGCAAGGTGACGAGGTCGTCGCCCTTGCGCCCGTCGCCGATGCCGATGAGGTGGACGTGGGAGTCGACGAGTCCGGGGAGGACGGTCGCGTGCGGGTAGTGGTGCGTGTCGACGGGCACGCCCTCGGGGGGCACGACGCTGTCGCGGGGGCCGACGGCGACGATAGCGCCGTCCCTGGCGAGCACGGCGCCCCGGTCGATGGGGGGCGCGCCGGTGCCGTCGATGAGTCGGTCGGCCGTCAGGAGGGTGTATCGGTCGCCGGGGTCGTTGGTCATTGGGGCCTCTCTAGGTGTTGCCTGAGGTCTTGGTGGGGTCGTCGACGCAGTAGCGTGAGCCTTCGTTGCCCATGCGGTCGGGGGCGTAGTTGACGAACCGGCGGCAGTGGCCGATCTTGCCGTCCTCGATGGCCTGGTTGACCAGCGCCACGACGTCCTCGCCGACCCAGTGCATCCATGCGGCGTACTCGCGCTTGAGGAAGTTGATGCCGACGGCGTTCTCCTTGAGGCCGATGCGCCCGCCGCGGATCATGCCGGCCTGCTTGGCGAGGAGGTCGGGCTCGATGGTGAGCCGTTCGAGGAGCTGCACGACGTCCGGCGCTCGCTGGTTCATGCTGGGATGGATGACGACGGCGAGCGTGGCGTCGACGGGCGACGGGTTGACGAGTCGCACGACCTTGCCCGCGCCGGCCTGCTCGTCGGCCCAAGCGCCGTCCGCCGCGATGACGATGTCGACGTCGTTCACGAGCAGGGGGTCCTTGTATTCGCCCTCCTCCACGTCGATGACGCGGATCGGCCTGTCGAGCCCGTGCGCGACGATGTAGGCCGCGATCCAGTTGAGCAGCTTGACGGGGTTGTCGTCCCAGGTGGCGAACTTGATGAGCTCGTCCTTCGGCGGAGGCTGCGGTCCCTGGTTCTCCTCCTCGACGGCCTCGGTCTCAGCGGCGGCCGTTGGCTGGGCGGTCGCCTGTGCCTGAGACTGGGCGGGCGGTGCGGGAGGGCGCGCGGTGGGCGCCGGTTCGGTGCCAGTGGACGTTTCCTCGGCGGATCCGCAGGCGATGGTCAGTGCGGCAATCAGGACAGTGGCGGCTATGACGTTGGGAAGCGACATCTTTCTCACCTCGCTTTTCACGTCCGACCGGACGGTATACGTCCGCAGTGTGCTATGTCCAGCTTGTTGGCCGGTACTGGAGGGCCTCGGCCAAGTGTGCAATGTCGATCTCGTCCGACTCGCCCAGGTCCGCGATGGTTCTCGCGAGCTTCTGAACGCGATGGAATCCTCGCGCCGTGAGGTGCATGCTCTTCATGGCAGAGCGCATGAGCGACTGCGCCGCGTCGTCGAGCCGGCAGTACTCCCACACCTCGACCGGCCCCATCTCGGAGTTGGTAATCAGGCTGGTCCCTTCGAATCGCCTCCGCTGGGCGTCCCGCGCCCTCTTGATACGCTCGCTCACCTGCTGGGAAGTCTCGGTGTTCGGCGGCGCGACCAGCTTATCGTACTCGATACGCGGTACCTCTACAAACACGTCGATGCGGTCGAGCAACGGCCCGCTGATTCGTCCTTTGTACCGGCTGACCTGCGAGGCGCTGCAGACGCACTCCTTCGTCGGATCGGCGTAGTACCCGCACGGACACGGGTTCATGGCTCCCACGAGGACGAAGTTCGCCGGGTACGTGATGCTGCCCTTCGCTCGGCTGATCGTCACGATCTTGTCCTCAATGGGCTGACGCAGCACCTCAAGGACGGTGTGCCCGAACTCCGGAAGCTCGTCGAGGAAGAGCACGCCACGGTGGCTGAGGGTGATCTCGCCCGGCTTGGGAATGGAGCCACCGCCCACGAGTCCCGCGTTGGAGATGGTGTAGTGGGGGGAGCGGAAGGGCCGGTAGCTTATGAGGGGCGATGACGACGGGAGCAGGCCGGAAACGCTGTAGATCTTGGTCACTTCCAGGGCTTCGTTGTTGGTCAGCGTCGGCATGATCGAAGGCATAGATCGCGCGAGGAGTGTCTTGCCGCTTCCGGGAGGACCGCTCATGAGAAGGTTGTGTCCTCCCGCCGCCGCGACCTCGAGGGCGCGCTTTGCGTGTTCCTGGCCGCGTATGTCCGCGAGGTCGGCGCCACCAACGTGCCCGACGCCATTGGTCGGTGGCTCGTCGACCTCGAAGGCATGACCATCGACCGGGGCCACCCGGCGCGACCACGGCAGGATCTGCTCCTCGCCGCGAAGATGCGCCACGGCCTGCGCCAGGGTCCGCACGGGGATGACCTCGATGTCCTCCACGAGCGCCGCCTCCGGGGCATTGGACTCCGGCACGAAGACCCGCAGGAACCCCTCCTCCTTGGCTACGGCGGTCATCGACAGGATGCCGTTCGTGTGGCGAAGCTGACCATCCAGCGCCAGCTCGCCGAGGAACATCGTCAGAGGCGGCGTTCCGGACAGTTGGCCCGACCCCAACAGGACGGCCAGGGCTATCGGCAGGTCGTATGACGGGCCCGCCTTTCGAAGGTCCGCGGGCGCAAGACTGGCGGCAATGCGTCGCATCGGGAACTCGCAGCCGGAGTTTCGTATGGCGGCGCGGACTCGCTCACGCGCCTCCTGGACGGCAGTGTCAGGCAGCCCCACAACGTGGAACGCCGGGAGCCCCGGCGAGATATCCACCTCGACCTCGACGACATATCCATCGAGTCCGACAACGGCGCAGGTCAGTGTTTTGGCTAACATATGATGAAATTGTGAAGTCCTTGCTCAGAATTGGGCGGTATTATACAGAACACACACGGGGTGTAGGCCCCTTCACAAACGAATCGGGGGATTCGCTAGCCTAAAACGGCTGGGGCACCGCGCTCTTCCAGCGGTCGACTGCTGCCTGGCCGCGGGGACTGATGGCGCGTCGGACCTCGATGTTGACCAGGGACGGGCGACCACAGTTGAGGGCGCGGTCGAGGGCGTCAGGGAGATCGGCGGGGTCCTGGACGTACAGCCCCTCACCGCCGAAGGACTCGACGAGGTGGTCGTAACGCACGGGCAGGAGGTCGGTAGCCACGGGCTTGCCGTAGACCTGAAGCTGAATCTGCCGGTCGATGCCCCAGGACGCGTCGTTGCCGAGCACGGTCGTGATTGCGATGCCGTGCCGGACGGCGGTGTCGTACTCAAGGGCGTTGAAGCCGAACGCGCCGTCGCCTGAGATCACGATGGCCCTCCTGTCCGGATGCGCGAGCTTCGCGGCCATTGCTGTGGAGATGGCCGTCCCCAGCATCCCCAACCCGGAGAAGTACGACCACGTTCGTGGCGTCCTCGCGGGAAGGTACGCACGACCCCAGTGACAGAAGTCGCCCCCGTCGAAGACGAGGTAATCGCCCTCGTCCATCAAGGAAAGGAGCGTTTTGTGAACATGAAGTGCATGAATCGGCACGGACGGCTGGGCGAGGGTCTCCATCTCCGCGACTTGATCCGCCCTGGCCTCTCGGAGGTCGTCGAGCCATGGGAGATCGCGCCACGCGTGGCTCGCGGCCTCGTCCGTAATCCGGGCAACTACGTCCACGACGTCGCCCACGATACCGACCGCAACCTCTCGATTGCGCCCTATCTCCCCGGGCGAGGGGTCGACCTGTACGATTTTGGCATCGGGAGAAACGGTGGGAGGGCGCGTGTAGCCGATGATGATGTCCTGCTTCATGCCCAACAACAGGATAACGTCGGCCTCGCGCAGCTTGCGGGCCGCTCGATTGAGGCCGTTATCGTAGAAGCCCATGCTGTACCGGTGCTCGTCCGACACCAGCCCGCGAGCGGAAGACTCGGTCATGAGCGGTATGCGGGTCGTTTCGATGAAGCGTTGGAGCGTCTCCCCGTTCCCGGAGTACGACGCGGCGCTCCCGGCGATGATGAGCGGGCGCTCCGCGGACTTCAGGAGGGTGACGGCCTGACTGATCTGCTCGTCAGTGGGGGCCGCCATAGCACAGGGACGGTACTCGTTGGACTGAGGAACGGTCACCTCATCCAGCGAGACTTCGCGTTCCTGTAAATCTATCGGTACCGTCAGATGGACGGGGCCCCTACGACCCGAATAGGCGGTACGCAAGGCCTCTGCGATCATGCCCGGAATCAGCAGCACGTCGGTGACCATGGCGGCGCTCTTGGTGACGGGCTTTGCCATTCCGATCTGGTCGATCTCCTGCATTGCGCCCTGTCCCAGTTCGCTGAGCGGGGCCGAGCCGGAGATCGAGAGAAGCGGTGCCTCCGAGTACATGGCGCTGCTCAGGCCGGGGATACCGTTGGCGAAGCCCGGTGTCGTGTAGGTCACAACTCCCGGCTCGCCCGTGACTCTCGCCCAAGCGTCGGCCATGTGGACAGCCGCGGCCTCGTGACGGGTGTCGATGATGCGGAAGTCCATGTCTGCCAGGGCGTCGAGAAGGGGCAGATTGTGGTCGCCGGCCAGGGTGAAGACAGTCGACACCCCCGCCGATCTGAGGGTCTCGCCTATGAGATGACTGCCGGTCACGTTGTTGGCTGACGGCATGAATTACTCCCTTCGCAATTGATGGTTGGGCGGTATTCAGCCGGAGATCACGCAAAAGCTTCCGCGAACGGCTCAAGCTGGTCGGGTCGCTTGCAGCCCACGATCACGCTCGTCACCCCCGGTCGGTCGAGGAGCCACTTGACGGCATACTGCGTTGGTGTGAGCGATGCTTCCGCCGCCTCGCGCTCGAACTCCTCGATCCTGTCCCAGAGCGCGTCGTCCGGGTCGTCCAGCCACGACGACTCATCGCCCCTGCTCCCCGGCGGCGCCTCCTGTCCGCGCTTGTACTTGCCCGTCAGCAGACCGGCCTGGAGCGTGCGGTAGGGCGTGACGGCGATGTCGTACTGGATGCACGCGGGGATATACGCATCCTCGGAGTCGCGCTCCAGCCAGCTCATCGGTGGTTGGGCGATGACGGGGCGGGGCCAGCCGTTTTCGTCGCAGAGGGCGATCATCCGGTGGATGTCGTCGGGCTCGAAGTTCGAGAATCCCCAGTGCCGGACCTTGCCCGCTTCGATCAGTCCCGCCATCACGGCAATCGATTCTTCGAGCGGCGTATCGGGGTCGTCTCGGTGCATCTCGTAGATGTCGACGTAGTCGGTGCGGAGCCGTCCGAGACTGGCGTCGATCTGGTGGTGCATGTGGTCGCGTCCGAGGCCCGTCCCGGTGTAGGAATCGTCGCCGACAGGATTGCCCACCTTCGTTGTGATGACTGCCTGGTCCCTGCGACCCACGAGCGCGTTCCCGATGAACTCCTCCGACTTGCCGCCGGGAGAACCCAGGAACCGGGTGTAGCCTTCGTACATGTCCGCCGTGTCGATGAAGTTGAGGCCGTTGTCGAGGCACCAGTCGATGATGCCGTTGACGCCCTGCTGATCGACCGGGGTGCCGAATGTCATCGTACCGAGGCAAACGACCGAAACGTCGAGGTTGGTATTAGGTATCCTGCGCTGCTGCATGGCTCACTCACCCGAAGGGGTTCCGAAGATTGGGACGCTCCGTCCAATCGTCCGGGACGAGAGCATCGGCAAGCTATCAAAGCGCCTGTGGTCTGTCAATACGACAGGGGGTTGGGAAGGCTTTTCCAAAGTCCGTTTGTGGTGAGCCTGTCGAACCATGAACAGGCCTTCGACAAGCTCAGGCCGAACGGGGGGCGTAAATCTCCGCTACAACTTTGGAAAGGCGCTGCCTGGTACTCAGTCAGCTTGTTGGCAGATGCCGCCTTATCCCCTCTCCCGTAGAGGGAGGAAGCTAGAGCCTGCCCCGTACCCGATACGGGCGTGAGGATGAATCGTAAGATCAAAGCCATGTGGGACCGGTACTAGAGCCCCATCAGCTTGTCCAGGCCGATGGTGAGGCCGGGACGGTTCCTGATCTCGCGGATGGCGAGCATGACGCCTGGCATGAAGCTCTCGCGGTTAATCGAGTCGTGCTTGATCGAGAGCGTCTGGCCGACGTGGCCGAAGACCATCTCGTGGTGAGCAACCTTGCCCGGCATTCGGGCTGAGTGGATGACCACGCCCTCATGGTCCCCGCCACGCGTTCCAGCAACGAGTTCCTTCTCCGCTGCGGGGGCGTTGAATGCGCCACCCTTCGCCTCTGCCGCCGCTTCAGCGATGGCGAGAGCGGTACCGGACGGAGCGTCGATCTTTGCCTCGTGATGCGTTTCGAGGAGGTCGGCGTAATCGAAGAAGCGCGCGGCCTCTCTGACGAGGTGCATCATTACGGCCACGCCTATGGTGAAGTTCGGTGCGATGAAGATTCCGACGTTGTGCTCGGCGGCGAGCTTCTCCGCTCGCTCGATTGCGTCCGTCGGGATGCCGGTTGAGCCGATCACGAGGTGCTTGCCGCTGGCAGGCACGATATCGATGGCGTCGGCGGCTCCCTCTCCGTTCGTGAAGTCGACCACGACGTCCGCGTCGCCGATTACGTCTGCGAGCGAGGTCGAGACTGGGATCGTGCCGGAGCCACCCGGGATGGCAAGCGAGTCAACCGTAGCGAATTTGTCCGCACCGGCAACCGGGACCATGTCCGGTTCCTTGTCGAGCGTCGCGATGATCTCCTGACCCATGCGCCCCAGCGCGCCCTGCACGGTAACTCGAATCTGCTCAGTCATCGCAAGCCTCCCAATAGAGCGGTGCGATCATTGTAGTGCATATCATCACTCCCGCATTCGCGGGAGTGATGATATGGGTTCTTCCTGGACGTGTGTACTTGTTGGATTATGGCGCATTGGTCATAGATAGATTCTACGGCCTGCGCGATCCGGGCGCGCCTATCGGCGGTCTCGCCCGCCTCCTCGTTGATCAGGACGGCCCTCACGACGCGAATCGTCCCGGCGTGGAGGCCTGTCTCCGCCATACTCACGGCCCGGACCATCCCGCCGAGGGGGTCTTCCACCGTCGCGGCCACGAGGGCCTCCGCGTCCTCCCCCGCCGGACCTGCCGTTGCCTCCGGCTCCCTGCCGCCTTGCGGCTACCGTCTCCATGTCCTCGTCCAAGAGGAGTGAGCGGCGGGACAGCGATATCTTCCCCTGGGGGTCGATGTCGATCACCTGCACCGTTAGCTCCTGTCCCATCTCGATCTCGTCCTCGACGGACTCGACGCGGTGGTCGGACAGCTCGCTGATGTGGACCATGCCGTCCTGTCCGGGGAGTATCTGAATAAACGCCCCAAATCCCATAATGCGGACAACCTTGCCGGTGTAGATGTCGCCGATCTTGGCTTCCTTGGTCAGGTTCTCAATCATCTCGACGGCCCGCTTGGACGCATCGCCGTCGACGGACGAGACGAATACCGTGCCGTCGTCCTGGACGTCGACCTGAGCGCCAGTCTCTTCGATGATGCCGCGAATGGTCTTGCCGCCCGGACCGATGACTGCGCCTATCTTGGAGACCGGTATCTTGACGGAAGTCATGCGCGGGGCGTACTGGCTGACCTCTTCGCGAGGAGCCGCTATCGCCTCCGCCATCTTCGCCAGGACTTCGATCCGGGCTTCCTTGGCCTGGGCCAGCGTTTGCTCGATAACCTCGAAGCCGATGTTCTGCACCTTGATGTCGAGCTGAATGGCCGTGATGCCGTCGGCCGTACCGGCGACCTTGAAGTCCATGTCGCCGAAGTGGTCTTCCATTCCCTGGATGTCGGTCAGGGTCACGAAGCGGCCCTCGTCGTCGGTGACGAGACCGACGGAGATGCCCGCCACGGGCTTCGTGATCGGCACGCCGGCGTCCATCAGGGCGAGGATGCCCGCGCACGTGCTCGCCATGGAGGTGCTGCCGTTGGAGCTCAGGCACTCGGCGACCACGCGGATCGCGTACGGGAAGTCTTCTTCAGAGGGAAGCACCGAGGCGATGGCCCGTTCCGCCAGCGCGCCGTGACCGATCTCCCGCCTGCCGGTGAACATCCTGCCGGTCTCGCCCGTGCTGAACGGCGGGAAGTTGTAATGCAGCATGAACCGCTTCAAATCGACGGGCGTGAGGTTGTCGATCTTCTGCTTGTCGCCCACAGGCCCGAGCGTGGTGAATGCCAATACCTGGGTCTCACCGCGCTGGAAGAGTCCTGTACCGTGGGCTCGGGGGGAAATTCCCGTTTCAGAAAGGAGCGGGCGGATCTCCGTAAGGTTACGTCCGTCGGGACGCTCGCCAAGCTCAATGATGCGCCGTCGGAACTCCTGTTCCACGAAGGTCTCGAACGCCTCGGAGACGTCCTTGCCGTCGTATTCTTCACCGATCTCCTCTGTGACACTGTCCTTGAGCGCACTGAGCCGGGCGCTCATATCGGCCTTGCCGCCTTCGGGCGACATCGCATCGGCCAGCTTGCCCTCGACGGCCTTGTCGACCAAGCCGTCCAGCTCTTTGGGATAGCCGAACGGACTGTAATCGGACTTGGGCTTCGCCACTGCCTCGATGATCTCGTCCTGGAGCTCGATGAGTTGAAGGTTCGTATCCTGGGCCAGCTTGATGGCCTCGAGGACCATCTCGTCGGAGACCTCGCTGGCGCCGGCCTCCATCATCAGCACTCCGTCCCGCGATCCGGCGACGACCAGGTCAAGGGTGCTCTCGTCGGACTGCTGGTACGTCGGATTGATGACGAACTCGCCGTCCACACAGCCGATTCGCGTCACTCCTATCGGACCGTTGAACGGGATGTCCGAGATCGACAGAGACGTGGACGCCCCAACGATGGACATGATGTCCAGGGGGGTCTCCAGGTCTGCCGACATCGGAGTTGTGATGATCTGCACTTCGTTGCGGAAGTCTTTCGGGAACAGCGGCCTCAGCGGACGGTCCGTGAGGCGCATGGTGAGGACGGTGTCCGTCGTGGGTCGTCCCTCCCGCCGGGGGAATCCTCCGGGAATTCGGCCTCGCGCGTACAGGCGCTCCTCAAAGTCGATGGTCAGCGGGAAGAAGTCGATTCCCTCCCTCGGCTTCGACATCGTCGCCGTTACCAGCACCATCGAATCGCCCTGTCGGACGACGACTGCGCCGTTGGCCTGCTGTGCGAGCTTTCCGGTCTCTATGGTGAATAATTGGTCACCTATCTGCTTTTCAAACGAATTCGACATAACGTGTTCTCTCCTCTGAGTTACAAGGGCAAACAAAGAAAAAGCACCCGAAGTGCGGGTGCTTGAGGGAGTTATCCCCGGAGACCTAGCCTAGCGACTATAGAACGGTAACGTCCAACGTCCTCTTTGTTGAGGTACTTGAGTAGTCGCCGCCTTCGTCCAACGAGCTTCATCAGACCGCGTCGGGTCGACTCGTCGTGGATGTGTTCACGCAGGTGGCTGGTAAGGTTGACGATGCGAGTGGTAAGGAGTGCGATCTGTACTTCCGCCGATCCCGTGTCCCCGTCCTTCGTCCGATACTCTTTGACGACCGCTTCCTTAACGCTAGTGTCCAGTCCCATTCCTAATTTGCGATCCTATTTCTTTCTCTAAGTCTTTTCGTAGAGCAGTGTACCATACGTTGTCCTGCCCGTACACCATTTGTGGGTTGTTGAAGCTACAGGGAGGAAGTGCAAAGCGCCAGTCTAGTCGGTAAAAAGACTGCCGGTAGGGGGAGCAAGAAGGTCTTTTAGGGAGGTATGACGCCTAAATCCCTAAGCCTGTCGAGCAGATCCTCTTGAGTGTCATCCGTCTTAAGCCAGTTGCAGGAGTAGCAAAGCAATTGGAGGTTATCGAACTCGTCACTTCCGCCTTGTGACTTCGGCACGATATGGTCGATAGTGAGCTGCCACGCAGTCAACTCTTCGTCGCAGCCGTTGCATCTCCTCCGCTGGAGTTGGTAGAGGGCGAGGCTAGCGGTCCGCTTCCGTGTGTTCTTCTTCTGACCTTTCATGGCTTGGGCCATCAGCCTGTCGCGAAGTAGTTGTAGACCAGCGGGGGTCTGCTGAGGGGCAAGGGTGAAAGTCATTTTGATGGGGCCAACGGAACGTGACGACCGATCAAGTATCATCCCTCCTGAGCCGTCCATATGAAATCTGGCGCTGACTTCTACCTTTTCGGGGAGGTCCCCGGTTCTCTCTGCTATCTCGTACGCCTCGGCCTGCGCCGAAAGCATCAGTCTGGTGAGATCGTCCATGTCTACATCCCTTGCGAACCTGAATCGAGCGCACAAGTCCCAAGCGGAGACCGCCGACTCGACATCTCTCTCTAGCTCAGACGCTTTCTGTCCCCTCTAATCAACGATGGAGGCTTATGGAATTACTCTACCAAACAGTAGGCTCATTGCGTCAGTAAAAGAATATTGCACTTCATCTCGCTATTGGAATGGCGACCGACTCACGCCAGCGAGTCGGCACCGTCCGTCAGCCACTCGAGATTGAACTGCGCGAACCGGATACTCTCGGAGTAGCGCTCGGACCCCCGCTCGTACAGGCAGCCCAACGTCATATCGGGCAGGACGGCCAGGTCGGAGTAGGCGGACGGGCCGACGTAGAGGGTCTTCGAGACCTCCCACGACCCGCATTCGTCGTAGCTCAGACGCACCGTTATACGCTCGCGCTGATCGCTTGCGGGGTTGGAGAACACGATGCGGTCTCGTTCGTTCGTCCCGCCGGTCAGACGAACGATGCTCGCCTCGCAGACCGGGTCGATGAGTTCCTGTACCGGCTCCGGTTCTGACCAAGACTCTCCTCCGTCGTCGCTCCAGCAGGCCAGCCGCGTCGAGAGGCTCCGGTCGGCCGAGCGGACGTTCATGTATAGCCTGCCGTCCGTAAGCTCGACGACCTGGCACTCATCGGTGGAGCCCGGCGTGCTCCCGCCAACCGTCCACGTCTCACCGTGATCGTCGCTGTAAATCGCGTGGGAGAAGTAGAACGGCGAGTGATGCCTCGTCCCTTCGCTGTGGTCGCACGGTATGACGAGTCGCCCACTAGTTAGCTGAATGCCGTGTCCGGGCCCTGTCGCGTACCACGTCCAGTTGTCCGGCTTGACGTCTGTCGTGATGTCCCTCGGCTCCGCCCACGTTGCCCCATCGTCATCGGAGGACATTGCGTGAACGGTATCGTTGTCCTTGCAGAACAGCAGCCATATCTTTTCGGTCGTCCGGTCCTGGACTATGCACGCGTTCCCGATGGTGTGGTCTCCGTCGGAATGGACGACCTGCGTGTCGGACCACGTCATGCCGCCGTCGTGACTCCGCCTCATGACGATGTCGATCTTCCCATGGTCGTACTGGCTGTATTTTCGACCTTCGCAGAGGGCGAGCACGTTACCTTGCGCGGTAACGATCAGAGCGGGGATGCGATACGTGTGGTATCCGCCCGTTCCCGACGTGAACAGTTCAGTCTCTCGAAACCAGGGTCGCTGCATAAGGAGCCTCCTCCATCTTCCGGGCGTATTCTGGCCTAAAGTCGATTCGGGACGATGTCGAACTCAGATGAGGACTCTACAGTTACAGTCGAGCATCATCATCCCGTTCGCCCTGAGCCTGTCGAAGGGCTCGCCACGAACGTACTTCAGGTTCTACTTCATCAGTCCCGCCCGTACCGGCTCTCGTATCGGTGCAACGCCACGAGCGATTTCCCGTCCCGTATCTCGTTGCGCTCCATCATGCGCCGGACTTCGTCCCAGTCCAGCTCGTGCACGTTGATCCTCTCGGTATCCTCGTGCTGCGTGCCTACGTGCTTGGAGAGACGCGCGACGAACAGGTGCACCCGCTGGCTGCTGAACCCGGGGCTGGTGAATATGCTCCCCAGCGATTCGAGACTCTCGGCCTCCCAGCCGATCTCCTCGACGACCTCGCGGGCCATGCACTCCTCCGGGGACTCGTTCGGTTCCAGCGTACCCGCGGGCACCTCCCAGATCCACTCCCCGATGGCGACTCGAAACTGCCGGATGAGGACGATCTTGCCCTCCGGCGTGACGGGCACCGCACAGCTGGCGCCGGGGTGTTCGACGACCCTGTAGTCCCTCCCCTCGAACTCTCGCTCGACAAGGGTGATTATGGGACCGCGAAACAGCTCCCTGCGAGGCCCCATACGAAAAAGGTCTTCCGATTCAGACGCCATTGATCGCATAGTCGAAGATTTCATAGCTGTTGATGGTGCCACTCCCCGCGCGACGCGCATAGTCTTCCGTTAGAGGCTCCGACAGGATGATCGGCACGTACCGCTCGGCCAGTCCACCGTGAGAGCGAAGGCGGTATCCCTGAAGCTCGGAGAGGTCATGCTCGGCCTCCGACCTGCCGATGGCGGTGTTCGCGGTGGAAACAACGACGACATCGCCCTCACGGTCAGGCGGAAGGTCGAACTCGCGGCAGGCGGCGGCCTTGTCGTAGACGGATTCGATGCCGTCCAGGTCTCCAACGAAGCCCAGCACATCATCCGCACCCGTCCCATCGGTGCAGTACACCCGCGCGAAACCGCCGAGCGCGCCGTGATGCCTCACGTAAGGGTCGGTTATCGGAAGGACCACGCGCGTTGCGTTCTCGCCGAACCGTGCGTCCAGTTCATCCATGAGGTAAACGACGTTGGGCGAGCCGTCGGGCAGGGACTTGTCGCTCATGCCGTGGTCAGCCGTGATCGCCACGACCGCCCCGGCGTCCGCAAGTCGACCGAATGCGCTGTCGAGACGGGTGTAGAGGTCGTTGATCTCAGGCGTTCCAGGCCCGTACTTGTGCTGGATGTAGTCTGTCAGCGACAGGTACATCAGGTCGACGCCGCCCCGTTCCAGTATCTTGATCCCCGCTTCGAGGACGAAGGTCGAGAGGTCGGCCGAGTACACGTCGGGCAGAGGGAGGCCGACCATATCAAGCACGTTCTCGATCCCGTTGTCTTCCATGGTGCACGTGTCCGATTTCTCCGACGAGAAGTTGATGCAGCCGTTCTCGAAGTCCAGTCCCCGTCCCAGGAGACGGCGAAGCTTGTCCTTCGCCGTGATCGCGACTACCCTCGCGCCCATCGCGGAGAATTTTTCGAGCAGCGTCTCCGAGCGGAGGAACGCCGGATCGTTCATCATGTGCTCCTCGCCCGTCTCGGGATCGAGAAAGTAGTTCCCCGATATGCCGTGTACAGACTGCGGACTCCCGGTCACGATAGACATGTTGTTCGGGTTCGTGTAGCTCGGCATCACTCCATGCGCGATCGCGCTGAAGCCATGCTCGCCAAACCTGCGAATGTTGGGCAGGATTCCGTCGCTCAACCCACGTTCGAAGTACGCCGGATCGCCCCCATCTATACACACCACTACGACGGGCCTGTTGGGCCGCCGATATGTCACTCCGTTCAGCTCGATTGCTTGCCGCATTTCCACTCCTGAATGCCAGTCCGTATCGGCGTGGGAAGTATACCAGCAAACGCGGAATCCAAGGTCAGCCATATGGTGTACAATTCAACCGAAGGGAAAGCTCCGACTCGAATGACGAACCGCGAAAATACTGAGATGGTGGCAATGATGAATGCCGTGGCGATGCGTCACGGCCGCTTGATGTTGGGGAGAATGCCGTAGTTCGGATACCAATTTAGACTCGCGTGAAAGGCCTCCCCAACGGGAGGCCTTTTCATTTTCCCCAACTGAAAAGGAGCGCCACCATGACAGAGGACTGCTACATCACCACACCGATCTACTACGTCAACGACGAGCCGCACATCGGTCACGCTCATACGACCGTTCTCGCGGATGTTCTTGCACGCTATCGCCGGCTGCAGGGCAAGCGAGTTTTCTTCCTGACCGGCACTGACGAGCATGGCCAGAAGGTAAGGGACGCCGCCATCAAGAATCGCATAGACCCGAAGATGCAGGCAGACCGCATGGTCCATCGATTTCGGGATGCATGGAAGGACCTGAACATTTCACACGACGATTTCATTCGCACGACGGAGTCCCGGCACACACGCGTGGTCGAGTCCGTGCTCAAAGGTCTATGGGAACAGGGAGACATCTACTTCGGCAAGTACGTGGGATGGTATTGCGTGCCCGACGAGCGGTTCTGGACGGAGAAAGACCTCGTTGACGGCAAGTGCCCCGATTGCAACAGAGAGGTCGAACGCCTCTCCGAGGGGAACTTCTTCTTCCGCATGAGCAGGTACCAGGGCTGGTTGGGCGACTATCTTGAGAGCCATCCCGAATTAATTCAGCCTGCGAACCGGCGAAACGAGGTGCTTGGGTACCTGAGACGGCCTCTTGGCGATTGGTGCATCACCCGGCCGGTCGAGCGACTGGACTGGGGCGTCCGGCTCCCGTTCGATCAAAACTACGTCACGTATGTCTGGTTCGACGCGCTCATCAACTACCTGTCCGCGGCAGGCTTCCGGTCTGACGACGAGGCATTCGCGCGTCGCTGGCCCGATGCCATCCACCTGACCGGCAAGGACATCCTCATACTCCACACCGTCTACTGGCTGACGATGCTCAGGGCTATCGGCCTTCCTCCGCCAAAGACCATATTCGCTCATGGTTGGTGGAACATCGAAGGAACGAAGATGTCGAAGTCCATTGGCAACGTGGTCAAACCCCTGGATCTCGCATCCACTTACGGGATTGATGCATTTCGATACTTTCTCGTGCGTGACATGGCGGCAGGTCGCGATGCTGAATTCAGCGAAGAGCTCCTTCGGGGACGCTACGAAGGCACCTTGGCTAATGACCTGGGCAACCTCGCCCACCGTTTGATCCACATGATCGTCCAATACAGCGACGGCGCTGTACCCCACGCCGGAAGCCCCGGCGACCAGGAGGCCGAGCTTCGTGATCGTTGTACTCAACTCGTGACAAGGGTGTTCGACAAGGTAGAGTCGCTATCCTTCGACGAAGCCCTGCGCGATGTTGAGGAGGTGGTTAGTGAAATAAACCGGTACGTCGAGGGGAACGCGCCATGGGCTCGATACAAGGACGGCGATCACGATGCCGTCCGACGAGTCCTCTCCTGTGCATCGGAAGCGCTGCGGATGGTCTCGGTTGTCACACATCCGGTCATGCCTCAGAAAACGCACCAGCTATGGCAGAGTTTGGGATGGGTACCGGACGAAGATCTGGCGGACGGTCTGGAGTGGGGTGGCCTTCGTCCCGGCTCGAAAGTAACGCCGGGGCCGGCCCTGTTTCCGAGGAAACCGTAGGTGCGTCCGGAGGACTTGGCACAGGTGCTCAATGCAAACCACCCTACGAACCCTGTGCTACAATGCCCGTCGCTTCGAGAAGGAGGGTTCCCGCTTTGAAGATCACGAAGATGTGGACGGAAATATATCGCTGGAAGCGCGACAAGCCGATTCGGAACGGCATGTACACCTACTCCGACGCCGGTTTGAACGTCGTCAAAATCGCTACCGACGAGGGGATCACCGGCATCGGTCTCGGCGGCGGGATGACGGACGACGGCAAGGTGTTCCAGGCCATAGGCGACCAGTTCGCGCCCGTGGTCGAAGGACAGGACCCTCTCGCAAACGAGAAGATCTGGGACGATCTCTGGCAGCCCAAGCTCATCGGCAGGCGAGGACTCACCACCAGGGTGATCTCCGCCATCGACAATGCCCTGTGGGACGTCAAGGGCAAGGCGGCCAACATGCCCGTCTACAAGCTCCTCGGCGGATACTCCGACTCCGTTCCCGTGTACATAGCCGGTGGCTACTACGAGGAGGGCAAGGGGCTCGAGGACCTCGCGCAGGAGATGGAGGAGAGCGTCTCCATGGGCGCGAAGGCCGTCAAGATGAAGATCGGAGGCGCTCCCATCAACGAGGACGTTGAGCGCGTGCGCGTCGTCCGCGAGGCCATCGGCCCCGATATCGACCTCATGGTGGACGCCAATGCCGCCTACCGGTACTACGACGCAATCAAGATCGCAAAGAAGATGGAGCCGTACGATATCTTCTGGTTCGAGGAGCCGGTCAACCCCGACGACTACCAGGGGCACAAGCTCGTGTCCCAGGCGACCTCGATCCCCATATCCACAGGTGAGAACGAGTACACCCGCTATGGCTTCCGTGACCTCATAGAGACGCGGTCGGTCGCCATCCTGCAACCCGACCCGCTCATCATGGGCGGCATCACGGAGATCAAGAAGGTGGCCGCGCTTGCCGAGGCACACGATCTGCCCATCTCGCCGCACGGCAACCAGGATATCGGCGTGCACGTCGTCGCCGGCGTGTCGAACGGCCTTACCGTCGAGTACTACCGAGCGTCAACCGACCCGATGTACGACAAGTGGTGCATGGAGCCGCTGGAAGTGGACAACGGAGTCGTCCATCCTCCCGACAGGCCGGGCCTGGGCATCAAGCTGAACGACGAGGTCCTGGAGGACCTGCGAGTGGGCTGAGGGGGCTGCGTCAGACCTTTGCGACGGTGTCGCCGGTGCGAATAGTCCCCGACTGCACGACGCGGGTGTTGACGCCTCTCAGGCGCATATCACGTCCCAGTGGGGTGCTGACGAACCTGAGAGCGTCATTGCCGAACCGGTCGGCGAACTTCACGCAGCCGGTGTGCGGCTTCTCGGAAATCTCTATCACCGCCGACCCAATGGACAATTGGGTTCCGGCAGGCAGATTCTCCATGGTGATTTCCATGTCGACCACGAGCTGATCGCCCGAAAGCTGCCAGCGGTCTTCAGACCGGGCCATGAGGTCGAGTGCGCGGGAGTTGATGATGGTGATCTGGGCCTCGGGGTTCGAACTGCCGTCCGGGGTGCTCGCACTTCCGCGGTCCATCCAGGTGTCGCCGACGAGGCCAACCTCCACGTCGAGAGCGCCATCCGCCAACACCTCGCGCTGGTCGATGTCCGGCCGCCGCACGATCATCAGGAGTCGGCCGCTGTCCGCGGGCGAACTGCGAATGTGGTCGAGCCCGGCTTCCAGCTGCTCGGTATTCAGGTGTCCGGCAACGTACGTTGATTGTGCCATCTTTATCCCTGCTCCGACTCCGCAGAGGACTCCGCATCCTCGCCCTCGGCGCCCTCTTCGCCCTCGGCGAGCTCCTCACCCTCGAGTTCCTCGTCGACAACCTCTTCCTCGATCTCGATCCTGGGCTCCTGCACGGTTACCAGAAGGTCGTCGTCGTCGCGAAGTATTTCGCTCTCGCCTTCGAGTTCGATTTCGCCGACGCGGACCGCATCCCCGAACATGCGCAGCGGAGTGACATCTACGATCACTTCCTTCGGCATATCGAGGGGAAGCGCCTCAACCGGCAAAGTCTGGAACGGCTGGATTATTACTCCGCCAAGCTCCCGTACCGCCTCGGACTGCCCCGTTAGGGTTATCGGCACCTCGGCGGTGACTCGCTCCGTTATGTCCACTCGCATGAAGTCGACGTGAAGCAGCGAGCCGTTGACGGGGTGCCACTGCACTTCTCGGACGAAGCAGATGTCGCTCCCGTCGGTGCCTTCGACGTCCACCTCGATCGGGATATTAGCGCCTGCCTCATCGACAACCTTCCGCAACATGCCCGTCGAGGCCTGAAGGGTTAGTGATTCCATGCCCCTGCCGTAGTAGTGCACCGGTATGAAACCTTCCCGACGCAGGGTCCTGACTTTCTTGCCAACGACCTGCCTATCGGACAGGGTAATGCTTGGCCGTTCGTTCGTTACCATCTTGAGAACCGTCCCTAGAATCTTTCACAAGTTGACCCCGAATCATCGGGGCCTGAGCAACAATTGTAGCACATCAGACGGAGGGGATTGCGTAGAAGGACTTACATTAAAATAGGGAACGTTGCACTGTATGTCACGTCGAGGCGGGCACAATTGCCCATCACCCGCTGCAACGACCTGCTACGGAATACTCTCTACTTTCGTCCTTCCATTTACGAGTCGGCCCCCGACAGCTCCTGCGCCGCCTTCTTGCGACCGCGACTGCCCAGCTTGGCGAGCCATATGCCAAGCTCGTACATCACGATGATGGGCACCGAAACGATCGTCTGGTTGATGGGGTCGAAGGTAGGCGTGATGATCGCTCCCAGGATGAAGGCCACGACGACGGCGTACTTGCGTTGCTTGGCAAGCCAGTCACCTGTCACCACCCCGATCTTCGAGAGGAAGAACGCCACTATCGGCGTCTCGAAGACCAGTCCCATCCAGAGCAAGAGCGTAAGCATGAGGTTCGTGTACGCGCCGATGCTTGGGAGAGGAGTGGCGATGCCGCTGCCGAAACTCAGCAGGAATCTCACCGCAGGGGGGAACAATACCTGATGACCGAATACCGCTCCGGCGGCGAATGCAAGCACCGCTGCGGGTACCAGCGAGTACAAATAGCGACGCTCCTTGGGAGTCAGTCCCGGAGCGACGAACATCACGATCTGGAAGAGCACGAACGGCAGGGCAAGGATGAAGCCTGCAAGGAGCGAGACCTTGAATGCGATGCTGATGAATTCCGTCAGGTGTGTGTAGACCGGCCCATCGTAAGGAGTCTGGTCGAACCCCTTGGCGGGCTCCATGAGTATGAGCAGGATCTGACGGTGAAACACGAACGCTATGGCCGTCGTCACCACCACTGCCAGCACCGACTTGGTGACGCGACTTCGCAGCTCGTCGAGGTGCGATCCTATGGTCAGACCATTGCCGTCTTGATCGCTGTTCACGTGTCTCGGCCCTGGTTCTGCTCAACTTTGCCGGAATCCTCGCGACCGCGACCGGAACGGAAGGCGACAGGGACATCGGCAACCGCTTCCTCTTCCTGCGTCTCACCGGCCTCATCCCGCGTCTCCTGATCGCTCCGAGGCGTAGACGTAGGGGTACGCGATGGCTGGGCCTGTTCTTCGTCGAGCACTATCTTGGGCAGCTCGTCCGTCATCCGGCGGACCTCTTTGGTGGCCTTCCCCATCAGCCGCGCGGCGTCAACCATCTTCTTCGGCCCCAAAAAGATGAAGGCAATCAGGGCGATCACCAGGATTTCGAGAGGGCCCATTCCAAAGATATTCATGCGACCGCCACCTCTCCGACCACTCTGACCGGGCAGTCGCTTGGGCACCGTTCCGGCGCTTGCCACCCGGGGCGTAGCCCCACATCTGCTTCAAGTTTCGACATCAGCCTTATGACCTCGCACAACGGGAACCCTACCACATTGAGGTAGCATCCCGTCAGTCTCGAAACCGGCGCGAACACGGTGTCTTGTATGGCATATCCGCCCGCCTTGTCGAACGGTTCGCCCGACGCGATGTACGTCTCCATCTCGTCGTCGGAATACGCCCTTATCAACACTTCGCTGCCCTCGACCGCACGCGCTTCCGCGCCGTTGCGTGCCACCGTTACGCCCGTGACGACCCTGTGCGAACGACCTCGAAGCGCCGTCAGCATCGAGCGCGCTTCGGCGCCATCGACCGGCTTGCCCAGCACGCGGCCATCCAACACCACAGACGTGTCGGCCCCGATGACCAGGGAGCCTGCCGGCGCTCTCGTCGATGCGTCACGCGCCTTGACCGCTGCCACGCTCACGACGTAGTCCTCCGCCGGTTCTCCCGGTCGCGGCTCGCGTTCATCCGTTCCCGAGGGGATGATTTCGACCGCGGCGTCGAGCGCCCCGATAATCTCATGGCGACGCTTCGACATCGAGGCCAGGACTATGTTCGGTTCCGTAAGCATGTCCCTATTGTAACGCGCTTTCCTCTGTATTGACGCACGGGCATGCCGCGACTACACTCGTGCACACCCTCGGAGCAACCTGATAATGGACAACATCGGAAGCATAGGCGTGATCGGCGCGGGCCTCATGGGCCACAGCATCGCCATGAACTTCGCCGTGGGCGGGCATGAGGTTGTCCTCATCGACACGACGGAGGAGAACCTCAGCAGGGCGATGGAGGACGTCTCCTCAACGCTCGGAGTGCTCCAAGAGCAGGGACTGGTCGATTCCCCGACCGCACAGAAGGTGCCCGGTCGCATTCGCACCAGCACCTCGATGGCCGGACCGATGGACGACGTGGGCTTCGTAATCGAGGCGGTTTTCGAGGACCTCGATCTCAAGCGGCGCATCTTCGCCGACCTCGACAAGCACTGCCCGCCCCATGCCGTCCTGACAAGCAACACGTCGTCGTACATGACGAGCCAGCTTGCCCCATCCACCAATCGCCCTGACAAGGTCGTCGTCGCCAACTGGTGGAACCCGGCTCACCTGCTGCCGCTCGTCGAGGTCGTACGCGGGCCGGAAACGAGCGACGAGACCATCGAAATCACGAAGAGCGTGCTTGAGGGAATCGGTAAGCGGCCGGTCGTACTGCAAAAGGAGTCGCTGGGGTTCATCGGCAACAGGATGCAGTTCGCGCTCCTCCGCGAGGCCCTCTCCGTCGTGGACAAGGGCATCGCATCGGCCGAGGACGTGGACACGGTGGTGAAGACCAGCTTTGGAAGGCGGCTCGCGGTCGCCGGACCGCTGGAGGTGTTCGACATCGCGGGCTGGGACACCATCTCGCACATCATCGACGAGCTGTATCCCGACCTCGACACCAGCAGCGAAAACTCGCCCACGATAACCGGCATGCTGGAACGGGGCGACCTCGGCGTCAAGTCGGGACGGGGATTCTACGAATGGAACGACGAGGCGGTGTCGGACCTGAGGCAGCGGATCACCCATGCCCTATCCGCAATAGACCGCTTCGATGGAGGCACAGATGATTAACCGACTGCACCATACCGGGTTCGTCGTCACGGACCGCGACAAGTCCGTCGCATTCTACCGCGACGTGGTCGGGCTGGAGCTCATCGCCGAGTACGAGCGCATCGGCCCCGGCATCGACGCCGTCATCGGCTACGAGAACACGCACCTCATAATCGCCAATCTCGACCTCGGCGGCGGCCATATTCTGGAACTGATCCAATACCTCAACCCGCCTCCCAATGAGCGGCCAACCAGGGAACGCAACACCGTCGGCGCTCCACACCTGGCGATCTTGGTGGACGACATCGAGGCCGTCCAACAGAGGCTCATAGATGGCGGCGCCCAGCCAATGAACCCTCCCGCGGAGCTTGCCCCCGGCCGAGTCGCCTGCTACATCCAAGACCCCGACGGCAACTGGCTGGAGTTGCTGCAGCTGGGCTAGGGAATCCAACGGGTCCACTGATTGGCTTGCTATTGCCTTGTACAAGAAGCGGCCGTCCTGATGGTGAGTCACGCCAATAATCACCCTCTGAGGACGGCAACAAGCGTGTCGCCCTCTTTGAGGGCGGCTAACTTCTCGGTACGAACGGGCATCTGTTAAACTGCGCGAACGGGGATGCCTACGTGACGTCCATGCACGTCATCAGGAACAACTCATTTCACCCACTGAAAAACTCAAGAGCCTCAACATTGACAGTTACTCTAGTTCTATTGGACAGATACCGACTTCCATAACCCGACCATTGTCCAAGGATTCCACAAGGACAGTGTTTTACAATCTCTCCAACCTAGGGATTAGCCTATTACCAGAGCCCAGGTCTACACGCAATATGACCACTGGTCCTTCGCACGAGTGAAACACCCAAGTCATACCCTCCACCAGTGCGATACTGAACGAACTACACAGTGACTTCCGGCCCTATCCAATGTACATCCGATCCTCGAAGTAAACTGCGACCACAAGGTGAAGCAGGAACTGATGACAATGACGCGAGTTAATCCAAGGCTCGTAAAGGGGGGCTTACAGGCTCTCGCCGTACTTGTCCTGCTCTATTTACTTAATGCGACCTTCCAGGCGGGCTTCTACCAACCGATACCGTTGGCCGCAGAGTTAACGGTTGGTATTCTGTGGCTTGTCTTGTGCTACATGCTTAGCAGGACTTTCGGTATCGTTACGATTCTAGCGTTGAGTTTCACAGCTTCCATTCTCTGGGGTATTTTCCTTGAAAGCGTTCCTGCCAGTGACTTCCTAAATATCTACGAGAGAGCAGTACGTGTGAGTTTAGGGGAATTCGGTTACTTGTTTGGGGGGAAGTCGCCAACTGCAATAGGATACTACGCAGTATTTCAATGGCTGCCTGCGCCGAACAATGTATCGAACTACATAGCGTCGTCAGTTGCATGGACGGGTGGCGCCGCTCTCACGTACATGACCTTGAGGAATCTTATAGATGTTGAACGGAAAGCCCGGTTCGCCTGTGTCGGCGTAGCGCTTTGCCCTACCTTCCTTGTGTTTTCACCGGTTGTCAGCTCGGAGTCGGTCTTCTTTCTGCTAACTGCTGCTTGCGCATGGCTGATTTCGCGACATCTGACTGAAAGAGGTCCTTTCCCGTATCTGTACATCTTCCTCGGGATAGCGACAGCTGCTTTGTTCCTAACACGTGGAAACGGGATACTGGGCATTATTATCTGTTTATTCGTAATCGCATCCGGCTGGAGATGGTCACTGACGAACGTAGCAAAAGGAACTTTCTATTCCAAATTCCGCAGCGTTCGACATTCCCTAGCACTTTGCATGATTGTAGTCGCTTCCTTTCTCGTTGTCTGGTTTGCGCATGGATATCTGTCTCAGTTAAGTGGAATTGGATTCCAGCTTTCGGTGACAAAATGGGCTGGCCTCAATCTTCTTTTTGGGACCAATATCGAGGAAAAAGGTCAAATCAACTCTGCCGACAGGGATCTTGTTGGATATACCGGTAAGATGAATGCCGACATCAACAGAAGAGCATTGAAGATCGCACTAGAGCGAATAGAGAAGGACCCAGTCGGGATAATAACGTTAGCGCTGACTGATAAGGTGGCACATCTTTGGGGCCGGGAATATAGACTTTTCTTATGGTCCATCGGAGGTGCTGACCGCCTTGCTGAATTAAAATGGTCAGACTTGGTCTCAGTATCTCCAGGGGTCCGTCTTGCTGTGACAATCGAGACTATTGCCGACGAAAGCCTGCCACCGAATCTTAAGGTTACACCGTTAGTAATAATGGGCCTCGATGGGGTCTACCGGGCTACACTCATTCTGTTCATGATAATGCTCGCAAGAGAAGTACACCGACCCAGCAAGCTCCTTGCCTTAGGACTCATCGTACTGCTACTGTCGATGCCGCATATCCTCATCGAGGTAAGACCGCGCTTTCATATGGCAATGACTCCATTCATAGTCGTCGGCTCAATGTTGCTCGCCTATGATCTGTGGGATCGCCGGCGCGAGTGGTACGCTATGGTGCGTCGCCAGAAGGAACGATGGCTGGAGAACCGCGCCAAATAGCCTCGCAACGAAAGAGTCAATTGAACCCCGCCATAAGACTGCACCCAGCCCATGAACCCTCCCGCGGAGCTTGCCCCGGGCAGAGTCGCCTGCTACATCCAAGACCCCTACGGAAATTGGCTGGAGTTGCTGCAGCTGAGCTAGGTTTACCTGTTTCGCAACCCAGCTAGAGAGTCAGGGAGAGACCATGAACTTCGACGTAGATTGTCACCTCAACGCAGTTGATCGCACCGTGTCGTCACAGGAGCGAGATGGAAATCCCGCGCTGGCGAACACCCTCTCACGCAGCTACGAAACGGCAGTCGAAGACCTGTGGGACGCCGTGACGAACGGCGAGCGTATCCCACGCTGGGCCATGCCGATCAGCGGCGAGCTTGAACTCGGAGGCCGCTATCAGTTGGAAGGCAACGCGGGCGGGCGGATCACGGCATGCAAACGGCTGTCACATCTCGCGCTCACGTGGGAATTCGGTGGGGACCTCAGCTGGGTGGACGTTCAGGTCGCTGACGAAGGTGCCGAACGAGCGAGGCTTACGATCACGCACGCCGCCCGCCATTCCGAACACTGGGACACCTACGGGCCGGGCGCGACCGGCGTCGGCTGGGAGTCGGCACTGTTGGGACTCGCCTTTTATCTCAAGCGGCCGAACGACCCAAAGCCTGACGAGCTGGCCTTTGTCACCTCGCCCGACGGCAAGGCGTTCATCACCGGAAGCAGCGAAAGGTGGGGCCAAGCTGCGATCGCAGCCGGAACGGACCCCGACGGCGCGCTCGAGGCAGCAAGGCGAACGACAGCGTTCTACACGGGTGAACCGGCCTGATACCCTAGCGCTGTCAGGTCGTCTCGATACGCCGACTGCCCGCGATGGACGCCCTTCTCAATACACGCCGGGGAAGATCCTGTACTTCACCCGTGCCTTGTATTCCGCCCACTTCTCCTCGCCGTACTTCTCCGCACAGTGCTTGTCGTCGTCGCGTTGGCGGAAAGTGAACAGCGTGACGATGAAGACGAAGTAGACCCACGCCCAGGGATTGGTGAAGTGCCCGAATACCAGGGCAATCGACAGCGAGAGGAACCCCTCTCCAAGGTAGTTGAAGTGCCGGGCGACACCCCATAGTCCACTGCACAGGATCTTGCGATCGCCGGCCTCGATGTACTCGGGCTCGATGATGGCCAGGAACTTGCGGTCGGGCCATCGCTTGAAGGTGTACTTCTGCATATTCGCCCCGCGCGATATGCTCCACCCAAGCAGGAACAGCGCAGCCGTTCCTATGAGCCAGATGTACGTCACCGTCGTCGAATACCCGGGGTCCGGGTGTACAGCCATCCCCCACAACGGGAGGATGAACAGCCATCCGTAGACCACAAGCCCTCCCCAGAACAGCACGAAGCCCAGCTTCTCGTGGATAAGATCGTAGGTATAGAGCTGGACGCGCTCGAAGACGAAGTAGTCCAGTATGTAGAAGGTGAAGAACCCCGCGTACAGGAACACGCCCGGATTGGAGTTATCGCCGAAGAGATCGTAGTGGTACGCGGCCCCGGATAGGGCGTTGAGCGAAAGCATCGTCCCGCCAACGACATAGAAGTACATCTTCACGTCGAAGCGGCTGTTGAAGAACATCAGCTCCTGCACTCGCCCAGTCCACAACTCGGCGATCGGGTTCTTCTCCACGGTCTTCGGCTGCGTGTACACCGCAAGCACCGTAAAGATCGCGGTGAAGACCGTTCCTCCCGCCACGGCGTAGACGGAGGACCGGTAGAACCAGTCGCGTCCCATGCCGGTGAGATCGAGGGCCCACACGATGAGCGCGATCGCAAACACGAGGATGCCGTTCAGCCGGTACTGTCGGGGCTCTCCCGTTTCGGGATTGATCACGTAGCCGGGGACCCTCCTGGCCGGCAGAATAATCTGCGCCACGAAGAACACGAAGAAGATCGCCAGCGGGGTGAAGAACCCTGCAACCGCTTCCATGCCGGTAAGCTCGAAAAGGTGGCTGATGCCGAGCCATTCAATCATGATCGAGTACCCCCTTCCCCTCTGATGCGGTCATTATGGATTCGGGTACAGGAGAGGTCAATAGCACACGCCGAGGAGCGGAACCGCTGAGTCGGCCACTTCCCGAGGTCTCCTGGGGTAACATTCAATGGCCGGAAGCAGCAGGCCGGAGCAGGTAGGGCGTGGAAGAGACCGTTGATGTGGACGCAGCTTCGCCGGAACTTGGCGGGGAACAAATCTCCCCTCTATTTCGTCATACGGAATAGAGCCGCAAAATATCTCTAAGAGGTGATCCCGACTTGAGAGCCGCGATAGCTGGAACCATCACAATTTGCCTCCTTCTCGCATTCGTCATTGCCTGCGCAGAAAACACCCCATCTTCGATGCCAACGCAGGTCGCGCCAACTTCCGTTCCGGCGCCTTCCGCGACTCCTGAGCCACCGACGCCGACCTCCATTCCTGCGCCGACAGCGACTCCTGCTCAGCCGACGCCAACCTCCGTTCCGGCGCCAACCGCGACTCCAATTCAACCGTCTCCTACCGCCGGACCTGCCACCGAGGAGTCCGAGACCTCCAGGGTTACGGGTACCATCACCTACCGCGAACGGATCGCACTGTCACCCAACGCGGTGGTGGAAGTGAAGCTAAACGATGTTTCGCTACAGGACGCTCCATCAGTCACCATAGAGCAGTTGACAATCCGAGACCCCGGGCAGGTCCCCATCAGCTTCGAAATCGAGTATGACCCTGATGACATTGACGAGAGGTTTACCTACTCCATCCAGGTCAGAATCATGGAGGGCGACGATCTTGCGTTCATAAACGACACGGCATACGAGGTCATCACGCGCGAAAAGCCCCATCATGTGGACATGGTGCTGGTACGGGTGGGCGGGGACCCCGGCGAACCCACACCCACAAGCGAGACTATGGTATTCACGCTCGCACCTATAGAGAGTGTAGATGTCGTCGTATCGGAGCCCGACCCGAAGGAATACTCGCTGCGCATCGTCTCAGGTCTTCCCAGCGGCTGTGTCATGTTTGATGGCTACCAAGTGGACCTGGAGGGAACCAACTTTGTCGTCAACGTAGTCAACCTCCAGCCGTCCGGGCCGGTCGCATGCATAGCGGTATATCGCACACATGAGTTCGAGATCAGTCTGGGCCGCGACCTGACGCCCGGCGAGAGCTACACGGTAATCGTCAACGGCGTGGTGACGAACTCCTTCAAGGTCCGTGATGATCGGACCGGTTCATGGGTCTCGGAGACGTCTCCAATCGAGAGCGTCGAAGTGATCAAGTCGGACACGGACCCGCTCGCCTATACCCTCAACGTACATTCAGTCCTGCCGCAGGGCAGCACCTGCTCGGTCTTCAACGGATACGACATTTCGCGCCTGTCACACGACACCATCGAGGTGAATGTCACTCACCTGAGGATCGCTCCAGGCCAGTTGGTCCCCTGCACCGCTGACCTCCCGTCGGTGATAACTGAGATATCGCTAGGCTCCGACTTCGTTCCCGGAGAGCAGTACTCGGTCATCGTCAACGATCAGACAGCAACATTTGCTGCCGGCTCCACCACATTCGAAATGGGTCCATGTCGAATGACGAGAGCCGCGCAACTTCCCATCGAGTTTGAGTATAGAGGCACGATCCCAACGGGGTTTGACGGCATAAACACGGCCGGCTGCACATTCACGAAACCGGTTGAGACCGTGACCGTGGTAATCACCGGCCCCGCCTCTCACACCGAGGTGTTCACCCTCATCGATCCCGGCACAGAGGTCGCCTTCCCACTTCCGGAAGGGACGCCGTCCAGGACCACGCGGGAGATTGTGCCGCCGGGTACGTACAAGCGCGAGATGACCGTCACGTCGGTGGATGGGGAGACACTTCTCATCAGCGACCAGCCCGGAGTGCTCCCGACCGTCACGATCCTCGACCCCGAGCGTTGAAACAGTGCCATCCGGCGCCCCGAAGTCGCGGAGCACAGCCTGGTAGGTCGTATTGGACGCAAAACCCCCAGTTTCATCTCCGCAGCTTCGCGGCGCTTGACGGCCCTATGTAACATCGTTAAGGTTGCCGGCATCCGATCCGCCTTAGGCGCACAAGCCTCAGGGCCTCCTACACCGGCCATTTCCAGGCGTGCGACCTATACCATCGTTTCACCAGTTCCCAATCCAATTAGGAGGACACCATGCCAATTCCCCAGGAGATCGACCTCTACTGGCAAAAGATCTGCAACACCGTTGATGAACTCGTCGCCTGCCTCGAAGGCCTCGACAGCGACGCCCTGAACTGGAAGCCTCTCGACGACGCCAACAGTCTCTACGTCCTGGCCACCCACACGATGGGCAACGTTCGGTTCAACTGCCTCAACGTGCTCTGCGACCTTCCCATCACTCGCGACCGTGATTCCGAGTTCGTAGCTACGGGCGCCTCATCCGCAGATATCGTAGCGCACTGGAACAAGCTGAAGATGCAGATTTCCAACGCCATTGAGGAATTGCCGTCAACCGAACTGGACCGGGAGCGGGACCATGCCAACTATGGGATCATATCCGGCCGCGAACTGCTGATAGTCGTGGCCCGCCACGCAGCCGAACACTACGGCCAGGCCCAGCTTACCCGCGACCTGGCGAATGCTCGACCATCCAACTAGCGCCTCTACCGCCAGCAGAGACTACTCCCCAACGTCGAGAAGGCCTCCGCCGAAGCTGATACGAGCAATTGCGACTCAGTGGGACAGGTAAGGTGTTCCAGGGTGTGTCATACGGTAGTGTCGAACAACACCATTCCGTTCACCCTGAGCACCGTTACGCCCCGCGCACGGGGCCATGCCGGGTGTCAGTAACGGGGAACGCAGGTAAGAAAAAGCACGTTCGCCCTGAGCCTGTCGAAGGGTGATAGTACCGTTCACAGTTCGACAACAAGCTCACCACGAACGGCTTCGATCTTCCCCTTGGGCCCCCCTTTTGCAGAAGACCTAATTCGGCTGCAGCGATGGAGCCTTCAGCGGCGGCGCGAGCTGATGAGGTTCGAGCTGGAAGGCCTCCTTGCGGTAGACCTGCAGGCGGTACGACTCGAAGTCGGGCACCCACATGAGGCCGTGCTCATCAACGCGAACTGAGCGAGGGCCGCGGAACATCTTCTCCGTCTCAAGATCAGCCATGGTGCGAAGGCGGACCGTGCGCAATCGCGTCCGCATGGCGGCGATGGCGGGCTCGGACAGCGTCGCGTCGCCCGTGAACTGCTGCACGTACCTGCCCTCCGGGGTGAAGAGCTGGATGCGATTGTTGCCCCAATCGCAGACGTAGATATCGAAGTCGTGGTCGACGGCGATACCGGCAGGGCGCACGAACTCTCCCCTGCCGGTGCCCGACTTGCCGAACTCGAAGATGAACTCGCCATCGGGCGTGAACTTCTGCACCCTGTCGTTGCGCCAGTCGGACACGTACACGTCGCCGTCATCGTCGAGGGCCACGCCCCACGGCATATTGAATTCCCCCTCGCCGGTGCCGAAACTGCCCCAAGCCTTCAGGAAGTGTCCGCCCTTGGTGAACTGCTGGACGCGGTGGTTCATCGTATCGACGACGTAGAGGTTCTCGTCCGCGTCGAATACAATCCCGGCAGGACGGTTCAGCTGGCCCTCCGCCGTGCCGTACTCCCCCCAGCGACCGAGGAAATCGCCCTCCTTGGAGAATATCGAGATCGTGTGACAAGCCTCGTCAGATACATAGAGATTGTCCTCACGGTCGAGGATCACCTGTACCGGCATGAAGAGTTCCCCTTCCGGCACGGATATAGCTTCTCCGTTGCTGCCGTAGTCGACGCCGAATGAGCGATCGCCGATCGTGCCGAGGTCCTCGTGATCAATGTTGGTAATGCGAATCGGCGCGCTGCCAAGCACGTAGACACGGCCGTCACCGCCGAATGCAACATCCAAGGGGTCGTCGATCACGCCCTTGACCCCGACGGTCTTCATGTACGGGAATCCCGCTCTCAACAGTGCGTATGGCTGTGGCATCGAATTCTCCTTCTTGGGCGACTCGTCGGAAACTGCGAATCAGTCGACTATTCGGGCGTCGGCAATATACAGGCGTCTCGCGGAACCCTCACAGGTCATCAGACGTCCCTCGAACTGCACGTCCTCACCTATGCGTCCGCCGATATCGTCGGCGGCTTCGACCGGCAGCTGCACGAAAGCCCTGACCGTGCGGCTGCCGTACTGCTGTTTCACTTCGTATACGTCCAACTCCGCCTTCGTTCCGCCGCCGTCCCCGAAGTTGAAGTCGTACGAATAGGTGCTTGCTCGACGGGCTGTACCGGCCCATCGGACCGTAACGTCTTTGTACCGCTCGTCAAAGAGCCTGTTGGCCTGGTAGCTCATCAGCTTGGGACTGAACAGTTCCTCGCACACCGACGCAACGTCGAGTGGCAGGTCGGAAGGCGGCCTGCTCGAAGCGGCAGATGACTCAGGCGCTTTGGGAGCGGAAGTTGTGCCAATTGTTTCCGGCGGAGGTGCAGGTACCACGGGTTCAGGGCGCCTGAATTCCTCCACCATTTCCGGGGCGGACGCGACCGACGGAACCGGGTTAGGAGGCGCACTCGGCATCCGTGCGGGTTCCGGTTCGCTGGGAGCACGTGGTGCAACCAGTGCAACCGGCGGTTCCATCACGTCCGAGAGCCTCAATGGCGCAGGACGAGACGCTGGCTGAGGTGTGCTCTGCATCCTGGGAGTAGCCGCAGTCCTCGTGGGAGTCGGCCTTGGGCGTGAAGGCGCAGGTCTTGCGCTCGCAGACCGTGTTCGCTGGGTCTGAGGTCGTGGCCGTGCACGTCCGGTCCTTCTTACTATCGTCCTGGAGGCCGGGATCGCATCAATGGCCATGTTGACCTTCACAATCAACTCTTGTGCCATGGACAGCAATGTCCCCTGCGCAGACGTCAATTCCTGGCGGCTCTCCTCAGTCGCCAGGTCGCCGGAGGCAAGCGAAGCAACGTGCTCTCGCTGTATGACGTATCGCTGCATTCCTGAAAAGAAATTCCTGTTGGTCTCCCTCTTGGAGAGACCCGGCGCGGTGGTCCAAGCCGATGCCGGCTCCGTCACTCGCCCCCCGCTATTCACCACGTCCGTTAACTCATCCTGAATTGGGTACCACATCCTGTTCAGAATGTCGGCCTCACCGAACTGCTCCACAAGTTCTTCAGGCTTGTTGACGTTTCTCAATATCACGAAAGTCACGATAGAGAAGACTATGGAGAAGATTGCGATGATGACCGCCGCCACCTCGGAAAGGAGGTTGTACATCAACGTGAGAAAGATGACGCCGGAAACGACGGCGACAATTATGATGGTCCTATAACTATGATTCATCATCGGTTATACAGAGGTCTTTCTCATCTACGAACTCGATGCCCGGCGGATCGTCATTGATTCACTTCACGCCTACGGCTTCACGGGGACACCTGTCTCTCGGCGGTGTGTGTGGCTGCAGTAACCTCCCCCTTCTCAGGCGATACAAGAGATTCTCCCGATCAGCCCACCAGGTGGGCGTCGGCAACGTACAGGCGTCTCGCGGAGCCCTCGCAGATCATCAGACGTCCCTCGAACAGCATTTCCTCACCGACCCGCGCGCCGATGTCAGCGGCGGCCTCGACCGGCAGCTGCACAAACGCCCTGACCGCACGGCTCCCGTACTGTTGCTTCACTTCGTAGACATCAAACTCCGCCTTCATTCCGCCGCCGTCCCCGAAGTTGAAGTCGTACGAATAGGTGCTCGCCCGCCTCAAAGTGCCCGTCCATCGGACGGTCGCGTCCTTATACCTGTCTTCGAACAGACGATTGGCCTCGTAGCTCATCATCTTGGGATTGAACAGTTCCTCGCACACCGACGCCACGTCGAGTCGCAGGTCGGAAGACGGCTCGCTCGAAGCTGCGGCAGGCTCCTGCACACTGGGAGTTGGCACAACAACGGCAGGTTCAGGCGGAGGTGATTCAATCGCGGGTTCAGGGAGCTTTGCTTCCTCCACCGCCTCCGGCACAGACGCAACTCCCGGAGAAGACATAGGTGCCGCAGCCGTCTCTGGCCTGGGTACCGCCTCTCGAGGAGTGGGAGCTGCTACGACCGGCTCCGACGGCTCTGGGGTGGCCGTTATTCGAGGCGGTGCAGGCACGGAACGTGAGGTTACTGCAGTCTGCGTTCGAGCTGGTCTGGTTACCGCGCTCGGCTGTGGCTTCCCAACACCGGATGCCGCCCTCGATCCGGTGGCAGCGGCTCTCGCCGGTTGGGCGTTGGCTGCCGCCCGTGAGGCATCGACGTCACGGACCCCCGTTCCGGGGCCCGACAGGAATTTGACGCCTTTCCTTGCCTCTTCAAGCAGTTCCCTGCTCATGAAGAGCAGTTCCTGCTGGTCCATTTCCTGTCGCTGCCACATTTCTTCCGTGCTGGACATGTTGGCCACCGTGGCCGCGACCTTTGCTCGCATGTTCACGTAACGTTCCATCCCCTGATGAAACGTCGCGGGCGTCTCCTGCTTGTAGAGGTTCGGCACGGCAGTCCAGACCGAAGAGGCCGATGTCACCTTGCCACCCATTCTCACCACTTCGGTCAACTCGTCTCGTACCGGGACCCACATCTTGTACAGCCGGTCGGTCTTCCCTTCCTTCTTCACCCTTACTTCGGAGTTGCCGACAACCTGCGTAACCACGTACCACGCGCCGACGACAATGATGACCAGGACGACCGCGAACGCAGGGGAAATCACAAAGGCCGGCACGAACAAGATTACGCCCACGACGATAGCGATGTTCCTGAGCGTGGTGTTATTCATAGCGTAACTTGCCTAGTTGAACACCGGGAGCTGCTCGAACGTGCCACCCACAATGGGCTTCGAGTCCATGCCGAGGTACTGTTCAAGTATGGTCGAGTAGAGGCCACGGAAGTCGTAGGTGTGAGCAAGGTCCTCGCCGTTCGCGAGCTTGGGCTGCTCCAAAGACGGGTACTCGGCGTACATCCCGCCCGACACCATGTTGCCGATCAGGAACGCGCCGCCCCCGGAGCCGTGGTCGGTCCCCGATCCGTTGTCCGCCAGCCTCCGCCCAAACTCCGTCCAGACGAGCATGAGCACGTTGTCCGCGGCATCGTGCTCCTCGAGGTCCTGGAAGAAATCGGCGATGCCACGTGAGAGCTCGACCATGTCTTTCTCGTGCGTCATCTCCTGCCGCGAGTGCGTGTCATAGTCGCCGTGACTCGTGTGGAAGACCCTCGTGCCAAGGTCCGCCAGGTGTACGCGGGCAATGTCGCGCAGGCTCTTGGCCAGCGGGTTCGAGGCATACTCCACGTCCGACTTGTATCTCGCCGGGGCCTTCTTGAGGTCGTCGGCCCCGCTGAGCACGCCCTGGCCCGTCTCCGATAGATAGTCCATCACCGGACCAGTGCCCGCCACCGGCGCGTACATGTTCTTGAACCGCTCCAGGGACAAACTTCGCCGATCGGGATCGGATATGCCCGTCATGATGCCGTAGTTGTCGAGGTCGGCTACCGACGTTACCGGCACTCCCTTCGACACGAACGACTGCGGCAGTCCGCGTCCGAAGTTGACCCCCGTGAGGGAATTCTCCCTGTCGGGGTCAATCTCGCCTATGGCCTGCCCAAGCCAGCCCTCGGTGGCGATAGTGTCAGGCTCGCAAGTCTGCCAGATGTACGTGCTGCGGAAGTGCGACCTGCTGGAGTTTGGGTACCCGACCCCCTGCACGACCGCCATCCTGCCCTCGTCGTACATCTCCTTGAGCGGCCCGGCGTGCGGATTGAACGCAAGCGTGTCGTCGATGGGCAGCACCTCGTTCTCGGAAAATGCCAGTCCCGGACGCATGTCGTGGTACAGCGGATTCGTGTAAGGAATTACCGTGTTCATGAAGTCGTTCCCGCCGACCAACTGTACGATTACCAGTACGGGATCACGCTCTGCGGTTGTCATTGCGGTTCTCCTTTCGTGAGAACGCCTACGATTCTACTTACGGTGCCGCCCGTCTACCCGAACTGGAATTCGCGGGTCGATACGATCAGTTGAAGCATGTTGACGATGCGCTCGTCGGTCACCGCACGGTTGCCGTTGAAGACTATGTTGCCATCAGCTACCGCCTCGGCGATGAGTTCCTGCCGCGTGTCTTCCTCCACCTCGACCGGCCCGACAAGTTCGAGACACCCGTCGACGAGCTCTTCCGGCGTCAGCGTGCTGCCGTTCCGACGACCCAGGCGGTCGATGATTGCCCGAATGCCCGGCTTATCGGGATCGGACACCTCCTCGACGGCGAAGTTCACGCGCTCGTTCAGTGTGCCGCCGTTGATCCAGCCCGAACCCGTCTGCCAGCCCTCCACTGTGAGGGGCGCCATGAGCTGCTGTCCCATGAGTGCGGTCGCCCCGGCGTAGTGGTCTATGCCCGGATTCGCCTCGCGGTAGGTGCCGATGAGCTTGAGCACGCCGCCCACCAGCTCGGTCGGACTCTTCACCTTGGCGAATCGCGCGTTCTTGAAGAAATCGGAGTTGAAGAGCACCTGCAGCATGTGTGCGATGCTTCCTCCCGACTCGAAGTAGGCCGCCATAAGCGTGTCGATTGCCTCAGGGTCCAACGGCGGAATCTCGTTCCACGCGGCCACGGGCGGCTCGTCGGCTACGAAGAAGTTGTACAGGTGCCGGGCTATGAACCGAGCCGTCGCGGGCTGGTCGATTACCGTATCGATAACGTCCGTGCCGTCCAACGGGCCGGTCACGCCCAGGAACGTCTTCTCGCCGTAATCGTGGTCGGCCTCGCGAAAATCGAACCGCGTGGCCCACTTACCGTAGGGCACAGCGCCGTGCGCGGGTTGCACAAAGCTCCAGCCCGTGAAGGCGTACGCCGAGCTCTTGACGTCCTCCTCAGTGTAGTTACCGACGCCCATCGAGAACAGCTCGAGCAGCTCGCGGCCGTAGTTCTCATTCGGCTCGTCCTTGTGGTTCTCATTGTTGTCGAGCCAGAACAGCATCGATGGGTCTCTCGACAGTTCCAGCAGGACCGTGCGGAAGTCGGCCATGCCGACGCGCCGGAACATCTCCAGCTGGCGACGGTTCGTCCTCGGATGGGCCGACTTCGAAGGCGCGCAGGCGAAGACCTGGTGCCAGAAGAGGCCCATCTTCTCCTTCAGCGGCCGCTTGGAATTGACCATGTGGAAGATCCACTTGCCCGGCGACGATGCCCCAGGCGCTCCGATGCCGCGATAGTAGCGCAGGAGGATGTCCTCGTTGTCGTCGGGGGAAGGCTCTTGCGGCAGTGGGCCATGCAGATAGGGGTGGATGATGTCCGGGTCACCTCGCGAGAAGCGCTCCGGGTGGACCAGATCGTCTACGACGGACTCATAGCCCCTCTCAACCAGCGCTTCCAACTCGTCCCGCGTCGCGCCCATTCCGGCCCGCCGCATCAAGTGTGCCATCAGGGAGATCTCGGTGGTCGTCATGCTCTCCTCCTACAATCTCATCGCATTTCGTGACACTACGCTGACGATATGCAGGATTGTGGCACATGCGTAGTACAAGGTCAATTCGTAATCGACCAATTTGACGTACCGCGAATGGCCTATTTCCTTGCCTCCAAAGACACCCCTGTCCTACGCAGCAAGAGCCTAACGACAGCCGGCACCACCATGGAACCCGCACACCCATTCGACGGCTGAGAATCGCAGCCCTTCAAGGAATTCTTCTAGCGAGTCCAGTGTCGACGCTGTTTCGGCCTCTCCGAACCGGCTTCTATGGAACCAGACCTCACCCTTGAGAATGTCTGCCGCCAGATTTAGCTCAATTGCCCATTTCTCGTGGTCGGTCAGTTCGTCGTAAAACTTCCCCTTGTCTTTTGGCAGGAAGACCTCCGGCCCGGGCATCGAGGTGAACGGCGTATCGGTCAAGCCTCTGTCCCACTCGGCGACCAAACACGCCATGAAGCTCGCATCCAGCGGAAGCCCATGACCGTACCACCGTACCTCGAAGGCCCCAAGCATCTTCTCATCAAGGAGTCTGAAGTTCGCCAGCGCCGCGTCGGACAGTACGTCCTCAGGTTCAGGCCAATAGTAGACGAGCTTGGCCGGATGCACGTCGCGGAACGGCTTGGGAACAATGCTGTGAGGCGGCGTAGCTCCCCACGATCCCATTGGGCAAGCCAATAGGGCAACAAACGGATCCGACACCCCGGGCAGCAATCCGCGCGCAAGCGCCTCCCTTCCACCCGGCTCCTCGTAGGCTTCAATTTGCCGTTGCAGTCGAGCGGCAGCATAACCCTTCCACTCCTGTTCGAGCACGAGACTTGCGGCGACTGAACGCAGGGCATAGTCCCTTATAGCCGACTCTCGTTCCAGCACCTTTACCGCTGCCGCTGAAAGGCCAAGCTCTTGGATATCGGGCAACTCGGTAGGAGTCTTGAGCAGTCTTTCCTCAAACCGGCTGATCTCATCGCTCGGAGACAGTGTTCGTTTGGTCTCCCACCACTGGCGGAACGATGCCTGCATGAGAGGGTCGAGGGACTCAAACTTCTTGAGCGCTGCTGGCGAGAGAGACTCCTCGAGCGGCGGCAACAGGGGCCCGTCCTCGGTCAGAGTCTGGTGAACTCCCCGGACCAGCATGTCGAAGAGGCCATACATGTATTCGAGATCGGCAGGGTCTTTTACCGCCCGTCGGTCCCACGAATACCGGACGGTCGAGTTGGGGTACCCCTCCAGCAACAGTTGACGGCGGTACGGCTCGTCGATAGTGTCCAACAGCGACAGCGTTTCAGCATCGAGTATCGCCGAGAGTGGCGCCGGATCGTCCGGCATGTCGCGCAGGAAGCGAAGCGCGCTCTCATTTCCATTCTCCAGCGACTCGTCGACCAGCGCATCCTGTACCTCCGGGGGCAGCGCCTGGAATCTGGCGACGTCCTCGCTCGAAAGACTGTCCTCGAACGGTACGACCGGCGTCGGGCTGGGCGTAGGCACGGGCGTCGAGGTCGGGGCAACGGTGGGCGCGACCGTCGGCGCAGGAGTCGGCGGTGGAGACTCCGAGCACGCGGCCAGCACAGCGACTGCCAGGACGGACAGCAATGGAAGCATCAATCGTCTATCCATCGCAGCCACCTCCGCATGGTTCGCTCGCTCACGCTTTCGACTCACCCTGTGCAAGATGCTTTTCCGAGAGAAAACCTGCAGTTGCAGCTCCCGGCGTTCGAATTCGGGTTCCTTGATTGCCGCCTAACTGTCGCTACAATCGAGTTCTTCAATGTGACATGCCCAGTCAGTCACCCACTCATCGGCCCAGAAGCGCAGCCCTTCGAGAAACTCTTCAGGAGTTGAGCCCAACGTCGAAACCTTCTCGGTATTTGCAAAGCGCTCTCTCTTGAAGCTGACCTCGCCCTTGAGAATATATGACACCAAATGTCGCTGGACGACCTCCTTGCCATAGTCGCTGAACTGTGCGTACAGTTCGCTCATGTCGGCGGACAGGAAGACGTCCGGCCCCGGCATCGAGGTGAACGGCGTGTCGGCTATGCCCCGGTCCCACCGGGCGATCTCGCACCTCGTAGTGCGCGCGTTCATCGGGAGCGGCCCGGTCCCGTACCACCAGTATTCGAGGGCGTCACGCATGGTCTCATCCAGAAGGTGGAAGTTTGCCAGCGCCGCGTCGGACAGGGAGTCTTCAGGCGCGGGCCAGGCATAGACGAGCTGCGCGGGATGCACGCCGCGGAACGGTCGGGGAATGGCGCTGTCCAGTGGTATCGGGCCCCACCCCGACGGCTGACAAGCTATTGTCGCAAGCCACGGGTCCGAGACTCCCGGTCGCAGACCGCGCGCAAGCGCCTCTCTGCCCCCAGGCGCCTCGTAGGCCTCAATGGTCTGCTGTAATCGGGCAGAGTGCTCGTCGTCCCACTCGTGACCACTCACGAGGATGGCGGCGACCGTTCCAAGGGCATAGTCTCTCATCTCCGGCTCTCGCTCAAGTACGTTGGCCGCCTCTTCCGATAGCCCCAGCGCCCGGATCCCGGGCAGCTTGGTAGGCAAATTGAGGAGTTTCTGCTCCAACCCATCGGCAGCATCGCTCGGGGAGTTCGTCCGCCACGTCTCCCAGACGATACGGAACGAGGCCTGCAGCAGCGGGTCGAGTGACTCAAACCTGCTAAACGCGGAGGGCGAAAGGGCATCTTCGAGCGGGGGCATGAGGTGACCGTCCTCGGAAAACACCCGGTTCACGTGGCGGACCATCGAAGCAAAGTCGCCGTACTTGTACTCCAAGTCGGAGAGCTCCCCAGCCAACCACTGTTTCTTCAGGTGCCGCAGGGTCGCGTTGGGGTACCCTTCGAGCAGTAGTTGACGCTGCGTTAGCTCATCCAGAGTCTCCAATATCGTTTGAGTCTCCGGACCAAGAATCTCCGAAAGGGCGGCCGGATTGTCCGGCATGTCGCGCAGGAAGCGAAGTGCTCTCTCATTGCCATTCTCCAGCGACTCGTCGACCAGCGCATCCTGTACCTCCGGCGGCAGTGCCTGGAATCTGGTGAGGTCCGCGCTCGAAAGACTGTCCTCGAACGGTACGACCGGTGTAGGGCTGGGCGTCGGCACGGGCGTCGAGGTCGGGGCAACGGTGGGTGCGACCGTCGGCGCAGGAGTCGGCGGCGGAGACTCTCCACATGCGGCGAGTGCAACGACTGCTAGAAGGGACAACAAAGGAGCAATCACTCGTCTATCCATCGCAGCCACCTCCTTCCAGCTTCCTAACTCACGCTTCCAAGTCCTCTGTATTCATAGTATGCCCACTCGCTGTGCTACGCATCACACGACTCGGTGATTTACCGTGCCGGTCGTGATCGCCCGGAATCGACGGACCCGCCCCATCAACCAGCCACGCGCAAGCCATGTGGTACCATGATGCCTCTAACTGACACCTTGCACCCGGAGGAGAACGTGTCCGAAACGAGCGACCGAGTTACATACGCGAACGTCGAAGGGGCCGATGAGGTATTCATTTCCGAATTCCTGGAGTACTTCGTCGCGGCGCACGACAAGTTCGTAGGTCGCGTGCACGAATTGCGCGCCAAGAGGGCCGAGGTGCTCCGCCGCGCCCTCGAAGACGGCGTCCTGCCAAAGCACCCGCCCGTCTCGGATATCAACACCACAGACTGGAACGTCCCGCCCGTGCCGGAGGACCTGCGAAGGCCCGGCATCGAGATCACGGGCCCGGCATCGGTCACCAACATGTTCATCAACGCGCTGAACCCAGGCCCTGAGGGCGAGCGCGCGGTCGGCGACCTCGATGACGACGAAGACGCTGCCGGACACCGGCTGGTCGACACCGTTACTGCCGCTCGAAACCGCCTCGGCGCAGTGGAGCGGACGCTGGAGCACCGCGATGAGGCGAGAGGCCGCCACTACACCATCCAGGACGGCGAGCTGCCGTTCTTCATGCACCGCGAGCGAGGACTGCACCTCGACGAGCCGGAGATGACCATCGACGGCAACCCCGTCTCCGCCGCGATACTTGGCACTTCCTTGACCGTGTTCCACGCCGGGCGGGCGCAGATGGCGCGAGGGCAGGGCCTCTACTTCTACCTGCCGAAGATGGAGTCCGCCGAGGAGGCCGGCTTCTGGCGCGACTTCTTCGATTTCAGCAAGGAGCACCTGGGCCTGGGCGACGACGACGTGATCCGCGGGATACCGCTCGTCGAGTCGCTGCCCGCCGCCTACCAGATGGAGGAGATGCTCCACGCCCTCGGCCCCTACGCCGCGGGACTGAACGCCGCCCGATGGGACTTCAAGGCCAGCATCTTCGAGTACATCATGGCCGATCCGTCGCAGGTCTGGCCCGACCGGTTCGGCGTCGACATCAAGACGACCCCCTTCCTTGCGACGATCTTCCGACGCCTCGTCGCCATCTGCCTCAAGCACGGAGCCGTCCCCATCGGCGGCATGGCGACCGCCCTCCCCTCACGCGACGACGAGGTCAACGCCGCTGCCGCCGTCTCGATCACCGCAGACAAGGAGTGGGAGGCCAACCAGGGGTTCCTGCGCGGATGGGTGGCGCACATCTTCCACATGAAGACCGCCGCCGACCCCTTCAAGAACCTCCGCGCAACCGGATGGGAGCCTCCGGCCGAGGCGCACGACCCCGACAACTACCCTATCCGTATCGACGTGCCCGAGGGCCCGATCACCGTGGAGGGCACCCGCCGCAACGTGCGCATGGTCATCGAGTATATCGAGGGATGGCTGAACGGACGCGGGGCCAAGGGCATCGACAGCCTCGCCGGTAAGCCTGGCGTGCACGGTCCCCTCATGGAAGACCTCGCCACCGGGCGCATGTCTGCCGCCCAGATCGCCCAGCGCATCATCCACGCAGCCACAGACACCGAGACCGGCACCATCCATGACTTCGCCCTCGTCAAGCAACTCTTCCTCGACGAGGTGGACGACATCCTCCGCCTCCTGAAAGAGCAGGTCGAGGAAGGCAACGAAACGCACCAACGCCTCTACGATGCCGCGGACGTTCGATACCGCAAGGCCGGCAAGATCGGCATGCGATGGGTGAAGAACTACACCGACTTCGACTTCAGGAGCATGGGCTCCTACAGCCGCGCCGACCTCGAGGAAATCGCCGCCGCCAAGGACGCCTTCTAAAGAGCGCACCCCACACAGCACCCGTTCACCCTGAGCCCATAGCCCGTAGGGGGGTAAGCCACACGGACGCCCCCTAGGAGTCACCCCTGCCGCCCCGAAACCGGTCGAGGAACCGACGCGCCCCGTGCGAACGCTGCTGACCCTGCGACGCCTGTTCACCATCCTGCTCCCGCCTGCCCTGCTGGTCCTTAGGGAAACGTGAACCCCGACGGCTCCTGCTCCAGATATCCGCAAAGTAGTCGGGTGTGAAGAAGTGACGCTCGTCGGCGACGGCGGCAAGCTCCTGCGATAGGTTCGGCGTGAACGCCGCGACCTCCACGTGCTTGCCCATGTTCTTCACGGTCTCCACGGCATACGCGAAATCTCCGTCCCCGCTTACGAGGACGGCCACGTCGTAAAGGTCGTCCCACGCGAACCTGAGCAGGTCGGTTGCGACCATGATGTCGACGCCCTTCTCCACCGCCACCTGGCCCCGCATCTTCGAGGTGCCGAGCCGCGTCTCGATGTATGGCGTGTTGTTGAGGGCCGTCAGGAACTTCTGCTGGTCCTGGTATGCCTGCGGGTCGCGGTCGGCGTCGCGAAGCACATTGTAGTAGTAGATGCGAAGCAGGTCCCGGCCATCGGTCAGCCTATGCCCTAGCGCGGCAAAGTCCACGTCGAATCGTCCGCAGTTCTCCTGGAGACTGTGATAAAGATTGCTGCCGTCGATGAAGATAGCTACCCGTTCCCTGCGTCCACCGCCTCGATTGTTGCGACGGTTCGTCATAATTCCTCCTCATATATCAGTTGGTTCATAAACTTATCGATACGCAAATCACCCCTTCAGTTGTGGCACCTCTTCAATCAGCTCACGGAATGAATCGTCCAATATGTTCACTATCGCATCTATGTCATCGTTCGTAACGCAGAGCGGCGGCGAGATGTTCAGGAACTGGCCGACCGGCCTGAGAATCATTCCCCGATCATAGAATTTGTCGCCGAGACGGTCCTGCACCCGGAGCGCGGGATCGAAGTCGGCCTTCGTCTCGTGGTCGGCAACCATCTCGACGGTATTCATCAGTCCGATGCCCCGAACGTCGCCGATGAACGAGTAGTCGGCCTGGAGCTCCCTGAGTTGCGACCGGAAGTACTCTCCCATGCGCTTTGAGTTCTCGACGAGTCCCTCCTCCTCGATGATCTCAAGGTTCTTCAGCGCCGCGGCTGCCGCGACAGGATGCCCCCCGAAGCTGTTGGCCATGCGGAAGTAGTTGTCCTCGCCCTCGAAGGCGTCCGCGATCTCCTTCTTGGCGACTGCGGCGGCAAATGGCAAATAGCTGCTCACGATGCCCTTCGCCGATCCCATCACGTCCGGGACAATGTCCCAATTCTGGATACCGAACCACTCGCCCGAGCGACCGTATCCGCAGATCACCTCGTCCGCCACCAGAAGGATACCGTAACGGTCGCAGATGTCACGGATCATCGGCCAGTACTCGTCACCCGGAACGGCGTTGCCCGCGTTGCTGGCGATTGGTTCGCCAATGAACGCCGCAATCGTGTCCGGATTGTGCGCGATGATGAGTTCCTCGACCTGCTGGGCACAGTACACCGCACAATCGGACGCATCGGTGGCCCCCGACTCGCACCGGTACGGGCTCGGCTGCGGCGCGTAGATCATCCCCTGGTAGAACGGCTCATAGTCGGACCGGTCTCCCGACGCGCTGCCCGCCATGGCCAGGACGCCGCCCGTCGCCCCGTGGTACGAGTAACGACGGCTGATGACCTTGTACCTGCCCGGCTCCCCGTTGCGCCTGTGGTACGCCCGCGCGATCTTGACGGCAGTCTCGGTCGATTCCGACCCCCCGTTGACGGGGTATACGCGCTCCATCGATCCTGGCGCGATCTCCGCGATCTTCTCCGAGACGCGGATGAGCGGCTCAGTCGCCGCTCCCGGCGGCTGGAACGAGAGCTTCCGCATCTGCTCGCGAGCAGCCTCCGCGATCTCCTTACGGCCGTACCCGACGTTCACCGACACGTAGCCGCCGTTCGGATCGATCCACGTGCGGCCCTCCGAGTCCTTCACCCGCATCCCGTCGCCCTCAACCATGATGACCGGCTCGCCCTGCTCGGCCATGTCGATCCATCCCCGGTTGTGCATCCACAGGTAATCGAGCGCGGCGCGGCGGAGCTCTTCTGTTTTCGACAGAACGTTCATTGGCTTGTCGTGTTTCTCCTGTACCCTTCAGGCCATCGACGCGATGCCAAGCTCACCCTCGATCTCCCAGAGAGCAAGGTCGATTCCGTGCATGATCTCGTCGATCTCGGCACGCGTGATAGTAAGGGGCGGCGTTATCGCTATGACGTTCCCGCGAACGGGAAGAATGAGCCCATGTTCGTTGAACTTGGCCGTCATCCGTTCGGACATCCGTAGCCCAGGATCAAACCCTGCCTTCGTGACGCGGTCGCTCACCAGCTCGACGGCGCACAGCAGCCCCAGCCCTCGAACGTCTCCCACGATGGGATGGTCACCGATAAGAGTCGTGAGCGACTCCAAAAAGTACTCTCCGGAAGCGGCCGCGTTTTCCACCAGCCCCTCCGACTCGATGATCTCGATGCTCCTCAGCGCCACCGCCGCCGCCACAGGATGTCCCGCGAACGTGAACACGTGCCTGAAGTAGGAGTCCGTCCCCGCAAAGCGGTCCGCTATCGCCGTCGTGGCCGTGGTCGCGCCGATCGGCATGTAGCCACCGCTCAGTCCGCCCGCCATCGTCATGATATCCGGCTCTACACCCCATTGATCGACCCCGAACATCTTGCCCGTACGTCCCAGCCCCGTCGTCACCTCGTCGGCGATCAGCACGACACCGTACTCGTTGCATATCTCTCGCAGCATCGGCCAGTACTCCGGCCCGGGAACGATGCCGTCGTTCGTAACCGGTTCGGCGATCACCGCCGCCACGGTATTGGGCCGGTGAAACTTGATGAGCTCCTCAACTGCCTTTGCGCAGCCCACCGCGCACTCCGAAGGCGTGAGGTCGCCCGTGCCATACCGGTACAAGTTTGGCTGAGGCGCGTACACCATCCCCGGATAGGCCGGTTCGTAGTCCGCATTGCGGTGGTCATGAGATGAGCCGAACCACTGCACGAGTCCCAGGTCCCCATGATACGACCCGAACCTGCTGATAATCTTGTACCGACCCGACTCCCCGTTCCGCTTGTGGTACGCCCTGGCGACCTTGATGGCCGTCTCATTGGCTTCCGAGCCGCTGCTGACGGGAAACGTGCGGTTCAGCGTCCCCGGGGTGATCTCCGCCAGCTTACGAACGAGGTCGATGGTGGACGGAATGGCAGACCGCTGCGGCATGTAGTTGATGGCAGCCGTCTGCTCATAGACGATGTCGGCCATCTCGGCGCGACCGTAGCCGACGTTGACGGCACCGTTCCCGCCGGTCACGTCTATCCAGGATCGTCCCTCGGAGTCAACCACGCGCACGCCGTCGCCCTCGACGGCGATCATCGGCCCGCCGGCAGCTTCCGCCCGGCTCCAGTCGTGATCATCCAGCCAGACATGACGGTTGGCCGCACTTCGCAAGTCCTCGGTGGAAGGGCTATTCTTCAGTGGCACGTAAGGGCCTCGGGGCGTACCTGTGGCATAGTCACAGTGTACTATCGGCCTATCCCGCACACAAGGCGGCGAATTGCTCTACAATTGCGGCCTGACGCGGTCTGACGGTACCTAACTTCGCCATATCAGACGCCGACGGAGGGACAACCATGGCAGACGAGCGGCTGGCATACGCATCGGCAGGCGATCTGCTGGAACTCATAGCGACGAAGCAGGTCTCGCCCGTCGAGCTGGCGGAAATGTTCTTCGAGCGCATCGACCGCCTCGACCCACAGCTCAACTCCTTCCTCCTGCTCACACCAGACCTCGCGATGAAGCAGGCGCAGGCCGCCGAGGACGCAGTCATGCGCGGCGACGAGCTCGGCCCCCTGCACGGTCTCCCCGTGCCCATCAAGGACACCCAGATGACGGCTGGCGTACGAACGACCATGGGGTCGGTCGTCTACGAGAATCGCGTGCCAGAGCGGAACTCCGCCGTCGCGGAGCGGGTGCTGAACGCAGGGGGCGTCATGCTCGGCAAGACCAACGTCCCGGAGTTCGGCATGGTCGGCTGCTGCGAAAACTCCCTCGGGGTGCTCGGACTCAACCCATGGAACACCGACAGGACGCCCGGCGGATCGAGCGGAGGCGCGGCAGCCGCCGTTGCCGCCTACCTCTCCCCCGTCGCGACCGGGAGCGACGGCGGCGGTTCTCTCCGAATACCCGCCAACTTCTGCGGCATCTACACCATCAAGCCCACCCAGGGCCGCGTATCCGGCTACACGGGACTCGGCGGACCTCCGATGCCGAACATCTTCTCCCAGTCCGGCCCGCTAGCGCGCTCCGTGCGGGATGCCGCGCTGCTCCTTCAGGCCCTGGCTGGATTCGATCGCCGCGACCAGGCTTCCATCCGCCATACCCCGCCAGACTTCATGGCCGCGACCGAGCGCGGCATCGACGGCCTCCGCATCGGGTGGAGCGCCGACTTCGGGTTCGCCCCCGTCTTCCCCGAGGTCGTCGACGTAACGTACAAGGCCGCCATGGTCTTCGAGGAGATGGGCTGCTCGGTCGAGGAGTTGGACATGGTCCTCCCTGAGCCGTACGACTCCTTAGGGCCCATGCAGGCTGCCTCCGCGTACGACGGCCTGACCCGGTACCTCGACGAGTTCGGCGACCGCATGACGGAGTTCGCGCGCTTCATGATCGACATGGGTTCGCGCGTCACACCCGGCGACTACATGCGCGCCGAGGGTCGAATAGCCGAGCTCAAGGCCACCTTCGACGACGCCTTCGAGACCTACGACCTCATCATGTCGCCAGTCACGTCCTTCCCCGCCTTCCCCAACGAGACCTTCCCCGGCAGCATCACGGGAGAATCGTCCTTCCCCATCCAGTACTGGAACGGCGCCTACACCATGCACGGGAACGCCATCGGCCACCCCGCCGCGTCCGTCCCTGCAGGCTTCTCACCTAACGGCCTCCCCATAGGCCTCCAGATCATGGGCCGCAAATACGACGAAGAGACCGTCCTGGCCGCATCCGCCGCATTCGAGCAGGCCCGCCCCTGGATCCAGCACCGCCCGCCCGTGTCGTGACCTAGCAAAGCGAAGAACTGTTATACCGCAATACCCAGCAGAATCAGAGGAACTCCCGGGACTCCCCTTCCTTCGCGGATCAGGTTGTATAACTCCCCTTCGTAGTACGGAACTCCTGATGACATCTCTCGTTGGAGTTCCTTCATCGGGACGATCTCAACGCCGAGGTCAATGACGTCACCGACGAAAAAAGCCAGGTGCTTGACGAACAGATCATATGCTACGGCAAAGTACTTCCCAAACTGTACCTCGACCGCAACACGCTGGTTCACGAAATCGGTGTGATTGTAAGACTTGTAAGCAGCATAACCTGCAGCTTCAATCTGTCGCTTCTGCTCTTCCCTCGGAAGCTGGATCGTCTTCCGAATGAGATTGGCGTCCTCGGTCACCCAGTAGTCGGTGCGGGAGCCGGCCCACCCACGCTTTATGAATTGCTGCTTGAACGCCGTATTCAATGCCTCAGGTGAGTACAACAGTTTTCCGCGCATTGTCTTTTCTCTGGATACTTTCGTCCTACACGCTTCAGCGTCCACAACTGAGATTACTTCCTGAATCTCGTTCCAGAGGCCCCGTTTGTGGACGAGCAGATACTCTAGCCCATTGAGGTGAGAGTATTGGGCGGCTATTCTCATTCGGGCACGGAGTCCGTCGCGTGCGTGAGCCACTCAGGTGGCAGTTGCGCGACACGTTCTCGGCCGTTCGGCTGATGCTTGGGTTTGCCCAACGGGCGACGACGAAGCGTCCCGCTCAGCAGCGCCTGTGACCGCTCATAGGCGATCTCCGTATATTGGGAGTTGACGTCTATTCCGATAGTCCGACGACCGTGGAGCATCGAAGCTAAAACGGAAGAACCAACTCCCATAAACGGGTCAAGCACGGTGTCCCCGGGATTCGTTAGAGCGAGGAGGAGTCGCTCGACGAGTTCGATGGGAAATTGTGCTGGATGAACGGTCTTTTCGGGATGGTTCCACTTTACGTTGGGAATATCCCAAATCTCGCCTACCCAGTCGTCCGCGATGATCTTCCAGATATCTCCCGGGTTCTTCCCAAGGGGATTGCCGGACAACTTACCTTGGTTCGGGCCTTTGAAGTGTCTCTTGCCGGGGTACTTCTGAGGAACGCGAACAGGGTCAAGGTTGAAGACATACGAATCGTCCTTGGTGAACCATAGGATGACTTCGTATCGCCCCGAAAAGCGCTTCCGCGCATGTAACCCGTGCTCGAATGACCATACGATCCTGTTGCGGAGCTTTAGACCAAGCTCCTCTTTGAGAATCCGATAGAACATTACGTCCAGTGGGTAGACTTCCCCTGAGTCGACGTAGTTACCAACTTGCCAGCAGAGACTTCCGTCGCTTTGCATTACACGGACGCATTCCCGCAATACGTCCAACTGCCATTCAAGGTACTTGGAGAGTTTGATCCGCTTTTCGTATGGCTTGCCGATGTTGTATGGAGGAGATGACACCACGAGACGAGCGGTCCCGTTAGGAAGAGTCTTTAGAAAGTTCGTGGCATCACTGTCGACAATGTGAACGTCCACATCGTCCCGGTATTTTGAGGTCCGAACAACTATCGGGCGGTGCGGTTGAACGTCGAGAAGACCTTGTGCCATCAGTACCTATCCGGTGCGTTCTGACCACACTATAGCACGGGTGATCTAGAAAAACTACCCCTGATCTGGCTAAACGGCTGCGGAAGCCTGCCCCTTCAGTTGGGTGGATTATACCAGATACTTCCAGCACGTCGGCCCATCCACTCCCCCCAACCTTGACACCCCCATCCTCCACCCGCTATTGTTGCCCCACGCTCGCGGGGGAGCTGCCAAGTTCGCGAGAAGGGCTGGGCCCACCCCGAAGTTGTCGGTATTGAGTACAATCGACACTCTTTTCTTCGCCTGAGTCACGCGAACACCAGGCAAATCGAGGAAGGAGTGTGTCATGCAATCCAACACCCCCGTGCGCCTCAACATCGAGCAGGCGCGCAACCAGGCCAAGGACCTTCTCAAGGCCCTCAAGTCCCGCGACCACGATGCCGCCCGTCGCTTCTGTACGGCAGTCCCCCAGCTCGGCACGTACTCGGACGACCAGGTATTCTCCGCGAAGCTCGCCCTTCACGACGCCCAGCGTGTCATCGCCATAGAGCACGGCTGCCAGAGCTGGCCGGAACTTGTTGCCCACGTACGGCAGGGCACCGATCCCCCGTACTCCGTGGACGACCTGATCGACTTCTTCGTCGCGGTCAAAGCCCAGGACGCCGACTGCGTCAGTCGCGCGCTCGACACGCAGCCAACGCTCATCCACGCGCGACTTCTGGACGACAACTACATGCTGGAGGGCGAAGCCTTCCGTGAGGCGATTCGGAACGATCCACACCCTGTCTCGCGCCGGACTCGGACGGCGTTGCACCTGGTGTCCACGGGGTTCTTCCGCTGGGCCACACCGGATGTGCTGGAAGTAGCCCGCGTACTCGTGGGGCGAGGAGCCGACGTTAGCAACGTCGGCTGGGACGAGAACAACAACCTCTGCGCTCCCATCACACTCGCAAGCTGGGAGGGCGGACTCCACATGATGCGCCTGCTGCTGGATGCTGGGGCTGACGTGAGCGGAGCACACGGCGTCGCGGCGCTCGAGACCGCTGCCCACCACGACAGCCTTGGTCGCTACAACCTGCTCGAAGAGTACGGCGCTCCGGTTACGGCGTGGAGCCTTGTCGAGATGGGACTCACCGACAGGATCGTCGAACTCGTCGAGCGCGACCCCGACCTGCTCACGCAGCGGGACGACACCGGGTACACGCTGCTCCAGACCGCCGTCGCACGGGGTAGCTCGAACCCTGCTCTCATGGAATCGGGGCGGGAAATCGTCCGGTCTTTGGTCCGGAACGGCGCGGAGATGGACGCATTCACCGCCGCTGCGATGAACGACGTTGAAAGTCTGTCGCGGATACTCGCCAAAGACCCCGGCGCGGCCGACTCCCGGCTGGCAAACGGGACCAGTCCGGTCTGCTTCGCGGCCTGGAGCGGGAGCCACGAAGCGATGGATATGCTATTGAGGGCCGGGGCAGACCCGAACGTCTCGTACGGGAACGCAATGTCGCCGCTGAGACGGGCTGCCCTCTACGATGATACGGAGAGCTGTCGTCTGCTGCTCAAGCACGGCGCCGTTCCATCCGACCTGGCCATGAATGCGGCCGCCTGGCGAAACAAGGATCCCGAATGCGTAAAGCTGCTCCTCGACTATGGAGGAAATCCCAATCCCGCGCACGACGACTTCGGCGCGATTAACTGGGCAGCCTGGGAGGCCCAGACCGAGGCCGTGAAAGCCCTCTTGGATCGCGGGGCCGACCCGAACCACCGGGCTCCCGCCTGGGCGGGCGCGGGACCCCTCCACTTCGCCGCCTTCGCGGGCAGCAGGGCTCCGGCCGAAAGGGTAACGGGCACGGTGACGGCGCTGCTCGACGCTGGTACGGACATCAACCTCACCGATAAAAATGGCAGCACACCCCTGGACGCCGCAATAGACCGGGAGAACCACGTCGCCGCCGACCTGATCCGCGAGCATGGCGGAAAGACTGGTAGAGAACTTGGGGAGAAAGACATGGACACGACGAATGCAATCAGACATTGGAATAACTGGTTCCCCAAGGACCAGGAGAGTTTCGAGCTCACTCCATCCGAGGAGCAGTTCATCGCGGCCTCCATTGGCACCGAACGCAGAAACTGGGTTGGAACATCCGACATCGGACGAATGGAAGCGATTCTAGCCGATGAACCGCAGGTGCTCGACCGCATCGGGAGCATTCTGCTCCACCGGCTCTTGCTGAACAGGAACGGTTGTGGTCCTGCCGTCAAGTTCATGCTCGACCGGGGCATCGCCCTCGACTTGGACCCCACTGAATACAACAATTTCTTCGACGCCGTGTACATGGGAGCGATGGACGTGGCCCAGACCGTTTTCGAGTCGGGCGCGGCGGACGCGACGGGCATCTCCGTCCTGAAGCCCCACGTCGGCTGGCCCGACAACACCTCCATGCTCTTCTGGGCGGCCACTGGCGGACACGTCGACATGGTCAGGCTACTTCTGCAATACGGAGCGGGAGTCCACCACGAGCTTCCCATCAAGGGCTGGGGCGAGAAAGGCTCCACCTCGCTTCAAGTAGCCGCCGCGCCGGGCTGGAGGGAGGAGGAGGAACCCAAGAAGCACAAGGTCGCCCGCATCCTCATCGAGGACGGCGCGTACTACGATGTCTACACCGCCTGCGCCCTCAACGACACCGCCCGACTACAGGAACTCATCGATGAGGACGCCGAGATCGTAGACGCCACCGACGACTACGGCATGACCCCGCTCCACTGGGCCGCGCGCGCAGGCTCCATCGAGTGCGCCGAGATACTGTTGGAACGCGGTGCCCTCGTCAACCCCCTCAACAAAGCCCGCCGCACGCCCCTTCAACTTGCCGCCGATTCTAACCGGGCAGACATAATCCGTCTTCTCGCCCGGCACAACGCCGACCTCAACACCCAGGACAGAAAGGGACGCACTCCCCTCCACCGCGCCACCTACGAGGGGTGTGTCGACGCCGCCGAGGCCCTCCTCGAAGTCGGAGCCGACCCCACCGTCCTCAACAAGACCGGCAAGACCGCCTTCCAGATCGCCAGAAAGGACGCAAAATACTTCAAGATGCGAGTCTAGTACCGTTTCCAATTGAATATGGCAGTCGAATAGAGAGGCACTTATCTCCTCTCCCGTCGTGGGTGAGGGTGAGGGTGTCTTGAGCAAGCTACCAAAATTATATGGAACCGGTACATGTCACACCCATTTGGTACAACGCCAATTCGTCACGCCTGCGCCGCCAATTTGACGAACTAGAACACATGGCCTATGGTTTCCGGGTCGCAGAAACGGTTTCCTGTCCCCGAGAGACCGTGTGACGCAGATCAAGAACAGGAGCAAAAATCTTTTCATGCCGAGTATTTCTCAGTCCCTCTCAGATTCTCAAACCGTCTCACGTTCTCAATCCGTCTCACATTCTCAAACCGTCTCACCCCTGCGACCGAAGAGTGCGGTCACGCGAGAATACGGTGAGGCATCACAGCAAATGGGCATACACCAACCTCACTCCGCGCTCCCAGCGCCCTCTGCGGTAAATCTCCTAGTACTCGCTTTATCCCCTCTCCCGTCGGAGGCTGTCTCATAAGTAGGTTATCTTATTGAAAATACAGAGGTTCTAGGGGTAAGTTTGTGTTGTTGCACCTGCTTTAGGAGAAGTGGCATGCCATTTCGGGACTTCAATCGGGAACAGGGGTGGCTTCTGCCGCCTGATCTGGGAGAGTTAGTAGGCCCCAATCATCCCGCACGATTCGCCGCGACCTTTGTGGACTCTCTCGATGAGGAGACGTGGAAGGAGTTGGGGATCGACCTGCGAGGCGATCCTATGGGAGCATCGTCCTATCACCCTCGCGCGTTGCTGAGCGTGTGGATATATGGGTTCATGACGGGTGTGTGTTCCAGCCGCAAGCTGGAGACGGCCTGCCGCGAACAGGTGGCCTTCATGTGGCTGACCGGGAGGCAGAGGCCGGACCACAACACGCTGTGGAGGTTCTACAGGTCTCACCGAGAGCGGATGAGGGTTCTCCTGAGTCGCACGGTGCGCACGGCTGTGAAGGCCGGCTTGGTGGACTTGGCGCTTCAGGCGGTGGACGGGACACGAATCGCCGGTAACGCGTCCAGTGACCGCACCTACGACGCGGAGGGTCTCAGACGGCTCTTGGAGCGTACGGAAGCAGCCATTGCGGACCTGGAAGCAAAGAACTCGACCGGAGGGGAGCCTGCACCAGTCGAACTACCATCGGAGATTGCGAGCGCCGAGGCATTGCGCGACCGAGTGGTCGACGCCCTTGGCCTCGTGCTGGAGGAGGAGGGAGCCAACCACGCGAACCTTACCGACCCTGACGCGGGGCTGCTCAAGAGCAAGGAAGGTGGCGTTATAGCCGGCTACAACGCCCAGTCGATGGTGGCGCCCATCACGTCCGGCGATGCCTCCGGCATGATCATCACGGCTGCGGATGTGACCTCCGGCTCGGACGACCACCCGCAGCTCGTTCCGATGATCCAGGCGTCTGCAGAGAATACGGGGACAGACCATGCGGTGACCGTCGCCGACGCCGGATATCACTCAGGGACCAACCTTGCCGACTGCGCGTCCTCCGGACACCGCGTGCTCATGCCGGACACCCATAACCGCAGACGCCGCTCCCCGTACCACAAGGACCACTTCACGTACGACCCTGAGAACGACACATACCTGTGCCCGAATCAGCAACCTCTCATCTTCAAGGACACGTTCAGACACGCGAACGGCTACAGACTCAGACGCTACAGGGCCGAGGGTGCGCTCTGCCGTACCTGCCCTGCCTTTGGAGAATGCACCACCTCTACCAACGGTCGAACCATAAGAATCAGCGAATACGAACCTGAGTTGAGACGACACAGAGAGATGATGTCTACCGAGTCTGCCAGGGCGAGTTATAAGCGGCGTCAGGGGCTGGTCGAGCCGGTGTTCGGCCTCCTCAAGGAGCATCACAGCGCCAGGCGGTTCCTGCTGCGAGGCCGCGAGAACGTCCTCTCCGAGTGGTGTCTGCTGGCTGCGGCGTTCAACCTCAAAAGCCTTCACAGGGTGTGGAGTGCCGCCTCGCCGTCGAAATCGCCTCACACTGGCTCGCCACGACTACATCCACGCTGCGATCGCAGCGCCACTGATGCCGCCCGCAACCGCTTGGCGCCGTTGCTGACGGCCCGACCACGAATCGCCACTCGCAGACTCTATAGAGTCTACCGGTCATCGCCCATCACATCCCCAGCGTGTACTCAATCACTGCACGCCACGTGAAGCTATGAGACAGCCTCCGGCGTGGGAGAGGGTGAAGGTGAGGGTGTCTTGAGCAAGCTACCAAAATTATATGGAACCGGTACATGTCACACCAATCTGGTACAACGCCAATTCGTCACGCCTGCGCCGCCAATTTGACGAACTAGAACACATGGCCTATGTTGTCCAGGTCGCAGAACCGGTTTCCTGCCCCCGAGAGACCGTGTGACGCAGATCAAGAACAGGAGCAAAAATCTTTTCATGCCGAGTATTTCTCAATCCCTCTCACGTCCTCAATCCCTCTCACATCCTCAATCCCTCTCACATTCTCAAGTCGTCTCACGTTCTCAATCCCTCTCACGTCCTCAATCCGTCTCACATCCTCAATCCCTCTCGCATTCTCAATCCCTCTCACATTCTCATTCCCTCTCACATCCTCGATCCCTCTCACATTCTCATTCCCTCTCACATCCTCGATCCCTCACTCTCAAAATCCGATTCACGTTCTCAATCCCTCTCATCTTCTCAAATCGTCTCGCATCCTCACTCCGCGCTCCCAGCGCCCTCTGGGGTGAATCTCCTAGTACTCGCTTTATCCCCTCTCCCGTCGGAGGCTGTCTCATAAGTAGGTTGCCTTATTGAAAATACAGAGGTTCTAGGGGTAAGTTTGTGTTGTTGCACCTGCTTTAGGAGAAGTGGCATGCCATTTCGGGACTTCAATCGGGAACAGGGGTGGCTTCTGCCGCCTGATCTGGGAGAGTTAGTAGGCCCCAATCATCCCGCACGATTCGCCGCGACCTTTGTGGACTCTCTTGATGAGGAGACGTGGAAGGAGTTGGGGATCGACCTGCGAGGCGATCCTATGGGAGCATCGTCCTATCACCCTCGCGCGTTGCTGAGCGTGTGGATATATGGGTTCATGACGGGTGTGCGTTCCAGCCGCAAGCTGGAGACGGCCTGCCGCGAACAGGTGGCCTTCATGTGGCTGACCGGGAGGCAGAGGCCGGACCACAACACGCTGTGGAGGTTCTACAGGTCTCACCGAGAGCGGATGAGGGTTCTCCTGAATCGCACGGTGCGCACGGCTGTGAAGGCCGGCTTGGTGGACTTGGCACTTCAGGCGGTGGACGGGACACGAATCGCCGGTAACGCGTCCAGTGACCGCACCTACGACGCGGAGGGTCTCAGACGGCTCTTGGAGCGTACGGAAGCAGCCATTGCGGATCTGGAAGCAAAGAACTCGACTGGAGGGGAGCCTGCACCAGTCGAACTACCATCGGAGATTGCGAGCGCCGAGGCATTGCGCGACCGAGTGGTCGACGCCCTTGGCCTCGTGCTGGAGGAGGAGGGAGCCAACCACGCGAACCTTACCGACCCTGACGCGGGGCTGCTCAAGAGCAAGGAAGGTGGCTTTATAGCCGGCTACAACGCCCAGTCGATGGTGGCGCCCATCACGTCCGACGATGCCTCCGGCATGATCATCACGGCCGCGGATGTGACCTCCGGCTCGGACGACCACGCGCAGCTCGTTCCGATGATCGAGGCGTCTGCAGAGAATACGGGGACAGACCATGCGGTGACCGTCGCCGACGCCGGATATCACTCAGGGACCAACCTTGCCGACTGCGCGTCCTCCGGACACCGCGTGCTCATGCCGGACACCCATAACCGCCGACGCCGCTCCCCGTACCACAAGGACCACTTCACGTACGACCCTGAGAACGACACATACCTGTGCCCGAATCAGCAACCTCTCATCTTCAAGGACACGTTCAGACACGCGAACGGCTACAGACTCAGACGCTACAGGGCCGAGGGTGCGCTCTGCCGTACCTGCCCTGCCTTTGGAGAATGCACCACCTCTACCAACGGTCGAACCATAAGAATCAGCGAATACGAACCTGAGTTGAGACGACACAGAGAGATGATGTCTACCGAGTCTGCCAGGGCGAGTTATAAGCGGCGTCAGGGGCTGGTTGAGCCGGTGTTCGGCCTCCTCAAGGAGCATCACAGCGCCAGGCGGTTCCTGCTGCGAGGCCGCGAGAACGTCCTCTCCGAGTGGTGTCTGCTGGCTGCGGCGTTCAACCTCAAGAGCCTTCACAGGGTGTGGAGTGCCGCCTCGCCGTCGAACTCGCCTCACACCGGCTCGCCACGACTACATCCACGCTGTGGTCGCGGCGCCACTGATGCCGCCCACAACCGCTTGGCACCGTTGTCGACGGCCCGACCACGAATCGCCACTCGCAGACTCTATAGAGTCTACCGGTCATCCCCCATCACATCCCCAGCGTGTACTCAATCACTGCACGCCACGTGAAGCTATGAGACAGCCTCCGTCGTGGGAGAGGGCTAGAGCCTGCCCCGTACCTGATACGGGGGTGAGGGTGTCTTAAGTAAGCGGAACCGGTCCTAGCTACCCGCCCACCGCCCAAAAGAAAGGAATCACGATGACAACCCACAAACAGCTACCTTCCAACCCCGACCTGAGAATCTTCCGAAACAGGGTCCAGTCCCTCGTGAACAAACAAGCGCCGCAAGGCGACGCGACACCCGTCTCCGTCGCGGACGCCCGCAACGCCGTCGCCCGCGAGTACGGCTTCGATGACTGGGACGCCCTCCGCACGGAGGTCGAACCGTCCTCCACCTACACTGCTCGAGCGGAAAGGCATAAGTCCGCGCTCCCGCCCGACCACGAGTTCTTCAAGGCCGTCGGGGCGCTTGACCTCGTCCGCGTCCGCGAGCTCCTCGATCAAGACGCTTCCCTCGCGAACGCGGACGTGAGAGGCACTGCCTCCATTCGGGGCAACTGGGGATGGGGCTCTCCCTGGGGAGACCCGTCCAAGGGTGAGACGGTACGTGCCATTCACTTTGCCGCGTATACGCATGGCGACCTCCTCCGCCTGCTGATCGAGTACGGCGCAGATGTCGACGCGTATGGCTACGAGGGCAATCACCAATGGTCGCCCCCTCTGGTGCTCGCTTGCTGGGAGGGGTCGAGGGAGACCGTTCAGATTCTCCTGGAGGCGGGAGCCAACCCCAACCTGCCCGCCATTCACGGAGGCTCGCCCCTTCACTCCGCCATCAACCACTGGGACCCTTGGAAGATCGACATCCTCCTCCGATACGGCGCGAGACACGACATCTTCTCTGCGGCGGTCGTGGGCGACCTTGAGGAGGTCAAGCGACAGATGAACGACGGAGAGTTTTACATCAACCGCCGCGACATGTACCGGAACCGCACTCCTCTCGAATGGGCCGCATTCCGCCGCCAGGAAGAGGTCGGCGAGTACCTCATAGAGCAGGGCGCGGAGGTGACTCCACAGGTGCTCATCTGCCTGGGAATGCTCGACGAGATCAAGAAGTGCGTCGAGGATGACCCGGAGTTCACCAACCGCCGGATCGGCGCCGAATGGTCCGATCCCCCACTGCTCTGGGCCGTCCGGTCAGGTCAGATCGAGGTGATGAAGTACCTGCTCGCCGTGGGAGCCGAACCGAACGGCCTGGGATCGTGGGACCAGATGGCCCTGCCCCTCGCCGTAGACCTGCCAGTCGAGACCTCTATGGAGGTGGCATCCGCGCTCATCGACGCCGGCGCCGATGTCGAAGTCGCCCGGCGGCAGACGGGACGCACGCACCTTGGTGAATTCACCACCAAGGGAAACCTCGAAGTCGCCGGTCTGCTCATTCGACATGGCGCGGACGTAAATCGAATAAACCGGCGCGGACAGACCCCTCTCCAAGCGTTGATATATCCCCCAACCTGGGAGGAACGCTACGGAGACCCCCTCATCGGGATCGAGTTCCTACTGTCCAACGGCGCAAACATAAACGCACTCGACGACGAGGGCAAGACCGCCCTCGACATAGCCATCGAGAAGGGAAACGACGCCGTCGCCACACACTTGCGAGAACGAGGAGGTGTCACTGCGGAAGACTTGCCTTAGACCGCCTTCCCGAAAGTACCGTCGAGCAATGCCATCTCATTCGCACTGAGCATCGTTACGCCCCGGGTTTAGGTCCATGCCGGGGTGCCAGTAACGGGGGACGCAGGTAAGAGGGTGTTTAAGAACCCTTCCGTTCACCCTGAACCTGTCGAAGGGTCGAGGCGCTGTTCATGGTTCGACAAGCTCACCACGAACGGTTTCCGACGACTTATTAGACACCCTCTAAGAGAGAGTACGTTCGGCCTGAGCCTGTCGAAGGCTGAATATGGCCGTGCATCGTCGCTGATATGAAGAAGTTACAATAAAGCCCGTCTAAGGGCCCACCACGAACGGCTTGCAAGCACTGCGCAAACACCCATTTCGGCAACTATGCCCGCGCCTTTAGACACCGGTTCTTCCTATGCACGCCACTGCCTACCAGCTATAATCGAAATACCCCGTCACCCCACGTGGGGAAGTGTCGGAATTGGCAGACGAGCATGACTTAGGATCATGTGCCGCAAGGCGTGAGGGTTCGAGTCCCTCCTTCCCCACCAATTCGTAGCTAGCCCCATCTGGGACTCGAACTCTTGTCCTATGGCTACGACGGGGACCCGTCGCACGGGTGACACTATGCCAACACCGATGCCCGAGTGGAAAGCTGTACTCCACCATGCGAAAGTGAGCCGCCTAGGATTCGAACCAGAGCTTTGGGCCATCACCACCATCCACTAGATCGGCTAACGCAAGCCTCAGGGTGAAGTTTCTGCCTCTGAGTACAGTCGAGGCCACCATGACATACCTCATATTCCGGTATCCTACTGGGATGAGAGAGGAGACTCGTAAGCCAGCGAAACTCCGCGAGGCGTTTTCCGTCAAACGAACTTCGGCAGGCCGGTATCACCAGCTCGCGCCCGGTCATTCTCCATTGGAGTCAAGTTCATGAGGGCCCTTCTTGTCACAACTGCCCTTATATCGGCCACGGTCGCTTGCGCCCAGGAGCCGGACGCCACAACCGGCTGGCCATTCGTCGGTTCAGACCAGGCGCATACAAAGTACTCGGTAGCCGAGGAAATCACTGCCGCCAACGTCAGCGAACTCGAGATCGTCTGGAAATGGGAGCCGAACGAGACGCCCCTCGATGAGTACGCCACGCAGCCGGGTCCCTTCCAGACCACTCCCATCATGGTTGACGGCACTCTCTACCTCTCCACGATGTACACGCGGGTGGCGGCGCTCGACGCCGAAACGGGCGCAGAACTCTGGACGTTCGATCCGAGGGCATACGAGGGCGGTCCGGTCGGCGCGGGACCGACCGGCTTCAAGCACCGGGGCATCGCCTACTGGAGCGACGGGGACGCCGCTCGCATCTTCCTCAACAGCCGCGACCGGCTGTATGCGATCGACTCCGCGACCGGTGAACCGGACGCGGACTTCGGCGAGGGCGGGAGTGTCGTGCTGACCGAGGGGCATGGCCGCCCGGTCAGCCGCTTCGAGTTCGACCAGACCTCCCCCCCTGTCGTGTTCGAAGACCTGGTGATCGTCGGGAGCCGCGTGCCCGACGGGGTGCAGCGTGAGTTCGATCCGCCCGGTACGGTCCAGGCTTTCGACGCCCGAACGGGCGAGCGGCGCTGGGTGTTCTTCACCATCCCGCAATCGAGCGACGACTTCGGCGCGGACACCTGGGAGGACGAGTCCTGGCGCTATACCGGCCACGCCAACGTGTGGGGGTTGATGTCGCTCGACGCCGAGCGGGGGCTCCTCTACGTACCGACGAGCACGCCGAGCAGCGACTACTGGGGGGGACGCCGAAAAGGGGCGAACCTGTTTGCCGAGTCGCTGGTGTGCCTAGATGCCCGCACGGGCGAGCGGCGGTGGCACTTCCAGGCAGTACACCACGGCCTGTGGGACTACGATCTCTCCGCGGCGCCGAACCTTGTGACGATAACGGTGGACGGGCGTGGGATCGACGCGGTGGCGCAGGTCTCAAAGCATGGCTTTACGTACGTGTTCGACCGGGTGACGGGCGTACCGGTGTGGCCGATCGAGGAGCGCCCGGTGGACACGGTCACGGACGTCCCAGGCGAGGAGCTGTATCCAACGCAGCCATTCCCGTCGAAGCCCCCGCCGTTCGCCCGGCAGGGAGTATCGCTTGAAGACGCGAACGATCTGACTCCTGAGATACATGCGCTCGCGGTGGAGGAGATGGAGCGGTTTAGGCTGGGCCCGCTCTTCACCCCGCCGAGCCTTCAGGGGACGCTCCAGCGCCCAGGAGCGAGCGGCGGCGCAAACTGGGGCGGGGCGGCGTTCGACCCCGAGACCGGGATCCTGTACGTGCGGACATCGGAGGAAGCCGACACAAACCAGGTCTGCGAGAATGTGGGCGTCGACCCGCGCGTCGACGTCGAGTACAGCAACAACTGCCCCTTTGGGGCGACACGTGTCATGTTCCGGGAGGCCGGCGGACCGGGCGCGTTACCGGCCCCGGAGAGTGAGCTCGGCCCGATCCCGCTCACCAAGCCGCCCTACGCGCGCCTCGTGGCGATCGACCTCAACGCGGGTGAGATCGCGTGGAAGGTGCCCTTAGGGGAAGGGAGCGACGAGATCCGCACGCACCCGTTGCTTCGCGGAGTCGACTTGCCGGAGCGGCTGGGCACGCTCGGCAACTCTGGATCACTGGTGACCAAGGGGGGACTGGTCTTCCTCGGCGGTGGCGACCCGTACCTGTATGCGTTCGACAAGTCAACGGGTGCCGAACTCTGGCGCGGCGCAACGCCGTTTCCAACCAGCGCGAACCCGATGACCTATCGGACGCGTTCAGGGCGGCAGATCGTCGTTATCGCCACGGGCCGTGGCACGGACGCGGCACTCGTCGCATTCGCGCTGCCCGGGCAGTGAGATCGAGCGCGAACAGGTGAATTCGCCGGTTCATTACCTCAGAGCGAAATGGCCCACCGAAAAGTTCGCAGTACAGTCCCCTCTAGCCCACCACACGCTTGCTTCCGGCCGTAAGACGCCTGTGCAATTGATGGAGGGTGGTGCGAGAAGGGAGCCGCGCATATGAGCACCAAGCGCGCCGTCATAGTTGGTGGGGGCTTCGCCGGGCTCAGCGCTGCCTACACGCTGATGAAGCGGGGCATCACCCCCCTACTGCTCGAGGCCCAAGGAGCGCAACTCCACTACGTTCTACCCCCATGAATCGTCGTCAAACCCATCCGCCTCGTATCAGCCCACGAGGGCGTGCCGCATCGTCAGCAAGCCTATGGTTGCAACCACCGCGAGTATGGCAGTCCGCTCAGCGACCCGGATCGCAGTGCCGATATCCTCAGCATTCGGCTCCCGCATTCCCTCGCCGAGACTGTAGTGCCCCGGCTTAACCAACCGTGTTCCTAGAAGCCCCGCCATTGCACTCATGGTCCATCCTGCATTGGGACTCGCGGTGTGTCTATGGTCTCTCAACATGACGAACCAAGCACGGCGAACGGACAAGTTGCCCAGCGCCCCACTCAGCAACAGCAGGAGCGCGCTCAACCGTGCCGGTATCAGGTTTGCAGCGTCATCCAGGCGAGCGGCAGCCTTGCCGAGATACTCGTAGCTGCCACGATATCCCAGCATACTGTCGAGCGTGCTTACAGCCCTGTAGGCCACCGCGCCCGGCACGCCGAACACTGCGAACGCCAGCCACGTTCCCACATAGCTGTCCGTCGTGTTCTCAGCCACGGACTCTATGGCCGATGCAGCAACCAACTGTGGGGTCAGAGCGGTAGGGTCGCGACTGACCAGACTCCTCAGACTCGCCCGCGCCGCGTCAAGTCGACCCTCGCCGAGAGCCTGCTGTGTGCACATCGCTGCCGATGAGAGTCCTTTGACCGTAAAGGTGGCCCGAAGCATTATCGCGCCACCCGCCACGTAGGCCAGCGGATGTACTGACGCCAGCGCAACCGCTGCAAGCCAGGCAATACCTGTCGATACACCCACTACGAGTATAGCGATGGCGCAGCCGAATAGGAACGCAGGCGCCGGCTTTTGCGGCGCGACATGCTCCAAAACGGCAATCATGCGTCCCATCCAGACCACTGGGTGGATTTTGGTGGGGGGCTCGGGGAAAAGGCGGTCTAACCCTACTGCCAACAGAAGGGTCAAGGCATTGAGGAAGAGACCGTCCCACCACACTGAAAACATGGATAGGGAGATGATAGTGCATTTGCGAAGGCGTCACGACTCCTGCGAATACTTGCTGACAACCGGTTGAGTGATGCGGGGATTCTAGTCCTGACTCTAGGACCATGAAGTCCATCGTGGCCCAAACGTACTTTGGAGGGATTCGCGAGTCTTCAACCTTGGCGTACAATGGACTCTAGACGGGCATATGCCTATGCCAAAGGTCGTCTGACTGTCTCCCTCCCTATATCGAGACCTCCCACCGAAAAGTTAGCAGTACAGTCCCCTCTTTCCCCTCTTTCTTGACACATTGCCAGCTCTGGACTATCTTTTGCCTTCATCATTCGAAAAACGTAAATTTCTCTACCCGGGGGGACGGTATGCTGCAGAGGGGAACGGCAATGGCGGTCATCTTGGCGCTGTCCCTCGTCCAGGCTGCGTGCGGCGGGTCTGCCGAGGAATCGACCGGCGGCGAATCTCCCGAAACGCCGGCGCCCACGCAGACGGCCACTGAAACACCCCAGGTGGAGCCCACCCCTGCCGAGAACCCAACCGCGGAACCCACGTCTGGCGGCGAGGCTTCCGAAACGCCCCAGGTGGAGCCCACCCCTGCCGAGAACCCAACCGCGGAACCCGCGTCCGGAGGCGAGGTTTCCGAAACGCCCCAGGCGGAGCCCACGCCTGCCGAGAACACATCCGGGGAAGCAGTCTCAGGCGACTCAGTAAACGTTGCCGAACACCTCAGCGAAAAGACCATGCAACTGTGGGAGGTCTACAACAAGCACGACCTTGACGCGCTCATGACCTTCTACGAGGAAAACTACTGGAAGGAACAAGAGGAAGAGATCCGGTCGAACATGCAGCCCTTCAGGACCTTCAGCATCACCATTTCGGCGGAGGAAACTTCGCCGCCCACGGAAATCGCTCCGGGCAGATGGGAGATCAAACACATCGCACGATTCCCCCAGGGTTCAATTAACATGGTGTTTGTCTACGAAGAATTCGGGGGAGTCTGGCTGCTCACATACGCAGAAGGTGAATAGGCAGGCAGAACGGCGCAACACTGCCGGCTCCACCTCTACTAGATAGGGAACAGCAATCTGAGCAGAGTATGGAGCGATGTGGGCTAGCCTGAACCGACTACTCATATCAGGATCTCCCACCGGAAACATCGCTGTACATTCCCTCTTCCCCACCAACTCTAGCTAGACCCATCGGGCAACGACTGATTACGGTCAACGGCTACCGCCACTGACCGGAGGCCGAGGAACCGCAGCAAGGCGGTTCCTCTGGGCAGCATTCAAGTTAGAGAGAGGCCGGTCAAGCCCAGGAACCGAGGGCCCAAGCCTCAGTCCGCATCCATCTCGATGTTCGATCGAGCGTTGCGTCTACTGGCGAGTTGAACGGAGACCCATCTCCCGGACCCCCGACTCGTCGTTGTTTGGCGCGAGGCCAAACAACTCTTCGAGATCACTGCTAATCGTTGCCGGATCCGGGTGGGCCAAGGTCCTGCGCGTCCGTCATACACGAAGGCCGACCGCTTGCGACGGCTCCCCGTCCAACAACACCCTAAGGTGCGTCGGGATCGCCGGACTGATCGTCGTAGTACCGTGACATGAAGAGCAGGCCATCGTGGCGCACCGCCCAAGTATGGGCATATAGGGTCTCCGAGGACCTGACGTTGGGGAAGATGTAGCTGATCCAGCTTCCTTCCTCCGTAGCTGCCCCCATCTCTTGACCAATATCCCGGCTGCGGAACGTGGCAAGGTCCTTCAAGCTGGTGCCTATCAGGTGCTTGCCAAGCGGAGCGACGCGGAGAATGTCGTTCTCGTCGGCCAGGGTCAGGCCCCATTGGCCGTCAAGGCTTTCATCGCTGTTGTAGTGGGCGATTGTGGCCTCCAACCCATTGTTCCGGTAGTACTCAATGGCCTCCTGCACATATGCCGCGGTCCGGGCCGCAGGGTCTTCAACGCGCACGTAGTAGCCTGAGGCGAAGAGCATTCCGTCGCGGCGCACGGCGTAGGAAACCTTTGGTACTTCCTTCAGCGTTACCGGGTGAGGCCACAGGTATTCCACCCACACGCCTTCCTCGGTGGCCTTGGCCAACTCCTCGCCCAGTGTATAGCCGTCAGAACCTATCACTCCCTTGATATCCGTCCCTATCAGCTGCGGCAGCAGAGGGTGGACGTGATATGTGTCCTTGTCGTCGGTGGCGAAGAGATACCATTCGCCCTCGAAGCTGGCGACGCTGTTGTAGTAGTTGAGCATGGACTCCAGGCCTTCACGCTCGTACCGCTCTACGGCCTGGTTCACATACTGGACCGTGTAGTCCCTCGGGTCTCCGTCACGCCAGGCCGGAGGCCCCGTCTCGGGCTCGCCCGCGTAATAGCCGGAAGCGAATATCAACCCTTCGTGGCGGATGGCCCAAGTGACCTTTTGCTGTTCCTTTCGGGAGACGGGATGGGGCCACAGGTACTCCACCCACACGCCTTCCCCGGTGGCTTGAGCTATCTCCTTACCCAGTTCCTGCCCGTCGGAGCCGACAACGTCCTTGATGTCGGTGCCGATGAGGTGAGGGAAAATCGGATGAGCCAGGTAGATGTCATCCTCGCCGATGAGGAAGAGGTAAAACTGTCCGTCGAGGCTGCCTTGGCCGTTGTAGTGGGAGATTACAGCGTCGAGACCGTCGTCTTCATATTTGGCTATGGCCTTGTCCACGTATTCCTTGACGGAATCCCCCACGTCTTCCACCAGGACCGAATGGCTGGCTGAGAATACCAGGCCGTCGTGAAGGACGACGAGAACTCGCCGTGGTTCTTCCTGCCTGGTGGCCGGGTTGATGCCCCGAGACATTGTCCAAGTACCTTCTTCGTTGGCAACTTCCAATAGTGCCGCGAAGGCGGAAAATCGTGTGCCCGGGCCAACGTTTTGGCCTTCCAGAGCGGGTATGTTGCGGTATACCAGTAACTTGCTTTCACCTTGGTCCAGAAGGATCAGCGTCCGCCCGTATTCTCTGCCCGCCGGAGACCTGTAGAACTCAACGGTGGCGTCCAGTCCGTTCTCACCATAGTATTCAATGGCCTTTGAATGGAATGGAAAAAGCGTGAGCCCCCACGTATGGACACGGGCTGGCAACACGATAACATCCCGGCCTGAACTCGTGGGAACTGGGGGGCCGCTCGTGGGCAGTGGCGAATTCCCGGCCGGTTGTTGCTACCAGGGGTTTCACCTGAGTGTTTAGAAGAGCCCAGGGACGACACGAAATCCAGTACGAACCGGATGAGAAGTGTCCGCCGCTACTGGCGATATCCTCGGCTCTACAGATATTCGTACCCAATACCATCAGCCTCATCATGCTGGCGGCGCTGGTGGTGCGGGCATCCGGCGAGTCCGAAGCATACCTGTCATGGGTGACATTTACCGTGCTGGCAGTCTCAGGTGTCGGCATGATCCTGCAGGCCCTCCGGTTGCGGCACTTAGGTTCGGGCCGGCTCATCGTCTCAAACTTCAACGTTCCGTTCTTGGCCGTCAGCGCCTTGGCGCTTCATGTCGGCGGACCTGGTCTGCTTGCCAGCTTGGTCGTGGTTTCCACCCTGGTCCAATCTGTTTTGACCCTGCGCCTTGCCTCCCTCCGGCGGATATTTACACAGACGGTGAGCGGAGTAGTCGTAATGCTGGTGGCGGTTTCGGCCTTGCCCTTCATCATCAGCAGGGCAGTCATCCCGCCGGAAGGCGAATCGACTGTGCTCTTCTTGGCTCCGGGTATGGCTGCACTGGTCGCTGGTGTCCTTACATCCCTGCAAGACGCGCTGGCCTGGCGTGTATGGATCTTGCCGTTCACCGTAGCCGTAGGGCTGATTGTGGCCGTGCCCCTGGGCCTTTACGATGCCAACATCATCGTAGACACTCCATGGTTACGCCTGCCGGATTTCGGGTGGCCGGGGCTGGACCTGACCTTTAGCACGGATTTCTGGACACTGCTTCCGGTATTCGTGTTTGTGAATCTCACCGCCTTTATGAAAGCGGTGGGAGACCTGTCGGTAATCTACCGAGCTTCCTATCGGAATCAATCGGCCGTTGACTTCCGCACCGTGCAAGGGGGCCTGAACGTCTTCGGCGTTGGCACCCTCCTTTCCGGCCTCCTGGGAACCTTGCCTGTAGCCGCGCCGTGGGCGGCCACCGTGGTCTACATTGGCTTTACAGGCGTCGCCACCAAGAGTGTTGGGATATACCTGGGAGTGTTGACCATACTGGTCGCTCCTTTTTCAAAGCTGCTCGCCATATTGGTCGCCATTCCCAGCCCGGTGGTTAGCGCAGTGTACGTCATCATCTTCGGAATGCTCTTTGTCGAGGGTGCAAAGACGGTCTTTACGGGCTAGTTCGACCAGAAGAAGGCTACCATCACCGGCGTTTCCATAGTATTGGGCCTGTCCGCGGGGACATTCAGCGGATTCTTCGAAGGGATAACTATTCATCTGGTGGGCAATACCATCGTCATAGGCGGCATGGCGGCCATAGCCATGACCCTGTTCACCGAAATATCAGGATTTCGCGCTAGCAAGCTGCGGATTGACTTGTCTCAGTCTTCTTTGCCTGACGTTGACGATTTTCTCTGCCAATTCGCCGACAGACACTCTTGGCCGGATGAAGGAAAAAGTCGCCTGCGTCTGGTGGGAGAAGAGGTCATGTTGAGTTTGGTCAATGAAGAGAACGACGGCCCTGCCGAGGAGAATCGTAGATTGGTCGCCACAATTCGCCCTGAAAGCGGCTCGGCCGAGATTGAAATCGTGGTCGCTTCGGACGACGCCATCCAGGGAAATATCGAGAATCGCATGGCCTATCTGGGCCCGGATCAGGCGCTGGAAGACGAACAGCAATTGTCCGTCCGAATCCTGAGCCACTACGCCACATCGGTACACCACCGAAAATACTACGGCATCGATATCATCAGCTGCCGAGTGGAAAAGTAGCGCAGCAGTGTCCTTCGCTTCTCCATCCCCCTAGTGCCACGTTACGTCGGGTCGGGCTCTTTAGTTGAGATGGTCCTCTACACCTGCAACGCCGGGGGCTCACGGAGGTCTCCCCGAAGTCGGTCGCTGATATTTCTAATACCAGGACCTCCTCCGGAACGTCCACAGTACAGTCCCTCCTTCCCCACTCATTTCTACCTGGACCCATCGGGGACTCGAACTCTACTCTGGAGATGTGCTATTGGGACTTCCAGTAGGTGTCGGGGAGCAGCTCATCAACGTCCTCGTAGGGGACGAGGTCGTGGAGCTTGTTGAGGTCGAAATAGCTTGCTCGCATGAACTCCTTGCCGTCGGGGTTGGTAAAGGTAACGGATTCGAGGGTGTATGCCTGGTCATAGGTGACTATCACTGAACCCAAGGTTGGGTCTTCGAGCTCCCAGGTGAATCCGTCTGGGACTTGCTGCATTTCGTCGCGTGGAAAGGTGGAGTACAACATGCCGAAAAACCAGAGGTTGAGAAGGTCAGTCAGCGGTCCGGAATCGACGACGGAGGAGTTCTCAGGGAGGAAGTACCATTTGTTTGCATCGAGGTCGTGGAGGAACATGTTGAAGGTGGAGGGACGGCTGACGACTTCGATGGATCGTTCGACCGGCTTGGTCATTTCTATTCTCGCAAAGAACTGGGATCCGTGGTTGTCGTCTACTCTCATTGTCATCCATCCGTCGACGGTGGCCGTGACGGGGTAGTCGCCCTCGGTAACCTCGTTGGGCATGTCGAAGGAAGCCTCGTACGAGATGCTGATGAAGTTCTCGAGGAAGGCTTCGGCTCTCGCCTCGTCCTCCGAGGACATGGTAATCGTGGGAATCGGAACGGGAGTTGCTGTGGGAGTCGGTGAGGGTTGCGGAACGGGAGTGGCCGTCGGCGTTACGACTGGGTCCGGTGTGGCAGTGGGCGTCGGTGTCGGAAAGGGAATGTTGGACGGGGCGACGGCGCCTGAGACGGGTGTTGGGGTGGCTACGTTTGATACGGCGACGGAACCTGAGGATCGCCTGGGAATAGCCGTGGCGGTGGGAGTCGAAGACGGCAATGTGCCGAGGACTGGGGTGTCGTTAGCCTGTTGGGGGACGTCTTGGCTGGATGCGCAAGCGAACGAGCCTGCGATCAAGACAAGCAGAATGGAAATTAGCGCGTAGTTTCTCAAGGGTATGCCTTCCAGCGTGGTGGCGTGTTGGAAGTCTAGTACCGCTTCAATCTGAATGTGATGGATAGATATGTTGAAGTTTAGTGCGAGCGTCCTGAGTGGAGAAGCGCCAGTCTATGATGGCGACAGCCTCATTGCGTTCACGTTCCAGCGCCGAGACCTCTCGTTTCAGTACCGCCTCGTCACTGATTCGACGGTTGAGACATTGATTACTGAAGATGCTCAACTCTATCTCCGCCATGTTCAGCCAACTGCCGTGTACCGGAGTGTAATGGAACTCCAGGCGCTTGGCGATGCGCCACGCTTCGGCTGGCTCGAAGGCATCGTACAACGAACCCAGCTTGTGAGTGTTGAGATTGTCCAGCACCAGCCGTATCGTCTCTGTGTGAGGGTATACCTCATCAACCAGCCACCTCATCTGCTGTGCGAAGTCCACAGCAGTACGTTGCTCGGTCACCTCGACATGCCTCCAACCGGCTTTCGGCTCACAGAACATGAACAGGTTTCGCGTCCCGTTTCGCTTGTACTCGTAGTCATATCGTTCCACCCGACCCGGCTTGGCCCTGATAGCGGGCCTCTTATCAGCCACCAGTTGCTTGGATGTCTCGTCGAAGCAGACCACGGGATGGTCGGGGTCGTAGTCTTGATGGTACAGGTCCAACACATCCTCCATCCGAGCCACGAACTCTCCGCTCACCTCGGGGATGCACCACTCCTTCTTCTTCCACGGTTTGAGTTCGTTTTTTTGAGTATCTGGCGCACCGTCTCGAGGGAGATGCTCTCGGCAAACCCCATCGCCACCGCCTTGTCCGCAATGAGTTGCAGCGTCCAGTCCGCGTGTCCTTCGGGTGCATCGCTGCACGCGACGGCTATAAGGTGCGCTTCCTGTCTGCCGTCCAACTTGCGCTTCTGTCCCGGTCGCGTGCGTTCATTGAGCGCGCTGTCGAGTCCCTCCTCCACAAACCGCGTGCGCACACGTCCCACCGTGGATGCGCTTATCAATAGTCCGCTGGCGATGTCACGATCGATCAGACCTTCGTCTGCCTTAAGCAACACCAGCGCTCGCTTGACCTTACGGGCCGAAGTCTCCCCACGACTCGCTATCTCTTTGAGACGTGTCCGTTCCGATTTATTCAACTCCACCTTGTACTGGAGAGCAGGCATGTCTTCGTATGTCCTCCTTATGGGATCATACACAAGACTAACCTATTTCTTATATTTGTCAAATATACCTAGAAACGGTACTAGCACAGGGTCGGGATGGGATTGAGGGATTGATCTTGATGTAGTGGTTGCCCTTCCTCTGAAAATCCCCCGGCCAACCGGCACTCGAACGGGCGGGATTCAAACCCGCCCTGTTCCTCAGTGGCCGCTGTGGTCCCTGCTCTTGCGGCGGAGTTCACAGCCAAGAGGATGACACTCACTCGTTCATGGGTAGGCGCATACTCACGGTGACACCTTGTCCGGGCCCATCGCTTGCGACGGCAATCGTGCCCCCATGCCCTTCGACTATGGCTCGAGTGATGGCCAGTCCCAGACCTGTGCCGCCTATCCCGCGACTGCGGGACTGGTCGGTGCGGTAGAAGCGGTCGAAGATATGGGGAAGATCCGTTGAATCGATGCCGATCCCGTCATCCGTGACCGAGATGACCAACTCCTCGCCGCCTTCAATCTCCCCCCTGATTTCGATGTTCCCGCCCGCCTCGGTGCAATGAATGGCGTTGCCCACGACGTTTCCCAACGCCTGGCTCATCCGCATCCGGTCGAGGTCCATGTCCGGGAGTTCGGCGGAAGCTGCAAGTGACAGTTCGACCTGTCGAGCTTGGGATTGCGGCTGCCAGCGGTTCACCTCCGCGGTGAGCAGCTCGTGCACCGAGCTCGATTCGAGGGTGAGCCTCAATTCGCCTTGGTCCGTCTCTGCAAGCCAGTCCAGATCGGTTACGATGCCGCTCAGCCTGTCCACCTCCTGGATGATGTGGTCGGAGGCGTTCTCAGGCGTCTGAAGGCCGTCGCGCAGCCCTTTCGCCTCCAGCTTGATGACGCTCAGAGGCGTGTTCAGCTCGTGAGAGACGTCGTTTATCAGCCGTCTGCGTAGCTCGCGCTGGGTCTCCAGGGCTGAGGTCATCCGGTTGAAGGCCGCGCTCATCCTTCCCAACTCGTCCGAGGACGTGACCGGCAGCCGGGAGGTATCTCCTTGGGCGATTGCTTGGGTTGCCTCCGTCAGGGCCGTCACCGGCGACGTTATCCGTTTGGACAGCCAGAAGGCCAGCAGTATCGCGACGCCGACCGTCAGGGTTCCGCCAACAGCGGTGATGTACAGGAGCGTGCTGAGAAGCCCATGCGACTCGGTCGACAGGAGCTCGCGGTTTACATCAACATAGACGTTGCCCACGGGCTGGTTCGAAGCCAAATCCAACACCGTTTCGCTATGTCCGCCCAGATTGGGTGCGGCGGCTCCGGGCGACAATTCGGAGAAGTTGTCCTCCACTACTCGTCCATCGACGCCGACGATCACGACTCGCACCGGGTCCTGCTGGGAGAGATCGAAGTGCTCTCCCTCGTTCTCTTCAGACCGCTCCCTCTCCGAGGCTCCACCGTAGGTGTATCCGGCCCGGGACAGCGCCCTGTCCAGCGTTCCCCAACCTCCGGCAGTGGTGTACTCCTGGCTCAGATTCCGGGCCAAATGGACCGCCTCGTCGCCGCCTATCCGGTCCACGAACACGCCGAGACGGGCCTGCGTCGCGTAGTAACCCACACCTACGCTGGTCAGGACAGTCAGAACAACGACGAGAACGGTCGAAGCCATGATTCTCCAGCGCAAAGACATCATTTATCCTCCACCATGAACCTGTATCCCCCGCCGTAGACCGTCTGAATCGGCTCCCTGCCATTCCGGTTGATCTGCTTGCGCAGGCGGGCGATCTGGCTGTCGATGGCCCGGTCGAACCCGTCGAATTCGTCGTTGAACGCTAGTGAGATGAGCTGGTCGCGAGTGAGCAACTGGTTGGGATGGCGCATGAATGCCGATAGCAGGGCGACCTGCGCCTGGCTCAGCGTCACGGGCTCTTCACCAACAGTCACCATCCCGGTGGTTTCGTTCAGCGTGATGTGTCCGCGTGTCAAGACCTGCTGGACTCTGTCCTTGACGCGTCGCAGCAGGGCATGCGCTCGCGCAATGACTTCATCCGGGTCGAAGGGCTTGATGACGTAATCGTCGGCTCCGCTGTCCAGACCGATGACTCGCTCGGCAGGAGCTTCCCTGGCCGTCAGCATGATAATCGGAACGTCCGACTCCCGGCGCAGGATCCTGCACAGTTCCACCCCGTCGAGACGGGGAAGCATCAGGTCGAGGATTATCAGGTCCGGAACAAGGTCGCGGGCCAGGTCCAGGCCGGACTCGCCGTCATGGGCAACCTCGGCGAAGTACCCGGCGCGCTCAAAGTACACTTTGACCCAGTTCGCGATCCTCGTGTCGTCTTCGATTATCAGTACCGTGCCGCTCATCGTCAGTCCTCTTATGAGCTGTCTCAAGACGCGGCGCCCCTTTCGAGACACCGCGTCCACTCACTACATCCGCCTAGGGTAAATTATCTCACTTCATGAGAAGGTTCGACATCTCCCCTCGACCGATTCCGTTTGACTCTAGCCGCCGCCTCGCCGCTCGCCGCCGGAGCCGTGCTCACCGCCACCTTCACCTGCGCTACCGTGTTCGCCTCTACCTTCACCACCTGAGCTTCCAACGCCGTGCTCACCTCCGGCCTCAGCGCCGCCTTCGCCTCCGCCAACCTCCGCATGGGCTACCCACCCGGTGAATGGAGCCTCAGTCGACGGCAGGTTGATCGCCAACACCTCTCGCGCCGCCAGGTCCACCGGGGTCGTCGGACCGAGTTCCGTACCGTTCGACAGGTGCACCTCGATCCTGACCCGGTCCAGCGTTCCGTTCGTCGTGTTCTCCACGATGCCCCAGAACGAGTTGGTGGGTGCATCGTACTTCATGGTCAACCGCGCCCCGCCGCGAGTCATGTCGAAGGTCTCATTCGGCGCCAGTTGATTGGCGATGCTGCCCTCTTCGCCGCCCGACTCTCCGCCGCCTTCGCGTCCGCTTTCACCACTGGAGCCCTCGCCGCCCGGACCGTGCCCCTCGCCGCCGGCTCCCTCTCCACCGCCGCCTTCAGCCCCTTCGCCGCCCGTGTGAGGTATGGGACCGGGGCCGCCGCAGTCGAACACTTCCATGTGAACGACGTACCCGTCGTAGGCCACTCCCACGAGATTCGGCTCACTCGCGACCGCCAGGCTGGATGTCGCCTGCTGCCCGGAGTTCAGGTCGCCCAGCTTGTCCGGGCCAAGCTCCCCAATCGTCTGCGCTCCCGACTTCAGGTGCGGTTCGGCCTGCACGTAGCACAGCGTCTGTGAGGTCGTGTTCTGCACCGTCGTGTGGACGGTCTGGGTAGCCGCGTCGTACCGCGCCGAAACCGCCAGCCCACCGAGAGCGCCGTTCCACGTCTGGTCCAGGGGAATGATCGGGCTCGACATGGCCGCTTCCCCGATCTCACCACTGCCGCCTTCACCACCACCTTCACCACCGGACTCACCGCCTTCACGGCTGCCTTCACCACCGGAACCGTGCTCGCCGCCACCTTCTCCGCCGGACTCGCTTCCTTCGCCTCCGCCAACCTCGGCATGCGCCACCCATCCGGTGAACGACGCCTGCGTCGAGGGCAGGGTGATCGTTCTCACCTCGCCCGGAGCCATGTCTACCGGTGTCGTCGGTCCGAGCTCCGTCCCGTTGGACAGGTGTACTTCGATCCTGACCCGGTCCAGCGTCCCGCTAGTCGTGTTCTCCACGGTTCCCTTGAAAGAGTTGCTCGCCGCGTCGTAGCCCAGGATCAGCCGTGCACCGCCGCGGACCATGTCGAAGGTCTCATCCGGAGCCAGCTGGTTGGCCCCGCTGCCCTCCTCGCCACCGCCGCCTTCACTACCTTCACCGCCGGAGCCGTGCTCGCCGCCGCCTTCACTACCCTCACCACCGGATCCGTGCTCACCTCCACCTTCACCACCTTCACTGCCTCCGCCATGCTCGCCCCCGGACTCGCCGCCTCCCCGCTCGGAGATTTCCTGGCTCGTCGTGGCGCCGTTGGAATCCCTGCCGCCCTCCGATCCGTTGTTGAAGGTGCAGCCTGCGAGTATCAACCCGGAGAGAATTGCCGCGAACACCACCCCGATCAAGAACCTCTTCGCCACTGTTGTCAATTTGCTCCACATCATCTTTCTGCCTCCTTCGGTTCCTTCTTGAGGAATCTGTGATGCCACTACGATAATGGCGAAATGTCGCAGAAATATGTCAAGGTCGGGCGTCCCGGACTCGGCAACGAAAAGAGTTCACAGGCCCAGTGCCGGTCCCACTTGAATAGGACAATCGAATAGAGAGGCGCCTAGCCCTCTCCCGTCGCGGGAGAGGGCTAGAGCCTGCCCCGCACTCGATTCGGGGGTGAGGGTGTTCTGTGAGCAATAGGCAAAGACCATCTGGAAATGGCACTACAGAACCGGACTCTTGGGTCTCGAGACTGAGCGATGGCGGCTTCCGCATCACCGGGAGCCCTGAACTCGAATCCGTCATGCAAGACGTCGCAGACGGTGCTCACTTCATGTAGCGCAGCATCGATAGCGGGAGCCAGGGCTAACAGAGGGTCGCGTTGAGCAGCCGGAAACTCGGCCCTGGCTGTTCCTAGATGGACGGGACAAACGACCTACCCGGCGGGCGCGAGATTCGCGAGGGTCTCTTCTGTGTAGCCTGTCCGACTCCTTAGACAAGAGTCTTCCACCGGCTGCGGTAGACAAGTGCCCAGTACGGCGCCGCGACTCCATGGACTGCCCCTGGGCTGTTCCAACCCTCTCTGCCAATCGACTCCATTGCAATCCCCATTGATCATCGAATCAAATGGGATCGCCGACCCCTATGCCCACTGACTCATTTCCGGCGCCCATCGTTGTACATAGTGAGAGATTCATGTGCCGGGGGTAGCTAATCTGCGAACAGCAAGAGAAACTCCACCTCATTGGTGGAGGATAAGGAGGGCCAAGTATGGAGTGGTCAATCACTGCCGATGATCTGGCGAACCGCGACGCGACCGGTGTCGAGGGTCTAATCATTCGGATGGAACAGGAGCTTCGGGGAGCAGGGCCTCCCATCGAAGGGTTTCGATTCCTGAACTCTCCAAAGGAGATGCTGGAGTTCAGTCGGGAAATCGAAACCGAAGTGCTGGGCAGTCCGACGGTTGCGGATCTGTATGTGGGTTTTCAGAACGTTGACAAGCTCCAAGGAGAATCGCGTCGCTATCGTGAGCTCCAACAGGCCGGCGTACGGCTGGCTACCTACGGCGCAGGCTCCTTGCCGGAGACGCTTACCGACCTGAAAGACACATGGACGCCCTTGGGCGAAAACAACCATGCCCTTGAGAATCAATGGTTTCTCGTATCCTCGTCACCCTCGCCCATTGCCTTCATAGGATGGGAGGTCTCCCCAAGATCCGTTTTCGGAACCGGTAGGCTGTCGGCGCCGGGCAAGGAATTCAAAGGATTCGTGACCGATGACCGGAGAATCGTTCATGCCGTCATCGCGTATCTGCAGTCGGTCCGCGCCGGGATCGCCTCTGCTTCCGAACCGCCGCACGCCGGGCGGATCATGGCGATTACCAGTTTTGACGATTCCCCTGAGTATGCCGTCCTACGGTCTCGAGCTGCCGATCTGGCGGAGGAAGGCGGCGGCGAGGTGGTGTTGTTCGAGCTGTCCGCCGCATCCTATCTCGTTAGCCCCTATCCCGAGGAGAACCGCCGCAAGTGGATTCGAGTGTTGGGGGAAAGAGAGATGTTCCTTTTCGGGCGGGCGTCGCTGGCCCGGCAGCTCGAGACCCTCCGATCCCGAGGAGTGGGAGCCAGGGTCATTCTTCCAACAACCCACGGCTTCCGGCACTTGGCCGAATGGGTCGAGCGCGAGAACATCAGCATGATTCTCCTACCGGCATCTATGACCAACCCGACCCTGATCGACCGGTTGCGTGGGTACAGACTGAGTGTGCTCCTGGAGCACACCGGCCGCCCGGTGATGCTGGTAGAACCGGACGGCACTATGCACAGGGCTAGAGTCCCACAAGTAGCTGATGTAGCCGCCTAGAAGACGCTTGAGTGGCTTGCAGCTCCTCCCTGCCCCCGGGATCGTGGCCGCTGTCACAGTCCCAGGGAAGGCGCCCTTGTGTGGCGACCCAACAAGGCGTCGGTCGATCTCCTCTCCAATACCTAACGCCCCACCCATGAGTTCGTAATTCAGCCACCTGAGGACAGGCTAACGGTCCCATTCTCATCTCGAAATTGGTTCTTGTCTGCATCCAACTCTTCCTCACTGGGGTGTCCTGGCAACTAGTGGTTCAACACCCTAGAATTAAAGGGTTGCAAAACTCTGACCTGGTAGGGGCGAGTTTCCGATGCCAACGACAGGCGGGTCGCCCTGGCCCGTCTGACCAGTACAGGACGGGAGGCCGTTGAGGGAGTGACTCGCAGCGAAATCGCAGTCGTCGAGAAGATCACGAAGTTCCTAACGTTTGGAGAGCTCGAAGTGGTCGCGCGCGCTGGAGATACTGAATCATGGTGTGAAAAGATTGGTGGCGGCCGGCAACGATGAATCCGCCGACCGGAATGATGGCGGCTGAGTAGATCGCTTTGACGTGGAGTCCCAGAACTCTTTCTCTGCAGGAGGCAGGCACATGGAGACAATGACCGAAGGCGCGACGGGTGCAGCCATCCACACGGAGGGGCTGACCAAGTACTACGGCAAGAATCGCGGAATCGAGGACGTCAACCTGGACGTACAGGTGGGAGAGGTCTTTGGTTTCCTCGGTCCGAACGGAGCGGGAAAGTCCACGACCATCAGGACGCTGCTGGACGAAATCCGGCCTACCGCCGGCGCCGCCACCATCCTCGGCCTCGACACGCACAAGGATGTTGTAAACATACGGCGGCACGTTGGGTACATCCCTGCGGACCTGGCCCTGTACCCGAACCTCACTGGCAGGGATACGCTGATGTACTTCGCGAACCTGCGTGGAGGAGTCGACTGGAGCTACGTCGATGAGCTGGCCGACCGGCTGGATTCAGACCTGTCGAGAAAGGTCGGAGACCTGTCGACGGGCAACCGGCAGAAGGTCGGCGTGATACAGGCGTTCATGAACCAGCCCGCCCTTCTCATCATGGACGAGCCAACTTCCGGCCTCGACCCGCTGGTGCAGAGCGAGTTCCAGGCGATGCTGCGCGAAGTGACGGCCGAAGGACGCACGGTATTCCTCTCAAGTCACACCCTGTCCGAGGTGCAGCGCGTCGCCGACCGGGTCGGCATCATCCGCGACGGCTTTCTGATCACCGTGGAATCGGTTACGGACCTGCGGTCGAAGGCAATGCGCCAGGTGGAGTTTGTGCTTGACGCATCGGCAGACGCCTCGGTCTTCGAAGGCCTCTCAGGAGTCCGCAACGTCCTCGTCCGCGACAACCACGTCGAGATGGCGTTCCACGGGGACATGGGAGCGCTCCTGAAGGTGGTGACGGACCGGTATGGGGTCGCGGACATCAGGACGAGCGAGGCGGACCTTGAGGAGATCTTCCTTACCTACTACCACAGCGATGAGGAGAAGTAGCAATGGTACTTGCCAATATCTTCATCAAGACATCAAGAGACCGGTGGATGGGTTGGACGATCTCCGCCGCGAGCCTCACACTGCTGCTTCTGTTCGGCATGTCCGTCTACCGGGACATCGACCTCTCCGTCTATACCGAGCTGCCCCTGGCGTTCAGGTCTCTCCTCGGCATTGGAGATGACGTAGACGTTGGAGGTCTGGCCATAGGCTACGTCTTCGGGTCGTTTGGCGCCTTTGTCGTGGCCGCCGTGGCGCTGGTCATGGGTTCGGGAACCATCGCAGGGGAGGAACGAAACGGCACGATGGGCATGCTGCTGGCCAACCCCAAGAGCCGCACGCACGTCCTCATGACCAAGGCCGCCGCCCTGGTGCTGCTCTCCGGCGCCACGGTCATTGCCATGTGGGCCCCGGTCCATCCGATAGCCGCCATGCTCAATGTGGAGATCGGCGGCCTGCACGTCGAGGCACTGGCCCTCCACCTGTACGTCAATGCGCTGTTCTACGGGATGCTTGCGCTGGCAATCGGGGCCTCTACCGGCAACCGCGACACGGCCATGGGAGCGACTGCCGGCGTCCTTGTGGTCGGGTTCTTCGCGGTGGGGCTCCTGCCACTTGTACAGGGACTGGAAGGCTTGCAGAAGGCGTTCCCCTGGTACTACTTCGACGGGAGCGATCCCGTCTACAACGGAATCGCCTGGGGCCATCTCCTGGTGCTCATTGGTGCCTCTGCAGCCCTTCTGGTCGTAGCAGCGGTGGGGTTCAACCGCCGGGACCTAAGAGGCCAGTCCGTGGGGACCACCATGCTGGACAGGATTCGCGGGAACCCACTCCTCAACCGGCTTATCGGACGGCTGGCCGGTTCGGCAAGGGTTTCGTCCATATGGGTCAAGACCGTCTCGGACTATCAGACGCTGCTGCTGATTACCTCGGCGCTGATGTTCCTCGTCATGGGCGTCATGTTGGGCCCGATGTACGCCTCGTTGCCACAGGAAACGCTCTCGGCGTTCGATGCCTTCCCGCAGGAGCTGCTCGCGCTCTTCGGCGGCGGAAACTTGAGTACGCCGGAGGGTTGGTACACGCTGGAGACCTTCGGAATGATGGCCCCGCTTTCGGTCATCCTCGTGACGGCGGTCATGGGAGCCGGAGCGCTGGCGGGAGAGGAGTCGCGCCGGACGATGGCCCTCCTGCTGTCCAACCCAATACCACGATCCAGGATAGTGCTGGAAAAGGCCGCGACGTTGGTGCTGTTCGGAATTGCCGTCGGGGTTGCGACGTTCGCGGGCGTCGCGCTCGGTTCAGTGTTGGGGGACCTGGGGATGTCCGTCGGCAACATCGCCGCCACGGCGACGCTGCAGGTACTCGTTGGGCTGGTGTTCGGAGCCCTTGCCCTGGCGCTGAGTGCCGGCACAGGACGCGCCGGAGTCGCAATAACCGGCGCCGCAGGGGCCGCGCTTGCCCTGCATCTGCTGACCTCCCTCGCGAACATATCAGGTGCTCTGTCGGCCGTGGAGTGGCTGTCGCCGTTCAACTACTACCTGGGCAGCGACCCCCTCATAAACGGCATGGACTGGGGTGACGCCGCCGCACTGGCCGTGCCGTTCATTGTGCTGATCGGCATGTCCCTCGTGCTGTTCCAACGACGCGACATAAGGCAGCGGGGATAGCGCACTGTTTGGACTGGCAGGCACTTGGCTGGGTGGAATTGTAGGGCTTGCATGCGGGATATCGGGCGGATGTCTGGTGGGAGTCTTTCTCAAAAGTGATGCATTCTGATGCATTTTGATGCATTCCGGTCGTTATTGTAAAGTAGAATTGCGATTTAGAGTGGCGGCATGGAGGTCGGATGAGCAAGTGTGCAAGCTGATTCATCACGACGAATGCTCTCTGAAGGTGGGACAGTTCGGGACATTCCGGGACTTTTCTCCATGTTGTCGTATGATTTGGCGGCAAGCCGCCCTTTACCAGTACCAGTCCCACATGATTTTGATATTACGATTCACCCTCACTCCCGTATCGAGTTCGGGCAGTCTCTAGCCTTCTCCCGGGAAAGGGAGAGGGGGTCTACATTCACGAGAACGCAACCTTGGCACCGGCTGCCCGGTCTTGCGGTTATGGATTTTAGATTCCTCGCTGCACTCGGAATGACAGGGATTCGGGGCTGGATCGTAGCTACAAATCCGTTGTGCCTACCCCTGTCAGCCCACGGCGGGAGAGGTGATAAGGCGATTACGGGGCTTTTGTGTAACATTCTTCACCATTTTGTAACTTTGGTTGGCGGGGCTTGCCCTTCGACAGGCTCAGGGCGAACGGGGGTATGTATTTGCCCTCACCCCAACCCTCTCCCGCGAACGGGAGAGGGGGTCTACATTCACGAGAACGCAACCTTGGCACCGGGTGCCCGGTCTTGCGGTTATGGATTTTAGATTCCTCGCTGCACTCGGAATGACAGGGATACGGGGCTGGATCGTAGCTATAATCCAGTTTACATACTCCTGTCAGCCCACGGCGGGAGAGGGTTAGAAGCGCTTTACGGGGAAGGTGTTTTTCTTTTCGGCCTTTCTTTGTTGTCTGAGGAGTTCGCGGCGCGCGGCGCGGGTTAGTTCAGTGTCCGTAGGTCCTTGGGGTGACGGGGACGATTCCGGATACAGGTCGTCGTCGGTGAGACGGTGTGGAGGATTCACCGGTGTGGGCGCAGAGAAGTCTTCTGGATACCAGTCATCGTCGGTGTTGTTGGGTTAGGACGGCTCGTGGTCGTACGGTGTCGGGTGTGGGGAGCCCCCTCTCTGTATCTCTCCCCCGGCGGGGGAGAGATGGGATTCTGAAAACTCCCCGCCGGGGGAGAGATGGGAATTCGAAGGCTCCTCGGTGGGGGAGAGATTGGGAGGTGACGGGTCGTGGTCATATTGGGGACGTGCATTCTCAGCGCCCTCGGCCAATTTGCTGAAGGTTGGGTATCCGACGGCTTTCTCACGGCGGGCCTGCACCCGGTAGCGGCGGTGCTGTTCGAGTTCCTTAGCTTTAGCCTTAGCCTTAGCCCGGTCGTCATTTTCACCATTTTCGGAGTACTTCTCCGGCATGTTCGCGCGGAGCAGGGCGATGATCAGCGACGCGGGGGACTTGGGTTCGCCGGCGCGCATGAGTGCAATCTCGTGAAGGCTGTCGTTGAATGCCAGGTTGGCCACCTCAAGTCTGCGGTTGAAGCTCAGCACGTCGGCACTCTGCCACCTAAGAGCCGTGTAGACGGTGACGTTCGCTCCTCTCGCGGCTGAGGTGGTGGCACCGGTCTGGGAGAAGTGCTCCAGGTAGGCGTTTTGTTTGAGCCAGGTCTTGCGATCCGTGGGGGTGAAGTCCTCGAAGCGCAGTTCGAGCTCGTATTCCAGTTCTTCGGCCTCCTCGGGGGAGGCGATGTCGAGTTCGTCGAGTCGGAGGTCTTTGTAATAGTTCATGTGTTCTATATTAGGAGTGGTTTGGGTGGATGTCAAAAGGGCCTCGCCAGGGCCTCGCCGGCCGGGCATAAGGGGGCCTCGCCGGCCAGGCGTGTAGGGGGAATGACGGGTTGGGTTCTGGTGGGGGGCTGCCCTTCGACGGGCTTTCAAGTAACTGCGAAGACCCCCTCTCTGTATCTCTCCCCCGGCGGGGGAGAGATGGTGGATTCTTCGTCGCTGCGCTCCTCAGAATATCTCATGAGGGTCGCCACCCTCACCACCTGGAATGAAAATTGTGGCTCGACATGACAGGGTCCGAAGACTGGATTCCGGCCTCCGCCGGAATGACGGTGGGGGGCCTCGCCGGGGCCTCGCCAGCCAGGCGGGCCTCGCCGGTCGGGCGTATAGGGGACTTCGCAAGTCGGGGGCCTCGCCAGCCGGGCATAAGGGGACCTCGCCGGTCGGGCATAAGGGGGAATGACGGGTTGGGGTTAGTTGGTGGTAGGGGCGATTCGCGAATCGCCCTTGCGGGAGGGTGGACGGGGGTTGTTCTTAGAGGAATGACCCATGCAGACTTGTCGTCTGCACACCGAAGGATGAGAGTTGGACTGAACCGAGGGAGGGCAACCACAAGGGCATCTGCTCCAACTAATTCACTTTCGGGGTATTTGCGGGACGTTTGAAGCATTTGCGGTTAGCGTATCTAGGGGTGCGTGTGAGCACAAGTTCAGGTGGTGCAGGCAGTATTGTCTCGTCGGGTATGTTTGGGGTGTGAATGCGGGTTCTGCGGGAAGGTCGAATGAAGCCTAGATCACGCCCTCGCTCCACGAATATCTTCACGGGATCCCTGCCTTCATAGGCATACTGTGGCGCATACTCAACCAACAGGCTGATGGACACCTCGAACGGGTCCACCCCGGCTCTGTGAGCTATCTCAAGCCTCAGCGACTGCAGGATTTGCGAGATAATCAACGTCGCCCATATCTGCTGGTAAATCACCACATGCTTGGAAGACCACAGAAGGCGCAGCTTCAGATGTTGCTTGATCAGCTTGAACGCCATCTCGATGTCCCACCTGCGAGCGTAGACCTCGGCCATCGATGAGATCGGGAACGTATGTGGCTCAAGAACGTTGGTGATGTAGCGTCGCATGGTACTGCCCTGTCTGAAGGTCACCAGCCGAACGGCGTATTTGGCCCGATCAGCGCGGTAGGCTCCCAGCCACACAATGCCGTCAAACACCTCGCCCCTCTGATAGAAGGTGTGTACGACCTTGTAGCTGGTCTTTGCTCTCAATCTGCTCAGCCAATAGACATCCCTTTCTGTGAGCCAGTCAAACCAGGCGAAGCCGAAGTAACCAAGGTCTGCCAACACCAGTGTTCCGGCTGGCAGGTCTTGTGCCAACTCCCGTGCCGACACCTTCTCGTTCTGTTGGGGATTCGGATGAAGCTTGACGGTCCGCCACTGCTGTCGTCTCACGTCGAACACGCCTGCCAGCTTGCCAGGCAGCAGACGAGTGTCGCCTTTGGGGATTCTTCTCAGAGGAGGAAGCCTTCTCGACATGGCGTCCAGGGTACTTTCGTCTATGGAGACCACCTGCTTGGCGAACGGCGCCAGTTGCTCAGATGCCAAACCCTGTAATCGTTCTGTCAATACGCTGCTGATGTGCTTGAAGAGTCTCTCGAACGGCTCAGGTCCCGCGTCGTGGAGCCGTTTGTAGACCGCTTGGTCGGTAACGGGAAATCGGGGGAAGAACCACAGTCCGTGCTCGGAGATAAGACGCCATACGGCCAGTTGGCTTTCAAAGCCTCTCAAGACACAGACCAGCAGTCCGGCCCACAGAGCCATGGCAGGCAGAATGCGGGGCCTGCCAGGGCCCTTGTCGTTGTGATCTGGCTCCATGTCCTCCAAACACTGCTGGAGAAACTCCTCTATATTCCCGACCGTGTCTGGGTCGTCGTCGGTCTTGGTCGACATTACGAAGCTCCTCCTGGCGAGTAGTCATATCCTTTTACTACTCAGAGGAGTACTATCCAAAGGCAAAAACGGTAATTAGTTGGAGCAATTGCCACAAGGGTTGCCCCTACAGGAGAGGTTGGACGGGGGGTGTTTTCAGAGGAAAGATGGATTCCCGCGAAGGAATGTCACCCAGTACCACGATACGATACGGGGCGGGAATCCATCTTTGGTCGCTGCCACAAATTCAACAACGATGTGGGAAATGGCAAGAGCCTGCCCTGACCTAAATGCAGGGGTAAGGACGAATCGCCTTGGCGTATCGCCCCCTTGGTGCCTCTGGCGTTGACGCCTAGTGGCGGACCACGCCCATGTCGTCGTGCATTACCGGCGCAGCGAGGAAACCGTCCGTGTCGACGCCTCCGAATCGCGCCGGGTTGTACATATCCGAGTTAATGCGCGTCTCCCCGTCAACGACGTGCTCGGCAACGAGCAGTCCAGACACAGGGTTGTATGCGAAGCCACCGGAGTGGAAGTGAGCGCCCACGTAGAGGCCCTCCACACCGGGCACCGGACCGATTGCGGGCTTCACGTCGTACGCCAGGCTGATCAGCCCGACGGTATGGTAGTCCCACTCGGCCCCTTCCATCATCGGGGCCCGCTTGATCAGGTTCTCCCTTATGAACGGCAGCGCGTCCGGATGCGGATCGAGTTCCGACACGTCAAAGTCTGGCCCGCGCATCTCGTACGACCCGAGGTTGTCCACGGACGTGCCTGCAAGCAGCCTGTTGTCGTCCGTTGGACGCACGTAGCCGTTGAGGATGTGATCATTCACCGCCGGAAGCCTGGGCGGCTCCGGGAACGGCTTGGTGACGAATCTCTCATGAATGAAATTCTTGTACGGCGTTCGAAACCCCGCGAGCGAGAGCACGTGGTTCGACCAAGCGTTCACCGCGCAGACCGCCGCGTCGGTGTCGATGGTGCCGCTTTCCGTCACGACCCCTCTCACGCGATCGTCGCGCAGGTCGAACCCGGTCACCGGCTCGTTCTCCCTGAACTCGACTCCCATGTCCTCCAGCTTGGCCCTCAGAGCAGGTATGTACCGGTGCGGCTCGGAGTATCCCGACCTCAGGTCCAGCACGCCGATATCGGTCTCCTCAGTTGCAAGATCGGGGAATCGCTCCCTGATCTCGCCTCCACTCAAAACTTCGAATTGGCCTCCCAGCCGACGCCACATGTCTCGGCTCTCGGCGGTCCTGGCGGATGTGTTCCCCACCGACAGATTCAGGCATCCGACCTGGTGGAAATGGTACCCATCGAGGATGCGGCTGAAACGCTCGAACAGGTCGAGGCTTATCGCCCGGGCCCGTACCTCCGTCTCCGTAGCCATGAGCATGGTAATGATCCCGCCCGCCTGGAGACTGGAGCCTCCACCCACGGTGCCCTTGTCTACGACTGCGACGCGCTCCACGCCCTTTTCGACGAGGTGAAACGCTGTGCTCAGGCCGGTCACCCCGGCTCCAATTACGACAACTGATTGAGGTTTAGTGTGTGGCATAGTCGCGATATTCTACGTCCCGGATAGCCCCAGGCACAAGGCAGGAACACCGACAGGTCAATTTACCGGCGTGGCAGAGACGTAAGCCACCCCCGCGCCGACTTTGGTGAGCGAAGATCCCCCGATGAGAATCACCTTCACGTTAGGACATAGGTCGTCCATTACAGACATCTGTATGAGGCCTTGGGACAAGAGTGTCCCTGATTCGAAGGAATGGAGAATCAGTTAACCGCTGGCACTCGACAACTTAGGGGCAGACCACTTCAACGGGCTACTGATGTCCTACACAGTTCGGCCGCCCGCCGCCTCGCCAACGTGCCGGAATATGTGGAGTCGTCCCGTCGGACAGCCGGCGACGCGGACCGGTCCTCAGGCCCTGTTCAGCTTGGTCACCCTGCCACCGATGAGCCATTCGGCCACGTACAGGTTGCCGTTTGCGTCCACGGCCAAGCCGTGAGGGCTGTTGAACTTGCCCGCCTCCAGGAGGCTGGTGGGCACTATCTGCCCCGAATCATTCGCATTGTTGGGCCAGCCCTCGACGTCGCACACCTGCTGGTTGTCGCCGATGTACGTGAGCAGGTCATCGTTCATGTCGGTGACCGCCAGGCGCGCGCGAAGCTCGGCTATTATCATCAGATCGCCGTATGTCGCGAACCCGCTTGGCGTGGTCAGGAAACCGTCGCCGAACGACCGCCTGAAACCGCCCTCCATGTCGTAGACCTGCACACGGGCGTTGGCACGGTCTGCCACGTATAGCTCGGGTTCGGACTTGCGATAGTCGATGAAGATTCCGTGCGGGCAATCGTACGCCCCGGCTCCCTCCTCGCCGTTGACGCTGCCGACGTACTTGCCGTCCTGCGTGAACCTGTGGACGTAGTACGCGCCGTATCCGTCGCCCACCCAGATGTCGCCGTTGCCACCGCATCGCTCCTCGTGTACCGCGACTGTCGTGGGGGAATAGCGCGTGTTCTCATAGACGGGAAGGGGAGGCGTCTCCAGCCTCATGACCACTTCGCCGTCCATTGTCGTCTTGAACACCTGGCCGGAGGCGTCGCCCGCGCCCGGGGGATACTCGTAGCCGTGAACGTGGTTTCTCTTGGAGCCGTTGTCGGCAATCCACAGGTACTCGACCCCGCCCTCGTTGACGAGAGTGATTCCATGCGCGTCGGCAAAGTCTCCCCGCCACGAGGAGATGAAATTCCCTTCAATGTCGAAGGTCATCACTTCCGGATCGCCGGGATGGCACGTTACGACGTTTCCCGACTCCGTGACGACGATGCCCGGATGCGCCCATCCCTTGCGGGAGCTGTCGCTCTCGGGAATCTTCGCCCAGTTGTCGATCCACTTGTATGAGTGATCTTCGCTTCCTACCCGCATGACACATCCTCCTGTATTTCCCCGTCCACTTGATGGAGTGGAGGGGAAGTATCCTAGCGCCCGTCTGAACTTGAAGCGCGCCTAGCGTTCCCGAATATGCATGATGAAGCGCCCAGGCGCGAGTGATCAGCCACAGCCTAGGGGATGCCGTCAGCGGGTAGCCGCGCACATCCCCTGTTTCTTTCGTCCGCCGTCATTTGGAACGGTCCGGCGCGTCCCGATTAGGGATTCAGGATGACCTTGGTGTACCCGTCGATGCGCTTGTCGAACTTGTCGTAGGCGTCTACGGCATCGTCCAGCGGCACCTCGTGGGACACCACGAAGCTGGGAGTCGCCTTGCCGGATATGATCAGGTCGCGCAGGTACGCGTTGTACTGCTTCACGTTGCACTGACCCGTACCCAGCTTCAGGCCCTTCTCAAAGAGCTTCCCGAAGTTTATGGACAGGGCGCCCCTCTTGGCTCCCTCGTCCACTCCGCCCGGGTCCGAAGGCACATATAGCCCAGGGATGCCCATGATCCCGGTGGGATTGATCAGGTCGATCATCTCATTCAGGACCACGTTGGGAATCTCGTCCTGCTCGCCACCCGCTGCGGACGAACCTTGCGCCGCGGCCTGGTAGCCCACCGCGTCGACCGTCTTGTCCACGCCGTCGCCTCCGCGCATGTCCCTGATCTGCTGAACGGGATCGCCGTCGTCGAAGTTGATGGGCGTAGCGCCAATCTCGCTGGCCTTGTCCAGGCGTTCCTGCACGTGGTCGATGGAATAGACCTCAGCCGCTCCCCTGATGATGCAACTATAGGTGGCCATCAGACCGACGGGGCCCGCGCCCCAAACGGCGACGCTCTCACCGGGGCTTACGTCCGCAAGCTCCGTGCCGTGATAGCCGGTGGGGAATATGTCCGCAAGGAGCGCAAAGTCCGACTCAAACTCATCCCCGGCCGGGAGAGGCAGGCAGTTGAAGTCCGCGTGAGGCACCTGGAGGTACTCGGCTTGGCCGCCCCGCCATGGCCCCATCGCGACGTACCCATAAGCGCCACCGGCGAATCCGGGATTGACCGTGACGCAGAAGCCCGTATACCCACGCTGGCAGTTCTTACAGAAGGCGCAGCCGACGTTGAACGGCATTACCACCCTGTCGCCTTCGGACAGCGATTTGACGGCGGACCCGACCTCCGCGACTACTCCCATGTTCTCGTGGCCGAAGATGATGCCCGGTTCCGCGGCCGTCCGACCCTCGTACATGTGCAGGTCGGAACCGCAGATGCAGCTGGACGTAATCTTGACGATCACGTCATTCGGGTGCTTCAACTCAGGATCCGGAACCTCCTCAACAGATACACTGAACGGCCCTTGGTACACTACTGCTTTCATGGAATTCTCTCCTTCCCCATACGGACTACTAAAGCTGCGCGATCAGTCCCTCGAATCGTCGCAAAGTGTATCAGGCTGACATAAAGTTGTCGAAGACACCACACAAGGAGGGACTCCGCTTCCACAAAAGCCATTCGTCATTCCCGCGAGGGCGGGAATCCAGCTCCCCGCCAGCCAAGCCCCGTTCTCCATAATATGGTATCGTTCGCCAACGCCTAACTATTCGAGCAAGACGGCGTTATAATGGCAACTCACGGGTACATTCTTATGTAAGGTACCCGGTGCGGGTTCGTATGTCCGTCCTAAGGAGGCTCCATTGCAAACCATCGACCAGGCGCACCAGGTGGCGCAGAGCATCGTCGATAACATCAAGAAGATCATCATTGGCAAGGACAGCGCTGTCGAGTTGGCTGTCGTAACCCTGCTCTGCCGGGGCCATGCGCTTATCGAGGACGTGCCCGGAGTTGGAAAGACCATGCTCGCGCGGAGCCTCTCCCGCTCGACCGGCTGCACGTTCCGCAGGATACAGTTCACGCCCGACCTTCTGCCCAGTGACATCACCGGAGTGTCAATCTACAACCAGCAGACCGGCGAGTTCGAGTTCAAGCCGGGCCCGATTCTCTCGCAGTTGGTGCTGGCCGACGAGATCAATCGCGCCACCCCGAAGACGCAGTCGGCCCTGCTCGAGTCTATGGACGAACAGCAGGTTACCGTCGAAGGCGTCACGCACCTGCTTCCCGCGCCATTCACCGTCATGGCCACCCAGAACCCCATCGAGTATGAGGGTACCTTCCCCCTTCCGGAAGCCCAACTCGACCGGTTCCTTACCACGATCAGGCTCGGCTACCCCTCCATCGAACAGGAGTTGGCCATCGTAAGCAGCCAGGAGCAGGACCACCCGATCGACAGCCTCGAGGAGGTGGTCACCGCCGAGCAGATTCTCGATGTCCAGCAGAGCGTGAGGAGCGTGTACGTCGACGACCTGATCCGAGAGTACATTGTCACACTCGTCGACAGCTCGAGGACACACCCCGACGCCGCGCTCGGCAGTTCACCCCGTGGGTCCCTGGCCCTCTTCCGCGGCGCACAGGCACTCGCCCTCATCAGGGGTCGCGATTTCGCTCTGCCCGATGACGTCAAGGAACTCGCCGAACCTATGCTAAGTCACCGGATCATTGTCTCGCCGGCCGGCAGGATGCGAGGAGTCCAGAGTTCGGATGTTGTCGCTTCGCTGGTCGAGGAAGTACCCGTTCCGGGCGCACAGCCGGCAGGATGGTTCAAGAGGTGAGGCATCGTCTGGCCCGTTTCAGCGTAAGGCCTTCAATCAGGTTTGCATTCGTCGCGATCCTGCTCATCATCTCGGTCTTTACGGGGATGGCCACGGGTTTTGACCTCTTCTATCGCCTTTCATACGTCCTTGTCGCCACTCTCGTCGTCAGTTACCTTTGGGTCTTGCTCATGCACAGGGCCGTCCGCGTTGAGGTGTTGGGCAGGCCGCGTCAGGCACGGGTAGGGGACGAGATTCTCGAAACGATCACCCTCGACAACCGCTCCGCGCTGCCAAAGTTCGCGCTCGAAGTCTCCGATCTCGCCGACATCCCGGGACACCGGGGGGGCGTCGCCGTCAGCATCGCGTCGGGCGACTACGCGTCATGGACGATGCACATCAAGACCCGAACGCGGGGCATGTACCATCTCGGTCCAGTCAGGATAGTCGCGCGCGATCTGTTCAATATCTTCAGGAAGTCCTCTGAATTTGGTGAGCGAGACTCAATTACCGTCTTGCCCCGGGTGCTTGATCTCCCCGGTTTCGAGGTGCCTGCCGCCCAGTTGCACGGCGATTCCTCGACCCGCCAGCGCTCTCAGAGCGTGACGCCACACGCCTCGTCCGTGAGAGACTACGCTCCCGGCGACGCACTCAGTCGCGTCCACTGGAACAGCACTGCCCGCATGGGCAAGCTTATGTCGAAAGAGTTTGACCTTGGCAGGGCGAGCGAAGTCTGGGTTCTCGTCGACCTGGAGCAGAGTGTTCAGGCGGGCGAGTTGGAGGAGAGCACCGACGAGTACGCCGTGACCATCGCCGCCTCTCTGGTAAAGCGACATATTGACGCCGAGCTTCCGGTCGGCCTGGTTGCCTTCGGCGATGAACGATACTTCCTGCCAGCCGAGACCGGCGCCGGTCAGTCCGACCGGATCATGCAGTATCTCGCCCTGGCAAAGCCCGAGGGCGACACTCCGCTGAACGAGGCCCTCGCCGACTATGAACCCCTTTGGGGACACAACGCCACCCTGATGGTCATTACGTCCTCTCCTCGTTCGGACTGGGTTGTCGGCATCAGCGAGTTGATGAGGCGCGGCGTGCGAATGGTGGTAATCCAGTTGGACCTGGAGTCCTTCGGCGGTGTCGGCGACGTAACCGAATCGCAGGAGGAAATGTTCGCGCGAGGCATTCCGCAATTCCATATTTTGCAGGGCGACGACATCCCTACCAAGCTCTCTGCCCGCGGGAGCGCAATCGGCGTCCCCATGAGCGAATCTGACCAGCAGATATTGGCGGGCGTATGACCGGCACGAAAGTCACCCTCTCCCGACCAACCGATGTCGATCTGAGTCCCCCGGACTGGCTGGAGCAGATCGGCAACCTCCTGCGAAGGTTCTCACCTCGTGAGGGGTGGGACACCTTCCTGCTGATGTATGCCGCTGTGGGCATCTCCGCATGGGTCGTGCGTGAGGCGGACTTCGTCTCCACACCCGGTCTCATGGTGGTCATCTTGCTGGCCAGCCTCACCGGAATGCTCATGGCCAAGGTGCGGGGGTTCATCTGGCCAATCCCTTATATTGCCGGTCTGCTCATCGGCATAGTCGTCGTCACCTATCAGACGGCTACCCTCCTGGAAGACCAGATCGCCTTGACCGGTATGATCACCGTCTGGGACAGGGTGCGTGAGTGGTACAACGTGGCCGTTACCGGTGGTATTAGCCGGGACTTGCTCCCCTCGACGCTGTACCTCCTGCTTATGGCATGGCTGCTTGGCTATATCAGTGCATGGTTCCTGTTCAAGTGGACCAACGTCTGGATCGGCCTACTTCTCAGCGGCGTTGCGTTGCTTACCACGTTGAGCTTCCTGCCCGACGAGTTCGACTCGCGGTTCTTCATATTCGTGTTCATTGCAATGCTGCTTGTGGCACGCGTGAGTCTCGTACAGCGGGAGGCAATGTGGTCGAAGCTGAACATCGGCTCGATCACGTCGATACGAAACCGGCTGCTGAGCGCTCCAATCATCTTGTCTGTGACAGCCATCATACTCATTGCCTCAATTGGCGCTCCGCTCCGCGTCTACGTGGTCCGAGCAGCCATCGACGCGTGGAATTGGGGACGCGACCCGCTGACGGTCTTTGAGGATGATTTCGCCCGTCTATTCTCCGGCATCACGTCGAAGAACGATGTGACGGGCCGGTTCTTCGGCAATACCCTTCCCTTCCAGGGAAAGATCTCGTTCGGCGGCGAAGTCGTCATGGTGGCCAACTCGAAGTCCGCCACTTACTGGCTTTCGCGCACCTACAGCCACTACACCTCCAAGGGCTGGATAGCGGGCAAGACCATTAAGCTGAATGTCGGCCCAGAAGGTCTGCCGCCTCCTCCGCATGAGTCCGACAACAGGGAACTGGCCTTCCAACGTGTTCAGCTCACCTTCGACAGTGATGAGCTGTTTGTCGGAGGCAACGTCGACTGGGTGAGCCACGACGCCATAGTTGAGACGCTTGAACCGAGGGTCTTCCACATCGATCTGAAGAGCCCGACATTTGACAGCGAACTCCCGCCAGACATTCAAGAACTCGCTGCGGAACTGCGGAACCTCCTGAACCCTCCTCCAAATCGGTTCATTGAGTCACTGATCTCAGAGGTCCTGCCGGAAGATCTCATCGTCCTCGACGTGATTCCGGGAAGCGAGTCCGACCAATGGCGCGACCAGCGCGTGGTCACGCTTCGGCGCAAGGACCCGGAGATCCCTGAAGTTGTGAACTGGGAATTCAAGCAGACACTCCCACAGGACCAGCCCTATACGCTCTACTCATTCGTGTCCGAGGCCACGAACAACGACCTGCAGCTGGCAGGGAATGAGTACCCGACGTTCATCACCGATCACTACCTCCAACTGCCTTCCACTCTCCCCGGCAGGGTCAGAGACCTGGCAGCGCGCATAACTGAAGACGCGGAAACTCCCCTCGATAAAGCGCTCGCAATCGAAAATTACCTGCGCGACGAGGGCGGCTTTGAATACTCGCAGGACATAGAGTCTCCTCCTACCAACGTGGACGGTGTTGACTGGTTCCTGTTTGATACCAAGACGGGGTACAGCGATTACTTCGGATCAGCGATGACCGTAATGCTCAGGTCTGTGGGGGTGCCCGCGCGAATGGCTGCCGGTTACGCCCCCGGAGAGGTCGACATTACCGGACGTTGGGCCGTCCGCGACAGGGACAGCCACGGATGGACTCAGGCGTACTTCCCCGGACACGGGTGGATAGACTTCGAGCCAACAACCGCCTGGTCCCAGGTTGATCGCGGTGAACTCACCGCCGTAGTGGACTCTCCTGATGAGGAGGCTGCGGCCGAGGCCGTAGACGACTTGCTGGACAGCATTGCCGGTGGTGACTCCCTTTCACTCGAAGAGGAATGCGAACTCTTGGAGCAGGCCGACCCTGAGGAAGCGGATGCCCTTGGCTGCGACGAGTTGATGGAGCCGACAAGCTCCTCAGCCGGTGTGGCCCCGTCCAGCTGGGATCCCTCGGGATGGGCCGTTCCCGCCGCCATTGCCCTTGCCGCCGCGGTATTGCTCTGGATGTTGGCCTGGTTTGTGTGGAACATCGGTCTCGGCAAGGCCGGTACTGCTGAACGCTACTACATCAAGATGAGCAGATTGGGGACTCTGGCCGGTATCAGGCGAAGGCCCTATCACACGCCGCTTGACTACGCCTATGCCATCGGAGACGCCGTGCCTATGGCGTCTTCCGGCGCGCAAGCCGTTGCTTGGAGCTTTGCGCTGGGTCGCTATGCAAAAATAGAGGAGTCCGACGACGACACCGTATCGGTCCTGAGCGAGCACTGGAAGGGAATTCGCGGCGGCCTCCTGTCGAGAACGTTGAAGCGACTTCTCCCCGTTGGACGGTTCCGAGTATGACTGAGCTGAGCTTCGACATCTTTGAGACCCCTCAGGGATGGGTAGGAGTGCTCGCCTCCGAGCGCGGTATCCGCCGAACGACTCTGCCGGAGTCAACCATCGAGGCGACCCGAGACAAGCTCGGCAGCGAGGTCGACGGAGCAGAGCGGACCCCGGGGAGGTTTATCGACCTCCGTCGCAGGATCGAAATCTTCCTGGATGGGAACGACGTGGACTTCAGCGATGTCCCGATCGATGTGGACGACGCTTCTCCGTTCCATCAGGCCGCCTGGCAGGCATGCCGGACGATTCCTTCAGGGGAGACCCGACCCTACGGATGGCTCGCATCGGAGGTCGGACGACCAAGTGCTCCTCGCGCGGCAGGACAGGCCATGGCGAGGAATCGTCTGCCTTTTCTCATCCCATGTCACAGGGTGATCGCGAGCGACGGGTCGCTTGGGGGCTATGGAAGCGGCCAGTCCCGCCTCGACCTCAAAAGGCGTCTCCTCGATATGGAGGCACGGTCAAAGGCGGCTACGTAGAGGGGGCCGTCGGCTCACGCACGTGCACCTCGCCCGACTCGCCCAGGTTGTCCTTCAAGGCACGTTCCAGGTCGTCGTTGATGCGCACTTTCAGCATCGGCCAGTCCATGGTTATCAGCCGGCCCTCGACCGCTATCTCCAACTTGATTTCCTCATCGCCCTGGTGCTCAACCAGCGCTTTCTTGATGTCGTCGAGCAACTCCCTGTCCCTGCCGGCGTCGTTCCCCTCTCGAAGGCGAATGACGAGTTGCTTCGAGGAAGTCGGCGCAGGTGTCACGCTCGTCCCATTCGCCGGGGTGCTCTTCGGAGCTTCGTAACTGGTCGACGGCTCTCGTACCACGCCTCCGTTTGAAGCGCTCCTCCCTCCATTGGAGGAGGGTGACCGGAGCGTCAGGTCGGGAGTGGGCAGGGGAGTCGGTTCCCTGGATTCAGGGCTGGTTGTCGTCAATTCTTCGTCCTCCAATTCTTGTTCGTCCGGGCGCACATACGCCTGCGCCCTCTGGCATGAGAGGCTGATTCGATCGTCGTCACGGACACGTACGGACACCACGAGCGATACCAGCGTCCCCGGCTCCCATAACGCGCCCGACTCCTCCAGGACGTTCTCCCACACGAACACGTCCGTGGTTCCGCCCAACAGTGCGACCTTGACGATGAGGAATCTCTTGCCGGCCTTCGTAAACCGCTCTTCCGATGAGGAGACTTGGCCGTTTACGACCACCCCTCTCTTCCCGGCCAGCTCCGCCGTGACGTCGCCGACCGAGATGATGGCACCCCCGTCATTCTCGGCGACCATCGCGTCGAACTCTTCGTTGCCGGAGATGGCGAAACCAAGCAGCTCCTCTTCCCACTGGCTCATTTCCGACGTCGGCGTCTGGACATTCGGAAGCTCGATACTCGTCAGGGGAGTCGGTACCGATGCTCCAAACATGTCGAACATCGAAGTTTGGTCGGAATGTCTCAGCCGGGCCTCGCTCTCGGCCACCGACAATATCCTGTCGATCGAGTCTAGAATCGCTCCTCGGTCGCCGAACCTGTCGAACGCTCCGGCCATGATGAGGCTCTCCAGGGTCTTCTTGTTCAACCCGCTGGCGTCCACAGCTCTGCAGAACTGCTCTATGCTCTCGACCGGACCGTCCAGCGACGCTCTCGACTCCACGTACTCTTCGACTGCGCCCGTGCCGACGTTTTTGACCGACGCCAGACCGGCCCGGATGCACGCTTCGCCGTCCTCTCCCGTCTCGATGGCATAGTCGGGTTCGCTCCTGAGTATGTCGGGTGGGAGCACCGGAATCTTGAGTCTCTTGCACTCGCTGACAATGGACGCGGCCTTGTCCGAGTTCTCGGAAAAGGCATTCAACAGGCACGCCATGTACTCAGGCGGGTAATTCGCCTTGAAGTAGGCCGTCCAGTAGGAGATCAGGGCATAGCAAACGGCGTGAGCCTTATTGAATGCGTATCCGGCGAACGGCTCTATGAGCGAAAAGACCCGCTCCGCCAGTTCTTGCTCATACCCCTGCGCCAGCGCGCCGGTGATGAACTTCTCCCGCTCCTGCGCCATGACCGCGGGGATCTTCTTCCCCATGGCCCTCCGCACGCTGTCCGCCTCCCCAAGGGTGTATCCCGCGATCTTCTGCGTAATCAGAAGCACCTGCTCCTGGAAGACGATGATGCCGTAGCTCTCCTCGAGAATGTCCCTCAGGTCGTCGTGAAGGTACTGGACCGGAGCCCGCCCGTGCTTGGCGTCGATGTACGCCCCAATGTGGTCCATCGGCCCCGGCCGGTACAGCGCGATCATGGACGCAATCTCACCGAATTGCTCCGGCTTCAGCTCCTTGATGTACCGTGTCATCCCTGAGCCTTCCAGCTGGAACACACCCCCCGTCTCTCCTCGCGACAGCAGCTCATACGTTTTTGGATCGTCCAGCGACAGCGCACGATGGTCGATGTCGATTCCTCGAGTTTCCCTGATCAGCTCACGCGCCTTGGCGAGAATCGTGAGGTTGCTGAGCCCCAGCACGTCCAACTTGAGCAGCCCGAGCTCGTCCACCGGGTTCATGGCATACTGCGTCGTCGGCAGCGAACTGCCGTCGTCCTCGCCGCCACGGCCTGACGTCTGCATCGGCACGATCTCGTCCAGCCGCTCGCCCGACATCACGACACCAGCCGCGTGGGTGCTGGAGTGGCGCACGATGCCCTCCAGGCCCTGCGCCTTATCGACAAGGTTGGCTATCGACGGGTCGGCCTCGTAGATCTCCCGGAGTTCATCGCTCGTCTCGAGGGCCTCCTTGAGCGTGATCTTCAGCCGGTTCGGGATCAACCTCGCCACCCTGTCGACCTCGACGTAAGGCATATTCAGCGCCCGGCCCACGTCCCGTACCGAAGCCTTGGCCCCCATCGTCCCGAACGTAATGATCTGTGCCACGTGGTCCGAGCCGTACTTCTCGACCAGGTACCTCAGCACTTCGTCCCGACGGTCATCCTGGAAGTCCATGTCGACGTCGGGCATCTGCTTTCGCTCGACGTTGAGGAACCGCTCGAACACCAGCGAGTACGTGAGCGGGTTCACGTCCGTCACCCCGACGAGGTACAGCACAAGGCTCGCCGCAGCGCTGCCTCGAACGGCAAGTTCGATGTCGTTTCGCCTGACGAACTGCGCGATGTCCCAAACGACCAGGAAATATGTCGCGTACTTGGTCTTCTGGATCACGTCGAGCTCGTATTCCAGTCGCTGTCTTTCCCGTTCGCCCGCATCGGGAATCTTCTCGCGAAGGCTGTCTTCGCAGATCTTCCGGAGATACTCGTCCGCCGTCATGCCCGACTCGATCTCGAAATGGGGAAGATGAAGCTGCGAGAAGTCGATTTTCAGATCACACATGTCCGCGATCTTCTGTGTGTTGGCCGCAGCGTCCGGCATGTCCGCGAACAACTGCTGCATTTCCTGCGGAGTCCGCAGGTAGTACGTATGGTCTTCGAAGCGCATCCGCCGTTCGTCTTCGATATTCGTGTTCGTCTGGATGCAGAGCAGAATATCGTGCAGTTCGTGCTCACCGGGGTTTGTGTAATGAGAGTCGTTCGTTGCGACGAGTGGCGTGCCTGTCTCGCGATGCAGGTCCATGAGCCCCGCATTGATCATCGGCAGTTCCGGCACCCCGTCGTGCTGCATCATCTCGAGGTAGTAGTCGGGGAAGCGTTCGCGGTACCACGCGATCGCCCGCTTCGCCTCGTCCATTCTCCCCTGAGCGATGTACGAAGGGACCTCTCCGCTGGGGCAGCCCGTCAGAAGAATGAGCCCCTCGCTGTGCCGCTCCAGGAGGTCCCGGTCAACTCGTGGCTTGTAGTAGTACCCTTCGAGATTCGCCTTCGTGACAAGCTTGATGAGGTTGCGGTAACCCGCCTCGTTCTTGGCCAGAGCGGTCAGGTGGTACCGATCCCTGTCATCCGGTGTGCGGTCGAACCGGCTCTGCAGCGCCACGTACAGTTCGCACCCGATGATCGGCTTGATGCCGGCCGCCGTCGCCGTCTGGTAGAAGTCGATTGCCCCGTACAATCCGCCGTGATCGGTGATTGCGAGGCTGTCCATCCCCAATTCTACGCATCGGTCAACCAGCGATTCGACACGGCTCAGGCCGTCCAGCATGCTGTATTCGGTATGCGTGTGCAGATGCGTGAACACGTTCGATGCAAGCCCTCAGATCGGTCGGCGGTGCGCGTGCGAGGCCGGGTGGTGAGGGGCATTATAGCAACAGCCTTCCCTTGACCCGTCAAGGCCTGAATCGTAGGTGGACCCCCGCCCAATCCGTCTCAAAAACACGCGGCTGCCTACCCAACTGCCACCCGCAAGTTCATCCGATCATCAGCCTAGTCGCGCTTGTCCACACCCATCATTACCGCGAAAGCGGGAATCCACTAGCGCTGCACCCGCTCTAGCGCTCAGGAGACCCGAATCAAATCAGGTCGTCCACAGTCACATCGAGCGCTTTGGCGAGAGCGGCCAGAGTCTTGGTCGATCCGGAACGCTTCCCAGTCTCTATCTGAGACAGATAAACAGGATTGATCCCGGCCATGGACGCCAGCTCCTGTTGGGTCATGCCGCGATAGCTGCGGTACACGCTGATGGGGCCTTCCCCGGCAACGATCCTGTCAACCACCTCGATGGGAAATGACTCACCACCTTCGCTCTTGGCAAGGTCATACAGTTCCTCGTCACTGAGCAAGCTATCGGCATCCGCGGTTGTTAGCCGCTCATACTCAGGCCAAGGGATCACCGCGAACGCAGGCTGTCCGACATCATCAAAAATAACCTGGGTTTTGGCCATAGCCGCCTCCTATAGTCGATAGACCTGCCCGCGCGAGGCAATTCTGAGCACATCAATGATCTGGGTGTTATTGTCCCGTTCAAATATGATCCTGTAGTCGCCTACACGTAGGCGATAGCCGGACCGCCCCCTCAATTTCGCAACGTCGATATCTCGCCGTTCGGGATTCTCAGCCAGTTTGTCCAGTTCCTGCCGGATGCGCAGTACATGTGGGCGAGGCATCTTCCTCAGGGCAACTATGGCCCGCCTCCTCATTCTGAGTTCAAACATCACTGGCTCTGTAAGTTAATATAGCACATAGCTATATGCGTCATGCACACAGCTATATTCACCTTTGAGTTATGCCGGAACTCCCGTAGTGGATTGAGACAATTGAACTACAGTCATACCCGCGAGGAACGTCACTCCGTACTCGGATACGGGGCCGGAATCCAGTCTTCGGACTCTGTCAGGCGAAAATCCCATTTTCATTCCTCTGAACCTCCCCCCGTCAAACCCGCCCTGTCGTGCACAACGCGAATCCGACCCTCAATTGCTGCGCGTCATTTCACTGACGTTGAATCTCCAGCAACTGCTTGAGGGACTTGGTGTGGTCGAGGTAGTGGTCGAAGGTGTTGCCCGCAATTATGAACCACGGCTCCCATTCAGCGGGCATTCCCGGGAAGCGGGATGCGTCGCCGTAGTGGTCTTCGGGGAGAGCTTCGAGTTGTTCCAAAAGCTGGGGGAACACTCTCGCATCCTCGGCGCGGACTTCCTCCAGGGTCATGCTCCTGGTCTCCTCATAGACTCCGGCGTTGCGCTCTTCCAGCGGCAGCGCCCAGAGGTCGGAGCCGACGAAGGCGCGTGCCCTGAGCACTCCGACTATCTCTCGCTCGTACCAGACCACGTGGGCGAAGATGTCCTTGACGGACCAGTGCCCCTCGACTCCGGGTTTCAGCATCAGGCCATCGTCCACCTGGGCCAGGATGTCGCTCCAGCGACTGCGCTCGGTCTTTACGCGGGTGATGACCTCTTCCTTGTTCATCAGTTTGCTCCTGCGTCTCGCAACGATTCGGTCTCCTCGCGGCTCACCCCGAGCGGCGGCGGCGATCGAACCTCAACTTCGGCCTTTTGGCTGCCCCGATTCATGGGAATCTCTCATGTCGGTTGTCACCGACATGAGAGATTGGTGAGAAAGCAGCCCCTGCACTGTCATTCTGAGCGCAGCGGATTCGAAGAATCTAGAGTGTCTGTCCTGACGTAAAGCCGGCATAGGGGGTTCTTACGCCGTTTTCGCTCATGGTCACCATAGAAGCGCAACACCGGCTGCCCGGTTTTGCGGTTATGGATTTTAGATTCCTCGCTCCACTCGGAATGACAGAGCGGCGGGGCCGGATCATAGCTACAAAACCGATTTACCCAGCCCTCTCCCGCGAACGGGAGAGGGGATTGAGCGGCATCTGCCAATTCATCATATTCAGATGGAATCGGTACTAGTCGTAATAGTCCGGCATGGGTGGCTGGCCCGGCTGAGGCTTCTCGATGATGTCGGTGATCAGCGACTCGGTCGTCAGCACCATCGCTGCGAGGCTGGCCGCGTTCTCGACCGCCGACCGCGTGACCTTCGCCGGGTCGGCGATGCCAAGCTCCAGCAGGTCGCCGTACTCACCCGTCTCGGCGTTGTAGCCCCAGGCTCCGTCGTGCTTCAGTGTCTCCGATAGCACTACCTCACCTGACACTCCGGTGTTCTCGGAAATGAGCTTCAGCGGAGCGCGAAGTGCCGTCTGGAGAATGCGTATGCCCGTCCGCTCGTCCGTGGTCTCGAGGTCGAGGGAATCGAGCGACTCGGCCGCACGGACAAGGGTAACCCCGCCGCCCGGAACGATGCCTTCCTCCACGGCAGCCCTCGTTGCGCCCAGTGCGTCCTCGATGCGCTGCTTCTTCTCCTTGAGTTCCACCTCGGTCGCCGCCCCGACCTTGAGGATCGCGACGCCGCCGGACAGCTTGGCCAAACGCTCTTCCAGCTTCTCTCGGTCATAGTCGGAGGTCGTGTCATCGGCCTGGGCGCGGATCTGGCTCATGCGGCCCGCGACCGCTTCCGGCGACCCGCCGCCGTCCACTATCGTCGTCTCGTCCTTCGTCGAAACGACGCGTCGCGCCCGGCCCAGATCTTCGATGGTGATTGAGTCGAGGTTTCGGCCGACGTTCTCGCTGAGGACTGTCGCTCCGGTCAGTATCGCCATGTCCTCGAGCATCGCGGTCCTTCGGTCGCCGAATGCCGGCGCCTTGACCGCCAGAACGTTGAACGCGCCGCGTAGCCTGTTGACCACGAGCGTCGCCAGCGCCTCACCGTCGATGTCCTCCGCGATGATGACGACGTTCTTGCTGATCTGGACCACCTTCTCCAGGGCCGGCACCAGCTCCGACACGGCAGAGATCTTCTTGTCCGTGATGAGGATGTAAGGGTCTTCGATCTCCGCGATCATCCGCTCCTGGTTCGTCGCGAAGTAGGGCGACATGTAGCCCTTGTCGAACTCCATGCCCTCCACGTATTCCTGCTCGTACGCAAGCCCCCTCGACTCCTCGACGGTGATCACGCCGTCCTTGCCGACCTTCTCAATGACATCGGCAATAATCTGGCCCATCTCTTCGTCGTGAGCGGCAAGAGCAGCCACCTGGCCGATCTGCTCGCGACCTGAGACAGGTTGCGAAATCTCCCTGATGGAGTCGCGCATTACCGCGATTCCTTGGTCGATGCCCCTCTTCAAGAGCATGGGGTTGGCGCCCGCGGCGATGTTTCGGAAACCCTCGTGAATTATAGCCTGGGCGAGAACGGTGGCCGTCGTCGTGCCGTCTCCGGCATTGTCATTCGTCTGGCTGGCCGCCTCTTTGAGAAGCTGCGCGCCCATGTTTTCGTACGGGTCTTCGAGCACGATCTCCTTGGCGATCGTGACCCCGTCGCTCGACACTTTCGGTCCGGCAAAGTCGTCGTCGATCACGACGTTTCTGCCGCGCGGGCCAAGCGTGACGCCTACCGTCTCCGCCATGAGGTCGATTCCACGCTTCAGCGCCGCTCGCGCGTCGTCACTATGTTCCATTTGCTTTGGCAATGTCCGGTCCCTCCGTGTGGTTCTGTGGCTCTAAGCCGCTATCGTCTACTTGACGACCAGGATGTCGTCCTCACCGATGATCAGGTACTCCACTCCGTCTTCCTTGTATTCCGTTCCCACGTACTGTGGATAGATTACCGTGTCTCCAACCGCCAGATCGACGGGAATCCGCTCTCCGGAATCAGTTGTCCTTCCGGGTCCGACTGCTATGACCTCACCCTCCTGGGGCTTCTCCTTCGCCGTATCCGGAATAAATATGCCTCCCGCGCTCATCTCCGCCGCCTCCTCGGACGGCTTGACGACGACACGGTTCCCAAGGGGCGCGTACGTGATCTCTCCCATTCTCCATCTCCTCCAAGCGTACTATGCGTACTCTCTATAACGTGATTAGCAGCCGCCTACAGCGACTGCTAAAGTAAATCCTAGAATAGCACCTATCCCCTGTCAATAAATCGGCGAAGTTCGCCTGTGTTCAATCCACTCTCCCGTCCGCGGGCCGGCAGGGGCAGGTCTCAGTCGGAGTGGCAAGGGGAGGCTGGCGATTCTCCGTTTTCTGTGGGCGTGAGAGGGTTTGAGAAAGTGAGACGGTTTGAGAGGCCTTTCGATCTCTCCTTTTGCCAGCCTTCTCAAAGTGTCTCATGGCCTTAGGCGTGGTGGGCATGGGGCGGAACTGGCGTATGTTCGCGGCATGAGACGGTTTGAGAATGTTTTGCTCATCAACAAAAGGCCTTCTTTCTTCTCAGAGTGTTTCATGGCTCTTGGTGTGTTGGGCGCTCGGCGCATGATGCGTTGGGGATGACGACGGCAGAGTGGTGACTCTCCGTTTTCTGCGGGCGTGAGAAGGTCTGATATGAGTGAGAGGGTTTGAGAAAGTGAGACGGTTTGAGAGGCCCTTCGATCTCTCCTTTTGCCAGCCTTCTCAAAGTGTCTCATGGCCTTAGGCGTGGTGGGCATGGGGCGGAACGCGCGCGTGTTCTCGGCATGAGACGGTTTGAGAAATTCTTGCTCATCAAAAAAAGACGGCCTTCTTTCTTCTCAGAGTGTTTCATGGCTCTTGGTGTGTCGGGCGCTCGGCGCATCTGGATTTGTGCCATAGGGAAAGTGTAGGACAAGAGTTCTTGTGAGGCAAATAGGAGGAGAGGAAGTAGAGAGTGGCGAGAGTTGCGTAGGGGGGGTATGACGGCGGTGGTGTTGGTGAGGGCGTTAGCCCGCCTATTGGCGCCAGTCGTAGCGAGGCCTCCAGCCCAGCATTCGCTGCGCCTTGTCCGTACGTATCACGCTGGCGTGTCCGCTCAGGCCTTCGCGTATCTCCACCTTGTCCCCGAAATTGCTCTTCACGAGGTCGATCGTAGGCTCACTGAACCTGCTGGTAGGCTGCGCGATCATGAAGGCCTCGTACTCCTCTATCCGTGCGTCCAGCGCCAGGACGTGCGCCTCCGCAACGTCCCTCGCGTCGGCGTACGCCCACATCACAAGCGTGAGCGGACTCTCCGGCGTGGGGGCCGGCCAGGGGAACTCCGCCTGGATCTCCGGACGTGCCACATTGGTAAACCGCAGACTCACAACGGTCGTGTCAGTATTTCGGGCGATCATTCTCCCGATATCCTCTCCAACCAGCTTGGACAACCCGTACGGCTCAAACGGCATCATAGGATGTTCTTCATCCAATGGCAGGTAACGTGGCTCGAAAGCGGCCCCGTCGTGGGCCCACCCCATGGCGAAGGCACTGGACGAGAACACCACGCGACGCAGTCCAAATTCCGCCGCCGTCATCATCACGTTGAAGGTGCTTGTCACGTTGTTGTCGAAAATGTCCCTAGGGTCCTCAGCTAGCGGCCCCGGGATAGCCCCCATGTGGACGACCGATTCCGCGCCCTTGAGAATGGCCTCCACCGCCTTTCTGTCCACGAGGTCGCAACGCGCAAACTCCACCGGAAGGTCATCAGCCGCCACCTGGTCCGTCGCCAGGACCTCTCTGCCCTGGTCCACCAAAAGCTGCACCACCCTCCGTCCCAGCCTGCCCGCCGCTCCTGTTACTACGATCATCTCTTCCTCCGGCCAATACCTGTGACTGACTACTTATCCGTCCCACCCAAGAGGGCGCCTAAGAACACCCCACTCACCCTGAGCCTGTCGAAAACCAATTCCCTACCCCTTCTCCCTCTGTGGTGAGTCCACCTCGCATATCCGGTTACCCGAACGCCCGCCGAAGGCCTCCTCACGCGCGGTCCCGCCCGTGGACGCCCCGATAGTCCGCTGGCGGAGGCGACTGCCAGCCCTCCAGCAGCCCAAGACGTGGTTCATACACCTCGACCCCGAGCGGGTGACAGGTGTCGATGGGGTCGCCGGCGTCTTCTCCCCATGCCTGGACCGAAAGGTCACCCTGGGGACAGGTGGAAATGGCGCAGAGCAGGTCTATCTCGGCGAAGAACTCGAAGTAATCTCCCTGCTTCGCCGGTGAGGGCTTCACGAAGTACCGATCATCCCGGGTGAGTCCGGTCACCTGGAATATGTTGAGCACGTCGTGAACGTCGCTCTCGTCGAGATGGAACGGATCTATCGCGCGAACGAGGTTTGAATGGCAGCTGTAGTCGAAGTCCTCACCGTTCAGCATCTTGTGAACGTACGGATCGCAACGCGTACCCAGCAGGTCGTGACATCCCGCGCCGTCCTCGTCCAAGGGATAGTCCACGGTGTCGCCGGTGATGGTGAGCATCGGCCGCAGGTACGGGAGACACGACCACAGTCTGTCGAACCTGGTGACGTGGGCCCGGTGCAATTGCTTCGTGCGCGCCGCCCAGAACCGCTCCCGGGGGTTGTTCAGGTTCCAAGCGTTGAAGTCGGCCACCTGCGCCCCTTCCACCACGACGATGCGGCAAATTCGGCCTGCCAGGACCGGCCAGGCCTTGCCGGAACGGATAGGCACCTCGAACCTTTCAACCAGGCTCCGGGTAGCCGTCTCATCGGATAGCCGTCCATAGAACCCCCGGTCAACGTCAATGGGACTTCCGGCCTTGGGTTGGTAGATAACTCTGGGAGTTGGCATGGGTCCCCCGTCGGAATTGGTCTTGAAGCACTGCGCCGGTCACGTCCACTGCGATCGGACAAGCATTCCACTCTCGCGATACACGGCCTCAGCCTACCACGCCCCCACCAGCAAGTCCCCCCTCTGCTACCTCCGTGCTCCCTGTGGCAAATCCCCCGTTCTATCCCCTCCCGCGAAGAGGCTGTCTCATAGCTTCACGTGGCGTGCAGTGATTGAGTACACGCTGGGGATGTGATGGGCGATGACCGGTAGACTCTCTAGAGTCTGCGAGTGGCGATTCGTGGTCGGGCCGTCAGCAACGGTGCCAAGCGGTTGCGGGCGGCATCAGTGGCGCTGCGATCACAGCGTGGATGTAGTCGTGGCGAGCCGGTGTGAGGCGAGTTCGACGGCGAGGCGGCACTCCACACCCTGTGAAGGCTTTTGAGGTTGAACGCCGCAGCCAGCAGACACCACTCGGAGAGGACGTTCTCGCGGCCTCGCAGCAGGAACCGCCTGGCGCTGTGATGCTCCTTGAGGAGGCCGAACACCGGCTCGACCAGCCCCTGACGCCGCTTATAACTCGCCCTGGCAGACTCGGTAGACATCATCTCTCTGTGTCGTCTCAACTCAGGTTCGTATTCGCTGATTCTTATGGTTCGACCGTTGGTAGAGGTGGTGCATTCTCCAAAGGCAGGGCAGGTACGGCAGAGCGCACCCTCGGCCCTGTAGCGTCTGAGTCTGTAGCCGTTCGCGTGTCTGAACGTGTCCTTGAAGATGAGAGGTTGCTGATTCGGGCACAGGTATGTGTCGTTCTCAGGGTCGTACGTGAAGTGGTCCTTGTGGTACGGGGAGCGGCGTCTGCGGTTATGGGTGTCCGGCATGAGCACGCGGTGTCCGGAGGACGCGCAGTCGGCAAGGTTGGTCCCTGAGTGATATCCGGCGTCGGCGACGGTCACCGCATGGTCTGTCCCCGTATTCTCTGCAGACGCCTGGATCATCGGAACGAGCTGCGGGTGGTCGTCCGAGCCGGAGGTCACATCCGCAGCCGTGATGATCATGCCGGAGGCATCGCCGGACGTGATGGGCGCCACCATCGACTGGGCGTTGTAGCCGGCTATAACGCCACCTTCCTTGCTCTTGAGCAGCCCCGCGTCAGGGTCGGTAAGGTTCGCGTGGTTGGCTCCCTCCTCCTCCAGCACGAGGCCAAGGGCGTCGACCACTCGGTCGCGCAATGCCTCGGCGCTCGCAATCTCCGATGGTAGTTCGACTGGTGCAGGCTCCCCTCCGGTCGAGTTCTTTGCTTCCAGGTCCGCAATGGCTGCTTCCGTACGCTCCAAGAGCCGTCTGAGACCCTCCGCGTCGTAGGTGCGGTCACTGGACGCGTTACCGGCGATTCGTGTCCCGTCCACCGCCTGAAGCGCCAAGTCCACCAAGCCGGCCTTCACAGCCGTGCGCACCGTGCGACTCAGGAGAACCCTCATCCGCTCTCGGTGAGACCTGTAGAACCTCCACAGCGTGTTGTGGTCCGGCCTCTGCCTCCCGGTCAGCCACATGAAGCCCACCTGTTCGCGGCAGGCCGTCTCCAGCTTGCGGCTGGAACGCACACCCGTCATGAACCCATATATCCACACGCTCAGCAACGCGCGAGGGTGATAGGACGATGCTCCCATAGGATCGCCTCGCAGGTCGATCCCCAACTCCTTCCACGTCTCCTCATCGAGAGAGTCCACAAAGGTCGCGGCGAATCGTGCGGGATGATTGGGGCCTACTAACTCTCCCAGATCAGGCGGCAGAAGCCACCCCTGTTCCCGATTGAAGTCCCGAAATGGCATGCCACTTCTCCTAAAGCAGGTGCAACAACACAAACTTACCCCTAGAACCTCTGTATTTTCAATAAGGCAACCTACTTATGAGACAGCCTCCGAACGGGAGAGGGGTCTACGTTCACCAGAACGCAACCTCGGCCCTGTCATTCTGAGCGAATCGCAGCGGAGTCGAAGAATCTAAGGTGTCTGTCCAATAAGTCACCGGAGCCGTTCGTGGTGAGCTTGTCGAACCATGAACGACCCTTCGACAGGCTCAGGGTGAACGGAGTTTTCAGACACTCTCTAAGGTGTCTATCACCACGTAAAGCTGACATAGAGAATTCTTAAGCTATTTTCGCACTTGGTGATGATAGAAGCGCGGCACCGGCTGTCCGGTTTTGCGATTATGGATTTTGGATTCCTCGCTGCACCAGGAATGACAGAGCGACGGGGCCGGATCGTAGCTACAAGTCCGTTTTGCCTACCCCTGTCAGCCTGCGAACGGGAGAGGCACAGAGAGGGGGGCTCCCCCGCGCCGAATTCCGCCAGCAGCTACGTCAACAACGAAAAAGTGAAAAGAATAACACCTTCAAGGTAGTCCGCTTCCAATGCAGACCGGCCTCCGCTGCGTCAGCACACCTAGAAAGGTCACAAAATGTCCCACAAATTCAGACCCGCGCAGGAAGGACTCCACCTTGGCATCCCCGCGATGGCGCAGAATGGCACATGAAAACGCGACCCCGTTCATTCAGCGCCTTCTACGATGGACTCCTGCACCCATCGCCACCAGTCCCATGAGCGCCGCTCCGGCAGTCAGGTCGAGCGCGCCTCCGACCGATGCGCCGCATCCGTTCCCGGCAATTCCTCGCGATGACGGTTCATCCCTACTCGATGAAGGGGCGCCGTAGACCAGGGGCACTGGGGTGTCGCGCACGCCCTCACCGGTCGTCGATTCCCCGCCGGATGAGTTGGAACCGTACACCAGGGGCACCGGAGTTTCTGATGCGCCCTCCACGGTGGAGGTTCGCGGAGCCGTCACTGCCCTGATCGTCTGTATGTCCTTCGAGTTCCCGACGAATTGCCCCTCTGTGTTCGGCTCCAGCGTATAGGGCTGGATGACCGGCACAGGTACCGGGGTTGGCCGCTCGTCATTCGAGTAGGCCGGACTGAGTGGCGAAGCGCCGACCGATGCCCTCCAACGGTTTTCCAGTGCAACCCGGTCGAGTCCGTAGGTCCTCGACAGCGCGTCGTCCATCGACTCACCACCCTTGTACAGGGCCATGAACTCGCGCATCTTGTCCGTTCCGAAGTCGTCGATCATCATTCGCACGAGCGACTTCGACTGACCGTAGAAGAGGAGAATGTCGTTCGGCTTGCCCGGAAGGCTCCCCATGTGGGTGATCGGCAGCAGACTGTCCTGGCGTATTCCCCTGCGAAGCGCTTCGTCGTAGGATCTCCCCGGGTCGATGTTGCCGTACTCCGCCAACCCTTCGTGCAGCCACGACGGCACCTTTCGGGCAACCCCCTCGCCGGCCCGATGCACGATGATGTGGGTCATCTCGTGCGATGCCGTTCCCGACGCGCTGCGACTTCCCAGCACGAGCAGAGTCCCGACTTTCGTGAAGGCCTGGCCCTCGGTGATGAGGTGCCGCTCGTATGCCGCAGTGGCAGGCGGTATCGCCCTCCGCATCTCGTTCCAGGAGTCGTACACGGTGACCCGAATCGGCTCCTCACGGTCCGCCCCCAGCAGCGGGGCCATCCGGTCGAGCGTCACAAGCATGGCGTCGAGGATCTCCCACGCCTTCCTCTCCGACCCGCCATGATACGCCACCGTGATCGGCCCGCTCGATATCTCCTTCCACACGAAACGCGGGTCGTGATAGACGAACTCCGCCATTGCCGTCTCGTAGCGCCGCCCGTCCGTGTCCACGAACTCGAAGCTGTATGTGATGATCGTGCCGGGCGGGATGTACGACGCCCCGGTGTTCGTCCGCCACAGCAGCTCGCCTTCCATCGACCCGTCGCGACGGGTCGTCTCGAGGTTGTCGTACCCCGTCCGCGTCTGACGCCCGATACGCAGCCGGATGGCCATCGTCTCGATGTCGCGTTCGCTCGACGCCGTCAGCTGCACGCGGAACCCCTCCGGGAACTCACTGGTGATGCTCGAAGAGCGCACCGTTACCGCGCTGCTCGCGTCGGCTTTCGCCACGCCAGCAACGCTGAACGCGAAGACGGCCGCCACCACGACCGCCGCAAGTACCAAACGTCTCCGCACGACTACTATCGCCGTCATTGTTGTATGTCCCCCATGCCGGTAGGACCGATGCCGCTCCATCATATCTAATACAACGTTGTCCCACCCCAATAGTTGCGCAAACCCTTCATAACCCCCTCTCCCGTCGTGGGCTGACTGGGGTAGATATCTGACTACCGCCCTACCCATCATTCATCTGAAAATTGCCACCGTTCAACCTCGCGTAGGGTGATTCGCGAATCGCCCCTTCCGCAATTCTCATGATTGGTGAGAAAGCTGCTCCACCACTGTCATTCTGAGCGGAGCGGAGTATAAGAATCCAGAGTGTCTGTCCAGGCGTAAAGCTGACTTAGGGCGTTCTTACGCCGTTTTCGCTCTTGGTCACAATAGAAGCGCGGCACCGGCTGCTCGGTCTTGCGGTTATGGATTCTAGATTCCTCGCTGCACTCGGAATGACAGGGATACGGGGCTGGATCATAGCTACAAATCCGATTATCCTACCCATCATTCATCTGAAAATTGCCACCGTTCAACCTCGCGTAGGGCGATTCGCGAATCGTCCCTACCGCAATTCTCATGATTGGTGGCGCCGGTGGCAGCCGACATGAGGGATTGGTGAGAACGCTGCCCCGGCACTGTCATTCTGAGCGGAGCGCAGCGGAGTCGTTCGTGGTGAGCTTGTCGAACCATGAACGACCCTTCGACAGGCTCAGGGTGAACGGAGTATTCAGACACTCTCTAAGGTGTCTATCACAACGTAAAGCTGACATAGGGCGTTCTTCCGCCGTTTTCGCTCCTGGTCACAATAGCAGCGCGGCACCGGCTGCTCGGACTTGCGGTTATGGATTCTTAGATTCCTCGCTCCACTCGGAATGACAGGGATACGGGGCTGGATCATAGCTACAAATCCGATTAACCTACCCCTGTCAGCCCGTCGTGGGAGAGGGTGAGGGTGAATCCCTCGATTTGCCCGACACCCTACGGGCACCGCTATAATACTCCCGTGCCAGAGAACATCCTTTCAGAACTCAACCCCAGGCAGCGCGAGGCGGTCGAGACCATCAGCGGCCCGGTGCTCATCGTCGCAGGGCCCGGCAGCGGCAAGACCCGCGTCATCACTCACCGCATCGCCCACCTCGTCGACCGGTGCGGCGTCCAGCCGTATCGTATCGCCGCGCTCACCTTCACCAACAAGGCCGCACGCGAGATGAGGGAACGCGCCGCGACCCTCATGCGGACGAACAATGACCAGGTAACCATCAGCACCTTTCACTCCTTCTGTGCCCGGGTCCTGCGCCGTCACGTTGATCTCCTCGGCCTCGACAAGGACTACACCATCTACGACCACTCCGACCAGACTTCGCTCGTCAAGCGCGCGATGGATGAGCTCAACATCAACGCCAAGCAGTTCTCCCCCGGTGCCATCCTCTCCGCCATCTCCGGCGCCAAGAGCAAGCTGATCGATGTTGAAGGCTACGGATATAAGAAAGCCGACTACTTCGAGGAGATCGTGCACCGTGTGTACCAGCGGTACGAAGACCTGCTCACCCAGTCCTCGGCACTCGATTTCGACGATCTGATCCTGAAGACCCACGCGCTGTTCCGGAATCACTCCGACGTGACGGAGAGCTACCGCGACCGCTACGTCCACGTCATGGTCGACGAGTTCCAGGACACCAACGTCGCCCAATACGAGATCGCCAAGCAGCTCACCGGTGAATACCGCAACCTCTGCGTCGTCGGAGACCCCGACCAGTCGATCTACTCGTGGCGCAACGCCGACATCCGAAACATCCTCAGCTTCAAGAAGGACTTCGCCGACGCCAAGCTCATCGCTCTTGAGGAGAACTACCGCTCCACGGAGACGATACTCGAAGCGGCCCAGAAGGTCATCGCTCCCAATAGCCAACGCCTGGAGCAGAACCTCTTCACCCAGTTGGGCAAGGGCAGTCCCATAGTCGTACACGAGAGCTACGATGAGAACGACGAAGCGCAGTTCGTCGTCAGCGAGATCGAGAGCCTCGTCCGTCGTGGGTTCAAGTGCTCAGACATCGCCGTAATGTACCGCGTCAACGCCCAGTCCCGCGCGCTTGAAGAGATGTGCCTGCGATACGACGTGCCCTACCTCCTGGTGGGCAGCATCAAGTTCTACCAACGCCAGGAGATCAAGGACCTTATCTCCTACCTCCGGCTGATAGCCAACCACAACGACGACGTGAGCTTCCGGCGCATCGTCAACGTCCCGACGCGAGGCATCGGCCAACGCACTATGAGTGAGCTTGACCGCCTTGCGTGGGAACACAGTACCTCCCTCTACGCGGCAATCGACGAGACCGCCGCGATGCTGGAGAGACCGGGCAACTTCGTCGCGCCTCTTCCGGCAAGATCGATCAAGGCCCTTCAGGAATTCAAGGCCATGATCGACGACCTCACCGAGAAGAGCGCCGAGTACGAGCCATCAGCACTAATCGACGCCGTGCTGAAACGCACCGGGTACGGAGAACACATCGAGAACGATGCCGAACGCGGCGAGGAGCGGATGGAGAACGTCCAAGAGCTCCAGTCGGTCGCCAAGGGACTGCTCGACTTGGGCGAAGACGACCTCCTGACGGCCTTTCTGGAGCGCGTAAGCCTGGTCAGCGACGCGGACAACGTTGGCGAGAGCGCCGATGCTGCCACGCTGATAACCCTCCACCAGGCGAAGGGGCTCGAATACCCCGTCGTGTTCATCGTTGGAATGGAGGAGGGCGTCATCCCTCACATGCGTTCCATCGACTCAGGCGACCCGGCAGAAATCGAGGAGGAGCGCCGCCTCTGTTACGTGGGCTTGACTCGCGCGAAAGAAAAACTCTATCTCGTCCGCGCGTTCCGACGCGGCTTCCGCGGACGCAGCGGGTCCCTTCCTTCGATGCCGTCACGATTCCTCGCGGACATTCCACAAGACCTGCTTGCCAAGCCCGACCATGTCGTGGGGAGGCGGAAGCATTCCGGACTACAGGACAGTCCCGTGTCGCCACGGCCGACAACGCGCGGCGGGAGGATCACAGAGACTGTTGCCCCAAAGGCCGACACGCCCGTCATCCGACGTAGACGCCGCTCCGCAAGCCCATCGCCGCAAGGCGCCGGTCTTGCCCTCAGTACAGGTGATCGAGTCCGGCACAAGACCTTCGGCGAGGGCATCGTCACGGAGGCCAAACAGTCCGGAGGCGACACCGAGGTGACCGTCGCTTTCAAGGACGGTCACGGCGTAAAACGGCTGCTCCTGAGCTTCGCCCCTTTGGAGAAAGTGGAGTGACGGTCCGCGAGAGAGTCCAGCCCGTGCAATTGTCGTCTGCCGAGCTTGCCGACCTCGCCCGCGTGCTGGGCGACTCGCCGGAGACCGCTATTCCCCTGCACCGCCTGATGCGAGGGGCGTGCAGCGCGTACGTAGTGGGTGAGCCTACCCGATTCGATGCGGCGGTGGTACTTATGAAGGACGACATGGGGGAAGTTCAAGGATTCGGCGAGGACCCTGAAGCTCTGTGGTCGATCCTCGAACCGCTGGAGGGCTGGCGGGTAGTCAATGTGTCACGGTCAGTCGCCCCAAAGCTTGGAGCGCTGATTCGCGCTTCGACCGGCAGCAGGGTCGCCTACTATGGCGACGTCTACCACACGCTCACGCTCCCCGCGGTTGGACACTCCCACCCGGATGTTCGGCTGCTTACGGCGGATGACCTCGCACTGTTCGACGGCGTCCCCGACGACCTCAAGCCGGGCATGCGTGGAAACGTCGAGATCGTGCTCCGTGAGGGGTTCGTTGCCGGAGCGGTGGTAGAGGACAAGCTCGTTTCGGTGGCGCATACCAACGCGGTCACAGAACGGTACGCGGACATCGGAGTCTTCACCCATGAGGATCACCGCAATCGCGGATACTCGACCTCCGCCGCTTCAATCGTTGCCGGGGCAATCCAGGAGAGCGGCCTGACGCCCATCTGGAGCTGCGGCGAAGATAATTTGGCGTCGCTGAGGGTGGCCGCCAAGGTGGGCCTGACCGAGGTATCCCGCAGGACGTACGTCATCCCATTCAACAGGGTGCAATCGTGAGCTCCGCCAGTCCTTCCGGCGGTGGTCAGCGGCCATCCGGATGAGCCGATTTAAGGGTTGACACGCCAACCGAAAACAATGAAACTCTAGGTAGCTCCTGCCCGTTTCGCGGATGGCTCGAGGCCTCGATTGATACGTAGTATCTTGCACACGTACTTTGGACAATTTCTGTGTAACCTGTGAACATAGTTAGTGCAACACAGAAGGGTCTATCATAAGCCGCGGGAAGCGGGAGGAACACAGATGAAGCAGCCGTACCGGATTCTCGTTGTTGACGACGAGCCGGACCTTGAGCCTTTGATCAAGCTGCGAATGAGGCGCAAGATCCGTTCGGGCGTGTACAGCTTCGAATTCGCTGAGAACGGTGTCGAGGCGCTTGAAGTACTGAAGCAGCACCAGGACATCGACATGGTTGTTACGGATATCAATATGCCCCAGATGGACGGCCTCAAATTGCTTGAACAAGTGCCGGACGTCGCAGGTGACGATATCCGGTGCATTGTTGTATCTGCGTATGGAGACATGAAGAACATCCGCACGGCAATGAATAGAGGCGCCTTCGACTTCGTCACCAAGCCGGTGGACTTCGATGACCTGCAGGTCACCATAGAACGCACGCTTGATCACCTTGATGAGTGGCGCAAGGCACTCGCGGCGCGCGACGCGCTCGTCTCCCTGCAGAATGAACTCCAGGTGGCCAGAAGCACACAGCAGTCGATTCTGCCAAAGGTATTTCCGGAGAGGTCCGACCTCCAGGTCTATGGTCATATGGAACCTGCACGAAACGTCGGAGGCGACTTCTACGACGTCATCCGACTGCAGAACGGCCAAATCGGGCTTGCCATCGCGGATGTCTCCGACAAGGGCGTGCCGGCAGCCCTCTTCATGATGTCCAGTCGAACGCTGCTGAAAGGCGCAGCGATCGGAACCGACGACCCGGGTGAAGCGCTTCGTGAAGTCAATGAACTGCTGCACGAGGAAAACGAGGCTCTGATGTTCGTCACGGTCCTCTACTCGATCTACGATCCTCAGACTGGCAAACTCACATATTCAAGCGGGGGCCACGACGCTCCGCTACTCGTGAAGTCAGACGGTAATACGGAACTTCTGCCTCTCACCCATGGCGTTGCCCTCGGAATCGCTCCTGACGTCAAATTTTCGAGCAACACTGTCCAACTGGAACCCGGCGATGCCGTTGTACTGTATACGGACGGTGTCACCGAAGCGATGAACACAAAGGGTGAGCAGTTCGGAATCAAACGAGTCATGGATGTGTTTGATGGAAGTCCCCCTGACAACTCGGCGCAAGCTGCTCGGGAGGTTTTCGACGCCGTGAAGGACTTTGTCGGAGAAGCACAGCAGTTTGACGACATCACCTGCTTGGTGCTGCAACGGGGATAGGGTGGTTCTTGAGCGCGAATCGGTCGGTAAGTTACACTTTAATGACAGAGAATAGCGAGGAGGGAAAAATGCATGTCCGTGCCTAAATCCTGTTGTTCGTCTCAGCAGTTCTTGCTGTGGCAGTCACGTCGTCTGTAACGTCAGCCGATGAACACGGCTACGACGGAGTCTACGGTTGTTTCCTAACTAACGGAGAAGTATTTTGGGACGGTTACATACATCCCGCGGCATTCGAGGGATTCGGAGGCCCCGGCATCCTCATGGCAATCGTCGGTTCCGAGTGTGACGAATACTTGACCCGCCCCGACTATGAGGAAGACCGTCTCTGGAGTCCGGAGTTTTGGGAGGCCAATCAAACGCCGGAACCTACCCCGGAGCCCACACCGATTCCGACCCCAATACCGCCGCCCATAGAAATCGGGCCATGGCCGTGGCCTTCAGATCCATTCTGCTTCTGGAATGACAGGTCAACGGTGTTGTTCTGCTACGGGTAGACAGCCGACGTTAAGGCAACATCCGTACGGTTTGCAGCGTAAGAACGAGGCGCTTCAGTCCTTGTAACTGTGGTGCCTCGTGTTGTCGTGGCTAAATTGCAGATGCACGGCTGGACCGGCATTTCTCGTCGTTAGTCGACGGGCAGATCGACTCCGTACAAGTCCATTACAGGGTCGAACTTGGCCCTGAAGTCGTCGTCCGGCGGCGCCATTGGGAGGCGAGTCGGGCCTGCGTCGAATCCTGCGCGATTGACGGCGTACTTGATCGGCACGGGGTTGGTCACCCAGAAGAGCGCCTTGAAGATTGGGAGCATTCGAAGATGTTCCGCGGCGGCGTGCTCAAGTTCCCCCTCAAGGATGAGACCCATCATCGTCTTGATCTGATCGCCCATGATGTTCCCAGCCACACTGACGATCCCGTATCCGCCGACGCACATTATGGAGAAGGTCTCGTCGTCGTTTCCCGACCATACCAGGAAGCCATCGGGTGCCCCGTCCACGATCCTGGCGATCTGCACGGGGTCACTGGACGCCTCCTTGACTCCGACGATGTTGTCAATTTCGGCCAGACGCAGTGTCGTTGAGTCGTCCATGTTCAGCGAGGTCCGAGACGGGACGTTATACAACATGCACGGCAGCGACGTCGCTTCTGCGATGGCCTTGAAATGCAGGAACAAGCCCTCCTGCTGGGGCTTATTGTAGGCGGGCACCGTCAGGAGAAGTCCATCGACGCCGAGCTTCTCCGCTTCTTGGGTTAGCTCGACCGACTTGCGATGGTTGTTGTCAGTGGTCCCGGCTATGATCGCGACATCCGGTCCGACGGCCTCTTTCACTTCTGCGAACAACCGCAGCTTCTCTTCATCCGACATCGAGGGGGACTCCCCCGTCGTGCCGCCGATAACCAGTCCGTCGTTGCCTGAAGCGATGAGGCCCTGAGCGAGCTTTCTCGCCTGGTCGTAGGCGATCTCGCCGTCTTCCGTCATGGGCGTGATCATAGCGGTGAGCAGTCGTCCGATTTCTGCCGGCATCTCGACCCCTCCTTTACGGGACGTGCACCAGGCCCCGACTCATCATTGCCTCTGCGATCTGAATTCCGTTCAGCGCTGCGCCCTTGCGTAGGTTGTCCGTAACGAGCCACATCGCGACGCCGCGAGGATTCGACACGTCCTGCCGGATCCTGCCGACGAACACGTCATCCTCTCCCGCCGCGTCGACGGGCATAGGGTAACGGTTCGTCATCGGGTCGTCCACCACCGTCAGGCCGGGCACATCCGACAGCACCTCGCGGACTTCACCGGGGCTTATCGCCTCCTCGAAATCGATGTGCACAGCCTCGCTGTGGCCCACCATTACCGGCACGCGCACGCACGTTGCAGATATCCGAAGATCAGGCTCGTGGAGTATCTTGCGGGTCTCGTGGACCATCTTCATCTCTTCGGTCGTGTAGCCGTTGTCCTCGAACGTTTCGACATGCGGAAGCACGTTAAACGCGATCTGATGGGGGTATTCCCTCGGCGTGAAAGGGTCGCGGTCGAGGACGGAGACAGTCTGGTCAAGCAACTCTTGCCATGCGGCCGCGCCCGTTCCCGAGACCGACTGGTAGGTGCTCACGACCACCCGCTCGATGGAGTTGACTCCCAACAGCGGCTTGAGCGTCATGGCAAGGGGCGCGGTCGAGCAGTTCGGGACGGAGACGATACCGTTATGCGACTCAAGGTCGTCCCCGTTAATCTCAGGTATCACGAGGGGAACGTTGGGATCCATACGGAAGGCCGAGCTTTTGTCGACGACGGACGCACCGTTTTCGACGGCGAGCGGGCCGACTTGGCGGCTTATGCCGCTGCCAGCGCATACGAATACGAGGTCAACGTCGCTAAGCAGCTCCGGGGTGGCCTCCTCGACCGTCCTCTCCTCGCCCAGCACCGTCAGCCTCTTGCCCCAAGACCGCTCGGACGCGCACAGACGCACCTGGGTCGCGGGGAAGTCCCGCTCTTCGAGTATGGAGAGAAAGACCGAGCCTACCGCTCCGGTCGCTCCGATCACCGCAATTCGACAGGATTCCATCTTCGCTCCCGTACGACGTAACACTGGAAATGATACCGCCTAGACCTCGTCGATTCCAGCTTTAGGACGGATGGGAGGGGTGAGAGCGAGGCCCTACAGCCGTTCCAGCATCTCTCGCTTCTTGGCCTCGAACTCATTGTCGCTGATGACGCCCTTCTGCCTGAGATCGCTGAGACGCTCCAGCGACGTGTAGACGTCCTTCGACTCAGCCTCGCGGCTCCTGAGGTCGCCGACGACGCGCTTGCCGCGTTCCAGGGCCTCGTCGTACCTCTGTCTGGCCGAGTTGATGTCGATATCGACCAAGTTGCCACCCGTCTCGTAGTGACGTTTCGCGACCTGCCCGATCGCATAGGTTGATGCTCCCGACAAGACTACCATCGACGCGCCTCCGACCAGCGTCCCGACACCGGGCACTGCCTTGATCAATGACGCACCCACGCGAGCGAACGTGCCGCCGGTCAGCGCCGTTACGAACGTCTTGCCCAGATTCTCGGTGAAGTCGGAGTCGTATGCCTCCGCGAGTTGCTTGAGCATGTCGATCTGTATGGCCGATACCGCCAATACGTCAAACATCGGGACGGGAATGAGTCCCGCGCCCATGCCCCAGAGCGTGTGGGTGTGGATGATCCTATCGGCCCGCTGACTTCGCTCCCGGGCCAGCACTCCGTCATCGTTCGTCGTCTCGTCCTGCGCTACTTGTGTCATCGTGCGCCTCCTGAAGAGATGGCATCAATGTAACCGAGCTCATGGTGAGTGGTAATCACACGATCGTGTGATTTTTCCGGCGAGTAAGCGTCGCCCCACTGTCCGCAGCGGTGAAAGCGGAAACGCATAGGATGCTGAGAAACTCCCACTATGGTTTCGGGGGGTTGATGGTATCCGCGCCTAGGTCAATCCGCGCGTCAAGGGTAGCAGGCAACGCCTCCAGTATCGGGTGGTTCAGGATTGCTTCCATACATTCATCGCTTCCGCCCAGATAGGTATCGTACAGGTCGATGTCCGTCGCCACACACCATGCCCTGTCCGCCGGCCACCAGATACTCGGTGTGTCACCCCAAAAGGAACTCTCCCTGATCAGGAATGACATGACACCTTCAAGAGGCCCACGGAAGAGTAGGTGTTTTCGACCAGGAGCCCTCACTCGAGAGGATTCCTTGTAGAGGTTTTGGGCAAGGTATCCATAGCCCTCCCATAGGCCGAAATAGCACTGGTCGGGTGTCGAGGTGAAGCCCCTAAGCACATCGACCAAGATCCTGCATTCTCTTTCGGGAATGGAGCCATGCCGAGGAATCAATCCCCATGGCGGGTCTTTGTAGATTTCGCTATGGCTCTCACTCAGGTTGGCAACACGTTCAAACTGCATGAGGGGATGGACGGTCCGTCCGGTCCATGACGCGATGGTCGACCACCGGACTTGCTGTTCTTGGTTATCGTCCAGGTATGCGGGATGAAACATACGGGCGTATGCCGAGAATCCCTCGGGCAGCAATGCACCCACCTTTCCGAACTCCGAAAGGCTCTCCTCAACCCATCGAGCCTCCGATTTGTCATCCAAAAACTCCACGCCGTCGGGGGCCAGCTTTTCCTGGAACACAGGGCCACTACCCTCCGGAGAAATCCACAACATGCTGGTCTTGTTGTTGTCGCCTCGCAAGGTCGCACGCTCCTTCAACCATCGCATCCACGATTGACCGGGGAAGTTCACTTTCAAATCCTTGCTCTCTCAGCCTGATGGCCGAGTAGAGTTATCCACCTGATGCTTGCGTCCCGGTTCAGATTATACCTAATTGAGCTTCTCCGACTCCGCCATCCTCGCTTCAAGCGGTCTTGCGGAGGCAGGTGAAACGTGCTGAAATACGCCGCTGTGACTTAGCGGGTGAATTACACCCCAAATGGGAGGTACCTGAGGCTGATGCGAGAACAACTACTGGCCCTGGAGGAAGAGGGAACGCCGATTCGCGTGGCCGTAATCGGATGCGGTCGATTCGGGTCGATGGTGGTATCACAACTAGGACGCGCTCCGGGCATGCAGGCTTCCATCGCCTGCGACCTCGATATCCAGCGTGCATCCAATACGATTGCGCACGAGCGCAGACCGCGAATCAGGCCCGTCAAGGCTAGCGACGTGGGACAGGCAAACGATGCGCTCAACAAGGGTACGCCCGTGGCGACCGATGATTCGAGCGTGGCGATTCAGGCTGAGGTGGATGTCGTGGTGGATGCCACAGGCAACCCGGACATTGCGGCCAAGCACGCCTACCAGAGCATTATGGCGGGGAAGCACATTGTCATGGTTTCGGTCGAGGCCGACGTGCTCGTAGGCCCTATACTCAAGACTCTGGCCGACCGCGCGGGGGTAGTGTATACGGCAGCCTACGGAGATCAGCCTGCGATCATAGAGGAACTGGTCGACTGGGCTGTGAGCATGGGATTCGACGTCGTTGCCGCAGGTAAGGGCACGAAGCACCGGGACGACTTCCGGTACCTCACTCCTGATCAGGCACTCATCGAGTACGGCATGACGACTGAGCAGATCGAGCGCAGCAATCTCAATCCACGAATGTACAACTCTTTCCTCGACACAACCAAGTCATCCATCGAGATGTGCGCCGTGGCGAATATGACGGGACTCGTACCGGATGTGCCGGGGATGCACTTCCCATCGGCAAGTGTCGACGACATTCCACGCTTGCTGATTCCTACCGAAGATGGCGGCATTCTCAACCGGCAAGGAGTGGTGGAGATCGTGAGCTGTCTCGACAGCGAGGGGAATGAGATACCGGGCCACCTTCGCTGGGGCGTCTTCGTTGTCATCACCAGCCAGAGCGAGTACCTGCGCGGCTGTATGAAGGACTACGGCATGGCGATGGACCCAAGCGGTCGTTACGCCGTCATGTATCGCCCATATCACCTAATAGGGATGGAGACTCCTGTTTCGATTGCGAAGGCCGCCCTGTACGGGGAGGCCACAGGAGCACCTGAGGCTCGGGTCTGCGAGGTCGTCGCCACGGCGAAGAGGGACCTGGCGGTGGGCGAGATTCTCGATGGTGAGGGTGGCTATACGGTCCACGGCTCCATCGTCGAGGCAAGGCAGGCTGATGCTGAGGAGCTCGTACCCATCGGCCTGAGTCACGGGGCCAAAGTCATCCGACCAGTCACCAGAGGGCAGATGCTTAGCACCACGGACACGCAACTCCCGGACGGCGGCTTCGCCGCCCACCTGAGGGCAGTCCAAAACACGGTCTGAGGCTCTTAAACTGCTCCATTACTGACATCATTGTCCTTGTAATGGTAGATTTCCGTCCTTTGTCCGAACGAGAATGGATAGCCATACGGGCCGTTAACGCCCTTCGGCCCAGTGACGCGAATTAGCTCAGGAGGATCGTGAAGTGTTCACGCCGGTGCCGTCGAAAATCGACTTTGTCAAGATGGAGAAGGACTTGCTCGCGTGGTGGGACGAGCAGGGCATAGTCGAGAAGTACCTCATTCGCAACAACGGCTCGGGTAAGCGTTTCTCCTTCGTGGACGGGCCCATTACTGCGAACAACCCCATGGGGGTTCACCACGCCTGGGGCCGCACCTACAAGGACCTGTTCCAGCGCTACAAGACCATGCAGGGCTTCGAGCAGCGCTACCAGAACGGCTTTGACGGCCAGGGTCTGTGGATCGAGGTAAACGTCGAAAAAGACCTCGGAATGAAGTCCAAGACCGACATCGAGGACTACGGCGTAGATAAGTTCGTTGAACTGTGCAAGGAGCGAGTCCGACGATTTGCCGACGTCCAGACCCACCAATCGATCAGACTGGGCTATTGGATGGATTGGGACAATTCGTACCACACGATGTCGGACGAGAACAACTACACCATCTGGCACTTTCTCAAGGTCTGCCACGAGAAGGGTTACATCTACGAGGGGCGCGACGTAATGCCGTGGTGCCCGCGGTGCGGCACCGGCATCTCTCACCACGAGATCGTCACAGAGGGCTACAAGGACATCACGCACCCGAGCCTCTACGTCCGCTTCCCGCTTATCGACCGGCCCGGCGAATCTCTCCTCATCTGGACGACGACGCCGTGGACACTCACCTCGAATGTAGCTGTGGCGGCCCATCCAGACCTGAACTATGTGAAAGTTTTGGCAAAAGGCACTGGCCCGAACGGCGACGACGAGACGCTCTATCTGGTCAAGAGCCGCCTGGAGGTGTTGAAGGCCGACTACGAAGTCATCGAGGAGATCAAGGGAAGGGAGTTAGAGGGCCTCCGATATCACGGACCGTTCGACGAGCTTCCGGCCCAGGAAGGCGTTGAACACCGGGTCATTTTGTGGGACGAGGTGAGCGAGAGCGACGGTACGGGCCTTGTACACAGCGCGCCCGGGGCGGGCGAGGAAGACTATGCCCTCAGCAAGGAGAATGACCTCCCGGCTATCGCGCCGCTTGACGAATTCGGTCAGTTCATCGAGGGGTTCGGCGACCTGACCGGCCTGAGCGTGTTCGAGGTGGCAAAGCCGATCTACCGCAGTCTTCGTGAGAAAGGGACACTCTACCGGCTTGACCAGATTACCCATCGATATCCCGTCTGTTGGCGCTGTGACACGGAGCTCGTTTTTCGATTGGTGGACGAGTGGTTCATCTCGATGGACGAACTTCGGCATGACATAGCCGAGGTGACGAAGAAGATCACGTGGATACCGGATTTCGGGATGGGCCGCGAGCTCGACTGGCTGCGGAACATGGACGATTGGATGATATCCAAGAAGCGCTACTACGGCCTCGCGCTACCAATCTATAAGTGCCGGGACTGCGGACACTTCGAGGTCATCGGCAGCGAGGTGGAGTTGAAAGAGCGGGCGGTCGAAGGCTGGGACCAGTTTGAAGGGCACTCGCCGCATCGCCCATGGATCGATGAAGTCAAGATAGCGTGCGAGGGATGTGGGTCCAAGGTCTCGCGGATCAAGGACGTGGGTAATCCCTGGCTCGACGCCGGTATCGTCACTTTCTCCACCCTGGGCTATCGAAACGACAAGGACTACTGGAAGAAGTGGTTCCCTGCCGACCTTATCTCGGAAAGCTTCCCGGGACAGTTCCGCAACTGGTTCTACTCGCTTCTGACCATGAGCACGGCCCTTGAGAACACGGAGCCGTTCCGTGCCAACTTCACCTACGCCACGCTCATGGACGAGAAGGGCGAGGAGATGCACAAGAGCAAGGGCAACGCCATCGAGTTCGAGGAGGGCGCGGACAAGATGGGCGTCGACGCCATGCGCTGGATGTACAGCGCTACGAACCCGGCATCCAACCTGCTGTTTGGGTTCGGCCGGGCCGATGAGACACGCCGCAGGCTTCTCATCCCATTGTGGAACGTCTATTCGTTCTTCACTACCTACGCCAACATTGACGGCTTCACACCCGGCACACCCGCGCCTCCGGTGACAGACCGCCCGGAACTCGACAGGTGGATCATCTCGGAACTCAATGAACTCATACGGACGACGACCGCTGCGCTCGACCGGTACGATCCGCAGGCGGCCGTTCGAGAGATGGACGAGTTCGTCGAGAGGCTGTCCAACTGGTACGTTAGGCGAAGTAGACGGCGCTTCTGGAAGTCCGAAGTGGACACCGACAAGGTGGCTGCCTTTGCAACGCTTCACGAGTGCCTGACCACCCTTGTGAAGCTCATGGCGCCGTTCGTGCCGTTCGTGACAGAGGAGATCTACCAGAATATTGGTAGAGACAGCGGGCGAGAAAGCGTCCACCTCGAGGACTGGCCCGTCTCTGACGAATCACTGATTGACTCTCGTCTCGACGACGCGACGAGGCTTGCCATGAGACTTTCCAGTCTCGGGCGTGCGGCACGCAGCAAGGCTGGGATCAAGGTCCGGCAACCGGTGACAGGCGTCGCGTACAAGCTGAGGTCCGACGAGGAGGTTGGCCTTCTCGAGCAAGTCACGCCACAGATTAAGGATGAGCTGAATGCGAAGGAAGTCAGCGTGCTTCAGGACGTCTCTACGGTCGCCAATCTTGAGATCAAACCGAATTTCCAGCTTCTCGGGCCCAAGTATGGGAGCGAGGTGGGACGTGTTGTAGGCGCGATTTCCAAGGCCGAGCCCGCCGAGGTTTTTCGTAAAGTGTCGGCGAATCAACAGGTCGAGCTTGGCGACTACACGCTGGAGCCTGACGAGATCGTCGTCTCTGCCACGGATAAGGAAGGGTTCTCGGTCATCGCCGAACAGGGATATTCCGCCGCCGTCTCGACCGAGATCACTCCAGAGCTTGAACTAGAAGGACGGGCACGCGAGCTTGTTCACCAAGTCCAGAATATGCGTCGTGAAGCGGGCTTTGATATAGCAGACCGGATAACGACTTACTACTTGGGCGACTCCGGCATCGACGACGTCATCGCCGCTCATGGCGGGTACATCCGCCAGGAGACGCTCTCGGACGACCTGATCAGGAGCGCCCCGCCGGACGAGGCCCATGCCACGTCGCATCGCATCAACGGGCTGGAGGCGGCACTGGGCGTAGTTGCGGTCAAGTGAGGGTGGGCGACCCTCGTCCGGTACCCTTCCGCAGACGCTTTTGTAGCTAACTGAGTTCAGAGCGCTTGACATTCAACGGGAAGATATGCTTAAGTGCGGTGCACTCGTTGGATGGGGAGGGCGATTCTGACGATTTCGAAGGGAGCACAGTGCGGATCCAGCTTATCGTTGAACGAAAGTCAGTTAGGAACGGAATAAAAAGTGCATTTGAGAGGAGGATTCATTATGGGTACTAGATCACTAAAGATAGGGTTGCCGGCGTTTCTTGCGTCAGTCTTGGTGTTGGCGCTCGCGGCAGCATGCGGCAGCAGTGAAGGGGACACTGCACCTGCCGCCCCAACGCCGGACGTGGCCAGAATCATTCAGGACGCCGTGAATGCACAAGGGGCTAGTGCATCAAGCGACATCGAAGCAGCAGTTGTTGCTGCGCTGGCCGGACAGGAGGGCCTGACTCGCGCGGACGTTGAGACTATCGTCAACAACGCCACGGCCGGCGGTCTCTCCGCTGCCGACGTAGAGCGGATTGTCGATCAGTCGATCAGCGGCCTTCCCGCCCCTGAGATCGACGCCGGGCAACTGAGCTCCCTGGTTCAGTCCGCAGTTGCCGCATCAGCGCCTGAGGGCATTGATGTCTCCGAGATCAATCGAATGGTCCAGGCTGCGGTGAGCGCCGCCCAGGCCGGCGCAGTCACTCGCGGCGACCTGGAAGCACTAGTCACGAAGTCCATCCAGGACGCGGCAGCGGACGCGCTTACCGCAGACCAGGTGCAGGCGATTGTTTCAGCGTCCCTCGAGGCCACCAACGAGGCGATTGACCAAGCCGCAATGGCGGCGATGGACGCCGGGAAGGCGGCCCAGGATGCTGGTATGGCGGCCATGGAAGCTGCGGACCTCGCCAAAGAGGCCAAGGCCGCCCAGGAAGCCATGATAATGGAAGAGGATATGGGCTATATGCCCGAGAGGATTAATGCCGGGTCGTTCGGCAGGGCCTTCCACATCATCTCCGGTACGTCCAACGAGAACTACCCGCAGGTGCCGTACAATGAATCACCTATGTCCGCGGCAGCAGTAGCGGCGGGGACGATTCTGCCGGTTGATGAACGGCTTCCCGACTGGGAGAACGTATTCATTCTTCCGCCAGGCGACGAGATCGGTGTCTATGGCGGCACCCTGAGGACTACGCGAGCCGGCAACATCACGCAGACAGACATGGGCATGGGTTACGGCCTTGAAATGTCCCCCGACGGGCTGCTGCTAGTGCCCAGCGTATTCCGGGTGTTCGAATCGAACGATACCGGAGACGAGTTCACGTTCAAGATGCGTAACGGCTCCCGATGGTCGGACGGTTTCCCGCACACGATGGAGGACATTCGCTTCGCACTCGAAGACCTGATGCTCAACAAAGAGCTGATGCCGGGACTTCCCGCAGTGCTGAGGTCTCCCATCACCGGTAACGACATGCGGGTTCAGTTCATCGACGATTCGACCTTCAAGGTCTTCTTCGACGACCCGAACTTCAGCTTCATGGAGTCGACGGCGATGAACATCTTCTCCGGCATCAAGGGATGCCCGAGGTGCTTCATCTCGCCATCGCATGTCCAGAAGCGGTACCACATCAAGTACAACAATGCGGAGATTCCAGCGATACTTGAGGCGAACAACCAGCCCAACTGGGTGAAGAACTTCTCGCTCATCCGCAACGTCCGGGGGTTCGACGGGCCTCCGTCCGAGCCGGTCCCGACCGACTACGACATCAACTACATCTACAGGGGAGACAACCACTACAACCCTGTTCTCGGCGGTTTCTGGGCTCGAAACCAGAAGTCGGGCGCCGAATCCACCGAGTTTGAGCGCAACCACTACCACCCGTCCATCGACCCTGAGGGCAACCAGCTCCCGTACATGGATGAGTGGATTGGCATTCGCACCGAGAGCCGCGACGTCGGAATCTTCCGCACGATGAACGGTGAGAGCGACTGGTCTCGCTGGGACCTGCAGACCAGAGAAATGCCTCTGTATCTACAGAATTCCGTCCAGGGCGACTACAGCGTGCTCAAGCACGACTCGCCTGACGGTGCAGACTCCACGTTCATCAACAACCAGGAATACGTGGATGACCCCGAGATCGGACAGCTGCTCCGAACCCGTGACTTCCGTATTGCACTCTCAGTGGCATGGGACAGGAACGGCGCGAATCAGTCCCTGGCCTCCGGCCTCGGCACCCCTCAGAACATGGTGCCGCACCCCTCGACTCCGTATTTCCCGGGTGAGCACTGGAGGACCCTGGACACAGATTATGACCTGAACCGGGCCAAGTCCCTCTTGGCAAAGATGGGCTACACGGACGGTGACGGCGACGGCTACCTCGACAGGAAGGACGGCGGCGGCGCCCTGACCATGTTCTTCCAGTCGAGCTCGCACTACCCGTTCGTGGAGTGGCTGCAGAGCGACTTCAAGACGTTGGGCATCAAGCTGGACATTGCCGAGAGTTCTTCTCGCGCCGGCAACACGAGCATTCCACCGACCGAGTACTTCGAGTTCTTCTCCTCCACCGAGGGTGGAACGAACCCGTGGTCCAACGCGTGGAACCGCGTGGCGCCGACGACGAAGGACCCGCAGGGTCCCGCAATCGGCCAGTACTACGCGACCCGCGGTGAAGAGGGAATGCCCCCAACGGGCCCCGACGCGAAGTACACCGACGTGTATGGCAACATGGCCCCCGACGGCACGTACCCCGCTGACATCAGCGGTCACATGGTCAGGCTTCAGGAGCTGATCACCGACGGATGGACGGTCTCGCTGCTGTCGCCGAAGCGTGTGGCGGCGGGGCAGGAGCTCTTCCGGATAAACTCAGAGCAGAAGTACAAGGTCGGCGGCGTCGCCTTCGCAGGCCTCTTCCGGGCGCTCAAGATCAAGCGCAACAACATGCGCAACGTCCCGAAGAACTGGTCGCCCGCAGGCGGTCACCCGGTCGAGTGGTTCTACTTCGAGGATGGCGTAGACAACATCAACAACCCGGGCAACAGGTCGAAGAGGTACACGACTGTGAACTTCCTCGATCCCGCGTACTGGAACTAGTATCAGCAGGCAGCAAGCCCTAGAAGATAGGGTCTTGGAGTAGTAAGAAGGGCCGGTCGCGTGGCGACCGGCCCTTTCTTTGTGCATGAAGTCAGCAGTCTGAAGAATCGACTTCTACGTTCCCTCGATGAAGCCGGGCGGGGCGTCCGTTGCGTGGGTCATTTGGCCAGGCTCGTATCTCGGGCCGTCGTAGATTACGCCACCGTAGATGACCGTTTCAGGCAGGATGCGCTGCGTGCCGATGCGTTTCTCGTGCAGCACGTCGAAATACTCGAACCGGCCTTCGGCTAGCTCGCTGATCGTCACGTCCGCCATCGCACCAGGCTTTAGCGTGCCGATGGCGCCCTCTTGCCGCAGCGCTTTGGCGGGGACCGACGTGGACATGGCGATCACCTCATCGAGCGAAAGGCCGAGAGCCAGCATTTTCGACATAGTCGTCGGCATGTCGTACGTTGGGCCGTCCACGTTCATGCGGTGCACGTCAGTGCTAATCGTTGTTGGCCTGAGGCCCTTCTCCAGTGCGTACTCCATCGAGCGAAAGGCGAACCCGCGGGCGCCGTGTCCGATGTCGAGGTAGACGCCTCTTTCTACGGCATCCCAAACGGCGGGCCAGACCTCGCCCCGGTGGTCCCACAGGGGATAGCGGAAGGATGCGTGGAAGGTGTGAGTGACGATGTCGCCGGGGTTCATGTAGTCGAGAAGCTGCCGGATGGGCGCGCCGTAGGCTTCGGCCATGAGGATGCCGCCTGCAAAGTCAGCCGCCTCGCGGGCCAAGGGCAGAGTGACGTAGTGCTGCGAGTGGTGGTATTTCATGCCAATCAGCACGTCGTCGTACTGTTTGATGACGGCAGCCGCCTGTTCCACTGTCGATGGGTCGGGGCCATAGGGCATGGGCATCCGAATGAGGGCGTATATTCGCGTCCTGGCTTCTGCGATGTCCGTCTCCCAGTAGTGGGGAAACTCGCTCGGCGTTGCCGTCCCCGCGTCGAGTACGGTCGTGCACCCATTGGCGAGGCTCGTCGTGTCTACATCAAGGCTCGGCAGCTTTGGGCTGGAGACGAAGTTGTGGGTGTGCAGATCGATGAACCCCGGAGTCACGTGTTTGCCGGTGGCGTCGATCACCTTATCGGCGTTCGCCTCGTTCAGTCCCACGCCCACGGCCGAGATCTTGTCGCCTGATATCGCCACGTCGGTGATGCCGTGCAGACCCTGGCTTGGATCAACCACCGTGCCGTGTCGAATGAGCAGGTCCCATCTCATTGGCGGCCTCCTATGGATGACTGCAAACGTCGCGTGGCAGAACGGCCTTCGCTAGGCATTGAGGGGGCTTTCATCCCCATGTGACCACGCGTTTGTCGGTATCGGACATGGCGAAGAAGATGCCCTGCGTGATGCGGTTGCGAGGGCCGTACATGGGGGCGATGTCGTGGAATATCTCCGGGTGGAAGATATACAGATCGCCCTCCTGGGGGATGATGGTGGAGCGCGGCGCTCCCTCGACGACTTCCGGCGGATAGCCCGTCGCACCTTCAACCCTGCGTTCGTCGTCTTCCGGCGACCAGCGACGCCTGAAGACGTGAAGCTCACCGCCGGACTCGGCCATCTGCAGGCATACGAGGGCCGAAAACTGGGTGGGGAACTGGGAGACCATCCAACCCTTGAAGTACTCCATAGCGCTGTCGCGGTGCAGAGCCGCGGAGTCGCCCTCGACGGCGATGCGTATGACGGCGTCGGAGTACAATTCTCCATCCTCCTCGGGGACGATGACCTCGCGGTCGGGCAAGAGCTTTCCGATCATCTCTCGCACCATGACCCTGGCATCGGGAAGCCCATCGTAGAGTCGCTCGAACTTCTCATCCGAGAGACGCGACTCGCGGAAGAACTCGTCCCGATCGTTGACGTACCGCCCAAGTCCCGGCCCGATATAGCGCAGTTCCAGCTTGTCGCCGCCGGTCGTGAAGTACTGCTTCACGTCGACCAGGCCGGTGGTGTCGGCCTCGATTCGACGGACAACCTCTTCGCAGTGATCGAGTGAATAGAACCCCCGTATGACCACAGCGGAATACTCAAGATCAGCCATCTGCTGGAGGATGTTCGGATAGTCGCGTACGACGGCGTCAGGGGTGGTTACCACGATGTTCCAGGTGTCGTCAGTCATTGGACGCCCTCCGCGAATATGGCACCATCATCCTACACGCAACGGAGTGAGTTTGCAGGTCTGAGAGAGGGGCTATAAGGGGGAGAAGGGCGAGCGGAGGGCTAACCCAGAGCCTCGTCGACCTGCAAGCGCAGGCCTTCGACGGCTAAGGACAAGATCTCCTGTCCAGGAGACAGGACTCGCTCCTGGCCGTATCCACCGGCATGAGGCTCCGTGAAGACCGTGATCGTCTGGGCTTGGACATCGATCAACCATGCTTCGGGGATTCCGGCCCTCCCGTAGAGGGGCATCTTCTCGTCGCGGTCATAACGTAACGATGTGTCCGCGACCTCGATTGTCAGTAGCACGTCGGCGGGCGTCGGGTGTTGGCGGGAGTAGTCACCCCGGAAACGCATGACCGTTAGGTCAGGCTGCGGCTCGTTGTAGTCGTCCAGGTGGATGGGACCCTGCACTCGGAGATGCGCAATTCCTGCCAGCCTGGCGGCCAGCATTGCAGTAAGCCGGTCTACGATGCTTGCATGAGGTGGATGGATAGGTGGCATTCGTCGTACGAGCCCATCGACCAATTCCGTCCGGGCGTCGGGCGGGAAAATGCCTATCTCACCGATGTGGTGGTACTGCGCTACGGTGAATCTATAGTTTTCTTGGGTTGCTATCATGAGCTGAGTGTATCACTGTCCTGAATTCCTACCGTCCCGCGCGCTCGACCAGCAGGTGGAAGAGGTTATCGAAGTTTGGCGGGACCTCGCGGGGGCGGTCGGGCCGGAACTGGACGCCGATGACGAGCGAGTAGTCGGGGCTTTCGACTGCCTCGATGGTGCCGTCCTCGACCGCGTAGGCGGCTGTCATGAGCTTTGGGGAGCGCTGGGCGTCGCGCATTCCGAGTCGGTGGAGGCTGTTTACTCGTACGAAGCCTCCGGCGCCGACGATTGAGGCCAGCTTGCTCCCCGGCGCGACGTATATGTGGTGACGCGCCGCTTTGTCCTCGTCTCCCTCGTGGCCTGTCACGGGCCGAGGCCTCTTGCCCCCCATCGCGATGTTGAGCGAGTGCATCCCGTCGCCGACGGCGATGACCGGCAGATCGAAGTCGAGCACCGTGGGGAGGAGGCGGGTCATGGTGTCGTTGAGCACCAGAGACGACGCGCCGTTGTTGAAGTCGGCGGGCGCGTTTCCCAGCAGAAGGCCGCCCACGAGACCAAGCTGATCGTGACGCTCGATCGAGTCCGGCGTGATGAGGAGAGGCATGGCTCCACAGCGGCTGATGAGGTCGCAGTAGGACTGGCCATCGTCCTGAGAGCCGGCGGTAATGGCGATTACGGGTTGGTTGGGCAAGGAAGGAAGTTTACGGCGAGATTTCGACCATTGTACAGGAACTCACTGCCTTCATTTGCCGCAGGCCATTCTGGTGATTGGGGCAGCTGGCGTTCTGGGAGTCAGGCCGAATCCAAGAGCCACGAGCGCGAGGGGCCGCCAACGTTGCCATAGCATCTGGGCTCTTCTCGGAAAGTGATGCAAATTGATGCATTCTGATGCGTCGGTGAGCGTTATTGTCAAGTTGGTGCGTTTTCCGACTAAGAATGGCGCAGGTGAGCGAGACGTATTTGACCCACATTTCCCATATCAACCCTGCAGGGCGTGTCGTAATCAGCAACGGACCTACCCGCTGTAGCCGAATCGTGGATCATAACAGTTATCATGAGTGCTAGACTGGTCATGATCGACAGCTTTAGTTCTTGATAACGTACTTACTCTGGAGGCACCCTATGGGTGAAAGCACCAGCCCCCGCGCCACGCTCCGTTTCGACCGACGTGTACGGTTGGAGTTTCGTGGCGCTACCATCACCTCGGACACTGGGTTGCTGGCATGCCGCGAGTTGGACGATGCACTGGGACTGACGGAGACGGCGAATGAGTATCTGCAGGAGAGTCGGGGCAGTCGTAACGTGCAGCACCGATTGGTGGGCCTTCTCAGGCAGTCGGTGTACAGTCGTCTGGCGGGTTACGAGGATACCAACGACGCTGAATGGCTGGCCCAGGACCCGACGATGCGGATCATCGTTGGACGGAGAGGTGGTCCTGAAAGACCGGCCGCCAGCACCAACACCATGAGCCGGTTCGAGACTGAGGTGTTCACCCAGAGACGGCAACTTGGAGGGGTTGGATCGACTGAATGCTAAGTGGGTGGATGGAGCTATGTCCCGCACGCCGCACCGGCGGGTGATCTTCCAGTTGTCCGAGGTGTCGGTTCCTCGACGGTTGTTCGAGGGAGTGTTGGATCGTATCGGCCGGTTATCACCGGCGCCAAGTTGAGGGAAGGTACAACCACGATCTGGCCAAGAGGGAGAGCGCTCCAGGGAGTCGGCTTGTCTTCAATGCGCTTTCACCCCATTGACGGAGGCCCGAAGACGACAAAGATGGACAAGAAGCATGGTTCGCGGCGAGTAGCTCCTCCCTAATTGGATAGACCGGAGATTGAGTGGCCTTGCAGGACCCGAATATCATGCCATCATCTCGTTTAGATCGCCCTTTGAGCCTGAAGACTCCCAATATGGGGAATCCCGGGTAGAATAGACAGACGATAGCTTTGATCTCGGAGAGACATCAAGTGAAAGCAGGGCTCATCGGACCGTTGGCCATACTGCTGCTAGCCTTCAGTACTGCTTGCGGAGGAGAGAGGAATCCTCATTCGACGCAGTCCGCCCTGTCCGGCGCTCCAGTACCCACTCTGGAAGCAGAATCGACTACCACGGGGCCCTCACTGCCCACCGCGACGCCTACCCCTGACCGTCCGACCGTCACTCCGGTCCCGCTAATTTACCCGACATTCACTCCGGTTCCCTCGGACAATCCGACCTCCACGCCCTCGACGGTCGTATTAGAAAAGCTCCGCCCGTCGATGGTGAGAATTAGAGTGAACGACCAGGACTACGGCAGCGGATTTGTCGTCGAAGGAGGCTATGTCGTCACTGCGGCTCACGTCGCTTGGCCCTATTCCGCCGCGGACATCGTCTTCGAGGATGGCACGGAGCAAACGAACGTCCCGGTTATCGGATACGACTACCATGCCGACATTGCGTTTCTTGGGCCAATCATCACTTCAGCCCCACACGTTGAACTTGCCAATATCGACGACGAATATGAGGGATCCCCAGTTTTCGCTTTAGGGTACCCCGTGGATGGTACGGAACTCTCCGTGACGGCCGGAGAGTTTGAAGGAGTTTGGGATTGGACGAGTGCGGATGTCATGACTGTAGACTCCACTGCCGCTGCAAGTCGCGGTATGAGTGGCGGTCTAATGACGAATCGCGACGGCGAGGTCATTGGAGTGCTTATCAGAGGCGGCGAAAGCGGAACAATTGGCGCTTCCTCGAACAACTTACAGGACCGGCTGGGCAAGATCGAGCGTGGTGAGAAGGCCTCGGCCACCGGATTGCGCTTGCTCCCCTACCACGATGGCAGGAAGGAGCACGAGTTCGTCCTGCAGGGCCGTTGGGACACTGAGACATTCGTCTTTCGAAGCGACGGCGAAACTGCTGAGACTATCGAGTTCGACTCTTACGAGGATGTGGAGTACGGGTTATTCAACGAATTCGGGTCTTCCGACTTTCGTGTCTGGCATGGGGGTACTCGAATCGTACCCGAGTACCAGTCCACGCGGCACAGCACGGGCACCGACAAACTGTACTACCCGTTCTATCCATACGGAACGTGGTTCATTGTCCTTAGACAGCCATTCGATATCAAACGGGAAGGTGTGATCAAGAGCTCCATTCCGTTGACTCGGTACCATGACGCTGACGACGGGGGCGAGATTCAGATAGGCGATACGGTCGCCGGGGTGTTCACTCCAGGTGATGTCGACCGATATTCGATCGAATTGAATAAGGGCCAGAAAGTCAGGATACGCATCGATGCCAACGACACTTTACGAGTAACAGTCGACTATCCCACTGCCCCTCCCTACGAAATCGTCTCGTTCGAGGGACGTTTGGGGGAGTTCCAATACTATGCGCCAAACGACACGAAATACATGATAGTCGTTCAATCTCCAGGCCAGGTGGGAGGCTACACACTCTCGGTCTCAAACTTGTCGGGTTCCGCGGAGGTAGTCCGCCCAGAAAGGCCGGTAAACGTGAGCGACAGTCCGGCCGGCGACATGCTCCGACATGTTTTCGAGCGCTCTTCGCCCACCGTCCAACTCAACTACCCGGCAAATGTCACGGGTGGGGATCAATCGGGGGTGATCGGCGCGGCGTTATTCGAGCAAGGTCGGAGGGGAGAGACCGTTGCGCTGGAAGAAGCCGATTTGACGTACCTAAAACAGAGTGCGGACATGATGTTTTCGTTCGGCGAATACATCGAGCGCTCTGTCCTAATGAAGAACCTTCCCTTTAGTAACGAGGTCGTTACAGACCGTCGTGAGGTTGAAACCCCCACGGGGTCGCCGATCTTGATCGAAGAATTCGATGCGGACGACGGCTTAAAGGGTGTACGACTTCTTTACCTTCACGAGGAGGAGACCGGATTCATGGCGGTCTACTACGCCCCATCTAAGGTCTTCGAGGAATGGAGGCCTGTCGTCGACTACTCCATCGGCACCTTCTCGGTTGGAGGGTTCTCGGTCGCCGATAGAACTCAGAGCCGCTAAAGGGCACCGAAAGTACGGTCAGTCTTTCAGCCATTGGATAGCGCCTTGCAGTAGAATGCCGACTTCAATGCGCTTTCACCCCATTGGCGGAGGCCCGAAGACGACAAAGATGGACAAAAAGCATGGTTCACGGCAAGAAACGCATCCCTTATTGGATTGACCGGAGTTTGATTGGCCTTGCAGGACCCGAATATCATGCCATCATCTCGTTTGGACTGCCCATTGATCCTGAAGACTCCCAATATGGGGAATCCCGGTTTGACATCTCGCCTATGGAGGCCGAGAACGCAGAACGCGGGTCTCTACCGCTTTGGGATGTTCAGGCTGGGCGTCGGACTTTCGTCCGTCTCGCCTTCGATCATGCCCTCGAGTAGCTCTACGACGCCGTCGATGGTCTTTTCGGTGAGTTGGCGGCCCTTGTCGGCGGTGGCGGAGGAGGCGCCTTCGTCCTCGGAGTGGGGGATGTCCTCGACGCGCACGTTCTCTGGGAAGAGGTGCATTGCCATGGAAGTCTCGAACTCGCGGGCGTGACTGGGGTAGCCGGGATTCGACTGGATGGAATTGACGATCTCGTGGGTCAGCACATCCCAGTAGTTGTGGAATCGCAGGTCGATGTCGCCGTGCTCGCGTTCGAAGTACATCTGCCACTGGCTCATCACGCCGTAGATCGGACGGCGGTTGCCGCCGTGCCCATTGAGGATGAGGACCTTGTGGATTCCGTGGCGCATGAGGGTCTCAACGGTGTCGAATACGACAGCGAGCCACGTACTCGGCTTGACGGTGAGGGTGCCGACGGAGTGCATGTGGTGCTCGGCGATGCCCACGTTGATTGGTACAGCAAGGACGACCTGCGGATAGAGGCGCTCGGCGGCCAACTCGGCGACGCGGGAGCTGCTGGCGATGTCCTGCTCGAAGGCGAGGTGTTCGAGGTGCTGTTCGATGCTGCCTGTCGCCACGACGGCAACGTCGAACTTGCCCTCCTCGCGGGCGTGTCGGAACTCCCGCCGCGTGAATTTTTGTAAACGGAACTCGTTGGGAAGTGCCATGATTGTTCCTCCGCGAGGATGTTACGCCGAACTTTACATGGGAAGCACGGGGTTGGGAACCCCAAGAGCATCCGTCAAGGATTTCCGTCCAGCTTCTTGAGCTCGGCTTCAACTTTGTCGCTGTCGTATCCCAGTTCAAGCGCCATGTTGAGATCCGACCGCGCCTTCGACGCGTCGCCGAGCGATGAGTGGGCCAGTCCACGTTCAAAGTATATTTGAGGGTTGTTGGGAAGGCGATTGATAGCAAGGTCAAGATCCTCAATCGCTCTGTCATATTCGCCTTTCAGGCGGTAGGCGCGTCCTCGATTGGCATAGGCAGCGATGTACGGCTCGATCTCGATTGCTTTGTCAAAGTCCTCGATGGCCTTGTCGTACTCACCGATTTCAGCGTAGACAACTCCTCGATTGCCATACGCCCAACGAAAGTTCGGATTCAGACTGATAGCCTTGTCGAGGTCTTCAATTGCCTTCTCATGCTGCCCCGCACGAGAGTATATGCTACCTCGAACGTTGTATGAGCGGGCGAAGTTTGGATCGAGAAGAATGACCATGCTGAAATCCTCGATCGCCTTGTCGTCCTCCCGCTTTGCTAAGTAGGCAGACGCTCGAGCGAAAAAGGCCGGAGAGTTGCCCGGGTTGAGTCTGATCGCGGCGTCGAGGTCCTGAATGGCTTTATCGGGTTCACGGGTTAGAGAATAGACCTTCGCTCGAAGAATGTATGCCTCAACATCGTTGGAATCGAGATATATGGCTTCGTTGAGGAACTCCAGCGCCGTCCGGTAGTCCTCGTCGGCCTCTTCACGCTTTTCGCTAAGTTCGTGAGCAATGCCTCGGCCTATGTACGCCGCAGCTTTGTTGGGGTCGAGGTCAATGGCGCTTGTGAAGTCATCCACCGCTTTTTCAAACGCGTCTTCGTCCCGGTCAGGCGGTCTGCCGCTATAGACGTAGATGGCCGTGAAGACGGCTCCTCGCTTCACGTAGGCGTCGACGTTGGCGGAGTCTCTTACGATCTCGTCACTCAACGTCTCAGCAGCCTTTTCGAACGTTAAGTCGCGACCGGCGGGGTCCTCCTCGGCCAGACCCCTGTAGTCGTCAAAGCTTGTGGGGGTTGCTTGCGATAGCAGGGAAGTAGCAGTGGGCGGAGGGTCGTCGCCACACGCGGCGAGCACGGCGGCGAGTGCCAGGCCACACAGCGCCGCTTGGAGCCACATGACCGAATTAGCGCGCACTCTCGACGGAGCTAGCATTGTTGGCACCTCTAAACGGTATCCGTCAACCGTTGTCTTCCAGTTTCTTGAGCTCGGCGAGCGCGTTTGCGATTTCGTTGCTGTCGTGCCCAAGGTCAAGGGCCTCGTTGAAGTCTGTTCGCGCCTTTGACACGTCGCCAAGTGACAAATTTGCCCAACCCCGGCCGTAGTGCGGATAGGCATAGTTCTCATCGAGACCGATGGCGGCATCGTAGTCTTCAATCGCCTTGTCATATTCGCTGCTCATGTAGTAGGCGTCTCCTCGGTCAACGTAAGTTTGAGGGTGATTGGGGTTGCGACTGATGGCGGTACTATAGTCGTCGATCGCCCTGTCATACTCACCTTTGTTGAAATAGGCCGCCGCTCGGCCTCTATAGGCAACGGTGTATGGACGGATCGCGATGGCCCTGTCAAAGTCTTGAATGGCCCTGTCGTATTCCCCCAACGTAATGTAGACATCTCCTCGATTGCCGTACGCCCACCGAAAATTTGAATTCAGACGTATGACCGTGTCGTAGTCTGCAATTGCCTTGTCATATTCGTCCGCAAGATCATGCATAAACCCTCGCATGTTGTAAGCATGAACATGGTTTGGATCGAGAAGGATGACCATGTCATAGTCTTCGATCGACTTGCCGTCCTCGCCCTTCTGTGCGTAGGCGTGTCCACGGATGTAAAAGGCTTCAGGGTTATCAGGGGCCAGCCTGATTGCTGCGTCGAGATCCTGGATTGCTTTATCAGGGTCACTCCTGAACCTATAGGCTTTCGCTCTAGCGATGTAAGTCTCCGCATCGTTGGAATTGGTGCCGATAGCTTCGCTGAGGAGTTGGATCGCCGTGTCGTATTCTTGTCTCGCTCTATCCAACTGCTTCCAACGATAGAAGGCGTCTCCTCGACCTATGTATGCCTTCGCGTTCGACGGATCGAGGTCGATGGCTTTCGCGAAGTCTGCCATCGCTTGTTCAATAAAGCCTTCGTCTCTGTCCGGCCAACTGTAGTAGTACATGGCCGTGTATGCGACTCCTCGCCTCACATAGGCGTCGACGTTCGTGGAGTCTCCCAGTATGTACTCGTTCAACGTCTCAATAGCGTTTTCGATCATCGCCTCACGACCGGTGGGGTCCAGCTCGGCCAGGATAGTGTACTCAAAGGAGGTGGAGGGCAAGTCTCGCCAGAGTTGGGAAGCAGCGGTATGAGTAGCGGCTGCGGGTACCGGCGTGGCAGGCGCAGGAGTCGGAGTCAGGGGCGCGGGTGTCGGCGCAGGGTCGTCGCCACAGGCGAACAGCACCGAGGCGAGTGCAAGGCTACACAGCGCCGCTCGCAGCCACATGACCGAACTAGCGCACACGCTCCACGGAGCTAGCATCGTTGGCCCCTCTAAACGGTATCCGTCATCGGTTGTCTTCCTGTTTCTTGAGCTCGGAGAGCGCGGCCTCGACTTCGTCGCCGTCGTGTCCAAGCTCAAGGGCCTTGTTGAAGTCCGCTCGCGCCTTCGACATATTTCCCTGCAACAAATGAGCCCAACCTCGGCTGTAGTACGAATAGGGATCATTCTCGTTTAGACCGATGGCGGTGTCGTAGTCCTCAATCGCCCTGTCGTATTCATCCTTCATGTAGAAGGAGTCCCCTCGTTCGACGTAGGTTTGAGGGTAATTGGGGAATCGTTCGATTGCGACGTCATAGTCCTGAATCGCTTTGTCATACTCTCCAATGCTGTGGTAGGCGTTCCCGCGATTCCTGTAGGCGACGCTGTACGGACGAATTGAGATTGCCCTGCTGTAGTCTTGAATTGCGCTGTCGTAGTCGCCCATAACATGGTGAAGATTCCCACGATTGCCGTACGCCCATCTGAAGTTGGGATTGAGGCCTATCGCCTTGTCAAAGTCCTGCCGGGCCCTTGTGAACTCTCCCAACTCAGTGTAATAGGTCCCTCGGGCGTTGTAGGCGGTAGCCAAGTCAGGATCGAGGCGTATCGCCGTGTCCAGGTCCCGAATGGCGGAGACTATGTCGCCCATCCACGAGTGCGCCAATGCGCGACTGATGAGTGTACCGGGACTGCCGGGGTCAAGTTCAATTGCGGCATCCAGGTCCTGCAGAACCTTGTCGTACTCATCCATGCCACTATAGGCGTACGCCCGCTCTACGAACGCATCCGCCTCCTGAGAATCTCGATTGATTGAAACGGTGAGGAACTCGACCGCTACCTGGTACTCTCGGACAGCCTTGTCTCTCTGCTTCCACTGGTCGTAAGCCTCTCCTCGACCTATGTAGGCGCTCGCGTTAGTCGGATCGAGGCGGATGGCCGTTGTGAGATCCTCTTCCGCCATTTGCAGTAGGCGCTCCGCATCGGAGTGCAACGCACTTGTGTATGCGTACAAGATCACGCGGGCGGCTCCACGCTTCAGGTAGGCGTCGGAGGCAGAGGAGTCTCGCCTGATAACATCGTTCAAGGTCGCAATGTTCTCGTCGATCATGGACTCGAGACCGGCGGCGTCCTGTTCTACCAGGCGCGTGTAGCCGTCTATGGTTGTGGGGAATGCTTGCCAGGGCTGGGAGACGGGATCAGGTGTCGCCGTAGCGGTAGCAGGTATCGGCGTGACAGAGGTGGGAGTGGGTGTTGGAGCCGGGGGCTGGGGCGTCGGTGTGGGGTCGGCGCCGCAGGCGGTGAGCACGGCGGCGAGGGCGAGGGAAGGTAGAGCGAGACGAACCTGCAGAGTCGAAGCAAACTGCAAGTTCAATTGAGCCAGCATATAGGCCCCCTTAGAGATCATCTCAAAATTATATGCGTTGGCAGAGAATTGCCCTTCGACAGGCTCAGGGCGAACGTGTTTCAGTTGAGTATTTGCGTGGAGAAAACTCGCGGAAGTGAATTTTGAGATAGTTTCTTAGTGGGTGTCCAAGAGGACGTCGAAAGCCGTTCGTGGTGAGCTTGTCGAACCATGAACGGCTCCTCGACCCTTCGACAGGCTCAGGGTGAACGAATCTCTCCAAACACCCTCTTAGATTCTTATCAGTCCGCCCCTACTCGATGCCTTCGGGGATTCCGTATTGGCGTTCGAGGCGGTTGCCGGGCATGGGCCAGCCCTGGCCGCCGATGACATTGAACTTGTCGTGGCGGCCGCTGAGCCAGAGGAACATCTCGGCGGCGTCGAAGGAGTCGCGGAACTGCTGGCGGAACGACGGGGCCTCGGTGATCCGCCAGTCGAAGTCGGTGATGTCGAAGTCGGGGTTGTGCTTCCACGCCGGGCCGGGCTGCGTGGTGCGAAAGTAGTTGTACTTGAGGTTGTGCCTGACGCCGCTGCCGGTCGACTTACCGCGCCGGTGCCAGATGTTGTAGGCGGTGATGACGATGGAACCGGCCGGGCACTCGGCGTACTTCGCGCCGTCGATGCTGCCGTAGTGTCCCATGAGCGTGGACTGGGAGAACAGGTGGTGGGATCCGGGAAGCAGCTCCGTCGGGCCCATGTCGGCAGGGGTGTCCTGCGGGTAGTAGAAGACCTGGAGGTAGTTGACCTGCGGGCCCCACTTGGAGCCGCCGTCGCGGTGCCACTCCTGCGCGGGCTGAGGGCACTCGACCTTGTGACTGCTCATCAGGATCGGCAGGCCGAAGTCCCTCCCCAGCAGGCAACGGACCGCGCCCGCCGCATCCGGCTGGCAGATGACGTTCTCGACGAACCAGTCCTCATTGAGAATATGGCTCGGCTCGTAGTCGACGGAGCCTGGGTTCGTTTCGATAAACTCGATCGTCCGCTCGTTGATCTCCTCCGGGACGACGCCGGGGAACAGCAGGTAGCCGTTCTTGCAGAAGTCGATGACGCCGAACTCGTCGAGGCTTGGGGGGCAGTCGTAGATGCGTGACATGGGGTTAGACCTCCCTCAACCGTTCGAGGATGAACTCACAGGCGAGGCCGTACGAGCGGGACTCGTCCAGCAGCAGGGCCATTTCGGGGAACTTGATGATGCGCCAACCGTCGTTGACGGCCTCGAGCACGGTCTTGTACGGCCACTCCTCCGGGTCGCGGGGGCCGTCCGAGAGCTTCCCATCTTCCAGAATTCTCATACCGAGAACAGGGTAGTCTATGGATGTGGAGCGCGTCTGAAGGTACAGCAGGTCCTGCCGCCGTTTGCGGCTGCGGCGTCCGCGCCGCCGGTCAATCGAGTCGAGGACGCCCTGCAAGCCTTCTTCGGTGAGCTCACCACGGCGGAAGTCCTCGATGCACCGTTCCAGTTGCTCTCTGATGGATGCGTTGTTCATGTCGTCACCGGACCTCGTCAGTTGCGCGGGATTGTACCTTGCATACTAGGGAGATGTCACCAATCCTCTTCTTGCTCTTCTGCGTCACGCTGCCTACGTATCGTGATCGTTGCATCCCTGAGACCCTGCCGCAGGCGTTGGACCACTGAGCGTTCGGCGGGCACGTCTGCGTAGATGGCGAGATTGAAGGACTCAGTCGAGGGGCCCACCACGTCAGCCGGGAACGTTCCTTCCAGGCGGTCCTGGAACTCCTTTGGCGTATCGTGCTTGCGGCGGATGATGCCGTGCTCCTCCGCGGTGTCGAGCATGTCGTAGTACAGGCGGAACACCTCGACGATGCCCGGCGGGCCGTCCGGGACTCGGTATCCCTTGCGTTGTGGTCGCTTCAGCACGTCGGGTACGAGGCGAAGCGCTAATTTTGCGACATCGGCCGCGGGGGAGGCGTCTTGCGCCAAGGAGTCGCGTTGACCATCAGTAGGACGTTCTCGTCCGCGTCGGAGCCTGCGAAACGCACCTGCCAGAAAAAATATAACGATGGCTACAATTAAGGCCACCAGCGCGAACTCTATGATCTGAAGAACCAGAGCAAAGGCCTCGGACTCCGCCTCCTGCTCCTGCTGCAACGTCTCCATGAACCCCTGAACCTCGGGGGTAAACTCCGCCTCCTGGGGCTGCCCGCCCTCGTCTCTGAACAAGCCCAGTAGACCGATGAGCCATCCGACGATTACGTCGAACACGAATGCTATGGGGGCGACAATGCCCCAAATGATGCCGCGCGCCAGGGCATCCAATGACGCCGTCGCAGGCTTGGATAGGAAGGACAGGACGCCGCGATTGATCAGTGCAACCAGAAATCCGAATAAGGTGATGACGGCGACGGTCGCGCCGATGGTCTTCGGCCACGTTCGTTCATCGGAGGAACGTTGGGACTGCTCAAGCAGGTGGCCTGCGCCCAGCCCGATCAGGGAAGAGCCGAAGAACAGGAAGACCATCGGGAATGTGGAAAGCTCTGCGTCGTTGTTCAGATCATAGAGCAATGCGACGACGAGTATGGGCATCCCCAAGCGGAAGGTGAATGAGAGGTCGTCGGTGGGGAACTCGTTGGAGGCGACGCGGGTCCCTCTCCACCAGAGGAGCACGCCGAGGAGCGCACCGAATGCCCCTCGCGAGGTGTAGCCGCCGGGGGCATCGTTGATGAGCCAGTCGAGAGGCCACGCCGGCCGAATGTGTCCCGGATCGACGTGGAGCGCAACGGATACATAGACCACGACAAGGCCCAAACCAGCCATTAGAGCGAAGATAGTCTCGACCTTTTCACCCTTCCGAGGGGTCAAGCGGCTCAGCAATACTGAAAGTCCGAGGATGCCCGCTATGGCGTACCACGACAGTGGGCTCGATTCAAAATTGGCCAGGGCGCCAACGAACCCGGCGAGCGCGAAGACCCATGCGCTCTCGGCCAATACATGAGCGGCGAGTACGATTTTATCCTGCCGCAGCGGCATACTCTGCCTCCAACAGGTCGAGACGGTCCCGTATCTCGTGTACCACAACATTCCCGGGAATCGGAGGGCACTTCTCTTCACCGACGTACACGATGACCATTTTGTGCCCGTGACGTTCCAGGTCGCCGATGACCTGAACGAATTCCGGAGGCATGAACGAGGTGACGATCGCCAGCGTCGAGCCGTAGGGGAACCGTCGGTAGTTTTCCGCCAGGTGCTCGTGCATGGGCCGGATTGCGTAGGCTCGGATTCCCGCAAGCGCTGCAAGGACTTCCGAGAACTGCTCTCGGCCGTGGCCCGGGGAGACAGTCATCATGCGATCGGTCCGGGCGGGCATGTCATTCGAAAACAGCCCAATTGAGTGCTGACGCTCCGCGCAGTGTGAGGCGACCGAAGCGGCTGCCGTCACCACCCGTTCGAGGTTTTCGCGCGCATAGGGGGCCCAATGCGGCGCAGTCGTGTCCACGGCAACAACGAGCAGAGCCAGGAAGTTGGTGCTTGGTTCATATCTGCGCACCTGCAGGCTATGTGCACGTGCCGTCGATTTCCAGTCGATGGTCTTCATCGGGTCGCCCGGACGGTAATCACGCACGCCCATTGGTCTCGAGGGGTCGGTGAATATCTGCACCTTACCTTTCACGTCGCCAAGGGGGCGGTGCGCCGTTATGCCCAGTTCCTCAAGAGGGTACACCTTGGGGTATACGAGGATGTGACTTACTGACTCGGTGCTCACTCGGCTTCGGAGGAAGCCGAAAGGGTCGCCGCTCTGAATGCTCGCCGGGCCGATGGCGAACAGGCCCCGTTCCTCGCACCTGACACGGTATCGCCAGCGAATCCGTTCATACCACGCCAGGGAGGTCTGATGTCGCAGGGCGGAAACTCTGGGGCGCACGTTGCCGGGAACGTCACCGGAGACCACGCGCAATTCGTCGGGCATCTCGTCGGATACCCGGACCCACGGCAACGGCAACGGCTTGCGATTCATGAGAGCGACGGTGATTTCGATCTCCTCGCCCAGGAAGACCCGCTGGTGGCGCAGATGTCGCTCGTATTGCACGTCGTCCAGCGAAAGGCGGTTCCATGCCAGCGACACCGCGCCTGAGACGACACCCATGGCCCCGAACGCAATGACAACGCCCTGGCCCATGAAGAATCCGATGGCTATAACAACGGCGAAGAACCCGATCCAGAAATCGTGCCAGATGACCCCGGTATGGACGGTGCGCCGCATGGACTACAGTATAGGGGAGATTGCCCTACCGATGGAAAACACGGTTCTCCACTGCACGACGCCTGTTAAGTGTGCCATGCTCATTATGCAGCGGCCGTTTTGTGGTTCCCACACGGCCGATACGCTATAGTAGAAACAGGTGGGACTGGGAGCCGAGCTTCCCGCACAAGAGGGTGCAGAGTTGAAACACATCTTGAATTTCAGAACGCTGTTCGTGGCCCTCACGGTAGGAGCCGCTGTCTACGCATTACGTTCAGGACGGCCCGTGGGCAGGTTCATCGGCGTGCCTTATGATTTCCGCGTACCCACGGCAGATCGCATGAGAGACAGGCTGTGGAACGAGAATGACGATCGCATCTTCACCCCCATGGTCTTCGGTGCAGGGTGGTCGATCAACTTCTTCAGCCTGGTAGAGAAGTTCCGTTCAGACAACGCAGCGGCCGACGGTACCGACCTGCCTCCTCCTCCCACCTCCTCCTCGGGGACACAACCCCTCCCATAGACTCCAGGTCACTGCCCGGTGGTGTAGTGGTAGCACGAAGGACTTTGGATCCTCAGACCCAGGTTCGAATCCTGGCCGGGCAGCCAGAACTTGAGCTGGGAACGTTTCCGTTTCGCGCTGTGTCGGGCAGGGTATCGGGAGATCGTTAGTTCAACGCATGCTACTACCCTACACCTTGAATCTGTCAGTTAGAGTGTGTGCACTTCTTACACATCATTGTGAATAGGACACACTTTTAGAATGGCCAGGGTTCAACTGGTGATTCCCGATGAGGATCGCGACCGGTTCGTTCATCAGGCCCGACGCGAAGGTATGACGTTGAGTGCCTGGCTGAGGGCTGCTGCCGGCGATAGACTCGAGGCCCAGCAACGGACGACGGCATTTCGTTCCCCGGCTGAAGTTGAAGCGTTCTTCCTTGCGTGCGATACCCTGGACGGCCCCGAGCGCGAGCCGGATTGGGACGAGCATCTGCAAGTGATTTCCGCGTCCCGCAGTCGCGGCCTGCCAGACTCGTGATTTTCGTAGACAGCAGCGTCTTCATGTACGCTGTAGGGCGGCCCCATCAGATTCGGGAACCCGCTCGGGAATTCTTCGTGCGGTCCATTAGCAGTCGCACGCCTCTACGCACTTCAGCGGAAGTACTGCAGGAACTAACGCATGCGTACCTTCCAGTGGCACGGCTGCAGACCCTTGACAGCGCGCTTTCGCTGATCACGAAGTTTCAATTAAGAGTTTGGGCGCTGGAGGAGGACGACGTTAGCCTGGCGCGTCAGCTTCACGAGCAGCATCCCACTCTCGGAGCTCGAGACCTCTGTCACATCGCAAGCTGCCGAAGGCGTGGGGTAAGTGATTTCATGACATTTGATCAACCTCTCCGCTCAGTTACAGGGGGGAAGGCAAGCTTCGGCTAGCACCTCTCCGACTGGCTACCATGTCCGACGCGCTGGTATACTTCGCCGCAATTCGGTAGGCGAGAGGTGGTGGTGAACTGTTTGCGTCTACGCCGAGCAATCGGGGCGGCGCTCATCACCGGGCTGATCGTCGGAATGTTCCTAACGCCGCATCCGGCGGCGGCCAGCGACACGCAGACTTACACCAACTCTCTCGTGGGCTTTTCGATCACGGCCCCCGTCGAATGGCGAATTAGCGAGACGGGCCGTCGGATCTCATTCGTGGAGATCAAGCCCCCTGGATTCACCAATTTAGTCTCAATTCAGTTATCCGTCCTCCGGCACGCGGGGCCCGATACTCTGCCTGATTGGATGGACTGGCAGGTCTCGAACTACGGGAGGCGTTTCGTTGAAATTCACGATGAGACGCCAGTCAGGTTGGGGCCTGACACGGACGGCTTTCGTACGGTGTTCGTCTGGCACAACGAACTCGGGATCAAGGAGGGGTGGACCGGTGTGCTCCGCGGCAGACAGAGCTTTGTGATTCGGGCATTCGGAACGGTCTCGGAGTACGACCGCCTTCGCGACACCCTCGACGAGATAGTTTCTTCCTTTACACTCCTGCCGCCCGACCCGACGCAGGCACACTCAGACGATGTATTTGCCCTTGTCGGAGAGGAGCCGGATACGCTTGATCCCACCCTTCACACCGGGCCAGTCACCGGACCACTCAATGCCATATTCGGAGGTCTCGTCCGTATGGATGAGGACCTGAACGTGATACCCGACATCGCCCGAGACTGGGATGTCTCGGCGGATGGCGAAGTCTACACTTTCAACCTCCGGTACAACGCCTACTTTCACAACGGCGACTGGGTCACAACCGAGGACATAGTGTATTCGTGGGAGCGCGCAACTGATCCTGAAGTCGGCTCCTCCACGGCTCGGGCATACCTTGGGGACATCTCCGGCGTCCGCGAGAAGCTGGCAGGTGAAGCGGATGAGATTTCGGGCATCGAGGCTCTCGACCTGTTCACTCTGCGCGTCACTCTCACTTCGCCCCGCTCCACGTTTATTCAGAAGCTCACCCACCCCGTTGCCTCCGTCGTAGACAGATCCAACGTCGAGGATGGCAACCTCGCCGAGCGACCGAGGGGAACCGGACCCTACAAGCTTGTCCACTGGATCAGGGGCGGAGGACTCGTCCTAGAACGGAGTCATCGCTTTCATCTCGAGCAGCCAAACATGCTCGCGGTCGTCTACCGATACGGTGCAGCCGACCCTCAAGAGCTGTACTCCTCCAAGCAGATCGACACGGTCCCTGTTCCATACGCGCATTTCGATCGTGCTCGCAACACCAGCGGCGACCTCTATCCGGACCTCGTTTCCTCCCCGACATTCTGCACAAGTTTCCTGGCGTTCGACAGCAACGTGCCTCCCTTCGACGATGTCAGCGTCCGTCGTGCTTTCACCCATGCGTTAGACGTGGACAAGATCATTTCCGTGGTATTGAGGGGAACGGTGGATAGGGCAAGGACCCTCGTACCTCCCGGAGTAAGCGGTCATCACGAAGACTTACCCGCCTCCCAATTCGACCTCGAAGCGGCTAGGGCCCTGATTGCGGAATCATCGGAGGGTCTCGCCAACCGGAATCCAATTCCGGCGGCCGTCCACAATTCAACTATGATCTGGATGTGGAGAGAGTACCTTGGAATGGATGTCAGGGTTCACACAGGCTCTTCGGATGACCGGGCAGGAGTTTGGACCGGCACCTGGTGCCCCGACTACCTAGATGCCGAAAACTACCTTGAAACGCATCTCCATACTGACGGACCGCAAAACCGCTTCGGCTTCTCGAACAACGAGGTGGACACCCTGCTCGATGAGGCCGCAACCATCTCCGCTCCCGCCCAGCGCGCTGAGGCATATAAGCGAATCGAGAGCATCGCCAGAGATCACTGGATAGTTGTCCCCCTGTGGCACGAGCGTCGTCACGAGCTCGTTCAGCAGTACGTGGTCGGCTACAGGCCTGCGATGACGGAGATATCGTTCTTTAAAGACATCTACTTTGAGCGTTAGTCGCATGATGCCTCTAAGGCGAGCAATTCAGGTCCTCCTTGTCACCATCGCGACGGTCCCGGTATGGTTTCTTCCGCTTGGATCGGCCACCGCGAGTGAACCGGAAGTTTCGGTGCTCCCCGCCTGGTTGAACAACGTGACGGTAGACTTTCCAAACGCGGTTGAATTCAATCTGCTGTTTGGGAGGCATTTGAATCCGCAACGCATAGACCTCGAACTCATCATCGAACCGGAGTATTCCTGTGTAGGCGAAACCGTCCAAACCGTACGACTCCCCGCCAATGCCGCGACCTCATGGCGATGGGAGCTGGACCTGGACGAGCCGTTTCCTCCCGGATATCTCGTCAGATGGCGTTTGGATCTGGATGGGAACGCGCCAATTCCACCCGGAGAAACCGTCCAATGGCGCTGGAAGGTGACCGGCGCCGACGGCGCAGTCTACGAAAGCAGGCACCGCGCGTTCACCTGGGCGGATGACCGCTTCGACTGGCAGACCTACACGAAGGACGGACTCATCGTACACTGGCACGGGCAGTATCCTGAGTTTGGAGAGCATCTCGTCGGCTACCTGGAACCGCAGCTCGAACGGATCGAAGCCCTGGGAACTCTGCCCAGACCGGTAAACGTCTTCATGTACGAGAACGCGGAGGATGCAGGGCCCGGCGTTCTCTTGATGCGTGATTCCGTGAACCCGTATCGAGAATTCAACAGCGTCGTTTCGGTCACGCCGGAGGACATCGAAGGTGACGAGTTACTGGCACTCATCCACGAACTCGCCCATTTCGTCGTGCAGGACAAGGCATTCAATTGTTTTGGTGGCCTTCCATACTGGCTGGAGGAGGGCCTAGCCATGCTCGCCGAGGGTGGACTAACGGACGATTTGCGCCGGGCGTTTGCCGAGGCCCGGCTGATCGAGCAGTTCGTGCCGCTACGCAGTTTCGATGTGCCACTCACCACGGACGAACGCGAGGCATCAATCAGACTCGCCCAGAGCTACGATCTCGTGGAGTTTCTCACGACCGAGTTCGGATGGGAGAGCATTACGAGTCTGCTCGAACTATTCAAGTACGGCATCAGAGTAGACGACGCGTTGAAGGCCGTCTTTGGGACAGGCATAGAAGAAACGGAGCTTCTGTGGAGGGAGAGCCGCGGCCTTCCTGACCTGGCTCCCATTCGCGTTGCACCGACACCTTCAGACAGTGGCGGCTAGCAAGGCCCTCGCAACCCTATTCGTCCATGCCCGAACAACTACCTTTAGTGTCCGCCAGAGTGGACATGACTCCGTTTGCAGTGCAAACGCCGTTCCAACCCCCTCGTGCGAAGCAGCTTATTAGCGTTTAGGTTAGCTGGAAGCGCCCCCACCGGTCCGCAACGCTAATCGTTCGGCGCCCAACTCAGTGTCTTGACCAAGTTTGCAAGATAAACTGTGTACGCTTGCCGTCCTGCCGGTGTCGCCTGTACCCACGTGCGCGGTCTTGAGTTGTGGGAATCTTTCGCGACGGTCAGATAATCGGCCTCTTCGAGCTTACGCAGATGGGTGGTCAGGTTCCCGCCGGTCAGGTCGAGGGTCTCCTGAATGAACCCGTAGGTGAGCCGGTCAGTCTCGGGGAGGGAGACGAGCATCGTCATTATCCGCAGTCGAGTGGACTGGTGGATGGTCTCGTCGAGAGAGGCGGACTCGCCGGTCAAAGGACGCCGCTCCTTCGTATCCACACCGCGCCCAGCACAGCGACGGTCAGCGTGGCCGCTGCCGACACCACAAGCGCCACATCACCGAAAAGGTAGCTGGGGATGTAGAAAGCGGCCGCTATTCCAGCGCCCACTACGGCTATGACCGGCCGGTTCATAATGCCAAACAGGACGTATCCGAGGGCAATAATGCCTATGGCGACGCGCGGTATGTTTGCCCCTGCGCCCTCATCCCACATTCCGGCAGCTGCCGGTACGAGGAACGCCGCTGCCACCACTGCCAGCCAAAAGAAAAACACTCGCAGTCCCGCGCTGCGGATGGCGTCGCCGGTAGCATTCTCCCCGCCGGCGCGGTGGCCGATAAGCGCGCTTCCCACCATCCCCACCACTACCAAGATGCCCCACAGTGGCGCGTCGATCCAAGGATTACGTGATACAAAGTCGGCTGCCAAGGTCTCGGTTGCGTACTGCGAGAGATATCCAATCGATGCTATGACACCCCAGAGCACCAGTATCGCCGCCGACCCCACCACGTACATGGAACCTCGCGTACTTTCCATGGTGGCTATGATCGTTCGCCACCCCTCTTGAGCCGTCATCGCCTCGTCGTTCTGCCTTTGCATAAGCTCCTCCCTCATAGTCTTGCAGACTGCGAATGGCCTGCCGGTGTTTGCACCACAAACTTTAGTGTACATGATTTATGTTTGCACTGCAAACCCCTATTGTGCCGTGTAATGTTCTTCGGCCCGCGACCCAGGAGAGGGATACTTCGTTTTGCGTCACAAACTGCGGCGTCAGACTTTTGGTTTGCAACACAACGTTGCCAATGCATTGATGCCAGCCGTGTAAGTTTGGTAGGAATACTTGAGCTTTAGCGGATCTGGGCAACTCGACGGAAAGCAGCAAAGTCACTGAAGGGGGTCTGCATGTATGGCACACATCGCGGGTGCCTCTCATAACGTGATAGATTAGGGATACTCCGTTCGAGGGGGTCTCATCCAGGATGAAAATCGAAGGCAAGTACTCGTTCAATGCCAGCCGGGAGAAACTGTGGGACACGCTGCTGGATCCCGACGTGTTGGCGTCCTGCATTCCGGGCTGCAGGGAGTTTAGTCCCGTAGCGGAAGACCGCTATTCGGTCTCCCTGAAGGTCGGCGTCGGAGCGGTATCGGGTACCTACCGCGCGGCAGTAGCAGTGGAGGACAAGGTCGAGCCGGAGACCTACACGATGTTGGTCGAAGGCAAGGGATCGGGAACGACGATCAGGGGCAGGGGGACCATGACCTTGCGCGAAACGGAGACCGGCAGCGAGGTGAGTTTTGTGGGAGACGCGCAGGTGACGGGGATCATTGCTCGGGTGGGACAGCGGCTAATGGGCAGCGCATCAAAGTCCCTCGTGGGGCAGTTCTTCGACTGCATCAGGGCCAAGGCGGAGGAAGCCTAGGACGTAGTCAACTTAGTTTTGATATTACGATTCACCCTAGCCCTCTCCCGCGAACGGAAGAGGGGGGTATAGCAGTGGGGACACCCTTCGACAGGCTCAGGGTGAACGGGCAATAGTCACGATTGGATTATTCCAAGAACACTTTGAAAACACCCTATTAGGCTGTTTTCGCTCTTGGTGATGATAGAAGCGCGGCACCGGCTGTCTGGTTTTGCGGTTATGGATATTAGATTCCTCGCTCCACTCGGAATGACAGGGAAGAGGGGCTGGATCATAGCTACAAATCCGATTTACCTACCCCTGTCAGCCCACGACGGGAGAGGGGACAAATCGGCATCTGCCAGTTCATCATATTCAGATTGAACCGGTACTAGGATATAGAATAACCGCTAGAGGTGGTCGTGCATTCGCTGTTGTACGGCGTCACGGGCCTCGATGAACGGGCGCTTGAGGTAGCCGATGTGGTCGTCCTCGCCGTGGTGATGCGTGACATGGCCGTGTGAGTGCTGGCGCGAGCTGTTGTCGATGTAGGTCATCGCGCCGTCGATCAGGGTGAGCATGTACTCGGCCGTAGCCTTATCGAACATGCTCCAAGCGCCCCCGACGGCGATGTACACGGGCGAGGTGTGGGAGAAGATTCCCCGCTCCCAGAGGTCGTAGTACGAGTACCCGCCGTAGTAGCCCGGTCCTCCTGCTCGCGCGGCCACCCATGAGTTGCCATCGACCTTGATCTTGTCGCTGATCGCGAGCCTGCGGGTCGGCGTGTCGGACTCGGTGGAGGCGACCACCCTTCCCGCTTGGACGATCTCCAAGCGGGACATCGGCACGACGCTCTCGGCCCAGGCAGAGACCTCGACAGTGCCGGGGCCGGACAACTCCAGTGTGTCGCCTACCTCGTGACCGTCGACGGTGAGGTGGATGATAGGGCCGCCGCTGAGGATAGTCCTGCCCTTCGCTACGTTTCTGCACCAGCTCTCGTATGTGAACTCCTCGTCGTCGGGGATCCTCACGTAGGTGCGGTACATCCCGACGGGAACATCGCTGGACATCTTGTCTGTGCCGCCGACGAGGGGAAGACGGTAGCCGCAGTTGAGGTAGCGGTACCACTCCCTGTGCCAGAACTCTTGCTGCATAATCATCTCCACGGCATCCAGGCGTCCGGTGGCGATGAGGGCGGACGGCTCACCATTGGGGTGCGGGAAGTGCGGGTTGATGACGTATCCGCCCTGAGCGTGGGCCTCGTCGGCCCAATGGCTGAGGGTCGTCTGCATGGGTCCGCCGATCTCAGACTCGGACGGGCCGTCGGAGCAGAAGGGCATCACCGGCTGCTTCAGGCCCCACAGGATCATGTGGCCCATGAAGTGCTGCCTGTTCTCCTGCGAGGTGTAAACGATGTTGTTGCCTTGTCGTGTGACGCTGGGCTCGCCTGTGAAGTCCTCGACGTTCGTGAAGAGGCTGCCCCACTGGGACTGCAGGAGGTTTACGACGTTGAGGTCCTCGGCCTGCGATTCGAGGTGACTCCCCTGGGTGGAGAGGAAGTGGACGTGCGAGTCGCCGGAGTACCACCCACGCTCGTTCATGTTGATCCACCGCTTGAGGCGGAGTTCAAGGTCCTGCTGGCCGGGGGCGATGTTTATCTTCGCGCGGAGGGGCTCGTACTCGTAGCCACGCGCGACGTCGACGATGACCTCGCCTCTCGGAAGCCAGCCCTGCGCCGTTCCGTCGATGTAGGCGTAGCTGATCTGGCCGAGGCGCAGGTCGCCACCAACGTCGATGTGCCATGTGTCGAGATTGGAGTTGACCTGGTTGTGGTGGCCGTGCGGCTGGTACGGCACGCCCTCGGGCGACCTGAAGTGAACGCGGGAAGGGACGGGCTGTCCGGTCTCGTCGTCCACGACTTTAACGCGCACCCAGTTCTTGCCCGGCTCGATGAGCTCGATGCGTACTTTGTCGGTATCGACGGAGCCGCTGTCCTCTACCTCGCCCCACTTCACGCTGTCGACTTTCTCTCCTCCCTGGGACACATCTACGGTAGCGGAAGGAATGCCGGACAGCTCGACGTAGGCCGGGCTGGACTTTGGGTTCTGGGCCTCGCCGAATCCCCTTTGCGGGTCGGTGAGGAACTCGTCGGACGACTGTTCCGGGAGTGGATGCACATAGGTGCGCTCGCCCCGGTCGATTGTCACGTCGAGATCGAATGCCTTCTCGGCCCGCTCGGCGTCCTTGAGGGTGACACGCACGGGACGCCGGGCGTCGCGGGAAAAGGGGTGCTCATCGACGTGTCCGAGAGTTACTCCCGCGACGATGAACCGCGGACCTCGGGGGACGAACTCGATGGACTCTATGACTCGGTCTGGGGTCGGGTTGCGCCACGCAAACAGCCAGTACCACGCGGGCAGCGCCTGGACGGACTCCGTCTGGCGTCTGCCTATCAGGTCGAAGCGGCCCTCGTAGCGGGGCATGAGGGTGTCTTCCCGGTCGGTCACGGCGAGGTAGGGATGCCCAATCCCGAACCGGGATATCCCCTGACGGTCGCTGACCACGCTGATCTCGTAGCGCTCGCGAATTGGCACCGTGACGGTCTCCGAGTCCTCGAACCGGATGACGTAGTCCGCGACGCGGACGCCTATTGGACCGTTGGCGTGCTGCTCGGTCTCCATCTGCCGGTGAGCGACGATGACGTTGTGCGCCGTCCCGCCAACCGGCAGGGTTACGGAGGCATCACCGTCCCCCAGCGAGACGTAGCACTTCCCGTCAGGATCGCCGCCCGGCGCGCCGACAATGAACGGGAGACCGCGCATGGCCTGCTCGCCCAGCATCGGGTCCTCGTCGGGCAGGGTATCCGCGCCCGCGCTGCACAGACCGGATATGTCGATGGGTTCATAGTCCATGGTTCAAAGGGCCTCCGGGGACGAGAGTCACTTAGCGTGAGGGAATAGTACACAATTCCCCTAGCATTCGCCTTTGCTCCCGGCTTGAGCGGAAAGGCATGAACGCTTTCTTGAGTTGTCAACCTCACTGGGCTATCATTCGACACATACGAAGTGAGCTTGCCGAACTACAGAAGCTAGCCCTTGCGCCACCTCCATTGAGACACAAGGCACTTACAAGTCAGCGCATGAGTCCTGCATTGGGGTGGAAGGATCTGGACGGGATCGGAGTGAGAGGAGGCAGCGATGGACGAGGTCATTAAGCTCATAGGTGACCCTCGAAAGGTTGACGAGGAGTTGCAGGCTTTCGACAAAACGGCAAAGAGCCTCTCTGAGCCAAGCCATGATCGTGTGATTGAACGTTTTTCCGGGCAGTGGATCGCTGTCCACACCGGCGGAGTTCGAGCCCATGGCGCGTCGTTGGATTCCGTATTGGCGCAGCTCGACTCGGAGGGCTTGTCGCGCGAACAGGCAATTGTCAGGTTCATTCACGACAAGCCTAGGACGGTGATCCTCTGATGTTGCGGGGTAGATTCGGCCACGCTAACAAGCGCCCCTATATACAGGGGCGTTTATTCATTCCACGATTGGAGACTTGGAGCGACGTCTCATTCCTCGTAGACACTGGGGCCGACAAGACTACGCTGCTGCCCGCCGATTTCTTTGTGGGAAGACGTGGATCAGCATCCTGAAGCAAGCGGGACTGCGATAGGTGAATGATGTCTTCAACCGTGATGGCATACCCGGTCGTAATTGAGAAGAGTGGCAACGGCTACGCTGCGCATTTGCCCGACTTGCCCGGCTGTGTGGCCGCCGGTGAGACCGAGGAAGAGACAAAGGCCCTGATAGCTGAGGCCGTAATCGAGCATCTGGCGATCTTGGCGGAGAAGGGACTTCCCATTCCCGATCCGGTTGAGGCGGTGCCCGTCTAGGCCGAAGTTACGGACGGCGTGTTTGATACGTTCGCCGTTCGGAGGCGGAATCCCAGCCATCCGGCGAGAGACTCACCGCGTAGAGCAGCACGTTGGTGTCAACGAACCGCATCAGGGCCGTTCATTGCTTCGTCGTACAACTCGTCGCGGGTCAGGTTATCGGACATGCGCAGGCCTACGCCGCGCGCCTCGAAGTCCGCAATCACATCGTCCAACTCAGTGCGCCGAAGCGCGCCTGACGTCGCTGCGCCGGACCGGGTGTCCGCTGCCCCACTGACGCCGTCCCTTGACAAACTCCTGAGGTAGTTGCGCACCAGCGCCGATACCGACGTGCCCAACTCAGCCGCCCTGATGCGGGCGGTCCGATGTGTCTCCTCATCGACGGATACGGTGATGTTCTTCATGTTCACAGTCTCACAGTTTCTGTGAGTCACAGCATTAATTTACGCCGGCTTTTCCCGCAACGCAAAGGGTGATCGGGTCTGCGCCACGCCAAGAGGAAATAAAGCTAACGTTTCCTCACACCGACACTGCCCCCTAAAGCCGGATCCCCAGCCGCTGAGCCCGCTCATGCACTGCCGCGTTGGCCTCGTGGAAGGGTGCTTCGAGGTAGGCGATGTGGTCGTCCTAGGTCTGAGAGGCTTGGGTTGTCTTCATATGCTCAGCGGCCTCTCTGAAGCCAAGATGATTCTGCTTTGACTCATACGCAAAATCCTTGAGCGCTTCTCTCATGGCCTCATTTCCCCTATAACTAAAATATTCCTCTTCATTCTTCCACTTGTTTGAGTCCATCCAATCAGAATTATTCCGCACAATATCCATCAAACAACTATGTTTGATGAGATACCAGTTGCCTGTCCCGTCAAGCGGGAAACACATATAGAGATCTTCGTAGTCTCGATACTTCTCGGCGATTACTAGGCAAGTCTTGAGCTGAACTTCAAGGGTTTGGCCGCTATCCGAGCGATAGGCCAAGAAGTCGGCCCCACGCCAATCATTGGAGATTCTAATGCAGTCGAATCCATACTCAGCTAGCACCGACGCCGCCTTGTGAAAGTTGTACGACTCAATTTGCTTCGAATTCCTACCTGTCTTCTCTTCGTAGGTGACGTGTTCGAATCTCATACTGCGCTCCTAATCAAACTGTAGGTAACCGGACAATGCGCCTCCGGTAATGCTGAAAATTCTAAATTCTCTCGACCTTCACGGCCCCCTACAGCTTAAACCCCAGCCGCTGAGCACGTTCATGCACCGCAGCGTTGGCCTCGTGGAAGGGTGCTTCGAGGTAGGCGATGTGGTCGTCCTGGCCGTGGTGGTGGGTGACTCCGCCGTGCGTGTGCTGTGCCGACGTGTCGCGGATGTAGGAGATGCTGCCCTCGATGAGCGTGAGCATGTACCGCGCCGTCTCCTCGCTGAACATCCACCAGTCGCCCCCGACGGACACGTAGATGGGCGACGTGTGGGCGAACATGCCGCGCGCCATGGCGTCTATGTGGTAGAAATTCCCCATGTACTCAGGGCCGCCGCATCTCGCGGCCAGCCACGTGTGCTTGTCGACGGTGATCTTCTCATTCAGCTCCAGCCGACGCGTGCCGGTGGTGGACTCGGCCTGAGCGACGACCTTGCCGTCTCGGACGATCTGCAGAACGTTGATGGGGAAGATGCTCTCGGCCCACGCCTCGACCTCGACGGTGCCCGGCCCTGAGATAGCTACCGTGTCGCCAATGGCCTTGCCGTCTACGGAAAAATGGATGATAGGCCCACCACTGAGGAACGTCCTCCCGCTCGCGACGCTGCGGCACCACGAGTTGTAGCCGAATTCCTCGTCGTCGGGGAGCTTGGCGTAGGTGCGGTACAGGCCGACCGGCACGTCGCTGGACATCTTGTCGGTGCCGCCAACGAGGGGGAGCCGGTAGCCGCCGTTCAGGTAGCGGTAGTACTCGATGTGGTTAAACTCGGTCTGGCGGATCATCTCGACGCCGTCGAGACGTCCGGTCGCCACGAGGGAGGCGGGTTCCCCGTTAGGGTTGGGGAAGTGAGGATTGACGACGAAGCCTCCCTGGGCGTGTGCCTCGTCGGCCCAGTAGCTGAGGGTGGTCTCCATGCTGCCGCCGATCTCGGCCTCGCCCAGCCCGTCACTGCACCACGGCATTATCGGCCTCTTGAGGCCCCAGAGGATCATGTGGCCCATGAAATGCTGCCGGTTTTCCTGTCCCACGTAGACGATGCTTTCGCCACGCTCCGAGACGCTGGCTTCGCCGGTGAAGTCCTCCGTGTTGGTGAAGAGGCTCCCCCACTGCGACTGGAGGAGGTTCACCACGTCGAGGTCCTCGCCCTGCGCCTCCAGGTGCGCCCCGGTCGGTGACAGGAAGTGGACGTGCGAGTCGCCGCTGTACCAGCCCTGGGCGTTCATGTTCGTCCATCGCTTGAGGCGCAGCTCAAGCTCGCGCTGGCCGGGCTCGATGGAGACCTTCGTTCGCAGCGGCTCGTACTCGAATCCGCGCGACACGTCCACGACGACCTCTCCGCGCGGCAACCACCCCTGGCACGTTCCGTCGATGTATGCGAAGGCCGTCTGCCCAAGACGCAGATCGCCTCCCACGTCGTTATGCCACGTTCCCAGATTGGAGTTGACCTGATTGTGGTGTCCGTGGGGCTGGTAGGGCACTCCTTCGGGCGAGCGGAAGTGGACTCGGCTGGGTACGGGACGCCCCGTCTCGTCGTCGACGACCGTGACATGGACCCAGTTCTTGCCGGGGTCGATGAGCTCGATCTTGACCTTTTCGGTCTCCACGGCCCCGCTATCGACCACATCGCCCCAGGTGGCCTTGCCGACCTCGGCATCGCCCCGCTTGACGGTCACAGTCGCGGACGGCGTGGCGGCAATCTCCACGTAGGACGGGCTGGACGAATCGTTGTCGTCCTGTCCCCAAGAGTACGGGGCGGCGAGGAACTCGTCGGATGACACGGCGGGCAGGGGGAAGACGTAAGTAGCGTCGCCACGGTCGACCTCGACTTCGACATCGAACGGCTTTGAGGCGTCGGCCTCGTCGAGCAGGGTGATCTTGGCAGGGCGCCGTCCCTCTCTGGGGAAGGGGTGCTCATCGAGGTGTCCCAGGGTGATTGCGGCTACGAAAAAGCGCATACCCGCAGGGAGGATCTCGATGGTCTCTATCGAGGAATCGGGTTCGGGGTTCTCCCACGACCAGAGCCAGCAAAGTTCCGCTGAAGCCTGGTTCGCCTCGGTCTGGCGTTTCCCGGCCTCCGCGAACTCTCCCTCATAGCGGGGCATCAAGGTCGCCTTGCTGTCGGTCACGGCGCGATACGGAGGGCCTGGAGTTCCCGGCGGGAATGATGGGCTGGCCGCGATCTCGAAGCGTTCTCGAATATTCACCCGTTCCTGCCTACCGCCGGACAGGTGGAACACATATTCCGCGACCGGCTCACCGAGTCGTCCGCCCTGGTCCAGCTTCGTTTCGAGCAGCGCGTGAGCGAACAGCACCCGCCTCGCCGGCTTGCCGACCGGAACGGATACGCTGCCCCCGTTTGGCGAGGGCGCAATGAAAGCGTTGCCTCCAATTCCGCCGGCGAGACCGCCGATCATGAAGGGGAGGCCCCGGAACGACCGGAGACCCATCTCCACGTGAGCGCCACCGCTGCCGAGAATCTCGGTGCCGGAGTTGCACGAGCGGGAAATGTCGAGAGGTTCGTAATCTTGCATTCTCGATACGCTCCTGACTGTGATTGTCGTCGGTCAGATGTAGACTTCCGGGTTGACGCAGGTGATGAGACGTTCGCCATTGATACCGTTCAGGAGGTTGACGGCGGCGATGCGCGACATCTCCCGCCTCGTGGCGACGCTGGCGCTGGCGATGTGCGGGACGATCACGCAGTTTCCGAGAGTGAGGAGCGGATCGTCGTCGGCTATCGGCTCCGGGTCGGTGACGTCGAGTCCGGCCGCCGCAATTTGGCCCGTGCTAAGGGCCCCATACAGCGCCTCCTGATCGACGATCTGTCCGCGGGAGGCGTTCACCAGCACCGAACTGGGCTTCATCTTCGATAGAGCCTCTTCGTTGATGAGGTGGTGGGTCGAATCATTGAGTACAGTGTTGAGCGATACGAAGTCGGATTCAGAGAGGAGCGTGTCCAAATCGACGTACTCCATGGGGAGTCTTTCTTCGAATTCTTCCTGTCTGACAATGTCGTAGTAGAGGACCCTCATGTTGAAGCCCAAGGAGCGCTTGGCGACCTCGAACCCGATACGGCCCATGCCAATAACTCCGAGCGTGGCGCCGTAGACGTCCTGGCCGAGGTAGTGGAGGGGGTGCCACGTGCGCCAGTTGCCCGCACGCACGGCGCGTTCGCCCTCTCCCATCCGGCGTGCCGCCCCCAGCAGCAGAGCCCACGCGGCGTCCGCCGTCGTCTGTGTCAGCACCTCCGGCGTATTTCCGACGGGAATGCCGCGTCGAGTGGCATCCGGGATATAGATATTGTCGAACCCGACTGCGATCTGGCTTATGACCTTGAGCTGCGGGCCGACGGCGTCCATGAACTCACCGTCGATCTTGTCGGTGAGAAGGCAGAGAATACCGTCAACGCCTCTGGATTTTTCGAGCAGCACCTCGGGAGGAGGTGGCAATTCGTCCGGCCACACCTCGGCATCCACTTCTGCCCTGATCATGTCCAGTGCATCCGGGAAGATTTCTCTGCTAATGAAGGCGCGTGGTCGGGGCATAGACGGTCCCTTTCAAGTGGAATTTGAGAGTGTCAGCGCGGCACATTCTACCAGACGGGCCGCCGATGCTTAATCGAACGCAGGTTATTCGACATAGCGAATGAACTCAGTGTCGGTAAACACTTCCCCAATTGTCACTCCGGGTTCGATCCTCAACCGGCTCACACCGGGATAACACAAAGGGAGGCGCGTTGGCTCTCTGTGACCAACCTCTCCATGCCTCCGTCAAGCGTGGCCAGCTGTCCGTTTCGCTGCATGGCGGCGGCCAGCAACACGGCGTCCGTAACCTGACGGTATCCCTGGAGACGTATGCCAATCGACTCGGGCAGGTGCATGATGGACTGATCCTGGGGCCAGAAAGTGTGAGAACCCAACTGAGAGAGCCTCTGCAAGACAGCGATGGCTTCGAGAGGCGTGACGGTGTGTCGAACGACCGACGGATTGCAGGACACGCGGACGAAACCCGCCTCCGTCAATGGACAAGTGGCCCAGCCTTCCTCCCGACGTACCTCGAACCATGTCCTGGCCGCCGAGTGGTGCACGTGGTTGGGCCAGGCGAGGGCAATAAGGACGTTGACATCCAACAGCGCGATCAAGGCCAGTCGCCCAGTGACCGGTAGACGTCCTCGCTGGTGATGGGTCCGGCATCGGCGGGAGCGGGAAAGGTGGTGCCTTCCGTGACATCGTTGTTGATGATCCCACTCTGAAGGCCGCGCCGGGCCAGCTCCGACAGGGCGCTGCCGAGGCTGCTTCCCTTTCGCTCTGCCAGCGCCCGGGCAACTGCCAAGACATCATCGTCAATAGATACCGTCGTACGCATAGCAGCATCATCGCATCACAGCATCATTCTGTCAAGACGGCTGGCGACCGTTCAGACTCTGTGAGAGCGCTTCGCTCGGCTCAGTCGTCGTCACACCGACTGTGCGTAACCCGTCAATGGCCGTGTCGTTCCTCTGACAGTAGCCTTTGTGCCACCCCCCATCGTCATTCCTGCGAAGGAACGTCACCCCGTACCTCGATACGGGGCAGGAATCCAGTTCCCGGCTCCTGCCATCAGGCTGGGGCGACAGAGAGGCCATCGTCTCTTTCATGATTGGTGGCGTCGGTGACAATCTACCCTAGATTCCCCACCTAGATAAGAGGAAGACCTCGTTGGAGCCCACTGTGAAGGGGGCTAAGAGATCATCTCAAAATTATATGCGTTGGCAGAGAATTGCCCTTCGACAGGCTCAGGGCGAACGCGTTTCAGTTGAGTATTTGCGTGGAGAAAACTCGCGGAAGTGAATTTTGAGATAGTTTCTAAGTCGGGAAAGGTGATGCCCACTGTGCCGGACTCACACTCGATCAGCGCGGGGTACTTCATCCATCGTCTTGGCGTGTTCGGGTCTCCAACCGTCCCATGATAACCCGATGGCCAGATCGCGTCCTCCTTCGAAAGCGCGGCGATGGGTGAGCCCGCGTCGAGGTCTATGGGTCCAACAGGGGATTAACGCCTCGGACGTTGATCCCGTAGTCGAAGACGAGGTCTCCTCCCGTCATGCCGGACATCACGAGGAGGCCCGTTCCAGCCGCGACGACCGCCAGGAACGGGACGGACGCTCCGCAGTCCGATCCTCGTCGACGAGAGACGAACCGCCAGATGGTAGCCGCGATGAAGAGCACGGTGACCCCGAAGCTCCACCACTGGTGCTGTTCGATGACGCCGTGAAGGTCCGTCTCCTCGTACGGAAAGTGTGAGACCAGCCCGGAGACCGTGGCGGCGACGGCGCCGACGGTGCCTACCACGAGGAGCAGCCAGGTGGTCTGGAGCATCCCCGGTCCGGGTCGCAGGACCAGGTAGAGCGTCAGGGCCGCCAGCAGCACGAGAAGCGCGATCGGAAAGTGGACGATGATCGAATGGAGGTCTTCGATCGTGTCGGCAACCAGCTTCTCCAAGGTGTCCTCCCGGCCTGGATGTGGCGTATGAGCGGGACCGAGCCGCCTAGCAGGCCTCCTCGTGACTGGCGGCTACATGCCGCTCCCGCCGCGAACCTGCCAGACGATTATGAAGATACTATAAAGTGTATATGAATCCCTTTTATTCTGTTACCTTCTAGTCAGACTCCCCCTCACACCCATATCTTGACCCCTCCCCTCCGGGGCGCCGCAAACGTCATCGCCAGCGCGTCCGCCTCGTCCGGCGGCCCCCGCATCTCGCTCTTGCTCTGCAGCCGTATCCGCTCGTCTCACCCCTGCACCCGCCTCCGGCTCGACACCTGCTCTATCAGCGCCCGGTCGTCCTCAGTGTCCAGGTCTTCGCGCCTGTACGCCTCAGCCATCTTCCACCACGCCTCAGCCGCGCGGTTGTAGCCGGTATTCCTCATATAGGGAGTCTTCAGGCTCAATGGGCAGTCCAAACGAGATAGTGGCAATTATTGTCAGGTCCTGCAAGGCCAGTCATTCTCCGGTCTATCCAATAAGGGATGCGATTCTCGCCGTGAACAATGCTTCTTGTCCATCTTTGTCGTCTTCGGGCCTCCGTCAATGGGGTGAAAGCGCAGTGAAGACAAGCCGACTCCCTGGAGCGCTCTCCCTCTTGGCACAATCGTGGTTGTACCCTTCCTCAGTTTAGAGATCATCTCAAAATTATATGCGTTGGCAGAGAATTGCCCTTCGACAGGCTCAGGGCGAACGTGTTTCAGTTGAGTATTTGCGTGGAGAAAACTCGCGGAAGTGAATTTTGAGATAGTTTCTTGGTGCCGGTGATAACCGGCCGATACGATCCAACACTCCCTGGAGCAACCGTCGAGGAACCGACACCTCGGATAACTGGAAGATCAACCGCCGGGAGTGCCGCACCAGACGGCCTCCCATCTTGATCAGCTTGACCTGCACGCTCTGCAGAGACCAGTGCTTGAACGCCTTGGGCAGACACAGTCGGCGAAGGAAGTTCCCAAGGTTGTACGCCAGAATGAACAGAGTCAGACGCACCCGGTTGGCCACGAAACGATGGCACGACAGCCGAGTCCAGTTCAGCGCGTACTTGCCTTCCTTGATCCACTGCTCGGCTGTCCCACAACGACTGTAGAATCGAACCACTCCTTCGGGGCCTGCCGTCATGTTCGTGACGATGAAGCCTACCCGAGGGAACAGCTCTCCCTGATGCCACTCCACCTTGGCCACCACCCGGCGGTCGCTTCATCGGTAACGTGCCGTCCACGACTCGCCGTTGCTGGTGTACCATATGCCGCGATGTTTTCAGACCGGGCTGCCGACATGGTGCTTCGCGCCCGCCGTAGGGAGTTCGACGGCTGGGTTATCGTTGGGATCGTATTCCTGTCGTCGGCGCTCACCATTGGTTCCAGCAACTACGCTTTCGGGCTTTACGTTGAGCCTCTCGAAGAGACGTTCGGGTGGAACCGCACCGCTATCCTGGGATCGCTGTCCTTCTGGGCCATCGGCAGTATGACCGCGCCGCTGCTCGGAAGGTTCATGGACAACCACGGAGCGAGGCCGCTGCTCGCGGGCACATTGGCCCTATTCGGCGTGAGCCTGGTGCTGCGGCCCATGATGACCGAGCTTTGGCATTTCTACGCCCTGAGCTTTCTTCAGTTCTTCGCGTTCTCGGGGATGAACACGCTTCCCGCCGGAAGACTCGTCGGGCTGTGGTTCCCAAAGTCGAAGGGCCGCGCCATGGGGTTCGCGATGATGGGCAACAACTTCGGCGGACTGACCGTGCCGATACTGACGGGATACGTCCTGGCGGTTGCCACATGGGGCTCGGCATTCGTTGTCACAGGCATTCTGGCGTTCGCGGTCGCTCTCCTGGCCGCCCTCTTCGTTCACGAGCGCACTCCCGGCAGGTCCACCGCAACGCTAGGGGCCAAATCTTCGTCCGCCACGTCCGGTCTTGCGGGTCTTACCGTCAAGCAGGCCCTGCGCTCCGATGCCTTCTACTACGTGACGGTGGCGACTGCCCTTGGCTCTTTCACCTACAGCGCGCTGCTGCCTCAGATAAGCACCCACCTGCTCGACCAGGGGACTGACGACGCGACCGTTGTTACGCTGCTGTCGCTGCTGGCAGGATTCGGCATGGCCGGCAAGGGAGTGTTCGGCTACCTGGCAGAGCGGTTCACCGCCCGCATAGCCATGATGCTCAGCCTCGGGGGTCAGACGGCTCTCATCTCGGTGATCGTGGCCTACCCGGTAGGACTTCACCTGTGGGTCATCGTGCCCATTTTCGGGTTCTTCTTCGGCGCTTACGGTGTCCTTGTCACGCTGCTGCTTCAGGAGAACTTCGGGCTGAAGTATTTCGGGAGCATTGCCGGGCTGTCGGGCCTTGTCGGAATGATCGCGGCGGTCGCCGGGCCGCTCATGGCCGGAGCGTCGTTCGACTACCTGGACAGTTATGGACCGGCCTTCATGGCCGTTGCAGCGCTGTTCGTCACCGCCATCCTGCTGCTCACGAGAGTTAAATCTCCACTGCAGCGTATGGCCGAAATGTCGCAGGAGTGAGAGATCGAGTCAGACTAAATGGACTTGCGAAAGCCTGTCCTTTGACAAGCTTTCAAGTGACTGCTTGATATAGGACCAAGATTCACCACGGAGAACACAGAGAGCACAGAGGGAAGAATTAGGGGTAGTTCGGTGGCAGGGAATAACCCTTCGACAGGCTCTCAAGTGACTGGGGGAACCCCCTCTCTGTATCTCTCCCTCGGTGGGGGTGAGATTGGAGGTTGCGTATCCTCCAGCGGGGAAAGATGAGTAAGGGACGAGTGGCTAGAGTCCGGGACCTTGGAAAAACCCTGACATTTCCGGACATTTTCGGACATTTCTATCGGCCTTTCACTCTTACAGCGAGGTTTGCAATTATCTTGTCGCCGGTTAAGTACCCTTCGACGGGCTATCAAGTTAGAGCTTCATATCAGCGACGATGCACTGCCATCTTCAGCCTTCGACAGGCTCAGGCCGAACGTGCTTTCTCTTACTTGTGTCTCCCGTTACTGACAGACCGGTACGGCCCCAAAGGCGGGGCGTAACGATGCTCAGGGGGAACGATATCGCGTACGGTCCCGCTCGTGCTGAGCTTGTCGAGGGGAGAGATGGTATAGCATACGACGACTTCGCATAGATTCTGAAATACTCAACGAGAGGCGAATGACCATGGACTACACGGACAAAGACATGCTGCTCCGACTCGGGGCGGGGGACTCGATCCAAGCGATCTGCGAGGATGCCGGACTGACAAGAGCCGAATTCGATCAGTGGTGGACGGAACAGACGGCTGCACGCGTTCCCTCAATGGAGGGAGCCCGGACCGTATCGGGCCTGTCGGGGCCGGTCGATATCGTCCGGGACGAGTGGGGTGTGTCGCACATTCTTGCCGAGACCGACGATAGCCTCTTCTTCGGTTATGGGTTCGCCACAGCCCAGGACCGGCTATGGCAGCTCGACTATTATCGGCGAAAGGCTCACGGCCGCCTCTCGGAGATTGTCGGACCCAGCGGCATCGAGACCGACACTGTTTCACACACGATAGGCCTTACACGGACGGCGGAGGCGAATTTCGGGAAGTTTCCCGAGGAGACCAGGCTTCGTTTGGAGGCATATACGGATGGCATAAACGCCTTCATGGAGGAGAGCAGGAGCAACCTGCCGATCGAGTTCGACCTGCTGGACTACGAGCCGGAGGAATGGTCTGCGGTGGACTCGGTCGCTATCTGGCAGGAGTTCCGTTGGTACCTCACAGGCCGGCTGCCCATCATTGCTATTCCCGAACTGGCAAAGCGGGTCCTAGGCGAGGGGCCTTTGCTGGACGATTTCATAACCGGTGAGGCTGAGGACGAGAGCATCGTTCCCAGAGGTACGTATCAGTCGACGCGAGCGGGTCAGGTCCCTGTAGGTGAGGTTCTCGGCGATCCAGAAGAGGGTCTCGGCAGCAACAACTGGGTCGTCGCGGGGCACAAGTCCGCGAGCGGCGCACCGATGGTCGCCAGCGATCCGCACATCGCGTTTGGAGCAGTCTCGTGCTGGTTTGAGGTCCATCTGTCCGGACCGGAGATAAACGCCGCGGGAGCCGGCTACGTGGGCGTTCCGGGAATCGTCTTCGGCAGAAATGAGACACTCGCGTGGGGTGTTACAAACAACATCTGCTCTCAGCGCGACATCTACCAGGAACAGGAAGACGCCGACCGGCCCGGATACTTCCGATCTGGAGACGAGTGGATTCCGGCCGTACAGGAGAGCGCCAAGATCGATGTAGCGGGTGAGGAAACCCGAAACATCACGATTACCAGGACTCACAACGGCCCGATAGTGGACGCACTTCTTCCAGAGGCGTTGCGTACCTCCGACAAGGTCTCGGCCAAGTGGCTCGGCACCGGCTTTGGCGATGAGATCACCTGCATGCTCGATCTGGCTGCTGCTGGGAACTGCCCAGATGCCAAAGAGGCCCTACGCGACTGGATCGTTCCCACATGGAGCTACGTCTTTGGCGACATAGAGGGGCATATCGGCTACCAAGCGGTAGGGCGCATTCCCATCCGTGAGCAGTGGAATCGTGAGTACCGACCCGGCTGGGACCCGAACCATCAATGGGGGAGCACAATCCCATACGACGCGCTGCCGGCCGTGTACGATCCGGTAGAAGGGTATGCTCGATCGGCAAACAACCGGACGGCGCCTGAGGACTACCCGTATCCGCTATCCGGTACCTGGAGCAGCGGGTACCGTGCTCTGCGCATCCGCCAGATGCTGGAGGAGAGGGACCAACTCTCCAGGGAGGACTTTGCCCGGATGCAGTCCGACACGCTCTCCATGCGCGCCGTCGAGGCCCTTCCGGCCCTGGTCCAGACCCTGAGTCTGTCTTCAGATTCTAGAGTGCTGGAAGCGGCTAGTATCCTGAGAAAATGGAATTGCAGAATGGACGTGGACGAGGTGGGAGCAACTATCTTCGAGTTCTTCTTCTCGGAGTGGACGACGGCCGTTGCGTCCGAGCGGTTTTCCGGAGACCATGTGTCGCTCATTTCCAACGCCATCTCGGGGTTCGCGGTGCGACTTCTCGCCGACGACCCACACGACTACATTCGGTCCACTTCCAGGGAGGACGCCATCCTGACCAGTATGTCGCGAGCCATCGACGAGTTGACGGCGCGACTAGGTGCGGACATGTCGGGGTGGAGTTGGGGCAGGGTTCATAAGATCACGTTGAACCACCTGCTCGCAGATCGCGGGGACCTTTCCGATCTCCTGCGGCGGGGTGGCCAGCCGGTGGGTGGAAACGGCATCACCGTCAGCAACACCGGTTTCGACCCGAACTATCTCGCGTCCATCGGCGCGAACTGGCGACACAACGCCGACTTGGCAGATGACCCGCCCGGCCTGTGGGCGGTAGACGCCACGGGACAGTCCGGCCATCCCGGCAGTCCCCACTACGGCGACCAGGTCACAGAATGGCTTGGGGGAAGGCACCACTACCTCCCGCTGGACAGCGAGCGAGTGAGAGCGAATGCCAAACAGACGCTGACCCTGAAGCCGAAGTAGGGAAGTATATCTTCACGACGCACTCACACGTCCATTACCTGGTCTTGGGCGTCCAACGTCGCGCACGAGGGACATTTCGCCGACTCTTGGGTATTGACACTCTTGAAGTATGTTGCAATTATAATGATACGTTGTACCGTGAGGTGTTGAGACTCAGGCTGGTCGAGTGGATCACGCCCATGCCGCTTTCTTGTCCTGAGTTTTGGACGTCCGTTAGGACTCAACGAAGTGATTGGATGGGGCCGCAAGCACCCTTTCAGCGCCCGCACAACTAGAGTCCGCCACACTCCAAGTAGCTGCTCCGACCATCTGAAGGAACGTTAGGAAACAACACGGAGTAAGGTTGGAATATTGGAATCGTTGAGGGTCTCAGATAAGAGTTAAAAGCGCCTACATGGTTGATATGAGACTCACTCTCCCATAAACCACCTGTGCGAATTTGGACGTGCCCAACGATTTCGTCCCATAAGTTATCCGGCCCGTCGCTTGACAATAGTCGTCAGGTGGTCGACATGTTCCTACAGAGCCAAAGTCGTATCCCAGAAGTTTGAATCGGCCGGGGAATTTATTCCGTGTTCACAGGTGATTCATTGCTGGAAGCCAGGGAACCCACTCAAAGAAGCGAAGAATTGCGAGAGAGACTCTCGAAGCTGAGTAATGCCAGTCTTCTCATTAACTCCAGCCTCGATCTGAACACCATCCTGCAGGCTGTTGTTGAGGGCGCACGCTCCCTAACCGACGCACGATACGGGGCGCTTGTGGTTTTTGACAGTTGCGGAGGTGTGCGGGACTTCGTCACTTCGGGCATGAGCCCTGGAGAACAACAGTGTATCGGAAGTTGGCCCAAGGCGGTTGGGCTCCTAGGACATTTGCGGGAAAGTCGTGAACCTCTGAGGCTCCGAGACCTTACCGATCACACTACGGCTGTGGGGTTCCCCGACAACCACCCGATAATGGAATCTTTCATGGGTATGCCCATCTGGCATCAAGACGTGCTATATGGAAGCATCTATGTTACCGAGAAGGAGAACGCTCAGGAATTCAGCTTAGATGACGAAGATACCATCGCAATGTTCGCCTCCCAGGCGGCGATGGTCATTTCCAACGCCCTCAAATTCAAGGCTGAACAGCGCGCCAAGTCCGACCTTGAAACACTACTCGATACCTCGCCATTGGCACTTCTGATATTCGATGCCAACACCGGAAACGTGTTGTCACTCAACGAAGAGACTAAACGCATAGTCGAAAGTATGGGCGGGAACTGTGCTTCATTTGAGCAACTCATAGGCGAAATGACGTTTCGTCGAGCGGACGGGCGCGAGTTCCGCGTTGCCGAACTGCCTCTAGGTCGGGTACTGAAGAGCGGAGAAACTGTGCGTGAAGAGAAGATTTCCGTCTCTCTGCCCAACGGACGCACTGTTACCACCCTGGTAAATGCGAGACCCATCTACTCGGACGGTGGAGAAATTGTGTCCGTGGTAGTCTCCATGCAAGACATTACGCGACTGCACGAGTTGGAGCGGATACGAGCCGAGTTCCTGGGCATTCTAAATAGGGAGTTGCGAGCGCCACTAACCGCGATCAAGGGCTCCACGACAACCGTACTTGAATCTCCTTACCCTCTCGATTCAACCGAAACTCGCCAGTTCTTTCGCATCATCGATGAGCAGACCGATCACATTCGCGAACGAATCAGCGATCTTCTCGATGTGACACGCATCGAGGCAGGGACGCTATCGATCATTCCCGAACCCACAGACTTGGCCAGCCTCATTTTCGAGGCTAAGGATGCTTTTCTGAGCACCGGGCACAAGTACGATATAGCAATTGACTGCCCTTCCGAGTTGCCCTTGGTGATGGCGGATCGGACTCGCATCCTGCAGGTCCTACACAATCTCCTTTCCAATGCGTCGAAGAATTCTCACGAGGAAGCAACTATTCTCGTGGCAGCGTCGCACATGGGCGCAGAAGTGGCGGTCTCGGTCACATACAAAGGGAACTGCGAATCGGTGGAACATCTGCCTCTACAGTCTCAGATTTGCTCATGGATGGCTGATGCGGAAGTGACGGGTATTCATGGGGCAGGGCTAGGCCTTGCTATCAGCAGAGGGATAGTGGAGGCGCATGGTGGCCGTATATCGGGCGAAATCAGCGAATCGAGCTCCAGGATCACTGTTGCCATTCCTGAGGCTTCGGAGACTTCGAGGGTCATAGCTACGCCCCCTTCTGAGATTCCTCCTCGCGAGACACAGGCGGAAGGTCAGCAGGAGCGAATTCTCGCGATCGTCGATGACCCGCTGTTTCTAAGGTATGTACGAGACACTCTCTCAGGAGCGGGCTACGTTCCGCTCACGACAAGGAGCCCCGATGTGGTGAACCGCCTCATCAGGGAGGAAAAACCTTCGATTGTCATTCTTGATCATGCACTTTCCGGGACAAACGATTTCGAGAATATGAAGAGCATTACCGCGATCACCGACGTGCCTGTCATCTACTTATCCGAATACAACAGGGACCGGGTGATAGAGGAGGTCATGGATCTTGGTGCCTCCGATTTCATCGTCAAGCCATTCTCGCCGTCCGAACTCGTGGCTAGAATCACGGCGGCACTACGGAAGAAGGCCGCTTCCGACCGCACTCACGCTCTCGAACCTTATGTGCTCGGTGACCTTGAAATCGCTTACGCTGAACGTCGTGTTCGAGTTGCTGGAAGTCCCGTATATCTCACGGCTACCGAGTATAGCCTGCTATTCGAGCTCTCCATTAATTCTGGACGTGTGCTGACACACGAGCAGCTTATCGAACGAGTGTGGAGTGCCCCGAATTCCGGCGATTCACAGGTCCTGCGTGCATTCATCAAGTCTCTCCGCCGCAAGTTGAACGACGACGCAAGAAGCCCAAGGTACATATTCACCGAGCATCGCGTCGGCTATCGAATGGCAAAGCCCGAGATGTCGGCCTAGTTCAGATCCTCATAGGAAGCGTACTATCGGCGGGACTTCGCGCACTTCGCCGGAATCGTGCTATAGACTCAAACGAATCGCATATGGCCTCAGTGCATATCCGTCGGAGACCGAACGCCATGTGACTAGCGACCCACACGTGTGCTGGTATTCTGCTTGACCCCTTTAGAACCGGCGAGCCTTTAGAGGCACTTGTGAGCGTGTGCCGCAATAAGGGGAAGAGGCGAGGACTTGTATCGTATCCAGAGTCGCCCCATGCGTGAAGACTTTGAATTCTGTCGTAGAGTGGTGGGGGATGGGTGTCTGTGACCCGGACTCGGCAAGACGCCCTGCCTAGTTGTTGCGAGACGCCAACAGGTCTGCGACGTCGATTGCGGCGCTTTGGCCGCTGGAGAGGGCACCATTGACCGACGGCACGCGCATGTAATCGCCCGCCAAGACCAGGTTGTCGATGCGCCCCGCGAGCTGCCCGGGGATCTTCGCCACCGCGGCCAGCATCCCCGGCGTGCCCATGCACAGGGCCTCTTCCCAGCGGTACACGCGGTAGAACAGCCCCTCGTCGTCGTTGGGAAGGGTAGATCCTGGCGGCGCATTCCGTCGAGCGGCGGCCAGCAGTTGGCGCTTTATCTCATCGTCGTCGAGGGGGATGAGTTCCCTGGCGCGGTCGCGCCCGATGAGCAGATCGAGAATGCTCTTGCCCGGAGGCGCGCAGGATGGCAGGAAGGCGGACCGGTCCAGCAGGAGCGGGGTGTCGTCATCCTCGGGGTAGAGCGCGCCATGCCAGCCGGGAGGGAGCGGAGAGTGGTCGAGACCGATGACCACCCGGCAGCCGGTTGAGTAGCTGACGTTGCTGAGGGCGCGACGAGTCTCTTCCGGAAGTTCGGGAATAAGACCCGGGACCTTGGTGCCGGGGACGGCGCAGATTACGGCGTCCGCCTCGATAGTCTCGCCGTCCACGACTACGCCGGTCGCCTTCCCGTCTGTGATGACGATTCTCCTGACGGGGGTCGATACGCGAATCGCATCGGAGCAGGCGGTGGCAAGCGCTTCGCTCAGTGAGCCGATACCTCGCTCGGGCATGGAGACTCTTCCGGAGTGCAGCATCGTTTCTCCGATGTATGCCCGCATCAGAGCCTGGCCTGCTGGACCTGGATCGCCCAAAATCATTTCCAGAGGTCCCCTGAGTGTCACCTGAAGGTTCTCAGGCACGCCGAGCCGTTCCATGTAGTCGCCGAAGGACTCGTCGTCGTCTATTTCGGCGAGAGGGCTGTCGCCGGCGAAACTCATGTATTCCGCCTGACGATGGATCTGCCGCATGACCTTGAAACTGGACCGCATCCCTGAAGGTGAGAGGAATCCCATGGTGGAGGCCGTACGCAGGTGTCGTAAGAAATTCCAGAGCGATTGGTCCGGCGTCGTGGTAACCCACCGCCCATTGCGGAAGTGGCCGAATTTCATTGTTGAAGGGATTAGCGGCAGTCCCAACTCTTCGCAATACCGGAATGCGGTGTCGTAGGTGGAGGTGAAGACGAATGCTCCCATGTCCAGAGAAAACCCGTCCACCCTCTCGCCCTTGCCGCGTCCTCCCGCACGATCCTGAGCTTCGAGCAGAAGGGGGGTGATGCCCCGCTTCATCAGGGTGTAGGCGGCGCTGAGCCCGGCGAAGCCTCCACCAACTATGACGACTCGCCTGGTACTCATATGCGCGGTTCCCTTCACGCCACCCTCCGTCTTTTGAGCGGGCGTCCTGCACGAGGGCGCAGGCGCCTGGTGGACCAGGGTCTATTTTAGACAGAACGGTCTTCGAGTTGCGAACGGCGATCTGAGCCTGGAGGCAGTCCCTCAGTCTGTGAGGCGGTTACGGTGCCGTTCCGCTTCCCTATTCGCGGCATCGAGTAATTCGTTGCTGTCCCTGGCAAGGACTTACCAGGGAAGCCCCAGAGACTCCATGAAGGCTGTCCTCGTGGTGATGGAACCGGCGCTGATAGAGTGTATCTTGTCGCTGGAAACCTAATTCAGTTCGGGCACGGTGATGAATCCTTCCGGCCAGTTACCTGAGGGAGCGGATTGGCCGGGGAGCTCCCGCCAGTCTCTACCCGCTCCACGCGGCAAAGGCAGAAGGACTCGGGGGGGTCGGGTGACCGCCGAGCCGTCGGAGCCCTACGTGCTGGGCGATCTGACAATTGACTACGCTCAGCGTAGGGTTACACTGGCCGGTCGCCGGGTGCATTTGACCCCGACGGAGTACGGGATGCTGGCGGAGCTCTCAGCCCACGCCGGACGAGTGGCAACCCACGAGCACCTGTTGGAACGGGTCTGGCGGGAGAGGGGCGACGGCAACGTGCGACCCATGCGCACCATGGTAAGCAAGCTCCACCGCAAGCCGGGTGACGACGCCGGCAACCCCACCTACATATTTACTGAGCCCCGATTCGGCTTCCTAATGCCGAATGGGGAGTAGGTAGTCACAGCCTTCACCCATGCCACCACCGCCATGATTGCTCAGGGGCTTGAAATCCCCGTAAGGACTGTGGCGAGAGCAGGGGCCGCCGTGGGGGTAGGCGTTGGGGCCTCGATCTCAGGCGCGATGGCCATCACGTATATTTCGTAGTCCCCATCGCGGTCGGAGTGGAACGCGATCCTGCTTCCGTCAGGAGACCATGCAGCCTCCCCTGCCCACGCGGAGTTGTCGGTGAGTTTGATGACGCCGGAGCCGTCAGCGTTCATCACGTATATCTCATAATCCCCGTCTCGGTCGGTGTGGAACGTGATCCTGCTTCCGTCAGGAGACCATGCGGGAGCCGCATCCGACGCGGAGTCGTCGGTGAGTTGGGTGACGCCGGAGCCATCGGCGCTCATCTTGTATATCTCATAATCCCCGTCTCGGTCGGAGCTGAACGCGAACCCGCCTCCGTCGGGAGACCATACGGGACCCCATTCCGACGCGGAGTCGTCGGTGAGTTGGGTCAACTCCTGCGTCGGCGTGGCAGCCTGTGTTGCTGTAGCGTCGCAGAACTGTAAACCGAGTTGGTCGAGGTCGTTATACGGCACATCTCGCAATTCAGCGGGTATGCACCCGCTCAACTGGTTGCCGCTGAGGTTCAGCGTCTGCAGGTTGACGAGGTTGCCCAGTTCCGGCGGTATAGGTCCGCTCAACTGGTTGTCGCTGAGGTCCAGCGTCTGCAGGTTGACGAGGTTGCCCAGTTCCGGCGGTATAGGTCCGCTCAACCCATTGTCATCGAGGTTCAGCTGGATCACGCGGTTGTCGCTGACCCCTACACCGGGCCAGTAGCCTTCGTAGAGCGAAGCGTAGTTGAGCCAGCCTTGGTCGGGTGCCCAATCCAGACTGGTTGATTCCCAGTTCGGTCCATCCGTGGCGTTGTAGAGGGCAACCAGGGCCTCTAGGACTCTTGCGTGAAAGAGAAGGAGTGGCGACAGATCGAAGAAAGCCCCCGTCTCGCCGTCGGAAAAGACCCATTGCAGCCCCGCTGCGTTCTCAGACGGGGCTTCGTATTCCACGAAGTAGTCAACCTCCGCGCCGGGAGAGAAAGCGTCGCCTGAGTTTCCCGACCAGCCGCAGGAACTTCTTCCGTACCGCAGGCCTTCCCCATCCTCAAGGGCCGTGTGTACGTCGCAGTCCGGCGGCTTCGGTAAGACGTTGTCGCTGGCATTGCGAACCAGCGCTCGCACGGTGAGTGAATCTTCGCCCTGATAGTCGTTGCCCGGGTAGGCATCCGTCACTTCCACTTCGTAGTCGCCGATGCGGACGCTCTCACCGGGAGAGAACGTGCCCAGCAGATTCTCCGGCTCCTTGAACTGAACGTCGCCGTGCTCGTCAGCAGGCGCAGTCGTGGCAGCCGTCTCCTCATCTTCTCCCAGTGCGGTAATGTCGGAATAGCAGCCGGCGTCATCCAGGAGCGCCAGCGTCTCCTCCGGAAGCGCCTCTCGGACCTCATCAACAGCTTGGGACGCCGCGACGAAATCGGGACCGAAGAATTCGCCGAGGATCTCTAGCTCTCTTGCTTCTATCAGCCCTTGCTTTTCCGCGTCGGTCTTGGTCGTATCTAACCCGATCTCCAACGCTACCCCGAGCAACTCGAAGGCAACCCCCAGGAACTCCTCGATGAATGAATCTGCGCTGGAACGGGTCCGGGCTTGGTCCCGAAGGGCTTCGGTAGCGCGCAGGCTGGCGTCGTGGTACTGCTGAAGCTCCTCCGGCGGGCTGAGCTCACCATAGGTGCCCAGCAGAGCGTCGAGTATCTCCGCGAAATTGCCCCAAGTGAAGTCTTCGTCCTCACCGAGCACAGTCATGTCGTTCAGCACCGCCGAGACTGCCACCTGACATACCTGGGCGTAGGCGGCGACACCCGACTCGGCGGGCACCGGGGACATCGTGGCGGATGGTACGGGCGTAGAGGTGTTGGTCGGCGCTGAAACAGGGGTGTTCGTCGGAGCCGTTGTCGGAGTCGCCGTTGGTTCCGGCGCACTCGTCGGAACCGGGGTTGGAGTGGCCGTCGGTATGGGTGTAGAGGTGTTGGTCGCCACTGGTACAGGGGTGTCGGTTGGAGTAGGTGTGGGGGTGTTCGTTGGAGCCGTTGTCGGATTCGCCGTTAGTTTTGGCGCGCTCGTCGGAACCGGAGTTGGTGTGGCTGCCGTTACGGGTGTAGAGGTGTTGGTCGCCACTGGTACAGGGGTGTCGGTTGGTGTAGCCGCGGGGGTGTTCGTTGGAGCCGTCTTCGGAGTCGCCGTTGGTTTCGGTGCGCTCGTCGGAACCGGAGGTGGTGTGTATGTCGGCGGGGGACCTTCTGCGGAAGTGGGACTGGGAACCGTCATAGCCGACGGGGTGGGACTTGGCTCATCGGAACATCCGGTCAGCATCGTGGCAATGAGCATCCCGCCCAACACGGCCATCGCTATTGGCTTTGGCATTGTCGCCTCCTCTGCGCAAGATGATCATGTTGACACTGGCCTGCATCCCCATGACACCGCAAGGTTCAGTTGGACTGACTTCTTCACACTGTTTAAGGGTCCGTGCAGACACTTAGTGTGAGTCTGGCCTTTCCTCGCTACGTCACCAGTCCTGCCGGTACACACCTTATGAGTCCGCTGTTTCGAGCGAGGAAGAGGTGGGTCAACGCATCGTTGAGATTCCCCATTCACCCTGGACATCGCCGCTGAATTCGTCGTCCTTCAGGCTCATCTGCTTTAGCTTCCCAGTTCCGACGGTGTCTCTCCACTCAACTGGTTCCGCGGAGATCATCTGCCGCCGCAGTCGGACAGGCCAAGGCTGTCAAGGTCGTTGGAGGGCACGCCTCGCAGTTTCGCCGGTATGCACCCTTCAAAGTAGTTGTTGCCCAAGTACAGTTGAATCAAATCAGAAAGGTCGCCCAGCTCGGCTGGTATCGCCCCCGATAGCTCATTGTTGTACAGATACAGCACTTGCAAGTTGGACAGCCCGCCCAAACTCGGCGGTATCCCGCCGGTCAGGTCGTTCTCGGACAGAATCAAGTGAGTAAGGTTGGCTATGTCCCCTAGTTCCGAGGGTATTGATCCGCTCAGATTGTTTTGAGCGATGTGTAATCGCTCCAGATTCGCAAATCTGCCCAACTCTATCGGGATAGCCCCACTCAGGTCGTTATCGTATGCGTACAACCGCTTCAGATTCGCCATGCCGCCCAGTTCGCGCGGTATCGTCCCGCTAAGGTTGTTGCGGTGCACGTACAGCAGTTCGAGTTTGTCCAGGCCGCCCAGTCCGCGCGGTATCGCCCCGCTCAGGTTGTTGTGATTGACGTAGAGACGAACCAGGTTGGGCAGACCGCCCAATTCTCCAGGTATGGGGCCGGTCAGGTCATTGTGATTCAGCCACAAGTAGGCGAGCTTATCCAGTTGGCCCAGCGCGGCAGGTATTGATCCGCTCAGGTCATTGTTGTTGAGGAACAGGAATCTCAGGTTCGACAAGTTGCCCAACTCCGAAGGTATGGAGCCGACGAGGTCGTTATTGTTGGCATACAGGTGAGTGAGATTCTCCAGACGGCCTAATTCGGGCGGGATCGGACCGGTCAGGTCGTTGTTTCTGATCCTCATATACGACAGCCTGCCAAGGTTGCCCAGTTGTGCGGGCAGATGGCCGTCGAGGTTATTGTCGCCGAGGAGAAGGACCCTCAAGTCGGACAGGCCGCCCAGTTGCGATGGAATGGCACCGCTCAGATCGTTGTTCTCCAGATCCAGGCGAGTGAGGGACGACAACTTGCCCAACTCCGACGGAATGGGACCGGACAGGTGGTTGTTTGCCAATCGAAGCTCGCTGAGGGACGATAGGTCTCCCAGATGGCTCGGCATCCTCCCGCTCAACCTATTCTTCGTGAGATCCAACTTAGTAACGCCTCCATCTGCGTTCGTGGTGACGCCATGCCAATCATCCAGCGGCTCGTCGCTCAGCCAGTTGGTGTTGTCCGTCCAGTTGGCACCGCCGGTGGCGTTGTAGAGGGCGGTCAGGATTTCGCGGTCGGTTAGCTCTGACGATATGCAATTCGGACCGTAGGGCATTGCGACTTCAATCGTCATGTTGCTGTTGCTTATGCCTTGCAACCAGGTCTGGAACGCTGCATCCGTTGGCGCGCAAAGTCCGGCGTTATCGCTGAAGGCAAAGTCATCAAGCGCAGTCAGATTTGTGAAGCTCTGTGGGAGCGCCCCTGTCAGTTGGTTGCCGTTGAGCGCCAGCCAAGTCAGACTGGACAGGTTGCCCAGTTCGGCGGGTATTGCTTCTGCCAAGCCGTTGCCCTCGATACCCAAATACTCTAGGTTGGACAGGCTGCCCAGTTCGGCCGGTATAGCGCCTGTCAACTGGTTGTCGCCGAGCCAAAGAGTTTCCAGGTTAGACAGGCTGCCCAATTGAGACGGAATTGCGCCCGTGAGATAGTTGCGACCGAGGGACAGCCTCTCCAGATTAGACAGGTTGCCCAGTTCGGCGGGTATTGTGCCTGTTAAGCCGTTGTTATAGCCAAGGGATAGCCCGGTAACCCGCCCATTTGGGTCCGTATCGACGCCGTGCCAATTGCCCAGCGGCTCGTCGCTCAGCCAGCTCGTGTTGTCCGTCCAGTTGGCGCCGTCGGTGGCGTTGTAGAGCGCGACGAGTATATCGCGGTCGGTGTCCGTCGTTGGCGTTCCGGTTGCGGTCGCAGACCAGGGGCCGTCTCCCCCGGCGTTCACGGCACGTACCTGGAGGTCGTACTGCGTGCCACCGGTGAGTCCGGTAAGGGTGTACTGGAGCGTCCCGCCGCCCGTGGCCCACACGTCGTCCACCACGGTCCAGTTGGAGTCGACCGTCTCGTCGGCTGAGGTCTCGATATGGCGCAGGTCGTACGCGGTGATCGCCGAACCGCCGTCGCTCGAGGGAACCGTCCAGGTGATGGCGAGTGATCCCGTTCCGGGAGTGACCGTACCTATGGTTGGAGCTCCGAGCGACGACGCTGAACCTGAACAGGGTGACAGACCAAGCTGGTCCAAATCATTGATTCTCACACTGCCCAATCCTTGGGGGATACATCCGGTTATCTGGTTCCCGCGGAGGAACAGCCTTTGCAAGTTCGAGAGGTTGTCAAGTTCCTTCGGTATCTCTCCGGTCAACTGATTGTCAGTGAGGAATAACGATTGAAGGTTGGACAAGCTCCCAAGCGCCGCTGGAATACTCCCACTCAACTGGTTGCTATAGAGGTACAGCCCATTGACTCGTCCATGAGCATCGTTGGTGACTCCGTACCATTCCCTGACTGACCGGTCGCTCAACCAGTTGGTGTTGTTGGTCCAATTCGCCCCGTCAGTGGCATCGTAAAGCTCGATCAGCACTGCCCGGTCCTCTGCTGAGTCTGTTGGCGCGCAGCTGCTGCCCCTGACCGTGGATAGACTCTGAAGCCATATCTGGAATGCCTGATCGATCGGTGCACAAACCCCTGAGTTGCTTTCGAAGTAAAACCCCGCCAGCGCCATTAGCCCTGTAAGGCTTTGAGGAAGCTCCCCGGTCAACTCGTTTTCACTTAGGGTCAGCAATTGCAGGTTTGACAGGTTGCCGAGTTCAGTGGGTATAGACCCCGTTAGCTGGTTCCTGCTAAGGAACAGTCTTTGCAGGTTTGACAGGTTGCCGAGTTCAGTGGGTATCTCCCCGCTCAGTAGGTTCAAATGGAGGTTCAATACTTCAAGATTGGCGAGGTTACCCAACTCCCCAGGTAATTCCCCAGTCAACTGGTTCTCCGAGAGGCTCAACTCACGGAGGTTGGCGAGATTACCCAACTCCGTGGGTATCTCTCCAGTCAACTGATTCCTGTTGAGGGACAGCCATTGCAGGTTTGAGAGGTTACCAAGTTCCGTGGGTATCTCTCCAGTCAACTGATTCCTGTCGAAGGACAGCCATTGCAGGTTTGAGAGGTTACCAAGTTCCGTGGGTATCTCTCCAATCAACTGGTTCCTGTCGAGGGATAGCCTTCGGAGGCTTGAGAGGTTACCCAACTCCTCAGGTATCTCTCCAATTAACTGGTTTCTGTCGAGGAACAGCCATTGCAGGCTTGAGAGGTTACCAAGTTCCGTGGGTATCTTTCCAATCAACTGGTTGTTAGTGAGGCGTAGCGTCTGTAAGCTTGCTAAGTTGCCCAACTCCTCAGGTATCTCCCCGGTCAACGGGTTTATGTCGAGGTACAGCCTTTGCAGGTTGGCGAGGTTACCCAGTTCCGTGGGTATCTCTCCAGTCAACTGGTTCTCAGTGAGGCGTAGCTCCTGTAAGTTTGCTAAGTTGCCCAACTCCTCAGGTATCTCCCCGGTCAACCGGTTACTGTCGAGGGATAGCCCTTGCAGGTTGGCGAGGTTACCCAGTTCCGTGGGTATCTCTCCAGTCAACTGAGGATTCCCACCTAGGGACAGCCCTTGCAGGTTGGCGAGGTTACCCAGTTCCGTGGGTATCTCTCCATTCAGTTGGTTCAAATTGAGGTGTAGTTGTGTAACGCGCCCCTCTGTGTCGGTGCTAACGCCGTGCCATTCTCCAAGAGGCGCGTCGGTGAGCCACAGGCGCTTGCGCTCCCAGTTGTCGCCGTCGGTGGCGTTGTAGAGGGCGACCAGGATTTCGCGGTCGGTTAGGCCTGCGCTTGCGGAGGTGTCCGTCGTTGGCGTTCCGGTTGCGGTCGCAGACCAGGGGCCGTCTCCCCCGGCGTTCACGGCCCGTATCTGGAGGTCGTACTGCGTACCCCCGGTGAGTCCGGTAAGGGTGTACTGGAGCGTCCCGCCGCCCGTGGTCCACACGTCGTCCACCACGGTCCAGTTGGAGTCGACCGTCTCGTCGGCTGAGGTCTCGATATGGCGCAGGTCGTACGCGGTGACCGCCGAACCGCCGTCGCTTGAAGGAGCGGTCCAGGATATGGCGAGTGATCCCGCCCCGGGAGTGACCGTGCCTATGGTGGGAGCTCCGAGCGACATAGCGGGCGCACTCGGGACATAGTCGATGACTGGATACTCGGAATTGGTGCCGAAGTCCCACGGGTCGTCGTTGGTGCCGTCTCCGTCCAGGTCCACGTTCCAATCGGCGTAGATGCCCGTGTAGCCGATGGGCGACTGCAACTCGCTCGTGGTCTTCCCAACGCCACCGTCGCTGGTGGACTGGCCGGATGTCCGGGTGTCCCAGTAGCTGGTGGTGATACCAGCGCCCTTGTAGCTATCACCAACCAGTCCGCCTACATTAGATCCACCGGACACTGTCCCTGTTGCGTAGCTGGCGGTGATGGTCCCCGTCCCGGAGAGGATGAAGCTCCCCCCCGGCGGTGTTCCGCCGTATGCTGCGTTACTTCCCACCAGCCCGGCGACAAAACTGTCACCGGACACTGTCCCCGTTGCGTAACTGGCGGCGATGGTTCCTGTCCCTCCGTTTTCGCCGGCCAGCCCGCCTACATGATTCTCACCTGATACCGTCCCTGTTGCATAGCTGGCGGTGATGGTTCCGCCGTTACGGCCCACCAGGCCGCCAGCGTATCTCCTACTGCTCGATACAGTCGCAACGGCATAGCTAGCAGTGATTGTCCCATCATTCCGACCCACCAGCCCGCCAATGACGTCTCTCTCGCCGTTTACCTCTCCTTCAGCGTGGCTGGCGGTTATCGTTCCCCGATTCGATCCAGCTAGTCCTCCGACCTCTCCATGGCCCGTGACATCCACGCCGGTCAAGCTCACGTTGCGAATTGTCCCCGTGCTGTTCACATAGCTGAATAGTCCAACACCGAGAGACAGTCTGTTGATAAACAGGCCGGAGATGATGTTGTCGTTCCCCTCGAACGTGGCGGTGAGTGTCCCGATGGGTTCCCAGCCCGCGCCGCCGTTCCAGTAGTCGTCGCCCGCGTCAGCTTCGCCGTTCCCGTTGGTGTCGAAGTCCAGGTTGGTGGTCAGTTCATAGCCGGTGCAGCCTGTGGACGGGCAACCCATGCCGGTCGCCGCATTGGGGAAGGCGGCGTCGTAGGCGGTGGAATCCGTCGGGGAACCGTCGCCGTCGAGGTCGTATCGGATAGCGTCCAGCTGCGCCAGGCTGCCCACTTCGATCAGGCCGTCGTCGTCTGTGTCGTAGTCAATCGGCGATGTTGCCGCAGCGGCCGTTGGCGTTCCGGTTGCGGTCGCAGACCAGAGCCCGTCTCCCGCGGCGTTCACGGCACGTATCTGGAGGTCGTACTGCGTGCCCCCGGTGAGTCCGGTAAGGGTGTACTGAAAAGTCCCGCCGCCCGTGGTCCACACGTCGTCCACCACGGTCCAGTTGGAGTCGACCGTCTCGTCGGCTGAGGTCTCGATATGGCGCAGGTCGTACGCGGTGATCGCCGAACCGCCGTCGCTCGAAGGGGCCGTCCAGGTGATGGCGAGTGTTCCCGTTCCGGGAGTGACCACGCCTATGGTTGGGGCTCCGGGCGAGGACACCGGCGTACCGGTTGCGGTCGGGTCGTTGCCGATGACCGGATAGTCGGACGAGGTCCCGAAGTCCCACGGATCGTCGCCGGTGCCGTCGCCGTCCAGAACCACATTCCAGTCGGCGTAGATGCCCGTGTAGCCGGTGGGGGACTGCAACTCGCTGGTGGTCTTCCCAACACCACCAGCGCTGGTGGACTGGCCGGATGTCTCGGTGTCCCAGTAGCTGGCGATTGCCGTCCCCTCGCGCATGTCTCCCCGGTTCCTGCCCGCCAGCCCGCCGACGCGCCTCGGGCCAGACGTCGGGCCAGTAGCATAGCTGGCCGATATCGTTCCTAAGTTGTAGCCCACCAGCCCGCCGACCGCGTCGTTGCCGGACACAGTCCCAATAGCATAACAGGCAAGTATCGTTGCGAGGTTTTCACCTACCAGTCCGCCAACCCTGCCACTACCGGATACGGTCACGGCAGCATAACTGGCGCTTATCGTTGCGCCATTGTTCCATCCCACCAGCCCGCCGACATCGCTGCCCCCGGACACAGTCCCAGCAGCATAGCTGGCTGTTATCGTTCCGTTGTTTTCACCCACCAATCCGCCGGTCAGGGTTATGCCACCTTCTACTTGCCCCTCGACATGGCTGGCAGTTATGACTCCAGCGTTCTTACCCACCAGTCCTCCAACAGTGGCGCCACCTTCTATCCGCCCTTCAACATAGCTAGCAGTTATCGCTCCCTCGCTAACACCAACCAGCCCGCCGACTGCGGTCCCGCCAGTGACATCCACATCAGTCAGCCCCACGTTTCGCACAGTGCCTGTATTGCTTACCTCCCCAAACAGCGCGATACGCCAAGCAGACGGCCTGTTGATAAACATGCTGGAGATGGTGTTACCGCTCCCCTCAAATGTGACAGTGAACGGTACGTTCCCAGTGCCGATGGGCTCCCAGCCCGCGCCGTCGTTCCAATAGTCGTCGCCCGCGTCAGCTTCGCCGTTCCCGTTGGTGTCGAAGTCGAGGTTGGTGGTCAGTTCATAGCCGGTGCAGCCTGTGGATGGGCAACCCATGCCGGTCGCCGCGTTGGGGAATGCGGCGTCGTAGGCGGTGGAATCCGTCGGGGAGCCGTCGCCGTCGAGGTCGTAGCGGATGGCGTCCAGCTGTGCCAGGCTGCCCACTTCGATCAGGCCGTCGTCGTCTGTGTCGTAGTCGGTGGGCGTAGCTGTCTGCGCCTGAGCCGTATGGGTCAGGCCTACCACGCCAGCGCTTAGAAGCGTTATGGCGGCAACTGCCGTCACTGCGACGAAAAATTTCCAGAGTTTCATGTCTGGCTCCCCATTACTCGCTGAATGTCGTTTGACACCTTCCGAATTCCGCTGTGCGTGGTACTTGCCTCATACTCCCTTTCCCCCGGTGCGCCGACAAGGTTCGGTTGTACCGAATCTGAGGGATACTTTAGTACCCGTCTCTTGAGGTACGCTCGAAGGCTGCAGTCGCAGAGGGAACTGGATTTGCCCCGCCAGGCCACGGGGGGTAGGGCCAAGCGACGACGATTCGAGTTCAGTTTTCGCCAATCGAGCAACTCCTTCAGGCATTGGGGGAATCTTATGCGGTCTATGCAGCAATGGGTGCAATCATTCTGTTAAGTCAGGCTTTTCTCTGTAACTTCTTGTAACCCCAGTCGAAGCTGCTATAGTCCGCTGTTGAAGGAAGGGGGATATCAACTTTAGCCCACAGCGCCGTAAAGTTCGGTTGTACAGAATCTAAGAGGTACTTTAGTATCTGTCTCTTGAGGTACTGCCGTACCTTGCCAACACCGCTGAGCAGGCTACGCTATAGGCATAGAGGCGAGGATTTGCAGACGACACTACAAGACACTGCTGCAGAGTCCCACCGGGCGTCCGACCGGACCGGCCCGGACGATCTGCTGTACGGCGTGAGGATTTCTGTATGGGTGCGATGGTTTCTCCTGATAGCCTGGCTGCTGCAGTTCAACTACCGGCCCAATTTCGCGCATCCCGCCTACATCCCAAGCACGCTGTTCGCTGTATTAGTGCTGGCCCTCAACGCCTACGTTCACTACCGGATCTTGACGAACCGGCCGGTGACGTGGCGCTGGGCGCTCGCTCTCAGCGCAATGGACGTGACGATGATTACGGCGGGTATCTTTGTCTCAGGCAGCGGGTTTCAGAACTCCTTCTTTATGCTGTACTACGCCACCCTCGCCATATTCGCCGTGGTGTTCACGTCCTTCAGGCTCAGCTTCGCGTGTGTCACCATGGTCGCGGCTGCATACGCGGCCATGAGCCTGCTGCTGGAGCCGGGGGTCGAGTTCGAGATCAAGGAGGAGAAGGTCCTGTTCACAAGGATCGCCGTCATGTACGCGGTCGTCGCCTCGGTCAACCTGGTCTCCAGGTTCGAGCGGATTAGAAGGAGAGAGGCTGTGGAACGAGAGCGAGAACTTCAGCGGGAGCGAATAGAGCTCTCGCAGACCATTCATGACACCATCGCCCAGTCCGCATACATGATCGGCCTGGGCATCGAGACCGCCATCGAGCTTGCGGACGCACGGGAGGGTGAGAGCCGCGATGAGCTTCGCGCCAAACTGTCCGCCACACATGCGCTGTCGAAGTCGACGATGTGGGAGTTACGGCATCCCATCGACGTAGGGCCCATATTTGAAGGTCGCGAGTTGAGCAGGGTGCTGAGGTCGCACGCCTCGACGTTCTCCACGATCACGTCGATCCCGGCGGTGCTGGTCCAGTCGGGCAGAGAGCCTCCGCTTCCTACTGTCACCAGGCGCTTGCTCTTCTCGATAGCTCACAACGCCATGACCAACGCATTCCGCCACGCGAATGCGAATAAGGTCACCATCTCCCTGAGCTTCGAGGATGATGGCCTCCGAGTGTCGGTGTCGGACGACGGCATTGGCTTACCCGAAGACTACGCGGACCGCGGTCACGGCTTCAGGAACATGAGCGCGGACGCCGAGCGAATGGGAGGCCGTCTTGAAGTGGGCCAGGGCGAGTTTGGACGCGGAACGACGGTAACCTGCGTTATACCGTATGACACTCATCGGGGAGGCGCGTAACATGGGGACGGTCACACTCACCAGGGTGATGATCGTGGACGACCACGAGATCATGCGTGACGGTCTGCGCGAGGTGCTGCACCGGTCAGGGGACTTCAAGGTGGTGGGGGAGGCCTCAGACGGCAAGGCGGCGGTGAGGATGGCCCAGGAGCTCAAGCCTGATGTTATCGTCATGGATGTGATGATGCCTCTCAAGAGCGGCATCGACGCCTGCCGGGAGATCGCCGAGATGCTCCCGGACACGAGGGTGTTGATCCTCACTGCCGCAACGGAAGAGGACGCCGCATTGGACGCGGTAGCCGCGGGGGCGACGGGATACCTTCAGAAGTACTCGGGCAAGGAGGAGTTGCTGCGTACCCTCCGTGGCGTTGCGGATGGCGAGTACCGTATACCTGACAGCGTGTTGAGGCGGGTGTTTGCCGATATACGCGCATCGGCTCAACGGGAAAAGACACCTGGGCTCGGCGGGTTAACCCGGCGGGAGCGCGAGATTCTCACGCTGTTTGCGCAGGGGCTGTCGTACGCTAAGATCGCCGATGTCAGGGGCAATCAGCCGGTGACGGTGCGAAACGCAATCTACGGCATCCAGAACAAGCTCAAGATCGAGACGAAGCAGGAGCTGGTGGTCTGGGCTGTGCGAAACGGCTTACTGGGCGAGTAGGGCGGGCGGTAGGCACGTAACCGCCGCAGCACAATCACGCGAATCACCTAGGCAATTAAAGTCCTTCCTGCAAGGTAATATGCATGGCCCGACATCTCGGTGCTCTCAGACGAGTTCCTGGCCGAGGTGCAAGAAATGCCTCAGCGCAACCTCGCCGTCGAGTTACTCCAGAAGCTGTTAAAAGGGGAGTTGTCCGTCCGCCGTCGCAAGAACGTCGTGCAGGCAAGGTCATTCGCCGAGATGCTTGAGCAGACCTTACGACGCTACCAGAACCGAGCGATAGAGGCAGCCCAGGTCATCGGGGAGTTGATCCAGCTTGCGAAGGAGATGCGGGAGGCCAACGCCCGCGGTGAGCAAAACTGGGCCTGAGCTATGACGAGTTAGCCTTCTACGACGCGCTAGAAACCAACGATAGTGCGGTGCAGGTGCTGGGCGACGAAACCCTCCGTGCCATAGCCCGTGAATTGGTCGATACCGTGCGAAACAATGTCACTATCGACTGGACGCTGCGGGAGAACGTCCGCGCCAAGCTTCGGGCGATGGTAAGGCGCATCCTGCGCAAACACGGCTACCCGCCCGACAAGCAGGAGAAGGCAACCGTCACCGTTCTTGAGCAGGCTGAGGTCGTGTTCGAGGGCTGGGCAACGACTTAGGGTGCTGGGAACACCTTCACACCTACACCACCAACCGGAACCTCAGCGTTAAGGGTCTTCAGTTTAGTGAACCGTCAACACTTCTCTTCCGACCTGAAGTATCTCCCAGCAACCTCAATCTCCGCCCATGGTGTCACTTTCTCGACCATGTCGTGTATGGGATATGCCCCTTCTTCAGGGGACGTCTCCACATCCAAGGCCATAGCGTAGCTTCTTAGCAATGCGTGTAGCAGCCCACACAAGAGAATCAAGCTTTTCACCTTGTCACCTTTGGCCTCAGGGACCACGGTGAGGAAGATCATCGTCGGGTGAGTGAACGGGGCTAACTCCCCGTCCCAATGATCAAAACATCTGGGCATGCCGCATTCTTCCCCTGGTTCGTGTGCCATAGCACAGACGCCAGCGCGCACAAGGGGCCGCAATTGTTCGAACGCCGCCCTCATATCTGGGGCCAATGCGTGAATTGACCATTCGTCCACAACCCACCAAGTAATGGCTCCCACGTGACAATAGACTTTTCGAAGACGGAGCGAGGAGTCGGACTCGTCCCCAAGTATGTCATTAAGGGGACCAAGCATGTCATTGTGAATTCTTAGTAGTTCGCGAAATGTTTCAAGCTGCCTTTCGCAGGCCACGGTAAGTTGTCCAGCGACTTCGCCCTCGGAGCGATTCGAGTTGTCATTTATTGGGTGAGTTTCCATCGGTAATAGTCATCCCCCGCTAGTGAATTCATTCTGTAACTCCCTGAAAGGCGCAGCCGTCTCTCTCACCCTATCAAACAACGCAAACGCGTCACCAAAGGTTTTTCTGCCACCCCCAGCAGTGATCTTGATGGCCCCGTATGACATCAGTGCTTGGCACGTGTAGTGCAGGGCTATATTCAGCACAAAAACAAATGCGAGGTCAAGCTGTAATTCTGGTGTGGGAAGGACCCCGCCCAATCCCGGGACTCCCCTCAATCTTTCTGGTTTGGTGTGACAGAAGCTATCATTCAGGTAGGGGTACCATATCTTTCCTTCGGCTAACACGGACGCGCGGTCGCTCAAACTAACTCTTGTCGGTTGCTTGCCATCAAAGAGTCCGATTCCTTCTCTTGCCTCTGTGACCCTGGCAACGAGTTCTTCCCTACTTATGCTCCCCTTAGAAAGCCGCAGCAACCAGTAGTTGGCGTCGTATTCTTGGTTGTTGAGAATGTAATCCAGCGCCTCCGGAGTCTGCTCAACGGCGTTGTTGCCCATGGACATCATTTCTGCGGCACACTCCATCAACACCTTGGCGTGCACGCCAAGAGAATGGATGTTGTTTTGGGCGTTTGCGAGAAGAACCGAGTCAATGTGAAATCCTGTCTTTCTGGATACGATGCTCCAAAGGCGGAAGGTCTCGGCAAGTATTTCGTGGTCGCTTGCTTCCTCAGGAAAATCCGGCACGGGTCTATCCAGATCAACTTCACGCAGGTTTGTTTGCAGCAAGTTCTGAGCTTCTGTAAAGTGATTGATGAGTGCTGCGCGTGTCTCTTTCCACGGAAACGAAAAGAGACGGTCTCGTATAGAATTCATGCCGGACAGCCACTGGACCTGGTGTCCGCGTGTAGCACAATGATGTGCGATCCTGAGAAGTTCACGAAGACGCCCTCCATGATGTGTCCATACAGTGAAACGGCACTACCTGTTCCTTTGTTGGCATCACCTCATTCTCCAATAGCACCTAAATATGGGTCTATTCCTGCACTATCCCGGCGGGAGCGCGAGATTCTCACGCTGTTTGCGCAAGGGCTGTCGTACGCTAAGATCGCCGATGTCAGGGGCAATCAGCCGGTGACGGTGCGAAACGCCATCTACGGCATCCAGAACAAGCTCAAGATCGAGACGAAGCAGGAGCTGGTGGTCTGGGCTGTGCGAAACGGCTTACTGGGCGAGTAGGGCGGGCGGTAGGCACGTAATCGCGCGTCGCAATCACGCGAATCACCTAGGCAACCACACGCCTTCCTCCAACGTGGTATGCATTGCCCGACATCTCAGTCCCGCTACTCCTCAAGCCTGAAGCGCAGTGGGCTAGTTCTTGATTTTGTCCAGTGTGGTGGGCCAAGGCGTACCGATTTGGGAACTTTTCGGTGGAAGGTTCGAATATAGCGTGGTGGGCGTGTTGCGTTATCGGCAGTTGCACCTCAGTTAGAACGCATACAGGATGCCATTCACTCAGCACGACAAGGTGCCGTCATTCCGAGCACATCATCCTTGATGTTGCTCACCAAGCATGAATATGCAAGTTTACTCCCCCGCTGATGCGGCTGAGGCCCCAGTATGGCCGTTGTGTCCATTTGCGTTAGTCTTGTGCTGTATCGTGGGAGCGGAGAACGCGAATCGAGGCTCGCCAATCATTCCCGCAGCGACGGTGGCATTAGTTCCTTCGTCGATGAGGATGAAACTCCCAGTGACCCGGTTGCTGGTGTAGTCGTCGACCCCCAACGGCGTGCTGACCTTGACGTGGACGCGGCCGATCTCGTTCAGTCGCAGCGAATCCGCGTCCGACTCGCTGGTAAGCGACATGATGTTGAACAACGACAGAAGGTCGGTGACCATTGCCTTCGCAGATCGGGTAGTGTGCTTGATGCGGTACACATTACCGGGGCGAAGCGCGGTGCGATCGTCCATCCAGCAAATGACGGCGTCGAACTCCTGGGTCATCACCGGCCCGGCGTCCGTCCCACAGATCATCTCCCCGCGAGTAACGTCGAGGTCGTCGGCAATCTGGACGGTGACGGCGTCGGGAGGGTACGCCTCCTCCACAGCGCCCCAAGGCGCTTCGATGGACGTAATGACGCTCTCCATGCCAGAGGGCACGAAGCGCACTCGCTGACCTACGCGCAAGACACCCGACGCTATGCTCCCCGCATAGCCACGGTAGTCGTGGTACTCCCTGCGGTGTGGGCGGACGACGTATTGAACGGGCATTCTCAACGGCAACGCATCAAGTCCTTCGTGTACCGGCAGGCTTTCAAGGTGATCCCGCAGCGTGCCACCCTGGTACCAAGGCATGTTCGCCGACGGCTCGACCACGTTGTCGCCGTTAAGCGCCGACATGGGAATGAATGTCGCGTCGTCCACACCGAGCCGCGCCACAAATGGAGTGAACTCGGAACGGATTGCCTCGTATGCGCGCTGCTCATAACCGACGAGATCCATCTTGTTGACGCAAACGACGATGCGGTCGATGCCCAACAACGAGGCGGTGACGGCGTGGCGGCGAGACTGCTCCACGACACCGTTGCGCGCATCAATCATGATGAGCACCGCCTCGGCGGTGGACGCTCCAGTGACCATGTTGCGCGTGTACTGCACATGCCCCGGCGTGTCTGCCAGGATGTATTTGCGCGTTGGAGTGGAGAAGTAGCGGTAGGCAACGTCGATGGTGATGCCCTGCTCGCGTTCGTCGCGTAAGCCATCGGTGACAAGAGCGAGGTTCACATAGTCGTTGTGGTGGCGCCAGCTGGCTTCCTCGATGGCGGCGAGCACGTCATCGTCCAGGGCCTTCGAGTCATACAGCAGACGACCGATGAGCGTGCTCTTGCCGTCGTCCACGGATCCGGCGGTGGCGATGCGGAGGAGGTCCATGCTAGAAATACCCCTCGCGCTTGCGATCTTCCATCGCCGCCTCGGCGGTCCGGTCATCAGCCCTGGTCGCGCCGCGCTCGGAGATGCGGGTTATCAGCGTTTCGGCAATGACTGCTTCGGGTGTAGCAGCTTCCGACGGTACGGCTGCCGTGGAGGTCATGTCACCGACGGTGCGGAAACGCACGTTGCGGACGGCCACCGGCTCGCCACGCTGAGGTTGCATCACCGGCGATAGCGGCATGAGCATCCCGTCGTGCTCAAATACCTCACGCTGGTGACCATAGTAAATCTCCGGCAGGTCGATGTTTTCTTCGGCTATGTAGCGCCAGATGTCCAGCTCCGTCCAGTCGGAGAGCGGAAAGACCCGCATGTGCTGGCCCAAGCCAAGGCTGCCGTTGTAGAGATCCCAGACTTCGGGGCGCTGATTGCGTGGATCCCACTGGCCAAATTCATCTCGTACGGAGTACACACGCTCCTTGGCGCGTGATCGCTCCTCATCGCGCCGGGCACCGCCCAAAACCGCGGTGAACTTCCCATTTCGAACAGTTTCCAGCAGCACTGGTGTCTGCATGCGGTTGCGAGGGAAATCAGCGCGCGGTGGAGTCGGAATACGCCCGGAGGCTATTGCGTCGTCAACCGAGCCCACCACTAGATCCACGCCAAGCCGCCTGACGACGCGGTCGCGGAAAGCGATGACCTCGGGAAAGTTGTGTCCAGTGTCGATGTGGAGTACAGGGAACGGCAGATGCGAAGGTCGGAGTGCTTTAGCAGCGAGATGCAGAAGCACGGCGGAGTCCTTGCCACCGGAGAAGAGCAGACCTGGCCGGTCGAACTCAGCGACCACTTCGCGAATGATGTGGATTGCGTCCGACTCAAGTGCGCGGAGATTCTTGGACTCGGGGCGCTGATCATGGTCAAGAACTTGGGTTGTTATGGCAAAACCGCCAGTTGCGATCATGAGCGTGCCTCGACCGCAACCAGATGCAGCCCGCATTCCTTGGCGCTTGGGTCAGACTCCCACCACCAGCGTCCAGCGCGAGGGTCCTCTCCCGGTTCGATGGCCCGTGTACACGGCGCGCACCCAATCGATGTATAGTTCTTGTCGTGCAGCTCGTTGTATGGGACAGCGTGCTCTTCCACGTAGTTTCGCACCTCCTCGAAGGTCCAGTTAGCGAGCGGGTTGATCTTGTAGTTGGCGCGGGGCTCTTCCCACTCGACGATGCCAATGTTGCCGCGCTCCATACCTTGGTCCCTGCGCAGGCCGGTAATCCATGCGTCGATGCCAGCCAAGGCGCGCTCCATAGGCTCGACCTTTCGCACGTGGCAACAGGCCAAGCGTTTCTCCCTGCCTCGGTAGAATAGATTGAACCCGTGCTCATCGACCATTTCGGCCACAGCTCCGGGGTCGGGTTGGTACACCTCTATGCGTGCGTTGTAGCGAAGCCGGATCTGGTCGATGACCGTGTACGTTTCCGTCGGTAGGCGCCACGTGTCGAGCGTCACAAGGCGCGCCTGCCGGTTGACTCTCCAGAACATGTCGAATAGCGCGACATCTTCAAGGCCGAAGCTGGACATCTGGGCCGCGCCCGCACCGAAATGCTCATTGACCCACATAAGCACATCGCTTGGGGGGGCGAACTCGAAGCGTTCGTTTAGATCGGCTAGCTCTCGCATACCCAATCTTCTTGACTCCGGTACCGGCATAGATACTCCTTCCTGGGATTTCTGGGCAAAAAAAAAGCCCTCCGCAAACGGAGGGGCCAGAGGTCTTCACTTCTGAGCTGTCGGCGCTAGGCGGCCACCGGCACAGGTGTCAAAGCAGAAGGCTCTCCAGCCTCCGGCCGACAACACAGACAAACCATATGCATAGCAGTGCTCACGGAAATAGATGTTACGAGCGCTCATCAGGAATGTCAAGGTGCTTACCGCTCTGCTCTAGTAGTGTTTCTGTTTGCTATACTTGGCTTCAAGTTGCTGGCGACAGGGATGCGCAATTGGTCCGATCCGTACAAAGTGCGCCCGTTCGACAGAAGGTAAGCGGATGACAACGAGATGAGCACTGAGGCTCCCGTTGAAATCGGCGAGGATAGACAACCCTTCGTCGATGATTTTGGATCGCCGACTTGACAGGCGTTGAGCGTGTGCTGCACTCCCCTACGCGGCAGGACATCGCGCTCGACCCGGAACATCCCTGGGAGGTAGGCGGTCTCTCGTACCTCATCGCGTTTCCCGACCAGGGAAAGTTTCGGGGGTGGTACCGCGCGGACCCTCAACTTCAGGACACCGACTACAACTCGATAACGTGCTACGCCGAGAGCGATGACGGCATCAACTGGACGAAGCCGAACGTCGGCCTTATCGAGTTCAATGGGTCGAAGGACAACAACATCGTATGGACGGAGCCAGGAATCAACCTCGCGCCGTTCAGGGACGGCAACCCGAACGCCAAGCCGGGAGAGCAGTACAAGGCATTCATCCGAGTTCGGCGGGTTATGCACGCTCTCTCATCGCCGGACGGGCTTCCAGCCCCTACCTTCTCAGCGGCATCCTCAGGTGCGAGACCTGTGGCAGGGCCATGTCCGCCTCCGAGGCCATGAGCGGCAAGTACACCTACTATGTCTGCCAGTCTCTGATGAAGAGGGGCAGCGGGACCTGCAAGACCCCCCAGGCTTAACGCCAAGAAGATCGAGACCACCATCGTCGGTGAGCTTCGCGCCAACATCCTCACCGAGTCCAACATCAGAGAACGGGTGAAGCACTTGGACGAGGAGTTGGACGGAGCGGCCCGGGAACACCGACAGAAACTGGAGAGCATCGAGGCGGAGCTTGAGGCGGTGAAGAAGCAGTTGGGCCGCGTCTGGCACTTCATATCGAAGAGCGACAACATCGACGTGGCCGCTGCCTCGGATCACATCGTGGACCTTTGGGAGCGCAAGGAGAACCTGGAAAGCGCCGCAGACGAGGCAAGGGCAGTGCTGGCGGAGCGGCGGCAATACTTGGACAGCGCCGACACCATCGCCTCCTTCGCCGAGGAGATGAGCGAGTTCCTCAAGACCAGCGAGCTGACCGAGACCAAAGCCTTCGTCCACTCCTTCGTCAAGGAGATTCAGATCAAGCCCGGCAAGGCCGGCATCATCTATTCGATGCCTACTCCTGATGACAGCCCGTTAGGGGGAGCGGACTCCGCTGAAATCGCTCTGAATGGCGGAGATCGCAAATCGGTACGTCATGGTGGGCCTATTTTGACGATAGACAGAACCGTCTTCGAATTTTGGCTCGGCGGCCTGTAGTTCCTCATAGGCTGTCGTGGCAAAATTGCCACTGCCCGCTGCGTCAGGCTGGCAAAACAACTCTACCACTCATTGCCCGTCGCCACCACCGGATTCGTGGGCTAGCCGAGCCGACGACGGCGCCATTGGCCAACCCCTGAATTCGGGGATGGGTCCATCCCAAGCTGATTGACACTCATAACCGTAACGGTTATGCTCGTGCAATGTACCCAGTACTCTTCCATCAGCGGCGCCTTCACGCTAGAGAACCCCGCCGCTGGTTCACCCTCTGAGTGGCTGCGAGACTACGCCCTAGGTGTCCCCAAGAGCCTAAAGCCCAATAGAGACGAGATCGGCAAGCATTTCGGCCAAGGTAGCCCCTCCTACCAGCGGGACATCGCCGTCCTGAAGACCCACTACCAAGAGCATTCGGAGTTGGAGACCATCAGGGTCAAGCGTCGGCTGTGGTACGACCTGCTACGCACCGCCCTAGGCGAGATCACCTACAGCACGGAAGGGATGGACGACACGGTGCGAACCGTCTTGGGCGACAGGTTTGCCGAGGATACGGAAGAAGATGGACGTCCGTCCCTCCGCCACACCTACCTGAGTGCTGTGATCGGCATGGTGGTGCAGGCCTCCTTTGGCATCGACATTCAACGCCTGGCCGAGACCGATCCTGCCGACCGGCTCTTGGGTAGGCAGTTGCGCCACTACACCGGATTGTATGGGGTACCGGAATCGGACTTCTTTGCTTGGCTCAACGAGGTGGGCGGCGCGCCTCTGCTGCGAACCCTGGCCCGACGAGTGGCGCGGTTTGACTGGACAGAAGCTCCGGCCGACACTGCCGCCACGCTCTATGAGACGGTCATACCACCGGAGGAGAGGCGGCAACTGGGAGAGTACTGCACCCCGGCATGGCTTGCCCGCGTGACGATACGAGAGCTTGCCGACGGCGCAGTGGGCTACCCAAGGCCAGTCAGGAGAGAGGAGAGTTGAGTGAAACTTCAACGAACCAACGACATCGACGAGCTGAATAGGATATTTGAGCTCCAGAAGTCGAGCTACTCGCCGTCCCGCGCGCCAACCTATCGCCAGCGAATGGACAGGCTCGGCAGAATAGAGCGGCTTTGCAGAGACAACGTGGGAGCGATTACCGGCGCGCTGCAGCGCGATTTCGGGAGCAGAAATCCCGACTTGACCTTCCTTGCGGACATCTACCCGCAGCTTTCCCATGCCAAACAGGTGAAGAAGAAACTCAAGAATTGGATGAAGCGAGAAAGAGCCCCGTCGGGACTGTTGGCGCTCGTCGGCCAGCGGACCTACACGGTCAACGAGCCGCTGGGGGTCGTCGGCGTCATGTCTCCGTTCAACGCACCCGTGAGCCTGGCCTTGGACCCTTCAATCGACGCCATAGCAGCCGGTAATAGCGTAATGATAAGGGTCTCCGAAAGCACGCCGCATACCGCAGACCTGCTGCAATCCCTGGTGGCGAGTTACTTCAGAGAGGAGGAGATGGCCGTGGTCGTGGGCGACATCGAGGTGTCCAAGGCCTTTGCGGCTCTTCCCTGGGACAAGCTGCTCTTCACGGGCGGTTCGGAGGTCGGCAAGAGGATACTGGCCGCAGCGGCAGATAACCTGACGCCGGTGATTCTCGAGCTCGGCGGCAAGTCGCCCTGCTTTGTATTGGACGATGCGGATATCGCGGCAGTCGCCTGGAAGATCGGACGGGTGCGCCAACTGAACGCAGGACAGGTCTGCATTGCGGGCGATTACGTTCTGTTGCCGGACCGGCGTCTAGAACAGTTCGTCGAAGCCGTCATAGATGGAGACAGGGCGGCATACCCCTCGATGAGGGACAACAGCGAGTATACGTCCATCATAAACGAAGGGACATTCGATAGGATCGTCGGCTATATCGATGAGGCCAGGGATGCGGGCTGCCGGGTCATTCAATCCAAGCCGGTGGACGAAGAGGTCCCGGACCGCGCAACCAGGAAGATTCCGTTGACGGTGGTCGTCAACCCTCCAGAGCGTCTCAAGGTGTCACAGAATGAGATATTCGGACCTGTTCTTTCCGTTTACAGCTATGAAGATTTGGACGACGCAATTGAGCACATCAACAGCAGAGAGAAACCCCTGGCCCTCTATATCTTCGGTAGGAACAGGATTGCCATCGACAAGATTGTCGACAACACGTCGAGCGGCGGGATTACCGTCAACGACCTTCTCCTCCACGCCGATTCCGAGACGATGGGGTTCGGCGGTGTGGGATACAGCGGCATGGGCCGGTACAAGGGCGGCTTCATAGGGTATCAGGCGTTCTCGAACCCCAAGGCTGTCCTGGAGCAGGGGCTGATGCGGCGATTTTCGGGAGTCTTCTTCCCACCCTTGAGCAGCGACCGCGCCAGAAAGTTCCTCCGGCGGCGGGTCGGCGTGAAATAGCAGTGGCGCCATTGGGAGAACATGGAATCTCCTGCGTCAGTTCACGTCACCTCTGATGTGCTTGTACTGCTGGTTGGGCGCGCCGCCGAATGCGGTTTCGATGCGCCGCTTAGACTCGATAAGAGTATCCACGGCCGTCAGGTCAACAGGTCGCCGAGAGCCGTCCGGTGGAGGATTCTGCTCGGCCATCTGCTTGCTTCGTACGAGGCCGGTAAGGATGAGAGAGTCCCCGCACCGCTCTGCCGATGTTGGCGGCGGAGGCGTTGCGGTGCTCAGGGTCGTTTACTCCGACATAGATTGGCAAAGTCGTCCACGGTTCCCTTGGATTCTCAGCTGGCGAATAGCCAAGGCTACCCTCCCCGGCGGCGAGGAGGAAACGCTCTCGCTCCCCGACCGCCGGCGGGTTCAAGCCGTTCGAAGCCCCCCAGGCGGTCGGGGGGGCACTGTCCCCCGAGATGATTCGGGCTGCTCTCAGACGTTGCAGCACCGCCGTATGGACCGGGTCCCGGGCGCTGACTCCGGCATGTCGGTCCGCCAACTCGGACGCGGGGAGAACGTCTTCCGCATGGACGGTTCGAAGAACCTCCCGGCTCGGAGCCTAGCGTCCCGAAGCCAGGTTGCGAAGCGTCAGCTCCTTGGGCACCTCGGATTCGGTTACGAATGGCCCGGGTTCCTCGGCCGCCATGCGAAGAACCCGGGCGCATGACTCTTTGTAGGGATGGTTCCCGCCGGCGGCGTAGACGGAAATGTTGGCGTCACCAAATGTCCGTCGGGCTCATGGGCGGCCTCCGACTCGCGGGTTGGGTGTCGGGGTCTGGCGGGTCTTCGGCGTTCAGCCCAATCAGCTGTTCCTCCGCCTGCTTGCGGCGCGCGCGCAGGATGTCCTCATAGGCGCCGCATAGGTGCCGTCGATTAGGCGGCCACAACGTCGGAGATGGCCTCTCCCTTGTCCCAGGCCAACTCCTGCCGCCGCCGATGTTCGACGTCTAGCCGTACACCCAACCCGTTCGCCATGGCATTTCTCTTCCGGCAAACTCTGCACGGACATGATCATCCGTTACACGGCGGCGGAAAACACTCTATTGGGAAACAATCCATTGTAGGGATCACCAGAGGCCGGCTACGGCAGGCTTTCGATAGTCCAAGTGGAGCCGCTTCTGGTCGCACTGAATTGATTCAGATGTATGCTCTGTTCCTGCATGACGGTGCTGTCCATGCTGGCCCCGCCGATGCTGCCGTCCAGCACCGCCGCGCCGTCCCCTCGAATCGTCATGGAGAAATCGCCGTAAGAGCATTCGTCGCCTGAGTACAGTATCAGGCCAACCGTACACAGACCGGACCCACCCCCGATGTCCTCGGGTCCCGGTGTCTGCGCGGCATCGTCAGAGGCCCCGGTCCCCGTCGGATCGGGAAAGCCGAATTCGGTTTCGATACCGCAGGCTTCCACGGCCTGACCAAGCGCCGCGCTCTCGTCCATAGTCAGCCCTTTCCCAGACTCATCGGCGCCTGAGAGGACGGCAATGATGCGCTCACCCGAGGCTGTCCCTTCAAGCTGTTCCATCAGGCAAGCGAGGCCGGTGACATCCGGGGGAGGGCCTTCATCGGGCGGCGTCAGGGCTGCGGCTTCCCCGGGGGTCAGGCAGGCCATGCCCCGCAGCATTGCAGAGGCGTCGCTGGCCTCGTCAGACGAGGGAAACAGCCCGGCGTCCGGGTTGTCCATGAGAACGTCTGACACACACCTGCGCGTCGCCGCGCTCAGGCCGCCAGCCGCAATGTCCAGCATCGCAACATTCGCCGCAGCCCGGTGCTCTTCGGTGAAACACCCAGCGGCCGAGGATAACCCGCTGCCGCCGTCTTGCGGCGCCTGATCTGACAATGGCGCGCTCAGGAAGATTTGGAGGCCAGCGCCAAGCTTCCCTTTTACGCAGGAAGCCTCTTCAGGATTGAGGAGGTCAATGAGGTCTTGCCCTTTGGACGTTTCATCGAGGTCCCAATCGGGAATCGTCATCGCAGTGCCGGTAGGTGGAGTAGAGGCAATGGCCTCCGGAGAACTGGCGGTTGGCGCCGCGCCCGGAGTTTCAGCCGCTGGTTGCGGGGTCGGAGTTGGGTCCTGCGTAGCTCCACAGGCTGCGGCTGCCGCGACGAGCAGGATCATCGCGGTTGCCAAGAAGGAGTGAGCAAAAAGCCTTAGCTTTAGGTGGTGTCCCGTGGTCCCAATATTAGCACTTTGCCACATAGATCCTAAACCTTTAGGCTGAACTTCCATGTTGAGGCTCTTGAGTCTATTCAATTCTGGTGATGGTGATGGAGCTGCCCGACGTTTGGGTGTCGCCGGTCACGCTGGGAGTATGAAGGTTCCTATACTCCTAGCGCAAGCCTCAACTTAATGGTTCAATTCGCGAGTGTACTTGCACAAGGTACTGGTGGAGTATTACCCTTTAGCGATCCCTGAACTGACGATGAGGTAAAAGAAATGCGTATCCGTGCTCTCCTGACTCCGGTAGCCATTCGTAGGAGCCCTCCCCCGACTCTAGGGGGTGCGGTCATGAGGAGCGGCAACTGTCAGGCGCAGCCGGCGTCGAGATTGCCCCGGCTAAGCGTATTCCTTCTGATGCTGGCGGCGCTGGTTCTTATGCCGCTGCTGGCGAGCGGGCCGGAGGAAGTCTCCGCGCAGGGTCTCCCGACACCCAACCCGGACGGCACCTACTCCGTCCCACAGGACTGGCCGCTGAAACCGTCCGGGCTTGGCCCGGGCTCTACCTTCCGGCTGCTGTTCCTGACCACCAGATGGGCCGACGCCACGTCCACCGACATCGCCACGTACGACGCGATCGTGCAGGGGGAGATCGCCAAGACCAGCGGGAACCCGAACCAGATCGGGCATCCGGCGATCCGGCCCTATGCGACGCTGTTCAGGGTGGTGGGATCGACGGCGACGGTGGACGCCCGTGACCACACCAACATGAACCCGTCCACCGACGGCCACGGCGCGTACATCTACTGGTTGAACGGGCCGCAGGTGGCGTCGAACTACAACAACTTCTGGCGAGATAAGTGGATAAACTGGGCGGAGGCCGACCGACGCGACCAGGCAGGCACCCAGTCCCCCAACGACTGGCCCTGGACCGGCACCCGGAACAACGGTATGAAGTCCACCAACCCGCTGGGCCACACCTCCACAGTCACCAGTGGCCGATTCGCAACGAACGACAGCGACACCGGCCCGCTAAACCATATGGATGTCCCACGCACCCAAATACACTCCTTCTACGGAATTTCGCCGGTGTTCGTGGTGGAGTTGCATGACACTCTGCAACCCGTCTTCGGCCCCGCCGACCCCAGCAAGACCACGGTGGAGGTGCTCCACTCCTCTTACGAAGGAGTGATCCGCTACTCCTACGATGGCATAGACCCCTACAATCGCAACAACAAGTACGAAGATGACCGGCCCGGGGCCTCCTTCTTGGTGGATGAGCATGAGTCCTGCGAGCCCAATGCGGGCTCAGCGGTCGTGGGCGGCAATTGGCATCCGGACCCGTCCACCTTCGGGGAATACCGGAAGCTGACCTACACGGTGAAGCTGGTCCAGCCGCCGCCGACCGCGAGGAAGACGGTGGTGGCCATCTTCGGCCCCGACGACAAGCACCCGAGGGACCGGGAAGGCTTCAAAAAACAGTACGAAGAGATATTCAAGAAACAGCTGGCCATTACCGGCCGCACCAGCCCCCTGAGAGGGATGGGCAACCAGTTGCCCGAGGGCCGCGTCACGGTGCCCACCTCCCGCCTCTCTTTCTCCGCGACGGATTGGGACGTGCCGCAAGAGGTCGAGGTGTGGGTGCGCTGCGCCAACCCGCATAACCCCTGGGAAGACATCCACATCTTCCACGGCGTGTACCCGGCGGGCACCGCCGGTGCGCTGGGCGCCTTGCCCGAAGCCGATTGGTTCGAGGTGACGGTGACGGTGATCGACGCGAATACGTCGCCGCGGCTGGCGGACTTGACTTCGGCGGACGCGTACCCCGGGCGGGTACACATACACCGTGAGAGTCCCGGCGGCGGTTTCAACATCGCCGGCGGGAACTGGCAGGTTCCGATTCAGCTGCACTGGCGCACCGCGCGGATCGACACCTTCCAGGCCGGCGACACCAACGACAGGCTGAAGGTGAACGACGCCGTCGTCGCCATGGGGAACTTCCGCAAGTTCGAGGTCAAAGTGGAGGGCATGGCCAAGGGCATGTCGGATCCGCGCTCGGACGGCATGCCGACCTACGCCGACGGAGACCGGCTGCCGACGACGCTGACGTGGGACGTGAGCCCGGAAAAGCTGGTCGCCGGGAGGGGCGACGAGTTCGAGAATTACTACCCGGCGTACTTCCTGACCCCGGACCTGACTAAGGATTCGGTGGTGCACAGCCCGGGCAGTCCGATCTATCGGATAACAGTCACGCCGTACTCGATTCGCGGCTTCCGGGTGCCCGGCGAAGCGGTGCAGCAGTGCATCCACGTGCGCAGCCCCGACGAGGACCCGGTGACCGGGGCGGGCGCGACGGAGCACAAGTCCTTCTACCCGGTCGCCTGCCCGTCCAACTTCCCGAACGCGCCGGCGAGTCAGCAATTGGCGGAGCCGCCGATGCTGACGATTTCCAGCGCGTCGCAGTGGGTGGATGAAGGCACAGACGCGACCTTCACGATCACAGCCGACCGCACGCCATTGCTGGACAGGACGGTCAAGGTCTACCTCTCGCAGGAGATGGGCGAGGGCCTCAACTACGTCGGCGCTGAAGAGGCTGCTTTGATCACGCTGCCGGCCGGTCAGCGCTCGGTTGACTGGGTGGTGACGAGCTACTCAGACGATCAGGAGCGCGCCGACGGCACGATTGAGGCGCGAATCAATCCCAGCGACGACTACGGCGTCACTAATCCGCGCGGCGTCACATTGCCGCTAATCGACGACGACAGCGGGTCAACGGCGACGATCAGTGTCAGCGCCGGCCCTGCGATCATTGAGGGCGATCCGGCCAGCTTCACGATCACGGCGATTCCGGCCCCGTCGGCTGACCTGGACGTCAGCGTGACCGTCAGCCAGAGCGGCAGCTTCGGCGCGAGCACGGGGAAGCGGACGGTGACCATCCCGACGACGGGCAGAGCCGTTCTGTCCATCGCCACCAGGAACGACGGCGCGGGCGAGGCCGACGGCACGGTCACGGTGACCGCCGCGGCGGGGCCGCGCTACACGCTGCACGCCACGGACCACGCGGCCAGCGTCGCGGTGGCGGACGACGACTACCAGGTCAGCGCGGCCGTGCTGGCGACGGTGTACCAGGGCACGGCCGACGACGGCATGGGCAACATGAACCGACGGGTCTGGCGCACCGTGCTGATCGCCTTCGGGCTCGGGGAAGACAACTGGATTCGCGGAGGCCTGCGGGCGATGACCGCGGCCAACGCGAGAGCGCAATACGGCTCGGACCCAGTGTGGCAGCCGGTGATCGCCGAGCTGGATGCCTACGAGGCGGCAGTCCAGCAGCAGCAGAACGCCAGGCCGGTGCTGAGCATCACGCCCGGCGCTGGCGTCAGCGAAGGTGAGGACGCGAGCTTCACCATCACGTCGACCCCGGCTCCGCAGGCCACCCTGTACGTCAACGTGTGGGTGGAACAGACCGGCCAGTTCGGCGTCACGAACGGCAGGCGGCAGGTGGCCGTTCCGACCACGGGCAGCACCACGCTGACCGTCGCCACCGACGACGACAGCAGGGGCGAGCCGGCCGGCGTCATCACCACGACGCTGAACACGGGCAATCGCTACACGATCGACGCGACGAACCGGAAAGCGAGCGTCGCGGTCGCCGACAACGACGGCGTGACGGTGGATCCGCAGCTGATCGCGGACGTGCGCAGCTACATGGCGGAGACACAGCACGGCCCGGTCCACGTGAACCGCTGGAAGCGGGTACTGGAAGCCTTCGGCGTGGAGGAGTACGCCGGTCTCGATCCGATGACCTCGGCCGAGGCGAAACAGAAGTACGGAACCTGGGCCAGGTGGCAGCCGGTGATCCCCGTGCTGGAGGCGATTGAGGCGGCGGGCCAGACCATCGTGACGGCGGAGCCGGAAGTGAGCATCACGGCAGGCGCTGGCGTCACCGAGGGCGGCGACGCCAGCTTCACCGTCACCGCCAACCCGGCCCCGGCGGCTGACTTGGATGTCAGCGTGACGGTCAGCCAGAGCGGCGACTACGGCGTGAGCACGGGCGTACAGACCGTGACCATCCCGACCACGGGCATCGCCACCCTGACCATCGCCACCAGCGATGACTCAGCGGACGAAACCGACGGGTCGGTGACGGCCACAGTGAACACCGGCAGCGGCTACACGGTGTCGAGTTCGCAGGGCGCTGGCACGGTCAACGTGGCCGACGACGACGCGCCGGCGCCGACGGTCGCGCCGCAGCCGACGCTGGATCCGCAGCTCGTGGCGGACGTCCGCGGCTACGCGGGCGAGACGCAGCACGGGGCCGACCACGTGAATCGCTGGAAGCGCGTGCTCGAGGCCTTCGGGGTCGAGGACTACCCGAATCTCGAACCGACGACGGCCGGCGAGGCCGAGGCCCACGCCGACATCGGCCGGGCGAGGTGGGTGCCCGTGGCCGCCTACCTGGTCGCGCTGGAGGCGGCGAACCCGCAACCGGCGCCCGCGCCTACGAACGCGCAGGTCGACCCGCAGGTGCTCGCGAACGTGCGCAGCTACGCGGGCGAGACGCAGAACGGCGCCAAGCACGTGAACCGCTGGAAGCGCGTGTTAGAGGCCTTCGGCGTCGAGAGCTACCCCGATCTGGAGCCGATGACCGCGGCAGCCGCGCAGGTCTACGCCGACGCGGGCTGGCGACGCTGGGTTCCGGTCGCGACGGAGCTGAGGTCGATCGAGGCCTCGACACCCACGCCGGTGACTCCAACTCCGACGCCCGAGGTGAACATCCTGAGTTCCAGTGGAGGCTCCGAGGGCGCCACGGTCAGCTTCACGATCTCCGCGAGTCCGCCTCCGGCATCGGACCTCAACGTGAGCATCAGCGTGGTCACCACGGGCGACTACGGCTACGGCTCGATCCCGAGCAGCGTGACGATTCCGACGGGCGGCGCCGTCACCCTGAGCATCACGACGACGGACGACTCGGCGGACGAGGCGGACGGCTCGGTCACACTGACGCTCAACGGCGGCAGCGGCTACACGGTCGGCTCACACGGCTCGGATACCGCCGACGTGACGGATGACGACGTGACGGTCGCGCCGGTGGTCGTCGTACCGGACCCCGTGGTGAGCATCGCAGCCGGCGCGGGCGTCACCGAGGGCGGCGACGCCCGCTTCACCGTCACCGCCAACCCGGCCCCGGCGGCTGACTTGGATGTCAGCGTGACGGTCAGCCAGAGCGGCGACTTCGGCGCCGACACGGGCCAGCGCACGGTGACGATCCCGACCACCGGCAGCGTCACGCTGAACATCGCCACTGGCGACGACTCGGCGGACGAGTCCGACGGCTCGGTCACGGCCACGGTTAATACCGGCGACGGCTACACCGTCTCGAGCTCGCAGGGCGCGGGCACGGTCGCGGTCGCGGACAACGACCTGCCTACGCCTGTGGTGAGCATCAGCGCCGGCGCGGGCGTCGCCGAGGGCGGCGACGCCCGCTTCACCATCACGGCCAACCCGGCCCCGGCGTCCGACCTGGACGTCAGCGTGACGGTCAGCCAGAGCGGCGACTTCGGCGCGAGCACGGGCCAGCGCACGGTGACGATCCCGACCACCGGCAGCGTCACGCTGAACATCGCCACTGGCGACGACTCGGCGGACGAGTCCGACGGCTCGGTCACGGCCACGGTTAATACCGGCGACGGCTACACCGTCTCGAGCTCGCAGGGCGCGGGCACGGTCGCGGTCGCGGACAACGACCTGCCTACGCCTGTGGTGAGCATCAGCGCCGGCGCGGGCGTCGCCGAGGGCGGCGACGCCCGCTTCACCATCACGGCCAACCCGGCCCCGGCGTCCGACCTGGACGTCAGCGTGACGGTCAGCCAGAGCGGCGACTTCGGCGCGAGCACGGGCCAGCGCACGGTGACGATCCCGACCACCGGCAGCGTCACGCTGAACATCGCCACTGGCGACGACTCGGCGGACGAGTCCGACGGCTCGGTCACGGCCACGGTTAATACCGGCGACGGCTACACCGTCTCGAGCTCGCAGGGCGCGGGCACGGTCGCGGTCGCGGACAACGACGATGCGCCGACGCAACAGCTGCCGGAGGTATCGGTGGAGGACGCTTCGGACAGCGAGGGGAACTCATATCTGGAGTTCATCGTCACGCTGAGCGAAGCGTCGGATCAGATCGTAACGGTCTGGTATGACATCCGCGCGGGAACCGCCACGAATGGGGTGGACTACGCGATCGGCAACCTCAAGGTGGTCTTCTGGCCGGGTTGGACGTGGGCCTATGCCGGCGTGAACGTCTACGACGATAGCCGACGGGAGAACGATGAGACCCTGGAGTTGGTCCTGACGGAGGCGGAGGGAGCCGTCATCGCCGACGGCACGGCCACCGGGACCATCGTGGACAACGACTAGTCCGGCTGAACCGTACTACCCAGGCGCCGAGCGGGGGCCGGCAGCATCGATGCTGCCGGCCCCTTTACTTTGACATGCGTCCCGGCGAAGGAGGGACGTCCCAGGGCAACGGCTTGTACCCTGGGTGATCATGACGGCGGTTGCGGCCCTATCCGTGGAACAGCAGGGATGTACTGTGCGGTTCCAACATTGGGAAATGACGCGCAGGGAAGAGACCTTCACATGGGCTGGGCTCCAAGTCAGGGTAGATAGTCAACTACGTCTGGTTTACTTTCGAGAAGGGTTCGGCACACCGAGGGTCTTTGTGACGAGGAAGCCGATAGACGCGGCCTCGTTGGTGGCTGTTAGGCTGACCTACTGACTAACTCCCGTGGCGCACCCATCTCAAGTGAGTGCCCTATGCACAGCCCGGATACGGGCTAGATTTGCTGAAACGCAAAAAGGGCCGCATACATGGCCGGCGGGGGAAGGATGCCGCATGGCGGTGTCCTTCCCCCGTGTGCTGCGCTCCAGCGGTCCAGCCTATAACAGCCTTAGCGTCTGCTGTGGCTCCTGGGCCGGGGCTGCCTCGCCCTCGGCGGCTGCGTTCTGCGCCGCCCCCTGCTGGCGCCGGTTGCGACGCCGGGCCGGGGGAGCGGGCCGTTCGTAGGCCGGATGCTTGGGAGACACCTCCCACCTGGCTCTGGCCCTGTCGGTCACCGCTGCGACCTCTTGCGCAAGCTCCGGCAGGTCCGCGTCGTCGAAGGTCTCGATGTGCGGGTCCGACGAGGGCCTCTGCACCCCGATGGTGGCCCTGCCGCCCTTGATGGAGACGACGACCTTCAGCTCCTCCGCTGCGCCGGTCTCCGCCTCGGCGTCGGCAGCGCCCTGCGCGTCCTGTTCGGTTTCCTCGTTGGTGTCCTCCTCCTCGACGACCGCGGCGGGCGTGTCGTCCGCCTTGTCAGCCGCGTCTCCGAAGATGCTCTTCTCTGCGCTCGGAGTGTCCGGGCGGGTTGTTTCCGTTCCGATATCGTCTGGCATGGTCTTCTCCTTTCCTTGTATATGCTCTGGCCGTGTTCCCGCACGCCGGTCGCTAGGCCGCCATCCTCGACGTCTCTCTCCTGATCTCGCCGATGGTCTTCGGCTTCCAGTAGAGGTCGCGCTCGATGGCGGGGACGCTTCCGAATACCGTCGTCTCCGCCAGCTCGGTCAGCTCGAAGTACCCCAACTCCGTCTCAAACCCCTCGACGAGGCCGAAGCATGTTCCGGTCCTGGAGTCCCATTCGGTGATGTACCAGCGCCAGCCGTTGTAGGGGCAGAACAGCTTCGCGTGGGCCACCACGTCGTCGGTGTTCTTGACGTTCTCGTTGGCGTAGAGGGCGGGAATCTTCTCCCCGAACTCCTTCGTCATCAGCTTGTGCCTGCGCAGCTTGCTGTGATTGTCCTGCCACATCGTCGTGGTCGTGGTGGTTCCGTTCTTGTCAGGCATGGTTTCTCCCTTCTGGTTTCGTTTCTTGGATGGATTCACGTGCGCCGGTTGCCGAGGCGACAGCGCCCCCCTGCGGTGCGTCAGCTCGCCCGGTCTTCCGGGTCGGAGTCGGGGTCTCCCACCAGCCGCTCCACCGCCTTCGGGGTGACGTAGGTGGGGTTGACCGTGCCCAGGTCCATGTCCAGGTAGAGGGCCATGAAGGGGCAGGTCCTCGCCACCATGCGGCGCACCACCTGGAGCACCAGTGAGGCCATCATCTGGTTGATAGTGGGGTCCTGGTCGGTGAGGTCGAGGGCGGCGGCGCAATCCACGTCGGGCGGCCTGGTCGACACGGCCGTCAGCAGGTCGGGCCGCTGGAGCGTAGGCGCAGGGGCCAGGTGACAGGTCTCCCCAGTAAAGGGGAGTTCCTCCAAGTCCACCCGCTGGGCCACGTTGCCGACGAGCACCTGGCCCCAGTTGGTGTCGTTGCCAGCGTCGATGAGCCAGCGCTGCGAGTCTCCCGGCAGGCACTCGGCCATGGCCCTGCGTGCGGCGGCGTTGTCGGCGCAGCCGATGATGAGGTTGCCTCCGTAGCTGGGGATGCCGGGGTAGCCGTGCCCGTGGGGTTGGGACTCGTACTCCCGGAAGGGATACACCGAGTAGCCCACGGGCCGGTTGTAGGCTTTGGCCAGCCGGTCGGCCAGGGCCTGGCTTTTGAAGCGGCCCACGTCTCCTGCGTAGAAGTTCTGACGGAGCAGGTTGTGGGGTTCCACCCGGTCGTGGTCGACCAGGACGATGGCGGCCTCCCGTCCCTGGAATAGTCGACAGAGTCCCTCGGCGACGAAGCCGCCGGTGCCGCCGGTGCCGACCACGGTTATCCAGGGGTTGTCCAGCAGAAAAGCGTTGTCCAGGTGGTAGGGCATTCGATCACCTCCTCGTCTCTTGTCTTGGTTGAATCCGTCTCCTTGCCCACCAGCCGGAGACCCGGCTGCGGGCCGTCGAAGACCTGCGACCACTCCACCGGGGCGAAGTGGCCGTAAACGCCGACTCTGAGGCTCAGCTCGGGCCGGTCTGTGTCGAGGCGTCCGGCGACGCCGTAGATGTGGAAGCCCTGCTCGTCGCCGTCGTCGGTGGCCGAGAAGAAGGCGCGGGAGCTTCCGTGGGAGTGGAACTCGGCCTCCACCCTTGCGGGGGGCGTGTATTCGAGGGACGAGGCCGTCCCCTCCTGTTCGGGCAACACCAGCCGGTAGGAGCGCCCGTCCCACCTGACGGCGAAGAACCGCTCGGTGTGCGGGTCGTCCCGGAACCAGCGCAGCCCGATCTCGAAGAGGCGGGCCGGGATGGGGCCGTGGGCAAGCTCCACCTTCCCTGCCACGGGAGCGAGCCCACGCACCGTGCAGGGAGCGACCGGCACCCGCGCCGTCAGGTGTGCGCTTTCGGACTGGACGTAGAGGCCGCCCGCTCCGAGCACGTAGTCGTAGCCGATCCCCTGGACTCCGGCCAGCCCGCCGTGGTGGTTCACGAGGTAGCCGACTGGCGTCGACGGGCTGCCGAGGTCGGGACCGGCGCTAGCGGTAGCCAAGTCTGCCCTCGGAGACCGCCATAGCCTGGGCCACGGTGCACTGGGGAACAAGGTCCTCAACCGGGTACTCACTCTTTCCATCCAACTCCTCCCATAGGGCGTGCAGGTTGTCGGGGTGTTTCTTCGAGCGGTCCTTGGTGTCGCCGGTGCCGGAGAAGAAGGACTGGAAGAATGACTCCGGTATCAGGGACACCTGCTCGGGGAACGTGTGGCTTCCGGGGCAGACCCGCCCGTCGCGAAAGACGTTGAAGGCGGGCATCCGGTAGAGAGGCTGGTCGGGGTCGGACGGCCTGCTCAGGGCGGCGTAGACCCAGGGGGCGCGGCCCGGCGAGCAGACGAAGACCAGCCCCGGCATGGGCAGCCGGAGCCGGGCAGGGGGCTTGAAAGCCTCCCGTTGCAGGGCCACCGACCAGATCAGTGGCGGCCTCCAGAGGGCCACCATCTGCCCGGTCTCGCCCTGGTTCCACCAGAGAGCGTCCCGGGGCAAGAGCCCCGAGGAGAACCCCAGGTGTTGGGTGAACACGTTGGCGATCTCGTCCGCCGAGACGGTCCTCACCCAGTCGGCGTCGCCCTCGAAGCCCCGCAGGAGAATGGTCTCCCCGTAGACTTCGAGCTGCGTCTTCAGCGCGTCCCTGGGCACGTCAGTCGCGCCCGGCAGGGACCACTCCGTCCTTTCAGCGTCGTTGGTCATGGTCGTCGTCCTGCTTTCCTTGTTCTTGTTGGTGCTCCGGGATACGGGGCAGGACGTCGTCCAGCATCTCGGCGAAGCGGGCCGGAAGGTCCTCTTCCAGCCAGTCGGCCAGCGTGCAGACCGAGTCCATCAGGGCGCTGGCCTTGCGCCACTCCTCCGTGCCATCGGCGATGATCTCGTCGTCCCAGGGGTCGCAGAACCCGTCATAGTTGCCGTGTAGGGTAGGCCGCCGGCGAGTTACCCTGATTGCTCAGGGCACTTTTCCGTCGGCCCCCTCCGAACCGGACGTGCACCTTTCAGCGCATCCGGCTCTCCAGTGGTTATTTCTGTTGTCGCGGTTGCCAATCGCCCCCGTGGGCGGTCAGGTGACATGGGCGACAGACCACTAGGGTCTTGCGCCGCCTAGTCGCCATGAACTGGGCCCACGTAGGCTTTTCACCTTGGCCCTGCACGTTCAGGTCGCTTAGGGCGCGGATGTGATGGACTTCGATGCCCACCGTTGTTCCGCACATTTCGCATTCCCCCGCTAGGAGCCGTGTTATGAGCTCGTTGCGGAAGAACCTGTACCGTTGAGGCTGTTGGTCGGTGAGAACTGCCTGCCGTTTCCGCTTCAGGGGTATGCCACCGAACCGTGCCACCAGTGGGCGTTTCCCATCGCCCCGCTGTACTACGACCTGGAGGCAAGCGCGTTCCCCATGCTCAGTCTGTACAGTGCTCTTGTAGCGCCGTATCAGCTTGCGGCGTGGAGTCTTGTGCTTGTATGCCAGGGTTTTCGCCAGCGACTGCTGCATGACCCATTGCAGCCTCCCGAAGTGGGAGACGTTGGAGGCCAGCATGTAGTACTGGACGATGCCCCGGAACTCCGCTTGATACCGGTTGATGATGGTGTAGTCATCATCGTCCAGCAGGAATTTGCGGTGTGCCGGTTTGCCGTTGTCCATGTAGGCTTGGCAGTGTTGCTCGATGACTTTGGCGGGAACTCGTAAGCCGAGGCGGCCATTGACTTTGCGCCGTCCGGTGTGGTCGTGCTTGTCGTTGGCCTGCTGGTTTACGAGTTCGTAGCCGAGGAACCTCGCCGCCTGGCTGGTGGCGTGGGTTATGAGAGTCTTTTCCCTAGATAGCTCCAGTTTGAGCGTGTCGTGCAGGAACGTCTCCAGGGACTCCTTTATCTGCCCGGCTTCGGCCTTTGATCCGATGAAGCCCAGCACGAAGTCGTCAGCGTAGCGAACGTACCGGAGCCGCCGGTAGTCCGGGTCGAAGGGGTCAACCGAGGGTAGCTGTTGCATCTGCTTGCGCAGTGCGGTTGCCTTCTCGTGATCCCCGACTTTCCGGTAGTAGGCCGACTTGCTCTTTAGGTTTGCCCACTGACGATTGTATTTTCGAGCTGTGCCACGGGTGTGTGCTGGAATCAGCACCGTTTCGACGTACTTGTCCAACCGGTCTAGGTAGATGTTGGCGAGGATGGGACTGACCACTCCGCCTTGCGGCGTACCACTCAGCGTTCGGCCATACTTCCAATCCTCAAGGTAGCCTGCCTTCAGCAAGTACTTGAGCAGGCGCAGGAATCGGTTGTCGTGGAGCTTCTCTCCGAGCACCGACAACAGGACATCGTGGTCGATGTTGTCGAAGCACCCCTTGATGTCTCCCTCGACGAACCAGCGGACACCGGTCCAGTGGGTGACCACATCATTTAGTGCGGTGTGGCATCCTCGGTCGGGCCGAAAGCCGTGGGAATGGTCTGAGAACTGCGGCTCGTAGTAGGCTTCCAGAATCATCCGGATGACCTCTTGCAGCAGCTTGTCCGTCCACGTCGGTATGCCCAGGGGACGGGTTCCCCCATTAGGTTTGGGAAGGTTGACCCGTCGCACCGGCGTCCACCGGAACCGCTCATAACGAAGCTCTTCGATGATGCGGTCGATTTTCGCCAGTGACATACCGTCCACGGTCTCTGTGGTGGTTCCCTTGGTCATCGCTCCCTGGTTTGAGTAGAGACGACCGTAGGCCCGCAGGTACAGGTTCCGGTTGTACAGTTGCCGATAGATGTCCTCCAGCGGCAATCCTCGTGTTCCGCGATCGCGGATGACGTTCAGTACAGTTTCGGCGGTTCTCATCACGAGTACCTCACTTTCATGTTTCGTCGTAACCACCTGCCTCCCTTCGCCATGTGCCGGGCTTTCCCCGGCTCGGACTACTATGGAGGCTCCGTGACCATAGGGGTCTCCCCCCGTAGGCCATCCCGCGTTCCGTTGACATAGGACGTGATAGCGCGACTGTAGGTGCCCCGTTCGTCCCCTTGAATAGACCTCATTGGTCATCGCCCACCCATCGGAGATGCACCGGCCACGAAGACCGACCAGTGCAATGGATGGCGCCGGGTTACAAGCGTTCTACCGGCGGGTGACACGCATACACCGTCTGGGAACTGGGGTTCAGGCAATCCAGCTTTCACCGTATCGCGCGGGCCTTGCGGAACCGGTCTTACAACGCTTTCAGACCGTAGCCGCTTTACCGACATGCTACTGTCCCCTTCGGCTCTCGCTTCCAGGTTGGTCGGTTGGCCCAAAGATGTTCTCCGAATCTCTCCCGATTAGGTCGGGAATCCTATGCCGCGTGACGCGGCGCACCCTCGTAGCAGTGGTCGAGGAAGAAGTTGCCGGTCTCTGCGAAGACCCAGGCGGCGGCCTTGGCCGCCCCCTCGAACCGGGTATCCTTCACCGCCTCGGTGAGGGTCTCGACCGGCACGCCGCCTTGGGGAAGCCGTTGGAGGGTTTCCTGCGGGATGCGCCCGGCGGCCGATTCCAGCCAGGCCGTCCGCAGCCCGTCGGGGCCGTCGTAGAAGGCGTCCGAGGTCCTGACCCAGCAGGGCCAGGGCCGAGAGGCCCTCCCGGTAGCCGTCCCACATCTCGTAGAGGCCGTCGTAGCCGAAGCCCATCAGGTCGAAGGGGATGCCCCGCCTCAGCCATGACCACGGGGGATCGTCCCCATCCTCCGTCCAGAACTCGATTACCGGCGCGTAGAGGGGGAAGTGCCGGTCTCCGAAGAGATTGGCGAAACGCTCCACCCTCGTGCGCAGGTCGGGGGCCGTCAGCGCCGCCTCCGCCTCTTCGGGAAAGAGGCGGCGCACCAGCCCCGCGAACCAGGCGTAGTCGTCGGCGTAGCCGACCAGCATCACAAGCTCCCGCAGCGACGGCGGACGCCGCAAGAGCAGTTGCGAAAGACCGCTCAGGAGCGCCGGCGTAGCAGCTTCCATCGCATTGCCTCCAGCAGCCGCCCCGTGGCGGCGGCGTAGTCCTGCGCCTGGGCGCAGGCCATTTCGACATCCGGCTGTCGTGCGGCCGCGGCGTCCAGGTCGAAGTAGCCGTCGGGCCGTATGAGCTCCGCCGTGAGCTCGATGACTCTGAGGCCCGCCGGCGGGGTCGCCGCCAGCAGGCCCGCGAAGGTCCGGTTGTCCATCGGATACCCTCCTTACCGGGTGAAGGCGCCCTTGGTGCCCACCCGCCGCTGGAACTCGTAGACGGTGTCGTCGCCCCTCTTGGTCTCCTTCACCGAGGCGTTGGCGATCTCCCCGTAGAAGTCGCTCAGAGTCGCCTTCACCTGGTCGACGCTCATCTCCGGGTCGGGATCGGGGAACTCGCGGTCGTCGTGTCGGGTAGGCCGGCGGCGAGTTATTCCGGTTGCCCGGAGCACTTTTCCGTCGGCCCCCCTACGAACCGGACGTGACACTTTCGCGTCATCCGGCTCTCTCAGTGGTTAAGTCTGCTTGCGCGGTTTCCAACTGCCGTCGTGGGCGTTCAGGTGGCAAGGACGGCAGACCACAAGAGTCTTGCGCCGTCTCGCCGCCATGATTTGTACCCACTTGGGCTTTTCCGGTTGGCCTTTCACGTTCAGGTCGCGAAGGGCGCGGATGTGGTGAACTTCAACGTCCACCGTTGACCCGCACAACTCGCATTCGTCAGCTAGGAGCCGTTTTACAAGCTCGTTGCGTTCAGTCCTGTATCGCTGGGGCTGCCGGTCTACGAGGATGGCCTGCCGGTTCCGCTTCAGGGGTATGCCACCGAACTGCGCCACCTTTGGGCGTTTCCCTTCGCCCTGTTTCTCGTCCACCTTGAGGCAAGCCCGCTCCCCATGTTCGGTTTGCGTGGTACTCCGGTACCTCTGTATAGCTTGCTTACGGGTGGTCTTATGCTTGGCGGCAAGGGTCATCGCCAGCGACTGTGCCATGACCCATTGGAGTCTTCCAAAGTGGGAGACGTTCTGGGCCAGAGCGTAGTACTGGACTACGCCCCGAAACTCCGCTTGATACCGGTCCACGATGGTGAAGTCCTCATCGTTTATCAGTTCGTTGCGGTGTGTCGGTTTGCCGTTTCGCATGTAGGCTTTGCAATGTTGTTCGACGAATTTGGCGGGAACTCGCAGACCGATGCGACCATTGACCCTTCTCGTCCCGTTAGGATCGAGTTGATCGTTGGCGCGCTGGTTAGCAAGCTCGTAGCCGAGGAACCGCGCCGCCTGGCTGGTGGCGTGGGTAATGAGAGTCTTTTCCTTGGATAGCTCCAATTTGAGCGTGTTGCTCAGGAATGTCTCCAGGGATTCTCTTATCTGCCCGGCTTCGGCCTTTGGCCCGATGAAGCCCAACACGAAGTCGTCCGCGTAGCGGACATAGCGAAGCCTGCGGTAGCCTGGGTCATGGGTGACTCCCGACGGTAGTTGCTGCATCTGGCGACGCAGCGTCTTTGCCAGTCGGTGATTCCCCAATTTCCGCTGGGCCGTCACTCGGCGTTGCAGTCTCGCCCATTCGGGGTTGACGCTTCGCATTTTGCCTCGGGTGTTTGCTGGAATCAGCATCGTCTCGACGTACTTGTCCAACCGGTCTAGGTAAACGTTGGCGAGGATGGGGCTGACGATTCCGCCTTGCGGTGTTCCGCTCTGCGTCCGGCCATACTTCCAATCCTCGACGAAGCCTGCTTTCAGTAGATACTTGAGCAGGCGCAGGAATCGGTTGTCGTGGAGCTTCTCGCCGAGCACCGACAACAGGACATCGTGGTCGATGTTGTCAAAGCACCCTTTGATGTCTCCCTCGACGAACCAGCGTGTGCCCGTCCAGGTGCATGTCACCTCGCTCAAGGCGGTGTGACAGCCCCGGTTGGGTCGAAAGCCGTGGGAGTGGTCGGAAAACTGCGGTTCGTAGTACGCTTCCAGAATCATCCGGATGACCTCTTGCAGCATCTTGTCCGGCCATGTCGGTATGCCCAGGGCGCGGGTCTTGCCGTTAGGCTTGGGTATGTTGACCCGTCGCACCGGCGTCCACCGATACCGCTCGTGACGTAGGTCGTCGATGATGCGGTCGATTTTTGCCAGTGACATTCCGTCCACGGTTTCTGCGGTGATGCCCTTGGTCATAGCTCCCTGGTTTGAGTAGATATGACCGTAGGCCCGCAGGTACAAGTTCCGGTTGTAGAGCAGCCGATAGATGTTCTCCAGCGGCAATCCTCGTTCTCCGCGTTCGCGTATGACGTTCAGTACAGTTTCGGCTTCTTGCATTCTGCATACCTCCCTGTCGTATTCCGTCGAAAACCACCTGCCCTCCTTCGCCATGTGCCGGGCTTTCCCCGCCTCGGACTACTATGAGGGCTCCGTTGCCATAGGGCTCGCGCCCCGTAGGCAATCCCGCGTTCCGTCAACATAGGACGTGTCTAGCGCGACTGTAGGTGCCCCGTTCGTTCCCTTGAATGACCTCATTGGTCATCGCCCACTCATCGGAGTTGCTTCGGTCTCGTTTACGAACCAGTGCAATGAGTGGCGTCGGGTTACAAGCGTTCTACCGGCGGGCAGCATCGAACACCTTCCGGGAACTGGGGTTCAGGCAGTGTAGCTTTCACCATATCGCGCGGGTCTTGCGGAACCGTCCTTACAACGCTTTCGGGGTCGTAGCCGCTTTACCGACATGCTATTGTCCCCTTCGGCTTTCGCCTCCAGGTAGGTCGGTTGACCCATGAACTTTCTCCGAGTTCATCCCAACTGAGTTGGGTATCCTATGCCGCGTGACGCGGCGCACATACGAAGATGCGTGCCATTGGTTGGTCTCCTTTCTTGACTCGTGCTGTTGTTGCGTTGCCGTGTGCGGTGAGGGACGCCGCCAACGGCGCGGCGGCCTCTTCCCGTGAATTGCGGTCTAGCGTCCAGCGCCGACCGTCTCCTTCTCCCGTTCCTGCTCCATCGCCCACTCGAACATGGACATGGAGGCCGCCTGGGGCTTCCCGTTGCGGCGCTTCGGTTTGACCGGCTCCGCCATAAACTCGGCCCAGGAGAACAGCGATTGCTGCTGCTCCGGTTCCTCGTCGTGGTGGCCGTTGCCGTTGACCGGGGCTGGCGCATGGCCGTTCCCGTTGCCGTGACCGTTGCTGGGGACAAGCTCGACCGTCGGCCCGACTCCGAACAGGTCGTCGTGCCCGTTGGCGTGGTGTCCGTTCCCGTTCCCGTTGACCGCTACGCTCTCCGGCTCGATCTCGACGGCCTTCCAGCCGTCGTCCACGAGAAGCTCCTCGGCGCTCGCTTCGGCGTCCCTGGCCTGGGCGAAGACCTGCTCCACCGTCTCGGCCTCGTCCTCCTCGTCGCCGTTGACGATCTTGCGGGCCAGGGCCATGATCAGGTCGTCCCCGTCGTCTCCGTAGGCGGCCAGCCCGTCCTCCGGCAGCTCACCCTCGACGGCGAGGGAGCTTTGCAGCTTCTTCGCCACCAGCTTCAGGGCGTCGGCCTGGAGGGTGTTCCGGTAGGACATGAACACCACCTTGACCGGACGGGTCTGCCCGATGCGCCACGACCGCCGCGACGCCTGCCGCATGACGTAGACCGAGTAGTCGGTCTCGTACCAGCAGATCGTCGGGAAGTCGATGAGGTCGAGGCCCGTCTGCACCAGCCTGGGATGACAGATGAGCACGTCCAGCCCCTTCTTCACCCGGTCGGCCACCCACGCCTCCCGCTTGTCGGGAGCGACCGCATCGGCCTTCATCACCGCCACCCTGAACCCGTGCCGGGTCAGGATGTCGTCCATCCGCCCGGTGATGTCCCGCGTCCCCGTGTGGGTCACGTACACCAGCACCCTGCGCCCGGCCAGCCGCTCGGCGGCAACCAGGTCGACGAGGGCTTTCTCCTTCGGGTAGAGCCTGTCTTCCGACAGCGGCGGCACCTGTACGATGAGGTCACCCGACCGGGGGTCGAAGACCGACTCCCCCCTTGTGCAGCCGTCCGGGTAGGCCAACAACGTCTGCAAGTACGTAGCCAGAAGCCTCTTGGAGCCGGACTTCAGCGCCTTCGCCAGCTCCTCCTTCAGCGTCTCGAACACGCGCTTGTAGGCGCTGCGCTGGGAGTAGCCCGTGCCGTCCTCCTCCGAGTCCATCGAGGACAGGAGGATCTGCTCGTCGTAGTCGGGCAGCCCCGAGGCCACGTCGGAGAGACGCAGGAAGACGGTGTTGCCGATGATGTGGAAGAGGGCCGACGGCACCAGTCCCGGCCTCTCCCTGACCACCTTGCGGTAGCTGCGGCGGCGGCTGTTGCGCCCGTCCTCCAGCGCGCCGTCATCGTCCTTGCCAATGGAGTGCTCCTCGAAGCCGTACCGCTTGATCCAGCGCCCCTCGTCCGAACGCCCGAACTCCGTGCGAATCTCCGGGCTGAACCGGTAGAGGAGATGGAAGATGGTCGAGGCGTAGCCGCCGAGGAGGGTACCGGTTAGGCTGAGGGACTTGCCGCAGGCGTCGGCGAGGACGCCGGCTGCGATGCCCTGGGCCGAGCCGCGGGCCTTGAACTCGTGGACCTCATCGCCTATGAGTAGGTCGAAGAAGCCCTTCATGTGGTGCTTCACGTAGTCGCTGAGCGGGTAGCGGGCCGGGCCGGACTTGTCCGCCTGCCAGAGGGGAGAGCCGCACACCTCGCAGGTGTGCTTGCGGCGGTTCAGCACGGCGTCGGTGAGGGGCACCCCGTCCTTGTCGGTGACCTGCGCGGTGCAGTCGACGCAGCAGGGGACCCGGAAGGGCTCCCCCGTCTCCTCCAGCCGGATGAGCCTCCCCTTGGACGTGGCCCACCTGTACGTGACGGCGGCCTTCCAGCGGTAGGAGAGCTTCGCCCGCTCCCGGCTCATCACCGCGAACAACGGCCCCGACCCGATGGAGAGGCGCAGCCGGTCCAGGTCGGTGATGGACGTGACGATGGCGGCGCGGGCGCCGGGCACCGTCTGCTCCACCTCCCGCTTCCACTTCTTCGTCAGGTGCGGCGGGCAGATGATGAGCACCCTCCGGAAGCCCGCCATGTACGCGGCGGCGGCCCCGATGAAGGTCTTTCCCGTGCCCATCTCCCCCACGACCGTCGTGCCCCGGTGGGCCTTGAGGGAGAGGGCCGCGCCCCTGATGGCGTCGGCCTGCGCCCCCAGGGGCCTGCGGAGCAGGTGCGGGATCTTGCCGCCGTTCTCCGAGGGCCGGTAGAGCGGCGGGTAGGACTCCACCACCCTCCCGGCGATGGCGTCCTTGAACGTGTCGATGAATCCTGCCAGGTTCATGTCGGTGTCTCCTTTCCTTGTTGCTTCTGAAAGGGACGCCGGGACCCGAGACGCACTGCGCCCCCGGAGGGGGACGCCTCTGCGCCGGGTGCCTGGAAGCGTCCCCAAGAGGTTGTTGAACGTGCGAGCCGCGCCGGAGGCGGGGTCTCGTGGTGCGGCTCCGGTTGAGCCGTCTAAGCGGCCTTCAGGGAGGCCCTGAGAGCGTCAAGCTCGGCGCGCTCCCTGCGCCGGTGGTCCTCGTAGCACCTGCCGCTCAGGTGGTACGCCTTCACGGGGGAGGACACCGCCCTTCCGTAGTCGTCGATGTCCACCGACGCGCTCTGCATGTAGGGTTCGCCGGGAGCGATGGGCTGTCCGCACCGGCAGCAGGTTTCGAGGGGCATCGTTGTCTGCATCCTTCTCACCTTCCTTTCTCTATACGTGGGCTGTCTCGGCTTGCTCCGATGGCTCGTCCGCCTGCGAGCCGTCCGAGGACTCGATGTCCTCGATGTGGCCGCCGTCGAGGTCGAGGGCCACCACGGTCGTCACCAGCCGCTCCCGGTGGACCTCCTTCTGCGGGGAGTCCTCCACGAGGGTCATCTGCTTGCCGGTGCGCCCCTTGACCAGGATGCGCCGTCCCTCGGCTTCGAGGACGAGGTTGTCGAGGAAGCCCGCCGCAACCAGCATCGCCATGTGCCCCCGTCTCAGGGGCATCAGGGGCCGGGTGCGGCTGTCCTTCGCGGGCCAGAGGGTGTCGGTGATCTCCGTGTTGGCCCACAGCCCCGTCCGGCGAGCCTCCACAGCCGCCGCGACGGGATCGACCGTGCGGGTGGCGAACAGCACGTCCCCGCTGGGCGCGGTGGCCGGGGTGAACTCCGGGTAGGGCTGGGAGCGCAGCGGGGACGGCTCCCCGTGCGCCCACTCCAGCACCATGCTCTCGGCGATGGCGTCGGGAACGGGGTCGGCCTTCCGGTGGCCGAAGAGCACCACCTGGTCGAATGCCTCACGCTCCGGGTCGGGAAAGGCCCAGCACCGCATCTGCCCGTAGTGGGTGGACAGGTAGCGGGCCGAGACCGCGAGGCGCTGCCGGGGAACGATGAAGACTAGCAGGCCCTCCTCGGCCAGGTAGCGCGTCGTCTGCGTCAGGAAGGCGTGCTCCGTCCGCTTGTCCTCCGAGTCGTAATCGTAGGGCGGGTTCAAGAGGAGCAGGCCGAAGGCCCCGTTCGCAATCGACGTGGCGAACAGGTCCGAGGCCAGGGCGCGGTCGAGTCGCCGCTCGGCCTCCTCCGCACGGTCGCGGTGCAGCTCGACGCCGAAGGTCTCGATGGAGACTGCGTTGGGCCGGTTGAGGCCCTCGGCAAGCCGGTAGAGCGCCTCCCCGGCCCCGCAGCAGGGGTCGAGGATGCGCAGGGTCTCCAGTTTCCGGTAGTAGTAGCCGTTTGGGGTGCGAATCAGGTCGGCTATCAGGTCCACCACCCTGTCGGGCGTGGGATAGAAGCCGCCTTTCGCCTGTGCAGCCAGTCTCATGTCGTCTCTCCTTTCCCGCCGCCTCTAGGCGGCGATTCCAATGTTCGTGTCGGCATTCTTGACTCCGACCACTTCACCGATTGCCAGGTTCCGCTGGAAGCAGAGCGCCTGGGCCGTGCTGATGGTCTCGGCGCAGACGGTGCAGTAGGCGGTGACGATCTCGGCGCGGTTGGTGACGGTCATCCGGCGCACCAGGACCGAGCCTCCCTCCGGCGGGTTGTGCCGGTAGAGCGTGAGGTAGGGGTCCCTCCGCTCCTGCTCGGTCGCTGGACGGAAGAAATGCGGCTGTCCCGAGCTGATGAGGTGCTGGGAGCCGTCGTGGGAGCAGTAGCGGCAGTGGACGCCATCGGGACAAAACCGCTCCCAGGCCCCGCTGTTGCGCCGGATGCGCTTCTTGTTCCGGCGCTTGGCCCGCTTCAGCGTCCTATCCATCGGACGCCTCCCTGGGCAGCGTGAGCCTGCCCGACGCCACCGCGTCGGAGAGGTCTTCCCTGAGCTTCTGGGCCTTGGGGGAGCAACGGTAGCCGGAAACCCCGACCGATTGGAGGGGGACGATCTCCTCCTCCTCGATGCCCCGCTCCCAGAGCCATCCGGCCCAGGAGCCGTGCAGGGGGAGCGGGCTGCGCTTGTCGAGGAAGCGGTGGTGGAGCGCCGGGGCCTCCTCCGCCGACTGCGCCAGCAGGAGGAAGGAGTCCTTCTCGAACCCGAACTCCGCCTGCTTCGTGTAGACGAGGGCGTGCCATCCCCCGGACACAGGCAGCCTGGCGATCTTGGTGGTCCAGCTGCCGATGGTCTCGTATGGAATGACGCATCGCTGGTAGCCGCCGCTGAGCGCCATGCCGTCCGCACCCCTGATGAGGTGGGCGGTGTCGGGGGGCTGCTTCAGCAGCGACGCCCAGATCGCCTTGAGCGCCGTCTGGGAGCCGACCATCGAGACGAACCAGAGGCCCTCGGTGCGGTCGTCCCTGGCGAAAGCGTCCACGGTGGCCGAGTAGCCGCCCGCGCTGATGGTGAACAGGTCTTCGGGGTCTATGGTGTGGGTCGCGAGCATTGCGAACCTCCTTGTCTTAGGGGTTGATTCGATGCGCGGAGAGAGTGTCCCCGCGTGAGGGGCCGGACGGCGTGCGCCCGCCCGGTCTTCAGGGGGCCTCTAGGCGGGTATGAGACCCCGCTCCTTGAGGCTGACGAAGCGGTCCCCTCCGATGACGATGTGGTCGAGGAGCTCGACGCCCAGCAGCTTGGCGGCCTGGGACAGCGCCCTGGTACAGGCCGCGTCATCCGGGCTGGGAGTGGGGTCGCCGGACGGGTGATTGTGGCTGACGATGATGCTGGGGACGGCCTCGACGACAGCAGGACGCAGCACCTCGGCGGGCCGGACCATCGAGGAGTTCACATTCCCCTGGTAGACGACGCGCTGGCCGACCACCACTTTCTTGATGTTCAGCAGCAGCACCCGGAGCTGCTCCTGGGCTAGCGGGGCCATCTCCGGCCCCAGCAGACGTCGCACGTCCTCGGGGCAGCCGATGGAGGGCAGGTCGTCCCCGGAGCGCTCCGGCTGGGTCTCCACGGCGTAGCGCATGGCGATCTCGCCCAGCAGGTGCAGGTTGCTGCGCAGCGCGTCGAGTAGAGCCTGCCCCTCGCTCTGGAAGAGGGAAAGCTGGGAGCTTGTCGAGGGGATGTCGGCTTGTTGTGCTGTGGCGGTAGTCATCTTCAGCCTCCTCATCTATCGGTTAGTACAGATACGGGACCGCTCCCTGTAGATTGGAAGCGGCCCCGTGGTGCGCCTTCGGGGAGGCGTCGGTATGCGGTTGTAGGAGCGGCGGGCTAGAAGGGGGAGTCGTCCTCCGCCTGGACGCCGTTGCCGTTCCCGCCGTCGAGGAACAAGACCTCGGAGGCGTGGATCTCGGTGCGGTGGCGGCGCTGGCCGTCGTCGCCTTCCCACGAGTTCTGGACGAGACGGCCCTCGACGTAGATGCGCTGGCCCTTGCCGACGTAGTTGTTGACGGCCTCGGCCAGCTTGTCCCAGCAGACCACGTTGTGCCAATCGGCCTCCGAGTCCCCGTTGGAGCGGTGGCGGTCGGTCGCCAGCCGCAGCTTGGTGAGGGCGGTGCCTCCCTGCGTGTACTGCATCTCCGGATCGGTTCCCACTCTGCCCAGAAGCGTTACCTTGTTGATGGTGCGTGACATTTCGTTTCTCCTTTGTGTGTGATGTAGCGCGGTGTCTCCGCGCCCGTTTTGAATGAATGCGGGGCCGTTCCCGTAGGTGGGAAGACGGCCCCGTAATGCGCTCCAATGAGGAAGCGTCTAGCTGACCCTGACGTACTCCGACTCGCTCTCCGTCACGATCTCGGTCCTGGTCTCAGGGTCGAGCGCCTCGTTGAGCCTGCGGTGGTTGACCGAATACCTTGTCGAGTTGACCAGCGTGACCGTCCGGCCCCCGACCGTCGCCTTGGAGTCCCCCTGGCGGCGCATCCACGCCTTCAGCGTGTCCAGCGCCGTGCGCTTGGCCTTCTCAGGCTCCCTGATGGACTCCTGGGCCTCGGCGTAGGCCGCCACAGCGTCCCGCGCCTCCTCGTCCGTTACCTCCTTTCCTTCGATCTCCGTAACTTCGTCCGTCCCGTCCTCGGCCGCGGTACCCGGTAGGCAGACGGTGAGGAAGGGGCAGGAACGGCACTGCCATGAGTTGGCGGAAAAGTCCCGCTCGGGCAGCGCGTCGGGGTCAGGCCCGTTCTGGACGTGGTGCGCGCCCAGATCGCCGAGCCATTCGCAGGTGTCCTGCAAGGCCCGCTCCAAGCGGTCGGCGGGTATCCGCTCCCAGTCCCAGGTGCGGTTGCCCGTGTCCATCGTGGCGATCATGGCATCCCGCATCTCGCCGAATTCGCCGAGGGTGTAGAGGGCGGCCTGGGCCGCCGCTCCGGGGTGGCTGCGCTCGGCTCCGAGCGTCTGCCAGCGCTTGAACGCCTCCGGCCCCCGCGTCTTGATCTCGACGACCATCGGGTCGCCGTGGGCGGGAGTCTCCGGCTCCCCCTCGAAGAGGAACACCTGCGGCGCGGCCGCCTCGCCCTCCGATAGCGGCATCCGTACCATGCCGTCCGGGTGGCCCGTGACCAGCATGTTCGGGCCGACCCTCACGGCCACCTGTTTCGGGTCCTGTGGATCGGGGGCGTCCACCTTCCAGCCCGCCCGCTCCATCGCCCGGACCACCACCGGCTCCAGGGCGTTGCCCGCCTCCATCGCCGTCAGCGACTCGTCGCTGGGGGGATTCGTGGGTTCGTAGCCGGTCGCTGCGTACCAGAGGGCGCGGCGGCAGCCGGTGGCCGACGACGCCCGCACCTCCATGTTGCCGTCGCCGTCGAACCTTGCAGCAGGGCGGGAGAAGACCTCCGCCCTGTCAATCGTCTCTGTCGTCATGTCGTCACCTCCTGAGTCCTGTAGATGAGGGAAGGGGCCGCCCCCCTGAGGAGACAGCCCCATTCGATGCCGTTGTGTGGGCCGTTCATGCGGCGGCCCTGATGTCCGTTTCGTGCTCCGCCTCCCGCTCCTCTCTTGCCCGCAGGTGGGCCTTGAGGATGTGGGCAATGCCGTCGCCGAGCCCCAGGACGGGAACGCTCCTCCCGTCGCCCAACGTGTTCCAGAAGGGCTGCATTTCTTGTATGCCCTGCATCTGGTCGATGATCTCCTCCACCGGCGTGCCCCTGCGCAGGTGCAGGGAGACGAGTCGGCAGGCCAGCTCGGTCACTCCGTGTTGGAAGCTGCCGCCCTTGCCCAGCCAGCCGAAGACCTCGAAGGGCTCGCCGTTTTCGTCCGTCGAGACGGTGACGTGTAAGGTAGGCCGGCGGCGAGTTACTCCGGTTGCCCGGAGCACTTTTCCGTCGGCCCCCTTCCGAACCGGACGTGCGACTTTCATCGCATCCGGCTCTCCAGTGGTCTATGTCTGCTTCTGCGGATTACTTCGCCCGTGGTGGATGTTCGTGTGACACGTTCGGCAAACCACGAGGGTTATTCGTTTTCGCGCCGCCATGATTTGTACCCACTTGGGCTTTTCCCGTTGGCCTTTCACGTTCAGGTCGCGAAGTGCGCGGATGTGGTGGACTTGGATGTCCTCCATTGAGCCGCACATCTCGCATTCGTCCGCTTCGAGCCGTTTGATAAGCTCGTTGCGGTTGAACCTGTATCGCTGAGGCTGTCGGTCTACTAGGACTGCCTGCCGGTTCCGCTTCAGGGGTATGCCACCGAACTGCGTTACCCGTGGGCGTTTCCCATTGCCCTGTTCCTTGACGACCTTGAGGCAAACGCGTGCCCCATGCTCGGTTTGGACGGTGCTCTTGTAGCGCCGTATGATTTTCCGGCATGTGGTCTTGTGCTTGGCCGCAAGGGTCTTGGCGAGCGACTGGCTCATTACCCATTGCAGCCTCCCGAAGTGGGAGACATTCACGGCGAGCCGGTAATACTCAACGACGCCCCGGAACTCCGACTGATACCTGTCCACGATGGAGTAGTCCTCGTCGTGGATGAGTACGTTGCGGTGCATCGGTTTGCCGTTCTTCATGTAGGCTTGGCAGTGTTGTTCGATGACTTTGGCGGGAACTCGCAGCCCGATTTGGCCGTTGACGCTACGCTGACCACGGTGGTCGAACTGGTCGTTGGCCTGTTGGTTCACGAGTTCATAACCGAGGAACTTGGCCGCCTGGCTGGTGGCGTGGGTTATGAGAGTTTTCTCCTTGGAAAGCTCCAGCTTGAGCGAGTGGCTCAGGAAGGTCTCCAAGGACTCCTTTATCTGCTCGGCTTCGGCCTTTGGCCCGGTGAAGCCCAGCACGAAGTCGTCTGCGTAGCGAACGTATCGCAGCCGTCGGTAGCCGGGGTCGTAGGGGTCGCCTGATGGCAGTTGTTGCATCTGCTTGCGCAGTGCCAATGCCTTTGTGCGGTGGCCCTGCTTCGCGTGATACCACGCTTGACCGTTCAACGCCGCCCACGCGGGGTTACGTCTTCGGGCTTGGCCCCGGGTATGGGCTGGAGTGAGCATGTTCTCGACAAACTTGTCCAACCGGTCTAGGTAAACGTTGGCGAGGATGGGGCTGACAATGCCGCCTTGCGGGGTTCCGCTCAGCGTGCGGCCATGCTTCCACTCCTCAACGTAGCCTGCTTTCAGTAGGTACTTGAGCAGGCGCAGGAATCGGTTGTCGTGGAGCTTCTCTCCGAGTACCGACAACAGGACATCGTGGTCGATGTTGTCGAAGCACCCTTTGATGTCTCCCTCGACGAACCAGCGGGTTCCCTTCCAGGTGTTAGCCACCTCACTTAGTGCAGTGTGGCATCCTCGGTCGGGCCGAAAGCCATGGGAGCGGTCGGAAAACTGCGGCTCGTAGTAGGCTTCCAGAATCATCCGGATGACCTCTTGCAGCAGCTTGTCCGGCCCCGTCGGTATGCCCAGGGCGCGGGTCTTGCCGTTAGGCTTGGGAATGTTGACCCGTCGCACCGGCGTCCACCTGAACCGCTCGTAGCGCAAGGCTTCGATGATGCGGTCGATTTTCGCCAGCGACATACCGTCCATGGTCTCTGCGGTAATTCCCTCGGTCGTAGCTCCCTGGTTTGAGTAGATGCGACCGTAGGCCCGCAGGTAAAGGTTCCGGTTGTATAGCAGCCGATAGATGTTCTCCAGCGGCAATCCTCGTTCTCCGCGTTCGCGTATGACGTTCAATACAGTTTCGGCTTGTTGCATTGTGCATACCTCCCTGTTGTATTCCGTCGAAACCACCTGTCCTCCTTCGCCATGTGCCAGGCTTTCCCCGGCTCGGACTACTACGAGGACTCCGTGACCATAGGGGTCTCCCCCCGTAGGCCATCCCGCGTTCCGTATTGACAGAAGGGTTTAAGTTCACTTACTTTGACAGCCATGTCACCGTCACCAATTGAAGTCTTAATGGTCTCTTGGCTCGCCGATTTGGTCTTTGCCGTGTTGGTCGGCAGTGTTATCGGACTAGTCCGGCACAATCGACCGGAGACCACGTTGGACAACGACCGCGACGCACCCTGGGACGCCGAAGGGCGATGGCAGGGTCGCCGTGAGGTCACCAGAGGGTCGCCTGTTGGCTCGATGCTGCGTTGGATTGGAGGCATATTTGGCCTCCTTGTCCTAAGCGGCGTCTTTTGGACCCTTTTGTACTGGTTCTGGTTTTAGTGCTGCTTCAGCAAATGCTCCCTTCCCCCTCTGTCTTCGACATAGGACGTTCTAGCGCGACTGTAGGTGCCCTGTTCGTTCCCTTGAATGGACCGCATTGGTCATCGTTCACTCCTCGGAGGTGCACTGGTAACCTCTACATACCAGTGCAAGGAGTGACGCCGGATTACAAGCGTTCTACCGGCGGGCGTCAGCAACGCCAACTGGGGACTGGGGTTCAGGCAGTGTAGCTTTCACCGTATCGCGCGGGCCTTGCGGAACCAGCCCTACAACGCTTTGGGGCTGTAGCCGCTTTACCGACATGCTGCTTTCCCCCTAGGCTTTCGCTTTGAGGTAGGTCGGTTGGCCCAGGGACTTTCTCCGAGTCCCTCTCGATTGAGTCGAGGATCCTAAGCCGCGTCACGCGGCGCACACAGGCTGCCGAACTCCGTCTGGAGCTTGGTCGTCGTGCTGGGAAGGCTGCGGGGCCTGTCCCTTGTCTTCGCGGTCATGGCCTTCTCCCTTCCGCCACGCAGAGGGGTCGGGTCTGGCTGCACTCGATATGCTCCATCCGCCCGTACTTCGCGACCATCTCCGGGTCGTTGGCGAAGGACTCGGCCTCCACAAGGGTGTCGAACCGCTCGAAGGTGTCCGATCCGTGGCCTCCCCAGTAGAAGAGGACGTGGTAGTGGTGGCCCGGCGGGTGGTGGCGGATGAAGGGGAGCGCGGGGGCGTAGCGGTCGAAATAGTCCGCCACGATGAGGGCCATCTCCCGGTCGCGGTCGTCGCCGACGCCCAGGAGCAGCCGGACAATGGGCTCCTCGCAGTCCTCCTCGGCGAAGGTGGGGGTGAGCATCGTGTCGCGGACGGCGGCGGGAAGCTCGTCCCACCGCTCCCGGCTGAGCTTCAGCCCGCCGTGCGAGGGCGTCGTGACCCTCAGAATGCCCTCCGCCAGCTCCACCGCGTCCTTCGTCCAGCCCCAGGGTGTGTAGGTTGCGGTCATGGTCGTCATCGGTTCGTCCTCCCTTTCCTGTAGTGAAGGAGCGGGGCGGCCCCCAAGGGAGACGGCCCCGCTCCGTTGTGCCGGTCTGTCCGGTCGAACTAGGCGGCCTGTTGCGCCTGCTCCTGCTGCATCTGCCGGAGCTTGTTGGCGGCGGCCTCCACCAGCGGCCCGAGCTCGCCGGCCGTCAGGTCGTCGACGCTCTTGCCGGTGCGGTTGACGACGGCGGTGCGCACGCCGTCCTCGTCGAAGCCCTGCTCCAAGGCGATCTCGATGAGCCGCTTGCGCAGCTTCGCGGCCTGGGCATCGCTGCCGCCCCTGGCCTGCGCCTGGGCAGGCTTCCCGTTGCCGTTGGCCTGCACGGGGACCCGCTCCGGCTTCCCCTGGGCGGCCACCGGCTGCTGGTCGCCGTAGAACGAGTTGCCGAACTGTCCCCCGAAGCTGCGGAACGCCCGCTTCATGCCGTCCGTGACCGCGCCCTTGATGGCCGTGTCGTGCCCATCGAAGTTGTCATCGGTCACCGGGTGGACGCCCACGTCGGTGCGGGGCAGCGCGCCTGCCACCGTGACCCGGACGGGAGCGCTGTAGACTTGTGAGACCTTCACCTCTCCAGTCTGGGCATCGACGGTCTCGATGCGGCGCAGGGTCACGTTGCCGACAAGCTCCACGCCCCAGCCGCCGAACCCGAATACTCTGTTGGCCTGGTCGATGACCACGTGCCCTTCGAGGTAGTCGAAGACCCTTCCGCCCCGGCCCTTGCGCTGGGAGACCAGAGTGGGGTCGAGGGGCTGCGAGAGGGCGTTCGTCACTGCGGGCGAGAGCCCGTCCCAGAGCAGAGCCAGCCCCGCACTCGATGCGGGGTCATGCTCGCCGATGACGGCGGGGTCGTTGTGCGCCCCGTTGCCGTTCTTGGCCGCCCCGTTTACGTGGACGAGACCGCTCCCGTGGTGTCCGTTGTTGTTGCCGTTAGTCATGGCGTTTCTCCTTGTGGGTGTTGTTTTCCTGTAGCGAATGACCGATGCGGGTTACCCGTGGGAACCCGTGAGCGGGCAAAGGCCCGTCGTGAATCAGGCATAGGTCCTCCTCATTGGTGAGAGTGGGAATGGGGATCAAGCGGGAGCGAGTCCCGCTAGTAAGCGGGCCGGGGAAGCCCGGTAGGGAGAAAGCGGGAAGGAAAGGCGGCGGGGAGCTAGCGGGTGGAGCGGGCAGCCTGCGAGAGCAGGCGGTGGAAGAGGGCGCGGCCCTGGGGAAGGGCCGCAAGCTCGGCCACGTCGCCGATGTCTTCGGGAAGGACGACGGCGGCGGCCCTGCGCCCGAGCAGGGTCAGAAGCCCGTCCGTCGCCTCACCGCCCGCGTCGTCGTTGTCGAAGGCGAGGAAGACGCGGGGGCAGCCCCGGAGAGCAGAGGCGATGCGCTCAACGCCCTGGGTCCCCAGGGCAGCGCAGGCGGGAAGGCCCCATCCCGTGAGGAGGAGCCAGTCGAAGACCCCCTCGGCCACGACGACCCACGGGTACGCGGGACCGAGCCTGCCGAGTCCGAGCACCGGCTTGGGGCCGGGTAGGGCCTGGAACCGGGGAGTCCGGTCGGGAACGACGGCCCGTCCCACGAGCCAGCAGACGAGGCCGCCGGAAATTTCGGGGACGACGACCATCCAGGCGAACCGCTCCGAATCCCGCGCGGTGAACAGCCCTGAGTCCCGAATGCGCTTCTCCGAGAAGCCGAGGGACTCAAGAGCCTGCCGCAGCCCGCTGCCCGGCGCGTAGCCGAGGCCCAGGCGGGCTGCGGCGACCGGGCTGACGCCCCGCGAGGCCAGGTATCCCCGCGCTTCTGAGGAACGCCGGAGGCATCCGGCGTAGAAGCGCGCCGCCGTCGTCAGCAGTGCGGGGTCTCGTGGAGGGAGCGCGGCGGACGCAGGACGGCGAGCCCTGGCTGGACGGTTGGCGGCCCCGGAAACGGGCCAATGGCCCCCGTCCAGCCGGGCGATGGCCTCCGGCAGCGTGAGGTTCTCCATGCGCTGGATGAAGTCCAGCACGTCGCCGCCACTACCACAGCCAAAGCACCAGAACCTCTGCGAGTCTTCGTACACCGTGAAGCTTCCCTCCAATTCATCGTGGAAAGGGCAGACGCCCTGGCGGACCCTGCCCCTTCCCTTGAGCCGAATGCCCGACACCTCCACCGTGTCGCCCAGGGGGTAACGCGCCTTCAGCGCTGGAATGTCAACCGAGGCATTGGCGGCGACCATCACGCACCCCCGTTCAGGAGTCTCAGCCCCCGGAGGCTGCGCTCCGAGACCAGCTTGCCGGGCCGCCAGCGCATCCCCAGCGCAGCGACCACCTCCAGCGTCCCGTCGCCGAGGGGCGCCAGCGCGGCGGCCCGTCCCGCGCCCTGCGTGTAGAGCGCCGAGGCCCGGTCTCCGAACCGCCGCTTCACGAGGCCCTTCCACTCTGAGAAGGCCCACCGGACCTCTCTCTGCGTGGCCTTCGCCACGTTCACGCCGCCCAGCACTGCCAGCGCGGTGTCCACGTCCCCCGCCTGCCTGAGCCGCCGCGCCTCGTGGATGCTCCGCGTCGCGCTCGGCTCCGCCGTCTCTGCCGTCGTCTCCCTCTCGTCCCTGAACCCCATTGCCGCGAAGAGCTGGTCGACCAGCTCCTCCAGGCTGCGCCGGGGCCTGTCCATCGTGTCCGTCGTCCGATTGCCAGCTACCAGTGTCGCCGTCGTCATTTCGCACCTCCTAAGTGCCTTTGTTTTGTTGCCTTGCCGATTGCGCCCGCTTGCGGGCAAAGAAGAAGGGCCGTCCCCTGATGGAGACGACCCTTGTGATTGGATTGAGTTGTGACCGGCCCGAAGCCGTCAGCGGCGGAACCGGCTCCCCGGACGCCGGGGTATAAACCGCTTGAGCAGCAGCGCCAGGACGCCCAGCCCGAACAGGTTCAGCAAGAAGACCTCCAGGTCGAACGTCAGCAGCGGCGCCGCCACGACCAGGGCTATGACCCCGGCCCCAATGACCTTCGGCCTCTTCCACCAGGGCCGCTTCTCGTCAGGCTTGGCCGCCGCGTCGGAGACCGGCTCGTAGGCCGTCCAGATGTCCAGCCCGATGAGCGCCTCCATCTCGGTTATCACCACGCCGGGACCGCAGCCCCCGGTGTGGCACCGCACGTCGATGCCGTTGCCGTCGGGCCGCTGCCGGAACGCCAGCCCGTCCGACTGCCCTCCGTGACAGAAGGCCGTCGTCCAGAACCAGCCCCGCTCGAAGCTGACCCGGTGCGGCAGCAGGTCGGCGGTCCGCCTTGCGCTGGGTCCCGTGTACCGTTCCGTCCGTATCCGCGTGTCGTCCATGTGCGTTACCTCCTTGCGTGTTTGTGGCCTGGACTCCGTTCCGAAGACGCATCCGCCCCGCCAGCGATGCGAACGCAGGGAAGACCGGGGTGCCGAAGACGCAGCTCGCCCAGGGTGAACAAAGGTCAACCGGGGAGGCTGCAAGACGTGAAGCGGCCAGCCTGCTTGAGAGGGCAGACCGGCGCGTGTCGGAGCTGCGGTGCGGCTGTGTGCCAGCCTGACCGCAGACATGTTGAATTGGTCGAAGCGACAGGTGCACTTCGACCAGAGCCTGCCCCGTACTCGATACGGGGTTGCCGAGAACGATGCGCTCTGAGCACGTCGTTCCCATGTCCGACGGATGAGGCGATCTACCCCAGCCGTCAGACGGGTGTCCAGCGACCGGAGCGATCAACTCCGACCAACCGGACGGGGCGTCCAGCGGGTGAAGGACCAACGTCAAACTTCCACCGCCGGACTGAGCCGAGGACGGAGGCCCTTGCGTCAATTCCGTCAAATCGGCCCGCGCTGGTTGCGAAGGACCAACGTCAAACTCCGCATTGCCAGCATTCCCTCTTGGGCAAAGCCCGTGCAACAGGGATCACGCACCCAGGTTTCCATGGTCGGAAACCTTGGAAAAAGCCTAACAGTGAGGTCATTATCGGCGATCCTCGACCCCCAAAAGACCCCCTGCGTGCCACCACCCGGCAAATTGCTTCAGTTTTCACCCTGGCAGCGCGAGTCATTACCGCGAGGGCAGCCACCACCGCAGCGTCAGCGCCCGCCACACCTTGGACACTAGCTCGCTCCTGGCCCGCGCTCTCCGCGTGTCGAAGAGCGCCGTCCTGCGCCAGCTGACCTGGCCGCTGCGGTCGAGGCCGTGCAGAGGCTGCTTCTCCGGGGGAAGCGTCATCCCGTGCTCTTCAAGCAGCGCAAGCTCCATCACCAGCAGGCGTTCCCGCTGGACGAGCCACTCAAGGCCCTTCCCGTCATTGGGGTGAGATTCCTTCAGCTCCCGCCACTGGACGACCAGAGGCCAGGCTTCGCCGAAGACCTCCTTGTCGTCATCGGCAGGCTCAAGGGTCACCAGGTCTGGGTGCTCGCGCCGCATCGGTGACTCTGGCGGAGGACTTCCGTCCCGTCGTGACGCCCCGCCTTCCGAACTCCCCGAACCCATCGGCGTTGGACCGGCGCCGGCATGACCGGCCCCGGTCGTCTTCGCCCTCAAGGTGTCGTCCCGCCCCAGCGCCTCGACACTGCCTTCGACCTTGGACAGACGCCTGCGCGCCTCCTTGCCCAAGGACTCCACTTCGCTCTCCAACTGCTGCAACCGTTCTTCCAGCCTGTCGTTGCGCTCCCGCTGACGGGCGGCCGCCGAGCCGACGCCCTCCTGCAACGCTCGCTCCAGCGCCTCTCGCACGCGCCGCGACAGCCTTCCCGTCCTGGCGCACTCGGCCACGGTGCGCTGGTCGATCTCCAGCACCCGCGCAGCTCCCTTGTGGCCCCGCTCCCGCACCAGCTCTTGCAGGAGGGTCATGAGCCGCATGTGGTACATGTTCTCCACGTCCCTGCTCTCCTCGATGCCGTGCTCAGTGGTCTTCATGGCAATTTCCTCCTTTTCCAAGAACTCCTCTCAGCTATGAATTTCCGACATCTCCGGTCTCTTCAGAGTTCCCGTCCGGCGTAACCCACCCCCACCTCAAGCGGGTTTTCGGGCGAGTTTTGTCATCGGGCCGTCGATTTTCCCCTGTGTAGACACCCCCACCTCAAGCCCTTTCTTGTCATTGCCAACCGAACTGGGGACTTTCAACAGATTGCTTCCTGTTCACGTCCAATAGGGGCCGATTTATCCCTGTTTTGGCTACGAAATCCCGACTTCGGTCACTTCGTCACCAAACTGCATTTCCTGTACACCCCCAATACTGCACGAGACGGGCCTCCGATAAGAGACCTTGCAAGGTGCCACCCTGCTAGGGGTCTTTTTTCTCGTTTGGGTTGTTCACACTCTCTGCAATCGCTGTGATCTCGTGATTTGCAGCAACCCGCATCGAGGTGAACGAGTTGGCGCTGAAATCGAAGCTCCGGTCAGTTAGGCGGCTCATTCCGCTGGCCGCCGCGCTGCTGTTGGCGGCGCTGGTGGCCATTCCAACCAGCGGGATCGCCCTAGCCCAAGAACCGCCCGCTAACGAGATCACTCTGGTCAACGCAGACCGGGAGTTCGTGGAGCGCAAGAAGGGCGGCGAGTTCGTCGCAAGACCAATCTTCGACCGCGAGCTTGCGGACCTCTTCTACGCCGTCCGGGACGCCGACACCGGCGACTGGATAAGCGCCATGTACCGGGTCAGGGGCGGCGAGAAGAAGCGCTCAGACGGCTGGGAGTACTCGTGGGAGTACCCCAAGCTCGACGAGCAGCCCGACCTCGATCCCGACCGGGCTTACCTGCTGGTCATGTTGGCCGTGGCCGAAGACGGCAACAGGGGCGACTTCTACGCCGTCGTACCCATCCACCAGCCCGGACGCATCTGGGACAAGATTCTGTCGGCCCTCAATCCCGCTCGCTGGGCGAGGGCCTTCGCAGGTTGGATGATCGAGGGAGTCCACGGGACCCTCTGCGGCGTCGTGGAGCGGGCCTCAGGCGAGGACGCCGACAATTGCGAGGGCGAGTAGCCGATGAGCGACATCCTCACCGGGACTCCCCCCAATCTCACCTACGCCCACGACCTGGTGCAGCAGGCGTGGATGGTCGTCTGGGCCGTCACCTCCGGTGCCCTTGTCGTCATCCTCGGATGGATGGGCCTCTCGCTCATCGTGTCCGAGCACCTTGGCAGGTCCCAGACCGGGTGGCGGGAGATGGTTCCCCGGCTGGTGCTGGGTCTGGTGGCTGCCGCGTCGTCCCTGTGGTGGTGCGCGTTGGTCATCGACGTGGCCGACGCCGTGTCGGGCTTCGTCGCCGCATCCCTCGACGTCACCCCCGGAGACTTGCTCCGCGCGACCCTCAAGACTTTGCTAACGGCGGTCCAGGCCGGGAGCGTGGGCATGGCCCTGCTGCTTGCCGTCCTCTACATGGTCTACGGCTTCTTCGTCCTCTACGTCATCGTGCAGATGGTTCTGAGGCTTGCCCTCATCGACATTCTTCTCGCGCTCGCCCCCATAGCCCTGGGGCTGTGGATTCTGCCGCACACGGCTGGCTGGGGCCGCCATTGGCTCAGGCTCTTCATGACGACGGTGTTCCAACAGGCCATCCAGCTCATCGCCCTTGCCTTGGGTTTTGGGTTCCTGAACGAGGTGGCGGCGATAGCGGCCTTCGAGCCGGTGCAGGACCTTATCTGGAAGCTGCTCATGTCGTTGGCCTTCGTCTACATGGCGACAAGGGTCCCGTCGCTGCTGGGCAACGCCGGGACCTTCGATAGCTGGCTCTCGATGCTCTATTTCGGCATGAACCTGCCCGCGTCGATGGTGCGGTCGGCCCGGACCATTGGGCTGATGGCGGGCGGCGCTGCGGGAGGGCCGGGAGGCGTCGCCGTTGGCGCAGTCGCAGCCAGCGCGGGGTTGTCGGCTGCGTCAAGCGGCCTCAGCTCGGCGGCTTCGATGGCGACCCCATCGGGCGGCGGGGACACGGGAGGCGAGGCACCCAGGAGCGCCAGCGAGTAACGACACCACGACGGAGGAGAAGCGATGTGCAGGTAACAGGAACTCAAGGACAGCGACCGATAGAGACGAGCGGAAAGTTCGAAGAACGAGAGGAGAAAAACAAATGGAAAACCTGACACAGACCATATCGAACCTGGTGGGCATCCTGCTGGGGGTCGTGGGAGTCGTGGGCGTGGGCTTCTTCATCTACGGGGCATACCTGTACCTGACGGCCAGTGGTGCGCCTCACCAGATGGAGCGGGGCAAGAGCGCCATGATGACCGCCCTGGCGGGCATCGTCCTGGCCCTTGTCGCCTACGGCGTCGTGGAATTGGTGATGAACGCCGTCGTCGGCTCGCCGGTGGACCCGACCGTGCCCAACCCGGCCACGCCCACGCCAACCAAGTAATCAGAGGCGAGGGAGGAGAAAAGCAATGAGAGAACACGAGGTACCGACCCACGTGCAGGCCGAGGACAGGGTGCTGCTGTGGTTCACCTTCCCGCAGATCGTGGCGGTCGTGGCGGTGTGCGCCCTGTCCTACGGCGCATACCGCTACGCCCCGGTGGGGCCGTCCGAGGTGCGGATGGGAATCGCCGTGCTGTTCGGGCTGATGGGCATCGCCGTTGTCGTGGGAAAGATAGGAGGTCGGCGGCTGCCGTTGGTGGCCGCCGACCTGCTGAAGTACCGGCTAGGGGCGCGGGTCTACGCCGGGCCGGTGTCCGCGCTGGTGCGGCCTGAGCCGCCCGTGCCGGTCCAGCCGGTGAAGGACGGCCCCGGCCCTTTGCGCCTGATGGCGAGGCGCGCCGGAAAGACCCTCAAGAGGCTGCGCCGCCGCAAGGCGGGGAGGGACAGCCGGGGCCACGGTCCAAAGGGCTGGATCGTGGTGATGGCCGTCGTCGCATTGGCGGCGGCCGCGACCGTTCCGCAGACGGCCCTGGCCGACGGCCACGAGCCCTGGCGAGAGGAGATCGATTTCGAGATTACCGAGCCGGTCGAGGGACGCCGGATATATGTCGAGGGCCTGGCCGTCTCCGGAGACCGGGCCGCCGTGACCTTACGGGCGGCAACCGACCTGGAAATCCGGGTGCGAGCCTTCGGCGGCAGCCAGGGCACGTCGCTGCGCTTCTGGGGTTCGGCGAGTCTCACTGAGGGGGAGACCATCGACTACTCGTTGCCCCTGAATGGGCCAAGGCCCTCCTTCACAGTCTCGTGGGAGGACATGCTGGGCCAAGCCGGAGCCCTGACGGTCGAGCATGACCGCATCCCACACCCGCTCCCTCAAGTCGAGGGCGAGGTCTGCGACCTGCGCATGACCTCCCTGGGCTGGATGCCGGGAGCCGTCAGCGGCGTCATCGAATCTGAGTGCGTTGTCACAGTCGAGGAGCCGGTTGAGCTTCGGACGGTGGCGGGGCACCAGAGCGTCACCGAGACCTCAATTATGGACGCCGAGGTGACAGGGATCACAGGGACGCTCTCAGCTGCGACGGGAGCATCGACCGCGAGCGTCGCCTTCGTCCCCGACGGCGAGATTCCTTTTTCCCTTCCCGTTGGGGATGGCCAAGCTCTCCATCCCATCAGCGTAGACGTGAGTCTTGAAGCGACTCTCAGCATCCCCATACCTCCTCTGACGACGCTCACCCACCACCCGGAGCGGATGGAGAAGCGCACCGAGACGGTGAGCCTATGGAGGCCGGGTACTAGCCGGACCGTCAGCGAGACGGTCACCGTCACCAATGACGACGGCACCACGACGGAACACACCGTCTCGGCCACCCTGTCGGTACTCGGCGAGACGGTCCAGAAGAACGTGACCATCACCATCGTCCACCCGGAGCACGTGAAGGCCGAGGTCACGGACCGCGCGCCCATCGTCAAGACGAAGAGCGAGTCTCTGGGCCTGGCTTCCGGCATTGGGAGTGACGACCCATTCAAGGTACTGGCGCTGCCTCAGCCTGAGCCGGAAGACCCGCCAGCAGAGCAGACGCCCGGCGGCGATCTGACCGAGTGGTTTCGCAGATTGGGATGGGAGTGGCCCTGGTGAGGCGTCTATGGGCGGCAATCCTTCTGGCCGGGGTTGCGCTGGCGACCACCGGCGCAGCCCCGGCGGAGGAGCAGGCAATGTTGGACGCCTTCGATGCGGTGTTGACCGCGATGGCCTTCGCCGCATCGGGCGTGTGTCTGTTCGCCGTCGTCTGGGCGGGCTTCGTCCTGATGGCCGAGGGCGCAGAGGAGCGCGGCGGCGGCAGGGCCAGAGCCGCCGTGGTCATGGCCGTCGTTGGCCTCGTGCTGGCGCTGTCGGCCAAGGGCGTTGCCGCCCTGCTGAAGCATGGCGTCATCCCCGTTCCAGTCCCATAGAAAAGGAAGCGAGCGAAGTGAGACAGCTAATTCAACAACTGACGAGACGTGGAGAGCGGCACCCTTCAGAGGACGGCGTTCAGTTGGGCAGGACTGGCAATGAACAAAACACCGACCCCCAGCCGGTTCAGCCCGTACCCAAGTTCCCGCCCGACCTTCCCCTCTTCTTCATGCTGTCGCACCTGGAAGAGGACTGTCCCGTGCGGCTGGACGGGGTGAAGCTGGGCGTGTGCGAGGTGATGGGGCTGGAGATCGACGAGCCGAAGCTGGGGGCCTTCGCCGGGGCGCTCAACGCCCTCGACTTCCCCGTACAGCTTCTCATCCGGCAGCACCCGCCGCGTCTTGGCGGTCTGCGGGAGAAGCTGCAACAGGCCCAACCGGAGAACCTTCCACCGCAGACAAAGGCCGCCGCCGAGTCGCTCAATCGGCTGTTGACCGACCTTGAATCCCGCGACGGCATCCTCGACCGGCGCTTCTACGCCGTGTGCGAGGCGGCCCGCATCGATGAGCTGCGGGGCCTGCTGGCAAGGGCTGGGCTGTCAGTCCACCCGCTCAAAGGCCGCCAGCTTCGGATGTTCCTCGTAGCGGCCGCCCTGGGCGGCTCGCCAACCGACGTGGACGAGAGCGAGGAGGTCGAAGTGCACGTCAACCGCAGGGACATCCGCATAGGCTCGCATCTGACCCGCTCCCTGCATCTGGGGAAGTGGCCGAGGTCGTTGGCCCCCGGCTTCCTGCAAGGACTGATGGCGGCGGGAGCGCCGATGGACCTGTCCATCCACCTCGGGCCGATTCCCGCAGAGCAGGCAGCGAGGACGCTGGAGTGGCAGAAGGTCAGGTTCGAGTCTGCCCAGTCCCTGTCCTTCAAGCGTGGCCGAACAATGTCCCCGGAGGCGGAGATCGCCCTGGAGGACGTGACCCGGCTCAGGGACGAGGTTCAGCGAGGCCGCGAGCGCCTCTTCCACTCTTCGCTGTCGGTCACCCTTCACGCGAAGGACGAGAGCGCCCTGAAGGAGATGACCCAGCGGGCCAAGGCCCACTTCGCCGCCACCCTGGGCAAGCTGGACAACCTGGCCTTCAGGCAGAGGGAGGGGCTTCTTTCGACGCTTCCCCTGGCACTGAACGCCGTCGCCGAGTGGCGGACGCTGGACACGTCCAGCCTGGCAAGGCTCTTCCCCTTCTCGCCGCCAGACCTGGACACGAGGAGCGGCACCCTGTACGGCATCGATATGCGGGCCTGCTCCCCGGTGGTCTACGACCCCTGGGACGGAACGCACCTGAACGCCAACACCGCGGTCCTCGCAAGGTCCGGCAGCGGCAAGTCGTTCGCAACCAAGCTGGGTGTCCTGCGGGGATTGACGCGCGGCGTCACCGCCTACGTCATCGACCCGGAGGGCGAGTACGCCGACATGGCCCGCGAAGCGGGAGGGCGGGTGCTCTCCCCCGGTGTGCCGGGCCAGGGGATGAACCCCTTCGTCATCAACACGGGGGACTCCGAGGAGCTGTTGCAGCGCATCGGCAGCCTGCGCCGCCTCATCGAGGTGATGGTGGGAGAGCGCCTTTCCGCCGAGCGGCGGGCCGCCCTCGACCACGCCCTGGCGGGCTACTACGCCCAGGCCGGGGTACGCACCGGCTTCCGAGATTTCTACAAGTACCTTGACGGAGAGGCGCAGGAGTTGGCCAGGCTGCTCCGGCCCTTCGCCACCGGCAGCCTGCGCAACCTCCTCTCAGACGAGGGAGACGACCTGCTGGGGAGCGAAGCTCTCGTAACCGTCTTCGACCTGCGGCTGCTGGAACCGGAGCTGCGCCCCGCCGCAGCGATGGTCTGCACCGAGACGGTGTGGGCCGCCGCCGCCCAGGACCCCAAGCCCCGCCTGCTGGTGGTGGACGAGGTGTGGAGCATCATGCAGCACCCTGAGGGCGCGGCCTTCATGGTCAGCATGGCGAAGCGGGCTAGGAAGCACCGGCTGGGGCTCCAGTTCATCACGCAGGACGTGCAGGACCTTTTGTCCGAGGACTCTTCGAGGACCATCACCGGCCACAGCGGTCGCGCCCTCCTCCAGAACGCCGCCTTCAAGCTGCTGTTGCAGCAGGACGCCGCCGCCATCGGCACCGTGGGCGACGCCTTCGATCTGCCCGAAGACCTCCAGCGCTGGCTGCTGTCCTGCCCCCGTGGTGACGGGCTGCTGTTGGCCAGGGGACAGCGCTTCCCCGTCCGCATCGAGGCCACCCCGGAGGAGACGGCAGTCATCGAGTGGAGACCGGGCGGGCACCGATAGAAGGCCGAGAACGCCAAAGAGACCCACATATAGGAAGGAGCATAGCAATGAAACTGAACCCGAAGGAAATCCTGTTTGGCGACGACAAGGCGAAGAAGCCAGTCCTGCTTGCGGTGACGCCGCCGAGGACGGGTGAGAGAACCCTACTTGGCGTGGAGAATCTGCTCCAGTCCATCGCGGTGCCGGAGCCCTTCTCCCTGGAACTGGTGGGAGACATGGACGGTGTGACGCTGATGGCACGCTGCCAGGACGACCGGGTGGTGCGGGGCCAACTATCCGCCCATTACCCACAGGCACGGATAGAGAAGGTGCACCCTGGCGAGGACCCGCTGTGGCTCAGAGACGGCGAGCAGGCATGGTCCATGACGCTGCGCGCGGACGGCCCCGAGTACGTCCCGTTGCGCACCTTCCGTGACGACGACCTCCTCGACCCCGGCTCCGACCCCCTCATCGCCCTCATGGGCGCGCTGTCGAACCTGTATGAAGGGGAGCAGGTGGTGGCCCGCCTCCTGCTTCGCTCCCTCGGCCCCGACTGGTCGCAGCACCATCTCGAAAAGGCGCACAAGCGGCCCGGCACAGAACTGCGAGAGCCCTCCTACACCTACCAGACCAAGCCGCTACAGATGGACGGCGTGACCATGGCCGTTCTGGGCATCGGCGCGCTGGCCGCCCTCCAGGGCTACCTATGGGTGCAGGACGGCGATGCGTGGAAGGCGGTACTTCTGGGCGTCGGCACGGCCCTGGGCCTGACCGCAGGCGGCTGGGGCTGGTGGCGCTGGAAGAAGTCCAGGAACCGGGTCGAAGACCCGCTGCTCATCAAGGAGAAGGTGTCGCGCATCGCCTTCGATGCAGAGATACAGGTCACGGCGATCATGCCCGCCGACACAGGGCATGAGCGAGCGGAGGATCTCCTGAAGAGGGTGGCCGCCGCCTACCGCCACTTCGACAACCCCGCCGGAGCACGGTTCAAGGTCGGCAAAGTCCGGCCCATCGCTCCCGACCCCGATGCCCTGCATCCATCAGGCCCCGGCCTGTTCGGCAACCGCAGCGTCCTGGGCGTTCGCGAGGTTGCCGCATTGTGGCACCCGCCTGGAGCGGGTGACGAGACGCCCATGGTGGAGCGCTCCGGCGCACGAGCGCTCAGCCCATCGGCCAAGGGAACCAGGGGCGGCGCGCTGGTGGGTGACACCACCGCAGGGACGAAGCGGGAGATCAGATTCCCCGAGGACCTGCTAAGGAGGCACCACCTCTACGTGGCGAGAACCCGCATGGGCAAGTCCACCCTCATGCACCACATCGTCACCCACAAGATGCGGGAGAAGGCGGCGGGCAGGGACCCCGACGCCATCGTCGTCATCGATCCCCACACCGACCTGGTGGCGGGCATCCTCGAACACGTCCCCGACTCCCTCGCCGACAGGGTGAAGCTCATCGATCTGTCCGACGAGACCCGCTCCCCCGGCATCAACCTGCTGGACACCCGCGTCTTCTCCGACCGGGACCGCACCGCCGACTCGGTGGTGCGGGTGGCCAAGGGCCTGTGGGACCAGTGGGGGCCGAGGATGCAGTCGATCCTGGAACAGACCGTCAAGACCCTTCACGAGGCCAACGAGCAGCTTGAGGCGGAGCAGCAGTACACCATCCTCGACGGCCTGAAGCTGCTGTCGGACGAGGCGTTCGGCAAGCAGGTGCGCAAGAGGGTCTCGGACCCCTACCTGCTGGAGTGGTGGGCCAGGGACTTCGGCAAGTGGGGTCATCAGTACAAGGCGGAGGCGCTCGCCCCGGTTCAGACCCGGCTCTCCTACTACGCCTCTTCGAAGCGGGCGCGGGCCATCCTGGGCCAGCGCCGCTCCACCATCGACCTGCGCCGCACCATCCACGACGGCGGCGTCCTGCTCGTCTCCACCTCCCAGGGGACGGTGGGCCGGGACGTGGCCGCCCTCGTGGGGGCGTCCCTGCTCAACCTAGTGGACGCCGTGATACGGGAGCAAGGAAGCCTGCGGCTGAATCAGCGCCGAGGCGCGCTGGTCGTGGTGGACGAGATGCAGTCCATGCCCGGCGTGGACTACGAGTCGATGCTCAGCGAGCTGGGGAAGTTCGGAGCGTCGTTCATCCTCGCCACCCAGAGCCTGGCCAAGCTGGACGACCTCTCCCTGACCATGCGGGACACCATCCTGGCCAACGTGGGCTGTCTGGCCGTCTTCCAGGTGGCGGGCAACGACGCCAGGACGCTGGTGTGGGAGCTGGGCAAGGAGCGGGTCAGCGAGGACGACATCGTGTCGCTGCCCGTCCACCACTGCTACGTCCGCGCCACGGTTGGCAAGGAACGGATGCCCGCCTTCTCGATGGAGGTGCGCAAGCCGGAGGAGGGAGACCCCGCCGTGGCAAACCGCATCCGCGAGGCGGCAATCGCGTACACGGTCTCTTCCCGGCAGGCCGACTATGCCGACGCCGAGGGTAACAGGAAGGTGGATGACTACCACAAGGGCGTCGAAGAGTTGGAGAAGGCCGAGCAGGAGGGACAGCAGGAGGCGAAGCAGGCGGAGCAACAAGAGGAGATCGAAGGATGAGGTCCGAAAAACTAGACGCCCAGATCCTCCGAGTCCTGGCCGACATGCCCTTCCTCAACCGCCCGGAGATGGTCGCAATCACAGGCCGGTCGAAGGGCGCGGTCCACGAGGCCGTCGATGGGCTTCAGGAAGGCGGAATCTGCGCCTCCGTGCTCCACGCCGTGGACTCTTTTTCCCCTACGCGGAGGTTCCATCTCACCGCCATTGGGTTGCGCAGGCTCGCCCGCGAGAAGCGCATGACTCCCGACGAACTGGTGCGCACGCACCCCGTCTCTGCCCAGTGGCGGCGCAATCTGATGGAGCGCATGGACGCCCTCGCCGTCATCTACCGCTTGGCCTCCGTCCTCTCCGACTACGCATACCCCATGCGCTTTCGCTGGTACCGCTCCTCGAAGCTGGACGCCGCCGTGGAGTTTCCGGATGGGAAGACCGTCGGCATCGTCAGGCAGGGACTCACCGCCGACCGATCGGTCTTCGCCCAGCGCCTCTGGCGGCTGAAGGACGAGCCCATGCCGGGGATCGTCCTCATCCTCACGACGGACGGAGTGCGGCTCAGGCACGCCCGCAGGATGCTCTCGACCACCGACGTCCCGGCACTGCTCGCCATGGAGCGCGAGGCGGTCGTGGCCGAAGCCGACGATCCGATATGGACTCCGGCTCAGGTCGCCGCCGCCGTGAGTCTGCACTATGCCCTCGACAGGATGGAGCCCGGCGGCGCGTTGCCACAGGAGCCACAGCCCGGACTGGCGTCCGTCCCCGCCGACCTACCCGTCACGGGCGCGGCATCGGACATGGCCGACCACATGCTGCCCGTGGTGCTCAAATCTGCCGAGAAGTGCGCCCTCGACCTGGTATTCGACTGGCCCTGGATCGCCCTCTCGGAACTGGCCGGGCTGATGGGCGTCTCGCCCCAACGGGCCTCCCAGCTGGTCAACCCGCTAGAGGGATTCCGCCTCGTCGTCCGGCACCGCGAGGCGGGTGGACGGCTGGCCCTCACCGACCGGGGGCTGGCTCTCCTCGCCCGCAGGGACAGGACCTCCGTCACCGTCGCCAGGAGGAGGTTGAGCGTCGCCCCGGAGGACGCCAACGCTCCCTATGGCTGGCGCAATCTCTCCGGCAGCCGTAGCAGGCAACTGCTCAGGAACATCGAGCACACCGCCGCCGTTCACGGCTTCCTCGCCGCGCTCACGGGCCAGGCCAGGCACCTGGGCTGGGAGGTCGTGCATCTCGACCCGCCCAGGAGGGCGTCCCGTCACTTCCGCCACGACGACCGGATGCGGGCCGTCTATCCCGACGCTTTCGGCGTCCTGCGAAAGGGCGAGACGACCTGGCCCTTCTTCCTGGAGTGGGAGCGCCGCGCCGTGCGCCCATCGACCATGGCGGCCCGCCTCGCACCCTATCTGCGCTACTACTCATCTCACAGGCCCATCGACGACCACGGCGCGAAACCCGATGTTCTCATCGTCTTCGACGACGACATCGCCGCTACCCACTTCCTGCGCGTGGCGCGGGAGCGGATGCAGGCCAGCGGGGTCGCGGTCCCCCTGTGGGTCTCCCACAAAGAGGCAATCGACGCCCTGGGGCCGTTGGGACGCGCCTGGCGCACCCCGGCCACCGCCTGGGAACCGCCCCAGGCACTACTGACAGAAAAGCAATGAGCGGCGTTGGGAGCGTCGCGAAAGTCTCCCGTTCAATCCCCGATAGAGGATGGAAAGCCGATGTGCTCACGGAATAACGATATACGGAGAGGCCCCCGGAGGAGCAGAGGACGGACCGTCGTCCGGCTCGACGCGGCGGCCCTGGGAGACGGCTCGCTCCGCTGAGCCCCTCCCGGAACCGGCCCGCCGGGGTCGATACAGACAGACCCGGACCCATGTCGATGCAGGACAGCGGGGAGCGACCGCCCTCCGGTCGCATCCGCCGCCGGATGCACAAGGCCTTGGAACCAAACGCCAAGAGCTTTGCGACATGGAGGTATGCAATGAACAACACCGACCACATCTACGAATTGAGCGGGATGGAGCCCCTTCAGGGCGCCGTTCTGCCCGAGGACTTCCCTCTGAGGCTGGAGCTCCTCAAGGAGGTCAGCGGCTTCAGCTGGCGCGGCATGGCCAGGGCCATCGGCATCGACCACAAGCTGCTGCTCAGGTGGCGCAGGGGAGCGGCGCCGAGCGGGGGCTCGATGCTCTCCCTGTTCCTGTTCGCCAACCGCATCGGATGCCTTCACATCCTCCTGGGAGAGGGGCTACAGATGACCTTCTTCAGGAACTAGCGGACACACCCCGCCGGCGTCGGCATCGGCGCATCGGCGGCAAGGCGGGGTAGGAAACAAAAACGCCGCCGGGCGCTCGTACTGATCCGTCCGTGCCCGGCGGTCACCCAAAACACCTGTAAACGAGAGGCCAGCGGCCCGACGAACCGCCGCTGCGACTGTGCAACATGAAAGACACCAATAGACAGAATGCAAGGAACAGGCAAAAGAAGAGACGCGAACGGGACGCCCCCGGGCCTTCCTCCGACAGGCCGATGGAGTCCTACACCCCGGCCCAGCAGAGGATGGTCCGCAACGGGCTGCGCATCCTGGCCAAGGTCGCCATACGAGCACACCTGCGAAGGAGTGCAGGCCGCCTCGATTCGGAGGGGGACTGCGACGGACGGCGAGGCGGCTTAGCAGACGACTCCGAGGGACGACGTGGCGTCTGAGCCTAACGACCGGCGCAGGAGTGCGCGAATCGCGAGCTTAGACCGGCTGGAAGGTCGAGGCGTCCTCGCCAACCCACTTGCGGATGAGCTCGTTCAGAGTGCCGTCGGCTTTCATCTCGGCCAGAGCCGAGTTCAGCTTCGCCAGCAGGTCGTTGTTGTTGCGCACGCCTATCCCTATGCCCCGGTCCAGCAGCACGGAGGGGCCGACGACGGACAGACGCCCCTCGTACTCCGAGAGCTTCTCCGTGCCATAGGCGTGGTCCACCAGCATCGCGTCTATGTCGCCTTTCAACAGCGCCGCCAGCCGGTCGTCCTCGTCGCTGAACTCCGTGTACGCAATGCCCCGTTCCGTGAAGTAGTCCGAGTAGATGGTGTTGGCGTAGGCTCCCAGCCGACCCTCAACGGCCTTGTCGCCCGCTCCTTCAAGGGCCAGATAGACCGACGGAGTGGGAGGGTAGTATGGCTCGGTGAAGTCGATGGTCATGTCGCGCTTGTCAGTGATGCTCATACCGGCCATGATGGCGTCGAACTCCCCCGCCACCAGGTCCGGGATCATGCTCTCCCAGTCATTCAGCACCCACTCGCACTCAAGATCGGCCCTGCGGCACAACTCGTCCCCGAGCTCGCGCTCCAACCCGTCGATCTCGCCGTCGTCGTTGATGAAGTTGAAGGGGTGGTAGTCGCCCTCGGTGGCCAACAGCACGGGCTCCGTGTCGTCACTGCACGCGAGCGACGCAGCCGCCAGCGCAGCGACCATGATCGCCAGTAGCAGCTTCCAGAGAGACAGCTTGAGAGTCCTCAACAGGATGAACCTCGCCGTAGTAATGTCTTGCCCCCATTTTACCATGTTTAGACTGTCCGAAACAGAGGCGCGAGGCTTGACGGAGACACCTCGATTCGTTCACGATAAGAGTAAGACTGAGCGCTACCACGAAAGGCAAAAAGGGGGGAGGCCATGCCCAGGACCACCGACACCATCACGTTCTCACTGCCGCCGGAGTTGGCCCAGCGCGTGAGGGAGGTGGTCAGGGAGGAGCAGCGTACCGTGAGCGAGCTTCTGCGGGAGGCCATCCGCCTCTACATGGAGGAGCGCGAGTGGCGCATCAAGGAACGGACGGTGCGCCGACTTTCGGGTCAGGCCCAACAGGATTGAACAAGGAGGACACTCAGATGAACGAACGAGCCGACTACACCCCCGTGGCCCTCTACGCCAGGGTCTCCAGTGACCGCCAGGACGTGGACCTGTCCGTGTCCGCACAGCTAAGGGCGCTCAGGGATTACGCCGAAAAGAACGGCTACTCCGTCGCCCGCGAGTACGTGGACGAGGCCGAGAGCGGACGCGTCGCCGACCGCCCGGAGTTCCGCAAGATGATCGACGAGGCCGCCAAGCCAGAGGCGCCGTTTAGAGAGATTCTCGTCTGGAAATTTAGTAGATTCACTCGCAAGCGAGAGCACGCCGTCGCCTTCAAGTCCATGCTCAGGCGCAAGGGTGTTCGCGTCGTCTCAATCACCGAGCAGGCCGAGGACACCGCCACCGGTAGACTGCTTGAGGGAATCATCGAGTCCGTAGACGAGTTCTACTCGGAAAATCTTGCCGAGGAGGTCCGGCGGGGGATGCGGGAGGCGGCCTCACGCGGCTTCTGGGTCGCCAGCAGGACGCCCTACGGCTACAACCGCGTCATGGTGCAGGATGGGGCCAAGAAGAGACCCACCCTCGAAATCGACCCGGACACCTCCCCCGTCGTCAAGCGCATCTTCGACATGGCCGAGGCAGCCACGGGGATGACCGAGATCACTCGAACGCTCAACAGCGAGGGCATCGCCAGCGCCACCGGCAAGCTCTGGTCCAAGAACGGCGTCCACTTCATCCTCAAGAACGAGGTCTACACGGGAACTCTTCTCTGGGGCGCTACCGGCAAGGGCAAGGCCGACCCGGTGCGGATCGAGAAGGCTTTCCCGCCCATCGTTTCAAAGGCCCAGTTCAAGCGTGTCAACAGGCTGATGCGCTCCCGCGCCCCGAAGAGGACGCATCCCCGCAGGGTGGGAAGCACCTACCTTCTCAGCGGCCTGGTCCGCTGCAAGTCCTGCAACAGGGCGCTCTCCGGCCAGGACGCCAAGAGCGGACAGTTCGCCTACTACGTCTGCCAGTCCATCATGAAGCGGGGCAAGGACGCCTGCGAAACCCCCAGGCTCAATGCCCGACGCTTCGAGGAGATGGTGGTGGGGAAGATACGGGAGAACGTGCTCACCGAGTCCAACATCACCGAACTGGTCAAGATCGTGGACGAGGAGATGGACGGCGTGGCGAGTGAGCAGCGCCAGAAACTGGAGACCATTGAGACGGAGCTTGAGGAGGTCAAGCGCAAGCTGAGCCGCGTCTGGCACCTGGTGGAGAACACCGACCTCGACATGGCCGACGCCTCGGACCGCATCAGGGAGCATCGGGAGCGACAGCAGCGCCTTGAGGATGCAGCGGCAGAGGCCAGGACTATCCTCTCCCAACGCAGGGAGGTGCTGGACGACGTGGAGACCATCGCGGCCTACGCCCAGGACATGAGCGAGTTCCTCAACGAGAGCGAGTTGACCGAGCGCAGGGCCTTCATAGAGTCCTTCGTCAAGGAGATCGTCGTGATGCCCGACAACGCCCTCCTGCGGTACACCATCCCCATGCCTCAGGATGGTCCCGTAGGAGGGAAGGACGCCGAGGAGATGGCCCTGAACGGCTCGGTTCTGTCTACCGTCAAAAATGGTGGGCCAACCTGGACTCGAACCAGGGACCTCAGTCTTATCAGGACTGCGCTCTAACCGGCTGAGCTATTGGCCCAAACGCTACACGGGGTAGGGGCTTCCGATTATACCATAATCGCTGGGCGGAACGTGGTCGCTGCTTAAGATTCCTGCACTTTACTCCGCCGAGGGAAGTTTCCTCGCACAGCCGCTTCTTACTCGTGCAGAATGGCCATGTGATGCTACCATGAGACTGTGTGGGGACAATCGCAACGCGGGTTGAGGGACTACTTGAAGGTCGCAAACGTACGAAGCTACATCGTCAACGCCGACGCGCCGAAGAACCTGGTGTTTGTAAGGGTCGAGACCGACGACGGGACCTATGGTTGGGGAGAGGCCTACACTCAGACCGACAGGGACACATCAGTTACCGCCCACGTAGAGCGCCTCGGTCATTACCTGATCGGGCGAAGTCCGTTCAACATCAAGCACTTCTCCCAGGTGGCATACGAGGACTTTGCGGCCAAGCGCGGGGCGATGGACTTCTGGTCCGCGCTGAGCGCCATCGAGCAGGCCATGTGGGACATTGTGGGTAAGAGCCTGGGAGTGCCGGTGTTCGATCTGCTGGGCGGGGCGTGTCGCGAAAAGATTCGCGTCTATGCCAACGGATGGTCGGATGAGACCGAGAGCCCGGCAGAGTACGCCGAAGCCGCCAAGCAGATGGTGGATAGGGGATTCACGGCCCTGAAGTTCGATCCATTCCCAGGGCCCTGGCGGCTGTACATCTCCCGTGAGGAGGAGAAGGCGGCGATAGACACGGTATACGCAGTTCGAGAAGCCGTGGGGCCGGACATAGATCTCCTAATCGAGGTACATCGAAGGCTGGCCCCCATGCACGCCGTTCGCGTGGCGGATGCAATCAGAGAGGTCGATCCGTTCTGGTTCGAGGAGCCCTGCCCCGCCGAGAACGTTGATGCCCTCGCCGAGGTGAGAAGTCGTACCGACATTCCGATAGTCGCCGGAGAGACTCTGTACACCAAGGCAGCATTCCGGGAGCTGTTCGAAAAGCGCGCCGTAGACATCATCAACCCTGACGTCTGCAACACGGGCGGCATTCTCGAAACGAAGGAGATTGCAGCCATGGCCGAGCCGTACTACGTGGGCGTCTCCCCGCACAACTACAACAGCGTGGGCGTTGCGCTGGCATCGACGGTCCACGTTTCAGCGTGTATCCCAAACTTCGTCATCACCGAGTACTGGGTGAACTTCGAGCCCGCGGTCGAGAGCATCTCGTTGACATGGCCGCAGGTTGAGGATGGATACATCCGACTGCCGGATTCGCCCGGGCTTGGGGTGGACCTCGACGAGAGCGAACTCGAACGAAGGGCGAACATCAGCGTCGGGAAGAAGAACATCAGGCAGTATACGGACGAAGGTCCGTAATCGGTCCGGCACACTCTATTGACCACATAGCTCCACCTACAACCGGAGGGAATTTTGGACATCAAGATCCATGGTAGAAACGTCGACATTTCGGACAATATCCAGAACTACGTAGACAAGAAATTCAATCGTCTATCCAGGCACTTGCCTCAAATGATGGACGCCACGGCGGAAATCAAGAGAACGTCGTCTCGAGCTGGAGAGGACCGGATCGCCGTTCAAATAACGCTGTCGGTTAAGGGCCAGGTGCTGCGCGCGCAACGACGCGGTTCGACCGTCAGAGAGGCCGTCGATACGGCTGTCGACGTGATGGACCGGCAGATACGAAGGTACAAGGGACGTCGATATCGGTCCAATCAGCAACGCAAGTCACTCAGGGACCTTCCGGACGGTCTTGTCCCGGAGCCGGACGAGGAGGCGCCGTCACCGGACGAGATGGAAGACATGCCCATCAAGGTAGTACGGCGGAAGCGCTTCCCCATGGTAAGCATGACAGTCGACGACGCGATTGCCGAGATGGAACTGTTGAATCACAGCTTCTACCTGTTCCGCAACGTGGAGACGGGAAGCTACAGCGTCGTGTATCAACGTGAAGACGGCGACTATGGCCTCATTGACCCCATTGAGGGCTGATGCTCTGTGAGTTCAGCGCCTCAAGAGGGCCGATCGGAGACAACCGGAATCGGTTGGGCTCACTTGACCAAGAACAGCCAACTCCACTTGATCGCCCAGACGAACAGCGAGCCGACCACGAGAAGGATGATGCCGACCGGGCCGAGAATTGCATAGATGCCGATCATCAGCGCTATGCCGATCACTGCGGCGAAGGCGTAGAGGGCATACTGGATGAGACGCTCCAGCGTCTCGCCACCAGAGTCAACATCGAAGTCTTTCTGTCGCCGCCTAGCTTCGGTATCGCGGTCCTCGGTGAGCGGGTCATAGCCCAACCGGCTGATCGCCATGTCGCGGTTTTCCCGAGCTTCATCAAGCGAAGAGTCGAACTGCAACGCGTCATTGAACGCCCTGGCTGCACCGGCCAAGTCGCCAGCCTTGAATCGTGATACGCCCTCGTTATTCTTTTCGACCGCTAGGTCTGCATTGGAAGGGACTGAGTTCTCGCCAACCATAGCCTTACCTCGTCAGAGAATTCTAGCTATCCGTGCCTGCATTGCCGTACAACACTCGATTCACATTGAAAGTTTAGTGAAAAACGGTTTGCTATGTCAACGCCCAAAAGCAGGTTTCACGCTTTCGCTTCATAGCAGTCTCGCAATCGGGCAACCACCTCGTTGCCCCAGAGCCTTTGTATCGGCTAAATTCCGACCGAAATGGCGAATTTCATTACCTACAAGCGCTGGTCTCTCCGCATGGGTCGAGAAGAATCGGAGCTGGTGGAAGTCGTACGCGACGATATCGTGCCTCACTTCAGGAAACTGCAAGGCTGCCTCAGGCTAGGACTCTTACGTATCGAGGGCACCCGATCCTATCTTGCCCTGCAGTATTGGGAAAGTCGCGAGCAATGGGAAGAGACGACCGGCTCAGACTACTACGAAGCCTGGTATAAGGAATACGCTCCAATCCTCGACCGCTGGGACGAGATCATGGTGTTCGAGGACGAATGGAACTCCGAGGACCTGCTTGGCACAAGCGTGGTCGCCTGACGGCGCGGTTGTTACTCGGACGTGCGGAAGGCGCGGATGGAGGGAAGTCTCAGGCGCTTCCGTCCCACATGCCGGTCGAGAAGTAGCGCTCACCGATATCGTTGAATATCGTGACCACGTGGCCGGACCGCGCCGCTCCAGCAACGTGGAAGGCCGCCCATACATAGGCACCCGACGACTGACCCGCGAACAGACCACGCTCCGACATCTCCAGCGACATCTCGAATGAAGCGTCCACGTCGATATCTATCATGCGGTCGACGTACTCTTCATGGAACGTTTGAGGCACGATGTGTCCCTCACCAAGGTGCTTCAGTCCCTCCACCCCGGGCCATACTGGCGGGTTGATGCCGACGATCTCGATGTTGGAGTCGTGTTCCTTGAGTCGCTTGCCCACACCGCTGATGGTCCCGCCCGTGCCGACTCCTGCGACAAAATGGGTCAAGTCCGCAGCCTGGGAGAGGATCTCCTCCGCGGTGGTCTCGTAGTGCGCGAGAGGGTTGTTCTGGTTGGAGTACTGGTCGCACCAGAAGTACTTGTCAGGGTCGGTGTCGTAGCGGCGCTTCACCTCGTAGAGACTCTCGTCGTATCCGAGCATGGGATCGGTGAAGACTATCTCGGCACCGTGGGCTCGGAGCCGCTTCTTGCGCTCCTCACTGGCGTTCTCCGGCATAACCAACTCGACCTTGTATCCGAGCACTGCTCCAATCATCGCGTAGGCGATGCCCGCATTGCCCGATGTTGCGTCGAGAATCGTCTGGTCCGGTGTCAGGTCACCGGCCAGGATGGCCTCCACCAGCATCCTAAGGACGGGGCGATCCTTGATAGAACCACCGGGGTTGAGATGCTCATACTTGGCCGAGACCCTGGCATCTCCGATGTCGGCTTGGAGGTCGAGCCGCACCAAGGGTGTGTTACCGATGGCCAACAGCGACGGGTGCTTGCTGACAAATTCTATGTACTCATCTGACGGGGGCAATCGAGCGCCTTTCCGGTGGACATCTGAGTGAGAGTCTCGGTACGAGACATTCAGTATAGCTATGGCTTCGAAAGGCCGTCCAGTGTTTCGACGGCGTTCCAAGGCCTTTCCGGTGTTCGTTCGTGCCGAGCCCGTTCGGGCAGGAGCGGGGGCCCCCCTCTCTGTATCTCTCCCCGGGCGGGCTGACAGGGGTAGGCATTTGCCCTCACCCCAGCCCCCGTATCGAGTACGGGGCAAGCTCTCTCCCGCGAACGGGAGAGGGGGTCTGGATTCACCAGAACGCAGCCCCGGGCCTGTCGCTCTGGGCACCGGAGTAGGAGGGGCGATTCGCGAATCGCCCCTACTGGAGGTTGGACGGGGGTCATTCTGAGAGGAAAGACGGGTGGGTATCGCCGTGGGGGCACCCTTCGACAGGCTCAGGGTGAACGGGACTTCGCCAGTCGGGCGTATTGGGGGGAATGGATTCCCGCTTTCGCGGGAATGACGGGGTAGGGGTTGGCGGTAAGGGCGATTCGCGAATCGCCCCTACGGGAGGTTGGACGAGGGGGGCATTCTCAGAGGAATATTTCATGGGCTTGCTACCCTCACCACCTGTAATGAAAAAGGGATTTTCGCCTGACAGGATCCGAAGACTGGATTCCGGCCTCCGCCGGAATGACGGTGTGGGGGAGCTACGACGGCTATTTTCGTAGCAATCGCTCATGTCGGTTGCCACCGCGACACCACCAATCATGAAAATGGCGGTAAGGGAGGTTGGACGGGGGTTATTCTCAGAGGAAGGCATTTGAGGTGTTCGAGTGCCTTCGATGGACTTGACTGCTATCATCATAGATACAAGCTAAAGAGGACAGCGGCGATGTTCGGCACCACCTCTCTCGACCGAATAGAAGAACTGCGGGACCGCATCAATTACCACAACCACCGGTACTACGTACTCGACGATCCTGAGATTTCCGACTCCCAGTACGACGACCTGATGCGAGAGCTTCGCGGCATGGAATCGGACCACCCCGAACTCGTCACGCCCGACTCTCCCACGCAGCGGGTTGGGTCGGAGCCCTTAGAGGGCTTCACACAGGCCGAGCATCCGGTCCCGCTTCTCAGCTTGGGCAACGCCTTTGATGACGAGGAATTCAAGGCGTGGCACACTCGCGTGGCCGACCTGCTGGAGGAGTCGCAGTTCGACATGGTCTGCGAGCTAAAGTTGGATGGCCTGGCGGTGGCGCTCACCTACGAGAACGGTCTACTCACACGCGGGGCGACGCGAGGCAATGGCGTGGTAGGCGAGGACGTGACGTCCAACATGCGGACGATCCGCAGCATCCCGCTGCGCGTCGCGGAGAGTGCGCCTCAGCGATTTGAGGTACGTGGTGAGGTTATATTCCCAAAGTCCAAGTTCGAGGCCTTCAATGAGCAGCGAATTACCGAAGGTCTACCGCCGTACGCGCATCCACGCAACACCGCCGCCGGTTCTGTCCGACAGCTCGATTCTCGGACAACGGCCGCCCGCCCCCTCGACATCTACGTCTACAGTTTGGGCTATGCGGAACCGATGGAGTTCGATACTCACTGGCAGACCATCGAGGTCCTGGCCGGACTCGGCTTCAAGACAAACCCGCACAGCCGCCTCGTTCACACTCCCGAAGAGGCGCTTGACTACTGCAAGATGTGGGTGGAGGCATGGGAAGACCTTGATTACGGGTGCGACGGCGTGGTCGTGAAGGTCAACCGGCTCGACTACCAGCGGCATCTCGGAGTCGTTGGCCGCGAACCGCGTTGGGCTGTCGCCTACAAGTTTCCGGCTACCCAGGCGACGACGCAGCTCATGGACATAGCCGTGAACGTCGGCAGGACGGGAAGCATCAACCCGTACGCCGTTCTGGAACCCGTCAACATCAACGGCGTCACGGTTCGGCAGGCAACATTGCACAACGCCGACTACATCGCGTCGAAGGACCTGCGAATTGGAGACTGGGTGGTCGTCGAGCGTGCGGGCGAGGTTATACCACAGGTCGTCTCATCGGTCGTGAGCAAGCGCAACGGGGACGAGAGACAGTTCGAAATGCCCTGTGAGTGCCCAAGCTGCGGCGAACCGATCGTCCGCGCGGAGGGAGAGGCGGCGCATCTCTGCGTGAATGCCGCCTGTCCGGCACAGCTCGTACGCCTGCTGGAGCACTTCGTAAGCAAGGGCGCGATGGACATCGAGGGACTGGGCGTCAAGCAGACCACCATCCTGCTCGATAGGGGCCTGATCACGCAGGTTGCCGACCTGTACACGCTCAACAAGGACGACCTGCTGGAACTTGACCGCTTCGGCGAGACGAGCGTCGCCAACCTGCTGGCCGCCATCGAGGCATCGAAAACACGACCCTTTTCTCGCGTCCTGGTGGCGGTCGGCATACAGCACGTAGGCGGCGAGGTGGCCGAACTTCTCGCGCGGCACTTCCCGAACATCGACGCGCTGATGAGCGCGAGCCAGGAGGACCTTGAAGCCGTGCAGTCCATCGGCCCGAAGATCGCCGAGGCCGTCGTCGCCTACTTCGGCAACGAGTCGAATCGAGCGGTCATTGAGAAGCTGCGCACCGTGGGCGTCACCATGGAGGCCGAGCAAGGCGAGGAACCTGTGGAGCAGGTGCTCGACGGCCTTCGATTCGTCGTCACCGGCAGACTGGAACGATTCAGCCGCTCAGACATCACCGGAAGGATCAAGGACATGGGCGGCGCCGTGAGCGGCAGCGTCAGTAAGAAGACGGATTACCTTGTGGCAGGCGAAGACGCCGGTTCGAAGCTCGCCGATGCCGAGAAGCTCGGGGTTCAGGTCATCACCGAGGACGAGTTTCTCGAGATGGTTGAATCGCGGTCGGGCGTAAGCTAGCGTCCAGGTTCAAGAGGCTCTGACATACATCTCTCCCAGATATCTCTGCTCAACATAAGAAACTACGAGCGGCTGCAGGTCGATTTGGGGCCGGGGATGGTGCTCGTTCATGGCAACAACGGGCACGGCAAGAGCAACCTCCTCGAGGCCCTTTATCTCCTCGTCATAGCCAAGTCGCAGCGCGCTTCGACCGAACGTGAACTCATCCGTCGCGAGTCGGTGGGAGTCGAGTTCTTCTCGCAGGTGGCCGCGGTAGTTCAACGAGAGGACGGTCTTGTACGCGTCCAGGTCGATTTCAAGAACACCCTCGACGAGTCTGCCGGCGCCAAAGAGGAGAACCGCCTCAACGTCCAAAAGTATGTGCGGGTCAACGGTATTCCCCGCCGTGCTTCCGAACTCGTGGGCGAGATTAACGCCGTCATGTTCAGCGCGCAGGACCTCGACATAGTATACGGCCCGCCCGGTCTCCGACGGCGCTACATGGACATCCTCATATCGCAGGTGGACAGAGAGTACCTGCGCGCCATCCAGCGATACCAGCGGGTCGTCACACAGCGCAATCACCTGCTCAAGGGCATCAGGAGCGGCCATTCCCGCCCGGGTGACCTGGAGTTCTGGGACGGCGAACTTGTGAATTCGGGCGGTGTCGTGGTGGCACGAAGACGCCAGGCGCTCGAAGCCCTGTCCGCAGAGGCCGCCCCAACCCACTCGACACTTACGGACGAAGACGACACGCTGGAACTGGTCTATCTTCCGAGCTTCGATATCGGCGAGAGGAACGATGTTGGGAGCATTGAGGAGGCGCTTCGCGATGCGCTGGGGAAAGTACGCTCCCGCGAGATCGCACAGGGATTCTCGGTCTGCGGGCCCCATCGCGACGACTTCCAGCTCGTCCTCGACGGCATGGATGTCGGCCTCTATGCGTCTCGCGGACAGGCGAGGACGGCCGTCCTCGCCATGAAGATGGCGGAGGCAGAGTACCTGCGCGGAGTTCGCGGTCAACAGCCGATATTGCTGCTCGACGACGTGCTCTCGGAATTGGACGCTCCCAGACGTCGCCTTGTCATGGAACGCATTTGTCACTATTCGCAGGTATTCATAACCACCGCCGATGTGAATGATATCGAGCCGGAGTACATCGCGAAGATGACGCAGTTCGTTGTGAATCGAGGACTCCTGGAGCGTGTGAATGAATAGGGCCGGAGGACCAGCCATGGTTGCCTCAGTACGGTTGTGGACGGCACTCCTCGCCGTCATCGCTGTGATGGCGACGGCATGTTCGACTGAGCAGGAGGCAACCCCATCTCCGTACGCCACGGCCGATAGCGTCGCCACCTTCGAATCGGAGACCCCTGAACCCACGGGCGTGGCTACCACCCAATCGGGGACTCCCCTATCCCCCAGAACTGACATGGACGAGTCCAAGACCCCGATTCCCTCTGGCGTCTCACTGCCAAGCGTACGAGTGGGGAGAGCTTTCCCAAGTATTTCGTTCGACCGCATGGTGTATCTGACGCAGCCCGATGGGATGCCGGAGCGGCTATATCTCGTCCTACAGCCGGGAAGGATCATGGTATTCGACAATGTGCCGGAACCATCGGCTCCGCAGACGTTTCTCGACATACGCGGCAGGGTGAGCGACCGAGGCAACGAGGAGGGGCTTCTCGGCCTCGCCTTCGATCCTGATTACATGACCAATGGGTACTTCTACGTATACTACTCCGCCGCATCTCCAAGGCGTTCCATCATCGCCCGGTACCAGGCGTCGCCCGATGCTGCGAGCGCCGATCCCGACTCCGAGAAGGTCATCATGGAGATTGGTCAGCCGTTCCAGAACCACAACGGCGGACACATCGCGTTCGGGCCTGACGGATACCTCTATGTCGGGCTTGGCGACGGAGGCAGCGGAGGCGATCCGAGGGGGCATGGGCAAGATTTGGGCACGCTACTCGGCACCATCCTTCGCATCGACGTAAGCACCCTCGACGAGACCGGCTCCTACGCTGTGCCGCGAGACAACCCCTTCGTGGGCGTGGAAGGCGCTCGACCGGAGATCTGGGCATATGGGCTTCGTAACCCGTGGCGATTCTCGTTCGACCGAGAGTCGGGCGATCTCTGGGCCGGAGACGTAGGGCAGAATAAGTTGGAAGAGATCGACATCATCAAGCAGGGAGCGAACTACGGCTGGAACATCATGGAAGGGACATCATGCTTCGGCAACGCCGGCTGCGACATCGAGGGGCTTGAGGCTCCGGTGGCCGAGTACGGACGTGATGGCGGATGCTCGGTGACGGGCGGATACGTGTATCGTGGGAGTCGTATCCCGTCGCTCGTCGGTGCCTACGTGTACGGAGATTTCTGCACAGGGAATATCTGGGCATTGCGCTACGACGGCAGTCGAGCGGTCGAGCAGGCCAAGATCGCTGACACCGACCTCCAGATAGCTTCCTTTGCCGAGGGTCCGGATGGCGAGGTATATGTCCTCTCTTTCACCGGCGAGATTGCGCGGCTGGCGGTCCGATGATGGAGGTCCGGCGGTACCGCCCCTCAGATCACGACCCGGTCTGGGAACTTCACAACGTCGCGCTGAATGAAGTCGGGGCGCACGCGGGAAACGGTCCGTGGGACGACGACCTGCATCATATCGAAGCCGAGTATATCGAGGCGGGCGGCGAGTTCTATGTGGGTTCCATCGACGGCCGCATCGTCGCGATGGGGGCACTCAAGCGCCTCTCGGACGCCTGCGCAGAGATATGCCGGATGCGGGTTCATCCCGAATTCCAGCGTCGAGGCCTAGGTACGAAAATGCTGTCAGCGCTGGAGGAGCGAGCGAGGGAGTTGGGCTTCCGAACGTTGGTGTTGGATACGACAGTTGGGCAGGTCGCCGCGAGGAGCATGTACTCGAGGGCCGGGTACGAAGAGGTCTCTAGCGGCAGGAGACTCGGCTTCGACGTCTTGATGTTTGAGAAGCGGTTCTAGCGGCGCGTCGGCGGGTATTGAAGCTGCGGGCGCGACCAAAGGGCCTGAGCGGTGGTTTCGCCCTTCGACAGGCTATCAAGTAACTGCGGGAACCCCCTCTCTGTATCTATCCCCCGGCGGGCTAACAGGGGTAGGTATTTGCCTATCGCTCCACTCTCCATTGACCAGAAAGCAACCCGGCCCTGTCATTCTGAGCGGAGCGTAGCGGAGTCGAAGAATCTAAAGTGTCTGTCTTAAGGTAAGGCTGACATAAGGAGCTCTTACGCTGTTTTCGCTCTTGGTCACGATACAAGCACAGCACTGGCTGTCCGGTCTTGCGGTTATGGATTTTAGATTCCTCGCTCCACTCGGAATGACAGGGATACGGGGCCGGATCATAGCTACAAATCCGTTTTACCTACCCCTGTCAGCCCCCTGCGGGGGGAGATCGGAAATATTTGCCCTCAGGCAAGCTCTCTCCCGCGAACGGGAGAGGGGGCCTACGTTCACCAGAATGCAACCTTGGCACTGTCGATCAGGGGCGGAGTAAGAGGGGAGATTGGACGTCTCTAGTCGAAGACTTTCGTGCCCAGGCTGCTGCGACGGATCTTCTCCCAGTCGTACACCACGCCGAGTCCGGGGCCTTGTGGCACGGGGAAGTGGCCATCCACGGCGGCATCAAGCTGGTCGACGTAATCGTCGGCGTAGACGGGGATGTAGTTGGCGTTTGGGCCCTTTGGCCGGGTGCCTGACAGCTCGTAGTAGTTCGTGTTCCGAATGGCGGCCATGCACTGGCGTTGGGCCGGGCCCGGGCTGTGCATCTCAATATCGAGGCCGAGGCCTTCGGCGGCATGGGCAAGCTTCATCGTCGCTGTGATGCCCATGTACTGCACGTCGCCGCGGACGAAGTCGGTCGCGCCGTTGACCATGAAGTCAACGCGGGCTTCCAGGCCTCGCACGTGCTCTGTGAGGAGCATAGGAGTGACGAGCAGTTCCCGGAGCTTGCTATGTGCGAACTGCGATATTCCGCCGTCCGCCAACGGGTCTTCGTACCAGAAGTAGCCCGCCTCATCGCAGGCGCGGCCGACCTTGATTGCGTCACCAAATGTGAGGAGGGCGTTGTACGGGTCGGACATCAAGTCCATATCCGACCCCACGCGGTCGCGGAGCGCCAGGATCGTCTCGGCCTCGCGGTTCGGCTCGCCGTTCTCCCAGCCGTGTATCTTGAAGGCAGGGTAGCCCAACTCCTTACACTGTTCGGCGAAGTCGGCCATCTCCTCGGGGGACTTGAGCTCGTCGTTCTCGGTGGCGTGTACGCTTGCCGGATAGGTCGGGAGGGTCTTGCGGTAGCCGCCGAGAAGCCGGTGGATCGGGGCACGGTGGTATTTGCCGGCGAGGTCCCAGAGGGCGATGTCGACGGGAGCGATACCGATCTCGGCCTGCTGACGCATCCTCTGCTTGATGCGGGTATAGATGTATTCTCGTTCAAGCGGGTCCTGGCCGACGAGCATCTCGGCGACGACACAGGCCCCGGCATACTCAATGGGTCCGCTGAACACGAACTCTCCGGCTACCCCGACGTTTGTCGAAATCGTGATGGCGTACGCGGTGTTGGTGATCGACTGGCCGGGCAAGTAGGTCGGACCATGCTCACCCTGACCCAGGTCGGACAGCTCGTAGGTGAACGTTTCGAACTCTACCTTCGTGATTCGCGGTTTAGGCATCGTAGCTCCCTGATTCAATATGGGGTATATATCCCGATGACGGACTACGCCTCGGCTACGACGGGGTTGCTGAGTACGCCGACGCCTTCGATTTCGAGCTCTACCACGTCGCCGGGGGCCATTGGGCCTACGCCTGACGGCGTTCCGGTGAGGATGCAGTCGCCGGGCTGGAGCGTCATGGCCTCGCTGATATAGGAGACGAGCTTACGGACGGAAAACAGGAGGTCAGACGTGCTGCCGTCCTGCCTGGTCTCGCCGTTGAGCCTGGTCTGCAGTCGGAGATCGGATGGGTCGAGTCCGGTGGCGATTACCGGGCCGAGCGGGCAGAAGGTGTCGAACCCCTTGCCGATGAGCATCGCGCCCATCTTCATCTCGGGGAACTGGATTGTTCGCTCGCTCACGTCGTTGCCGCACGTGTAACCGAGTACGTAGTCGAGGGCGTCTTCCTCGGACACCCGGCGGGTGTCCTTACCGATGACGATGGTCAGCTCACATTCGTACTCGGTCTGCTTGCTCTCCCTGGGCAGGACTATGGCGTCACCGTGGCCGATGACGCCGGTGTTGGGCTTCATAAACAGCATGGGGAATTCGGGCTCGTTCATCCCGATTTCCTCGATATGCTTGGTGTAGTTGAGGCCGACGCCGATGATCTTGCGGGGCTCGACGGGTGGAAGCACTCGAACGGCATCAAAGTCGGCCACAGCGTCGCCCACGGAAAAGTCCTGGAACGGCGAGCCGACGAGCTCCCGGATCGAGCCGTCATCTTCAAGCACTCCATAGGTCGCCGCGCCGTCTGTTTCGTATCGAACGATCTTCATCTCGGCCTCCGCATTGTAGTCGGCAACAACTCTACCATACATTCGTGGGGTCGGAAGTTTGGGGCTTGTGGGCATTCTCTGTGTCTCTCCCGACGGGTGAGAGATTCGTGGTGGTGCATCTCCCTGCGTGGAAGAGATCCGGTAGGGGCGGACGTTGAAGTCCGAGGGCCCGGAAATAGCCGGACATTTGCGGACATTTCTGGACATTCCTTTCTGCGATTCGGTGATTCGAAGTTAGGTGTAAGGGCCGTTGCCTCGGATGGGGATGGTGCCCGCTCTCTGTATATCTCCCCCGGCGCGGGAGACGTTGGGACGTGCAGGGCACTCTTCTGATACCACCGTTTTCGAAAAGGGCCGTTGACGGGAATGGTTCGACATGGTAGGATACTTCGAGTTAGTGAAACTAAAAGGGCAGCGATGGACTCCGACAGAAAAGAGCTGATCGACCAAATTGCCGCGAGCATGAACCGGATGACCAAGCTCGGCAGGGCGCGGATGCGGGACGATCTGGCCGGGTTCGACATGACCATGCCGCAGATCCGGACTCTGTATTTTCTGAGTCGCGGCCCGCAACGCATGAAGGATATATCCGACAACCAGAGAAGGGGAATGCCCTCGGCAACCAGCATGATCGACCGGCTCGTGAAGAAAGCGTACGTCGAGCGCGTACCCGATCCGTCGGACCGTCGCGTCGTTCTTTGCCGGATTACAGATTCGGGCCTTGAGATCCTTGACCGGTTTTCACGGTTGGGAGCGGTACGATTCGAGGCAATTGCGGAGCCGCTAACGCAGGATGACCTGAAGAAGATTGCTCCAGCGTTGGACCTGTTGGTCGACGCCATGGCGCGGCAGACTTCGGCGGAGTCGGACAAGTGCGGCGAAGAGGGGCGCAAGTGTACCTAATGCACCCAGTGAAGGGATACGGGAGGCTGCAACCATGATGGGAGGAGGAGGCTACTACGGGAGAGGCGGCTTTTCAGGCGGAGTGGGGCCGGGCGCGATTCGTCGCATGGGCGAAATGGGCCTCGACCAAGACGAAGACGGGAGGCTGTACGACCATCGTGTGGTGATGCGCTTGCTCGGGTACTTTCGTCCGTATGGGACGCTCGTTGCGATTGCCTTCATAGCGACGATGGTCTACACCGTGACCGTTGTAGGACTACCACTCATTGTCGCATGGGTTATAGACGGCTTCATCCGGACGGGCGATCTGTCCGGGCTGAACTTGGCGGTCGGGCTATTTCTCGCCATAGCGATCGTGCAGTTCCTGTCCAGCTATCTCAACATGCGCCTGATGGCCCTGGCAGGTCAGGACGTGCTGCGAACGCTCCGGGTGGAACTCTTCAATCACATCCAGCGGCTTTCGATGTCGTTCTTCGACAAGAACGAGACCGGTCGCATCATGTCGCGCGTGCAGAACGACGTTCGCCAGCTTCAAGAGGTGATTTCCATCTTCGTCAACAGTCTGGGGCAGGTCCTCAGCCTGATTGGGATAATCGCGGCAATGGTGTACATGAATGCGCTGCTTGCGCTCATCACCCTTTCGGTAATTCCAATCCTCTTCATCGCGTTGAATATCTGGCAGCGATTCGCCCGACGGTCGTTCATGCGAGTCCGCACGGCGATTGCGGAGGTGAACTCCGGCCTGCAGGAGAACATTTCCGGCGTCCGCGTCGTCCAGAGCCTGAATCGCGAGGAAACGAACATCCGCCGATTCCAGCGCTCGAACGTCGAGAACCTCCAGGCCAACCTGCAGGCGAGCCGTCTCTCCGCGGCTCTCCTGCCCACGGTGGAGCTGCTCACGTCGCTGGGACTCGCCCTGGTGGTGTTCTTCGGCGGGTACATGGTGTTCCAGGAGACGATACAGCCGGGAGTACTCGTGGCCTTCGCGCTCTTCATCCAGCGGTTCTTCGAGCCCGTACGCACGTTGACGCAGGAGTACGGTTCGCTCCAGCGCGCCATGGTCTCCGGAGAGCGTATTTTCGAGATACTGGATATGAACCCCGATGTCGAGGAGAAGGACGACGCGATCGATCTTCCGTCAGTCAAGGGGGAGATCAGCTACGAGGGAGTCGGCTTCCACTACGAGGAGGACGAGCCGGTGCTCCAAGGCGTCGACCTGAAGATCACGGCAGGGCAGACGGTAGCTCTCGTCGGGCCGACCGGCGCAGGGAAGACGACCATGGTCTCGCTGCTCCTACGGCTCTACGACGTGAAGTCGGGCCGGATTTCGATCGACGGCGTGGACATCCGCGACATCGCCCTCGAATCGCTCTACCGGCAGGTGAGCGTAGTTCCCCAAGAGCCGTACCTGTTTTCCGGGTCGACGGTGGCTGAGAACATCCGCTACAACCGTGATGGCGTGACCGATGAGCAGGTTGTGAATTCGGCGAAGGCGGTCGGCGCGCACGAGTTCATCATGAATCTCGAGAACGGATACGACACGCCGTTACAGGAGCGCGGAGGGAATCTCAGCATCGGCCAGCGCCAACTCATCAGCTTCGCTCGCGCCATCGTCGGAGAGCCGCACGTGCTGATTCTGGATGAGGCGACGGCGAACGTCGATACAAACTCAGAGATGCAGATCCAGCGGGCGCTGGCGGACATGCTGGAGGGGAGGACGGCTGTCGTCATCGCGCACCGTCTCTCCACGATCAGGAACGCGGACTCGATCGTCGTGCTCGATGAAGGCCGAATAGTGGAGCAGGGTAAGCACGACGAGCTCATGGCCCGCAACGGTCTGTACGCGCGGCTGCAGTCGCTCGACGGCCCTGAAGGGCAAGGGCGTGGCCGGCAGGGCGGCGGGGGAAGGCCGGGGGCTATGCGTCCCGGTGGGCCCGGCGGGCCCGGTGATTGGGCGGGAAGGGGGCGAATGGGAGAGGGAGGCCCCCGACGTGGAGGCCGGAGGCCGGGTGGTGGCCCTCCGCCAGGGATGCGTGGAGAGGGCTAGGGTTAGGAGTACCTTGGCCCTTCGACTGGCTTTCAAGTAACTGCTCAGGACAGCGACGGTGCACCGCCATCTACAGCCTTCGACAGGCTCAGGCCGAACGGACTTTCTTTTGCCTGCGTTCCCTTGATACTGGCAACTTGGAATGGCCCCGAGCGCAGGGCGTAACAATGCTCAAGACGAACGTACGCCTTGCGGAGAAGCGCCAGTGCCGATTCTGTATAGGCTTGAGTCGGCAACGGCACCTGGGACTGCAGACTGCCGTCCGTTTCCGACCGTGAACTACTCCGTGTCGAGGAGCGCGACGCGTTCGACGATGCGGCCTCGGTCGTAGACGATACGCTCCACCTGCAGGCCGTCGGCGCGGTGGATGAGCCACTCGCCCTCTTTGCGGCCGTCGCGTGTGTTTCCACGAATGGGAGCGTAACCACCCCTCGAACTTCTTTGCGTCGACTGGGATTCGGGAAGGGAGGCCATACAACCCAGAAATTGCACCAACCCAGACACCCCGCCATCCTGGATAGCGGCCCCGTATCGTGGTACGGGGTGACGTTCCTAGTCCGGTATGGCGGCTCCGAATACCTGGATGTGACTTGTCTAGCCGCCGGGCCTGATGGCCTCGACGGCGTTAGAGGGCGCCCAGCCCTGGAGGTCGTCGCCGGGAAGGGCGATCCGCACCCATCCCTGGCGTGTGTCCACCAGACGCACCTGCGCACCGCTGTTGAGCGTGAACTCCGTTTCATACTGGTCGCCAGGCCCGCTCATGACATCGACCGTAGTCTCCACGATGACGCCAGAATCGTCGTTCGGGTTGGCGTACAGCATGGTCAGCAGGACTATGAACATTGCGAACGTCACGACCGACGCGGCCACTGCTCCATTGCGAAGGACATTCCTTCTTGGTATGCCACGCCAAACGATGAGCAGTCCCATCGCTGCCGCGCTGACTAACCAGAGCAGGAGGGCAGTTGCTCCCACCTCTCCTGTGGTAGCCCAACCTCGCGCGAATCCGGAGACTCCGGCGACGAATGATCCGCCGCCCGGCTCGACGCGGTCGACCGTCTTGCCGCGTGTAAAATCGAGGTTGGCCTTGATATCAGAGTCGCGTGGCGAGAGTTCCTCGGCCCGCAGGAAGTTCAAGACGGCACGTCCAAGGTCGCCATTCTTGTAGTGAGCGTTTCCGAGATTGTAGTAGATGTCTGCATCGGCATAGCCCTGGTCGAGAAGGGCCTCGTACTGCTGGGCGGCTCCGGCAAACTCCCCGCGCTCGTACAGCGTGTTTGCCTCTTCCATGAGATCGGATGGCGACGGTGACTGGGCCAGGGCCACACCAACTACAGCGAAGACCGCGCCAAAGGCGGCCAGGGGAACAGCGAGATTTCGTGGGGACCATTTCATGCGCTTATGGCCTCGTTGATGTCCTTGAGGAGCTGTGCAGCGCGTTCGAAGTGCGCCTCCGCCGCCATGGAGTCGCCAATCTCGGGGGCATACTTCGCCACCTCGGCGGCACCCAGGATACCTTCGACCTTCAGGGCGAGTTCAAGCGGAACACCGAGGGCCTGCAGCCGCTGGTCGAGCGCCTCGTGCGTCAGGCCGGCCACCTGGAGATCGAGCCTGGTGGAGAGGTAGTCGGAGAGGATATCGGCAACGACGACGCGCGGATCCGCACCGGACTCTCCCGCTCTTGCCAGAGAGTCCAGAGCATTTGCTAGAGCGTTCCGCCTCAGGGCGGCGGCGCGACCACTTTCCGAGGCCGCTTGTCGGCGGCGCAGAGCCACAGCTCCGGCGAGCGCGATGAGTGGGACCGTCCATGCGGCCCAGTACAGGAGGCTCCCTGTCAGCGCCGTTCCCGACTGGCCGAGAGACGACGGAACGGGCTTGATGTGCCGCACGTCCGAGCCTGCACGTTCGACCGCCGAGCCCCCCGTTGACGACGGCTGCGAAGACAGTCCGTCACCAACTTCAATTGACATGACGATTGGATCGGTTATGGCCTCCACGTACTCATCTACGCTGGGATCGAAGTAGGTGTAGCCGATCTCGGGGACGGTCAGCATGCCGGACTTCTCCGGCACCAAGACGGTCTCGTAGACGCGGCTTCCGATCATCCTTCCATCGAAGACGCGGCTCGACGAGTTTGAGGGGGATTCGAAGACTCGCCAGTCTATGAAGTCGGGCCAGTCGGGATCGGGGAGGGTCTCAATGTTGCCCTCGCCAGTCACTGTCACTGTGAGCTGCACGGGTTCATTGACCCTGCCGTTCGTGTCGTCCACCACCGCTGTGACATCGAAGCTACCCACAGCGCCCGTGAAGCCAGCGGGGGCGGCAGGGGGCAGGGGCTGCACCTCGATGACCACTGGATCGGTCTCCAGATAATTGGGCGACTCGAAGAAATCGATTGGCACCGTCAAGCCTGCGGGTTCGATAACGAGGGTGCCGACCACCGTCGGGAAGATGATGGTCTCAAGTTCGACAACCTGGTACCGCCTCCCGTCTATAGTCTCGGTATATTCTTCCTGTTCGGTCTCCTCACCGTTCCAGAATCCAGTGAATCCAGGCGGGGAGAAGCGTGGCTGGCCGTATCTTCCGAAGGAGGGGAAGAGGACCGAACGACGGTAGAACTTGAACGAGAAGGTGATCTGCTCACCGAGGTACGGCTTGTCGTTGTCGACTTCGGCGACGACGAACATGCTGCTGTCGGTCGACGAGGCATCTTCGGACGAGGCATCGGCTTGGCCGGGGACCGGGGTCGGAACGGCAAGCCCACGGAATACTTCAACCTCGATCGATTCCGTCTCATACGTCTCCCCGCTGACGGTAACCGATATCGGATCGATTGTTACCTTGCCCACTTCCGTGGCGCGGTACTGATAGAAGAACGAAACGGTGGAACCACCCACTCCGTCTCGAATCCATGTTTGCCTCTGCATCGAGGGGGGACCGAGGCGCCGGATGCCATCGTACTGGGGGACAGCAGGGGCTTGGGGATTCAGCGACCCGTTTACGTTCACCCTGAGGGTGAATTCCTCACCAACGGCAAGCTCCGTCTTGTCGACTTCAGCGTTGACTTCAACGTCCTGCTGCTGTTGTGCGTAGGCGGCGGGCGTTGCCACGGCCACGAGCGCGGCGGCAAGGACGATGCCAGCGAGGGCGATTCGTATGGTTCGAGTGTGTCGCACGTTGATGTCTACCAAGGGTTGACGGGTGTGGGCTCAGGCGAGACGAGGACCTGCTGCAGTCGCTCCTGGAGCGTTTCCGCGTCGTCGGCGACGCTTTGGAGGAGCTGTCTCGCCTGCTCCTCGGTAATCGGCTCGGTCTGCGGGCGAGGTTGGGGCTGTTGTTGAGGCTGTTCGTCCTCTTCCTGGTCTCCCTCTTCACCCTCCTGCTCTTCGTCCTGCTGTTCTTCCTGTTGCTCTTCCTCGTTCTCAGGTCCTTCTTGCTGCTGGTCCTGCTGTTGGTCCTGTTGTTCCTGCTCCTGCTGTTCGGGGCCTTGCTGGTCGTTCTCTTCGGACTCTTCTCCCTGTTCCTGCTCTTCCTGCTGCGGGAGCATCGACATCGCCAGTTCGAGGTTGTGCTTGGCGTCCTCGTTGTCGGGATCGATCCTGAGTACCTTCTTGTATTCCTCGATCGCCAGTGGATACTGCTCCGTATCAAAGTATACGTTACCCTTGTTGAAGAACCCCTTCGCCCGGAGGTCGTCTTCCGCCCATATCAGAGCATCGTCGTACTCTCTCAGGGCCCCCTCATAGTCCTCCATCCGATAGAGGGTGTTCCCGGCGTTGTAGTACGGCTCACCCTTTTCAGGAACACGTAGCTGGGCATCCTCGTAGGCACTCAGGGCTTCACTGTAAGCCTCGATTGCCGCGCCGGGAGTTGCTTCGAGTTCCGCTTGCTCAAACGGCTCATGTCCTGCGTTGTTGACGTCCGCGGGGGTCTGGGTGCAGGCGAGAAGGAGCAGGGCGAGTGCAGTCGCGGCAGCCAAGAGCTGTTTGGCGGCCCTGGAATAACTTCCCGCGCCCCCTCTCTGTATCTCTCCCCCGGCGGGGGAGAGACTAAACGCTAGTCTCGCGTCCCCTCGATTACGCATGGCCCGCCTCCTCGACGGCGGACGGGCGACGTCTCCAGAGCGAGATAGAGAGCCTGTCTGACATGATCTCGGCCAGAACGAGCGAGAGGATGCCAGCAAGGAGGAAGATCTGGAACCGCTCGATCTTGGTGCGGTTGAACTCGCTCTGGAAGCTCTCATCCTGGAATGACTCTATCTCGTCAACCAGTCCCTCGACGGCACCGCGATCGACAGCCCGGAAGTACTTACCGCCGCCTGCGTCGGCGACCTGCTGCAGGGTAGCCTCATCCAGCCTGGATAGGATTACCTGGCCTTGGTCGTCCTCCCGGTAGCCTGAGACGTTGCCCCACAGATCGAATATGGGGAGCGGCTCGCCCTCCGGCGAACCGAAGCCTACGGTGTATACGACAGCGCCTTGCTCCCGGGCCTCCTGTGCCGCCGCAACGGGATCGCCTTCGTGGTTCTCTCCGTCCGTCATGACAACGATGATCTTCTGGCTTGTGCGCTCTTCGCTGAATCCGGTCAGGGAGGTCCGAATGGCCTTTTCAATGACGGTGCCCTGCCGTGAGATTATCGATGGGTTTGCGTGGCGGAGGTAGGTCCGAGCGGTCGCGTAGTCAAACGTCATGGGGAACTGGATGAAGCTGGAGCCGGAGAACAGGACGATGCCCACCTCGTCGCCGGTGAGCTTCGACATCATGTCGGAAATCTCAAGCTTTGCACGTTCGAGGCGGGAAGGCTTCAGGTCCTGGGCCAGCATGCTGAGCGATATATCGAGCGCGACCATAACCTGCACGCCGCGCTGCTCGACGATCTGAACGTCGCTGCCCCACTGCGGGCGGGCCAAGGCGAGGATGATGAGGGCGATACCGATAAACCACAGGACGAGTCGGCGTCTTCGCATCCCCCGGTTGACGGCCAGACTGAGCCGTTCGATGAGGGCCGGGTCGCCGATTCGCCGCACCGTAGCGGCCCGACGGGAGAAGGCCCACCAGACGAAGGCCATCAGCGCGGGAAGGGCGACCAGGGCATATAGGTATTGTGGAGATGCGAAGGTCATGGGTTGTGGGTTCTGGGTGCTTGGTGTTGGGTGCTGGGTGAGCTTAGAAAGAAGAGAGTGCTGCGCTCTCGCGCCTTTGCAGGCTCAGCACGAACGGACTGGCCTGATTTAGGCGTTCCGGCAATAGTTGGGACACAGCATTGGGAATGGGTCACAGGAGAACTCATGGTGAAGTGAGAACGCATTGCCATTGGCCTACGGTATCTTTCGGAAAACGGTTTGGGATAGGACCAGTTCCAGAAGGAAGACCAGAAGGGCGGGTATCAGAAACCAGCCCGCGAGCTCTCGGTAGCTGGTGAAGTGGAGGACCTCAATCTCCGACTTCTCCAGGGCGTTGATCTCGTCATAGATGCCACGGAGCGCTTCGGTGTCCGTTGCGCGGTAGTACTTGGCATCGGTGATGGTCGCGATTTGCTGGAGTGTCTCCTCGTCAAGGTTGGCGTTCTGCATAACGACGCCTCCACCGAAGGGGCCAAGTTGCGGGTCGGCAGAGCGGCTCGGTCGGCCCATCCCGATGGTATAGACCTTGATGTCGAGGGCTTCGGCTGCGGTGGCGACGGTCACGGGATCAAAGTCGCCGGCGTTGTTGACGCCGTCCGTGAGCAGGGTCACGAGCTTGTTCTCGACCGGGGAGTCCTTGAGCATATTTGCGGCCGTAGCCAAGCCGTCGCCGACGGCCGTTCCGTCTTCCAAGCGCAATCTATCGGCGAGGTCAACCTCGTCGAGCAACCTGAGGAGGACCTTGTGGTCGAGCGTGGGTGGACTCTGAACGAAGGCGTTGAGTGAGAACACCACGAGGCCGATGCGGTCGTACTTTCGCTCCTCGATGAAGTCGGCGATGATATCCTTCGCCGCCTCCAACCTGTTCGGGTCAAAATCACGCGCGCCCATGCTCCCGGATATATCTACCGCGATGGCGATGTCGACACCCTCGCCGCGAATGACCTCCCGGGCGTCGGCGGACTGCGGCCTGGCGGCTGCGAGGATTACGAGGGCGAGGGCCACAAAGCGCAGGGCAGAGACAAACGGCATCACGCGAAGGCGCAGGGAGCTTCCGGTGCCAGACACCAGTCCCGTGTCGGCGTATCTCATACCGACGGGGGCCATCTGCCGTTTCCAGACGTATGGGAGGGCGGCAAGGAGAACTACCCCTGGGAGCAGGAGCAGCAGCCACGGCGTCCCGAAGCTCAGATCGCTCACGCCGGAGCCTCCTGCTGGGTATATGTCCCGTTCTGAGACGGCTCTTCCTCCTGGAACTGAGGTCTCGTGACCTCGACGATATACCGGGCCTGGCCTGATGCCTCGTACGCCTGAGTCACGGAGGGGGTGAACTTGGCGAATTTCACGATGTCGGCCTCTTGGAGCAGTTCATTGACCTGCCGAGCGTCGTCATGGTTGAGCGAAGACCGCCTCAGGGCAGTCCCGATCTCGTCGGTCGTCATGTCGATGGCGTCGATAGGGCTCACGTCGCGGAGGTACATCGCCTGAACATAGATCCGCATGGCGTCGGCAACGAGGGTGTAATGCAACTTGAAGCGACCGTCCTCCGGAAGGTCGAGGCGCTCGATGCGGTCGAGCTCGTCTATGGCGATCTCCCACGGGGTGCGGGTATCGACGACCTGCAGGTCGGCTCCATCTTGACCTCGGAATCGGCGATAGAGGAGGTATCCCAGCAAGGACAGGGCGGCGATGGCTATAACTGCCGCAGCGGCTCGCGATTCCGGTTGCTCCAACAACGGCGTTGAGATATCGGCCTGCGGGCGGATGTCTTCCAGCTCAGCGTCCGGTCCGGGAAGGACGGATCCAACGATTACTTCCACCGGAAGGGGGGACGCCTGATCGACGGTGCCGTCGGGGCCTCGCACGGATATGGTCAGATCGGGAGTCTGAACCTTGCCTCTCCCAAACGCCACTACTCGTATCGTCTGGCTCGTCGTCTTCGTGCCGTCGCCGTTAGAAACGGTCTGGGCCGGCGTCTGCTCGCGTACCTCGAACTCCGGGCTCCATCTCTCCGGCAGCCTGTGCACCACTGCAGTGTAGTCGTCAGGGTAGGTGACTTCGAGCGTCAGCGTGACCTCGTCGGCGAAACTCACGTTGGGAAGATCGGCCTCGAACGAGATATCGACGTTGGACAAGATGTCCTCTTGGGCGAAGGCCGTCCCGTAGCCGCCGGCTACGAAGAGCGCAGCGGCGAGGAGGAGGAGGCAGAGGCGGAGGCCCCGGCTTCTCACAGGGGATGCTGTATTCGTTCGATGTTGGGTCATCATGAAATCGCTGATTGAATGGTTATGGATTCCCGCCTTCGCGGGAATGACGGTGGTCTTGCGAAGGTCTCCTTTTGTGGGAATGATGAAGTTAGCGGGTCTTGGGGAATGGTCCTACACTCCCCGTGAGAGTCTGCGCATCCGGTTCTTGAAGAACGTCGCGACTTCGGCGACGTAGTCCTTGTCGGTCATGACGTTTATGCGGTCGACTCCCGCAGCGTTGAAGACCTCTATCTTGCCCTCAACGAAATTGGCGACCCGCCCGGAGAACATACGTCGCCAAGCCCTGCTGCTGGTATCGACCCAACGGAGCATTCCGGTCTCGGCGTCCTCCAGGGCGATGATGCCCACGTCGGCAATCTCCCGCTCCAATGGGTCGTCGATATCGAACGCCACGACGTCGTGCCGCCTGCTCGTGGCGTAGAGAGCCCGACGGTACGATTCCGGGTCGGTGAGGAAGTCGGAGATGACGAAGACTATGCTGCGCCGCTTTAGGAGCACGTTGATCGTATCGAGTGCGAGGCGAATGTCGGTGCCCGTCCCCTCAGGCTGGAACACCAGGAGGTCGCGCACCATGCGGAGGACGTGGCTTCGACCCTTGCGGGGAGGGATGAGCAGCTCGACCCTGTCGGTGAATACCAGGAGGCCGACCTTGTCGTTGTTGGTCGTCGCAGCGAAGGACATCACCGCTGCAAGCTCGGCGGCAAGCTCACGCTTGAAGCGGTTCTTTGTGCCGAACTCGCCGGAGCGGCTCGCGTCGACCACGAGCATGACGGTGAGCTCTCTCTCCTCGGAGTAGCTCTTGATGTGCGGCTCGCCTGTGCGGGCCGTCACGTTCCAGTCGATTGTGCGCACGTCGTCTCCGGGGTGGTACTGGCGCACCTCGTTGAACTCCATCCCCCGGCCCTTGAATACCGAATGGTACTCGCCGGCGAAAGTGTCGTTCACGAGCTTGCGAGTCGTGATCTCGATGCGTCGGATCTTGGCGATCAACTCGTTGGTCAGCATGTTGAGTCCAATTGGAGTCTCCGTGTAACACCGTCCGTTCGCCCTGAGCTTGTCTAAGGGCTGTTCATGGTTCGACAGGCTCACCACGAACGTCATTGACAGGCTCGCCACGAACGGCTTTCAAGCACCTAAGGTACTTCGACGTTGTCGAGGATGCGCTGGACGATCTCGGCGGAGGTGACCTCCTGGGCCTCGGCCTCGAATGTGGTGATCACGCGGTGCCTCAAGATGTCCGGCGCAAGCTGCTTGATGTCGTCCGGCGTGACGTAGCCGCGTCCCTTGAGGAACGCATGCGCTCTCGCCGCCGAGATCAGGTAGATTCCCGCGCGCGGCGAGGCCCCGTACGAGATCAGGTTGCCAATCTCGTCGAGTCCCGCCAGGCTCGGGTCGCGCGTGGCCACCACGAGGTCGAGCACGTAGTCCTTGATCTTCTCGTCGACGTAGACCTGACGCACGATGTCCCGCGCGTTCAGGATGTACTGCGGGTCTATGACCGGACTCACCTCCGGCAGGGGCCCTGCGGTTATGCGGTCGATGATCTCCCGCTCCTCCGAACGCTCCGGATAGTCAACGACGACCTTGAGCATGAATCGGTCGACCTGTGCCTCAGGCAAGGGGTAGGTGCCCTCCTGCTCGATGGGGTTCTGCGTAGCCAGTACGAGGAATGGCGGGTCGATGGGATAGGTCTCGTCCCCTATGGTGACCTGTCCTTCCTGCATCGCTTCGAGCAGCGCGCTCTGCACCTTGGCGGGGGCGCGGTTCACCTCGTCGGCGAGGACCAGGTTCGCGAAGATAGGACCCTTGCGAACGCTGAACTCGCTGGTGCGAGGGTTGTATATCTGGGTCCCGATGAGGTCACCGGGCAGAAGGTCGGGGGTGAACTGGATACGGGAGAAACCGCCGTGTATCGCCTCGCCGATTGTCTTGACCAAGAGCGTCTTCGCGAGGCCCGGCACTCCCTCCAGCAGGATGTGCCCGTCGGCAAGCAGTCCGACCAAGGCGCGTTCGACGAGCCTGTCCTGGCCGATGATAGTCTTCCGTATCTCGGCCACGAGGTCGTGGACGAACGGCGCCTCCTTCTCCACCATCTCGTTTATCTGGCGTACGCCCGCAAGGTCCATCATGGTCACTGGGAGACTCCTCTGACAGGATGTAGGGCGGCGCGCGGCGATCATGCGGGCACGCCCCGATGTTCATATTAGAGTAAACGGGGAAGGGGCTGAAAGGGTTAGGCGAGAGGTAGGGCTAGTAGGCACTCGCAGCGGGCTACGGCTTAGGCATGCGGTAGCCGACGCGGGGTTCGGTGAAGATGTACTGCGGATCCTTGGCGTCGTCTCCGAGTTTATGACGCAGCCTAGCAATGACGACGCGCACGTGGTGTCCTTCATCACTTTTGTATTCGGCTCCCCAGACTCTTTGCAGTATCTGTTCATGGGTCAGCACGCGCCCGGCGTTAACGGACAGCTCGAAGAGCACCTTGTACTCCGTAGCGGTTAGTTGCACGGAACTGTTCCCAACCGTCACATTGCGACTTGAATAGTCGATTGTCAGGTCTCCGGTCCGGTAGGGTTCTCGTTCTTCATCCACCGCGCTGCCCGTCCCCTTTCGCAGAGCCGTTTCGATTCTCACGATCAGCTCCGTCGGGGAGAAGGGCTTGGTGATGTAGTCGGATGCTCCCATTTTGAGCGCGCGCTCTACGCTCTCTTCCCCACCGCTGCCGGACAGGAAGATCACAGGGACCTCGGATATCTCGCGGAGACTCTTCAGAAGCTCGAACCCGCTGGTGCCGGGCAGCTTCACGTCGAGCAGCACGAGGTGAGGCCGCTCGAGCTCCAAGAGGTGGAGCATCTCATTGGGGTTGCCGATCGCAATGGGGAGATACCCGGCGTCTGTGAGGGTGTTCCGAATGTACCGAAGTATCTGGGGATCGTCGTCTATCGAGAGTACTCGCGTCTGCTCACCCGTGCTCGTCATCCTGCTTCGGGGAGTGGACGAATCTGGCAACTCCTCTTCCGCATCGGGAGCGATGGGAATCGTGAAGGTGAAGCGCGCTCCGGTCCCTTCGCCTCGACTCTCGCCCCATATGCGGCCTCCGTGCGCCTCGACGATTCCCTTGCAGATGGCGAGGCCCAAGCCGTGTCCCTCAACGTTCTCTTGGACTTCCTTGAGACCGACCCTTGAGAACTTCCTGAAGAGCCGGGGCAGTTGGTCTGCCGTCACTCCCTCCCCTTCGTCCATTACGGAAACGGCCAGGTAGGGTTCCTGCAGCGACGCGGTCACCCTGATGGGCGAGGTCGCGGGAGAATACTTCGACGCGTTGGAGAGGAGGTTGTTCAAGACCTGAGCCACTCGCTGCGAATCCGCCCAGATCGGTGGAAGATCGGGCGGCAGATCGACCTGAACGGTTAGTCGCGACCCGCCCTGCAGGAATGAGTTTACCGCCTCTTCGACCAGGTCATTCACGTCCGTCGGCTTGAGGTCCACCTCCAGCGCTCCGGCCTCTATCCTGGTCACGTCCAGAAGGTTGCTCACGAGATCGCTCAGCAGATCGGCCTGCTGGTCGATGGTGTGGAAGAAGGAGCGAGTTTCCGTGGGGCTGAAGGGCCTTGTGGTGCTCAGCACGGTTGCGGCGGAGCCCTTGATGGTAGTCAGCGGTCCTCGAAGCTCGTGGCTCACCATGGCGAGGAAATCATTGCGCATGCGCTCCATCTCTTCTAAGGGGGTCATGTCCTGGATCACGGCGACAGCGGAAACGATGTGTCCGTCATCCGAGTGGATCGACGTCGCATTGACGAGGATGGTCAGCGTCCGCCCGTCCGGGCGATTCAGCAGAATCTCTTCCGCCCGCACGACCTCACCGCGGCCGAGGGCCCTCGCCAGCGGGCGTTCATCGTCTTCGTACGGCTTCCCGTCCGTCCGGTTGTAGATCGCCAGTTCGTGATAGCGCACGAGCGTAGAGCCCGGTTCCGGGGACATGCCGAGGATGCGCTCAGCTTCCTTGTTGACCGACGCGAAGGTCCTCGTCTCGGCGTCGACAACCATGACGCCCACGGGCGACGACTCCACCAGCACCGTCAATCGACGCTTCTCCGCTTCCGCGCTGAGGAGGCGCTTCCGCAGAGATTTAGTCTCCCGTCTGAGCTCGTCGGCTTCCTGCAAGGTTACTGCCATACCGTTCGTTTTCTGATGCGCCTCTACCTGGACACGACGGTCGGGATTGTACTACGAACCTTCACACGGTCACATGAGGAAGTCCTCAAAATCGATCTTCAGCGCCTGAATCCTGGAAATTTATGCAACACTTTGCAGTTTCTTGATGGAAACGGGGCAAATTCTTACGTCCATTTTACATCGACCCCTTATCGTAAGGTGCATCACTCGATGAGAGGAGGCGAGAGATGGAGTTGCTCAATATACCGCGATGCGTCTGTTGAGGCCCCCGTGGGACGGGGAGTGGGGGAGGCCCACTCCCGTCCGGCAGGGGCGCATCGGTTGGACGCAGGAAGCGGGCGATGGTACAAGCGCTGCAGGGAGGTGATGGACATGAAAGGGATCAGGAACATACGGTTTATCTTCATCGTTGTCGTGCTCGTGATTGCCATGGCGTGTGGGACGTCCTCTCCTCCGGTGCAGCCCTCGCCGGTGACTAACGCGGTCTCGGCCGAGGCGCAACCAACCCCCGAACCGCCCGCAGAGCCTGAGTTCGAGTTCAAGCCGACGTTAGAAGGAGAGGCGTTGGCGCAGTATGAATGGCTGTCGGAGGAACATAGTCTGGACATGGAGGAAATGGCGAGGTTTCTGGGGACGGATATGGTGACGGAGTGGCTGGCCGTTATTTCGGGGCTGGCGTCGGACCGATTCGCGTCGGGATTGGAGGGAGACGACCGTGAACGGTATGACAGCCTCTCGCGGTTGGAACGATATACCTTCGAGCTCATAGCGCTCATAGAACAGGATCTGGCGATGGAATGGCTCTCGGTCTGGCCCGGCCGGCTAGACCAGGAAGGTGAGCGGGTTGGACAGGACCACGGAGGGGCAAGGACGCCGGCAGAGGCGTTTGCGCCCGACATTGCGCAGACCGACTCAGGGCTTCCAGGAACGCCGATAATCGAGACAGAAGCCCTCGTCCAATACGCGCGGCTGGACTCCGAGGGACGCGCGGCATTCGAGTTCCTCGTGAAGGTGGTGGGCCTGGAGGCGGCAGAAGAGCAACTGCTCCCCCTCAGGGAATGGAACGACCTGTACTTCCACCCGCCGGCGATCTTCGCGGCGCCGCTGCCGCCTCTGAAGAACGCCCTTTCCACCGACGAGACGGCGAAGCTCAGAGCCCTCGACCCCCGCATCCGAGATCCGTTCGTGGAGAACTGGGAGGAAGGACTGCGTATAAGTGCCCCGGACCCTTCCGAGGCACTGGCCTTCACGGACCCGAAGGGGTACGTCGCCGAACAGACGGAGAAACACGCCAAGAGGCTCAAGAAAAGACTGATGGCGATCCCTGCCGAGCTTCCACACATCAAGGACCTGGTCTCTGCCGAGGGTGTGGCGGAGTACGATCGGCTGCACCCCGACCTTAGGGAGCAGTTCTGGAAAGAGGTTGGAGTCGTCTACTCAAGTGGAATGACGGTAGGGAGTGAAGGCTTCCCTGCCATGACCGACGGCGAGATCAAGGATTTGTTCGGCCCCATCCTCACGTCCTTAATGCGGCGTAAGGAAATGAACCCCGAGTACCAAAGCAAGGCACCGTGAACGTTCAGGGCCTCCGGAGTCTCTAGGGAGGCCCAGAAGGCCCGGAGAATCACACGACCGTGTGATTACAGGTATCGGGAAGGCGGCGTAGACTGGGGTTACAAGGAAGCAGGCGATGATACAGGCGCTGCAGGGAGGTGATTGACATGAAAGGGATCAGGAACATACGGTTTATCTTCATCGTTGCCGTGCTCGTGGTCGCTATGGCCTGCGGGACGTCCTCTCCTCCGATACAGCCTTCGCCGGTGACCAACGCGATGCCGACAGAGGCGCAGACCACTCCCGAACCGACAGCCGTGCCGGAGTTCGAGGCGACGCTTGAGGGCGACGACCTCGCCAAGTTCAAGGGCCTGCCCTCGGAGTTCCAGGACGCACTGCGGCAAGAGTTCGATGAGGAGGGCAAGGCCAAAGCGCTCGGTTATCTACGCGGCCTCCCTGACGAGACACCTACGATTTCGGAGATGCTGGATCCTGCGGCTCTTGGCTGGTTCGGCGTCTTGCAGCCGAGCGATCAGCGCTTTCTCCTATTGGAGGGGTACCCGGAGCTTTACCGAAGGAACGTGCAAGCGAGCCGAGACTTCAAGGGGGTCAAGTTCTCGTACAAGCACATGGTGGGCACCGTGGTCGACAATCGCGGGGTGAAGCTGCCGCCCATCGAAGAGACGCTTTCGGCGGACGCGCAGGCGAAGCTCGACTCCATGGACGCGCCCCTGTCGCGGGCATTCAGGCTTGCGTGGGCCGAAGCAAAGCCCCGCCTGACGGAGGTGGACGATTCGATCAAGCGCGTGGAGGGCGGTCTGCTGACGGCACCCAGGGAGATGCCGTCCCTGGCGGAACTGGGCCTTTCCGATGCGAGCATCGCGCAATTCCGCGCGCTTCCAGCCGAGATGCGAGACTGGCTCTGGAAGCAGGTGGCGCACGAACTGGTCACAAGGGGAAGCCTGAGCACCTACTCGGTCATGCGGGATGAGTACATCCAGGTACTCTCGGAACCCGAGGCTTTGACTACCTTCAACCGTGGGGGCATGCCGGTACCGAAGTTCTCACACGTGGGAACGACGTTCGCATGCCTGGGAGGGCCCTCCACGTGGCCGGATTCGGTGGCGGCGAGGATGCCGGAGAGCTTTGGAGACCGCCCGGCCGTCTTCCTTCCCCCGTTCGAGGACGCGCTCTCTTCCGAGGCATTGGGCCGGCTGAACGAGCTGGACTCGAAGCTCCGGGCGGCCTTCGAAGACCGATGGAAGTGGTCCGGACCCTTCTCGCCCCAAAAGGCCTACTGCGAGATATCCAAGCTCGAACGCGGCATCCTCTACATCCCCACGACGACCGCGCCCACCGCCGAATCCCTGCTGTCGCGGGAAGGGACAGCCCGCTACGCGACACTCTCCGATGAGTCCCGACAGCAGCTCGAGCGCGAAATTGCGGATTCCATCATTATCGGGTGGGTCCTCGACCCTCGCGGGGGAGGACCCGTGATGTCCTTCAATACCCCTCACGATGAATTCCTGGACGCGCTTGGGGCCGAGTTAGAGGATCGGATTAAGATATGGGCTGGCAACCCCGCAGATTCGTAGCGGTTGCGCGTGAAGCGGCACGGAAGGCCTGGAGAATCACACGATCGTGTGATTACAGGCAACGGGAAGGCCGCGTAACCTGGGGTTACAGGGAAGCGGGCGATGATACAAGCGCTGCAGGGAGGTGATGGAGATGAAGCGGATAATGAACATGCGGTTTATCTTCATCGTTGTCGTGCTCGTGATTGCCATGGCGTGCGGGCAGAACGCGGACCAGGCAACGGATTCAAGCAAGGAAGTGGAGCCCGCCGCGGCGCAAGCCGTCGTCGATCCGGTCGATGAAGCGGAGAATGCGACAGACCCGCCCAATATAGCCGACTACATGGACGCGGAGACGGCGCGGCTGTTTGAACAGATGACACCGAAATTTCAGGAGATGGCGAGTGGCGCATGGACCGGTATCACGGGATTTGCCCCACGCAGCGACTGGAGCGAGGCCGCGCAGAGTATCGTCTCTCAAGGGCACGCGCAGGCGAAGATCCAAGGCGGAATACGCGGGGTCGCTGTCGCAGGTGTGCGGGATCTCGTCGATTCGAGCAAGGGCGCTTCACCGGACGGGACGACTCCCTTCGTGCTGAGCATTCTCTCACCCGGTTATACCGAGGCGTACGAGCTTATACCCGAGGGTTCTCTGATGCGCGAGTACATGGACATCAAGCTCGGAAGGTTCTCGGAGAGGGGATGGGAGTCGATCATGGCGCAGCCGGATGAGCCGTACCCCGTGCAGGCCCCGAAGCTGGACGCCGGAGACGAGTTCGAGCTCCGCAAGATGCTGACGAACGCCGGAGACGCCGAGTGGCTTGTGGAGAGACTCCGGTCGCTCGACGCGGACGCGGCGAGGGAATACGAGGGCACGCAGGACGTGACGGAGCGGTTGGCCGTTTTCCGAAGGCTCGTGGAGGTTGACGGGAAAGAGCAGGGGGTCGTGGAGATAAGAGCGGAGTACGACACGCGGTCGCACGGCTGGGACGAGGAGAAGATCGCCGCTTACATCGAACGCATTCGTATCTGGGCCGCGGAGGATGAGGCGCGCAGTCGTATGACGCCGAAGCAGGGTTACATCAACCACGTGGAGTCGACGCTGTGCGGCGACCTGATGAGCCACATCGTTGGGGAAGACCCCAGAACGGCGAATTCCGGTCCTGGGCAGTGCGACATTGCCAAGGTGACCGCGCTCACGAAAGAGGCGCTTGAGGGTGGACAGAAGGCCAGCAGCGACTACCAGCTCCGCGAGGCGATCGAGTTCGCACGGCAGGCGCCGGGTCAGTAAGGGTGAATCCGATGACGGCTTGGCGACCTCGTCGATAAGGTAGTCTGTAGACGTATGAGGCGGCCACCATGTTAAATGTGGTGGCCGTCTCATTTTGCCGTAGAGAGCCGCTAACCGTCGATCAACCTGGCGCAACCCGAACGAAACCGTGAAATTGGAACGACTGAAGACCGCACTCGCCATCCTGGGACTGACAGTCCTGGTGGTCGTGGCCGTCGATCTGCTGGGGCGTGCGGCATGGGCTATCGATCAGCGGTTCTTCAGTCCGCCCGCGCTCGACAGCACGTCCGGCTCGATCGACGAGCGGCAGTTTGCGGCGGCATATGACGGGGCCGAGTACGACGTGGCGGAACTGTTCCGGGAGTTCCACGCGACGGAGCGCATCGTGTATGAGCCGTACACGATATGGGACAGGCGTTACTATCCCGGCGACCTCATCAGCATCGACTTCGGGGGATTCCGGCGGACGACGAACAACTCCGAGGTCGAGGACGCCCTGAGGGTATGGGTGTTCGGCGGGTCGACGGCCTGGGGCGAGGGCGCGCCGGACGAGGAGACGATCCCCAGCCACCTCGCGAGGCTGATGAACGCATGGGGCGTCGACACGACGGTCAAGAACCTGGGGGAGCGGGGGTATGTCTCGACTCAGGAGGTTGTCTTTCTTTACCGGGAGCTGCAGGCGGGGAGGCGTCCCGACGTAGTCGTCTTCTATGACGGCATCAACGACGCCGCAGCGGCATCGAACTGGCCGGAGGTACCGGGGTCGCACGTGAGCCTCCACCGCATTCGTGACCGGTTCCAATTCGGCGAGGTGCCATCGGAGCGACGGCGGGAACTCGTCCGGTCGCTGGGCATCTACAAGGGGTCGCGGATCGTCCTCGACAGGCTGGAGGCGCGAAGGCAATCCGCGCGGGCTCGAACGGACGATGCCGACATCGACATAACGCCGAGGTTCCTCGACGCCAACTTCCGCTTCCTGGGCGGGCAGGCGGTGGACGTGTGGCTGGCGAACCACGCGCTCGTCACCGCCCTCGGCGACGAGTTCGGGTTCACGGCTATGTTCGCCCTGCAGCCCAGCCTGTGGACGGACAGCAAGCCGCTTCACGTCTCGGAAAGGGGCATACTAGCGGAACACCTTGACATACGCGCCATGACGCACATCATGGCGACTCGCGCGGAAATGTCGGCAATCGTCGAGGAGCGAAGGATGAGCGGGATGCTGCCCTCGAATGTCCACAACCTCGCAGAGGTGTTCTCAACTGTGGAGGAGCCGGTCTACATCGACTATGTGCATACGGCAGGGCCCGGGTACCGCATCGTTGCGGAGGCGCTGTTCGAGAGGCTCAGGGAGCACGTGTGTGAGGCAGTGCCTCCGGATGTTTCGGAGAGGGTGGCGGAGGCGATAGTCTCCGGGTGCTAGGTGTTGGGTTCTGGGTTGTGGAAACGAGTTGGTATAATGCCCGATGCCACCATGTCCACCTCCCCAACCGTCGAGTTTGTCATTCCCGTGTTGAACGAAGAGCGGGCGCTTCCCGGCTCTGTCGAGCGTCTTCACGGGTTCCTACGAGCGTCGATGCAGTCGTATGCCTGGCGGATCGTGATTGCGGACAACGGGTCGACGGACCGTACTCCGGATGTGTGCGAGGAGCTTTCCGGCAGGTACGAGGAGGTGAGGTACCTGCGGCTGGAGGAGCGGGGGCGAGGCAGGGCGCTGCGCACGGCGTGGCTGGCCAGCGAGCGGGACTACCATTGCTACATGGACGTGGACCTCTCGACGGAGCTCGAGGCGATACCGCCGCTGATCGAGTCGCTCGCATCAGGGGGGTACGATCTCGCCATTGGTTCGCGGCTTGCGAAGGGGTCAACCGTCGTCGGGCGGACACTCAAGCGCGAGGTGGTGTCGCGGTGCTACAACCTGATCATAAGGGCGATGTTCATCGTTAGGTTTCGAGACGCGCAGTGCGGATTCAAGGCTATCAGCCGAAAGGCGGCGCGTGACCTTGCTCCTCTTGTAGTTGACAACGGTTGGTTCTTCGATACGGAGCTGCTGATCCTGGCCGAGAAGAACGGCTATCGGGTATTCGAGCTACCGGTCAAGTGGGAGGACGACCCCGATACGCGGGTGAAGATCGTGAAGACCGCATTCGATGACATGATGGGTTTGATTCGGCTGCGATTCGGCGGGCTGAGGAAGGCGTCCGAGCGGCTGAGGGAAGGGCGTTCGGTTTAGGGGCGGGTTTGAAACCCGCCCCTGCAGGTTGTTGCTACTCTATGGCGAACCCGGCCCGAACGGTCAGGGTGAGGTCGAGCGAGCCGCCGCTGATGCCGGTCGGGGGAGCCGCAGCGGCTGGAAGAGCAAAGGCCCTACTCTCGGCGATTCCCTGCACCACGGGCTCGTCGCCAATCTCGGTGACGTAGACGAGCTTGCCCAAGGTGACGCCCGTGAGGGTCGCGAAGTGCTTCGCGTTCTCGATAGCCGCGTTCACGGCGTCCTCGCGGAGGTCGGTCGTGTAGGCCCCGGGGTCCTCGATGGAGAAGTCGATCCCGTTGATCCTCGCGGCATCTCCGCCCGCGTCCACCACGTCGTCGATGATGGTACCCACCGCGTCGATATCGCGGACCTTGATGACGACATCGTTGCTCACCGTGTAGCCGGAAAGGACGCGAACGGTCGAGCGGACGCCGTTCGTCACGACCTCCTGGCGGTCGTACTGCGGCCAGATGTTGAACGAAGTCGTCTGGATGTCCTCGTCCGACAGGCCGTTGGTCTTCACAGCCGTTACGACCGCTTCCATTGCGGTCGCCGCCTCATTACGAGCTTCGGTGACGGACGGGGAAGTCGCTTCCACGCCCAGCATCACGAGGGTGATATCCGGGGCGAGATTCAGCGATCCCGTTCCGGTGACCCAGATGCCCGCCTCTGTCGAAGCGCTCGCAAGCTGCAGCGTGGCCGTCTGGCCGGTACCGGCAGCCCCGGACGCGCTTGCGGCGGAAGTCCTGGATGCGGGCGCCGCCGTTGTCCCGGACGTACTGTCCACCGCCGAGCCGACCGCCGACGCGGCATCGCTGGCAACGGCCGGTGCGCCGTGGCCTTCGTCATCATCGTCGTCTCCGCACGCCACCGCAAATACCAAGATGCCAAATATCCCGATTGCCAAGGCCATACTCTTCATAGTGCTCATTTTGGTTTCCTCCTATGGATTGTCTGTACGTTCTGAAGTCTCGATAACGGCGCGACTCCGCCTCGCGCTAGAGGACGGACCGCCTCCGCCTCAGGATGGCAACGAGCGTCGCGCCTGTCAGCAACACGATTCCGAGAGCAGTGATGATCTGAAGCTCTGCCAGTGGCAGTTCGAGTCCCTCGCCATCGGTCTCGGCGAAATCGACCGTCGCAGGCGGCGCTGCCTGTTCAGCGGACGGGGCCATTCCGGCCTGTGGAGCCTCTCTCGGTTCCGGCGCGTCCTCTTCCGAAACATCTGCTGCCATGGTCTCCTGCATTGCGTCGGAGTCGGTGGCCGTGGTCTGTGTTGCCTCGACTTCCATGGCCTGCTGTTCGGCCGGTTCCGGTTCCTCGCTTGGTTCCGCTGCCACCATCCGGGCTGCAACGGGAGTGAGCGCTTCGGAGTCCCCGTTCTCGCCAACGCTCTTGGCGACAGCAGCCGCGGGGGCGGCAGGCAGGGCTTGAGCGGCGGCTGCCACAGGAGCATCAGCAGACGAATCGCTCTGTCGCTCGTCGCTCTCGGTGGTCGCGGACTCCGGCTCCGGGGCAGCAGGCGCGTCCATGACCGCTCTTCCCGCCTGGGCCATTGGGGGCGCCGGGGTGGCGGGAGCATCCATGGCAGCAGCAGCGGACTCCGGAGCAAAAGCCGACTCCGCGGCAGTGAATGCCGAGTCATCGGATGCGTACTCCGCGTCGTCTGCACCGAACCGAGCTTGTTCCAATACGTTCAGCATGTCTCCCGCTACCAGTCCGACCAACAGCATCGTCGCGACCGATGTTGCCAGTCCCGTCGTTCGTACGGACGGCCACCACAGCGTCCAGCGCGGCTTCGGCGCTGCGTCCAGCGCAAAGGAGCGCGGCAGTCCCAGTTCCGGCAGCTGTGCGACGAGGTCGACCGTCGCCTGCAGTTCCGCCAGCTCCCGGCGCGCGTCCTCCGAAGAGGCGAGGAGTTCCTCGACCTCGCGCTCCTCGGAGGCGGTGAGCTCTCCATCGACGTATGCCGACAGCAACTCCTCTCGCCTCCGGGCCTCCCTTTTGAACAGTCTAGCCATGGCTTTCACGTCCACTATCTACCTGACGAAATTGAGTGGGCAAAAGTTCCCGATGTTCCATGAGGGCGTCCCTCAAGCGCCTTCTTCCCCTCGCCAGTCGCGATTTCACGGTGCCGACGGCGCTTCCAATCGCCTCGGCGGCCTCATCGTAGGAAAGGCCCTGCACGTCGACCAGCACGAGAACGGCACGTTGATCGTCTGGAAGGGACATGATGCAGTCCTGGATCTTGTCGCGCAGCTCGCCCTGGAGGGTGGCCTGTTCCGGGCTAGGGCTGTCGGAGGGAATGTAGAAGCCGGGACGTTCGCTAGCGGCTTCGAGGGACTCCGCGGGTCGGCGCTTGCGCGATCGGGTCGCGTCGAGGCTTAGGTTGGAGGCGATGCGCAGGAGCCATGCACGGAGGCTCCCGCCACGGAAGCCGCCCAGCGACCGGTGGGCCTTGATGAACGTCTCCTGTGCAACGTCCTCGGCCAGGTGGCGGTCGCCGAGGATGCGGGCGGACACGTTGTAGACCTGCGACTGGTACCTCTCGACGATTGCGTTGAACGCCGAGAGGTCGCCATCCCGGCTCCGGTCAACGAGCTGTGGTTCGTCAGGCTGCATACGTTGTCGCCAGGTGAAGTCCTCTGATTTCATGATATCCCAACGCAACGGGGCAGGCACGTATCAGCCGGGAGGGCGATTCGCGAATCGCCCCTACGGGAGGTTGGGCGAGGGTTGTTGTCAGAGTAATGACAGAGGTGGGAGTTTTGCACCGGCCTCCAAGTGCGTTAATCGAGCGGTTCGCACCGTGATCTCGGCGTTCTCTGCTGGGAGTCCACGCACGGTCGTCTGGTACAATAAACGGAGGACACCACTTATACATGTCATCCCTCCTCCGGTTCGCCTCATCCCTCCGCGTGCTCCTTCGAGAGTCCTTCGAGACGATCATCCTGGCGCTGCTCGTCTTCATGGCGCTCCACCTGAGTATTCAGAACTACCGCGTCGAAGGCCCCAGCATGGAGCCGACGCTTGTGCAGGACGAATACCTCATCGTAAACAAGCTCTTCTACCTGCGATTCGACCCTCAAGGGGTGGCCAGCGTCCTTCCCTTCTACGAAGCCGAACAGGACGAAAACGAGGGGTATCTCTTCCAGTCGCCCAAGCGCGGCGAGGTTGTGGTGTTCCGCTCGCCGCGAGACGCCGACCGCGACTTCGTCAAGCGGGTAATCGGTCTGCCGGGGGACACGGTGGAGATTGTCAACGGCACCGTCTACGTGAACGGTCTGCAGCTCCTGGAGCCCTACATCACCAAGAGAGACAACACAACGATGGCACCCGTGCATATCGAGTCCGGCACCCTGTTCGTACTCGGAGACAACCGGGGCGCCAGCAACGATTCGCGGTCATGGGGTCCAGTACCCGCAGAGAACCTCATAGGGCGTGCGTGGGTGAGGTTCTGGCCGCTGCAGCAACTGGATGTGCTCTAGGGGCGGAGGGTGGCAGTAGGGCGAGCGTTATCGCCTGATGTTTCTCCGGGGGATCTTCGCCCTTCGACAAGCTCAGGGTGAACGTTCTTGGCGGTCAAGCTGGGTGCTGGAGGGTGGGGGTGCGGCGACGCTGCGGTGGCGAGAAAAACCCTTGATTTTGTCGCATGGCGTCGCATTTTGTCGCATTTGGTTGTGTTATTGTCAAGTTCTGTTGGTCGAGGCATGGAAAGGCACCCCCTCTCTGCATCTCTCCCCCGGCGGGGGAGACAGGGGTCTCACTATAGCCGCGTGTTCGAGACGACCGGCTCGGAGGCGAGCAGGTCGCGGAGGGTGGAGAGGTCGGGGAGGCCGAGAATCTCGGAGAGGCCGTCGTCCAGGCGTTTTCGCGTGGGGCAGTGGGCCATTCCGGGCAGGCGCTCGAACTCCTCTTCGGACAGCGAGTCGAACAGGTCGGCGAGCCGCTGAAGCTGCGAGGGCGAGAGCCGGCGCGGGTCGAGGACCGGCAACTCTTCGAGGTCGGCTTTCTTCAATTTCACCCAGTTGCCTTGAGTAGTGTTTCGAATAGCGAGCAGGGCAAGTAACCCAAGGCTGCTGTTCAGGAACACAGCAATCGCCTTATCCCAACTGGAATTATCGGTTTTGGTCGGCCACCACACGTTGGATAGAACCGGCTTGCTAGCTACCATTCCTGCAATTCTCGCCGTATTCAATCGAAGACGCTCTGCGACGAGCAATTGCCCTGCCTTTGGCCACAGTTGGGCGACGCGCTTAAGATTCCGTCCCGGACGAGGTTGTGAAAGTGGTGCGAGGTACTTGTCAGGCTCGGCTACGAGACGTCGCCTCTGCTCGGTGTTGTGACCCTCAACCATCGGATAGGCCGTAACGGAATCAATGGGCTCAAATCCGTCACGAACATCTCGAACGTCCGGACCAATCTGACCGAGGTCATCAAGGCGGCACAGGAGGATGCTCGCTGACTCGCTTTCGCCGGGGACCCACACCTCGCCGTCGTCGAGCAGCCTGAGGGCGCTGCGGGTCACGTCGGCGCGGGCGAATTGCACGCCCGACCACTTCCTGCCGGTGAGCTTGGATTCGGGAATCGAGACGACCTCGCCTACGTGCCGCCCGTCGACCTCCAACAAGGCCGTGCCGGTATCCTCGATATTCGCCGGAGTGGTGGTCGCGGCGATTTCGGCTATGCGGTGAGCGTCCACTATGCCGTCGGGATTCAGCCAGAGGTTGACGAAGGTGGTGCGGTGCTCCGTATCGGGGCCGTTTTGAGGTCGTCGCGTGGCGATGAGGAGGGCCTCCGAGAGGTCGGTGCTATCGGAGAAATTCCAGCGAGTCGGGTCGTGGGACGCGATGACCATGTCGAGAACGAAGTCCCGCTCGATGAGCGCTCGCGTCTGCTCCCACGAAGGGCCAGTACACACGGTGAGCGGGAGTACGAGGGCGAGGCGTCCCTCGCCGGGACGCAGCTTTGGGGCGGCGGTGGCGACGAAGGCGGCGCCGAGCCCGGCTGTGGCGGATGCCTGCCTCGACTTCAGGCGGCGGGAGAGCTCATTTTGCAGCTTGCGGCGCTCAGTTGCGGGCAGGCCGCCGAACAGCAGATTTCCGCCGACTGAGCGAGTGAACGGGGGATTCATGATGGCAAGATCGAGATCGGGCAACGTAACGGTCACACCTTCCCTAGCTCCACGGGTACCAGTGCCCGTTACCCGTCTAGCGTCCTGAATGCCGACTGCGCTGGCTCCCATATACTCCGAGGGCAACGTGTATTGGACCGGGGTCTCATCCTTATCAAGGAATTCCAGCGATCCCAGTGACACATTGGAGCCCTCGGCGCCCAGGGGCATCACCGATAGGTGCATGCTGTCGAACTGGATGTGGGGGTTCAGCATCGCGAGGCTGGTGGCGGCGAAGTGTACCGCCGAGAGCTGGACGTCGTAGCCGTGCAGTGCCTGTTCGACCATGGCCTTGTGGAGCTCGGCGGCCTGCTTTCCGCCCGCGCGCTTGTGCCGTCGTTCGGCCTCGGCAGCGACGGCCATCAACAGCGTTCCCGTGCCGCAGGCGATGTCTGCGACGTTTAGTGACGCGGGGAACTCATGGTCCTTCCAATCGACGTGGGGAGGCCAGTTGTGGAACACCAGCCGGGAGAGCATCGTGGCGGCGGGCACGGAGGTGTAGTAGGCGCCCGTGAACTTGGCGTCGGTCAGCAGGGTGTGGAAGAGGCGTCCCGACAGGTCGTGCCCTTCGAGGTGGCGAGTGTCGTTCACCGCCTTGAGCAGAGGGGCAATGACCGGTTCCTGTACTTCCGGCCTCCCGGTACTGAGCACATCGAGGATGTTGACCGCAAGCTCGAAGACGGGTACGTAGTCGATGTTTTCGCAGATATGCTGCCAGGAATCGCGAAGACCAGACAGGCCCTTCGCCCACGCCTCAGGAGCCGTTTGAACGTCCTCATTGACCTCGGCGAGCCTGTCCTGGAATGCTAGCGCGTTGAATAGGACAAGGCAGCCAATGCGGAGGGCGGCGGCGCGTTCTTTCTCCTGATCGGACTCAGCGATGAGGTCGGAGACTCGACGGGATACCCTGGCGTGGCCACCTATCCGATGCGCGGCCTGTTCCACACCATACCCGACCGCCCTTGCTGCGGCATCGACAAGGTCCATTCCCTCTATGTCTATAGGGAGAGCGCGAAGATGGTCGACCAGGTCGGTCACCGACCCGGTCCTCGTAGGGCGTTCCGGCCTTACCTCACCGTGAGAGCCGTGGATCCACCACTGAAGGTCAGAGGCCTTTTCAAGGTGGGCGAACAAGTCGTCTTCATATCGAAGCCTGTTGGGATAGAGAAGGCCGATAATTGCCAGCGCATCGGGGAAGTCTTGTAGGCGGTCATCGAGTTGGCCTTCCAGCAGGCCCGACGACGCCTCCCACTTGCCTTCCAAGATAACGAGGTCTCCGCTTCCCAGCTTGACGCGGACATCGGGTGTACCTTGCTTGCTGCGAATCTCGGCTCGTGCCTCCAAGCCCTGGTCACGGAGCAACTGGGCCAACAGAACGTTGGCGGCCTCTTCGCGGACGGTTTCAGTGCTTTTGTGTACGGAGGTCAAATTGCTATGGGAAGGGATATTGAGGACGTAGAATTATGGTAGACCATGTGTTCTTGGCGGTCAAGACGGGTGCTGGGTGCTGCGGTAGCGAGAAAAACCCTTGAATTTGTCGCATGGCGTCGCATTTTGTCGCATTTGGTTGTGTTATTGTCAAGTCCGGTTGGTCGAGGCGTGGGGCTATGTTAGGCCCCACCCGTCTGGATTCCGGCCTCCGCTGGAAATGCACCAGAACCCCATCATCGCTCTCTGGGACACAGGCGGAGTGTCTCAGTTCGCCCCTTCGACAAGCTCAGGGCGAACGTTCCTGTGTGGGGCCCCTCTCGTACTGAGCCAGTCGAAGCGCACGAATGATTCAACCTCGCACCTACGGGGTGAGGGCCAGCTCCGACAGGAGATTCGTGGTGGAGACGATGTGCTTGTTGAGGCGCATGGCCTGGGGGTCGATGCCCATGGCTAGGCCGAGCATCTGGGGGAAGTGGATGATGGGCAGGTCGATGGGCTCCTGCCTGCGAATCTTGGAGGCCTGGGGCTGGTAGCCGTCGAGGTTGAGGTGGCATAGTGGGCACGGGGTGACCATGGCCATCGCGCCCTTGTGCTTGGCGTCGCCGGTGTGGTTGGCGACCATGGTGAGTGAGGCGGTCTGGTTGATGGTGAGAATGGGGAAGCCGCAGCAGGCGGTCTTGCCGTCGAAGTCGACGACCTCCGCTCCGACGGCCTCTATGACGCGTTCGAGCGAGTCCTTGCGCTCTGGGTTGTCGTCGAAGTCGAGGGCGGCCGACGGCCTGACGATGTAGCAGCCGTAGAACGGGGCGATCTTGAATCCCGTCAGCGGCCTCTTCACGGCGGCCTTAAGCGTGTCGAGGCCCACGTCCTCGATGATCGCCCACATGAGGTGCTTCGGCTCGATGGTGCCCTTGTATTCGAGACCTTCTTCGGCGAGGTCCTCGTTGACGGAGGCGAGGTAGTCGGAGTCGGACGTGAGGCGCTTGTTGGCCTGAGACATGACGCCCTGGCAGGTGCTGCAGATGACCAGCAGCGGCAGTCCGCTCTGCTCGGCGAGGGCGAACGTCCTGGCGTTGAGGGTATCGCCGAGGCGCTGGTTCTTCTCCTGCAGGACGCCGGAGCCGGTGCATGAGGCGGTCTTCATCGGCTCGTAGTCGAGCTCGATGCCGAGCCGACCGGCGACCTCCATCGTGGAAGCGTAGAGTTCGGGCGCCGCGCCGCGCGACACGCACCCGGGATAGAAGGCGTATTTCATTGATCGTTCTCGACTTTTTCGAATTTCTTGAAGATGCGTCGGACGTTCTCGACGCCGGGGGTCTTCTTGTGGATGATGGGCGGACGCTTGCCGGCAAGCTGGGCTTTGATGCCGACGGGTGCGAGCTTGATCATCTCCTTGATGTTGAAGATTCCGAAGGTCTTGATGGGGAGCCGGAGCTCGTCGAGCGTGCCGCTGTGCTCGATGGAGTCGGTGAAGGCCTTGGCGTGCCTCGCGCCGTAGGTGTTGGTGTAACCGGCCTCCATGGCCTGATCGCGCATTGCCATGATGCGGTCCATCGGCGCGACGCCCTTGGGGCAGACCTCCACGCACTGCATGCAGCGGGTGCAGTCCCAAACGCCGCCGTACTCATTGAGGTCGCCGAGGCGCTCGTTGTCTGCGTCGTCCCGGGGGTCGGCGACGAAGCGGTACGCCTTCGCAAGTGCGGCGGGGCCGAGGAAATTGTCGTCAACCTCCATCACCGTGCAGTCGGAGACGCAAGCGCCGCACATGATGCAGGACATGACGCCCGCGAGGTGGAGCATGTCCTCGTTTGGAGCGAGGTACTCGCCCTCAGGCTCGGGGCCTTCAGGCTTGAGCCACGGCTCGACGGCGCGGACCTTGTCCCAGAATATGTCGAACTCGACAACGAGGTCCTTCACGAGGCCCATGTTGCCCGCGGGCTCGACGACGACGGGTCCGCCGTTCGAGGGCAGAACGTCGTTGATCTTCGTGTTGCACGCGAGCATGGCCTGGCCGTTGACGCGCATGGCGCAGGAGCCGCAGATGGCGCTCCGGCAGGAACATCGCAGGGCCAGTGAGCCGTCGATCTCCTCGCGCACCTTGATGAGCCCGTCGAGCACGGTGGCGTTTTCGTCGATCTCGAAGCCGTATTCCTGGTAGTAGGGACCCTGACGATTCGACTCGGGGTCGTATCTCTTGACGCTCAGCGTCACTTCCATGTTTCTTGTCCTCGTGTCCTATGCGGGTGGTTCCAGGTGTGGTTCCGGTGTGGTTTCGCCGTGTGGAGCTAGTAGCTTCGGATCTGCGGTTCCCACTGGGTGATCTTCACGGGAATGTAGTCAACGGCGGTCTCGCCTTCTTCGGTGCGAGAGATCAGGATGTGCTTGAGCCAGTTCTTGTCGTCACGGTCGGGCATGTCGGTGCGGGTGTGCGCACCGCGGCTTTCCTTTCGCTCCAGCGCGCCTAGGATGATTGCTTCCGCGCAGTCGAGCATGAAGCCAAGCTCCAGAGTGAAGATCAGGTTGGTGTTGAATACCCTGCCCTTGTCGTGTACGACGACCTTTTCATACCGGGCCCGCAGCTCACCTAGCTTGTCGAATGCGGTCCGCATACCTTCGTCATTACGGAAGACGGCCAGATGGCTGTTCATCGTCTCGCCAAGATCCCGTCTGACCGCACCGAAGAGCTCTCCTCCGCCGTCGCGATCAAGAATATCTCGAATCTGAGCCTTGTCGGCATCGGCAGCGCCGTCGTCGACGTTGGCGTGCTTCTTGGACCTGACATAGTCGGTGGCGTGTTCCCCGGAGCGCCGACCGAAGACGAGGGTATCGAGGAGGGAGTTTGCGCCGAGGCGGTTGCCGCCGTGGACGCTGACGCAGGCGGTCTCGCCCGCGGCGTAGAGACCTGGCACGTTTGTAAGACCATCGACGTCGGTCTTGATGCCGCCCATCTGGTAGTGCATTCCGGGACGTATGGGGACAGGCTCGTGAGCCATGTCGGCGTTGGCGAAGTCGATTCCAAGCTGGCGGATCTGGCTCAGTTTCTCGTCGATGAGGGCCTCGCTGAGGTGACGGACGTCGAGGAGCACGCACCCGTCGATTCCCCTGCCCTCGTTGATTTCCGTCTGTTCGGCTCGCGAGACCACGTCGCGCGAGGCAAGCTCCATCATGTTGGGGGCGTACCGCTCCATGAAGCGGTCGCCCTCGGAGTTCAAGAGGTAGGCACCCTCGCCTCGTGCGGCCTCCGACATGAGCGCGCCGTTCGACTTGAGGGTCGTGGGATGGTATTGCACCATCTCCATGTCCATGAGCGGCGCTCCGACCTGGTATGCCAATGCCATGCCGTCGCCGGTGCAGATGAGGGCGTTGGTGCTCGGCTCGAAGACGCGACCGAGGCCACCGGCAGCAATGATGACCGCCTTGGCTCGGATGACGTGGATGTCTCCCGTCTTCATCTCCATGACGACCGCACCGGCGCATTCGCCCTCTTCCATGATGAGAGAGAGGACGAACCACTCCTCGTAGACGCGGACGCCGAGGCGCAGAATCTGCTCGTGGAGAACGTGTAGGAGGGCCTGTCCGGTGAAGTCGGCGACGAAGAACGTCCTGGCCTGTCGCTGTCCTCCGAACGAGCGGACACCCAGCCTACCCTCGTCGTCGCGGTTGAAGATGACCCCCATATTCTCCATGGAGATGACCTCTTCGCCCGCCTCGCGACACATTATCTCAATGGCGTCCTGGTCGCCCAAGAAGTCGCTGCCCTTGACGGTGTCGTAGGCGTGATCCTCCCAGTTGTCGCCGCGGTCGCCGAGTGCGGCGTTGATGCCGCCCTGAGCGGCGTTGGAGTGGCTTCGCACGGGGTACACCTTGGAGATGACCGCAACGTCCACGCCATTCTGGCTGGCAGTGTAGGCGGCCCGCATTCCCGCCAGACCCGCTCCAATCACCAGCACGTCATGTTCATACATCCGCGCCTGCCTCGTTTCCTTGAAAATCTGCAAAGTAATATATCACGGCGGTGTGGGGGTGTGCGAAATTGGGACGCAAAGGCGTTTTGGAGGGAGTTGAATGTGACCTTTCGCGGTGGGCCCTTCGACAGGCTCAGGGTGAACTGGTTTCTTGCCGCATCCTATGAGACTGTTGTCCCATCGTGCCATTGCGACCGTGGGAAGGTATCTTGGCGCGGTGCTTTACGCTGGGATCCTCTCCACAGTGCAAGGACCTTAGATTCCTCACTCCGCTGCGCTGCGTTCGGAATGACAGGTGGGGGTGTGCCCAGGGTTCGGAATAGTTCAATAGGGTTGCCCCTACCACAGCGGGGGCGATTCGCGAATCGCCCCTACGGGAGGTTGGACGGGGGTTACTTTTGGAGGAATGACGAATCGGGGCGTGTGATGATGAGCCGCAGGGCGAAACCGTTGGCAGACCCGCTTATTGTGTTGGGAGGGGAGGTTGGAGCCACTTGGGGCGGTTGTCAATCTCGATGTCCGTTACCCATTTGACCCACTCGAAGCCGCGCTTTCCACTGGCAACGAGCCGGAGGGGGTATCCGTGCCCGCGAGATAGGAGCCCGTCGCCGACGTGGGTGGCGAGGAGGTATTCGCGGGCCTCGGCGATGGTGAAGCGTCGATAGTAGCCGGTTGCGGACGTGACCTTGACGCTGCGGGCGCCGGGAAGGAGCTCGGCGTCGTCCAGCAGGCGGGCGAGAGGAACGCCCTTCCATACCTGCTCCGAGTACCATCCTCCCGTGCAGTCGATGGTCTCCGTCATTTCGTGAGGCGAGGTGAGGTCGGAATAGCCGAGTGACAGGCCGCGCTTGACCATTCCACGGACCGTGAGCCTCCACGAGTCGATATCCGTCTGAGGGGGAGTGTCGTTGAGCCACGAGACTACGGGGAATGCCCCGTCGATTCTCGTGTTTTCGTACGAGCCAGTGAAACGGCGTCCCTTGCCGCTCAGTCCGGCAGCGCGCACGATCTGTTCCCCCGTCTGCCAGAAGAGCAGTCCGGCCAGGGCTACGCCCGCGAAACGCAGGAGCGACCGGCGCTCGACCCAGAACGTCAGGGGCAGCGGGAACGACTTTATGTAGGTGATGGCGTGGTAGGCGACGAGGGGAATCAGCAGGACACTGATGTAGATGTGCCAGCTTACGCCGCTCCAAGAGATTCCGGAGGGGGGCCTATAGTAGTACGGCCCGGCGGCGGACCAAGTGAATCCGAGGGCAAGGGTCACGATCAACAGGGCAAATAGGACGAGGGACCATGTGCGTTCCATGCGACCGCGCTTCCGGTTGCGGAGGGCGAACAGGATGACGGCCACCTTCCAAACGAGGAGAACGACCAAGCCGTACCCCGTTATCCGGTGGATGATGATGAAGACGGCCTCATCGCGCGAGCCGGAGACGAGTCCCCAGAAACCGCTGATGAACTCGACGGTCACGAAGACGAGGATAAGTATGTTGACCCAGGGGTGTTTCACGTTGTTAGTACCATGTCAACATGGTTTTGATATTACGATTCACCCTCACCCTAGCCCTCTCCCACGACGGGAGAGGGGATAAAGCGGCACCCGCCAGTGCATCATATTCAGTTTGAAACGGTTTTAGGTAGTGCTGACATTTCCGTTTATTCCGCTCTTCATTGTCATTCCTTGCTTCGCTCGGAACCTGAAATCTGTGCCTGCGCGACGAATTTAGAATCTTCACTCCGCTACGCTACGTTCAGAATGACAGCATATCTACACAACTTAGAGATCATCTCAAAATTATATGCGTTGGCAGAGAATTGCCCTTCGACAGGCTCAGGGCGAACGTGTTTCAGTTGAGTGTTTGCGTGGAGAAAACTCGCGGAAGTGAATTTTGAGATAGTTTCTTAGTCTGTTGGATTGTTCGACTTTGGCATTGGGTTCACCTTCTCAGGAGGAGGCCGGGCTGGCACTTGCGGCAGTAGCTTGTTATGCGCTGGTTGGCGGTTAGCTGGCTGATTGTCGTGCCGCAGCGTGGGCAGGGGTCCCCGCCCCGGTTGTGGACTTTCAGGAAGTCGCGGCGCTTGCGGTGGATGTCGCCGGCCATGGCCTCTCGAACCTGTCCGACCGCTCGCGAGATTACGAGTGTTGATGAGTCGAGGAGGCGCTGAAGGTCGGCGTCGGTCAACTCCCGCTTCTTGCGGAATGGGTAAATCTCGGCCTCCCACAGTATCTCGTCCACGTAGGCGTTTCCGATGCCCGATATCACCCGGCCCCTCGTCAGGATGCCCTTGATCTCCCCGCGAAAGGGTCGGAGTCGTTCTTTGAACTCGTTCAGTGAAAGTGGTTCGTCCAGCGCGTCGGGCCCCATCTCGCCGTACTGGGGAATTTCTCCCGTTTGGTCGGGCGAGACGTAGTAGACGCGGCCCATCTGCCTTTCATCGATATAACGCAGTTCTCTCTCGTTGGACAGCGTCAGGGTGAAGCACGTCCGCTTGAAGACCCGGTCAGCCGGTTCCGACCACTGGAAGCCGCCTGTGAGCATGGGGTTGATGACCAGGAGGCGGTCACCGCTCATCACCAGCGTCAGGAACTTGCCCTTGCGCCGGACGTCCTCGATGGCACGCTCCAAGACATCGTGCTCGAATTCGCCCGCCATTGAGCGGAGGACGCTGGGCCGCAACACCCGCGCCGCATCGACGGTCGCGCTTACCGCGTGCTCGATGAGAAAGCCCTTGACGACCTCCAGTTCCGGTGCCTCCGGCATCGGAGCTTCCTCCTTTCGGCTACGTTTCTAGATGTCCCGTACCTGCGCCTGCGGTGTCTTGCCAGTCCTCTGCTAAATTGCCGTACTCGCGACCAACTGCACTTTCTGGATTCCGGCCTACGCCGGAATTATGGTGTTCAGGTGTTGTTCCACGTCAATTGTGGCGAATTACCGGTTCCACATGAGTTAGACATTATGATTCACCCTCACCCTAGCCCTCTCCCACGACGGGAGAGGGGATAAAGCGGCATCTGCCAGTCATCATATTCAAGTTGGCTGAGTAATAGTCTGCCCGAATTGGCATAAGGCAGTCTCCCTCAAACTCGCGCGCTCGCGACCGGAAAATCGGCCGTCTCCGCGACCGCCAGGGTGAGTGAGAACGTAGAGCCCTCGCCAACACGGCTTTCGACGCTCACATCGCCGCCGTACGCCTGAACGATGTTCTTGACGATGGCGAGTCCGAGTCCGCTGCCTTCGTCCCTTCTTGAACGCTCGACCTTGTAGAAGCGCTCGAAGATGTGGGGCAGCGATTCCGGCGGAATGCCAAGGCCGTTGTCCGTTACCCGCACCTCGACGGCCTGCCGGGTCACCTCGGCCGCAATGTCAATCCGCCCGTTTTCCGGCGTGAACTTCAGGGCGTTGTCGAGGAGGTTGCGGACCACCTGACGCATCCTGTCTTCCTGGGCGACGACCCTCGGGAGGTCGTCCGGCAGGGAGACGCGCGTCTCGATGCCAAGTTTCCTCGCCACCTGGACGTATCTGCTGCCCTCCTCGCGGATCACCGACGCAATGTCCACCTGCTGGGCTTTCATGTCGGCCTGTCCGCTCTGGAGGCTGGTGAGTTCAAGAAGATCGTTGACCAGCGTCGTCATGCGGTCAGCCTCGGTGTGGATCCGGCGGACGAAATCGGCGTTTATGCTGGGATCGTCCAACCCTCCGTCCTCGAGCGTTTCCGCCATCGCCTTGATAGACGAAAGGGGCGTCCGCAATTCGTGCGAGACGTTGCTGACGAACTCGCGGCGCGAGGTCTCGACCTGTCGCAATTCCGTGAGGTCGTGAAGGGTTACAAGAACGGCCCCGCCCAGTTCATCATCGAGTGGCGTCGCGACCGCGCTCACCGTGCGCCGACCCGCGATCAGGATGATCTCGGCGTACTGCGGCACCCGGGCCCTGCGGCAAGCGGCAACAAGCTGACGAAGCTCGTGGTCGTGCCCGACAGAGAACGGAGTGGTGCGGTCGGCGTCCAGACCCATTTCGAAGAGCTCAGCCGCCGCTCCGTTGATGAGTTCCACCTCACCGGACGAATCGACGACGATGACACCGTCGGACATGGTCTCCAAGACGGCAGAGAGCTTGTTACGCTCCCCCGACAGGTCGCGCATCATGCTTGTGAGAGAGGTCGACATCCGATTGAAAGCGGTCGCGAGGTCGCCAGTCTCGTCGCTTTCCCAGGTCTCGATTGTATGGTCGAGGTCTCCGTCCTCAATTCTGCGCAGGCCCCCGATGACCTTGCGTACCGACATCGACGCGCGACGCGACTCGACGTAACCGGCTGCGACGGCAGCGAATGCAAGGACGACTCCCGCCCCGGCCAGGACCGCCCCGGCCGGCCCCATGCCGCCCAGGACGGAGGAGACGGTGACCGACGCCAGCAGCACGAGGCCGCAGACCAACGCGACACGCCACAGCCGTCCTTGTGCGCCCATCATGACTCGAACCTGTAACCATGTCCGCGAATGGTGATAATCCTACGGGGAACTCCGTCCCCCTCTCCGAGCTTCTGCCGAATCCAGCGTACGTGGACGTCGACGGTCCTACGGTCGATATTGTCCTTGCCGCCCCAGACTCTTTCGAGGATGTCGTCCCGTGTGAACGCCTTGCCCGGGTTCCCTGCGAAGAGCGCCAGGAGATCGAACTCCCTGGGCTTTAGGCCTACGGGGACTCCACCGAGGAATGCCTTTCGAGCTTCCGCGTCGATTCGCAGATCGCCTGACGTGATGACTCCGTTCTCCGATCTCCCATTGGACGCGGCGGCACCAAGTTCCGAGCGCCGGAGCATCGCCTTTACCCGAGCGAGGAGTTCCCTCATGCTGAACGGCTTGGTCAAATAGTCGTCGGCGCCCATCTCGAGGCCCAAGACTTTATCGAGCTCCTCGCCCTTGGCCGTAAGCATGAGGATGGGGACCGCGCTCTCGCTGCGGAGGATGCGGCAGACCTGAATGCCGTCCATGGTGGGCAGCATGATGTCGAGGATAACGATATCGGGCGCCACCTGCCGCGCGAACTCCAGTCCCTCTCCGCCGTCGGTCGCCGTGACCACACGATACCCCTCACGCTCCAGGTTGTACCGCAGAGGCGCGAGAAGGTTGTCCTCGTCTTCCACGACGAGGACCGTTTTCCGGTCGAGCTTGGCGTCCGATGTCACCCCGGGGATTCCTCCTGCATTCCGACGGTTTACTCACTACAAGTTTATAATAGAGTTGACAGAGTTCCCAACCGTTCGCAGGGAGGGAACTGCTACCAACGGTCGCATTGCCGGACGGACTTACAGAAGAGAGATTGCCCAACCCCTACCGAAGCATCGGCCCAGTCCCCCAAAGCGGAGGCAACTACCCGCGTGCAGTGGCTCTACTGCTGACAGCAGCGATGGTCATCGTGCTCATTGCCTGTGGCGGGACATCCGGGCAGGGGACGGAAGACATCCGCATCGTGGGCAAACGTGTGGACGTGAACATGGAGGACCCCGGTGAGAGCGGCGAGTACGTGTATGACCCGGCGGAGTTCACCTTCGAGAGGGGTGAGCAGGTGACGCTTGTCATGACATCCGAAGGAGAGTTCCACACGTTTACCGTTCCCGATCTGGATATCGATGTTCACGTCGATGCCTGGAAGACGAAGGCGCTGACCTTTACCTTCGATTCGCCTGGGACGTTCGAACTGGTATGCACTCCGCACGAGACACTCGGCATGACGGGGGCCATAACGGTGCGCTAAGGGAGGAGCGACGCAGGCGATGGGGCAGAAGCTGAAGACCGCGCTCGCGCTCGTAGGGCTGAGCGTCGTGACAATCGTCGCCGCAGACCTTTCCGGTCGCGTGGCCGCAGCCGTCGATGACCGGTACTTTGAGCCACCGTCGAACCAACTCCTGGCAGACGACGACCTCCGGACGAGTCTCCCGGCTTACCAAGGTGTCGACTACGATCCCAGTGTCCTACTCCAGGAGGTGCGCAAGAGCGACCGCACCGTATACGAGCCGTACACGATCTGGAAGCGCAGACCTTACCGCGGTGAGTATACGACCATCGAGCTATCGGGCTCCCGCCGAACCGTCGGCAACTCCGAGAACGTAGACGCCCTCGAAATCTGGATGATCGGGGGCTCCGCAGTCTGGGGTGTGGGAGCGCCTGACGGGGGAACCATCCCCAGCCACCTGGCCTCCCATCTCAATGGAACGCTCGGAATTGACGCTTCGGTGAGAAACCTCGGCAGGCGCGGCTTCGTATCCACACAGGAAGTCATCCACCTCATGCGCGAGCTCCAGGCAGGCCGAAGACCTGACATCGTCGTCTTCTACAACGGCGTGAATGACGCGGCGGCGGTCTCGCTCCGGCCCGAGTTCCCCGGCGCACACGTGTCGTTCGACGCTATCCGAGAGCGGTTCGACTCAAGGAACGACGAAGACTCTCTCGGCTGGTTCGCGCGCTCGACCGGACTCTACAAGGCGTCGCGAATCGTCCTCGATCGCGTACAGGACGACCCTATCGAACGGGACGGCATCATCGTCTATGCAGAACACGAGACTGACGTCACTCCGGACTACCGACGGTTAGCGGAGCGCGGCATCGACCTCTGGCTATTCAACGCTCGGATTGTTGACAGTCTTGCGCGGGCCTACGACTTTGTGCCGCTCATTGCCTTCCAGCCCGGCCTGTGGTCGACGGGCAAGCCGCTGGACCCTTCAGAGGAGTCGCTGATCGTCTCGGAGATGGAGTACGCAGGACTGAGAACGATCATGGCAGTCCGGGCGGAGATGGCCACACTCCTCGATGAAAAGGTCTATGACGGGCAAGCGCCGACTACGGCTGTGAACCTGAACGACCTCTTCCACGACACGCCGGAGCCGGTCTACATCGACTACGTACACGTAACCGGACGCGGTAATGAGATCGCGGCGAAACGAATCGCCTCGGAGCTATTGGGGAGGCTATGTGAATTCCCGGATGAGCGGCTGACCGACCATGCGTTGGGTCAGCTTAGAGCTGGGTGCTCGCGATAGGCTTGGTTCCGCGCGGTATGTGAGGAATACAAAGGTGCGACGGTGTCTAGTGAGTTAGCCGAAAACGTAGGTAGGTATCTCCTGGAACCATAGGTAACGTTACCACCCTTCGACAGGCTCAGGGTGAACGGGGTCATTTTGGGACACCCTCTGAGAGGAGCTTGACTGTAGCGTGAGGCCGAGAGGAGACCTCCACATCCTGCCTTGAGGTGCTATGCCAATGTCGACGGACGAAGAAAAACTGAACAAGCTCGGACGAACTTTTGCGAGGTTTTCCGAGGAGACCTATATCGGCAGTTCACCGCTGTACGCGGCGCTCGCAAAAGGAGTTGCGGAGGACATCGAGGTACTGGACATCGCTTCATCCGCTCGTGGCAGACCCGTTCCCAACCTTCTCTTTGCGGCGGTCCATTACCTGCTTCTCAAGGGCGAAGCAGGGACGATCGCGTCTTTCTACCCCAGCCTGACAGGCGACCCGCTGAACAATGGTGAGGCCTATCCGCATTTCCGCGAATTCTGCCTATCGCATGAGTTGGCGGTCAGGCGTCTTCTGTCAACTCGACTGGTGCAGACCAATGAGGTGGGTCGGTGTGCCTACATGATGCCGGCCTTCTCATTCATAGCAAACGAAAACCCGGGCCTTCCCCTGGCGCTCGTGGACATCGGCACGAGTGCCGGGCTGCACCTGCTGTGGGACAGTTACGCCTACGTCTACAGCGACGGCGTTCTCGCCGGAGAACCGTCATCTCCTGTGACCATCGAGGCCGAGGTCCGCGGCAATATCTCTCCGCCGATACCAGGCAGCTTCCCGGCGGTGGCGTACCGGGTCGGCATTGACCTCAACCCCGTCTGTCTGGCGGACGCGGATGAATCACTCTGGCTGAGGGCCCTCATATGGCCGGAGCATGAACGTAGAGCGGCCCAACTAGAGGCGGCAATAGGCCTCGCGACAGAGGACCCGCCCGCTCTTGTTGCCGGAAATGCCGTGGAGCAGCTGCCTAATGTCCTGCGTCGCATACCTGAAGGTTCGACGCTGTGCATCTTTCACAACTACACTCTGAACCAGTTCTCCCCAGAAGACCGAACGCGATTCACCTCCATCCTGGATGAGCAATCGATGGACAGGGACGTTCATCTGCTCTCAGGCGAAGGGCTCTGGGGCCGCGACTACGCCGCCCTGGAACTGGTCTCGACAAGGGACGGCAACAGGTCAGTTCGGAAGTTGGCAAATGTCGACTTTCATGGCAAATGGCTGGAGTGGATTGGATAACCCCCATTTCTGCTTCCTGAACTAGGGCCGGTTCCACAGGATATTGATGCTACGAATCACCCTCACCCTAGCCCTCTCCCACGACGGGCTGACAGGGGTAGGTATTTGCCCTCATCCCAGCCCTCTCCCGCGAACGGGAGAGGGGGTCTGCATTCACCAGAACGCAACCCCGGCACTGGCATTCTGAGCGGAGCACAGCGAAGTCGAAGAATCTAAAGTGTCTGTCCTGACGTAAAGCTGACACGGGGGGTTCTTACGCCGTTTTCGCTCTTGGTCGTGATAGAAGCGGGGCACCGGATTTCCGGTCTTGCGGTTATGGATTTTAGATTCCTCGCTGCACTCGGAATGACAGGGATACGGGGCTGGATCATAGCTACAAATCCGATTTACCTAGCCCTCTTCCACGACGGGAGAGGGGATAGAGCGGCATCTGCCGGTTCATTATATTCAGGTTGACTGAGTACCAGGGCCTTCACGTTAGACGGGAAGTCTTTCAAGTGGTAGTATTCGCCAAAGACTTACGTTGGCATATTTAGCACTGGAAAAATAGACCTCGGGGGATGGAACGTAGCTCGCCTATAGACCCTGTTTTAGGGCACATGAGGAGGGATGACCCATGAAGGCGCATAACATCGTCAACCGCAGGAACCTGATAGTTTTCGCAGCGGCAATCGTTCTCGCCCTGTTCGCAACGGCGTGTCCCGCCCAGGACAGCCCGATCCCCGTAGGAGAGCGCGCCACACCTACCAAGGCGCCCGCTGCGGCATCGACTTCGGGTGGCGGGCAGTCGAGCGGCGAGCAGTCAAGACAGTCGTCGGCCCCGGTCGCCACCTTCACACCGCTCCCCACGCTGGCTCCACAGGAGGCCGTAGCTACCGTGGAGGCGCGGGAGGTCGAGCACCTGGCGTCGCTGTTCGAGCCGACCGAGGGCGCGGTCAAATTCGCAGAGTGGGAAGACAAGCCGCTCCAGTTTTCGAACGCCCTGCTAGGGTACATCCTGGTGTACGGCTACGACTTCCAAGTCGAGTTGGTCCAGCTTGAAGGCGAGGCCTACCAGGAAGCGTTCCAGAATGGTGAGCTCGATGCGGTGCTGATGCTCGACAAGGACGCCGCGGGCGGCTGGTATTCGACCCATATCGACGGTAAGGCTATAAACGACCTTGGCTCCGTGCGCGATGGAGACGAAAACCTTCGCATCGTCGTGCATTCCGGCCTGGGCGAGAGGGCTCCGGAGGTGGTCGACTTCCTCATGAAGGCCAAGCCGACTGACGCGCTGATCGACGAGCTTTCGGCGTCGATCCGAGGGGGCCGCATCGGCATAAAGCCCACGGCCATGGCCATCAAGTTCCTGAAGAACCACGAGAACATCTGGGGTCCATGGGTTCCCGTTGAGGCCATTGACAAGATCAAGGCCGCGATCGATTCCGGCAAGACCAGCCTCGTCAACCGCAAGTGCATTCCCGATGGCGGGTCGGGCGGCGGCAGCCCGAATTGCGGCACATAGCGGCCCTACCTTCGCTGGTATTCGGCGCAGGGTGAGGGCGATTCGCGAATCGCCCCTACGTGACTGATGGCAGAACGCCAGGGACGGAGGTGGGCATGGCGATCCGCGTACTTGAACTGATAGAAGACCGGTTGGATGCAGGCGGGAGCATCTCCCTCCCGGCGACCAACCGGATCGTGTACGTCGTCGAGGGCGCCGTAGAGGCGAGGTCCCACGGAGGGACTGCTGCGAGCATCGCGGCAAACGACGCGCGGCACTTCTCAGGGAACGTAAGCGTGCTGGCGGGCGACGGTGGCGCAAGGGTATGGCGGTGGGAGCTTTCCGGCGGAGGGCAGGACGGGCCGGCCAAGCTCCGCGCGGAGATCGACATCGACGAGGACGGCGAGTATCTCATGCGCTGTGACCGGGTGGACTTTCCGCTCGGAGGCGTCGCCTTCACCCACACGCACCAAGGGCCGGGGATACGCTGCCTGTACATGGGCGAGTTCGACGTGACGGTGGACGGTGAGACCAAGCATCTGCTCCCAGGGGAACCGTGGTTCGAGGCAGGTCCTGATCCGGTTTACGCCGAGGCGTCCAAGACCGAGCTCACGGCATTCATCCGAGTGATGATCCTGCCAAGGCGGCTGCTCGGGCAAAGCTCTATCCGCTATGTGAAGCCAGAGGATGCCGACAAGCCGAAGACGCAGACCTATTCAGTGTTCGCGGACGAGCCGATCGAGGTCTGAGGGAATTGCGGAAAGAATCAACCCAGACCGTTCAGGATGAGCTTGAGGAACCATGAGGTACGAAACGACGCTTCGGGAGGCTTTCAGGTAACTGAGGGAGACAGGACGAAGGTTCACCACAGAGGACACAGGGAGCACAGAGAGGGGAGAAAAGAGTAGTTCGGAGGCACCCTTCGACAGGCTCAGGGCGAACGTACTTTCTCTTACCTCCGGTCCCTTGTTACTGACACCCCGGCATGGTCTCAAACTGGGACACAAGGCTACTCAGGGGGAATGGAGTCGGTTTGGACACCGGCTGAGGCGCGAATCATTTGGTGAGGAACACACAATTGACTGACAAAGGTTTCGTTGGCGCGCTGTACACCTATCCCTGGGACCTGTCCGACGAGGGCGTCGATCAGGCCCTGGACAGGATCGTCGATCTGACGGGGTGCACGGAGATCCAGCTTGCGCCCACCTACCATGTCTCCAACTACTTCCTTCCGCATAACCCGAAGTCGCCGATACGTTTTGGCGAGAAGGGGGCAGTCTATTACACGCCTGAGTTATGGCGTTACGAGGCCACGAAGCTCAAGCCGCACGTCGGCGACTGCGTGACGACGCCGGACTATTTCGAGCGCCTCGTCGACGCAATCAACCGCAGGGGCCTTGTCTTCTCCGCGTGGAACGTCTACTTCTTCAATCATCAGCTCACGGAGCAACACCCTGAGATTGCCAAGCACGACGTGTTCGGGACGCCATATATTGGACAGATCAGCCCGTCGTCGAAGGACGCGCAGGAGTTCGCCGTCGCTCTCACGCAGGAGGTCATGGACCGCTTCAAGCCGCACGCCGTCCGCGTGGAGGCTCTCCAGCGGCAGATGTGGCGACACGGGATGCTCAAGAACAAGTTTCAGGGGGACATCACGGAGAGGTGCCAGTTCCTTCTTGGCGTGTGCTTCAATCCGGCCTCCATGCAGAATGCGGAGGAAGCGGGCATGGACGCGGCGAGTTTTCGGAAAGACGTGGACGCGTGGCTGCGCTCTCAACTCACGATGATTCCGTCGGAGAGCGAACTCCAAGAACCGGCAGACGCCGAGTGGATAGCGAGTGCGTTCGACGGTCGTCTGCGACAGTACCTCGACGTGTTGAATGCCCACACGACTGATCTATGGCTACGGGTCGCCGAGATCATCAGGAATGGCGGAGGCAAGGTGCAGTCCGACCACCTGACGCAGGGCATCAGGACGGACACCAACGGGCTGGAGTCTCGCATCAACGGTCGCATCGACCGCCTCACGACGGGGCTGTCACCGGACCAGGACGACGCCAAAGCGCAAATGCGGGCCCACCTGGACATGATCGCGCCGGGCGGCGAGGTGTTTGTGCCCGTAGGACCCGGCAACATCACCGAGGCCGCGCCGCTCGTGGAGCGCACGATGGCGGCGGCGGACGCAGGCGCGGCGGGGGCGCTATTCTACAACTACGGTCTCATGCGCGAAGAGGTGCTTCGGTTTGTCGGCGAAGCAATGAGGAACGTCCCAAGTGGGGACGCGGGAACGGCGTAAACGCTCGGTTAGGCTTCTTCCGCCACGTCCAAGTTCAGAAGGAACCGATTGCCCTGACCGACGCCTTCGAGGATCTCCACCTCGTGAACGTACAAGTCGTGGCTATCGACGTGAACGGTCGTGCCAGTCGTCTCGACTGCCATGCCGCTAGGCGACGTGAACTTCATCCCAGCATCCACCGAGTCCGTCTCTGCGTATCCCATCCGTCCCTCTCTTTCTTGAATATCCCCCGTCTATCGCCGGGCCCGGAGGCCAATCGCCCAGACCACTCCGGTCAGAGCGGCGATCAGGCCGGCCCTGCTCACCACATCATTGGAAAGGGCGCCTCCGAGTATGAAGAGCGCCACCCCAACGAGTGCGACCGTCCATGCCGTGAGTTTAAGGGATATCCTCATGTTCGCCCAAACATGATACCAGTCCGTGCAGGCCACGGGTAAGGTTCTTTGCTGACGCATTACCTTAACAAGTGTAGAATAGGCGTCCACTCACGTCTCCTAGGAGGGAACCCATGACTACGAAACCAACAATGATGTTCTACCACGACGGAAGGCATCCCCTGATCTACATGTACGAGCCGCCGATGCAGGTGGCGGAGTACCAGCAGGCCGTCGATGAGCTCATCGGCACGCCAATCCAGGCCATCAACTTCTGCATGGGTGACGGTCGCACGGTCCTGCACGACACGAAAGTCGGCGAGCTGTGGGGAGACAACCAGGACCGCTGGGGGCACATCATCTTCCGGCGCGCGCACCAGAATGCGAAGCACCTCATAGAGACAGGCAACGACCCCCTGAAGTTAGTGGCGGACCGGGCCCACGAGAAGGGATTCGCGTTCAACCCCGTTCTCCTCGTTCAGCAGGGCAGCGGCGACCCTGAGACGGATACCAGAGGGTCGACCTTCCGCTTTACCCACAAGCACCTCGACATCGGCGCTGCCGGTGACGTGCCCGAGAGCTTCAAGGGTTTTCAATGCGCCGACTTCAAGCACGATGAGATACGGGACGAACGGTTCTCCATCATCGAGGAGACCCTGCAGAACTACGACTGCGACGGCTTCGAGCTCCAGATGAACTACCAGCCGTTCTACTTCCACCCCAACGAGGTGGAGGCCGGCATCCCGATCATGACGGACTGGATACGGCGTGTATCCGAGGCCGTGAAGGCCAGCGGCGCCGATAGGGATTTGATCGTCCGCATACCGGCCAGCGTCAAGGGATGTCTCTCAGTCGGCATGGACGTCATCGACTGGATCGAGCAGGACCTTGTGGACGTGATAATCGCCCAGGACTTCTCCGGGCCCGAGCTTCTGTCGGGCATGTCCAACTTCCGCGAGCTGATAGAGGCCACTGAGGGTAAGGACACGCGGGTCCTTGCCGCCATCCAGAGCAACGCGGATACGGACCGCGTCAGTCAGGGCACCATAGAGATGATCCGAGCGGCTGCAACCAATTACTGGATGCAGGGAGTCGATGGACTTTACCTGGCCCACTGGTTTGGAAACTGGCCCTACCAGGCCGACTTCTATGAGAAGCTCCGGGAGATTCCCTACCCCGAGGTCATGGAGACGAAGGACAAAATCTACTCTCTCCCGACCATCTCCCAGCGCTACCAGGACCCCGCTACGGAACCGGGACTGTCCATGCAACTCACTCGCGATCTTCACGAAGGGGAGACCGAGACGTTCACCCTCATCATCTCCGACGACCTGCGGAAGTGGGACGCGGTGGGGCGCATCCACAAGGTGCTGCTCCGCGTCCGCATCATGGGGATGACGGAGCTTGACGAGATCAGCTTCAAGCTGAACGGCAAGACCCTGCCTGATGGCTCCCTCCGCATGATAAACGCCCTGTACCGCATGAGCGCGCCGAGGTACCGCGTGGGCTCCGGCTACTGGTTCATCTATGACCTCGACAGCGAATACTGGCCTGTCCGGGGAGACAACACCCTCGAAATCACCCACGACGTGGTGGACAAGGTCCCGCTGGAGCAGACACTGGTCCGAGACATCGAGTTGGATATCCGGTACCTGATGGGCAAGAACTACCACCGCAGCTTTGTCGACGACGAGCTGGGGCCGCACGAGATTACGTCGGAGTAGGGAGATTCACGCCCCCTCTCTGAAACTCTCACCCGTCGGACGGGGTAGAGACCATATGTAGCGTAAGGGCCCCCTTGCATGAGCGGGGCCCATGCGTAGCCCCGAAATCCGTCATTTCGAATGAAGCGGAACGGAATGAGGAATCTCAGGGCTATATTTTTCAAGCGGAGTCCCGTAGCCGGAACGGAGAGATTGTGAAAGGCGTGCGGAGCCGGGAGCGGTTGCGCGCATGCTTCCTATTTCTTGGGAGTCGGGCTCAACGCAGACGGATAGCTGCCATACTCGACAGTGATCTCGACGCCTTCGACACTGATGCCAGCCTCGAGCCCGGGAGGCCTCTCGTCCAGTGAGACTGACAGGACGTTGTGCCCCTTGCGCGGGCGTACTTCGGTCAGATCGAACTCCAGTACCTGGGCCGAGTACGGACTCACTCCCGGCCTGGGGGACCTGAGGCACCTCTCGCCTTCAAGCGACGCCCCATTGAGCAGGACAGTGAGCCGGTCTGCGGTCACCAATTCAGCGACGATGAGCTTGAGCAGGATGCGACGTATGCGCTGAGTCTCTCGATCTATGTCGTCGGAGACGTAGAATGGAATGTCGTGCAACTCGCCGGGGCGCCCGAACGGCACCTCCAGCGGCAGGGTGACGTACTCGCAGCCGACCCTGTCGGCGTCTTCATTCCGTTTGCGCAGGCTATAGTGTTTGTCGCCTTTTCTGAGGGACTCGGCATCGCCCAACTCCGTCAGCAACGCACGCTGATCCGGACCGAGCGGCCAAGGGAGAAAACAGGTAAGCAGGCCATCAGCCCCACGGTCGAGGTAGTTGGCAGCCGCGGCTCGAAACATGTTTGTCGTCGCGTACTCTCTGAGCCCTGCCCCGGACCCGGAGTTCAAGAATGGGGGAAGGGGCGGATAGACTGCCGTGTCGTTCGCGTGCGCGGCCTCAACAACCCAGTCCAATGGCAGGTCGGGATCCAGTTCCAAGGGGTAGTAGAACGCCGCCGGCACCACGTAGTCCAGCAATCCCTGTCCCAGCCACGAGCGCACGTCGAGGCCTCGGTCGAGATTCATCTCCTCTGTCGGAAACACCTTGGCGCCCACAGCAAGGTGCCTGTTCTGCTTGCTGCCCACCATCGAGGCGGTCCTGTGGACCAGCTCGGTCAGCAGGGGTATATTTTCCCGAGCCTGCTCACGCCGGAATAGGTCCCAAGACGCCGGAGGAGCTGAGAAGTCCAGCTCAACACCGTCGATGTCGTACTCGCAAACCAGCTCCTCCACTATCGAGAAGAGCAGGTCCCTTACCTCCCTGTGACCCAGCATGTCGCCTCCCTGAGACCCCATGTGGGAGGGGTTCGATGGGTCCAGGGTGCCCATCCGTAGACTGGCGATAAATTCCATGTTCTTCTCGTGCGCCCGGTCAATCAGAACCTCCAACGGGTCCAGTCCCCGCTGCATCAGGCTTTTCATGTTCTCCCACGCCCTCCAGGTAGAGGCTCCATAGAAAGGGCTCCTCGACATCATGGTCGAATACGGCCCGCTTGCCGTGCGCTCCACCGCGCCGAACTGGCTGCCGACCTTTGTCGGATAGAACAGTCCACCGCAGGCGACGCCATACACGAAGGTGTCTACGGCCGTACCGGCTACCTGGTCCACCGGAAGCCAGGCTTCTTCCATCGTCATCGGAGGCTCGAAGACGTACAGGTAGTAGTGGCGGGCATCGTCAAGGTACATTGTGCGTTGTTTTCTCACGTCGAACTCCTTGTCAATTCGGAGACCGCCACCGGGCGGGTCTCGACACCTGTGCGTCTTCCCTTGCTGCAGGCGAGGATGAGTGGGCCTACTTCGAACTCAGTGATACGCCGGAAGCACGATACTCGATCCGACTAGAACAAGAGCACGTTGCTCTCCACAGAGATTTTCAGGTGCTGCCCTTCGCTGGAACAAGGCACGCCTTGCTACTAACCCACTTTGAAATAAATGTGTCGATGCCAACGACGATACCGTATGACATGAGCTGCCCAGTGGGCAAGAACTACCACCGGCGCCTGGTGGACGACGAGCTAGGGCCGCACGAGATTACGTCGGAGTAGGGAGGGCTTTTGTGCCACCTATCTGAGTCTCTGACCTTCGGGGAGAGACTGGAGTAGGTAATTGACAATCGGCAACTCGCCCATTGGCGAGGAGACAACCTCGCTGTCATTCTGAACGCAGCGCAGTCGAAGAATCTAAAAGGGCGTCTAATGGATCAGTCGATCGTTCGCAGGAATCTCCTGGGATCATGGGTAGCATTGCCACCCTTCGACAAGCTCAGGGCGAACGTGTCTCATTTGGACACCTTCAAAGGTTTCCTTCCGTAGGCAGAGTCGACTGAAGGAGGCCGCACGATGCCAGCCGCATCGTGAACGTGGCAATGAAAATCCGTTATTGCGGGCAGAGACCTTAGATTCCTCGCTCCGCTCGGAATGACAGGTAACCGGGGGTCAGACCATAGTTACTTTTTAGGTCTTCCCACCTCTGCCAACCCCACCAAAAGGGAGAGATAGGAATAGAATGAAATAGGCCCCGCTCGAGTGAGCAGGGCCTATCCCTTTAACCTAGCTTGGCTCGTTACGTCGACTACCTGCTGTCGTCAAAGAAGAAGTCGGTGTCGAGGAAGCTCACGCTGCGGTAGAGGTTCGAGCGGTTGCCCGGGTGGTTGAGGTTATCTTCACCGTCCTCGAACGAGTAGTTAAAGCCTGCAAATCCGAAAATGTCGCGGATGTGGGTCTTGGGAACGTTCCGCATGTTGTTCCGCTTAAACACGATGCCGCGCGCTACGCCCGTGAAAGCCACGGTTGGGACGTTGAATATCTGCTCGGCCACGTTCCGGTAGATCACTTTACCGGCCTCGGCTCGCTCGGGAGAGAACTGCGGGTACTGTCTGCCATCGAGCCAAAGCTCGGCGTTCTCCTGGAGCTTGCCAGACGGGTCCGCCGGGAAATTGCTGGAAGGAGCCAGAGGCAGGTAACTGGGATCGGGACTTGGGGCCATGCCCTCGCTGCCGGCCGATTCGTACCATCTCCCGATCAGTTGTCCAACCGAGTGGGACCCGGACAACGGCGAGAGTTCGCCCCCCTCAAGCATCCAAGGATTATAGTTGTAGGACGAGGCCGTGAACGAGAGGTACTGCTCACCGGCCCGGGCGGTGTTCCGCCCGCTTCTGATGCCCAATTCGATCCCGACCTCTGCCAGCTGCTGACGTACCAGTTCCAGAATCTGGACTTGTTGCGCACTACTTGTTGTGAACAGGAGTGTGAGCCGGTCACCGTCAGGCCTCAACCTGAAACCCTCGTCGTCCCTCGCCGATAGTCCAAGGCCGTCCAACAGGCTATTCGACTCCGCGGTGCTCCGTCGAGTGTAGAGATCGCGGACCTCGTCGCCAGGGTACCACGGGTTGTCGGGCCGCGGTACGAAGTTCTGTACTGTGCCGAGGCCGAGGAACGACGTATCGTTGATGGCGGCGCGGTCAAGCGCGTACGAAACGGCCTGGCGGAACTCGTGGGTGCGGAACAACTCACCGAGGTATGGGTCGTCGTTCCATGTCTGCTGGAATGCGAGACCGGCGTCGTTGCCGCCGAACGACGGCCACCGGTAGACACTGTAGTCGCCCCTCTCCATGTTGCTGATGTAAAGCGGCACGTCGGTCAGGGAGTTGTTGTACGTGATTGGGTGGTCGTTCTCGCCCGACATCTTGCGGAAGACCGCGACCTCGTTGCTCTCGTTCTGGAACATCCAGACGCCGTCGAGATAGGGAAGCTGGTTGCCCTCGGGGTCGAACGCCCACGAATAGTGGTTGCGAGTCAGCTTGCCGATCTCTTTACCCTGCGCGTTCTCATCGCCGACTCCGCCTACGCACATGATTCTCGCGCACGGGGTGTCGGCGCGGGACATGTCGTATGTTCGATATCCCCACCAGCTACCGAAGGCTTCGTGCCCGTCCGCAGCCATCATCTCGTCGACCTTAGCCTGTCCCACGATCTCCGGCATGAACTGCGATACGTGATGCTTCGGGGTGAACCAGCAGAATCCATTCACCGTGCAGATTGAACCCCTGTTTGTCCGCGCCTCCATGATGTTGTAGACCGGAGAGTCAAACGTCAGGGTGAAGTTGAGGTCGTCCACTTTGGCCCAACGGACAGGGTTGTTGGTGACGGGGTCACGCCATCTGACGGGGACGCTGGGTTGGTACCTGGGCTCTTTGAGCGCGGTCCATGCCCACTCTACGTCGTCCATCGTAAACGGAACGCCGTCCGACCATCGGAGGCCCTCGCGCAATCGGAACGTAAGGGTCCTGCCGTCGTCGCTCCAACCCCAATCCGCGCCGACGAATGGACGCCACGTGAAGCCGTCCGCCTCACGCTCGCCGAAGTTGGAAAGGGCCTGTTCCGACAGGAATGTGAAGGTCGTGCTCAGCTGGCTTACGCCACCATACACGCCGATCTGGTCGGGCGGCTGGGAATACATGCGGTCTTCAGGCACGGGAACCCGCTCCTCGAGAGGTGGGATCACGCCCTGCTTGACCAGGTCGGCCGACATAGGCGACTCGAAGAACTTCGTGGGCATGGGTCCCGTGTAGTGCCAGATGGGGAACTCGCCCGGAGCAACTGTCGGAGCCTCCCACTTGTGTGGGCTTGCCTCGGGGCACGATGCGACCTGTTGTCCTTCGATGTAACAGGTGGCCGGTATATTTGGCCTGGCAACGGGGGCAGGTGCGGGAGGAGGAGGCGGGGCAGGCGCGGCCACCTGCTGCGGGATGATCGAGGGCGCTTCGGCCGGAACAGCAACCGGGGCGGGCGCCGGAGCCGGCGCGGGCGCTGGGGCAGGTGCTGGGGCGGGAGCAGGGGCCGGGGCGGGCGCCGCGGTCTCCGTGTCGTCTGTATCAGAGCCCCCGCATGCGAACAGGCCAAGGGACATCACTAAGAGAACTACAATGAATCCGATCACATATCGCATTTGCATAGGTATCTATCCTTTCTGAATCCTCAATCCGAACCACCTAGCCCAATCGCACTCCGATACCGTACTCAACAACGCACGACGTGAAGGATGGCGCACATTATACATATTTCTAGGGCAGTGCAAAAGTTTCCGTCACCATTGCCACGTCTTACTTCTCTAACCTGTCATATGTCTTCGATCCGTTAGGCGAATTTCTAAATTTTGGGACGCAAGAGCGGGGCGATACTTGGATCCATGACGCCCAGAGCGGATCGAAAACCGTTCCGCACACTTTGGTCGTAGTAATTATCGATGGAGGTGATAGGACTCATTGAGTTTTCGGCGAAACGGGAGCGGAATGCGGACAACATGAGAGCGGTTTCGGGATAGCGTTCCAGCTTGATTAAATGCGCTGAATTTGGTGTTTGACGCATTGACAGCCCTTTGGACACTATGCTAGAGTCGCTCGGAATCGGTCTGAATGGATGGATTCGCAAAATTTGGCTTTAATGAAGAGGAGGAATCGAATGCCAAGTACTAGGTTTACAATCTCTATAGTCGCCGGTCTCATACTGGCGTTGGCACTGGTCGCCTGTAGCAGCAGCGACAACGGTGACAGTGGTTCAACTACCGCACCGGCGCCCGCGCCTGCCCCTGCTGCGGCTCCGGCTGGACCAGCACCGGCTCCGGCGCCCGCTCCGGTTGCAGTGCCCGCACCGGCACCGGCACCCGCGGCAGCTCCGGCAGCACCCGCTGCTCCGGCAGCCCCAGTAGCAGCACCTGCGCCTGAAACGGGCCCAACCGTTCCGGCATCGTGCGTGATCTTGGGCGACGTGGTGACCGACTGCCCGCTCCGAAGCCCGCACTCCTGGAAGCCTGCCAAGCAGCCGGTACCCGGCGAAGTTTGGGTTTACCAGGAGTATGACGGTCCTCGCCCGACTCAGTTCTTCGAGTCCCCGCACTCGGCTCAGTTGGTCAAGTCCGGAGAGATCCCTCCGCTCATGGAGAGGCTCCCCGTACCTGAGGACGTAGAAGTCATCGCCGGACCGGACGGCATCGGCGAGTACGGTGGATTCTATCGACAGACGCAGGGTCACTCCTACATCGGTGAGTGGATTCTCGCCAGCTGGAACAGGCGTGACTCCCTCGGCGGCCTGAAGTGGTTCCCGTGGATCGGCAAGGGCTGGGACGTCAGTGATGACGGGACGCTCTGGACGTTCACGATGCGCGAGGGCCTCAAGTGGGGCGACGGCCATGCGCTCGACATGGAATCGGTCGAGTTCGCGTGGGAAGTCAACCTCACGCCCGCTCTCTTCGGCGGTCCGCTCCCGCTGGAATTCAGTGACCCGGTTACGCAGAACCCGCCGAAGTTCTCCGTGGTTGACGACCTCACTTGGACGCTGCAGTATGACACCCCGATCTTCACGATCATGGAGTCGCGCGCAACACCCAGCACACTGTGCTCACCCGGCAGGCCGTGCATGGTCTGGCACCCTGAGCTGAAGCGCCTCTACCCGCAGTACGCGGGACAGGCTGCAGTCGACAAGATCATTGCCGACGGCAACTACACGGACTTGCTGGACATGCTCCGTGGCGAGCTCGCCTTCTGGGACAACATCGACAGCAACCCCTGCGCGGCACCTTACTGCAACGTCGAGGAGACGGACTCCCAGGGTCTGTTCATGAAGAACCAGTACCACTGGTTCGTCGACCCCGAGGGTAACCAGATCCCCTACACCGACGGCGCAGTGATGACCAAGCAGGAGAACCGGGACGTTATCGTGTTCCGCTCGATGGCCGGTGAGGAAGACGGTCGAACGTCTTCGTTCATCCCCGGTGAGCTTCCGCTCTACATCCAGAACATGGAGCGCGGCGACTTCTCGATCTACCACTGGCCGAGCAGCGGCGGCGCCGACCTGACCACGACGATGCAGCAGACCTACAACGAGGACCCGCGCATCGGTGAGTTGATCAGGACGCAAGACTTCCGCATCGCTCTGTCGCATACGAGTGACAAAGAAGTCCTCAACGACCTCGTCCTTTCCGGCATTGGCGTGGTACAGAACCGCGTCCCGCGCCCGAACAACCCGTACTACCCGGGTGACGAGTACCGCATGCTCCACATGGAGAAGGACCTCGGCAAAGCCAACCAGATGCTCGATGCGCTGGGTCTGCATAATCGAGACGAGGATGGCTTCCGTATATACAAGGACGGCTCGGGCACGCTCGAAATGCAGATCACGGTCGGCACGAGCCCGAACCCTGCAGTTTCGCAGGCCGCTGAGATCCTGAGGGCGGCATGGGAAAGCGTAGGCGTCAAGACTAACATCGGCGCCGTTCAGCAGACGACGCGTGACAGCCTCCAGACGACGGGCATCGCCCGCGACTACTCGGCCTACCAGTACAACCCCTGGATGGTCCAGTGGACGAGCCTCGCGCCTCTTACCCGCGGCGACCTTGCGGGTGAGATCGGCAAGTGGTACGCCTCCCGCGGTGAAGAGGGAATGGCGCCCACGGGCGGCGATCCCAACTGGCTACCGCTGGCGGGCGCAGGCGAGTTCCCGGCTGACGCCGGCGGACTGCTCCAGCGCAATTCGCAGCTGTGGATCGACGGTCTTGGAGTCAGCAACCTTGACCCGCGACGAGTCGAGATGGGCAAAGAAATGTTCGCCACCAACGCCGACCAGCTTTGGGGCCTGAACTGCTGCGCCTACTCCGGCGTGTTCCGGGGCGTGTTCGTCACGAGGAACAACTTCCGCAACAAGCCGATCACCCACGAACGCGACCACAACGGCTTCACGGCCTGGGCGCGATTCTTCGAGGATGGGCTGGACAACTTCCACAACCCGGGCAACCGCTCGAAGTACTGCCAGAGCTGGGCATTCATCCAGGGCGGCAGTCCTTACGACAAGTGCTCGAAGACGGTCTGGTAGAGTCCTAGGGACAAGACTAGGCAGCTAGCCTAAACAAGACAGGCCCGTCGGAATCCGGCGGGCCTGTTTTCTTTTGTCATTCACGAACCTGCGGCGGTCTAAATCGAAGGTGGCCTTGGCAGATCGCGCGATTTTCGTGCACACTTAGAGAGGTAAGAGAGTGAGGAACATCACCCTTAGCGCAGACGGGAACCTGATTGATGAAGCACGTCGCCGCGCTACTGAAGAACGAACGACCCTGAACGCTCAATTCCGGCTATGGCTCGCCAACTATGTTGGGCGAGAACAGAAGGCCCAAAAGGCCGAGGCGGCAATTCGCGACCTTCGTTCGGTCGTTTCCACGGGTGGGCGAACCTTCACGCGAGATGAGATGAATGAGCGCTGAGTAGTTCCTCGGCAGATCAGGCCGATTCATCCGGACTGCAGCCGTTTCGCAGCTTCTTCCTACCGTCTACCGTCGGCTTATTCTCTCCTTCGGTGTTGCCATGTACGACCGTCCGACGTACTATAACCGGCGCCAACAAAGAACCTACGATAGAGGGACGTCACATGCTTACACCCGGTCAGGTTGCCCACTTCAAGACCTTCGGGTTCCTGCTCATACCGCAGCTCTACTCCACAGACGAAGTGGCTTCCATAACGTCCACAGCGGACAACCTGTGGCTAAAGCTCCGAGACGGAAAGCCCCTGAATCCGGAGGAGGGTCAGTCCGAGGGAACATTCGTCGAGCGGGACGCAGCACTCACACAGATGGTCACTGACGACCGTATCTTCGAGGCCGCCGAGAGCATTCTCGGCCCCGGATTTCTCTGGGCCGGCTCCGAAGGCAACGTAACCGTGAACTCAGAGCATCCCTGGCACCCTGACCGGCCCGGAGACCACGACGAAGTCTCCTTCACCCGCCTCAAGGTGAACCTTTACCTCGACCCGATTACCGAGGAAAACGGCTGCCTCCGGGTCATACCCGGGTCACACAGGATGCCTCTTCACGGCGAGATCGAGCCGGATGCCAGGCACCAGCGCGGTGGCTTGCCCGTGCGCCCTTTCGAGGTGCCGGGACCGAACATGCCCAGCGTGTCGTTGGAGACCAACCCCGGCGACGCCATCTTCTTCAACCAGAGCATCTGGCACGCCATCTTCAACGGCTGGGCCGGCAGACGCTACATCGCCCTGAAGTTCGCCGCACGTCCACAGACCGACAATCACCTCGCGTCCCTCCGCTACTATGCGGCCGACATTTTCGAACCATACTCAGGCTGGCTCGCCAGCGACGACGCGAGGATTCAGTCGATGGTCGGCGAACTCCCCGCCTTCGGCGCGAAGAAGGTCCACGAGTTCGCGGCATTCCGAAACGACAGGCCCAATATGATGAACTAATCCCGACGACAACTGTTCGCTAACCGTTTCCGGCTGCCCAAGACTTCACCTAAGGAGCAATTCCATGACCACCTTCCCTCACCCCGTACCCGCCGGCAACGCCGGAGACGGGTCCCCCCTCGTACTCGGCGATGAGAACGTTATAGGCGACCTGTTTGCGGGCGGTTCCGCCGTGAAGGTCCTTGACTGGGACGCGGACGGAGAGCCGGAGGTCGTTGTCACGGGCGGCAACGGCAACATCTACAGCTACAAGTTTGTTGGGGAGATCGCTGACGGAACGCCCATCGTCGACCGCGGCCTGCAGTGGGGCGAGGTGTCCCGCGCGCTTCACAGGAACGAGCGGGACAAGGGGCTCGTCGGCTCCATCGTCGCAGCCGCCGACTTCGACGGCGACGGACAGATCGAAGTCATCATATCTCCCCGGGGATACTCACAGAAGTCCGTAGCGGCCATTTCGATTGAAAACGGTCCTCCAGCGACCCGCGACGAAGGACGGCCCGTAACCCTCAGGGGACGCGACGGGGACGCGGGTTTCGGCAGAGGGGCGGCGGTCGCACTCGACTGGAACGGCGACGGTGTCGTCGACCTGGTCGTGCTCGAGAGCGAGGACGGCGTTATGTGGGCCAAGAGCGCGGACGGCATTGTCCCGGAGGACCAGCGCGACCGCTACGATAAAGACGGCAGGTGGTTCTCGAAGTTCGGCACGGCTTCTCTCCACCTCTATCGCAACACGAGCAGCGACGGAAGTATCGAGTTCACCTATGCGGGCAGGGTCGACGTCGACGTGCCGCGGCATACCTTCCACATCGGCGAGGTCAATCCGGAGGACCCGACCGCGGGCCTCCTGCTGCTCAACTATTACGGCCACATCAACCACGTGCCCATACTCACCGTCGGCGACGACCCCGAGTGGGGAGAGGCTGCTGAGATATTCACCCTCCACGGCGAGCCCTTCAGCCGCATAGCCACGTTCCAGGGGAGTATCGGTGTATCCGACGCGCTCGAAGCCGGACGATACGACATTTTCGCGGCCGACAACGCCGGAAACATCGAGTGGGCGCGGGCTTACGGTAAAGACGACGACGGCAGGCCAATCTACAATACGCCTCGCAAGGTCAAACAGCACAACCCTCACGTCAACGGCGGTGTCTTTTCCGTTCCCACGGTCGGCGACTGGCGCGACACGGGTATGCAGGACATCCTCGTCGGCAGCATCGAGGGCTACATCTTCTGGTATAAGACCCTATCGACGAACCCCTTAAGGTTCGCACCGCCGGAACGCGTTCGCTACGGAACTACCGAGATTCGCCGCCTCGCGACGCCCTACCCCGCCGGAGGACAGCACTGGGGCGGCTCACAGAGTCCCTACGACGGCGACACCGGCGGCTACAGCAACCCCGTCCTGGCAGACTGGAACGGCAACGGCCTCCTTGATCTTGTGGTCTGCGACATGGTCAGCCTCTATGAGTGGTACCCGAACTGGGGGACCAAGTCGACACCGGAGCTTGGCCCGCCTCAGCGACTTCACATCACAGACGGCACGCCCCTCTTCGGCCCATGGAGGCAGCAGCCCGGCATCGGCCACCTCACCGACAGAGATCTGCCGGACATCGTCATACAAGATCCCGACCTCGATCTCGCCCTCTACAGACGAGCAGGACAAGACGACCTCTCAAGCCTGCTCCCTGGAGAAAAACTCCGCTACGAGGACGGCTCCACCATCAAGACGCACGGCATCTATACGCCTCCGGGCGGTGACGGTCGCGGCAGGACGAAACTCAACGTCATTGACTGGGACGGCGACGGCCTCCTCGACCTGCTCATTGGCGTAGGGCCACAGCATGGCAGTCCGTACCGGGGCAGTTACATCCTCTTCGCCAAGAACGTGGGTACGAAGACACAGCCCGTCTTCAAGAGACCGGATGTCCTCGTATTCGATGACGAAGGCAACCCGCTCGAGTTCTGGCGACACGGCGTGCACATGGCCCCCGTCGATTGGGATGACGACGGCAGTTTCGGGCTGATCGCCGGGGCGGACCACGGCCACATCTGGTACTGGCGACCCCAGCACTTCGGCAGCCCGGCGAGTGGAGACCCGACGGCGCCAGAACGGCCCGTTGGAGAAGAAGGCTTCGGTCCGCGCGAAGACTGAGAGTCGCGACGAGGTCCTTTTCCAACGATGCAGACACCGAAGCCGCTGGAGATTCCGCGCGATATTCTCGAGGAGATCTATCGCCAGGCCCGAAGGGAGTACCCCAACGAGTGCTGCGGCTGGCTCGCGGGCGGCAGGGATGCCCCTGCCGTGAGCATCGTCCGCGCCTGCGTAAACGTGCAGGCCCAGGGAGGCCATCCGTCGGCGCCGAGCCGTACGGCAGAGACCGCCTATGTCTTCGGCGCACAGGAACTCATGGAGCTGAACCGCAGCATCGACTCCGACACTCCCGCCCGCATCATCTACCACTCCCACCCGAACGGCGGCGCCTACCTCTCCGACATTGACCGCGGCGTCGCCACCAGCCCTTGGGGAGACGGGCCCGCCTACCCGGTCCAGCAGCTCGTCATCGGCATCGACGCCCAGCGAATCGTAGCCTCCGCACTGTACGACTGGTCGGAAGAGGCGGGCGACTTTGTAGAAATTGGTCGCTTTCAGGGCGGGGAGATTTAGGTCTTTCGAAATATAATGAACTCCCCGAGCAAGGGGACTTCTTCGCAAATGCTAACGTGTTGAGAGGGTGTCATTTGCCGGGCATCTCTCAGATCTGGGCACCTCACTGGGTTCCCGCTTTCGAAGTCCATTGCACTGCAGAGATGCATGCCTGTCATTCAGAGCGATTTAGTGTGCGTCTTCCTGATATGAAACTCCTCCTGGATGGCGATGTCTCTGGATTCCCGCCTGCGCGGAAATGACGGGTGGGTATCGCCGTGGGGACACCCTTCGACAGGCTCAGGGTGAACGGGACTTGGCTCGCGGGAATGACGGTGTGGGTGTCGCCGTGGGGACACCCTTCGACAGGCTCAGGGTGAACGGGACTTGGCTCGCGGGACTCTGGATTCCCGCTTACGTGAGAATGACGGTGTGGGACTGGCCGTAAGGGCGATTCGCGAATCGCCCCTACAGGAGATTGGACGGGGCATGGATTCCCGCCTGCGCGGAAGTGACGGGTGGGTCTCGCCGTGGGGACACCCTTCGACAGGCTCAGGGTGAACGGGACCTCGCCGGTCGGGCGTAAGGGGAAGTCTGGATTCACGCTTCCGCGGGAATGACGGTTTGGGGTTGGCGGTAGGGGCGATTCGCGAATCGCCCCTACGGGAGGCAGTGCTGGGGTTATTTTCGTACCAATCGCACATGTCGGTTGTCACCGACACCACCAATCATGAAAATGGGGTCCGTCGGTGTGCGCGAGTCCGGTAGTCATTGGCGCCGAGAGCCCGAGTACCAATCTGGACCTGACGACTCAAAGGTATCACCAATTGTCGCCACAGAGCACGCAGAGGAAAGTCTTCATTCGCCTAGTCGTCCCACCGACATTCATCATAGTTGGAGGGTAGTGCTTATGGACGTAACCTACGAACGTTGCTGTGGAATGGATGTACACAAGAAGACCGTGGTCGCCTGCGTCATCACCCCGGAATCTCAGTCGACACGCACCTTCTCGACGATGACTTCGGGTCTGCTCGAGATGGCCGACTGGCTGGCTGAGCAGCGAGTCACTCATGTCGCCATGGAGAGCACGGGTGTGTATTGGAAGCCTGTGTACAACCTGCTTGAAGACGATTTCGAGGTGATGGTGGTCAACGCTCGGCACATCAAGACGGTTCCGGGCCGAAAGACCGATGTCAAAGACGCAGAGTGGATAGCCTCTCTTCTGCGGCACGGCCTGCTGAGGGCCAGCTTTATTCCCGACCGTCCTCAGAGGGAGTTGCGGGAGTTGACTCGATACCGCCGCAGCATGATTGAGGAACGGTCGCGAGTCGTCAATCGTATTCAGAAGGTGCTTGAAGGCGGCAACGTCAAGCTCTCATCGGTCGCCACCGACATACTTGGCGTCAGTGGGCGGGCCATGCTTGATGCAATGGTCAGAGGAGTCGATGATCCCGAACAGTTGGCGCAGTTGGCTAGGGGAAGGCTCCGCAACAAGCAGGACGCTCTCGAACAGGCGCTGGCGGCGCTGATGTCCGATCATCAGCGCATGATGCTCAGAAGCCAGTTGAGTCATCTCGACTTCCTAGACGCGGAGATAGATGAGTTGAATCGGGAGGTCTCAGAGCGGATGGTCCCTTTAGAAGAGCAGATAGGCCTGCTCGATGGGATTCCCGGCGTGGGGCGTCGGATCGCCGAAGAGGTGTTGGCTGAGATAGGCACGGATATGAGTCGCTTTCCGTCAGCATCACATCTGGCTTCGTGGGCGGGTCTGTGTCCTGGGAACAATGAGAGTGCCGGCAAGCGCGGCAGCGGACGAACACGGCATGGCAACAACTGGCTGACAAAGGCCCTTGTACAAGCCGCCTGGTCTGCTGCCCGGAGCAAGGATACGTATTCAACTGCTCAGTACCGTCGACTCGCAGCCCGTCGGGGAAGCAAGCGGGCCGTTCTTGCCTTGGCTCACTCGCTCATCGTCTCGATCTATCACATGCTTGAACGCGGCACTCAATACGTCGAACTCGGAGCAAACTACTTCGACACACGTGCCCACCACTACGTAGTCGATTCATCTGTCAGAAGAATTGAACGATTAGGGTACAAGGTCACTGTCCAGGCTGCCTGATGAGCCTATTTTCAGAGGAATGATGGGGGTCGTACACAGGTACGCGCAATGAGGGAATCCGACGCTCCGTACATCTGTTTAGTCCCCAGGTTCACCCGCGTATCAAGTGCGGGGAAGGCACGGAGCGTGTCGAAGGATGAAACCGCCGTCCCCATTGAATTAACCTCGCCGTACGAATACAATCGGGCGACTATTCAAACTGTCCCCGGCGTACGACCGGAGCGGAGGAAACATGGCCGACGAAAAGTTGAGAGTGGCGATCATCGGCTGCGGCCGAATGGGCCAACACTACACCGATGTCTACAACACCTTCGAGAACACCGAGGTCGTCGCCATCGCCGAATACAACGAGGACAGGCTGAAAGTCGTCGGCGAGCGGTTTGGCGTCACCGCGCTGTTCAAGGACGCCGAGGAGATGTACCAGAAGATGGATGAGGTACCCGACCTCGCCGTCGTCGTCCTGCCCGGCAAGTTCATTAAGGACGCGGTCATCGCCTCGGCCCAGGCGGGCGTGCGCGGGGTATCCACCGACAAGCCCATCGGCGCGACACTTTCCGACGTAGACGAGATGATCGAGACCTGCGAGGAGCGAGATGTCGTCTTCCACGGCGGGAACCTCCAGCGCTCCCGCGCCGACGTCCAGGAGGCCGCGAGCTGGCTCCGAAACGGCGACTACGGGGGAATTCAGGGTGCAACGGTCAGTGGTTGGGGCGGTGAGATTTCCGGCGGCGGATGCCAGCACATCGCCGTCCTCAGGCTCCTCACGAACGCCGAGATCACAGAGGTTATCGCGTGGGGCAAGCCGCAGGAGTCACTGGAATCCAACGAGGACAGCGGCCTCATCATCAATGGACGCTTCAAGATGAGCACCGGGATCGAGACGACCGTCTACGGCGAGCCGACTCCCCATCGCGGCGTCGACGTCTGGACCGAGGACTCCCTGCTGCGCTGGGACTGGGGCGATGTCATGGACATCTACCAGGGGTTCGACGACAACGGCGCGCGCATCAAGTCTGACCGAGCGTTCACGCCGTTTGCCTGGCCGAAGTACGGTTACCTCGCAAGCTCGATCCTGTCATTCATCTCGGCCGTCGAGAATGGAACGGAGATGGCGATTTCCGGCTACGATTTGCTCAGGTCGCTCGAGGCAGCCATAGCCGCCAAACACTCCGCCCTGTGGGGTTCTGTGCCCCTCTCGCTGCCGCTTGAGGACCGCTCGATGACGCTCTATCCGCGCCCCTACCGCTGGCTCGGAGGCGACCAGTCCGGAAGGTACCAGACGCCGGACGAGGCGCGAGCGTACGAACTCTTCGCGAAGGGCTAGCGGGACGTACGTCCCCTTCACGAAGAATACCGGCCTACCCGGCCGGCTCCGCCAAGGTCAGTATCCTTGCCGGGTTGTGGATGAGCAGCCGGTCGATGTCCTCGTCTGAGAACCCGCGTGTCTTCAGCCAAGGCACCACGCGCCTGATGATGTAGAAATAGCCCTGCCCGCCGTACGCGATGAGCCTTTGCTTCGACGCTACGTCGTGGCCCGTGAGTATCCTGTCACCGTAGCCGTGCTCGATCATGAAGGCAATCACCTCCGCGCGGTCGGCGTCGCTCAGCATGGTGATCTTTGGGTTCGGCGGATAAAACGGCAGACCGGAGCTGAAGTGGTCCCATTCGAGGTAACAGCCGGACTCTGCGATGCGGAGAAGGACTTGCCGGTCCATGACCGTTCTGTCGAGATGCCCGATGATGGTGCGACCCGGATCGCCGCCGGCACTTGCGATGACCTCGATGATCTCTTCCGGCGAGGGTTCGTCGCGCCCCGGATGAATCAGAATCGCCGCTCCTGTCGCCCTCTGCGCCCTCGCAGAGGCCACGAGCACCCTGCGCTCGTTGTCCGACAGCGGGTAGGAGCAACCGACCTCGCCGATGATTCCCGACTTGATGCCTGTTGAGCCGACGCCGACGGTTATGTCCCGGACGATCTCCTCGAAGATTTCGTCCTCTGAAATATCGTCCATGTTGGGCGGGTGCGCTTCCTTGACGTAGTACGACGAGCCCATGATGATGTGGACGCCGGTGGCCCTTGATATCCGTGCGAGGCCCTCGGGGTTCCGGCTGAGCCCGATGCTCGACGCCTCGACGATTGCTCTGCCGCCGTGGCGCCTGTACAGGTCGACTTCCGCGATGGCCATATCGATATCGTCCAGTCGCAGGTTGTCGAGATTGGCGGCAAAGTAGTATCTGAGGTAGCCGAGAATGTCCATCCGCATGGGTGCATGGAATATCTCGCGTTCGAAGGGGTCCTCCGGCTCGACGGCGATGTGCGACAGGTCTGAGAGGATGTGCTCGTGCGTGTGAGTAACGCCCAGCGATTCCGGCTCGACCGGACCGAGCACAGTCTGGACGTATTCGGATTGTCCCTTCTTGGAGTCGCTCACGTCCGCATCTCCACGCTAATGACGGCCCTCACTCCGATAGATACCCCCCGTCGATCACCAGCTCCGCTCCGGTGATGAAGGACGACTCGTCCGATGCGAGGAACAGGATGCCGTTGGCGATCTCGTCTACGGTGCCGAGCCGGCGCATGGGCACCATCGCAAGGCGGGGGCCGATGATCTCCGGCACGTTGAATATGTCCTTGGTCAGCGGTGTCATCACGAAGCCGGGGTGTACAGAGTTCACCCGAATGCCCTCCGCTGCGTACTGGATGGCGGCCGCTTTCGTGAAGTTGCGCATGGCACCCTTGGCCGTTGGGTACGAAGTGGAAGCCGCGCCCACGATGCCGTACATCGACGATACGATGACGATTGAGCCGCCCCCTGCGTCGCGCATACGCGGAATCGCGTGCTTTGCACCGAGGAACGCTCCCCTTGCATGGACGGCCATCTCCAGGTCGAAAGTCTCGACGGGCGTCTCTTCGACCTTGTAGCGTATTGAGGTGCCCGCGGCGTCCACCAGCACATCGAGCTTGCCGAAGCGGTCTACAGCCGTCGCCACCGCTGCGATCCACTCGTTTTCGAGCGTAACGTCGAGGTGGACGTAGTGCGCCTGTCCGCCCTCCGCGCGTATCTCTTCAGCCGTCTGCTCACCGATGTCGTCCTTGATGTCCGCGATGACGATCTGTGCGCCCTCACGCGCGAATCGTCGCACTGCAGCGCCCCCGATGCCCATGAGTTGGCCCGCGATGCCTGAAGCGCCGCCCGCGATGAGGGCAGTCTTGCCCTTGAGTCGCATACGGATCTCCTACGTCGCCCTCTCACCCGACAGCCGGGCCTTCATGCGCTTCTCCAAAGTGGAGCGCGCCATCATCAGGTCCCGCGAGCACGTGACGCACCGGATTCCGATGTCGGCCCCGATTCGGGTCACATCCCATTCGAATCCGCCGCACGGGTGCTTCTTTCGGAGCGTCAGACGCTCTCCGACCCTGAAATCTACGACCACGAGTACCCCTCGCTATCGAGGACGGCGTTGATCCCGTCGCGCAGGGACTCTGCGGCGTTCCGGGCGGCACCGGCAAAGTGCTGTGGGTCGGCAGATGCGTACAGCACAGCCCTGGAGCTGCTGACCAGCAGATTGCGCCCAGTGTGGTCGACACCCGCCTTCACCGAGGCTTGCAACATTCCCTCCTGAGCGCCGACGCCGGGCAGAAGTATGGGGGCGTCGGGGGCGATGCAACGGACAGCTTCAAGCTCCATGGGGTACGTCGCACCAACGACGAGCCCGACAGTGCCTCTAGCGTCCCAACCGGACGCACGACGTGCTACCGCCTGGTAGTAGGGCATGGTGTCGCCGTCCAACTGGACCGGCAGGTCTTGCAGCTCGGAGGCTCCCTCGTTCGACGACCGGCACCATACAAATACGGCCTTGTCTTCGTACTGGAGGAATGGCCCCAGGTCTTCACCGCCAGCGTAAGCGTTGATGGTCGCCGCGTCCGCTCCCCACGTCTCGAATAGCGCCCTGGCGTAAGCTGCGTTGGTCGAGCCGATGTCCCCTCGCTTGCCGTCGAGCAGGACGATAACCGACGGCGCAACGTCACGGATATGCGCGATCGTGCGCTCAAGTTCCCCGATGCCCTCACTGCCGCGCGACTCATAGAAGGCGATGTTGGGCTTGTAGGCGCAAACGAGGTCGCGTGTTGCGTCCACGATGGCCGAGTTGAAGGCCACTACGTCATCGACAGGGATCCTGGCCGGGTCGGGATCGAGTCCGACGCAGAGGAGGCTCCGGTTTGTCTCGGAGGCCAAAAGAAGACGCTCGCAGAAGGTCCGCATGGGATTGTTATTCAACCGCTCGCGCTCTTGCGGCTCAGGCGTAACTCAACACCCGTTCGACGAAGTCGTGTACCAGCGGACGAGCGAACGTAACGTCATCGTCCTCCATAAAGCCGTGGTAGAAGTTGGCGTGGAACTGTTGCGCCGCCGCAAACCCGCCGCGCAGCTCCGGGGCTTCGTGATCGACAATCAGCTTGCCGACCGCGATCTTCAACGCATTATGATTCCCATGATCCCAGCCCCGGTCTTGGGCTACCGTCATGACCGCATGGGCTGCAGCGCCCCACAGTTTCTCAGAGCCCTGCAGAACGTGCCCGGAGCTAAACTGATGGTCTGCGTCTTCGAGAAAGTCTCGTGCAGTCTGTGTATGCTCCTGAGTCTGCATATCTGTCTTTCTGCCTTAGCGTACGGTCGAGCGCAACGTGAAAGGCACGGCATAAAAGAACCGATTGGCAAGGTAAATCATATATGATTACCAACACAGCCTCAAGCCAAAAGATGCTATCCCCCATATGCCGGTTGTTCGATCACGAACTATACGGAGAGCCTGTGTACCCAAGTTCGGTGAAACCGACTGACCCCAACCACTCCCCATGCGCGAACGCCTGACGGATATCTACGAACGCCTCACGAAGCGTTACGGCCCCCGCGACTGGTGGCCTGCGGACTCCAGGTTCGAGGTCATGGTTGGCGCCGTCCTCGTGCAGAACACTGCGTGGAGCAACGCCGAGAAGGGCATTCGCGCTCTTTCTGAAGCGGGAATGCTGTCGGCTGAGGCGCTGCGAAATGCAGAACAAGCCGAGGTCGCGCGGCTAATCTACTCGTCGGGCTACTACAATATGAAGGCGCGGAAGCTCAAAGCGCTGGTCGAGTGGCTTGGCGAGCGTGACGACGACATTGAAGCCCTCATGACGGCCGACCCGGTCTCCCTGCGCGAGGAGCTATTGAGCATCCACGGCATTGGCGATGAGACGGCCGACGACATTCTCCTCTATGCCCTCGACATGCCGGTCTTCGTCGTCGATCACTACACGAGGAGACTCTTCTTCCGGCTCGGTCTCGCCCCCGAGAAGGGGCCGTACGCTCTCTACCAGCGAATGTTCGCCGAGAGCCTGCCGTCGGACGTATCGCTCTTCAACGAGTACCACGCCCTCATAGTTACCCACAGTGCGAACGTCTGTAAGAAGGAGCCGGACTGCGTCGAATGCTGTCTGCTGGAGGTCTGCCCGACGGGCAAGGAAAGGGTCTAGGGGGAGTCGAAATGGTCGCCTGTTCGCCCTCGTCTCAAGAACGAGGGAGGCTCTGAGTCTGTGGGGTGGTGGCAACGCAGTTCATGGTTCGACAAGCTCACCACGAACGGACTGGGTTGCCACGAACGGACTGGGTTGCCCTATTGAACATCGAAGGTACTCTCGGCGGTCTCCGGAGGGTTCCTCCTGCCATCTCCTGACGAATGCGCTATGATGGGGCATCCTCGCCGAATTCCAATTATGGAGGCCCCTCAAGATGACACCTACAGCCAAATATAAGGTCGGAATCGTCGGATGCGGACGCCAAGGGACGCAGCACGCGCGCGGCTTCAATCTGCTGCCCGACACGCAGGTCGTTGCGATCGCCGATCCCGACCCGGACAACCTTGAACTCGCGTTGCGGCGCTTCTCGGCGCGCGGGTACAGCACCGCTGAAGAGATGTACGCCAACGAGCGGCTCGACATCGTCGACTGCGTCCTTCCCGTCCAGTACAACCCGGACATGGTCGTGCTTGCTGCGGAAACGTCCGGCGCGAAGGGCATCGTCTCCGAGAAGCCCATCGCCGCGAGCCTCGCCGACGCCGACCGCATGGTCGCCGCGTGTGAGGCGAACGGCATACCCTGGCAGGGCGGCAATGTCGACCGGAGCATTTCCCAGCTATGGGAGGCCCGCGCCATGATCGAGGCGGGCGAGATCGGCGAGGTCCTGAACATCAACCTCTACGAGTCGATCATGCAGGGCGGTTGCCAAGGACTCAGCGTCGCCCACATGTTTGCACAGGACGCCGACATCGAGTGGGTGACGGGATGGACCAACGGCGACCCCTTTGGAGAAAGCGACGACGAGTACCTCGGCATCGGCGGCTACATCCGGTACGCCAACGGCATAGAATGCTTCATTCACGCCAGGACCGGCGCCATGAGGGGACTGATAGTCACCGGCACCGAGGGCGTCTACGTGACCGACAAACGCCACCACCACTTTTACCACAAGAAAGAAGCCTCCGACGCGGACCTCCTCTCCGGCCTGCGTTACGACGACTCGAAGACCTTCAAGCAGTTTCGTCCTCACGCCGAAGGCGGGTACGACGAGGAAGGATGGCTCTACCCCGGCGACCGCCTCATGAACGGCATGCAGTCCATCGTCGACGCCATCACCCTCGGCATCGAGCCGAAGGCGCCCGGGCATGTCCACCACAAGTCCTTCGAGGCGACCGTTGCCATGAGGGAGTCCGCCCGCCAGGGCCATGCGGCGGTCAAACTGCCACTCGAAGACCGAAGCCTGACACTCAAGCCTCAGATATGGCGATGGGTGAACAAGAAAGGACTCTTCGGCGAGGAAGAGTACAACCGGCAAATCGGCCGCGCTACGAACTACTAGGAGAGCATCGGTCGATCAAGGACCCGCCGCTCGCCACGCCGTCACGAGCCCAAAGGAGCCCCGCCATGAAAATCACTGACATCGAGGTATTCACCATTCGCCCGCCCCTGGCCAAGCGGTACCGTGACAACCCTGCCCGCAACGGGCACGAGCATCGCATCGCCGCCAAGGTGACAACCGATGTAGGAATTGTCGGATACGGCGACTTCGACGGCGCGGCCCCTCCGCCCATCGAGGCGTTCGAGCCTCTCATTGACACCGACCCGTTCGACTACATCGGCTCCGACGTGTACCCCTCTGTCGTCATGGCGATGTACGACATCATGGGCAAGTACCTCGAAGTGCCCGCGTACAAGCTCATCGGACAGAAGGTACGTGACAGCGTCTCGACCGCGGCATGGTGCTGGGGCGGCCCGACTGACCAAGAGCTGGCAGACGATGTCACCCGCGCGGTGAATGACGGCTACACCATCTTCAAGATACATACCAGCCCGCTGGCGGACATCTTCAACTGGACCAAGATCATCGAGGAGGTCACGCCGCCCGGCTTCAGGGTCCACTATGACTTCACCGGACGACGTGGCCGGACCCTCGGAGGCATCCTGCCCATCGTCGCCCGGCTCGAACGCGATCACCCCATCGTCCACTGGATCGAGGACCCGTTCGACACCGCCGACATCGAGAGCTGGCGCGAGCTCCGGCGGCGAACGCAGCTTCTCGTCGTGCATGGTGGGTCATGGAAGCTTGGCGGAGGCCACGAGGCGCAGCTGGGTATGGCGGACGCGTACATGATGTACCCGCCCATCGGAACTCTGATCGCCACGGCGACCACGTACAGCAAGCTCAACCTCCAGACCATCTTCCAGATGTGCGGAGGGACTCTGGCCAAGTCCATGGCGATGCACGTGGCCTGCACCATGCCCACGGCAACGGGCCACTCGATCCACCTCGACGACCAGCTCGACGCCGAGGACGACATCACCCATAAGCGGTTCCCGGTAGCCGAGGGGTTTTCGCGTGTGTCGGAGGAGCCGGGGCTCGGCTTTGAGGTCGATGAAGACCTTCTCTACAAGTATCGTGACACCGTGCCCAACGAGATCGCTCCCTACGTCGGAGTCGTCCGGTTCGGCAGCGGCCGCACCATCTACTCCCTCGGCCAGCCCCACCTGCCCAAGATCATGGGACAGGAGGAGGGCACCGTCCGCAACTACACCTACGAGCGCTGGTTCGACGATGGCTCAGAGGAGTGGGCGAAGGCCTACGAGCGGGCAGGCAACGAAGAGTGGTTCGTGGAGTAGGTACGGACCTGCGGGTGCGCGCAAAGAAATCATCTCAAAACTCCATGCGTCAGGGGAGAACTACAGCCGACTCAGCCCCATAGGCCTAATGGGGAGTTGACGACGAAGGTGGCGTGATGCGTTTGTAGATGTCAACCATCACGGGGAGCAGTGGGTACTCTATGGAAATGGTGGCAGGTTCGTAGTGATGAGGGTTCAGGAGAAAGCCTGGTCCGATCACCGCCTCGGACGTCGCCCAGCCGTCTCCCGTGTGATAGATGGTCGCAAAGCTGCCCTCCTTGCCCAAGATAAAGTAGCTAGGGCCGTCATGAATGCGGTTTGCGCTAAAGCCGTAAAGTCCAGCCGGAACGTTCACAGTATCGCCCGTAAAGGTGACATACAGGCCCACTGACGAAACCGCGAGGACGAAGAACGCAGTAGTGAAGGCCATGCCGACGGCGTGTACGTTAGAGGGCGTACCGCTGAGCAGCCTTCGCATGACAGTTCCTTCCATTGGCTTCGAGGTGTAGGTTAGTGAGAGTTTCCAAAGGGGACTATTGCCCGCTCGCCCGAGTATCAAGTACGGGGCAGGCACTGAGCTTGTCGAAGGGTCGAGGCGCTGTTCATGGTTCGACAAGCTCACCACGAACGGGTTTCACGGACTTCGGAAACACCCTCTTAGACAATCCAAGGGGGCAAGGCCGATCATTGCCGGGCTACACGGCGTCTTTACGGAGAACTACTCGTGGATCTCCATGTTGCAGTGGGGACACCGCCTGATCTCCTGCCTTCTCCTGTTCATTTCCTCCATAAACCCCGACCCCAGGATTCCCGCAGGGAGCGCGAACAGACCTATTCCTAGAATGGCAATCACTCCCGCGAAGAACCGTCCCGCCCCGGTGACGGGGGTCACATCGCCGTACCCGACGGTCGTGAGTGTGATAATGCTCCACCACATTGCTTGGGGTATGTTGGCGAACTTGTCCGGCTGCGCCTCATGCTCGGCGAAGAACATCAGCGACGAGGCCATCAGAAGGAGAATCGAGAGGAACACGATCACCGTGATCAGCTCCGCGCGCTTGGCGTGCAGGACCCCGGCCGACGTCCTCAAGCCGGACGAGTAGCGACTCAGTCGCGCGATTCGGGCGAAGAGGCGCACCGCCCGCAGGATTCGCAAGACTCGCAGGTCGATCAAGCCTGCGGGAGCAATGAGCGCCACATAGAAGGGCAGTATAGCCAGCAGGTCGATGAATAGGACGGGGGTGACGGCAAAGCGCAGTCGTCCCCACAGCGGATGCCCGTATTTCTCCTCGGAGTTACACGACCAGATCCGCAAGACATACTCGACAGTAAAGATGGCTACGGATATGGTGTCGAAGGCTTGGAAAGCAAATGGCGCGACCTGGTGGATTTCCTCGACCGTCTCCACGATCAGGACTACCACGTTCAGGCAAATGAGCGTGATGATAAAGAGGTCGAACGCGCTGAGACGTCCGTCCGTCCGTTCCAGGACACTATGGACTCTGCTCTTCACCAAGTTCACCAACCGTAGTAATTGAGGTTAGAATACCGTGCTTCGCGGCCTCGAACGGTGTTGGGAGAACTTGCCCATGGCGGGACTATGGTCAGTCTCGTCGTCCGAGCGAAGACTATCCCGTGGTCTCCCGTTTTGTCTCCACCGCCTCGCGCACCGAGTCAGCAAACTCCGCCAACTCTTCCTTCGTAATCTCTTCTCCCGCCTCAAGACGGGCCTTGAAGCCCTCGTAGACCCAGTTTTCGTACCGGCCACGGGGTATCTGAAAGAACTCGGGTGTAAAGTGGGGCTTTTCGCCGGGACCGAATTTGCCCTTGTCCTTTAGCGTGTACCCCTCCAGCTCGTCGGTACCCTTTCCGAGCACCTCACCCGTCTCGACGTAGTGGTCCATGACCGGCTTCATGCCGTACTTCTGAACGGGGCAGACCTTCATGCAGATCGAACACCCGTCGTAACGACCCATAACAGGGCGGCACCGCGCATAGCTCACCTTGTTCTTCAGGGCAACGCGCCACCACAGCTTGTTGCGTGAGAGGGCATTGCTGGGACACCGAGCCACGCACACCTGGCACTCGTCGCAGAAGCGGTTGATGCCGTAGTCGACGGGCTCGTCGTAGCGCACGGGCGCGTCGGTGGTTATCAACATCAGCCGACCACGAGAACCGAAGTGCGGCATAAGGAGCTGGCCGTTCGCGCCCAACTGGCCCAGGCCCGCGTTGATGAACATGGGGATGTAGGGCGCGCTGGAGTCGCTGTGGCTGTGCACCTGCGCGTGGTAGCCCAATGAGCGGATGTAGTCCGCCAGTTCCAGCGAGACCTCCCCTTCGGTCGTATACGTTCCGAAGTGGGTGTGCTCGGCCTCCTCGCTGGGAATCTTCTGAGTACCATGGTACTCCTGCTCGTAGGCGAGGCAGATTGCATGCTGGAACTTCACCCACTTCTTCTTGCTGGCGTAGGCGTACCGTCGGTCGTACCTGGTGAACCCGACCTCGCTGAACCCCAGTTCGCGGGCCTTCCGACGGATTGGCTCCGTCGGATCGAGGTCCGGGTCCGGTTCAACGTCCGGAGGGATGTCACCCGACGACGCAGCGGCTTCCACGAGCGGCGTGTCCACCTTCTCGTGCTCGATGCGCCACTGGGCAAACGACTCGGTGTATTGTGACCAAAGCCACTCGCGGTCGGCGGAGTTCTCGACGAAGTGGGCATCCAGCGGGTACTCGCGGCTGTAGAACGAAACGTCCACCTCACGCACCGGCGCTCCCGGCACGGTCACCAGGTCGTCGGCGACCGGAATCTCGATGTCCGGATCACCCAACCTGTTGCCGGGCCGCCTCACGACGTGATGGACGTTCTTCTTCGCGCACATGGTGATCGCCTGCCCAAAGTCAGGCGTAGTCTACATGAGCCAGCTTTGGGACACCACAACCATGTGCGGCGCTCTTGCAATTGTGCTTGAACGGGCAGGACATCCAAACTAACATAGGTTCATGACCACTACGAACCTAACCGTCAAAGAGGCCCAGGCCAATCTCTCCAAGCATATCGCAGACTTGAAGCCGGGTGATCGAATCATCCTTAGTCACCTAGACCAGCCCGTTGCCGAAATTCTGCCCATGGAAAGCCGCTCGGACGAACCCCGTCCGGAAGGTATGGGAAAAGGCTTGGCCGAAGTCCCCGACTCATTCTTCGACCCACTCCCAGACGATATCCTCAATGAATTCGACGGGCATGCGATCGAGTTCGCTTTCGCTAAACTCACCCACTATCAATCGCGTCCAGCGCGAGGACGCTGTTGCTCTTGACGATCAGATAGACCTGCGCTCCCTCACGCAACCCTAAGTCGGCTACCGCCCGCGGCGTGAGCTCCACGACGAGGACGACTCCAACGTCCACGTGCGCGATGACGCGCGGGCCCTGCGAATGAATCGCCTCGATCCTACCGGGCAAGATGTTTTGCGCGCTGATCCTCGTCGGCACGTCGAGGGTGAGAATGATGTCTCCCGCGCGGACCGATACGGTAAGCAGGTCTCCCGGCCCAGCATCGATTTCCGGCGCAGAAAGTTCGACGCCGCCAACGTCGATTACCGAAAGTCCCTGCTCCGACCGACGTTCCACGACCGTCGCGTCAAGGAGGTTCTCCAAGGCCCCGTAGTCCGCCATGGTGCCAACGTCGGGACGCACCAGCACCTCCGACGGCGGTCCCTGGGCAACGGGCTTGCCTTCGGACAGCACGAGCATCTCCTCGGCGAGCGCCACAACCTCGGACACCGAGTGCGACACGTAGATCATCGGTGTCCGGAGCTCCTGTCGCACCCGCTTCAGGTAGCGGATGATCGCGCCCTTGAACGCAACGTCCAGCGACGCCAGCGGCTCATCCAGCAAGAGCAGGCGCGGCGAGGTCGCCAACGCCCTCGCGAGGGCCACGCGCTGGCGTTCTCCACCGGACAGGGTGTCGACGCTCCGGTCGAGCAGTCGTGTAAGGTCGAACAGGTCGAAGAGCTGATCAGGATCCGAGGTCCGCTGCCCAACCGGGGTCAGGCCGTAGCCATAGAGGACGTTCTTCCGCACGTTCATGTTCGGGAAGAGCGCAGACGACTGGAACACGTAACCGAACCGCCGCTTCTCAGGTGGTACGACCCTGCGCTCCGAAGCGGAGAATAGGGTGGTGCCCATTACGGTAATCCGTCCGCTGTCGGGGCGCGTAAGACCTGCAATGCAGTTCAGCAACGTGGTCTTGCCACTGCCCGATGGACCGAACACCGCCGTCGTACCCGCCTCGAACGTCACGTCGCAGTCCAGCGTGAATTCCGGGAATCGCTTCGTAACGGCGATATGTGCTACCTGCGGGTTCATGACGGTCACGACACCTCCGGTCGCGGGGTCCTGGCCAGCAGCCAGTTGTGCACCAAAAGGGTGGCGACGGCGATGGCGATGGCAATGGCCGTCAGCAGCAGGGCCGTCGAGTCGTCTCTCAGGATGACTGCAGAGTAGAGCGCGAGAGGCAGGGTCTGCGTCTTGCCCGCGATGTTTCCCGCGACGGTGATCGTAGCTCCGAATTCGCTGATTGCCCGCACGAATCCGAGCAGCACGCCCGCGAAGATGCCCTTCATGGCCAGAGGTACGGTTATGGTGAAGAACACTCTCCATGGGCCAGCGCCGAGGCTCCTGGCAGACATTTCGAGGCGTTGGTCGACACCCGCCATGGCGATCATCGTCGCCCGCGCCATCAGCGGGAACGACACCACCGCCGAAGCCGCTACCGCCGCAATCCACGTGAAAACGATATCGGCCCCCAGCAGTGCTTTCGTCAACCCGCCAATGGGCCCTTCACGCCCAAGCAAGAGCAGCAGGAAGAATCCTATCGCAATCGGGGGCACCGCAAGAGGCAGGGAGACCAGCGCATCAATGACGATACGGCCAGGCACGCGAGTTTTGACCAGCAGCCAACTCACGCCCAGCGCAAGGGGGATGTTGATCAAGGTGGCGACTATCGCCACCCGAAATGTGAGTTCAAGGAGTGACCAAGTCAAATCGGCCTACCTGATTGGCTCGAAGCCATGGGCGCGAAATATTTCGCCCGCCGCGGGGCTGAGAAGGAATTGAACGAAGTCGTCCGCCACCTCGTTCCGATCATCCGACGCCACCGTGACGATGGGATAGACGATAGGCCCGTACGAGTCGTGCGGGAAGATGTCCACGGTGTCCAGGCCTCTGGCTATTACGGCGTCCGTCGCGTACACGATGCCGACGCTCGCGTTGCCCGCTTCGACGAAGGCCATCGCCGCCCGCACGTCGGGGGCCGTCACGATCTTCGGCTGCAGGGAATCCCACAATCCCGCCGACGTCAGAGCCTCACGTCCATACGCCCCTGCGGGAGCGATATCCGGAGCGGCGATGGCGATCCGCTCGATGTTTGGCGATGTGAGGGCGTTGGGAGAACGCTCCCCGAGCGACCGGTTCGTAACCACGACCAGTTTATTCGTCAGCAGCTCAACCTCTTCGGCCACCAAGTCACGGGCCCGCAGGAACTCGACGGGGGGAGCGCCCGCGGAAACGAACACGCTCGCAGGAGCGCCGCTGGCAATCTGCTGCGCCAGCGCCTGCGATGCCGCATAGCTCATCTGCACGTCCACCTCGTTCTCCCGCTCGTACTGCTCCGCAGCTTCGTCCATCGCGCCCGTAAGGCTCGTAGCGGCAAACACCAACAGTTGGTGCCGGTCGCCGTCGCTGTTCGAGCAGCCCGCAAGAACCAAGGCGGCGAGCAATACTGCCGCCAACAGCTCCTTATAGATGCGACCGCTTCCGTTCATATTCGCCGTATACCGTACCGTCGAACCCCCCGTTCGGCAAGCGGCCTCTACAGTTCAGTAAGACTCGCTTGCTCGGAACTCCTGACGCTGGGACGACCCAGTTGCCGCCACTGATTCATCGGATGCGATATGCTAGTATCACGATACAGTCTGGACACGCGGCCCTATTCAAAGATGTTTGCTTAGGGAAAGTCACCTACCGATAGACTCGGACACCCTTATTGGTTACTAGCAAGTTGGAGGTTTAGCTTCCGATGTCCACAATGATTCACGACCATCAGGCCCTCAACGGCTGGCGTACAGAGTCAATGTACACCTTTAGCGAGGCTGCCCACCTCGCAGGTGTCTCTACCACTACGGTCAAGAACTGGCTATTGGGGTACACGATAAAGGGCCGGGAAGTTCCTCCCTTGTTTCCGTCAGACAACGGCGCTATGGTTTCCTTCCTTCAGATGATAGAGATCATGGTTGCAGGACGGTTTCGTAAGAGCGTTTCGGGAAGGAAGAGCATACCATTCAGAGCTGTAAGAGAGGCCCATAGGAACGCACGACAGGTATGGGACATAGAATATCCGTTCGCTCACTTGAAGCTGGAAGCGCTGGGTGGTCACATTGTTAATATACTTACAGAAGGAGGTTCTCTAGACAGCTTTCAAGCCCTGGACAACCTAGAACAGTGGACGCTGCCGGGGCTGCTGCGCAGCGAAACTACTGACCAGATGGAGTATGTCGACGATCTAGCAGCTCGGTGGTACCCCGTTGGCAAGACTGTGCCAATCGTCGTGGACCCTAGGCTGAGCACGGGTCTGCCTGTGATTAAGGGACGGGGAGTGACAGTGCAAGCAATCCGCAAGCGATACAACGCTGGCCTAGGCATTGACTTCATTGCGAAAGACTTTCGCATGAAACGAAAACTAATTCAGGCTGCCATAGACTACGGGGAGCAGGTCGCTGCTTGATCCTACTGTGCGACGAGGACGTAGGAACTGGAGTGCCAAAGGCCCTCAACGCAGTAGGGTACAAAGCTCGCTCTCTGAGAAGTATGTCATTTGGAGGACTCCCCGATGAGGTCTGGCTTAAGAAAGCTGGCCAAAATGGGTGGCTTGTGCTTAGCTGCAACAAACGGATGCTCCAGGTGGATGCGGAGAGGGACACGATTGTCCGAGAAAATGTCGGCATCGTCTTTCTGACAAGCGGTCAAGAACAACCTCGCAAGGTACTCTTGCGATTGCTGCGAAAGTGGCCAGATCTCGAAATTCTCTGGAATTCCACGGAAAGGCCATTCGCTCGCTTCCTCTTGGCAAACAATCGCCTCACCGATGAGTTTCGCGGCCACCGCCTGTAACAGGGTTGTCCAGCATACGAATCACCTCTTCCGTTGACACCGCATCGAGGCCGTCGATAGACTATTTGTACACACGTACGAGTCTCGTCGAAACACCCTCATGTCCACCTCCTCACCCCTCGCCGACTACATCGCCGAGACAACCTCGACGGGCAACGAACTCAACACCGGCTTCGTAGCCTTTCTGGCATCGCTTGAACGAATAAGCGCCGTATCTCCAGAGGTCGTGGCCGCCGTCGTCGCGGAGCTGGACGACCAGTCGAACAGCCTCAAGATGATCGCCTCGGAGAACTACTCCTCACTCGCCGTGCAGCTTGCCATGGGGAACCTTCTCACCGACAAGTACGCCGAGGGGTACCCTTACCACCGTTTCTACGCCGGTTGCGACAACGTCGACGCCGTTGAAGGTCGGGCCGTCGAGCTTGCCAAAGACCTCTTCGGCGCGGAACACGCCTACGTCCAGCCCCACTCCGGGGCCGACGCCAACCTGGTGGCCTACTGGGCCATCCTCTCCGCAAGGGTGCAGTCACCCTTCATGGAGACCGTCGGCCAGACCGACCCCTCAAGGCTCTCGGACGCCGAGTGGGCCGAGCTCCGTCACGCCCTCGGCAACCAGCGAATGCTCGGCCTGAACTACTATTCCGGCGGACACCTCTCCCACGGCTACCGCCTCAACGCGACCGCGACCATGTTCGATGTCCAGTCCTACAATGTCGACCGCGAGACGAACCTCCTTGATTACGACTCAATTCGCGATCAGGCAAAGGCGTTCAGGCCCCTCATCCTCCTCGCCGGATACAGTGCCTACTCCCGGAGGATCGACTTCAGCATATTCCGTGAGATCGCCGACGAGGTCGGCGCCGTCCTCATGGTCGATATGGCGCACTTCGCCGGACTTGTCGCAGGCAAGGTCGAAGGCTTCACCGGCCCCAACGACCCCATCGCACACGCGCATGTCGTAACCACCACGACTCACAAGACTCTACGTGGACCACGCGGCGGGATGGTGCTCTCAACCGATGAGTACGGCGAATACGTTGACAAGGGCTGCCCAATGGTCCTTGGAGGTCCCATGCCCCACGTCATGGCCGCGAAGGCCGTGGGTTTCACCGAGGCCTCGACGCCGGAGTTCAGTGCCTACGCAAACTCCATTGTCGAGAATGCCTCGGCCCTCGCATCCGGCTGCATCGACAATGGCATGGACATCCTCACCGGCGGCACGGACAACCACCTCATGCTCGCCAACATCGGCCACTACGGCCTTACGGGACGCCAAGCAGAGTCGGCAGTGCGAGAGGCCAATGTCACCCTGAACCGCAACAGCATCCCCTTCGACCCCAACGGCGCGTGGTACACCTCAGGGCTCCGCTTCGGCACGCCCGCACTAACCAGCCGAGGCATGGGCACAGCTGAGATGACCGAAATCGCCTCCATCATGGCTTCCGTACTCTCCGGCACCAAGCCCCGCACGATAGCCAAGGGACGACTAGCAGGACAGGTCAGCAAGGCGCGTGCGACCACCGACTCCGAGACCATCGAATCTGCCCGCCACCGTGTCGCGGAGCTACTCTCCGCATACCCCCTCTACCCCGACCTCGACTTAGACTATCTCAAGAGGTCGTTCGCGTAGCTAACTCAGGTGCAGGGGCGATAGAGGGTGTTTCCGAAGTCCGTGAAACCCGTTCGTGGTGAGCTTGCCGAACCATGAATAGCGCCTCGCCCCTTCGACAAGCTTTCAAGTAACTGCTTCATATCAGCGACGATGCACGGCCATCTTCAGCCTTCGACAGGCTCAGGCCGAACGTACTTTCTCTTACCTGCGTCCCTGTTACTGACACCCCGGCATGGCGTATCGCTGCTCAGGGCGAGCGGGCAATAGTCACCTTCGAAGGAATGGCAGAGGGTTCAGCGCGGTCAGCGCAAGGGGTCTTGATTGGCGGGCCGGGCGGGTCGGGTAAGTTCCACACTAGCGATGACTTAGGCAGCTCCCCGCCGTCGTACTACTGCGGTTTCAGCCTGAATCGGTGGGTGAGGATTACTTCAGCAGGCCAGGGACGGGGATGAGCCGCCGGCCGTAAGGGTCTACGGCCAAGAACGTTCCTTCCAAGGTGTATGCGCCGAGCAGGGCTGTATCATCCTCGCCGAAGATTACCCATGTAGTAGTCTCTCGATCGGCTACTCTCGCCCTTGCCTCGGCCATATCCAGTTCCACCCGCTGGCCTCCGGCGTACTCAAAGGTCTCGCGCTTGGTGGGAGCGATTCCGAGCCGCCTGAGAGTGGAGCCGGGAACAACGGTCGTGGTTGCGCCGGTATCTACCAGAGCATCCATCTTTTCATAGTTCTCGCCGCCGACATCGCCAATGGCGATTTCTACGCTGAAGGTTCCCACCAGATTGCTCCCACACGAACGAATTATCGCTGCTGAGCATAGCTTACTACATGGCAGGTGCTGACGGATTGCTGCTACCTTCCCAGCCCTCTCAGCGCCTCCGCAGCGGCTTCCTGCTCTGCCAGCGACTTCCGTTTCCCCTCACCTCTTCCGGCAACCTCGCCGCCGACCGTTACCTCTGCAACGAACAGCCTGTCGTGATCGGCTCCCTCCTCGTGCACGATGCTGTACGACGGGGCAGGTAGACCCTCACCCTGCACGGCCTCCTGCAGCAAAGACTTCGGATTCGCCGCCATGTCCGGCTGTTCCAGCGACGCGAGTTGGTCGGCAAGCACCCGCAAGACAGCCCCCCGTGCCGACTCATAGCCGAGATCAAGGAATACCGCCCCGATCACCGCCTCCAGCCCCGCCGAGAGGTTGGAAGGCCGCCGGCGTCCCCCACCTACCGCCTCGCCTTTTCCCATAAGGAGCATTTCCCCCAGCCCAATACTCCTCGCCGCCTCCGCAAGCGCCGACTCCTGCACCACGGCCGCGCGTGCCTGGGTCAGCCTACCCTCGGGCCAGGCGGGGTGCGCCGAGTACAACTCCTCGGCCACAATGACGCCAAGGACAGCGTCACCCAGGAATTCCAACCTCTCGTTTGACTCCGGGTACTCACCAGGATTCTCATTCAGATACGAGCTATGCACCAGCGCCAGCTTCAGGCGTCCCCCGTCTCGGATACGAACGCCGAGCGCCTCCGCTAACGTACAAAGAGATTCCATTCACTCCTCCCTACCTGAGGTGTAACAGAACCAGGACGGCGAAGCAACAAACGCCAACCAAGACGGTCCCGCTCAAAGCAGATTCGTTTGCCGATGAGGGCGACGCTCCCGGCTTCAGGCCGCATCGGTCCACGAAGATTTACGCCGCGTCGTAGAATTCTCAGCCGCGTGTGACACAAATGTAACATCTGTGGACTACACTTTTTGCGCTGTTCTTCCCTACCAGTACAGGTGTCGAGCTTTGAGGCAACGATACAAGTCAAACGTGGTAGTGGGAGTAGTGGCAACCGCAGCGCCTTAGGGTCAAAGGCCCCGAAGGAATACGAAATCAACTAAAGGACACCGGATCGACAAACTGTTTGGGGTTGCAACTCTGGGAATGCAGATGAACGGCCAGGCGGCGGGTCGTTCATTCTTTCTGATAGATACCCAGCGAAAAGCGACATTCCCTTGACGAAGCCCGCCGAATTGCGGAAAATCTTGCACATCATAAACAACGGAGAGCGAAATGGACTACTACAAGGCAGAATATATCTGGATAGACGGTTCGGAGCCGACCGCCAAGCTCCGTTCCAAGACGAAGATAGTCCCCAAGGGCGAGGAACCTCCCATTTGGGGCTTCGACGGTTCCAGCACAAACCAGGCCCCCGGCGAGAACTCGGACTGCGTCCTGCGGCCGGTCTACACCTGTCCCGACCCGATTCGCGGCGGAGACGACATCCTCGCGATGTGTGAGGTCCTGCTGACAGACATGTCGCCTCACCCTACCAACACGAGGGCGGCATGCGCCGAGGCGGCCGAGAAGTATGCCGACTTCGACATGTGGTTCGGCATCGAGCAGGAGTACACCTTCTTCGACGGCATCAAGCCCCTAGGATGGCCCGACAACGGCTTCCCCGCGCCTCAGGGCGGCTACTACTGCGGAGTAGGATCCGACGAGGTCTTCGGACGCCCCATCGTCGAGGCACACATGGACGCCTGCCTCAAAGCCGGACTGGGAATCTCCGGCATCAACGCCGAGGTCATGCCCTCGCAGTGGGAGTTCCAAATTGGACCCGTCGGCGCTCCCGCGGTCGCCGACGAGCTCTGGCTCTCTCGCTGGCTCCTGTATCGCATCGGTGAGGACATCCACATCTCCGACGACGTGAACACGGGTGTCTCCGCGAGACTCGATCCGAAGCCCGTCCAGGGTGACTGGAACGGCGCGGGCGCTCACTGCAACTTCTCGACCGTGCAGATGCGCGGGAACTACGACGCGTGCATCGCCGCCGCCGAGGCCCTCAAGGGCAACCACGAGGCCCACATAGTCGAATACGGCGACCGCATCGAGGAGCGCCTGACAGGACATCACGAGACCTGCTCCTACAAGGAGTTCAGGTACGGCGTGTCCGACCGTGGCGCTTCCGTCCGCATCCCCTGGCAGGTCCACCGCGACGGTGGAGGCTACATCGAGGACAGGCGGCCCAACGCAAACTGCGATCCCTACAGGGTCACCCGACTCATTCTGAATACGGTGTGCGGAGCGGCTTCCTAGAGTTTCGCAATCCCAGGGGCGCAAGGCCCATGCAGATCAGACGCCGCCGGTCCGATCGGGAACCGGCGGCGTTCTTGCACCACTGTCCCCTCGAAACATCGCGGTCGCGTGGGCGGAAATATGGCCCTGAATGACGACAAGCCGCGTAACGACGACGCGGAGAACATTGACACTAAAATTCATGAATAGCTATACTGAACGTTCACCTCAGACCTAATGGGGCCGCTGAGGACCTCGGATACGACGCCCATGCCGACGACCCTAGAACGAGACCCACAGGAGATCGAGTACGTCCTCCGCAAGGCGCGCGAGAACGACGTCAAGTTCATTCGCCTGTGGTTCACCGATATCCTCGGGAGTCTCAAGGGCTTGGCCGTCACGGTCGAGGAGTTGGAGATCGCCCTCACGCGGGGCATGAGCTTCGACGGCTCGTCCATCGAGGGGTTCGCTCGCTACCGCGAGACCGACATGTACGCTCTCCCCGATCCGACGACGTTCAGCCTGCTCCCCTGGCGTCCCAAGACCAATGCTGTCGCCAAGATGTTCTGCGACCTTGTCACACCCACAGGGGAGCCATTTGAGGGCGACCCGCGGGCGGTGCTGCGCCGAAACCTCGAGCGCGCGGCCAAACTCGGCTATACCTACTATGTCGCGCCGGAGTTGGAGTATTTCTACTTCAAGGACTCCAAAGGGGTCGAGTACCTCGATGAGGCCGGCTACTTCGACCAGAACCCCCAGGACCTCGCAACTAACCTGAGGCGAGAGACCGTTCTCACCCTCGAGGACCTTGAAATCCCCGTCGTGTTCAGCCATCACGAGGTTGCCCCCAGCCAGCACGAGATCGACCTTCGGCACACGGACGCCCTCACGATGGCCGACACCGTGATGACTTGCCGTGTGGTCATCAAGGAGGTGGCCGTCAGCCAAGGGTGCTACGCCACCTTCATGCCGAAGCCGGTCTACGGCATCAACGGCAGCGGAATGCACACTCACCAGTCCCTTTCGAACGGAAACGGCAACGTATTCCACGACCCAGAGGACCCAGACCGGCTATCGCAGGTCGCCAAGTGGTTCATTGCCGGGCTGCTCCGGCACGCCCCCGAGATCACTGCCGTGACCAACCAGTGGGTGAACTCGTACAAGCGGCTTGTACGCAGTCCTCTCGATACTCCTCTCGACTACGAAGCGCCCGTCTACGTGTCATGGGCGAACGTGAACCGCTCCGACCTTGTGCGTGTCCCAACTTTCAAGGAGGGCAGGGAGGAGTCCCGGCGCATCGAGTACCGCGCCCCCGATCCCGCCTGCAACCCCTACCTGGCGTTCAGCGTCATGCTCGCTGCCGGACTGGAGGGGATCGAAAAGCAGTACGAACTTCCGCCAGCCGCCGAGGCGAACGTTTTCGCTATGACCGATGAGGACCGCCAAGCGGCCGGCATTGGGACACTTCCTCGCTCCCTCGAAGAAGCCGTAGCGGCAACCGAGAAGAGCGAGCTGGTGCGCAACGCCCTCGGCGACCACGTTTTCGAGAGCTTCATCCACAACAAGAAGGTCGAGTGGGACCGCTATTCAATGCAGGTGACTGATTATGAGATCGACCGACACCTGGCCGACCTTTAGGCATCGAGACCCATGAACACTTCCTACCCATATCCCGACCTTCCACTTCCTTCGAAGCAGGGGCTCTACGACCCGCGCTTCGAGCACGACGCCTGTGGCGTCGGACTCGTCGCCGACATCAAGGGCAGGAAGTCGCACGACATCATCAACAAGGGCCTTGAGGTCCTCATAAACCTCGGACATCGAGGCGCGGCGGGGGCGGACCCAGAGACCGGCGACGGCGCGGGCATCCTCATGCAGATGCCTCACGAGTTCTTCGCGAAGGAGGCCGAGTCACTCGGATTCGACCTTCCCGACCTCGGTGGCTACGGCGTCGGGACAATTTTCCTGCCGCAGGATCCCGAAGCGCGTGAACGGTGCATTCGAATCATCGAACAGACCGTTCGGGACGAGGGGTGCCGCCTTCTCGGCTGGCGCGACGTTCCCACGAATCCCGACTCCATCGGCGTGTTGTCGCGCGGTGTGATGCCATTCATCCGGCAGTTCTTTGTGGACCGCCCTGACAACAGGTCCGACAAGGCGCCCTTCGAACTGCGTCTATACGTCCTCCGCCGGCAGATCGAGAGCCGGGCAAAGGACGAAGACCTCTACATCGTCTGTCTCTCCGCAAACAGGATCATCTACAAGGGCCTCATTCTTGCCCACCAGCTTGAGCGCTTCTACCTCGACCTGGGCGATACGGACATCACTTCGTGCTTTGCGATGGTGCACTCAAGGTTTAGCACGAACACGCTCGGCACGTGGCGGCTCGCTCATCCCTATCGCCACGTCATCCACAACGGCGAGATCAACACCCTGCGCGGCAACACCAACTGGATGACCGCGCGACACGCCATGCTGGCATCCGAAACGCTGGGCGATGACATCGGCAAGCTCTTCCCCATCGTCGCCGCGACCGACCAGAGCGACACCGCGACCTTCGACAACGTCCTCGAGCTGCTCTTGGCGACCGGTCGCTCGCTGCCACACTCGATGATGATGATGATCCCCGAGGCGTGGGCAGACCACATTCCGATGAGCGAGGACAAGAAGGCGTTCTACGAGTACCACTCCACCCTCATGGAGCCCTGGGACGGCCCAGCGCTCATGATCGGGACCGACGGCAGTCAGGTGTGCGCCATCCTGGACCGCAACGGCCTGCGTCCGTGCCGGTTCCTCGTGACGAACGACGACCTGCTCGTCATGGCCTCCGAGACGGGAGTGCTCGACATTCCGGACGAGGACATCATTTACAAGTCGCGCATCCAGCCTGGGCGCATGTTCCTGCTGGACACCGAGCGCGGCAGGCTCATCCCCGACGAGGAGATCAAAACGCAGCTCAGCGCCCAGCGCCCCTACGGTGAATGGCTCGCCGAGAACGCCCGCGCGCTGGACGACCTGCCGGAGCCGGACGACGTGCCCGGCCACGACTTCCACACCCTGCAGCGGCGTCAGGCGGCATTCGGCTATACCCTCGAAGACACGAGCATGATCCTGGCCCCCATGGCAGAAAACGGCGCGGAGGCCGTTGGCTCAATGGGCAACGACACCCCGCTCGCCGTCCTCTCCGACGAGGCGCCGCTCCTCTTCTGGTACTTCAAACAGCTATTTGCCCAGGTGAGCAATCCGCCTCTTGACGCCATTCGTGAGGAGCTTGTCACCTCAGTTGAGTCGTTCATCGGGTGCGAGGGAAACCTCTTCGACGAGAATCCCGAACAGTGCCGACAGCTCAAGCTCCACCGTCCCGTTCTTACCAATGCCGAGCTTGCCAAGATCCGTGCCATACAGGACGACTATGCCAAGTCTGTCACCCTATCGAGCGTATTCCGGCCCGGGGACGGCCCCGGCGCTCTGAAACGCGCCATGGACGCTCTGTGCGAGGCCGCGTCCGAGGCCGTCGCCGACGGGTGCACCATCATCATCCTGTCGGACCGTGACATCGACGCGGAGCACGCCGCCATACCCAGTCTGCTGGCGACCGCGGGGCTGCATCACCACCTCATCCGCGAGGGACTACGGACGAAGGTCGGAATCGTCGTCGAGTCAGGGGAGCCGAGGGACGTGGGACAGATATCCCTTCTTTTCGGCTATGGAGCAGGGGCGGTCAACCCCTACGTCGCATTCGAGACTCTTGCCCAGTTGGCCAAGGAGCGCTCCTACTCGAACGGCACCGATTACAAGTCAGCAGAGAAGAACTACGTCAAGGCCGTCCTCAAGGGCGTCGTGAAGGTCATGTCCAAGATGGGCATCTCGACCCTCCAGAGCTACTGTGGCGCGCAGATATTCGAGGCAGTCGGCCTTCACCAGGATTTCGTCGACCGCTACTTCACGTGGACGCCCTCCCGCGTCGGCGGAATCGGCATCGAGGAGATCGAGCGCGAGGCGGTCCGCCGCCATGCGGCCGCCTACGCAGCCCGCAACGGCAACGGGTCTCACGACCTTGATGCCGGAGGAATGTACTACTGGCGTCGTGACGGCGAGTACCACATGTGGAACCCCGACACCATCGCCGCTCTCCAGTACGCAACCCGCGTGAACGACTACACCACCTTCGAGCAGTTCACCCATGCCGCCAACGACTACAGCAGACGCCTCTGCACCATTCGAGGCCTTCTCGATCTGAAGAGTTCCGACGACCCAGTCCCTCTCGACGAGGTCGAGTCCGCCGCCGAAATCGTCAAGCGCTTCGCCACCGGCGCGGCCTCACTCGGCTCCATCAGCAAGGAGGCGCACGAGACCATGGCAATCGCCATGAACCGCATCGATGCTCGGAGCAACACGGGAGAGGGGGGAGAGGACTACCATCGCTACACCCCCGACGAAAACGGCGACTCCCGCAACAGCGCCATGAAGCAGGTCGCATCCGGCCGCTTCGGCGTCACTTCGACATATCTTGCCAACGCCACCGATCTCCAGATCAAGATGGCCCAGGGCTCCAAGCCCGGCGAGGGCGGCCAGCTCCCAGGCCACAAGGTCGACGAGTACATCGGCTGGGTGCGCCATTCAATGCCCGGCGTAGAGCTGATCTCGCCACCTCCACACCACGATATTTACTCCATCGAGGACCTTGCCCAGCTCATACACGACCTCAAGAACTCCAACCCCGAGGCCCGCGTCCACGTCAAGCTCGTTGCCGAGGCCGGGGTCGGCACGATCGCCGCGGGCGTGTCCAAGGGACACGGCGACGTCGTCCTCATCAGCGGCGATTCCGGCGGCACGGGCGCGTCACCTGAGTCGTCGATAAAGTACGCCGGTCTCCCGTGGGAGCTAGGCGTGGCTGAGACGCAGCAGGTCCTCGTGATGAACGACCTGCGTGGTCGCATCGTCGTCCAGACGGACGGACAACTCAAGACCGGCCGGGACGTGGCGATTGCATGCCTTCTCGGAGCCGAGGAATTCGGTTTCGCGACGGCGCCGCTCATCGTGATGGGCTGCATCATGCTCCGCAAGTGCCACCTGAACACCTGCTCTGTCGGCATAGCGACCCAAGATCCCGTCCTCCGCGAGAAGTTCGCCGGGCAGCCTGAACACGTCATCAACTATTTCTTCTTCGTCGCCGAGCAACTCCGCGAGGTCATGGCCGACATGGGCTTCCGCACCATCGACGAGATGGTCGGGCGTGTCGACCGCCTGGACGCTGCAGCCGCCATTGACCACTGGAAGGCGAGCGGCCTCGACTTCTCCTCCCTGCTCCACAGGCCGGAAGTCCCCGACGGCATCGCCACGCACTTCGTCCCCGAGCAGGCGCAGGACCACGGCATCGCCGACGCCCTCGACCACGAGCTCATCGAGCGCTGCAGGCCCGCCATCGAGGACGGCTCGCCCGTCCGCTTCGCCCTCGACATACGCAACCGCAATCGTACGCTCGGCACCATGCTTAGCAACCAGATTGCCAAGCGCCACGGCGAGGACGGCCTCCCGGAAGACACCATCCAGCTTGATTTCACCGGTTCCGGCGGACAGAGCTTCGCAGCCTTCCTCTCGCCGGGCATCACGTTCCGGCTCGAAGGCGACGCAAACGACTATTTCTGCAAGGGTCTCTCCGGCGGCAAGGTCGTCATAGTCCCGCCCGAACGATCCACCTTCACCCCGGAGGACAATACCATCGTCGGCAACGTCTCCCTCTATGGCGCGACCGGCGGTCAGGCCTACATACGTGGCATCGCCGGTGAGCGCTTCTGCGTCCGAAACAGCGGCGCCGAGGCCGTAGTCGAGGGCGTGGGCGACCACGGCTGCGAGTACATGACGGGAGGACGCGTCGTCGTACTCGGTCCCACCGGACGCAACTTTGCCGCCGGGATGAGCGGCGGCGAGGTGTACATCCTCGACGAAGAGGGAGAGTTCCCCACTCTCTGCAACACCGAGATGGTCGCCCTCGAACCCGTTGAAGCGCCAGAGGACATCGAGACTCTCCGCCGCCTACTCGCCAACCACTTGCGGTATACTGGAAGCGCCCCGGCCGAGCGCGTGCTCGCAAACTGGGACGAAACACTTCCAAAATTCATCAAGATCATGCCGCACGACTACAAGCGAGTCCTCATGGAGCGTGCCGCAAAGGCCGAGCAAGGGACATAGCGGACGTCTCCTAAAACACCGATCTCATGGGCAAGCCCACTGGCTTCATAGACTATGCACGGGTGCCGCTCCCCAAGCGGCCCGTCTCCGAGCGCGTCCAGGACTGGCAGGAGTTCCTCCTCGACTGGGACAATACGCAGGCCCGCGAGCAGGCCGGACGGTGCATGAACTGCGCCGTTCCCATGTGCCACTCCTTCACCGGATGCCCGCTGGGGAACGTCATCCCCGACTGGAATGACTTCGTCTACCGAGACCAATGGGACAGGGCCCTCGTGTCCCTCCACTCGACCAACAACTTCCCGGAGTTTACGGGACGCATCTGTCCCGCACCGTGCGAGACCGCCTGCATCGTCGGTCGCCCTCGGCACTACGACAACGGCCACGCCGAGGCCGACGACCCCGTCACCATCGAGTACATCGAGAAGTCCATCGCCGATCACGGCTGGAAGAACGGGTGGATCACGCCTGAGCCGCCCTCATTCCGAACAGGCAAGACGGTCGCCGTCATCGGATCGGGTCCCGCTGGCATGGCCGCCGCACAGCAGCTCAACCGCCGGGGCCATCGCGTCACCGTCTACGAGCGCGACGAGTACGTGGGCGGACTGCTCCGGCTCGGCATCCCCGATTTCAAGCTTGAAAAGCACGTGGTGGAGCGCCGCGTCGACCAGATGACGGCAGAGGGCGTCACCTTCAAGACTAGCACGTGGGTCGGCAGGGACTTCGACGCCGGCAACCTCCTGGAGGAATACGACGCCATCTGCCTCACAGGCGGCGCGACCCAGGCGCGCGACCTCCCCGTCCCCGGTCGGGAGTTGAGCGGGGTGCATTTTGCGATGGAGTACCTGACCCAGCAGAACCGTCTGAATTCCGGACAGGCCGTCGACCCGTCCCGCCGCATCGAGGCCGAGGGCAAGCGCGTCGTCATCCTCGGAGGAGGCGACACCGGAGCGGACTGTCTCGGGACGGCCCACAGGCAGGGAGCGGAGGTCGTCTACCAGTTCGAGATCATGCCTGAGCCGCCCACGGACCGCGCCGGCAGCAACCCCTGGCCTGAGTGGCCCCTCATACTCAGGACGTCATCCGCCCACGAGGAGGGCGGCATCCGCGACTACAACATCTCCACGGCGAGCTTCACCGGCTCCAACGGGAAGGTGGAGCGACTTCACGGCCTGCGGGTCGAGCCCGGCGCGTGGCCGCCCCAGCCCATACCCGACACCGACTTCGAGCTCGAGGCCGACCTCGTCCTCCTCGCCATGGGCTTCGTCCATCCCGAGCATGACGGAATGCTCGACCAGCTGGGTGTAGAGTACGACCAGCGCGGGAACGTCCTCGTCGACAACGATATGCGCACGAGCGTCCCCAAGGTCTTCTCCGCCGGCGACATGGCTCGGGGACAGTCCCTTGTCGTCTGGGCGATTGCCGAAGGCCGCGACGCCGCCGGATGCATCGACCGCTACCTCATGGGCCAAACACCCCTTCAACCCGTGCTCTACCGCCCCGTCCACGGCACCAAAGCCATCCACGACTGGTAAGGACGCGTACTTCCCTCATCCGTTCAATCTGAGCAGCGTAACGCCCCGCGTTTGGGACCATGCCGGGGTGTCAGTAACTGCCATGCAACAACCTCTAATCTCTCCCGCCGGGGGAGAGATACAGAGAGGGGGTTCCCGCAGTTACTTTAAAGCCTGCCGAAGGGTCAGTCTTTACGGCAACGTTTCACCTATGAGCCCTATGCGATCTCTTGGAAAATCATCGCTCGCAGACTACGCCGTCGCCATCGCCGTCGCGGGCGGACGGCACCATCGCTGCTGGGAAGCCTCGACCGGTGCCCTTGGTGCCACGCACTCGGGGTTCGTCTGCGTTCTGGGCATCGTCGCAGGAGGCGTAGGTCTTGTGGGATCTGGGGGTTGGGGAGGGCGTGAGGGTGGCGTCCGTATGTGGCGACTCAACCTGGAGAACCGCTAGTGAACGTGAGGGTTCACAGGTGTTCAGCATGTCGGAGAGTGCATCGGCCTCGGACTCCGTGGCGGTCAGGTCCCACGTGTTCTTGATGGTTATCCAATCGACGGCATACTGGCACCAGTAGCCTTGTTCAGGTGGCTTCCAGCCGTCCGGGCCTTTGCTGCCCTTCGCGCGGTTTGCTGACACCTGCACGGCGATGAGGTGTCCCGCATATGTCAGATCATTTGCGTATTCGCGCTTCCTGTCATCGCTCCATGCCCACCCGCCGGAACGGTGGGCGTTCGCCAGGGGCACCATGTGGTCGATGTCCAAATCGCCGGGGTCGGTGAAAACGTCGCCCGTGAACGGGCCCTCCCACGAACCTGACGCTACCCTGCACTTGTCGTCGTTCGTGTACTTCACCGGAGTAACGGACTCCGCGATCAGGGCTTCTTGCCGCGCGTTCTGGCAGTCGCCGTCTTCATCGGTCCAGTGACGCCACTCGTCGCGGTCGTAGTCGGGAGTGTCAGGCGGAATCGGAGCGACCGCGATGGAAAGCTGCATACCTACCGTGACGGGCACCGTCGGCATGGGCGACACGGCGGCCGACGGAAGGGGCGTTGCGGCAGTCGTCGGGATGGGCGAAGAAGCGGGCCGTGTCTCCGGGCGTTCATCGACCTGCGAATCGCCGCCACCGCAGGCAACAACGGCCAGTACGACCAACGCCGAGGGTACCCACGCGACCAGCCTCATTGCACATCCTCCTCCACGCTCGCGGCAGTGAATCCGCGCTCCCGCCACCTCACGGCTCGTTGACACCCCCCACCCCCTGTGCTACATTCGCCTCGATACAACCCCAGTCGGGAGGCGTCGAATGGCAATGGAAGGCAAGATAGCGATAGACATCGCCTACTGCGTGCCCTGAGGCTACCACAATGAAGCTGCCTGGATGGTCAGCGAATTCTTTGCGGCAGGCGGGCCGGACACGGCGATAAGCCTGATACCCGGTGATGCCGGAGTCCTCACGGTAACCGTGGACGGTGAAACCATTTTCGATAAGAGCGTGGAGGGGAGTCACCCCAACCTCGACCGCGTCAAGGAGATGAAAGCCGTCGTCTCCAACAAGGTCGCGGCGCTCGGATAGCCTCCGAACCCGGCTACAGATACGTAATAGGTCCAGAGTTCGCGAGGCCAAGGCTGTTCGCGAGTTTCAGTAGGACGCCGTCCTTCAGTCCCACCCTGGGAATGGCGAGGTTGTTCGCCCAAACGGTGTTCATCAGGGCCTGCACGACGATGACCGCAGGATAGATTACGTCCGCGCGGTCGGGGCGCAGTCGCAGTTCACGTTGGCGGCCGCTTAAGCTCAGCGACTCCAGCTGCGTCTGGATGCGCTGCAGGTCACCGGACGATGCGTAGGATGTCGCCTTCCTGCCCGCGCGCTTGCCCGTCAGGTCGCCGATGCTCTCGACGTTTCCGCCGGTACCCACCAGCCGCCCGACAAGATGATGCCCTAGCGCGTCCGTCGTCCAGTCCCGCGTGTCGCTCTTGATCTCCTCGATCTGCGCCATGAAGTCGCCGAATCCGCGCTCCGGGTCGTTCAGGACCTGGAGCATCCGCACCGTCCCCACTTTCAGCGTGCGACTTTCGATGAGGACGCCGCCTGAGGTCAGCGTCACCTCGACGCTCCCGCCCCCGACATCGACGAGCACGGCCTCGCCCTCGGAGATGTCGATCTTCCGAGAGACTGCGAGGTGCACCAGCCGGGCCTCCTCAAGGCCGCCGATCACGTTCACCTCTATGCCGGTCTTCCTGTGGACGCGGTCGAGCAGTTCATCCCGGTTGTCCGCCTCGCGGAGCGCGCTGGTGCCGACGGCCACCGTGTGCTCGACGCCCCACTCGTCGATGGTGTCTTGGAACCGCCTGAACGCCTGCGTGGCCGCCTTCATGAGCTTACGGGACATTCGTCCGCCGGCGAACACGTCCTTGCCGAGTCGCACGGCCTCGCGGCTGTTCTTCACGACTTCAACCCCGCCGTTCCGGCCGGGCCTCCCTACAACGAGACGCATGGCGTTGGAACCGGCATCGATGGCGGCTAACGTCGTCATGGATCTCCCAGGGGCTGAGGCGTCGGGGGCATTGTACACGGTTCACGGCGGCAGGAAGCCGGGACATTCCTTACCAGTTCGTTAACGAGCCGTCCTTCCGACGGAGGTGCGGCGCCTCCCAGAAGCGGAACTCATAGGCCTTGAGGGCTTCCTCGTTCACCTCGACTCCGAGACCGGGAGTGGTGGGAACGGGGTACCGTCCATGCTCAGTATGCGGCCTGACGGGAAACATCTCGTCGCTAAACAGGTCTGCGCCGTCCGGGGTCACCCGGGACTCCAGCCATGAGAAGTTGGGTACCGCCGCGCCGAGGTGCACCGAAGCCGCGGTGCAAACTGGCCCCAGGGGGTTGTGCGGCATGAGGTCGATGTAGTGTGCCTCGCACCAGCCGGCGACCTTCATTGACTCGGTGAACCCGCCGATGTTGCAGATATCGATCCGCGCGTACTGGGTCAGCCCCTCCTCGACGTACGGCAGGAACTGCCACTTGGACGACATCTCCTCTCCGATGGCGAACGGCACATCGGTCATGGTCCGGAGCGACCGGTAGGCTGCGGGAGTCTCGTCGCGGATCGGTTCCTCCAGGAAGTCCAGTGTGCCGGACGGCATCTTCTGGCAGAACGATGCGGCCTCCGCCACGCTGAGCCGGTGGTGGTAGTCGATGCCGAGGACGATGCGGTCGTCGATGGCGTCTCTCGCCTCGATCAGCCACTCCGCCGTCTCCGCAATCGACTCTCGGGGCTCAAAGACGCGCTCGTCGCTGTTCGTGAGCCACTCCCAGTTCAGCCGGACGCACTGCCAGCCGTCATCGACGAAGGCCTGCGCCTCGGCAAGGGAGGCGTGCCTGTCCGCCTGGTTCGTCGTCGCGAAGCCGGGCACGAAGTCGCGGTGCTTGCCACCCAGTAACTGGTAGACGGGGACGCCCAGCGCCTTGCCCTTGATGTCATGGAGGGCGATGTCGATGGCGGAGATCGCCCCCGTAAAGACGCGTCCACCCTCGAAGTACTGGCTGCGGTACATGAGCTGCCAGAGAGCCCCGGCGTTCATGGGGTCCATGCCGATGAGGAACTCCCGGTAGTGCTTGACCGCACCCACGACGGCAAGCTCACGGCTCGAGACCCCGGACTCGCCCCATCCGTAGATGCCCTCGTCGGTCTCGATCTTTACCAGCATCACGTTCCGCCTGCCGGCCCAGACTGGGTAAGGCTTGATGTCAGTGATCTTCAAGGTGTCCTCCTAAATACTCGATGGGGAGCGTCTATTCGAGCCGCTCTCCAATGACCTCATCGATAAATTCCCCCAGCGCCTCGAAGTAGGGAGGGCCTCCGACGTGGTACGTGTCGTTGTGTCCGGCTCCCTCGATGGTGTAGAAACGTTTCGGCCCCCTGGCGGCGTCGAACAGCTCCTTGCTCATCGAGAACGGCACGATCTCGTCGCGGTCGCCGTGCAGGACCATGACCGGGACGTCCACGCGGGCGATCTTCTCAAGCGTATCGTACTTGGTGGTTACGAGGAGTTGGAGGCCGGGCAGGAACGGGTACACGCTCTTCGTCATTCCCCTGACCGACGTGAATCCTGACTCACAGATGAGGGCGCGCGGCGAGTGCTTGATCGCCATCTCGGCCGCGACGGCGCAACCGAGCGAGCGTCCGAAGTAGATGGTCTTCTCCGGGACCACGTCGTCGCGGGAGTGGACGTGTGCGATGGCGGCCTCGGCGTCGAGGTAGGTGCCCTCCTCGTAGGGCGACCCCTCGCTCCGTCCGTAGCCTCGATAGTCGAAGATGAAAATGTTCACGCCAAGTCGTTCCACGAGCTCGCGGATGTTGCCGACGCGGTGGCTGATGTTGCCCCCGTTGCCGTGGAACCAGACCAGCGTTGCGTCGCCTCCGCCTGTCACGAACCAGCCGTGCAGGACGACCCCGTCCGATGCCTTGAACCTCACGTCGTCGAAGTCGAGACCGACGTCACCGGGAGTTGCCTCGATGTCCCTGCTGGGAAAGTAGATGAATGAGCGATCGACCACGTGCGTACACCTCAGCACCGCTCCCACGACAACGACGGCAATCAGGACGAGTACCGCGCGTCGCAACAATACAGCAGCATATTGCCGATACCGGAGCGTCATTGCGGCCAATGCTAGCAGAGTGCTAGCATACGCGTACAGCACGGACGGAGTTGATCCCCATGGCTACGCTTACGATAAGAAACGTCCCCGACGATGTGGTCACTCGCCTGAAGAAGGTTGCCGCCAATAAGGGTCATTCGATGGAGCAGGAGTTAAGGGAGCTCTTGAAGACGCGATACCCATCCAGAGAGGCTGCGATTACGAGTATGCGGGAGAGTTGGAAGACTATGCCGCCTACTCCGCGGGAACAGGCTGACAAGTGGCTTGAAGACACTAGGAATCGACCGATCTGATGGTCGTCGACACCAACGTGTTTGTGTATGCCCTGCTTCGCGTAGAAGGTCTACACCAAGAAGCCGGCGACACTATCGAGGCAGCTGACAGAATCATCGTTCCCGATTCCATATGGGCTGAGTTGGTGAGCTCTGTGTGGCAGTGGGTTCGTGCCGGACATCACAGCCTCGCCCAAGGTGTGGATGCCTTGGAGCGCGGCGCGGCGTTTGTTACGGATGAGGTACAAACAAAGGAGCTGTGGGAACGCGCCCTTCAGCTATCTGTCAGGGCCGACCATCCACCCTATGACGCTATCTTCGCGGCGCTGGCTGAGCGGGAGGGTACGCGCGTGGTCACGTACGACCAGCGATTCCGGCTTGCCTTCCCCGAGCTGACGGTGTCCCCTGCGGAGTTCCTGGCGAGTTGACCGGGTTCTACAACATCGCTTTGTAGACGGCCTGGCCCTGCTTGAAGAGGTCGAGGACCTCCTTGCGCTGGCTGTCGGTGTAGAACTTGCCCTTCTTGGCGACCCATTCCAGCGACTTTTCTATGTGGTCATCAAACCAGCGGGCGGCCTCGGCGCGTTCGGGCGAGGCTGCGCCGGTCTTGACGTAGACGGGGCTGGTGTGGGCCCAGATGGGCTGGGCGAAGCTGTCGCGGGCGCTGCTGAAGAGGCGCGCGGCTATCCAGCCGTCGTTGGGGGCGGATATGTCTGCTGTCAGAGTCCCGTTCCTGGAGCCGGTGGGAAAGGACTCCGACGCGACGACCCCGCCGTTGAAGATGATCTCGGCGCGGTGTATGGGGTAGTGCGACTGCCAGGAGGCGCTTGAAGGCAGAACGCTTCCCGCGGCGGTATATATCTCGGCGCCGGGCTCCTGGTCGGCCACGGTGAGGCGGAGGGCGGGACCGTTGGTGATGAAGGTCCTGCCTTGCTTGAGGGCAGTGAGCCAGTCGGCGTACTCGAAGGCGCCGCCCGTGTCGGCGTAGACCCGGTTTGCCGAGCTGACGAACCAGTCGGAGCCGGTCGAGGCTGGCAGCTTGAAGCCCGCGTTGAGCATCCGGTAGTAGATATCGTACTCGGGGTCCATCCACTGGGGATCAAAGAGGTTGAAGGCGTCGAGCTTGCCGAGGGCGGCGGCGACGGGGGCCTCCATTCCCTGCCCATTGTGGCACCAGATGACGATGCCACCCTGCCTGTGAGTATCGTCGCAGGCGTAGGAGAGGGGCGGATAGTCGGGGTCGAAGGCGTCCACGAGGAGCCCGCGACTGACGGGGTGGACGACGTTGCGGATGTTCAGGAGCATGATGTGGCCGTAGCCGATGCTATGGGAGGCGAGAGAGTTGTGGCGGTTTTCCTCGCCGCACTGGACGTAGTAGTGGGTCGAAGAGAACTCGTTGAGGAAGCCGGGTGCGTACTTGTTGGAAGCGTACTCAAGCTCCCAGCGCTTGAGGATGCTGATGGCGGTCATCCGCAGGTCCTCGACGCGGGGGTCGAGGGATAGGCGGTCGTCGGGGCGCTGTTCCTTCTCGTCGTAGTGGATGTGGGTGTTGCCGGGGTGCCATCCCTGCTCGCCGAGGGCATTCCACCTCTCCAGTTCCAGGTCTACGGCAACGGCTCCCTGGAGGGGGGAGTCGACGGTGACCTCGGCGGGGACGTACTCGGTGCCGCGCTCGGCGACTATCTTCGCCTTGCCGCGACCGACATCGAGGTCGAAGGTGCCGTCGGAGTAGAAGAAGGGGGCGCCGGTACCCACCTTGAGCAGGGCATCGTTTGGATGCGCGAAGTTCCCGTTGGGGCCGGTGACCTGTACGCGCGCCTCAACCGGTTCGCCGGTCGCCTTGTCGATGATCCGTCCCGTCAGCCTTCCCATCTCGCGCTCCTGTCTTGCTTGGTCTGAGCAATCCGCATGGCGGACTCGTTCGAGACACTATAGTACAGGAAGGGCGGAGCCGGGGGGGTGTCAGGCAGCTCTTATGAGTGGGAGGTCGAGAACTTTACGATAACGGCGGGGAATTATAGGAATTTGTTGCATCTTGTTGCATTCTGTCGCATTTTCCTTGTTATTGTAAAGTTCCTTGCGGGCTACGCGGGATGGTCGGCAGAGGAACTGTTGTTGAGAAAGTCCGATCCTGTGGGACATTCCGGGACATTTTGTGACTTTTCATTGTATGGGAGGGCTCCAGAGCGGGATCTTTTTGAACGGGCTTTCTGTCGCTTGTGATTAGTGGAGTGTCGACATTTCCGCCTATTCCACTTTTCTTGGTCTTTCCTCGCTTCGCTCGGAATCTGAAATCTGTGCCTGCGGGACGATTTTAGATTCTTCACTCCGCTCCGCTACGTTCAGAATGACAGAATGTCAACGTGATCTAGTGTAGTACGGGTGTTCGCTTTCGTCAAATGCGAGTATATTGGGACTCCCAATCCATCTCTTACTAGGAGTCGTCGCAGACATCGAGTCCGAGGCTTGCGAGATCGGTGTCTTCGATGGCGGCGAGTCCCGGCGGTACGCAGCCGGTGAACTCGTTATCACTCAGTCGCCATGCGGTAAGGCTGCTCAGTTCATCCAGTTCCGCGGGTATCTGCCCCGACAGGTTGTTTTCACTCAGCCACAACCTCTCCAACTTCTCCAGGCTTCCCAACTCCGCAGGGACCGGGCCTTCCAGCTCATTCCCGTGCAGCCACATGAACCGCAGGCTTTCCAGGTCCCCCAGCGTGTCAGGGATAGCGCCGCTCAGCATGTTGCGATGGAGCCGGAGGTGCGTCAGGCTGGTCATCACGCCCAACTCGGACGGTATGACACCGGTCAGGTTGTTGTCGTGTAGGTTCAGGTCCAAGAGGTTGGCGAGTTTGGCCAACTCGGGCGGTATCCCACCTTCCAACTCGTTGGAGTGCAACCACAGGTAACGCAGGTTGTCCATGTCGCCCAACTCGGACGGGATCTCGCCGGTCAACTCGTTGTCATGGAGATAGAGGTAGACGAGGTTGGTCATGTTGCCGAACGACGTCGGGATGCTGCCATTTAGTTTGTTGCTCTGCAGCTTGATCTGAATCAATCCACTCATGCCGCTGAGGTCGGGGATCGGGCCGCTCAGCTCATTGCCCCAGGCCCAGAACTTCGTGATATTGGTCAGCGAACCCAGCCAGTCGGGCAAAGCGCCACTCAAATCGTTGTTCGACAAGTACAGCTGCTCCAGGTTGGTCAGGTTTCTGAGGTCGGGGATTGGGCCGCTCAACTCGTTGTTGTTGAGGCCCAGATATCGCAGGTTGGCGAGGTCGCCCAGTTCAGTCGGAACCGGGCCGGTCAGGCCGTTATTGCGAAGGTTCAGGTAGGTCAGGCCGGAGAGTCCGCCAAGCTCGGGGGGAATTTCGCCTGTCAGGTGGTTGACGAAGAGGGCTAAGGCTTGCAGGTTCGACAGGTTGCCCAACTCGGCTGGAATCTCGCCCGTCAACTGGTTGATGTGGAGGGCCAACGTTTGCAGGTTCGATAGGCTGCCCAACTCGGCTGGAATCTCGCCCGTCAACTGGTTGATGTGGAGGGCCAACGTTTGCAGGTTCGATAGGCTGCCCAACTCGGCTGGAATCTCGCCCGTCAACTGGTTGATGTGTAGTTCCAGCAACCTGAGATTGGACAAGCCACCCAGCTCAACCGGGATCTCCCCCGTCAACTGGTTGAAGTGGAGGTACAGCTCTTCCAGGTTGTATAGACTACCAAGCTGTGCGGGAATAGTGCCCGTCAACCCATTATTAGAGAGTGCCAGCAATCGCAGGTTAGCAAGGCTGCCCAGTTCAGGGGGGATTCCACCTGTCAAACCATTCCGACCGAGCGATAGCTCTCTCAGATTGGCGAGGTTACCCAACTCAGCGGGAATTGCGCCTGTCAGGTTGTTGTTGAAGAGGTAAAGCTCTTCCAAGTTGACCAGGCTGCCCAGTTCAGGGGGGATTCCGCCTGTCAAACCGTTCTGGTCGAGCGATAGCTCTTTCAGATTGGCGAGGTTACCCAACTCAGCGGGAATAGTGCCCGTTAGCCCGTTGCCGTAGAGGTACAACTGTTGCAAATTGTATAGACTGCCAAGCTCAGTGGGAATTGCGCCTGTCACTCGTTGCCGGCGAGGGCCAAATGCTCCAAGGCGGTGAGGCTACCCAACTCGGCTGGAATCGCGTGTGTTAATTCGTTGCCGAAGAGGGACAAGGCTTGCAGGTTCGACAGGTTGCCAAGCTCAGCGGGAATTGTGCCCGTCAACCGGTTGTCGCCGAGGGACAAGAGTTTCAAGTCGGCGAGGCTGCCCAGTTCAGCGGGGATTCCACCGGTCAACCCATTGCTGTGGAGCCACAGCTCTTCCAGGTTGTATAGACTGCCAAGCTGTGCGGGAATTGTGCCCGTCAACCCATTCTCGACGAGGGCCAAGAGTTTCAAGTCGGCGAGCCTGCCCAGTTCAGCGGGGATTCCGCCTGTCAGCTCGTTGCTGTGGAGGTAAAGCTCTTCCAATTTTGCGAGGCTGCCCAGTTCAGCGGGAATTGCGTCCGTCAACCCATTTCCGGCGAGGTCCAAAAGTTTCAAGTCGGCGAGGCTACCCAGTTCAGCGGGGATTCCACCCGTCAACCGGTTGTCGGCGAGTGTCAGCGATTGCAGGTTGGCGAGGCTGCCCAGTTCAGGGGGGATTCCGCCAGTCAAACCGTTGCTGAAGAGGGACAAGGCTTGCAGGTTCGACAGGCTGCCAAGCTCAGCGGGAATTGTGACCGTCAACCGGTTGTCGGCGAGGTCCAAATATTTCAAGCCGGAGAGGCTGCCCAGTTCAGGGGGGATTCCGCCTGTGAGCTCGTTGTGTTGGAGGTAAAGCCCTTCCAAGTAGACGAGGCTGCCCAGTTCAGGGGGGATTCCACCCGTCAAACCGTTCTGAGCGAGCCATAGCATCTTCAGGTTGGACAGTCTGCCCAACTGCGAAGGTATCTCCCCGCTCAGCATATTCTCGTTCAAGAATAGCTGTCGTAGGTTCTCCAGTTCGCCAAACGTGTCCGGGATCTTGCCGGTCAACTCGTTGAATTGAAGTCCTAAGTCTTCCAGCCTAGCGAGGCTGCCCAACTCAGCCGGTATCTCTCCAGTGAGTTCATTTGCGCGGAGGTCCAAAACCAGCAAATTTGAGAGATTGCCAAGCTCCGCCGGTAGCTCCCCTGTGAGATTGTTTTGACTCAGGATGAACTTCTCTAGTGTGATGAGGCTACCAAGCCATGCCGGTACCTCTCCGGTCAGCTCGTTATCTGAAAGGATCAGCTCTCGTAATTCAGCCAGTTTACTGAGCTCGAAAGGTATCGTTCCGGCCAACTGGTTGTCGGGAAGACCTACCGTTCTAACACGGCCGTCTCTGCCGACTGTGACCCCATACCAATCCCCTAGTGGTCTGTCGCTCAGCCAGTTGGTGTTGTCCAGCCAATTCGGGCCGCCAGTCGCACGGTAGAACGCAGCCAGGGCCGAACGGTCGCAGAACGGCAGTCCGAGGCCTTCGAGGTCGTTCGTCTCTACGTCTCGCAGCCCATCAGGGACGCACCCGGTCAGATCGTTGTCGGAGAGCGACAGTTCGAGGAGGTTCTCCAAGTCGCCCATCTCGGCCGGCAGCGTCCCCGTCAACTGGTTCTTCGAGAGGTTCAGCTCCTGCAGATACCAGAGTGTTCCTATTTCCGGGGGAATCGTACCCTTCAAACCGTTAGAAGCAAGGTCCAACCCCTTGACACGACCGTTGGCGGTGACGGCAACTCCGTACCAGTCTCCAATTGGCTTGTCGCTCATCCAGTTTGTGCTGCGCTTCCAATTGTGTCCGTCCGTCACTTCAAAGAGCATACGCAGTGCGTCCTCATCGCTGCCTTGGCAGTCAGGCAGGGCCAGGTCTGCAATGTCGTTGTCCGGGTCGTTGGTGGGATCTGCATCCTGGACGTTCCGGAGGCCATCCGGAATGCACCCCACAAGTTGGTTCCCGTCAAGAAACAGACGCTCCAGCTGATCGAGAGCACTCAACTCAACGGGAATAGATCCGGTCAGTTTGTTGTAGCTCAGGTTCAGGTGCTGTAGAAGTTCAAGGCGGCCAAGCTCAATGGGAATAGATCCGGTCAACTGGTTATGGCTGAGGCGCAACACATACAAGTCGGCCAAATCGCCGAGTCCAGCGGGAATGGACCCGGTCAACTGGTTGTGGCTAAGGTCAAGTGTCTGTAGATAAACCAGTTTGACCAGTCCTGCCGGTATCTCTCCCGTTAGTTGATTATTATCCAATTCGAGCTGGCGAAGTTTGGTGAGGTTCACTAGCCAATTCGGTAATGGCCCCGTTAGCTGATTCTGAGAAAATCGCAAGTACAAAAGGCCGGTCAGATTACTTAGCTGCACAGGTATGGTACCTGTCAAGTTGTTGGAGTGGAGGCCTAGCGAGGTCAAGTTGGACAGGTTCCCCAGTTCCGACGGGATTGCGCCCGTTAGTTGGTTGTCCGAGAGGGACAACACTCGCAGGCTAGCTAGGCCGCTCAGTTCCGACGGGATTCCGCCCGTTAGTTGGTTGTCTGAGAGGTTCAGCGAGCTCAGATTCGCGAGATTGCCCAATTTCGAAGGTATCGTCCCAGTCAACCGGTTGCCGCCAAGTTCCAAAGCTCCCAGGTTGGTGAGGCTGCCCAACCCCAACGGGATCTCCCCACTTAGCTGGTTCCCATAGAGGTGCAGCGATTCCAAGTTAGCGAGACTGCTCAGCCAAACGGGCATCACTCCAGTCAACTGGTTTCTATCTAGTTCTAGCCTTCGCAGGTTAGTCAGTCCGGCCAACTCGGACGGGACATCCCCAATAAGATGATTCTTCGAGATGTGTAACGCTTGCAAGTTGGTAAGACTGCCCAGTTCCGACGGTATCGTTCCGGTCAACTCGTTCCAGGATAAATCGAGCCACGTTAGGTTGGTGAGGTTACTCAACTCGACCGGTATCTCTCCAGTCAACTGGTTTGAATCTAGTACCGTTTCTAGGTATATTTGACAAATATAAGAAATAGGTTAGTCTTATGTATGATCCCATAAGGAGGACATACGAAGACATGCCTGCTCTCCAGTACAAGGTGGAGTTGAATAAATCGGAACGGACACGTCTCAAAGAGATAGCGAGTCGTGGGGAGACTTCGGCCCGTAAGGTCAAGCGAGCGCTGGTGTTGCTTAAGGCAGACGAAGGTCTGATCGACCGTGACATCGCCAGCGGACTATTGATAAGCGCATCCACGGTGGGACGTGTGCGCACGCGGTTTGTGGAGGAGGGACTCGACAGCGCGCTCAATGAACGCACGCGACCGGGACAGAAGCGCAAGTTGGACGGCAGACAGGAAGCGCACCTTATAGCCGTCGCGTGCAGCGATGCACCCGAAGGACACGCGGACTGGACGCTGCAGCTCATTGCGGACAAGGCGGTGGCGATGGGGTTTGCCGAGAGCATCTCCCTCGAGACGGTGCGCCAGATACTCAAAAAAACGAACTCAAACCGTGGAAGAAGAAGGAGTGGTGCATCCCCGAGGTGAGCGGAGAGTTCGTGGCTCGGATGGAGGATGTGTTGGACCTGTACCATCAAGACTACGACCCCGACCATCCCGTGGTCTGCTTCGACGAGACATCCAAGCAACTGGTGGCTGATAAGAGGCCCGCTATCAGGGCCAAGCCGGGTCGGGTGGAACGATATGACTACGAGTACAAGCGAAACGGGACGCGAAACCTGTTCATGTTCTGTGAGCCGAAAGCCGGTTGGAGGCATGTCGAGGTGACCGAGCAACGCACTGCTGTGGACTTCGCACAGCAGATGAGGTGGCTGGTTGATGAGGCATACCCTCACACAGAGACGATACGGCTGGTGCTGGACAATCTCAACACTCACAAGCTGGGTTCGTTGTACGATGCCTTCGAGCCAGCCGAAGCGTGGCGCATCGCCAAGCGCCTGGAGTTCCATTACACTCCGGTACACGGCAGTTGGCTGAACATGGCGGAGATAGAGTTGAGCGTCTTCAGTAATCAATGTCTCAACCGTCGAATCAGTGACGAGGCGGTACTGAAACGAGAGGTCTCGGCGCTGGAACGTGAACGCAATGAGGCTGTCGCCATCATAGACTGGCGCTTCTCCACTCAGGACGCTCGGACTAAACTTCAACATATCTATCCATCACATTCAGATTGAAGCGGTACTAGTTCTAGCAAATGCAGGTTAGCCAGGTCGGCCAACTCGACCGGGATCTCCCCACTTAGCTTGTTCCCATAGAGGATCAGCGCATGCAAGTTAGTGAGGCTGCCCAGTTCCGACGGTATCGTCCCGGTCAAGGCCGTGTGAGCAATGGACAGCGCCGTCACGCGCTGGGGCATCCCGGCGGCGTTGATTCCGTCCCACTGCGAGATTGGGAGATCCGCCGACCAGTTGAGGGTGGCGGTGCCAGCGAGTGTGTCGCGGGAGGCGAGAAGGGCCTCGCAGTCGGAGACGAGGCCGGGGTTGTTGGTTGGGTCGGGGACGGCGATGCCGGTGGAGCAGTCGCAGAAGGGGAGATTGAGATCATCGAAGTCGTTGGTGGGAACATCGCTCAGTCCGGCTGGTACGCAGCCGGTCAACTGATTCCCGGAGAGGAACAACCATCCCAGGTTAGAGAGGTTGCTCAACGAAGCCGGTATCTCTCCGGTAAGCTGGTTGTCGCCCAGATACAACGCCTTGAGCATAGACAGCCCACCGAGAGAGGCAGGTATCTCACCGGTCAATTGCGTGCCTCTAATAATCAAGGATGACAGTTTATGAAGGTCGCCCAGCCAGTCGGGCAGTTCACCCGTGAACTCGTTGAAACCGAGGTTCAGCACTCGCAGTTCGGTGAGATTGCCCAGTTCTGCCGGTAATTCTCCACTCAGCTGATTGCCATAAAGGAGCAACCACCGCAAGTTGGAGAGTTCGCCCAGCTCAGTAGGTATCTCACCTGTCAACTGATTGTCGCCGAGACCTAATTCAATGAGGTTGCCGAGCCTGTTTATCCAGCCCGGAACTTCCCCGGTCAGTTGATTGCCACTGAGATGCAGAAACAGAAGTTCCTCTAAGTTCCCCAGAGACGCCGGTATTTCCCCCGTGAGTTGGTTGTAACTGAGTGTCAGTCTTTGGAGCTCAACCAAGTCTCCTAAAGTTGAAGGAATCTGCCCGACGAGCTCGTTATCATTCAGGATAAGTGCCCGAAGGTTGACTAGATCACCTAGAGATTCAGGTATTTCACCCGTCAACCCGTTGCGGCTAAGGCTCAAGGTGTTCAGGCTGGCGAGGTTGCCGAGTTCCGGAGGAATCGTGCCGGTCAGGTGGTTTCGATCCAGCAGGGTCGAGGAAAGGTCCAGCACTGCCAGATTCGAAAGGGCGCCTAACTCCGGAGGAATCTCACCCGTCAGCCGGTTGTCTCGAAGGTTGATCACTTCCAGTTCGGCAAGGCCGTCCAGTGCGGGAGGGATCTCGCCATTCAACCCTTTATCCTCAAGTGACAACTCCGTGACCCGCTGGGGCGTCCCGCCCAAGGTAATGCCGTCCCAATCGGCAAAGGGAACATCCACCGACCAGTTTAGCGTCGCTTCGCCTGTCAGGGTGTCGCGGGAGGCGAGGAGTGCCTCGCAGTCGGAGACGAGCCCGGGGTTGTTGTCGGCGTCGGGGACGGCGATGCCGGTGGAGCAGGTGGGAGTGGTGGTACTCTGGGCGGAGGTTGAGCGGACCGTGACGAGGGTGGCTGCCAGCAGGACAAGCGTCGCTATTACTACTGCAGGCACGATTGCGATTCTCGTACTTCGGAGGCCCATTCTCGCTCCCTAATCGTTGCGGATGAGTGGGTTGGCCGCAGCTCATCGTATCATCTGTGGGGCGTAGGGACTCGCTCTAGTCCTACTCCGGCTTGAGGGTTGGTGTTGGCAGGGAAGGGCGATTCGCGAATCGCCTCTACGGGAGGTTGGACGTGGGGGTATCGCCGCAGGGGACACCCTTCGACAGGCTCAGGGTGAACGGGACCTCGCCGGTCGGGCGCAAGGGGGAGTCTGGATTCCCGCTTTCGCGGGAATGACGGCTTGAGGGTTGGTGTTGGTAGGGAAGGGCGATTCGCGAACAATTGTTCCAACTAATTGCCATTTTAGCTATGGAAAAGCGTCCGAGAGCCAGATCGAGGTGTGTCGTTTTCGTCCTGATTCGAGTCGCTCAAATACAATCGTTCTGCCAGGTGGCCCGGTCTATGTGTGCATTGGTGCCTTTCGAGGGCGGCCATAGTGGTCGAACATGGGCAAATTGGCTACGAAAACCCCCATTTCGTCGAATTAGTTGGAGCAGATAGCGATTCGCGAATCGCCCCTACGGGAGGTTGGACGGGGGTTATTTTCTGAGGAATCCCTCATGCAGCCCTGTGGCCTGCACACCGAGGGATGAAAGTTGGACTGAACCGAGGGAGGGCAACCACAAGGGCAATTGTTCCAACTAATTGCCATTTTAGCTATGGAAAAGCGTCCGAGAGCCAGATCGAGGTGTGTCGTTTTCGTCCTGATTCGAGTCGCTCAAATACAATCGTTCTGCCAGGTGGCCCGGTCTATGTGTGCATTGGTGCCTTTCGAGGGCGGCCATAGTGGTCGAACATGGGCAAATTGGCTACGAAAACCCCCATTTCGTCGAATTAGTTGGAGCAGATAACCACAAGGGTTGCCCCTACGGGAGGCAGGGCTGGGGTTATTTTCGTACCAATGGCATGTGAGTTTTGGTGGTTGAGGACGTTGCCAGGAAAGAGAAAGGAGCGATGGTCGGGGGACCATCGCTCCTTTGGTCTTCAGAAGTACTCCTTATGGGGAGTCTCTATGTTGCGTCACTCGATTTTGATTTCCTGGAGCTTCGGGACGACCATGGGAGTGAGGCGATAGCCCTTCAGGTATGGCTTGACGAGGGCGTACTGCTCGCCCGTGAACCACGTGGGCACCCATGCCGCGTCGTCGACGATCATCTGCTCGGCCTGGTTGTAGAGGGCGACCCGTTCGCCCACGTCCTGAATGGTGCGGGCCTTTTCGAGGATCTGGTCGACCTCCGTGTTGGAGTAGCTGCCGTGGTTCATCCCGCTTTCGGTGTGGAAGAGGATGTCGAGGAAGTCCTGCGGGTCGGGGTAGTCGGCGGACCAGCCGAGTCCGGCGTAGGCCTGGAACTTCTTGTCGTCGAGGTCCTCGAGGTAGGTGGCCCACTCAACCTGCTGGATCTCGACCTCTACGCCGAGCTCCTGCTTCCACATCTCGATGATGACCTCAAGGTCGAGGCCGATGGTGCCGCCCGTGCCGGGCACGGTAACGACGATGCGAGGCCTTGTCTCCGGGTCGGCGTACTTGGACTGCGCGAGATAGTCCCTCGCGAGGTCGGGGTCGAAATGCAGGCCCTGGATGTCGGTAGTGTAGCCGGGGAATCCGGGCGGGAGGATGGAGTATGCGGGCTTCACAAGCTCTGCCAGAACCTCGTCGGCAATCAGTTCCTTATCGACGGCGTGGTTGAGTGCCCTGCGGAAGTTCGCGTCGTCGAAGGGAGGCTCAGAGGCATTCATGCCGATGTAGGAGACCGAGAAGCCCGGCGGGGCGACTACGAGCTCCTTGTTCAGCGGCTCATCGGGGTTGAGAACGCGTTCAAGATCGAAGAGGCCGACGCCGGTGACGTCAATCTCGTCGTTCTCGTACATGGCCATTGCCTGGCCACCGGCGAGGTTCATATTGATTGCGTCTACGTCCGGGCGCGGGGAGCGATAGTAGTTGTCAAACCGCTTCAGAACTATCCGTTCGCCGATCCTGTACTCATCGAGTATGAACGGGCCCGTGCCCACGGCGTTGTCGACCCACCAGTTCCGGCCGCCGCTCTCGACGGTCTCCTGGTGCAGGACGAACGCGGTCGGGTAGCTGAGCTTGGCGAGGAAGTATGCCTTGGGAGCGTCGATGGTGATCTGGAGCGTCTGCTCATCGATAACCTGGATGCCCTCGATCGAGTCGGCGTTGCCTTCGATGTAGTCTTTGGCGCCGATGATGTCGTTGAGATACGTGTCCGCCAAGTGCGAGGCGAGTTCCGGCGAGGCAGCCCGCTCAATGGACCACTTGAAGTCATCGGCGGTCACCTTCTCGCCGTTGTGGAAGGTCGCGTTGTCGCGGAGCGTGAAGGTGTAGACGGTGCCGGTATCGTCGACTTGCCACTCCTGCGCAATATCAGGCACGAGCTGCAGGTCCGTATTGATGGTAACCAGACCGCTGAAGATCTCGACCACGACACCGGCGGAGGTGGTGTCACCCGTCAGGTGGGGATCGAGGGTAGGAGGATCGGCCCAGAGTCTGCGGAATACCCCGCCGCCGGGCTCCGGCAACTCCTCCGTGTCGATGACGACCTTGGCGGAGTCATCGTCTCCGGGGCTGTCACCGTCGGATGTTTCCTCCGAGTCCATGGCGGAGGAGTCGGGAGCGGCCTCGCTCTCAGTCGCTGAGGGTGCCTGATCCGTTGTATCAGGTTCGTCGTCGGAACCGCCTCCGCATGCGACAAACGCCATAGTCGCAATCAGAAGGAAGATTAGTGGAATTAGCTTCTTCATCGAACGCACCTCGTTGGTGTTTTTGTGCTGGCACAAACTTTATAACGGAATGGCGGCGAAAACGGTTGGGATTCTCTTACGTGTAGAGTATTGCGTGGTGAGTATAGCGTATGAGGGAGCCATTACTCACTGGCCTTTCCCCAGGGTGGTCGACAGGAAGGCGTCTATGAACGCATCCAGTTCTCCGTCGAGAACTCCCTCGGTGTCAGACGTTTCGAACCCTGTCCTGTGGTCTTTGACCATCTTATACGGATGGAGCACGTAGCTCCTGATCTGGTTGCCCCACTCGGCCGATACGTGTTCGCCTCGTATCTTGTCCATCTCCTTGGCGCGTTCGGCCATCTCTCGTTCCAGGAGTCGAGCGGCGAGGATGTTCATGGCAATTGTACGGTTTTGGTAGAGAGAGCGCTCGTTCTGGCAGCTCGCCTTGATGCCGGTCGGGACGTGGGTGATCCTGATGGCAGTGGAGTTCTTCTGCACGCTCTGTCCGCCCGCGCCACCGGCCTTGAAGACCTCGATCTTCAGGTCGGCGGGGTCTATCTCGATGTCGACGCCCTCCTCGACCTGGGGCAGGACCTCTGCCAGGGCGAACGAGGTATGTCGGGCGTGGTCGGAGTCGTAGGGTGAGAGACGCACGAGCCGGTGGACGCCCTTCTCGGCCTTGAGGTAACCGTAGGCGTAGTCACCCTCCATCTGAATCGTGACGCTCTTGATACCGGCCGTATCGCCAGGGGACATCTCGACGACCTCTCGACGGAAGCCTCTAAGTTCCGCCCAACGGAGGTACATGCGCATGAGCATCTCCGCCCAGTCCTGGGAGTCGACGCCGCCCGCACCGGCATGGATGGCGAGGATCGCGTCGCGCCGGTCGTGCGGGCCCGACAGGGCTAATGTGAACTCCAGGTCGGCAACGCTCTTGGTTAGATCGGCGAGCTCATCGTTCAGGGTATCGAGGATCGAGTCGTCGTTTTCCTCGATAGACAGGTCGACAAGTTCCAAGGCGGACCCGACTCTGCTATCGAGGGAGCGCCACTGGTCGACCTCTCCCCTGAGGGCCGCCAGCTCCTTCATCTTGTCCTGCGCCCGCTGGGAGTCCTGCCAGAACGACTCGGCTACGGTCTCGCGCTCGAGCACCTCGATGCGCTTTTCCTTGTCGGCAAGGTCAAAGACGCACCATGATCTGGGATATCTTTTCCCGAAGTGCGGACAGTGTGCCTCTGAGATCCTGCATGGGCTGTGGTGCCTCCCTCGCCGATTGCCGTATCTAATGATACTCCGCGCGTGGAGAGGGCGTAAGGATTGGTGGGGTTATTTCGTGGCGCTATTGCGTGTGCAGCCAGCTCTCGAAGCTAACAGGAGGGGAGAGAGTGAAGAAGGGGTCCTAGAGGGAGAAGACGGGTACCGATCGATGGCCCTCAGGCTGGGAGTTCTTCGTGACGACATCATCCATGGACTTCAGGGCGCCCGGCCCAAAGAACACCTCGCCGCATTGGGTGCAGACCTCTGCGGGGACGTTGCGCAAGATATATAGTTCTCCGTCCCAACGGTGAAGGTGCTCGACGCGGCGGTGTTCGACGGGGGCTTTGCAGAATGGGCAAGTTGTCATAGTGCAACTCTCTCTCGCCTGCGCTTTGATGAGCCTTGCAGACCATACCATATGGGACGATTCAGAATACTGGCAACAGCACCATTGACCCTACGCCTACTCCCCTCTGGATTCCAGCCTTCTCCGGTATGACGGATGTGTAGAAGGACAGAATTGGGGTGCCCTACCCTGCCACTTCGGCGTGCTCGGTCTGGGTGACGCCAGAGAAGACGCGTTTGAGGTAGCGGCCGGTCTCGGAGCTGTCCATACCGGTAAGGTCGCGGGGGGTGCCGACGGCGATTACTTCGCCGCCGCGGTCGCCCGCGCCGGGTCCGAGGTCGATGAGCCAGTCGGCGCTCTTGATGAGGTCGAGGTGGTGCTCAATGAGGACGACGGTATTGCCGGCGTCTACAAGGCGGTGGAGGACGCGGAGCAGGTAAGCGCAGTCCTCGAACGACAGGCCTGTTGTGGGCTCGTCGAGGATGTAGAGGGTCTGGCCCGTGGCGCGCTTTGATAGCTCGGTTGCGAGCTTGACGCGCTGAGCCTCGCCGCCGCTGAGGGTCGTGGCAGGCTGTCCGAGCCGGATGTAGCCCAGTCCGACATCGTACATCGTCTGGAGCTTGTTTCGGATGCGCGGAATGTTGGAGAAGTGCTCCAGCGCCTCGGTGACGGTCATGCTCAGCACCTCGGCGATGTTCTTGCCCTTCCACCTGATTTCGAGAGCCTCGCGGTTGTAGCGGGCTCCGTTGCACACCTCGCAGGGCACGGTCACATCGGGGAGGAACTGCATCTCGATCTGGTTGTATCCGTCTCCGCTGCAGGCCTCGCACCGCCCGCCCTTGACGTTGAAGGAGAACCGGCCAGGCTTGTAGCCGCGGGTGCGCGCCTCGGGGGCCGTAGCGAACAGCTCGCGCATGGGCGTGAAGGTGCCGGTGTAGGTGGCGGGGTTGCTTCGGGGCGTTCGTCCAATGGGAGACTGGTCGATGTTGACGACCTTGTCGATGTTTTCGATGCCCTCGATCTCGTCGAAGAGACCGGGGCGTTCCCTGGACCTGTAGAACTCCTGGGCCAGCTTCTTGTACAGGATCTCGTTTACGAGGGTGCTCTTGCCGGAGCCGGAGACGCCTGTTATGCAGACGAGCTTGCCGAGGGGTATCTCCACATCGACGCCCTTGAGGTTGTTTTCTCGCGCACGCCGCACCACAAGGGACTTGCCGTTACCCTCCCTTATGGATTCCGGCAGGGGGATGCTCTTGCGGTAGCCGAGGTACTGGCCGGTGAGTGACTCCGGGGTTTCGATAATCTTGCCTATCGGCCCTGTGGCGACGACGTGGCCTCCGTGCTCGCCCGCGCCTGGGCCCATGTCGATGATGTGGTCGGCCGCGCGCATGATTGCCTCGTCGTGCTCGACGATGAGGACGGTGTTTCCGAGGTCACGGAGACGGAGCAGGGTCTGGATGAGGCGGTAGTCGTCGGCGGGGTGGAGGCCGATGGAGGGCTCGTCGCAGACGTAGAGGACGCCGATTAGGCCGGAGCCTATCTGGGTAGCGAGACGGATGCGCTGTGCCTCGCCGCCGCTGAGGGTCGAGGCGGTGCGCTCCAGCGTCAGGTAGTCGAGGCCGATGTCGTAGAGGAAGCGCAGACGCGCCTCGATCTCCTTGAGGGCCTGCGAGGCGATGGTCATTTCGCGCTCGGAGAGGGTGCGGGGGTCGGCGCTGCCGACGGGCTTGCCGTCGTGGCTCTTGGGCGGGACGTGATTGTTGCGGTACCGCACGGACATGGCGACGATGTCACTCGGCGTGTCACTCGGCGTGACGGCCATCCCATTGTCACTCGGCGTGACGGCCTTGCCATTGTCACTTGGTGTGTCACTCGGCGTGACGGCCTTGCCATTGTCACCTGGTGTGTCACCCAGCGTGACGGCCTTGCCCGCGACTGTGAGGGAAGTTCCGCCGTTGGACCGCCAGTCATCGTCGCCCCTGATGGAACCGATCCAGTCGAGGGCGTGCTCGATGGAGCGGCTCGTGACGTCGATGATGTTGCAGCCGCCGATGGTGACGGCGAGGGCCTCCGGCTTGAGGCGCTGTCCCTGGCAGTTCTGGCATTCGCGCTGGGACATGTACCGCTCGATCTCGGCGCGGATCATGTCGGACTCGGTCTGTCGGTACCGTCGTTCAAGGTTGTTTACGACGCCCTCGAACGCGGTGTCCCACCTGTGCATGCGTCCGCGCTTGGTCCTGTGCTGGACGCGGACTCGATTCTTGCCGGTGCCGTAGAGGAGGACGTCAAGCTGGTCTTGGGTAAAGCGGTTGAGGGGGTCGCGTGTCGAGAAGCCGTACTCTTCGGCGACGGCGGTCAGGAGGCTCATCATCCAGGTGTCGGTGGTGCCGGAGCGCATCCACGGCTGGATCGCGCCCTCGACGAGGCTCAGGTCCTTGTCCGGCATTACGAGATCGGGGTCGACCTCCAGCTTGTAGCCCAGCCCGGAGCATCGCTGGCACGCGCCGTGCGGGTTGTTGAAGCTGAATGTGCGGGGCTCCATCTCGCCGAGGCTGATGTTGCAGTGGACGCAGGCGAACTGCTCGGAGAAGAGGAGGTCGTCGCCGTCGATGACGTTGACGAGCACCGTTCCGCCGGTGAGCTTGAGCGCGGACTCGACGGAGTCGGCCACGCGGGTCTGTTCGAGGTTGTCTCCAATGACCAACCGGTCGACGATAACCTCAATGTCGTGCCATTTCGTCTTTTGGAGCGCGATGTCCTCGGAGAGGTCGCGGGTCTCGCCGTTGACGCGGACTCGCACGAACCCCGCTCGCCGGGCGTCCTCGAAGACCTCCTTGTGCTCGCCCTTGCGACGCCGAACCATCGGGGCGAGGACCTGGATGCGGGAGCGGTCGGGAAGGTCGACGATGGCGTCGACCATCTGCTGGACGGTCTGGCTCTCGACGGGACGGCCGCAGGAGTGGCAGTGGGGATGACCGACGCGGGCGAAGAGGAGGCGTAGGTAGTCGTAGACCTCGGTGACGGTGCCGACGGTGGAGCGCGGGTTGCGGGAAACGCCCTTCTGGTCGATGGAGATTGCGGGCGAGAGGCCCTCGATGTAGTCGACCTCCGGCTTGTCCATGCGTCCGAGGAACTGCCGGGCGTAGGCGGAGAGCGACTCGACGTAGCGGCGCTGGCCCTCGGCATAGATCGTGTCGAAGGCCAGGGAGCTCTTGCCGGAGCCGGACACGCCGGTAATGACCACGAGCTTGTCGCGCGGGATGGTGACGTCGATGTCCTTGAGGTTGTGCTCGCGAGCGCCGCGAACGACGATGTTTTCCAGGGGCATTTTCTTTTATTTACCGCGCAGATCCGCTAGGGTCTCTGCTTTCTCGAGTTCACCCAGCGTCGTATAGAACGGACCTTGCGGAGGTGCCACACGGCCTTTTGGGATGGGCCCAATTTCCTGGGCCGGTTCGGAGAATACGAGCTTGTACTTTTCGCCGTTAATCATTTTCTCTGTCCCGTCTATCAGTCTCCTAGCGCTCATACCAGAATATGGCTCTATTCGGCCTACCGGCGCGTAGTGCGTGATTGCGGAAACAGGGGCGGCTTGATAAGCGGCGATGTGCTTGATCTTTGCTTGCTTCTCGGAAGAGATGCGGATTTCGTGCCAGCAGTGCTCATCGCCTTGCCCGAGGAAGAGATGGTAGAACGACTCTTTGCGAGTCGGAACTACAACCACCAGATCTCCGTCGTCCGAGGGAACCTCTTCAGGCCCTGGCTTCCGAAGTCCGCATAGTTCAGGGCCATCCGCGAGTTCTCCCAACAGTTCTTTCTTCATCTTCCCGATTTCCTCAGCCCCGGGTGATGATACCGCATCCAAGAGTCGGTGGGCCGAGTCGAGGGCGCGGTAAGCATCGTCCCACGAAAACGGTTCCTGGTGTGCCCAGCGGTTACGGACAACTTGCAACTCGCTGACAAGGGTTCGCTCAGTACGCCCAAGAGTGTTACGGTAGACTTCGTTCCAGGACTCCCATATAACCTTGAGCAGCGCCGCCGTATCCAACTCTTGAAAAGGAATCTTCCTGTCTCGAATGGGCCTTCTCAGTATCTGTTCCAACACCTGAACAGACTGGCCCCTGTGGTGATTGATGAACTCTCGTGAGGCATAGGGCGCAAGGCCAGCCCTCAGCAGGTCTATGGCTCTCCCTACTCGCTCTTGGTTGGTGGTTGACATAGGATGACTCTCAGTCACCTGTTATGAAAAGTCAGCGCAGTTCATAGACGCCCCTTCCCTCACGCAGAGCGGCGTAGAGCACGCTTCCCACGATGTTGCCCCTCTCTTCGACTTCCTCGGGTGTAGCTACCACGATGTCCTTACTTGCGGGCAAGTCTCCCAGCGACCGTCTGATCTCTATGGCGGCTCGTCGCTTATTGGAAACGTCCGGTAGCAAGATAAGCTGGTCAACGTCGCTCCACTCAGTAGCTGTGCCCCGTGCCTGCGAACCGAAGAGGACTACGCGCAAGGGGCGAAAGCGTCCGACGATGCGGTCGACCATGGTTGAAACTAGCGCTTCCGAAGCCACTTTCTTTCCCGCTCACCCCTGAGACCAATGTGGGGTTTCGTCGAGACTCAATTCTAGCACCTGCGGAGGGCTTACGGAACCGTTTGAGCCATGATTTTGGGACAATTGTTCGGAGTCTGTGCGTCTTGGCAATCTGCATCTCCCCCCTATGGTAGAATCCCCCAAGCACAACCTGACCAATGATACCGGAGGGGTGACGATGGCCGGAGAGATGACGATTGAGATACTGGACGACTTCGCGAACGGGTGGAACGAGCACGACCTCGACAAGCTGATGTCCTTTATGACGCAGGACTGCGTGTTCGAGCTCTCTGCCGGGCCGGAGGCGTGGGGCGCGCGATTCGAGGGCTATGACAACGTTCGCGAGGGCTACAAGCGGGTGCTGGATATGTTCCCCGACGGGCAGTGGGCCGAGCCGAGCCACTTCATCGCGGGCGACCGCGGCGTTACGCAGTGGACGTTCCGCGCGACGGGTGCCGACGGCGCCCAGGTGGAGGTCAACGGCTGCGACCTGTTCCACTTCGTGGGTGACAAGATCAGGGTCAAGAATTCGTTCAGGAAGATCCGGTCGTAGGGTCGATTCAGGCATCGATGCAGGTGGGAGGCCGCCCTTCGACAGGCTCAGGGTGATCGGGATGGCTGAGAGTGTTTCAGGCATCGATGCAGGTGGGAGGTCGCCCTTCGACAGGCTCAGGGTGACCGGGATGGCCGGCGTGGGTTCGTGCCTGTTTTCAGACCTCTCCGGATTCCGGCCTACGAAGGAACCTCTCATTCAGCCTCGAAGTTAGCACGACGAGCAATGCACGTGGCTGGTAGTTAACGGCGGGCACTCTGTATACGGCGGCACTCGAAAGATGGATTCCCGCGTACGCGGGAATGACGGATGGTACCGGTTCCACATGAACGATTCACCCTCACCCTAGCCCTCTCCCACGACGGAGGCTGTCTCATAAGTAGGTTGCCTTATTGAAAATACAGAGGTTCTAGGGGTAAGTTTGTGTTGTTGCACCTGCTTTAGGAGAAGTGGCATGCCATTTCGGGACTTCAATCGGGAACAGGGGTGGCTTCTGCCGCCTGATCTGGGAGAGTTAGTAGGCCCCAATCATCCCGCACGATTCGCCGCGACCTTTGTGGACTCTCTCGATGAGGAGACGTGGAAGGAGTTGGGGATCGACCTGCGAGGCGATCCTATGGGAGCATCGTCCTATCACCCTCGCGCGTTGCTGAGCGTGTGGATATATGGGTTCATGACGGGTGTGCGTTCCAGCCGCAAGCTGGAGACGGCCTGCCGCGAACAGGTGGCCTTCATGTGGCTGACCGGGAGGCAGAGGCCGGACCACAACACGCTGTGGAGGTTCTACAGGTCTCACCGAGAGCGGATGAGGGTTCTCCTGAGTCGCACGGTGCGCACGGCTGTGAAGGCCGGCTTGGTGGACTTGGCGCTTCAGGCGGTGGACGGGACACGAATCGCCGGTAACGCGTCCAGTGACCGCACCTACGACGCGGAGGGTCTCAGACGGCTCTTGGAGCGTACGGAAGCAGCCATTGCGGACCTGGAAGCAAAGAACTCGACCGGAGGGGAGCCTGCACCAGTCGAACTACCATCGGAGATTGCGAGCGCCGAGGCATTGCGCGACCGAGTGGTCGACGCCCTTGGCCTCGTGCTGGAGGAGGAGGGAGCCAACCACGCGAACCTTACCGACCCTGACGCGGGGCTGCTCAAGAGCAAGGAAGGTGGCGTTATAGCCGGCTACAACGCCCAGTCGATGGTGGCGCCCATCACGTCCGGCGATGCCTCCGGCATGATCATCACGGCTGCGGATGTGACCTCCGGCTCGGACGACCACCCGCAGCTCGTTCCGATGATCCAGGCGTCTGCAGAGAATACGGGGACAGACCATGCGGTGACCGTCGCCGACGCCGGATATCACTCAGGGACCAACCTTGCCGACTGCGCGTCCTCCGGACACCGCGTGCTCATGCCGGACACTCATAACCGCAGACGCCGCTCCCCGTACCACAAGGACCACTTCACGTACGACCCTGAGAACGACACATACCTGTGCCCGAATCAGCAACCTCTCATCTTCAAGGACACGTTCAGACACGCGAACGGCTACAGACTCAGACGCTACAGGGCCGAGGGTGCGCTCTGCCGTACCTGCCCTGCCTTTGGAGAATGCACCACCTCTACCAACGGTCGAACCATAAGAATCAGCGAATACGAACCTGAGTTGAGACGACACAGAGAGATGATGTCTACCGAGTCTGCCAGGGCGAGTTATAAGCGGCGTCAGGGGCTGGTTGAGCCGGTGTTCGGCCTCCTCAAGGAGCATCACAGCGCCAGGCGGTTCCTGCTGCGAGGCCGCGAGAACGTCCTCTCCGAGTGGTGTCTGCTGGCTGCGGCGTTCAACCTCAAGAGCCTTCACAGGGTGTGGAGTGCCGCCTCGCCGTCGAACTCGCCTCACACCGGCTCGCCACGACTACATCCACGCTGTGGTCGCGGCGCCACTGATGCCGCCCACAACCGCTTGGCACCGTTGTCGACGGCCCGACCACGAATCGCCACTCGCAGACTCTATAGAGTCTACCGGTCATCCCCCATCACATCCCCAGCGTGTACTCAATCACTGCACGCCACGTGAAGCTATGAGACAGCCTCCGACGGGAGAGGGGACAAAACTGCATCTGCCAGTTCATTGTATTCAAGTTGACTAAGTACTAGTTTTACTTCACCCAGACCTCCAGGGCAATCGCATCTTATTGGGCAAGGACCTTGAGTAGATAGTCATTGTCCCAGGCGGCGTCTTTTCGTTTGCCGGCGAGGCTGCGCTTGGTGGACTTTTCGGCCTTGAGCAGATTCAGGGCCATGCGGCGTAGCACAGAGAAGTTCTCTGCCCCGTTCCCGCTACGCACCCGGCTTCCATCCTCATTGAACGTCACGTCCAGCGACCAGTGCAATTGGTTCTCTATGCTCCAGTGGCTGCGCACCGCGTTGAGCAAGACACTCGCATCGTTTGGCAAGCTCGATATGTAGTAGCGCGACTCCACCGTCGTCTTGCCACCGACGAGTCGCTCGCCTTCCACCATCACCAACGTATTCAACCCCGGCCACTGCCCATCATCATCCACGTATCTGATGTGGTCGAGATCGGACACGGCCCAGCATCGACGAGTCTCGACTCGTCCGTGACCCGCATTTATCGTCTCGTGGTAGTCGTGGTCGAGACTGTCGAAGCCGGACTTACGGGCAAGGTCGAAGGTGTCATGCACATCCTCGTGCAGGCGGCCCTGGTTCTTCTTGACCGCCAGCACGTAGTCGGCTCTCTCCTCCAGGATCTTCGATGCGACCTCCTTCTGGCAGCCCATGGCGTCGATAGTCACGATGCACCCTTCGACCTGGAGCATTTCGAGCAGTCGGGGTATAGCCGTGATCTCATTGGAGCGCCCGTCTACTTTGGTCTGTCCGAGTGCTACGCCGCTCGCAGAGGCCCAAGCGCTGACCATGTGGATCGCATCCTTCCCTATATACCGGTCGTGCGAACGACGCACTCTCTTGCCGTCTATGGCTACGACATCACCTTGCAGAACCTCTCGCACAGCCAACACCCACTCGGTGAAGCAGCGCTCGAACTGCTGAGCATCCAGCTTGGCAAAGACCCTGCCAAACGTGTCGTGGGATGGAATACCGTTAGGGAGGTTCAGCATCTTGCGCAGCCAGTCCGACTTGCGCCTGCCAAACGCCTCCACGTCCACCCAACTGTCCGCACCTGCTATGACACCGCAGAGCGCAATGGTGACGATGTCCATTAGATTGTGGCGTTTGGTACGGTCAATACGCGGATCGACCAAGCTGCCAAAGTGTTCGGTCAGGGACACTGTGTCACTCGCCATGGGTCACTCTCCACATGAGATTGACCCCAATTCTATAACTTGTCTAAGACTTCATTTAGATGCGATTGCCCTGCCCAGACCTCTTCGAAGAGGCGCAGCCAGTTGCCGCCGAGGAGCTTTCGGATGTCCTCGTCGGAGTAGCCGCGAATGAGGAAGGCCTCGGACATGACGGGCAGGTTCGCGGGTGTCTCGAGTTCGTCGGGGTAGAGGTCCCGCCAGGGCTTGGGCTTTTCGTCTACCTGGGTGAAGGTGGAAGGGAACTTCGTGCCCTGCTGCGAGCCGATGTACCGCCAGAACTCTTCCGGCTGGTCCTGGGTATGGTCGGTGCCGATGGCGACGTGGTCGATGCCCACCATGTCGACGAGGTGGTCGATAGCGTCGAGGTAGTCGGCCAGGTTCGAATCGAAAGAGTGCTTCAGGAACGTTCGGATGCACGTCGCCCCGATGACGCCGCCCTTCTCGGCCATGAGCTTTATCGCCTCGTCGGTCTTGTTGCGCCGGTGGTCGTAGTAGGACTTGGCGTTCGCGTGGGTGATGGCGACGGGCTTGTCGGAGACCTCAATCGCGTCCATGGTGGTAGCCATGCCGACGTGCGAGAGGTCGACGAGAATTCCTACCCGGTTCATCTCCTTGACGGCGTCGACTCCGAAGTTGGTGAGTCCTCCGTCCTGCCGCTCCATGCAGCCATCACCCAGAAGGTTGCGCTCGTGATACGTGACCTGCGCGATGCGGACACCGAGACGGTGGAAGAGTTCCAGCCGGTCGAGACGGTTCTCGATGGGCGAGGTGTTCTGCCATCCGAGGATGATGCCGGTCTTTCCCTCGCGCTTGGCGCGGTGGATGTCCTCGACGTTCTCGACGAGCAAAATGCGAGCCGAGCGCTCACGGAACCGGACGAGCCACCTTGAGATGTGGTCGAGGGTCTCGCGGTAGTTTTCCCACGTGGCGATCGTGGCGTTGATGGCGGATACGCCCCCCTCATTGAGGCACACGTACACCTCATCGCTATCCCAGTTGCTCACATTGAGACCGTCGATAACGATGGCCTCATAGTACATACGCAGCGCCCGCTCCGAGACCAGTGTCATGTCTCCCTCCACCTCGTGACGTTGGAATTTGAGCGAGTGTATCAACGGCTCTTCGGAGCGTCAAACGGGAGGCAGTATTGAGACTTGATACCGGACGCCGCAGTGCGACCTGCTCCTCTGGATACGGCCCCGTATCAATGTGCGGGATGACTTTCCTTCGCGGGTATGACGGGATGTGATGCCAGTGTACAGTCCGTCGGACGGGTGATAATCTACCCTCATGTCGCAGGAGTTCCCTCCCACACTTGAAGGCCTATTGGCGTTGTGCGCCCATTTGCGCGGACCCGATGGCTGTCCGTGGGACGGGGAGCAGACGCACGAGTCGCTGAAGCCGATGCTGCTGGAGGAGACCTACGAGCTCGTCGACGCCATCGACGGGGGCAGGAGCGAGGAGATCGCCGAGGAGCTGGGAGACGTCCTCTATCACGTCGTGTACCAAATTAAGATAGCCGACGAGGCTGGCGAGTTTGACGCGGAGGACGTGGCGGCGGGTGTCCGCGACAAGCTGATGCGGAGGCATCCGCACGTCTTCGGCGACACGACGGTCAAGGACTCGGGAGAGGTGGCGGCCCGCTGGGAAGACATCAAGCGCGCCGAGCCGTCCAACAAAGACAAGGGCACCCTCGACGGGATACCGCGTGCGATGCCCTCCCTGTCGTACGCCCAAGCGCTCGGCAACCGCGCCTCCAAGGTCGGGTTCGAGTGGGATGACTTCGACGGAGTGCTCGACAAGGTCCGCGAGGAGCTCGACGAACTGCAGGGGGCGAAGACCCCGCAGGAGCGCGAGGCCGAGTATGGCGACGTGCTCTTCACGCTGGTCAACGTCGCCCGCTGGCTCAAGTTGGACGCAGAGGACTCGCTGCGGGCTACAGGGCACAAGTTTCGCGCCCGCTTCAATCACATGGAGCAACTTGCCCGCGAGCGCGGCCAGTCGGTGTCCGACCTGTCGTTCGACGAGAAGGATGCCCTTTGGGTCGAGGCGAAACGAGTGGTAGGATAGGGGGCGAATTTGGCTGGACAGGAGACGACATGACTCTTCCCGACCGTATGAAGTTCGGCATCTTCCTGGCACCGTTCCACGTGCTGGGCGAGAATCCAACGCTCGGCCTGGAGCGCGACCTCGAACTCATCCAGTGGCTCGATTTTCTGGGCTTCGACGAAGCGTGGATCGGCGAACACCACACGGCGGGATGGGAGACCATCGCCTCGCCTGAGGTGTTCATGGGCGTCGCGGCAGAGCGGACGAAGTACATCAACCTCGGGACAGGGGTCATCAGCCTGCCGTACCACCATCCGCTCATGGTGGCGAACCGGATGGTGCTGCTCGACCACCTCACGAGGGGACGAGTGATGCTCGGCGTGGGGCCCGGGGCGCTGACGACGGACGCCTACATGCTTGGCATCGACCCGCTCACGCAGCGCAACCGCATGGGCGAGTCGTTCGACATCATCATGCGGCTCCTGACGGAGACGGAGCCGATAACGTACGAGTCTGACTGGTTCACCCTCAACGAGGCGCGTCTGCACCTTCAGCCGTATACGAAGCCGCACTTCCCGGTGGCGGTAGCGGCGGCGATGTCGCCGTCGGGCATGGAGCTTGCGGGACGCCACGGCGCGTCGGTGCTATCCATCGCCGATCCGACGGTAATGAAGCGGCACGACGCACGCAGCCTCAACGACTTCTGGTCCATCGCGGAGGAGACGGCCGAACGTCACGGCAAGCAGATGGACCGCAGCGAGTGGAGGCTGGTCATCCACGCGTTTCTTGCCGACTCGAAGAAGGAGGCCGTGGAGATAGCGCGCGAGGGGTCCACGAAGTTCCAGCGGCACTATTTCGAAACGGTTATGGGCCACGAACCGCTCTACGACGGACCGGGTGAGGGGACCATCGACGCGGCGACCGAGTCAGGACGATGGGTTGTAGGAACGCCCGACGATCTGATCGAGACTATTCACCGGCTCGATGAGGAGAGCGGCGGGTTCGGCGGGGTACTCTTCGTGGCGACCGAGTGGGGCAACCGCGAGCAGGTGATGAGAAGCTACGAGCTCATCGCACGCTATGTCGCCCCGCAGTTCCAGAACTCCCTGCATAACCTGACAGCGTCGGAGAAGTGGTCCATCGAGAAGCGAGACCACCTGAAGGATCTACGCACCAATGCCCTCAAGAAGGCCGGCACGGACTACGAGGCGCAGCGGAGCGGGGCGAACCCGTCGGGATAGCAGCACGGCAACTTATGCCCGCGAGACACTACACAACAAACACCACGTGTTAGGAGATGGAAATGCCCTATTTCACCGATATCTTTCAGGTCAACCCGGTCGAGATCGTACCGGGAGTGCGAATCCGCACTCTGTGGGGCGACAAGGTGATGATGAGCCTGATCGAGACCGACCCTCACACGGACGTGCCCGAGCACACGCATCCGCACGAGCAGGCGGGCATGGTGCTCGAAGGCGAGTTCGACATGACCATCGGCGGGGAGCGCCAGACCTTGAAGCGCGGGGTGTCGTACGTCATACCCGGCGGGGTGCCACACGCCCTGCACGGGGGACCAGACAAGGCCCTCGTGCTCGACATCTTCTCGCCGCCCCGCGAGGACTACAAGGAGCGCATGGCGGAGTCGATCGACCCAGCGTGGGAGACGACGGAGGGATAGCGGGGGCGACCGTACGGAGCGATAGGCCCCGTCGGAATCAGGAGAGGGGCGGTTCCACCGGTCGCATTTGTACGCTGACCTCCAAAAGGCTGTCGGAGTTGCCCACGAAGACGCCGCGGGTCGGGGACACGTCATCGTAGTCGCGGCCAATTGCCACGCGGACGCGGCGCTCGTTCGGGAGTTCCGGGTTCGTGGGGTCGAACTCCGTCCAGCCGATTTCAGGGAGGTAGCACTCCGCCCAGGCATGGGTGGCCGACTGCTGGGCAACCATTCCATCCTTACGGGCGGACACGTAGCCTGAAACGTAACGGGTCGGCACCCCCCATGAGCGCGCGATGGTGATCATAACGTGGGCGTAGTCCTGGCAGACGCCCTGGCCGGTCTCGAGGATGTGGTCGATGGGTGAGACGGCCGTGGTGCTCCCCGGCACGTAATCGAAGCTCTGGTGGATCGTGTCGCGCAGGCGTACCAGGGACTGCAGGGGGTCGTCGCCCGGCGCAATGCCCTGCCGGTCGACGTAGTCGGCGAGCATCGGAGAGGGCTGGGCGAATACGCTAGGGCGAGTGAACTCCCACTGGGTGAAGCCCGCTGTCCTTGAGCGGACCTCGTCCCATGCGCCGGTGCCCAGCGCGTTTGGAAGGGGGGCGGCGTGAGTCGTTTCGACCGTGGACCGGGAGATGATCTCCAGTGTTGTGTGCTCGCGGTGGATGTTGAGGACGTGCTTCGTGTTGCCGAAGCCGTCCGTCTCGGCGTTGAGCGAGGACGAGGGTCTCGTTCTCACTTCGAAACTCAGAAGCCGCTGGCCGGAGTCGTCGCGGGGCCTCATGCACAGCGACATGACGCTGTGCCGAATGGGCGTGGAGTAAAGATAGTGGGAGACGTGTTCGATGTCGTAGCGGATCGAGTTAGGCATCGTGTCAGCGAACCGGGAAGTCTTCGATGGCGTATTCGAAGTAGGCTGCGTTGAGGAGGCCATGAAGGTCGCGACCGTACTCGCGTACCCGCTTCAAGAGTCCACGGTGATCCTCGGTATCGGGCCAGTCATAGTGTACGAGGGCCCCCATGCGTCCCCCCAGTCTTTGGGCCTCGCCTCCGGAGCGTTCGTCCGAACCGCTTCCGAGAGAAGCAAGGTTTGCCGCCATCATGTCCAGTGTCCGAGAGAGCGAACGGGGTATGAGCGGGTCGGAAACGAGCAGATCGAGCACCTGCCCAGACTGGACCTCGACGCTGAATTTCCGGTTGTAGGCTTCGAAGGCGTGGTAGGCGCGGAGCAGCGTCGTCCAGTCGGCGTCGGAGTCTTCCTCGACCTCCTCCTCGACATCGAGTTGGAAGAGCAAAAGGGCGACCAGGAGTTGGGACCGCTCGATGACGCGACCGAGCTGCAGGAACTCCCAGCCCTCGTCGCGGTACATGGTCGCCTCGGCCACGCCCGCGAAGGTGTCGATTTCAGCGGCCGTTTCGGAGTAGAAGTTCTCAGGGGAGACCCTCCAGATCTTCTGGATATCGAGCTGCTGAATCCGCAGGTAGGCCAGATTGAGGTGAGTCCACATTTCGGCGCTGATGCAGTTGCGCATCTGCCGCGCGTTCTCCCTGCCCAAGGCGAAGCAACTCCACACCGAGTCTGGGTTCGCGCTCTCGAAGGTGAGGTCGTCCGCGAGGGTGTAGGAGTCGGCGAGGGTGTACTCGTCGCTGTCGAGCTCGATTACGCCCAGGGGCGGCTCTCGCCTCATGCTGCCATAGATGCGATTCCAGCCGAAGTAGATTTCCTCTACGGGCCGGTCGACCAGTGCCTCCGTTTGCAATCGAAGCAGGCGGCACAGGTGCTCGGCCCGCTCCAAATAGCGACCCATCCAGTAGAGTCCCTGTGCGCTCCGTGAGAGCATTGCGTCCACTCCTCCTGAACTTGGATTTCCTTGCTGCCTGGCCGGAGTCCGGCAGGGTCGACTCGCCGTTGACTGTCCGGCCATGCGATCGGGCGATAGCTTACTACAACATATGAGGCCAGATAAAGGAGTGCTTCAATTCGGTAACTACTCAGGGTTGATGACAGGAACATCCTCTCTCTGTGGAAACCCCCTTCGCGGGTATGACGGTGGCCGAGTGTGTTGAGCGCTCTCACGAGGTCTGAACAGTTACTTAATTTGCCGTGAGCAGGGAAGCGGCGCATCGACGCTGATCGACTCAACTACAGCCAACGAACTCTTGGTTCCAGTGTGACTTACAGGGAACTCACCCGCATACTGCGAAGCCTCGGCCACTAGGGCGACCAGTCGGGCCCTGAGGCACTTGTCGAGCTATCAGTGAGGCGCGTTTGGCCTGAGCCGTCCACATTCATCACGTAGATGCCCCAGTTGTTGACATCGTCGTTTGGATCGGGGTCGTCGCGGTCTGAGACGAACGCCACGGAACGACCGTCAGGTGACCATCTAGGAGCCCAGTCCCACGCCTCGTTATCGGTCAGGCGCGTTTGACCCGAGCCGTCGGTGTTCATCACGTAGATGTTGTGGAATCCAGGCTCGTCGCGGCCAGAGGCGAACGCCATGGACCGTCCGTTGGGCGACCAACTTGGATACAAGTCGGTGGCGGGGTTATCGGTAAGGCGCGTCAGGCCCGAACCGTCCGCACTCATCGCATAGATTTCGCCGTTGCCGTCGCGGTCAGAATAGAACACAATGCTTCGTCCTGACGGCGACCAGCTTGGACTGTCGTCTGTCGCCGGGTTCTCAGTCAGGCGAGTCCGGCCTGTGCCGTCGGCGTTCACAACGTAAATCTCCCAATTCCCGTCGCCGTACGACTGGAACGCAATGCTCTGTCCGTCCGGCGACCAACTTGGATAGGAGTCCCATGCCGAGACATTCGTCAGGCGCGTCTGTTCTGAGCCGTCCGCGTTCATGACGTATATGTCCCAGACGGGTTCATCGTCGTTCGGGTCTGGATCGTCGCGGTTTGAATGGAATGCAATGCGTCTTCCGTCTGGCGACCAGCTTGGCCAGGTGTCACTCGCAGGATGATCGGTGAGGCGCGTCGGGTCTGAACCGTCCGCGTTCATGACGTATATCTCCCAGTTCCCGTCACGATCCGAGTGGAAGGCAATGCGGGACTGCTGCCCGCACGCGAGTGCGACAGTTAGGAAGGCAAGCGCCAGGAAGAACGTGGATGCCTTTTGCAACCGGTTACTCTTCCAGCACCCAGAAGTCTTTGCCGCCGCCGCCCTGGCTGGAGTTCACGACGAGGCTGCCTCGGCGGAGGGCGACGCGGCAGAAAGCGCCGGGGACGATGCGGGTCTTGCGACCGTGCAGGACGAAGGGACGGAGATCGACGTGACGAGGCTCGAACTGGCCGTCAATGACGCACGGGGCGCGGGACAGATCGAGCACCGGCTGAGAAATGAAGTCGGGTGGATTGGCGCGGACCTGTTTCGCGTACTCATCCCGCTCTTCGGCGGTGGAGTGAGGGCCAATCAGCATTCCGTACCCTCCGGACTCGCCCACGCGCTTGACCACGAGGTCCTGCAGGTTGTCCAGCGTGTATTCGAGGTCCTCGGGGCGGCGGCAGAGGCGGGTGTCGACGTTGGCGAGAATCGGCTCCTCTGAAAGGTAGTAGCGGATCATGTCCGGCACGTAGGCGTAGACGCTTTTGTCGTCCGCGACGCCGGTACCGGGGGCGTTCACGAGGGACACGTTTCCGAGTTTGTAGGCGTGTATCAGCCCCGGCACGCCGAGCAGCGAGTCGGGGCGAAATACGAGCGGGTCGACGAAGTCGTCGTCCACGCGGCGGTAGATCACGTCGACGCGCCGCAGGCCCTTCGTGGTGCGCATGTAGACGAACCCGTCGTTGACCAGCAAGTCGCGCCCTTCAACCAACTCCGCGCCGAGTTCCTGCGCCAAGAATACATGCTCGTAGAAGGCGGAGTTGTACACGCCTGGAGTAAGGAGGACGATCGTTGGATCGGTGCGTCCCACAGGGGCAAGTTCTTGCAGGGTCTGCAGGAGCACCTGACCGTAGTGTTCGATCTCCTGCACCTTCACGGCTCGATACAAGCGGCGTAGGCTCGCCTTCGCCGTCTTGCGGTTCGCGAGCATGTACGACACGCCCGACGGGACGCGCAGGTTGTCCTCGAGCACCTTGAAGCCGTCGTTGGTCCGCACGAGGTCGGTGCCGCAAATGGCGACCCACGTGCCGTATGGGGCGGAGAATCCGCGCATCTCGATGCGGTACTGCGGACATCCGCGCACGACGTCGACCGGAATGACCCCGTCGTCGACGATGCGCGGCACCCCGAATTGGTCATTGCTGCGGGAAGGGCCGTATACGTCCTCCAAGAAGAGGTTGAGGGCCTTGAGGCGCTGGGTGAGCCCCGTCTCGATCTCGCGCCAGTCAGGGGCGGACATCACACGGGGAATGCTGTCGACGGGGATGATCCGCTCGTCAGCCTCGTCGTCGCCATAGACCGTGAAAGTGATGCCCTCGTTGGAGAACGAGCGGGCGACCCGCTCCTGGATGCTGGCAAGCTCCTCGGCGGTGAACTCCGTCAGGGTCTCGAAGAGCTGCCGGCAATGCTCCCTGGGAGTGCCGTCCTGCAGGAACATTTCGTCGTAGATGGCCGTATCGAGATCGTAGTTGTTGAAGTCCATGGTTGTAACCTACCCATGACGGAGCTGCCGCGATGACGGTATTCTACCATCACGGCAGAGGGGAGGGCTCGGAATGGGATTCTGGATTCCCGCCTGGGCGGGAGTGACGGTTGGGGATGCCGCGGAGGACGACCCTTCGACAGGCTCAGGGTGAACGGGTTCATTCGTCGTGGGCGGATGGATTCCCGCCTGCGCGGGAATGACGGTGGCGGGCGTGTCGTTCGCCTACATACTTATGACGGAAGGTGGCGGTATCCCGGCCAGTTTGGCTTACTACCAGTTGGTGATGGCGCCGTCGCTGCGGGTCAGGTAAGGGACGAAGCCGCTCGGGGTCCACGCTTTCGCCTCGGCGACGTCCATGTCGATCTCGACCCCGAGGCCGGGTCGGTCGGTGGAGAAGCCGTAGCCGTCCTCGAAGTCGATCTGAACGGGGAACAGGTCGGTCTCGTAGGTGCCGGGGGCCTTGGGCATTTCCTGGACGCCGACGTTCGACGAGGCCATGCACAGGGCCACGCACGCAGCGGCGCTGACGGGGCCGAGGGGATTGTGCGGGGCGATGTCGATGTAGTGCGTCTCCGCCCAGTGCGTTACCTTCGCGGCCTCCGTTATGCCGCCGACGTTGCACAGGTCGATCCGAGCGTAGCTGATGAGCTCCTCCTCGATCACCTCGCGGAACTGCCACTTGTTCGACCACTGCTCGCCCGCTGCTACGGGCACGCTGACGTGTCGCGCAAGCGTGCGGTAGCTGCCGGGGTTCTCGGCGCGGAGCGGGTCCTCGATGAAGAAGGGGTTGTATTTCTCGACGCGCCTGCAGAAATTCACCACGTGGTGGGTGTCTAGCCGGGTATGCACGTCGAAGGCGATCTGGATGTCCGGGCCGACGGCCTCGCGCACCCTGGCCATCTGCTCTTCGCCCAGCTCAATCGACTTCATGGGGTCGAGGATGCCCGTCTCCCGCACCTCCAGTGTCCCGCCCGTCTCCGGCTGACCCCAGCGGACGAACTTCCAGCCCTTCTCGACGTGCTCAACGCAGTTCTCAATTAGCTCATCGGTCGAGTTGCCCTGGCAGTGCGGATAGCAGACGACCTTGTCTCGCACGGGGCCTCCCAGCAGCTTGTACACGGGGACGCCGAGGGCTTTGCCCTTGATATCCCACAGAGCGATGTCGATGGCGCTAATGGCGCAGGAGTAGACGCCCGTCGCGGGGAAGAAGTTGCGACGGAACATGTGCTGCCACAAGCGCTCCGTGCTGAGCGGGTCCTCGCCGATTACCAGATCAGCAAGGTGTTCGACGGCCTTCCCGACGGCCTGGCCAGTACGCGTCATCCCCGACTCGCCGAGGCCGTAGATGCCCGCGTCCGTATCGACTCGCACGAAGAACCCACCGAAGGGGCCGGTATTGACCGGCATTGGGGTGATCTTGGTGACTTTCATGGGAGGCTCCGGGAAGAAAGTGTTGCTAGAAAGTGTGGGGATTGTACCAGACGAGCTTGGAGCCGTTTCATTCACCTGCTAAGGCATAGAGGTGGCGTACTGCGTCCGGTCTCTCACGCCCGCGGCGGTGAAGGCGTCGATGCGTTCCTCGCACTTCTGGCACCTGCCGCAGTGGAGGGCATCAACGGGGGTCATGCAAGTTAGGGAGAACTCGATGGGCAGGTGCCGGTTCTCGCGGATGAGATCGACCTTTGAGCGGCCGCGATAGGGGGCAAGGACTTCAATGTCATGGGCAAGGCCGCGGCTGAGGGCGGCTCCGAAAGCGTCGAAGAACTCCGGCGTTGCGTCGGGGAAGGGGTTGCCTCCGAGGGACCCGATGGCGACCGCGTTCACGTCCTGCGTGCTGCACCACACGGCGGCAAGGCCGATCAGGACGATGTTCCGGCCGGGCATGAAAACGGCGTCGTCCGCGTCGCCCGGCTTGGGCACGTCGTCGCCGGTCATCGACCAGTGGTCGCCGTAAATGGAGCGCATCGGGGCGGACAACTCAACCAACGGTCGGACGTTTGGGCTGTTCAGCTCGTCGATGAACCGCTGGATGGCACGACGTTCCTCGTCCTCCCACACCAGCCCCGCGCGCACGTATAAGGGCCAGACCTCGGCGTGCCGCGCCAGGTCGGCGAGGAGGACGCAGCTATCGAGTCCTCCGCTGGTCAGTACGGCGACTTTCTTCACGTGGGCCTCTCCCTTACGTATGTCTCCCCGGCCGGGCTGACAGGGATATTCATTTGACTACCGCCCTACTCTTCTTTCACCTGAAGAAAATCCCAGTCCAACCTCCCGTATGGCGATTCTCGAATCGCCCCTACCGCCATTTTCATGATTGCTGGTGCCGGTGGCAACTGAAGAGAGGGATTGGAGAGAAAGCAGCCCCGCCACAGTCATTCTGAGCGCAGCGAAGAGGAGTCGAAGAACCTAAAGTATCTGTCCCAGCTAAAGCTGACATAGGGCGTTCCTACGCCGTTTTCGCTCTTGGTCACCATAGAAGCGCGGCACCGGCTGCTCGGTCTTGCGGTTATGGATTTTAGATTCCTCGCTCCACTCGGAATGACAGGGATACGGGGCCGGATCATAGCTACAAAGCCGTTCTCTACCTACCCCTGTCAGCCCGGCGGGGGAGAGACTCTTCGATACGCGTCACCCGAGCGTGAATACGAGGAAGCTTGCGATGGCGTACACGGCGATCAGCACCCCTGATTCGATAGTAACCACGCCCGGCCGGGACTCTCTGGGCCTGGTTACCACCGCAAGGGTGATTACCGCGGTCATCACGACGGCGATGGCTGCCGTGAGCGCGTGAATGGGCGAGACGGCAGTCCAGATAGGCCCGGACGTGTAGGCAACGTCGTCGAGGAATAGGACGAACCCCATGTTGAAGAGGTTGCTGCCCAGCAGGTTTGTGATCGCGAGTTCCGGAGCTCCAATGCGCAGGGCAGCGAAGGAGGTGGCAAGCTCCGGCAGGGACGTCGCGGCGGCGAGGAACTGGGTGCCCATGAAGCTGGCGTCCCAGCCCATCTCGATTGCGAGGTCGTCGCTCACGAACGAGAGCCAGACGGCGGAACCGACGACGATCAGTGCAGATACGACGTATATCACGAGGTGGCGTGGGAGACGTTCAGACGCGTACTTCTCGGAATCCTCCGTCTCCGGCGCCTTATCGGTCGCGTCGGCGCTCTTTTCGAACAGGTAGATGAAGTACATCGCGATGGCGAACCCAACGACGAGCACGATCGACAACGGGCTTACCGGCCAATCACCCAGCACGGTCGACATGTCGTGCAGGAGCACCGCAGCTCCGCCGAGCGAGATGACGATGATGCCCAGCGTTCCGATGACGACTGAAGACATGCCGACGTGGTTCAGGAGAAAGCGTCTCCACCAGAAGATGTCCATCAGGCCGATAATCAGGAGATTGAACAGGTTGCTTCCGAAGGCTCCGCCGACGGCCAAGTCGGGCTCGCCGACGACCGAGACAGCGCTGATGCCGGTGCCAAGCTCCGGCAGCGACGTGGCAGTCGCGAGGAGCACGACTCCGACGAATGACCGGCCAAGCCCCGTCTTGATGGCGATAACGTCCGCCGATTTGGCGAGAAACAGCGACGCGCCCAGGATCACGGCGGCCGCAATGCCGAGCTGTACCCATAGAATCGCTAGCGTCATACCACACTCCTACTGACGAGCCTGTAAGAAGACGCCCCCTCTCTGTATCTCTCCCCCGGCGGGGGAGAGATTGTGGGAACTTGTGGAATCATACACCATCTTATGAGGTACATCGGTCTGCTACAATTTCTGAGCGGGGATGTTCCGAAGTCCGTTCAGAGTGAGACTGCCGAACCACGAAGATAGCCTTCGACAAGCTCAGGCTGAACGGTAGAGACGCTCAGGCCGAACGGTAGAGACGGTCACCACCGCAACACAGTGAATGCTCCCGATACGTGTGAGGTACCGCCGTGACATCAATCCCCTCCAACTGGTATACGGAGTTTTTCAACGAGGACTACCTGAAGATCTACAGCGAAAGGCTGTCGCATGACGTGACGGAGCGTGAGACATCGTTCGTTGTGGACAGCCTGGGGCTTCAAGAGGGCGCTCGCGTCCTCGACCTGGCATGTGGGCATGGACGCCACGCCATTGCGCTGGCCCGACGCAGCATGGTCGTGACGGGCCAGGACCTGAACGAGGACTACCTACGTAAGGCGCGTGCGGACGCCGTGCGAGAGGGAGTCGAGATCGAGACCGTGCATGGGGACATGCGCGACATCCCGTTTACCAGCGAGTTCGACGCGGTTATCAACATGTTCACAGCGTTCGGGTACTTCGATTCTGATGACGAGGACGTGCGGGTCTTACAGTCCGTCGGCAACTCTCTCAAGGGAGACGGGCAGCTTCTCCTGGACACGATCAATCGCGAGTGGGTGCTAGCGAACTACGTCCAGAACGACTGGCACACGGACGACGACGGCAACACGTTCCTGGAGCACCGGGAGTTCGATCTCGTCACCGGGCGGAACCACGTCACGTTCACCATCGTCACGGCGGACGGGACTCGTCGCGAGTCGCCCGGGCACGACATTCGGTTGTACACACTGACGGAACTGGTCAGCCTGTTCGACGCCTTGGGGCTACGCGTGTCAGCCACGTACGGGGACTATGACGGCTCGCCGTACGCCATCAACTCTCCCCGGATGATCGTCGTCGCAACGAAGGACTGAAGCCAGCAGGCGCTACACAACGTCCTGCAGCATCATGTCGGCGAAGGTCTCGCGACGGCGGATGAGCTTCGCCTCGCCGTCGTTGACCATTACCATGGCCGGTCGCGGGTTCAGGTTGTAGACGCTCGCCATGGAGGGCGAGTACGCTCCCGAAGCAGGTATGGCGATGATGTCGCCAGACTCTATGTGGGGCAAGTTGACGTCCTTGACGAGCACGTCGCCCGACTCGCAGTACTTCCCTGCAAGTGTAACGACCTCGGAAGGCGACTCGTCCATGCGGTTGGCCACGACTGCCTCGTAGGCCGCGTCGTAGAGGGCCGGACGGATGTTGTCGCCCATCCCGCCGTCGAGGGACACGTACTTCCGCACCGTCGGGATATCTTTGATCCCCCCGACCGTGTAGAGCGCCACGCCCGCCCTTCCTACGATTGAGCGACCGGGCTCGATAACCAGCGTCGGCTCACCGAAGCCGAGATCGGCGCACCTGGCCTTCATCGCGGTCGTGATCGCCGTCGCATACGCGTCCACCGGAGGGGGGAGCCTGTCCCTGAGGTATCCGATGGCGAACCCGCCGCCGGGGCTGAACTCCTCGAGGACCAGCCCTTCCTCCTTGAAGGGAGCAAGGTAGGTCAGGATCGCATCCACCGCTATGGAGTAGGGCTCCAACTCGAAGATGGGGGACCCAAGGTGGAAGTGGATGCCAATCAAGTTAAGGTTGGTGGCCGCGAGTGTTTGCCGGATGGCCGTTGCGGCGTCGCCCGTCTCGATGGAGAACCCGAACTTGCTGTCGAGGATGCCTGTCGTCGTCATCACGTGGGTGTGAGGGTCGACGCTGGGAGACAGCCGGAGGAGGACGTCCTGTTTGACACCCTTGGCCCGTGCCTTTGCGTTAAGGAGTTCCAATTCGTGGAAGCTGTCGATCACGAAGCGCCCGACGCCTTCATCGAGGGAATATTCCAGCTCCTCCGGGGTCTTGTTGTTGCCGTGGAAGTAGAGATTCGCGGGATCGGCGCCTCCGGCCTTTGCCACCGCAACCTCGCCGGCGGAGACAACGTCCATGCCGAGGCCCTCGTCGGTCACGAGCTGCACGATGGCCGAGTTCACGAATGCCTTCGAGGCGTACAATACCTTGCTCTTGGGATATTGACTCGCGAACGCGCCGACGAACTCGCGGCACATCGTCCGCATCGTCACTTCGTCGAATACGTAGAGGGCTGACCCGTACTCCGCGAGTAGATCGAGGGTGTCGATACCACCTATGGTGAGGTGCGATTCGTCGTTTACGTTGGCCGTCATGGGGAATACGGCGCTGTTTTCGAAACTCACTTTGCGCTCCAGTCGGTAAGGGAAAACCCTGTTGATAGTCGGGGTTCCCGTGGTGAATTACTGTGGAAAGTATACCAGTTCAGGCACTCTGGCCCAGTATTTCAGGAGTTACTCAGATGGAGCCCACAGACGATACCCGACCTGTCGGTATCCAATCCACAGTCAACACTGATGCGCCAAGACGGCTAACACGCCGCCAGCGGGTTGTTCTGCACATCATCCACCCTGTTATGAATATCTATTGTTATACTCTTAGATACTTATGATTGATTCTGTCTTTATAAAATCCATCAGTGGGTCTGGGGGAAATGGGGCTGTTAGCGGACGGCGTGAGAAATTTGTGCCTCATGGTGGTCCTGACGGAGGAGACGGCGGTGATGGAGGAAGCGTATTTGCGCGCTGTGATAGGAATGTAAGTACACTTCTGAGTTTTCGGCATAGCCGTGTCTTCAGGGCGAGAAATGGCGGCGGCGGTACCGGTGGGAAGAAGCATGGCAAAAAGGGTGAGAGCGTTGAGTTTGCCGTACCCCAGGGGACGGAGATCTGGGACGAGACGACGGGTGACAGGCTTGCCGACCTGACCAACCACGGTGAGCGCGTAGAGGTGGCTCATGGAGGACGGGGAGGCCGAGGGAATGCTCGGTTCACGTCATCAACCAACCAGTTCCCGTTGCTGGCCGAGGAAGGCGATCCCGGCCAGGAGATCAGACTTCGGCTGGAACTGAAGCTCCTGGCAGATGTCGGGATAGTGGGCGCTCCTAATGCGGGGAAGTCCAGTCTGCTGGCGGCGGTGAGTGCCGCGAGGCCGAAGGTAGCAGACTATCCGTTCACGACGCTCGAGCCCGTGCTCGGCGTGGTCGAGCACGGGAGGGACGGCTTTGTGATGGTCGATATCCCGGGCCTGATAGAGGGTGCTCATGCAGGTGCAGGGCTTGGTGACGAGTTCCTCGGGCACGTGGAGCGGACCAGGGTCCTGGTACACGTCATCGATGGGGACTCGCCCGACCCGGTTGAGGAGTACCGGCGAATACGCAATGAAATTGTCCTCTTCAACGAGGCTCTCCTGGACAGGCCGGAGGTGATTGCCTTCAACAAGAGGGATATTCCGGGCGTCGATGACGCGTTCGAGCTGTGCCGCGATGATCTCCTGGACACTGCGGTCTCCATCCGGAGCATCTCCGCCGTTGGGCGAATAGGGCTCGAAGAGCTCCTCTATGACGTGGCGGAGGCCCTGAATATCGCGGCTGAACGTGAGGAGGCAGGCGAGAGTGAGGAGCCTCGACCGGCCACGGCGGTCGCAAGTAAGCAGGCCGACGTTCCAGTACTCAGGCCCGATCCCGTGGACCAACGGGAGAAGGTACGAAAGACGGGGCCTGGGAAGTACGAGGTAATCCTTCGTTCGGCCACGCGGTTTGCCGGCACCGTCAATATGAACAATTGGGCGGCACGGGTCCAGTTTTACGAGCAACTACAGCGTTTGGGCGTCATTGCGGAGTTGGAGCGGGCGGGAATCCGTACCGGCGACACGTACGCCGTCGGCAAGCACGAGTTGGAGTGGGAGTGAGTGAAGCTCGGCATCTTCGGGGGAACGTTCGACCCGATACACAATGGCCATCTCGTGACAGCGGAGCATGTCCGCGAGACGATGGGGCTCGAACGAGTGTTGTTCATACCTGCAGGACAACCATGGTTCAAGGCGAATTGTCCGGTGACCGAGGCGCGAAACCGGCTTGAAATGGTGAAGCTTGCCGTCGCTCGAAATCCCATGTTCGATGTATCGGACGTCGAGGTGCGACGTGAGGGTCCGACGTACACAATCGATACGCTCACGGCCCTCCGCGAAGAGATGGGCGAGGCAGTAGAACTGTACGTCATACTTGGCACAGACGCTCTGAACGAACTTCACCGTTGGCGCGCTCCCAGAGAGGTGCTGGACATGGCGACCATCGTCGGTGTCGCGAGGCCGGGCGCTGGCGTGGTTGACCGGGCGGCATTGGAATCGATTCGAAGCGGGGCGTCGGAGGAGATAGCATTTGTCGATGGGCCGTGTGTGGACATCAGCGCCGCCTCGATGCGGCAGCGCATGGTAGACGGGCTGCCGGTCGACGGGCTTATTCCACAAATTGTCCACAAGTATATCGATGGGCACGGTCTCTATGGCAGGAGGGAGCAAGCATGAGCACGTCTGAGGCACAGCGGCTCTTGGAGCTTTCGGAACGACTGGGGGCACTGCTGTATGGCGAGTTCACCCTCACGTCCGGTTCGAAGAGCCACTACTACTTCGATGGGCGGTTGGTGACGCTGGACGCGGAGGGAGCATACCTTGTGGGGAGGGCGTTTCAGCCCATCGTGCAGGAGTGCGGCGCGGAGGCCGTAGCGGGCCCCGCCGTAGCGGCGGTACCAATGCTTTCGGCCATTGCCATGGCGAGCTATCAAGCGGGATCTCCCGTACCCGGTCTCATCGTCCGAAGTGAACGAAAACAGTACGGCACCGGCAAGTTGATCGAGGGTCCGATTAGGGAAGGGCTGTCGGTTGCCGTGGTCGACGACACGTGCAATCAGGGAGGAAGCCTACTGCATGCAATCGATGCCGTAGAGGGCGCAGGGTGCCGCGTCGCAAAGGTGATGTGCATACTCGACCGCAACGAGGGTGGGAGCCGGGCCATCCGGGAGCGGGGCTACGAATTCGTCTCGCTGTTGGAGGTCGGCGACGACGGACGCATACAGGCTGTGGGCGGCTAGCGGGTAACGGCCTGCGTGTGCTGACGCAGCGCCCGTCCGCGTTTCATATGGCAGGCCCGCTGTGCTACATTAGATGATGGCGCGGGCGGCGAAACGCCGCCATTCGAAGGACAGCGCCGGAGAGCCGATGACTTCAAGTGCCACGCCATCTCTCGACGACCGAATTGGCCTGAACCTCGTCGAAGCGGGATTCATTACTCTTGAGCAGCTTGAGGCAGCCAGGGACTCCGGGGAAGAGACCGGCTCCGGCCTGATCGAGACCCTTGTGGTGGACGGTCTCGTGTCCAGGGACACTCTCGTTGCCATGCTGAGCTCCCAACTCAGGGTTCCCGTGGTCGACCTCAAGACGGTGCACGTCGATCCGGAGGCGGTGGCAACGCTTCCCGAAGAGTTCGCACGCACCGAGGGGGTACTTCCCATCGGTTTTGAGCCGGACGGCTCTCTCCGTACGGCAACCACCACGCCCAACAACTTTCAGCTTGCGTCGCAGATTGCCACACTGACCGGACGGCAGGCGAAGTTCGTCCTCGCCCCGGGAGGAGGACTCGATGAGCTCATTGCGCGGACGTATTCCTCTCTCCCCGCGCGGCGTGCGGACACCCCAACTGCAGGGGTTTTGGACGCGGAAGGCATAGGCGCGGTAACCCAGGGTCCAGACGCACGAGGAATTCTGGGACAGGATGTCTCGCAGCTTCCCGCGGTTCATGCAGTCGAGATGGTAACGCTGCAAGCCATAAAGAGAGGGGCCTCGGACGTGCACCTAGTAGCAACGTCCGACTCCAGCAAGATCCTGTTCCGGCTGGACGGGGTGCTTCAGGAGGTTGCCGAAATTCCCCTTGACCTGCACGACACGATGCTGGCTCGCATCAAGGTCCTTGCAGACATGGATATCACGGAGACCCGTCGTCCCCAGGACGGCAGCTTCAACCTCCAGATCAACGAAAAGACGGTCGACTTCCGCGTGTCCTCGATCGGAATCACGTGGGGCGAGATGATGGTCGTCAGGATCCTGGACCGATCTGAGGGTATTCTCAAGATGGAGCAGCTGGGGCTCGAGCCCGACACCCTGGCAACGTGGAGACAGCTCCTGGGCCTTCCGTTCGGGATGCTCCTCGTGTCCGGACCGACCGGGTCGGGCAAGACAACCACACTCTACTCGTCCGTCACGGAGCTGATACCGAACCGGGGCAATATTCTCACAATCGAGGACCCCATCGAATATCGCGTGGAAGACCTGCACCAGATCGAGGTCAACCGGCAGGCCGGGATTGATTTTCCGACCGGGCTCAAGTCGATAATGCGGCTCGACCCGGACGTCATCCTCGTGGGCGAGATTCGTGACGTCGAGACGGCAAAGACCGCAGTCGACGCCGCGCTGACCGGCCAGCTGGTGCTGGCGTCAATTCACAGCAACGACGCCGCTTCGGCATTCGTTCGACTCATCGACATCGGAATTGAGCCTTACCTGGCGGCGACTGCCGTGGTGGGCGTAGCGGCTCAGCGTCTCGTCCGGATGGTGTGTACTCACTGCAAGATGGAAAACGAGGTCGAACTTGCCGAGCGGGAGGCATACTTCAGCGAGACCGGCGAGGACGTCGCGACCTTTGCAAGCGGCAGGGGATGCAACTTCTGTGGGTTCACGGGATTCCTCGGAAGGACCGGGGTATTCGAGGTCTTGCCGGTGAGCGAGTCGACGCGGAAGCTCGTCGCGTCGGGAGCTAGCGGACATGATATTCGTCAGCAGGCGATGTCCGAAGGGCTTTCGCCCCTTCGCCGCACGGGGATGACGAAGGTCAAGGCCGGGGTCACAACGGTAAATGAGGTGCTCAGCAGGGTGTTCTTCTTTGAGTAAACTCCGTCGACCGCACTTCCACTACTCAATTCGCATTACGTAACGCATTCTCTATGGCGATCAAGTATGAGGCATACACCAGGCTGGGAGAGAAGGTCGTTGGCGTCCTGCACACGGATTCGGAGGAGGCAGCCTATGATCTTCTGGAGCAGGAAGACCTCATTCCGTATCGCCTCCGACCGGCCAGCAGCGGACTCAGCCTGTATCGCATGTTTCCGACGGTATTCAACCCGTCGGCACAGGACATCATCGACTTTACGCGCCAGCTGGCGGCGCTGCTGAATTCGGGCATTCCACTCATTCGCTGCCTCATGGCGCAGCAGGGCCAGGTGTCGAACACGGGGCTGCGGCACGCCCTGGCGGAGATTGTCGTTGCCGTCGAGGCCGGCAGGAAGCTGTCCGACGCCCTGGGGGAACAGTCGCACATCTTCCCCGACTTCTACGTGCGGATGCTCAGGGTCGGCGAGGCAACCGGCGGCCTGCCGTTCGTCCTCAACCAGATAGCGGACACCCTCCAGCGGCGAAAGGCCGTCACGGACCGGGTACGCGACGCGGCCGTATACCCGGCGTTCACCCTATTGGTAGCGCTCGTGGCCGCGGCCCTTCTGGTGACGTACTCTCTGCCGTCGCTCACGACACTGCTCTCGGAGGTCAGCGGAGACCTTCCAACATCCACACGCGTGCTGATTGCGATCTCGGGCTTCTTTGGGACCTACGGCACCGCGATCCTTGTGGGAATTGCCGTCATCGCCGTGGTGATCTTCGCTGCCTTGAGGACAGAGTTCGGCCGAGCCGCCACGGATACCGTGCTGCTGCGCCTTCCGGTCCTGGGAAGGGTGATCGTAGCCAACAACATGTTCGCCCTCACGTCCATACTCTCGACGCTGCTGAGGGCCGGAATGTCGCCGGTCGAGGCGCTCAAGTTGACACAGACTGGGATGGCAAACGCATACTACCGACGGAGGCTGGGGAGGGTGATCGATCGCGCCACAGGGGGCACCAGGCTCGGAGAGGCCTTCGGAGAGGACGGTGGATTTCCGACCATCCTCTCGCAGGCGATCATTACAGGCGAGACACGGGGCCGGCTGGACGACACCATGTCGGGTCTCGCGGAGTACTATGAAGACGTGACGAGGCGCGCGGCAGGGGGAATTACCGAGCTGGTACAGCCTGTGATTATTCTGTTTGTGGCGGGTGTGGTAGGGTTCGTGGCCGTGGCGATCATTTCAGGAATCTATTCTGCATTGGGGTCCGTTCGATGAACGAGGAACCCCGGAACGCAATGGTCCCCGTGGGCGATCCGTCCCTGCAGGAGTTTGGGTGGCGAAACACGCCGAGGATCAACTTCGCCCCTGAGCGACGGATCATAACGGCGTCGCCACTTGTCGTGCTTATTCTGGTATTGCTGCTCATCGAGGTACTGAGCGTCCCGTTCGTCTATGGTCGGCTGCGAAGCGCCCAGGACGAGGTACTTTCCGCAAAGGACCGGCTGGAGAACGTTGAGCATGCACTCAGGCAAGAGGTGGCGGCGACCGATGACGTGATCGCCAGGATCGGGGAGATCGACGAGGAGATCAACCAGGTGGTTCAGCAGAGCGCGGGAGTCTTCGAGGTCTACAACCGGCTCACGCAGAATCGTCCCGATTGGGCAGCCTCTCTTCAAGCGCTCCTTCAGGCTGACAGCGAAGAATTCCGGATTAATCGGCTGGAGGTGAACTCTCCCGCCTCGGTCGATTCACCCTCCCAGATCAATCTCTCGGCAACAGCCGCGGGCGCCAACACCATTGGCGGGTTTCTCGACTACATGGGAGCCGTAGGCGACTTCCTCGAACTTGCGAGTTGGAATACGGCTCTGACATCGTCAAACAAGACTACCCTGGATGCCGTGGTGAACCTCAAGTAAATGCAAGAACTATGGAATCGACGGGAAGGCCCCAGGGCGCAGGTAGACTGATGCTCTACAGAATCAAGCAATTCTGGAACAGATGGACCGCACTGGCAGCCCTTGTGGTTATTGTGTTTGCGGGTCTTGCATACCTGTACGAGTCGGCATCGGGATCCCGCGAGGAGACGAGCGGCTTGGACTATCTGCGGCTGGCGGCGGTGGTCAAATTGGAGACGCAGAAGTGGCAGACTGTGGCCGCCTCCCGAGATCTGACGGGGAAGCGACAGGAACTGGAACAGAAGAAAGAACAGCTTGAGGTGGATCGACAGGTGGGGTCCATCGCCAACCTCACGACGGCCCGGGACGCCGAGGGTCTTGGGAGCCGCATCATCAACTATGCGGTGGATAACAGGCTCGAGATCGTCGACTTCCAGAACGCCAAGACCGTTACGGTCATCACTCCAGAAGAGACGCTAACGTTCCTTGACGGGAGCGCTTCGAACGTGAGGCGCATAGCTGAGACCTGCGACAGGCTGAAGAATGACGATCCCACTGAGGGCTGGCATCTGCCGACGGTGACCTACACCTTCAAGACCCGGGGCGGCAAAGACGCCCAGATTGGACTGATTGGACTGGCCGGGGACACGGTCACGGCCCGTGTGGAGACACTTGATATGGTCCGAGAGGATGACCTTGCCGACGAGTGGTCCCTAAAGGTCTGTATGCACGTGCCCTATGCGGAGATGTGAGACGGAGAGCGTGAGCAGAGTATGCCGCGCCGGACCGTTGAAGCGGTGAGTTTCCACGTGCTCTCCCGGGACCCGCCCAACGCACAAGACCGTGATTGAGACCATCTATGGCCTGCTTGCCTTCAGTACCGGCGCCTCTGTCGGGAGCTTTCTGAACGTCGTTGCCGACCGGCTTCCGGAACGCAGGTCGCTTGTCTCTCCTCGCTCGCACTGCGATTTATGCGCGCGCCGGATTCCTACCCGCGACCTTGTACCCGTTCTAAGTTACCTTTGGCTGCGAGGAAGGTGCCGGAACTGTGACGAGAGGATTCCGGCGAGGGTTATCGCGGTAGAGGCTGTGATGGGTGCGCTCTTTGCAGCGCTCTACTTCATGCTCGGCTGGGGCGTGGAACCGCTCGTGGTCGGGGCCGGAGTCGCTCTGCTGGTTGCCATCGCGGTCGTCGATCTGGAGCACCGGCTCATTCCCAATCGTCTCGTTATCCCCGCGGTGCTTGTCCTTGCGGCGCTCGCCCCATTCTGGCCGGAGCTTGGCATCGACCGCGCCCTCTTCTTTCAGCAGGTCAATCTCTCTTCGCTGGCCAACTCGCTGGCCGCAGGCATTGGGGCGTTCCTGGCGTTTCTCGCCATCAAGGCCGTCTATCCGGCGGGCATGGGAGGGGGGGACGTCAAGATGGCTGGAATGTTGGGACTTCTCGTGGGCTATCCCGGCATTGCAGTGGCCCTTTGGGCTGCCGTGGTTGCCGGCGGCGCCTTGGCAGTCGGCCTCCTCGCGCTGGGAAGGGGCAGCCGCAAGGACGCCATGCCATTCGGGCCCTTCCTCTCCGCGGGGGGAATTCTTGCCCTGCTAGCCGGGACGGAGATCATGGACTTCTACCTGAGCATCGCCGAGCGGCTCGTCGGGTGACCTGCTAACGCATTCCTCCAGGCAATTGAGCACGCATCCACGAGGCTGTGACTGTGGCGACCTCCGCCAGCGCATCGTCCCTCGTCCGGCAGGACTCGGGTGGCAGGTTGTAGAAGTGGTCGGCGTCCTTTATGACATTGAGGGTTGCTCGGTCGCCCAAGCCTTCCAGCACGGGCTGAAGCTCCCGAAGGTCGGCGAATTCTTCATCCCTGCCTCCCTGGACGAAGAGCATCGGCGCGGGGACTCGTTGGAGATGGGACACCGTGTCCGTCAGCAGATTTCTCCAGCGCATCGGGAATACGTACAGCACGAGGCCTCTCACTTCAGGCCAACACTTGCGCGTCAGGGCAAGCGAGACGACCTGACTGCTCATCGAACGACCGGCAAGGAAGATGGGCAGGTCGAGGGACAGGGAATTGGCAGCCATCATCGCGGAGGTTGTCGTGGCGAGCAGGACGTCGAGCGGATCGATGATATCCGGGGAGTAGGCAGTCATGCGTTCGCTATACGGATAGTTGTACCGGAAGGTTGCGACTCCCCGACGAGCGAGCTTTTCGCAAAGCAGGGTCATGAGTGGCCTGTCTATCGGCGTGCCGGAGCCGTGGCCCAAGACCATCAGCGCGAATGCGTCGTCCGGCTGCACCAGGATGGTGGAGACATCCGGGCCATTGGTACCGGCGGTCATATTGTTTTCCGTAACCGTGATCGTTTCCACGCGGGTCCTGTCTCCGGGGGCTATCAAGTAATCGACGAGAGAATTGATGATACCAAGAACCCTGAACCTGAGTTTGCGGATGTCACTGCACGCACAGGAATATGATCGGTTCTGCTATCATGCGCCGACACCATTTATTGGACGAATGATCCCTACCGAAATATTCAAGAACGACGAGAACGGAGCGGTCCCATGCCCAGCATTGAAGTCATAGACAGCGGACGAATCGACGAGCGGGAGTCGGCCTTCCCACAGGCGGCGCAGCTTCCAAACGGCGACATACTCTGTTCCTTCAACGTCGGGGGCGGAGCTCACGTGACGGGGGGCACAGACTGGGCACGCTCCACGGACGGCGGAAGGACATGGAACGTCGAAGGCACGCTTGTCCCCAGAGTCGGCAATGCGACCTGCGCCCTGAAGCTCAGCATTTCCGCGGACGGCAAGACGGTCTACGCGTACGGCTCGCGGAGCTACCGGGAAGAGGGCGGCCGGTTCGGCGAGGGCCACAATGAGCCGATTTTCTGCACGTCGACTGACGGAGGACGTACTTGGTCGGAGCCGGCGGTCGTCCCGATGATGGGCTACACCCCGCTGGAGATATCGCACGGGGCGCTTGCGCTGCAGTCCGGACGACTGCTTGCGCCGGGGGCAACGCTGGAGTCGCAGGACAAACTCGGCAGACTCGTGATCGCGGCCGTTTCGGACGACGGCGGTAAGACGTGGCCGAGTCACACGACGGTATTCGAGGACCCCGACGGCGTTCACGGCTACTTCGAGCAGAAGCTGGCGGAGGTCGAGCCGGGCCTGCTGGTCTCCACGTGCTGGACAGTCGTCATGGACGGCGTGAAAGACATTGACGATCACTTCACCATCTCACGGGATGACGGCCAAACGTGGAGCAGGCCGAAGCCAACGGGAGTCATGGGGCAGACGATGACGCCGGTGCCGCTGGGCGGGGACAGGCTCTTGGTGATGTACAACCGCCGGTACGGACAGCAGGGCATCGTGATGAATCTCGTGACGTTCACCGACGACGACTGGACCATTCACTACGAAGGGATGATGTACGATCCGAACACGACCGCCGATCGACCGACGGACATCGATTCCGGCGTGGATACCTTCTCGGCGTTCCAGTTCGGCTTCCCGACGGCGATCCGGCTGCAGGACGGCACGTACCTCGCGACTCACTGGTCCCAGGAGGGCGGGAAGTTCGGCATCAGGTGGACGCTCTTGGGCATCGACTGGCGGCGCCCCTAAGCGCCTGCGATTTTCCTCGACGCGTGGATTGTCGAAAACCGAAATTCCTCGCCGTGCGTAGTACATAGTAGAGCCATGTAGCTTCCTATTATTTGCGCACCTATCGGGAGGGTCTCGCCATGACGACTGCCATTCACGGACTGGACGTATACCGGCGCGAGTTGCTGAAGGGGAGCACTGAGACCCTCATACTCTCCCTCCTTGCGGAGCAGGAGATGTACGGGTATCAGCTCGCCAAGGAGATGGAGCAAAGGAGCGGCGGCTACTTCCACCTGAAAGAGGGGACGTTGTACCCTGCCCTCCACAGGCTGGAGCGCGACGGTCTGATCGAGGGACGCTGGGAGCTATCCGATGCGGGCCAGAGTCGCCGGTACTACGGCGTCAGCGCGCGCGGCATGGACCGCCTTGACGCCATGCTCGCCGAATGGAGCACCTTCTCCGATGCGGTGAACCGCATCGCCCGACCTGTCGCCGTCCCCGTCTAGTAGGCCGTAAGCGCATTCGGGCCATGTGAGCAGAAGGCCTCCAGGCACTGCACAGGTTGTTGGTCATGCCGTCAAGTCAAGGAACCCGGCGATGCTGCGACGAATGCCGGCGACATCCAGTCCATTTGCCCGATCATGCTCAGAGCTAATTCCGTACCTTCGACGCTCACTATTGGCGACACCAAGCGCGAGCAGGCGGTGGGGGACATCTTGGAGGGCCGCCGAGACTTCTGCTGCTGAGGTCCCGGCCAGATACGGCTCAACAAGAACGACGGCGGGCGAGTCCAGCACCTCTCTCAAAGTCTTTGCGTCGAATGGTCTTATGGTTGACGCGTAGAGAACATTGGCATCGAGGTCGGCAGTAGCTTTGAGAACGGGAGAAAGGCTCGGACCGACGGCGATGACCGTTGCGGCCCGGTCTGACCCACGCCGAATAGGGGTAAACCCCCTCGAATGGGCGATGGGGTCTTGGTTGACCGCATTACCGAGACGGATGTAGTCGAGTCCGGTTCCGGCCGCTGCCGAGCGGAGAATCGCTTCCACCTCGTGAGGGTGACCGGGTACGTGCACGTTCCATCCCGGCAACGTCGATATGAGGGCAACATCCTCGGGCGCATGGTGCGTTCTCCCCGCTGCTGCAGCATCGTAGGACGCCCCGACCGAGACGAATACTGCCCCCAGCCCCTGGTGGCCGAAGTCGAGCTTGACCTGCTCGTACGGCCTCTCGACGAGAAACGGTGCGTAGGTGTGGACTATGGGCCGCAAGCCCTCTAAAGCGAGTCCCGCGGCGAATCCGACCAGTAACTGCTCACGGATCCCGACGTTCAGGACTCTTGTTGGGTGACGGTCTATCACACCGGCATGTTGGAAGTATGAATAGCCGATGTCGGCCAGCACAACGGCGATGTCCGGCCGTTCGTTCAGCAGCTCTCCGGAGACATTGATAAAGCGGTCTCGCATGGTGGGCATGTTGGCTATGCCGTCCTCTCCACAACGGCCACGACGACGTGAGGGCGGTCCGGGTGCTCCATTGAGAAGGCGTCCTCGATGGCATCGTGGTCGCGACCGTCGACGGTTGTGGCGGACCAGCCCTCGATTCCGAAACGCGCCTCGATACCGCCCGGCCAGCCGTGGGTAGCAGAACGGTTGTCGATGACGCAGGCCGTAAGCCTGGATAGTCCCAGCCGGCCCGCGAGGGCAATCGCCTCGTGGTTGCTGCCCTCGTCAAGCTCTGCGTCTCCGACAAGGCAGAATACTCTCGGCCCAATAGTCCCCTTCATATCCAACGCGGCCGCGGCACCTACCGCTATCGGCAGGCCGTGTCCCAGCGATCCACTGGAGAGCTCGACTCCCGGAATGAGCGCGCGGTCGGGGTGCAGGCCGAGAATAGAGTCGAATCTCCCAAACGTGGGCAGTGCGTCCATTGGCACGAACCCCTTGGCCGCAAGGACGGCATAGTACGCCATTGGGCCGTGACCCTTCGAGAGGAGGAACCGATCCCGTTCCGGATCATCCAGAGCTTGCGGACTTACCCTAAGGACCCTGTCATAAAGGACCCACAGAACGTCCAGCGTCGTCTCGGAGCTGAGGTCGTGCTTCTCGTCGCCGGTCAGGAGAGCCGTGATGCTGGGCAGGTCTTCATACGACAGTGCTGAAGCCGACAGGAGTGCGTTTGGATACTCATTAGCGTAACTCATGGAACGACTCTACAACTTCAAGTAAACTTTAAGTCAACCCCTTTCGAGGAGTGATGATGCCATCGCTGCCGAACATGCTCACAATCGGACAACTGGCGTCACGCAGCGGAGTACGGACATCCGCCCTACGCTACTACGAGGAGCGCGGACTGATCACTTCGGAGAGGACGTCGGGGCGACAACGCAGGTATGCACGGGAGAGCCTGAGGCGTGTAGCGGTCATCCGAGCGGCTCAGGTCCTGGGGCTTACACTGGAAGAGATCAGGGCCGCGTTGGACGAGCTTCCACAGGCTCGAACACCAGACCGAAGAGACTGGGAGAGGCTGTCCAAGACGTGGCGCAGTTCGCTGGAAGGCCGCATCGCTGAACTCGAGGCGTTGCGGGACAGGCTGTCGGGATGCATCGGCTGCGGCTGTCTCTCGCTCGAAAACTGCGGCCTGTTCAATCCCGGCGATCAGGCCGCCGAGGCAGGCGCTGGCGCTCAGTATCTCTTCGGAGACGCTCCGGATCCAGCGTAGTCTGCTGGCAGAACCCTGAACTACCCTTCGACAAGCTCAGGGCGAACGTGTTTTCTCAGAGCGTACGTTTGGAATACCTCATTGCAGCGACCAAAGATGAATTCCCGCCTACGCGGGAATGACGGTTGGCCAGTGACGGATGGGGGGGAGAAAACGAATTGGCAGAAGATTGAACCGCTAAACTTTAGGGGGTCTCTATATATTGGCTCTACGGCCGGTTTGCACGCAGTGTCAGGGAGTGAAAGCGCTGTGCAGGGCTTTACCGGAAGGTGAGCACTTCGGCAGGGTTGGAGACCAGGATGTCGTGGACGGCCTCGGTAGTGAAGCCCCTGTACAGCATCCTGGGAGCTATGTGGTCCAGTATGTACGAGTAGCCGTGTCCGCCGTACTTCTCGAGACGGTGCTTCGTGCATATGTCCTGCGCGATGACGACTTTGCGGCCGTAGCCTTCGGACGAAATCCAGGCGATGCGCTCAAGGCGCTGGTCGTCGCTCGGCATGTCGATGTCCAGGTTCTTGGCGTAGTACGACCCGCCCCAGCCGAACAGGTCCCACTCCATGTAGCAGCCCGCCTCAGCGATCCGTTTGAGCGTACCGCGTTCGAAGACCGTCCTGTCGAGGTGGCCCATGATGGTATGCGACAGGTCGGCCCCGGCCCGGTCCAGGATCTCGATGATCTCAAGTGGCGCGGTCTCGTCCCTGCCGGGATGTATGAGTAGCGGCGCGCCGGTCATGCGCTGCGCGCGCGCCGACGCCTTCAGCACCTTTCGTTCGTTGTCCGTGAGGGGCCAGTCGCAGCCAACCTCCCCTATGATGCCAGACCTTATGCCGGTCCCGTCGGCACCTTCGGTGATGTCCCCTACAATCAGGTCGACGATATCGTCCTCAGTCAGGTCGTCCATCCCCGGCGGGTGATGCGTACTCACGTAGAATGAAGCGCCCATCACGATATTCACGCCCGTGGCGTTGGAGACCCTCGCAAGTCCAATCGGGTCGCGGCCTATTCCGATGCTCGACGCCTCGACAAGCGTGCCCCCTCCATACTGCTTGAACAGCCCAACCTCTTCGATGGCCGTCTGTACGTCCTCAAGCCGCCCATTGTCCCGGTTCGGCTTCAACCGGTGCCGTATTCTGCCGAGAATCTCCTGTGAGACCGGCTTCTCGTAGAATGCCTGGTCGCTCACGCTTGGGAACCACGTCTTTGGCCAGGAGCCGTCGAATAGGATGTGCTCGTGGGTAAACGTCTTGCCAAGTTGACCGGGATCGAGCGGCCCGAGTACGGTCTGCACCCTCCCGGACAGGTCATTGCTGGTCATGGTTGCCCCCATACTTTCTTTTTGTCGACCGTATGTCGTGGGGGCGCATGGCATCCTGGGAAGCGCAAGGAGCATGTTTGCAAATCGTTTGCATGGGCCTGCGGTTTCTGCCTAGTCCCACTCATACGTCCAACCCCACGCGGGTCTTGCCAATTCAACCACTTATGAGCTTGATTGTTAAGTGGAGCGCCAGACGAGGGAAGTGCTTGGCTTGTCTGGGGACCGTGACGACATTTGGGACGGGAACGTTCCCATCGATCCCCGATATCTCGATTAGCTTGGACTCCACATCAATCTCTGACCAGAATGGGTTGCATATCTTGATGACCGCGCATGGCTCGCAAGGTCCGCGCTTACGCGACCATGCGGGCAACGAGCCGGTCAAACATTCGGTCGCTGATGCGTTTGCGCAGGAAGAGGAGCGGCTTGGCGAACTGACCGGAGGCATATCGCGTCTTGGGCCGTTTGGCGCGGATCGCCTTGACGATGGTGTCGGCGATGACGGAGGGCGGTGACCCGCCTGACTCGAAGCTCCCCATCCTTTCCATCAGCCTCTTGACGATGCCGGCGTAGGCGGACTCGCCCGAACGCTCGAGCATCGGCCCCAAAGCGACATCGCCGAAGTCCGTGTGGATGAACCCTGGCTGGACAATGATGACGTCGATGCCAAAGTGATTCAACTCGAACCTCAAACAGTCCGACCATCCTTCGAGCGCGTGCTTTGTAGCGTGGTACCAAGATCCCAGCGGCGTATAGATCTTACCGCCGACGGAGGAGACGTTTACGATCTTCCCAGCGCCCTGCTCTCGCATATGAGGTAGGACGAGTTGGGTCAGCCGGGCCAGTCCGAACAGGTTGACCTCGAACTGGTACCTCACCTCGTCGAGCGTTATGTCCTCCATGGCACCGTACAGACCGAATCCGGCGTTATTGATGAGGATGTCCGTGCCGCCCCGTTCCGCATTGATTCGGTCCACTCCTGCAACGACATCCTCCTCGCTCGTCACGTCCATCTTCAGCGCAACGGCGCCCATTTCTTCAAGGTCTCGCATCAGCTCGACCCTGCGCGCAGCGGCATAGACGATGTAACCCTCCTGCACGAGTCTCTTCGCGGTCTCCTTGCCTATGCCGGATGAGGCGCCTGTAATCAGCACCGTTTGCCCAGCCCCGGCTTCCGGCTCATGTTGGTCTGGAGTGGTCATGGAAGAATCTCCCTTGTTGGCTTGTCACCATCGTAGACCATCGGTGCGTCACATCACCATAAGATCAACGCACTGGATAGGCTCTGCCGTTGGGTGTAGAGTGTCCCTGGAGGAGATTCGCCATGCCTTTGCAGCTAGACCACACAATCGTGCCTGCCTACGACAAGGTGAAGTCCGCAAAGTTCATTGCTCGCCTATTCGGGCTGGAGTACAAGGGTACCTGGGGGCATTTTGCCCCGGTGAAGGTGAATGACACGCTGACGCTCGACTTTGACGACTCGGACGACCCGCGCTCCAACCACTACGCCTTTCTGGCTTCCGACGAGGAGTTTGATGAGGTGCTACAGCGAGTCAAGGATGAGGGCATCCCCTTCGGGAGCGGGCCCGGCTCACGGACGGACGGCAAGATCAATCACAGGCACATGGGACGAGGGTTCTACTTCGAATGTGAGGACGGGCACGTGTGGGAGGTCATCACCCACACGTATGTCACCGACTGAGCACAAGGCGATGACGTGGCATCGCGTTAGCTGAACGGCGAATCGCGGGTTGTTGCACTCAACGACGGGTGTTGGGCGGTTGCGTACCTTCCCCGCTGCGGTATGGAATCGACGTGTGCGTGTGGCTTTTCCATACGTGACGTGATAAAAGCAGGGCAATGCTTGACTCGTCTAGGTTGGTGAGAGACAGGACTGTGGGCGAGCCGTGTCCCAAGCGTTGCATCTCAAGAGCCGGCGCGAATGGAGGCGTCATAGCCAACGAGTAACACCTGCCGTGTGGGACAACTGCCAGCCGGGGTCTAAAGGTCACTTCCCGCGACCGTCAAGCTAAAACTCAGGAGGAGCGAGATGGAAAACCAAGAAGACAATGCGTACCCGGTGCAGTATAGCGTCGACTATCCCGAAGGTCCTCGAAACAGGCTGACGGCACTTGTCAGGATCATCCTCGCCATTCCCATACTCATTCTGATTGGTCTCGTGGGCGGGTATTCTTCAAGTGGAAACCTGACAATCGATCAGGTAGTCGCTCCTCTATTCGCGGGCGGCATTGTGTGGCTGGCCACGCTCTTGATGCTCTTGTTCAGGCGAAAGTACCCGCGTTGGTGGTTTGACTGGAACCTGGAGCTGCAGAGATTCGGCGCAAGGGTGGGCGCATACACCATGCTGCTGCGAGACGAGTACCCGTCCACGGACGAAGAGCAGTCGGTCCACCTCGACATTCCCTATCCCGATGCCGGACAGAGCCTTAACAGGTTCATGCCCCTGGTCAAGTGGCTGTTGGCCATCCCTCACTACATCGTCCTGTCGGTTCTCTGGACGATCGGGTTCATCATCTTGATTATCGCCTGGTTCGCGATACTGATAGTCGGGAGGTATCCAAAAGGGATGTTCGACTTCATCGTTGGCATATCGCGGTGGACCTACAGGGTCGTGGCCTACGTCGCCATACTGAGCACGGACAGGTATCCACCGTTCAGGCTCAGCTAATAGCGGCGAGGTTCCGTGGGCAGCAAAGCTGACCTGTCAACTATGTGAGAGAGGGCATACCGCATTGTCAGGCTTTCCGATGGCCGTGGGTGCTGCACGTGGCGTCGCTGAGGGGCTGGGCCATGTGGAAGCGGTTGTGACGCCGAAAACGAGAGCCCTTCAAGGAGCTTCCATACCATGAAGCCTGCGAGATCCCTGAACACGCGCAGCGTGTGGCGGCCTGACAAGGACGAGGTTGTCGTCGAGCACGGCGGGGTTGCCACCGCGCACCCGATCGCGGCGCAGGTCGGCGTAGACGTTCTCAAGGGCGGTGGAAATGCCGTGGACGCGGCGATAGCCACCGGCTTCTGCCTGAACGTGGTCGAGCCGTGGAACTCCTCCATAGCGGGCCACGGTCAGATGATCGTTCACCTGGCGGCAGAGAGGCGCAGCGTTGCCATCGACTATGGTCACCGCGCGCCAAGGGCCGCGACCCCCGACATGTACCGCATCATCGGCCGGACGATGGGCGGCACCGGCGTATACGAAGTTGAGGACCGCGCCAATGCCGCAGGGCACCTGGCAGTAGGCGTGCCGGGGGTTACGGCCGGAATGTGCCGCGCCCACGAGATGTTCGGCTCCCTTCCCCTTGAGCGGCTATTGGAGCCCGCAGTCCACTACGCCAGACAAGGGTTCAAGGCTGATCCGACCATCTGCCTGACGATCGCAAGAAACATGCCGATGCTGGTCCGTTACGGAGAGGCTGGGCGCATATTCCTGCGAAACGGCTACCCTCCGCCCCCTGGCGCGAAGATCGTCCAGGGCGACCTGGCCGACACCCTGGAACGGATCGGCAGGGAAGGCAAGGACGCCCTTTACCGTGGCGAGGTCGCCGCCGCCATCGACGAGGAGAGCAGGAATAACGGGGGAGTGCTGAGCGCGCAGGACCTCGCCGATTTCGAGGCGAAGGTGTACGATCCCGTCAGGACCTCCTACAGGGGCTACGAGCTGATCGGCTCCCCCGTACCGGCCGGTACGATCACCTCCATGCAGACTCTCAACATCCTTGAGAGTTTCGATGTGGGCAGTCTCGCGCAGGGCTCGCCGGAGCACCTGCACCTGTTCATCGAGGCGGCACGACACGCCTTCGCCGACCGCTACAGCTTCGTCGGCGATCCGGAATTCGTCCCGGCGCCATTGGACGGAATGCTGTCGAGGGACTATGCCCGGGAGATTGCTCGCACAATTGATCGCGACGTTGCCGGGCTTGAAGACGAGCATGGCATCCCGCCATGGATCGCCTTCGCCGACAGGCCCCTGCACGACCCCTGGCGCTTCGATCCTCAGGAGCGGCCAGCGGGAGCGCCTTCCGCGTCGCCTCCGAGCGAGGGCGACTGCACCACCCACTTCAGCATCATCGACCAAGACAGGAACATGGTCTCCTGCACGCAGACAGCAGTGGGGCAGTTCGGGTCCGGCGTGGTCGTGCCGGGCACCGGTGTGCTACTCACCAACGGGATGCTGGTCTTCAACCCCAAGCCCGGAACGGCAAATTCGATCGCCGGGTTCAAACGCGCTTTGAACAACATGGCGCCCGTGCTGATGCTCAGAGACGGCCTGCCCTTCATGTCACTCGGAGCCCCCGGCGGTCGCAAAATCATGTGCCGTATCCCTCAAATAATCTCCAACGTGGTCGACTTCGGGATGGGCATGCAGGACGCAATCACGGCGCCGAGCGTTGATGCTGCGGAGCACGTGACCCACGTCGACCACCGCATCGACCCGGATACGGTCATGGCGCTTGCAGGAATGGGCCACAATGTCGAGGTCGTGCCGGAGCCATTCACTGGAGGGGGCTTTGCCCGTCCGCGAGGAGTATTGATCGACCCGGACACCGGCCTCCTCCGTGCCGGGGTGCAGCCCATCGGCCCGGACGAAGCCAGGGGATATTAGGTAGTGTTGATATTTCCGTTTATTCCGCTTTTCTTTGTGATTCCGGGCGAAGCGGAGAGTCTGAAAGCTGTGCCTGAGCGACGATTTTAGATTCTTCACTCCGCTCCGTTCAGAATGACAGAGTGTCAACACACCCTAGAAGGGAGAGGCACATGATGAAACATGCCAATGCGGGTGATGCAAAGTTCGGCGCCTTCGTCGGAGCGATTCTCGGCGGCATGATCGGATATGCGTTGTCACCGGTGGTGGGCGCCATCATTGGAGTGGCGATAGGTGCAGTGGTCGGTGCAGTCGTCGGCGCCTTCGCGAGAGTGATCGGTATGCCTCCCATATGGTGGTCATAGCTTCTTATCAAGGCACGCATCCGACTTCTTGTACGTGCTCGCCATCTTGAGTGCGGTGGTTCCCCGCCCACGCTTTCATCGCCGGTGAATCGCCGTGATATGATGCGGCGAAAGCGACTGCTGAGGAAGGTGTCGTCGCGTCGTGCAGCGGAAAAGCCGGGTATCCATCGTGACAGACAGTGCGGCGTCTCTGCCTGACAAGTTGGCGGATGAGGCGGACGAATACCTGCATGTCGTCCCCCATCAGATGGTAATCGACGGGACGACCTACCGAGAAGGGCTCGACGTTTCGCCTGGAGAGTTTTACGAGACGCTGCGAAGGCTCAAGCGTCCGCCCGCCACGTCAGGACCCTCGCCTGAACAATTCGCCCAGGCATTCGAGGCGGCCACAGAGGTGAGCGACAGCGTCGTCTGCCTCGTCCTCTCCTCAAAGTTCAGCATGACCCACGACTCCGCGGTGCTTGGCGCGCGCGAGGCGTCTGAGAAACTGATAGACAAACGCATAGAGGTGGTCGATACCGAGAGCGCCACCGGTTCGGGCCTCCTGGTGATAGAAGCGCTTCGGCTCTCAGCCGGCGGCCATACTGCTGATGAGATCATCCGGCGAACGAAGGAGCTCGTTCCGCATGTCAAGGTGATTGCAACGCTCGACTCGCTCTACTACCTCCTCAAAGGAGGTCGGGTGCCCGTGCTGGCGCACCTGGGGACGTCGCTCCTGCAGGTCAAGCCGATATTCGAGATGTATCGGGGGGATGTGAGGACGATAGCCAAGGTGCGCACCGCCAAGCGAGCGAAAGGGAAGCTCGTGGATCTCCTCCACGAGGACGTTGGGAAGGCGAGGCTCCACGCGGCCGTCCTGCAGGGTAATGTGCCAGACGAGGCGCGGGAATTGGAGGAGCGGATAGCTTCGGAGTTCAACTGCGCGGAGCTCTACGTGGGGACTTTTTCCCCGGTGATAGGGGCGCACACCGGGCCTGGACTGCTGGGAGTGTCCTACTGGTCGGAAGGCGAGACGGCTTGACCGAGAACGTCATCCTGCAACTGACCGACCTGGTAACGACACGGCGGTGCGCGCTCCGCATCGATCCGGCCGACCTTGACCTGACCCTCGATCGCATCCTCGACAAGTACGTCAAGTGTCCACCCCTGGCGGCTCTGCGCCAAGAACGCCGCATCACCGAGGACTCCGAAGAGACCCTGACGGCGATACAAGACCTCGTTTACATCTCGTCCGACTCCGGGACCCTCACCGGCATGTTCGAGGGAGTCGAGTTTCTCCAGGACGGGAGATTCCTGGGCGACGAAGACTCGCTGCACGCCGAGCCAGTCACCATCTTGGACAGGGACGCTCTCGTCGTTGACCTGCATATAGACCGCAGCGGCGTCGGATACGACCGCAACTGGGCTGGCTTCCACCGTCGCAGATGGGAAATGCATTCCGACATATTTTCCGGATTCGTTGCGGATACCCTTCAATCGCAGCTTGGTCCTGAGAATGCGAAGCGTTCAGCCGACCTCGAATCGGCAAGCGCCAAGGCGGACTTTGTTCACGCGCTTGCGCTCCGCATCTGGGAGGCCGACTTCGAGAACTACTCGCGGTTTGTGGGGCGCAAGCTGGTATTCAAGTCGGGCGATGAGACGGTGCTCAACATAGCCGAGGGGCGTGGCGGCATCTGCTCGGAAAAGGTGCAGGCCCTGAAATTTCTGACAGACCAATACGGCCTGGAGTCTGAGTACGTCCTCTCCGGACCTGCCACACCGGACCCCGTACCTGAGGACCGAATTCGGCAGCTGCTCAATACGCTCGATTTTCGCTTCTCCAAGCGGTTCATGCGCTACTGGCAGCACTTGGCGCTCCTGTACAAGATCGACGGCATCGAGCTTCTCGTCGATGCGACCAACGGCAACGTTCCCTTCCTGTTCGTTTCGGGCGCGGAGGCGGAAGAAGTGCTGAGGTACGAGCCGAAGCAGCCCATCCCTGTTCGAATGGCCGTAAAGGAGGAAGAATTCTACTATCACCGCATCTCGCAGGACATTGTCGAGGACATGATATTCGCGATGGAGGGGTGGATTCCCTTTGTTGATCTCGTGCAGGTATTCGACAACGAGCTGGGCCTGTGCATCACGAAGGACTACATGGTCACTCCGGTCGTCTACAGAACTGACAAGACATTCGATACAATACGGGCCGAGTACCTTCGCGTCTGTGAAGAGGCCGGACTCGCCTGTGAGGTCTCTGACGAGTGGGGACTCGTGGGGCAGCTCGGCGAAGCGTTCGCGAAAGTGGAGCAGAAGAAGGCCGAGTACATAATGGACTCGTATGACCACCTACTCGACAGGTACGACGAGGCCCATGGGGCCGGGCACGAAGGGGGACTTGCCGTGATTGGACTGGAGAATTCGTCCTTCCGGCGAGGTCCGGAATTCAGAGAATCCGGCTAGGGATAGCAGGGCGGAATCACGATTGACTGGTACCAAGGAATGTTCTACTCGCTAAACAGGCTGATTCGCAAGATGAGACGGCGCCGCGAACTCGGCGCTCTGTTTCTTCTGTTCGCCCTCGCGGTTAGCATCATTGGAAACACGCTCAACTTCTTTTTCTTCGAGCGAGTCATCGAACATCCCCCGGGGATCTGGGACAGCCTTTGGTACAGCGTCATATCGATCACCACCATCGGGTACGGCGACTTTTCCTCCACAACCGTTGGCGCGAGGATTGGAACGACGGTCTTTATCGTCATCATCGGTCTGGCTGCGTTCACCACGTCCGTGGGGATGCTGGTGGACTGGGTCGTGGAACTCCGAGACAGAGAGAGGTCAGGTATGGGCAAATCGGACGCGCGAGACCATCTGTTGATCGTCAACTTCCCCGGCGAGAGCCGGGTACGGCAGGTCATTGACGAGTTCCTAACGGACGCCCAGCACAAGGAACGGGATGTCGTGATCGTGGCCGATGGCATAGACCGACTCCCCTTCGCCATGGCCAACGTGTCTTTCGTACGCGGCTCACCACTGGAGGAAGCGACCTTTCGCCGAGCGGGAATTGAGCGAGCCGAACAGGCCATCATACTCAGCACCGGCTACGACGACCCGCGCTCCGACAGCTTTGTCGCGTCGGTGGCCTTCGTGGTCGAGAACTTGAATCCGAACATCAACATCGTCGCCGAGTGTCTCGACTCGAAACACGCGGCACTGTTCAACAAGTCCGACCAGGTCTCTCTCGTGTACGCGCTGAGCCTTGTGACCAACCTCCTCGTACAGGAGGCGCAGGACCCGGGAGTAGCGATAGTAACCCAGGCGATCACCAGCAACGAGGTCGAGGGCAATCTGTCCACCACGAAGGTGGAGGGCGAAATCGGGCCAAACGGTTCCTACGACTTTATCGCGACGAAGCTGTTGGACAATGGGGTCAACCTGGTCGGGATCGTGCGCGGCGGCGACGTGATCCTGAACTTTCACGATGTCCCCTGCGCCGACGAAGATGTCCTTGTTTACATCGACTCCGACCGCCGTACGTGGAACGAGTTCCGAGAGATGCTGACGTGACCACCGCAACGGCCCGTGAAATTCGCGTGCCGGACGGAGAACCTGAGGTCCTCAGCACGGTTCACGACCTGTTCGTGGAGACCCTCGGAGTGGAAGCCGTGGAAGGCCACGATTCGTTTCGCCAGACAGTCTCTCCGGACACTGACGCTCGGGTCGCTCCGAAGCTGGTGGCGACGTACGATAACGGCAGACTCGCCGGCGCAATGCTCGGCGTGTACTTACGCAAGGTGAACGGAAGCATGATCCTCTACGCCGGTGTCAGGGAGCCGTTCCGACGGCGAGGACTGTACACGGAGATGAGGACAGCCTTGCTCTCAGAGCTTTCGATGGAGTCCCCGACCGGCCCTGACTTTCTGCTGAGTGAACAGGAGGAAGGCAGCTGGCTCATTGCGAAATACCTCGTTGACTGGGGTGCCTTCGTCGCGCCACTGGACTACGTTCAGCCCGCCGTTCAGGGCCTGGCGAGACGGAGGCTGGACCTCGTAGTCGTACCGCAGGCGGCAAGCAGGGAGAAGATCGTCGAGGCTCTGCCGAACATCGTCCGCGAAGTGTACACGTCCGTCTATCGCATAGCGGAACCGGAGGACAACGGGGATTTCCGCCGCGTGATGGGTTCTATCGGGATGTCCTGAGACCCGAGGAGTCGCCGCAGTGCCCGATGCTCCCGCTGCCAGTAATTCGTCCTCCGACAGGTCTTCAAGAGGGTTCGTCTCAGCCGTCCGAAGCATCGATCTGTCCCAAGCATCGGACGAGGAGCTTTGTGAGTTCGCCGATCAATTGAGACACGGCCCACTTGACGACGGGGCTCTGACCAAGTGTTTCGCCGTCATCGACGAGACCGTGAGAAGGCGAATCGGAGCATGGCAGGTCTTCGACCCGGATTTTGCTCACCCCGATATTGACGGCTATAGGGTGCCCGCGGAGGACATCGAAGGGAACGACAAGCTTGTCGCCGAGACCCTGGCCTACGTGGCTGCTGAGAGCGCCTCACGGTATTACTCCGCCATACACCTTCCGGCTGGGTTTTACAGGGCAGTTCGCGAATCGTCCCTTGCCGACGCTCTCAGGTTCGAGCCAACCGACGAGCAGATAGAGGCGGGACGGCTGATGCTTGATCGCACCGTCGTCGAGATGGACGCGGGCGAGGGAAAGACGGTCGCTGCCGCCTTTCCCGCCATCGCGCAGGCTCTCTCCGGACACAGCGTTCACGTCATCACTGCGAACGACTACCTTGCGCTGCGTGATGCCGAACTCCTGGCCCCGGCATACGAGTTCCTCGGGCTGACGGTCGGCGTCGTCCTGAGTCACATGAGCGATGCGGAACGGCGGAGCGCCTACCGCAACGACATCGTCTACGGCACCCTTCGGGAGTTCGGTTTCGACTACCTGCGCGACAATCTGCGCCACTCGCGGAACGACATGGTACAGGGCGATCTCGAGGTCGCCATCGTCGACGAGGCCGACCATGCGCTGGTCGATGACGGGCGAACGCCGCTCATCATCTCCGGGAAGCCGGGCGGCAGTGTCCGTTCAGTTTTTCGCGTTAAGCAGGCGGTCGATGGGCTGATCGCCGAGCAGGGTTGCCTCGTGGAGTCGTTGACGGAGGGTCTCGACGAAGTGAACGGGACAGCCCGTATCGAGTTGTATGCAAAGCTGTTCCTCGCCGACCCACGTCATTCGGCAATTGTCACCGCTGCGGCAAACGACGGACGATTCATCAGTCGGCTTCGTGCCGAGATTGACGTACACGCCGAGGAGGGCATCGAAAACAAGCTCACCGAGGGTCTTCTCTATACGACGGACATACGTCGCGGTATGACCGCGCTGACTGCTCGAGGAAGCGCGTATATCGAGAGCCAGATGGGCCCCGTGTTCGATACCAAGGACCTCCACGCGGAGCTTGACGTAGTCGATGCCGACCGGGACGTGCCGCTTGGGGAACGACGGCGGCGAAAGGAGGCCGTCTCCCGCCGAATCACGAGGCAGTACGGCATCGCCAACCAGGTGCACCAGATGCTCCGCGCGTACCTCCTTCTGGCGCGTGACGAAGACTATATCGTGGCCGAGAGGCGGGTCATCCTTATCGACGACCTTACAGGACGCCGCAAGTCCGACAGCAAGTACCAGTACGGCCTGCAGGCGGCGCTGGAAGCGAAGGAGGGAGTCCGTGTACGTCCCGACCCGCGCACGCAAGCGTACCTGACAGTCGAGGGACTCGTCCGGCAGTACGAGCACATATCAGGAATGACAGGGACGGCGCTGGAGGCCCGCGAGACGTTCCGAAGGGCGTATGGCCTCAAGGTTGCTCGTGTCGAACCGGCCAGTCCATCTCGCCGGGTAGACCGGCCACCGCGTATCTACGCAACACGAAGTGAGAAGCTTGAGGCCATAGCCGAGGAAGTCGCGTACTGGAACGGCATGGGCCGACCTGTGCTGGTCGGCACCCGGACTGTCGAGCAGTCGGACGAGATCAGCCGTCTACTCAGTGACGCGCAGATTGAGCACAACAGGCTGGACGCCGTGCGGAACGGCGATGAGGCTCGAATCGTCCGCGAGGCTGGATCGCTTGGCGCGGTGACCGTGGCTACCAACATGGCGGGTCGCGGCACCGACATCCTATTGGACGACGACCTCGACGATCGGGTGACGGATAGATTCGTCGAGATACTCACCGCTCGCCGCTCTGCCTGCAGCAGCCCCATTCGCGTGGACTGCGGTCACAGCGACGTTGCTGACGTGCTGGCCGCACGAATCGCCGATATGGGACTCGACTATCACGCCACGGAAACGGGCATCGTGATTGTAGGAACGGGCGACGAGGTCTCCATGGAGTTCGGCCTTGGGCTCCACGTAGTCGGCACGGAGATGAACGAGGCGGCTCGCGTAGACAGGCAGCTCCGAGGTCGGAGTGGAAGACAGGGGCAGCACGGGTCTTCACGCTTCGTCATGTCGCTGGAGGACCGTCCCTTCGTCACGTCGAACCGCAGATTTGAGCGAGCTGACCCCGGGGATGTGCAGAGGCTTGTCGAGCAGGTGCAGAAGGCCATCGAAGAGGACGCCGAGGCCGTTCGAGTCGTCTCCTATGATCTTGCCCGCATCATGGAACGCCAGACCCTCATCTACTACAGGGGTCGCAACGCAGTGCTCGACGACGCGGCATTTGGCGAGACGTGCCGGGAGATGGCGAAGGATGCCGTCCGCCGCCTGGGCGATGCGCTGCTCCCGTCCGGAGAAATTGGAGACTACCAATCGCGGTTCGACGACTTGGCCGAGACCGTCAGACTGGATTTCGGCATCGACATCGAAGACCTGCGCGGTCTGGGGACCGAATCTCTGCGCGACGAGATTTCCGAGGAATTAATCACACGATTCGGTGATGCCGAGAACGTCCTGGGTGCGCGAAGATACACTCGGCTGGCCAGGACGATGGCATTGCAGGTGAGCGACGGGCTATGGTCGGAACACCTCGACCTCGTACAGGACTTGATCGTAAACGCGCAATTGTCCATGACCGGTCACAACAGCGCTGTTGCCGAGCTTGTCTTTCGGGCCGAAGATGCGTACCGTAAGTTTATGGAGCAGGCGTCGGATGATTTCGTCTCTCGATTGGCGACGTTCGAGGCAGAAGGGTTCCATGAGGATGAACCGTCGATCGTGCTTGTAGAAGACGTGGAGTCCATATTGGTGTAACGTCCGGGACGAGCGTCCACGGGAGGTAAGGATATGACCACTCGATGGCGGAAGCTGGGAATCCGAGCGTCGGCAGGCCTGGCAATGGCGGCGGGACCGGTTGTTGCCGCGTGCAGTTCCGGGCCGTCCTACGATGACTGGGCCGCCACGGACGGCGCCGCGGGCCGCATCAACCTTGAAGACGTGCAGAACGCCTTCAAGGAGTCCGAGAGCGTCACGGAATTTGAGAAGCGCGTCAACGAGATCTTTGAGGGAGACGGCGTCGTTCTCATCAAGGCCGAACAGACCGACACGGCTTTCGTCTTGGAGGGATGGGAAAACCTCGACGACGACCTTGAGATTAACGAACAAATGGACGAGAAGCTCTTCACCATTACGGAAAAGGAAGACAAGAGCTACGCCATGCAGGGCCACCACGCCAATGGGTATTACAACTCGACGTGGGGCCCCGGAAGCTTCCTCTTCTCCTACCTGCTTCTGTCCTCGTTCGCCGGCCCCCGTTACATATACGCGACCCCTGCGTCCCGCGTATCCCCAATTCGAAACGAGCGAACCCGCTACCGCAGTTCGGGCGCCTACAGGAACCAGGTGTCGAGGAACGGCTCATTCTTCAACAACCAGAAGAGCTTTGCCGGATCCAATTACGACTCCGCCAACCGAAATCGCAGCAGCGCCCGGCAGTCCTACCAGTCCCGCGCTCGTTCGAGCGGGACCTTCCGGAGCAGCGGGACGGGCGTGCGCAGCAGCTGGGGTTCCAGCAGTACACGTTCCGGCTTTTCAAGTGGCCGCAGCGGCGGCTTCTTCGGCGGCGGCGGCGGCCAGAACCTCATCGGCTAGGCACCCCGGCGACCGGCATAGGGGTGCCCATGAGTGCCCCCGTTTATCCCCGTATCAGGTACGGGGAAGTCTCTGAGCCTGTGGAATGGTGTTTCCGCCGTTCATGGCTCGACAAGCTCACCACGCACGTCTTCGGCTGACCCAATTGGACACACCCACGATACCCTGCGATGACGCGGAAGCCGCACTGATATAAGATACTGCCACTGTCGCGCAGGAGGTGTCCCCATGACCACGCGCTGGCGCAAACTGGGAATCCGAGCGTCTGCGGGTCTCGCAATGGCGGCCGGTCCTGTTGTGGCCGCGTGCAGCTCAGGGCCGTCCTACGACGACTGGGCCGCGACGGACGGCGCGGCGGGTCGCATCAACCTCGACGAGGTGCAGACCGCCTTCAAAGGGGCAAATAGCGTCAGCGCCTTCGAGACCCGGGTCAACCAGATATTCGAGGGAGACGGCCTCGTCCTCGTCCGTGCGGAGCAGACCGATACGGCGCTGGTGCTCGAGGGCTGGGAAGACCTCAACGGCAACTTCTCCATAGATGACGAGCCGGATGAGAGGCTCTTCACCATAACGGAGAAGAACGACAAGAGCTACGAAATGCAGGGCTACCACGCCAACTCGTACTACCACTCGACGTGGGGCCCCGGAAGCTTCCTCTTCACCTACTTCGCGCTGTCAACACTCGCCGGGCCGAGGTACATATATGCGACCGACCCCGGCTATGCCCGGGGGGCGATTAGCCCATCTCGCAAGTACTACCGCAGCTCCTATTCGTACGAACAGCAGGTGAGGCAGAACGGCGCATTCTTCAATAGACAGAAGGGATTTGCGGGATCGAATTACGATTCGGCTGGGCGCAATCTCAGCGGCGCAAGGCAGTCCTACCAGTCGAGCGCTCGCACCACCGGCACATACAAGAAGAGCTCCACAGGAGTGCGCAGCAGCTGGGGAACGGTGGGTCGCTCCGGGTATTCCGGTGGACGAGGTGGATTCTCAAGTGGCCGCGGCGGTTTCTTTGGCGGTGGCAGCGGACAGAACATCCTCGGCACGGCCCGCCGGAGTGGCTGACTCACTTGCCCGAAGAAGCGCCGAAGTACGCTAAGCCGTTCGACCATGCCTCAGCTCCGTGGCGAGCCCATTTTCTTGTCCACGACGACACGGCCTTCGTTTTGCGTATCACCCTCGGCGACATGCCCATCGAGGACGGATTCTGGATAGCCCTACGCGACGAAATGTCGTCTCTGTCGCTTCAGGAACTGTTCAAACGGGTGTTTCCGTCCAATCCCTCGCTCCAGCAACCCTTCGTTGAGCGACTCGACGCGAAGGGGAACCCCGACCTCCCCGACATGTACGAGGCTCTCGTCGAGATCTTCGCGCGCAAAGAGCTGGGTCTGTGCAGCGTCGAGACTCACGTGAACCATGGCCCAATGCTCGACAACGGTTCCGTCGTCAGTCTGCACCTGACCAAGGTCGACACGCCCCCCGTGCTCGACCTTGTCCTTGAGCAATGGTTCTCGGCCATCGATTATTCCATATGTCGAGGGGACTTTGGCGACGTGGACGAAGCCCTGACATGGATGCGTTCGCGAGTCCTCCTCTTCTTTCTCGGCGCATCCGACTACGCCCTTCCCACCGAACCAGCCGAAGACGTGGACGGCAAATTGGTGCCCGTTGCCCAAGGACTCGTGGAGGAGGAATTAGTCGAACGCCCCGACGAGATCGGGCAATTCGAGCTGACTGAGTTGGGACAGGAGACCATCGATAGCATGATTGCCGAGGCCGAGACGGTCATCGAACGCTACGAGGTGTTCGCGGACGTTCTCTACGATGCTGTGACGGAAGAGTGCGTATTCGGCACGAGCGGGGGCGATGACCTTCGGATACCCGTCTACGAAAAAGAGGGCCTTAGCGCCGCGCGTGCCATCCTGCTCGTTGAACTGTGCGACGGGGAATTCGGCCAAATGGCCGATGACTGGCGGAGGGTCGTTCACGAGCGTGAGTTCTTCGAATCACTGCTTTTGCCAGTGGTCGAGCGCCCTCTGATAAGCCCGAAAGACCTCGACGCGATCATCGACGCGGGCTTCGAGTTCATGGAACAGCGTGCGAGCGAATCATCCCTCGCGGATGAGGACGCACAGCTAAGACGCTCCCTCGACCCTTAATAGATGGCTAGCGTAGTCTGCGTTTTGGTTCGCTGCCCGGCCCCAAGTCGTCATTCCCACTTTCGCGGGAATGACGGGTAGTCTAATCTCGACTAAATCGCGAAAAAGAGAACCAGCGAGGCGCTGATCACGATCCCACCCACAACGAACGCCAAGCTGAGGTTTCGATCGCGGGCCAGTTCGTCCGCGATCTTCACTTTGGGGAACATCGCCTTGTCGATGATCCACCGCACAACCAGTAGGAGCGCGAACCCAATGACGGCGAACGTGGCGAAGGAGATGAGGCTCTCGCTCCACCCGACGAACTCGCCCGTCACCGCCTTGAAGATCACTATGGAGATTGCTATCAGGTTGGCAGCCAGCGCGACTCCGACGGCCACGTTGTCTTTCTCGATTTCATCGTGGATGTCGTAAGGAGTGATGACCTGGTAGAACAGTGCGTACACGACAAGCACGACCATTCCCAGGAAGAAGAAGGCGACCGAGCGGATGATCTCATCGAGGATGCTCGGCGCAACGGCTCCCAGTGGCGTGACCTCGTAGCCCGCCAGCGACGACGCGATCACGAGCGCAACGGCTATGTAGACAGCGAACTCGACGGCCCCGGTCCCCGCGTTCTGGTCTTCGATGACCTCTTTCTCCACGTTGAACTTGAACAGCAGCAGGCGGTCCACCAAGAATCGCGTGAGGTTCAGCACCACGATGGCGCCAAGCGAGTAGAGGAAGACTTCCAACACGTCGAACCCGAAGTCGGCGTCGAACTGCCACTGGAACTCCCCACCGGAGGTGAACGGCGTGTACAGAACCGCGACGAACACGATGATCACGCCGAGGAAGTACCCGGTGATGCTCAGGCCGAGAGCCGTGTTGTCCTTCTCGCCAAGCTGATCGCCAACGTGGTATGGAGTGACGAGATCGAGAATCCACTTGGCGATATACAGGACGACTATCCCCAGCGCAACGTAAACGAGTCCCCGCGGGAAGTATTCGAGCGTCTGTACAAAGGTGTCAACCATGGTCATTCTCCCTCAGAACGTATCTGTCGAGGTGCTACCGGCCAATATACTCTGTTCACCCTGAGCTTGTCGAAGGGCAGTTCACGGTTCTCCAGGCTCACCGCGAACGTTTTCCCCTGTGTCCATCACATGAGGTCGTCAATGCAGGTCACTGCTTGTACACGGTAATGCTGTCAGGTGAGATGACGCTGCTGAAGTAACATTCATATGGACGGTCGCTGAATTTATCTATGGACAAGACCGTGCGCTCGTCTGAACTCATCAGGTCCCACGTATAATACCCGATTCCATCGCCCTGGCCACCCTCGAAGAAGAACGCCTCACCGCTGTTGAGGTAGTAGAAATCACGTCCTTCGTAGGTGAAGTAGTTGCTCAGCGAGTGTTCCTCGTCCACTTGCGCGAGGTCGTCGCGCGTGAGTTCGAGTACTTCCAGGGAAACCGGCTCGTTGTTGTTGGTGGCGGAGGCGAATAGCTGCCCGCCGTCGTTCGACCAGTAGACCCACAACTTGCGGTCGCCGTCGCCTGCAACCAGCTCGTACCATGTGCTATAGCTGGTCGCGTACCGGTGCTTGGCCTCGATGAGGTAGTAGCCGTCATCGTACTCCAAGTCGAATCCCATGATTGTGAACACGTCGCCGACGGCTGCGTCCTTCACACTCTCGGCAAGAGAGGTAGCGCCGGTGAGCTTCTTCTTCTTGCGCCCGAACAGGGACTTAATCACGCCTACACCTTCCTACCGCGTGCCATTGTAGATTCGGCCCAAACGAAGGTCAACCGAAACGTGCTTGCCGTAACAGTTCGGAGTTGATGAGAATCCCCCTGTGGATACCCGTTCTCGCGGGTATGAGGGAGTCTGTGCGTGTTGAGCGTTCTCACGTAGTCTTAACAGTTACTCATACCGTCCAAGTGTTGACGCTATCCCCGTTCCCTGCTACCTTCGCGCAATGGTGGAAGCTCCTATACAGAGCCGCTCTCCCGCGCAGGCAGCGACTTCGGTCCCGCAGACGCCTTCCATGGTGTGCCATGTCGACGACCTACGTCGCACGGCGTCGCGCATACGGGCTGCCGCACGCAACGCGGGCTGCGACCTCCTCTACTCGGTCAAAGCCAACTCTCTGCCTGGCGTCCTGACCACCCTCACGCCCTTCGTCGACGGCTTTGGTGTAAGCTCGCTGGCCGAGGCACGCGCCGCCCGGAGGGCGCTGGGAGACTCGGGAAGAGTCCACCTCTGCACCGTCGCGGTGCCGCCTCGCGAGGCCGACGCATTGGCGGAGATTTGCGACTACGTGACCTTCAATTCGCTCTCCCAGCTTAAGCAATGGGGTCCCGTGTTCGCCGGACGCGCCTCGATAGGCCTCCGCGTGAATCCCGGTCGTTCATTCGTAGACGACCATCGTTACGATCCATGCCGCCCGCACACCAAGCTCGGCGTTTCACTTGATGACCTCGCTGCCTCCGCCGACAGTCTCGCGCCGATGGTTGAAGGCCTCCACATTCACTCCAACTGCGACTCGACCGACCTGGGCGAACTGCACGAGACCGTCCGACTCCTCGACTCTCGGATTGGGCACGTCCTGTCGCAAGTCAAATGGGTCAACCTCGGAGGCGGCTACCTTTTCGATGAAGGAGCGAAACTCGATCCGCTAAGAGATGCCGCAAATCTCATACGTGATCGGCACGGGGCGGAGGTAGTCATCGAGCCGGGCGCGGCATTCGTGCGCGCGAGCGGCTACATGGTGGCTTCCGTCCTGGACCTCTTTGACAGCGACGGCAACAGGGTTGCCGTGCTCGACACGACCGTCAACCACATGCCTGAGGTCTTCGAGTACCAGTACCGCCACGACGTCGAAGGCCACAGCGAACTTGGAGCGTACGAGTACGTTTTCGCAGGCATCTCATGTTTGGCGGGCGACATCTTCGGCGAATACCGCTTCGACGAGCCGCTGCAAGTCGGCTCACGCGTCGCGTTCACGAACGCAGGGGCGTACACCATCGTCAAGGCGAGCACGTTTAACGGCATCCCCATGCCTGCAGTCTACGAGCTCAGAGACGACGGGAATTTCGTCGAAATGGAGGGCTCGTCGTGAGGCTCTTCGAGCGCGAGCTTACGCAGACCGCGACGAATGGGCGTATCGGAACGCTCGACGACATCGGCCGGAACATCGACGGCCAACTCCACGACGGCCAGAAGCCGATACGGTTCGCCGTCACCGAGTCTTTAGGGAATTCCTACCGTTTCGAGATTGGCATTCTGGAGGGAGCGGAGTCCGTCGGGCCCTCCATGTTCGAACTCCATCCCCGAATCGACGAGAACCAGAGCGCCTTCAACGCCGTTCTCGTCGTCCCAACGGGCATCGGGGCGGAGATAGGCGGACACGCCGGAGACGCGACGCCCGTGGCGAGGCTGCTGGCATCCGTCTGCGACACACTCATCACTCATCCGAACGTCGTCAACGCCTCCGACCTGAACGAGATGCCGGTAAACGGCCTCTACGTGGAAGGCAGCCTTCTGAGCCGTTTTCTCATGGGCGCCATCGGTCTCCAAAGAGTCCGGTCGAACCGCGTCCTCGTCATCATCGACGCGCACCCCGAGGAGCGCTTCGCGCGCTCCACTGTCAACGCCGTAAACGCCGCACGGTCGACCTATGGGCTCACGTGCCCTCGCGTCGTCGTCCTCGATCCCCCACTGCCTGTACGGGGCGAGTACACACAATCAGGTCGCGCAGCCGGTACCGTCGAGGAGTTGGAGCGGGTCTTCGAGGTGCTCGATACCCATCGTGGGGAATACGATGCCGTTGCTCTGTCCACCCTCGTCGACGTCGACGTGCCTCACGAGAGCTACTTCTCCTCAAGGGGCGAGGTCGTTAACCCCTGGGGCGGCGTTGAGGCGATGCTCACTCATGCGATATCAACCGTCTACAACGTGCCATCCGCCCACGCGCCGATGATGGAGTCGACGGAAGTGGCAAACATCGACCCCGGCGTCGTGGACCCCCGCATGGCCGCGGAGGTCATCTCGCTCTCGTTCCTGCAATCGGTCCTCAAGGGAATGCATACAGCGCCGCGAATTGTCACCGGGCGCGCCGAGATGTCCCAATCAGACACCCTCACTTCGAGAGACGTCTCCTGCCTTGTCATCCCCGACGGGTGCATCGGGCTGCCGACCCTGGCCGCCCTCGAACAGGGCATACCGGTCATCGCCGTCCGCGAGAACCGGAACCTGATGAAGAACGAGCTTTCGCTGCTTCCCTGGGCCTCCGACCAATTGCACATCGTCGATAACTACTGGGAGGCAACCGGCGTGATGGCCTCGCTGAAAGAGGGAATGTCTCCCTCCTCCGTGAGACGCCCGCTGAGGGACGTGCGGATAGAGCGAACCCCAAGGAGCGATCAGGCGCGTTCCAGACTGCCGACTGCGCCACGCGGCGTCGCAGAGCAATGACCACCGCGCTCGGCGACTTCCGGTTGCTCGAACGGGCTGATGTGGATACCGGCGTAAAGCTAAGCGCCGCACTCCAATACGCCCACGAGACGTTCACGACCTACCGCGACCACTTCCAGCGAGCCGGAGCAGGGACCGACGCGCTTTCACACCACGACCCTTTCGCCATCCTTGAGCGCCTGCCTGTTATCGGAGCCGACGCGCTTGCAAGAGTGAGCAATGAGAGCCTCACGGTCGTAGACGGCATTGTCGACATGGAGACCTCGTCAGGCACCACCGGAGTCCGAAAGAAGCGGTTCATCTCCTGTGAAGATGACCAGGGCGACCACGAGTTCATGGCTGATCTCTTCCGTGTAACAGGAATCACCGCCACCGACCGCGTGGCCTGCCTCGACACCGATCCTGTGTACCTCATGGTGTCCTTCGCCCGCGCCCTCGAACTTGTTGCAGTGGACGAGGCATACGTGTACTCGGTCGGGCGCAATCAGGGCTGGACGCTCGAGGCATTGGCGCTACTCGACCCCACTGTTATCTTCGCGGTGCCCTCCATGTTCGAGCGATGTTGGCCTACACTGCGACAGAGCTACGAGGAAGTGGGCGGCGGCAGCCTGAGAAAGGTCGTTTTTCTTGGCGAGCGGGTGCCCAAGCAGTTGAGGGCGGAGTTGGAGACCGAGTGGGAGATAGAGGTCTTTAGCTACTACGGCGCGGCGGAGACCTCGTCCCTGGGTATCGAATGCTCGGCCCATGCTGGCATCCACCTCTACACCGACCGAAACCTCTTCGAGCTTGGCCCATCCGAGCGCGGCGGCTCGGACGGACAACTCGTGGTAACGAGCCTCGCGCAGAAGACCGTTCCCCTGATTCGGTACGCCCTCGGCGACGAGATAGTAGTGATACCCGGCCCCTGCCCGTGCGGGCTGCCGTATCCGCGGGTGGACGTGCTCGGAAGAGCGGGTGACAGCTTCTCCATACTCGGGTCGAAGTTCCACTACGACTCGCTTCTGCGTTCGGTCTACAGGAAGCTCGACGAGGTCGGCTACATGCAGGTTGCCCTCTCGACCGAAGCGCAGGACGTCCTCACGGTCCTTCTTCCTGTCGAAATGCGAAACCACGAGAAGCGCACGAAGGACTCACTCCTTTCCGAGCAGCTGGAGCTGGAATTCCTGGTCACGAGCAAGCTCGCCATGCTGCGGTTCGACTATGTTGACGAGTCGTACTTCACGGGCTCGCGGAAGATGAAGCTGGTGGACGACCGGAGAGTCGAGGAACGGCCGTGACGCAGGTTCTTTTCATCATGCTCGCGATTCTCAGCGGAGCGGGAATCTCCATGCAGGCAGCGATGCTAGGCGCCATCGGCACCGCGCGCACGCCGGGAGCAGCAGTGTGGATATCCCTCCTCGCGACGGTCGTCGGCCTCACCGCATTCGTGGCATACCGCTCCGCCTCCTCGTCCATCGGCCTTCCACCGCCGTTCGACCGCCCCTACATCATGATCGCCTTCGCGATCGCCGCCACCGTCTTGCTGGCCTTCTCCGCAAGAGACTTGGAGTGGTACTACGTCCTCACCGGACTCATGCCGATTCCCTTCCTCGTAGGCGCGGGATTCCTCGCTCCACGCCTCGGCGTCGGACTCTTCATCTCATCCGTCATCGCCGGCCAGCTGACGGCAGCGGTACTCCTCGACCACTTCGGGGCGTTCGGAGGAAACATCATCCGGGCCGACTACATCCGCATACTGGGCATCGCCGCCCTCATGACCGGCGTCGTACTCATTCGAGGCTTTAACTAGGGTGAGCACCGAATGCCATACGACCGAGAGACGCGAGAACGGCGAACAAGCGGGAGTTGAAGGGAATCGTGTACGAGATCTATGTGCTGTCGTGCGAGGACGTGGCCCCCGATTACGCGCGTTTCGTGCGTCTGAGGGCTAGCCTGAAGAAAGGACGGAATGTAATGAACAACCATAGACCTGTACGGTGGATGGTGTCCTTTTGGCATCCGGAGGGCGACAGCAAAGATGAGCCTGACTTCCCGAAGGTGGAGCAGTGGCATCAAGATAAGCCAACCGCCAGAGCCGAAGCCGCGCGGGTGCTGATCGAGTTGCGGGAGAGTCGTGGCGATGATAGGGACTGGGTCGCGGCCGGTCACCCTGACCCATTGGCAGTCGGCGCAGGCCGTCATGTCGGCGGGCAGTGGACTCTCCGCTATGGGGACCTGAAGAAGGGCGACGCCAGTTCGAGGCTGACGGTGGAAGAGAGACTCAAAGGGGCGAAATCGGCCGCTGGTTCTTGGAAAGGTCTCATCGACGGTGAGGAACTAAAAAGAACCCTTCATGATGCCCGACACTCCGGCTCCCGCGTCGGTCCGGTTCAGTAACGGATGCTGTACTTGGTCGACACCAGTTGGGTCATCGACTACATGAATGGCATACCGGGAGTCGTCAACCGTTTCGACGAGCTATTGCCGCAAGGTATTGGACTGAGCATCATCTCGCTGGCCAAGCTCTACGATGGCGTGTACGGCGCCGCGAATCCGCAGAGTGCTGAACAGGGGCTGCAAATATTTCTCGATGGTCTCGATGAAGTAGTGCCCCTCGAAGAACCGGTCTGCCGGATTTTCGCCATGGAGCGTGTCAGATTGCGAACGGCCGGAAACCGTATTGATGACCTTGACCTCCTAATAGGCTCAACTGCGATACATCACGGACTTACCCTGCTCACCAACAACCGAAGGCACTTTGAGAGAATGCAGGGCCTGAGCCTAATCTCGGCATGAGCAAGGTTCCTAAACCGCCCCAATAACCTACCGCCCAAACCCCAACTTCACCCCTTCCCGTACCTCACCACGAGCTCCACGTCCGTCAGTGTTATGTCCGGAATGACGCGCGGGTTCCTATGCCGCAGGACGACCTTGACCTTGTGCTGCCCCATCGAGACATTCGCCGGTTCGAGCGTGTACGACTGCCACACCACGCCGGAGACCGCATCGCCCATACGTGACCTGACGTCGGCATACTCTATCGTTGGGTCGGGCAGTGTTTCGCCGTCCCACATGACCTCGACATGATCTCCGACTACCCATTCCTCCATGCGGACACGCAGGCAGACGCCCTCAGGAGGGGTGGACGAAAAATCGTCGGCGACCGTCAGGGCCACAGTCGGGCCGTCCCCGCTCATCGTCTCGACCAACGGCGTCGGAACTTCGGCATAGATGCGGTCGTTCAGCTCCGCGCCACGCCACTCACCCGTCACTCGCGGAATCTTGTGCGTCGCGGCGTAGATCTTGCTTGCGTCCCTCAGCGTGTCAGGCGAGCCCATCGTCGTCAGGAGCCTCCGCCGGTACTCGCGGTCGGAGTGGAAGTTGAAAACGTAGATGCCGTCCGCGCCCTGAGCGTAGTGGCGGGCGGCGATGCCGCCCAGCACCATGTCCTGCTTTGAGTCCTCGTCCTCCGGCCCGACGTGCGGCCCGTCCGTGGCGCCGTAGATGCACCCGTAAACGGCGATGCCGGTGCCCTCGGTCAGCCGCTTGAACCCCTCGATGTCCAGCAGCGGATCGGTCCCTGAGCTTGCCGCTGGTATGAGGATATCCACGAGTCCCTCATCGACCCACGTCTCGATGTCGTACCCGATTCTCTTGCACATCTCCAGCGTCCCGGACACCCTCGCAGCGACGTAGAACGGCCTGCCCCGCTCCTCCGCGATCCTGTCGGTCGCCTGCCGGATCGACCGCTGCAGGTCGGTCAGCGCGTAACGCAGCTTGTAGCCGAAGTCCTTGTCTAGGTGGTACCCATGGCGCTGCCAGTCGAGCTCCACGCCGTCCCAGTCCCAGCCCCCGCACAGCTCCTTCACGTGCTCGTACCTGTGCCTTCGCACCTCCGGCACGGCCATATTCCACGACAGCGCGAACCAGTCCGACTGCGCCCCGTCTCCGAGCACCCATTCGGGGTGGTCTCGCCGCATCTGGGTAATCGAGCCGTGCCGCGACGTAGCCAGGTCCTCCACCTGGAGCCCCGCGAAGTGGTTGTCGTTCATGCGCACCGACGCGTAGACGTGCATCCCCAGCTCATGGCCTCTCTCGATGGCCGCGGCCTGCGGGTCCTCACCTCGTTCGATCATGGCGAGGACGTTCTCATCGAATGTGTACGCGTGGACGCTGTGGTATTCCCTGTCCACGTGCTCCCCGAGGGTCTCCAGCACGTCGCTGCGGTACCGCGCGACGTGCTCTCCTATGCACCAGAAATGCGACCCCACCTGCGTGTCCTCCAGCGGCGCGTACATGGAGCCGAGAAACTGTTCCATCGTCTGCGGAAACTCGTGGTGACCATGAGGAGCGCCGTCCCAGTTGTAGATGATTCCGTATTCAGGTGCTCGCGACATCTCACCCTCCTCGCGATTCGTAATTGTGGCCGTCCATTCTACGCGACGAGCAGCAGGAGCGCCGCCTCCGAAGCGTTAACAGTTCTGTAAGGTACGTAATGAGGCGGAAACCTTTGCCCCGTAGTATGGACACCAACCAACGAAAGGGAACGACCGATGACCACATCACTGCCCGCGACTGCTCCCGTCGACTCGCGTATACTGGAGGCACCACACTTCGAAGGTGCGAGCGACCGGCGCGGCGACATCATGGCGACTCGAATACTCATCGTAGACGACGAGCGTGTTGTGACGGAGGTCGTCGAGCGATACCTGAAGCTCGAAGGGTACGATGCCGCCATCGCCGCTGACGGGGCTGACGCGCTCAAGGTCGCCCAGGATTGGGGTCCCCACCTCGTCGTGCTCGACCTGATGCTCCCCGTCCTCGACGGCCTCGAGGTCTGCCGCATCCTCCGCAAGAATTCCGACGTGCCGATCATCATGCTCACGGCGCGCGGCGAGGAGACCGACCGCATCGTGGGGCTTGAAATGGGCGCCGACGACTACATGGTCAAGCCGTTCAGCCCGCGAGAGCTCGTGGCGCGCGTCAAGTCGGTACTGCGACGAGCCCAGGCCAGTCCGGGGACGGGTACCGGCTCATCGCTCAAGTTCGGCTCACTGGAAATCAACCCCGACACCAGAGAAGTAACGGACGGGCCCCGCAAGGTCACGCTGACGGCCAAGGAGTTCGATCTTCTCTTCTTCCTCGCGTCCCACCCCAACCACGTCTTTACGAGGACGCAGCTGATGGACCAGGTGTGGGACTACTCATACGCAGCCGATTACTCAACCGTGACCGTGCACATTCGCCGTCTCAGGGCGAAGCTGGAGTCCGACCCTCTCAAGCCGAGATTCATCAAGACCGTCTGGGGAGTCGGCTATAAGTTCGAGGCTGAATGATGGCCACACTTGCTAAGCACTCCATGCAGGCGGCGGCGACGCTGCTCATCCTCCTGGCAGTCGTACTCGCGACAACCGTTGTGCTGCTCGACCCACCCGCGAGCGATCTGGTCGACCTCGGCCTGTTCCTGCTCCTGTCGAGCGGCATCACCGTCGCCCTCGGAGTCGCGGTCTCCCAGTTCGGGCTGCCGTCTTGGGCGCGCTCTATCCGAAGCCGTCTCATCCTCATATCCGTCCTCGTCATGGCGCTCTCCCTTGCCAATGTCGGATTCGTCGCCGTGCTCATGTTCTTCTCACAGCACGATTTCTACCTCCTCGTCGTGCTCACCGTCTTCTCGGTCGGCATATCCATCTTCGTAGCGTACGCCTCGTCCGTGCCAACCGCGCGGGTGATGGGCGGATTTGTCAGCGCCGTACGCGAGATCAACACCGGCAGCCTCGACACGAGGGTGCCCGTCGAGTCCAACGACGAGGTCGGCGAGCTCGCCGCCGCCTTCAACGACATGGTGGAGCGTCTCCAGGGCAGCTTCGAGCGCGAGCGCGACCTTGAAAACGCCCGCAAGGAGCTATTTGGGGCGGTCTCTCACGACCTCCGGACGCCTCTCGCGTCCATCCGGGCCATGATCGAGAGCATCAACGACGGCGTCGTCACCGACGAGGACACCAAGGCCCGCTACCTCGCGACCATCCAGTCTGAGGTTGAGAACCTCAGCGGACTGATCGGGGACCTGTTCGAGCTTTCCCAGATCGACGCGGGCATCCTTGCCCTCCACATCGAGTCGTCGTCCATCCAAGACCTCATATCCGACACCCTCGAAAGCATGGCGGCACAGGCCAACAACCGTAGGCTGCGGCTTGAGGGCGAGGTCGCCGAGGACATCTCACCCGTCTCCATGGACTCCCAGCGCGTGCAGCGCGTGCTGTACAACCTTGTGCAGAATTCCATCCGCTATACCCCGCCCGACGGCTCCATCTCGATACGAGCGGTGGACGCCGGTGAGGAGGTACACGTGCAGGTGGCCGACACAGGCGAAGGCATCCGCCGGCGCGATCTGCCCAAGATCTTCGAACGCGCCTACCGCGCGGATCCCGCTCGTCACCGGGACTCAGGCGGCGCGGGCATCGGCCTAAGCATAGCCAAGGGCATCATCGAGGCGCACGGAGGCCGCATTTGGGTCGAGAGCGAACCCGGACGAGGCAGCGTCTTCAGCTTCGCGCTACGGAAGTCGATGCCGGCGGCGGGCTAGAGGCCTAGTTCGGCGGCCTGTCGACAACCGCTAACGCGCCTCCCGTATCCGCACCATCAGCTTGTCGCCGTCATGCCATGGCTGTTCAGACACGCTCCAGCTCAGCATATCGTTTCCAGAGCCAATATCCAAAGGGGCAGGGGTAGTTCCCCTCACCAAGACTGAACGATTACGCGCGGTTTGACAGGCTTAATTGCCGTCGCCGAGTGATGGTTCACCGGAAGAATCGACGACGGTGAACGGGTAGGACACGACGAGGTCGTCCGTAGCGGAGTCGCGCAACTCAAGCGTTCCGTTTCCTGCAGCACAGCCTGATATCCAGAACACTTGGTTGTTGCCGCGCGTCCGCTCTTCGTCGCCCTCGGCTGGGCAGATGTTCCTCCGGCTTTCGGCGTTCGCAAGCGTAATCTCCGCCACACCGCCCGTGACGATTACCCGGACACTTTTGTTCGTCTTGACGGTGAACTCGTGCCATCGGGCACCATCTAGAGGGATTTCCCACTGGTCACCGTCCAATGATACATCGCCAGGAGCAGGAGTAAGCGATGCCACTGTGTCCGTATTGTCGTTAGGAACGTGCAGGACATCCGACCACTCACTCCAAGGCAGGTCGTCGCACCCGACCGCGTGGCGCTCTGGACACGATTTCCCTCGAGCCCTGTAGTAGTACCCCTGGGTCGGCGTGTACCAGTAGGCAGGCGAATAATTGTCGTTTCTGGTCAGGTGCCTTGCATAGGTCTCGTCCTCGGTCTCCGAGCGGTGCAACTCGAAGAAGTGTCTGCCAAGCGCACTGCCCGTGTAGTCGAGCCGGATGTTCCCGTCGTCCTCGAGCGACAGCGTTAGGCAGGTCGGCGCCGCCGTCGTGTCGGTGGGCGCGGGCGAGTCCGTCGGCTCCGTTACCCTGATGTATTGAGAATCCAGTCCTATAGTCCGGGTTCCGTGCAGAACGGACGCGAAGACGGACGCGCCCCCAACATTGCACGCATGGAAGGTGAAGTCTCTGCTGTACGAGGTGTCGCCCGACAGGTCCCCCGCCGAGGCCAACAGAGGGGAGCGGACAGTGCTGCCTGGTGTGGAGACGAACCTGATGTCGCCGTCGCTCGAGAGAACCTCAATGCTGTAGGTCTGCGAATCCGACAGATTCGACGCGGTTACCGTGAAAGGGACGTTCGCGCCTTTGTCCAGAGCAGAGGAGAGCCCGGTCATACTGACGCTTGGCGTGAGGATCTCAACCTGAACCCTTGCCAACTCCGTATTGTCGCTAACCGTCAAGAGCTTGACGGTGGCTTTCCCGCTCCAGCACCCCTTGAAAATGACCGAGGCGTTTACGGTATCCAAAACATAAGTGCCGGGACCTGCGATGTCCCGTGGTCTTGGAGCCGGGCACTCCTCTCTCGTCGTAAGCTGAGGGTAAGGAAAGACCAGCTTGAGCCTCAGGTCGGAGGATACATCGCTTGAAGACGTTACTGTCGTCGTATCCCCTATGCCGATGGTGGACGGCGACGCGCTCAGCGTCGACTGTGCCGTCGCGGTGGAAATGGCGAACGCCAAGCCAAGCAGCGTTATCACTCCCACAAATACCACGCGGCGCATACTCTGCTCGGTCATCGAAATTATTACCTTTCCGGCTTTGAATGGTAGTGATTCCTTCAATGGAAGTCAACGCGGTCTCTCGTATTCGCCGTTTTCCTTTCATATGCCCTACAGGACAGTGAATAATACCAATTCACATTGAATACATCGTGAATCCGTCATTCCCGCGTACGCGGGAATCCACCCTCCTTCCCTCAGCGGTGAATCCTCTCCCTCAAGCGTAATTGCATTTCTCGCGACACCTAAAGTCGTTTACACAGGTTCAATTCGCGTGCTACGATTAACTTAGTGTCGGGGCGAAGGGGGGGTGTGAGTTGCTGCAAGACACGGCATATGTCGTCGGAATCATCCGGGACATTCTTCTAATCTTCGTCTTGGTCTTTACCGGCGTCGCTCTCTTTGTGGTCTACAGGAAGCTGTCGAGCGTACTCGAATCGGTGGACGGAACGTTAAAGAGTACAAGGGAAGTGGCGGACGCGATATCGGAGCGGTTCTCGGAGTCGTCATCCTCGGGCGCGGGTGTGGCATCAGGGATTGGGAAGGTACTATCTTTTCTACTGCGTCGATCTCGCGCGGATTCGTGAGTTCAGTCCAATATAAGGAGGACACATATCATGGCAGATAACGATAGTGGAATGGCATTTATTTCAGGGTTCTTGCTGGGCGGTCTTGTAGGCGCTGCGGTTGGCCTGTTGCTGGCGCCGAAGTCCGGCGCGGAGACGCGAGCCGGGATCGCCGAGCACAGTGATGCGTGGAGAAACCGGGCCGAGGACTTCGCCGGCCAGATCGGCCACAACATCAGCCCGACCATCGACACCCTGCGACACCAGGTCAGCCCGGCTGTCGACGCGGTGCGCGAGCGGATGGGCATGGAACAGCCAGTGGCCCCGGTCGAGCCGGAAGTGGCCAGCACCAATGGCGTCGAAGCGGAGCCCGAAGAGGAAGTGCAAGAAGCTGCGGCACCCAAGTCCGCAGCCGCAGCCAGCTAGCTGCAAAAACAGCCCGAGGATGAATGCGGGTGGCCTCCGCCGGAGGCCACCCGTTTTGTTTAATTCGTGTCCCAAATGGCAGTTACGAGCCGTTCGTGGTGAAATCGTCGAATCAAGATGCGGTCCTACCACTCTACGACAGCCCCAGTGCCCGCTCCGTTACCTGAACCGGGGGTGAAAGGTGGGTCACCCTGTCACCGCCACAGGGTGATTCGAGGCTCTTCGGAGCACGGGGGCGTGTCAGCGCCTCCGCAGCCCTATAGCGAGGCCCGAGGCCCCAAGCACCACTCCTGATACGGCAAGCGCCAGCGCCACGATGGGCAGCACATCCGGGCCCTCTTCGGCGGCGTCCTGCGCCTGCTCCGCGGTGCTGATCGCTCCCCGGACGGCGCTTTCGAGTTCACGGTTCGATGGCAGCCGGTCGGGGAACTGGAGCTCCGCGGTCGAGTGGATATCGTCGAAGCCCCCGCCACCTCCTAACGAGGCGAACGTCTCGTCGACCACCATGCCCTCGATTGTGCCGAAGACACGGAACTCGTACACCCCTGGCGTGGTGGGAAGCAGGTCTCCCGTGTAGCGTCCCTTCTCGGTCGCGTCCGCTGTCAGGTTGAGGACCCTCGAGGCTCCCGTGGAAACATAGACCACCTCAACCTGCAGGGTCTTCTCCAGGCCGGTCACGCCCCCCGAGTCGTTGTGATGGTCGGCGGCCATCATCATGGTGCTTCCCGAGTCATCGCTCTCACTCATCGACGCGGACTCACCGTGGTCATCTCCACCTTCAGTCACCCTGGCGATGCGGACCTCCACACCGTTGAGGAAGCCCTCGTATGCAGGTTCCACGATCCATCCGATGTTGATGTTGTAGTCACCAACCTCTCGTCCCTCGTGGGCGTATACGGCGCCAACCGCCAGGCCCAGCACGGCGGCGAATGCTGCCGCGAGCCAGAATCTCTTGTTAATTGCAGGGTGCATAGCTGCTCCTTTCACGAACTGACGCCGTCCCGGATTGCATGCCCCGACGCAATTGTTCGCGGGTTTGCGCGACCGGAAGGGTCAATGGTTTCAGGCACGAAAGGAACTAGGCGCGAGGAGGTCTCTTGGGTACGGCGAGTATCGCGTCTTCGGGAATGAGGGAGTCGGGGGAGAGCCCGTAGACTGCAGGGTCGTCGTCCGGGCCGACAAAGGGCGGGGACTGCTGGATCGCGTGCACCGTCGCGTCGATCATCACAGGGTTGCTGCCGTCGTAAGACGCGAGGTAGACGATGCCGTCAGATGGGGCTTCTTCGGGGTAATAGTGGTAGTGGTCTCGAACCTCAAAAGGGTGAACGTGGTCAGGGCCACCGGCTCCGAAATACAGGTGGGTGTGATTGGGCAGGCGCTCGGCGTAGTGGTGGTCCAGCAGGGGTCCCAGCGTGGGGAGGAAGATCGCAGCCGTGGCGGCCGTGGTGAACAGCGCGCTCAGCAGCGCTCGCAGCACGCGGCCTATAGTGAGGCGTTCTTCCATATCTCAATTGTCCCACACACGTCCCAAACCCTGCTAGACGTTTACGCTCATGAGCTCGCGGCCCCAGACGATCTCGCCGTCGTAGTGTCGGGAAATGTCGCGGAGCGCCCGCTCGGTCTCGCCAGGAGCGTCCATGGCATCGGTCTGATGCACGATGACGAGCCGCTTGGCGCCCGCGTCCTGGGCCATCTTTGCCGCCGTCTCGCTCCCGCACATGTACTCTTCCTCCGCTGTACCTTCCGCATCGTCCTCGATGTATGTGCAGAGGCAGACCATCGTGTCCACGTCCCTGGCGATCTGGACGACGCTGTCGCACGGTCGCGTGTCACCGGTGACGACGACGCTGCCCTCGTCGCTGTCGATACGGTAGGCAAGGGAGTCGAGCCACGGCTGCACGTGCTCTGCGGGCGCGGCGGAAACCTCCCAGTCGGCGCCCATGGCAATTCTGCCGGGTCCAATGTCCTTCGCGACCACGACGGGAGCCGGGCGAGGGAGTATGCCGCCCCGCGACGTGAAGGCGTTGAGGCTCAGCGGGTGGTTGATTCTCGCGATCCAGTCGTGTGCGAACGCGCCCTCGTGCTCGTCCATGATCCTGTGGGTGATCCGCTCCGTCAGGTTGGGGCCGTACACCTGCAGGTCGCGTTCGCCGCCGGTGAAGAGGTTCCAGCGGCTGAGAATGAAGCACGGGTAATCGACATCGTGGTCGAAGTGGTGGTGTGTGAAGAAGAGGTTCTCGATCTCGGTTAGCGGTATTCCCATCTTCACGAGCTTGTGCGTGGACGCGGGGCCGCAGTCGAACATTAGCCTCTCGCCGCCCACGTTTACGACGTAGCACGAGCCGAATCGCTCCGAAGCCGGAGACGGCGTGCCGGCGCCGATGATGTCGATCTTCATAGTGGCCTCCTCTTGTGGTGCTTACCGTTTGGCAACATCCTAATACCGGTTCCAGATGATCTTGATACCACGATTCACCCTCACCCCCGTATCGGGTACGGGCAATCTCTGAGCTTGTCGAAGGGTGGTTCCCAGTTCGACGAGCTCACCGCGAACGGTCTTTAGGAGGTCTGCGAATGCTCATCCCTCGTCGTCGCCGGTTGGGACCGGGGTCTGGCCGATGGCGTCGAGACGTCTCTTGGCCTCGGCGTAGACGTCATCCGGAAGCGGGCCGCGCATGACGGCTTCGACGTTCTCGCTCAGGTGCGCGACGCGGGTCGTTCCGACGATGATCGTGTGGGCGTGCGGGTGCGAGAGCGTGAAGCGGAGCACAAACGCCGAGCGGCTCTCGCCGGGTTCGCGCAGGTCGTCCAGACCGGCCTGCTCGAACTGGCCCCACGGGCCCCCTCCGTCCCCGGACGACTTCTCGCCCTGGGCAACGCCTCCACGGATGATTATGCCAACTCCCGCCTCGGCTGCCTTGGTGATCCAGTCCTCGTGCTCACGCTCCAGGGCGGAGTAGGGTATCTGCATGGTGTCGAACACGTCCCAGTCGAGAAAGGTCGGCAGGTACGGCAGGGTCGTCGAGATGCCGAGGTGTCGCAACTTGCCGGAGTCGCGCATCTCCCTCATGGCGTCGACGAGTCCGCCGTCTTCGACCTCGGCAACGGTGGGGTTATGCGGCTGGATGATGTCCACGCTGTCGCGTCCCAGACGCTCGAGGCTGCCCTCGATGTTGCTCAGGAAGTTCGAGCGCGTCCAGATGTGGCCAGAGCTGTTGCGGTCAGGCTGGGTGTTGGTGCAGCCGCACTTGGTCGCCAGCCGGAACTCGTCGTAGCGGTCTGTGAGGGTCCTGCCTATCCACTCCTCGGCGAACATGTAGTCGTAGGCGGTGTCGATGAAGTTGATTCCGTGGTCGAGAACCTCGTTGTAGACCTCCGACGCGGCCTCCTCGGTCCAGTGGTGCCTGTCGGGTCGCCAGAGGGCCGTCCCGAAGCCGAGGCGCGTGACCTCGATACCCGTGCGGCCCAGTATCGCTGTTGGCAGTGCGTTGCTCATGAAAGGCGCCTCCTCCCGTACTCCAGTGTGCCTTCGGCTGGTCGGCCGTATGGTATCACGGGGTGGAGGAGCATAAGGTCGCGTTTGAAGGGTGGACGCACATACGTGAGACGGACTGAGACGGTGAGACTGTCCGAGACCTCATTGGACAGATCCTGAATCACCCCAATTCCCTCCTCGTTTCAACTTGCCTCTCACGTCAGATTCAGGCGTTTTGAAGCCGTCTCGACGACTCGCATCCGGGAGATGATGTGGTGGTGAGACAGTTTCGCACAAGTCGTCAGTGACTGCCGCCGCCGACATATTTCTGCGACATTTCTCCCTTATCGTAGTGGCATCACAGATTCCTCAAGAAGGAACCGAAGGAGGCAGAAAGATGATGTGGAGCAAATTGATGACAGTGGCGAAGAGGTTCTTGGTTGGGGTGGTGTTCGCGGCAATTCTCTCCGGGTTGATACTCGCAGGCTGCACCTTCAACAACGGATCGGAAGGCGGCAGGGAATCCGACCGCACCACGACGAGCCAGGAAATCTCCCAGCGAGTAGGCGGCGAGTCCGCAGGCGAGCATGGCGGCGGCGGTGAAGGGGGACGCGAAGTCGGCAGTGAAGGCAGTGAGGGTGGCGGAGAAGGCAGTGGCGGTGGTGAAGGTAGTGAGGGCGGCGGTGGCGAAGAAGCCAGCGCAAATCAACTGGCTCCGGATGAGACCTTCGACATGGTCCGCGGCGGTGCGCGGCTGATCCTGAGCTACGACGCGGCGAGCAACGCCTTCACGGGCACCGTGGAGAACACGACCGGCGGGACGTTGGACCGGGTCAGGATCGAAGTGCACCTGTCCAACGGGACGGAGCTCGGACCGACGACACCGGTAGATATGGCTCCGGGCGAGGTGAGAACGATCACCCTGCCCTCGACGCAGGCGTCGTTCACCGGATGGGTGGCGCATGCCGAGGTTGGCGGAGGCGAAGGAAGCGAGTCCGGCGGAGAAGGTGGCGGCGAGCACGGTTCCGGTGGTGAAGGCAGCCGTGAAGGCGGTGAGTCCGGTGGTGAAGGCGGCGGAGAAGGCGGCAGTGGTGAGATCGGGGAAGCGGCCATGTCGAGCCCGATCATTCCCCTGGACCAGACGTGGAACGGCGCTCTCGGTGGGCTGGCGGTTTCGGCGCGGTACGACGCGGCCACCCAGACCGTCCACACGACGGTGCAGAACACGACCTCCCAGACGCTGTGCTACGTGCAGGCCGAACCGCACCTGAAGTCGGGAACGCAGACTATAGGGGAGCTTGGCCCTGATAAGCTGGGCGACCTGAACTCCGGACAGCAGGCGACGTCCAGCCTGGCGGTCGCGAGTGAGCCGAATCTTGCGGGAGTGGCCTACGACGGGTACGTCGTTCACATGGAAGTGTTCGACTGCGGCGGCCCGGGCCCCATACCTCACACGGGCGGCGAAGGGGCTGAAGGCGGCGGTGGAGAGGGAGCCGGCGGCGAAGGGCACGGTCCCGGCGGCGAGGGCTCCAGTGGTGAAAGCGGACGCGAAGGTGGCGGAGAGTCGGGCGGCGAAGAGGGCAGCATCGCAAATCAGCTGGCGCCGAATGAGACCTTCGACATGACTCGCGGCGGGGCGCGGTTGACCATGAAGTACGATGCACCCACCAACTCGTTCTGGGGCATCGTGGAGAACACGACGAACGGGACGCTGGACCGGGTCAGGATCGAGGTGCACCTGTCGAACGGTACGGAACTCGGTCCGACGACCCCGGTGGACCTGGCCGCGCGGGAGGTGCTGGCGATCAACATGCCGTCGACTGAGGCTCCATTCACGGGATGGGTAGCACATGCGGAGGTTGGCGGAGGCGAAGGCGGCGAGGCAGGCGGCGAGGTCGCAGGTGAGCACGGCGGCGGAAGCTACAGCGGTGAAGGCGCAGGCGAGCGCGGCGTCGGTCGGGAGTCCGGCGGTGAGCACGGCTCCGGCGGCGAGCGGAGTGGAGGCGGCTAGAGTCAATTGGAATCGGCCCGGGGGAGATGTCGAACCTTCTCATGAAGTGAGATAATTTACCCCAGGCGGATGTAGTAAGTGGACGCGGTGTCTCGAAAGGGGCGCCGCGTCCAAGTCGGTTTTCCAGGGAGGGAGTCCGCAATGTCGGCGAAATCGTTGAAGGTGAACTTGTGGATTGATGGAGCTTCCTCCAACGTCCAGCTATGGGTGAAGTATTCGTCTCACGGAGTCCGAACGGCCACTTATCCATCGCCATCCGTGCACGTCCGCCCGAATTTAGGATAACCTTTGAGGCCGAGACTATCGCGGCCATAGGAGTGTGTCGATGACCGAGACCGGCGGATTCAATCTTGAGAGCTTGTTCGCGTCGCGCGTGCCGGAGCCTGCGCCTGCGCGCGTCATCAACCGAGCGAAGTATGACTTCGCGATCGCGTACCCGGACCCGGAAACGGTTCCCACGGAGGCGCTCGCCGAATGCGTCCGGGAGGCCGTCGCGGAGGAGGGCCGTGAGCTTGCGATCTACCCGCATGACCAGGGATACCCGCCGCTTCGGGAGTATGTCACCCGCAAGCTCGCGCGCGACCGGGGCATCGAGACCGAACCGGACAACATCCTCCTCGCCGACGGTTCCAGCCAGCCGAACCACATTCTCATCGAGGCCCTGATCGATCCCGGCGACGTGGTATTCACCGAGTGCTACGTGTACAGCGGGACGCTGCGACAGCTCCAGCGATTTGGGGCGGACATTCGCGGCATCGACTGCGACGACGACGGGATGCTGCCGGACGCGCTCGAGACGGCCATCGTTAATGCCAAGAGCGAGGGCAGCCGCACCAAGCTCATCTACACCATCCCGACGTTCCAGAACCCGCAGGGCTGGACGATGTCGCTTGAGCGACGGCAGGCGATGCTCGAAATTGCCCGCAGGCAGGGCGTCGCCATCATCGAGGACGACTGCTACGTGGACCTTCGGTTCGAGGGAGAGAACGTGCCTTCCATCGCGTCGCTCGACGGGGACGGGATCGTCAGCTACGTCGGCTCCTTCTCGAAGATAACGGGACCGGGCATGAGGATTGGGTACGTCGCCGCCTCGGAGGAGATGCTGCTGCGGCTCAGGCCCATCAAGAGCGGCGGTGGCGTGAACCAGTTCGCGTCGTGGGCCATCCACCGGTTCGCCGAGAAGCACCTCGACGACCACATTCAGAAGATCAACGGCGTCCAGCGTGTGAAGCGCGACGCCATGCTCTCAGCGCTCGGAGAGAACTTTGGCTCGCAGGCCAAGTGGAGCAGGCCCGACGGCGGACTCTATGTCTGGCTGGAGATGCCGGAAAGCACCGACCTCGTCGAATCCCTGGATGCGGCGCTGGAGGCCGACGTAGGCTATCAGCCAGGTCCGATATTCAGTCCGGACGGGGTATCGGCGAAGAACTTTGCGCGCCTGTGCTACGGCTACAACACGCCGGACGAGATCCGCGAAGGCATCGGGCGACTGGCGGACGTTCTGACGGGCGAAGGGCGGCAGTCGGCGTAGCAAAGATGAAGATCCTCGGCATCGAGACATCGTGCGACGAGACGGCGGCCGCCGTCATTGAGGACGGGCGGACGATTCACTCGAACGTCGTCGCGACCCAGATCGACATGCACGCCCAGTATGGCGGCATCGTCCCGGAACTTGCCTCGCGCCAGCACATGCTCACGTTCAACGCCGTGGTCAGAGAGGCCATGGAAAAGGCCTCCATGGAGCTGCGCGACCTCGACGGGATCGCCGTTACGTACGGACCCGGTCTTGCGGGCGCGCTCCTCGTTGGAGTGAACGCGGCGAAGGGGCTTGCCCTGGCCGAGGAGACCCCGTTGGTGGGCATCAACCACCTCGAAGGGCATATTTACGCTGCGTGGCTGGAGGACATTCCCGATCCGGCGAACGATCCAGGCTTTCCCCTGCTCTGCCTGATCGCGTCGGGGGGGCACACGGACCTCGTCCTTATGCGCGATCATGGGCGCTACGAGCTGGTTGGACAGACGCGCGACGACGCGGCGGGTGAGGCGTTCGACAAGGCTGCGCGCGTGCTGGGGCTAGGATTCCCAGGCGGTCCCGAGATACAGAGGATGTCGGAGCGGCCGCACGGCCCAGAGAAGCGCTTCCCGCGTCCCAACGTGAAGGGCTCCCTCGATTTCAGCTTCAGCGGACTCAAGACTGCCATGCTCCACCGTGCGCAGGAAAAGGGCTGGTACCCGCCCGACGAGGTGGAGATCGACGAGTCGGAGCTGGCGGGAGTCGCTGCTGCATTCCAGGAGGCCGTCGTGGACAGCATCGTTACGCGCTGCGTTGCCGCGGCGGAGACCTACCGGGTGGCCGGTATCGTGCTTGGAGGTGGGGTTGCTGCCAACAGTCTGCTCCGCAAGGAGGCCATTGCGCGCTCTCCCGTGCCCGTCATCGTTCCGCGTCCGAGATTATGCACCGACAACGGCGCGATGATCGGGGCGGCGGCCTGGTACCACCTCAAGGACGCGCCGCAATACGGCTGGGACCTCGACGTGGTCCCGACGTTGCGGTTGGGGTAGGGACTAAGTAGGCAATACCCGTCTCCGCAGGGTTGACTCTTGTCCGTTCTCGTCATACCCGCTTCCCCTGCCGTCATTCCGCTGAAAATGAATATGGCGAGTCCGTTCGCCCTGAGCTTGTCGAAGGGCAGAATTGAGCAGTCTACGGTTCGCCTCCCCATATTCATCCCCTTATGTGGCCTTCGCAAGGCCATGGTGATTCCCACGAAAGTGGGCATCCACAGTCGTTGTGCAACACTATAATGACGACTATGCGTTCCTTCTTGGCCAGTCTCGCCGTTTTCCCCTTCAAGTTGCTAGGTAAGTTGTTGTCATGGCGTTGGAGGGAGACGCGAAGGGCGTGGCGTGGCGCTTGGAGGGAACCGGCGCGGCCTCTCAGGTTCCTCTATCTGGTCGTAGGACTCCTCATCGCCAACGCCATAGCTCCGGTTGCGTTCGGCCAGCTTGGCACGATTGGTGGAGTCTCGTACCTGTTTGCCGTACTGATGACGTTTCTGGACGCCACGTTCTTCAGGTCTGTGAGGGTGGGCCGCTTCAAGCACGTGCCTCTGGGTCTAACGGCGCCGTTTCTGATCCTCGTGGGCGTTGCGGCGTCATTAGCGATCAGGCCGCTGCTCGGCGACGCGAAGAACGCGGCCTTGGCGCAGGACTTCGTGGGTGCGGTGATAATCCTGGGAGTCTTCGCGCTCCTGACGCTCTGGTTCCGGCGCTGGCAGAGCGGGAGCCTGTACTAGCCCTCGTTGGAAGGGGCAGGCCTACCCCGGCGCGAAAAACGAAGCGCGGGAGTCATGATCGTCGTCGTCCAAGCGCGGGCCCCGGGCCTTGGTCTCGAACACCCTGTTGGTGAACGCGTAAACGAGCTCGGGCTCGACTGAGCGATGGACGTTCATCGTCATCTGCGCCCCTCCGGCGCTTACGGTCACCTGGAAGATGGGGGCTGTGTTTATGCGGTCACACACGAGGTAGACGCCCATGAGGAGCACGAGACCCGCCACGATCACGTCAAGGACGGGCTGGTCCCATACGGTCCAGACGAGCGAGGCGGCGATGAACGCGAGGACGCCCCAGATGTAGCCACCGATATTGCCCTTTCGCTCCGTGCCCACTCGTACGGCGAAGAGGTCGGCGAGCCAGACGAACACGGCATCCCGGGCACGTCCGTCGTCCACGAGGTGGATGAGACGCCGGTCGGTGAGCACCAGCAGGTTTGTCGGCGCATTGCGCCTTCTCTTTGAGTCGTCGCGGAGGCTCAGCGTCGTCTCAGTACGCTCGCCCTCCAGAAGGTCGACGCTCGCAAACTCCGTCAGCCCCAGGTCGATGTGCTCGCTAAGAACGGCCATGCCTCCACCGTGGTCGTGCAATATCTTCCGCTACTCGATGGTACCACGCGCCTGAGCGATGTCCAAGCGGGTGGTCACGCGGAAAAAGCCAGGTCGTTCCCTTGCTCGCTGCGTAGCTGCGCCCATATCATACGCCGCACCTTGCTGAGGAGGACGGTCTCACCCGATGGCACGCAAGAAGATAGCCGCGATCGTTACGACGTTCTTTCCCGGGTCACATGCCGACCTGCTGGTATCGCGATTCGTGGAGGGTTTTCCAACGCCTTCAGGGCTCGTTGAGTCGAAGGTGGACATCGTCTCGATGTACATGGAGCAACTGCATCCACAGGACGTGGGGGTCGCGTTCGCGCGCGAGCACGGGATCGAGCTGTTTCCGAGCATCCGGTCGGCGTTGACGCTGCGGCAGCCGATGCGGGGACACTGGCCGACAGCGCCGGGATGGGAGATCGGCGAGATAGCGGTCTACGGTGTCCTCATCATCGCTGAGCACGGCGACTACTCCCCCAACGAGCGGGGGCGGCAGATGTACCCTCGACGTCACTTCTTCGAGCAGGTCTGCGGGATGATCGGCCTTTCCGGCCGGGCCATACCGGTCTTCAGCGACAAGCATCTCGCCTACTCGTGGGACGACGCGCGGTGGATGTACGACAGGGCGAGGGAGCTTGGCATACCTTTCATGGCAGGATCATCCCTGCCCGTCACGGGTCGCACGCCGTGGTTGGAGCACGAGACCGGCGTAGAGATCGACGACGCGCTGGTGCTGGGACATTTCAACCCGTACCCGAACGGGCTCGACTCGTACGGCTTTCACGGACTGGAGGCGCTGCAGTGCATGGTAGAGCGCCGGCGAGGGGGAGAAACGGGAATTGCTGCGGTGCGGTGTCTCGAAGGACGCGCGGTCTGGGATGCCGCCGAGAAAGGCTTGTGGCCCAGAGACTTCGCAGCGGAGGCGGAGTCACGCATCGAGGAGGTCGAGGCTGGCCGGATGGAGGACAACTGCGTACGTCCTGCCCTGTTTCAGCTGGAGTACGTCGACGGCTTCCGGGCCACGACCCTGATGCTCGACCGGCACGTGCGGGGCTTCGCATACGCTGCGCGGGTGAAAGGCGAGACCGTCAGCACGGGGTTCCACACCGGCGACACGACCATAATGGAGTCGTTCGGCGCCCAGGGCATAGCCGTCCACGAGATGTTCCTGACGGGAACGCCTCAGTACCCCGTAGAGCGGAGCCTGCTCACGACAGGGGCGCATGCTGCCCTCATGGACTCGCGGTTTATGGGAGGCGTGCGGATCGAGACGCCGTGGCTTGATGTGGCGTATGAGCCACCTGCTAGGTAGTTGCGTCTAGCGGAACGCTATTCCCCTTCGCGGCGCATCTCGCCCGTCGTGATTTCGAAGGGGAGGTCCCTGTCCTCGTAGCGGGCGAGGATGAAGAGGAGGTCGGAGAGGCGGTTGACATACCGCAGGACGTTGTCGTTGCGTGGCGGCTCCGATTCAGCGAGTGCGACGATGCGGCGCTCGGCGTCGCGCGTGAGTGTGCGTGCGAGGTCCATCGCGCCCGACGCGGCGGACGCTCCTGGGACGATGAAGCGTGGCGGCAGGTCGACTTCATCATTGAGGTCGTCGATCCAGTGCTCCAACCGCTCGACCATGACCCCGGTGACCGGCGAGAAGTTCTCAAGCAGCAGGTCGTAGTGCTCGGGGTCGACGGCCACCTCCGTGGCGGCGGTGAACATGTCGTGCTGGCAGCGCAGGAGGATGTCCTTGACCCGCTCGTCGGACGACAGCGCCCGGGCCATCCCCATGGCCGATATGGCTGTGTCGATCGCGCCATAGGCTTCAGTCCGCGGCCCTGCCTTCGACGCTCGCCCTCCGAAAAGGAGCCCAGTCGTTCCGTCGTCGCCGCTTCTGGTGTATAGCTTCATGCTGCGTACGTCCTGTCGTGGTGGCGGGTAGTGTACACGGGAGCGTAAGTTGAGGGCATGGGAATCGTCACAAGGTGAGGCATCTCACTGTGATATATACTGTGCCGACCACTCTCCGGGAGGCCGCACCAGCACCATGATCTACGACGGGCACGCGTACATATTTCCCGACATGAAAGGCGACGGCGGGTTCGACGACAGGGACGAGTTCCAGCGGCATCTGCAGCTTGCCATTGCGACGCACTTCATGCCCGTTTGGCGGCGTCGTGACAGGGCTGTGGGGGACAACAGCGGGCTCATCGACGAGTCGATGCCGCGAGGGTTCGACGCACTGAGGGACGCAGATTTCCGTGCGGCGGAGTTCGGGCGCTTCGAGTGGACGGTCGACGGCGAGGACTACTTCAAGCAGTACATGCCGCCATCGGTGGTAGACATGGAGTTCACCGCCGACGACCTGATCGCCGAGATGGACTACGCCGAGGTCGACTGGGCGCTGCTGCACCGCACGCCTTACCTGGGCATCGGGAACGATCTCGTGGCTGACGCGGTGCGGGCGTATCCTGACCGTATTCAGGCGCTCGCGCACGTGCCGGAGTGGAAGATCGCCCCCGACCCCGACTGGGCGATTGCCGAGCTGGACCACGCCATCAACGACCTTGGGCTGCACGGCCTTCAGCTGCTCCCCGACCACATGGTCCTGTACGGGCAGTCGACCGACTGGGTAGCTGAGGCCCTGACCCCGTTTTGGGAACACTTCGCCACGCTGGGCGTTCCCCTCTTCGTCACGCCGGGGTTCACTTCGCTGGCGCGCACCGACAGCGGCGCGGGCATGGACCTGACGGAGTTCGAGACTATCAGCCGGTTCATGGAGCGCTACCCCGACGTGCCCGTCGTTTTGACACACGGACTGAGCTGGCGTTCCTTTGCGGACGAGAGCGGCATCGACGTGCCGGATGCGGCCTACGACGCACTCCCGATCGACAACCCGAACTTCCACGTGCAGCTTCTCTTCGCCATCTTCTGCGGAGGCATGTACGACTTCCCCATGCGGCAGATCAGGCCGGCGTTGGAAAAGGTGGTCGACCGGCTGGGGGCCGACCGGCTGATGTGGGGCACGGACATCCCGATGGTGATGCGCTTCCAGACGTACCTGCAGAGCCGCGAGTCGCTCAGCCTCAACCTTGATTTCCTCGACCAGCCGGACATCGACCTGATCTGTGGTGGCAATGCCGCGAGGCTCATGGGCGTGGGATAGTGCGTAGGTCTGCATTCAGGCGTAGTTAATAGGGAGGAACGAGTGATCAGGCACATATCGGCGATTGCCGAGGTCGTGGACGATGTCGATGCGGCGGTGGCGTTCTACCGCGACGTGTTGGGACTGACAGTCGAGCACCAACCGGGCGGTCGGTACGCGACGGTCGAGATATCCGGGGCGCTCCACTTCAGCGTCTGGTCTCGAAGCGCAGCGGCCGTAGCCACCTTTGGTAACGAGGGCGCCGTCGACCGCATCCCGCTCGGCTTCTCCGTGGAGTTCGAGGTGGACTCGGTCGAGGAAGCCACGAACGCCATCGAGGAGCGTGGCTGGCAGGTTGTCCAGGCGCCGAAGACGGAACCTTGGGGCCAGTCGACGAGCCGTTTCATGCTGCCCAGCGGGATGCTGGGCGGCTTCTCGGAAACGCCGTGGGCGCGGCGCATCAGCCAGGACCTGAAGGCGGCAGGCGAGTAGCAGGTTCGACATTGCACCGATTGCCGTGACAATCGTTGGTTCTTGAGGAGGACTACTATGGTGAATCGACTTCTTCCGGTAGACATGAACTTGGAATTTGAATCGAGGGCCTACGCCTTGGGAGAGACGATCGACGCAGTTGTGGAGATACGGCCCAATGCCAACATTCAGGTGAGGAGTGGCCGCCTCGAACTGGTCTGCGAAGAGCATTACACTCAGAGAGGCGAGTCTTTCGTGCCGGACTTCTATGCGACCGATAGGGTAATCTCCGGACAGACCAGACACGTGGCACAGGAACGCAAGGAGCAGTTGGTACATAGCAGCGTCCGGTTCATGGAGGAGACGAGCCTGACCGGTGGTAACTCTGCGAGCAGAAGGGCAAGCCTCGTTGTGGGATCCGCGCTGCCGCCCCATTTCGAGGATTCCCTAGCTTTGGAACGCGATGCAAGCAGTGCATGGACGTTTAAGTGGACCCTTGTCGCTACTGTAGACGTGGCGCGGGGCAGGGACGCCCAAGTCGAACGTGAAGTGACTATCTCCCTGCCAAAATAGGCAGCTTGGGAATCCCCGAATGTTGGTTGAAGTCGGCCCCGGAATCGATAAACGCCAGAATCGCCGCGCCGAGGCGTGGTGATACAATACGCTCACCACGCACGGGGGAGCGGGAACATGATGAAGCGCGCCCAAATACGACTGGATGAGGCTACGTACGTGCTAGCGCGACAGAGGGCCTCCGCCGAAGGCATTTCGTTCGCGGCTTTCGTTAGAAAAGCAGTTGAGCAGCAACTTGGGCCCGAAGGTCAATCGCTGCCCGACCGGCGACAGCTTGCGTCCCAAAGCATGAAACTGCCGCGTGTAGAGGAATTTACCTTCATCGGTTCAGGCCGGTCGAAGCCCAGCGACCCACGCCCCCTATCTGAGCGTCACGACGAAGCTCTTGCCGAAGACTTTCTCGCTTGATCTTCTTCGACACGTCTGGGCAATTGACCTCTTCACCAAGCGAAGTCGCCGAAACCTCAGCCTCGTCGACTGCATGAGCTTTGTCGTCATGAAGCAATACGGCATCACGACGGCGCTGGCGTACGACGCCGACTTTCAGGCCGAAGGCTTCTCCGCCTGGGTGTAATCGCTGGCGCTAGCCCTCCGCGATGGTGATCCCCGCCATGTCCTCGATGAAGTTGGCGATGGCGGCATGGTCATGGTCGCCCTTGCCCTGGTTCATGAGTGAGCCGAGCATCTGCTGCACCAATGCAGTCACCGGGAGCGGCACGCCGAGCTCCTTGCCCGTGATGAGCGCGTTGTTGAGGTCCTTCTGGTGGAGCTTGACGCGGAAACCAGGGTTGAAGTCCCCGGCGATCATCATGCTGCCCTTGGCGTCGAGCACGGTGCTGCCCGCGAGGCCGCCCTTTATGGCCTCGTAGACGACGTTCGGGTCTAGTCCGGCCTTCCTCGCAAGGACGAGCGCCTCGCTGACGGCCTCGACGTTGATGGCGACGATGATCTGGTTCGCGAGCTTGGTGGTGTTGCCCGCGCCGTAGCCGCCGCAGAGCACCACGCTGCCGCCCAGGACTTCCAGCATGTCCTTGTGCGCCTCAAAGACTTCCTGGCTCCCGCCGACCATGATCGCGAGGGTGCCGTCGATGGCCTTCGGCTCACCGCCGCTCACGGGCGCATCGAGGAACGCGACGCCCGCCGCATCGCAGGCCGCGCCGATCTTCTGGGAGGTCCCCGGCGCGATGGAGCTCATGTCGATGATGCCGTTGCCCTTGGTTGTCCCTTCGAGGACGCCGTCCGGGCCGAGAATGGCAGCCTCCGACTGAGGAGAGTCGGGCACCATCGTGATCGTGACGGCCGAGGCCTCCGCGGCCTCGCGCGCGGACGACGCGCCAGTCGCCCCATCAGTCACCAGTTCCTCTATGGCGCTCCCTACCACGTCGTATACGGTCAGCGAGTACCCCGCGGCCATGAGGTTCCTTGCCATCGGCTTGCCCATGATCCCCAGGCCGACGAATCCTACGCTCTTGTCACCCATTGCTGAAAGCTCCTTTCGATGTCGCGGACATTGCGCGAGGCGGCGTGGGTGTGAAAGACTGAACTTAACCCGTGGGCCCGCTTCGCAGACTATGTTGCATTATAGAGAACCAAGCTTGAGCGTCAAGCGCGCGGTCGTAGGACTGGCCATATTGATCTTGGCCGTGCCCGCGTTCGCGGCATGCTCATCGGACGACGCAGAAGACGAGGTCGACCGGCGATTGGCTGAGAGCTTCCTGCGCAACAGCCCGACCTTCCGGTTCGACGGACTTCCGGAGAGCGTGGAACTGCGGGAACGGGTGGACGGCGAATGTGAGACGTGTGTGGCATTCACCTTCGGGTTTGATAGCTCGCATCCCGGTTATGGCGACAGGACCGACCTTCCCCTCGGGGCCGCTGTGACGCCACACGAGGCGGTCATATCCATCGAGGACGGTCTCGTTGCCTCAGCCGAAATAGACAGCATCTGGGACGTGATTACGCAGCATCCAATCGCCCGCACCACTGCGGCAGAAGACGGGTCGAGCGACCCTGTCACCGCACTCCTCGACTCCCCATTCGAGTTGAACATTGGGCAGGAGGCCGTATTTGGCGACGAGGGCCTCAGGATCACGTTTATCGACGTGTCCGAGGACTCGCGGTGCCCCGCAGCCACAAACTGCGTCGTTTCAGGACTTGCTAAGGTGCGCGTCGACGTAGTCGCAGGGGAACGACCCCTTGGCATGCACGAGTTCGTTCTCGATCAGCGCGCCGTCGGCGGTTCGGCGCAGGGCATCGGGCAGTACGTGTTCTCGATGCGTGAGTTGAACCCGTACCCCGGCACCGACACCGCGCCGTACGCCGCAATCTTCGTGGTGAGCAAGATCGTCGCGGCGTAGGGTGTCCTGGGCACGAAGTAACTCGCTGCCTGGGTACCTGGTAGCGTAACGCCTGAGAGCGCCACATGTCCTCTTCCTTCTCTAGTGTTTACGAATGGCGTGAAGAACGCCTGTCACTGCGCCCGGCCACATTGGACGACGTGCCCGGAATCGTCGCGTTACACCGCGAAGCGCTGTGCGGGAGCGGACCAGGCGACGACTCTCCCACGGCATGGTTCAGAGCAGGTGGGCCGTGGATGCACGAGTGCTACTGCTCCCGTCACGTCCAAGCGTACCTCGACCTGGGATGGGACTGCTGGGTAGTGGAGCGCAACGATCAGAAGATCGTGGGGAGCGTCGAGATTTGCTATGCGAAGGAACCTGAACCGTTCGGACGGTACGCTCACCTGGAATTTCTCACACTGAGCACCGACCTCCTGGATGACGAGATAGAGGAGTGGGTTCTGGAGCAGTGCGAGTCCCGCGCCCGCGCCCGTGGCTTCGACAGGTTCTGGTGCCGGCCCGTAGGATCAGGCGGAAGCTGGGAGGTCCTCGCCCGGCGCGGGTACGTTGAGCGGTGGAGGAACGCTTGGCTGACGATCCAAGAGTTGGACCGCATCGATGCACCGGAACTTGAGGAACACCCACTCAGCGGAGACTACGACAGGGAGGCCGCACACCTGCTGGCACTCAACCATCGCGAGTCGGCCTCATACCGCTGGCGTTACCTCTGGCGTCCGGTCTTGGCGCCGGATGCGTCGGACTACCCCACGAATGTTAGGTTCTCAGGGCGAAGGGTTACCTTGCGCGACGGGCCCGCAGCCAACGTCCTCTTGACCGTCCGGACTTGGCTAGACCCCCAGTCGGCATGGGTCGATGTCTGGATCGATCCCGCCCTCGCATCTGACGTCGGGTATGTCTCTGACCTAGTTTCGGTTGCCGGGCGGGAGGCACAATCGATGGGCGCGAGAGTTATGGAGGTGGTCGTACCGGAGGCGCTGCGTCAAGGAATCGAAGAGCGCTTCGAGACAGTATGCGTTCCTCTCGAGAGGGGTGATCCTTGGCTGATGAGGGGGCTTGGCGGATAGCGGATTATAGCGAAACTCCTTCCAACTGCTCTTCCTCGCAACCCTACGCATCCATATATGAGCAACAAAGGCCATCGTGGTCGTAATAAACTAGGGCACGATAGTGATGAAGTCGCTTCGGTCGCGGACCATTCGATGCGCAGATTAAGGCCGTGTTCGTCGTATGAACAGGTGCTCAGAAAGGAGCCTCCTCATGACCATCCCAAAGCCGAAGCACCTAGGGCCGGAATACGCCGACCAGTTCAATGACGAGAGCGTGGCTGATGCCTACGTCAACTATCCGCCCTATCCGGCGGAAGTCTTCGAGGTGCTCAATAGCCTGATACGGGACGAACCGAGAATTGTGCTGGACATGGGCTGCGGGACGGGTGACGTGGCGCGGCCGCTGGCGCCGCTTGTGGAGCGAGTTGAAGCAGTGGACCAATCAGCGGCCATGATCGAGATAGGCAAGGCCCGCGAAGGCGGAGACCGAGCGAACATCAGGTGGGAATGCGAGAGCGCGGAGGAGTTCCCATTCGATACCCGCTACAGCCTCATCGTAGCGGGGGCGAGCCTCCACTGGATGGACTGGCACAAGGTGTTGCCTCGCATGGATGGAGCGCTATCCGACCGGGGCTACCTCGCGATCGTTGGCGGTCGTGGGATGGACACAACACTTTGGAACGACGAACTCAGCAAGATCATCCCCACATACTCGACGAACAAGGACTACGAGTCGTTCGATCTGTTCGAAGAGCTTGAACGCCGAAGTCTCTTTTCGGTCGTCGGTAGGAGTCGCACGGCCCCACAGGAATACCGAATGAGTGTCGATCGGTACGTTGAGATGTTCCACGCTCGCAACGGCTTTTCCAGACAGCGCATGGACGCGCGGTCCGCCGCCGAGTTCGATGCTGCCGTTCGAGAACTGGTAACTCCCTTTGGAGTCGAGGATATGCTCACTTTCGATGTGACGACGACCATCACTTGGGGACACCCCTCTCCCAATTTGGCTTAACGAGAACCCCATGCGCAGACTCGTGTTGGTGAAGCATTCTATGCCAGAGATTGAGCGCGAAAAACCTGCGTCCGCATGGAAGCTGGGCGAGGCTGGGCGGTGTCGAGCCACGTTGCTGGCGGCCAGGCTTTCAGAGTTCAGCCCCAAATTAATCTGGTCAAGCCGGGAACCCAAAGCCGTGGAAACCGCGGAGATAGTCGCCAACGAATTCGGCGTCCCGGTGGAGGTCGCAGATGGGCTGGAGGAACATCACAGGGATAACGTCCCCTTCTGGGACGAGCGAGAGGCCTTTGAATCGGCAGTCGAGAGGTTGTTGACTAACCCTGCCCGACAGGTGTTCGGAACGGAGTCGGCAGGACAGGCTCGCGATAGGTTTGCTCATGCCCTCGATAGGGTGATTGGTGCTGGGCAGGCAGACAACATAGTAGTGACTCACGGAACGGTCTTGACGCTGTACGTGGCGAGTTTCGCCGGTGTCCAAGAGATGAGTTTCTGGCGGGGGTTGGGCCTGCCGTCATATGTCGTGCTAACGCTGCCGGAGAGGAATGTTGACTCGATTGTCGTGGACGTCACCGTGGAGGGATCTCAGAGCTGATGGAATGGCTACCGTCATTGACAGCGCGCCCCGAATATGCTTCTATGCTAGCGCAATTACGCCACGCCGAATTGCGCCACGCCATGATGAACGAGGGGAAGGACGCAGATGCGACAGCAAGACACTTCCGTAGATGTCGACGAAGAGATTAGAGTGGCCGTCAAGGCCCGGCAGGAGCTTGGTCTAGACCACGAGGACGAGGTCCTCGAGTCGTTCCTGGAACGGGTGCAGGATACTATCGACGCCCGCGTGGAGGCGAGAGTGAACGAGGAATTGCAAAGCCTACCTGGACGACCCCGCTTTGCGAGTCCGTCCAATGGGCGCATCCGAGTCGTCATCGGCTACACTGCGGTCTGCCTCGCCTTGTCGATACCGATATCCGCCGTACTGGGAGAGATCGCCGTGGTCTTAATTATCGGAAGCATCCTGTTGGGGGGCGTTATGCTCATACTCCCGGAAGGTAAAACACGTGCTGAGCTTGGCCCCGGCAAGGGCGAGGGTGGTAAAGAGGAGTAGCGGTCACCTGGCCACTCACCAGCTTGTAGGGCGTTTCGACTTCGGGGCTGAGGTTCGCTGTTCTTGATCCGAATCTGAATCCGGTTGACCCCTCTTAGCGCGCGGTGGTAGCATGGCCGAAACGGTGGACGACGAAGAGGACAGACGCAAGACCATATCCGCGAATCACGCCTGGCGCAATATCTCGGTTGCGCGTCGGGCGTTTGTCGTTTCTAAGGGCGATGTCTACTAAGGCCGCAGTTATTCTCGCCGCCGGCAAGGGCGTCCGCATGAGGTCGGGGCTCTCCAAGGTCCTTCACAAGATCTGCGGGAAGGAGCTTGTGCGTCACGTCGTGGACTCCGCGAAGGTGGCCGGGTACGAGAGCATCGTCGTCATCGTCTCCCCTTCTAATGACGCCCCCGTACGTCACCTGCTTGGCGACACCGTCGAGTACGCCATTCAAGCGGAGATGCTGGGCACCGGGCACGCCGTCCTCCAGGCCAAGGAGCTACTCCGGGATGTCGAGACGGTGGCAGTGCTGAACGGCGATGTCCCGCTCGTTCGTCCCGAGACGCTCCGCAGTCTCGTGGATTGTCATGAGTCGATAGACGCAAGCGCTACGCTTCTCACGGCGCATTGCGACATTTCCGGGCTCGGCAGGGTTGTCCGGGATTCGTCGGGCGCGATAGCGGAGATCGTCGAAGACCAGGACGCAGACGAGCAGGTGAAGACAATTGGCGAAGTCAACGTCGGGTCCTACTGCTTCAACGGGCCGTGGCTTTGGGAAGCCCTGGATGGCGTGGAGCCGTCGGACAGCGGCGAATACTACCTGCCTGCCGTCATCGGCATGGCCGTGGAGCAGGGAAGGCCGCCCGGCTCAATCGAGGTCGCCGACCCTGCGGAGGCGCTCGGCATCAATGACCGGGTGCAACTTTCGGAAGCCGAGTCCCACCTTCGGGAAAGGATCCGGCTCCACTGGATGAGGAACGGCGTGACCATGCCCGCTCCGGAGACCGTGTACATCGACGCCAACGTGTCGCTGGGCCAAGACACGACCGTCCTGCCCAACACACACATCACGGGGGCGACGAGCGTCGCCGAGCGTTGTGTGATTGGCCCGAACACGATCATAGACGGCGCCCAGATTGGCAGTGAGTGTCGAGTGTGGTCGTCGGTCGTCGAAGGTTCGAAGCTGGAGTCCCGCGTGAGCGTCGGGCCCTATACGCACATCAGGCCGGGCTCTCGCATCGCGGAGGGAGCCGTTCTCGGCAACTTCGCTGAGGTGAACCGGAGCACAGTGGGCAGGAACTCGAAGTCAGCCCATTTCAGCTACCTTGGCGACGCCGAGGTTGGCGATGACGTAAACATCGGGGCGGGTACCGTGACGGTGAACTACGACGGCGACAGCAAGCAGACCACCCGCATCGGCGACGGGGCATTCATCGGATGCGATACCATGTTGGTAGCTCCCGTTGAGATAGGGGACGGCGCACAGACTGCGGCGGGAGCAGTCGTGACGAAGGACGTACCGCCGGACGCCATGGCGGTCGGCGTGCCCGCGAGAATCTTGGACAAGAAGAAGAAACGCAGCAGCGACGGAGGAGAAGACTCTTCATAGGACGAAGAGTCGAGAACAGTGGACCCTGACAGTAGCAGCTTAATACCGCTCGCCTTCGTGGCGCTCTCACTGGCCGTATACGCGCTCGCGGTTCGCGCCGAGGTCGGCCTTGCCGCCGTGGAACGCCTCGAACGTGTCCAACAGGCTGTTGCGCCCCGCTCGCCTCGCTCACCGATTCTTCGAATGCTTGATCGTCTTCCCATGGGCGCGGCAGTTGGCCTGACCATCATCAAGTACGTCGCCGTTGCGGCCGCCGTCGTATCGAGCGCGTCGTTCGCCATCCTCCTGTGGAACGGTAACTGGTTTGCGGTAACGTTAATGGCCCTCTTGGGTCTCGTGCTCGTAGGCGTCCTGCAATTTGTCCTGAGTCGCACGAGCGTCGATGCAAACGGCAATGGTGCAGCAGGAGCGAACTCGCCCGGCGACGTTCTCGCAGCCGACTTGAACATGGCGGTCGACAATGATGGCGAGCCACTCGAAGAGTTTGAGATGCGGATGATCCGCGGCGTCGTGGAATTGGACACGACCATTGCACGCGAAATCATGGTGCCGCGTGTCGATGTTGAGGCGGTCGAAATAGGCACTCCGATCTCAGACGTCGTCGACCGTATGATCGAGTCGGGACACAGCCGTCTGCCGGTCTACCGGGAGGCCCTCGACCATATCGAGGGGCTGGTCTACGCGAGAGACCTGCTGAAGATCCTCAATGATCCGTCGGATGATTCCACCATGCTTACGGACGAGATGCTCAGGGAGCCAATCTTCATCCCGGAGACCAAGACCCTCGAAGAGTTGCTCACCGAGTTCCAGGAGACTCGCGTCCACATAGCGATCGTCATCGATGAGTACGGCGGGGCAGAGGGTATCGTCACCATCGAAGACCTGCTGGAGGAGATCGTCGGTGAGATCCAGGACGAGTTCGACTCCGGCGAGCCGGAGATCGAGCAGGTCGCTGAGAACGAGTACATCATGGACGCCCGCGCGAGCCTGGACGATCTCCGCGACCGCCTCGACGTGGTCGTGGAGGCAGACGGCTTCGATACGCTGGGGGGACTGGTGTACCAGCGCCTCGGCAAGATTCCCACCATAGGCGAGACGGTGACCTACGACAGCCTCACCATCGAGGTCGTCTCAACCGTCGGAAGGCGCCTGAAGACGCTGAAGGTGACGGCGGCGAAAACCGAAACTGCTGACTCGTAGCTGAGTCGGCAACTTCTCACTTGTTGCCTAGACGAAGCTTGAATCACCGGGGCAACCGGTATCGTATACGCAGTTTCGCTCCCTTGCCGCTAGGAGGTCGATAAATGTACTCGTCTCCGTCTTGCTTGAGCCTATCCATGGCACTGCAGACTGTAGGCATTCTGTGTGAAGTACCAGGATAACTGCCTGGCCCCCATACTTCCTTGTGCAAGTCGGCAGCCCGAACATCAATGTAGGGCGCTCCAGTAGACTCAGCGTTATGGAGCTTACGCCTCAGAATCTGTGAGCATTGTTCAGTCAATGAGACAGGCATTCTTACATTCCCGCTACACCACGACCCCCACCGACTTGCCCGCCTCGACGATCAACTGCCACACCTTATCGGGGACGGGTATACCCTCGGCGGCGCGCTGCGCTTGTGCTCGCGACTCAGGGTCGCCCGGCGCCATGACCTCCTGGAACCCCGGCGCGGGAGGTACGCTTCGGGCTTCACGGACCAGCTCGTCGGCGCGTCGCCTGAAATCGGCATCCTGACGGAAGACGTCGGCACGGATGGCGATGATCGAGACACCTTGCTTCACCATCGACGGGGTGCCCATCCCGTCGTCCTCCACAGCGTCGGAGCCGACGAGGACCTGCCCTAGGAACTCCACGGCCATCATGAGCGCGTATCCCTTGTGTCCGCCGAACGGAAGGAGGTAGCCCCCCTCCTGCACGGCAGTGGGATTGGTTGTGGGGTAGCCGTCCTTGTCGATGACGGTGCCCGCCGGAAGCTCCTCGTTCCGCATCTTGTAGAGGTTCATCTTCGAGTTTGCCATCGCCGTCGTTGCATAGTCGAAGACCATTCCCGGCTCTTCACCACCGGGAAAACCGATCGCTATCGGGTTGGAACTGAGCAGGCCCTTGCTCCCGCCGTAGGGAGCCGCCACCTTGTTCCCCAGCATATATCCCGCTCCGCTGACGATGGCGACCACACCCTCGGCGGCGGCCATCTCCGCGTACTCGCCGAGCCGCCCGATGTGCTCAGAGCGTAGCAGTCCCACGACGGCAATATCGTTCTCCTTGGCCTTCCGGACGGCGATGTCGGTTGCGAACTTCGCCGCGACGTGGCCGAACGTACGGTTGCCGTCCACGAGTGCCGTGTTGGCCGTCTCGCGCACGATGGATGGGCTGGCGGCAGCGTCAAGCTTGCCGTCGAGGATGGCTTGGACGTATCCATTGAGATGGAACACGCCGTGCGTGTCCACGCCGCGCATGTTGGCAGACACCAGCGCGTCGGCCATGCGGGTGGCGTTCCCGGCGCTTGCCCCCGCTGCATCGAGGACTCGCCTGACAACGTCGTGAAGGTCGCGTTCCGGTACCGTTGGCATATCAGCCTCCTGTGCGGTGCGTCGTCAGTACATTAGCGGAATGTCTGAGGATTGGTGTGAGACGGATTGAGAATGTGAGACGGTCTGAGAATATAAAACAGTCTGAGAATGTGAGACAGTTTGAGACTCCACCGGATTCCCTTTTCTCGGCACGTTCTCATTTTGTCTCGCTCTGTTTTGCCCTTCATGACGGGTCGTTTGAAGCTGTTTCCGCGACTCGCAGCCAGTTGACGATGGTGTCATGAGACACTTTGAGAATAATTCCGCGTGGCTGGAATTTCTTTGGTGTCATTCTCAATTTGTGTCTCACGGTTTCGCGCGTCGGGACGCGCCAGCGGTAAAGCGTTCCTGCGACAGGCGTATCGTAGGCCATGTGTTCTTGTGCGTCAAATAGGGCGGGGCCTGCTCTGCCTTGCCTCGTCGTGAAGGTCGCATTCGGAGACTGCCGACATATCAACCTCCTGCGCCGGCTGAATCCGCCTGCATGCAGGTAGGGGCAGGTTTGAAACCTGCCCCTACCAAAAAATGCCGACTAGTCTACCTACAAGAACAGTGGCGCGAACACGAGGGCGACGATGGACATCAGCTTGATGAGAATGTTGAGCGCGGGGCCCGAAGTGTCCTTGAAGGGGTCGCCGACAGTATCGCCGACTACGACGGCCTCGTGCTGTTTGGTGCCCTTGCCGCCGTGCGCTCCCGCCTCGACGTACTTCTTGGCGTTGTCCCACGCGCCGCCCGCGTTGGCCATCATGATGGCCAGCAGGAAGCCGGTGGCAATCGCGCCGATGAGCAGTCCACCGAGCGCCTCCGCACCGAGAATGGCCCCGACTGCGACGGGCGCGATGATCGCGATGAGTCCAGGCAGGACCATCTCGCGCATAGCGCCGCGCGTGCTGATATCGACGGCCCGCGCGTAGTCGGCCTCGGCCTCGCCCTCCATCAGCCCGGCGATCTCGCGGAACTGACGGCGGACCTCCTGCACCATCGCGCCCGCGGCACGTCCTACCGCCTGCATCGTCAGCGCGGCGAAGAGGAAGGGCATCAGGCTGCCGAGCAGCACGCCCATGAGCACATTGACGTCCGTGAGGTTGAACACGCTCACTCCAGAGACTTCCGAGTAAGCCGCCATCAGGGCGAGTGCGGTGAGCACCGCCGATCCGATGGCGAAGCCCTTGCCGGTGGCCGCGGTCGTGTTGCCGAGCGAGTCGAGGGCGTCCGTTCGTTCGCGGACCTCAGGGTCGAGGCCCGCCTGCTCCGCGATGCCGCCCGCATTGTCGGCCACGGGACCGTAGGCGTCCGTTGCGAGTGTGATTCCGAGCGTTGAGAGCATCCCCACAGCGGCGAGTGCCACGCCGTAGGTGCCCGCGAGGTCGTTGGTCAGCCACATGGCTATCACGACCACGATGGCGGGCACGAGTGTGCTCAGCATACCAAGACCGAGCCCACCGATGATGACGGTCGCCGGCCCCGTCTCCGACTGCGCCGCAATCGACCGCGTGAACCGGTATTCGTAGGATGTCGCGACCTCCGACGCCGTCCCGATGACCTGTCCGGCCACGAGGCCGATGAGTATCACCCAGAAGAGTTGGAAGGGCAGGTCCAGTACGGGAATGAGCACGCCTACCGCGATCAGCACCAGTGCGCCTGAGGAGAATATCCCCGTGCGGAGCGCCCAGAGGAGTCGGCCCATGTGGGCCCCCTCAGGAGCGCGGACGAGGAACGTTCCAATGATGGATGAAATGATGCCAACGGCAGCCACGAGAATTGGCAGCATGAACAGCTCGTGGTCGAAGTTCTTTGTGTCGGCCAAGTCCACGTTCAGCGTAATCAGGCCTTTTTCCGCAAGCAGTGCTCCGCCTGTTGCCGCCAGCGCGAGGGTCGCGATGATGGAGCCTACGTACGACTCGAACAGGTCCGCGCCCATGCCCGCCACGTCGCCCACGTTGTCGCCCACGTTGTCAGCGATGGTAGCGGGGTTGCGCGGGTCGTCCTCAGGGATTCCAGCCTCGACCTTGCCCACGAGGTCTGCTCCGACGTCGGCGGCCTTGGTGTAGATGCCGCCGCCCACCCTCGCGAAGAGGGCTATCGAGGACGCACCCATACCGAAGCCCGCGACGATCTGAAAGTCCTGGAAAATCCAGTACAGGATGGCCACGCCGAGCAGTCCGATGCCGACGACCGTCAGCCCCATCACCGCGCCGCTGCTGAATGCCAGCTGGAGGGCGGGGTTGAGTCCTTCCTGCGCCTTGACCGTCGTGCGGGTGTTGGCGCGAACGGCGATGCTCATGCCGATGTACCCTGCCAGAGCCGAGCCGACGGCGCCGATCAGGTAGGCAATGGCTGTCGACGGTAGGCCGTCGGAGCTCTCGCCGACCTTGCCCAGGATGTCGTAGTCGATGAACAGGGCAAGAATGACGACGACCACGACCACGAAGATGGCGAGAACGCCGTACTCGCGCTTAAGGAAGGCGGCCGAGCCCTTTCGAATGGCGTCGCCGATGAAGCGCACCCGCTCGTTACCCTCGTCCTCCCGCAAAATGCTTAAGGTCAGGTATACGGCGAACAGCAGCCCGATGACGGCAGCGCCGATTGCGATGAAGATGATTTCCTGCATCTTGTCCCCCCATGAAAAAGCCTCCCCTGCGACGGGAAGACTTCGTGTGCTCTGCCTGCGAGTGAAAGCGGGCTAAAAGTACCATAGCCGTGAACGGCATTCAAGGATAGGAGGCTCGTGGCGGACTCTCTCTCCACACTGGCCCGTACAGATAAGTCCACGGTTCACCCCAGTCTTAAGTACGAGGCAAGCTCTGAGTTTGTCGAAGGGTCGTCCGTTCATACTTCGACAGGCTCAGAACGAACGGACTTTGGAAAGGCCCTGGGCTCGTGGCAATCATTTGGAGCCGATGGGATGAACATCCCCGCACCTGTGGATGCCCGCAGTCGCGGGTATGACGGTAGTTTGCTTTCCGGAAGGCTCTCGCGGAGTCGAAACTGATACCGCCTGTGGCGCCTATCTCACCGCCCGCGAATACCACCCGCTCCAGAACGCCTTACGACGGCGGAACAGGGCGATGAAGAGGGGATTGGTCCATACCAGGATCTTCCAAAGCGGCCACTTGTCGAAACGCCGGGAGGAGGCCTGGACGCGAGGACTCTCGATGAACCTGACCTTGTGGCCTGAGCGCTTGGCCAGCCTCTTGAGTGCCCAGAAGAAATCGGCGTCCTCACCGATCCACGCCTTTCGTCATAGCCTCCCACCTCTACGAATACGGACTTGCGGCAGAACTGGGTCGCGCCCTGGGCCATCCCCGTGAGGCGCGAGAGGACGCGCCACGCACGCAGGTAGAACCTGATGAAACGGCGATTGGGTCGGTATTTGACGTCAACCGCCCCTCCTACACACGCCGGGTCGCTCATCGCCGCATGTACCGTTTCAAGCAGCGTGTCTGGAAGGAACACGTCCGCGTCGACGAAGACGAGCACGTCGCCCTCGGCATGGTCGGCCCCGGCGTTTCGGGCGCGTGCAATGCCCTGCAAAGTCTCGTGTACCACCGTCGCGCCAACGCTTTGGGCGACTGCGGCGGTGTTGTCCTCGCTGTTGTTGTCGACGACGAGTATGTCGACCTCGGCGTCAGAGACGGCGCGCAGACGGGAAGCGGAGGTCTTGATGGAGTCCAGGGTCGAAGGGAGGTAGTCCTCTTCGTTGAAGGAGGGGATGACTATGGTGAGCTTCATTGGCGACGAATAGAAGCGTAGCTAGGCGGTTACTCGGACCGGTTGCCTGCGGCTTGCGCCATCTCTCGAGGGCGCACTCGCTCCTCGATATCCTTGCCGGATTCGATTTCCGCAGCACGCAATTCGAAGGTCTTCTGTAAGTTTAGCCAGAACTGCGGTGTGGTGCCGAAGTAGCGAGACAACCGCAGGGCAGTGTCGGCAGTAATCCCTCGCTGGCCCTTCAAAATGGCAGTGATCCGGTTGGTGGGCACCCCCAATTCGACGGCCAATGCACTGGCCGACAGACCAAGCTCTTGAAGCTCGTCGCCCAGAATCTCACCGGGGTGGACCGGTCGCATACCGCTGCTCATTCTCATTTCATTCTCCTCATCAGTGGTAGTCTACAATCTCCACGTCATACGGCCCGTCGTCTCCCCAACGAAAGCAAATGCGCCACTAGCGGTTGATGCGAATGCTGTATTCACCATCCCGAATGCCCGATAACGATTTCAGCCTATTGCTAGGCAACCCTGCCAGATCTTGCAGTGACTCAGCGTTGTCCAAGACAGTAAGTCGACGAGTTGCTTGATTGGCAAATCCCTGAAAGACGCGAACAATCTGACCTCTGAAGAACTGCTCAGTCTTCCGATCTTTGAACCCACATATCATTATAACGCCTTACGTAAATCGTAAAAAGGTAGGGGCCTGTGTTGTGGCTACGGTCTGATGGGCGAGCTAATGAATGGCTTCTACTCAAACCGTTCGCGCGCCTCGGCGAGGCGCTCTTCCAGTCGCTGCTGCCGGAGCGCGAGGGTAAGGTCGCCGCGGGTGCGTTCGAGGATGCCGCGAACCATGTCGGTGCTTCGTCGCAGGCCTCTCGTCACGGCGTCGGGGTAGTCCATCGTGACGAGCACGGTGTAGATCTCGTCCATAACGTCGAGAAGCTCCTCGCAGCGTGAGAAGTCGTCCGTGCGGAGGGCATCGAGGATGAACCGCCGCATCTCGCCTACGGTGTCTGCCAGGCCGCCCAGGTACGGCGCGGCCCCTATGCCAAGATCGTCGGCCTTCGGCATCGGGCGACCCTCGATGAGGGCCAGGGTGACGGCGGCCTCCGTGTACTCCTTCAACGCGTCTTCGATGTAGCCGCCGTAGTACACGCGGGGCTGCTGTTCGCGGAGGGCGATGGCCTGGCCCGAAAGCTCCGCCACCGTGTAGAGGAGTTTCCTTGCCTGTTCGTACTCGCCCCGGTGAGTGGCGCGGATCGAGTTGGCCGAGTTGCGGACGATCTCCCGGGAGAGGCGAAGACCCTGCTCGCGGTCGGCGTGGGTGGTCGCAAACTCCTTCGATGCGGATTCTGCTATTGCTTGAAGCTCATTCTTCCGGTCAGGTGTGGTGCTCAGGGGTCAACTCCTTGCGTCTTCAATTGCGGCGACCAAGCGTCGCGCGGCGGCTTCCGGGTCGTCTGCCATCGTGACCGCGCTGATGACGGACACGCAGTCGGCCCCGGCCCGAATGACATCCCCGACGTTCCTCTCGTTGATGCCTCCTATTGCCACGAGCGGAATGTCCGTGGTGTCGCGGGCGCTGCGGACGCCGTCGAGACCGATGGCCTGACGTGCTCCCTTTCCTACGGTGGTCGTCGGGAACACCGCACCAACCGCCACGTAGTCTACTCCCATCGACACCGACTCCTCGACCTCAGCGTCGGTGTTGTTCGAGCGGCCTATCAGCTTGTTGGGGGCGAGGATCCGGCGCGCAACGTCCACCGGAAGGTCCGACTGTCCGAGGTGTACGCCGTCGGCGTCAGAGGCGAATCCGAGCGCGATGTCGTCGTTCACGAAGAACAGGGCATCGTGGTCGCGGCACAACTCTCGCAACCTCACGGCCACGGGGAGCACGTCACCTCGGTCTCCGGTCTTGTCCCGGAGTTGGAGGAGACGCGCGCCGCCGCGCAGCGCCGCCTCCGCCACCTCCAAAACGGGCCGCCCCAGCGTGGCGTCAGGCCCCACGATGACGTAGAGGCCGTCGATTTTGGGTGCGGCGTTGGCTCGGTGCAATTCGCGAGTCCTCAGATCATCGCCGCGTAGAAGGTGTTTTGTATGAGTACCCGCCTGATGTCCGTGTAGTCGATGTAGGTGCCCACTTCGCCGCCGTCACTGGTCACCGGCGTAGGGCCGCGCAGGACGAACTCCGCCACGTCATCGGTGTTGTAGCATACGTACGCGAATTGGAGCTTACGTATCTCCGACTCCTCGTCGCCCTGGAAGTCGGGGTAGATGAGGGGCCCCGTGTCCACCTGCATCCTGCCGCGTTCGATCTGCACGTTCATCGTCTTGACCGGGTACTCGACAGTGGCGCGCGTCTTGCCGTCGTCGCTCCAGACCTCCGTGCGGGCTATGATCGGCAGGTAGTCCATGGTGGCCTCCACCACCTGCCGGTGGTTGTCGAGCTTCTGCACCTTCGGATGGTGTCGAACGACGGTCTTTAGCTCTTTGAACCGGCCTTCTATGGGACTAGAAATGCGCCAGTCGCCGCCGAACTCGTTGACGTCGCCCACCTTGATATGCCCCGCCATCCACTCGGTATCCGAGTATATGCCCGCGAACTCGTAGTTGGGCAGGTGCCAGAGCACGTCCGAGCGGTACATCCACTCCGTCCGGCACGGCGAGAGCATGTTGTACTCGCGCGCTTCCCCCGACTCGTCGCTGATCCAGCACCGCGAGTCGAGGAGGATGCGGACAGTGTTCGGCCACGGCATGTGTCCCGGCTTCCGGTTGTCGTTCGAGTCGACGTTGCCCGTCCAGGTGACATACGAATTTCCATAGTCGGTGATTTTCATGTTTGTGTACCTCTGGGTTTCTTGCATAGATGCTATACCAAATTGGCGTTAGACGACCGTGTTCTCGCCTGACGGGACCCACTGGATTCCGGCCTCCGCCGGAATGACGGGGCAGGTTAGTACGGCAGGCCGAGTGAGGTCGTGAGGAACTCCATGTAGGGTGAAGCCTGTCGGCATACGTCCGCGAAGTCGTCCAAGAACCCCGGCGAGAAAACGTCGGCGTCGTCGAATTCCACAGAAGCGATATGGTCCTTGCGCTTGAGGTCTTCGATGTACGGGTGGTCCTGGTCGAAGCCCTTGGGCGGGCGCTTGAGCGACTCGCCGCCTAAGGAGTAGTCGCTCAGGAATTCGGGGTCCTTCGCGGCGCGCTCCCACTTGCCAGGGTTCGACGCGATGGCGTTGCGTATCTTGGCGAGCGACGACGAGTCGGGGCGCCAGATGCCGACGCCTGCGAAGACCTCACCGGGAGCCAGGTGCAGGTAGAACCCGGGCGCGTGGGCCGACCTTCCCGCCTCGTGGCGGAATTGAACCGCCGCCTGCGTTTTGTACGGACTCTTGTCCTTCGAGAACCGCACGTCCCGGTAGATGCGGAACATCGAGCCGCCATTGGCCCGCGCGTCCGCTATGAACCGCGTGCTGACGGAGTGCAGGCTCGGCTCGAAGTCCTGAATGAACTGCAGGATTGGCTCCTTGACGTGCAGCTCATAGCGGCCCTTGTTGTCCTGGAACCACTCACGGTTGTTGTTCGTACGCAATTCGAGCAGGAACTCGAACAGCTCCGGGGTGAAGTGCGCCTGTGTCAATGCTTGCCTCGATATCGACGGGATGGTGTGACGTAGTTCTATCAGGTTGGCCATTGCGCTTCAACACGGGCGATGTCGCAGGCGGGCACTTCCAGACCCCGTTCATGGTGAGCCTGTCGAACCACGAGACCGGCCATCGACAGGCTCAGGCTGAATGGGATTGGCGAGTCACCTGCATCGATGTTCAGGTCCTGGCACAACGAACCGCCTCTCGGCGCATCGGCCCTACCTTTTCCGCTGAGTCGTCGCCACCTCCGGCAATACGGCTTTACCGTCGTCACCACTCCTCCACACTTAATCGTCGTATGAGCGCCACGCTCCTTGACTGAACGTGACCGCGCACATACACTCTTTGCATAACTCGAACGAGGTACGGGTGAGACATGCTTCTTACGGAAACGCGGGCGGCTGAGCAGCTTCGAGAAGAGGGGTACACCGTCCTTCGGGGCGTGCTCGACGTCGAGCAGGATATCCAGCCGCTCATCGACGAGTACGGCGTGGTGCTCGACGGCCTGATCGAGAGGCTGTACGCCGAGGGCGAGATAGGGCACAAGTATGCCGGACCGGACACCCTCAGCAGGCTGTCGGCGTTCGTAGCAGACACGGGCGACGACTTCTTCGGCAACCTCACCATCTACCTGTCATTCAACGACCCGGCGAAGAAGCGCCCCATGTACCTGCATCCGCAGATGTTCAACCTGCTTCGGAGCCCGCGCCTTCTCGACGCCATCGAGCAGTTCCTCGGCGACGAGATCGCCGTCAGCCCCCTTCACATCACGCGCATCAAACCGCCGGAGCACACCCTCTCCGAGGCGGTCCAGAGCTCGCCGAACGGGATGATATCGAAGACCCTGTGGCACCAGGACCTCTGGGCGTTCCAGACCGACGCCGACGAGACCGACGCGCTCACCGTGTGGGTGCCAATGGTGCCCGTCGACGAGGAGAACGGCTGCCTGCTCGTCGTTCCCGGCAGTCACCGGGCGGGCGAGCTCTCCGTCCACTGCAAGCCGACCGAGCTAAAGCCGCACTTCAAGGGGATTCCCGACGAGATCATCCCCGAGGAGCGGGTGACCCTGCCCGCCAACCCCGGCGACCTCGTAATCCTCAACAAGCTGACCCAGCACAGCTCCCTGATGAACATGAGCAACCGCCTCCGCTGGAGCTACGACCTCCGCTACCAGCCCATCGGCCAGCCAGTCGGGCAGGGCGGACGTCCCGCGTGGATCGCCCGCAGCCGCCGCCAACCTGAACGCGAGATGACCGAGTTCGAGGACTGGCGCGACATGTGGCTCAGCACCATTGCCCGAGAGGCCAATGAGCCTATCGAGGACCATACGCGGTACTCGCTGAACAGTCCTCTGTGCTTCTAGGGCACCGTTTGTGTGACCTACTGAAGGGGCGGGCTTGAAACCCGTCCCTCTTTTTTCGGCCCGGTTCTCCTAGTACCGTTTCTAGGTATATTTGACAAATATAAGAAATAGGTTAGTCTTGTGTATGATCCCATAAGGAGGACATACGAAGACATGCCTGCTCTCCAGTACAAGGTGGAGTTGAATAAATCGGAACGGACACGTCTCAAAGAGATAGCGAGTCGTGGGGAGACTTCGGCCCGTAAGGTCAAGCGAGCGCTGGTGTTGCTTAAGGCAGACGAAGGTCTGATCGATCGTGACATCGCCAGCGGACTATTGATAAGCGCATCCACGGTGGGACGTGTGCGCACGCGGTTTGTGGAGGAGGGACTCGACAGCGCGCTCAATGAACGCACGCGACCGGGACAGAAGCGCAAGTTGGACGGCAGACAGGAAGCGCACCTTATAGCCGTCGCGTGCAGCGATGCACCCGAAGGACACGCGGACTGGACGCTGCAACTCATTGCGGACAAGGCGGTGGCGATGGGGTTTGCCGAGAGCATCTCCCTCGAGACGGTGCGCCAGATACTCAAAAAAACGAACTCAAACCGTGGAAGAAGAAGGAGTGGTGCATCCCCGAGGTGAGCGGAGAGTTCGTGGCTCGGATGGAGGATGTGTTGGACCTGTACCATCAAGACTACGACCCCGACCATCCCGTGGTCTGCTTCGACGAGACATCCAAGCAACTGGTGGCTGATAAGAGGCCCGCTATCAGGGCCAAGCCGGGTCGGGTGGAACGATATGACTACGAGTACAAGCGAAACGGGACGCGAAACCTGTTCATGTTCTGTGAGCCGAAAGCCGGTTGGAGGCATGTCGAGGTGACCGAGCAACGTACTGCTGTGGACTTCGCACAGCAGATGAGGTGGCTGGTTGATGAGGTATACCCTCACACAGAGACGATACGGCTGGTGCTGGACAATCTCAACACTCACAAGCTGGGTTCGTTGTACGATGCCTTCGAGCCAGCCGAAGCGTGGCGCATCGCCAAGCGCCTGGAGTTCCATTACACTCCGGTACACGGCAGTTGGCTGAACATGGCGGAGATAGAGTTGAGCATCTTCAGTAATCAATGTCTCAACCGTCGAATCAGTGACGAGGCGGTACTGAAACGAGAGGTCTCGGCGCTGGAACGTGAACGCAATGAGGCTGTCGCCATCATAGACTGGCGCTTCTCCACTCAGGACGCTCGCACTAAACTTCAACATATCTATCCATCACATTCAGATTGAAGCGGTACTAGTCGCAACATGGCTGACTGCCAGTGATGGGTTCCCGCCCCGCATCGTTGTACGGGGTGATGTCCTTTTCCGGGACCGACGCTGTGTGCTGGATCTTCACTAGCGCCCAATTTGCCAGTTGCAGGATCGTCAGCCGGATAGCCAGGACGCTATTCCACATTCGGCACTCCAGGGGTTGACACCGCCCTCCTGTTGTAAGAACATGTGTGCTGTATATGAACGTGTGTTCTCATCAAGGAGGAGGGCCGTCGTGCTGATACAGAGCGATCCGGATAGATACCAGAAGCTGGAGAAGCTGGCGGGAATGGCCACGGACGACGTGCTGTCTCGTCCGAGGACGGGGAACGACTATGCGGCCGTGAGAGCTCCCTACTCGCGGGCCGAGAGCAACCCGGCGCCGGGCGTGTACAAGGCGTCGATGCCGAATGGCAAGACGATAAACCTGTTCCGCGTGATGTTCACCGACTTCTGCAAGATGGACTGCCACTTCTGCCCGAACAGCCACTGGGTGCCCCGCAAGCGGTTCTCCTTCAAGGTCGACGAACTCGCCCGCACCTTCCACGAGTTGGAGAAGAGGCACACCGTCGCGGGGCTGTTCCTCAGCTCCGGCGTGGCGGGTTCCGGGTCGAAGACGACCGAGAAGCTCATCAAGGTAGTCGACCTCGTCCGCAACAAGTACGGCTTCAAGGGATACATTCACCTCAAGATCATGCCGGGCACGGAGTACGAGTACGTGGAGCAGGCGTACCGGCTGGGGACCCGGCTCTCCGTCAACCTCGAAACGCCGACGGTCGAGGGCATGAAGCGCCTCAGCAAGATGAAGGACCTCGAGCGCGACATGCTCTCGCAGATGCACTGGATGGACGGCCTCCTGCGACAGCGGAATCCAGGAGGAGCGGTCGGACAGGTGACGCAGCTGGTCGTGGGCGCGGCGGACGAGTCAGACTGGGACGTCTACCAACGCATAACGCAGCTCTACGGCCAGTGGAACTTCAAGCGGGTGTACTACAACCCGTTCCTGCCGATCCGCTACACGCCGCTGGAGGACCACGAGGCGACTCCGATGTGGCGGACGAACCGTCTCTACCAGGTCGACTGGCTCAAGCGCATATACCGCTATGACGACGACGAGATCCGCCACGCGTACGACCCGGCGGGGTTCCTCTCGCTGGAGGACGACCCGAAGACGGTCATCGCCCTGTCGAACGCGGACCGGTTCCCGCTCGACATCAACGCCGCGAACAAGGCCGACCTACTGCGGGTGCCCGGCATCGGGCCGACCTCGGCGGACCGGATCATCCGACAGCGCGAGCGCCACAGGATCGACACGTGGCGAGACCTCCAGGCCATGGGCGTTGTACGCAAGCGGGCAACACCCTTCGTGTCGTTCCCCGGTAGCGAAGTAACGCCTGCAAGGCAGCTCAAGCTCGATCTCTTCAAGGAGCAGCCGAGCCGTCCGGCGACTGTCAGCACCTCCGCATCGCGCCCGGAGGCCACCACAGCCGCGCCATGCGGACAGGTAAGATCATGCACTGGCTGTTCCCTGTACGGCGCGCCCGGCCATCCCGGATACCGTGTGAAGATGGCGGCGTAGTGGCGCAGGTGCCGTAGGTGCTACACTGGAAGTATCCTGTAGCTCTACCGAGCAGTATTCGTGACGAGCACCGTCGACACATCGAAAATCGTGCTGGCCGATCCGCGAGAGGACACGCGTCCCCGTTGGCGTTTCGCGGCAAGCCTGGGACTCTTCGGCGCAGCCCTGGGCGGGGCAGTCGTCATCACAAACGTCGTGGGGTTAACCTCAAAGTTCTCCGTCGATGCTGACGCCTTGCCTCCCGATGACGTCGTCTATTTCATGCTGGTCGGAGGCGTGACGGGACTGGTGATTGCAGGGTTCATTGGGTTCCTCATCAACAGGTCTACCCGTGCTTTCGAGTCGTCGACTCCGCGCCACGCCCTGGGCATCCTCCCTTGGGCCGCCATCGGTGCGACCTACTGGGTCGTCTTTTCGCTTCTCCTGGGGGGAGTAGCGCTGCCTCAGGCAAACGTGGTGATGGCGTACGTCGACGGCGCCATACCGTTCGTCGACTTCTTGGGATTCTCCCTCGACACGGTTTTCGGAATTCCCTTCCGCATGGTCTCCGAGGGCGGCCAGTTCATGTACACGGCCATTTCCGCTGCGCTGCTTTTTGCAGTCGGTGGATGGGCCATCGATCGTCTCGCTGCGCTTTCCAACGCCCAGGCCGCCAGATACGGCCCGCCTCTACTCGCGATAGGGCTTTCGGTGACGGTAGTCGCCCTCCTCCTGGTACTGCCGCCGTCGGTGCTCTGGCACATCGGCAACGTCACGACCGCAACTCAGCTGTACAGGTAGGCGGGACCGGTTAGAAGTCGCGGGCGCAGATCAAGCGCGTCGCGAGTTTATTCCACCATCGCCGTCCGCAGCCGCTCCAGTTCTTCTTCGGTGACGCCCACGCCGGTGAGGTACGGTCGCACTCCGCCGTACTCGCGGTCGAGGTGCTCGATGCTTGCTCGCATGGCCGGAGGCGGCGCTATGTTTCGCTCAGTCTCGAATGCCTCGCGGTACTCCTCGTTGGCGTCGAATTCTGCGGGGTCGAGACGCAAGCGCTTCCCAGCCGCGCGGTCGGGGATGCGCCGCCACAGGTACGTGGCGGACGAGCTGTAGTCCCGGACGATGGTCTCCGGTGGCACCCCTGCTATGCTCAGCAGCAGCATCGTCACAAGTCCCGCGCGATCGCGACCTGAGTTGCAGTGGTAGAGGGCAGGGAGCGTTCCGGGCGCCGCAAGGAGCTTGACGACCTTGCCCATCCACTCCCGCCGTACGTCGAGGATGGCTGCGTAGATGTCCGGCGGCCGGTCGGGACCCAGCGACGAGACGTTGATGTCCGACACCTCCACCAAGGGCTCGTCGCCCATGACGTTCACCCAGTTGTAGTTCACCTCCGTAGACTCGACGAAGACATTTGGGTGTTGTATGACGGAGTCGGTCACCCGCAGGTCAACGACACTGCGCAGCCCCTCCGACACCAGCGCGAGCTGCGAGTCCGGTGTGAGGTTGTGGAGGTTGTCGGACCGATACAGCGTTCGCGGTCGGGTCGTTCGACCGTCGGCGGTCTCGTATCCGCCGATGTCCCTGAGGTTGTATGCGCCTTCGAGGTCGAGGTGGCGCGATGCGCGGAAGTACTCGGTCATGCTGCCGTCCTGAGAACAGAGTGTAACGAGTATTCTACAGGACGTACCGGGGGCTAGTTGACGCCGATCTCTTCGAGGACGGCGTAGTTCATGTGGTACAGGTGCGAGTAGAGGCCGCCCCGGTCGAGCAACTCGTCGTGGGTGCCCTCTTCCGCCAGCTCGCCCTTATTGAGCACGACGATCTTATCGGCCCCGCGAATGGTCGAGAGCCGGTGGGCGATGACGATTGCCGTCCTGCCCTTGAGCAGGCTCCGCAGCGCAAGCTGGATCTGCGCCTCGGTGTGGCTGTCGATGTTGGCCGTCGCCTCGTCGAGGATGAGTACCTTGGGATCAGCCACGATTGAGCGGGCGAAGCTGATGAGTTGACGCTGTCCCACGCTGAGGTTCTCGCCGCGCTCCTCGAGGTAAGTGTCGTACCCGTCTTCGAGCTTGGTGATGAAGTTGTGTGCCCCTACTGCCTCGGCTGCCTCGATCATCTTCTCTTCGGAAACGTCGACGTGGTTGTACTTGATGTTCTCTCGCACGGTGCCGGAGAAGAGGAACGGCTCCTGGAGCACCATGCTCATCTGGCTGGCCAGGGACGCGCGTACGACATCGCGCACGTCGTGCCCGTCCACCAGCACGGCGCCCCGTCCGCGCTCAACGTCGTAGAACCGGGCGATGAGCGACACGAGCGTCGTCTTGCCCGCGCCCGTAGGGCCGACGATGGCGACCGACTGTCCCGGCTCCACGCGAAGGCTCAGGTCCTGCACGACATCCTCGCCCTTCTTGTAGGCGAAGCTCACGTTCTTCAATTCGATCTGACCGCTGATCGGCGGCAGCACGGTAGCGTTCGGAGCGTCGACCATGTCGGGCTCGACGTCCAGCGTCTCGAAGATGCGCGTGCCGGATGCCATGGCCCTCTGAAGCAGGGTGTACTGGATGGTCAGGTTGCGGATCGGGTCGAAGAAGCGCTGGATGTACATGATGAACGCGATCAGCAGGCCGATCTCGATGACTCCGCCCGTGACCATGCTGGAGCCGAAGTAGAGCACCAGGCCGATTGCCGCCGCCGGCAGGAAGTCGACCATCGGCAGAACGCCCGCCGAGAGCCGTCCGGCTCCGAGGAAGGCATTGAGGTTGCTGCGGTTCTTCACGTCGAACTGGCGGAGGTTCTCGTCCTGGCGGTTCATCGCCTGGACGACGCGCACGCCGCTAATGTTCTCGTTCAGCGACGCGTTCACAATCGAGATCGTCGCCCTTGCTTTGACGAATGTCCTCTTGGCGAACGGCTGCCACACGGACATCGCAATGGCGAGCAGCGGCAGGACGACCAGAGCGAGGAGCCCCAGCCGCACGTCGAGGATCAGCATGACGGCAATGATGCCGCCGAGGCTGAGGAAGTCGCCCACCGTCGTGACGATGGTGCCGAGGAATTCCTGGAGCTGGTATACGTCGCCCTGAACGCGCGACATGATGCGTCCGACCTCGGTCTTGTCGAAGAAGCGCATCGACTGCTTCTGCATGTGTGCGAACATGTCGCGACGCAGAGCCAGCAGGACGCCCTGTCCTGCCTTCGTGATCATGATGTCCTGCACGTAGAGGGATATCCAGTTTATAACCGCGCTCCCGAAGAACAGGCCTGCCACCATGATGAGGCCCGAGCGGTCGTTGTGGGCGATGTAGCTGTCGATACCGAGCTTGATGAGCCACGGCACCGACACCTGCGTCGCCGCGAAGAGCAGCATTGCGATGACGGCGATGATGACCAGCCGGGTCTGAGGGAGGATGTAGGGGAGCAGCCTGCGGATGACCTTGGGGTCGACGGCGTTCCCGAAGACCTCCTCGTCCAGACCGTCCTTGCTCGCACCTGACGGTCTCCCGCCGAAGGACTGCATCATGATGCACTCCTCCCGGCGGCCACCTCGGCCGAAACGTCAAACTCCATCAGGACCTCTTCCTGCGGCCGAAGCTGCAGGTCGTAGATCTCGCGGTACAGGCCGCCGTGATTGACGAGCTCGGCATGGTTGCCGCGCTCCACTATTCGCCCGTCCTGCAGGACGACGATCATATCGGCGGCATGGACCGTGCTGAGGCGGTGAGCGATGATGAAGGTCGTGCGGCCTTCCATCACCAACGCCATCGCCTTGCGTATCTCATTTTCCGTGCGCGCGTCGACGCTCGAAGTGGAGTCGTCGAGCACGAGGATCGGCGGATCGAGGAGGACGGCGCGCGCTATCGACAGGCGCTGACGCTGGCCTCCGGAGAGCGAAACTCCGCGCTCGCCCAGGACGGTCTCGTAGCCGTCGGGCAGGCCCTCGATGTGCTCGTGAAGCTGGGCGACCTTCGCCGCCGCGATTACGTCATCCATGCTCGCTTCGGGGCGTCCGTAGGCGATGTTGTTGGCAATGGTGTCGGTGAACAGGAACACGTCCTGCTGCACCACGCCGATGTTCCGGCGCAGCGACTTCAGCGTCACTCCACGGACATCCGTCCCGTCGATCGTGACCGTGCCGGATGTCGAGTCGTAGAATCGCGGTATCAGGCTGGCGAGAGTGCTCTTGCCGCTGCCGGGCGCTCCCAGCAGGGCAACGACGCGTCCGGCCGGAACGTCGAGGTTAAGGCCGTCCAGCACCGGCGCGTTCCTGCGGTACTCGAAGCCGACGTTATCGAGCCGCACGTGACCGGCGGCGCGTTTCATCTCGACGGCGTTTCGGCGGTCGCGGACCGGCGATTCTGCGTCGAGCACCTCGAATATGCGAGTCGCGGCGGACATCGCCCGAGCGAGGTTGTTCACGATCATGCCCGCCATGCGGAACGGCTGAGCCAGTATTTGCAGGTAGAGGATGAACTTGGTGAACTCGCCGAGCGTCATGCGCCCGTCGATCACGCCGAGGCCTCCGAACAGGAGCACGAGGCCGAGCGTCAGCATGAAGGTGAAGAGCACGAACGAGCCGTTGAAGGCATTCAGCCGCATCGCCCTGTACATGTCGTCGGCGACGGCCTGGTTATGGACCCGGAACTTCTCCTCTTCGTAGTCGGAGGAGGCGAATGCCTTGACCACACGCGAGCCCGTCAGGTTCTCCTGGAGCGTCGTGTTCAGTACGGCGAGCTTCTCCTGTACCTCGAGCCACGCGTTCCGCATTCGCAGCCGTATCATGCTGGCCACGGTCATGGTGACGGGCAGCAGCGCCAGGCTGATGAGTCCCAGCTGCCAGTCGATCCGCATCATGAGGAACACCACCACGGCGAACAGGACCAGGAAGTAGGGCGTGCGCACGACGACGAGGTTGACGAACATTCGGATCGCCTCGACGTCCGTGATGGCCTTGGACATCAGCTTGCCGGTGTGCTGGCCGTCGTGGAAGCCGAATCCCAGGTGCTGGACGTGGTTGTAGAACCGGTTTCGCAGGTCGTAGACGACGTGCTGTCCCAGCGACTCGCCCATGTACATCTGCCCGAACGAGAAGATGCCGCGCGCGATGCCGAGCAGGAGTATCAGGATGCAGGTGCCGAGTATGACCGAGTTGGCGGGTTCGCCAGCCTCGATCAGGCCGGCCACCGTATCGACCGCGTTCCCGAAAAGCTGGGGGAGAAATACGTATGCGGCGGTAGCGCCTGCTGTGAACAGGTACGCGGCCAGAAGTCGCCGCTTGTGGTTCCAGGGGAACCTGAGGATTCGTACGAGTAGTCTCATCAGGCCGGGCTTGTGCCCCCGGCAGGACCCTTCATCAATCTACGAGGGGAGACAAACAAACAGCGGGCACGGTACCCGCTTAATCGCTCGAAATCAGAACCCTCGCAATCCAGTATACGCCGCTCTGAAGGGGGGTCAAGGTTTTTGGAGTCCTATTTTTCGGGAAATTCATTTCAGTATTCGGAGAGTAGGTCAGAGGCAGCGGGAGCGGAGGCCGGAGGGGGTTGACGGGGTGCTCAGGAGGTGGGGCCGAACACGATGAATCGCAGGATTGGGTTCGACACTCTAACATCGATTCACAAAGATGCGAAACTGTGTACCCCACTGAGTAAGAACTGGCACGCGCCAGCTTCTGACTCGTATTTCGATAGCTGGGTGATATACTGAAACTCCGGCGGCACCATGGTAGCGCACTAGCGTTGGGAGGAGGTCATGGCGGTGCAAAGACTCACATTTGCTCTATCAGATCCGGATGATTCGCGGCCCGGCGGCCTAGTGCCTGAGATCGTCACTGCCCTCACGGGCATCCAAGATGCGGTACGGCTTATGGTGCAGCACTTAGGGGACCGTGAGAAGGGTCCTGGCCAACCTCCTAGGTGGATACGGGACCAGAGCACCCTGCGGCTAGTAGATATTCGGCCCGGCTCCCTCATCGCTGACTTAGAGGTTGAGGCTCCCACAAACGGCCAGCCATACTTGGAGGATTTCGGCAACCGTGCAATAGAAGCCTTGAAAGAGTGGGATGGTTCGCAAGCTTCCACTCTGCCAAAGGATGTAGAAGACACCCTACATTCGACTGCGGCCAAGCTCTCCCATGGAGTACGACTTTCGTTAGGCAGCAGTGACGACCCCCACAGGGTGGAAATTTCACGCAGACCCACTGCTGCCCGTAAGACAAAAGGCGTAGTGGATGCCCTGCTCCATGGATGGTTGTATGAAGTCAATTGGGACAAGGGCACGGCCCAGCTACACGACTACTCAGGTGAGTACGTGCAATTGAGATTCTCGGAGGAATTTAATGAGGACATGCTCAGGCTCGCCACACAGCGTGTGGAAGTGAGAGGGAGCGGAAGGATCAACGATAGTGATAGGTGGACAACCGTAGAGGTTCAACAGATCAGGGCCGCAGGTTCGTGGAGTGATCCCTTCGATGTAGAAACTCTCTTAAATGACCCTAAGCCCAGAATCTTCGATCCCGAAAAGATGGTCACTACCAGGGAACCCTTCGACGTGGACGAGTTCATTCGTGGCATTCGTGAAGGGCGTGATGTACGGCGGGAGCATTCAGAGTGATTGTCTTGGATACGAGCGTCGTTTCGCTTCTGTTCAAGGGACATGAGCGAGGCGACTTCTATCTACCCCATATCACCGGTCAGCGCGCTGTACTTTCATTTCAGACGGTTGAAGAAGTTTGGTTTGGAGCATTCAAGGCTCAATGGGGCGCGCGCCAAAGGAACAATCTTGCGCTGCACTTGGAGCAATACGAAGTGGTCTGGCCAGACCCTGAAACAGCGGATATTTCTGCGAACTTGAGGGTCGAACGAGAGCGCGCAGGGCACAAGTTGAACACTGCCGATGCCTGGATAGCTGCCACCGCACTACGCCTCGCGTGTCCCATCGCCTCCGACGACGGCGACTTTGACGACATCTCAGGGTTGCAGCTAATACGAGCGTCGCGCCCATGACCTTCACTCAGTCCTAAGTCCGCCAAAATACCAGCAGTAATGGAATTTGCAGCTGGGTTGGGCCTTCAAAAGTGATGTGTAGCCCCAACCCCCCCTACATCGACAGCCCGTCCACGACCTCCGCGTTTGGCAGCCGTTCGAGCGCCTCGGGCGAGACCCAGATCTTCGATGACCGGCTGCCGGAGCCGAGGATCACCTTATCGAGTTCCATCACTCTGCGGTCGACGTAGACCGGCAGGTCTTCCGGCAGGGCGAACGGCGTGACTCCGCCGATCATCATCCCGGTCAACTCGATGACCTCATCCGCCGAGGCGAAGGAGGCGCGCGAGACGCCCATGAGCTTGCGCACCGTCCTGTTCACGTCGAGCCGGTCGGAACCCCTGACCACGCAGGCGCTGTACTTCTTCGCGCCCCGTTTCGACGCGACCGCAATGGTATTCCCGCAGTCCTCCAGCCGGTACCCGTACCTCTCGCAGAAGTCGGCCGTGTCCGCCGACTCAGGATCGCACGCGATCACCTCGTAAGGGACGTCAACGGCCTTGAGGTCGTCCGCCACCCGCGCTTCAATCTCGTCGGTCGTGATCATTGCTGCTCCGGGTATCTCCCGCCGCTTGCGGGAGTTTCTCCCACCTAGTGTAGCAAAGAGGTCCTCGGATTCGATGATGGAAAGATCGAGGGTGTGCGACTAGTCGCTGAGACCGTTCGTGGCGAGCCTTTCGATAGGCTTACAGCCTGACTCGTACAGGATGCGGGGGTGAACGAAGCCCTATTGGCGCCCACGAATTCCCGACAGGCGCACTGCGACAGGGACGGACGCAGCTCTACTTCGGCGGACCGGACCTCGGATCGACGCCGACCACCGTCCATTGGGGAGTGCCCTCGTAGAGCAATGCCTGCATGAACATTCGGTGCATAAGCTCCCACTGCTGCATCATCAGGTACGCTTCCCATTGTCGATGCGGCGGCAGACGCCTCATGCGACGCTCGAAGCGGTTGCGAGCGCGCTGTGCTTCGATCTCATAGTACGCGACGAGTTCTGCTATGCGGTGTTCGTGGCCCGTATGCGCGGGCTGGGCAGGCATTTCGAGAGGGTTGGCGTGCGCCGTGACCGTGACTCCGACGAGCTCCGCGCACGAGTTCAGGTGGTACGTGACGGTCACCACATGGTCGTTCGCGTGGTCCAATCGGCCGCGGTCGATCAGGGCACTGACCTCTTCGGTCCGGACGTTTGCCAGGTGGGCGTGCTCCTTCGCCCGCGCCAGGTCCGACTTCGGCATCCGCAGGGAGATGTCCTCCTTAAGGGTCTTGACCGCGTAGAGCGGATCGCCGGGCACGCTGTCCTCCGAGGCAACGGTCGCGCCGTATGCGGTGCCGGACCCCAGCACGACTATGCCAACGGCAACGAGCGCCGTCCGCGCGAGCTTCACTCGCAAGTTCGTGGGCCCGATGAGACGTCCGAGCCATCCCTGCTTGCTCGCCTTCTCCCTGTCCGCAATGGCCGCCGTGAATCTGTACCGGCTCCGCTGCTTGGCCTCCTCGCGGTGCGTGATCGCGTTGGCGACGTTCATGGTCGCGGCGGAGGTGCGCAGCAGCGGCTCCAGCTCGACCGCGAAGTCGGGATGGCTCGCGAGGCACTGCTCAACCGTCTCACCCCTGGCGAGACGCTCGATGCATTCATTCAAAATGTCGTCTACGGTAGAGCTCATCCTATGCACCGCCCTGGCTTATCAGGCCCTTTTCCATCGCCGGGCCGAGGAGCGTTCGGAGCTTCTTTATCGCCGCGTGCTGCAACGCCTTGACGGCGTTTTCCTTCTTGCCCATCGCCTCGGCCGCCTCTGCGACCGACAGTCCGCCCGCGAACCGCAGCGAAAGTACCTCTTGCTGCAGTCGCGTCAGACCGCCCATCGCGTCCTTGACCTCTTTGATCGATAGCTCCACGTCCAGCTTCCTGTCGATGTCCACGCCGTCCGTTCCAACCACCCTCATCGCGTCGTCGAGGGAGGTCTTCTTCTGCCGTCCAGACTTCCGATAGTAGTCGATAACCAGGTTGTGCGCGATGCGAAATAGCCACGACGTGAATGGATAGCCCTGCCACTTGAAGGAGCCAATCGACTCCAACATCCTCAGGAATACTTCTTCGGTCAGGTCCTCCGCCTCAAGGCTGTCACCGGTCTTAAACATCACGTAGCGATAGATCTTGTCGTAGTAGGCCTCATACAGGCCCGCAAACGCCTCACTATGTCCTTGCTGCGCTCGTCTTACCAGGTCCTCTACTTCTTCCTTTGACGGAGCATCGTTGCGGTCGGGCATGTCGGCTTCCCGTGTCAGGAGCTGCCAAGGGCACGTCGCTTAGCCTCGGCGCGCCGATGCTACACTATACAACGCATCGACTTCCAATAGGATAGCGCCGGGGCAGGGGAATTTTGCGGGATGGGCGATAGGGGTGGTAGGGATTGTCAGACGTTGGCAAGTCTCGATAAGTTCAGTTTCGAGCGCACGGCGGACTAACTGGTTGACGGCAAGAATCGCATCCCTTATCGGATAGTTCGGAGACTGACTGGCCTTGCAGGACCAGAGGTTGATGCTACCGTCTCACTTGAGTTGCCCTTGAAGTCTGAGGCCAGCCAAATTGGGAATTCCGGTTTCGAGGGCACAGTCGGCGGGCAGACAGTCGAGTTGCCTAGCGCGTTCGAGGTGTGCGTGGATGGTTAATTCAACGTCACGTGGTTTCTGAGATTAGGAGGCATGATTGGGATTGCTAAAAGACCTCGAAACAGAACGGCTACTCCTCAGGCTTCACACTATCGATGACTTGGAAGAGGTTCATCGCCTCCTCTACGTAGATCCAGAGGTTGCGCCCGCTTTTGCTGGCAAGGTGTACACGCTCGAAGAAACTAGAGAGCGCTTAAGTGAAAAGATATGGCTCAACCAACATAGCGGCGGACAGGGATGGGGGTACTGGTCTGTTATACGTCGAGAAGACCACCAACTAATAGGGTTAGTGATCTTCGGCCATCCCGAGCGAATCTACTGGAGCGTGGATTGGCCGAATCTGTACAAGGAGTCGCCATTTGTACCACTCTTTACGGAAGTAGGGTACGCATTCGGACGGGCCTACTGGGGACAGGGGTACGCTACCGAAGCGGCGAGCGCCGTCCTCGAATACGCATTCAGGGAATTGCGGGTGAGTCGTTTTGAGATTCCTTGGTACAAAGGCCCCCGGAATCCACGGTCGTTTAACGTGTACCGCAGGGCCGGATTCGACATCAAGTACGAGATAGATGTCAGGAATCACGACATTCTCCTCACTTTGGACAACAGAATCCCGGACCTACCTACATTGGCAACATCTCCAACACCTGTTGAAGATGACTCGTTCGTAGCAGGATCATCACAAATGGAATTGGGTCAATTCGACAATCTAAAATCTCCTGATTCCATTGTGACTGAGCGACTCTTGCTTCGCGGCATCAAGTCGGATGACATAGAAGAGATCTCAAGTCGGACGAACCAGAACCCCTATCACCGTAAGTACTTCGGTAGAGTTCATTCCTTTGAAATCTTTGATGGCATTCTCAGGTTCGCCCAAGCGTCTCCTTTGGGAGCCAGAATACGGCATGCTTATGCTTACGACGGCCTAGGGTCATGGGCAGTCGTTCAGAAGGCGGATGGTTCGTTGCTGGGCCACATCAGCTTAGGCCCCGCCGCTCGTACATACTGGATGGTATTTCCGGAGGACGTCAACTCTCCTTATGTCAGATGGGAGGTTGATTTGGTGTGTGTCTTGAATGAGCAATGTTGGGGTAGAGGATACGAGAAGGAAGCGAGTGAGGCGATGATCGAATATGCGTTTAGAAAAATGAAGTTGCCTCGGATTGTTAATCACGTGGATGCGGACGACACCAGGGCGAACAGTCTGTTCAAGAGTTTAGGTTTCACAATCGACCGGAACCTTCATCCTCGCTACGGTGGTTTCGTGGCGACTCTGGCCAATGATCTTCTGCTGTGACTACTTGGGGTGCAAGGGCACCGGTCTCAATTGATACTTGCGGTACTGTCTATCGTGAAGACAGACCAGAAGAGTGGAATTGTCCGCTAGCGGTATGGGTTGCTAGTCCCCATCCAACTGGTCAAAATCAAGAACCTTCGTACTCAGGTTCACGTTAGCGTTGTAAACTGACACTTAGCGGATGATCCTAACCTACTGTTCCATCTGCGTTGACGGGGACGTTACTCGGACTTTCCCATCCACTTCCAATCCTAAGGCCCCCTCACTCCCGTCGCGCCAGCGCACCGGTGCGCGCCAGCGACTCCGTGATCTCGTCGAGTTTGCCGTCCAGCTTTTGCAGCGTCTCTTGTATCTGTGCCACCTGCGTCTCGATTCGCACGAGCGAGCGGGTTGTGGCTCGGATGTCCCCCTCGTTGCGGGCGACGTCCGCCTCCAGCTTGTCGAGCTGGTCCTCGATCTTGGGCTTGTCGCTCACGTATGGCGACCCGGTCCGCACGAGGTCCTCGATCTGGGAGCGAACGAGATAGTCTCGGTCGCGCCGCTCGATCTCCTCCGCCTGCCGCTCGATGCGCGTCACCGCGGCGTCGTCCGCCTTCCCGTCCAGCACCGCGACCGACCACCCCAGCACGCCAAGGTTGACCGTGATGAGGATGCCGATAGCCCACGAGAGCACGCCTTTGTCCGTCCTGTCGACCGATATCATCTCATGCCACCATCAGCGTCCACGCAACCGTCTGCGTGCCGGTCGATACGTCCACGTACAGCGTCGAGGCGTCGATGCTGCCCCTGCCCGCCGCCGTGAAGTCGAACTCCGCAAGTGGTTCGCCGATCTCCACGCCGGAGTCGCTTCCCGTCGCGCCTGAGAGCCTTGCGACACCAGTCGCCCCGTCCGCGTGTTTGATCCAGAGTTTCACCGCCCTCAAAGGTTCGCTCGTGAGCTGGGCGGGTGTGCCCGCCGTTACCGATTCCTTTCCGTGCATTAGTCTCATTTCTAGATCTCCTCCACCGTTACCCTACTCGTGCCTCTCTCGTCGAGGCCTGTCTCCTCTCCGCCCGACACACTGACAACGTCCACGTAGTGCGTCCGCGTCGTGCCGGCGTCGTCCCGGAACGAGAACTCGACGAGATTCGTGCTCTCGATGGCCTCCGCCAGGTCGGAGCGCATGTCCTTCGGCGTACGTCCGCCATGCTCATGGTTCAGCGCAACGTCGAAGGTGAACCCGTACTTCGTAGGGATCTTCTTTCGGTACTCCAGCGCCATTGAAACGAGCATCGGCGTCTTCGTCTCGTCCGATCCTCTCCTCATTCGGCATTCGATTTGAATCGACTTGAAGTCCATGCCGTTCGGTGTCGTCTCATTCGGGAGATTGAAGGTCGCCGTTCCGTCCGATGTTATCGTCCCGACCAGGGCAAGGGACGCGCCCACATAGTCGAGCGCCGCGAATACTTCGATCACCTCCGTCTCCGAGCAATCTTGCGTCTCCACGCGCAGTCGCAGCGCCGTCTTGGTCACCTCCGGCTGTCCTGCGTCGAACCAAGGGTAGACGTGCGACGCGCGGAGGAGGCTGTTCGAGTCAGGGTAGCCCGAGGAGTAGGACGCCGCGGGCCCGAACCGCGAGTTGGTGAGAGTTTCGGGCAGCTCCGTATATCCCACATTCGGCGATCCTCCGAACAGTCCGGCGTCGGTCGCCCACCACAGCCGGTACTTCCCGTAGGCGTTGGACACGTGGGCCGCAGTGATCGACATCCAGGATAGCGCCGTGTGCGCATGGCTCACGCCGACGCCGTCCCAGAGGAATACGTCGGCAGGCGTGAACGGCGCGCCCTGCCCGTCCATCACCACCGCGAGGTCGAGATGCGTGGGCACGAGCTTGGTGATCGCGCCTCGCGTGCCTGCCGAGGTGAACAGGCCGTCCTCGCCGCGTCGCGGAAAGGCGATGTCGAACGTGCGACGTCCCGGCATGTAGGCGTACACGTGCCGCGCAACCGGCGCGTAAATGACCCCCCTCCACGCCGTAGCGCCCGATCCGCCGGTGTCGTGCTTCGGCCACCTCGCCGGTGTCTCCACGAACCTGTTGTTCGCGTCGTCGTGAGCGTACAGACCGACCTTCGTTCCCGCGTAGAGGACGGGTCTTCCCGAACGGTCCGGCCCTACGAACAACGACGTAACGTATCCTGAGGGCAGCGGAAGCACCGCGTCGTCTATGCACGCTGATCTGCTCGTTCTCAGCGACCCCGCAGGCCCCTGCCACAGTCTCCCGTCATCGTCCATGCCCCAGAGCCGGTCGCTCCAGTACGCCAGGAACTTTGCGGGTCTCGCGTTCGTGTGAAAGGTCGTCCCGTCCGAGGTGTACGTGAACCCTTCGTCCCCGTGGGCAAAGACGAGGTACTGCGAATGGCCGCCTCCCGTGCCGGGGTGCGAGAACGTCACGGCGTCCGTCGCAACTCCGGGCAGGGTGTGAAGCGACTCGCCCCACGAGTCGGCCCTGCCGTCGTACTTGCGAATGTCCGTCCCACCGTCCCACGCCGCGAAGATCTCGCTGTCACCGTATGCGTCGTTCAACTCGCCGATGGCCGTGATGTCTCCGGAGAGTTCCGCCCCCGTCGTGTAGCGCGAGAGCGGCGGGAGGGTGATCCCGCCCTTGTACCGGACATCGCACGACGTGTACGTGCTCCTGTCGAGCTCGGGGTTGCGGGCGTCGAGCTTGTACACGCCCAGCCCGCCGCGCTGGTCGGTCCACTTGATCACGCTGCGCCTCGGATCGGAGTCCGACCCCACGTCGCCCAGCACCAGCTTCCCCGGATACCGGGACGCGATGAATGACCGCACGCTGGCCCCTCGCCTGGGAGCGATCCGGTACCGCCTGCCGTCCAGGGATATCTCCTGTTGATTTACTACGATCTTCGCCATTTATGTTCTCCAGTCCGTCGTCCCGGTCCTCTTGCGGAAGACCGGGACGTCTCGGGTTGCTATCCGACCCTTCGCACGTTCGTCAGCAGCGGGAATGCCGCGCGGGCCTCGCGACTCCGGGCGTCCCACTTTGCGCACGCCTCCCTGCCGGACTCCGACAGGTCGGGTGAGGCGAGCAGAGCCAGCGCCGTCCCACGGGCGATGACGAACTCGTCCGGTACGACGGTCGTCGAAGCGTCAGTCGACAGCGGCGTCGGTTCCTTGCCACCAATGAGCTTGAGCGGCGAACTGCCCGCCAGCAGCCTGCCACTTTCCGAGAGCGTTAGGACGCGCTCGCCCTTTTCGGTTCCCCAAAGGTACGCCGCCAGCGTCCTCCACACGGCCCTGTCCGCATCGATTGCGGGCAGCGACGAACCTAACGTCCGGACCTGCACCTTCGAGATGGCGTCGATATCATCCGGTATCGCGAACCGCGCCAGCCCCCCGCCTGCATGAATAGAAATGTCCTCGACCGGCTCGTAGATGTGCCCCGCCGCCTCGACGATAGCCTGGTTGATGTAGTCGTGTATGACTTCGGGCGGATACTCTGAGGGCCACAACTCATACGAATCACCGATGGCGGTAGCTTGCTGCAGTGGCCGCGTCCAACCCAGGCGGGCGCTCGCGGAGTCGTAGTCCGATACGCGACGTATCGCCCCGGCATTTGTGCTGGTGGACGCAGCAATGAGCCACCAGCCGTTGTAGTTGTCGTCCCCGCCGAGCAGGGTATCGTCGATGAGGCCCGACATGTCCCCTCCCGACGTTGCCGCCGAGACTATCAGCCGGTGCCCGATCAGGTTCCGTCCGATGCTCCTGCGCAGCTGATCGCGCGTTCGTCCTTGCGTGCCAGTCATGTTCAATATCCTTTCTCGATGGTTCGCCGTAGGGCGATTCAGTCCGTTTGCCCTGGGAGTTGGTCGAAGAAGACCCCGTTCACCCTGAGCCTGTCGAAGCGTCGTTCATGGTTCGACAAGCCTGTCCTGAGCGTGTCGAAGGGCTCACCACGAACGGTTTCTGAGGGAACTCCGGGCTTAGAAATAGATTCTGTTCGTCGCGCTTTCGCGGCGCCTGGCCGCGTACTCGCGAAACTCCCGAATGGAAGCGCCAATCTCCTTGCGTTGCGCCGGGGTAGGGTGGTTAAGCGGTCCCAGACCGCGTACCTCGTTCAAGAAACTCTCGAACGCCTGAGCCGCCATGTCCTCGATCTCCGACGGAGCGGCGTCCGGGTGAGCCGGAACGTGACAGACCTGGCTGCGTCCCGTGCGTGAATCGTGGAACCGGAACCGGTGCACGACCACCTGCTGGCCAGTGCTGGCGTCCGGTCCCGCCACGTACGGCATCTCCACCGCCGACCCCTCCGGGACCCACAGCCCCGATGCCGTCTCCATACCGGCAGACAGTTCCCGTGCGGCCGGAAAGACTGCGGGAGTGTTCGTCATCGTCCGTTCGTTTAACGTCAAAGCGCGTCCCAACTTTCCTCAAACTGGGACGCGCTCCGGCGTCTCTGGTGTATTCGGTTGTGCTCCTGGCCCGCTCAGCGGGTTTCAGGAGTGGTTACATATCAAGAATAGGACGTGCGTTCTATGGTGTCAAATCGGAGAGCGGCCTACGGCAACAGGGATTCGGGTTCCCCTGCTAGATAGACGAAATTTACTTCGGTCCCTACGCGCCCGAGTGCCCCACCACGTCAATGGTCGTCGAGCCGAGTATCGTCGAATTCGCCCAGACCTGGAACTCGTACCGCCCCGGCTCGTTGATCTGAAGGGGCGGGAACGGGATGAGTAGCTCCGCGGACGCCAGCCGGTCCGACTGGTCGAGCTTGCCTTCGGCCTTCGCCAAGACGCTGCCGGTGTTCAGGTGAACGAACCGAATCTCCAATTCATATCGTCCCTGGGCGTCTGCTATCTTCAGGTAGAGAGAGACCGCCCTCTTCGTCGGGAACGAGGACGCCGATAGCCTGTCGAAGATGCCGATGAGGCTCTTCTTCTTCGTGTGCGGCTCAGTGACACCAACGTCGCAGACCAGCGCCGCGACAAGGACAGGCACAACTTGACTCAGAGACTCTGATTCGGCCAACCGTGGCAATGTCCTTCCTCTGTGGGAGCGAATCTCGTTGTGTCTGTCACAAAGAAATCCCCTACGAGACTACTGTCACAATTCGAAACTCCAGCCCAATTGTCCGCGAACAGCCTGCCGCTCGCTAACCTACACCACACCAGCGTTGCGGAGAGCCGACCCTTCAAGAGTCTCGATATGTCTGCTCATTACGCAGCGCGACTCTGGATATGATCACAACGTACTCGGGGGAGTCCAAAACAACGTAGATAACGCGCCAGTCCCCAACACGGATTCGATATGCCTGGGACTGCAGTTTCTGGCAACCAGACGGTCTCGGGTCGTAGGCAAGAGCGTCTATGGCCCTTTGCATACGTTCTCTGTTCGCACCTAGTCTTCTGATCTGCCTGCTAGCTGCTGGCTCGTAGATTACTTCATACAGATGGTTCATCCCCATCCGCATGTTCCTCACTGGACAAGAACGCCTCACGTCCTCGTTTTCGGAACTTCGCCAGAGTTGCTTCAGCCGCTTCTACATCTCCTAAGAGTTCAGCAGGTTCGTCGGTACTGCTTGACTCGTACACGAACTCTGAGGGGGAGGAAGAGAGTTGGGTGTTAGCGTGTGCCGAGTCGATATTGAACTCGGGCGTGTCGTCTGGAACCTCGAAACGACTCTTTTCGTCTTGTACCATTTTCTCTAACCTTGCGAGGTGGACGGTGTGCGCGCTGAGTATTGGACTCGCATATTATCATAACTAACTACTCCCTTATACTGAGTGGGAAGTAGTCCAAGGCACGGCCTTCGGCATCAAAGGCCGGTACTATCTGCCTACTCGCCCCCGTCCACAAACAACCTCCCATTTCCCAACTCCCGCTCCACCTCGTCCGGCGCCATGAACTTGCGACCCGTCCGCTCCGTCCCGTACCGCTCGCGGCATCCCTTGCACTCGCACTCCTGCCCCGGCGGCCACGGGAGCAGACCGCGCCGCGCGTACCTCGCCTGATGGTCCGGGTGGCCGGGCAGGTTGGGTAGCATCGCACCCGCCCTCCCGACCACCTCGCCCGCGACATTCACCTGGTCGACATGCCAGTACATGTCGACCTTCGGCTGCCACTTGTCGAGATATTCCCAGGTGTAGCCGAGCTTTGCCAGCTCCTCCGACAGCTTCGCGGGCGTCTTCCGGTCCATGTTTTCCTCCTGAATAACTCTGTTTGCCCCTGGCAAGGGGCCGTGTAGGGTGTCACCAACTGCTGCGAATCCCCATCAATCTCTCCCCCACAGGCGGGGGAGAGATACAGAGAGGGGGTCCCTACGCCGATGTCGACGGCGCCGTCGCGTCGTACTTGAGCGGCGCGCCGCGAGTGTCGTCGAGCTCGAAGACCCCATAGTCCGCCGTCACGACGACCTCCGTCCCGCGCAGCGAGGCGTCGCGCTGACGCTCCGTCCGCATCGACACCGACTCCAGCACGACCAGCGCTCCCTCATCGGCAATCACGCCCACCGCGTCGCCGTCGTTGTCCACCTCGATGTTGCCGTCGTGGAACATCGGCACTCCACCGACGGGCGCGAGCCCTGCGAAGAACCGCTGCAACAGCTCGCGTGACCATCCCGCGTCGACCGGTCCGCCGGCGCCGGGAGTGATCGCGCCGGAGTTGATGATGCTGAACAGCGCATTCGGATGGTGGACGATCGAGAGCTTCGTCCCGAATTTGTTTGCCACCGCGTGGGTGTACGCCGCCGCCGCGTGCGCGACGTTGAACTTCGCACCGGCGGCGCCGAGCGCTGCCCCTCCGTTCAGCGACCCGTACAGAGCGATCACGTCCATATCCTTCTTCCGCGCCATCCCGTCTCCGAGCTGACGTCCGATGACCTTGAACACGTCCGGCTGCATCTGCCGCACCAGCTTGTCCGTCAACACCACCTTCGCGCCCACCTCGGACGTAGTCAGCGTCGTGAACTCCAGGCCGAGGCTCTGCTCGTCCGTGATGTCCTGTCCCTCGACGAGGTCGGACACCGTCATCTGCCCCGCCTTCGGAACGTCCACGCTCGACGCCCCGCGCCGCAGCTTCATGTGGGTCACCAGCGCCATCGCGGGCGCGTTGTGCTCCGTCGTATACAGCATCTGCCCGATGATCGTCCTCTGGGCGTCCGCCAAGTTTCCTGTGCTCGTTGTCTGTGGCATGTGTTCTCCTTCCTGCCTATACGAAATGTTCTGCTAGTCGAATGCCCGCCGCGCCGCGGCAACCGCTCGTGCGCTGCGGTCTCCCGCCATGTACCGGTCGATCCATGTCTCGTCGGAGCCGGACGACGGAGCGCCAGGGCGGTTGCTGTCAAACTGCTGCACAGGCGCGAGCTGCTTTTCCAGCGCATCGACCCTCCGGTGCAGGTTCCTCTTATCCGCCATGCCCTGCGCCCGCCGCTCGACCTCCTCCGCGCTCCCGGAACCCTCCAGCTCCTCGAGATCGTCTATTCCCAGCCCGTGCAGACGAGCCGCGTTGATCACCGCCTGGTACCGCTCCCGGTCGGAGGCGAACGACTCGCCCTCGGACGTAGTCTCCTCGCCCTCTTCCACCGCGGTGCTCTCGGAACTTTCGTCGTCGCCGGAGTCGCTCTCACGACCCGCAACACCGCCTTCGCTCTCCTCCGCAAATTCCCTCCGCAGGTCGGCCAGGTCGAACTCATCGACCGTGCTTTCCGACTCGTCGGAGCCGTCAGACGACCCTTCGCCTGCCTCAAGGGGCAGGTCTTCCTCCATGTCCGTTTCCATCACCATCACGTCTCTCCTTTCACTAATTCCCGCCCTCATCTCTACATCGGGCATTGGTCTTCCCTGCACTCGCCGGAAAAACAAACAGAGCGCCCCGGAACAATCTCCGGAACGCTCTGTACGGCGTCTCGCTGTTGTTTGTCGGCCCTCGCTCCGCCGGAACGACGACCTGTCACAATCCGAGTCTACCCCACGCCACGAATCGTGTCAAACATGCGTTCGATTACTGGTCTGTCATTCCCGCAAAGGTGGGAATCCATGGACCCTGGTGTAGACATTACTTTACCCCCTCACCCGTTCGCGGGAGAGGGTTGGGGTGAGGGTGAAACCGCATCTCCGCTACGGCGCAGACCAACCCACTCCACCAACCCCGTGATACACTCCGCCCAATGTTCGTCCGCGACGCCATATACTTCTCCGACGTGGGCAACAGCCGCGTCCGCAGAGTTGACCTGACCATCGGCGTCATCACAACAGTGGCGGGAGGTGGAACCGGAGCCCTCGGCGATGGCGGCCCCGCAACCGACGCAACCTTCTCCTCACACCCCATGCGTGTCACAGCCGACCGTGCAGGCAACCTGTACGTCACAGATGCCCATCACGCCCGCATTCGAAAGATAGATGCCACAGCGAACACCATTTCGACCGTCGCCGGATGCGGCGTCGAGGGGTACTCAGGAGACGACGGTCCCGCCGTACACGCGCAACTCGCATCGCCGCACGGGTCGGCTGTCGACAGGCATGGCAACATCTACATTGCCGACCTCAAGAACGACCGTATCCGAATGGTCGATGCGGCGACCGGTATCATCACCACTGTCGCGGGCAACGGCGAACACGGCTACTCAGGCGACAACGGCCACGCGACCCAAGCCATGCTCGCCTCACCCATCGCCGTCACTTTCAACGACGAAGGTGACCTCTACATCGCCAACCACCGCAACTCCCGCATCCGCAAGGTCGATGCCGCGACGGGCATCATCACCACCGTCGCCGGCAACGGCAATCAGGGCTTCTCCGGCGACGGCGGCCCCGCCACCCATGCCGCGATATCCCTCCCCCGCGACGTCGCCCTCGAAGCGGACGGCACCCTTTACATAGCCGACGGCGCGAACAACCGCATCCGCAAGATCACCCCCGACGGCACCATCACAACCCTAACCGGTAACGGCAGGGCAGAGTTCTCCGGCGACGGAGGCCCCGCACTCCAAGCAAACCTCTCGATGCCCTACAGCATCGCCCTCGACGGCGAGGGAAACCTGTACGTGGTGGATACCGGCAACTACCGCGTCCGCAAGATCGACTCAACGACCGGCATCATCACCACGGTAGCCGGAAACGGCTCATACGGCTTCTCCGGCGACGGCGGCTCGGCTATTAGCGCCTCTCTCGCTGTCGGCAAGCGACCGGCGTAGCATGCTGGCAGTCTCGAACCGCCTACAGGTTCCGAAAATGCGCGAAGTTTAAAGCAACTTCCCGGCCGCTTGCGATAGCCGCCAAGTAGAGTTTGAAGTCCACCGTTATTAACGGAGTTTCCGGCGTGGCTGCCTCGAGGAGCGCCGCGTCCGTAAGTCCAAGCCTGTTGAAAGCGCTGTTTGATGATGCCACCACACTGGCAACGGTAACCTCTTTGCTTTCCTGAATAATTAAGCGAAGCCTCTCAAAGAAGCGCGTGCGCTCCGGATCGGCGTGTTGGCCCAATAGGTTCGAAGTCTCGGTGAGCGTGTTCGGCGTGACGTATACCCGCTCAACCCGGCCAAGTAACTTAATCAGAATCTCGTAGTCTTCCGCCGAGTACGCACTGAGCCGGCGATGTTTGGAAATGAATTCCCGACCTACGCTCCCCACGACCAGCAGCACGAAGAGGTTCGAGTCTAGAAAGAACCCGGACGGGGGCATAGAATCAGTTTATGGCACTCAGAAAGTGGTCCTCTAGTGCTACCATGCGTCCGTCCGTGTTAGCGAGACGAACCACTTTATACGAACGGCCAAGACCTCCCTCCCCCAGCGCTGCAGTCAAAGCGTTTTTCTGGTCCCACGGGCGGGAGAAGCCTATGGTCACTATCCACATGCCCACGGATTCGTCGAATTCGACCTCTTCCAGCCCGATGTCCTCGATCTCCTCGTCGGCAAAAAGATCGGTAACGTGGGTCTTGGCAATCTTCACAGCCTGTTTCACGTCCATGCCGTCCTCCCTCACGCTCGCTACCGCGATTCTATCACAGGGTCTTTGAGTCCTTGCGGTCTTGATTCGCCTACCAAGTTCGCAAGGACTCCCCCCAACCCCCATCCTACCCACCCGGCCCCGCCAGCCCCAGCACCTCCAACCTCTCCGCCTCCGTCAGCTCCGACAAGACCCGCGCCGCCGGACCCGCCGATCCGTCCCCCGAAGACCGTCCCGGCGTGCCGCTCCGCTCACCCGCAGCCTCCTCACGCAGCGCCTGCAATTCCAGCAGCTTCCGCATCCTCGCCAGCCGCAATTCGCTCTCGTATAGCCGCGCGTAGTCGTCGTCCCCCTGGTCGGCGGACGCGATCATCGAGTTCAGCATCAGCGACTCCGGCGTGCCCCGACGCGCCACCTGCGCCGACACCGCCTGCTCGATGTTGTCCCCGTCGCGGATCTTGAGGATGTGGTCGTATATCCACCTGTCCGGCAGAAGCGGCACCTCGCCCTCGCGCGCCATCCTCGCCTGCGCGTACTTCGCCGTGTCGTCCTCCGGCAGCTTGCCCTCCAACTTGATCTCCGGCGTCCCGCCCCGCGAAACGGCGTCGGGATCCATCGCCGCGTCGAAGGTCGCACCCGCCGAGCCGGACAACGCAGAGAACCGCCCGGATACGTACTGCTCAGTCAGCAACTCCAGCCCCTGGCGGTAGAACGACGCCTCCGCGATCAGACGTGGCCGCAGCACCGAGTCGAGACCCGACCGCAGCGTGTTGATCGCGAAGCCCGATAGCTGGAACTGCAGCTCCCCGTATACCGAGTGCGGGATCGACCCACGCTGCACCTCCCCCGAAATCCGCCCCGTCAGGTCGGCCGCGTCCTGCGTCGTTTTCAGCAGTGGGAACGCCTCCACATCGTCACCCTCGCTCATGCTGATTGTGGTTCCCTCGAGGTACGGGTCCTCGTCCAGCGTCTTCCGCCCGTCGCGTGACTTCACCCCCAGCGGAGGTCTCCTCGCCCTCGCCGCCAGTTCCAGGAAGATCGACATCATCAGGTTGTGCTTGTCGTAGATCTCGCGGTTCGACTTGAACACGCTCTCGCCGTAGTCGGACACCGAGTCCGCCGCCGACTCCGTCTGCACCAGCGGCACCGGCCCGACCGGAACGATCACCACCGGCACCCGCCCGGCCCCATGCGGCGTCGACCGCTTCAGCACAACCCCGTTGCCGGCCACCACCGTGTTGTGCGTGCGGTCGTAGAAGTCATATACCTCGAGTTCCGCCTCGTCACCGTCCTGCGCCCCAACCCTGAGCGTCTCAAGGTCCTCTCCGACATCTACGCCGTACTCGGAGCGGATCTCCCCGCGCGTCTTGCGGACCTTGTAGCAGGCCCACTCCAGCCCATCAGTGCCAACGGTCCAGTACGTGTGCATGGGGTCCCACGGCGTCATGTCCACCACCGTCTCGCCCGACGCCGTGTTCATCATCAGCCAGCGCCCGGCCACCATCCCCCGCACGACGTTGTGAAACGCCGTCAGGTCGCGCATCGGCGGCTCCATCCGCTGCTGGATGCGCCGGTCCACCGAACGCATCAGCCCCCACGTCCACTTCTCTTTCAGCGCGTCCACCGCCCGCTGCGCCCGCGTCCTGCCCGCCTGCGGGATGCGGATGCCGAACTCCGCCCGTGCGATCCACTGGATCACCTTGTCCGCGTACACCTGCGGCGCGTTCGACGTGTAGCTCCGAAAACCCTCCACAGGCTGCCCGTATCCGTCCACCTCCTGGAACGGCTCCAACCGGTACAGCCGGTAGTCTCCCTCCATGCGGTCACGCAGCGAAAGCGTCTGCTCCTCCTGACGCCCCACCGCGCGAATGATCTCGTCCGGGTCATTGATGTTCGTTGGCATACGTCCTCTCCAGGTTCCCAATTTCAGGCCGCGACGCCCCTGCGCCATAAGCCCACAATCAAAGAATAGAACGCCCGTTCCCGCACGTCAAATCCGCGCCAAGTGACCTATTCTGTGTATGAGAGAGTCAAGAGATGGACCCCGTTCACCCTGAGCTTGTCGAAGGGTGGTATTGCCGCGCATGGTTTGGCGAGGTTGCAATCTATGGATTTGGTCTCTGTGTGACACAACTCAGCAAACAAGGTATATTGCTGACCTTCATCCTTGCCGACTGGATCGCACCCAACCACCGGAAGACGTGTTGTGATGGATTGGGTCGAACGAAGCCAAAAGGGAGGAAACGATGCAAAAGGTACGCCTCTGGGAAGTAATCTCCGATACGGAATTGCAGGAGATTCCCAGCGACCAGATTAGCTTAGAGGAGCGGTTGGAAGACTGGTTGGCCACCGACATCTCAGTGCTGGATCCCAATCTGCTAGTGATTGGGAGGCAGGTCCCCACCGACTTCGGAGGAACAATAGATCTGCTTTGCTTGGACAGTGCCGGGGATACCGTGGTAGTCGAGTTGAAGAAAGGTCGAACCCCAAGAGAAGTAACTGCTCAGGCACTGGACTATGCATCTTGGGTGAGAGACCTATCCCACGAACGAATAACATCAATAGCAGACGATTACCTCGGGGATTCGGACTCGTTGGATTCAGCGTTTCAAGAGCGGTTTGAAGAAACCCTACCAGATGAGCTTAACCTGGGGCACCGCTCCCTGATTGTTGCCGAATCTATGGACTCCAGTACGGAGAGGATAGTTCGTTACTTGTCTGAATTAAACGTACCCATCAATGTAGCCACGATCCAGCACTTCAAGGACAATGCCGGTAGAAGTATGTTGGCCCAGGTGTACTTGATAGAGCCCGAAGAGGCTGAAGCCAAGTCTCGGGCCACGTCCAAAAGGGCGAATCGCGGAACCGTGAGTGGACTTCAAGCTCTGGCCGACACAAATGGCATTGGCGAACTGTATGCTCGAATGAGAAGTGGTGTGCGAGGAACTCTCTCTGCCAGTCCCTATATGAATAGGGTGTGGTATCAGGTACGACTAGATGACGGCGGTGTGCGAACGGTTCTGATCGTTAATGCAATTCCCGACGAAGAAAAGGACGGAATGGGGTTTACGGCGCACGCTGACCGCCTCAAGGACCTGATGGGAATAGAATTTGAGATGCTGCAAACATGGTTGCCGCCAAACTCATACGAGCACGATTTGTCAGGGTGGGCTGGAAGCTCAAAGTACGACAAGAGAGGTACACGCGGCTTCGTGGGCTTCTTCCGAAGCACCGAGGAAGTGGACAAGTTTGTCAATGCACTCAGGAGCGCCACGAATCTGACTAGCATGACGAGCTAGCGCATCCGATAAGCCAACTCCCACTTGAATCGGGCGGTATCCGCCCTCTCCGTCCGCGCGGCCCGACGCCACCCCGCAAACGTCCACCCGTCCTAATTCCACTCGCCCTAGGCCCCGTTCGGCCTGAGCTTGTCGAAGGCCCTCTTCGTGGTTCGACAGGCTCACTACGAACGGACTTTGAACGGCCCGAATTCTTCCTACCACTTTATATCCCCCGTGCTACAATATTCCTCAGGTGAGTCCGTTTCCCGCGGACTCGCCCTATTCTGCGTTTGAGGCTTCACAAAAGTATGTCCCTGAGCGTCCTGAGCGACGTGCTGGAGAGCGCGCCGCAGTTCGAGCGGCTCCGCGCCTCCATGGGCCAGTCCAAGGCCCACGTCCGCCTGCAGGTACTGCCAAACGGCTTGCCTTTGACCGTGGCCACCCTCGCGCGGAACGTCAATGTCCCAGTGCTCCTCGTGGCCCCGCGACCCGACCAGGCCCGCCGGCTCTACGAGCAGGTCTCCCTCTGGAGCGCCGACGAACGCTCCGTCCTCCAGTTTCCCGAGAGCGAGAACCTCCCCTTCGAGCGCCTCGTCACAGACACCGACACCGAACAGCAGCGCATCGGCGTGCTCTCCCGGCTCCTCGCCGACGATTCGTCCGAATCTTCCGACCAGGATCTCGATGACTCTCCAGCCGCTACCCCAAGGGGAAAAATAATCGTCGCCTCGGCCTCGGCCGTCTCACAGAAGACGATCTCCCGCGAAAGCTTCGAGAAGAGCCTGCACCGGCTCGTACCCGGCCAGACACTCGACCTGCGAGAGCTCCTCGACCAGTGGCGGCGCATGGGATACTCCTTCGAGCCGACCGTAGACCTGCCCGGCACCGCCAGCCGTCGTGGGGGCATCCTCGACATCTTTCCCGTGGGCGCGGAGTTCCCCGCACGCATCGACCTCTGGGGCGACGAGATCGACTCCATCCGCCTCTTCGATCCCGCAACGCAGCGCTCCACCGACTTCGTTGAGTCCATCGACATCCTGCCCGCTGCGGAGACCCTGCCCGGCCTCACCCATCCCGATCACGTCGACTACCTCCTGCGCTCCATCGACATGCACAACTGCAATGTCGAGACTCGCGAGCGCATCGGCGAGGAGATTCACCTCCTCCTCGACGGTAGCGAGGTCGAGGACGCCAACTTCTACGCCGGGTTCTTCAACCACGGTGGGCTGCTCGAATACCTGCCAAAGGACGCCATAGTCGTCCGCTATCGTCCGACCGACATCGTCGAGGCGGCATGGGAGACTGAGGAACGCGCGCACGAGCTCCGCGAGGCCAAGCAGTCTCGCGGCGAGTTGCCCCACAACTTCCCCTCGTCCCACGCCCCGTGGCGCGAGACCGAGCCCATGCTCGACGAATTTCCCCGCCGCATCGACGTCACCCCATGGGGCGCGGAGGACCTCGTCCACCGCGACGCTATCGTCCTCCCCTTCAGCTCCGGTCCCGAGTACGGCGGCGACGTGGAGAACTTCGTCATCGAGTCCGAAAACGCCGCCGAGGTGGGCGACCGCCTCGTCGCCGTCAGCTCCGTCCCCAAGCGGCTCGGCGAGTTCTTCGACCGCAACGGCGTGGAGGCCACTCTCCTCGACGCCCTCGATGATACGCCACGTCCCGGAACGATCACCGTCATCCAGAACCCCGGCTCCGGCCTCAGCGAGGGTCTCGCCCTCCGCGTGAACGGTCGCAGCCTCCTCGTCCTCAGCGATGCCGAGATATTCGGCACCGCCAAGCGACGTCCTGCGTCACGCCGCCGCGCCCGCCGTCGCGACTCCCTCCTTTCCGAGCTCAACCCCGGCGACTATGTCGTCCACGTAGAGCACGGCGTGGGAAGGTTTGCCGGCACCGGACGCACCCCACGCGACGAGGACGACCGCGAGTACCTCATCATCAACTACGCCGAGGGCGACGAGCTCTACGTCCCCATGGAGCACCTCGACCGCGTGACCCCCTACGTCGCGCCGCTCGATCGCCCTCCCTCCCTCTCCCGTCTCGGCACCCAGGAATGGAAGCGCACCAAGGCCCGCGTCGAGCGCTCCACCCGCGAGATGGCAGCCGAGCTTCTCTCACTCTACGCATCCCGAGAGCTGTCCGAGGGCCACTCCTTCGCCCTCGACACGCCGTGGCAGGTGCAGCTCGAGGACGCATTCCCTTACGAGGAGACGCCCGACCAGGCCGAGGCTATCCTCGACATGAAGAGCGACATGGAGAGCGGCAAGCCCATGGACCGGCTCATCTGCGGCGATGTCGGCTACGGAAAGACTGAGGTCGCTCTACGCGCCGCCTTCAAGGCCGTCACCGACGGCTTTCAAGTCGCCATACTCGTGCCGACCACCGTCCTCGCCCAGCAGCACTTCACCACCTTCTCCGAACGGCTCAAGCCCTATCCCGTCCGCGTCGAGGTCCTCAGCAGGTTCCGCACCGACCGCGAGCAGAACGACATCGTCAGCGATCTCGCCGAGGGCAAGGTCGATATCGTCATCGGAACGCACCGGCTCGTCCAGAAAGACGTCTCCTTCAAGAATCTCGGACTCATCGTCGTTGACGAGGAGCAGCGTTTCGGAGTGGCCCACAAGGAGCGCCTCAAGCAGATGCGCTCCGAGGTCGACGTCCTCACCATGACCGCGACGCCCATTCCCCGAACGCTCCACCTCTCCCTCTCAGGCATTCGCGACATGAGCGCCATCCAGACCGCGCCGGAAGAGCGACTGCCCATCAAGACCTACGTCTCCGAGTTCAGCGACGAGCTTATCCGTGAGGCTATCCGCCGCGAGATCGACCGACGCGGACAGGTCTACTTCCTCCACAACCGCGTCTACAACATCGAATACATCGCCGGGTACATTCGACGGCTTGTCCCCGAGGCCAAGGTCGGCGTCGCCCACGGCCAGATGGGCGAAAACAAGCTTGAAAAGGCAATGGTCGAATTCGCCGACGGCAGCGTGGACGTGCTCGCCTGCACCACGATCATCGAGTCAGGCCTCGACATCCCCAACGTAAATACCCTCATCGTCAACCGCGCCGACACCTTCGGGCTCGCTCAGCTCTACCAGCTTCGCGGCAGAGTCGGACGCAGTGCCCGCCGCGCCTACGCCTACCTGCTCATACCCCAGCACGGAAGCCTCACGGAAACGGCGGAGAAGCGGCTCAAGACCATGCTCGCCGCCACCGAGCTCGGCGCAGGCTTCCAGATCGCCATGAAGGACCTCGAAATTCGAGGCGCAGGCAACATCCTCGGCGCAAACCAGAGCGGCCACATCTACGCCGTCGGATTCGACCTCTACACCCGCCTCCTCTCCGACGCAGTCGAGTCCCTACGCGCCCAGCGCGAGAGTTCTCCCATGCTTCCCTCGCCGGGAGAAGGCCAAGGCAATGCATCATCCCATCCTTCCCCCCGAGGGGGAAGGACTAAGGAAGGGGGCCTCCTCCAGTCCCCGGCCCCCAGTCCCCAGGTCGACATCGGCATCCCTGCCAACATCCCCACCGACTACGTCTCCGACCTGCCCACGCGCCTCGACGTCTACCGCCGCCTCGTGAGCTCCGCCACACCCGAAGACGTGGACGCCATGGGCGACGAGCTTGTCGACCGCTTCGGCACGCTTCCTTGGCAGGTGCAGAACCTCCTCTACGTCACAAAGCTCAAGCTTGCCGCTTCCCATGCCAACGTCCTCTCAGTCAACAGGGACAACGGCACCATTGTCCTCCGCCTGAGCGACGGCGTCGGCGGCGCGCGACACGCCCTCCGTCGACACCTCGGCGACCACGTAGACATCGGCAACACCCAGGTCCGCGTCGACATCTCCGGCGCCACCAACGGCTGGGAAGGCTCGCTCCTCGAAACCGTCCACCGCCTCGGCCAATTCACCGAGCAAATGGTCGCCCAACTCGCCGCCGTCCCATAGTAGGTGCTGCAGAGAGACCCCGTTCACCCTGAGCCTGTCGAAGGGCTCACCACGAACGCCTTTGGTAACCTATCGGACGCCATCCTTACCTCTCAGCAAACCATTCCCAACTCAAAACTCACCCCCTGTCATTCCGATACGAAGCGTAGCGCAGTGAGGAATCTAAGATCCTCGCCATCAACAGAGTGCCCCCTTACTACCACCCATCCCCGCCCCAGTCATAGCCCTCAATGCTCTCCTCTTTGTACTCCGCGCGCCCACGCTCCGTGGCAAATCCCCTATGCCTTACGAAATACGCCATACTTTCCACTTTCTTCCCCAAATCGGAAACACATCTGTAACAACTGCCCATTATCATCCCTTACCAGTTCGCGGAATCGCGGCGATCACCCGCGACCGCACGTAACCAACAGGGGGATGAAAACATGGAATTGGATTCCGGTCATACCGCCTGGATGCTGACGGCCTCTGCCCTGGTGCTCCTCATGACGCCTGGGCTAGCGTTCTTCTACGGGGGACTCGTCCGCGCCAGGAATGTCATCAGCACGCTCATGTACAGCTTCATGGCCATGGCAGTCGTGAGCATAGTCTGGGTACTTTGGGGCTACAGCCTCGCATTCGGCGAAGGGAGCGCCTTCATTGGCGACCTGAGCTACTTCGGCCTATCCGGCATAGACATCAATGATCTGGAGGACAACGGCATCCCCACGTTGCTGTTCGTCATCTTCCAAATGATGTTCGCCATCATCACGCCCGCGCTCATCACCGGCGCATTCGTCGAGCGCTTCAAGTTCACGACCTACCTGATTTTCCTCGTGATCTGGGTCACCATCGTCTACGCGCCCGTGGCCCACTGGGTCTGGGGCGGCGGCTGGATTGGCGACTTTGGCGACGGCGCTCTCGATTTTGCGGGCGGCACCGTCGTCCACATCAACGCCGGCGTAGCTGCCGTCGCGGCCGCGTGGCTGATCGGAAAGCGACGCGACCCCGGCGCTGAGCCGCACAACGTGCCCTACGTCATTCTCGGAGCAGCCCTGCTCTGGTTCGGATGGTTCGGCTTCAACGCCGGCTCCGGCCTCGCGGCGGACGGACTGGACGTGAACGCCTTCCTCGTCACCAACACCGCCGCCGCCGCGGCAGCCCTCACGTGGGGCGTCATTTCCCAGATACAGACCGGTCGAATGAGCGCCGTCGGCGTGGCGTCCGGAGCGGTCGCTGGCCTGGTCGCCATCACGCCCGCATCGGGCTACGTCGGCGTATACGGCGCTCTCGCTATAGGCGCCGGTGCCGGACTGCTCTGCTACATAGCCGTCTACCTTCGAACGAAGGTCGAAATCGACGACGCCCTTGAGGTCTTCGCCGTACACGGAATCGGCGGCATCTGGGGCGCAATTGCCACGGGCATATTCGCCGTAGCAGCAATCGGCGGCACGGCAGGACTCATCGACGGCAACGCTGGACAGATGGTTACCCAGGCCGTCGCCGTCATAGCGACGATGGTCTACTCCTTCGTCGTCACCCTGGTCATCCTGAAGGTCCTCGACCTCATTCCGGGACTTGGCATCAGGGTATCCAACGAAGACGAGGACATCGGCCTTGACCTCTCCGCACACGGCGAGAGAGCGTTTGTCAGCGACGGCGCCGACTAGGCTTCGACCATGCGCCATTCATACGCAAATAGCCAACCCCTCGTAGGGGCGACAATCCAATCCCCTCTCCCGTCGTGGGAGAGGGCTAGAGCCTGCCCCGTACTCGATACGGGGGTGAGGGTTCCCCGGCAGCGAACACTCCTGAGAACTGAGGTGAATTTCCAATGCTAAAGATAGAAGCAATCGTCCGACCCGAGAGAATCCACGCGGTAACCGACGCCTTGGAAGAGGCCGGATGCGGCGGCTTCCACTACATAAACGTAACGGGACAGGGGAAGCAGAGAGGAGTCGAGGTCTTCACCGGCAGGGGCGGACACATGGTCCGAGCAGCCGGGTCCAAGACCCTCGTCGTCACCGTCATCCCCGACACCCTCAAGGACGCCGCCGTCAACGCCATCATCGAGGCCGCCAGGAGCCCCGACGGAGGCCGCATCGGCGACGGCAAGATAATCGTTTCGCCCGTCGCAGATGTCATCCGCGTCCGCACAGGAGAACACGGCGAGACCGCCCTCTAGTCAACCACAACCTCAAACCATACCAACCACCGTCCAAACCATCGCACGGGCGACCCTCGCGGTCGCCCTGCTGCTTAACCCCTCTCCCGTTCCCGGGAGAGGGCCGGGTTGAGGGCAAGACTCCGGGCTGCCAAGCTTCCTCGCTCCCACCCGTCATACCCGCTCTCATGGAGTCATGCCGATATGATGCTCAGGCCTTGTAGCCGCTCGAAATGCCGACGGTTGTTGCTCAGCAGAGTGAGACGGTGCCGCAGCGCGGTGCAGCCGATTAGCAGGTCCAGATCACTGACGGGAGTTCCCGCCGCTTTCAGCCTGCCTCTTTCCCGGGCAAATATACGGCAGATTTCGTCATCTACCTGAATGATATCGTATCCACTTATGAACTCTAGCAAGAGCGCTTCGTTGGCTCGCGGCTGGAGAGAATAGAACACGCCTTGATAGAGTTCGGCTGTCGAAATGATGCTTATGCCTATGCCGTCGTTGGTGAATTCTTCAAGGCGCTGTACCACGGCGGTGCTACCGTGAAGAGCGTGAATTACCCAGTCGGTATCGACGAGATAGCGCATTCGGGCCTAGCGCTCTTGCTCCTGCCTTGTGCCGGACAGCCGGGCTTGGTAGATATCCCGTATGAGTTCATCGGGATCATGTGTGCCCTTCCAGCGCCCGGCGGTCGCCCGCAACGCCTTACGGCCGCGCCTGGCGCGTGCTGTCTGCGACTCGACCTCGACGCTTACGAACAGTTCTGCGCCTTCCTCGATGTCGAGTGGCTTCAAGGGTACGATAGCACCCTTGGAGTACGTAGCTTTCACACCGCTAATCATGGGGTCGCCTCCGGGTCTGTGATGGCTAATGGCTACCGCCGCTCCATTATCGCACACTCGACGCGAAGCGATTCACCACAGAGGACGTGGAGTGAGATTTCGGGTTCCTGCCCATCCACCATTTGACGAACAAAAGCATGTAATCTATTGTGGCCCTGCACCACCCGCGACAGCGATGTCGCAGGCAAGGCTAAGTGTCAGAGCATGTCAGGAAATGTCAGATTAAGCGTGCCCCCTGGACAATTCCCAAGACGCTAAAAGGCCATTCGCACAACTCGCCGCCCACAGCGGAAATGCATCAAAATGCATCACCCCCATCAACCCCCCCCAGCACCCAGCAACTAGCCTCCGGAACCCTTCCGCCTCAGAAACTCATCGAACCCCTCGCGCACCGGCGGCGGCTTTAGCGCGTCCGCCTGTGCCTCCAGCTCATTCGCCTGCATCTCGTGCCACGCCGCCCCCACGTCCTTGATCAACAGCTCTTTGATCCCCTTCACGATGCGTGTATCGTTCCCCGCTATCGCCCGCGCAATCTCCATTGCCTTTGGCATCAACAGGTCCGGCGCTACTAGGTGATTCAACAGCCCGATCTCCATAGCCTCGCGCGCCTTCACCACACGTCCCGTGAACAGCAGCTCCTTCGCCTTCGGCCACCCGATCTGCATCGGCAGATTCCACGTCGAGTTCACCCGCCCGTACGCTGCCGCGAGGAACCGGAAGCTCGCATTGTCCGACCCGACGCGGATGTCCATGCTCGCCGCGATCACCGCGCCCCCGCCATATGCCAGCCCGTTGATCGCCCCTATCGTCGGCTTCGTGCACGTCGCCAGGTGCCACATGTGCCGCGCCCGGTCCGGGTCGCCGTCCTGCGAGCCGGTCTCCTCCGCGATTCGCGCCATCTCCTTGATGTCAGCCCCCGCCGAGAACGCCCGCTCTCCCGACCCCGTAACGACGATCGCCGCAATCGAATCATCATCCTCCAACTCACTGACCGCCGCGTCGATCTCCCGGTACATCGCCCGGTTCAACGCGTTCAGCACCCTCGGCCGGTTCAAGGTGATCGTCCCGACCCCGCCATCCCTCTCCAACACGATAAACTCATACGTCACGATACATACTCCTACGTTGCTCTCGACTCAGTAGACTCGTCCAAACCTTGTCGCCTTCCAAGACCTCAGCACCTGTCATTCCGAACGCAGCGAAGCGAAGTGAGGAATCTAGAATCCTGGTTTAACAAGACCGGCACCCTACGCACTACTTCCTACTTTCGTCTCTCTTCCCCCCTCAACACCTCATACGGGTTCTCCCTGTTCTCCATCGGGAAATACACCCTCCGCCCCAGCCGGTGCGACTCATGCACCGCCATGATCATCTCCAACGCCGCTCTCGCGTCCCGCCCGCTTGAACTGAACACCACGTCCCGGTCCTCCTCCACCGCCTGAATCAGCTCGTTCACGATGATCCTGTTGCTCAACGCCGTCGATGACACCCCGCGCTCCTGCTGCTCCCTCTCCCACTCCTCGATGACGACCGGCATCCACTCGTCCTTCGACCCCGGAATCCATCGGCTGTGAGGATAGACGAGCATGTTACCGGAAGGCGAGTTCCGCACCGATATGATGCCTCGCGTCCCATACACCTCGAACCCGAACAGGCTGCTGCTCCCTCCCGGCGGCATGTCCACAGGCTGTGACTCGAACGTGGCGGCAACCCCGTTCTCGAAGCCGTACGTCGCATACACCGCGTTGCCCGCGATCAACCCGATCTCCTCGGGCCCCTCTCTGACATCGTTCACCGTCACGTCTCGACCGTCCAGCGTCACACGCCCGTTCGCCCATACGACATCCGAGCCCGCCACGTACCTCATGCTGTCCATCATATGCGTTCCCAGCACCATAAGGTCCTCGGCCCCGGAACGGTGGTCGCACTTCCCCATGGCCCGGAGCGACTGCAGCTCCCCGATCGCCCCCTCTTCCACCATCGCCTTGGCGCGCTGCTCATACGGGTTCGCCCGCCGATGCGCCACCGCCAACCGCGTCCCTGACCGCTCGCACGCCTTCAGCATCGCGTCCGCTTCCGCCAGCGTAGCCGCGAGAGGCTTTTCGCAATAGATTCCCCTGACTCCGGCTTCCGCCGCCGCAATTACCATCTCCGCGTGACACCCCACCCAGCGAGGACACACCGCAACGAAGTCGAGTCGCTCCCGCTCCAGCATCTCGCGGTAATCGCCATACAACGACCCTGCCCCTGTACGCTCACCCGCCTCACGCAACCCCTCCGGATCGTCGTCCGCCACCGCCACAAACTCCACCCTAGGCACTCCCACGAACGCCATATCCAGCCCGTGACCCCAGTTGCCACGTCCAGTCCTCCCAATCGCCCCCGCCCTATACCGTGCCATAGCTTTCTCCATACTGTCGTCAGTCATAAGAAACAATACCGTCGCACATATCCCCGGCCCCTGTCACTCCGAGCGCAGCGGAGCGGAGAGAGGAACCTAAAGTCCTTCCCGTGCATGATTAACCCCTCCATGCAGCTCTCTCCATTCTCCCCCTCTGCGTTCTCCGCGCCCTCCGCGGTGAAACCTTCCCCATTCTACGATGATAAGATACCGCCGACACGCCACCACAGGGAGAGATCCATGCGCCTCATCATTGCCGGCTGCGAGTATTCGGGCACCACGACCCTGTCCCAGACCTTCGGGGAATGGGGTGCTGCCAACATGGAGGGCGGCAGGTGGGGCCCCAACGAGTACCACGACCACTGGAAGCTGCCCCACGTCAGCAACTTTTCCCCGCCTGAGCCCGACCAGGTCGCCTCGGTCGTCGCCTGCTACCCTGACGCCAAGGACGGCGACTACAGCCGCACCGGCCTGTCGCACGAGGAGCAGGCCCAGATCATGGCGCTCTCCCCCAAGCTCAAGGAGATGCTACAGCGCTACCACCTCCAGTACCACCTGCACCCGTCCTTCTACGCGCAGGACGACCACATCATGGTGGGAGCGCACATCGACGAAGGCATACTCGGCCCCATCTACTTCGGCTACGGCGGGGGCGGCCAGTACGCCGACCGCCGGCCCTCCATGCGCCACTACGAAGAGCAGATTCTCGAACTCGCCCCTGACACCATCCTCGTGCTCGTCACCGCCTCCCCCGAGGCCATTCGCCAACGTATGAAGGATAACCCCCACCTGCAGGGCGCCGTGCAGGACGCCGATGTGGAGCGCGTTCTCGAACGCCACGAGGAGGAATACGCCGACTCCCTGCTTACACGAAAAACCCGCCTCGACACGACCTCCGCCACCATCCAGGAGTCCACCGACGAGATCGTCGAGAAGATCGCCGCGCTCATGCCCGACAAGGACAGTCAGCGAATAAAAGGAAGCTCCCAGTGAAACCCCGCAAACTCGGACGCTCCGACGTTACCATCAGCCCCCTCGGACTCGGCACCGGCAACTGGGGCCGCGAGATCGACGAGGACGCCTCATGGCGCGTCATGGACTACGCCGTAGAGCACGGCATCACCTTCTTCGACACCGGCGAGGTCTACGGCGGCGGCCAGTCCCACGCCGGACGCAAGAGGATGTACGGCACAGACGACGTCCGCGAGGCGACCACCGACATGAGCTCGTCCGAGAAGATCATCGGACGCTGGATGAGCGCCCGCGGCTGCCGCGACGAGATCACCCTTTGCACCAAGGTCGGAACAGGCAACGATCCTGAGAACATCGGTGTGGCCCTCGCCTCCAGCCTCGAACGGCTCGGCGTCGACAACGTCGACATGTACAAGCTGCACAATCCCGACGACACGCCCATCGCTGAGACCCTTGCCGCCATGACCGAGGAGGTCGCCGCAGGTCGTACGCGCGCCATCGGATGCAGCAACTTCTCCGCCGACCAGCTTAGCGATGCCCTCGAAGCGAGCGCCGCGCACAACCTGAGCCGCTTCGACGTCATCCAGCCACCGTACAGCCTCGCGCTCCCCGACGCCGACGAGGACATCTTTCCCATATGTGAGCGCGAGCAAATCGCCGTGACCTCCTACAGCCCCCTCGGCGCCGGCTTCCTCACCGGCAAGTACACCCCCGACCGCTCCCAGTTCCCGGAGGGCTCCCGCTACCACATAGTGCCCGCCCACGCCGACATCTACTTCTCCGACCGCAACTTCCAGGTCATAGAACTCCTCCGCGAACAGGCCGAACGCTCCGGCACGACTATGGTCCGCCTCGCCCTCGCGTGGGCCATGCGCCACCCCGCCGTCACGGCCATCCTCGTTGGCGCGCGCAACCCCGAGCAGATCGACAACGCCCTGGTCGCCCGCGACATCGCCATGGACGACGACCTGTGGACACGCATGAGAAACTGGCCTGCTTGAACGCCCTAACCCCCTATGCTAACCTAGCTACAGGTCGGGGTGTGGCGCAGCTTGGTAGCGCACCTGCATGGGGTGCAGGGGGTCGCTGGTTCGAATCCAGTCACCCCGACCATTTATCTCACTCTTCCCTCTTGCGAATGCAGACTCCTCTTGAAGTACGCCGTAGTCATAGAAGAATCCACCAACGGATACTCGGCATACCTACCGGATCTTCCTGGCTGCATAGCAGCCGGCGACACCCTCGAAGGGACCGAGGACTTGGTCCAAGAGTCCGTCTCCCACCACCTCGAACTGCTCCTTGAGAATGGCGACCCAATCCCGGAACCGCAAACCACGACCGCCCTCGAAGAAGCATAGGCTTCAATTTACGATTACTCCGCATTCCCACAAGATATGTCGTTTGAGGTGCGTTAGTGAATACTTGGGGAGTCAAGGTCTATGGGAACCCCTGTCGAGAATGTGGGTTTGATTGGTCGATATCTACAGAGGCCGCTGCAGCCCTCATACCCGATGTACCAGATCGATATGCCAAGCTCCTGGAAGGTCAGGATGGCTCCGTACGGCATCCAAGCCTGACCTGGTCCGTGGGGGCTTACGTGTCTCATGTTGGGGATAACCTCCGAATATTTGCAGAGCGCATGTGGAGCGCAGTAGGGGCCAGGCAGGTGCACATAGAGGGCTACGATCAAGACGACCTTGCTTCAGTTCGGAAGTACGAGTACATACCTCTCGATACTGCGCTCTGGTCACTCGCTCATGCAGCTGATATGTGGTACGAGGCGTATGAGGCCTCATTCGGCCGTGAAGCTACCTTCATTCACACCGAGCGAGGTCCGCAGTCGCTTTCAGACATTGTGCAACCGGCAGTCCACGACGCTGTCCACCATGAATGGGATATCCGTCGCTCTTTGGCTGTTCAGAAATAGGCGAATCCCCTTTTGCATCGCCACCCCGACGTCATTGCCTCCTACCTTGGGAATCTATACGACTAACCCGCTATAATCAGTCCACACTCAGGAACCACCGCAATGACCCTCCGACCCAAAGGCATCGTCTTCGACGCAGACAACGTCCCCGCCCTCGCCGACTTCTGGAGCCAGGCGACCGGCTACGAGACGAAGTCCTCCAATGCGTGGTTCGCCCACCTCATCCCTGAAGGCGTCGGACTCAAGCATATCTTCATCATCAAGGTCCCCGAGGGAAAGACCGCCAAGAACAGGTGCCACGTCGACTTCGAGACCGACGACCGCGTACCCGAGGTCGAACGCCTGGTATCCGCAGGAGCCACCAAGGTTGCCGATCACACTCTGCATGGCTTCACATGGAGCGTGTTGCAGGATCCCGAAGGCAACGAGTTCTGCGTATCGGAATAAAGCGACGAGTGAATCACGTTCTCGCCTGCTAAAATCTGCTTAAACCCTTTGCAGATCTGCTACGACATGCTTCGATAGACTCAGCATGAATGGGCCTACCGGCAGACTCCGTTCGCCCTGAGCCTGTCGAAGGGCAAAAGCGCACGAGTCATAAGGATTCTAGGCAGCCTGAAGGAAACTACACACCCATGCCATCCAACAGCAAACAACAATGGAACGAAAGCACCTTCGAGCCCGTCAAGAAGCGGTTCGGCGAACGGCGCGACCGCTTCGAGACCGACTCCGGCATCGAGGTAGACACCGTCTACACCCCCGAAGACCTCACGGGCTTCGACTACGCCGACGCGCTCGGATACCCCGGAGAGTACCCCTACACTCGCGGCGTTCAGCCGAACATGTACCGCGGGCGCGTCTGGACCATGCGGCAGTACTCCGGCTTCGCATCGCCGGAGGAGTCCAACGCCCGCTATCGCTACCTCCTCGAACACGGGCAGACCGGCCTCAGCGTCGCCTTCGACCTTCCCACCCAGACCGGCTACGACTCCGACCACCCGCTCGCCATGGGCGAGGTCGGGCGCGCTGGCGTCCCCATTTCCAGCCTCGCCGACATGGAGGTGCTCTTCGAGGGCATCCCCCTCGACAAGGTCAGCACCTCGATGACCATCAACGCAACCGCTTCCATCCTCCTGGCGCTCTACATCGCTGTTGGCAGGAAGCAGGGCGTCGATCCCTCCCAGCTCAACGGCACCCTTCAGAACGACATCCTCAAGGAATACATCGCCCGCGGTACCCACATCTACCCGCCCAGGCACTCCATGCGCCTCGTCACCGACGTATTCAAATACTGCTCCGAGCACGTCCCAAGCTGGAACACCATCAGCATCAGCGGCTACCACATGCGCGAGGCCGGGGCCACCGCCGTCCAGGAGCTCGCTTTCACCTTCGCCAACGGCATCGCCTACGTCCAGGCCGCCATAGATTCAGGTCTCGAGGTCGACGGCTTCGCCTCGCGCCTCTCCTTCTTCTTCGCCTCGCAGAACAACCTCCTCGAAGAGGTCGCCAAGTTCCGCGCAGCCCGCCGGATGTGGGCCAAGATCATGCGCGAGCGCTTCCATGCCCGCGACCCCCGCTCTTGGCGGCTCCGTTTCCACACCCAGACGGCCGGTGTCACCCTCACGGCCCAGCAGCCCGACAACAACGTCATCCGCACCACCGTGCAGGCCCTTGCCGCCGTGCTCGGAGGCACCCAGTCGCTCCACGTCAACTCCCGCGACGAGGCCCTAGGCCTCCCCACCGAGGAGTCCGCCCAGATTTCCCTGCGCACCCAGCAGATTCTCGCCCACGAGAGCGGCGTCACCGACACCGTAGACCCCCTCGCCGGTTCCTACTACGTCGAGAGCCTCACCGACAGCCTTGAAGAGGCCGCGTTCGACTACATCGCCGAGATCGACCGTCAGGGAGGAGCCGTGACCGCGCTCGAGTCCGGCTACCAGACCGATGAGATACACGAGAGCGCATTCAAGCTCCAGCGCGAGATCGAGGAAGAAGACCGAATCGTCGTCGGCGTAAACCAGTTCGCGACGGAGGACCCGCCCATCCAGCAGTTCCAGCGCATCGACCCCGAGGCCGTCCGCAAGCAGATCGAGCGCGTCCAACGAGTCCGCCACGAGCGCGACGAGGCAGAAACCGCCGCCTCCCTTCAGCGCCTCCGGGCCGTCGCCGTCGGTACCGACAACACCGTGCCCGCTATCCTGGAATGCGTCGAGGCCTACGCAACCGTCGGAGAGATCGCCGACGTCTTCCGCAGCGTCTTCGGCGAACAGCGATAGCCTCGCCCTCGCATCGCTCAACCCACCGGATCGCCACATCCGAAGGTGACTATCGCCCGCTCGCACTGAGCCACGTCACGCCCCGCATTTGGGGTCATGGCCGGGTGTCTTTAACTGCCATGCAATCACCTTTAGTCTCTCCCCCGCCGGGGGCTGACAGGGGTAGGCAAAACGGAATTGCAGCTATGATCCTACCTCGCGTCCCTGTCATTCCGAGCGGAGCGAGGAATCTAGAATCCATAACCGCAAGACCGGACAGCCAGTGCCGCGCTTCTCTCGTCACCAAGAGTGAAAACGGCGAAAGAACGCCCTATGGTGGCTTCTAGATTCTTCGACTCCGCTGCGCTCCGCTCAGAACGATAGTGCAGGGGGCGCGTTCTGGTGAACGTAGACCCCCTCTCCCGTTCACGGGAGAGGGCTGGGGTGAGGGCAAATGCCTACCCCTGTCAGCCCGCCGGAGCGATACTCAACCACCGATCTCTCCCCCGCCGGGGGAGAGATACAGAGAGGGGGTTCCCGTAGCTACTCAAGAGCTCGTCGAGGGGCCGTCCGTGGCTGTGTCACCTGCCCACCAAGGCCTCCGATCTACCCCTCTCTTCCCACTCTGTGATCTCTGTGTCCTCTGTGGTGAATCTTCGTCCTATATCCAGCAGTTACTTGAAAGAAAGCTCGTCGAAGGGCCGTCCGTGGCTGACAAAGGCCCCCCCATACTCAAAAGTCCTCGGAACCCCCGCTCCGGGTGCTCTCCACGTCACCCAGCACCAGCCCGGTGCGATTGACCAACACCTCCAGCCGTTCGCGCGCGTCGATACGGGTCATGGCCGACCTCGACAGTCGTTCATTGGTCCCGATGTTCGGCAGCATACCCGTCCTGATCCCTGCCACTACCGATATTCCCGCCTGGTTCAATGGCCCCAACGCGATCAACAGTCGCTGGAAGGCCTCCTCGCCTTCCTCCATCGACTTCTGGTAAAGCGAAAGCGACTCGGCTGCACCATCGATGTCCGGCGCCTCGATTGCACGGATGTCGTTCAGAATCCTGCGTTGCCGCTCCAGCAGGGCCTCGGCGCCGCTATAGTTCTCGCCGATCCACCGCGTCAGGAAGTCGATATTGTAGATTCGATATTCCCTGACGAGGTTCCGCTGCCTCATCTCGAGGAACATTATGCTGTTCGCAAATGCGATGATGCTCGCAACCTCTTCAGTCGTCAGCGAAGGGTCAGCGGTGGGAATGGGCTTGGGCGTGGCCGTCGGTATCGGAGTAGGGTAGGGAGTCGGGGTAGGAACGAAATCTCGCGGTCGAGCGGCGTTCATGGCCGTCGAGTTGTCCGGCTCTTCTATCTCGGTTGATTCACCGGATGTCGTCAGGATAACCACAGCCAGCACCGCACCCACCACGACAAGCGCACCCGCCGCGCCCGCTATGATCAACCTCGGCCGCCTGCTGCGCCGGGCCTCCACGGGTTTGGACCGCTGTCCCACCCGGTACCTCGGCCCTCGCGGATATGCTCGCGGATTCATCCCCACCTCCGGTATCTCCTGTCTCCATCTGAGACCATCCGCTCGCCCTGAACAGTGTTACGCCCCGCGCTCGGGACCATGCCGGGGTGTCAGTAACTGCTGCCAGGACAGGGTTATCAGTAGAACATCTTCCAATATCGCTTCCATTTGAATGTGACAGACGAATAAAGAGGGATTATTCCCTCTCCCGTCGTGGGAGAGGGTTAGGGTGAGGGTGTCTTGAGCAAGCTACCAAAATCATATGGAATGGGTACTGGTGGAGAATCCGAGTCCTTTCTTTACACTCTGTGCTCTCTGTGTTCTCTGCGGTGTATCTTCTTCCTGTCCTGAACCGTTACATGAAAGCTTGTCGAAGGGCCGTTCGCAGTTCGCCCACTGCTCCCAACGACCACTTTAGCTATCTACGGTGCTCCCGGCCCACGCACCTCTTCCAGCGACGTTCCCACTCGGCCCAGCAACTCTTCCAACTCCTCGAACGCCCTGGCGCGTGAGCGCTCCGCCTTGTCCAATCGATTGACCGCCGCCGCGTAGCCGTCCAATCGGCGCAGGCGCCGGGCCGTGCTCTCAGGGTAGTTCGCTTGAGCCTGCCCCGCGACCCTGTTCAGCATTCTGTAGCCCTCAAGTTCAAGCTCGTAGGCGTCGGTAAACAGCGTCTGGGCCAGCGCCGTCAAATTGCTTGGAGAATCTATCCCACGAACCTCTTGGGCAAGCCCCTCCTGCTTCGGGATCACGCTTTCTAGGGTGCTGAACACGATGGAAAACTCCGTCGTCCTGATATCCCTGCCGACACCGTCGAACTCGGTGGCCACCACTTGGCGCTTGGCCTCGACTTCTAGCACGCCCCGCGTGAATGACACCACCGCCGACCGCTCCGCCGGGTCTATCGGCGGCGCGGTGTCCCTGAGCACGAAGAATGCGCCCACCGCGGCAACGATGACGACCGCCGCCGCCCCGGCGGCAATGGCGATCCACCGGCGGCGCTTCGCGACAGCTCCGGGATCATCCCTGCGCGGGTAGCGATATCTCGCCGGTACGGGATTACGTCTGGGGTCTCTCAAGCGGTCCCCTCACTACGGGGTGATGAACGCCCGCGTGATCGACGTGCCCTCATCCTTACCAAGCCACTCGCTCTGCTCGAACGCCTTCCCGATGTCCTCAATCGGGAAGCTGTGCGACATTACGTTCGTCAGCGGGAACCTGTCCTTCGTCCGCAACAGGAAGTCCAGCGCCACGGGCAGCGTCGAAGGGTGGTAGTGCGTCACGGGAATGATCCTCACCTGCCCCCACAGTACCTTCGCCATGTCCAGCGTCACCATGCTGTTGGGCCAGATGTTGCCAATCTCGACGTACGCACCGCCTCGCCGCACCATGTCGATGCCCTCGTTGATCACCTGCGGGTATCCGACGACCTCCATCACCACGTCCGCGCCGCGTCCTTCCGTCAGTTCCTTCACGCGCTCGATCCGCGACTCAGCCGTGTCGTACTCGTTCAGGTCGATGGTAACGTCCGCGCCGCTCTGCCGCGCAAGCTCCAGGCGACCCGGCTGACCGTCGATAACGATGACCTGCGAAGCGCCTCGGTCCTTGGCTGCGGCCGCCGCACTGATGCCCAGACCGCCCGCGCCCTGAACGACCACGCTGTCCCCCATCTGCAGGTTGGCCAACCTCCATCCCTCGATCACCTGCGACACCGCGCAGTTTACCCCGGCGACTGCCTCGTCCGACAGCCCTTCCGGCACCTTGAAGACGTAGTGTCCGGGGAAGAGGTAGTAGTAGTCCGAGAAGCCGCCGTTGCAGTACGGGTACTCCTCCACCGATGCGCGGAACCGAAACCGGTCCGGACAGTGGTTCAGCTCCCCTCGCAAACAGTTGTAGCACCGATGACAGGGGAAGAAATAGCAAAATACGATACGGTCCCCCTCCTTCAACGGCCTGCCCATCGAGTCGGTCGAGATGTCCGACGCCATCGCGTCCACCACGCCCGCCATCTCGTGGCCCAGTATCACCGGCCCCGGCGCTCCAGCCACGATCGGCTTGATCTCACCCCGCCAGAAGTGCAGGTCCGAGCCGCAGATGCCCCCCGTCTTTATCTTCACGCGAATGCCCCCCGCCTCGACAGGCACCGCCGGCAGTTCCGTTATCTCGAAGTGGTACGGCTCGACGAATAGCGCCGCCTTTCCCATTACCATGGTCAGACCTCCCCCCATAAGCAATTCAAACGGATGCCCCATTATCCACAAAATCACCCCCGATTGCGACACGGCCCCGTGGAATGTGGCTGCCACCCGTGCGTAACCCCCTCACCCATCTTGGGAGAGGGCTGACGTGAGGGTGAAAGCCCAAGCTATATATGAGGCGCTGTCATTCCGGCGAAGGCCGGAATCCAGAGGGGCAGGGGTGGGGTCGGAAGAGGTGGGCAACACCTCACCACCCAATTCCCACCCTGCTATACTGTACCCCCGAAATCGGGACACCCCGTCCATAGTCTTTCCCCTTCGGCGGAGAGATACAGTGAGGGGGAGTACACCCCCCTACAGGAGCACCATCCATGGATCTCGGCATCGCGGGCAGGACCGCACTCGTCACCGGCGGAAGCAGAGGACTCGGCAAGCACTGCGCCCTGTCACTCGCGCGCGAAGGCGTCAACGTCGCCATCTGCGGACGTTCCCAGGACACCCTCGACGCCACCTCAGCCGAGCTTCGCGTCCTCGGAGTCGAGGCCGTCGGCATCGTCGCCGATGTCTCCGATACCGATCAGGCCGCACCTCTCCACGAGCAGGTCGTCGACCGGTTGGGCCCCGTAGATATCCTCGTCAACAACGTCGGCGGCAGCCACGTCCGCAGCGATGCCCCGGAACTCACCGTGGACGAGCTGAGGGGCGTCTTCGACCTAAACGTCTTCGGCGGATACGAACTCATGCGACTCGTCATTCCCCACATGCAGGAGCAGAAGTGGGGCCGAATCATCAACATCGCCTCCATCTACGGCAGGGAGCTGGGCGGCAACCTCGGCTACATGACTGCCAAGGCCGCCCTCATCGCCGCCACCAAACACGTCGCAAGCACACTCGTCACCGACGGCGTCCTCGTCAACAGCATCGCCCCCGGCTCCATCCTCCACGAACACGGCTCTTGGGAAAAATTCCAGAACGAAAGCCCGCCCGACGTCGTCGCCGACTTCATCGACCGCAATCTGCCCCTCGGCAAGTTCGGCTGGCCCGAACCCGTCGGCGACCTCACCGCCTTCCTCGCCTCCGAACGCGCCGACCTCATCACCGGCGCCTGCATAGTCGTCGACGGCAACCAAAGCAAGTACGTGTAGCTGACCTACGCGCGAATTATCGCCCAGCTAGCTGTCACTCCACCCAAAACGAGTACAGACTCGCGTCCCTGAGATAGAACCTCAGCCGCACCGGCTTCCTCAGCCTCGACTTGTAGGCCCTCGTCTCGGCGCCGATGTCGGCTGGCGTGTCGGTGGCATGCACGAGGTCTCTGTCCCCGCTCCACTTCACCGTCCAGTCCATCGAGTCGGTCGTAATCGGCACACAGTCCGCCCGCGAGTAGCCCTCCACAGGTTTGCCATTCCGGTCCAGCACCTCCACCTCAACCTTTCCCCGTGAGCTATCGACATTCACGTGCAGCGTCGTGCCGAGGAACGTCAACGGCTCGGTCGTCAGGGTACCCTCGCTCGACTTCGGCCTGACCGCCGCGAAACCGTCGCGCCGCAGCTTTGCGATGCCCACCCCGTAGGCCCTTCTCTCACCGTCGATCACCCGGCCCGGCCAGTCCTTGACCGACCCTCTGCCCCCGTCCGCAGCCTTCACGTTGTGCGGGATATTCGCCCCCGAGTAGTACAGCCAAAGCTCGTCCCCTACTGGTATCAGGTTGCAGGCTCCCGCCCATCCTGAGTCCCAGTCCCCGGCCCCTCCCGTTTCGAGGTACGGCTCGCTCTCGAACGGCTTGGTCCACGTAATCCCGTTCCGGCTCGTGGCCAGGAGCGTATCGCGCGTCTGGTCCGCGAACTCCAGCACGTCGTTGTGGTACACCCAGATGAACCCAACATAGATGCCCTCGTACTTCGCCACGGTCATGCGGTAGTACTCGATTTCGACCTCGTCCGTTGCCTCCGGCGCGACGGCCAGAACCGGCGGCCCCCAAGTAACGAAATCGTCGCTAGCAACCCACGCCGATGTCCTCCTGTAAGGCTCGAAGAAGTAGGTGTTCGGCCGCATGTACGCCACGTACTTGCCGTGATTCCCGTCCCAGCCCAGCACGAACTGCCCGTCCGTCAGACCGTTGCGAAAATCGATGACCGGGTTCCGCTCGTCGGGCGTCCAGTGCACCCCGTCCGGCGAATACGCAACGAAGTGCCCCTTGCCGCCCCACGGCGCGTCGGGATCGCCCGACGAATGCCAGTACATGGACTTGTACCGCTTCGACGGGTCCTCGTCCTTCAAATCCTTGATGACGCTGAAGTTCCGGCCCGGACTCACAAGGTTGTTGTCGGTCGACCCACCGTACTCTCGAATCCCCAGGTTCGGCTTCTCCCAGTGCACGCCGTCCTCCGACGTGGCATAGGCGACCCCTCCCGGCGTGTCGTACCACGCCTTGAAGATCCCGTCCTCTTCGTCATAGTGCAGCGAGTTCCCGATGATGCTGGCAACCCCCACTTCCCACGCCTCCGTCCCCTCCAACACCGGGCCCGAAGGCTTGACGGGCCGCTCCATCACAACCTCAACACCATCAAGGCTCCCGATGAGAAGGTCATCAAGGAAAAGCTGCCTTTCCGGCCCAATATGCACTGTCATGGCTAATCGCTCCTCCATGGCTTGCTTTGGCTGCCCTCAATGCCCACGTCACGGGTTGATATTACGTGTGCGATTCCGTGTCCGCAATCAGCGATAGCCATCCATGATGGGCAGGCGCATTCTGGAGGAGGTGTATCGTCACTCCGGCGGAGGCCGGAGTCCAGAGGGGCGGGTAGGGGTGCTCTCTTCCTGAGTAAGACGCGAACGCATTTGTCGTAAGTGCCTGAAGGGCGAAAGCCCCCGCACCCTCACCCAACCTCCACCGTCACCACCCTCTCCAACCCCGCGTGATCTTTGACAATCCCGACCTCCCCGTCCGCATAAGTCCGCCCCACGAGCCCCATCACCGCCCCCAGCCGCCGCGGATCGATCTCCATCGCCAGCAGACCACCGGGCTTCACGTACTCTCGCGCTCCGGCGATTAGCCTTAGCAGAACGTCCATCCCCTCAGTTCCCGCGACGAGCGCAACACTCGGCTCTCGCCGAACGTCCGGTGGCAACTCTGTGGCCTCTTCCGTGCTCAGATAGGGCGGATTGGACACGACCACGTCCACAGGACCGTCCAGTGCCTCGAACAGGTCGCCATGTCGCAGGTGCACTCGCTCAACCAGACCGTGCCTCTGAACATTCTCGCCCGCGACGCGCAATGCCTCTAGGCTCACGTCCGTGGCGTATACCGTCGCTTTCGGCAGGTGAGCACCCAGCGCGACGGCGATACACCCGCTGCCGGTGCCGATATCCGCGATCGTTAGAGAGTTTTCGTCCCCGCACCGACTCCCTGCATACTCCAACACCGCATCGACCAGGAACTCCGTCTCCTGCCGTGGCACCAACACATCCGGCGACACAACGAAATCGAGGCCGTAGAACTCCCGGTGTCCCGTGATGTAAGCAAGCGGCACTCCCCCGACCCGTCGCTCAACCGCGCGCTCGAGCAATGCTGCGTCCTCTTCGCTCAATTCCCGTTCCGGAGAGGCGTGGAAGGTCGCTCGGTCTATGCCAAGCGCGTTGCGGAGAAGCACCTGCGCATCGATTCCCGCGTCGGGGATGGATGCGCATTCCAAACGCTTGCGGGAGCGCACCCAGGCCTCCCGCAGCCTCATGCGCCGAAGTTCTCTAAGTTCTGGGCTTGCTCAGCCTCGACCAGCCGGTGAAGGATATCGTCGATCTCCCCGTCCAGTACCGACTCCAGGTTGTGGCGCGTGTACCCGACCCGGTGGTCGGTCACCCGGTCCTGTGGGAAGTTGTACGTCCGCACACGGCCGGACCGATCTCCGGTGCCGACCTGCGACTTCCTGTCCTGCGATATCTCCGCCTGCTGCCGCTCGACCTCCTGCGCCAGCAGCCGGGAACGGAGCACGGACAACGCCTTCTCCTTGTTCTTGAGCTGCGAACGCTCGTCCTGGCACTGCACGACCATGCCCGACGGCTTGTGGGTGATGCGGATCGCCGTCGAGTTCTTCTGCACGCTCTGCCCACCGTGCCCGCCGGCCAGGAAGACGTCTATGTCCAGGTCGTCCGGATCGATCTGCACGTCAATCTCTTCAGCCTCCGGCAGCACCGCGACCGTAGCCGCAGACGTATGGATGCGCCCGCTCGACTCCGTAACCGGCACGCGCTGCACGCGGTGAGTGCCGCTCTCGTGTTTCAGCTGGCTGTACGCCCCGTCCCCGTCAATCTGGAAGACGATCTCACGGATGCTGCCCAGCCCCGTCTCAGTACTGCTGATGACCTCAACGCCCCAATTGTGGCGCTGCGCGTACCGCGTGTACATCCTGTACATTTCCGCCGCGAAGAGCCCCGCCTCCTCACCCCCCGTACCGGCTCGCACCTCGACGATTACGCCCTTCTCATCGTTCGGGTCCTTCGGGATCAGCGCAATGCGAAGGTCGTGCTCGATCTCCTCCTGCCGCCCCTCAAGCCCCTCGATCTCCTCGCGGGCCAGCGCGGCCATCTGCCGGTCATTCTCCTCCCGGATCAGGGTATGGGCATCCTCCAGTTCGCCGATGATGCCCCGGTATTCACGAAACAGGGACACTATGTGCCTGAGCGAACTGTGCTCTCTGTTGACCCCCTGAAACCGCGAGTAAACGCCCGCGACCTCGGGGTCCGCCATCTGCTGCTCCAGCTCCTCGGAGCGACGCTCCACGGAAGCCAGCTTGTCCAGCACTGCCTTATCCAGCATCGAAAATCACACCCTCTCTACCGAATAACCCTGCCGCAAATATCCACCCATACAGCATAGCAAACCCCCAAGCCCCTTATCTCGGCATACGTAGAGACTATCCCCACATGTACGACGAAGAGTTACCCACAATCTCTCCCCCGCCGGGGGAGAGATACAGAGAGGGGGTTCCCGCAGTTACTTGAAATCCTGTCGAAGGGCAATTCAGCATCAATGGTGATGGACATGAGACAAACTCAAAACACGACTCGCTTTCTTCTCCCTACTTTCTACTTTCTCCCCCACCCTTTATCATACGTTCAACTCACTAGGAGGCCATCCCATGACCCTCACCGCAGCACGCATCCCAAAGGCCACCGCAGCAGACGTCGAGCTCGACGACTGGACGCTCCCCGACGAAGCCATCGTCGATGGCAACCCCGTTGCAAAGGGCAAGCTGCTCTGGCAGTCCGACGACAAGCGACTTGCCAACGGCGTGTGGTCGTGCGAACCCGGCTCCTTCGACTGGGAATACACGTGGGACGAGACCATCTACTTCATAGAGGGCGAGGCCGTCATAACCGACCAGGACGGCAACACCGCAACCTACCGCGCCGGAGACCTCTTCTACGTCCCCATCGGCACGAAGACCCGGTGGGAAGTCGTCGCCCCCGTCCGCAAGGTCTTCCACTTCCGCTCCGACGACCCGGTAGTCATCTAGGCGGGAGAGCTAGGCCGCCTCGCGTCGAGTGGGGCTGTCATCGGAAGCCTAACATCGCCGCAAGGCTATCTGGAATGGGGTACAACACTGTGTGCTCACGGGTACGGACGGCGTGGCTACACAATATGGAGTTGGAACGGGAGTGTGTAAGGCAATTATCTGGATGCTCTTGGCTTCGTCAGTTTTCGCCTGTACAGGAGAAACGGTGCCTAAAGGTACACCGACGCCGAGAGTCCCGGAGAAGACAGTAACGATGGATCAATACGGGAAGGAATGGCCGTTCATCTATCCTGCGGGCGTACTCCGGTGCGAGGACAACGCCGTGACTATAGCATTTCTCACTGTTGGCGAAACTTACACCCTCAATGGTAGAGCCGCGAGTCGTTACCCTCATCTCCCAAGAATTCATGAGGTCAAAATGTTGCACCCAGATCACTACGCCCTGGGACTCCGCATGTCACATGGAGTTTCTATAGATGATGGTCTAGACATGTGTGCAGAGGCAGAGCGTGCAGACAACTAATGCCGGTGCGTCATGAAAGCGTCATAACCCTTCAACTCGCGCGTATATCAACAAACGGCCACCGTCATTCCGGCGCAGGCCGGAATCCAGAGCGCTCGGTCAGCAGGGATGCGATGCCACTACCACGAAATGGTACGTTGGCCACTAATGTGTTTGCCTCAACGGGTCTGCAGTACAAACTGCATGACAGAAAGGTACTGCATAACTGAAAGGGAAAGAGACTCTTCAATGACACTTGCACGTACAGTTCTGGATATTCTCGACACGAATATTCGGCCTGGGTCGCGTTTGGCGCAAGCCTACTACGCTGATCGCCCAAGGATGGCAGTCGACAATGCCACTCCCGATTCACTCCGCAGTTTCATAGAGATCTATGAAGCCTTGAGTGGACTAATTCATACAGACAACGTGAAAACGCGAAATGTAGAGCAGACTCGGCGAAAATCTTACGGGTTGCATTACTTCACGAAACCGATCCCAGATTCCGGAAGGGCCCGAGGAAACCAGATTCAAGCTAACCTCTTGCCAATACGCCCAGAGATTAGCGGCTATCTAGTTGTGTACTTCCAAGGTCACACGATCCTTCCAGTCGAAGCTGAAGATTTTGGACAGACTGATGAAATTAAGGCAGAGTGTCCGGTATTCTGGGCCTTGAATCGACCCACAGCTACATTTGTTTCAGGCGTCATTGACGCGTTCAGTCGTAGTGTGCTCTTCGACCGAATCGAGTAGTCTGACTAAACTGGGACATCACTGACATATCAGGCTCGACGAGGCTCTGCCCAAGGGTGTCTGATGGAACGGGCTGATGAAGACGGCGACGGGTTTTATGCCGCCGTCCTGTCCTCGATCACCAATGACCTTCCCACAGCTTGGAGCGCCTTCTCAACTTGGCTGATGTGGGAGCGGTGGTTCGTATCGACGATCCTGCGCACGGCACTCTCGTAGATGCCGAGCTTGGCGGCAAGAGCAACGTTGGTGATGTTCTGCTCGCGCATGGCCGTATAAAGCGCCAGTTTAGCAGCGATGATCGGCGGTACGGCTATCATGACGTGGCCATCTGCCGGTAGGCTGGGCTCCGGGATATCCTGCCTGGCCTTCACGTACATGCCCAAGGCCACGCCCAGACCGTCCGCGGCCATCTCCTGAGCCTCTTGCCAAGAGTCCCCGCCCGTGATTGCCTCCGGGACATCGGGGAAGGTCACAACGTATGAATCACGTCCAGTAGCAATTCTCTCCTCTTCGTCAGGCACGATATTGCAAGGGAATGCGTATCTCATAACTAAAACTCCCTTGGGTCGATTTCTAGCTGCTTCAGCATCGCCGATAGCAGACCCCGGCGTATTTCGCCCTTCTTCACTATGGTCCTCCATCCCCCGATTCGGACCTCGCTGTGGCTGCCTTTGCCCCTGATGGGATCGAAGCTGAACTCTAGCTTGTTCCTTCGAGCATATCGCCGCGCACGCCTCACGAACTCCCTTCCGTCCATCGGCCCATAATAGCACACTTCTGTGCGAATAGTGGCGATTCGCTGTTGTGCCCTTAGAGCCGGAACGCCTTGACTAACCCGCCCCGCCGTATGACATACTCAGACACCAGCACCCATCCAACATCCACCCACTTATATGTCCCAACAACAGTCTTCCAACCAGAGCTTCCTCGGAACCTGCGTCGGCGTGGTCTTCAACCCCGTCCCGACCATGCGGACCATCGTTCGCCGCCGTCCCATCGGCTGGGCCCTCATCGTCATTGTCGTGATTTCCTTCGCCCAGGCCATCTCCGCCTCCGCATCATTCGACCCATCCGACTTCGACGATGTCGAGTTGGTTCAAGGGCCCATTCAGGGGTTCTCCATCGTTGGCGGCCCCGCCTTGACTATCGCCGGCGTCGCCTTCTTTACGGCAATCTGCTGGATCATGAGTCGGATCCTCGGCGGAAAGGGATCGTACGGAGGCCTCTTCGCTAGCTTCGGCTTCGCCTATCTGCCCGCCGTGTTCACCGTCCCCGTGACCTTCATGGCTCTCCAACTGGACTCCTTCGGCCAGGGCCTGTCCGGATTTATCGGAATCGGCATAGCCGTCTGGACGGTCGTCCTCTCCGTGTTCGCCATTCAGGCAAGCAACAACTTCTCAACCGGACGTGCCATCGCCGCCATATTCATCCCGCTTGCCATCTTCCTCTTCCTCCTCATCACCCTGTTCGCCTTCGTTGTGGTGATGATCCTGATCGCCCTGAATGAAGGCTTCGCTTTGTAGCTATGCCCACCACATCTAGCGGATCCGCACGCTCCATAGTCACCCTACACGAACCCTCAAATTTGGCCCAACAAGAGTCCTCCAACCAGAACTTTCTCGGGTCCTGCATCGGCGTCATCTTCGTTCCCGCCCCGACCATGCGGACCATCGTTCGCCGCCGACCCATCGGCTGGGCGCTCATTGTCATCGTCGTTATCGCCGTCGCGCAGGGCATTGCTGGCGCGGCCTCAAGCGAACCGCCCGAAATTGACAGTTTGGCGTTCATCCTCGGGCCTGCCTTCACTATTTCGGGCGTTGCCTTCTTTGCGGCAATTTTCTGGCTCATGGGACTTTTCCTCGGAGGACGTGGCTCATTCAGGGGTCTCTTCGCAGGTCTGGGTTTTGCCTACGTCCCCGCTGTGTTCAACATTCCCGCAATCTTCGTGTTCAGCCATTCTCAGTTTATCGGCCTCCCCCTGACATGGGTGGTTGGGTTCGGCTCATTCTTCTGGTTCTTGGTTCTCTCCGTATTCGCTGTACAGAAAAACAACAACTTCTCCATCGGTCGGGCTGTCACAACGGTATTCATCCCTATGGCTGTCCTGTTAAATCTCTTTATTGCCTTCATAGTGATCATAGTGTGGCTCCTCACGAATGCAAACCCTCACGATGCGGGGCTTTCATGAATGTGAGGCCAAGCAAGCAGATGCCGATAACGATCAAGAGAACCCCATGCTGAACTTCTTCCGCCGACGCGAGACCGACCCCGAAAACACCAGGCGCGCCACCGAGAAGACCCGCCGCGGCCTCCTTGGTCGCGTCGCCAACCTCATTCGCAGCTCCAATCTCGATGAGGAACTGTGGGAAGAGCTGGAGGAGGTGCTCATTACCGCAGACGTTGGCGTCGAGTCCACCATGGAGCTCGTCGACCGCCTCCGCGAAGAACGGCCCTCAACGCCCGAAGAGGCCTTCGAAATCCTCAAGCGCGAGATGGTGGCGATGCTCCTCATCGACGGCGCTGATGCACCCCTCGACGTGGCGGAGCGCCCTCTCGTCCTACTCGTCGTCGGCGTCAACGGCGTCGGCAAGACCACGAGCATTGCCAAGCTGGCCAACCTCTATCTCCAGGACGGCCAGCAGGTCATCATAGGCGCCGCCGACACCTTCCGCGCCGGCGCCACCGAGCAGCTCCGGACGTGGGGACGGCGGCTCGAAGTGGACGTGGTCTCACACCGCGAAGGAGCCGACCCCGGCGCCGTCGCCTTCGACACCGTCTCCGCTGCCCTGAGCCGCAACGCCGACGTCGTAATCGTCGACACTGCCGGCCGCCTCCACACCAAGACCAACCTCATGGAAGAGCTCAAGAAGATCAGGCGCGTCGTCGCACGGCACGTCCCCGAATCGAGCATCCGCGTCCTCCTCGCCCTCGACGCCGTAACCGGCCAGAACGGACTCCATCAGGCCCGCGCCTTTACCCAGGCCCTCGAATGCCACGGCGTCATCCTCTCCAAGCTCGACGGCACCGCCAAGGGCGGCATCGTCCTCGCCATCACAAAAGAGCTTGGCCTCCCCGTCCTCTACCTCGGCACCGGCGAACAGCCCGACGACATCGCCGCCTTCGAACCCCGGCAATTCGTCGACGCCCTCTTCGAGACGACTGCCACCCCCTCTGACTAAGAGAGTGTTTCTGAAGGTACGGACGAGCTACATCATTCCGTTCGCCCTGAGCCTGTCGAAGGGCGTTTCAGGAATTGACGAACTCGTCAAGAGTAGCTTTCAAGGACTTCGGAAACACCATCCATGGGATCGACGCATCATGGATCTCAGGCCCGACTTTTGCCTGTCATTCCCGCGAAAAGCCTGCCCCGAACCGCGATACGAGGGAGACCTTTGAACAACCCCGTCATACCGGCGGATGCCGGTATCCCGTGCGGGTTCTGGGCTTGCTGATCCTCTGGCCGGTTCCCTGAATCGCCCAGACCGGTGATCACCAATGGTCGCCCTCCACCGATTTGCACCCCTCACCCCGTCGTGATAACCTTCTATCAGAACACAAGTTCTTCACAAGTCCCATGAAGACCACCCGCGTAACCATACCCATCACCTTCACCGTCCCCGAGGAAAACGCCTCGGGCATACCCGCATGGGAAATCATCCTGACGGACCCCGTTCCATCCGTAGCCCTGCTTGCAACCCTGCGAGAGTGGCTGCGCGCAGGGCGGGCGATGCCAGCCGGTAGTCCCGCACCAGCTCCAACTCGCTCATCTCCACCTCTTCGTCGATCCCGAGGAGCCAGTCTGCCGACACCGTAAACAGGCGCGCCAGCTTCCCAAGGTCCGTCGCGTCAAGTTGCACCTCCGCCCGCTCCCACCGCGAGACCGCATTCTTCGACTTCCCGATCGACGCCTCGACCTCCTGCTGACTCAACCCCGACAGCTTCCTCGCCTCCCTGATCCTCTGCGCTATCTCCCGGCTGGCCTGGCGTCTCCTGACCATAAGTTCCTCCTGAATCGCTCGGACTTGGCGGTGCGCCCTGGTCTAGTCAAACACCGTCATACCGGCGGAGGCCGGTATCCAGTGGGCGGGAGCGACCATCTCTCCAACACTGAACGACTACTGTGCCCTCGCCATTAGGTATTCCACATATATGTATAGTACCGATACCTGAACGTACCATTCAAGTTGACTTATGGACTTCACGATATGTACATTAGTTCTATGTTCAGTTTTGGAGCAGACCACCAAGCATGATCTCGCAGATAGTCTTTAACGGATGCCTCAGGTGCAGGGGCCCGCTCGACCTCTACGACCGGTTCCCAAGGTGTGTCAACTGCGGTTGGGAGGACTACCGCGACCCCAGGGAGTCGAGCACGGACGGACCGCTTCCACACCGACGAAACGCGAATTCGTTTCCTGACAGGGTCGCCTACCGCGGCGACAGCCGACGCTTCGTATTCTCCCAACCTATTGAGGCCCGGCTCGCCGCCACGTGGCGCGATACCACCCTCCTATGCCCCTACGACGGCGCCCTCATGCGGCACTCCGGCCCCTCAAGCTCCCGGACCCCTTCCGTCCAGGCATACACCTGCCGGACCAGGAAACACCGCGTTCGTATCTGGCGCCAGTCCAACGGCAACCTTGCGTGGCGCTAGCAAGGTGTCTCAACACCCCGTCCGAACAACACGGAGCACTTCCGACAGACATCATTCCTGCGAAGCAATGCACAACCGTCATACCGGCTCAGTCCGGAATCCAGAGGGGCATGGAGAGGCGGTCGATGAAGTCAATGCGCTTCCCATTGCACAACCGTCATACCGGCTCAGTCCGGAATCCAGAGGGGCATGGAGAGGAGTCCTGCGAAGCAATGCGCTTCCCCTTACACAACCGTCATACCGGCGCAGGCCGGTATCCAGAGGGGCATGGAGAAGCGGTCGATGAAATCAATGCGCTTCCTCCTTACACAACCGTCATACCGGCGCAGGCCGGTATCCAGAGGGGTGGGGAGAGGCGGTCGATCTTGTCATCGTAAGTAAGGTGCTTCTCCCTGTCATGTGGATTCCTCGATTCGACGAGCGAATCCACGTCCACCCAACCACCAATCTCGCCCCCTCTGGGGGAGAGACACAGAGAGGGGGTCCTCCCACCCCGCATACGAAGACCCTTACGCTCTTACAAAAAACCCCGAATCACAGAAAGAAATGTCGGAAAATGTCCGAAAATGTCCGCTAAAATACCACCTCACCCTCCTCGTGCACCCACAGTGAACCCCTACTTACTACGCAAGACTTTCTACTTTCCTCTCCCCTCTTCCACAAAAGTCACGGCACTTCCGAGGTCTCCGTCTCCAACGTCCTCCCCTTGACCACTCGCACTACAAACGTGAGGCTGGAGTCACCCGCTTTTCCTGTGACTTCCCAACAGCCTTCACTTGGGAAGGTAAGTTTGCCTGCGTGGAATCCGGGATCCCCTAAGACTGGGGAGTGGTTGCCGCTCACCGAACGTTCCGAAGGTGCGTCCAGCCTTCGGCCCTGTATCTCCAACTTACCGTGAAAGTCCTCCTGCTCTACATACCAAGGCCACTTCATTGACAGCGAACCGTCGGAATTGACAAACCCGGGACCACGGGCTCTGAATAGTACCGTTCCGTCGGACCATAAAGATGTCCATTGTTCGCCGTTGCCATAATTGAAGCGCCAACTATGCCGAACCACATAGTCATACTCGAAGTGGACGCCATTCCGAACCACATTGATGCCGGGGAGTGTGACGGGACAGGGCTCCGTCTCCGTCCCATGTTCTTGGCCCCCTCCCGCCGGTATCTCCTCGCTCTCCCCGTGAGCACACCCAACCAGTACTGCCAGCACCAGGAACAGGGCGAGTTTCGACCAATGAAATTGCATTGAGCCTTCACCAGGTTGTCCAAGTGATTTTGCTATGTTGCTATTTCCCATCATTCCCGCGTTCGTCGGAATCCAGCACCTAGAACCCGCCTCCAAATGCTATACTAAACCCACCATCACCCGAATCAGTGAGCGCATGACCGGAACATCCGCCGGACGTCCCCTCCTCGAAGCGAAAGACCTCACGAAACGCTATGGAAACACCCTCGCGCTCGACGAGGTGGACATCCAGGTCTTTGACGGCATAACCGGACTGCTCGGTCCCAACGGCGCGGGCAAGAGCACGGCGATGAAGCTCTTCCTCGGCCTCCTCTCGCCCACCTCCGGCGACGCCGAGGTCCTCGGCGAAAAGCCCTACGAAAACGTCGAGGTGCGCGCGCGCCTCGGATACATGCCTGAGCACGACTGCCTTCCCGACGCCATCACGGCGTCCGAGTTCCTCGGCCACATGGCCCAGATGAGCGGGATCCCCGCCGTCGCCGCCCGCACCCGCGCAGCCGACATCCTCCGACACGTCGGCCTCGACGAGGAGCGCTACCGCCACATCAAGGAATACTCCACCGGCATGAAGCAGCGCGTCAAGCTCGCCCAGGCCCTCGTCCACGACCCCGTCATGGTCCTGCTCGACGAGCCCACCGCAGGCCTCGACCCTGGTGGACGCGAGGAAATGCTCCAGCTCATCCGGCGTACCGGCAGGGAGTTCGGCATCAGCATCATGCTCTCGTCCCACCTCATGGGCGACGTCGAGAGCACCTGCGACCGCATTATCGTCATCGAGGGTGGCAAGATTATCGAGCAGGGCACAGTCTCCCAGTTCACTCAGGAGACCGAGACCCTCTACATCGACGTGGACGACCGCCGAGACGAGGTGGTCGCTGCCCTCCAAGACCGTGGCATCGAGGCCGCAATCGACGGCCTCTCCATAGTCGTGCAGCGACAGAGCGACGAGCAGTTCGACGACATTCGCGACGCCATCGTCGAAGCCGACGCTCGTCTCCGCAGACTCGCCCCTAGCCGTGGACAGATCTCCGACATCTTCCGGAGGACATCGGCATGACCGAGGCCCGGGGCGAGATATTCGACATTGGATACCAGCACTACGACGGGCCGCGCAACGGCAGGCTCCACGCCGTCTGGTCGCTGTGGGTGAACGGCTTCCGCACCACGCTCGGACTCGGCAGAGGCACCCTCGCGAAGATACTCCCAATACTCATGTTCCTCTGCGTCACCGCTCCCGCCATCGGGATACTGATCTTGGCGACCATCCTCGGCCCCGAAGAGGACCTCATCCCCTCCCACGAGGACTACTACGAGCTTATCTCTATCTTGCTGCTTCTCTTCTCGGCCATCATCGCGCCGGAGCTGCTGATACCCGATCGGCGGAGTGGCGTTATCAATCTCTACCTCGTCCGTCCTCTCACGGCAATAGACTACGTTGCGGCCCGATGGTCCGCTTTTCTGGCGCTTTCCCTCATCCTCGTCTACTCCGGCCAGGTCTTCCTGCTCATCGGCTTCCTGCTCACCGCCGCCGATCCGGTCGACTACCTCCGCGATAACTGGCTCGACATTCCCAAATTCTTGGCTGCGGGTGCCCTCGTAGCCCTGTTCGTCACCACCATCCCTCTGGCCGTGTCCGCGTTCACCACCCGCCGAGCCTACGCCGCCGCGGTCGTCATCGCCGTGTTCGTCATCTCCCTACCGGTGGCGGGGGCGCTCACGGCTCAATCGTGCGAGGTTGAGTATTCGGAGACGACGACAAGCGACGGTAGGCAAATGTCAACCACCAGCATTGGCGAGTGTGAGCGAGCCACGGGCGACCTTGCCAAGTGGTTCACGCTCCTCGACGTTGGACGTGCTCCCATCCACATGAGCGACATCATATTCGGCAGCGAGAGCGAGGACGACATCGCGGAGGTCCGCAAGGAACTCCACTCCTCCATTCCCATAGCCTGGTACGTCCTCCTCGTTCTCGGGCCCGCAGCGGTCCTACTCCTTCGCTACCGGAGATTGACCATATGACCGATGAATCTTCCGCCGTCATCTCGGTGGAGAACATCTCGAAGTGGTACGGCAGCGTCGTCGCAGTGAACGACGTTTCGTTCCAAATCGAGCCGGGCATCACAGGCCTCCTCGGACCCAACGGCGCCGGCAAGACCACCCTGCTCAAGATGATCGAAGGTCTGGCAGACCCGTCCGACGGCACTGTCACCATCTTTGGTCAACGGCCACGCGGCAACCCCGACCTCTACCGCCGCGTCGGAATCATGTCCGAACACGAGGCCGTCTACGGCTTCTACACCGGGCGGGAGTTCGTCGAGTTCTCCGCAAAGCTCCACGGCGTAACCTCCGTCGCCGAGGCCGCCGATCTCGCCATCGAGCGCGCCGGAATGACCGAGGCACAGGGAAGAAAGCTCGGCGGATACTCACGAGGAATGAGGCAGCGCATGAGGCTCGCCGCCTCTATGGTGCACCAGCCCGAGGTCCTCATCCTCGATGAGCCCCTGAACGGCACGGACCCACGACAGCGAATCGAGTTCCACGACCTCATGGGCCGGCTCGCCGCCGAGGGCAAGACCATCCTCGTCTCGTCGCACATCCTTGAGGAGGTAGAGACCCTCGCCGACCGCATCCTCCTCATGGTCAGCGGCAAGCTCGCCGCCTCCGGCGACTACCGCGCCATTCGCGCAAAGCTCGACGAGCAGCCATACACCGTCCGCGTCGTCTCCGACAGACCACGTGCCATGGCCTCCGCCCTCGTCGAGATGGACGGCATCGAGTCCGTCTCCATGGTCGAAGACGGTGAGGTCCTGGTTCTCAGTAAGAATGTCGAGGTGCTCCAGCGTTCGGTCGCCCGCGTGGCCGCGGAGCGCGGAATTCGCCTACTCCGCGTCGAACCCATGGACGAGTCGCTCGAGAGCGTCTTCAGCTACATCGTGGAGGGTTAGATGACAGAAATCTTTCGACTAACCCTCAGGCAGATCCTCGGTCGGTGGCGCGTCATTTTGATCGTCTTCCTCGCGTCACTGCCCACGCTGATCGTCCTCCTCGTCAAGTGGCAAAACCCCGAGGAGGCAAAGTTCAACCAGGACTTTATCCAGGTCATGATCGACACAATGATCATCGCGGGCATCTTGCCCATCGTCGTCATGACGGTCGCCACCGCCGCATTCGGAAACGAGCTTGAGGACAGAACGCTCTACTACCTCGTCCTCAAACCCCTCTCACGAGTGCACATCGCCCTCGGAAAACTAGCCGCCACCTTCGCGCTCGCCGCGCCCGTGGTCGTCGCCAGCGGCGTCGTCGCCACCGCGCTGGTCGGCGCTGATGCGGGAACGGTTTTCACTGTGGGCATCGCCCTCTTGGCAGGCGTCGCCGCCTACGCCTCGGTCTTCACCTGGGCCGGACTCATCACCCCGCGTGCCCTGTCCTACGGTCTCGTATACGTGCTCGTTTGGGAGGGTCTGCTAAGCTCATTCTTAACGGGCGTTCGCTACCTCAGCGTCCGCGGCTACACGCTCTCCCTACTCCACGGAATCGATGCCACGAACTTCGAGAGCCTCGAAGACCGCGTGATTGCGTTCCCCGCCGCCATAATAGGTGCCGTCGGCGTCACACTCGTGTTCTTCTTCCTCACCCAATACCGCCTCCGCACCATGGACGTCCCGTAGGTCTACCTGCTCCCACCGGCCTCTCCCCCGTCGTGGGCTGACATGGGGTATGCAAAACGGATTTGTAGCTATGATCCAGCCCCGTATCCCTGTCATTCCGAGCGAAGCGAGGAATCTAAAGTCCATGACCGCAACCCCGCGCCCCCAGCCACACTCCGTTCGCCCTGAGCCTGTCGAAGGGCTTTTTCCTGCCTCCGAATTACCCATCTCCCTCACTCTGTGCTCTCTGTGTTCTCTGTGGTGAATCTTTGTCCCATATCGAGCAGTTATTTGGAAGCCTATCGAAAGGCAAGTCCACTTCAAATCTCAGAGACTTGAGATAGTCTCTTAGTGGTAAGCCAAGACAATACGGAACCTGCAGTCTTACGACACCGGAGACCCTCCATGCCCCCAGTAGACGGCGAACTCACCGGCAAAGTGGCCCTCGTAACCGGCGCTGGCCGTGGAATCGGCAAGGCAATCGCCACCGGCTACGCCGCCGCAGGCGCAGCCGTATGCTGCGTCGCCCGCACCCAGTCCCAGATCGAGCGAACAGCCTCCGAGATAAGGCAAGACGGAGGCAGCGCCATCGCTGTCAAAGCCGATGTCACTGACTACGCCTCCGTCGTCCAAGCATTCGATGCCGCCACCTGCAAGCTCGGCGGAATCGACATCGTCGTCCTCAACGCCGGCGGCAACCTCGACGAGAGCCACGACATCGAGAGCGGCAGCCCCGAAGAGTGGGCGGATACGGTTCACGTCAACCTCATCGGCTCCTACCACACGTCCCACGTCGCAACACCGCACCTGAAGGCACGCGGCGGCGGTAAGATTATCGCCATCGGGTCCGGCATCGGCCATCGCGGCAGGCCCGGCGAGTCGGCATACGCATCCGCGAAGGCCGGACTCTCCATGCTCATGCGCGTCCTCGCCCAGGAGCTCTGGCAACACAACATCAGCGTCAACGAGCTCATCCCTGGCCCCGTCCTCACCGAACGCGTCGCTCGTACGTACGCCCAGCGTCCCGGTTCCGTCTTCCAGGTCGACAGCGAGTGGATAAAGTCCCCCGAAGACGTCGTGCCCCTCGCGCTCTTCCTCGCCACCCAGCCCGACAAAGGCCCCGCCGGCCAGACATTCAGCCTCATGCGCCGCGACCCCTGACGCGGATTTGCCAACCGGCTCGCCTGCGGGATATCGTAGTTGTGTCGGCAATTACAAACAGGGCCCACCACGATGACCGAAGTAGGAATTAGCGAACTGAAGACGCGGACAAGCGAGATCATCCGCAGAGTCCGTGAGGCAAACGAAACGTTTCTCATAACGTATCGCGGTCGACCCGTGGCCAAGCTCGGCCCCGTTCAGGATACGGTGACTCAAGTCGCAGGTGACCGCTCCATCCTCGAAGAAATGGACCGCATCGCAGAGGAAGTTACAAAGCACTGGCCAGAGGGAGTCTCCGCAGTAGATGCCGTCGCCGAAGACCGGCGAGAGCTATAGATGACCTAGGGAGTTCGAAGAATATCCGTTCACCCTGAGCATCGTTACGCCCCGCCTGCGGGACTGTGCCGGCGTGTAAGAAACTGCCGAAAAGACACCCCCAATCTCTCCCCCGCCGGGGGAGAGATACAGAGAGGGGGTTCCCGCAGTTACTTGAAAGCCTGTCGAAGAGTGAAATCCCCCATCATCGAGACCCTCTCGCCCGCACCCGTTTAGCCCAGTCTTAGCCCTCACGCCCCCACAACGGGTGCCTGAAAGTCGGATTGGCCGTCCGGTGCCTCGACGATCCGCGCACACGCGAAACCGCCGGTGCGTCGTCCTCAGGTTCCGGCGCAGCGATGTGCTGCCGCCTCTCCGGGCGGCTGTCCGACAGGGTGTTGAGGTGCTGCGCGAGATCCTCAAGGCTCGCCAGGTTATGGACGGGCATCAGGTCGTCGATATACGGGATCGCCGCCCTCATCCCTCGCGTCAACGGCTCGTAGTTTGCTGACCCCGCGAGCGGATTGAGCCAAATCAGCCGGTGACTGCTCCTCTGGAGCCGCGCCATCTCTCTGCCGAAGAGGGCTGGCTCGCCCCTGTCCCAGCCGTCCGAGATGACCAGCACCACCGACCCCCATCCCAGCACCCGCCGCGCCCAGCGGAAGTTGAACGTCTTCAGAATATCGCCGATGCGCGTGCCGCCCGACCAGTCGGGCACCGCCTTTGACACCTCGTCGATTGACCGGTCGATGTCGCGGTAGTCGAGGTGCCCCGTCACGCGGGTCAGCCTCGTGGCAAACAGGAACGCCTCCACCCTGTTGTCCAGACCGCCGTACAGCGTGTGGATGAACTGCAGCAGCATTCGGGTGTAACGCTCCATCGAGCCGCTTACGTCGCAGATCAGCACCAGCCTGCGCGGCGTCGTCTTTCGTCGCTTCGTCGGGAGGTGCACCGGCTCCCCGCCGTATCGAAGGCTGCTTCTCAGCGCCCTTCGGAGATCGAGTTGCCTGCCGTCACCGCGTCCCCAGCGCCTCGTGCGACGGCGACCCAGGTCCCACTGCAGTTCCTCGATCATCATGCGAGCCTGGGTGAACTCGTCCGGAGTGTATTCCGCGAAGCTCTTCTTGCGGAGGACCTCCCTCGCGCTGAATGTGCGGGTCAGGTCGATCCTGTCGATATCCTCCTCGGACTCGTCCTGGCCGTCGTCCAAGCCGTTCGTGGACGAGCCGGGGGGAGGTGGCCCCACCTGCGGCTGCCGGAAGCGACGCTGCTCCCCCATCGACCGCAGGTCCATCGTCGTCTGTGGGTCCTTCGGCTGCCGCCAGAAGACGTCGAACGCCTCGTCGAACAGGGCGAGATCATCCTTGCGGTGGACGAGCAGGGTGCGGAGCGTGGCGCGAAAGTCGCCTTTCTTGGCGAGACCGATGTCGTCGATGACCGCCACGGCATCGAGCATCCGTCCGACGTGAACGTCCAATCCCATGCGCCGCAGGAGCCGCCCGAACAGCAGCAGGTTATGGAGGATGTGTCCCCCCGCCGCGTCAGCCACGCCTGCCGCCACGTCGCGCGCCTCGATTCATTGACTGGTTCAGCAGGGCCCTCGACTGGTCGCCGCGCACTGCCTCAACGTCCTCGCGGTACTTGAGCATGATGCCGAGCGTGTCGTCGATCACCGACGGATCGAGCTCCGTCTGGTCCAGTCCCACCAACGCAGCCGTCCAGTCCAGCGTCTCCGCCACGCCGGGCACCTTGTAGAGTTCCGCCGTGCGAAGCTCCTGCACGAACGCCGTGACCTGCTCGGCCAGCTTCCTTGGGGCATCCGGCGCCTTGCTCGTGACGATCTGGACCTCCTTCTGAAAGTCGGGATAGTCGATCCAGTAGTACAGGCACCGGCGCTTCAGCGCGTCGTGGATCTCGCGTGTACGGTTCGACGTGATGATCACGTACGGTGGCTCCTCGGCGCGGAACGTGCCCAACTCGGGGATGGTTATCTGGAATTCGGAGAGCAGCTCCAGGAGGAACCCCTCGAACTCCTCGTCCGCGCGGTCGAGCTCGTCGATGAGCAGCACTGGCGGCTTGCCGTCGCTCGATTCGATGGCCTGGAGCAGAGGCCGCTTTATCAGGAATTTCTCGCTGAACAACTCCTGCTCGGCCTCGCTTTCGCTGATCCGGTCGGCCGCCTCCAGCATTCGAATCTCCAGCAGCTGCCGCGAGTAGTTCCACTCGTACACCGCCTGGTTTACGTCCAGCCCCTCGTAGCACTGCAGCCGGATCAGCCGTGTATCGAGGGCCGCCGCGAGCACCTTGGCGATCTCCGTCTTGCCAACCCCCGCCTCGCCCTCCAGGAACAGCGGACGATTCAGCTTCAGCGCCAGGTAGATCGATATCGCCAGGCTCCGGTCGGCCACATACAGGTTCTCCTGTAGCGCCTTCTGAAGTTCGTCGACGGATACGGGTATGGGGGAGGTGTCGGTGGTTTCCGTCAAGTGGGGAGTCGTACTTGATGTGGCAGTGTTCTTCTCACCTGAACGGAATAACGGTTCAATCTGATATACGCCCTTACCAACACGCCGAAAATACGGATACTTATTACTGTAAGTTGTGTTAGCGTTCACGCAACACCAGTTTATGACGTGTGTGCGAACGCTATTGGGCTTCAGATGCGGCAATTCCCGGATGATTTTAATAGGACTAAATGTCCCATCAGCCGAGCCTTCGCACAAGCGCCTGGCGGCGGCAAGGACTTGCTCATGGATAGTCGTCATTCCGCGGATTTTACCCCGATAAAGTAGGTTAGTCTCTCCCCCGTTCGACGGGGGAGAGATACAGAGTGGGGGTCTTCTAGCCCGCGCACTCCACGGCGCAGCCAAGGGCGCGTCGCGTGTACACGACGGCCATCGCCTTGCGATAGTCCTCGGAGGCGAAGATGTCACTCAGCACGTCGTCGCCGATGTCGTTGCAGATGGCCGCGGCGGCCTCGTCCAGCGCCGCGTCGGTCGGTGCATTCCCGACCAGACTTGCCGCGACGGAGCTTCCGACCGTCGGCGCAGGCTGCACGCCCCCTACTGCCACGCTGGCCGCCGTGACGGTGCCGCCCTCGACGGTGACGGACGCCGCAGCGCCCACGACGGCGTACCGGGACGCCGGGTGCGAGAGCTTCGCGTACGCTGCCCCTTGGTTTGCCTGATTCGCTGGGACATCGATGCTCGTGATGATCTCGTCGGGGCCGAGGTTGTTCTCCATCAGCCCTTGGATGAAGCCGCTGACGCACTCACTCCTCGACCCGCCCGGGCCTGTGATGTTGATGCTCGCGCCAAGCGCCGTGAGCACCGTCGGCAGGTCGGATGCAGGGTCGGAGTGGGCGAGGTTGCCCCCGATCGTGCCGCGATTGCGCACGGCCGGATCGCCGATCATGCCCGCCGCCTCCGCCAACACCGGACAGTCGCTCTTCAGGATGTCCGACGAGGCGATTGTGGCGTGCGTTGTCAGCGACGATATTGAGATCGTCTCGTCGTTGCACGTCACTCCGCTGCTGAGCTCTTCCACTTGGCCGATGTCGACCAGCAGTGCGGGAGAGGCCAGCCTCAGCTTCATCAGCGGGATCAGGCTGTGCCCGCCCGCCAGCACCTTCGCGTCTTCATTCCCCGATAGGAGAGATACGGCTTCTTCTACCGAGCCGGCTCGGTGGTATTCGGTCTGCGATGCGTACATGGCCTACCCTCCGTTCTGTGCTTGATTGATCGCGCTCCAGACCTTCTCAGGCGTCAGCGGCATATCTACGCTGTTCACGCCCAAGGGCCTCAGAACGTCCATCGCCGCGTTGTACACCGCAGCGGTCGAGGCAATCGTCCCGGCCTCGCCGATGCCCTTCACCCCAAGCGGGTGGTGCGGCGAAGCAGTCGTGTTGGACAGGACCTCGATGTCCGGGAAGTTGTCCGCCCTCGGCATCGCGTAGTCGAGCAGCGACCCCGTGAGCAGCTGGCCGTCCTCGTCGTAGACCGCCCCTTCCCACAATACCGGGCCCGTGCCCTGAACCACGCCTCCGTGTACCTGTCCCTCGACGATCATCGGGTTGATCTGCACGCCGCAGTCGTCCACCGCAACGTACTTCTTCAACTCGATCTGACCCGTCGACGCGTCCAGTTCGACGACCGCGATGTGCGTCCCGAACGGGTACGTGAAGTTCGGGGGATCGTAGAACGCGCTGGCCTCGAGGCCCGGATCCATGCCCTCCGGCATGTCCCACGCCACGTTCGCCATAAGCGCGATGTCCTGGATCGTCTTGTGCTCGTCGGGCGAGCCCTTCACGAAAAACTTGCCGTCGTCGTACTCGATGTCGGCGGCATCCGCTTCAAGCAGATGGGCCGCCAGCGCTTGGGCCTTGTCCTTGATCTTGCGACTGGCAAGGGCTATTGCCGCGCCCGACACGGCCGTCGTACGGCTGCCGTACGTGCCCCAGCCCATCGGCGTGTTGTCCGTGTCGCCGTGGATCACGTCTACGTCGTCCACCGGCACGCCGAGCTCTCCCGCGAGAATCTGGGCGAAGGTCGTCTCCTCTCCCTGGCCGTGCGGCGAGGAGCCGATCATCACGTGTACCTTGCCGGTAGGGTGGAACCGGACGATCGCGCTCTCCCAAAGACCGCCCTGGAAGCCAACCGCTCCCGCGACCTGCGATGGGCCGAGTCCGCATATCTCCACGTAGGAACACACGCCGATTCCGATGTGTTTTCCTTCCGCTCGCATAGCCGCCTGCTTCTCCCGGAGGTCGGCGTATCCGATGTGGTCGACCGCCTTGTCGAGCGCGGCCTCGTAGTCGCCGCTGTCGTACACGATACCGGTCGAAACGTCCTGGTTCTCCTCGAACGCCTCGATCAGGTTCCGTCGGCGGACCTCCACAGGATCGAGGCCCGTCGCGGCGGCGACCAGGTCAACCAGTCGCTCGACGAGAGTCGTCGCCTCAGGCCTTCCCGCCCCGCGGTAGGCGTCCACCGGGGTCGCGTTCGTGAACACACCGTATATGTCGCCGTACACCGCCGGGATGTGGTACGCCCCCGAGTACATCAGGCCGTGAAGGATCGTCGGGACTCCCGGAGCCGCCGTCGACAGGTACCCGCCAAGTCCGGCGTATACCGTCGTCCGAAGGCCCAGGATCTCACCGTCATTCGTGGCCGCCATCTCTAGCTCTTCCACGTGGTCGCGCCCGTGGATCGTCGCCTGGTAGTTCTCGCTTCGCGTCTCCGTCCACTTGACCGGAACGCCCAACTGCATCGCGCAGAAGGAAGTGATCGCCTCGTCGGCATAGTAGGGGATCTTGCTCCCGAACCCGCCCCCGACCTCAGGGGCGATGACTCGCACCTTGTGCTCTCCGACGCCTGTCACTACTGAACTCAGGAATCGCGCGATGTGCGGGTTCTGCGTCGTCCCCCACAGCGTGAGGTTGCCGGTTGCCGCCACGTATTGGGCGACCGCCGAGCGCGGCTCCATCGCGTTGGGGATCAGCCTTTGCAGGTTGATCGTGTCCTTGACGACCACGTCCGCCTTCTCGAACGCCTCGTCGATCTCTCCGCCCGCCACCGTCCACTTGAACGCGATGTTGTTCGGCGCGTCGTCGTGGATCTGCGGCGCGCCGTCCATGGTGGATGCTTTCGGGTTGATCGTCACGTCCAGCGGCTCGTAGTCCACGTCGATGTGTTCGAGTGCGTCCTCGGCCTGGTACCGGTTCTCGGCCACCACCACCGCTACGGCGTCGCCGACGTACCGGACCTTGTCCTTCGCGATGGCCGGATGGTCCGGCGTGACGAGGTCGGAGTCGGGGATGAGCCACGCGCAGGGAATCGGGTTCAGATGCCCCTCGGTGTCCGCGCCGGTGTAGACCGCGATAACGCCGGGCTGGCACGCCGCCGCGCTCGTGTCGATACTCGTTATGTTGGCATGAGCGTACGGACTCCGGAGAATCGCGGCGTACACCATGCCCGGTAAGCTGATGTCGTCTGTGTACGAGGCTCGGCCTGTGATGAGCCGGGGGTCCTCACGACGACGAATTCCTGAACCGAACAATCTTGTCGTCATGGTCTAGCCTCCCATCGTTCGTGCGGCGTCTTCGACCGCCAGCACGATGTTTTGGTATCCGGTGCATCGGCAGATGTTGCCCTCCAGCCCTTCCCGGATCTCTTCGCGTGAGGGCTCCGGGTTCGTTCGCAGCAGCTCGCTTGCCGCCATGATCATTCCCGGAGTGCAGAACCCGCATTGGAGCCCATGGTTGTTCCAGAAGGCTTCCTGCAGCGGGTGCAAATCCACGCCGTCCGACAGGCCCTCGACCGTCGTGATGCAAGAGCCGCTCGCCTGTGCGGTAAGGACCGTACATGACTTGACGCTGACCCCGTCCATCGTGACGGTGCAAGACCCGCATTGACTCGTGTCGCACGCGACCTTGGTACCCGTGAGCGCGGCGTTTTCGCGAATGAAGTGAACGAGCAGCTGCCGTGGCTCCACCTCCTCGCTGAACGTGCGCCCATTGACCGTTATGTCCACTGGGACTTTCACGATTCACCTCCCTCTAAGTGTTCAAGACTATGCGGAGCGACTGACCTCCCTCTTGGAAAAGGAAAACCCTAGCCGCTCCGATTCCTCGACTCGCCGCAAGGGTATGCGAACGAATCTAACCTGTCAATCGCACAAAGGCCGAAACCCGTCTCTAGCCGGGAAACAACTCTCAAATCACGCACGTTTCTTGCTATCTAACGGCCACAAGTCGGGAAATCCGTCATACCGGCGAAGGCCGGTATCCAGAGGGGCTGGGTGGCTCTTGGAGGGGTCTCAGAGGGTGTCTAATTAGTCGTCGGAAACCGTTCGTGGTGAGCTTGTCGAACCATGAACAGCGCCTCGACCCTTCGACAGGTTCAGGGTGAACGGAAGGGTGTTTAGACACCCTCTCAGCAAGCGGCGAACCTAAAACGACATGAACGTAGTACACAGTCAACTCGAATATGACGAAAACGCAGATGCCGATTTATCCCCTCTCCCGTCGTGGGAGACGGCTAGGGTGAGGGTATTCTTTGACTGGTCGGCCAACATCATAGGGAACCGAACCTAGTTCCTCCCGCAGTCGTTGGCCTCCACGCCCTGCGGAATACACGTCCGGTTGCGGAGTGAGGTCTTGCTCGCATCGATCGCCGCCTGGACCTTTGACGCCTCCTCCGCTGGGACCCATGTGTTCCAGACCGCGCCCTGCTCCTTGAGGTACTTGAACGCCCCCGCGCCGGGGTTTACGCCCACACGTCCGAACTTCACCATGCCGGCGATCCTCGAGAATTCGCCGCCTGGCAGGGTCGTGGTGGAGAGGAAGTTCACCAGGTCCGGCGCCCGTTCCATCAGCGTGGGATGTACTGCTATGAGTACTGTCTCCGTGTCGGCCAGCGGTTTGCCGCCTTCCAGCACCGTTCCACTATCGACCACGGAACTCAGCCACTCGGCGGTGTCCGCATCTGCGGTATCAACGTGGAGCACCAGGTCGACTTCGCCCTTTTCCAAGGCGTCCCGGTAGTCTTCTCGCTCCATCTCGACCAGTTCGACGGTGTAATCATATCCCCACACCATGAAGTAGCCGAGGAGGCTGTTGAGCATGGCCGGACCACCCTCATTCCAGTTGGCGATCTTTATGATGTCCTTGCCCACCACGTCGAGCGCAGTCTGCGCGTCGCTCGTCCTCTGACCCGCAATCTGGACTGCCTCCTCCGGGAGCCTCGTCGCCGTAGGCGTTGGAACAGCCGTAGGTGTGCCGAACTCCTCCGACGAAATCAAAGGAGTGTCCCGCGCCGGGGAGCAACCGAATACGGCCAATGCCAGCAGCGCGGCCAGTGCAGCCGCACCAAACATCCGTTTGGAGAACCGGCAAAGCAATTCCACCATGCCTCCACTATTGCCCGGTCTCGTCGTGACAGCAGTGTATCAAACAAAGTCCGCGAAGGTCTTGCCCTTCAGATAGTCCGGGAAGGTGTAGATGCACCTCGCTCTTCGTTGCTCAGCCAGATGTCTGAGCTAGAAGAGTGATAGTCGGTTGTCGTGGGGGACAGGAAGCAACCCTATGATGACCCATGGATTTGGCGCCGCCTTGAAATGCCATTCCAGTGTTGTGCCAAGAAAGAAATGAAGATCCTTAGTGAGAAACTCGTCCATATACTTCTTCCGTACCTTTTCGCAGGCCATTTCTTCATCACCATCTGATGATCGCAGACAGTTCCAATATAACGCCCCTATTTCCCAATCAAAGATTTGAAGCTTGCTCTCCCTACCAATCGAGTCTTTGAAGCAGTATGAAAACTTGTAGGGGAGTTTAGGAATCAGCTCAAAGGTCAGCCGCCAACTGTTGTCTTCGAACAGGTCGAACTGGTCTAGAATCTCGCGCATCTTGTTGAGTTTCTTGGAATCCCAGTCCCTGTCGTCTGACTCGCAAACAAAATCCAACACCTTGGCAGGTTTGAACACACACAGAGAGAATGCGTTATTCTTCGCGGCACCTATGATTTTGTCGAGCCGGTCGTAAACGTGCCCAGATTGTAGAAGTATACGGCGCCTCTCCCTCCACAGATCGCCCGTATCTAAGTGGCCAACAGGCCTAAGTTCAGTATTGTCAACTGGCCGAAATGACTCTGGTCGCCGATCTGATGACTGACGCCTAACGCTACACTCCACCCAGTCGTACTTGCTATATTGCTCTTCTTCACCGAGGCGTCTGAAGGGAACGGGGTATAGACGAATCCAAGTACCATCTTCACGCACCCCTGCCGTGCAGACTGTTTCGCCATACTTAGTAGATAGCGTCGGATATGTCTTAACTGTTACGAGGATGCGCTCTCTGCGAACGTCGCTCATAGGTGATTGACTGACGACAGTATGCCTGATTGGTACTTTATGGTCAATGCGACGGTTCGACGATGACACTTCTTAGAATCTCTCTCATAGCAAGTCAATGCAACACTCTCACCTAATCTGACCCATTCTACTGCTTCGGCGATGGTCTCTTTTTCTCGTGGTAGGTCGCGTACCTTGTACTCAGCAAATAGCCGCAGATAATCCGCAGAGGTCTCTAAATTTCGTCGCCTGTCAATGCTAATTCCTAGCTGAGGTCGATGTTCGTACCGGATCCCAACTCCTTCACAGGCATTTGAGAGAGTGGACTTAGTGAATCCATACTTTCTGCTGAGAGCACTGTGACGTACGTCGCACAGCAACGTGGCACCTGCTTTGATTAGTCGATTGAGATAGGCTTCGAGGCTGTGCCCCTCATAACCGATGGATAGCAACGTGCCTGGGCTTGATCTCGGCTGAGCGTTCTCAACTGACAGGCGGGCCTCTTCATCATCACCGAGGACATCCGCCACAATCTCACTGCGAATGGCGTAGTAGGGATACCTTCGGTAAGCCTCAGCGACTAGAGGGGTGCCACGTAGGTCTCCATATAGGTTTGCAAATCGCTTAACACTTACGTCACGCTCACCAAACGCAACGGCTGCGCCCTTGACAGTTAGTTGCCAAACATCATCCTCCTTAGCTAGTAGTCCCTCTTCTATGAGCTTGCGTTTGTCAGCGTAGCTGGTGAACGAAAACGCCCCAAACTTATAGGGGACAAACTCGTAAAGGCGGCTGGTCTCTGGTTCTTGGCAATATAGGAACAACAGCTTTTGGAAGTCGAAGTGTGATATCGAACCACCAAGCTCGCCAAGCAAGCCAAGCAACTTCCGCTGTCTGGGGCTATTTGGTGGGTTAGCTTTGTCCATTAATCACCAGGTTGGCTTCTATTCCTCAGCTACCCTCACCAGGGAACATACGACGCTTGCGACAAACCGTCCCTCGGGCATACAAGGTGAGTTTCGTCCAAGTGTTCACTGATCAGATCAGCCAGCGTGGAGCTACGGGCCCAATCCTATCAAAGACCGGGTCAATTTGTGAGGTGTATATGATATTCAGCTGGTCCTTCCCCCTTAAGAAACCCATAGGTGTTCCTCACGCCACCCAGATATCCCGGCTCACCAGTTCGTCCGACGACAACACCTCATGCCCCGTCTCCGTGACCAGCACCTGGTCCTCGCACCCATACTTGTTCGGCACCTCCCAGACCGGGAAGCCGCCGTCGTGATAGAAGAACGGCTCGATGCAGATGACCTGGTTGGGCTGGAGCACCGCAGCGTTGTCCTTGGCTATGCCTGGCATCTCGTGCAGGTCGAGCCCGATGTTGTGGCCGATACTCGTCCAACGAAACGACTGTGCCCGCTCGACGAACTCCGGATATCCCGCGTCGCGGATTGCCTGCTGCGATGCCTCGTACACCTCACCGTAGGTCGCGCCCGGCCTCACCGCGTCGATTGATGCCTGCTCCGCCTCACGGGCGATGTCGTAGAACCGGCGCTGGTCTTCCGTCGGCTCTCCCAGGCTCGCGAACCGCTTGATGTCGGTATAGTACCCGTCGTACGTACATCCCCCGTCGAACTGGACTAGGCTGCCGGGGTTGATAGTCATCTCGCGTCGCGGCGTCGCGTCCGCCCACAGCGCACGGTCAGGCCCCGCATAAAGGGACGTGAACTTGATCTCGCTGCCGCCCTCCTCGAACATCTTGGCGCACATCACGTTCACGAGCTCCCGCTCCGACATCCCCTCTTCCAGCGCCTCGAACCCGGCATTGATGCCGAGGCACGATATCCTCACCGACTCCCGCAGCCGCCGCACCTCCTCGTCCGACTTGATCGACCGCACCGGCCACACGACCGGACCGCAGTCCCGCCACGTCACGTCCGGGAGAGCGTCCCGCAGCCCGTCCAGCACCTCGACGGACAGGCCGAGCCGGAAATGCGCGCTCATCTCCGTCGCAATCGTCGCCTTGTCGAGGCCCAGCTTCCGCAGCCACTCCGCCAACGACTCAATCAGCGAGTCTCCCACCTTGCCCATGTAGAACCCCGGCGGGAAGTCCCAGCGGACGACCGTGTCGATCCAGCTCGCCTGCGTCTGGATCTGCCCCCCGTTCGGCACGAACAGCGCAATCGGCAGAGTATCGTCTCGCGGAATGAAGACCGTGTAGAAGTACGCGTGGATCACCCATGCCACGTCCTGCATGGCCGAGGCGTACCGGACGTTCGTCTCCTGCGTCAGGTACAGCCCGTCAACGCCCTCGCGCTCCATCTCCTCCCGCAGCCGCGCGATCCGTCGCTCGTGCTCATCCAACGTGCAGTCCGCGAAGAGCCCCTTGTTCTCCTGTTCCGTGATCTTGAGCTGCATTCTTGGGGTCGCGGGGCTAAAGCTGGTTCAATTCGACCAGGACGTTATCGAGTTCGGCGTCTACGTTTAGGACTTGCCGCTGGGCGGATTCATAGAGTGAGATCATGACTGCAGTGTCTCCATTCGGATCGTCTGTCAGAGCGTCTGAATCTATACGTCCAATTTCATTACCCGACTCATTCAGAAGCCTGAGGGTATAAATGAATCCCCCTTTCGAGATCAGGGCCGAGGAGTCGCCAAACACGGCGGAAAACGTCGACCGATTTACGGTGGGGCGCCAAGTGATCTTTCCTTCGTTTGACAGCTGTTTCAGCTTCTCAAGGATCTCTTCGATCTTGGTCATTACGTACTCACCTCGCTTTCCTGCACCTGAACTCTGCTGACCATTTCTTCGAGCTTAGCCTGCACTTCGTTTAGAATGCTATTGAAGCCCTCGGATGCCGCAAATTCCGACCCGGAGCGAACCGCGACGTCGAGAGTGTTCTCTATAGCATTCACTTGGTCAATCGCCTCTCGCAAGACCAGCCTATATTGCGCCGCCGGCTCAGGCAGGCGAGCGCGGATATCCGTCAGTGACGACCGCAGCACCTGGTACATGTTCAGGCAAATATCCCACTTCTGCTCCCTGTGAAAGCTCTTGATCTGTTGAACATACCCTATGACTCGCCGCAGGTCTGAGACCGTCAAAACGCCGTGAATCGCATCCCGCGTTTCTATGGTCGCTCTCTGCGCCGCGGATGCTGCGTCCTCTGCCGCTTCCGCCGCCTTGCGCGCGTCTCTGATTTGCCAGATCGCTATCGCCAGTCCTCCAACCGTCGCGATTAACCCGGCAACGCCTACCAAATTATGGGAATTATATACTTGACTCCCACGTGATGGCGTGATACAATCTCCCCATAAGGAGATTGAGACATGGCACACGGCGAGACGACTATCAGCACCTTTGAATTCCTCGACATGATACCCGATGCCGAGGCCGCCCGTCTCTACCTTGAGGAGCGGCGTTGGCACGGTTCCCCTACCTGCCCGCTATGCGGGGCGTTTGAGAAGATCACCGCGCGGACTGGCAAGCGAATCGGCTATTACCGTTGCCACGACTGCGCCGGTGAGTTCACCGTCCGCACTGGCACGATCTTCGAGCGTTCCCACGTCCCATTGAACAAGTGGGTCTACACCATGTATCTAGTGGTGACGGCTCGCAAGGGTATTTCGTCGCTCCAGCTCTCAAAGGAGATCGGTGTGACGCAAAAGACTGCGTGGTTCATGCTGGGTCGTCTCCGTGAAGCTGTTGGCGACGATGATGACACGCTGAGCGGTATCGTCGAAGTGGACGAGACGTACATCGGCGGCAAGGAGTCCAACAAGCATGAGTCCAAGAAACGCCACAACGGACGCGGGCCGGTTGGCAAGGCGACCGTGCTCGGAATGAGACAGCGTGGTGGAAGGTCGAAGGCTCAACCGATTACAGGGACCGACAGCGAGACGCTCCGAGCGACTATCGAGCAACACGTAGAGGCGGGCTCGACGGTCTACACGGACGAGCATCGTGGATACAACAACCTGCACGACTACTCACGAGGGACGGTCAACCACGGCGCGAAAGAGTACGTCGGAGCGGGTGACATTCATATCAACTCTGCAGAGTCCATGTGGGCAGTTCTCAAGAGGAGCATCTATGGGACTTGGCACCATGTGAGCGTCAAACACCTGGAACGCTACGTGAATGAAGCGACATTCCGACTGAACGAGGGGAATGTTCAGTATCACACCCTAGACCGTCTCGCGGCGTTCATCGAAAGCGCGTTCGGCGCGCGCATCACCTATGAGGAGTTGACAGCATGAACAAGGCCGCACTGGACGCAATCACAGACAAGGTACTGGCACACGGGACGACCGCAAAGCAGCCCCTCAAGGTCATAGCTGGGGAGCCGGGCAGTCCCCTTGTCATCGGGGACATCGAGATACCCTGCTACGTCTTGGAGGACGAAACGCGGGTACTGAGCCAACGAGGGTTTTTGGGTTCTTTGGGGATGTCTGTAGGAGGTGTCGTAAATAGGAAGGACGGCGCGCCCCAATTGGCTATTTTCACGCGGAGTAACGCCCTTGCGCCGCATGTTACAGGGGAAACTCTCGCGCGCACGTATACTCCTATTGAGTTCACTCCTCCACACGGCGGTCGTACAGCATATGGCTATCCCGCAACTTTACTCACCGATCTCTGTGATGCGATTCTCGCTGCGAGAGAAGCAGGCGACTTACACCCCAACCAACTCCATATCGCTAAGAGGTGCGAGGTTCTCGTCCGTGGTCTCGCTCGTGTCGGCATTATCGGCTTGGTCGATGAAGCAACGGGGTATCAGCGCATCCGCGAGGAACGCGCCCTTGCCAAAATCCTCGAGGCGTTCCTTGATGAGGAGCTACACCCGTGGACAAAGACGTTTGACTTCAGCTTCTATGAGCAGATATTTCGGCTCAGGGGTTGGGGTAGTGCAGCAGGCGTGAAACGTCCCCGAGTCATAGGCCACTACACGAACGACCTTGTCTATGACCGCATCGCGCCGGGTGTGCTTGCCGAACTTCGGGAGCGCAACCCCGTGATGCCGCAAGGATGGAGAAAGAACAGGCATCACCAGTGGTTCACGCCTGAGTTCGGACACCCGAAGCTCTTGCAGCATATCGAGGGAGTCACCGCGCTCATGCGGGCAGCGGGTAGCTGGGAGTCCTTCAAGCGCGCCCTTGACCGTGCCTATCCGAAGACTGGCTCTCAGTTCTCGATGCCGGAGACTGAGGGCAAGTAGCATGGCAACACCCAACTTCGTCAACCGAACGCTTTGGACGGGCGACAATCTCGATATCCTTCGCGGCATGAATTCCGAGACGGTAGACCTTATCTACCTCGACCCGCCCTTCAACAGCAATCAGGACTATTCGGCGCCCGTCGGGAGCGCAGCTGCGGGAGCGGCCTTCAAGGACACGTGGACACTGAGCGACGTGGACGACGCTTGGCATGGCATGATTGCCGAGTCACACCCGGCGTTGTACGGCATCATCGACGCTGCGCGTCCGGCTCACGGTAAGGGCATGAAGTCCTACTTGATCATGATGGCCGTGCGGCTACTGGAGTTGCACCGCGTGCTGAAAGACACCGGGAGTATCTACCTTCATTGCGACGATACGGCCAGTCACTACCTCAAGTTGCTGATGGACTCGGTGTTCGGAGCGAACCAGTTCCGCAATCACATCATTTGGAGAAGGTCAACCGCTCATAATGACCCAAAGCGATTTGGCCGGAATATCGACCACATCCTGTACTACGCCAAGAGCGCCCAGTGGACTTGGAACGGATCTGACATTGCTACGCCGAAGTCTGCCGAAGAGCTCAAGAAGGCGTATCCTCAAGCCGACGGAAGGGGCTCAGTCAGGTCGGAGAACCTTACCGGCCCCCTTCACGGCACTGCCCCAGGGTTGCCAAGCACAACCCCGTGGAAGGGTTACGACGTGTATTCCAGGGGGCGGTGCTGGTCTCCGCCAAAGACAGGGGTCTATGCCCAGTACATCGAGGAACACTTCATTCCCGGCTACCGGAGCATCGAGGGTGTCCATGAGCGTCTTGACGCGCTGGATGCAGCAGGGCTGATACACCATCCGACAACGGGCGTCTGGCCTGGACTGAAGCGCTATGCCGCTGCTGACCGTGGTAATCCGCCACAGAGCTTAGTCTTAGAGCCGACCGGATTCACGAATTACAATAAGAGCAGTGAGTGGGTGGGCTATCCCACGCAGAAACCGCTTGCCCTGCTTGAGCGGATCATCAAGGCATCCAGCAACCCTGGCGACGTGGTGCTTGATCCGTTCTGTGGATGCGCTACGGCCCTTGTAGCCGCCGAGAAGCTGGAAAGGCAGTGGGCGGGTATTGATCTGTCACCCAAGGCTAAGGACTTGGTAGAGCTGAGGCTACGCAATGACCTGGGGCTATTTGGTCTACAGACCACCTATCGAGACGACGTTCCCCAGCGTACCGACCTCGGACAGGTTCCTTCCTATCGGACTCAGAAGCACACCTTATTTGGCAAGCAAGAAGGATTGTGCGCCGGTTGCGAGATAATGTTCCCGTTCCGCAACTTCACGATAGACCACATCGTGCCTCAATCACGCGGGGGTACGGACCACATTGAGAATCTGCAACTCTTGTGTGGGGCTTGCAACTCCCTGAAAGGCGATAGACCCCAGGAGTACCTAGTCGCACGACTTAAGGAGATTGCGCGTGATTAGGCTTGCATCACGTGGGAGTCAAGTATATAGTTCCCCAAATTATCATAAAGGTAGTCCATAGTCTCGCCAAGTTCCACTGTAGTTCCCGAAGGTCCCCCTTACGCTTTGCGCCTACGGCGTGAACGGTACCGCCGCCCCCGCGTACGACTCGTCATCGCGCAACGCGCTCCGGTGCGGCAGGTACTCCACCACGATGTCGATGTCGTGGATGCTGACCGGATCGACGAGCTGCTCGTCCTTCGTGACGAGATCGACCCGCACGGTGTTCGTTCCCTTGACCGGCAGCAAGACGTTCCGCAGGTCGATGTGCAGGCGATAGCCCCGCACGCCCGCGCTCGGACGCATCTGGAACACCCAGTCCGCCCGCCGCATCTTGCTCTCCGGCACCTCCTCGCCGTTCCAGTACACCCGGTACTCGTCGTGGTGCACCAGCTCGTGGAGCATGATCCGAAGCTCGCACCGCCACAGCTCGCCCGCCTCCGACTTCGCGGCGATGTCGTCCGAAACGTCGATCGTGATGTCCGGGCCTTGCTCACCCGCCGTGAGCTCACGCGGAAGCTGTTCCTTTAGGCCGAACGATACGCCCTCGCGTCGGTCGAACCCTGGCCCGACGTAGTACGTCTTGTCCTTGTGGGCCAGGACATCGGGGAATGCCGCAAGCCTCATGCGGTCGGTGTCCTCCGTGTTGTACGGGTACCTGTGCGGGGGCGGATAGTACCGGTGATACATGGCCCCCTTCACTCCGGCGTCGTAGGCGTTGACCGTCGCCGCCCGGTGCGTCAGCCGTGTCTGGTCCGTGCCCACGGAGTCCATCCCCGCGAGGACGGGCACATCGTTCCCCGCTGCCACATCGACCAGCTCCCGCAGCCGAGACGTCTCGCTGGAGAAGTCCCCGCCCACAGGCATCGCGACAATTGTGTCAACCAGTCCCTCGTTGACCCACGTTGCGATGTCCTGCCCCATCTTCAAATTGCCTTCCACAGAGGCGGCCACGCGAACGACAACTCGCTTGCTGCGTCCCTGCGCCTCTGCGGCCGCGTCCGCCGCCCGGCGGACCTCCCACATCCACTCGGTAATCGTCTCCGTGTGCTCTTCCACCTCGCTACGGGCGATCAGTGGCATATAGGTGTTGAAGTTCAGTTCGATGCCGTCCGTCGGATAGTCGGTCACCAGCTCACGAACGATCGCCAGACGGTTCTCGCGGATCTCCGGCACCGCGTACGACAGCCGGTTCGGGTTGTCGTGTACGGCCTCGGGGTAATCCGGCTCCTCGCCCACGGTCCACTCCGGGTGGAGGGTGTTGTACGTGGCCACGCGCCCGTTCGTGACGCGGTTCGGAGGCGTGTAGGCCATGTTCAGCAACAGGTGCGCGAGGAAGTTGAATCCGCGCTCATGTGCGTGGTCGCAGACGATCTGCAGCGGATCGTGCCCGCTCTCGATCATCATCCGGACGTTGAACGCAGCCTTGTACCACACCTCGTGATTGATGAGGTCGTAGTTATGACCCCAGATCTCCCCGACCTTCGTGTCGTACAACAGCACCGCGCAGTCCCCCACGACGTAGCTGATCGTGTCGAACCCCAGGTCGAGCACCTCGTCGATGGGCTCCACGTACTGCCGTATCCCCATCGGCGGCTCGTACAAATACACGCTCGAATGCCGCCCGTCCGTCTCAAAGATGATCTCGTGCTTCTTGGACATTTTTCCCCTCTCTCCTTACTACTTTATCGTTCGCGTTCACATTTCCAGTCATTTCATTGGTATAAGAATATGGCGAGTACGTTCGCCCTGAGCTTGTCGAAGGGCAGAATTGAGCCGTCCACGGTTCGAGTCCCGTTTTCATCCCCTTATGTGGCTTAAACATGGCCATGGTCATTCCCGCGTACGCGGGAATCCATGCCCCCCGGCCAACCTCCCGTAGGGGCGTTCGATCGCCCTGATCAGCGTTTCGCCCCTCGCCGGGGCCGTGCAGGGGTGTCGGTAACTGCCTCCGAACTACCCCTTTCTTCCCACTCTGTGATCTCTGTGTCCTCTGTGGTGAATCTCCCTAGTCCTGAGCAGTTACTTGAAAGCTTGTCGAAGAGGTGAGGGTAATCCCCCGCACCCCTACACCAGCGCCCGCACCGCCGCCGTCTGCTCCTTGATCGCGAGTCGCATGAACATCCAGTCGAGGCCCACCGTCACAAGCTGGATGCCCTGTTCGATGCGCTCCAGCACCTCTTCCGGCGTGCTGTCCACCGCCATGGCGACCGGCAGACCCTTGGCCCTCCCCGTGTCCACGACCTTCTGGATGGCGTCCACGACGGTCGGGTGGTCGAATTGGAACGGCAGCCCATACGAATAGCTCAGGTCGCCAGGCCCGATGAAGAGCGCGTCGATGCCCGGCACGTCGGCGATCTCCTCGACACACTCCACGGCGTTCTTGTGCTCGATCTGCACCATCACGAACACGTCGTCGTCCGCGCCGGCCTTGTACTCGTCGGTCATCGTGTAATGACGGCTCACACGTCGCGGCGCGCTGCCGCGAATGCCCATCGGCGGGTACCTGCACGCCTCAGAGACCCGTCTCGCGTCCTCCGGCGAATTCACGAACGGCACCACGAACCCGCTCACCCCAAGGTCGAGCGCCGCCATCAGGAACTTCTGGTCGTGCGACGGTGGACGTATGAACAACGGCACGTCCGACCACTTCCAGCCCAGCATCACCATCTTGAGGTCGTCCCAGCCCGCGCCGCCGTGCTCCATGTCGAGCAGGACCCAGTCCAGATCGCAGTCCGCCGCGATGGCCTCCACCGCTAGGGGATCCGTTATCCCCAGCCACATGCCGAGCCCCTCCTTCCCCTCCTTCAATCGTCGCCTCAACGGACGGATATTCAGCAGGTCGGTCGACTCGGTCATTGGCTTCTCCTTAATAGGTCCGGCAATAGGGGCAACATGGTACCAGCGAACCCAAGAGGAATAAAGAAGCGTCGGGATTCGGGCGCGGGGGCCATCGCATCAAGAGTTGGAAGGCACACCGTCATTCGTCACTCCGGCGAAGGCCGGAGTCCAGAGGGGTGAGGTAGGGGGAGTGTCTTAGCCCCGTCTCAACAGGCCGTCGACGGGAGGCCCGACAGAGTCACAGCGTCGGCGAAAAAGCTCGAAAAGTGATGCATTTTGATGCAAACTGACGCATTTTGCGCGTTATTGTAAAGTTGAGCGAGTCTTGGGAGGCTATTATTCGAGACGATTCTCTGCTATATCCCAGGTCGCAGTCAAAGGTGAGGCTGACTTTTGCTACAAGCCGCCCGCCACCACGGAAACCCCTTCCACATTGACCTCAACCTCCAGGATGGCGGCGGGGTCCTCATCCTCCAGGCCGTCGGGAACGGGGAAGTACCCGCCGTAGTCGTTGGGAAGGGAACGGTGGTGGGCCAGCGCTTCTTCCACCGACATCTGCGGCGGCGGAACCGGGTCCCCATCAAGTTGCAGCCCCTCGATATGGAACTCGATGGCCTCTTTGATCATTGCCTGGATGCCGTCCCAAGTTTTGTGGGTGGATACGCAGCCAGGCAGGTCAGGGGCATAGGCGGCGTAGTTGTTGGGCGTCCGTTCAAATACCACTACGTAGCTTTGCTTCATCGGTTCCTCTCCTGAAGCCCGGCTTGCCTCAGTATGTTTCCCCAAGTTCCTTTGGGCAGGTCTTCTCCCAGTCGGCAACTCTTTACGGCTCCGGCAATCGGGCCAACATGGTACCAGCGAACCCAAAAGGGATAAAGAAGCGTCAGATGCGGGCACAGGGTAATCCGTCATTACTGGAAGCCCGACGCATGCCCACCCACGTTTTCGATCTTTGAGGGCCACTCACCTTGCTCCCCTTGACACTGCATCTCAGATAGGTATGATTTCGCAAACCGCCGATGGCTGAAGCCGTCAACGCTCTTAGCAATCTAGAGCAAAGACTCGATTGCATCTGCTAGGGAGATGACATGGGTGACGAATCGGATGGCATTACCTTCATCCCGCCCGGGAAGCGCCGCTGCGTCATAACCGACAGGCTCCGCAAGGATACCCCAGAGGAAAACGTCAGGCAGCGTGTTGCTAGAAGCCTCATTGACGATTATGGATACAGCCGCGAGGACATAGAGGTCGAGTTCACTGTCTATGTCGGTGGTAGTCGAAGAAGGGTAGACTTAGGGAACCTCTGAACAACCAGCTGTGGAGTTGGGCTGAGTTGATTGTAGGCGTTTTCGGAGATGTTGAGCCTTTACTTGGAGCTTAGGTGGGGTTATTTCGTCCTGCTTTTGCCTCTGGCGGGACATCTTCGTCCCTGTCAGCCCTGATTGGGCCCACGTATACAAGGTCACTCACACTGCCAAGTATCGCTCGGCTCTCATCAGGTTGGCGAACCCCAGCAGCAATGCCAGCCGCTGCGTGTTCTTGGCCAGCCCTCGGTAGCGGACCTTCGTGTAGCCAAAGCGCCTCTTGACGTACAGGAACGGATGCTCCACCTTCGCCCTTACTGATGCCTTGCGCTTCTCCCTCGCCGCATCATCGCTCCCAACCTTCAGTTTTCGACGCTGACCAGGCCTCATCGCCACCTGCCACTCCACCTCCAAGTCTCGATTCTCAGGCCTCTTGTCCACCCCCTGATACCCCGCATCACCCCACACTTGTGTCTCCCCACCGTGCAGTAACCGAGGCGTTTCAGTCACGTCATGCACGTTCGCCGGCGTTGTGGACACGCTATGCACCACTCCCGTCTCAGAGTCCACTCCGATATGCAACTTCATACCGAAGTGCCACTCGTTACCCTTCTTGGTCTGGCGCATCTCAGGGTCGCGCTCCTTACTCCGATTCTTCGTCGACGACGGCGCGGCGATGATGCTCGCGTCCACTATAGTCCCCTCCTGTAGACGAAGTCCCTGAGACTCCAGATGACGGTTTATCTCCTCCATCAGGCCCGTGCCCAACTCGTGCTTGTCCAACAGATGGCGGAAGTTCAGGATCGTCGTCTCGTCCGGCAACGGCCCAGATAGCCTCAGACCTACGAAGCGTCTCACCGACTCGACCTCGTAAAGCATGTCTTCTATCCCGGGGTCGCTCAGGTTATAGAACAACTGCACGCAATGTATCCGAAGCATCGTCGACAACTCATAGGGGCGCCGACCACGGCCAGCCTTGGGGTAGAACGGTCGGATGCGCTCTTCCAACTCTTCCCAAGGGATCAGACCGTCCATGCGTTCAAGAAACTTCTCCCTGCGAGTCTTTCGCTTCTTGCCCTCGTATTCCAAGTCGGCGAAGGTTGGCTGGTCCATCGAATCTCTCCTCGGCTATCGTGATGACCCCCATGATACTATGCCTTAGAACATAGACTTGTTCAGAGGTTCCTTAGCAGTCTTTCCTCCATCAACCGAGCACAAGCAGGAAGCAATCTCCATCGTCATTGAGTGCAAGCGGCCCGAGACGAAGGCGGCTGATGAGTCAAATGGAGTCGGGCAACTGAAGTCCTACTTGTCAGCTTGCCTTAATTCCCGATTTGGGATGTGGGTAGGCGAAGAACTGCAAGTATGGGAAAAAACCCAGCATGACGGCGTACCGGACTACTTGGTGGCCACCGACATCCCCCGTTTCGGTTCCGATTCTCCGAAGCCGCCAAAATTTGCCGACTTGGTACCGGCTGACGAGGATCTAGCGGCTGTATTCAAGAGATGCCACGACTACATCTATGGTAACCAGGGTCTTCAAAAGGAAGCTGCCTTCCAGGAATTCTTGAAGATTATCTTCTGTAAGGTTCAGGATGAGCGTGAACTCACCGACACCCTGAAGTTCTTCATTGGAAACGAGGAACGTCGGTCTTTCCTGGGGCAAGACAAGCTGAGAAAGTCTATCGCAGATCTGTTTGAGAGGGTCAAAGCCCGTTATCCATATATTTTCGCACCCGACACCCAATTGGAACTCAACAATCGAGTCTTGGCCTACATTGTAGGGGAACTGCAGCGCTACTCTCTGATGCAAACTAGAGCCGATCTGAAAGGCGTTGCCTATGAACAGCTGGTTGGCTCAAATCTTCGCGGCGATCGAGGCGAGTTCTTTACCCCGCACCGTGTCTGCAAGATGGCCGCTGAGATGGTATTGGCCACCTTCCCCCGAGAGCAGTGGCTCAATCTGAACGTTTTGGACCCTGCTGCTGGCACGGGTGGCTTCCTCGTTGCCCTAATGAACGTTTGGCATGATCACGTTCAGGCCCTCGCAAGGGAGAAGTGGGGAGAAGACGACCGACAAGTCGAGGCCGAAACTGAGACCCAGTTGCGTGACATCGCGTCTAGTCGTCTTTTTGGCATCGACTTCAATCCAATTCTGGTGCGGGCAGCCCAGATGAATCTCGTAATGCACGGGGATGGCTCAACCAATGTATTTCACGCCGATTCCCTCTTGCCTCCTGGTGAATGGCCCAGCGACGACAAGAACAACGTCCATGGCAACATAAGGATGAATCACTTCGACGTGATTGCGACTAACCCCCCATTCGGCGACGACATTCGGATAGACGACCCTCACATCCTTGAGCAGTTTGAAGTAGCATCTGCGACTGATCGCCGACGTAACTCAGTACCTCCAGACCAACTATTTATCGAACGATGCCTACAGCTGTTGCGCCCAGGAGGGCGGTTAGCGATTGTGCTCCCTGATAGCATCCTGTCGAATCCCGGTCTGCTTGGCTTGCGGAGATGGCTCCTCGGCAAGGCACGCATAGTTGCAAGCATAGACTTGCCCCAAGCGACCTTTGAGCCTCATACCGGAACGCAAACGAGCGTACTACTTTTACAAAAGAAGAGCGCGGCAGAAGTTGCGATAGAACAAGAAATAGGCCAAGCCAGAGAATACGAGGTCTTCATGGCGTTGCCTCGTGCTGTAGGGCACGACCGCCGGGGCAATCCTTTGTATCTGCGCACGCCGGAAGGAAATCTAATGGAGGAGGAAGACTCCTCCGCAGTCTTCCGGCGTTCCCGAGAAGGCGGTACTGTAGTAGAAAGGCCCATAAGGCGCCGCCCCGTTATTCACAATGAATTGCCTGCCGTCGTGGACAGTTTTCGTACATGGGTGAACCATTCTGACCGCAAGGCTTGGCTCAATGGTTGAGACTCCACATCTCGCCGAACTCCTGGATTACCGCTCAGAATCCACCACAGCAACGACCGTTCAACTGAGTTCAGCCCGCCTCTACCGAGGTGATATGAGGATGGACGCAGGCTATCATTCGAGCGATTCAGAGCAAGCTCAAAGGATACTGCAGGAATGCGGCTATGAACTTCACGAACTGGGGAACCTTTGCGACTCAATTTCGTACCCGGGGCGATTCAAGCGGATTTACGCTAGCCGCGAGCATGGTCGTCCCTTTCTGACTGCCTCCATGATGATGAGGTTTCGCCCTGAGAGTGGCGTCAACTTAGCTAACCTGCAAGGTCAGGCAGAGAAATGCGCTGTGCAAAAGGATTCTATTCTCATTACTCGCTCAGGCTCGGTAGGCAGGTGTGTTCTGGTTGGAGACCGTTTAGCTCAGTTCGCCATTTCTGATGACGCTCTCAGAGTCAGAGTACAGTCTCTTGAGATTCCTACCGGTTACCTGTATGCGTTTCTGTCAACTTGGATAGGCCAGGCTCTTCTGACGAAGAGTCAGTATGGGTCCGCTGTCAAACACTTAGAACCACACCACGCAACCAGTATTCCGGTTCCAGTCTTGCCACTCTCAGACTTGCAGGAAATAGCTGATCGTGTCCAGGCGGCTTATTCACTGAGAGAGAAGGCAAACAGTTTGCTAGACGATGCAACGACTACCTTCTATACTGGTTTCGACTTGCCACCATTTGATGAGAGTTTGGTCAGCTATCTCAGCCCCAAACCTCATCCACCCTCTGGAGCCCTTCGCTCATTCGCTGTTAGCTCCGCTGACATTGGTAACCGGCTTGACGCCTCATATCATGTCCCTATAGCTGAAACGGCAGTATCGGCAATGGAGTCAGGCCGGTACAAACCTATAGCGATGGAACAGATATGCAGTCGAATCTTCCACCCTGGTAGGTTCAAAAGGAATTACGTCAGCGAAAGGCACGGTGTGCCGTTCATGCAAGGTTCCCATATCCCGCTAATGAGACCATTCGGCCTAAAGTACCTAGCCCGGAGCGACGAAAGAAACATAAGCCAGTGTAGGATTAGTAGCAGGTGGGTGCTGATGACGTGCTCTGGGACTGTGGGCCGGGTTGGTATGGTGTCTAGCCTAGCAGATGGTTGGGCTGCGTCCCAGCACATTGTTCGCTTCGTTGCGAAAGAACCAGAATACAATCCTGGCTACCTCGCCCTATTCTTGATGACGCCTTACGGACAGCATCAAGTTACCTCAAAAGTCTACGGAGCTGTAGTTGACGAACTTACCTCTGACGATGCGTCCCGAATCATGATTCCTGATCCTCCTAGGGAGATTCAGGATGCGGTAGGGAACCCCGTCATCAAAGCGTTTGAGTACAAGGACAGGGCCAACTTGCTTGAAGACGATGCTATCCATGCCTTGGAAGACCGACTGACCATGCAGGAATAGTGTCTTTGGGCAGCTTTGCGGGACTGCCCAATTTGACGCACAAGAACACATAATCTACATTAGACGCATCACAGTAACGGATTCCCGTCGACGTGCCCCGAACCCGGGAAACCCTATGAGACAAAATGAGAATGAAACCAACGAAAGGGGGTTGACGGTTTTGACAGCTTCTCAAACCCTCTCACATTCTCAAACCGTCTCACGCCCCCGTCTCCAGCCTGGCCCGCCCACCCGAAACAGCTTCAAACACCCTTTGAGGACGTGCGAAGAACGTCGAGACCAATCGAGAACACGAAGATGGACAGATATTTTAGCGGCTTCTCAAACCCTCTCACATTCTCAAACCGTCTCACACCCGAAACGCCTCCGGCGCATGCAGTCGCGCTTTTGTCGGTCCTCGCCTCGAAGATGTACGCTAGACGTATGACATGCATCAACGGAGACATCGACGATCAGGCGTGCGCTGAGGTCATGCGGCGCTACCGGCTTGCCACCAGAGGCGAGGCGATCAACCTTGCGCTGCGGATGCTGGCCGCCGAGACCGCTTCTGTCGATGAAGCACGCTCATTTCGTGGCATCGGATGGGAGGGCGACCTTGAGGCCATTCGCTCCCGCCACGCCCCGTGATACAGGCCTACACCTCGGAGTGGATAGAGCTCCGGGGAGAATACGGGGACTGCGGGTTTCCTAACTTTCTTCCTTCGGCTCCGCGATCTCCGCGCCTTCCGCGGTGAATCCTCTTATCCCCTCTCCCGTCGTGGGAGAGTGCTAGGGTGAGGGCCGCCCCCGCCGCCGAAAGAGTCACGGGGCGCGTCCCACAGCGGAAATGTCCCAAAATGTCCCAAAATGCGACAAAAACAGGACTTTCACCTGGCTCCCCCCGCGCCCTCTGCGGTGAATCTCCTCACACCCGATACGACTCCGGCGTGGGCTTGATCGGGCGCAGCAGCCAGTACGGGCGACGCGTCCCGTCGGGGCCGGGGGCCGGACGGCAGAGCTCGAGCCACTGCTTGTACACCTGGTGCGACTTCTCCGAGTCGACCTTCACGTCGCCGTACTCGTCGTCGGGGCCCGCCTTCGTGACACGCACCTTCTGGTGCCAGCAGTGCTGACCGCTGATCGGGTCGGGCTGCACCGGCATGATGAGGTTCTGATGCACTCCCCCGTCCGACCACCACAGCCGCTCCGAGTCGGGGTCCGACGACTTCCATGTCGTGACGCCCTGCCGCTGCCGCATCTGCCACTCGTCGCCGTCCTTGGAGAGATCGACGACGGCGGAGTTCCACCGGTCGCTCCCGTGTTCCTCGAACCGCCGCCAACGGCCCATGTGGTGCGAGCACGCCACCACGCCCGGCTTGATCGACTCCGTCACCCACACGCGGTCGACGAACGACCCGATCTCCGTCTCCACCTTCACGAGGTCGCCCGTCTCCACGCCCATGCGCCGAGCATCGACCGGATTGACCCACACGGGGTTGGTGTGCGCGATCTCGTAGAGCCACTTCGCCCCGTTCGTGCGGCTGTGGATCAGGTTCGGCAGCCGGAACGTTGGCAACAGGTCGTACTCGTTCGCGTCGTGGTCGAGCTTCGAGGGATGCACCTGGCTGACGATGTGCTCCATCCGCTCCCGCTCGCCCTCGTCGCGAGGGTAGCGCGGGACCGCGTACTGCGGCCATCCCCACTCCTTCAGCGTTGGCGAGTAGAACTCCAGCCGCGCGGATGGCGTCGGGAACCCCATCAGCCGCCTCCCGTCCATCTCGATGCCGATGCGGATCTTCCCGCCCTCGTCGCGGAACGGCCCCGGATAGGGCCTGTTGTTCGCGTCCCCGCCTGGCTGCGCACACCAGATCAGGCCGGTGTCCTCGTCGATGATCATCGGGTCGTTCAGGATGGTCTCGTCGACCGGGCACTCGTGCTCGTCATAAACGTCGGTCGTCACCTCGTACGCTGCGTACTTCCGCATGTACTCGAACGGCGTCAGGCCCTCGTCCGCAGCCATCTCCGGCAGACCCGGAACGCCGTTCTCGAAGATGTGCCGGTAGTAGTCGTTGACGGTGATCTTCTCCCCCGGCCGGAATGGGGACTCGAAGTGCCGCCGTATGCCCATCGACCCGTCCGGGTCGATACGCCACGACAGCTCGATCCAGAACTCGTTCTCCTCCCACACGTCGCCGGGATTGGCGTCGCGCGTGTCGGCAACGTCGTGTCCCAGCTTCTCCTTGAGCGCGCGGATCACTGGCTGCCGCCACCCGATCCACTGCGAGGCGTGCGTCTCCAGCGAGTGGAGGTCATGACGCTCCGGCCCCAGCCCCGTCGGCAGCACGTAGTCGGCCCACTGCGCCGTCTCGCTCCACACCGGAGTGAGCGCCACGTGCAGACCTACACGGTCGTCCTCCAGCATCTCCACCCACGACGTACCGTCCGGGTTCGTCCACACCGGGTTGTACACGCGGGTGAAGTACACGTCGATGGTGCTGCCGTTGTCCTTGAGGATGTGCGGCAGCAGGAAGCTCATCTCGAAGTGGGCGAGGGGGAACTCCAGCGGCCAGTGGTTTTCGTTCCACGTCTTGATCGGTGAGGGTATCGTGTGCGGCTTGGGCACGAACTTCGTCCACGAGTTCGGGATCGTCCCCCCCTTCGTAGCGACCGAGCCCGTCAACACGTTCAGGAAGAACAGGCACCGCGTGATCATCCATCCGCCGAGGTGCCCTGCAGCGGCGTTACGCCAGATATGCGAGGCGAACGCCGTCCCCGCGCGAGCGATCTCGTCTGCCACCGCCACGATGGCCTCCGCGGGCACACCCGACTCCTCCTCCGCCCACTCAGGCGTGTACTGCCAGTACATCTGCTTGAGCAGCTCCACGAAGTCACCGAACGACTCGCCCTTCGGGACGACCTTGATTGCGCCGTCCTCTTTCAGGAAGTCGAGATAGTCCCAGTCCTCGAGGAGATCTTGCCAGTTGACCCACCTTCGCACGAAGTTACTGTCGAACAGGTCGTTTTGGATCAGGTGGTTCGCCATGGCCAGGAGCATCGCCGCCTCGGTGCCTGGATTCGGCGAGAGCCAGATGTCCGCCTGCGACGCCGTGTTGGAGAGCCTCGTGTCCACCACCGCGACCTTCGTGCCGCGCAGCTTGGCGTCCACGATCCGCTGAGCGTGTGGATTGAAGTAGTGGCCCGACTCGAGGTGGGACGACATGAGCAGGATGAACTTCGCGTGCTCGTAATCGGGGTTCGGACGGTCCATGCCCATCCAGAACGCGTATCCCGTACGGGCCGCCGCCGAACACACGTTGGTGTGCGAGTTGTGGCCGTCCACTCCCCATGCCGCGACGACACGCTCGGTGTACCCGTCCTCGCCGGGACGCCCCACGTGATAGACCACCTCGTCGCGCCTGTCCTCCTGGATGGCGGCACGGATGCGTCCGGCGATGTCGTCGAGCGCCTCGTCCCACGAGACCTCTTCCCACTGGCCGTCGCCCCGGTTTCCCACGCGCTTGAGCGGCTTCAGGATGCGGTCAGGGTTGTTCACCTGGTTGAGGGTGGCGGGCCCCTTCGGACAGTTCCGCCCACGGCTGCCCGGGTGCAGCGGATGCCCCTCGATCTTGTGGATTTCGTGGCTCTGCTTGTCCACGTAGGCAAGCAGCCCGCACGCCGCCTCACAGTTGAAGCACACCGTCGGCACGAGAGCGTAGTGACGCTCCTCGCTGTCAGGCAGGTCATCGGGGCCGTAGTCCACCCAGTCGTCCCACTCATCGGGAGACGGGAAGCTCGAAAGCCCCCCGCCTGCGGGAGTGTGCAGGTGATCGAGCGGTATGTTGTTCGTGATCGTCATGCTCTCTAGCTCTGAGGCACCGACTGCCCAGCCTGAACGTATGCGTGCTCATACAGCGCAAGCCCGACGAGGGCCATGACGGACGCAGCCACCAGATCGATGTCTGTTGAGGAGAAGTTGAAGATGGGTGCTTTCGTGAACACCGCAGGCATGTCCATGGTCGTCTCCGACGCAGAATGCCAAACGTCTCGTGCCATGATCGCGGCCGGAACGGCGACTCCGATCAGGAAGCTGCCCCAAAAGTAGAATCTATACGGACCAAGCACCATGTTGCGCGTCGCCTCGGACGTGCCCGCACGACTTCTCGCCACATGCCCGATCATGAACGCCCCGTGCAGGACCAGCGCGATGAGGATGCCCCAGTGGAATATCGTCGGGTTCACGTTAAATCCGCCATGGGACGCGATTAGACTGAGCGCGGCGACCCCCGCCAGCGCCGTGCGAACGAAGAAGTGTGCAGGCAGTCCGGGGTCCTGCCAAAGGTCGCGTCCTTTCGCCTGGCCGAACAGGAACGCCGTGTACACGCCCGCCGCAAGGGCGAGGAGAACGGCGACAACTCGAACGGTTGTGATGAGCACTCCACTTGCGTCCATAAGTAAAGCTACTGCGTACACAACCAGAAACGTGCCGAACGCCGTGATGATGTACGCCCCGCGCGTCACCCACGACCTCCACTGGGGCTTCAGCAGCGTGTACACGAACCGTTCGGGATGATGCAGATCGAGCACGAGCAGCCCCGCCGTAACCGCAAGCAGGAGGGCGGCGGCAGCGACAGCCGTCAGCTCCACGCTGATTCCCAGCCCACCGATCCTCAGGTCGTATCCGAGGAGTCCGAGGGCCCCAACGACCATGACCAGCCCCGCCGAGATCGACTTCGTCCACGTGTACGCTGAGACGATCCAGTTCCACGGCGCTCGGTGTGGGTTGTCGTACGCAAGGATGGCGGCTGCGTGGCTGGATGTCGGATCGTTGGCGTTTGTGGGCGACGGCCTGCCGGGAGCGACCTGTGTGTCGATTGGCTGCGACTGGCTGAAGTAGCCCTTGAACGCCGCCGCGCTCGGATCGAGTGTGGGCCCTGCAGCGTCGACGTAGAACACCTTCGGGTTGGTGTTCTTCTCGGGCCGCCGTACCTCGACCTTCTCCCTCGCGATGAGGTTCGAGACGTTCGAAACGGGGTCTTCGAGGTTCCCAACAAAAATCGCCTGCGTAGGGCAGACCGTTACACAGGCGGGTTGTAGTCCTCGGTCGATCCGATTCGTACAGAAATTACATTTCTCAGCGCTGTGCGATTCCGGATCGATGTAGATGGCGTCGTATGGACACGCCGCCATACATGCTTGACAGCCGATACAGCGGGAGCGGTCGAAGTCTACAATGCCGTCCGGCCGCTGGTACATCGCCGTCGTGGGGCAGATCTCCACGCACGGGGCGTCGGCGCACTGGTTGCACCGGGTGACCTGGAAGTGACGGCGGACGTTCGGGTATCTCCCGACCTCGACCTGCTTGACGTACGTGCGGTTCACGCCCAGCGGAACGTCGTGTTCCTGCTTGCACGCGACGGTGCAGGCGTGACAGCCGATGCACTTGCGGTTGTCGATGACCTTGCCCCAGGTGATCGGCTCCCCGCCCCCATTTGTCGCCGGAATGGTCATCCGCGTGCATACCCCACAGTGGAGTGCGCGGTAGCCTATCACGGGGACTCGATTTGCTCAAGGACGGGCGCTACTCCAGGGCTTTCCCAAAGTCCGTTCGTGCTGAGCCTGTCGAAGTGTGAATGGACGACCCTTCGACAAGCTCAAGGTGAACGGGGAAAGGACAGTCCATTTACGACCTTGGAAAGGCCCTAAGCGCTATTCAACCGAGAGAGCCGCTCTGAGCACTCGTCGACCCCCGCCTGCACGCCGCAGACCTCGTACAGGTCTCGTGCTTCTTTCCACAGCCGCCTAGCCGCCTTCGCCTCTCCCGCTTCCTCTTTGAGTATCGCCAGGGGCCGGACCGCGTTGGCAACATCCAGCGGGGGAGCACTCTCGTGGCCGCGATAGAGTTCCAGCGCCTCACCATAGCACTGCTCGGCGTCCTCTACACGCGCCGCGTCGTGATGCAGTTGCCCCAAGTGTCGAATAGTGTGCGCCAGCAAAAGGGAATCGCCTTCAGCGCGACAAACGGCAACCGCTTCCTCGTACAGACTCAGCGCCCCGTCGCCCCACCCGAGGTCTCGCTCGACCTCGCTGAGCGCCCTAAGCGCCCGCACCAACTCACGGTCTGCACCCTCGCTACGATACAGCGAGACGGCCTCAGTCAAGTCACGATGGGCATCGTCCGTTCGGCCTTCTCGTCTCGCAAGCGAGGCCTGTCGGACCAACTCTTCGGCGCACTTTCTTTCCAAGCTCATTTCAGGAACCTGATGCTCAACGGGTACTCCCAGAACTCGCCGTTGCCCGCCTTTGCCGCCGCAATGACTGTCGCGACCAACCACCATATAAACAGCCCGACAATCACTACAAAGAAAAGCGCGAATCCTATGAGCACGAGCATCAGCGCCACGCTGATAGCGATGCCGATGGCGGCGTAGATGGTGATGCTGATATTGAAGTTGAGCGCAGCCTTCCCGTGCCGGTCTACAGCAGGTAGATGGTCCTTTCTCAGGAGCCAGATCACGAGCGGGCCGAGGATGTTGCCGAGCGGGATGATGAAGGAGAAAAACGAGCTGAGGTGGCAGAGCGTGGACATGGTGACGGGATCGTCGAGGAATGACTGCCCGCTCGGAATCGCGCTCCTCGCCCCCTCCCAGACACCTGCCCCGCACGCGCCGCAGTACCTGTTCCCCGGGTCCAGCACGGCCCCGCATTGAGTGCAGAATTTCACTCGCTCGGCGCTCTCGTAGGGGTCGTCCTCACCCGATTCGTCGACGCCCGTCGCGGGTCGCATTTCCCCGCCGCAGGTCGGGCAGAACCGGGCTTTCTCACCTGTCTGAGTTCCGCATACGCCGCACTGCCTCATACGCGGTTCTCCTTTCCGTTCGTGCTGTCACACAGGCTCGTCGGTCTCTATCGGTACACCCGCCGAGTTGCCCCACTCCGTCCATGACCCATCGTAGACCCGCACGTCGTCGAAACCGAGAATGTACTTCAAAATGAACCAGCTGTACGACGCCCGCACCCCCAGCCTGCAGTAGGGAATGATCTCGTCCGACGCCTCGATACCGGCGTTCGAGTACATCGCGCGAAGCTCGCTAACGGACTTGAACGTGCCGTCTAGGGACGCGCCGTCGTCCCATGGAACGTGAACCGCCCCCGGGATCCGCCCCTTCCGATAGATGTCCGGCTGCGGCGTGCCCGGGGCTGACGTGAGCTGCCCCGTGTACTCCTCCACCGTCCGAGTGTCCAGGAGCATTACTCCCGTCTGGTCCAGGCTCTCGACTACATACTCCTTCATAGCTCGCAGGTTGGGATCGAGAGCTCCGACTTGGTACGCCGTCGGCTTCACCGCAGGCTCGATCATCTTGACCGGCCTGCCCTCCAGCACCCACTTCGTGCGCCCTCCGTCCATGATGCGGACATCGTCGTGACGATAGTACTTCATCACCCAAAACGCCCACGTCGCCGAGCGATTGTTGCCGTCACCGTACAACACGACCGTCGTATCCCGCTCGATGCCTGAGCGCCGCATCAACGCCTCGAACTGCGCCACGTCGGGAATGTCGCGTCGGAGCTGGTGTTCCATGTCCGTGTGCAGCCCCCACCCGACTGCGCCGGGCACGTGGCCTGTCTCGTACGCCTCGTCAAGGTGCGAGTCGATCTCCGCCACCACGACGGACGGATCGCGTAGCCGTTCCGCCACCCATTCCGTGCTCACGATAGCTTCCGGGTGCGCGAATTCCTCTGCCATGTCCGCCTCCAAAACGGCCAAATCACCGAGGTTACCAATTGTCGAACTATGCGAGACTCCGTTGAGTCGTGCAATTGCCGGGCACGTACAACTCAATGAAGTCCGGCGCCCACTCCTCGACCGGGCCTACTCGGTAAAGCTTCGAAATGCCGACCAGGACTATCAAACGTCAAGTCCCTTTTGTACTTTGCGTGGCAGTTACTCTACCATATGATGCAGGAATGAAATCTCCGACGACCATAAAATCCTGCGAGGGCTCGCCATCTACTGGGACTCGACCGGTCAGGGCGGCCGTGTCATACGACGAATGGGGCTGCGACCGTACGACAAGATCGGAACGGAACACGCCCCCCTCAAATGCGAGGTTGGGCGAACACACTCATGGGATGTCAGGCATATGAGACGCCTGCACCGAGGATAATTGCTGTGTTCTCTCAGTGTCTCATTTCCTCTTACTCGAGTCAGGGGGAGCGACGATGTCCTGGGGAACGTCTGGCCACCAAATGGCCGACGAAGCGTAGTGGTTGGTCTGGAAACCGATACACAGTGCCAGCCCTAACTTGCCAAAAATACAACAAAAATCTCCAGTAATGAGAATGAGTATCAGTGCAAGTCTTGGAGCAATTTATGAAGTGTTTCCGGCAATAATTCTAGTGAGATTGAGTATCACTAATTACCCCCTTTGTACTACGATTTAGGCCGTTAGCTGCGGCTCGTACCCTTGTCAAGCACTCGTCTCCGTGTGACAATCGCTAGTGAGAAACTCCTTGAATTTTGCCGTTTGGCAACTGTTTAAGGGCCACATGGAGGACAACAAATGGGACACGATACGCACGAATGTGACGCGCACGAACATCACGCTCACGAGCATGAAATGCATGAGTGTGACACTCACGAGCACCACGGCGAACCTGGACACGATCACGACACGCATGAGTGTGACGAGCATGAGCACCATTCTCATGAGCACGATGCACATGAGTGCGACGACCATGAGCATCACGGTCATGGACATGATCATGATGGTCACGGCCAGGGGCACGACGATCACGAGTGTGACACCCACGAGCACCACGCTCACGAGCACGACACGCACGAGTGCGACACCCACGAGCACCACGGTGAGCCTGGTCACGAGCACGAAGACCACGAGTGCGACACCCACGAGCACCATGCGCACGTGCACGACGACCACGAGTGCGACGACCACGAGCACCACAGTCACTAAGGTCCATTTCGGGGGTGAGACTGCCGTATGCCAGCCCCCCGGCAGCAGTCATGGAGTTCCGGCGCTCAGAGATAATCTGAGCGCCTCTCTTAACTGCAATTTGACTTCCTTCTAGTTCGAAAGTATTCTTTACACGCTTTCGTCGCTTTCCGTTTTGATTGAGCAATTGAAGGGTGTGCTCGGAGGTACTCCAAACTTGAAGGCTCTCAAGACGGGTTCCGATTTATTGAGACAACTCCTCCCGCCTCTCTTCATGCCGCAGAGTCCGGTTCCCGCAACAGAAGGACCTAGGATCTACTTTTCATCCCCGTCCGGCGCCTCCGGATCGGAATCCCACGATCATGGCGATCACGTACATCATGATCACGATGACCATGACCACGACGACCACGAGGGCCATGACCACGGCGATCATGACGACCACGAGGGCCATGACCACGGCGACCATGACGACCATGCGGGCCATAACCACGGCGATCATGACGACCACGAGGGCCATGACCACGGCGATCATGACGACCACGATCATGACGACCACGAGGGCCACGACCACGGCGATCATGACGACCATGCGGGCCACGACCACCACGGCGGTCACGACCATGCCCACGACCTGAGGGGGGCAAGCCGAAGAAACCTCACAATTGCCTTGGTGCTGATCTCGACCTACATGTTGGCCGAGGTCGTGGGCGGCATCCTGTCGGGCAGCCTGGCCCTCATAGCCGACGCGGGCCACATGCTCACGGACGCCGCCGCAATCGCGATGGCGCTGGTCGCCATGTGGATCGCGGAGCGCGTGGCGACCGCCGAGCGCACCTTCGGCTACGAGCGCACGGAAGTGTTGGCCGCCATGCTCAACACAGTCGCGCTATGGCTGATCGCAGGATGGATCATGTTCGAGGCGTACCATCGGTCCTTCGGCACGGAAGATCCTCACGTCGACGGGCTGCCGGTGCTGATCGTAGGCACCGGGGGACTACTCATAAACATTGCCGCCGCATGGGTCCTGCATCGCTCAGCGGGACACAGCATGAACGTTGAGGGGGCATTCCAGCACGTCTTGGCCGACCTGATGGGCTCCGTCGGCGTCATTATCTCGGCGATACTCATCTTGTCGTTCGCCCAAGCCAATCCCGCCGACGCGCTCTGGGGATTTAACTGGTTCCTTGTCGACCCGATCCTGAGCGTCCTCATCGCCCTGCTGATTCTGTGGAGCAGTCGACACCTGATGGGCACGGTAATGAACGTGCTGCTCGAAGGGACGCCCCAGCATATAGACGCATATGAACTCTGCAACGAGATTGAAGAGGTCGAGGGCGTTACCCTCATCCACGACGTGCACATCTGGACGATAACTTCGGGAAGCGAAGCGTTTACCGCACACATTCTCGTCGACCCCTCGTACGAGGGCGGCAATGAAGTTATTCGCACGACGGTACAGGACCTGATTCACAACCGGTACGGCATCTCGCACGCTACGATTCAGTTGGAGCAAACTGGGGTCACCTGCAAAGAGGACCATCACGTGGACCACCTGCTGCACACGAGCCGGCCGAGCGCCAGTTAGACATCGTCCGCGACGCCCACCGTTACGTGCCAATTCGTCGCCATGACATGATGTCCTAGTATCATGGTGGCAATGCCTGCTCAGGTTCTCGAGCTCCTCAAGTCACGTTTCGGGTATGAGTCCTTCCTGCCGGGCCAGGAAGAGATCGTGCGTCACGTGCTCGGCGGAGACCATTGCCTGGTCCTCATGCCGACTGGGGGCGGAAAGTCACTGTGCTACCAGCTTCCCGCACTGTGCTTCGATGGGTTGACGCTTGTCATCTCACCTCTCATAGCCCTCATGAAGGACCAGGTAGATGCCCTCCGCGCCAATGGCATTCCAGCGGCCTTCGTGAACAGCACTCTCACCGCCTCAGAGATCAGCAGAATCCACACCGCCGCCCTCACTGGACGTATCAAGATTCTCTACGCCGCACCTGAGCGACTTTCCGTGCCCGGCTTCATGTCGTTCCTCGACTCCGCATCCGTGAGTCTCATCGCCATAGACGAGGCGCACTGCATCTCCGAATGGGGTCACGACTTCCGGCCGGACTATCGCAACCTCAAGGCCCTCCGTTCGCGCTTTCCCGAGGTGCCCTGCGTAGCATTGACCGCTACGGCGACCGAGCGCGTCCGTGAGGACATCGCCAGCCAGCTCGAAATCTCTCAAGGCAGAACGTTTCTTTCCAGCTTCAACCGAAGCAACTTGACCTATTCGGTCCTTCCCAAGAGCGAGCAGTTTGACACGCTGCTACGAGTGCTTAGTAAGCACAGGGGCGAGTCGACGATAATCTACTGCTTCTCGCGAAAGGCGACCGAAGAGTTGGTAGCTGATTTGGCAGACGAGGGTCTAAAGGCCCTTCCGTATCATGCCGGACTTGACCCGGTCGTTCGACGCACCAACCAGGAACGCTTCATCAGGGACGAGACTCCGATCATCGTGGCGACCATCGCGTTCGGCATGGGTATCGACAAGCCCGATGTCCGCCTCATAGTCCACTACGACATGCCCAAGAGCATCGAGGGCTACTACCAGGAGACGGGTAGGGCGGGACGCGACGGTCTACCGGGCGACTGCGTGCTCTTCTACTCGGCGGGAGACAGGTCAAAGCAAGAGTACTGGATTAGCCAGATGGAGGATGCAGAAGAGAAACGACGAGCCCGGCGGAAGTTGGACGGCATGGTGGACTATTGCGAAATGACCGGATGTAGACGGGCCTACCTTCTCGGCTACTTCGGCGAGGCGCTCGACCAGCAGAATTGCGGCGGATGCGATTTCTGCATGGCGGATGTAGAGCAGTTCGACGCGACGGTCATAGCGCAGAAGATTCTCTCTGCCGTGATACGGACTGAGCAACGTTATGGAGTTGCTCACGTCGCGGACGTCCTGCGCGGCTCTCGTGCAAGAAAGGTCATTGATGCGGGTCACGACGAGCTCTCCGTCTACGGTATTGCCCGCGACTTCTCAAAGGATGAGATCAAGGTCATCTCACGCCAGTTGATGGAAGGCGGCCTCCTTGGCAAGGGAGATGGCGAGTATCCAACGCTTTCTGTCCCGGAGGCCGGTCGGGAGTTCCTCAGAAACCGAGCGACCCTGCAACTCACCCGGAAGAAGGAACGACCATCGGGGAGGACAGCCTTTGACAAGGCTCGCCTCGACTATGATCAGGGACTTTTCGACCTGCTGAGAGATGTCCGACGTGTGCTTGCGGAAGAGCTAGGCGTCCCGCCGTACGTTGTGTTTGGGGATGTGTCGCTCGTGCAGATGGCCTACTTCCTGCCTCAGAGCAAGGAGAGCTTCTCCCGCATCTCGGGCGTGGGAGCGGCTAAGCTCGAAGAGTACGGTGAGGTGTTCGTGAAGCACATCCGCGAATACGCGGAGCAGAACGGATTGGAAGAGAAGGAGCAGCCTTCGACAAGAAGGAAATCACGGTCGTTGCGAAGGCCCGGCTCAACATACGTGAAGACGTTGGAGTTGTTTCGTCAAGGGCTTACGATCGACGAGATCGCGACTCAACGCGAACTCAGCACGGGTACTGTCATCGGTCACCTGGAACGGCTGGCCTCGCATGGAGAGGATATCAGCGTTAGCCACCTGCTGGAGCCGAAGCGGTTCGATCTCGTCAGGAAGGAACTTGAGCGTACTGAGACACCGTGGCTGACGGCCGTTAGAGACGCTCTGGGCGACGGCTACTCATTCGATGAGATCCGGTTGGCACGCCTCGGGCTTCAACGCAGCCCCAATAGCTCCAACGAGTCTCTCTGAATAATGGCCTCTAAGTCGTCTTCCGGCAGTTCAGGCAGGTGGTACTTCCTCGCGTAGTCGTTCAGGCCTCGAAGGAAGCCGATAGTCTCCGCCGGAGTGGTAACGGGGAAATCACTCGCGAACAGCAGCTTGTGAGGCATCCCCCACTCGTATGCCTGCATGAAGGCATGGTACGCCTGCCAGGGTCGAATGAGAGCACCCGAAATATCTGCGTACACGTTCGGGTGCTTTCTAATGATGTTCACGCAGTCGACGTGCCAGGGGTGGGCGATGTGTGCCATGACGACCTTAAGGTCACGGAACTCTGCGGCGATGTCGTCCATCACGAGAGGATGGGCGTATCGCAAAGGCGCGTCCGGGAATGGCGACGTGCCCTGGTGAAAGACGATGGGAAGTCCAAGCTCCTGCGCCTTCCCGTAGACCCGAAATGCATTCTCCCCGACCGGGTCGAAGCCTTGGTAGTTGGGTCCCAACTTCATGCCGCGCAGACCCAGGTCGTTGACAGAGCGCTCAATCTCCTCCATTACGTCCGGCTCGTCGGGATGCACCGACATGAACCCGATGATCTTGTCGGGTTCATGCGCGGCCAGCGAAGCCGCTGTGTCGTTGACGTTGCCCCTATTGGGAAGCACTTGAACCGTATCCTCACCGGGGCGGGGAGCTATTCCGAATGCGAAGGCGGCGTCCACCGGTCCCATAGCGTCCAGGTAGTCCTGGACACTATTCGTCAGCCGAACGAATTTGCCCGGACGCATAGCGGTATCAAGCTCCGCGTCCTCGTCCGGCACGGTGTCCTCGTGTGTCGGTAGGTGCGTGTGTACGTCGACGATCATGCGGCGAAGCGCGGCTTCGTTCCCAGGAGATCGCGATATGTCATCAGCACCATCGTCACTGGCCGCGGCGGTACATGATCTTCTGGCGATCGGTCTCGATGAGGTGCGGCTGGATCTTCTCGACGAACTCGGCGAGGCTCTCTTCGGGCGTCGCGTTGGTCGTGTCGATCTCGAACTTGTGACGGAGCCACGACCACTCGAAGTGCTGTTCGAATTCTGCCAGAACTTCCTCTACCTCCTCTTCCTTGACCAGGCCGAACGGGTGCGGATTTGCATTCAACCGTTCCTTGATTTTCTCGGCAGAGGCCTTGACCAGAATCAGGACCGAGTCCGGCGCTTTGTGCATAATGTCGGCATCGATTCGCCGTGCGTACCAAGACCTGTCGGCGTACTCGCCGGCCCCTCCGTAACCGTAGTACCGGGGAGCGTAGACTGCCTCGTTGATGTGGAAGCCGATCTGATTGTGATGCGGGTCCTCGTAGAAGGTGTCCGCAACGTGGTACTCCATGTGGTACCTCTGGAACGATTCTTGCTGCTTCGGGCTCAACGCCAGGAATTTCCGGTTCTCCTCGTCCGTGTGGCCCGTAAGCGATGGGTCGATGCCCTTGCCCGCCAGGAAATCGTCGATCATCTCATCGTGGGTCTTGCCCTCCGGTATGTTCGGGTGGGACACGTGCGGAATCTGCCAGTGGTCGTGGAATCCGAAGTCGTCGCCAATGGTCTTCTTGACCCACTTGCCTATGTGGTAGCCCAATGTAGACGTCCCGGAATACTCGCAGCCAACAAGGATGAGTCGCATGGTTCTCCTCACAATCGTGAAATTGCGCTACAGGGTACGGCGAAACAAGCCCGCTGTACAGGGGGTATTGAAACAAATCGGAGAGAGAGACTTCTCATCTCCGTCATTCCGAACTCCTTGTAGGGCCTCCCGGAAAGTGGTATACTCAGGCGTTGAATGTACATCGTTATCTGTCAGGCTGAGAAAGTGGGCTTGCCCCACTTTCTTTGTTAGTAGGCGAATTCAAAAACACTTGGGAGCGAGGTGGTACAAATGAAGAGCGACTTCATTATCGCCCTCACGCAGCTTGCCGCCGAGCGTAACCTTTCGAAGGACATTGTTCTTTCGGCAATTGAAGCCGCGCTCGCGTCCGCATACAGGCGCGATAGCATCGCGGCGGGCCAGAACATCTCCGTCAAGCTCGACCCCAACTCCGGCGACGTCAACGTCTCCATCGTGAAGACGGTCGTCGAGGAGGTGGAAGACCCGCTGACCGAGATGACCTTGGTCGACGCCAAGAAGATCAGCCCCATCGCGGATCTCGGCGACAACGTGCCGACCGGGGCACTCCCTCACAGCGCCGGACGCATTGCGGCCCAGACGGCGAAGCAGGTCGTCATCCAGCGCCTCCGCGAGGCGGAGCGCGACATCGTCTTCCAGGAATATGCCGACAAGGTCGGCGAGGTCTATACCATCACGGTGCAACGCATTGAGTCCGGCAGGCACGTCATCGTCGAACTTGGACGTGCCGAAGCCGTTCTCCCCATGGCGGAGCAGTCGCCTTACGACCGCTATCGCGTGGGACAGCGCTACAAGGTCCTCCTCAAATCCATCGACCAGTCAGCCAGAGGGCCGGAGATCATCGTCTCCCGTGGCGACAAGGCCCTCGTTCGCCGGCTATTCGAGATGGAGGTGCCGGAGATATACAACGGCGCCGTCGAGATCGTCGGCATCGCGCGCGAGGCGGGATCCCGCAGCAAAGTGGCCGTTTTCGCCAAACAAGAGGGCGTAGACGCCGTTGGTTCTTGCGTGGGACTTCGCGGGATTCGCATCCAGAACATAGTGAACGAATTGCACGGCGAGAAGATCGATGTTGTCGAGTGGAGTCGCGACCCGACGAGGTTCATCAAGAACTCCCTCAGCCCCGCTCTCGTCATGAAGGTGCAGGTGGAACAAGAGGAAGGCACCGCCACTGCGGTCGTGCCGGAGCGTCAACTCTCTCTTGCCATTGGAAAAGAGGGACAGAACGCCCGACTTGCAGCAAAACTCACGGGCCTGAAGATCGATATCATCAGCGATGTCGAGGCCACCGAGTTGGAGGCTGAGCGCGCCAAGCTGGCGGCCCAGAAGGCAGCTGAAGAAGCCGCGCGTCCAACTCCCGAGCCCGAACCCGTTGTGCAGAAAGAGGAACCGGCCGCCGTCGGAGAGCCCATGGCCGTTCCCACCGTCGAAGAGGGAGAGATCGAGATTCTGGCGCCGGCCGCAATTGTTCCGGACGAATTGCAGCCCGCTGCCGAGGTTTCGGAGCCGGCGGTTGCAGAGGCGGAGCCGTTGCAGGCCGTCACGGATATTCCTGCAGTCGATGTGCCGGAAGTCGCGGAAACAGGCGAGTACGTCGAGCCGGAGATTCCCGAAGAATTGTTCTTCGAGGAAGAGCCGGAGCCGGTGCCCGTGGCGGAAGAGGCGACACCTCTTCACGACCTGCCTGACGATATCTGGAATATCAGCGCGGGCGTTTCCGGCGACAGCGGCGTTATCCGGTTCGCCGAAGATATTGAAGAGTTGGCAGCTAGAGGCCCTCGCGGTGGAGGCGGCAGGCGACGTCGTGGTGGAGGCGGTGGCAACCGACGCCGCGGGCCGGCAAGGCGTAGATGACGACCGCCAAGCGGCACGTTCCACTGAGGACCTGTGTCGCTTGTGGATCGAAGGGGCCAAAGCGGGCTTTTACGCGGATCGTCGCGACGCCCGAGATTGGCGCTAAGGTGGATTGGAACGGCAGGCTTTCGGGCCGCGGAGCTTACATTTGCAGCGACGGTGGGTGCTCTACGGCAGTGTTGCCGCGAGGACCCATCGAGCGAGCTTTGAAGCGTCGTATATCGGAAAACGACTGGATGGCATTGACCGAGGAGATCGCCGCAGGAAAGACAGGGCGGTCTTGATAGGAAGATGTATACTGTCCGAAGGGATTAAATGACTACGAATCGCACGACAACTCAGGGATCCGCAGGCGCACCGCCCTCCGCCACTCGAACGCGAGCGGCGGCGGAGGCACGTCCACGACTTCCCGTTCTTGACATTCCATCCGCGATTTCAGTCGCCGATCTATCCGAGATGATGGGTGTCGATCCTATAGACGTAATCAAGCAGTTGATGCGTTTCGGATACATGATCTCGATCAACGAGGTCGTGGAATTCGAGGTCGCGTCCGGAATCGCCCAGTCATTCGGATTCCCCGTAAAGGCGCCGACCTCCGAGGACGAGGCGAGCCCGGGTTCCGTCGTTCTTAAGCACGAGGGTGAAAACCCAGACGACCTCGTGGAACGTCCACCCGTCGTCACCATCCTCGGCCACGTCGATCATGGCAAGACCACGCTGCTGGACTCAATCCGCAACACCAACGTTGTGGGAGGAGAGAGCGGCGGCATCACCCAGCACATCGGGGCGTATCAGGTCCGGTACAACGGCACCCCGATCACGTTCCTCGATACTCCGGGTCACGAGGCGTTCACCGCAATGCGGGCCCGGGGCGCCCAGGTAACAGACATCGCGATCCTCGTCGTGGCCGCTGATGACGGGATCATGCCGCAGACGGAGGAAGCCATCAACCACGTGAAAGCGGCAGAGGTGCCCATCATCGTGGCCGTTAACAAGATGGACCGCCCGGATGCCGATCCTGACCGCGTGAAACGGCAACTTTCCGAACGCGATCTGCTCGTTGAAGACTGGGGTGGCGATGTGATATCCGTGCCCGTCTCAGCTCTCAAAGGAGAGGGCATCGACGACCTGCTGGAGAACATCATCGTCGTCTCTGAGATTGCAGAACTGAAGGCCAATCCCCACCAGCTTGCACGGGGTGTTGTTGTCGAGGCCGAGGTCGATAAGAGCAAAGGACCGGTCGCCACCGTACTCGTCCAGACCGGCACCCTGGAGCCCGCACAGAATATCGTCGTTAATGGACTCAAAGGCCGTGTCCGAGCGATGCTCAACGATCGCGGGAGGCGCATCAAGAATGCCGGCCCGTCCACACCTGTCGAGATACTTGGCATTGGGGGCCTCCCTGAAGCCGGCGACACGTTCACCATCGTGCCGGACGACAGGTCCGCACGCGAAATGGTCGAAGAGTGGGAGCGCAACCAAAATGTTGAGCGCAGGCATGGGACCCTCGAAGACATTGCCGCGAGGATCGAGTCTGGCGAAGTCGTCGATCTCGATCTGATCGTCAAGACGGACGTGCAGGGTAGCACCGAGGCCGTGCGATCCGCCCTTGAGCGTCTCAACACCGAACGGACGAGGGTCAACATCGTCCACATGGCCACCGGAGCGATCACCGAGAACGACGTTATGCTGGCAGCCGCTTCGGATGCGGTGGTTATCGGTTTCAACGCGCAGCCTGGAGCAGGAGCGAATACCCTCGCCGCCCAGGAGGGCGTGGACGTACGATACTACGATGTCATTTACCACCTCGTGGAAGACGTGGAGAGGGCCGTCAACGGCCTGCTTGCGCCGGAGACGCGCGACATCACCGAGGGCTACGCGACTGTTCGCGCCGTATTTACCATCGGACGTCGTGGCCGGGCAGCCGGCGTATTCGTAAACGACGGTCGTATCTCCCGTTCGTCGACCATCTACATCATGCGCAACAACAAGAAGATCCACGAAGGCCCCATTTCCAGCCTGAAACACTTCAGGGACGACGTCCGAGAACTCACAAACGGGCTCGAGGGCGGGGTTGTGGTGGAAGGCTTCCAGGACTATCAGGAAGGCGACATCCTCGAGTCTCATCGGATCGAGGAAGTTTGATTCCGAGCTAACGGCTTCCGACCTTCGTAACGCGACCTTCATTTCCTCACACACCAAAAGCTGCGCAGAGGGGCCGCACGTCTATGCCGTACCGTATCGAGCGAGTCAATGCCCTGCTGCGCGAGGAAATCGGGAGCGTCCTGGCCGGGGATCTAAACGACCCTCGAATCTCACCGATGGCATCCGTTACACGGGTTGAGACCTCCCGTGACCTCAGCTTTGCCAGGGTCTACGTGAGTGTTCTCGGATCTGACGAGGAGAAGGCGGACACCCTGCAGGCGCTGGGTGCTGCCTCCGGCTTTATACATCGAGCCATCAGGCCCCACCTGCGAATGCGCAACGTCCCCCACCTCGCGTTCCACCTCGATGAGGCAATCGAAAGGGGCGCAGAGATGCTTTCCTTCATTGACGAGGTGATCCAGCGCGACAAGGAAATCGCGGCACAGCGGGACGATGCGGATCCTATCCCCGAAGACACTCCGTGACCGAACAGATCAACGGCATTCTCAACATCGATAAGCCCGCCGGTATCACCAGCATGGACGTGGTGCGGAGGATCAAGCGCGCAAGCGGCCAAAAACGCGTAGGTCACGGGGGGACCCTTGACCCATTCGCATCCGGAGTTGTCCCCATCTGCTTAGGCCGCGCGACCCGCATGATGGAGTACCTCGTCGACGGCAGCAAGGAATACCACGCAACCGTTCGCCTCGGGGTGGAGACCGATACCTACGACGTGGACGGCCAGGTGGTCGCGGAGAGCGATATTTCGGACATCGATATTGAAGCGATCCGATATGCACTCAAACCGTTTTTGGGTATGATCGAGCAAGTTCCACCAATGTTCAGCGCTCTCAAAAAAGATGGTGAGCGCCTCTACAACATGGCCCGTGCCGGCATTGAGGTAGAGAGAGAGCCTCGCTCGGTCAATGTCATTGGTATCGACGTGGTCGACTGGTCCCCTCCGGACCTGATCATCGACGTTACCTGCGGAAGGGGCTTTTACATGCGTTCGCTCGCGCACGACCTCGGAGAGGTTCTCGACTGTGGAGGGCACCTCCAGCAGCTTACGAGAACGCGGAACAGCGCCTTCAATATCGATGAGGCATTGTCCCTGGAGGAAGCCGAGACCTGTTTCATCGAGGGTACTTGGCAGGACGCGCTCCACTCCCCGGACGTGGCCGTGAGATCGATGCCGGCCATCGTCGTCGACAGAGGCGTCGCCGACCGCGTCCGCAATGGACGTCCACTGCCTGGCGCTCTGCGAATTCCGTTCGATAAGCCGGGTGAAGAGTGCCGCGTGTATGGAAGCGACGGCGAGTTTCTCGCGCTAATGATCTTCGACCGTTCGACCGGCCAGTGGCAGCCGAGAAAGGTCTTCGCTGCGTGACGGGCTTTGCGCCGAGACGGTACAATAAAATACACAAGGAGGGGTGGCCGAGCGGCTTAAGGCGCCTGTCTTGAAAACAGGTTTACCGAAAGGTAACGTGGGTTCGAATCCCACTCCCTCCGCCAGACGCCATATTTCCACCCGGATTCTGGCCGTGTTGACATAACAGACCCGACTATTTTAGCGAAGAGCGATATCTAACCCACCGGAGTTCAGCCTTGAAAATCCACGAATACCAGGCGAAAGAGATTCTCGATAGGGGCGGCATTCCCGTCCCAAAGGGAGCGGTTGCGAAAACACCCGAAGAGGCGAAGGCTGCTGCCGGTGATCTGGGCGGCGCGGTCGTCGTCAAGGCCCAAGTCCATGCGGGTGGACGTGGCAAGGCGGGCGGGATTAAGCTCGTCGATTCCCCAGAAGAGGCCGCCGATGCCGCAGGAGGGCTGATCGGCACAAGTCTGGTCACGCACCAGACAGGGCCTGAGGGTGTGCCCATCAGGTCCGTCCTCGTCGAGGAGGCGTTGGAAGTCGACCGTGAGTTGTACGTCGGAATAGTCATCGACGGAGCTGCGAAAGGCGTCGTGGTGATGGCCAGCGAGGCGGGGGGAATGGACATTGAGGAGGTCGCCGAACAGACGCCGGAAAAGATCGTCCGTATTCCCGTCGATCCCGTGCTTGGCTTACTGCCGTATCAGACGCGCAAGATCGCTTACTCCCTGAACGTCTCCTCTAATCAGGTCAGGTCCGTCTCAGCGATGATGTCCAAACTCTACGACCTGTTCCTCAAACACGACTGCTCTCTCATCGAGATCAACCCACTCGTCGTCGCGAAAGACGGCCGGATACTCGCAGCGGACGCCAAGCTCAACTTCGATGACGATGCCATGTTCCGCCACAAGGACCTCGCCGAACTGTACGACCCGGAGCAGGAGGACCCACTAGAGGCCGAGTCCGGAAAGTACGGCGTGAGCTACGTCCGGCTGGACGGCGATGTAGGGTGCATGGTCAACGGCGCCGGTCTTGCCATGGCGACGATGGACGTGACGTTTGCGGCCGGGACCGCTCCGGCGAACTTCCTCGACGTCGGCGGCGGCGCCGACGAGGAGAAGATAGCCCAGGCACTGAGGATAATCCTCTCGGACGGAAACGTTGCCAAAATACTCATCAATATTTTTGGTGGAATCCTTCGCTGCGACGTGGTCGCGCGGGGCGCCCTGTTAGCGGCCGAACGCGCTGATAACGAGATGCCGCCCATGGTCGTCCGCATGCTGGGCACCAACGCGGACGATGGACGAAAGCTGCTTGAGGAGTCCTTCCTCAACGTGACGTTGGTGGATGACCTTAACCAGGCCGCAAATGCCATCAAGGCGCTTGGTTGAGGTCGGCAAGATGAGAGCTTGCTCCCTCTTCCCGGGTAAGAGGAGTAGGGTTTGTCCTTCTGCATAGGAACTTTCCCGACTTTTGACTGAATTGAAACGAGGAGCTTCGAACAAATGAGCATATTGGTCGACCAGAACACTCGCCTGCTGGTTCAAGGCATAACCGGCAAGGAAGGCAGCTACCACGCCGGCAGGTGCCGGGAGTATGGAACGAACCTCGTTGCTGGCGTCACGCCCGGCAAAGGAGGCCAGATGTTCGATGGCGACGTTCCCGTGTTCGACACGGTCGAGCAGGCAGTAGACGAGACCGGAGCCAATGCCTCCCTTATCTTCGTGCCGCCCCCATTCGCCGCGGACGCAATCGTGGAGTCCGTCGATGCAGGTATCCCGGTCATCGCGACTATCACCGAGGGCGTGCCCGTGAAGGACTCAGTCAATGTCGTGCGCTACCTCCAGGGCAAGGATGTCACGGCGATTGGCCCAAACTGCCCCGGCGTGATCTCGCCGGGAGCCAAGTGCAAGATGGGCATCATGCCTGGGTACATCCATTCGCCGGGGCGCGTCGGTATCGTCTCCCGCAGTGGGACGCTGACCTATGAGGCCGTCGGCCAACTCTCCGTATTGGGAATCGGGCAGTCCACCTCAGTCGGAATCGGCGGCGATCCGGTGAGCGGTACGTCATTTGTCGATGTGCTCAAGCTCTTCAACGATGACCCGGACACGGACTGCGTCATCTTTATCGGCGAGATCGGCGGCACGAAAGAGCAGGAAGCAGCCGAGTACATAGGAAGCGCCGAATTCACAAAGCCCATCGCCGCTTTGATTGTCGGACGGAGCGCGCCACCGGGCCGACGCATGGGCCATGCGGGCGCGATCATCACCGGCAAGGCGGCCCGCGCCGAGGAGAAGATCAAGGCGCTTGATCGGGCAGGTGCGGCCACCATTCCCAGCCCGGCAGACATCGGTGTGACGGTTCAGGGAATCCTGTCCTAGTCTTGCTCAGGGCGGGAAGGAGCGTTCCAAATGATTGCTGAGTACAATATATCGGGCAAGACTGTCATCGTGACCGGTGCGGCTCGCGGCATTGGACGCGGCATCGTCGAAGTCCTTGCGGAGGCGGGAGCCCATGTCTTGGTGACGGCCTTGACCGATCGCTATCTCAAGCCGCTGCAGGACCGCATGGCGGCCAGAGGTCTGCCCATCGAAATCATCGTAGCTGACGCCACAAGCGTGGCGGACTGGGAGCGCACAGTTGAGAAGGCCCTCGACCACTGGGGACACATCGACGTACTCATCAACAACCTGGGAGACGCGATCGAGGGCTACGTCGTCCCGCCGCCCGGCTCGGCTGCAACTGGCACGATAACCGAGGAGCAGTGGCGCAGCGTCGTTGATATAAACCTCACAGAGGCGTTCCTCGGCTGCCGCGCCGTTGCCGAGCACTTTGTCTCAAGACGAGCAGGCAAGGTGATCAACATCAGCGGCTACGCAGCCCGCAAGGGGAATCCCGGTTTTCTGGCGTACTCGACTGCCAAGGCCGGCGTGGTCCATCTAACGCAGACTCTCGCCCAGGAATGGGCCCCATACGGCATAACTGTTAACTGCATCGGCCCTGGTTCATTCCCTGACCCCGAGCTGGCAACTCCCGAGGAGATGAGTCAACGTCAAGAGCAGGCCAAGGAGAATGTGCCCCTTGGTCGCGTAGGAGATCCGCGGGAGGTCGGCCTCCTGGCCGCCTACCTCATATCAGACGCGGCTAACTACATTACCGGAGAGACGATTTACATCGACGGTGGCGCGACGTTCAAGGCGTCGTAATGTGAGTGCCGCCATTGGGTAAACCTGTCACACAGCTACCACCCCGTTCTCAAGAGTGCCGATACCGTCAATGGTGATCAATACTACGTCGCCCTCTTCGAGCGTGAAGTCTGGCGGCGGCACGATGGACGTGCCCGTGAGAACCGTCGTCATGTCGGGCACACTGTTGTATCGCATCAACCAGTCAGCGAGACTCTGACACGTCCTCGCCATCTGCGAGGTTGAAGTCTTGCCGGTGAACACCGTATCTCCATCCCGCTCAATCCGACATCTGACATTCACGTCTTGGGGATCAAAACCTTCCGCCGGAACAAAACATGGCCCAATTGAGCACGAGCCGTCGTAGACCTTTGCTTGAGCCAAATAGAGCGGGTTCTCGCCCTCGATGGCCCTACTGCTCATATCGTTGCCTATGGTGTACCCGACGATCTCACCACTGTGTAAGGTTAAGGCAAGTTCGGGCTCCGGAACATTCCACGTAGAATCGCCACGGATCCCAACATTCTCGAACGGCCCGACGCAGCGGTCGGCCGTAGATTTGAAAAAGAGCTCCGGACGGTCGGCCGAGTAGACCATCGAGTAAACATCCGGCGTGGTGCTCTCGCGTCTCCGTTCCATCTCGCTCGACTTGTACGTCACACCCGCCGCCCAGACTTCCGGTGGGTCGATTGGACGAACAATCAGGAAATCGCCGTATTCCCCTCGCGTGCCGTCGAGCAAATCGCCGATATCAACGCTTTCGTAGTCGCCTCCCTCGTCCAGCAGCCTCGTGGCTACATCGTCCATACTTATGCCGGTAATGGAAGCGGCCAAGACGAGGTCGCGTATGTCGGTAATGTCCGGCTGGATGTACGTCAGAACCGTGACGCGCTCCGGTTCGGCCTCGACGCCGATGACCGTATCCCCGTCCACGTCTGTCAAACGGTAGTACCTCATAGGAACTCCCTCAGCAACATCGTACTCTTAGCAGTGTCGCACATAATACAGCACATCGGGACGCTCACATTGTAAGGGGCTCGAGACTTTGCTGAGATTGCTGGACAGATGCTCATCGGTCTCCTTGCGATCGCAATTGACACGATCTCCACGTGGGCAATATACTCAGTCTGGTCGAGGGGGCCAATTAGTGAGATTCGGCGAGCGTTCGCCAACAGAAGGAAGCATCGCGGCGGATTTGATACCGCCCAATGATTGTCCCTCCCTCACAAATCCTCATTCGTCCCTCCTAAGAGCTCCATTGTCCTTTGTCTTGGGGAGCGTACCTCTCATAGCCGGCGCGACAAGCGACAGGAGCGCCTTTGACTAAGTACATCTTCGTCACCGGCGGCGTCGTAAGCTCCGTAGGCAAGGGAATCGCCGTCGCGTCGATCGGGCGCATTCTCAAGAGTCGTGGCGTTACTGTTTCGGTCATCAAGCTCGACCCCTATCTCAACGTCGATCCCGGCACCATGTCGCCCTACCAGCACGGAGAGGTCTTTGTCACGACCGATGGTAGTGAGACCGACCTGGATCTCGGTCACTATGAGCGGTTCATCGACGTTAACCTCAAGCAGTCCTCCAACGTCACCGCCGGCCAGATCTATAGTGACGTTATTGCCCGCGAGCGTCGAGGCGAATTCCTGGGCGGGACGATCCAGATCGTCCCCCACGTGACCGACGCGATAAAGCAGCGCATGTTCGACCTTGCCGAAGAGAGCAGGGCGGAGGTGATAATCGTCGAAGTCGGCGGGACTGTCGGCGACATCGAAGGACAGCCCTTCCTTGAGGCCATCCGCCAGATGCGAAACGACGTCGGCCGCAACAACGTCTTCTACATTCACGTAACCTACCTGCCGCACATTCCTACGACGGGAGAGCTCAAGACCAAGCCCACCCAGCACAGCGTCCGAGAACTCCGTGGCGACGGCATACAGCCTGACGCAATCATCTGCCGAAGCGAAGAGCCCGTCACTGACGACATCAAGGACAAGCTCGCCCTGTTCTGCGACGTAAATCGCAGGAGCGTTATCGGAGCCGAGACAGCCTTTTCCGTCTATCAGGTTCCTATGCTGTTTGAGGACGAGGGACTCGGCGATACCATAATTGACACCCTGAATCTTTCAGGTACCGAACCTGACATGACGGACTGGCGGGCCCTCGTAGACTCCATACTCGAACCGAAGCACAAGATCAGCGTAGCCCTCGTCGGCAAATACGTCGATCTCCAGGACTCGTACCTCTCAGTTAAGGAGGCCCTATTCCACGCCGCATTGGCCCACGGCAGCAACATTGAGATCGATTGGGTCGCCTCCGAGGAGGTTGAGCGAGTTGGCCCTGAACGTCTCCTTCACTCCGTCTCTGGAATTGTCGTGCCGGGAGGATTCGGTTCGCGTGGCGTAGAGGGCATGATTCAGACCGTCCGCTACGCCAGGGAGAACAGGGTCCCCTATTTCGGCCTCTGCCTGGGGATGCAGGTGATGGTCATCGAGGCCGCCCGCAGCCTTCTTGGAAAACCGGACGCCAACTCCACCGAGTTCGATGGCGAAACCCCACATCCCGTTATCGACCTCATGCCCGACCAGCGTTCCGTCACAGACAAGGGTGGAACCATGCGGCTGGGCGTCTATCCATGCAGCCTCGTACCCGACTCGATCGCGCGGCGGGCATACGGGGTCTCCGTCGTCGATGAGCGACACCGCCACCGTTTCGAAGTCAACAACGCCTACCGCGAGGCATTCGAGGAGGTCGGATTCTGGCCCACAGGCCTATCTCCCGACAACCGCCTCGTCGAGATTATGGAAATCGAAGACCACCCCTTCATGCTCGGCGTCCAGTTCCATCCGGAGTTTCTCTCCCGTCCTAATCGTCCGCACCCGCTCTTCAGGGAATTTGTCAACATAGCCCGAACAACCCTCCGTGAAGGCGGCCAGCACATACTGCCCATCGAGCGCGCGGATCCTGCATCCTCACCCCCAGCCCTATAGACAACCGCATACGGACGTGATATTCTAAAAATTGCCTCTTTAATGTTCTAATCCTCTCTCGCACCCTCAAGGGCTTCACCGTCCTTCTTTGTCGCAGAGAAGGTTTCTCCTGCAGGTATCGCGCTGGAAGCGGCCCAAGTTCAGACTTAAGCCCGATTCTTTTGGCGCGAGACGTTTCTTCAAGTGTGAGACAACGCACATAGCCACAAAACTCTACGGTCTCCCCCAACACTGGGAGACGCAAAGAGTATGCTCTTACGATAACCATTCCCCTCTTTCCTAACCACTAAGGAGTCTTGAGCCGTCCCGCGATCATATTTCCGCGACCGCTCTTCCTCGGATTTCCCGAAGACCACACGCAAATCCCCTCGGAGTACACGATGGACATCACCAAGTTCCAAGAAAAGACCGATCAGGAGCTCCTCGAAATGGCCCGCGAGCTCGGCCTGTTCGAGAACGGCTCGCGTCCCAGGCGCCAGACCCTGCTCAATAGACTCCTTCAGAACGTAGCCGAGAGTAACGGCAGCAACCTTCTGGCCAGCGGAATCCTCTCCGTCACCAACGACGGCTACGGCTTTCTCAAGCCCAAGGGGCGAGCCCCCGGCGTCAATGACGTCTACGTCTCGCAGTCCCAGATCCGCCGATTCGGCCTACGCACCGGCGACGAAGTAACAGGCCAGGTCAGGCCCCCCAAGGACAGCGAGCGCTATTTCGGCCTCATTCGTGTCGACGACGTTAACGGCATGGACCCCGACACCGCACGAGGACGACCTCACTTTGAGAACCTCACCCCCGTCTCCCCTTTAGAGCAAGTCAAGCTCGAGAGTAAGCGCACCGAACTTGCCACCCGATTTATCGACCTCGTTGCCCCCGTTGGCCGCGGACAGCGTGGACTGATCGTTTCCCCACCCAAGGCCGGCAAGACCACCATCCTTAAACAGATCGCAAACGGCATGACCGCCAACGCCCCCGATATTCACCTCATGGTAGCTCTCATTGGCGAACGTCCCGAAGAGGTCACCGACATGATGAGATCCGTTAAAGGAGAGGTGTATAGCTCCACCTTTGACGAACCGGTCGAGACCCACTGCCAAGTTGCCGAGCTCGTCCTCGAACGCGCAAAGCGACTAGTCGAGGCAGGCCAGGATGTTTGCATCCTCCTTGACAGTCTCACTCGCCTCGCCAGGGCTTACAACCTCGCCGTTCCCTCCAGTGGTCGGACACTCTCCGGCGGCATGGACCCGGTGGCGCTCTATCCTCCACGCAAGTTCTTCGGCGCCGCGCGCAAGGTGGAGAACGGCGGCAGCCTCACCATCCTGGCCGCCTGCCTCGTCGATACCGGCAGCCGTCTGGATGACGTTGTCTATGAAGAGTTCAAGGGAACCGGCAACATGGAGGTCCACCTCGACCGCAGGCTCGCCGAACGCCGCATCTTCCCCGCGATCGACATACCTCGCAGCGGCACCAGGCGCGAGGAACTCCTCCTCGACGATGTAACCCTGCGGCAGGTCTGGCTCCTCCGGCGTATGGTCAGCATGTATACGACTGACGCCAAGCTCTCCTCTGAGGCCACAGAGAAAGTCCGGGAGCGGCTCGCCCGCTCACGCGACAATAAGGAGTTCCTCATGAACCTGGGAACTTCTGACGCCTAGCTCCAGTAGGTGGACCGCCGCGATGGGATAGTGACTTAAACGGAAGCCACCAAGCCCCGTCCCAATTCTAGTGCCCCCAAAGCCAGCCGGCAGCCCCTAGAAAATCCCCACCAATCCTACGCAACTTTCATATTGACAAGCCTGACAAAGGTACTATATAGTTCCCCTAGCTTTCGCAACGTACGGTCAAGGCTGACCTTGTAGCACGAAGCCGAAGCGTCGCGAGGGGTGGAATTCCCTGACCGGCGAACCGAGGTAGCACGTGCGAAATATGCCTTGACATAAGAGAACGCATGGTGTACAACTGCATAAGCCTTGAAGAGACGGTAAAGAGAGGTTCGCATGGCATCACCACCGTCCGCTCCTAGAGCGGGTCCAATGCCAGCGGGGAGCGGCGTGCTCCCCCTCATTCGTTTGTCAACAAAACCATATGTGTCCGACAACCACGACACTAGCCGAACTAAAAGGGGGTAGATAGTGAATAGCAAGGTAAGGTTTCTCCCATTCGTACTGGCGTTGGCGCTGCTGACGTCAGTGTTCGTGTTGTCGCCGGCTTCGGCGGCAACCGGTAGTGTGTCTCTGAGCGAGAGCTATACTACCCTTGGCGGATCGTTGGATATTACCGTCAGCGACCCGGATCTCGACGCAGGTGTGTCGCAAGTCGATGAGGCAGGCTACACGATTCCCGCCGGTGATATTGCGGCGAACGACCCCGTTCGATTCAGGACCGGCAAGGGCCAGATCCTCAACGCCGACGATAAGCTTGGCGTCGACTACCTGGACGTGGTCCTGAATGTCGATACGTCGGGCAGCCCCAATGAGACCACGACTAACGCCATCATGGCCGCGTGGGCCGCACTCACGTCGGAAGGCGCGGATGGCGACCGCCATCCATTCACGCTTGAGAACCCGCAAGGTGGCGCGTTCATCCTGCGCTCTAGCGCGGACGTAACGGTGCCCGAAGGCGGTATCAGCTTCACCGTAACCTACACCGCCCACGACGTGCAGACGCACTCGGTCAATGTCAGGAGCACGCAGGACCCGACCGGGATATCCGTCGAATTGACGGAGACTGGCTTGTCCACGGGTGTGTTCGCGGGGTCAATCAATGTTTTGGCCGCCGCATCGTCGGACGCAGCTACGAACAGCATCGCGGCGATAGACGGGTCCCTCATCACGGTCACCTACGATGATGACGGCACGAGTCGCATCGACACTGCTACAGTTGAGACGACTGCTCCGTCGATTCAACTGGTTGCTCCGGCGGATGGCACGGCAACGCAAGTTCTCACCCCTCGGCTAATCGCCGAGGTGACCGACGCCGACTCCGGTATCAACGCGGATTCAATCGTGTTCGATGTCGGCGAAGGCGCGACGACCTCGACGGTGACGACGGTTCCGATCGCCGGAGGCCTTAGGGCTGAGGTCCAGCTGGGTGGTGTTTCGCAGGGCGAGACCACGATCGAGTGGTCCGTGACTGTCTCCGACGTGGCAGGCAACTCCAACACGAGCGATTCGAGTTCGATTCGCATCGATACGAGTCCGCCCAGTGTGGAGAGCGCCACCACCGGAAACCATCTCGACGCAGACGGCAATGCTGTAGCGGATCCCGCGATGGCTGACCCGACATCGGTTCAGGTGGTCTTCAACGAGGACCTGGACGGCGAATCCGTCCAAGCTTCAGACTTCCGTGTGAATGGTGTGACTCCCGCCGACGTTTCTTCCTCGGGCGCGGACGTCTACCTGACGGTGGCTACTCTTGCTGCCGATGCGAAGCCAAGCGTGGAGCTGGTTGGTGACATCTCCGATGTGGCAGGAAACATCCGTGCCGGCAGCGGTCAGGTCAACGCTTCCGACGGCATCGCGCCAACCCTTGATGTCACAGTCGACCCGACCTACTCCACGGGAGAGGTCACGATCGACATTGTAACGGACGAAGCTCTGCTTACCGTTCCTGGCCTGACCGTGAGTGGTGGCGACGCTGGGCTGTCTGGACTGCGGCGCGTGGCAAACAACCACTTCCGCGCCACCTTCACGGCTCCTGCCGCCGCGATGAAGTACAGCATCGATGTAGATGGAACTGACACTTCAGCCAACACGGCCAGCGTTAGTGGCATAGAGTTCGAAGTTGACGCTCAGTTGCCATCCCCGACCAGCGTCACCTTCCCGGGCCTCGCCCCAGTGACGGATTTGGGTGCTGATGCCACACACAACATAACGACGATGAACCCGTTCATTACGATCGAGTGGGAGAGCGAAGCTTCCGAGTACGAGGGCGACTCCCACGACGCGGTCGAAGTGACGGACCTGACGATTACTAATGATGAGAGCGGCGAGGCTGTCGAGCTCACAGTTACGAACCCGTCCAGCAACCGCCTGCTCATCTCGGCCCGTGGCCTTGATCTCGGTGGGTACACCATGAGCTTCAACGGTGCCGACGACCTCGGCAACTCGCTAGACGACGACGTGAGCCTCAAGTTCGAGGTCAAGGAACCCGATCCGTTCTCGATCACGCTCTCGCCTGGTTGGAACCTCGTGTCCTTGCCTGCTGAGCCTCAGGCACCCGCAATCAACGATGTGATCCCGGCTGACCATGCAGCTAGCATCGTGCTGACCTACGATCCGACCCAGGCTGGCGCTTGGCTCTCCGCCTCGCGTGGTAGCGATGGATCGTTCGCAGGCTCACTGGAGACCATCAGCGCCAGGACGGCCTACTGGATCTTCACCGATGCCTTCGACTCCCTCAGCGTTCCTGTCATGCAGCAGCGCGGTGGAGCGCCGGTGAACCTGCCGACCGTCAACCTGGTGGCTGGATGGAACCTGCTGCCGGTACTGGATGTGAGCGGTGGCTTGTCCTTCGGTGACGACGCAACGAGCCTAGGCAGCTACGTATCCGGTGTGGTGCGGGCCTACTCGTACGACTCTTCGAGCGACAAGTTCGACCAGCACACCGGTATGCTGCAGGTCGGTAGCGGCTACTGGGTCTACCTCAGTTCGGCCACGGTGCTCGTACCGTAGTCAGAACCGAACAATCGGGTAACAGTTAGGAAATCCGAATGAAGGGGGCCTCCCTCCTCTGATATAATGAGGAGGGAGGCCCTTTGTCTATAGCGACCAGGAGTCTCGCCAATCGCACTGAAGGCATCCTAGGGCTGAAGGCTCAGGAGCTGGATCATTCGGCCCCAATAAGCTACGACCCGGAACTCATAATCCACTCATGACGACCAGACTTGCAGCGGCAATAACGGCAGCGGTCCTCTTCGGAGGCATACTCTACATAGCCCTGTCCGACTCACCGACCCTGGACGCGCAAACGCAAGGGGTCGTTTGCTTTACCCCAACTCCTACGCCGACGCCCACTCCGGTTGAAGGTGATGCGACGCCGACCCCCAGACCTGCGCCCAGCGGCGTGATACCGGCATTCCCGATGTCTTTCTCCGGTTCGGCTACCGTAGCGGGGAATCCGATTCCGGATTGCACGTTCCTCTACGCGAGGATCGGAGAATCCATATCAGGGTTCATCCCCATCATTGGCGGGTTATTCAACGGTGTGACTATCGGGGCACTTGAGTCTTCCGCGAGTGGTCAGCCGGTCACCTTTCATTTGAGCGATGACGTAATTGCTGCCGAGACCCAGCCTTACTTCTACATTCAGTCGCCACCCGACCCGCCGTCTCTCGTGTTCAAGACGGGGATCACTCTGACATTCCCGCATCTTGTTACGCCTTCGCCAACACCGGTGGATACACCGACGCCGCAGGGTGAGGAGTCTCCCACGCCCGTAGTGCCGTCCATAACGCCTACGGTGCCCCCCACGGCTACCCCGACTCCTTTGACGGCCCAGCCTGCGATCTACTCCGGTCCTTTGACAATAGCCGGACTCGCCTCCATTCCACCTGGGTCGGTCTTAACTGCGCGAATCGGAACCGATTATGAGTCATTGCCGGCAGCCATCGTTGGTCAGGGCTACCAAAGCCTGGTCATAGCGCCGCAGAGTTCTCGCTTTGTTGGGCAGCCGATTGAATTTTTCTTGAATGGTGTCAAGTCAGTCTCCATCGATGCCTACGAGAGCGGCTCTCGCAAGGACGACTTCGAGATTATCTTCATCGGGTTCCCGACGCCGACGCCGGAACCGACGCCGACGCCGGTGCCAACGAACACTCCTGTTCCCACACCGACGCCTATACTGCCAACAAATACGCCGCAGCCTACTGCGACAGCTACCGCAATAGCAACGCCGCCTCCTTCGCCGACGGCGACCTTGATTCCCACGCGTACGCCTCGTCCTACATTGCCCCCAACGAGTACACCGGTACCGACCGCAACATCTGCTCCGCCTAGGGTAGTGGAAACGGTTGTCGTGACAGTCGCGCCGGAGCCGACAGCTGTCCCGACTCCTGAGCCAAGTGGCGGCTTCTGTTCCTCTGCTGGTCCTGTGCCTCTGTCAGGAGGAATCGGAACGCTTCTTATGCTCTTTGCACCCGTCGGCCTTCTCTACGGCGCCGGACGCGTCCGTAACCGCAAGAACCGACGTCCCTGACCGGATGCCCCATTTTGGGGGCCCTTTCCAACCTGAATGTGTTGAAGGGTCGGTAACTCATTTGTCGGGTTCAAAGGGAATTGCTAAGGAAGGTCTTTGCTCCTTTGATGGATACCCTCAGGGGGATGAATCGTTTCCCCTTGGACAAGGTCTCCCTTTCCTCTATATGGTTCTTTGATGTTTGGCCCTGGCATAACGGGTGTATCAGACCATCGACAATCCACTTCTGACAGTCGTAACATCTGGCTCGAAATGCTTCCTTGACACCGCGCGAATGCCGGTGCTACATTCGAGATACCATCAAGACTATTGCGAGGACTTTAGGCGAAGTGGTTCTGTCTTTCAGAGAACGTACCATCCTCAACCTCATCGTTAGTGACTACATTCGTGAGGCGACGCCTGTCGCATCCAACACCCTCGCTCGCCGTCACGGACTTGGCGTCAGCTCTGCGACCATCCGCAACGATGTCATGGACCTCGAGCAAAACGGGTTTCTCACGCGTCCACATCCCTCGGCAGGCGCCATACCTCTGGACAAGGCCTATCGCCTTCACGTTGAGACCATCTCTGTCGAGGGCCCATCTCGTCTGCCCCAAGAGGATCAGTCCTCTGCTAGGCACAGGCTCAGCGAGGCCGAACGTGACATCGATGAGTGGCGAAACGAAGCTGCTGCCGTCCTCGCGGGGCTCGTTGGGAACATGGCCATCGCCACATTCCCGTCGTCCAGCGAGACTAGAATTCGTCACATTGAGCTCGTATCCCTCAAGGACATTCTAGGCCTCCTCGTCATAGTTCTCGAGCAGGCAAAAGTTAGGCAGCAGCTCGTCAGGTTCGAGAACCCGGTCGCTCCAGCCGAGGTGCAGACCATTTCCAACAGGCTCAACACCCTCCTGCGTGGGATGTCTTCGCATGAGATCGAGACCAAGCCGCTGGAACTCTCCGCTGCCGAGGAGAACATAGTCGATACGACTGTCGACGTACTCCGCGAGGAGGAGGCCTCCCGCTACAAGGACCACATACTCTCAGGGCTGAAGAATCTTCTCTCGCAGCCGGAATTTGGCGACAAGGACACCCTTGAAATCGTCATACGCAGCGTGGAGGACGGTTCCCTTGGACAGGCCGTGTTGGCCCAGGCCCCGGAAGGTTCAGTGGTGCGCGTAGTGATTGGTAGAGAGAACCATGGCGACGTTCTGTGGCCGCTTAGCGTGGTGCTTGGGCGCTACGGCATTCCACGAGAAATGAACGGCGTAATCGGCGCTATCGGCCCTGTGCGCATGGAATACGGGCGAGCCATAGCGGGGGTTGAGTTCATGAGCGAGTTGATGACGGATCTTGTGGAGACGGTGCACGCCTAGCAGCCGAAACGAGTCTCAACGAGCAGTAGTACAAGGATTGGTACCCCTGGCCGGACTCGAACCGGCGACTCACGGTTTAGGAAACCGTTGCTCTATCCGCCTGAGCTACAGGGGCATCCCCAATTGCGATGCCGGAAGGGTGATCTGAGCAGGGTGGTACCCCCGGCGGGACTCGAACCCACGCACCCGGCTCCGGAGGCCGGCGCTCTATCCACTGAGCTACGGGGGCGGGCACACGAAAAACTATAACATCGTACCGCCTGAGGAACAAGCGGATAAGGGTGCCGAAGCCCCATTGCGACTCCTCCTTCTCAAATACGTGTCTACCTTGCCGAAACTAGGCCTTATTTGCACGGCAAGGGGTTGACAACACCATATGACCCCAATATGATAAGGCCGCCGTTAGAGCACCGACTTTTCGCGTTATATCTTCCTAAAAATGCGACGGGGTAGGGTACTTGACCGGTAAAGAGTCCGAAGACTCGGAAATTCTGTAGTTAGGGGGCGCATAAAATGGATAGAGCTCCACGGAGCATCATGGTAATGGTGCTTGTTTCGGTATTCGCGTTACTGTTCTTGGCAGCATGTCAAGGAACTCCGGGTAAGGCTGGTCTTCCCGGCAACCCCGGTGAACCCGGCAACCCGGGTAACCCCGGTCCTCAGGGTCCTCAGGGCCCGCCAGGCCCTGCGGGTGCACCTGGACTTCCCGGTAACCCCGGTGAGCCTGGACTCCCCGGTGAGCCTGGACTCCCTGGCCCCACGGGTCCCCAGGGTCCTCCGGGAGTTTCACCTGGCGCTGGCCTGTCCATTGGCGGCGACACGATCTACCTTGACCAAGGTCTGACGATCAAGGGTTCAGGCTTCCAGCCGTTCGAGCCTGTTCAGGTCTACTTCGACCTGCAGGGCGGTCGCGACCCGAACCTCGGCTTTGCCACTGCTAACGGTGGCGGCGCCTTTGAGATTGTCCTAGACGGCCCGCTGAGTGACATTAGTGGCGTGTCCCGGACGCAAGACCGGTTGCTGGCACTGGACGCGGTAACGGTTCTTGCCCAGGGTGCTGACAGGAGCTTCGCTAGCACTCCCGCGTCAGTTGAGGCTGAAACGCCGCCTGTGATTATTCGTCCGCCCGCTCCGCCGGTCACTGTAGATGCGGCCCTGACAGGACGTTGTACGATGGCAGGAAGTGACATCTCCATCCTTGGTTCCGGCTTCAAGCCGGGCGAGGCGACGAACTTCTTCCTCGTCACTGGATCCCAGGCAGATGGCGCGCCCGTGCAGTCCTCTATTGGCAGCGCGGTAGCGAATGACAGAGGCGCTCTCCAAGCCGATATCGAAGTCGGCGCGGACACGGAAGCAGGCCTCTATGGCATCAAGGCTGCCGGTATCCGAGGCACCGAGGCCACGGCACCGCTGCTGGTGGTGTCCGGTTCGGGCTCAGACGTCTGCAAGTAGCCTGACCTAGTCGGTAAACGATGAGCCCCGTGGGCGCTCCGCCCACGGGGCTTGTTTCTTTTGTAAATCACTCTTGTCTCCACAACATGGCCGTGATGCCACTGCGAGGCGTCTGGCCGCGTACTGCACCTCTCTCTCAAGAACCCGCGTCCCCCATGAAGCGTTACCTTCCGTCCTTGTTCCTATGCCTTATGGTTCTCGCCCTCTCTTGTGCGGGGCCTAGGCAGAATGGTGCAGGCGAGGTCCATAGTGATCCGGTGATCACCGGTCGAACCTCCACTCCGGTTATAGCGGCTCCCTCTACGCCCATAATTCCGCCGACTCCCAACGTCTCGGCTCGTGGCGGAGGAGCGCGTCTTGCCGACGGACGCACCGCGCCGCTCGTTCGCATCGTTCCTCGCGACCACATTCCCGCCGTCTACGATCCCGTTCATATTCCCGTCAACGAGGTAGGCGAACAGGCCGGACAAGGCACCCCGGTAATTGGCGTGTCCATTGATGGACAGAGCGTGGCCTATCCCGTGGTCTTCTTGAGCGGCCGCGAGATCGTCAACGACACGGTTGGAGGTATGCCGATCGCCGTCACCTGGTGACCGCTCTGCCAAACGGGCATAGTCTATGCCCGCGAGGTCGACGGCGAGACGCTCACGTTCGGCGTGGACGGCAGCCTGATCTTCAACTCTCTTGTGATGTATGACCGCGAGACGGAGTCGCGCTGGAGCCAGTTCCTCGGTCGCGCCGTGGACGGTCCGAAACGGGACGCCGAGTTGGCGGTTGTTCCGTCCGTCATTGTCTCTTGGGGTGTGTGGAAGACCGAACACCCCGACACCCTGTTCCTTGACACAGGCAGTACACGCCTTACATTCGACTCCTACGAGGACTATTACCTCGATCCCGACGCAGTCGGCGCGTATGGAGAGTCCAACCCGGACCGTCGCTTCACCAGCAAGGAGACCGTGCTGGGAGTGTCCTTGGGCGACCTTGCACGGGCATACACTGTAGCTGATCTTTTCCGCAGCAAGGTCATTAACGATAGTCTCGGTGATACGAGCATCGTCGCAGCCTATGACGAGCGGAGCAATCTCGCTACCGTGTTCGATCGTACGGTCGAGGGAAGCGTCCTCACACTGGGCCAGGGCTCGGAGCCCCTGGAAATGGTAGATGAGGAGACAGGTACCGTCTGGAGCAAGTTGGACGGCCGGGCTACAGCCGGCCCCCTCGAGGGCGAGCGCCTGACCATGATACCCAGCTTCCAGCTCTTCTGGTTCGCTTGGTCGGACTTCTATCCCAACACGACGGTCTATCGCCCGTCAGATTCACGGTGATAGGCCCTGCGCCCTCGACACCGTACGACAAGCTCATCACGAACGGGTTCGATTGGTCCGCCGGGAACCATCTTAGACGTCCACCAGCCGGCCGCCCTCTTGGTGCGAACGAAGGAACCCCGCCATGATCCTCACGGACTTCCGCGCATCCCGCGCCGGGGAGCTACTCTCCGTACCGTTGGCAAGGTTGTCGACGATCTCCCGATAGGCGGCCTCGATACCCCGCGAGCGGTACACGTCCGGCGTCAGGGTGGTCTGCATCGTGTTATATGCGAAGGCGGGATCTGAGGACTGAAGTTGAGCGGACTCCCCGTCGAATTTGAACTCTAACATTCCCTTGTTGCCGGTGATCACCACGTCCCGAAACGAGTCCAGCGTATTCTTCAGGCAGGAGTAGAAGGCACGAACGCCGTTGTCAAACAAGACGTAGCCGGTGGCTCCGGGATCGCGCTCCGTGGCGTTCCCTCCTCCCTGGCCTCGGTATACGTCCCAGTCTTCGTAGCCGTCTTCAAGGTGCGCCGACACCTTGATCGGGTCCGCCTCGGTGAAGAAGACCATCGCGTCCAGGAGGTGTGAACCGCTCCGGAACATCCACGCCTGCACACCTCCAAAGGAGGCGGAGATCGTGCTTATCTCGCCGATAGAGCCCGCCCGGATGGCGTCACGGACCTTGTGGAACAATGGACTCCACCGCCGGGTGTAGTCGACTGATAGGACCACCCCGTTCGCCTCGCAGGCCGCGATCATGCGGTCGGCATCCTCGACGCTCGTTGCGAGAGGCTTCTCGCAGAAGATGGCGCGGACGCCCGACTCCGCCGCCGCAACCGTCGGCTCGGCGTGGAGGTGTTCCGGGGTCGTCACCGTCACGATGTCGAGGTCTTCATTGGCGAGCATCTCGCGGTAGTCGCCGTACGTCCGCGCGTTGGGCCACTTGTCTCCCCAATTTTCCTGGAAGCGCTCGACCCGAGCGGGGTACAAGTCGCAACCGGCGACGATCTCGATTTCCGGCACGTGGCCGACTGACCAGACATGGGAGACCATCACACGTTCCCCGAATGGAACGTATGTGGGCATTTCCGTCTTCCGCATCTGCTCCTGGATGACGGCGGGCAGGTCCTCAGACGGCCGCCTGCGAATGGCGACCGGCCCCAGCCCAATGATTCCCAACCGGTGCTTTTTCCCCATCAATTCGACTTCGCTCACTTGGTTTGCCTTCTAGTACCGGGTCCACATGATATTACGATTCACCCTCACCCCCGTATCGAATACGGGGCAGGCTCTAGCCCTCTCCCACGACGGGAGAGGGGATAAAGCGGCATCTGCCAGCTCATCACATTCAAGCTGACTGAATATTAGTATAAAGTCAACATAGTCTTAGTGTTTCAAGTCACCCCGGCGCCCGTAGGGAGTACGGGGTAGGCTCTCTCCCGCGAACAGGAGAGGGGGTCTACACTCACCAGAAAGCAACCGCGGCGCTGTCATTCTGAGTGGAGCGCAGCGAAGTCGAAGAATCTAAAGTGACTGTCACATGGTAAAGCCACCATAGGGCGTTCTTACGACGTTTTCGCTCTTGGTCACAAAATAAGCGCGGCACTGGCTGTCCGATCCTGGGGTTATGGATTTTAGAATCCTCGCTCCACTCGGAATGACAGGCAAGGGGGCAGCGCTATAGCCACAGGTCCGTCTTGCCTACCCCTGTCAGCCTGGTGGGGGAGAGATTGTAGGCACGTGCACGGTAGTTACTGTCGCCTCAGTACGGCTCCGGCGCGGGGCGCGCAGATCAGGTTGAACGGGATCCCTTTTAGACACCCTCTGAACAGGAATCACTTTGAAAAGTGTGGCATTCTGGGACATTTTGGGACATTTTCGTTGTTATTGTAAAATTGCTGGGTCGAACTCTTGGGTTTGGTGGATAGTCCCGAAGCGGGCGCCGACTCGCGCATTTCCCTGAATTTTGTAACATTCTGCAACATTTTGTAACTTTCGGGGTTGTCGTATCGGTTGACGGTATTTCTCCCACTTGCAGTGTCGTACATGTGTTCTCGTTAGTCAAATCGACGGTGTGGGGGTAATTGTTCGGTCTTGGTGACTTTGTATCTCTCGCCCGCGAGGGAGAGATTGTATATTCTTCATCGCTGCGCTCCTCAGAATGAAAGCGAGAGAACAATTCGTGCAATTTCACCAACTCTGAACAGTTGCGTGTGGGGGCTATTGGTATGAGTGGAGATGGGCGAATTGCGAATCGCCCCTACTGGAAAGGGGACAAGCCCTCTCGCACGACGGGAGAGGGGACTAATCGGCATCTGTTCATTTTGCTCTGTTCAAGTTGACCGGCTTCCGATTACCTCCAAGATTCTCTGTTCACCTTGCCCATGTGCTTCAACCGGTTCTCATCACGAACGAATATTGCAGTCCTCTCACCCGGGTCTTCCGTTCATCCTGCTTGTCGAAAGGTGTTCATATCCGCTTGAATCAATCCGTCAGACTCACGCCCGGGTATCGACCGGGCGGCCTCCGCTCGGCTGCGACGCGATATCTGCGATGAGCGTATCGAGAATCAGCTCATCGTCGGCCCCGGTGGACTTCATTTCCAAGTCTGCCTCCAAGAGCATCCTGTGAATCTCCACGAGGCGCTCCATGCTGAACCGGTCGGCCTGGAAGAGCGTCTTCCGCAAGGGGTACCCAGACAGCCTGAGCCTCTGGGACGCCTCGCCCGTTGAGAGCCTGCGAGCACCGATTTCCTTGGCCAGAATGAGGAGACGCACCTGGCGAGCGATCATCGTTATGATGTATCCCGTGGGACTTCCCCCTTCCAGCAGGCCGTGGACGAGTCCCAACGCTTCGGAGACCCTGCCCTCTACAATTGCGTCCACAGAGGCAAAAATATTCGACTCTTGGGCGTAGGACACCATCCTGTCGACATCCTCCGCTGTAATCGCCCTTCCAGCGGCGATAAGGGCAAGTTTGCGGAGTTCCGACGCCAACACCGGTAGGTCGCTCCCGATGGTCTCTGCCAGCACCTGTACGGCCTGACCGTCGATCTCCGCCCCCTCGCCGCGCGCTCGCTCAGCTATCCACATCCGAAGTTCCCTCGGACCGGGAGGACTGAAGGCCTTTGTCGTGACCCGTTCCTGAATCAGCTTGAGCAGCGGGTTCGAGGCGTTCAGGCGCCCGTCGACAAAGACGACGTCCGTGGTCTCGGGCACATTCGCCAGGACGACGGGCAGGCGCTCCCACTCCGAGAGCTCCTTCCTGCCGTTGGCGCCGGAGCCGGAACGTCGACCCGACCCTCGCTCGAACCTGCCCAATAGCCCTTCGACGATCACAAGCCGCTTGTCCGCGAGGAACGGTACCGTCGAGGCGTTTGCGGTGAACTCATCCAGGGACACGTTTGCGTCGAGCACGACGATATTCACGTCGCGCAAGTCCGGCGTGCCGACGGTCTCCTTCAAACCGACGAGCGTCTCGCGGATCGTAAAGTCGTCCTCGCCGGAAAGGGAATAGATCATTCAAGCCTCGTTGATGGCCAAAGAGCTCTTATGCTGCCTAGTTTTGGCCGACGGGATCGTGTGGATTCCCGCCCCGTATCGGGGTACGGGGTGACGTTCCTTCGCGGGAATGACGGAGAGTGTCGGCGCGAATCATTCCTCAGGCGTGAGACGCTCTGAGAAGATGAGAGGGTCTGAGAAAGTGAAAAGGTCTGAGAAAGTGAGAAGGTCTGAGAAAGTGAGAAGGTCTGAGACGGAGAGAAATTTTGAGAAGATGAGAGGGTTTGAGAAAGTGAGATGGTCTGAGACGCCATTATTTCCCCTCTGTTTTCCCTTGTTCTCAATATGTCTATCTCGTATTCGCTCTTATTCTCTTTCGCCAGTGCCGTCGGGCCGTATTGAGGCTGTTTCGCGTGTACACATCCCGCGGACGACGGCAGATGAGACGGTTTGAGAAAAATTCCTCCATGGCAAATTATTTTTGCAGTCATTCTTAGATTGCCTCATGTGGACTTATGGGTCGGGTCGCTTTTCCGATGTCCGCGTCACCGACGTGCTCATCGTAGGCCAAGCGTTCTTGGTGGTCAAATTGGGCGTCAGGTGGTCCCGTACGGCGCTCGGCACGGGGCCCCTCTTGCCGGTGATATGGTATCGTAACGGTAAGGAGCGAGGACCGATGGCCATGCCGATTCTACGCCTGCTGATGCTCACGAGGATACCCGGTCTGGTGTTCAGGCTGATGCTCGACCGGCGAGTCCCCCTCCGCCTCAAGCTCATCATACCGGCAGCCCTCCTCTACCTCATCCTCCCAATCGACCTTCTTCCCGACCTCATCCCGATCCTGGGGCATACCGACGATCTCATCGTTATTCTCGTTGCGCTGGCCTCCTTCCTTCTCATGACCCCCCGCGGCGTGCTGAATGAATACCTCACCGGACGTCCCGCCGATTCTCCCAATGACGCCGGCACCGACCAAACCCGGGAGAGAATCATCGAAGGCCAATATCGCCACGTCGAGGACGAGGAAGCTCAGAAGGGTAATTCCTAGAGGAAGTTCTTCCGAGTCACCGGCACCTCCTGCCAATCTCCACAGAGAAACACACCCATGGAAATCGGCATCATAGGTCTGCCCGGGAGTGGTAAGACCACCATGTTCAACGCCCTGACAGGCGGTCGAGCGGATGTGGCGTCGTATGGCGGAGCACCGAATGTGGGTGTCGCAGCGGTGCCCGACGCACGTCTGGACCGTCTCGCTGACTTGTACGAACCCCGCAAGCGGGTGCCTGCGACGGTGAGCTACGTCGACATTCCTCCCCCCGCAAGCCCTTCCGGCAGGATACGTGGGATATCGGGCCAGTATCTGAACGACCTGCAGCGGGTCGACGCCCTGCTCATTGTCGCGCGGGCCTTCAAGGACGAGGCGGTGCTCCACGTCGACGGCTCGGTCGATCCTTTTCGCGACGTTGAAAACATGATGCTGGAGCTCCTCTTCTCGGACCTCGAAATCCTGGACCGCCGTCTTGAGCGACTGGACGACAGCTCAAAGGGCGCCAAGGCCTCCGAGCGAGACGCCATACAGAAGGAGCGTGACCTGCTTGAAAGCATCAAGGGGCATCTCGAAGCCGAGACGCCCATTCGCGACCAGGAGTTCACGCTTGAGCAGTCGGACCGACTTCGTGGCTTTCAGTTCCTTACGTCGAAGCCTCTCATCGTCCTGCTGAACATCGACGAGGGCGATCTTGATGGGGCTGTCGAACTAGAAGAACGGCTTGTCGAGACAGTTGAAGGACCGTATGTCCGAGCCGCCGCAATATGCGGCAAGCTGGAAATGGACCTCGCGCAAATGGACGCGGCGGACGAAGCCGAGTTCCGGGAGGCGGTTGGCGCGGGAGAGTCGGGGATGAACAGGATCATACGACTCTCGTACGACGTCGTTGGGCTGGTCACCTTCCTGACCATCGGAGACGACGAGGTACGAGCGTGGGAGATCCTGGAGGGCACGACAGCGTCGAAGGCGGCAGGCAAGATACATACCGACTTCGAGCAGGGCTTCATCCGCGCCGAAGTCGTGCCGTTCGATGATCTGGCCGACTGCGGCGGATTCGCCGAAGCGCGAAAGCAGGGCATCCTCCGACAGGAGGGGAAGGACTACGTCGTACAGGACGGTGAGGTTGTACATGTTCTGTTCAATCTGTGATGGATTACCTGAGCGGCACCTCTTTCACCATCGGGTTTTGTTGCGTTGACGTTGATCCTATAATGACCTGCACCTGAAGTGGGGAGTGCGACTGAGCAATCACTAAAAGGAGTTTAGAGATGGCAAGGGGCTATAGTAGAGGAGGCTACAGAGGCGGCGCTCGGCGGAGCTCCGGAGGCAGGAGCAGTGCGAGGCGAAATTCAAACAGTCGTAGCGGCGCGCGGCCCAAAGGGCAGATAAAGTCGGGAAAGAAGATCCAGTATGCGATTGAGGACAGCAAGGGCCGCCCGAATTACTACGGCACCACGAACAATCCTTCGCGGCGGGCGGGAGAGCACAAGAAGACGGGAAAGCTCGGTCGCGGGGATAAGCTCGTAGTCCAAACGAGGGCTATTTCTCGTAAGTCTGCTGAACGCGTCGAGGCCGCCAAGCTGCGTTCTCACCGTCGCCAGCACGGAAGGAATCCGAAACACAACACTACGAGCGACGGGCAGTTCCATCCGCCTAGATTATTCTAGACTGGGTTCGATGAATGGCCGAGACGTTATGCAGCCGATAGCACTCTATGTCCACATCCCATTCTGCGAGACGAAGTGCCCGTACTGCGATTTCAACACGTACGCCAAGATCGAGTCGCTGATACCGGACTATGTGTCGGCCCTGAGGACGGAGATCGAGCTTTGGGCGGGGGTCCTCGGACATCCCCCCGTTCGCACTGTATTCTTCGGGGGCGGCACACCCTCGTATCTGCCGAGAGGCGACATTTCGGCGCTGATGGCGACGGTCTCAGGTTCATTCGACCTCCAGGACGACGCGGAGGCCACGTTGGAAGCTAACCCCGGAGACTTCGCCCCAGATAAGCTTGCTGACTTCTTGAACGCGGGTATAAACCGGCTCAGCATTGGCGTACAGAGCTTCGACGACGGTCTGCTCACGCTCCTGGGCCGGCGCCACACTGCCGCGGACGCCGTCGAGGCGTACCGCTTGGCTAGTGATGCCGGGTTCGATAACGTCAGCATCGACCTGATGTATGGCCTACCACACCAGACCATCGGGCACTGGGAGCGGACGCTGTCGCGAACGGCAGATCTCCAGCCGCCGCACGTGTCCCTCTACGCATTGACGCTTGAGGGCGGCACACCAATGGAGCACTCCGTCACGCAGGGGTCGTTGCCCATGCCCGATCCCGACCTCGCCGCAGACATGTACGCAATGGCTGAGGAGCAGCTTGGCGACATGGGGTACCGCCACTATGAGATATCGAACTGGGCGGCAGACGGCAAGCTGGGCCTGCACAACATCATTTACTGGCGCAACGAGCCGTACTTGGGCGTGGGGCCGGGGGCGCATTCATCCATCGCACATCACCGATTCTCCAACCTCAAGCCGCCGCGTGAATACGTCAGGAGGCTCAGGGAACAAACTCCCTCGTCCATAGCCATGGACGGCGATACGAAAGCCATCCGCGCCGCCATCAGGTCGATTTCCGTAGTAGACACAATCGAATATATAGACCGTTCCCTCGAAATGGCCGAGACGATGATGCTCGGACTGCGGTTGGATACGGGAGTTTCGGTGACTGGATTCGAGGCCCGCTTTGGCGCGTCCCCGTTGGCAGTCTATCGCGAGGAATTCGAGGAGCTTCTCCCCACCGGACTCGTAGAGGTGTTCGATGGGAGCATACGCCTGACGGACAAGGGCAGATTTCTTAGCAACGAGGTATTCGTCCGCTTCTTCGACTGACGTGCCGCGTACCGCCCGACATCCAGTTTTGCTATGCTGGACTCATCCTGACGGGGAGCGTGAACGTTGCACGTAATCGGTACGGCTGGACACGTCGACCACGGCAAGTCGACGCTTGTACACGCCCTCACGGGTATCGACCCCGACCGTCTCCAGGAGGAGAAGGACCGAGGGCTGACCATCGACCTTGGCTTCGCATGGATGCCCCTTTCGGACGGGAGCGAGGTCAGCATTGTCGACGTTCCGGGGCACGAGCGGTTCGTCAACAACATGCTTGCGGGTGTGGGCGGCATCGACCTGGCGCTGCTCGTGGTGGCGGCCGACGAGTCGGTGATGCCGCAGACACGCGAGCACTTGGCCATTCTCGACCTGCTGAACGTCGGGCGCGGGCTGGTGGCCATCACCAAGCGCGACCTGGTGGACGACGAGTGGCTGGAACTCGTGACGGCGGAAGTCCAGGACGTTCTTGAGGGGACGACGCTCGAAGAGGCCCAGATAATTCCCGTCTCTGCCACCACGGGAGAGGGTCTGCCAGAGCTGACGGCGACAGTCGAGTCCATGCTCAAAGAGACGCGGGCACGCAAGGACCTCGGACGGCCTCGACTGGCTCTCGATCGAGCGTTCACAATGTCCGGCTTCGGCACCGTGGTCACGGGCACGTTGGTCGATGGTACTTTGAGTGTCGGCCAGGTGGTCGAGGTGCTGCCGAGAGGGCTCGAATCGAGGATTCGAGGCCTGCAGAGCCACAAGAGGAAGCTGGAGACGGCACCGCCGGGCACGCGGGTAGCAGCCAACATCGTGGGCCTGTCCCAGGACGACCTCCAACGTGGAGACGTGCTGACGGTCCCGGGCTGGCTGAACCCAACGGACGCCGTGGACGTCCACCTGCGGGTCATCGAGGACGTTCCCCGCCCTCTCCGTCACAACATGCTCCTCACCGTCCATACGGGAAGCAGCGAGGCCATCGCACGGCTGCGGCTGCTCGAACGCCAGCGCGCGGAACCGGGCGAATCGGTCTGGGCTCAGCTCAAGTTCGAGACGCCCATTGCAATAGTGAAGGACGATTTCTTCGTGGTCAGGTCCAACCGAGCCACCCTCGGCGGCGGAAGTGTCGTGGACACGCACGCACAGCGGCATCGTCGGAATCACCAACCGACCCTCGAGCGGCTTGCCACGATGGAGGAGGGAACGACGAAGGACATACTCCTCAACACCATCGAGCGGTCCGAGCCGTCGGACGTTGATGAGCTCCCCAGCCGTGCCAATATGGAGACCGAGACCGTGACTTCGGAGCTTGAGGAGATGGCGAGAAACGGGGACATCGTGCTGCTCCGTTCGGGAAAATCCGTCTTCACCAAGGGCGGCTGGCTGGCGCTGGAGAAGAGGGCGCTGGAGTTCCTTTCCGCCTACCACGAGTCCTATCCGCTGAGAAAGGGGGCACCCAAGGAGGAGCTGCGCAGTCGCACGAGGTCCGCTCCGGCTGACTTTCCCGATGTGCTCCGTGTGCTGCAAGAGGGAGGGGCGGCTGTCGAGGACGGGCCGGTGGTCTATCTTGCCAGTCACAGGCGAAAGTTGACACCAAGCCAGGAGTTGGCGGTGCAGGACTACCTCGCAATGCTCGAGACGCAGCCTTACTCTCCTCCAAGTGAGCCGGTGCCCGACGCGGAGATTCTCACGCTATTGGTAGATGAAGGGCGTGTCGTGCGCGCGGGGGACTCGGTGGTGTTCATCGCTTCGGCTTACGAGAAGATGGCGGAGGCAGTCGTGGAGCACATCAGGTCGGCAGGCCCCATAACCGTTGGCGATGTACGCGATTTGTTCGGTACGAGCCGCAAGTACGCCCTCGCGCTCCTCGAACAGCTCGACCGCCAGCGAGTGACACGACGTGAAGGGGATGGACGCGTCCTCCGCTAGGCCCGCCGGTACGCAATACTCGAAACTTTCCGAGTCCCTATTCCTAGTCCGAGGCGACGGCATCCTATACACTGGATTTCACTGAGCGAACCGGCGACGAATGGCTTCAAGCACACTCCACTCGGCAGGCATTGCGCGATACACCATATGGGCCGCGAGGCTCGTGGTGTTCGCGGCGTTCTTCGATCTGTTCGTCCAATTTCCCACGATCGCCCCTCACGCCGAGGGCCTTGGAGCGTCTGCCGCTCTAGTCGGGATCATCGTTGCCGCGTACTCTTTCACCAACCTATTCGGGAACCTCGGCGCGGGGTACATTCTCGATAGATGGGGTCGAAGGACTCCCATGGTCCTTGGCATGGCGATCACCGTCATTGCCGTTTTCAGCTACTCGCTCGTCCAGACGCCTGAGCAGATGATGGCCGCCAGAGCAGTGCACGGCATCGGGGCGGCGGTGCTCGCTCCGGGCGCGTTCTCGATCATCGGCGACAGGACGGCGTCCGATCGGTGGGGTCGAGCGATGGGCCTGACCGGAGCGCTGATTGCCGTAGCAGCCCTGGTTGGGCCTCCCGTTGCCGGCATTCTCCGGGACAACTGGGGGGCAGACGTGGTCTTCTACGTCGATGCGGTGTTCATTTTCATCACGCTGGTGGCGTTCCTGATCATCGCCCGTGACAATTCCCGGGAAGTCGAGACGCACGATTCGGACGCCCCAAGCGAAATCGCGCAGAGGCAGCCCGCCCTCTGGCCGGCCTACGCCGCTGCGTTTGCCATCACGGTCGGCATAGGGGCACTTGTCACTTACCTGCCGTTGATGCTGGAAGAGCAGGGGCAATCAGCGGCCCGTTCAGGCTATAGCTTCGGCGTGTACGCGCTCGTGGCAATGCTCGTGATGGCAAGTCCGATTAGCCGCGCCAGCGACCGGTTCGGGCGGTTCGGCCCCCTGATGCTTGGTCTCCTTGGAATTGCGGCAGGACTGGCCCTTCTGGGTATCCTTGAGGGATATGGTGGAGTGGTGGTGGGCATGGCGGTATTCGGACTGGGCTACGGCCTGGTGTTTCCAGCCGCCACAGCCTTGGTGGCGAGCGCTACCGGCGCTGACAGGCGGGGAATGGCTTTCGGCGTCTTCTACGCCGTCTACTCGCTTGGGGTAGTCGTGGGAGCATCAGGCAGCGGAAGACTCGCAAGCTTCAGCGACGACCTCATCGGAATCCCGTTCCTCGTTGCCGCCGTAGTCGTGCTGGCGGCCGTCCCTGTGGTAGCGGTCATGAGGCACATGGCAGCCGAGACGCCGTCGCCCGGCGCCTAGCAACTGCGCCCCTAGACTCCCAACTCATGCAACCGCTCGTCGTCGATCCCGAAGTGGTGAGCGACTTCATGGACGATCGTCGTGCGAACCTCCTTGACGATCTCATCGTTCGAGGTGCAGATGGACTCGATCGACCCTTGGAAGATGGTAATCCGGTCGGGGAGGATTGCGAGGTAGTCGGCCCGTTCGGTGAGGGGTACACCCTCGTACAGGCCGAGTAAGAGCTCCTCCTCGTGTACGAGATGTCCCGCAAGCTGATCGGGTGAAGGCCAGTCCTCGACGATGATGTCGACATTGTCGAGTCGCCGCCGGAAGTCTTTCGGTATTGAACTCAGCGCTAAGTGCACCAGCCGCTCGAACGTCTGTCGCTCCATGCGGCAATTCTATCAGAGTTGGCGCGCGTATCCCCGTCTGCAGCCGTCATTTCAGTGAAGGCAGGAATCCAGAATACGATCGGAGACGGCCGGTTCCCCTCTACTTGGAACGCTTACCCTTCCCCTCTGGGTTTCGGCCCCGTATTGGGGTACGGGGTGACGTTCCTTCGCGGGAATGGCGATAAGGGGTCTTGTCGTTCACTTTCATGCCAATGACGGTTCTCGTGATTCACAGATGATCGGTTGCACATCCCTCTTTTTCATCCTCAATTCTTTTTCGGCAATTGTCGCTGTGATATATTCTCACCATGCCTCAGGAGACGCTGACGCCAGTCGGGCACCCTGTGACTCCGCGCAGCAGGGGAGACCTCGTTCGAGACGTTCTTCTCGTTGCCGGCGCCATCCTGATGGCGTCCACGCTGTACCTGACATTCCTCTATGTGCCGACCGATGCCAACCTCGGCGTCTCCCAACGCATCTTCTACTTCCACGTTCCCATCGCCATTCTTGCTCTGTTGTCAGTTGTCGTGGTCGCAGTCGCCAGCGCGGTCCATCTTTTGGGGAAGGGCCAGAAGTCCGACGCTCTCGCCTACGCCTCGGCTGAGGTGGGGCTCGTCTTCTGCACCATAGCCATCGTCACCGGCGCCATCTGGGCCAAGCCCGTATGGGGCGTCTGGTGGACGTGGGACCCGAAGCTAACGCTCACGCTGGTGCTGTGGTTCATCTATGCCAGTTACCTGATGCTCCGGGCGTATGGGCCGAAGGGTTCACAGGGTGCTCGATACGGGGCGGTACTGGCCCTGATTGGAGCGATAGACGCTCCAATCATCTACTACGCCGCCGAGCTGTGGCGCTCGACACATCCCAACCTCGTTATCGGCCCCGCCGCCGATAGCGACGCCCTCGATCCGAGGATGCTCGTGGCCGTGCTCGTCTCGCTCGTAGCCTTTATAATTCTCTTCGTCTACCTGATAATCGAACGTTACAGCCTCAAGAAAGCGGAGACCGATGTCGACGAGATATATCAGCAGGCTGCGTAGAGCTCTCTCACTAGCCAAGGCCGCCCCGGTTGCCATTCTGGGACTGGTCTTCGCGGCTGTCCTCGCCGGTCCAGTCTACGCCGGCAGCGGTATCGTCGATCATGTGGCTTCGTCGGGATACCTTGCCCAGACGTCCGGCTCCGATCCCGAGGCGAACCTTCCGTTCCTGTTTGCTGTCTACATACTTACGTGGGCCGGATTCTTCGGGTATGCTTTCTATATGTCCCGACGGCAGCGCGACATGCGGCGCGACATCGAGGCATTGAGACAGGCGCTTCGGGAGCGCCAAGACGGGGACGACGAGACGAGTTCGTAGGAAGGTAGGGGACCGGTACAAGATGGCGACGCACGAGACAGTTGGACACCAAGATCCTTCACAGGACGTGTCATTTACCGCGCCGGAGCCGAGCCGAACGGCACACCGCATCAAGGTGACCGTCGGCCTGGCCGTCATTGTTGGCGCTCTCGCGTTTCTCGCCTTTACGGCGTTCCAGAGCGCGAGCGTCTACTTCTACACCGTCAGTGAGATCAAGGAGATCGGCCCGACCGAAGACGGACGGCTCGTGAGGGTGAATGGCAAGCTCGTACAGGACTCTTTCGTCCGCGAGGAATCGTCCACCATTGCCCGGTTCACGCTGGTGGACGCTGAAGGCCCGGAGACCCTGTCGGCGGTGCATGAAGGAGTCGTCCCCGACCTCTTCTTCAACCAACACTCCGAGATCATTCTCGAAGGCACGTATGGCGACGACGGCGTGTTCTACAGCCAGAGCGTCATCGTCAAGTGTCCATCGAAGTACGTCGCCGCCGGATAGCGACTCCGATCAGGCGTGCAGTCGCCGCTCCTCAGCAATTCTGCCGCGAATGGCATCCTTCAGGTTTGCAGGGGCGGGTACCTCGCGTTTCATTGATCCCAGCAGTCGAATAGTCTCGACGAGGGTATCTACGAACGCCCGACAGGCCTCGCACCCTCCAAGGTGAGCGCGGATCCGCTCGACGTGCGCCTTCTTAAGATCGCCGTCGACATAGTCCGACGCCTTCATGCGGACATCCCCGCACTCCGGCGTCCGCTTGAGATGCGCAGTAAGCCGTCCTATCAGCCCCGTAAACGACATGAATGTCCTCTGGGCTACCCCGGGGTGCGAGAGAGGCCCCGCTTTCGCTTTGGAGGTAGGTTCCCATACAATTGGATGCAAGGGAACATGTTTCGGTTCGATACGTTGCGTGAGGCACAGACCGGCTGTCCGTTAATCGTGAATCAACATTGACTCCACCCGCCCAGGAACAGAGTACGCCCGCAACCATTGCCGAAGACTTCGACGCAATCGTCGAGCAGCACTCCGACTTCGTCTACAACGTAGCCTATCGCGTCATGGGAAGTACGCAGGAGGCGGAGGACGTGGCGCAGGACGCATTCCTGTCGGCATACCGGGCTTTCGACCGCTTCCGGGGACAGTCCCATGTGACTACGTGGCTGTATCGCATAACGATGAACGCGGCTTTGATGCGCCTGCGGAAGACCAAGAAGGACCGCACCCTCACCCAGACCGGCGTCGACGAGATCGAGGTCATCGACTTCACGAAGAACCCGCACAAGGACGCGCTCGACTCGGAGCTGGGGGACAAGCTGCGTGAAGGGATTGACCTTCTGGAGCCCGACCTTCGCGCTGCCCTCGTCCTGCGGGACGTTCAGGGCCTTTCCAACGCGGAAGCGGCGGAGGTGTTGGAAATCACCGTGTCGGCGCTCAAGTCACGCCTGCACCGCGCGCGCATGATCGTGCGGAGGCATCTCGAGGACTACGTGAGGACGCCGAGGGAGTAGGCGAAGGGTGGGCCAACATGCTGCTCGTGCTTCGACAGGCTCAGCACGAACGGGTTCCCTTCGTCCCCGTAGCGGGTACGGGGCAAGCACTGGGGTTGTCGAAGGGCACGAGCGGACGAGCCTCCTAGACTCGCTGGTTCGCCCCTAGGCTATGCGGACCCTCCAGCCGAACGGATCGTCCTTATAGCCGTACTGGATGCCGACGATCTCGTCGTAGAGGCGTCGGGCCAGGGGGCCGGTCTCGCCCTCGCCGACGGGGATGTCATCGCCCATGTAGCCGATCTCGCCGATGGGCGACACCACGGCAGCGGTGCCGGTAGCGAACGCTTCGGTGATCTTGCCGCTCCGGCAGCCTTCCGCGACCTCTTCCATCGAGATGCGGCGCTCGGTGACTTCGATGTCCCAGTTGCGCGCGACCTGCATGACGGAGTCGCGCGTGACTCCGGAGAGGATCGAGCCGGACAGGCTTGGCGTCACCAGTTCGTCGTCGATGACGAAGAAGATGTTGCTCGTGCCGACCTCCTCGACGTACTTGCGCTCCACGGCGTCGAGCCACAGGACCTGCGTGTAGCCCCGCTCCTTGGCCTCCTCGGACACGTACAGGGTCGGGCCGTAGTTGCCGGATGTCTTGGCGTTCCCCACGCCCCCACGCGCCGCCCGGATGTACTCATCGGAGACGAAGATGCGAGTGGGGTTGAACCCCTCTTTGTAATACGGGCCGACGGGGCTGAGCACGATGAAGAACAGGTAGGTCTCCGACGGCTGAACGCCCAGGGCGGCCTCGGTTGCGATCATCGTCGGCCTGATGTAGATGGCTGTGCCCTCGGACGTCGGCAACCAGTACCGGTCCAGCAGGACGAGTTCCTTCACTGCTGCCAGGAAGGTCTCAGCGTCGAAGGAAGGCATCACCATCCGCTCTGTCGAGCGATTCATCCGCTCGAGGTTCTTGTCGGGTCGGAAGAGGCCGATGCCGCCGTCCGGCAGGTGGTAGGCCTTCAGGCCTTCGAACACCTGCTGGTTGTAGTGCAGGACGATCGCTACGGGATCGAGGGTCAGGTTGTGGTAGGGCTCGATGCGGGGGCTGTGCCAGCCTCGCTCGGTCGAGTAGTCCATCAGGAACATGTGGTCCGTGAGGATCTGGCCGAAGCCGAGATCGGCGTCGGCCGGTCGTGGGCGTGTTCCCGCAGTCGGTGATTTCGTGATCGCGATGTCCATCTGCTTCTCCGGTACCTGGCGGATCGTAATCACAAAATATACCACCGGCAGGCAAAATGGGCTAGGTAGAGGCCGTCCGTGGATCTGGCGGAAACGAGAATGCCCCGGTGGACTATCCCGACCGGGGCATAGTAGCTTGCTTCCGTCAGGACAGCCCTACACGCCGTAGGAGGCTACCATCTGCTCGGTGGTCAACACCCTGGCCTTGGTCTTGAGGCCAACGAGGCGCTGCTCCAGCGTGGGCTGGTGCTCGGCCTGGTAGAGGAGGCCCAGGGGTATGCCGTCACGCTCGAGGAGGCTCGCTGCCGCGTCGATGCTCGCCGGGTCGTGATCGTCGGGGATGTCCCACGCCCTGCCGGGGATTCCCTTGCGGGGCTCACCCTTGAGCACCTTGTAGGTGTCGTTGTACTCGGTGCAAGGCGACTGGACGTGTACGACCGAGAAGCCGGGATACTCCATGGCGTCGTAGATCATGTTCGCCATGTCCTTGATCTTGCTCGAAAGGGCCGAGGCAATGTGCGACACGCCGATCGTCAGGTACAGCCGAAGGGGATTGAGTCCCTCTTCCGCCTTGCCGAACGGCGTCGAGCTCGTGATCATGCCGATTTCGCTCGTGGGCGAGCTCTGGCCCTTGGTCAGGCCGTATACGCCGTTGTCCATGACGACCGCGCATACGTTGAGATTCCGCTGGGCCTGGGGCGCGATGTGCTCCATGCCAATGCTCAGGAAGTCGCCGTCTCCGGCGACCACCACGACGTTCAGGTCAGGTCTGCCGGACTTCACGCCGAATGCAATGGGCAGGGTTCGGCCATGCAGACCGTGAATGCCGAAGGGCTGATCGCCCTCAAGCAGGTGAACGAGGTTGCCCGAACACCCGATTCCGGCGACTACCACCGTTTGCTCGATCGGCTCTTCGGTTTCAACGAGCCGTCGAGCGACCGCCTGCTCCAGCGCACGGCGGACACCGAAGTCACCGCACCCTGGGCACCACTTGAAGTCATATTCGGGATTCTTGTCGCTCATACTGCAACCTCCTCCTTTTGGCGAACGCCAATTCGTTCCTCGATTCGCTGCGTCAGATCCCTGATTGCAAATGGGAGCCCCGTGTACTGCGTTATCGACTCAGCCTTTACGCCGAGGGACCGCAGGTACGACGAGAACTGGCCCTGGTAGTTCAATTCAGGAACGATGACAAGATCCTTGCTCCGCAGCTCCTCCAGCAGAGCCGGAGGAAGCGGGTTCAGGTACATGGTGTAGTACCACGCGAGATTGTCCGCCGTTCCCAACTCGGACATGCGCTGCCAGACCTCGCGCGTGGGCCCTTTCGAGCCGCCCCAAGTCATCAGCCCGATGGAGGCACTCGTGTTGTCTGCCTCATAGGTGCCGGTCTCCAGCAACTTCAGCTTGCTGAACCGGCGCTCCGTCATCTGTACGTGGCGTTCCGGGAGGTGGGTTGTATCGCCCATTCCGTCATGCTCGCTCGCGTTGGCCACGTAGCTGCCTGGACCGCCTGGCAGCGGCATGGGCGACAGTTCTCTCGGCTCATATCTATGGTAGCCGTTGGTACCGTTTGCTCCGTGATACACCTCGCGGCTCTCCACGGGGATCGCGTCAAGATCGGGCTTGCGGACGTTTTGCTTGCGCTCAGAGAGCGAGTGCTCGCTCAGCAAGACTACGGGCCCCTGGTACCGCTCGGCCCAGTTGATGGCCTCAACGGCCGCGTAGAAGCACTCCTCTATGGAACCCGGTGCGATTACCGGAAGGCTGACATCGCCGTGGGCAGGACGCATCGCCGCAAAGAAGTCCGACTGTTCGGTCTTCGTCGGAAGTCCGGTGGCGGGTCCGCCACGTTGCACGTCACAGACCACGAGCGGTATCTCCGCCATCCAGGCGAACCCCAGCCCCTCGCTCATCAGCGAGAAGCCCGGCCCTGCCGTTGCGGTCATCGCCTTCTTGCCCGAGTACCCCGCGCCGACAATTGCGTTGATCGCCTCGATTTCGGAGGAGACCTGATAAGCCGTCTTGTCTTCGCCGCTCAGCCAGCGCTCCATCCACACGAGGATCGTCGTGGCCGGAGAGATCGGGTATCCCACGTAGAAGTCGAGTCCGGCGTGCACGGCCCCCAGGCATATGGCCTCGTTTCCGTTGAGGAAAATCTGGTCGTAGTCCGGCTTGATTGGGGGAGCAAGCTCTCCCAGATTGAACCCACTCTTGACCGCCTCTTCGCGTCCCAGCGTCAGGCCGTGGATGTTTTGAGGCACCGTCTTCTCGCCGTAGCGCTGCACGTTGCCCCAGCGTTGCTTGACGAATTCCTCCAGGATCGACTGGGGCATATTCATCAGGCCCGCGAGCATTCCCATGACGACCATATTGGCCGCCCTTGGGTTGCCGGTGGACCGGCCCAGTTGATCGAAGGGAACACCGAGGCTCGAGCCGTTGTCTTCCAACTGGAAGGCCTTTGAGTCGTACACGACGACACCGCCTTCGCGGACCTCGTCTTTGTGCGCCTCATACGCGTGCTCGTTGAACGCGACCAGGACGTCGAGTTGGTCGCCGCGGCTGAGGATCGGCTCGGTGGAAATGCGCACCTGGAACCACGTCGGGCCGCCTGTGATCTGAGAGGGGAAGGTCGCAAAGGTCTGCGCGTGATATCCCGCCTGAACATTCGCCGATGCGAAGCCCTCTGCCACAGACAGGAGCCCCTGTCCGCCTTCGCCGGCGATTCGTATTCTAAAGTCTGTCGTCTGCAACTCATTCCCCCTTCGAGACAACGCCCATCCGTGTAGATACTGCTTGCGAATTAGGCGAAATCAGAAAAAACCCCGCGCATCGGTCTGTGCCGCGGGGCGTGGGTCTTACGTACAGGATGAAGTCCTGGAAGTCATACCGATTTCAAGCAAAATTCTACATGAACGTTCGCGTCAGTGTCAACGGAATCTGGTACCGCTGGACGTCTCAGAACGCTCGTTTTCAGCAAGTTCAGACTTGATTGTCTCACGGTTTCCGTAGACTCCCTTGGGCCTGGTGCTCGCCGCTTCGTTGGCAATGCTCGCCCCGAAGAGGAATATCATGCCGCCCAGAAATGCCCAGATCAACAGAATTATGACGGACGAGAAGGGCAGGTAGATGAGGTTCTGCTGACCGCTGATGTTCCCAAACCAGAAGAACAGGTGCTTGCCCAGTTCGAAGAGGATCACAGCGACTATTGCCCCGAACGTCGCGTCCCGCCATTGGACTTTTGTGTTCGGCAAGGCCCGGTAGACGATGCCGAACGAGATCATTGTCAGGAATATCGGCAATACCCCCGAGATCAGTTCGGTAACTATGATCACAGCGCGATTGACCGACCATCCGATGAGTGGCAGCGCGTCACTGATGCCTTGGGCCAGCTGGAATACGACCGTCAGGCCTATCGAGGTGAGAAACAGCATCATAATGCCAAACGTCAGCAAGATTTGCAGCAACGTCGTACTGACCATCTTGCGGGGCTCCGAGCCGAAGATTCGATTGACGGCTCGATTCGTAGCCATGAAGAGGCCGTTCGCCCCGATCGCAATGCCCACTACTGCCACCACGCCGGCAGCGAAGCGGGAGTTGAACAGGTAGTCGACGGAATTGTTGAAGAATTGGTCCGACGCGGGGAAGAAGTAGAGGAAGACGTGACCGAGCTCTTCTTTGATCGTTACGGGATCGGCAAAGGTGGAGAAGACCAGAATGACCAGGGCCACAAGCGGGAAGAAAGAAAGCAGGGTAAAGAATGCAAGTGACGCCGCCAAGTCGATGCCGCCTATTCTGAAAAGGCTCCATCCAGCGTGCCAGAGGGCCTGTGCCCTCCACGCCATTGGCCCCAGAGGGTGATACACGGCCACCCGTTCAGCGAGGTCTTGCAGCAGTGGAGCGGTAGCCGGTCCAACGTGCACTCGCGGGTTCTCCAACATCGCGGCGACGGCCAAGCGCACCTCTTCCCCGACTTCGTCACTTACCTCGTACGCCCCGTCGACCGCACCCTCGGCCGAACTTCCGACATACCTGACGGTGAACGCGTGATCAACATTCTGCACTTCCAGTGCGCCCTCGACCAAGCTCTGGGCCACGTATGCCATATTGGCGGGGTCGCCCGTCACGTTGTCCATAACGAGCTTGGAAGTATCGCGTGCCGATTGGGGAACGTCTCCGCCCGTTGCGGATACGCCTGTGATGACACCGACAATGGCCGCCTTTGCCGCCATGCCCATGTCGCCGCCGATCTCGGTAATGGCTTCGAACGCGCTGTCAGCCGCCTCCGTGACCGCTTCCTGGGTCCCCACTCCGACGAAGACGGCGCCCTCGATCGCGCCCTCCACCGCGTCGACGCCCGCGGCCTGGACGTCCATGCCCATTTCGGTGGAACCGCGAATCGCCCCCTCCACAGTCTCGCGGATGAGCGGCGTTGCGGGACTCGAAGAACCTGAGGCCCCTTGAAGCACGCCCACGACGGCGTCCCTCGCGATGCCCTTTGCCTCGACTCCGATTTCCGTCAGAGCGCGAAACGCGCCGAAAACGGCTTGTCGCGCCAAGAGGCCGGGATTCTTCCGGGCTCCGCCTGTGCTGCTGAGCGCAAGCTGCGCCGCGGCCCGGACTCGTTCATTCCATAGGCCATTGCTCCGCTCAGCGTTCGTTGTCGGACCGATGAGCAGAGATCGTACCTGTTGCCCAAACCTTCCCAGTTCCATTATCGAGGGCCTTAGCTCCGCGCTCCTCGCCAACCGGCCGTCACGTGCCGCGTCGGCAATCCTGAGTCGTGGGGCCTGCCTGTGTCAAGCTAACTTATACCAAAAGACCTATACTCTGACAACTTTCAAGGTGTGGTGAGACGCCAAGGGCTGGATAAGTGGCGATTCAGCAAGCAATTGCTGAATGGGAGTCTAAGAGAGAAGGTTGACCAAGTGGTTGGTGGGGCGGATTACACGCGGTCGCGACGGTTCTTGGCGGGAGCGAAGATCGAGTCTTCCGGGAAATCCGCCGCAGCGCTGCGCCTGCGCTCGAGCATTTTCTTACCGCCAAAGATGGTCAATACGACCGCGCCGCTCCCCAAGCCTGCAAGAACTCCCTTCAGAAATCCTCTTCTGGTAACTCCTCCAGACTCTTCGGTTTGCTTGGCCATACCTGTCCTTCGCTCCGTGCGTAAGCTGTCACTCATTATAAAACAGCGGGTTCCTCATTTGGAAGCAAGGGGCCCATCCGGGGACTGTTCAGTCTTCGTGAGTTGAATCGCGAAGACCCCTTTCTGAATCTCTCTCCCGCCGGGGGAGAGATTGTAGACTCTTCGTCGCTGCGCTCCACAGAATGACAGCGAGAGAACAATTCGTGCAATCTCATGAAGTCTGAATAGCTACCACTTCCAAGATCTAAACGGACGTATTCCAGCATCGTACTGGAGGAATGGCTTTCAGGCCGCGGGGTACCGCCGTCTCCAAGGCGAATGTCGGTATCAAGGCGGTCTCTTGAACTGAGGGGGCTACGTACGGGGCAGATCGAGGGAGTTACCGCCTTCCGTCGCGCACTTTACCTGACCCCTCGAAACAAGTTACCCTTTGTCCGAAACGGAGGTGCGGATGAGCAGCGAAGAACAGCCTCAACAGCCCCGGCGGCCGCAGGAACCGGAAGTACCCGACGACGCCATCGAAGTCGCCCAGGTCCAATATGCCTGGCTGTGGTCATCGTGGTGGCTGCTGGCCATTATCCTCATCATCTTTGTGGTGGGCATCTTCCCCGACCCGTTCACTCCGGCGGTGCTGATGTTCATCGTCCTCATTCCCAAGTACTGGCAGTGGCGGCGTACGAGGTACTATCTCACCGAAGACACGCTCATTTACCAGAGGGGCGGCATCCTGCAGACTCCCCGCTACCTGGTCCCCTTCAGTCGATTGAAGGAGACTCGCGCCAGGTTTGGCATGTTCGGCAGAGCCTTCGGGTTCCAGCACGTCGATATCATGCTCGAGAACGGCGCGATCGCCACCCTTCAGTACGTTCCAACTCAAATGAACATCGTCGAGTACTTTCAGGAGCGCATCGGAGGAGACGATACTCCCGAAGGCTCGACGGATGATGACAGAGAGCCCGACGACGAAAGCAAGTGAGGGCGTACGGTCAATTCTCTCGTCACGTCCGATTGCCATCAATTCTCCTTTGTTTGCATTCGTATCGTCAGGTTAATCGCCTTCTAGACCGAGGGAGCCCAACGTGTCATCACCCACTGCTTCAATCAAACTCCTACACGCCGGCACACTAATCGACGGACGAGGAGGCCCCTCCGTCCCCTCCGGTGCGCTCCTCGTCGAGGGATCGAAGATCGTTGCAGTTGGCAGGCAGGGCGAGGTGACGGCGCCCGAAGGTGCGCCGGTCGAGATCCTCGACTACTCCGACAAGACCCTCATGCCCGGCATGGTTGATACCCATACCCACCACGTGGGGTTCGGCGACGGGCGTGTCGGCGATGAGGTAGCCACCTATCCCGACGAAATCCTGACCGTCCAGGCTGCCAGGAACGCCCGCAAGGCCCTCTTCTCCGGGGTTACGACCATCCGCGAGAATGGCCCGAAGAATATGACCATGTTCCGCCTTCGCGATGCCGTGAACGGCGGTCTTACGGTCGGCCCCAGGATGCATCTGTGCGGAAGGCCGGTATCCATCATCGGCGGTCACATGGGCTACTTCGGCTCCGAGGTCACCGGCCCAAACGAGGCCCGGGCCATGACGCGGCAACTCATCAAGGAGGGCGCGGACTACATCAAGATCACGGCGACCGGGGGCAGCACCGGGACATCGTTCACGATGCGACCGTCATTCAACGTCGACGAGTTGCTCGCCATCACCGACGAGGCCCACAAGTTCGGCAAGCCCACAGCCGCGCACTGCCTTTCGGCCCAGGGCATTGCCAACTCCCTCGAGGCCGAGGTGGACATGATAATCCACTGCGTCTTCAAGCGATCGGACGGCACCAACTATTTCGACGAGTCAATAGCCGAGCGAATCGTCCGCCAGGGTGCCTACGTCAATCCCACCCTCCACGTGTTCCGCGCCCGCATATGGACGCTCCAGCACCGCAAGGAGCGCGAAGGATTCACTGCTCAGCAGCAGGCCGAGCTCGACGATGAGCTTCGGGAGTTCGACGTGCGCATAGACCACAGTCGTCGGCTTATCGAGATGGGCGCGAAGGTCATAACCGGCTCCGACTCTTCATGGGGCAACTACATGCTCGGCAATACGGCCTATGAGACCGAGTGCCTCGTCATGTCCGGCTACTCCAACGAGCAGGGCGTCTATTCGGTGACCGGCGACGCCGCCCGCTCCCTCGACATGGGCGACCAAGTTGGGACCCTCGAACCCGGCAAGGAGGCCGACCTTCTCATCCTTGACGGCGACCCAACGGCGGACATTCGCAAACTCTGGAACGTGGTCGACGTCTTTCTCGCCGGGGAACGAGTGGAACGCGGTTCGGACGAGTCCCTCGCCGCGGTCCGCCAACAGCCCTCTGAAAACGGCCTCTAGGCTCACGAGCGGGTACGCGGACGGGGAGGAGGTCACTGGAGCGGGCGAGGGGATGTGCAGAACGAGTTATCTCTCAGCCCAATGTAGGTTGCCTCACCGTAGCACAGACTACGGTTGCTGCTATGCGACGCATGCAGGCCTCGATCCATTGCCGCTCGCTGATTTGGCATCAATCTACTGCAGACCCTAGATAATAGTATCAATTTGTGGTATCATTCTCGGGTGAGAAACAAGCACCGCAGGACTCTGGTTCAGATCTTTCGGCGACCCACCGAGGCAGGAATACGCTGGGCTGACATTGAGTCGCTGCTCATCGCCTGCGATGCTGAAATCGAAGAGAGAGCCGGTTCCAGGATTGGCATTCGGCTGAAGGGTATTCGGGCCCACGCTCACCGACCGCATCCTCGAAAGGAAGCCAGCAAGGGTATGGTCGAAGCAATAAGAGTCCTACTACTAGAGGCAGGGATAGAGCCATGTTGACATACAAGGGTTATCAAGCGAAGGTAGACTTGGACTACGATACCGGAGCCCTCTACGGCAGGGTGGTCAACACCAAAGACATTATCTTCTTTGAAGCGGACTCCTTTGAGCAGCTGAGAAAGGAGTTTGAGTTTTCCATTGACGACTACCTGGCAATGTGCGCTGAAAGAGGAGAGGAGCCGGACAGGCCATATTCAGGTAAGGTTGCTTTGAGAATGAGCCCTGAACTTCATCGTGCTGTGGCCACGGCAGCAAATGTGGAAGGGAAGAGTCTCAACGCATGGCTGAATGATGCGGTTGAACGAGCCGCCCTCGGGTGACCATTTCGTATGAGTCACGCCAGAGGAAATTCTCTGAAGGCGGAACAATGGGACTCTCTGGAGCGGGCGAGGGGATTCGAACCCCCGACTTTCTGCTTGGGAAGCAGACACTCTGCCACTGAGTTACGCCCGCCCGAGTTTCGATTCTACCAACCAGCACGTCACTGTACAACCTGGACGCCAACCTTCGTTTGCCACCTCCCATGAGTTCACCCAGCTATAGCCGTTTGCCACCCATTTACGAAAGACTCTACAATAGTGCTCCAACGACCCTACCCCGAAGGGGCACGCCATGAAGCTCGACGAATCGCAGATTGAAGAGTTCGAAAGCCGAGGGTACCTGTTCTTCCCCGACCTCCTCGACGCTGAAGAGGTCGCCGTGCTTCAACGGGCAGTGCCGGAAATTCTCAGCCGCGAGGGACCCGAAGTCGTCCGGGAGCTAGACGACCCGACGACGGCGCGTCTCGCCTTTGGGGCGCACGTATACTCCGAGCCGTTCAAACGTCTTCTCACCCTGCCGCGAATGCTCGAGCCCGTCAAACAGCTCTTGGGCGATGATGCCTATTTGCATCAGAGCAGGCTCAACCCCAAGCCCGGATTCGGGAAGGGTGGCGGTTGGGACTGGCACCAGGACTACCCGCCCTGGCACCTCATCGACGGAATGCCGGAGGCGAATTGCATCATGGCATCCGTCTACGTCGACGACTGCACGGCCGTGACCTCCCCGCTCCTGGTCGTGCCCGGCTCGCAGCGACACGGACTGCTTGACTCCAAGCTCCACGAGGACGCCAAGGGCAGGGGTTATGCTCTCCACCATATTGACAGCGAAGTCCTCGAACGCCTGGCAGGCGAAGGCGGGATCGAACCGCTGATAGGAAACGCCGGTTCGGTCGCATTCGTACACTGCAACGTCGTACACGGTTCGTCGAACAACGTCTCGCCATGGCGTCGCGCCATCATGTACCTGAATTACAACGCCGTTGGCAACGCTTGCACCGGCACCGAGCGCCCCTGGTACCAGAATAACCGCGACTTCACTCCTCTCCAGCCGATCGACGACGACAGCCTGAGGGCGCTGGCGTAACGGCGTCCGGCTACCCAATCAAGCAAGCACATGCCGGAGGGAGGGGATTCCCTCCATGGTTCGATTGGCTCACCACGATAGTAAGTTGGCAAGCTAGCAATCACCGGGTTCGGTTTGATCCTATTAGACGCGATAAAGCAACGTTGTTCACCCCCGTTTCTGGCACGGGGCGGGCTCTGAGTCCGTCGAAGGGTCGATCATATTCGATAGAAGACTGATGTCGATTGGGGCCAGGACTACGCTCAACCTTGACGCTTTGTACGAGTATCGACTATTATTTGAATTACCCAATTACGTTTGAAATACCTCCTCCTCTCCCCTCCAGCGTGGGGCCGCCGAAAGGCGGCCTCACGTGTTTTCCGTCGAACGGTGTTAGAATCTCTAGCGACCTGACATTGACCAATTCCAGGGAGGCGATCCGTGAGACTAATCCTGATAGGTACCGAATATGTGGGCAAGACCACCCTCGCAAACGCGCTGCAGGAGTGGGGCTTGAAGGTCGGCAAGAAGTTTCACATGGACGACGGCGACTTCACGATCCCCGACTATCACCACCTCAATGAGGAGGACCAGCAGACCATGTGGAACATGTCGCCGGTGCTCAAGGAGCGGTTCCAGCGGATGGTGATCTACTATCACTTGGAGATACTGGAGCGGTACAACGACTGCATCTTTGGCGGTTTCCACATCGAGGAGAAGATCTTCGGGCCGCGCTACTATCATCCCGGCTCCGAGGTGTCCTACCATCGGTGGCTCGAACACAAGATGCCGGACAACAGCATCCTCGTCCACATGACCTGCGATCCCGACGTCATCCGGCAGCGTATGGTCGACGACCCCCACCCCTACGAGCTGGTCAAGCCCGACGAGGTCGAGGAGATCATGGAGGAGTTCCTGTACGAGTACAACAACTCCTACTTCCGCCAGAAGCTCGATTTCGACACCACCCACCTGACGCCCGAGGGCATACTCGAACCGTTCCTGGAAGCCGTCCGTCCCCAAGTTGACGCGCGCGACCTCATATTCCTCGATTCGCTGAAGAAGTAGGAAGGCCGAGGCAGTGACGATGAGGGGAGGTACCTTTGCGCTCACATAGAATTCAAACTTGTCGTTCGAGGAACACGTGACATCCGACATCCTATTTGAACAGCGGGACGGCGTTGCGACCGTCACCTTCAACCGGCCGGACCGAAGAAACGCGATCACCTACGATGGCTGGAAGCAGCTACGTAGGATCTCCGAAGAGATCGCTGCTGACGATGGCATCCGGGTGGCTGTCCTCACCGGATCCGGAGAGCTGGCCTTCTCGGCCGGCGCCGACATCACCGACTTCGACCGCTACCGCCACGACGCCGAGAGCGCCAAGGTCTACGCCGAGGCGTTCGACGGGGCACTTGACGCAGTCGAGAGCATTCCCAAGCCGACTATCTCCTTCATACGAGGCTACTGCATCGGCGGCGGGTGCGAGTTGAGCATGGCAACGGACATACGCATCGCGGCCGCTGGCAGTCGCTTCGCGATACCCGTTGCGAAGTTGAACATCCTCATCGGGTACAAGGAGATGCGACGGCTCGTCCGGCTCGTTGGGCCGGGCCGGGCGAACTACATTCTCATGTCGGGTAGGCAGATCGACGCACCGGAGGCGCTGCGCTTCGGCCTCGTGGACCACCTGCTCCCCGATGACGAGATTGCTGACTACGTCTATGGCTTGGCGCAGGAGATGGTTCCCCTCGCGCCCCTGTCGCAGCGCCGACACAAGGAGATCATGCAGATCGCCCTCGACAATCCCGGGCTTGAAGACCTCACTCCGGAGCAGCAGGACCTTCCCTTCGCTAGTTTCGACAGCGCGGACTTCATCGAGGGACGTCGCGCCTTCCTCGAACGCCGCCCTCCGCGGTTCCAGGGCCGTTAGGCACCACCCAGCGATCGATATCTTCAATCCCCCGCGATCTCTGCGACCACAGCGGTGAACTCCTTGGTCTCGGTCATCTACGTAGGCGGACATTGCATTCCACCCGGCAAACGTGCTAAAGATTCACGACACCACAGGAGGGACTCTCGTTGGCGAAGCCGTTCCTATCGGTTATCGTTCCGGCGTACAACGAAGAACGGCGCATCGGGCCAACGTTGGAGAAGCTCGTAGGCTACCTCTCATCGCGCCGGTTCGAGTGGGAGATACTTGTCGTGGACAACGGCAGCGACGACGCGACCTCAGCCGTCGTCGAATCTTGGTCGTCGGAGATCCCTCAGGTCCGTCTAGAGGCGCTGCCGGTGGCCGGAAAGGGACTTGCGGTCCGGCACGGAATGCTCCAGACCACGGGCGAGTACCGATTCATGTGCGACGCAGACATGTCCATGCCCGTGGGACACCTCGATGAATTCATGGAGCGCATGGCCGAGGGATACGACATCGTCATAGGTTCCCGCCAGACGGAGGGCGCGAGGAGGTTCGGCGAGCCTCTCATAAGGCACGTTATGGGGAGGATATTCAACCGGTTCGTTCGTCTGGTGGCAGTGGGAGGCTTCCAGGACACGCAGTGCGGCTTCAAGATGTTTCGCGGCGTCGTCGCCGACGAGGTCTTCAAGCGGCAGCGGGCAACCGGATTCGGCTTTGACGTCGAAGTGTTATTCATCGCCAAGCGGCGGGGAGCATCTATATTCGAAATGGCAATAGACTGGCATCACGAGCATTCCAGCAAGATAAGCCCCGTTCTCGATTCTGTGAGAATGGCGAAGGACGCCGTTCTGACCCGCTGGCGCGGTGTTACTGGGGCCTATCGTTAGTTATCGTTCTTTGTGCACAGGAGTTACTGAATTGGACACCGCCAGAATAGCCGTCGTGGTGCCGACCTATAACGAGGCAGAGAACCTTCCGGTACTGGCCGAGAGGCTGTTCGCGCTCGACCTTCCGGGGCTGATCGTCATCGTCGTGGACGACGGTTCCCCCGACGGCACGGGCGAGGTCGCTAAGCGTCTGGCGAAGCAGTACGACGGACGAGTCGAGCTGGTTCAGCGACACAAGAAGGAGGGGCTGGGCCCGGCATACATTGCGGGGTTTTCCCACGCGCTCGATGGCGATGCGGACTACATCGTGCAGATGGACGCCGACCTTTCGCATCAGCCCGAGTACATCCCGCAGTTCATCGCCGCCCTCGAGGATGCCGACGTGGTGGTCGGTTCCCGCTACGTAGAGGATGGCGGCGTGGACGAGCACTGGGGCATCTTGAGGCGGTTTATCAGCTCCGGCGGCAACTGGGGAATACGGACCGTTACGGGCGTGAAAATTAAGGACGCCACGGGAGGGTTCAAGGCATTCCGCGAAGGCGTTCTGCGATCGGTCGACTTCTCCCGGATTCGGTGCGCGGGATTCGGCTTCCAGGCGGAGGTCAACTACACCTGCGAGCGCCTGGGATATACGATCGTTGAACACCCGATAGTCTTCATAGATCGAACGATGGGGAAGTCAAAGATGTCGCTAGGCATCATGATCGAAGCATTGTGGAAGCTGCTCCTTCTTCGATGGAAGGCTGCGCGCTAACAAGAATTCCCCGACAGAGGGGTCAAAATATGCTTGCGGCAACGGTACGAATCTTGTATTAGTTCAACCACGGATATTTGTATCACGAGATTGTGGAGTCGCAGGCATGGCATTCCAACAGACCGACGACAAAGTGAAGACAAAACAGGAACGTACGAAGGCCGCGATAACGCTGGCGATGCAGAATCGCTGGCCCGAAGCCATCTCCGTCAACCAGACCCTCATCGATGACTTTCCCGGCGACCTAGAGTCGTACAATCGCTTGGGCAGGGCACTCACCGAGATCGGACGCATCGAAGAAGCCCGAGACGCGTTCCGGCGGGTATTGGCAGTATCCCCACACAACACGATCGCAAGAAAGAACCTGGATAGGCTGGAGAAGCTGGGCGACGACCTGCCCCGGCAGCAAGCCGTACACCGCAAGGCAACACGGGCCTTCATAGGTGAGTCGGGCAAGACGCTGGTCACGTCCCTGGTGAATGTCGCACCGCTCAAGACGCTCGCCAGACTCACGCCGGGCGACGACGTGAGCTTGGAGCTTTCGGGCCGGAGATTGAATGTCAAGGACGATGTCTCCGGAGAGGAACTGGGCCAGGTCGAGTCCAAGACGGCCTCCCGGCTCAAGCGTTTAATGAGCGGCGGGAACCGCTATCAGGCAACGGTAAAGAGCGTGGATGACCGGGAAGTGACGATCATCATCCGCGAGGTCTACAAGCACCCTTCTCAGGCGAGAATCGTGTCATTCCCGTCAAAGTCCCCCGCAGGGACAAGCGTCCCCAGCGCGTCACCCAGTTACGACTCGGAGGAAGACGAGCAGGCCGCAGAGGCCAAGCGCATCAATGCCGCGAAGGACTGGTCGGACGACGATACGGAGCCGGGTGACGATGAGGCATTTTCGCCGTCAATCCATCGCATCATAAACTCATCAGACGAGGACTTCTAGCAGTTCGCAATGGCCTGCCCGCTTGGCCGCATCAACGCGGCGATCTCAAGAGGGCTGACATCCGAGTCATTCGTGGTCCTGGTTGGGATGCGCACTCGCGCATAGATGAGCCGCTCTCTCTGCCTTATATCAAAGCCCTCGACGTATCCGATAGCAATCGTCTTTGGTTGGGAGGCGTCGACGGTCTCCGCCCGCATCAACTCCTGCCGACCGTCTGAGTTCGGGGTGCCCAAGGAGTAACGGACGCTGAATTGTCTTGCCGGCGTCTCGGTGTAATCAGTCCATTCGAACGTGCCGATGTAGCCGTCAAATTGGGTTTCCTTGAAGCAGGCGGCCTGCCTGGCGTCGGACGCGACCCAGTGCAGGGCTTCGCGCGCGTCCCGCACATCGCCGAGGTTATTCTGCCATTCCACGGGCAGGACGATGAACCTGGCCGCTACCGCAACCAGCGGCACGGCAAGGACCGCCAAAATGAGCATCACCGCCGCAGTTTCCAGCAGAGTCAGGCCGGTCCACGGACCCATACGCGCACGACGTGTCGCGGTCATGGGTTCGGACTCTCCGGGCAACTCATTGCAGCGAGAGTGCTTAGCGAGAATATCGGCTCATCCTCGGAGGTCACCTCCGCAACGTACTTTCCCCCGGCAGTGTGGCCCTCGATATTGTAGGTACCCACGAATGAGTCTTCCGCCGGACAGTCTCCGTTAAGGTGCTCTTCCACGTGTCCGGCGGCGAGGGTCTCCGTCACGGCCTGCTCCTCCAACATGTCTGAGATACGTATGACGAGCGAAAGTCCGCCAACGAGACCGACCACCGCGATACTGATAATGGCCATGGCGATGACGACTTCCAGCAAGCTGTAGCCCGACTCGTCCCTGGCCGCCGTTTCGAGGGATGAAGAATCGTCTGTTCCTGGGAAATTGACCTTGCGACGCCTTGCGGTCGAACGGTTTCCCATGTCAAATACTTGGTGCAGAACTATGACGTTGTTCAATACTTTTCTGAATTAGCGAAGGTACCAACAGCCATGCAACGGCCCTTCCTCCGTACTCTCAGCTTAATCGCCTTGCTTCCGATTCTCCTCTTCGCGATGGCCTGCCGGTCGGGTACACCACCAATCGTATTCACGTCCGACCGAGATGGCAACCTGGAGATCTATGCCGTTCAGGCCGATGGCCGGGGTGACGAAGAGAACCTCAGCAAGAGCCCGCGTGACGAGTTCTCTCCCTCGCTCTCACCGAATGGAAGGTACGTCGCCTTTCTGTCCGGCGGCAGCGAGGAAATGAATCTCGAGGTGCTGGAGATTTCCGGAGAGGAGAGAACGCAGGTATTCGCGGGCGCCGGTACACTCACGCGGCCGAAATGGGGGCCTGACAGCGAACGCGTGGCCTACGCCATGGCGCAGGAGTCCGGCAACTCGGTATACGTGAGTGAATCTGATGGTACGGAGTCCCTTCTGCTAAGCAAAGTGGCCGCAGACGAGGTCGGGGGATGGTCGCCCGAGGGTAACTTCGTCGTATTCTCCGTTCAAGATGGAGCCGAGCAAGGTCTCTACATCCGCAACCCTGACGGCGTGAACGAGTTCAGACGCACGCAGTCGACAGACTACGGCGCCGTGTGGTCGCCTGACTCGCGGTATATCGCCTTCCTGTCTACGCGTGACGGCAACCCGGAAATCTACGTTGTGGAACCCGAAGAGGGCGAAGAAGTTCGCATCACCGATTCGGCAGCGCCTGAGTACGACCTTTCCTGGTCTCCAAACGGCAAGAGGCTGCTGTTCGTCACCGAACGGGACGGCAACGCCGAGATATACGTCGTTGAGATCAAGGATAGGGGTATGATGGACAATCTCACGAGACTGACCCATAACGAGGTCCGTGACGATCAGCCGACATGGTCCCCGAATGGCAGGAGAATCGCGTTCGTTTCCTATCTGGACGGCGACGCGGACATATTCGTCATGGAGTCCGATGGGCAGGACCAACAGCGTCTGACCAACAATTCGTTCCAGGACACCGAGCCCACCTGGTGAGCCCGTATGAAGCCTGAAGCGGTCAGATGGACCTCCGGGTTGGCCCATCCGGTCTGAGCTCTTCCAAGACCGCGACTGTTGCCGCCTCCAGGCACTCCCCGGCATCCCGCCTCTGTGCGAGCATATCCAGCGCAAAGTCCGACATTCGAGGCTCTACGCGCATCGCCTCAGGCTGGTACCTCATGCACCGCCGTTCGAGCACCTTTGCCGGACGAGACGACTTTTCGGTACACGCGTAGGCGTACTGGCACATGTACGCATAGCAGACCGTTGTCTCCCGATGCACAAGCTTGACGCTGCTGTTCGACGGCGGGAGGCGTCGTGTCAGGAACTTCCGCAACGGAGCGTTGAGGTCGGACTTGGGGGATCCCCGTGATCGGAAGCGCGATTTCTTGATTACATACATAGCACTAATGCTAAACGGTTTTTGGGAAAAGGCAATGACTTTCGCCATCACGGTCCCATGAGTTCGCCTTCCGGATACGGGTCCAATCGGTGGATTGGAGGCAAGGATGCCATTCCTTAGGCCGCTAGCCCCAGGTAGGTCGTTCCATACTGAAGACTCTGTCAACTTCGACGAAATCTTGGTAGCCGAGCCTTCCCACGGGCCGGAGCTTCAGGAAGTCAATCCGGCCGTCAACGAGCACGTGATCGTCGATGTGTACTCCTACTACCTCACCGAAGACGACGGTGTTCGGGTCATCAGCATCGTTTGAAAGCACCTCGACGGATCGAGAGTAGCGGCACTCCAGGTGTATCGGGCTCTCAGCGACGCGTGGACACTTCACCAACCTGCTGGTTGCCTTCGTGAGTCCCGCGTACTCGAACTCGTCGATCTCTCTGGGAGCGGGTACAGCGGAAGCGTTCATCTGCTCCCTCAGTTTCCACGTCGCCACGTTCACTACGAACTCTCCGGTCGTCTGCGCGTCGCGCACGGCATCCTTGAGTCCACCGGACCTATGACTGCTCGTCGCTGCGAACATCACCTGTGGCGGGCTGTATGCGACTGCGTTGAAGAACGAGTAGGGAGCCAAGTTTGGGACACCCTCCGCGCTGAGGGTGGATATCCAGCCGATGGGACGCGGGACCACGATGGCGTTCAACGTGCTGTAGGGATCAGGCGTCCCCTTGCCTATCTCGTAGAACATCTGCGTCTCCTGTCGAGGTTAGGGATTGCCCTGATGCTGTCTTGTTGATGATCATCAGGACTGCTGGAATGATCGCGATAAGACATACCACCGCAGCGATGAAGAAGAATTCTTGGAACAGGGCCAGGCCGGCGTCGTTGATGCGATCGGTGAACTGGTCCAGCTGCGCCTGGGCTTCAGCAGTGGTCTGTCCCGCCTCGCCGAGAGGGAGACGTATGTCGGCGGCGAGGACGCCAAACCTAGCGACGCCCCAAGCCGTGAGAGCCGCGAGGCCGAAGGTCATTCCCACGATGCGCAAGGCTGTCACCATGGACGCTGCGGTAGCCCGGATGTCCTCGCCCACCGTCTCAGTGCCCGCGAGCGCGATCGGTACGATCAGGAGGCCGAACCCAAACCCCACGGTCAGAAGATGAATCGATAGTTGAGGCTCGCCGATGTCGAGGTCCCATCCGGTGACCAGCCAGAATCCGACGCACGCAAACGCAAGTCCGGCAACGGCCGGAATTCGCAGGTCGAAACGCTGAGCAAGCAGACCGCCCAGCATGGCGCCGAAGGGGATACCTGCGGTCATGCGCATGAGCCAAAGTCCTCCCTCGAGGGGTGTCCTGCCCATGACCGTGTTGGCCATCAGCGGGACGGTGACCATGCCGATGATCAGCGCGGCGCCGATGAGAAGGTGTGTGATGTTGGCCGTGACGAAGGCCAGCACGCGAAACATGGCCGGCGGCAGCAAAGGGTCGGTCGTGCTTCGCTGTCGCAGGACAAAGAGCATGAGAGTGAGGACTCCTCCCACAACGTAACCGACGCCCAGCCAATCGAACGAGCCGATTCGCGAGAGAGCAAGGGTGGTGCACGTCAACGTCGCAGCCACCAGGGCACCCCCAATCACGTCGATGGATGCCGGGAAGCGTGGGCTGGGTCGAAGCAGCAGCAGAATGAGCGCGACCGTCAGGATGGCCAGCGGGATGTTGATCCAAAACACCCATCGCCAATCGAGGTACCGAATAATCAGGCCGCCCCAAAGTGGGCCAATCACGCCGCCAGCCTCGGCGGAGGCTCCGACGATGCCCAATGGGAGGGCCCGTTTCCCGCGGGGGAAGAGGTCACCCACGATTGCGATGGAGATGGGCACGAGCGCCCCTGCGCCAAGTGCCTGGAAGACTCTTGCAGCGATCATCCAGTTGAGGCTCTGCGACAGGGCGACGGCCACCGACCCGATGGTGAACGCTACGACCGACAGGAGGTAGAGGCGGCGATGTCCCCAGATGTCGGATACACGCCCGATGAGCGGCATTCCTACCAGGTAGCCGAGCAGGTAACCGGTAATCGCCCATGAGGCGTGGTCGAGCTCCGTGACCGGCACGTCCATGTCCAGCATTATCTGCGGTAGCACGGTCACGATGACGGTCTGGTCGTCGGCAGCGACGAACACGCCGAAGCACACGGGTATCAGCGCAACGTACGGCGGAACACGTTCACTGATGCGATTCAGGATATTCACGCGAGCGGACTCGTTCTTGAGCGAAGAGAATCAGGCGAAGAGCGTCCCCTCGTCACGAGGACTCTTCCGGTGGTTCGATGACAACATCTTCGTTGAAGAAGGAGAGGATGATTACCCTTTCGGCATCCTCGACGTCCGACGGCGTGACAGCGCCCCTAAAGCGTACCTCGAGCAGGTAGTCTGTCTCCGAGTCGATCTTCAGCTCGATGTCCACGGTTCTGTCGGTCAGGGTATTCCCGACTAGCGGCGACAGGGCGGTGGTAGGCAGGTCTCCTCGAATACGGTATGTCCCTTCCTCGGAATCGGCATCAATGAAGGAGGCGTCCTGCGTCAGGGACAACATCTCCCCAATACCCTGCGTGGGACTGAAGAAGCCCACGGGACTGATGCTCGCGTCGGAAGCCTCCCAATTGCCTGTGAGCGGGTTCGTCATATAGGTCTGATCGCCCACGGTGATGACCTCCGACTTGATGGAGTATCCTCCACCGAAGCTGCCGACAAACTCCATCGACAGCCTGTCGGGATTCACGACCTTGCCGCTGACCCGGTCGATCAGCAGTCCATCAAGGATTTCGAGGCTGCCGACGTCATGGTACAAGCGGAAGTTGAAGGTGTTGAGCGCCCCCATCGTACGTCCAGCGCGTTCGAGGACTTCCTGTGGGTCTGGGGGGAGCGGAGTCGGCGTAGGGACAGGGGTGGGTTCGGCCGGACCTGTGCCGCAGGCCACGAAGAAGAACGCGAACGCTATCAGCAGCGTGAGTTGAGATTGGACGATGGACATAGGCCTACGGATCGGAACAGTCCCTGGTGAATCCACACGAGGGACAGCGCAGCTTACAGTGGACTCCGATCATGCTCGCGCCACAGATGTCGCACTCAACCGCTTCTTTAGGGTCCGCCAAGATGATTAGGCCCAAGGGACCGTTATTCATTTTCATTCGCCGAATCTCTTACTAGAACGAATGCCTACGCTTCCAGTTATACATCAAGGCCCCGTCACTGCTTGAGCGACGGGGCCTTTGGCTAGCAAGTTTTGCGGTTGGCTAATAGCTAGGCTTGACCCTCTTCCTTGCGGGTTGCAACGAAGATGAAGGCTCCACCGATGAGTAGCACACCACCGAGTAGCAGCGCAAGCTGTGTCAGTGCAGGAACGCTCGTGTCACCCGTAGGCGGAGGCTCCGGCGTCGGAGTTGGCTCCGGCGTCGGGGTTGGCGGCGGCGTGGGTGTCGGCGTCGGGGTTGGCGTAGGCGGCCCACCTACGAGTATCTGGTAGGTAGCCATTTGCTGCACATGCTGATACGTCGCGTCCAGTCCGGCCTCACCCTCGACTGACTCCATCACACCGTTTCCGTTGGCATCGAGACCGCTCAGAGCGTTGAGCATCAGGCCCGCGACGTTGGCCATGTGCCTGGTGGCATCGCCGTGATTAGCTGAAGTAAGAACGAGCGAGCCGATCCTCTCGCGAGCGAGTTCCACGAAGCCAACGGTGTTGGCGGCGGTGACTTCCGCCAGTGCGCCGCTGTCGTTGACCGGCTCATAGTCCGGCGCGGCCTCTCTGGCGAACGTAATCTGTTGAGTGTCATCGAGGTTACCCTGTGCACCATCCAGGATGTCCAACACTCGCTGCGCTCGTGCCTTGGCTCCATCTGCCGTGGCCTCCAGAACGCCGGTGTTTGCCTCGTTGCGGGCAAGCTCCAACTGCTCCTTGAGGTTGGTCAGGATCCCGGCTCCGCTTCCCTCCGGGAAGTCAGCAAGGAGATTCCTGATTTGGGCCAACGCTGCGGCGGGCAACTGCTGGTGGTATACCGGGGGCCCGGCCGGCTCGTCGGGATCTGCTCCTGCAGTCTCTTCGGTAATCACAAGGAGGCTATAGGCTCGGATTAGGTTTTCGCCCGTGTGACGCGGTGAATCGCTGTTGAATGTATGGGAGATTGTACCGGCGGACCATTCCATCGGGCCGGTGCTCAGCTTGGTCTCCTTGTCATCAGAGAGAAGCCAGCCCACCAACTCGGTGCCGCTGGAAGGTGCGGGAACATTTGTCATGCTGTATGTGATCGCGTCACTCAGCGCCGTATCATCCGAAATCACCGCCGTGCCTTCAAACTCGCTCTGGGCCAACCCAGTGCCGACCGGAAGCGCTAGAAGGAGCGAAAACAGGGCAAGTAAGGCGATTATCCTAGACTTCATATCGTCTATTCCTCCTGTGATGAACAGATTCGCTCAGAGGAAGCGTTTGCTCCCACGGCGAATAGCCTACCACAAGCGAAGGCGTAAGGGTAGACTCTATCTGCGTATTCTACGACAGGTTTGGGAACTCTACAAATCTCCCTGCAGAGCGCTGTCTCCGAGGTTGCCGGGGCCTGCATTTGCATCATCGATCGTGATGAGAATTGCCCGAAACTCTTCCAGAGGCGCGTTAAGGGCAATTTCGGTATGAGCTGAGCCGCCAGAGTCGACAGCCAGCGTGGCCGTCCTGATCTCCAAGCCGCCCTCCTTGATGAGCCAGACGTGGTATGCCTGGTCAGGGGGCAGTTGGGGCAGGTGCATCGCGGCAATCGTGGCCGTGTTCTCCTTCGCCGAGAGGACAATCACGGCGCTGGGAGGGTCTTCCCCGGGTACGGGAACCGTCGGTATGTTGGCGGAGAGTCGCTTGACCGTCACATTGGGGTCGGCGGCGATCGTCTCAAAAAGCTTGTGCTGTTGTTCAAGGCCCTCCCGGAGTTCGGTCTCCTGCTGAGCCACGCTCTCCATCCGGTGTTCGATGTCGCTGCGAAGAATCTGGAGATCCTGAAGGTTCCGGCTAGACCAGAAACCGACGACTACGGCAGCTACGAGAAATGCCACGGCCAGAGACGTGCCCGGAGAGAGGGTCACATGGCGCACAAGGGAACGCGCCAGTTCGATCCACGGTCGGTAGGGTGCGGCCTCCCGCAGGTTCGCCCGGTCGATGCGCGTGAAGAGTCGCTTCTTTATGCGTTCAGGCGGTCGCTTCTGCGGGACGAATCTGGCCAGGTCGACCAGCGTGTCGCCGGATTCCCGCACCTTGGCCGCGCATGACGCGCAAGAGTCTATATGAGAGGTGAAGACGGATGTCTCCGACTCTGCAAGCGATCCCAGCGTGAATGCGGGGAGCATCTGCTCTATTTTGCTGCAGTCAATCATCAGCCATCCAACCACTTGCGTGCCTGCGGTCCCAGCTTCTCCCGCAGTGCCTTGAGCGCCAGTCTCGTCCGTGTCTTTACGGTTCCCAATGGTTGATTCAGCTTTCTCGCTATCTCCGATTGGGTAAGCCCGCCGTAATATGCCAGCACGAGCACCGACTTCAATTCCGGTCTCAGGGTATCCAGCGCCCTTTTGAGTCGCTTTCCCTTCAACCGCCGGTCGGCGTAGTCATTCGGGTCGGCCGATTCGTCCACCTGTCGGTGGACGGCCTCGACGTCCGGCACGTAGATCATCGACTCCTGTCGCCTGCGCTTACGCAACTCATCGATGATTCGATGGTGCCCAATCGAGAAGAGCCAGGCCGACACTTTGCCTCTCTTCGGCCTGTAGCTCGAAGCCCTGAGCCATATGTTGAAGAACGTGTCTTGAGTGACCTCTTCGGCGGCGCCCTGCTCCCTCAACATGCTATGCGCGAGCGAGTAGATTCCGCCGCCGTAACGGTCGTACAGCACCTCCAGTGCGTTACGGTCTCCGTTCGCTATGAGGTGGAGCAGTTTCTCATCGTCCAACTCTGCTTCGGCTCCGCTTTTTGAAGTCAGGACCGACGAGTCCTCTGAACTCCCCTTCAAATTACTATACGTAGGAGAGTCGCCTTGCGGTTTTCGTTCGTCCGAAGCCATGGGGTGCCTTTCAGGTGGACAAGCGGTAGAAAATCAACGGGACAGGGTCTCCCGTTATAACGTTCCCTTGCGGATAACGGTTGCGTCTATTCTCAATCTTATCAACAGCGCAATACCGCCGCAACGAGCCTGGAGACCCCCATTCGCCCGAACGATTCGACCCATTCTTTGGGAACGCAGAAGCGGGATCGCTATATGCTTGGAATCGCATTGGAGGTGGCGTCTGAACGAGGGGAAAGCGGAGCAGACCCTTCGTTGACACTGGAAATAACGGGGCTTTACAATGGGGCCAAGTTGGGTAGGGAGGCGCGCAATGCTGGAAATGAATATAGAGAGCATCCGGGTGAGTCTCCTCAACTACCAGCGCGTGGTGATCCTCCGCGTCAAGGAGTCCAACCGCTATCTGCCGATCTGGATCGGTCCTTCCGAGGCCGACGCGATTGCCATGCGGCTCCAGGAATACAGTTCGGCCCGCCCCATGACGCACGACCTGCTGAACTCCGTCATCGCCACCCTTGGGGCGACCGTCGACCATATCATCGTGTCCGATCTTTCCAACGACACGTTCTACGCCAAGATCATTCTTCAGGTGAGCGGTGGCACCATGGAAATCGACTCGCGTCCCAGCGACGCGATCGCCCTCGCGGTCCGGGCCGAAGCGCCGATCTACGCCGTGGATGAGGTGGTCCACAAGGCGGGCGTCGAGATGGACGAAGAGACGGGCAAGGCCATCTTGCCATCGGGTCCCAAGACCGACGAGCCGCGACCCCTGCGGGAAGAGGAGCTCCGGAGCCTCTCGGCATTCACCGATTTCATAGAGACCCTGAACCTCGACGACCTCGGTCGGCAGGAAAAGCCCCCCTCCTCCACCAAGTAGACGCCTCGGCCTCCTCGCGCGCTCTTCAATGCTACGAGCGGGCGAGGACGTTAGGAACGAATAGTGAAATCGATTGTTCGTTTATGGGGCAGCCTCACTATCGTCCTCTGTTTAGCCGTCTTGTCATTTGCAGTCCTGTTGGGACAGACAACGGCCGGTGCCCAAACATCCTCCGCGGACTCCGACCGGGCGGCACTGGTCGCCCTCTACAACGCCACGGACGGCCCGAACTGGGTGAGCAACACCAACTGGCTCACCGACGCGCCCCTCGACGATTGGTTCGGCGTCGACACCGACGACAGCGGTCGTGTTACTCAAATTTTGCTCTACCACCATCGGTTGAGCGGTGAGATACCGGCGGAATTGGGAAACCTCTCCAACTTACAGGGTCTGGGCCTTTTCTATAACGAGTTGAGCGGTGAGATACCGGAGGAGTTAGGCGACCTGACCAACTTGCAGTGGCTGATCATTTCCGACAACGAGTTGAGCGGAAAGATACCGGCAACCCTAGGCGATCTGACTAACTTACAGTGGACTGATCTACATGACAATGAGTTGAGTGGGGAGATACCGGCGGCGCTGGGGGATCTCTCCAGCCTGACGCGGCTGGACATCTCCGGTAACGAGTTGAGTGGGGAGATCCCGGCGGAGTTGGGGAATCTCACCAATTTGCAGTGGCTGGACCTATCTTACAACCAGTTGAGTGGGAAAATACCGGCGGCACTGGGAAACCTCTCCAACCTAGAGCGGCTTGATCTCTCCTGCAACGAGTTGAGCGAGGAGGTGCCGGCGGCATTGGGAAACCTCCCCAAGCTGCGAGAATTCTATTACCTCTCCTGCGGCGACTCCCGGGGGGTTCTGGTCGCGCTCTACAACGCCACGGACGGGCCGAACTGGACGAATAGCGCAAACTGGCTCACCGAAGCGCCCCTTGGCGATTGGCACGGCGTCTCCACCGACGACGACGGCCACGTCATTGAACTGTCGCTATCGGACAACGAGCTGAGCGGGGAGATACCGCCGGCGCTGGGCTACCTCACCAACCTGCAGTTGCTGGTCCTCTCCGACAACCGGTTGAGTGGGGAGATACCGGAGGAGTTAGGCGATCTGGCCAATTTGCAGGCGCTGAGCTTTTTCAATAATGAGTTAAGTGGGGAAATACCGGAGGTGCTGGGAGATCTCTCCGATCTGTATATTCTTAATCTCGCCTCCAACCCCCGATTGAGCGGGGAGATTCCCGCGGAGTTGGGCAACCTCACCAACTTGCAGTTTCTGGGCCTTTCCGATAACGCGTTGAGCGGTAAGATTCCTGGGGAGTTAGGCGACCTCACCAACCTTGAATGGCTGTCCCTACATGGCAATGAGCTTAGTGGGGAGATACCGGCGGCGCTAGGCAGGCTCTCCAGTCTGGAAGAATTGAGCCTCTACCGGAACAAGCTTAGTGGGGAGATTCCTGAGGAACTCGGCGGGCTTTCCAGCCTGGAAGAAATGAGCCTCTACGGTAACGAGTTGATCGGTGAGATACCGGCGGAACTTGGCAGGCTCTCCAAGCTGAAAGACCTGAGGCTCTCCGACAACCAGTTGAGCGGGGCGATACCACCCGAGTTGGGCAGTCTCGTCAGCCTGGATGGACTTTCCCTCACCGACAACGAGTTGAGCGGGGCAATACCACCAGAGTTGGGCAGTCTCGTCAGCTTGGATGGGCTTTCCCTCTCCGACAACGAGTTGAGTGGGGCGATACCACCTGAGTTGGGCAGTCTCGCCAGCCTGAGCTGGCTGGACCTCTCCGGCAACCGGCTGAGCGGGGAGATACCCAAGGAATTGGGCGACCTCACCAACCTGTGGACATTGAGACTCTTCAGCAACGAGTTAAGCGGAGAGATTCCGTCGACCCTGGGCGACCTCTCCAACCTAGGTCGGCTGGACCTCTCAGGCAACGGGTTGAGTGGGGAGATTCCATCGGCGCTGGGAAACTTCAACAGGCTCACTACGCTGAATTTATCCAGCAACGGGTTGAGCGGTGAGATACCGACGGTGCTGGGAAACCTCACCAGTTTGACGGAGCTGAACCTATCCAGTAACCGGTTGAGCGGAAATGTGCCGTCGGCGCTAGGCAACCTCATCAACCTGACTTTTCTGGACCTCTCCTGCAACGAGTTGGGCGAGGAGATTCCGGCAGAGGTGGAAAACCTTCCCAAACTGCGAGAACTGTATCTTACCTGCGAGGACTCCCATGGTGCTCTGGTCGCGATCTACAACGCCACGGACGGCCCGAACTGGACGAACAACACCAACTGGCTGAGCGATGCCCCCCTCGGCGAATGGCACGGTGTCGCTACTGACGCTGGTGGACGCGTCACTTCGCTATACCTCGACCGTAACAGGTTGAGCGGTAAGATACCGGCGGCACTGGGCGATCTCGCCAAACTGCAAAGCCTGAACCTATCCAGTAACCAATTGAGGGGGAAAATTCCCCCGGAGTTGGGTAGTCTCACCAACCTGTGGCGGCTGGATCTCTCCTACAACTATTTGAGCGGGGAGATTCCAGCATCACTGAGTGAGCTCAACCTCGTGTGGCTGTACCTTCATGGCAACCAATTGAGCGGTGCGATACCGGCGAGCCTAGGCGAACTCTCCCACCGAGAGTTGGATCTTTCCGACAACAAACTAACCGGGATGATACCAACAGAGCCGATGCAACCCAATGGCCTAACTAGGCTTGATCTCTCCCGCAACCAATTGAGCGGGGAGATACCGGCGGAACTGGGCGAATTCACGAGACTATCGTCGCTATGGCTCTCCGGCAACCAGTTGAGTGGGGAGATACCGGCGGAACTGGGTAACCTCACAGACCTGGAACAGCTAGGTCTCTTGGATAACCGCTTGAGCGGGGAGATACCGGCCGAGCTTGGGAGCCTCGCCAATCTGCAATCACTGTACCTCTCTGACAACGAGCTGGGTGGAGAGATACCGGCGGCGCTGGGCAATCTTGCCAATCTGTTCTCATTGGACCTCTCCGGCAACCGGTTGAACGGGGAGATTCCGGCGGCGCTGGGCAAACTGGCCAACCTGGACTGGCTGAATCTTTCCGAGAACGAGTTAAGCGGAGAGATTCCGGCAACGCTTGGGGACCTCTCCAGCATGAGACAAGCCCTCTACCTTTACGGTAACGAGTTGAGCGGAGAGATACCGGCAGCACTGGGAAACCTCACCAACTTGACCACTCTTCACCTGCATAACAATCAGTTGAGCGGGGAGATTCCGGCTGAGTTGGGCGACTTGAGCAACTTGCAGTGGCTCTCCCTCTCCGGCAACCGTTTGAGCGGTGAGATTCCATCGGAATTGGGCAGCCTCGCCAACCTGCGCCTGCTGTACCTCTATAGTAATGAGTTCAGCGGCGAGATACCGGCGGAGTTGGGCGACCTGAGCAAACTGCGGTGGCTGGTGCTCTCCGATAACCGGCTATCGGGGCCGATACCCGACCTTAGCGGGTTGAGCGGCGTTGAGGAGATCAACCTCTCCAACAACGACTTGACCGGGGGAGTACCGGCATGGCTTGGCACGATGACGAGTGTTACTGAATTGTTGCTAGAGGGCAATGAGTTCAGTGGACCGATACCCGACCTGAGCGGCATGACCGGCCTTGTTCGACTGAAGCTGCAGAGCAACAACCTGACCGGTGGCATCCCGACGTGGTTCGGTGAGATGACCAACCTGACATACCTGTACCTCCACGCAAACCAGCTGGGTGGGGAGATTCCGGCCGATCTGGGAGATATGAGCAGTCTGCGGTACCTGTGGCTTCACAGCAACGGGCTGGTCGGCGGGATCCCTGAGGAGCTGGGTCAGCTCACCAACCTTTGGGACCTGAACCTGCGAGACAACCAATTGAGCGGTCCCATTCCGGCCGAGCTTGGCAGCCTGACTAATCTGAGGTGGCTGAGACTGCACGGCAACGAATTGACGGGCGATATTCCGCCCGAGTTGGGTGATCTGAGCAGCCTGCAATGGCTATGGCTCCATAGGAATGGTCTGAGCGGGCCGATCCCGTCCTCGCTGGGGAGGCTGACCTCCTTGAAGGGGCTGTGGCTGAGCGACAACGAGCTGACAGGACAGATACCGGAAGACCTGGGTGAGTTGAGTAACGAGAGCCTAATTCAGTGGAGGCTTGCCGGGAACCAACTTACCGGGTGCGTGCCGGCGGGGCTGGGGGCCGTCGCAGACAGCGACCTCGTCGATCTCGGGCTGCATGTGTGCGAGGACGATTCTTAGACGTCCTCAGACCTTCGAGTACTTCGGCTTTGCTATCCGTGTGCCGTCGGGCAGGTCTTCGGTCGTGAAGTCGGCGAATAGCAGCGGGGCCTCGTCCTTGAGGATGTCGAGTACCATGAGCGCGACCTTGCGGATTTCCCAGTCGGCAAAGGCCGCTCCTCTCATCTCGATGAAGTGGCGCCAAGCGCGCACGTTGGCCGTGACGAATATCTTCGTTTCGGTCGCGTTCGGCAGGACCGCTCGCGCCGCCTGACGGACGGCCTTGCGCCTGTCGGTCAGCGCTTCGAACTCGTCCTCCGGCAGGGCCTTGTAGAGCTCCGAGACCAGCTTCCGGTACGTTTGCTGGGCGTCCTCTATCGCGTTCTCCAGGATGGTACGTGCCTTCTCAGTGCCGGGCCGGTCCTCCGCCAGGGCGGGCGGTATGACGAAATCAGCGTCGCTCTCGTTTACGAATCTCTGGGAACGCTGGCTGTATGCGAATCCGGCCCTGTGCCTCACGAGTTCGTGCGTGAAGGCCCGTGACACCCCCGTCATCATGAAGCCATAGTTCACGTGCTCGAAGACGCTGCCGTCTCCCTTCGACAGGAGGTTGGTGATGAACTCCTCGATGTCGCGACGGCCCTTGCCGTAGCTCATGTAGCAGATCCTGGCCGATATCTCGACGACCGCTGCCGACTCGTCCTCGCCCGCGCGAATGCTCTCCGGCACCGGGGGAACGCCCTCCTCGTCGAGAAAGGCCGACACGGCCTCCCAGTTCACCTCGGTCCTGGAGACCAACCTAACCGTCGGTTTGCTAACAAATGCCATGCCCTGCCCCTGTCTGGTCTTGCTGGTTCGATAGATTACCACACCCGGACGGCGGGCTATTGGGCCCGCTGCCATGAGGCCGGGATCGTCTAGTGTGGCGTATACTGCTGCCATGGCGAGGAAGGCGCCACCGCCCACCGTAGAGATGGACATTTTCCACGAATGACGGAATCGAACAGAGAAACATTGGAAGACCTCATTGGGGAGTGGCGGGCCTACGTGCTTCGTCGCGGAGCAGTTGATGCCGCCGATCTGGATGAGCTAGAGCAGAGCCTTCGCGATCAAACGACAGGGTTTCAGGCTGGCGGCCTTGCGGACGACGAGGCATTCCTGATCGCCGTCAGGCGGATTGGAGAGACCCATGCCACCACTCGCGTTTTTGGCCGCGAGCGCCTCGATCAACTGTGGGAACGGTCGGACTCGGAATCCGGTGGAGTTGACCATGACCCTCAATCCAGACCTCTTGAGTTCACCGTCGTAGTTGGCCTTGCGGTCGCAGCGGGCCTCGCGATAAAGGTGCCCGAGACATTCGGATACCGGTTGGATGGCGACGAAGGGTTATACGTCCGTAATCTCAGCCTCTTCGTTCTGCCCATGCTTGCAGGCTACTTTGCCTGGAAGCGCGGGCTCAGCAGGTCAACATCCCTTTGGCTCCTCCTTCTCTTCCTTGCGGCAGCGGTCTTCGCCAACGCCTACCCGTTCAAGCCGGATAGCCATACCGAGCTGCTTACGGCGCTCCACCTGCCATTTGCCCTGTGGTTGGTCGTCGGTATCGCCTACGTAGGCGGCCGGTGGCGTTCTGTCGAGCGGCGGACGGAATTCGTGCGGTTCTCCGGCGAGCTATTCATCTATTACGTGCTCATAGCGCTTGGCGGTGGTGTGTTCTCCCTCCTGACGTGGGGCATGTTTGAAATAATCGATGTTGACGTCGGCGACCTCATAGCCGAATGGCTGCTTCCATGCGGGGCGATGGGGGCTGTGCTTGTGGGCGCCTGGCTGGTGGAAAGCAGGCGAGGCGTGGTACAGAACATAGCGCCGATGCTCTCCCGCGTGTTCACGCCCCTGTTCGCCGTGATGCTGTCCATTTTCCTCTTCGCCATGCTCGTGACGGGCGAGTGGAGCGACCTCGACCGCGACATACTCATCGCCTTTGACGTGATGCTGGCCCTCGTGCTGGGACTGTTGCTTTTCTCCGTTTCTGCAAGCGACTCAACAGAACGCCCCGGCCTCTTCAACGCGCTGCAATTGCTCCTGGTGGTCGCCGCCATTCTAGCCGACGTCATGGCGCTCGAAGCGATCACGGGACGAATCTCCGATTTTGGCTTTTCACCCAACAGGTCGGCGGCGCTCGGCGGAAACCTCGTCCTGCTCGGCAACCTGGCATGGTCGGCCTGGCTCTACGGGCGATACCTGTGGGGGCGCGGGCCGTTCTCGGCGCTGGTGCGCTGGCAGGTCAATTACCTGCCTGTCTATGCGGTGTGGGCGGTGGTTGTCGTCGTTGTATTCCCGTTGCTGTTCGGGTATGCCTAAGAGGACTCTTGTAACCCTGGCGCCACTTGTCTAAGCCCCGATGTATCACGGGAGTGCCTGAGTGCAGGGTGTTCGCTTCCATTGAGGCCTTGGCGTTCCGGCCACTTCTCGCCCCTGGATTCGGCACAGGCAGGGGCCATGGCGCCGGTATTCGAGATAGTCGCAAGTCGTCAAGGAAAGTCGTCCCCAGGCGACACAGCCAGGTTGTGCGTGTGGTAAGGTCATCGGAGAGTCAGCCTGGTAAAGTGGGAGATTGTCTGATCAATTGACTGCTGGAAGCGCCGACCAACCGATCCGATTCGAGCCGGAGGAGACCTGTTCTCCGGTGACCACGTTGCTGGTCGGATTTCAGGGGGCCGCGCTCTTGCTCGCGCCGACGGTGCTGAACGTGGCCGTCGCGATTCGCTCGTCTGGGCTCGATGATACCTATCTGACCTGGAGCGTCTTTGCCGCACTCTTGATCAGCGCGGCGATCACGGCGCTGCAAGCGTTCCAGATCTGGCGGTTCGGCGCAGGCCATATTGTGCTCACCTGTCCCGCAGCGCTGTTCATTGGGATCATGGTGGCGACGATCTCCGCGGCCGGACCATCTACGTTCATGACTCTCCTTGTCGTCTGCTGCGTGGTCCAGGTCGCCCTCGCCTGGTGGCTGCCAACTCTCCGCCGCATCTTCACTCCGGTCGTCACCGGGACTGTGACCATGCTGATTGCAGTCAGTGTACTGCCGATTGCCTTCGACAGCGTTCAGGACCTGCCCGACGGTGCGACGCCGGTCTCCGGTCCGGCAATCGCCGGAACAACGCTTCTGGTCTCTGTACTCGTTACACTTGGCGCCAGGGGACGCTGGCGTCTCGTAGGGCCGTTCATCAGTATCATAGCTGGATGCGCCGTTGCCGTTGCGTTCGGTGTGATCGACGCGGACCGAATCGCCAGCGCCGGCTGGTTTGGCATCCCTGAACTGCCTGACCTGAGCTTCGATCTCACGCCCGGCAGGGAGTTCTGGGCGCTGCTGCCCTCGTTCGCGATCCTCACACTGGTTATCGGGATCAAGACTATCAGCGACGGCGTTGCGATCCAGCAGGGTTCCAGGAGAAGGCTGCGGGCGATCGATTTCCGCAAGATCCAGGGCATGGTCAGCGTCAACGGCATTGGCATGTTGTTCGCCGGCATCTCAGGCACGCTGCCTCCGATGTCGTATTCCTCATTCAGTCTCTCGCTGATCAACCTTACGGGCGTCGCAGCCCGCCGAGTTGGCATAGGAGTGGCGACTGTCACTCTAGCCCTGGCCTTGTTCTCAAAACTTGCCGCCGTTCTGCTGACGATTCCCGGGCCCGTGTTGGGCGCATACCTGATGTTCGCCATGGGCATGCTCTTCGTCAGCGGCTGGCAGACGATCCTGCGCGAAGGACTTGACCCCAGACGCGTTCTGGTGGTCGCGCTCGCCAGTGCGTTGGGTCTGGGTCTCCATAATCACTCAATCGTCGGTGACCTCTTTGGCGATGAGCTTGGCGTGTTGCTCGGTAACGGGGTCACGATCGGCGCCGTCGTTGCTATCGGAATGACGCTGCTCCTCGAGGCGATCAGCACACGCCGCTCGCGCCTCGAGGTGACGCTGGACATGGACTCGTTCCCCGCGATCGATGAGTTTCTTGCGCGACTGGCAACACGACTGGAGTGGAACGAGGCCTCCTCGTTGCGGCTGCGGGCCGCCGGCGAAGAAACCCTCGCCAGCCTTCAGGCGCGGGAGGACGATGCCGACGGCCCAGAGCATCAGCGCCTGATCATCAATGCAAGGCCGCAGGGGACGACGGTGGAACTGGAATTCGTCGCTACCACACGACAGGAGAACGTTGAGGACCTGCTGGCGTATCTGACCGACGAAGCCTCCATGCCGACAGCCGATGACCTTTCGCTCCGGCTGTTGCGATACCACTCCTCCGCCGTGCGTCACCAGAAGTTCCACGGCGTGGATATCGTCACGGTACAGGTCGAGGGCAGCCCCTGAAATAGCCTGTGAGTAGGGAATGTCTTCGCTGAATTTCCGCCGCTGGTCGGATACGCCCAGGGGTCCGAAGTCGCTCTCTCGTTTATTGTTCAGACGTGGAGTGTGGTACGGGATTAGGGATCGAAATTACGGAATCGCGGTGCATATGGGCACCCGTTATGCGTGCCCAGGCGGGGGAGCAATAGATGACTTATGACGGCGACCGCGAAGTCGATGTGGGCTTCTCGAACGGCGATGTGACGCTTTCCGGGACTCTCGTCCTGCCCAGCACCGACGGCCCACATCCGGCGGTGGTGTTTATCCACGGCTCAGGCAGGAACACCCGGGAGAGTTTGAGGTTTTTCGCAGATACATTTGCGTCCCATGGAATCGCCGGCCTCGTGTACGACAAGAGAGGCGTGGGGGACTCTACGGGCGAATTCCCGGATGATCTTATTTCCAGCTTTGTCGACCTTGCCGATGACGCCATTGCCGGGCAATCTATCCTGCAGGAGAGGCCGGATATCGCCTCGGACCGTATTGGGTTTTGGGGATTCAGCCAGGGTGGATGGCTGGCCCCACTGGCCGCTTCTCGTTCGGATGGAACCGCATTTGTCATCTGCGTCGGGGGGCCGGGCGTCGATGGCGAGAGTCAGATGCAATTTGCCATTCCCAACCTGATGCGCGCAGACGGGTTTGGCGAAGAGGCGATAGTACAGACCTTGAAGGACCGAGCGTATCTCCAAGACCTCCTGCATGAAATCGCCGTTACCGGCGAGGGGTGGGAGGATCTCGATTCCCAGGTTAAAAGGATCAAGCGAACGGGACTGCCCCTATACGTAGGGATACCGGAGACCGACTACCAGGACATTCGTGACGCGATCGATATCGAAGCCTGGCGCCCCGAACGTTCGGAAGCTGAAAGGCACAATCCGTATGCGGTCTTGGCGAAGGTCACGTGTCCGGTACTGTCAATCTACGGCGAATGTGACGCGAGCGTCCCGGTAGCCAAGAGCGTGGAGGTATTCGAAGCCGCGCTGGAAGAGGCAGGAAACGCGGACTATACGATCAAGGTCTTCCCGAAGGCTAATCATGGGGTTAGAGTCGGCGACGACTATGCGGAGGGATACCTTGATTTCATGACTTCATGGATGGTGGAACGCCTCTTCAAGTAGGCTGGGCTCTGCTGACTCTATCGGTCTCAGGTCTCGCCTTGCCCAAGCGCCCACACTTGACGACCGAACGTGGCGTCTATAAGGTCGTTGAGTTGGACATAGACGCTAGACTGAAGCCACTACCTGCGAGATTGTTGAATGTGTTGCAGCAGCGTCCACGAGCCTGAATAGCACACGCCAGGGAGGACGGATGAGGGAAGCAACGCCGCAGTACCGGATCATCTTCAACTGGGACGGCGCTCCGATGGGCTACGACGAGCACCCGCAGTCGATCGATCAACTCATGCACCAGGTCTACGGATCGCTGGAGGGGACGCAGGTCGACGCCATGTTCTGGAGCATTGGCTCCCATGAAGCCGAGTGGCCCTCGGAGGTGCACGAGCGGCTCGGCGATGGCGACGGACGCGTCTACAACTCGATGCGGGCTATGCGCCACTCGGAAGGCCTGCGGAGCATGTTCGAGCGAGGAGAGAACCCCTTCCAGGCGATGGTCGACCGTGGGCGCGAGCTGGGTATGCACGTCTACGTTTCCATTCGGATGAACGACAACCACTTCTATGGAACTCGCCCGGAGGACTTCAAGCGTCTGAACAGGGGCACGAAGCTGCGCCAGGACCATCCCGAGTGGCTGCTGGACGTGGACGACGTGCCGGAGCAGCGCGGCATTGGTTCCTGGAACATGGCCATACCCGAAATGAAGGAGCAGAAGCTGTCGTACATCCAGGAGGCATGCTTGCAGGCCGACTGGGACGGCGTCGAGCTCGATTGGCAGAGGCACCCGTTTCACGTGCCGGAGAATTACGGCTACCGCTTGCGCTATGCACTGACCGACTTCCAGCGGGCGGTCCGTCTGATGACCGACGACATCGCGGCGCAGAGGGGGAGGCCATTCTACGTGGCTTCGCGGGTAGCGACGACGCTCGAATCGTGCCGGAACATCGGCTACGACGTGGAGCGCTGGATCGAGGAGGACCTTACCGACATCATCATCGGGGCCGGTGGGTCGGCCACCGACCCGGGGATGGAGGTCGCCGAGTTCAAGGCCCTGACGAAGGAAACGAACATCCGGCTCTACGGCGGAATCGACAGCATTTACCGCCAGCAGGCCGAGCGGCTCTTATCACATGACGAGTGGCGCGACGCGTGGTTGCGGGCCGTGGCGGCAGGGTACTTCGATCAGGGCGCCGACGGGATGTACACGTTCAACTGGTTCCCCGGCAAAGAGGCGTGGGGAGGTCTGCTCGAGACCATCGGCTCTTCCGACACGCTGGCAGGGAGAAACAAGCTCTATACCGCTCTCCACAGGGGTCCGACCTACCTCGAAGGCATAGCGCCGAACGCCGTCAACGACCGCATCTACGGGCAGACCGCCGTCGTTCTGTTCAGGTCGCTCACCCACGAGGGCCCGACCATTGACGTTCCCGTTCACGACGACGTTGAGGCTCAGGCCGACGACATTGATACGATCAGGTTGATGATCGAGTTCGAGCACTGGGCGCCCGACGACCGGGTGGAGGTGAGCCTTGACGGGGCCGCGCTCGGTGGGCCTGATATCCAGGATGCCGCCGCGCTCAGCGGAGATCCGACAGACGTGTCGGAGAACAAGTGGCTTGTGTGGGAACTCACACCCACCCAGGCGGCGAAGGGCAGCCACGCGGTCAAGGTGGTCCTCCTCAACCGCGACTCGCGCATCGGGGTCCCGCTGGTCGTCAACTCGGTGGACATTTATGTAGCGTATGGGGATTGAGGGCGTGGGCGTCCCCTTGATGGGGTGCGCCCATTGGCTTGACCAACTGGCCGGCCGCTCCCGCCTGTCCAGCCCACAACCCTAAGAGGCAGAACGAAAGCCCAACTCCTTTTTCGAGTGCGTCGGGGTCCTTTCGAAGGCGACGACGAGTTGCGTCGATTGACGCTCCGTATTCAACTGGATACAATACAGGCTGTGCCGTATGAGGTTGTAAGAAGTGAAACTTTCTCCCGCTGGCTTGAGCGATTACGGGACAGACGGGCCCAGGCGCGAATCATTGCTCGCATTGACCGGATCGAGGGGGGGAATCTTGGAGACCACAGGACAGTCGGCGGTGGTATCAGTGAACTCCGAATCGATGTCGGCAAGGGCTATCGAGTCTATTACACTATCCGTCGCAAGGTCGTGATAGTCCTGCTATGTGGCGGTGACAAATCGAGTCAACAACTGGACATAAGACGTGCCCGACAGCTAGTAACCGAGCTCTGAGGAGATGACATGAGCAAAGAAACTTTCGCTCCGTGGGACAGCGCTGAGTTTCTCACAAATGACGAGACGATCATTGAGTATTTGCAGGCGGCGTTGGAAGAAAACGACCCTGCGTTCTTTATGAAAGCCGTCGGCAACGTCGCACGAGCTAAGGGTATGACGTCTATTGCCGAGGAATCGCAACTCGGCCGGGAGAGCCTCTACAAAGCCCTGTCCGGTGAGCGTGACCCCCGTATCGGCACCGTGATGAAGGTCTTAGACGCACTGGGAATCCGGCTCACAGTTGCGTCCTCCAACGAAGCATTGATGTTGCGAGGCTGAATAGCATTTTGCTGAACGGGGCCCCGGACACCCGCCCTGGGGCGCATCGGTAGGTTGTGGACAGCTTCTACCCCTCGCTCTCGTAGAGCTCGGTGTCGGGGTAGAAGGCGAACCAGCCGAACCAGAACGACGAGTGGGTGGGGATGCGGGCCAGCGTCTGGGAGGAGTCTGCCGCGTTCACCAGGGCCTCTTCCGTTACGTTCCATACGTGGCCGCTCTGGTCCACGAGCTTCATTGGCACGCCGGTCGAGGTGTCGTCCTGCAGGCGTGAGAACTCCTGGTCGCCGCGTTCGTATGCTGTGGCGGCCTGTGAAATCTCGGATGCCAGGACGACGATGTTCGTCTCTCCCAACACGTCGTTCACGACGCGGTCGGTCTGCAGCGCGGTGACGGGGTAGGCCTTCGCAGCTTCGCCGATCCTCACGCCGAGAACCACGTCCTTGGCCTCCAGGCTGTCGTCCCTGATCCAGACAGGGAACATCGTCTCGGGAGTGTTGAAGTACTGATAGTACGTGGCGTTGGGATTGTCCTCAGGGAAGTACCTGCCCGGCTGGTAGACGCCGGTGTCGAGAGAGAGCACCGTAGTGTCGGGATGCGTGTTCTTCCACTCGCCCCACGTCGTGAGCAGGGTCGGGAAGAAGTCCAGTTGGATGTCGCTGTCGGCCAGATCCCCGATGACCGGCCGTCCCAGTTCCTGGTTCCAGAGGGACAGGGTCTCGCGGTCATACATGATCTTATTGCTGCGGTACAGGAAGCCGGACGTCCCGAAGGTGGTCTCGATATCGTTGAACTTGCCGCTGTAGGCGATGCCCGCGCCGCAAAGCGTGCAGTATGCCAGCGAGATCGGCTCGCCGCCGAGGACGTCGTTCGCCATCTCGTGCGGATTCATGATCCGGAGGGGATATGCCCGGTGCTCTCCGTTGATCGACACGCCGAAGACGCGCTCGTGACTCTCGAGGTAGTCGGCCTCCTCCGCAGGAATGCTGGGAGGGAACTCCAATGGCGGTATGCCGTCGGGTGCGACGCCGCCCCACTCGATCTCGAACGGCTCGATTCGGGAGGTCTCCTCGTAGCCCTGGAGGAGCTGTTCAAAACCGGGATGGATGCCTGCGAGGAAGCGGCGCTTGAGCTGCGGGTAGCCGTCTGGAGGGCGGTACTCGTCCAGGTTCGCGCCGACCCATTCGAACCATCCGGCCCAGTCCCCTCCCAGGTCTTGGCCTGTGAGCTCGGTGAGCGTGAGGAGCGCCTCCTCCAACACTTCCAGTCGGTTGATAAACCTCATCAGCGTCACGACGACGGGCACCATGGACTTGTCGCCCTGGATACGGGCTGACTGCATCCCGTCGAGGGCCAGTCCGGGATTCGGGGATAGATCGTTGAACACGGTACTACTGATGCCCTGGAATATCTTGGACATCGGGAGGACGGAATCGTATTCACTGTCGCTGAGAGGCGTGGGAACGGCGGTCGGCTCTTCGGAGCTTGACTCAGCGGCGGCGGTAGGAAGCGGAGTGGGAGTATCTGCCGGCTGCTGGACGGGTGGCGGCGGCGGGGCCTGCTCCTCCTCGGTCGGGAGTTCAGGCGGGCCCGCGCTCGATCCGCAAGCGACGGCAAAGGCCAGCAACGTCGCTACGGCGACGGCCCAGGCAGTTCGTGAAAGGAATGGGATGTGCATAGCTGCTCGCTCGGGGTGGAGGATTTGGAGGGTCTATTGGGTAAAACGTACGGTGGTGGCTACAAGATAGCAGAATGGGGTGGTTCATGCCGACTCAGTGCACCCAAGGGTGAGTGTTCAGGGTTCATGGCGTGAACATCCCCTACGCCTATGGATACCCGCCTTCTCGGGTATGACGGTGACTGTGTGCGTTGAGCGCCCTCATGAATTCTGAACAGTTACACCTAGAGGGGTGGTTTGGATGCGGGCGGCGACCCGTTGGGCAGGAAGTTGGTCCCCACCATGCTGGATACCGGCCTACGCCGGTATGACGGTAGGGTACTTGTGTGCTAAGGCGAGTGGATGGCCAGGGGCGAGATGTCGTTCCAGCCGTATGCCACTTCCACGAGGTCGTGGCCATGGAGGGTCATGGTCTGGCGCCTGAACTCGGCGCCGCCAAGGGACTCGTAGAATCGTCGATACGGGTTGTCTTCGAGGGCCCACGTGTACATGGAAGTCAGGCCTTGAGTGGGCAGCCAGGCGCACAGCTCGCCTACAAGTCTCCGGCCGATACCCTTCCGCTGGTACTCCTCGAGGAGGTAGATGGCATACAGTTCGCCGGCGTAGGGCATGTCATTCATTCGCGCGGGACCGCCGCTCAAAAACCCGACAATGCCATTTTGTTGGTGTTCGGCGACATAAGTTACGGTCGACTGGTCTGCAAGTGAATTGCGTCGGGCCCTTTCGCGATCGCTTAGGCTATACGATGCGAGCAGATCGTCGGGAACGATGCCGACATAGGTGGACCGCCAGCTATTGACGTCGACGCGGGCAATTCCGGGCGCGTCGGACATGATCGCCCGACGGATTAGCACTAGCTAAAGGAACGTGCTCGGCCCGCGCGGTGGTGCCTCGTGTAGGGCAGCATGGCGAGATAGCGGGCGCGCTTGACGGCGCGAGCGAGCGGCCTCTGGCACTTCGCGCACATGCCCGTCTTGCGTCGGGACTCCACTTTCGCCTGGTCGGTGAGGAACCGTCGAAGGAAGTCGATGTCCTTGTAGTCGATCTTCTGGCCCTCGACGCATGGGCATATCCGTCGTCGTCGGGGGAAATACCGCCCACGTGGCCGACGATAACCGCCACCACCGCCACCGCCACCCGGCCGTCCCTGATAGGGCGGTCGTGGGCCGGAGCGGGGTGGACCTGAAGGTCGATCCTGCGGAGGGCGCGGGCCTGATTGCGGTGGGCCTGAAGGCCTGTCCTGCGGTGGGCCCGGCGGAGTGCTTGGTCGTGGTGATTCGGTTGTCACGTGAGTCGTCTCCCTCGTCTCTCTAATGAATAGTCGGTCGTATTGCTACCAGGGCAGGTCTTCCGCGCCGTCCGGAGGCGGGCCGGGGGCATATCCACCGCCACCGCCGCCCACGTCGCCGCCCTGCGCGGGTCCGCCATCGCCGGGACGGTCCAGGAATCTAACGTCAAAGGCGTTTACGTCCACGCTGGTACGAGTCTGTCCGTCCTGACCGACGTACTCTCGGACGCTCAACCTACCCTCGACGTAAACCTTCATCCCTCGTGTCACGTACTGGTTGCATGTCTCGGCGAGACGATTCCATGCCGAAACACGGAACCACTGGGTTTCCTCACGCTGCTCGCCTTCGACGGTAAACCGACGATTCGTGGCAACGGAAAAGGAGGTTACGGGATTCCCGTTAGGGGTGTACCTCATCTCCGGGTCGCCGCCCACGTTGCCGATTATGAGGACTTTGTTCATTGACATGGTTGGTCTTGCCCTCTACAGCCTGACGACGAGCGCCCGCAGAATGTCCTCGGAGGACTTCAGGTACCTGTCGAGGTTCTGGGCCATGCCAACGTCGAGCTTGAAGGTCGTGAGGGAGTAGTTGCCCTCCATGAACTTCTTGATGGGATAGGCGAAGCGCTTGAGGCCCCAGATATCCCGCTCCTTGATCTCGCCGCCCCGCTCGGTAATCCAACCGTCGACCCGGTCGAGGATGCCTGTCAACTCATCCTCGGTCGCCTCGGGGCTGAGGATTATAACAACTTCGTAGTCTCTGACTCGCTGCGCTACCACGTCATCTCCTGCCGCAATGGGACTCTATTCAAAATGCACAGATAGGAATTATAGCACGGTCGACCCGTGAACGGACAGTAGTATCGGGACGGGTCCGTAGGGAGTGCAGAATACTAGGTGGGTCTAGAGTCATGTTTCGTGGGACATTCTGGGACATTTTGTGACTTTTCCGGGGATGCTGCTGTGCGGCGGCGTACCCGTCGTGTGGGTAGAATAACTCATATGTTCTTGTTCGTCAAGTCGATTTCGCTTCGTGACAATACCAAGGCGGAGTGAGATCGACGGTCCGTCTCCGCCGTGTTGACACCTGCAAAGCTCGGCACGTAGCCTTCCGAGACCGGGACTACCTCGATTCAAGGAGCGATTGACATGGCAGTAACAACCGACGCCTGTTTCTCTCTTGGGACCGATAGGCACGTATTTGTCGATTGGAACATCGTCGAGCCGGGGTACGGGGTCGCGTGGGCCGGCAGGTCCCCCGGCGCGTGGGAGATGCCTAGCGGGATCGAACTGTCGGTGCACAAGCCGCGCATCGACGACGGGCCGTTCCTGAGCGCGGACAAGCCTTGGGAGGCGACCGTCGGGAGTCATGGCGTGCTCTTCGAGGACGATGGGGTCTACCGGTTCTATTACCGCATCCGTGCCCAGGAAGGCGGGGACGACGGGTCGCATCCGATGATGCTGGCCTACGCGGAATCGACCGACGGCGAGACGTGGACGAAGCCTTCGATCGGGACGGTGGAGCTCGAAGGGTCCAAGGCGAACAACATTGTCTATGGTCTGAACGTGGCGCGTGGTCGCTCGGTGAACAGCGCCAGCGTATTCAAGGACCCGAACGGTGGGCCGAACGATCGTTACAAGCTGCTCTACCGCGATCCCACGGAGAGGCAGGCGCCGAACCTCTATGGCGCAGTCTCTCCCGACGGCCTGCATTGGGAGACGCTGGACGAGCCGTTGATAACCAACTACTTCAGCGACACGCACAACGTCGTGGGATACGACCCGAGGCGCGAGCAGTACGTCGCATACGTCCGGGGCTGGACGAAATTCGGGAGTGGATCGCTGCACGGTCGCCGGACGATTGGCTACTCGGCATCGGATGCGTTCGCGACGCTGTGGCCGCGGCCGGAGACGATTTACTCCGCTGACGCGCTGGACGGTCCGGACACGGACATCTACACGAACGCCTACACTCCCTGGCCCGACGCGGACGCCTACCTGATGTTCCCGGCCTTCTATCAGAGGAACGCCGACATCGTCGAGATCCAGATGCTCACTGGGCGGGACGGGGTGACCTTCGAGCGACTGACGCGGGAGCCGATGGCGCCCGGTGGGGAGCCGGGAACGCCCTCGGAGGGCGGCTACTACGCCGGATCGGGTCTCGCCAGCTATCGAGCCGACGAGGTCTCACTGCCTATTTCCGCGACCTGGCACACTCACAACGAGGGGCACTACGGCGTAACGCGAACGTCCGGCACACATGGCGGGCACTGGTCGACTGCAACATGGCGGAAGGACGGTTTCGTATCGTTGGAGTCGCGTGACGAGGGCAGTTTTTCGACGGTGCCCATCACGTTCGAGGGCGGGAAGCTGACGATCAACGCCTGGACGCGGTTCGGCGGTGAGATAAGCTTCGAGCTGACGGACTCGTCCGATGAGAACATGGGCAAGTTCGGACAGGGCGTGTCCGCGGAGTCGTCGACGCCGGTTCCGGGCAGAACGTTCGAGGACTGCGACGCGTTCACAGGCGACAGCACGTGCCATATAGTGACGTGGAACGGGGAGTCGGACATCTCCGCGTGGGCGAATCGACCGGTGCGACTGCGGGCAAGGATGCGGCGGGCGAGGCTGTACGCGATCCAGACAGTGTAGACATCCATGGCAACAGGCCGGGAGATCCTCGCCGCTCTTGACCGTCGGGACGACTCGGCATTACCGTAAGTGCGTCATGAACGTCTTCTTCGTCATAATACTCATCGCCGTCGTAGTCGAATTCCTGTTGGGCGTCGTTTCCAACCTCCTGAACCTTTCCGCGCTCAGACCCGAAGCGCCGGAGGGTCTGGAGGACGTCTACGAGCCGGAAAAGTATGCCAAGTCGCAGGAGTACACGAAGGTCAACACGGGTTTCGACCTGATAGTCAGCGCGTTCAAACTGGCGTTGCTGCTGACGTTCTGGCTGTTCGGCGGGTTCAACTGGCTCGATGAGCTGGTGCGAGGCTGGGAACTCCACGTGATCCTGACGGGCGTGGTCTACATCGGCCTGCTTGGGCTTGCCTACTTGGTAATCAACCTGCCATTCAGCATCTACAAGACGTTTGTCATCGAAGCGCAGTTCGGGTTCAACAAGACTACGTGGGGCACGTTCGTCATGGACAGGGTGAAGGCACTGGGACTGGCGATCGTGCTGGGGGCGCCCCTGCTGGCAGCGGTTCTTGCATTTTTCGAGTACGCCGGCGACCTGGCGTGGCTGTACGCCTGGGGCGCCGTGACGGTTGTGACGCTGACAATCCAGTTCGTAGCGCCGACCTGGATCATGCCCCTGTTCAACAAGTTCACGCCGTTGGAGCAGGGAGAGTTGAGGGACTCCATCCTCGACTACGCAAAGTCGGTGAACTTCACGGTCAACAACATCCTCGTCATGGACGGGTCGAAGCGTTCCAGCAAGTCGAACGCCTTCTTCGCGGGATTCGGGAAGAACAAGCGCATAGCCCTGTTCGACACGCTCGTGGAGAACCACACGGTGCCGGAACTCGTGGCGGTGCTCGCTCATGAGATCGGGCACTACAAGAAGAAGCACATCATCCAATCGATGGTAGTGAGCATCGTGCACACTGCCATCATCTTCTTCCTGCTCTCCATCTTCCTGAACAGCGAGGGGTTGTTCGACGCGTTCCTGATGGATGAGATGTCGGTGTACGCCGGCCTGCTGTTCTTCAGTCTCCTGTACACGCCCGTCGAGATCGTATTGTCGATGGTCCAGCAATACATATCGCGAAAGCACGAGTACGAGGCCGACAAATGGTCTGTTGATACGTACTTCCGACCGGAAGAGCTGTCCAGCAGCCTGAAGAAGCTCTCGCAGGAAAACCTTTCGAACCTGGGGCCGCACCCCTTCTATGTATTCCTGAACTACACGCACCCTCCGCTGAAGGAAAGGATTGGGGCTATTGAGCGCGCTCGGACGTCGTGAGCAGGTGCCCTACCTAGTTAGTGTCCAAGAGGAAATTTGTTCGCCCCCTTATCAGGTACGGGGCAGGCTCTGAGCCTGTCGAAGGGCCGAATGTCGTTCATGGCTCGACAAGCTCACCACGAACGGATTCCACGGTCCAGCAAGCACTCGCTAACTCAGGAGGCCCATGGTGCTGACGCAAGACCAGATCGACCACTATGAGGCGTTGGGATTCCTCGTACTTCGAGGACTGCTGTCCCATGACGAGATGGACGAGCTTCGCGCGGCGTCGCTGAGCGTCATGCGGGAACTGCGCGGGACCGACGAATACCAGGCCGTCGAGAACCAGTCCGTACAGCCGTGGCTGGAACGTCACCCAGCCATGCGAGACCTGATCGACGACGAGCGTATTCACCAGATACCGGAGTCCTTGCTGGGGCCGGACTTCTGGCTCGACGGGACGGAGGGCCACCTGCGCGTCGGGGACACCCACTGGCACGGCGATAATGTGCATGACGAGGATCTGGGATGGGTGAAGATTGCCATCTACCTCGACCCTCTTACAAAGGATGACGGATGCCTCCGCGTGATTCCGGCGTCGCACCGACGGCACGACCCTGACCACCTATCGGTGCTCCGAGAAGGTAACTACGACCCGGATGGCCCGGTACTCGGAATGCGTCCGGACGAAATTCCCTCGGTGGCGCTGGAGACGGAGCCGGGGGACGTGCTGGTATTCACGGAGGGAGTCATTCATGGGGCGTTTGGCGGAGGAGTGGGCAGACACCAGGTTTGCGCCAGCTTCGTCGAGAACCCCAAGTCCGAGAGGCATATGCAGCAGATAATGGACTTCTACGGCACCAGCACGTGGTCGCTCAGGCCGACCCGGAGCTACGTCGACAGCGACAGGCCCCGGATTCGCCGGATGGTGCAGAAGCCGCTTGAATGGGGATTCGAAGTGCTCGAATACTAGAGCCGCACGGGCGAGAGACGAAGAGGTGCACATAAAGAACATATCGTGCCTATTGTATATAACGTGCGGATAGTATATACTGTGCGGATAGAGGCGATATGGAAGACAACTCGAGTAAATACCTGTCGATAAAAGAAGCGTCCGTGGCCTACGAGGTCAGCCGGACGAAGATTCACCGGCTCGTCAAGAGCGGGGCGGTCCGCTCCTCCAGGGACCCTCGTGACGATAGAATTACCCTGGTGAGAGTTGACGACCTCGACAGCCGGTTCCGCGGAGAAACCGTCATGAACATGAATAGCACGGCGTATACGGGCGTAGCGACCGCTGACAGGCTCAATAGGATGAACGCCATCCGTGCAGGCGGCAGCGTGACGTCCGCCGGGAGCGACAGCACCGACATACTTCGTGCCCAGAGAGAGGCCCGCAGCCGAGAGCTCGATATGCGTTCGACGGGCGCAGACGGCGACACGTACGAGCACGGGCGGTGACTGTAGTCGTCGACGCCAATATAGCCATCAAGTGGGTGGCTGAGGAGCTCGACAGCGATGAGGCAGTGGCGCTCTATCGTGACTGGGTGGAACAGTCCGAGCTGCTCATTGCTCCGCCGGTCTTTCGGCCGGAAGTCACGAACGTGCTGCACCAGAAGATCCGGCGTGGAGAGCTTGGTCTCGGCGCCGCGATCGAGGCGATGGACGCTATCAATGACGCCGTTTCCATTCACGAGCCGGTCGGCCTCTACACGGACGCCCTAACGATGTCGCAGGCGCTTGGCGTTGGCGCGACCTATGACACGCTGTACCTGGCGCTGGCCGAGTCTGAACGGTGCGACCTTTGGACGGCTGACAGGCGTTTCGTGCAGGCAGTAGGATACCGGTCATCGCGTATTCGCTGGCTTGGCGAACTATCGAGGAGCGAATAAGAGGCTGTCGGAAGGATCTGTGAAGACCGTTCGTAGCGAGCTTGTCGAACTCTGAACGACGTGACCACCCTTCCACAGGCTCAGGGCGAACGTACTTTCTCTTACCTGCATTCCCCGTTTCTGACATCCCGGCATGACCCCGCGCGCGGGGCGTAGCGCTGCTCAGGGTGAACGGGGTACCATTTGAACACCCTAAGGAGTAGACGTGGAACGCGTACGATTGGCAATTGTCGGATGCGGGACTATCTCTCGAATGAACGCGCCGGGCTACCTGCGCGACGAACGGAGTGAGATCGTCGCTCTCTGCGACCCCATTCGGGAGCGCGCCGAAGAGTGCGCTGCGGAGTGGAGAATATCGCCGGCCATCTACACCGATTATGAAGAGGTGCTGGCGGACCCCAACGTCGACGCGCTGGAGCTGTTGACGCCGACGCACCTCCACGCCGACCAGATAATCGCCGGGCTGGAGGCGGGCAAACATGTGTCGTGCCAGAAGCCCATCGCAATATCGATGGCGGAGGCGGACCGGATAGGTGAGGCCGTTGCCAAGGCGAAGACACTGTTTCGGATATCAGAGAACTTCCTGTTTTATCCGCCCATCGTCAAGGCGAAGGAACTGCTGGATTCGGGCGCGATTGGCGACCCGAACATGGTGAGGATTCGCACGGTGATCGGCAGCTACGAGCTCACCGTGAACGACTACAACCTTGCCGATGGCGCCATGGAGTGGCGGAGCGACGCCGCGCGAAACCCCGGCGGCAAACTGTATGACGACGGAGTCCACAAGTACGCGACCGCGATGTACTGGGTGGGAGACTTCGAGAGCGTCTACAGCATCGTAACCAAGACAGACGACTTCATCATCGAGGCGCCGAGTTCCACGATGTGGCGGTTCAAGGACAGGAACTGCCTTGGGGTCATCGACTACGCGCTGGCCGACGAGATGCCGCTCCGAAGCAGTTACTACCCAATGGACGAGTTCTTCGAGATCGTGGGATCCAAGGGCGTCATCTGGGTGACGCGCTGCACGGGTGAGATGCTCGACATGCCGCCGGTTGTCCTGCACCGGGGCAACGAGTCGACCGGCTTCGACGTCCCGATGGACTGGATCGAGGGCTTCAACGGCGCGGCGAGGAACTTCATCGACTGCATCATTTTCGGCGAGCAGCCGGTGATGGACTTCCAGTTCTCCCGAAAGGTGCTACAGGCGGCGCTGGGAGTGTACAGATCGTCGGAGATGAACCTGCCGTTGGAACTGGCGAGCATCGAGTGACCACTCGGTGTCCGCTTGACACCCCTAGCTGGCGCCGTTGATACTTGACCTTATGAAGCGTCTGTTGTGGGTCTTCCTATTGCCAGCGTTGATACTGGCAGCCTGCGGTGGAGATACCACCGACAGCGATCCGACTTCCATCCCCGAGGAGCCCGCTCCCACACAGGCGTCTCCTCCCTCTCCGGAATCCACGGCGGCCCCTGATCCCACATCCGTACCTGAGCCTACGAGCGCGCCCGCGACGCCCACTCCCTCCGCCACGTCGGAGAACCCGATTCTGCCGACGGTGCCCGTTCCGCTGGAAGAGCCGAATGTCGCCAACATAGCCGCGAGGAAACTGGCAAGGGCGGGGATTCGCGCAAACATGATCCGGGGCCTGACGTTGGATGCCCCGTTGGAAACCGTACTAGAACGACAACTCGTGAGTTCGGAGGAGTTTCGGCAACAGATCGCAGAGGAGTTCGAAGGGCGGAGGGACAAGATTGAGGGCGACCAACTGCTGTACGAGACCCTCGACCTGATGGAGCCGGGGACGAGTCTCTACGACACCCTCTTGACCTTCAGTACCGAGGGTACTCTCGGCTGGTTTAACCTGGACGAGGAAAGGCAGTACGTCGTTCTGGATTCCGAGGAACTCTCACTCGCCCACGAGCGAACATACGTCAACGAATACGTCAATCATCTACAGGCCGTCAACTTCGACATCAGGACGAAGTACGAAGCGACCGAGGGCAACGAGGACGCAAGACAGGCACTTCGAGCGGTCTTGGAAGGTGACTCCGGCATAGGAGAGTACATCTACGCCTCGGAGCATTTCACCCCGGAGGAGCAGGCGGCCTCTGTCGTCGAACCGAGCGATGAGTTTCGTGCTGCCATCAACTTTGCGCCCTACATCGCCATCCGAAACTTCGTGTTCCCCTTTGCGGAGGGGCTCGATTTCGCAGTGCAGCTATTCCAGTCGGCCGGCGGCTGGAGCGCGCTGAACCAGGCCCTCGAGACGCCACCGGCATCGACGGAGCAGATACTCCACCTGGATAAATATGCTGCGAGCGAGATGCCGATCAGCATAGAGGTGCCTGACTTTGGCGCGGTCCTCGGCAACGAGTGGGCCCATGTTCGTACGGACGTGCTCGGCGAGCTCTTCATCATGGCCTGGCTGGAGACCGACTTCTCGCAGCAGGCGGCTTCGATAGCCTCGACCGGCTGGGGCGGGGACTCTTACGCGCTCTTCGAGGGGCCGCAAGGCCGGGGACTCCTTGTCCTCGCGACCGCTTGGGATACAGAACAAGACGCCGAGGAATTCTTCGCAGTAGTTCAGCAACATGGCGAAGCCCGCTCCAACGCGAACTGGTTGGACTCATCTATCGCGCCGGGGGCCGTTTCCATCACGCTGTCCGACCGGACGGTCTATGCCGAACAAAAGGGATCGAGTGTATTTCTTATCTACACGCCTGATGCCGCACTCATCGAGACGTTGCGCAATGCGTCGGCCGGACCTCTAGGGTTGGATTGACGGTCTGTGTGAAGACTGACAACCGACCAAAAGCGATAGTGTCCTTCACCTAGATTCGGCTGGTCTGCCTGTTGTGTCGGCGGCCGCTTTTCGGTATCGTACAAGGCTGATTGGCGGAACGTCCGACCGCATACGGATCGCCACAATTTGCAGTACGATAGGACGGCAACCAGCGTGACCAATTCACGCCAAACACTGACCCAGTATGTCGACTCCGCATGGGGCGACGACCCTACACATGAAGGCCTCGGCGCGGTCGTTATTGCCATCGCCGAGGGTACGCGACTCGTCCAGGCGAAGGTGCAGGCAGCGGCCATCGCGGACGTGCTCGGAACGACTGGCGACGTCAACGTGCAGGGCGAGGTCGTACAGATCCTCGACGAGCAGAGCTCGGACATCTTCGTCGACGTTCTCTCCAAGTCTGGGGCCGTTGCCGCAGTCGGCTCCGAGGAGATCGCTGAGGGCGTGATCGTCGGAGATGGAGACGCACAAAGGTACGTCGTCCTCATGGACCCGCTTGACGGCTCAACCAACATCGACGTTGCCGTGAGCATCGGCTCGATATTTGGCATTTGGAAGCGGGAGCCGGGTGATGATGTGACGGCCGACTCGATGCTTTGTCCGGGGAGCAAGCAGATCGCCGCAGTCTATGCCGTGTATGGTTCGAGCACTGTGTTCGTCGTCGCGACGGCGGCGGGAGTGCAGGGGTTCACTCTCGACGCGTCGAGCGGCGCATTCGAGCTAACGCACCCCGACATCGGCTTCCCGGCCAAGTGCCAGTACTACAGCGTGCCGGACGGCTACTACAAGAACTGGGACGAGCCGACACGCGCGGCTGCTACAATGCTGCGCGACGGCTACTCACTGAGGTACGTCGGGTCGCTCGTGGCGGACTTCCATCGCAATCTTCTCAAGGGCGGCATATTCTGGTACCCGGCGGACGACAAGTCGCCCAACGGCAAGCTGAGGCTGATGTACGAGGCTAATCCCCTCGGATTCGTCGCCGAGCAGGCGGGTGGGGCCGCGTCGTCGGGGCGCGAACGCATATTGGATATTCAACCGGAAGCTCTCCACCAGCGGGTGCCCTTGATGCTGGGCCCCGCCGACGTGGTGGAGAAGACCGTGTCGATTCTCAACTCATGAGTACAGTGAGGAAGGAGCGGGCATGAACCTTCAAGACATGATCGACGTAGCGCAGGCCATCGTAGCGCCGGGCAAGGGAATCCTGGCGGCGGACGAGAGCGACAGCACCATCCAGAGGCGCTTCGACTCCATCGGCGTCGAGTCGACGTTCGAGAACCGTCGCGACTACCGCGAGGGCCTGTTTCGGACGGCGGGAGCGGCGGAGTACATCAGCGGCGTCATCCTCTACGACGAGACGCTCCGCCAGGAGGGTGCCGACGGCACACCACTGGTCGAGGTACTGTCGAGCCAGGGCATCATTCCGGGCATCAAGGTGGACAAGAGCACCAAGCCGCTTGCGGGAACCGACGGCGAGCTCATCGCCGAGGGTCTCGACGGACTGCGCGACAGACTCTTGGAGTATGCCGACCTTGGAGCGAAGTTCACCAAGTGGCGTGCGGTCATCACCATCGGCGATGGCATACCCACCCGCCGCTGCATCGAGGCCAACGCCCACGCCCTGGCCCGTTTCGCAACCCTGAGCCAGGAGGCGGGACTTGTCCCCATCGTCGAGCCGGAGGTCCTCATGGACGGCGACCACGACATCGACACCTGCTACGAGGTCACGACCGACACCCTGCGCGAGGTGTATTACGAGCTCGGAACCCACCGCGTCGCGCTGGAGGGCACCCTGCTCAAGCCGAACATGGTCCTCTCAGGCAAGGACGCCTCCAACCGCGCAAGTGCCCAACAGGTAGCCGAGATGACGGTGCAGTGCTTCATGAACACCGTTCCCGCCGCCGTGCCGGGCGTGGTGTTCCTGTCGGGCGGGCAGTCCGACGACGAGGCCACGGTCAATCTCGACGCCATCAACCGCTATGCCGCGACTTGCGGAGCGTCGTGGGAGCTGAGCTTCTCCTACGGGCGGGGCCTGCAGGCGGCTCCCCTCAAGGCGTGGAACGGCGAGGCAGCCAACATCCCGGCGGCGCAGGCGGCCTATTACCACCGCGCGAAGGTAACGTCCGCCGCGAGGCGGGGCGAGTACACTGCCGAGATGGAAGAGGCCGCTGACTAGAGCGGGTCTTTCACCCTCACCCCAACCCCCGCATCAAGTGCGGGGTAGGCTCTCTCCCGCGAACGGGAGAGGGGGTTATGCAAGGTTCCCGCTATGCAAAAGATCCTGATCGCGACCCACAATGCGGGCAAGCTCAGGGAGTTCTCCTCGATGTTCGCGCGGACGCCGTACGAGTTGGTGTCACTGTCCGATGTCGGCATTGACGTTGACGTCGACGAGACGGGCGCCACTTACGCGGAGAACGCCACCCTCAAGGCCGTGGCCTATGCACGGCTGAGCGGCCTCCCGACGCTGGCCGACGACTCAGGGCTGGAGGTCGATGGTCTGGACGGCGAGCCGGGAGTGCGCTCGGCGCGATACGCCGGTCACGACGCCACCGACGACGACCGCATTGCATTCCTGCTGCAAAAGCTGAACAATATACTCAGGGATAGGTGGACGGCGCGGTTCAGGTGCATCATCGCCCTGACCCGACCGGACCGTCCGGTGGAGTTGTACGAGGGGCGATGCGAGGGCGTCATAGCCGACAGGCCGAGGGGCGCGTCGGGATTCGGCTACGATCCCCTCTTCTACATCCCGGAGATGAACAGGACGATGGCCGAATTGTCCTTCGATGAGAAGAACCGCGTGAGCCACCGGGGACGGGCAAGCCAGTCGGTGATCAAGGCCCTGCTCGGTCGAGACTGGAAAGTGTAGCGCAGGGACGGCAAATGAAGACTCAGCAACAATCTCTCCCCCGCCGGGGGAGAGATACAGAGAGGGGGCGCTTTCCCCAGCAGCCCGTCAGGACTCGCGTCTAAACCATGGCAATCACGACCGTAAACGACACATACAACCGCCCACTGCGGGACGTTCGCGTTTCCGTCACGGACCGGTGCAACTTCCGTTGCCCGTACTGCATGCCGGCGGAGATATTCGGCGAGCGCTACAAGTTCCTGCCGCGTGATGAGCTGCTGACGTTCGAGGAGATCGTGCGGCTCGTGGGCATCTTCGTGGACCTGGGCGCGGTGAAGGTCCGGCTCACGGGCGGAGAGCCGCTGGTGCGCAAGAACATCGAGTCGCTTGTCGAGCAGCTAGCCGGGGTGGACGGCATCGAAGACCTCACCATGACGACCAACGCCTACCTGCTCCCCTCGATGGCGCAGACGCTGAAGGACGCCGGACTGCAGCGCGTGACCATCAGCCTCGACAGCCTCGACGACGAGGTGTTCCGGAAGATGAATGGGCGCAACTTCGGCGTCGACACCGTGCTCAAGGGCCTCGAGGCGGCGGAGAGCGTCGGCCTCACGCCGATCAAGATCAACTCCGTCGTGCAGCGCGGCATGAACGACCACACCCTCGTCGACATGGCGCGTCACTTCAAGGAACGCGGCCACATCCTCCGCTTCATCGAGTACATGGACGTCGGCACCCTAAACGGCTGGCGCATGGACGACGTGGTGTCGGCCAGCCAGATCGTCTCCATGATCGACGCCGAGCTTCCCCTGGAACCGATAGAGGCGAACTACCACGGCGAGGTCGCGCGGCGCTACCGCTACAAGGACGGCGCTGGCGAGATCGGAGTCATCGCGTCCGTGACCCAGCCCTTCTGCGGCGACTGCACACGCCTCCGCCTCTCGCCCGAGGGCAGCATCGTGACCTGCCTCTTCGCCAACGTCGGCACCGACCTGCGAGGCCCCCTGCGCTCCGGAGCCACCGACGACGACGTCGCGGAGATCATCACCCGCCGCTGGCAAGTCCGCGACGACCGCTACTCCGAGGAACGCGCCTCCATGACCGACGAACTCCGTACCCGCGAAAAGGTGGAGATGTATCACATCGGGGGGTAGGGGGGTGGGGCCTTGCTTGCCGTCAACGCCCCCAAGCGGAGTCACGCAGCCACTACATCCGTTTGCGCAAAATCTTGGCCCTTAAACAGGAGTGGTTCGCGCGTGTCTTCCGCCAACGCGTAGGAGAAACAGTCACCGAAGTTCAGTCCCGCTGGATGGTTGCCTTTGCCAAATCGCTGCCAAGCTCGGCGTGCTCCCTGCGCTTGGTCGATGGTCACGGGCTCCAGTTCAATGTCCGCCTCTTTCAGCAGTATGTCGAGATCATGCCCTGTGGCAATACCACTCCGACTCTCAAGGACGATGGACGCCTCTAGGTAGCTGACAACAGACATGCGACTGCTCTGAGCTTCCAATATCGCTTTTTCGTACCGCTTATAGCCACTTTCTCTGAAGATAATTGCGACAATTGCTGATGTGTCCACGATCACTTTGGCAGCCCTCGCTCGTCGTACAACAATTCGCCGTGCTCAACTACGGGCGGCCCCTCGCGAACCATACGAGCGGTGCGTTCCGTGATGGAACGAATCTTCTCTAGACGCGCTTCAAAGCTACGCTCATGCTTCTCACGCTCCAACCTTTCCCTGAGCGCAATCGTGATCGCGCCGGTCATCGTCTCGCCGGTAAGACTAGCCAACTCACCAGCAAGCCTACAGGTCTCTTCATTCTTGATGTTAAGGCTCATGTCGCCCTCGTTGGGGTAGAATCGGATCTATAGCGTCTACCATACGCCTCCTTGAAGATGTGTGCAACGTCGCCCTGCCAAAGAAGTTCAGATTCTTAGTGGTGGTTGCGATATTATGAACCCACCACCCCAACGCTAAAGACCCCACCCATGCCCAAGACCATCTACCTCGCCAATCCCTATGGCTTCTCCGCCCAGCAGAAGGCTGAGCTTCTGCCGCCGCTGATTGCGGCGCTGGAGGGGCTTGGGCTGCAGGTGTGGGAGTCGTTCGAGCGGAACAACCAGGTGGACTGTTGGGCCGGTGGGAACACCGGACTGTCAGAGAGTCCGGTGATCACGAAGAGATAATCGCTATCAGTGCGACGATTGGACAGAAGACCACTCTCCTGAGCTACTCAATGCATCCTGTGGCGCGAAGTGCGTCAGCGACGCTGGGCGATAGGTTCTGAGTCTCCGCGTCCACTCTCGCAGTCAAGCTGTCTGTCGTCTCCGACTCTTTACGAAGTTCGATGCTGTCAACGTAAACTGAAGGTTGCTTGCTACGTGTAAGGCTCAACATACCTCTGAGGTATCCGAGCTTTGCCGCGTGGAACCCCTCCAAGCCTTCGGGAACCGGATTGATGGCCTCGGCCTCCCGTACAGGGACTTCGAGGGCTTCGGCAAGGTCTCCCCATCCCGTCCAACCACCTCGCCTTTCCAGTTCGTCACCAACCGGATCCCCAACCCTGCCGCACCATCTGGCATATTCCTCTACGGTTTCAACCGAAAAATCCAGATCAGTGTTGAAGCCGACGACACAGATCATGGCGACTGCGCCAAGAACCAACACTGCCGCGATTAGAGCAGTTACGCTATAGGCAACCACATTTGGCCTACTCATCTCTCACCTCCGACAAAAACACATTGCCGGCGCAGGATTAACACGCTGCCTGTGGCATATCTCCTCAGCACTGAAGGCTTTCCCCGGTGACGCAGCCGTTGTCGGCGGTAAGACTGGCGAGTTCCATTGCTAGCCGCCGCACCTCGTGACTATCGATGCTAAGGCTCATTGGGCTGTAGTTCGGGTGTAACTAGAACAAACACGTCCACCATACGGCGTAGTCGACACCCAGGGCAACGTCATCCCCGCTGTCTGCGGTATCATGACCCCACCACCCCAACCGAAGGACCCCACCCATGCCCAAGACCATCTACCTCGCCAATCCCTACGGGTTCTCTGCCCAGCAGAAGGCGGAGTTGCTGCCGCCGCTGGTGTCTGCGCTGGAGGGGCTTGGGCTGGAGGTGTGGGAGCCGTTCGAGCGGAACAACCAGGTCGACTTCGCGAAGGCGGGGTGGGCGTACCGGATCGGGCAGGACGACTTCCGCGACGTGGCCGAGTCGGACGCCATCTTCGCCGTCGTCAACGGCGTTCCTCCCGACGAGGGCGTGATGGTGGAGCTGGGCATGGCGATCGCCCTGGGCAAGCCCACGTTCCTGTTCAGAGACGACTTCCGCCGCGTAGTGGAGAGCGAGGAGTACCCCCTGAACCTGATGTTGTTCACCGGCCTCCCGGAGCAGGGTTGGGAGGACTACTACTACACCTCGCTGGACGAGATTCCGTTGCCGGACAAGGCCCTCGCACGGTGGGCGGGTGATAGGCTGGACTTGAGGCCGTTCTAAATTCGGAACGTTCGCAATGAGCCCCGCGCGCGAGGCCGCGCAGGGTACCAGTAACTGCTGTGTGGCTACGAGAGAGTACGTTCGGCCTGAGCCTGTCGAAGGCTGAAGTTGGCCGTCCATCGTCGCTGACATAAAACGGTTACTTGATAGCTTGTCGAAGGGTGGCCCAGTCGTTCATGGTTCGACAAGCCTGTCCTGAGCCCGTCGAAGAGCTCACCACGAACGACTTAGGCAGAGATATCGGATGTCCTAAAATGGACGCCTTTGCGCCGCGACTACTGCCAGACCGCCAGCAGGACTCCGATGATGGCGTACGAAATCACCGGGTATCCGCTGTTGATGAGGAACAGCTTGATGCTGCGTCCCTCGAAGCTGTAGGTCGTCGCGTACGACGTCGCGATAAACCCGACCGACGCGATCAGGCCGAGGATGAGGCCGCAAAGGACGTTGTCTGATGCCATGCCCTGGACCAGCACGGCGAGGCCCGTGACGAAGATGAGCGCACTCACAATGGCCACGACGTAGGGGTACCACTGACGAGACGTTCCCTTCATCGCCTCGAGGTCCTCCGGCGTGAAGCCGACTTCGGCCATCCACGGCTTGCCCAGCGCGCCGTACCAGGCAGCGCCCAGGGCCTGGTTGATGATGACTCCGACGATGATCGCCAGGTAGTTCAAGCTCCCAAGGTCGATGTTGTCCATGAGCCTTTGTTCCTTTCGGTTGGCGGCGGCTGGAACGTGTCACCCTGCCGCCCTAGTGATTTTGGGCACACAGGCTATCGGAAAAGCACGGGCGTTTCAATCGCGCCCATGAGGTTGAACCTCAACCCTGCCAATCGAGTATCGGGGAACGCCGCAACACGCTACAATTGGGGAGAATTGCCGTCAGGGCAGGCCTTCAGGGAGGAGTTGCAGCATATGGTCACGCCGATTCAGAGCCTCCGGGACATGGGACAGTCGGTCTGGTACGACGACATCAGCCGGGCCATGATCGAGTCGGGCGGGCTCAAAGAGCTCATCGACAACGGGGTCACCGGCCTCACGTCGAACCCGACGATCTTCCACAAGGCGATCACCGAGTCGTCCGACTACGACGACGAGCTGATGAGTCTGGCGGATGCAGGCAAGGACACTCGCGAGATCTTCGAGACGATGGCAATAGCGGACATCCGCGACGCGGCGGACCTGCTGCGACCCGTGTTCGACGGGTCGGGCGGAGCGGACGGCTTCGCGTCGTTCGAGGTAAGTCCACGCTTGGCCCACGATACCGAGGGCACCATCCACGAGGCGCGGCGGCTGTTCGCTGACATCGACCGACCCAACATCATGATTAAGGTGCCCGCGACGCCAGAGGGCATTCCGGCCATCGAGACGCTGATAGGAGAGGGCATCAACGTCAACGTCACGCTGATATTCTCCCTCGAGTCGCACCGTCGTGTTGTCGATGCCTATATCTCGGGACTGGAGCGCTTGGAGGAGCGGGGCGGAGACCTGTCGAAGGTGTCGTCGGTGGCGTCGTTCTTCGTGAGCCGCGTCGATACCGCCGTCGACAACCTCCTGAACGTCCTGATCGCCGGGGGCCGCGATGATATCAAGCCTCTCCTCGGCAGGGCCGCGGTCGCCAACGCGCATCTCGCCTATCGCACATTCGTCACGGAGTTCGGAGCCCCGCGTTTCGCTGAGCTTCGCAAGCATGGCGCCCGCGTGCAGCGTCCGCTCTGGGCGAGCACCAGCGTCAAGAATCCCGCCTACGATGACCTGCTCTACGTGACCAGCCTCATGGCGAGGGACACCGTCAACACGATGCCGCGCGCGACCATCGACAACCTGATGGAGCGTGGGGTCGACGCGAGCCATACCATAGACGACGCGGCGGGAGAAGCGGCGGAGCGGGTGCAAGCCGGCCTGAGCGATGCGGGAGTCGACATGGGCGACGTTACGTCCGTCCTGCTCGCCGACGGCGTCAAGGCCTTCGCCGACTCCTACGACATGCTCATGAGCGACATCGAGGCGGCGTCCGGCAAGCTGGCCGTCGGAACGGGCGCGGACTAACAGCCCCGTTCGTGGTGAGCCCTTAGACTGGCTCAGAACAGGCTTGTCGAACCATGGACCACCCTTAGGCTCAGAGCCTGACCCGGACCCGATATGGGGGTGAACGGATTCCCTTTTGGTCACCCTCTCAAAGGGGCAGTCGTTCCTACCAGCCGAACGAGTAAGCGACCTCCCGACGGGGCGACGTGCCGGCGTACATCGTGCCGCGCTTCTTGTCGTACCGGATGCCCATGACCTTGCCGTTGCTCCACGGGTCGACGCGGTTCACACTGTGGCCGCGATCGGTGAGTTCATCCACCACCTCGTCCGATACCCTGTCCTCGATGTCGAACTGGCCGGGGAACGCCTTCCGCGGGTAGAACGACGACGGGAAGTGCGTCGAGTAGAAGGTCGGGGCGTCGACCGCCTCCTGCATGTTCATCCCGAAGTCGACGTAGTTCAGCAGGAACTGGAGGGTGATCTGGTCCTGGCTGTCTCCGCCCGGCGTCCCGAACGCCATCCACGGCTCGCCGTTCTTGGTGACCATAGACGGGGTCAGCGTGGCGCGCGGACGTTTTCGCGGTTCCAGCGCGTTGGGACGGTCGGGGTTGAGGTAGAACATCTGCCCCCTCGTGCCCAACGAAAGTCCCAGACCCCTGATGACCGGCGATGAGCCGATCCATCCGCCGCTGGGCGTGGCCGAGACCATGTTGCCCGCCGCGTCGATGGCGTCGAGGTGGGTCGTGTCGCTGACGTGCGCGTGACTGAGTCCGAGGTCGACGAGCTCGCTCGCCTCGACTCCGAGGGCCTTCCGGTTATTCTCCGCCACGTCATCGAGGACGTAGTCGGGGATGCCCCGGCCCACGTCGCCGGGACGCTGCTCCATCGAGGCGGTATCACCGATGAGCGCCCGCCGCTTCGCCGCGTACTCCTTGGAGAGCAGCACGTCCATCGGAACGTCATCGAAGTCGGGGTCGCCGTAGTACGCCTCGCGGTCGGCGAACGCCAGCTTGGAGGCCTCAACAAGCGTGTGGATGTACTCGGACGAGTTATGCCCCATCGAGGCGAGATCATACCCTTCAAGCAAGGTCAGCTGCTGCAGGAACACGGGCCCCTGAGTCCAGGTCGGGCACTTGTAGACCTCCAGGCCCCGGTAGTCGACCATGGACGGTTCCTCGACGGCGGGCTGCCACTCGGCCATGTCCTCGTATGTCAGGAGAGCGGTGTGCGCCTTCCCCGTCGCGTCCTCGACGGGATTGTTGGTGACGAATTCGAGGATGCGCTCGGCAATTTCTCCCTTGTAGAAGGCGTCGCGCGCGGCCTCGATTCCGGCCACACGGCCCTTCCCCTTGGCGGCGTCCTCCGCGCGGCACATGATCCGCAGCATCTCGGCGTAGTCGGGATTGCGCACCAGGTCGCCGATCTCGGGCACCTTGCCGTCCGGCAGATAGACCTCGCCGGTCGACGGATAGAGCTCCGTGTACTTCGTATAGCCGCCCTTCAGTGAACCCCAGAGGCCCTCATACAGAGCGAACCCGTTCTCGGCAAGGTCGATGGTCGGCGCGAGAATCTCCGAAAAGCTCTTGGTGCCCCATCGCGCGACAGCCTCTGCCCACGTGCCGACGACCGCCGGGACCGTGATGGGCAGGTAGCCGTCCCCCGGTATGAGATCAATGTTGTTCTCCCGGCACCAATCTATGGTAAACGCCTTCGGTGACCACCCCAGGCCGCTGAGGGCGTACACCTTGCCCTCGTTGGCGGGGTAGACGAGAGTCGGCACCTCGCCGCCGATGCCGCAGCTCTGCGGTTCCATCAGTTCGACCGCAATGCACATGGCAGCGGCCGCGTCGATGGCGTTGCCGCCGTTCTCCATGATGCGGAACCCTGCCGCCGTCGCCAGGTAGTGACCCGACGTGACGACGCCTTTTCTTCCCGTTACGACCGGACGAGTGATGAAGCCTGCCAATGTACTGTTCTCCGTTCTTGGTGAGATTGCCTAGTGATTTGGAATTTGAAGCGAGCGGCCCGCGCCCTCGACGGGCAGGTCGATGCGCTGTGATCCCTGCACGTGCGACCATGCCAGACCGAACTCCGCCTCGCACACCTTGTGGGTGACGTCGATGTTGCCGCTCGTGCGCTCGCCCGTCTCCAGCTCGTTCACGAGGTCGCGAATGGTGTTGACGGTCGGACTCTCGCCCGACGCAACGAACCGCTTCTCCGAGGTGTCGCTGCCGCCCGCCTTGCTGCGCAAGCGGATGTCCTCGCCGTCGTCCCACGCTAACGCCCGGCCCTCCGTCCCGTGTATCTCGAACTCCGTCGCGCGGCTCAGCGGGATGAAGACCGCCTCCGCCCCGTCTTCGTAGCCCACTCGCGAGAAGTCGAGCAGCGGGTCGGCAAAGTCCAAGCCGTCGGGGGGCACAAACCGGTTTTCCGCGACGTTCAGGGTCGGCAACGGCAACGGTCGCTGGTGCATGTCCGTGCCCTCGCGGGGACCCTTTCGACTGCCGTCGTCCAGCGGGTCTCCGTGCAGAACGAGCCTTCCCTCCGCCCACATGGGCCGAGGGTCGCCCAGGAGGAACGCCAGTGTGTCGATCGTGTGCGAGTGGTGCTTCATCAGGTCGGTCAACCAGTAGCAGAAGGCGTACTTCGGCTCTCCTATGTCGCCCTGCGCTATCGCCTCGCGAAGTCGCTGGAAACCATCGTGGTGCCGTCGCTCCGCGCCGAAGTTGAACGCCACGCCATTCGCGTTGACGGCGTCACGAATCCGGTCAGCCTCATCCAATGACGTACATAGCGCCTTCTCTGCGAAGATGCCGCGAACGCCATTCTGTGCCGCGAAGGTGATGACCTCAGCCTTGTGGATGGTCTGCGTCGTCACGCTGACGATGTCGGGCCGTTCCGTCTCGATCATCTCGCGGTAGTCGGTGTACAGGTTGGTAATCCCGTACCGCTTGGTGAACATCTTCAGGCGGCCCTCGCTACGTCCCGCGACGGCCACGACCTCGGTCTCGTCGACGGCGTTGTAGGAGGCGAAATGGCTGTGCGGCTTGCGAAACGCGCTCGGCGGCTGCTCACCCTCGAGCAGACCGCCAATGCGTCCCGCTCCAACGATGGCTACCCTGTACTTCGCGCTGCCCATAGTCATGCCTCGGCCCAGCGTGTGCTATTCCGAACGGGAGTATATCACTACGCTAGGGGATAGTGTCCTGGTCGACACGGCGAACGCGCCGGACAGCTACGTCACCCCAAGAACCGCACCCGCGACTCCCCGACGAACTCGACCTTGTCCTCGGTGAGCACCCTCACCGCGGGCTGAACGCGTCCATAGATCGGCGTAACGATTAGGCGGCCATCCTCAGACTGTTCGAAGTAGTAGACATCGCTGTTGAGGGTGTAGGTGTCAAGGTCGGACGAGTGACCGAGAAAACCCAGCCCGTCGATATGGTACACATCGAGCTGGGCATGCCGCTTCAGGCGGTGCTCCCCGTTGAACGTGATTGCCAGCTTGGTCGTCTGGGGCAGACGGTCCTCCTCCAGTCGTGGCGAGAGCATGACCACGACCTGCGGCCCCAGCAGTTCGAGCCGTTCATACGTCCGGGGTCGTCCCTCGTCCGTGAAGACGTGCGCATGCGCCCCTGCCGCGATCAGGATCGTGGCGACCTCCGAGGCGAAGTACCGGCGCTCCGGCGTCGAGACTGCCGCGCAGACGGTAGCAGCGTCGAGGGCGATGTGCTCCTTCACGGCGTCTGCCAATACGTCGTATCGGATCGCGCCCTCGTCCGCGTTCTCGACCATGGGCGTCCGTTTAGGAGACTGCCCTCCGCCGGCGCCCACTATCCACTCGACGCTGCTTGGTTCGGCAAGAGTGTCTCGCAGGGAGCGTTCGCGGAATTCCGAAAGCAGAGTTGGGGGTATGGCTCGAAACTCGTCAAGCGTGGCGATCTCATTCACACGCGAGAGCCGGGGGCCATAGAAGGCCGTCTGACAGGCCGATCGGACGACTTTGTCCAGCAGTTCTACGAGATTATCCGGAGTCTTGTAGGCGGGCATGAAATTAATGACTGTCGGTGTGGGTCTTCCAGCCCCCGGACCCTAGCACCCGGAACCCTTCGATTGTGCGGTCATGTGGTAGGCTGGTAAGAGCAATTTCGGAGGAAGATCGTCGATGAGAAGGTTCGAGCGCCTTACGAGGACAGGGCAACTGGACAGGGCTTGGGTGGAGTCGGAGCTATTCCCGCTCGCGGAGTCCCTTCGAGATACGAGAGACGACGGACAGGCGCTGCGAGGCCGTTCGCTCTACCTCCTGTTCTACGAGCCAAGCCTCCTGACCCGGACCTCGTTCGAGCGGGCGATGGGACTGCTCGGCGGCACGCCCTATTTCACCGAAGACGCCTCCCAATTCTTCCCCGTGACCACGCCGGACTATATCGAGAACATTATAGCCAACCTCGCGGCCATGCACATGGACATGGTCGTCCTGCGGTCGAGCGATCAGGGGGTCATGGAGCGGGCCGAGAAGGAGGCCGAGGCCCAGTCGATGCCGCTCATTAACGGCGGGAGCCTCGAAGACCATCCCACCCAGGCGCTCACGGACCTGTACACCCTCAAGCGGGAGATCGGCAAATTGGACGCGGCACACATTGCCGTAGTTGGGAGGCTCGATCAACGCAACGTCAGCGCGCTGCTACGTGGTCTGGCGATGTATGAGGGAGTCACGGTGACGCAAGTCCCCTTCAGCGGTCAGGCCGACCCCGACGTGGTGTCGGAGTGTGAGGCGCTGGGAGTGTCGTTCGAGACCGGAACGGTGGACTCACTTTCCGAGGCCGACGCGATCTACCTGAACGGCCCCCGCACCGTCGCCCATGCCCAGCTCCTAAAGTCACGCGGCGCCTTCAACCTGCGAATCGATGAGGAGTTCATGGCGAAGCTCAAACCCGGAACCGTCATCCTCGACCCGATGCAGCGCAGCGGCGACTTCGACGTCCTCGTGAGCGACCCTCGGCTGGCAAACTACCGCCAGGCGGAAAACTCGCTATTCATCCGCATGGCGCTGCTTAGAACCATGCTGGGGTAAGGTAATATCTCAACTGTTGACTTGTGATCCCTTAGAGCGTGACAGAAGGCAAGTCCGCTCGCCCTGAGCTTGTCGAAGGGTCGAGGCGATGTTCATGGTTCGACAGGCTCACCACGAACGGGTTTCACGGACTTCGGAAACACCCTCCTAGAGAATCACCATCGCGTCCCCAAAGCTGTAGAAACGATATCGCCGGTCGACGGCCTCCCGGTACGCCGCGAGCATGAGCTCACGGTCGGCGAAGGCGCTGACCAACATGAGCAAGGTCGACTCGGGCAGGTGGAAGTTGGTGACGAGGGCATCCACCACCCGGAACTCGTAGCCGGGGTAGATGAAGATATCAGCCCAACCCGAACCTACCTGGACCGAATCCGAGCCACCACCTAAGCCAGCAGCATACTCCAGCAACCGGACGGTGGTCGTTCCCACGGCTATCACCCGCCGCCCCTCGCGCTTGGCCCGGTTGATCGCTTCCGCGCTCTCCTTGCCAACGTGGTAGGACTCGGCGTGCATGTCGTGGTCGGTAACGACCTCGACCTGGACGGGGCGGAATGTTGCCCAGCCGACGTGCAGCGTGACAAAAGCCGTCTCGACGCCGTGTCGACGAATCTTCTCCAAGAGACTTGGCGTAACGTGCAGGCCCGCCGTGGGCGCGGCGACACTGCCTCGCTCGCGGGCGTAGACCGTCTGGTACCGTTCGGAGTCCTCAAGCGGCTCGTGGATGTAAGGAGGCAGCGGTACGACCCCGATCTCCTCGAGGCGGTCTTCGTCGCTGAGCCGGACGGTGCGAGAACCGTCGTCGTGGGCTTCCAGGACCTCGCCATCGACTGAAACCGTGCCGCCTCGCAGCTCGAATGCCGTGCCGGGCGTCATCCGTCGTCCCGGCTTTGCAAGTGTGTGCCAGACGCCGGGCGAGCGGCGATGGAGCAGCAGGAGCTCGATCTTCGCTCCGGTGTCCGTACGGACGCCGTACATTCGAGCCGGGAACACCCGGCTATCGTTGAACACCATCACGTCGCCTGGGCGGAGATATTCGAGCAGGTCGATAAAGACACGGTGCTCGAACTGCCGTTCCGCCCGGTTCACGACCATGAGCCGGGAGCTGTCACGCGGCTCTATCGGCGTTTGGGCGATCAGTTCCTGAGGAAGATCGTAGTTGTAGGCGTCGAGGGTCAGGTCGTCGATTGTCGGCACAGCGCACGTCTTTCGGTAGTTTGGCGCGAGTATGGTATTTTCGCCGCGCAGGCACGGTCACGCAAGCCGCTCGGTTTCGGGTACAATGCTGGGCGAAAAACCGCGAAGCGAGAGAGCGCCATGTACGTCAAGCAGAACGAGATGTCGGACGTCCACGAAACTCCGAACATTCACGAGGGCGATGGAGTCATCCTCCGGCGAAGCATGTTCCGTGAGCAGAGTAAGCTGCCGATCCGCATGGAAGTGTGGGAGCTTGAACCCGGTGTGACCGAGGGTGACCATACGCACGAGGGGGATGGGGAATTGGAGGAGATCTACTACTTCCTCGAAGGCAAGGGCGTCATGTCGGTCGAGGGGGAGGACGTGCCCATCGCGGCAGGGGACTCGATCATGGTGCCTCCGGGCATCGATCACGGGTTCCGCAACACGGGAGACGGTCTCTTGAAGCTGGTGATCATCTGGGGAAAGCCGGCTGCCTAGCAAGGCTGCGCACCCGCCCACTATTTCCACGATTAGGAGTCCTATTCAAAAATGCCCGGCGAAAACGTTTACGAGAGACTTGGAGTTCGGAGAATCATTAACGCCTCATCCTGGAGGACCAACGTGGGAGGAAGCATCATGCCGCCTCCCGTTCGGCGTGCAATGGACGAGGCGGCGCAGTGGTTCGTCGACCTCGGGGAGCTGAACGCGCGGGCAGGGGAGACGATCGCGCGGCTGACCGGAGCTGAGGCCGGGCTCGTAACGGCGGGCTCGGCGGCTGGAATGCTTCTCGAGGCTGCTGCCTGCATGACGCGCGACGATCCCGCGAAGGTCGACCGCCTGCCCGACACCACGGGCATGAAGAACGAGATCGTCATTCATCGCTTCCAGCGCGTAACGTACGACCGCTGCTTCCGCGCGGCGGGTGCCAAGCTGGTCGAGATCGGTGACTCCGGCGGCGCCTTCGAGTGGGAGCTTGAGGCAGCCATTAACGAGCGCACTGCAGCCGTGGCGTACATCTTCGCGGTGAACCAGGGTAGCTCCATTCCACTGACGAGGGTCGTCGAGATCGCACACGCACGCGGCGTGCCCGTTATCGTCGACGCGGCAGCCATGCTGCCCCCTCCGGAGAACCTCAATCGCTACGTCGACATGGGCGCCGACATGGTCAGTTTCAGCGGTGGCAAGGGCGTCCTTGGCCCGCAGTCGACCGGCATCCTGTGCGGACGTGCGGACCTCATCGAGGCTGCCTCCATGAACGGCGCGCCGAATCAGGGTATCGGCAGGACGGCAAAGGTGTGCAAGGAAGAGATCGCCGGACTGGTCACGGCACTCGAGTTGTTCGTGGACACAGACCATGAGGCGGAGTTGGCCCGCTGGGTCGCCATGTGCGAGAACATGACGTCGGAGATCGGACGCATCCCCGGCCTGCGTGCCGTGTACTTCCCCGCGAGGCCTGAGCTCGACGAGTTCGAGAGCGCGACTCCGAGGGTCTACGTCTATGTGGAAGACGACTCCGGCCTCAATATTGCAGACTTAGAAGAGGCTTTGAAGCAGGGCGATCCGCCGGTATACTGCTACCCGGGCGAGCACGGACGAGCGCTGGGACTCAGCCCCGTGAATCTCATGGAAGGCGAGGACGAGGCGATAGTTCGCCGGTTCCGCGAGGTCGCGTCCGGCTAATTCGACTCGGGTGTTTCCTCGTCGGACTCAGTCTCTTCCGTGTCGACGGAGGCTGCTTCGGCGTCATCACCGTCGTCAACGCCTGAGTCGCTGTCCTCGGGTTCTGCTTCCGTGTCGTCGCAGTCCTCCGCGTCCGCCTGCGTCAGGATGGCCTCGAAGAAGTCAGAGGCGAGCATGAGCTGGTTCTCCTGCCGGAGGACGATGCCCTTTACGCGCGGCACGTAGTCGTTAACCCAACGTTCGTCGGTGCGAAATGCCTCTCGCGCCTCTTCGAAATGCGCGTAGTCGCGGTAGGCCCAGATGTGGACGACACGGTTCAGCGCACCGACATCGGTGTAGTACCAGCCAGCCAGCTTGATGCCGTAGCCCTCGCGAACCGGCAGGGCTATCTCACGGACTGCCGCCATGTACTCCGGGGTCTTGCCCATCGCGATGTCGTACGTGCGCATGTCGTAGATCAAGAGGGGGTCTCCTTCAGGGTGACGTCATTCAGGTGGTCACACGTTACATTGTACGCGCAACGGTGCCGATCTCGCGTTGGAGTTGGGCCTCGACGCCCTCCACCGTTTCGGGGTTGGGCGGCCAGTCGGCGGGCGGCACGTGGGAGAGCCGGAGGAGGAACCTCGAGAGATACCCGACGTATTCCTTCAGCTCGCGCGTAAGCACCTTGTCGGTGGTGTCCCACGGTTCCGCACGGAAGTTGGAGTCGGAATGCCGTCCGACAAACCGCCAACGCCAGAGGATGGCATAGGGTATCGCGCTTCTTGCGAACGAGAAACCGTCGTTCGTATGATCGAGCATCGGCATGACGTGGCACTTGAGGCCTTCGTTCAACTCGTCGAGGGTCCGCTGCACGAGTCCCCGCAGGTGGGGAAACTGCAGGACGACGCCCTTCATCGGGCCGGCCGATAGCTCATCCAGGTTCACAACGAATCTTGGTTCAGGTTCGGGGCCGTAGTGCCGGCGAACGTAGGCGGCGGAACCCTGGTGGTTCTGCTCCTCGCCGCTCCACGTACAGAAGCGGATGCCCATGCCAGGGGCTATGCCAAATTCCCTCTGCACACCGGTAAGAAGGCGCGCGGTCTCCAGTAGGACAACCAGCCCTGAACCGTCGTCCACTGCGCCTGGCGAACACATGTAGGTGTCTTGATGAGCGCCAAGCACGAGCGACTCGCCGGGCCATTCCGCTCCGGGAAGGTCGGCGACGGTGTTGTTGCACGGCGCGGTGAACGACCTGCTCTCGACGCGCAGCGCGAAGGTGTTGCCGGCAGCCCGACGAAGCCTGACCCCGTCCTCCCGGTTCGTCTGTACCGTCGGCAATGGGTGGGGTAGGACATCGCCCGCCTTCTCGTTCCACCGCTTGTCCGTGGCGCGAACGGTCTCGACGTGGCCTCCGGCCGTCGGCTCAACCGCTATGGCGGCCACGCATCCTGCAGCCGCGAGTGCCCGCAGCCGGTCAGGTAGCGGAATCTGATTGGTGAATGGCTCGTCGCCGTTCTCGACTATCGCGATACTCCCCGGCAGGTTGTCCGCGCAAGACTCGATCTCGTGCGGCATTCCAAAACCGACATCGACAAGTGGGGCGCTGAGGTCGACCGGCGGGCAGTGGATCATGGGAACGAGCCAGATTGGCCTGTCGTCCTCCACGATGCGGCCCTCGCAGACTGAGTAGTCCCACGCCTTGAGATCGAACTCTTCCAATCGCGGGTCGCTGAGACTGAACTCTTCGAACCGGTCCTTGATGTACCGCGCCGCCGCCTCATCGCCGGGCGTGCCCGCCCAGCGCGGGCCGATTCGCTCGCAGATCTCGTAGAGGTGCTCGTCGAGCCTGGAGCCGACGAACGCCTCGCCCATCAGCCATCTGTCTATAGTTTGCCAGTCTGGTGTTGCTGTCATGGGAGTTTTAAGTAGAGGGGAGAAAGCACTGGGTAGGCGTGGTTGCTGAGAGGTAATGATAAGGGGTGTTCTTGCGTTCGTACAGTCGGGGGAACACGGTGTTTCTTGGCGGAATGTCTCAGAGGTACCTCGTCAGTACAATGTCGCCTTCGGACATGACATAATGCAGGGGTAAGAATCTTGGATGCTGGAAGGGTAACGTCAAGACGATGAACGAATCCGCGTCGTGGTTCCTCGTATCGGAAGATGGGGCCCCACTCGGACAGATATATTGCAAAGACGGGCGGGTCGAGCCGACGGTCGGAGATATCCTCGAGAACGGGCAGAAGTGGAAGCAGGCGGAGGTTTTGAGCTTTGAGGAGCTTCGGGCCTCGTGCGGGATGAGGCGTTTTCGGCTCGTAGTCCGCGTCATCGAATAGGAGCACGAGATGGATGAGTTGCGTGTTGGCGTGATCGGATGCGGCGGGCACGCCCGCAGCCACTTCGAGATGATCGCCGCCGAGTCGCGGGTCCGCCTTGTGGCCCTCGCTGAACTCGACGACGGACGACGGGCGGAGGTGGCGCAGACGTGGTCGGTACCCGGATATTCCGACTACCGCAGGATGCTCGACGAGCACAACCTCGACATCGTCCACGTCGTCACGATGCCCGCGCATCTGAAGGCCATCGTCCTCGACTGCCTTGAACGCGACATCAACGTCTCGGTTGAGAAATCGCCGGGCAGTAACTCGATGGAAACGCAAGACATGGCCGATGCGGAGGCCGTGAGCGGCGCAAAGGCCATCGTGTCGCTCAATCGACGGTACTACCCCGAAGTACTGGCCGTGCGGCGGCTCGCCCTGGAGCACGGCGGGACGGTGAACTGCGGGGCCGTATATCACAAGGGACTCACCGGCATTCCGGAGCGATTCGACTCGCTGCTGCCTCCGCCGATAATTTCCGACGCCATCCACCACGTCGACCTGCTGCGTTGGTTAGCGGGCCCTTCTGAGGACAAAGCCGCCATTCCGACCGAGGTCCACTCAGTCGTTGCGGACGGGCCGCGTCCCGTGGAGCATAGGCAGAACGCGGTTATCCGTTTCGACACCGGCGCAATCGGTTCGATCATGAGCCAGTACGGCGTCGGAGGGCGCATCCAGCGCGCTGAAATTCATGCGCAGGACTTCTCGGCCTATCTCGACCTGACGAGAGGGCGAAAGGTCGAGATTCTCCGTTCGGTTGAGGACAACCCACGGAGAGAGGTCGGGGCGCCGGTCGAGGGGCCTCTCGATCTCGACGCGGTCGGTGGCACCGGCTTCAACGAGGTGACTCACTTCGTAGATTGCATATTGGAAGACCGCACGCCTTGGTCGAATCTGAATGACGCGGTCATCACCATGAAGCTGTGCGAAGCCATCCGCCGCGGTCACAGCGGTGCGCTGGAACTGTAGGAGGCTCGCTTGGTATGCCGATGAAGCTCTCCGTCTCCATGCGCGTCGCCGAGGACATGTTCGACAAGCGCAAGGCTGCCCTGTCGCTGGAGGACATGGCGCAGATGGCCAAAGTCAGCGGGTTCCAGGCCGTCTGCATGCGAGCGTCGCAGGTCGGCACGCAGACGCCCCTGGAGATCGTTCGTGAGAAGCGGGCGTTCCTGGAGTCGCTTGGCCTTGCGGTCTCGATGGCGACGGGCGACTTTCCGATCCCGGAAAACAACGAGCGCGGACCCGACGCCCTTCGGAATATCACGCCGTACCTCGATCTGGCCGAGGCGCTCGACTGCGAACTGCTCCGCATCTGCATGAAGAACGACGACGATATCGTATGGGCGCAGCGAGCATCGGACGAGGCGGCGGAACGAAGCATCCGCCTCGCCCACCAGAGTCACCACAACAGCCTATTCGAGCTTGCGGATGGGTCGGTGGAGGTCTTACGCCGAGTTGACCGCTCAAACTTCGGCATCATCTACGAGCCCGCGAACCTGCAGTTGTGCGGCGAGGACTACCGGGGCGATACGATCAGGATGTTCGAGCCATATCTGATGAACGTGTACCTACAGAACCAGGTCATCAAGCGGGGCGGCGATACGGTTGTGGAGACTTGGAACGCCGGACGTGTCGAGTTTGACCAGGTCCCGATATGGGACGGGCGGGGGATCGACTTTCCGCATATCATGGATGCACTGGGCGAGATCGGCTACGAAGGATACGTTACCGTGCACCAGGCCTCCGCTGGGGTTGAAGGCGGGCCCAAGGCGGCGATCACCGAGAACGCTCGATATCTTCGCACCATCGGGGACTTTGAAGGATGAAGATCCACCTCGTAGACGGGACGTATGAGCTCTTCCGGGCGCATTTCGGGGCGTTCCCCGCCATGTCCCCGGATGGGAGGAGCGTGGGGGCCGTGCGCGGTCTCCTGCAGACGCTCCTGTCGCTGCTCCGGCAGGACGATGTGACGCACGTGGCGGTCGCGTTCGACCACGTTATTGTGTCTTTCCGTAACGAGCTCTTCGATGGGTACAAGACGGGCGAGGGGACTTCCGAAGAGCTGCTGGAGCAGTTCGATCCTGCCGAAATCGCGACGGAGGCGCTCGGAATCGTGACTTGGCCGATGGTCGAGTACGAGGCGGACGACGCCATCGCAACCGCCGCGGTGCGGTTCGCGGACGACCCACGAGTCGAGCAGGTCGTCATTTGCTCGCCGGATAAGGACCTGATGCAGGTCGTCCGGGGCGACAAGATCGTGAGCCTCGACCGTCGCAGGGAGATACTGACGGACGAGGCTGGCGTGGTGGAGAAGTTCGGGGTACCGCCGGAGTCGATTCCCGACTACCTTGCGCTGGTCGGCGACAGTGCGGACGGAATACCGGGCGTGCCACGCTGGGGCGCGAAGAGCGCCTCGACGTTGCTTGCGCGGTACGGCGCCATCGAGTCCATTCCCGACAGCGAGCTGCTGTGGGACGTCAAGGTGCGAGGCGCAAAGAGCATGGCAACTACCCTTGCCGAACGTCGCGGCGACGCGGCGCTCTACAAGGAGTTGGCTACGCTCCGGCTCGATGTGCCGCTCACCGAGAGCCTTGACGACCTCGAGTGGAAGGGGGCTCTACAAGCGGCTTACGCGAACATGTGCGACAAGCTGGGCTTCGGTCAGCACAGGAGCGCACCGACAAGATGGACGGAATAATCGAGTAGCAGGAGATCCATGACGACAACGGAAAGAAATAAAACGCGATTCAAGGTTGTAGGCACGCGTCCCGTGCGGCACGACGGCATCGAGAAGGTCACGGGGCAGGCGCTCTACGGCGCGGACATCGACCTGAACGGGCTGCTTCACGGCAAGGTGCTGCGCAGTCCGCACGCCCACGCCCGAGTGGTGTCGATCGACACGAGCCAGGCCGAGAATCTCCCCGGCGTTCTCGCGGTGATAACCGGCGACGACCTTGCCCCCGCAGGCCCCATGCAGCGCGGCGGCGGCAACAGGACGGACGCCATCCTCGCGCAGGGGAAGGTGCTGTACAAGGGGCATCCCGTCGCGGCGGTGGCGGCGAGCAACCCGCACGTCGCAGAAGAGGCGCTTGATCTCATCGAGGTGGTCTACGAGCCGCTCCCGTCCGTTACGAACGTCGATGATGCCGTTTCACCTGGCGCGCCCGTGCTTCACGAGGGGTGGGACGACCCGTCCAACGGGGTCCCCGGCTCGGAGATTGACTCACCGAATGCCGCCACGCTGGAGCGCCACGTCAGCGGCGATCTCGAAGCGGGGTTCTCGGAAGCCGACCTTATCGTGGAGCGCGAGTTTCGTACGAAGACGGTGCATCAGGGCTATATCGAACCGCAGAACGGCACGGCGTCCTGGTCGCCTAAGGGACGTCTGACCATCTGGTGCAGCTCCCAGGGGCACTTCGGCATTCGGGACGCGGTTGCGGAACTGCTGGATGTCCCTGTCTCGCAGGTCAAGGTCGTCCCGATGGAGATCGGTGGGGGATTCGGCGGCAAGCTGACGGCGTACCTCGAACCGCTGGCGGCGGTGCTCTCCAAGAAGTCTCGAAGGCCGGTGAAGATGACGATGACACGCGCTGAGGTGCTGGAAGCGTCCGGCCCGACGGCGGGGAGTCACGTGACGGTCAAGATCGGCGTGACCAACGAGGGGCGGATTACCGCGGCCTCTGGCAAATTCCTATTCGAGGGTGGAGCCTACGGCGGCGGACCGGTCGCTCCCGCTTGCGCGGCCATATTCGCACCCTACAACATCGAGAACGTTCGCATCGACGGGTACGACATCGTCACCAACAAGCCGTCGACGAGGGCATACCGGGCGCCCGGCGCTCCAATCGTGGCCTTCGCGACGGAGTCGGTTATCGACGAGGTCGCAGAGATGCTGGACATCGACCCGATGGAGTTTCGATTGCTAAACGTCGCGCGCGAAGGGCTCCGCCGGGCTGACGGCGTGATGAACGGCCGCATCGGCGCCGCGGAGGTCATGGAGGCCGTTCGCTCACATCCCCACTACGTCATGCCGAGAGACGGCATAAACCACGGTCGTGGAGTCGCCATGGGCTTTTGCCGGAACAACACCGGGCCCGCATGCGTCATCGCCAACGTGCAGGACGACGGCAGGATCAGCCTCATTGAAGGTTCGGTCGATATCGGCGGCTCAAGAACGGTCATTGCACAGCAGCTTGCCGAGGTCCTGGGCATTCCCGTCGAGGACGTGAACCCCAGCATCGGAGACACCGACTCCATCGGCTTCACCTCCAACACCGGTGGGAGCGGGGCTGCCTTCAAGAGCGGCTGGGCGGCCCACGAGGCCGCTCGCGACATCATTGCCCAGCTTACCGAGCGCGCGGCCCTGATCTGGGACGTGTCGCCCGACCAGGTCCGTTACGAGGACGGGGGTGTGGAGCACACCTCGGACACCGAACTCCGCATGTCGTTCCGGGAGATCGCGGCGATGCTGCCTGACTCCGGCGGCCCCGTCGTCGGGAGTGCGAACCTCAACCCTGCAGGCCAGAGCGGGTCGTACTCGGCCAATATCGTCGACGTGGAGGTCGATCCCGATACGGGCAAGGTGGATATCCTTCGATACACTGCCTTCCAGGACGTGGGATTCGCGATACATCCCAGCTACGTCGAGGGGCAGATACAGGGAGGTACCTCACAGGGGGTCGGCTGGGCGCTCAACGAAGAGTACTTCATGAGCGACGACGGCGCGATGCTCAACACGAGCCTTCTCGACTACCGGATGCCGACTTCCCTCGACCTGCCGATGATTGACACGGTGCTCGTCGAGGTCAACAATCCCGGGCACCCCTTCGGAGTCCGCGGAGTCGGCGAGGCCAACATCTCACCGCCGATGGCCGCGCTCGCGAACGCCATACACGACGCCGTCGGGCTGCGATTGAGGGAGCTTCCGATGAACCCGCAGACGGTATCGAAGGCCATTCAAGAGAAGGCAGGTTAGCGAGATGAAACTACAGGGCAAGAAGGCGCTCATCACGGGATCTCGGCGCGGCATCGGACGGGCGATAGCTCTTAGACTCGCGGAGGACGGGGCCGACATCGGCATCAATGACATCATTCGCGACGAGACCGCGGAGGAGACCCTGCGAATGGTCCGCGAGCTTGGCTCCAACGTCAGCTGGCACGAGGCAAACGTGGGCAGGAGCGCCGACATCAACCGGATGATGGACGAGTTCATCGCGGAGCACGGGAGAATCGACATCCTCGTGAACAACGCGGTCGGCAGCATCAAGAACAGCTTCCTCGACATCACCGAGGAGGACTGGGACTTCGAGATCGGCAACGCGCTCAAGGGGCCGTTCCTTGCAAGCCAGCGGGCGGCGCGCGAAATGATCGCACAGGGTGGCGGCGGGCGCCTCGTCTCCATCGCCAGCGTCCACGCCTTCTGGGCCAAACCGTACAATCTCGTGTACAGCATCGCGAAGATGGGCCTTATTCGCATGGCCATGAGCATGGCGGTCGACCTCGCCGGACACGGCATCACGTGCAACGCGGTCGCGCCCGGTCTCATCGACTCTCGCGTGCTCCCACCCGACCAGGAGCACCAACGCGCCGGGCCTGAGTACGCCCCGGACGTCGCGGCCGAGATTCCGCTGCGCGTGGCGGGAGTTCCTAGGGACATCGCTCACGCAGTCGCCTTCCTGTCCTCCGATGATGCCCGTTACGTAAACGGCCAGTGCATCACCGTGGACGGCGGCATGACCATCGTCGGTCCGGGCCCCGGCAGCCACGACCCCGGAATCAGCAACATCTCCACGGATGAGATTGCCCGCACGAGGTAGCCTCGACCACTACCATGGTCTTCCCACTCGCAGCCTTCGCCATTGGTGTGGCTCTCCTGTGCTACATGTTCGTTGTGGGCTGGTCTAGGGACCCTCTCACTGAGGATGAGTCGGCTCTATTGCGGTACATGCTTGCAGGTCAGGGACTCTGTGTTATCTCGCTCATCGTGTGGGGCGTCCTCTCTGAGAGCCCCCGCCATAGAAAGAGATGGTCGGCTCTCATACTTGCGGCAGTGCTTCTCATTGCGCTTGGGGCTTGGTGGATTATCAGTATCGGCCTGATCATTGCCTTGATCGGACTGGCGCTGCTCATCTACTCATCGGCGCGCCTGACCGCATCGTTCAGATGAGACACTAAGTGCGGTATCTCAGAAAGGGAGTTAAGGAACCCACCGAAACCGTTCGTGGTGAGCTTGTCGAACCATGAACGGCGCTTCGACCCTTCGACAGGCTCAGGGCGAACGTACTTTCTTTTACCTGCGTCCCCCGTTACCGACACCCCGCATAGTCCCAAACGTGGGGCGTAACGATGCTCAGGGTGAACGCGTTTCTTCATGGCATCATCTCATGGCTTGTCGTATGGCCTGTGGGGTAAACTATTCCGACCATCGAACGGAGGAATCGTAGGAATGGACCGATTGTCACTTAAGGATCTTCGTGAGCAGCTTCCGGTAACGGAGGATGTCGGGTATTTCCAGACGGGCACGTACGGCCCGACCCTGTCTTCGGCCGTCAAGGCCGTCACGGACGCGATGGAGTATGAGGCCCTGCACGGCCCGGCGCGTCCCGATACCCGGCAGTACATCATGGAGAAGGAGGAGACCGCTAGGGGACACCTGGCAGGCATGCTCAATGTCAGTCCCGAAGAGATTGGCATCGGCTCGAACACGACCCGCGCCATGCACCGGGTGCTCCGCAGCTTCACCTGGGGTGAGGGCGATGAGTTCGTCACCACGTCGCTTGAGCACGTCAGCACGGCGGACGCCTCGCGTGGGCTCGAACAGGAGCGAGGGGTCAGGGTCAAGGTCGTCGAGGTCGACGAGAGCGACGCGGCGTTTATCGAGTCCCTTGAGGGGACGGTCACGGAAGAGACAAAGCTGCTGCTGATCAGCCACATAGCCTCACCGAACGGGCGCATCATGCCGGTTCGTGAGGCGGTCGACGTGGCACATGAGAAGGGCGTCCCGGTATTGGTCGACGCGGCGCAGTCCGTCGGGCAGATCCCGGTAGACGCTCAGGCGCTGGGCTGCGATTTTCTCATCGGCTCGGGTCCGAAGTGGCTGCTGGGACCGATGGGCAGCGGCTACGTATGGGTATCCCCCGACCAGACCGACATATTCAGGCCCTACTACACGCCGGACGTGGGAGCGTGGTCGAAGCCGGGCGCACCCATGGCGACTCCCACCGCGCGTTCAAGGGCGGAATTCGGAACGTACAACCATCCCCTCGTGATAGGGCTTGGCCAGGCCGTCAAGACGCTGATGAGCGTCGGACTGGAAACCATCCAGGATCATGTGGCCGGTCTATCGAAGACGCTGCGCGACGAGATGATCGACACGCCCGGCGTGAATGTGATCACTCCGTTGGAGCCGGGCAAGTCGGCCGGAGTGACGACCCTCACGTTCGACGGGTACGCGGAAGAGGACATGCAAGGCTTGGTGCAGTGGCTCAACGACGAGCGCAACATTCTCGTCAAGGCCCAGTGGCTGACCGCGCCGCTTCAGTTGGACAAGATCGGAATGCGAATCTCGGTCGCGGGGTTCAACACCGAGGAAGAGGTGCAGCACCTCATCGGCTCAATTCGGGACGGCATCCGAAGGTAATACCGCTAGGACCACTAACCGCGGCGGCCCCTCAGTCGCGGGTCGAGAATGTCACGTAGCCAGTCGCCCAGCAGGTTTGCCCCGAGCACGACCAGCATGATCGCGACCGCCGGGAAGTTCAGGTGCCAGGCCAGGGTTATGTAGTCCCGTGAGTCGGCGATCATCTTGCCCCAGGTGGGGACAAGGGTGTTGACGCCGAGCCCCAGGAAGCTGAGGGCGGCCTCGGTGAGAATGACGCCGCCGAATGCCAGGCTGGCGCCCACGATAGCGGGCTGTATGGCGTTGGGCATGATGTGGCGGAGCATTATTCGCAGGTCCCCTACTCCCAGCGCCCTCGCGGCGTGAACGTAGTCCCTCTCGCGGATGCTGAGCACCTCGCCACGAATGAGGCGAGCAAAGCCCACCCAACTTCCGATGCCGATGAAGACGATCATGTTCAGCAGCCCACCGCCGAGAAAGGCGATGACGGCGATCAGGAGCACCAGGAAGGGAATGGCAGTCTGCGTGTCCGCGATGCGCATGATCACGTCGTCGACTTTGCCTCCCTTGAAGCCCGTGAGTAGGCCGAGAAACACGCCTGACACCATCCCTATGGACACGGCGGAGAAGGCGACGATCAGGGAGAGCTGGGACCCCACGAGCATCCGGCTGAGGACATCCCTGCCCAGGTTGTCCGTTCCCAGGAATCCGACACCGTTTTCGGTGTCGGCCCATATGGGCTTCGCCAATGGGTTCTTGAGGTCGATGGCGACTGGGTCTTTGGGAGCGAGCCACTCCCCGAACACGGCGGCAATGACAAAGGCCGACATTATGATGATGCCGGCGATGCCGATGCGGTGTATCCAGATGCGGCGCCATATGCTCTTGCTACGCTTGGCGCGGCTTCGAGATACGGCGTCCGATATGCCAACCGCTGCGTTCATAGTCCTCTATCGGTGTCGAATTCTAGGATCGACCATGGCGTACACCAGGTCCATGATGAGAAAGATGAGTACTGTGATCGTTCCGAACAACAGCACGTCGACGAATACGACGGGATAGTCTCTGTTGGCAACGGCCTGGGCCATCAGACTGCCGACGCCAGGCCATGCGAATACCACCTCGACGATGACGACGGTGCCGAGCAGGTGAGGAAGTGAGGACACGACGACGGTGATGACCGAGATGCTGCCGTTTCGGAGCGCGTGCCTGAATACGACCAGGCGCTGGCTCAGTCCCTTCGCCATGGCCGTGCGGATGTAGTCCTGGCTGAGCGATTCGAGCATCCCGGAGCGGCTTATCCTCGCCACCGTGGCGACAAGGCCCGTTGAAAGCGTAAGGGCAGGAAGAATGATGTGTTTCCAAGAGCCTGTTCCAGAGGTGGGGAGCCACCCAAGATTAACGGAAAAGATGATGATGAGCATGATGGCGAGCCAGAATTGGGGCACCACGATGCCAAAGACCGATATCCCCGTGGCGAGGTTGTCCAGGATGGAACCTCGATTCAGCGCCGCGATGATGCCCAAGGGGAGTCCCGCGGCTACGCCGATGACCGCGGCGAGCAGCCCCAGCCGGATGCTGTTGGGCAGACGGTCGATGATTAGCTGCGTGACCGGGATGCTGTACCTGAAGGAATAGCCGAATTCTCCCTGGACCGCCCTTCCCCAGAAGAGAAAGTATTGAATGACAATGTGGCGGTCGAGACCCAGCTGCTTCTTCACGCGCTCATGTTCTTCCTGGATCTCTTCCTGCGTACGGTTTTCCTCGAGGCTTACGCCGAGGCTTGCAGGGTCGCCTGAAACGCGAATCAGAAAGAAGACGAGCGTGACCACGCAGACCACGACAAGCGCTGCTTGGATGAGGCGACGAACGATAAAGGCGCCCATCTAAGAATCCTGCCTCCTCTGCCGGTCATTACGCCGCTCCGCCGACTTGTGACAAGTGCGACGAGATCGGCGGCCCTTCAATCTCCGTCCGTGGCGCCTCAATCTGTAAGGAGCCAGGCGAGGGAGAGTGAAGGAGTTGTACACAACGGGCGGGTGAGGCGTCAAGGCCCCACCCGCCCGGAGCCGTTTTCAGTGTGTGGCTCTTACTGCGTCGGTATCTGCAGTTCGAAGGACTTGGTAGCCGTAATTGCCGGCAGTTCCGAATTCAGCGACAGCACCGACGGGATCGTGTAGGCGTGGAGGGCTTGAGCCTCGTCGCAGATGTGTGCGGCGATCCTCTTGACCTCGGCCTCACGAGTTGCCGTGTCAGTGATCTGGGCCTTAGCCGCTCTCATATCGAAGAATTCCTGGCTGGAGGCGGCGCCCCACATGCTGGTCGTGTTGTCTGCCAGGTACCAGTTCAGTCCGATGTTCATGATGCCTTCCGGCAGCGTCTGGTTGATGAGCTGCTGCAGCCACTCGGACGACTCGAGATACTGGAGATCGACGTTGACGCCAACCTGTGACCACTGGGACACGAGAGCGTCCATGAGCGGCCTGTCACGGAAGTACCTGGCGTTGGTGACGGAACCCTTGATGGTCACGCCGTCGCCATGGCCTGCCGCGGTCAGCAATTCCTTGGCCTTATCAGGATCGTAGTCGTACTTGCCTACGAGTTCCTCGTTGTAGCCGAATCCGCCAGGAGCGACGATCTGGCACTGAAGCCTCGTACCGTAGCCGCCGGCGACGGTCTCGTAGATGCCATCCATGTCGACTGCGTAGAGGAGAGCCTGCCGCACGAGCTTGTCACTTAGCGGCTCGCTCTTACCGTAGATGTTGAAGCCGATGTACATGCTCTGAGTGCTGTCGCCAACGAAGATATTGAAGCCGTCGGCGATCAGGCCGGGAACGTTCTCGGGCGGCGTGGCGGTGATAATGTCGAACTCACCGGCCTTGAGGCCCGCGACTCGGACAGCGGCCTCAGGCACGTGTCGGATCGTGATGTCCTTGATGAGCGGCTTGGGGCCGGGGTTCTCTTCCCAGCGCGTCAGCTTGATGAAGTTGTCGCGCTCCCACTCAACGAACTTGTAGGGACCGGTTCCAACGGGCTCCTCAGAGTAGCCCGCGGGCCCAATCGCCTCGAGGTGAGCCGGAGGAAGCGGCATGAACGTGAAGGCGTTGGCCCACGTGTCGTCAATCTGCCGCAGCTTGAAGTGCAGCGTGTAGTCGTCGACCACCGTTACGGCTTCACTGAGCGTGCCAATTCGGTCGTTCGGGTCAACGTATCGGTCGAGGCCACGGAAGGCCCAGGCGACCTCAGCGGTCTCAGCCATCAACAGTTCGAAGCTCTTCAGCAGCCCGTGGGCGTCCAGGGTCTCGCCGTTGTGGAACGTGACGCCCTGCTTGAGCTTGAGCTCGATGGTGTCCGTGCTGCCAGGGATGAATCCATAGGACTCGGCCAGCTCGGGCTCGATCGCGCCGGTCACGTCGTTCAGCGCTGCGAGCTGTCCATAGATGAGTCGCGAAGTGATTCGGCTCTGGAGCGAGGGGATCACGTTGGCGACGAGGTTTGCAGGAAGCGCGCCGACCGCTATGGTGATCGACGTGGGTCCTCGGTAGGCCGACTCTGCGGCCTCGACGGCCTGCTCGGCCGTCATGCGGGCCTCGTCAGCCTTCATCGCGGCATCTTCAATGGCAGCGTTCGTGGCCATGAGGGACGAGTCCACGATTGCCTTTACGTCTTCAGCGGAAAGCTGGTCACCAACAGCGCCTTCGACGGCGGCGGCGACCAGGGACTCAACGTCGCCCCTGGTCAGCTGACCGACCTGGCCGGCCTCAACCTGCGCCTGGACGATCTGGCTGATCTCGGCGGCGCTGACGGATTCCGGCAGCGCGGGAAGAGCGGCCTCAACGAGCCTGCTGATGTCGGCCAGGTCGAGGGTCTCAGGAACGGGCAGCGACTTGATCGACTGGTCGACGATTCGCTGCACTTCCGCTGCAGAGAGCTGGTCGCCCGTGGCGGAGGTTACGATTGCCTCAACGTCCGCTCGCGTCAGACCCGGCTGCGCTGCCAATGCCGTGTTAACTGCGTTCGATACAAGGTCCTGGATCTCGGCCGCGCTCGCGCCCTGCGGCACGCTGCCGACCGCGTCCTGGATCAACTTTGCGAAGTCCGGCGTCGCGGCTGGTACAGGTGTTGGCGCAGGAGCAGGTTCGTCATCGCCTCCACAGGCGACAGCGAACGCCAGAGCCGCAACCACCCCCAGTATGACTAGGGACCTCCAATTCAAAACACTATTTACCACCTCAGTTCTCCTTTCTGAACTCTCTTCTCCGAATTTCCGATAGTCAAATGTAGTTTGTCTTTGGTGCGTATTGGTCTAGCTTGCCCGTCTCGTAGAGCGGCGCCGTCCTCGAAGGGTCAGTATCCGGCACAGCGATGCCGGAGGCCAAACGGACGCGGCGGTCTTCTTGGCTAAGCGAGATCGGCTACAGTCGGCTGAACTCCTTGAGCACGGGCCAGAAGTCTAGTTGCTCAACTCCGTGTGTCCTATATATGCCGACGGCGTCCGCGCCGTTGTCCAGGGCAATGCGCCCGGCCTCGGTCATGAGATCACGCTCTTGGAAGCTGTTGGGATGGTAGCAGGAGAGCTCTGCGATCACGCGACAGCGCCCATTTATGACAGTCGCCGCGTGGTTAATCTGCCTCTCCAAGGCTTCGAGGTCGGAGTTCGTGCGGAACCAGAAGAAGAGCTCGTCGAAGGCTCCTGCCTCGACCCAAGCCGGCCAGTCGTGGAGCAGCTTGAGGTAGTCGTCCTTCTCCCCGGCGATCATCGTCGCGGAGAATACGGCGTCGGGCTTGGCTGCCTTTACCGCGTCCCGAACTTCCACCATGAACCGCGTCACGTAGTCTGCGCGGAACTGGAGCCAATCGGTGTCGTCATTCGGGAGATCGAACGGGTTCTTGCCGTGTTTCTCCTCGAAGGCACAGACGATGGCATCCTCATATCCGTAGGTGACGCAGCCGTTTTCGTCCTCGTTTCCGAGCACGAACTCGACCTGCAGTCCGCTGCCCTGCGTGGACAGAAGCGGCTCGACGAACTGCTGGATCTGCTCCGCCCGAACCTCATCGAAGGCCAGGCTGAGATACAGATCTTCGCCGGGCTGCAGGACGTAGGAGCGGTTCCGGGTAAGGCTGCGGTACTGAGGGTTCTTCGTTGCGAAGTCGGTGGCAGAGGTACTGATCTGGGGGTTGTCGTAGATGGGGCGATGCTTGTCCAGGATCGCCCTTGCTTCTTCGGCGCCTACGGGGGGTCGCAGGAAGTCGAGCGACCAGCCGTAGGTCTTCCTTGCCCAGCCGTGACGGGGGAAGGAATTATAGTTTACGTAGGGGTGAACGTCGATTCCGTGGCTGTTGGCGACTTCCGTAAGGGTTAGGGTCTTGTCGCCGCCTATGATCCGGGATACGCCTGCATCGACGCATTTGCGTATCCAAATGTCCATGTCATCTCGAAAACTTGGGTCCAGCGGCTCGCTTGGCACAACCGGTGGACCCCACAACATCACTTCCGCCAAATCGCAACCTCCGCAATGGTCCTTCTACGTATCATTCATCGTCTCCCCTGGACACCGTCGCGGCGCATGTCCATCAGGTTGACGAGCGCACCCATATTTTCCGGAGCGCAAAAGCGATAATACATGGGCGGTATTTGCGAAGTCAATAAATCCTGCTGAGTGAGGTGCTCATGCAGCCCGGAGCCAGTCCTTGGAGCCACCGGGGCGTCCAGGAAAGACGGTGAACCCTTCCTACTCCTGGATGAACGAGACAGGTCCGAAATACGTCCTGACGAATCGCCGCTCCCACCAGTTGCCGGTCTCACGGCGCGTCTCGGGGTCGGAAAACGTGTAGAGGTACAGTTGCGCTCTGACATATCGGGGCGGAGCTTCCGGGAACGGGTTCTCATCCAGCAGCGAGAGGACGGTTGGCGAGCCGTTCAGGAGCCTGAACGTGAAGGCCTGAAACCACGCGTTGCGGTTTGCGGTGCCGAGCGCGGCGAACCACATCTGCCAGTCGAGCCGGGGCTGGTGCGGTGCAACGAAAGTGGGCCGTCGTGACAGGTCGCCTGCCTTGTGTTTCAACTCGTAGCTGCGCCACTCGACGCCGTCGTTCGAGCCCTCCACGATTATCTCAGGACGCGTGGTCGTCATGACCGCGAAGAGGCCGTAACCATTGACGGTGTGGAACGGTGCTATCCATCGCATCGCCGTGGAAGTCGGAGACGGGTACTTCCCGTCGAACGTACCCCACATCTGCAGTCCGCCGACTACGAGGACGAACGCTGCCAGGACGGCGGTCGCTCCGGTCAGGATGCCCATGGGAAGGGTAAGTGTTGGGAATGAGCGGATGACGCGGCGGACTTTCCGAGGAAGCCGTTGGACCACGTCGTCGTCGAGCAGGAAGACGCAGAGGATGATCGAAAGGAGGTTGAAGAAGGTGTAGTTGCCGGTAACGGCAATGACGACGTTGAGTCCTGTGAAGCAGGCCGCGGCGAAGAAGCGGAGCGGTCGAGGGCCGAACACCATGAACGGCACGACCAGCTCCACGAAGAATACGCCTCCTACGGCGAGGCGGTGGAGTCCCTCCGGCAGGTGGTGGGCGTACCAGGCGACCCATGTCGGCAGTGGCTGCGTCTCGTAGTGGAAAGTCAGGGCAGTGAAGGAACCCCACGTCGGGTCATCGCTCAAGAGCTTGACCGCGCCTGAGAGAAACCAAAACCGGAAAATCAGCGCTCGGAACAGCCACACCACGGCGGGGCCCGGTATGGCGAGGAAGATCGACAGGAATCCCACCTCCAGCAGGAGGGTGTCCCACTGGTAGGACATGAATACCTGCCCTATCGACACGATGGAGAGGTAGAGCGCGTACAGCAGGACCAGCGCCGTCCGTTGGAGGAAACCGACGATGAGGAAAAGGGACAGCGCCACACCTGCGAGGACGCCCACGTTCAGGGCAGTGTCCGATGCCGAAATCCAGAATACTGTGGGCACGATCCTGTAGGCGTCGGCCCCGAGAATGTTGTCCACGTGATTCAAGAAGCTGAAGGCAGGAAGGATGCCTTCCGACCCCACGAGTCCGGCCATCTGCACGCCGAAGGAAGCGAAGGCGATGAGATAAACGATGCCAAGCAGCCGGACGAACACGGAGCGGACGTGGACATACGAGTCCGAAGAAGGGTGCGCCAGGGACTTGATGAGCATTCGAAGGTCCATCGGACACCGGTCCCGCCTGCCGAGGGTGGGCCGTATGGTATGCGCCGATACCGAACGCTTCAACCCTGGGCTGTTTGACACGTCAAACGTCCGTTCCTATACTCGATATCAGTCCCGCAGCGAAGGGAGGCGACCATGCAAGTCGAGGTACTGTCATACGAGAACGGCAGGCCGATTCCCGGCGAATTCGCCTTCTGCGTCCCCGCCGATGAAGGTCACGTCAGCATGGGTTCGAATCGGAGCCCTCACGTCCGTTGGTCGGGGGTTCCCGGTGGATCGAAGTCGCTGGCGCTCATCATGCACGACCCCGATGTCCCCTCAGTGCCGGACGACGTGAACCAGGAGGGGCGTACTGTACCGCACGACCTTCCCCGCGTGGACTTCTATCACTGGCTGTTGGTGGATATTTCGCCTGATGCCACCGAGTTGCCCGCAGGAGCAGACTCTGACGGTGTCACGGCGGGCGGCAAGGCTCCAGGATGGACTGAGCACGGAATTCGTGGGGTAAACAACTACACGGACTGGTTCGCGGGCGATGCGGACATGGGCGGCGTGTACGCCGGATACGATGGTCCCTGTCCACCATGGAACGACGAGCGACTGCACCACTACCACCTCACCCTCTACGCGCTGGATATTGACAGTCTCGGTCTCAGCGGCAACTTCGGTGGGGCCGAAGCCCTCGGGGCGATGGAGACGCACGTGCTGGCGAAGTCGTCGTGGGTCGGCACCTACACGCTCAATCCCACGGTAGAGGCCTAGGTCAGGTGGCCATCCTTCCACTGGTGCGCGCGCCAAACCCTGTGCTTCGGCAGAAGACGCGGCAGGTGAAGGGTATAGACCGCCGCATCCGCAAGCTCGTCGACGACATGATCGAAACGATGCACGATGCCCACGGGGTGGGCCTGGCCGCCAACCAGGTGGGAATATCCCTTAGAATAGCGGTGATCCAGCTGCCGGATGATGAAGAGGCGACCGTACTCATTAACCCAAAAGTGCTGCGCGAGGAAGGGGAGCGGGAGATCGAGAGCGAGGGTTGCCTCAGCGTTCCAGGCTACCGGGGCACCGTCAAGCGCGCGGAGAAAATCCGGGTGAGAGCGCTTGACATCGACGGCAAGGAGTACCGCATTCGAGCGGCCAATGATCTCCTCGCCCAGGCCCTTCAGCATGAGGCGGACCATCTCGATGGACGACTGTACCTCGACCGTCTCGTGAGCGAAGACGCGCTTTATGAAGAAGTAAGACCGGAGCAAGAGGACGAGGAGTAAGGCCAATGAGCATTGATCAGATGGACTTCTACCAGCGCAAGCTGGCATATGAGATGGACTCTGCGGACGTTGACGAAGCCCTGGGCAAGGGTGAGCCAATCGTGGTCGTGGACGGACGATCTGCCGACGCCTATGCCCAGGAGCATATTCCGGGGGCTGTCAGTCTTCCTCACAGGGACATCAGCTTCAATTCCACCGTTTCGCTGGACAAGTCAAAGACCTATGTCTGCTACTGCGACGGGATCGGATGCAACGCCTCGACGAAGACGGCGTTGAAGCTCCTGACGCTTGGGTTCCAGGTGCAGGAACTGATCGGAGGACTGGACTGGTGGAAGCGCGACGGCCATGAAACCCATGGTGAGGGAGCGCAGACCGGGTCGGGCATCAAGTGCGGGTGCTGACCGGGACTGAGAGTACGCGCCTGACTTGGATACGCGCGTGCCGCGATTAGTCCCCCTATCCTAGTCCGTCGCGAACCGCCTACTCCTCAAACCGACGCAGCACGAGGACGGCGTTCTGCCCGCCGAAACCGAAGCTGTTCGACAGGATTGTGTCGACCTGCTGCTTGCGGGAAGTGTTCGGAACGTAGTCGAGATCGCATTCGGGGTCGGGGTGATCGTAGTTGATGGTCGGGTGAATCTCGTTATTGTTGATTGTCGCGACCGCCGCGACGGCCTCTATGGCTCCCGCACCGCCGAGAGCATGACCAATCATCGACTTGGTGGAGCTGATGGGGACTTTGTAGGCTTGATCGCCGAATGCCTGCTTGATGCCTCGTGTTTCGGCAAGGTCGTTCAACGGCGTTGACGTTCCGTGGGCGTTGATGTAATCAACCTCGTCCGGCGTAATTCCCGCGTCGTTGAGGGCGAACCTGATCGCCCGCGCGGCGCCGTCGCCATTGTCGTCGGGTTGGACGGCATGGAACGCATCGGACGAGACGCCCTGCCCTACAATCTCTGCGAGAATGTTCGCGCCCCGGTCGAGTGCGTGTTCGAGGCTTTCGAGAATCAAGATACCGGCCCCCTCCGCCGGGACAAAGCCGTCTCGCTGGGCGTCAAATGGACGGCTGGCCTGGGTTGGGTCGCCCTTGTACCGGGAGAGAGCGTGGATGGTATTGAATCCACTAAGACCTAGTTCACAGATACCTGCCTCGCAACCCCCGCCGAGCACGATATCGGCCGCCCCCCGCCGCACGACCTCCGCCGCTTCCCCTACGCCCTGCGTCCCCGCGGCGCATGCGGTGATGATCGTGGACGTGTAACCCTTGATGCCGTATACGCGACTGACGTTGGCCGCGGCCATGTTCGGAAGAATCATGGGAATGAAGAACGGGCTGGTCTTCATGCCGCCTCGTCTAACGAGCGCCCTCGCGTTCTCCTCGGTTGCGGGGAAGCCGCCATTTCCGTTGCCCATGACGATGCCGACGCGGTCCTCATCCTCCCTCGACAGGTCGATGCCTGCGTCCTCGATGGCCATTCCGGCGGCTGCGACCGCGAGCTGTGAGAATCGGGCCATGCGCCTTGCGTCTCTCCGGTCGAGGAACTGCGTCGGATCGAAGTCTGACACCTCACCGGCGATGTTGCTCGGAAAGTCGGACGTGTCGGCCTGGGTAATTGTGCCGATACCCGACTTGCCCTGGACCAGGTTGCTCCAGAATTCGTCGACCGAGGAGCCAACGGGGCTGACCACGCCCATGCCGGTTACGACGACCCGCCTTCTTCCGTTACTCCTATCGCTCATGGCGCCTCCTTACTCCCTTCAAGTAAGGGTACAACTCCGGAGCCATACCTTCCAACTCCTCTATCATCTCACCAACGACTGATAACGATCCGGTTCCTATGACGGCGTCTTCGTTCGTGGCGAGAGAGAGGGCACGTCGTGTCGCGATTCCGACGCCTCCGTGCTCTAGTGCCATCGACACCCCCGCGACCTGGGCAGCCTCCGCAATCTCCTCGACCGTTGCAGCCTTGGGATGCCGTGATTGGACCGCAATCACCGTCGGGTCGAGGGTCGCCAGTTCCTCAAGCATACCAAGAGCGCTGTGGCCGCTGACTGCTCCGAACACGACGAATAGGTGCTCGTAGTCGACGTGCCTGACGATGGCTTCGACCAGACGGTGCATCGAGTACGGGTTGTGAGCGCCATCCGCGATGACCGGCGGATCCTCGCGCCTGAGGACCTGAAACCTTCCGGGCCAGCGGACATTTCGGAGGCCACCAAGGATGTTCTCTTTCGAAAGCGCATGTCCCCCTGCGACGAGGGTCTCCGCCACGGCAATGGCCGTCGCCGCATTCTCCTGCTGATGCTCGCCGATTAGCGGGAGGGTGACCTCGTATGAGTCCCTCGTGCCTCGCACATTGAAGCTCTGACCTTCGAGGTCGGAGCTTCGAGGTTGCCATGCGAGCGCGTTACCAACGTAGACAATTGAAGATCCGTGTTCCTTTGCGGTCTGCACTATCGTGTCCATCGCCTCATCGTTCTGCGGTGCAACGACGACCGGCACGCTTTCCTTGATGATGCCGGCCTTCTCCGAGGCGATCAAAGGAAGCGTGTCGCCGAGTATGCTCGTGTGATCGAGACTGATCGAGGTGATGACGGAGACGGCGGGTTGAACCACGTTCGTCGCGTCAAGACGCCCGCCGAGGCCGACCTCGATGACCTGAAAGTCGCACTCCGTCTCGCTGAAGTGCAGGAAGGCCAGGGCGGTGAGGAACTCAAAGTACATCAGTGGCCCAAATCCGCCTTGCTCTCCCACCCACTCGACTTCCGGCCACATCCGTTCAACGAGGCTGGCGAAGTCTTCCCGGTCGATGGGCTCCATCCCGATGCGGACGCGCTCGGTTACGGTGTGGAGCGATGGCGACGTGTACAGTCCCACGCGGTGCCCTGCCGCCGACAGGATGGAGGTGATCATTGCGGCGGTGCTGCCCTTGCCCTTCGTGCCGGCGACGTGGACGGTCGGAGTGGCCAGGTGAGGATTGCCTAGTCTCTCCAGGAGCCGCGAGATGCGCTCAAGGTGAAAGGTTGAGTGCCCGGGACTGTGTGTCCCGCGCTCGAAATCGGCCAGGCCCATGGCCCGCTGGACGGCGGCCGAATAGTCGAGCTTAGTCGGATTCTTGATGGCGACACTCAACTGAATACCCTGTTGTGAGACTGGGAAGAGTATCGCATAGACGGAGCAGAGAGAAAAACGTCGCTTGGCAAGGGCTTGCTTGGAGAATGCCCAATCTGTGCCCCGCTCACCCTGAGCAGCGTCATGGCCCGCGCGCGGGGCCAGGCAGGGATATCAGTACCGGGGACGCAGGAAAGAGAAAGTACGTTCGGCCTGAGCCTGTCGAAGGCTGAATATGGCGCTGCATCGTCGCTGATGTGAAGCAGTTTCCTGATATCCCGTAGAACGATGGCCTCGCCGTTCATGGGGCGACGAGCCCACTGCGAACTGCGTTCACTGGCCCATTCGACACTCTCTCAGAGAGGGCGGACCTAGTGGTCGCGAATGTGCGTCGGCATGTAGCCCAAGTTCATGCGCATGGCATCGCCGATGCTGATCTTCTTGATGTAGTCGATGTTGTCTCGTATGGGAAGGGGGCTGAATCCGAAGTTCTTTTCAACCGAATCAAGGGTCGTATTCTCGCCGACCGCGATCATCTTGAGTTGCTCCCGTGTTATGGGCGAGTTCGGTGACAGCGACTCCATCACAGTCGCCGCGGGAGTCATGACGCAGGTCGGGATGTGGACCTTTGCAACCTTGACGCCGAGCGTTTCCGCAACGAGGTCGATGAGTTCGTCGTAGGTGAAGTAGTCCGGCCCTCCAATGTCGACAGTCTTCCCTTCGAGGTCGGCGCGCTTGAGACTTTCTACAATGCACCGCGCCACGTCATCGACGTAAATGGGCTGAAATTCCGCGGTGCCGTCGCCCGCAACCGGCGTCAGCGGGGACATCTTCACTAAAGCCGCAAGTCTGTTCACGAACTCGTCTCCGGCCCCAAAGCCGACAGTGAACCGAACGACGGTGTAGTCCAAATCGCTTCGCGCGATCTCCTCTTCCGCCATCCAACGCGAATAGAGATACGGGACTTCGGGATCAGAACTGGATCCCACCGTGCTTACGAATATTACACGGGGCACGTCGGCATTCTGCGCGGCTTCGATGACATTTTTCGTGCCCTCGTAGTTGACGCGCTGAAAGGTCCGGTCGCCCGACTCGCGGATTACGGCCACGAGATGAATGACGGCATCGACGCCGATCATGGCCTGTCTGAGCGACTTGGGGTCGAGAACGTCGCCAGTGGCCATCTTCACGCCCCAAGGCAGCATTGCAGCACCGCCGCCTCGCGTCAGGGCGCGGACGTTGTGCCTGTCGGACATGAGCCGCTCAACGACCCGTCGTCCCACAAATCCCGTCGCACCTGTTACCAAAATCATGCTGTTACTCTGCCCAAGTAGTATTCAGAAAGTGGTATTCAGAGGGTATCACGGTATAAGTATGTTTGCGATACGCTGTACCAATCGAATCGCAACCTGCGCCACTTCACAAGACCGCTAGAGCCAGGCGGTCCAATTCAGCTAGGCTCTCGGCATGGCCTGCCGTCGGGAGTCCGAAAACGACCCGGTCGGCCCCTGCCCGCTGGTACTGTCTTATGACATCACGGTCTTCGAGTACCCCGAACGCCGTGATGTCGATCGAGCTCGGGTCTCGACCCTTGGCCTCTGCAAGGGGGTTGAGCTCCGCCCGCGCCTCTGCGACCCGTTCGGGCGAGACTTCGATGGGCAGCCAGCCATCGGCATAATCGACGATGCGCCTGAAGACCTGGGGAACGTGGCTGCCTAGGAGGATGGGTGGGTGCGGCTTCCGACTGGGCTTCGGATAGCAGTAGACCGGCGGGAAATCGTAGTACTTGCCGTGAAACTCGCTCTGCTCCTTCGTCCAGAGTTCCTTCATCGCGAGGACGCCTTCACGGGCCTGTGTCCACCGGTGATCGAAGTCTGTTCCGAAGATGTTTGCCTGTTCGCGAATCGAGCCGGTGCCGATGCCGAACAGGAAGCGGCCTGAGCTGTACATATCGAGCGTCGCTACCGTCTTCGCGAGGGACACCGGGTGACGTTCGGTGACGACGCAGACAGCAGTCCCCAGCTTTATCGTGGAGGTAACGGCCGCCGCACGGCTGAGAAGGACGAACGGGTCGGTGATGTCACCCCACTCACGCGGTATTTCCGTTTCGGTAACGACAGGCAGCGTGGGCTGCTCAGGCGTCCAGATCGACTCGAAGCCGAGCTCCTCGGCCCTCGGCGCGAGGTCGGCAATGTCGATGGAGTCTGCAGTTAGGATCGTGCTGAGTCCGATGTGCATGGTACCTCCTGATAGGAAGCTGGTTGAGTGTGATCAGCCGGGCGTGGCCGGGGCCGCTATCAACCGCCTGAGACGGTCGCGATGAAGCTGATTTCGAGACGAATCTCATCCACCACGCTGAGGACGATGGCGACGCGCGGCTTGGTCATCCCATACTGCTCGAAGGTGACAACGGTCTTTGCAAGGCCCTCGATTCCGTCTGCGGTGAACGTTGCAGTCGTCTCCCACGTGGACGAATGAGTCTGATCGCGAATCGTCAGGTCGCCCACCATCTCAAACGTCGCCTCGCCGCTCGTCGGCAGGGGCCATGCGAGACCACGGATTTCCTTCAAGGCAAGCGTGACTTCGGGGTATTGGTTGGACTCGAGCGAGTTCCGTTGGATGTAAGAATCGCGCCTGCTGGAGTCACTGGTTAGGGAGCCGACGCCCACCTTAATCTCGGATCGCTCAGCATCAACTGAGCCGTCTTCCAGGAACACGATCTGCCCTTCGACTTCGCTTGTCGTGCCTACCGCGTCGTTTGGCAGGTCGCGCCGCGCCAACTGCTCGTTTATGCGATACACCGCCTCGGATCCGTCAGTTACGAAAATGGTTGTCGCGCCGTCGGTTGCCGCCTCGGAGTCGGCAGACTCCTCTGGCGCGACTGTCGGCGCGGGAGTCGCGGCGGGAGCCGATGTCGGCTGGGCTGCCGGTGGAGGAGGAGGTGGCGACGCGGTCTCCTCGTCTTCAGAACCGCCGCATGCCGCGAGGAGAAGCGCCATGATTGCGCCCGCCATTAGAACTGCACTGATTCTCGCCATGTGTCACTAACCCCGCAGCGCCGAAATGATAGTTCGAGTGAACTTCATTGTGATAGCTCCCTAAACTGGTACCCGTATTCTCTCATGTAGGAACTCAGGCGCGAAGTCGGCGCCGTTAGGCCAAACAAGCGTATGGAGTTCCTGATGCACTTCAAAAGTCTGGAAGTATTCCCGGTCTTTCAAGGGTTGAAAGACTGGCCCATAGAGCCGATCGGACAAATCGACCTCGCCTGTCGCGCCGTCACTAAAGCGCAGCCAGACCACATACTCCCTCAAGTATCTGGCTTCAATTAGCTTCACCATATCGTTACTCCAGCGGAGAGATTCTTTGAAGCGGTTGGTGGTTCTCCGCTCTCACCCAGTTGGCCGAGAGATCGTCCTTATGAAGGTGCAGCCATTCAATAACGAGGCCTTTGGCGCGCCCTGGAAGATTTCCGACTACCGCTCCGTCCGCTATGCTCACCGTTACTTCGTACTCTCCATACTTGGCGTGGAAATGCGGGGGCACATGGTCGTCATAGTACATCGCAATGATAATACCAAAGAACCTGCTGATTTCTGGCATGAATGTCTACGGCTTTGGTGACCTGACCGACTAAGCGCAAGAAGGCGTCCCTTGGTCGAGTATAGCCCTGCGGGCTGGATGTCTACAAGTCGATGAACCTTTCTGCCGCCTTGCGGTAATACTATGTGAAGGGCTCATAACTAGCGCTGGAGGTGAAACGTCGTTTGACAGCGCCACGTGAGCGGGAGGCCATACTTCGGTGTCAGGAAGGAGACCTGACGGGGCTGGAAGTACTCTTCGTGCTTCAGCGGCTGACCGTCCTGCGTATCACGTATGGGACCGTCGGGAACCACCACCTCGGTAAGGACGTCACGCAGCAGGTCTTCGTGGAGCCGTTCACCGCGATGTGGCGGTTCGATCCGGAGCGGCCCCTAGCCCCCTGGCTGTATCGGATCGTCGTCAACATCAGCCTCAGGGAGCTGCGCCGACGACACCATCGCAGCCTGCCGTTGGAAGAAGCCGCCGCAGACCTGCCTTCGCTCGACCCGTTGCCGAAATATATCGCAAAGGATTCGGAATTCAGAAAATCAATATGGACAGCGATTCCAGCGCTCCGCCCCAAGAAGAGGGCAGCCGTCGTGTACCACCACGGGTAACGTCCGACAGTCGGACTGAAGAGGTGATAAAATCCGGGCTCCGATGTGTATCGGGGCCCGGTATCTTTTGTGCAAGGAGAGAGGAGCGAATGTCCGAATCGAGATTCTCCGTCGCCGGGAAGGTGGCGCTGATTACCGGCGGTGGGAGTGGCATTGGCAAGGAGATCGCAAAGCTCTACACGGAGTCGGGCGCTACGGTTATCATCAACGATATCCGTGATGTTGGGCAGGAAGCGGCCGACGAGCTTGGGGGACACTTCCTTCGCGCCGACCTCTCGGACATGAAGGCGACCCGACAGCTTACGGAGGAGGCCCTGGCCATCGAGGGCAGGGTGGACATCCTCGTCAACAACGCCGGATACCAGAATATCCATCCGGTCGACGAGTTCCCCGACGAGACGTGGGCGGAGATGGTGCACGTCATGCTGGTCGCCCCCTTCCAGCTCATCAAGTACCTCGTGCCCGCGATGAAGGCGCAGGGCTGGGGCAGGATCATCAACATGGCCTCGATTCACGGCCTTGTCGCCAGCCCCTACAAGTCGGCGTACAACTCGGCCAAGCACGGACTTGTGGGCCTGACCAAGACGGTCGCCCTGGAGGTTGGCGAGTTCGGCATCACGGTCAACGCGATCTGTCCCGGCTATGTGAGCACTCGACTGGTTGAGGTGCAGATCGAAGACCAGGCGAAGACGCGCGGTATCTCCGTCGACGATGTAATCGAGAAGGTCATGCTCGAACCTGCCGCCATCAAGCGGCTGATCGACCCCGAGGAGGTCGCATCGCTGGCCCTGTTTCTCTCCTCTGACGCTGCCCGCTCGATCACCGGCTCGGCCTACTCCATCGACGCGGGCTGGGTCGCCCGATAAATTAGGTGTCTTCAAATGCCTTTCAGAACTCAACTCCAGTCGGCTAACCTAAACACAGAATCTAGCCCACGAAACTCCACAATCTTTCCCCAGCCATGGGCTGACAGGCGTATGTAAAACGGAATTGCAGCTACAAATCCGGCCCCTTCCTGTCATTCCGAGCGCAGCGAGGAATCTAAAATCTATAACCGCAAGAACAGGTAGCTAGTCCCAGGCTTCTATCGTGACCAAGAGTGATAATAGTGTGAGAATTCTCTACACCAGCTTTACGTTGGAACAAACACTTTAGATTCTTCGACTCCGCTCCGCTGCGCTCGGAATGACAGCGGCGGGGTTGCTTCCCCGCCAAGGGAGAGTGGAGCGATAGTCAAATACCTACCCCTATCAGCCCGCAGGGGGAGAGATACAGAGACGGGGTCGGAAAGGCCACCACTTGAACGAAACCACAACCACCACAGAGGCATCCCTATTCACCCAGGCCGACTTCGCCTCCCGGCGCGCGCGTCTAATGGAATCGCTGGGAGACGGGGCGATCATTCTCGCCGCCGGTCACCTCGCGACTCGCAATAACGACGTTGAGTACGAGTACCGGCAGGACTCGACGTTCTGGTATTTCACCGGGTTGGACGAGCCGGACGCGGTTGCCGTCCTGCGACCGGACGCGGAAGAGCCGTATGTTCTCTTCGTCAACCCGTTCGATCCGAAGTACGAGATATGGGTCGGACAGCGTATCGGAGTGGACGGCGCCAAGGAGGCACTGGGAGCCGACGAGGCCTTCTCCGTAGAGGACTTGGACGAAACACTCCCGCAACTGCTGGCGGAGACCGGCACGGTGTACTACTCGCTGGGCTCCGACCGCCGGTTGGACCGTCTCGTCACCGACCTCATCGGCAGTCGCCGTTCAAGCGGCCAGCGCGACGGGAGCTACCTTGGACGGATCATTGACCCCGTGGCATCGATTGGATCGATGAGAGTAAAAAAATCTTCCAAAGAGATCGACACCCTCCAGCGGGCTATAGATATCACGGCCAGTGGCTTCGACCGCGCGATCCGTTCGACTCGCCCCGGCCTCCGTGAGTACCACGTCCAGACCGCCTTGGAGAACGAGTTCAGGCGTCTGGGCTCTCCGAGGAACGGCTACCCCTCCATCGTCGCGTCGGGTGAGAGCTCGTGCATTCTGCACTACATCAAGAACCGCGGCGAGATCCGCGACGGCGACCTGTTACTGATCGACGCCGGAGCGGAGGTCGACTACTACGGCGCGGACATCACCCGCACATGGCCCGCCAACGGCAAATTCACCCCTGAGCAGCGCGACGTGTACGACATTGTGCTGGCCGCCCAGAAGGAGGCCATCGACGTCATCGCTCCCGGAGTCGAGTTTGTCGAAGTCCACAACACGGCGCGCGATGTCCTGATTCAGGGCCTCCTCGATCTCGGCGTCCTTGAGGGCGACATGGACGAGATCATCGAAGAGCGGGAGTACGCCCCGTACTACATGCACGGCACCTCGCACTGGCTCGGGCTCGACGTTCACGACGCGGGCGTCTACAAGGATGGCGAAGACTCCGTCGTCCTACAGGAGGGCATGGTGTTCACCGTAGAACCCGGCCTCTACTTCGGCAGCCAGGCCGAGGACGCGCCGGAGCGCCTCAAGGGCATCGGCATCCGCATCGAGGACGACGTTGTCGTAACCGCCGACGGACACCGCGTCATGACCGCCGCCGTGCCCAAGGAGCCGGACGACATCGAGAGCATCGTCGGTTCGGCTGCGGGGTAGGGAACAGGCCAGGTCGATTCCACGCCTTTCCTTCGGCTTGGCAAGAACTTCGTGGGTTCGGTACTCTGGTGAGTAGTTATGCAGGACGCCGACACCCAGAGAATCGACGCTCTCCGCAGCATCCTCAACCTGGAACGCGAACAGGGTTTCGTGGACAAGGCCGTCGTGGGTGGTCTCGACCGCTTTCTCGACCAGTGGAAGTCTCGTCTCACTCCAATCATCGGCAACCCACCCGAATACGCGACGCTGTCCCCTGAGCAGCGAGGTCAATGGGCCGACCACGTCCTTTCAAGGCTGCCCGCCACCAGGCAGCGGTCGAGGCCAAGACAGACCGCTGCGGCCCGGCGCCGAGCCGTTCCGCCGCCTCCACTCAAGCTGGACGACGGCGTCGAGAGAATCAGGGGCGTAACGCAGTCCAACCTCCCGAAGCTCCGCCGCTTGGGGCTGGAGACCGTCCGCGACCTCCTGCACCACTTTCCCCTTCGACACAATGACTTTGGCGATATCCGAAAGATCGCAGAGCTCCAATTTGGGATGGAGCAAACGATCCTCGGGGAGGTTGCTGAGATTTCACAGAGCAGGATTGGGTCGCGACGCTCGTCAGCGCACGCGGTGCTCAACGACTCGACCGGTGGGGTCAGGGCGACCTGGTTCAATCAAGGGTATCTCGTCAACACCCTCCGTCCCGGCACTAAAATCTTCATCAGTGGCAAGGTGAGCGCGTTCAGAAACAGCCTGCTGTTCGAGAACCCCGAGTACGAGATCATGCGAGGACAGGGCGACCTTGTGCACACGGGGCGGCTCGTACCGGTGTATCCGCTAGTGGACGGGCTGTATCAACGTACGCTCAGGGGGATCGTCAAGCGCGCCCTCGACGCCGCACTCCCGCAGATCGAAGACCACCTGCCCGAAGACATCCTCCACCGTACTGGTATGCCCGGCCTGCGTTCGGCGGTCTCGCAGATGCACTACCCGGACGCCGCTGAGTCCAGGGAGGCGGCGCGGCGGCGCTTGGCCTTCGACGAGATGTTCATGCTGCAGCTGGCCGTCCTGCGCCGCAAGCTGAACTGGCAGGAAGAGGAGTCCGGCGTCGGCCTTAGGACCGACCTCCAGGAACTTGCGGCGTTCGTGGAGTCGCTTCCTTTCGCGCTGACGGACGCTCAGAGACGGGTATCGGAAGAAATCCTGGATGACCTGAAACTGACCAAACCCATGAGCAGGCTGCTCGAAGGCGACGTTGGAAGCGGCAAGACCGTCGTCGCTGCGCTCGCGATGTTGGCGGCTGCGCTGAACGGATACCAGGCGGCATTGCTCGCCCCGACGGAAATTCTCGCCGAGCAGCATTTCCTGACGATCACCAGGCTGCTGCTTGGTCCTAACTCCGGCGAAAAGGGAGCGCACATCGTGACCGCCACCATAGGTGATCGTAGGGTCACGATAGGTCTGCTGCTGGGCAGTCTCCCGAAGCGCGTAAAGGACGACATGCGCCTCATGCTCGCGGCCGGACAGGTGGACCTTGTCATAGGAACGCACGCGGTCATCCAGGAGAGCGTCGATATCCCGAAGCTCGCCCTCGCAGTCGTGGATGAGCAGCACCGCTTCGGTGTCATGCAGAGGGCGGCCCTTCGCGATAAGGGACTGCGTCCTCACCTGCTGGTCATGTCGGCCACGCCGATACCGCGCTCCCTGGCGCTCACACTCTACGGCGAGCTGGACGTGTCGATCATCGACGAGATGCCGCCGGGTCGTCCTCCAATCGTCACGCGGTACGAGCTGCCCGAGCGCCGTCACATCGTTTACAACTTCGTGAGGTCGCAGATCGAGGAGGGACGGCAGGCCTTCATCGTCCTGCCCTTCATCGAGGAGTCAGAGGTCCCCGTCGCCAGGATAATGTTCGAAGGAGGCGCTCCGTACCGTCCGACGCCGGGTGAGGACACGCAGAGGACGAAGTTCGTCAAGGGAGCGGTCAACGAATTCGAGCGCCTGTCGAAGGAGGTCTTCCCCGACCTGCGGCTCGGTCTCCTGCACGGGCGAATGCCCCTCAGCGAGAAGGAGACCATCATGGACGCCTTCCAGCGCCGCGAGCTCGACATCCTCGTCTCAACCCCCGTCGTCGAGGTCGGGATCGACATACCGAACGCCACCGTCATGCTCATCGACGGCGCCGACCGCTTCGGCCTCGCACAGCTCCACCAGTTCAGGGGCAGGGTGGGACGAGGCAAGCACGAGAGCTACTGCATCCTCCTCGCCGACGAGCCTGGAGGCTCCGCGCGGGAGCGCCTCAAGCTGGTCGAAAGCTTCCGCGACGGCTTCAAGCTCGCCGAAATGGACCTCGACCTCCGAGGCCCCGGCGACTACCTCGGCACCCGCCAGAGCGGTGTCCCCGTCTTCAAGATCGCCAAGATCACCGACCAGGACATTGTCGCCGTGGCGCGGGAGGAAGTGACAAAGCTGTTGCAACTCGACCCCGCCCTCGAAAAGCCCGAGCACGAGATGCTCGCGAAACGCATCGAGGTCTACGAAAATACCCTCACCGGCGAGATGAGTTAGCGTCCTGTCTCAGAGATTCACCGGGATAATTCACCCCTCGAAAATCCCTCTTCCTCCAAGGGCTAGCAGGGGAAGGTAGAACGGATTTGCAACTATGATCCGGCCCCGTCTCTCTGTCATTCCGAGCGTATAGCGAGGAATCTAAAATCCATAACAGCAAGACTGGACAGCCAGTGCCGAGCTTGTAGCGTGACCAAGAGCGAAAACAGAGCAAGAACTTCCCATATCAGCCTTACGTTAGGACAAACACTTTAGATTCTTCGACTCCGCTCAGAATGACAGAGCCGGGGTGCTATCTGGTCAATGGAGAGTGGAGCGTTAGGCAGATACCTACCCCTGTCAGCCCTTCAGGGGATAAGAACTAGGTGACCCTTGCAGATCTGCGAGATTTGCTTTCTACCCTCTCAACGGAGAATGTGCCAGCGGTCACGATGAAGCTCTGCCCCTACCCATGGGTCATAGAGTGGAAGTGCAGATAGCGGCAGTTCCCAGCATCAGCCCCAGGACAATCGTAACCGCTAGAAGTGCCAGGAGCGCTGAGCGCACCTTACTCTTCGGCTTCGCTTCAATCTTGTGCAGTTCGGCAGCGTGCTTTTCAACGTTCCCCAACTTGAACTTGTAGCTTTCAGGGTTTTCATAGTGCCTATCATATGGATAGCCTTCTACCATTGGCTGCCTCCCTTTAAGCACGGAGATTGAACTTACGCACAATCTTGCTCACTCGCAGTTCCCAACCATCCTTATGGCCTCATTCTACCTTGCCAAGATAATAACGTGCCGCCTTGTCTGACCGACCATCGATCGAGTAACTGGAAGCCCGACTGTTGATTGTAATCCCCCCGCCTACCGCGAAGCCCCCGTCCCCTCTGTCAGCGACACCATCTGCCTGATCGGCTGACCCCCGAAGACCTCCTTCAGCCCCGACGGCCACTCGACCTCAACGTCCACCGGGCCGTCATGATCGCCCAGACCGAACGTGGGCCATGGGCTTTCCGTGGACAGAAATGCGAACCCTGAGCGAGTCTCCTTCAGATACGACAGATCGCCTGCCGTGACCGTAACGCGCGCCCCCACGCCGTCGCGATTGCTCTCCGTCCCGGCAAGCCGGACCGTAATCCAGCTATTGTCTCCGCCACGGTTTCGCAGGAGGATTGGCACACCCCCGACGCCCTGTGACTTGGCCGTGACCACCACGATGTCCAGATAGCCGTCCTGGTCGTAGTCAGCCGTCGCGATCCCTGATGCGAAGAGACCGCCCAGTCGGTGGTCTTCTTCCTTCGCGAATGTGCCGTCCTGCCGGTTCAGGTAGAGCGTTCCGGGATTTTCCCCCAGAAAATCGTAGGGTGGGATGGTAATGCCCCCCACAAAATAGAAGTCTGGGTACCCGTCGTTATTGAAGTCGGCGAAGCTCGCCCCCCATCCGAATCCGAGTCCTATTATTCCGGCCGGGCCCGCTACGTCCCTGTACGTCGCGTCCCCGTTATTCTCCCAGAGCCCGTGCAGGATCCAATCGGGGACTTGCCCGGATACGACATCGCCATAGCTGAGAGCGAGAATGTCGAGATCGAGATCGTTGTCGAAGTCGGCGAAGAGCATTCTCGTTGTGGCGTGGTCGTTGGCGCTGCCCGATACCCCCCTCTCCCGTCCGATTCCGGCCTCGCCAGCGACCTCGGTGAAGGTCATATCGCCGTTGCTTCTCCAGAGCTCGGGCGACTCTGCCACGCCGCAGTTGGCCGTGAACAGGTCCTGCAGCCCGTCGCCGTTGTAGTCGCTTATGGCGACGCCACAGGTATTGGACTGGGTCGTCAGACCGGCCGTTACCGAGACCGGATCGAAGGTGGCGTCGCCGTTATTCAGATAGATCTCATTCGGACCGGGTCGAAACACTCCTCCGAACAGGCCCGACACCCCGCCCACGAACAGGTCCAGCAACCCGTCGCCGTTGATATCCCCGAACGCCGCGCTCCATACGCCCTCCGGCACGACGATGCCCGACTCCTCGGACACGTCGGTGAAGGTCCCGTCGCAGTTGTTGACATACAGCTTGTGCGGACTCCAACGCGATCCTATGGCTCCGCCTTCACCGGAGAGAAAGAGGTCGGCGCACCCGTCGTTGTTGATATCGGCGGCCGCGACCCCGCTGTTCCCCTCGCCGTTCGTGACGCCCGCCTCCTGGGCAACGTCGGTGAAAGCCCCCCCGTCGTTCCGAAACAGCGCGTTTGGCTCGGTCTTCGTATTGGCGACATACAGGTCGAGGTCGCCGTCATTGTCATAGTCGAACCATGCCGCCCCACCGACTCCGTCGCCCCCGCGATACACGCCCTCCCGCACGAAATCAAAAGCGTCCGGGACAGCGTTCAGGATGCCCGACAACGTCGGCGTGGGCACCGGCATTGGCACAGTCGGTTCCGGCGACGGAGGAATAACTACGGTCGGGGTAGGGGGTGCCTCTGAAACTGGCGTCGGCTCGGGATCAGTGCCGCCACACGAAGCAAGGACGACGGCCGGAACAAAGAAAAGGAAAATCCAGCCCTTGGATCGCATAGGCTGCCCCCCGTTCGAGACGAGTGATCACAGTCCGTTCTAACTATGCCGTGAATTCAGCGTGACACAGTTCAGCCCTCGTCATTCCGGCGGAGGCCGGAATCCAGTAGGCCCAATCAGCAAAAATACGGCGTCATCACACCGGATTGGTATAATTCACGGTTCGACAAACCTGTCCTGAGCCTGTCGAAGGGCTCACCGTGAACGGGTCTGTGCCAGCTTTGCGAACACCCTCTTTGGGGACGCCCTTGACGCAAGCGGAGCTTGTCCCTACAGCTTCACCGACTGCTTGTACTGCGACCGCAGGCAGCGAGCGCAGATGTTCACACGGCGGGACTCGCCGTTCTCGTGGATGGTCGTCTTGTGGACGTTGCCGAACCATCGCCTGTTGGTCCGCCGCTTGGAGTGGCTGACGTTGTGACCGGACATCCCGGTCTTTCCGCATACTTCACACTTTGCCATGGTTCGATTGACCGTCTTTCAAGGGTTCACTATACTTGTGGCGCTTATGGGACCAAGCCCATCCGCATCGGTTCCACGATGAAACAGTATACCAGAATCAATGAACCCATGACCGCGACCGGCGCCAGACCAACCCGGACGGACACCAAGGACCGTGTTGACGGAGCCGGTCTCGTCGCCATGTTCACTGCCGCAGCCGCCGCACTCCAGCGCAACATCGAACCGATCAACGCGCTCAACGTTTTCCCCGTGCCCGATGGCGACACGGGTACAAACATGTACCTCACCATGCAGAGTGGTATCGAGAATCTGAAGAAGCTGGCCGATCCCACCGTATCCGACGTTGCTTCCGCCTTCTACTCCGGCACGTTCTTGGGCGCCAGGGGCAACAGCGGCGTAATCCTCTCGCAGTTCTTCAAGGGCTTATCCGAGGGACTCGATGGCAGGACAGATTGTGGGGGAGACGACCTCGCTCGTGCCTGCGACCTGGCAAGAGAGCACGCCTACAAGTCCGTGGGCAACCCCGTCGAAGGGACGATGCTTACTGTCATAGCCTCGGTCGCCGATGCCACCCGCGAGGCGGCGGGCGCAGGGCACGATATAGAGACCACTTTGCGTGGCGCGAGCGACCGTGCCGCCGAGACCGTCGTCAGGACAACCGAAATGCTCCCGGTCCTGCGGGAGGCGGGCGTCGTCGACGCCGGAGGGCAGGGACTCGCCGTAATCATCGAGGGCATGAGGCGCAGCGCGGCCGGTGAAGACGTGACAGAGGCCGCCTTCGATATTCAGGTACCCGACGTTGCCCCGTCGGCGTCCGCACGCGTATCCGACGACTTCTTTGAGGCCCACGCGGAAGACGAGTACGGCTACTGCACCCAGTTCGTCGTCGAGGCGGAAGGGCTGGATGTCGACGACCTTCGCGTCGTGATGAACGACATCGCCGGCTCCACCGTCGTGATCGGCGACGGCTCAATGGCAATGGTCCACGGCCACGCAGAAGACCCCGGCAAACTCATCAGCACGGGCATCAGCATCGGCGCTCTCAGCAAGGTCAAGATCGAGAACATGGACGCGCAGCGCGCGGAATTCGCTGCCCAACGTCACTCTGAGGAAGCAGAACCGGAGTTGCCTGGCGGTGTGGCTGTGGTTGCCGTCGCGTGGGGCCCAGGGATCGAAAACGTTCTTCGCTCCGTAGGGGCGACCCATCTGGTCACCGGCGGCAACACCATGAACCCCAGCGTTCGAGACCTGTTGGAAACCATAGACCGCACATCCGCGGACACTGTCTACGTCCTGCCCAACAACAAGAACATCGTACCCGCGGCCAAACAGGCCGCCGAGCAGTCTAGCAAGGACGTTCACGTCATCGAGACCGTCTCCATTCCCCAGGGAATCGCTGCCCTGATCGACTTCAACCCCGAAGCCGAGGCCGAAGAGAACGTCGAAGGAATGGAAGGCGCTAGACAAGGAGTGAAATCGGGAGAGATCACAAGGGCTGCCAGGGACGCGACAATCGAGGGCGTCGACGTGCGCGAGGGACAATTCCTCGCACTGCTCGATGGTAAGCCCCGCACCGCGGGCGACGACCTCAACCCGGTTCTCGTCGATCTCATCGGTAGGGCCGAAGTCCCGCCGGAAGGTCTCGTAACTCTCTACTGGGGCGACATGCTGTCGTCCGATGACGCCGCTTCCGCCTCCCAGTCCCTGAAAGCAGTGTATGATGGCCTCCAAGTGGATGTTCATCACGGTGGCCAGCCACACTACGAATTCATCGTCTCCATCGAGTAACGCGGCCCAATCACAAGGAGAAAGCCATCATGCCGATCAAGATCATCACAGACAGCACCTCGGACCTTCCCGACGATATCGCCGACTCGCTTGGCATTACCATGGTGCCCGCCAACGTCATCTTCGGGCAGGAGCAGTTTAAGGATCGTGTCGAAATGACCCCCGCGCAGTTCTATCAGCGCCTCGTGGACAGCCCCGTGCATCCCACTACCTCCGCGCCGTCCATCGGCCAGTTCGTCGAGGCCTATGAGTCTGTGGGCAGTGACGCGGACGGCATCGTGTCGGTCCACGTTTCCGCCAAGCTGAGCGCCACCTACAACGCAGCCGTTCAAGCCGCCGAGCAAGTCAACCTCGACTGCCCGATCCGGGTCATCGACTCTGAACAGGCCTCGATGGGTTTGGGTCTGGGCGCGGTCGCGGCCGCCAAGTCGGCCAACCAGGGAGCCGATCTTGAAACCGTCGCGAACGTCGCCACATCGGTAACGGAGCGCGGCATGTGCCTCGCCCTTATCGACACGCTGGAATACCTCCAGCGCGGCGGGCGTATCGGCAAGGCGCAGGCGCTTGTCGGCTCCATCCTGCGCGTCAAGCCAATGATCATCGTCCGCGACGGCGAAGTCCAGCCGCTCGGCAAGGCCCGCACCTACGCCAAGGGCCTTGCGCAAATCGAACGAACAGTCCGCGACTTCGGGCCCGCCGAGGCCCTTGGCGTTATGTACAGCACCGACGAGGACATGGCCCGCAGGTTCGCCGAGTCCATGCGCGACGTACTCCCGGAAGATACTAGGCCATTCGTCGCTCCTTTCGGCCCCGGCATCGGCGCGCACGTTGGCCCCGGCGCGATAGGTATCGGAATCCTTCGGGCATCTAACGGCGACTAGACCGTCCCAGCAACCTATCGTCTCTCCCCGCCGGGGACTGACTGGGGTAGATAAAACGGATTTGTAGCTATGATCCAGCCCCGTTTCCCTGTCATTCCGAGCGCAGCGAGGAATCTAAAATCCATCACTGCAAGACCGGATAGTCAATGTCACGCTTACATCGTGGCCAAGAGTGAGTACAACGTAAGAACGCTCTATAGTCCTGTGTCAGAGATTCATCGAACAAATCAGCCCACGATAAACCCTCTCCCGTCGTGGGAGAGATACACAGAGGGTGCCCCGCATAGCCACCAACAGTCTCATCATACCCCCTCTCCCGTCGGGGGAGAGGGCTGGGGTGAGGGTGAACAACTACCCCCGTCAGACCCCAGTGAAGCGATGTGGACAGCGCCAACCCGTTCACCCAAGGACAAAGGATTCACACCATGAGCAACGTCCCAATGACCCTGCCGGACCTCGTCCTGGCAACACACAAGACTCCCTTTTTCCACTCCTCCACCTTCGTCGAGCTGGACGACGGACGAATACTCCACGCCGCCGGTTCCCGCTTCATCACATCCGATGACGGCGGTCTCACCTGGTCCAACATCTCCGAGCGACACGACGTCAACGGTCAGCGCGTTGGCGGAGGCGGCTCATCGCTGGTGAAGCTCGACGGCAACGGCATAGGCCTCGCCGCCATGTCCCCGACGGACGACGATGACGACCCGTGGACCCGCTGCGTCGTTTTCTGGCGCTCGCCCGACGGCGGTGAGACTTGGGAGGCCCCCGTCCGGGTCTCTCCAGTCGGCATCAAGACCCACATGTACCAGGACGTCGCCCTCCGCACGTCGTCTGGACGCATCGTCCTTCCCGTCTACACGTCACTGGGACAGCGCACTCCCCCCAACAACATGGAGTCCCCAGCCTCCGGCAAGCTCGTCCACAACCAGTGGGTCTCCACCGCCGGACACTTCTTCGATCCAGGGTTCTCGATGACCTACGTGCTCTACTCCGACGACGACGGCCGCACCTGGCAGCGCAACAGCGACGGCGAGCTCAACATCATCTTCGACTGGAACGCCACGTACTCCTACGTCAATGAGCCGACCGTTACCGAGGTCATGCCCGGCATCCTCCTCATGATGATGCGCACCGGCGTGGGCCGCATCTACCAGGCGTGGTCCCACGACAACGGCGATACGTGGACGCGCCCGTACCCGACTTCGCTCGCCTCCAGCACGGCCCCATGCCAGATTCGGACACTCCCCACCGGCCACCTCCTCGCCGTCTGGAACCAGGAAAACGAGACGGAGGTCAAGATGGGTTATAACCGGACGCGACTCTCCTCTGCAATCAGCCGGAACGGCGGGAGCATCTGGGAGTTTTTCCAGAACGTCGAGTCCATCCACGAAAAGACCCGCGTCGAGCCCGGCCCGATAGCCCCCCTCCGTCCCGCCGAGCAGCACTACCGCCCCGGCCGTCCCGCCCCAGAGCGTGAGGCCGAGTACATCGAGAGCGCCGACGCCCACTCCCGGTGGTCCTACCCCTCCGTCTTCGTCATGAAGGACCGTGTCATCATCGCCCACACCTACACCTTCTACAAGCCGCACCCCACCGATGCCACGATCATCTCCGACGGCGGCAAGAACTCCGACTGGAACCAGAAAATGAAGGTCCTCCCCCTCAACTGGTTCTACGGCGGCAAGAACCCCGCCGACAACCCCATGTTCCGCCTACAGCCCGGCACCTACGACATCGCCGTCCCGTAGAGGGTGCCAGTGCCGTTCCCAATTGAACATGACAGTCGAATAGAGAGGTGCTTATCCCCTCTCCCGTCGTGGGAGAGGGCTAGGTTGAGGGTAACAACCCCTACCGCGCCTCCCGTATCCGCACCATCAACATGTCCCCGTCCTCCACGGCTGGGTCGACACACTCCAACTCAACGTCCCTGCCTGCCCAGAGCCTGTCGAAGGGTCCCCCGTCGCATCCGCAACGTCCAACGACAGCAACACCGTCCCGTCCAACTCGATGAAGTCCACGATATGACCCGCAAGCGCGCCGTCGGGAGTGACCTCCACCTTCACCGTGCTCGCTTCATATGAAATACTCTCAATCGTTACAGACCCGCCGTTGGAGTCTGTGAACGCCTCTGGCTTCAATACGCCGTTCGTGTCGTCAGCTTTGACTGCGCCGCTCTGATTCACCGGGTCGAAGAATAGCTCGTGGAGCGTGCCCTCTGGGGCGGTCACAGTGACCGTCCATTCATTGCTGATGACATAATTGCAGGGCATGTAGGACGGCCAGAATTCTTTCAGGTCGAATTTGTACTCGCCTTTGGGAATCGGACGCACAAGATTGACCAGTTGATCGTATTTGATCGCGTCGTTCGTCCCGTCTTTATCCCTGTCAACAGGCGTTGAAGCACTGTCCTCAATTTCGAACAGAGCTGAGTCACTGCCCTCAAGCCTGAGTGTTATCTTAGTATCGGGATAACCTCCGTAGGCTTCTCTTTGATCGAGCACGGTGTGTGCGGGCTGGCCGGAGACGAGACTCGGGGCAATATTCCAGACAGTGTAGGCTCCGCCTCGTACCTCCGGGAAGTTGCGGGTATTGCGTAGATGTCTGTACTTCGCCCTAACGCACTCTTTATACGCCTCCGATCCATCGCCGCCGTTGATCTCATTGGTGATCTCCGTGATCCGGTTCTTTAGGTAGCCGAGAGTGATCGTGGGAGTGGCCGAACCCTGCAGAACTGGCAGGTCTAGTAGGAATTCTTGGCTGTCGCCAGTCGAACTCGAGGCGGGCAGCCAATTCTTATCTGTCTTACTGTGCAGGCTGTAACGGTCGTCGGGTGAAGACCGATCCCCCAATCCCAGAATATACTGACTTGCCAACTGTGGCTGTGTGACAAGCAAGGGACCCAATCCACTGGCCCCATCAACCAGGAAAAAGATCGCTTGCCTGTCGTCCCATTGACCGTCTCGCTCCGCAAGGATGACCATCTTTTCATCGTCGGCCTCCTCGCGGGTGTTGTAGGACCTGCCGTAAAACCACACCGCCACGATATTGGACGGACCAGCACCTTTTAGGTACTCACTGACGCTGAGGCTGAACTTCAACACTGGACGGAACGTGTTATCAGGATAGAGCATAATATCTGATGAGAACGAGATCATCGTCGCCCTGATGACTATGGGGTGAGAGAATATCTTTTCTTCGACAGAAGTGTCGCCGAAGAAAGGAGAAGGTGGTCTAGCAACCATAGCCGCCGAAGGTGCCGACCCTCCCGTTGGTGGTAGGGCCAGAGCGGGCTCACCGACAAGTGATGCTGGACTATCAGCCTGCGCATCTGTTCCTTCAGTAGACGCAACAGGTGTTTCGACAATCCGTGTGGTCTGCTCGTCTTGTCGCGCAACCTCGCCGCAACCCAGCCCCACTCCCACAACCCCCACAAACAAGACACAGATGACCGTCCTATACACCATAGGCGCTCATCTCCTTGCGTAAATAAACGCAGGCAGCGCTGCCAGCGTCCCCCTCAACCATATTAACGTTACCGCAACCCCTTCGGATTTCCCACCCGACACGGGTAGGCGTCCCTACCGAGCCTCCCGTATCCGCACCATCAGCGGATCCCCGTCCTCCCACGGCTGCGACGACACACTCCAGCTCAAAGCCCCTGACTGCCCTGAGCCTGTCGAAGGGTCCACCGTCGCATCCGCAACGTCCAACGACAGCGACACCGTACCGTCCAACTCGATGAAGTCCACGATCTGGCCCGCAAGCGCAGCATTGGGCGTGACCTCCACCTTCACCGTGCTCGCCTCATATGAAATACTCTCAATCGTTACAGACCCGCCGTTGGAGTCTGTGAACGCCTCTGGCTTCAATACGCCGTTCGTGTCGTCAGCTTTGACTGCGCCGCTCTGATTCACCGGGTCGAAGAATAGCTCGTGGAGCGTGCCCTCTGGGGCGGTCACAGTGACCGTCCATTCATAGCGGATCGTGTACCCATCGCAGGGAACGAATTCACCATCCCTGTGATTGAAGTAGAACTTGTAGGCCCCTGCGGGGAGTGGGCGTGCAGCCGCCACGCGCTGAGCATATTGAATGGAGTCATTCGTGCCATCTCCCGAAAAATCGTAGGGAACCGAGTCGCCAAACTCGACGCCGAAGAGTTCGGCGTCTCCTCCGTCGAGCCAGAGTTCATCTCGCTTGTCTGGAAGACCGCCAAGGTCTGAGTTCTCATAGACAATAGTGGACGCGGCAAGACCCGAGTCCAACTCATGGTCAGGAGACTCGACAAATAAACTGTGTCCCCTCGTTTCGAGGGAGTAGTGGTCCATCCCTTCATATTGATAAGTACGCCTGACGCATTCTCTGAACTCCGGAGAGCCGTCACCGGCGTTAAGCTTAGCGGCGACCGCCGCGATGCGATTCTTCATCTCGCCTAGCGTGATAGTGGGAACCGTGCCGGTGACCGGCGGTACATCTAGCAGGAACCGCTGCTGATCTCCGACGGGCGAAGACGGAGCACCTCCCGCTGCTTCAGTGGGCAGCCATTGCTTCTGATGTCGACTGGCTATGCTATACCAATCATCGGGAGGTCCAATACTACCCGCCCACGACAGGTGAAACCTTTGCGCCTGCTGTGTACTCGAAAGATATGGAATCGACTGTTGTAGAAAGACGATTGCCTCTCGGGCGTCCCACTGGCTGTCTCGAGCTGCGACGACAGCCGGCAATGCGGCCTCGGCCTCTGCGCGTGTATCGAAGACCGGCCTGGACTCCCACAGGGCGACGATGCTACTGGGACCGCTCCCCTTCAAATGCTCGAGAACGGTGAAATTGAACTCCAAGAGCGGTATGTACTTCGTCGTTCCGTCGTATGGTCCAGACTCTATAGTTGAGGATACGGACTCAAGCCGGACCCTGGCGATTACGGGTGATGCGAATATCCTTTCTTCCAGCGACATGGGACCGTGATAGCCTACCACCGACGCTGACCCTGTCTGTGATACGGGCGGCGCAGATCCGGCCTGCGATTCAGATGCTGTATTCTCCGACGGCAAGGGCTTTTGTGGGTCTCCGAAGAGGCCGCAGGACGCAGCAAGTGGTACCCCAACAAACACAACGCAGATGACCGTCCTATACACCATAGGCGCTCATCTCCTTGCGTAACAAAACGCAGGCAGCACTGCCCGCGTCCCCCTCAACCATATTAACGTTGCCGCAACCCGTTCGGATTTCCCAACCGATATGGGTAGGCATCCCTACCGCGCCTCCCGCAAGCGCGTGGTCGGGGCTGCCCCCAGGCCGCCGCCCCTCCCCGCCAACCGTCAACCCTTCGCCGTCCACCCCCAGCTGGCGACCTTCTCTCGAAGCTCCGCCATCTCCTCGTCGTTCAAGGCCTTGGAGGGCGGACGGGGCGCACTGGTGTGGTGGCCCATGACGGACATGAGACCCTTGAAGACGACCGCCTGTCCGCCTGTCCGCTTGGCCACCTTCTCGTACATGGCGCTGATATCGTCGTACACCGAGTGGTAGAGGGTCCTGGCCTCGTCGTACCGCTTCTCCTGAATAAGCTCCCACACTTGCAGGTCGTGCTCGGGATTGATGTCCAGCGTCGTCTGGACGTACCCGTGGCCGCCGAGCTCGGCGCATCCCACCGGATTGGCGCTGTTGTCAATGACATTGAAGAGGTGGACGAACTTGGCCATGTCCTCGTAGACGCCCTCCGAAGAGCCTCCCCACTTGACGGCTACCACGTTGTCGATGTCCGCCATGCGCAGGAAAGTGTCCGTCTCGATGCTGCCCCCCGGCATCCAATGCGTGTGGTAGATCATGATGCCGATGTCGGTCGCGTTGGACACGTCGTAGAAGTAGTCGTACATGTCCTGCTGCGTCGGTATGTTGTAGATGGGAGGAGTCAACTGAATGGCGACCGCCCCCAGGTCATGGGCCTGCTTCGCCTGGTCTATAGCCCAGCGGGTGTCCTTGTCGTGGATGCCGAACATGACAGGCACTTTGCCCCCGGCCGCATTGACTGCCGTGCGCAGCAGCGCGGGCCACTCGGTCTCACGCAGCATCGGGCCTTCCCCGAGGGCCGATGCGATCTTTATGGCCCCCTTACCGTTGCAGACCCCGCTGTCTATCATCATCTGCACCATCTCGTGCATGGCCCCCAGGTCGACCTCCAAGTCCTCGTCGAACGGCGTCGATACCGCCCCGATCGGCCCCACTATCAGCTTCCTCAACTCTTCTCTATCCATGATTCCTCCAAAAAAAGTCTCGCTACTCGTGCGCGCCGCAGTGTATGCGCCAGCCCTCCCGTTATCAACCCTCCGGAGAGGAGCCGCCGCCGGTGAATTGGCACCATTGAGCCTACATTGCCGCATGGGAGACTCAGGAATGGAAAACAGTGACAAATATGAGAGGGCGGGTGGTCAATTGCTCTCCCCCTTCCAACGCACCGCTGCAGTGATACAGAGAGGGGTTATTGAGTAACTATCTCAATTTACGCATCGACGATTTCTGAACAGAGAATCGAAAAGGGGAGACACGTTCGCCCTGAGCTTGTCGAAGGGCAATTCTCCGCAAACATAGTTACTTTCTATGCACACGACGCCAATCCAGAACATCCCGTGCAGGCGAACGCTTCAACCGCCCCAAGTTACAAATGTCATGATATGTCCGGAAATGTCAGGTCAAACGCGACCCCCCTCTTAACCCGCGCCGAACCCTCTAATCTCTCCCCCGCCGGGATTGAGTCCGACGAGCGGCTCCCCCTCGAAGGTCGAGATTGGAGACTACGACCATCTAAGAGATTCTACGGATAGAGTTGGAGGCGGGAAATCTCTCTCCTTCCGAAGCCATGGTCAGCGATTTGATGAGCGATTGACACGGAGAGTCCCCGACAATAATATGTGGAGCAGTAATAGAAATAAACTAGAAGGAGACAAGATATGGCCTCTCTAGCGAAGCTAACTCGACAACTGGAACAGAATAGCCCGATATTTCAGATGGCTCGAAGCGGTGAACTGAACCGCTTGGAGCGTCATGTCAAACAGGCGACGAGAATGGCACAATCCAGCCCCATATTTCAGATGGCTCGAAGTGGTGCGCTCCAACGCATGTTGAGTCAGGTCAGTGTGATAGCGGATATGGCGCAGTCCAGCGCAGTAGTTCAGATTGCTGGAACGAGGCCGACCATGTCCGACCTACCCCGCATTAGCCCACGTTGTAGTTGCGGGTGTCATAATCGGCATTGAATTGCCCATGTACGAGAGGAACGGAATTATGGGACAGATGGAAGTCGTTTATTCAGGCGTCAGGGAAGGGGAATTCCTACTCTATTGCATATCAGAAGTGGAAGACGGACGGTATATCGTATTCACTTTGAAGCCTCACTCGCTTATGGAGCCACACACCTCCCCCGACCGCGAAACAGCGATCCAAGACGTGAAGCAGTTCTTTTACGATACCGAATAAGGAATCCGCTCGGTTGATTAGGAGAGATGGGTCTTGGAGATAATTCCACCCCTGCATCCCGAAATTACGGTTGACCTTCGAGGGTGCGATGGCGATTATGACGCGGCGTGCCTAAGAGGGTATCTTGCGAGTCAATCCCTGCCCGGAGACAAGGCTAGAGTCGTCTGTGACCAGCTAGATAAGTCGATGCTCCCACCGAGCGGCGAGTCGCAGTACGATACCGCAGTGCGGGTTCTGTCGGGATGGTTCACGGTCGTCGAGTAGGAGCGCGCAGGCGGCTCCCTCGGTTTGTCAACGCGTTGCATATCTAACGCGCTCATAAAGATATATCGTGGTCGCCAAATGTACGATTTCGTAGCTGTCCGCGAGGTATTGTCAACAAATGTCTATTTAGAAGTGACCCTCTTATCCCCTCTCCCGTCGTGGGAGAGGGCTAGGGTGAGGGCGAACCCCACCACGACCTAAATCCTCACCCTAGCCAGATAAACATTCGTCCCGCCCTCATGCGACGAGTAGTAGCTCATCCACAACAGATCGTCGTGCCAGACCATCCCCGCGTAGCTGGTATCCCCGCCGCTTGGGAGCGTGAGCATGGGTTCATACGATGAAGTCGTCATCCTTGCCAGCACTGTCCGAGGCCCGTCTGCCGTGAAAAGCCTGCCACTCCCCCACAGACTCCCGTCCGGCAACCGGATGAAATTCGGCCCCCCGATCCGGTCTGCCGTCTCGCAGAACGACCATTCCCGGTAGGGAGGTCTTGCGGTCCCGATATATCCCGGCCGGATCAGCGCCACCATCTCACCGTCCGGCTGGAACCGAAGCGTCGTCTCACTCACCCCCGGCAACTTGAACTCCGTGATCCAGTCCCACTCGATCCCGTCCGCGCTGCTATACAAGAATCCCCGCCTGGGCTCCTCACCCTCACCCAGCTTCGACAGCGAGTATGCCCGGCCGTCATGCCACGTCACCCGCCAAAGCCAGTGGTCTTCCGACAGCACCCTTCGGGGTACCGTCCACTTGAAACCGTCCTCCGAGAACGAGACGCGAGGCGAGCGTGTCAGGTACTCGCCCTCATCGTCGTAGACGCTCCCGCCCATCAGGAGCATCAGCCGACCGTACGGCGTAACCGACAGCTTGGGGTCCCTTAGAACGATGCCGCCTTCCACCACCGTAGCCGCCGACTCCCACTCCGCACCCGTCTCCGAGGTCAGCACACGGACGATTCCCCCGGGAGAGTCGTGACCTACCGCCTCCCGAAACACGCACCACCACCGGTCCTGAAACCGGATCAAGTCCGTAAACGCGTTGTGGGGCGCGTGACCCCAAATCATCTCCACCGATTCGAGTTGCGGCACCGTCAGACCTCCCCGATAGTGTTGCCACATACTCGCACACGCCGCTGCGCCAGTCGAACCCCGCCGCCAACTAGCCATTCACAGCACCGTCATACCGGCGAAGACCGGTATCCAGTTTTCCCGGATCCTACAGGCGCGTCTGTCCTGCTTGCCTAGATGGCGAACTCACCAACCCCCCTGTCATTCTGAGGAGAGAAGCGACGAAGAATCTAAAGTCCTTGCACTCTCTACATTCTCTCCCAACTCACCAACGTCGAACGCCGTCGTCATCTCCCCGTCCGTCTGGTATCGTTGTCGGCGAGTCTTGCAGGGAACCCAAGAATGAAAATATACATCTGCGTCGACAGCGAGGGTCAGGGCGCCATCACCCGCGAGAAGGACCCCGTCTCCGTCTACGGCCCCTGGCAGGCCGAGTACAACCGCCGCCGCGCCACCGACGAGACTTCCGCCTGCGTAGAAGCCGCCCGCGACGCGGGCGCGGATGAGATCATCGTCCACGACTGCGGCTTCATTCGCGGCGTCACGCCCGGCGGCCTGACGCTCCACTACGACGACCTGCCGCGCGGCGTCAAGATAGTCATGGGCGGCGCTAGCCTCCTCAGCGTGATCGACGAGACCTACGACGGAGTCATCCTCCTTGGCCATCATTCAATGGCTGGGACGCCGAACGGCGTCATGGCCCACACTTTCAGCTCCGCCGAGATCGCCGATATGCGCTTAAACGAACGCAGCATCGGTGAGATCGCCATGGAGGCCCTCCAGTTCGGGAGCGTCGGCGTTCCTGTCATCATGGTCTCGGGCGATGACAAGGCCTGCGATGAGGCAAGTGAATGGCTCGGCAACATCGAGACCGCCTCCGTCAAGCACGGCCTCGGCACCCATCAGGCCCTCTCACTCCACCCCAAGGACGCCGACGACCTCATCCGCGAGAAGACCGCTGCTGCCATAAGTAGGCTAGGGAAGTTCAGCCCGCTCACGATCCCGCCTCCTTACGCCCTCGAAGTCGAGTGCTTCACCGAGGAGGTCGCAGACCACCGCGCAACGCTCCCCCTGACAGAACGCACCGGTCCCCGCACTGTCGTCCTCAAGACGAACAACGTCCTCGACTTCACCCACCAGATGACCGCCGCCGGCACTTGGAGCAATCTAGGGGCACCGCCCCGGCCATGAGACGACCACTCCACACGGCAGAGGTGAGTCCTCTTACCCCCTCTCCCGTCGTGGGAGAGAGCCTGCCCCGTAGTCAATACGGGGGCTGGGGTGAGGGCAATGTCATATACTTCACCAACGTCCCTCTAGCACAGCCTGAATACCTACCAAGCAACCACCAATGACCAACAAAAACCCCTCCGGCTACAGACTCGGCGCGGACATCGGCGGCACCTTCACCGACCTCGTCATCGCCTCTCCCGACGGCGGCTACTGGACAAAGAAACTCTCCTCCACCCAGGACGACCTCTCGCGCGGCATCCTCGAAGGCATGGAGCAGCTCCTGTCCGAGCAGGAAGTCGCCGTCGACTCCATTGAAGAGATCGTCCATGGCACGACCGTTGCCACGAATGCCGTGCTGCAGGACAAGGGCGCGAAGACGGCGCTCATAACGACCGAAGGCTTTCGTGACGTCCTCGAACTGCGGCGGATGCGCGTGCCTTCCCTCTACAGTCTGCTCTACGCTCCCCCGAAACCCCTTGTCGATCGCCACCTGAGGCTGGAGGTCAAGGAGCGTATCGGCGCGGACGGAGAGGTCATCGTACCGCTTGACATGGATAGCGTCCGTGAGGCGATTCACGACATTCAGGAGGAGGAGACGGAATCCGTCGCTGTGTGTCTCCTGCACTCGTACCGCTACCCCGACCATGAGCGCGCGGTCGGCGAGGAACTGAGAAGGATGCTGCCGGGAGTATTCGTGTCCCTATCCGTGGACGTGCTCCCTGAAATCCGCGAATACGAGCGAACCAGCACCACGGTCGTGAACGCCTACCTCGGCCCCATCGTGAAGTCGTACACCGACTCGCTGGTCGAAAGGGTCAAGGGGGCACAGTCCGACGCCCCTGTTCGTATCATGCAGTCGAACGGCGGCATCATGTCCGCCCGACGTGCCGCGCAGACGCCCGTTCAGATGCTGGAGTCCGGCCCAGCCGCCGGCGTCATCGCGGCCGACAATCTCGGCAAGAGACTCGGCCTTAAGAACATCATCACCTTCGACATGGGGGGCACCACCGCGAAGGCCGCCCTCATCGAGAACGGCTCTCCCAGCTACACAACCGACTACGAGATCGGCGCGGGGATATCGCTGTCCAGCAAGCTTGTGACCGGCGGAGGCCATGCCGTCAAGGTCCCCGTCATCGACCTGGCCGAGGTCGGCGCCGGCGGCGGCAGCATCGTCCGGATAGACCCCGGCGGCGCGCTCAGGGTGGGTCCCAACAGCGCCGGATCCTATCCCGGCCCCGCCTGCTACGACACAGGAGGGACGGATCCAACGGTCACAGACGCCAACCTCGTGCTTGGCTTTATCAACCCCTCCTACCTCGCAGGGGGCGAAGTCAGGCTGGACCCGTCGCTGGCCGAATCAAGTATGCGCTCCGCCGTCGCCGAGCAGCTCAATCTCTCCCTGCAGGACGCCGCTCACGGCGTTCACGCCGTCGCCAACGTCAACATGATCCGCGCAATCCGCGCCGTCTCGACATATCGAGGGCGTGATCCCAGGGACTTTGCCCTCCTGGCCTTCGGTGGCAGCGGTCCTATTCATGCCGCGGACATGGCACGTTCGCTCGGCATAGGGACTGTAGTAGTTCCACCCTCACCGGGGCTATTCTCCGCCGTCGGTCTCCTCCAGGCCCGGCCGGAACGCCACTTCGTCCGCACGTACTTCACCAGCGTCGCGCAAGCCGACTTCGAGGGCATCAACCGCGTCTTCGACGAGTTCGTAGACCGCTCCACGGCCTCGATGAGTGACGAGGGCTACGACCCGGCCGACATCGAGTGGCTGAGGGCGGTGGACTTTCGCTACACGGGTCAGGCCCACGAGCTCACCATCCCCATGGCATCCCAGTCGCTCGACCAAAGCGTTCTCAGTGGCCTCGTCTCGTCCTTCCACCACGAGCACGACCGCACCTACGGACATAAGGCCGAGGACGAGCCGACCGAGATCGTCAACCTTCGTCTCACGGCATCGGGTCGGCTGCGCGGCTCCATACCCACTCACTCCGCCCACGCCCACGGCACCATCGATGCCCACCGCCGCAACGTCTACTTCGGCCCCACCGCCGGGACGCTGGAAACACAGGTCATCGACCGACCGTCCTTGTCCACGTCCCCGACGCCGGGCCCTCTCATCATCGAGGAGTACGATGCCACCACCGTCGTGCCTCCCGGCTGCAGAACCCGCTTGGACGAGTTCAACAACATCGTCATCGACGTGGGTCCGGCATAGCCGATATGGAGCTCGACCTGATCATTCGAGGCGGAACGGTCGTGGACGGCTCCGGTCGCCCCGGCCGCACCACAGACGTTGGCATCGTAGGCGACAGCATCAAGCACATAGGCCCCCTCGATGAGGCAAAGAGCAATAACGAGATCGACGCCGAAGGCCTCGTCGTAACCCCCGGCTTCGTCGATATCCACAGCCACTCCGACTTCACCCTCCTCGTAGACCCCCGCGCCCAAAGCTCCGTCTACCAGGGTGTAACCACGGAGCTTGTCGGCAACTGCGGGCACGGTTGCGGCCCGATTACCGACCCTGAACTCTTCACTGCCAACATCTACGGCTACGACCCCCGCACCGAAATAACCTGGAGGTCGTATGCGGACTATCTCGAAGCCCTCGACGCCGCGCGACCCGCGATCAACGTCGCCTCTCTCGTTCCCAACGGAAACCTGCGAATTGCGGCCATGGGCTTCGAGGAGCGACCTGCCTCCCCCGACGAACTCGGAACGATGACCTCCCTGCTGGAGGAGGGGCTCGAAGCCGGTGCCTTCGGCTACTCGACCGGCCTCGAGTCGCCCTGGGAACGTATGGCCTCCCATGAGGAGATTGTAGAACTGTGCAAGGTCGCCTCCCGACACGACACCATGTACGCCTGCCACACCCGCAACAAGGAGGTCGAGGCCGTGGAAGCGGTCGAGGAAACAGTGAGAGTGGCCAGGGACTCAGGAGTGCGCTGCCAGGTTTCCCACATCATCCCCCGTCGGGGCGGCCCTCCCGATGCCCGTGAGCGCGCCATCGGCGCCGTCAATGATGCACATGACGAAGGACTCAACGTCGCCTTCGACGCGCACACGCGACTGCACGGCATCACCAACCTCAGCATGGCGCTCCCGTCGTCATTCCTGGATAAGAGCACTGCCGAACGCAAGGCCCTCCTCTCCGACCACACCTTCCGCAAACACGTACGACAGTACCCCAGCCTCATTTCCAGCTTCGCCCTCGGCGGCTGGGAAAACGTCTACCTCTTCCGCTCCGCAGCGAGTCCCGATGCCGTCGGCAAGAGCATAGCCGACCTCACAGACGACGGCGCGGACGGCTGGGACACCGTCATCGACATCCTCGCTCGCGAAGTGGAGCAAATCGAATATCCCATGGTGCTCTGCCACTCGTACACCGAGGACGAGCTGCGCGACACGTTCCTCCATCCGCTGTGTACCATCGGCTCCGATGCCACGGCCCTTGGCATAGACGGCCCCCTCGCCGGCGCCGACTTCCTCGGCGCGTATACCTGGGCCTCGTGGTTCTTCCGCAGATTCGTGACGGAGACCGGACAGTTTGCACTTGAACAGGCAGTCGAGAAGCTCACCGCAAAGCCCGCGGAGCGCATGGGCCTTGCCGACCGGGGTATTCTGGCCGAAGGCAAGAAAGCCGACATCGCCATTTTCGACCCGGCCGAGTTTCGGGAGACCGGCACGCTCGAATCACCAAGCCAACTGGCAATGGGAATGCAACACGTCATCGTCAACGGACAAGCCGTCCTGCGCGACGGCAACATGACCGGGCACCGCTCCGGTCGAGTATTGAGAAAACGACGGGGGTAAACGAGTACACACCATGCTGCCACGAGACATAGAACCGGTCACATTTGAGGTGATCCGCAACGCACTCGACACGCTCGTCGATGAGATGGCCCTGACGATCCTGCGAACCGCCTACTCCGGCATCGTCAAGGACGCCATGGACTTCTCGACCGGATTCGCCGACCGCAACGGCGAGACCGTCGCCATGGGTCTAACCATCGCCTTCCACGTCGGCTCCTTCCCCAGTGCCGTCCGCTCTATCCTCCGCAAGTTCGACGGGCGGATCTACCCCGGCGACATCTACATCATGAACGACCCCTACACGTCCGGCGGCATACACCTGCCCGACGTGTACGTTATCAAGCCGGTGTTCGCCGAGGACGAACTGCAGGGCTTCTCCTGCACCGTCGCCCACCAGACCGACATCGGCGGCCTCGTCCCCGGCAGCAACTCCACCAACTCGCATGAGATCTACCAGGAGGGCCTGCGGATCCCCACCACCAAGCTCTACGAGCGGGGCGTCGCCAATGAGACGATGTTCGACCTCCTTGCCACAAACGTCCGCGTTCCCGACAAGGTGCTTGGCGACATTCGCGCGGAGATCGCGGCGGCAACGCTGGGAGAACGGCAATTCCTCGATCTGGTCGGACGTTACGGGGCATCTGAAGTACGGCGCTACATGAACGCTATTCTTGAGTACTCCGAGCGCCGGGTCCGCAAGGAGATAAGCGAGCTTCCCGACGGCGTGTACGACTTCACGCACTACATCGACGGCGACAACATAGAGACCGGGGATGTCACCATAAACCTCAAGATGGTCATTGAAGGTGACGGCATCGCCGTCGACTTCACCGGCTCATCGCCGCAGGTAAAGGCCGGCATCAATTCGCCCTTCCCATTCACGGAGTCGTCGGTCTGGGGCGGCATTCGCCAGATAATGGACCCGGAGATTCCCAACTCGTCAGGTTCCCACCACCCCATCAAGGTCACCTCCCCGGAGGCCACGGTGGTCAACCCCGTCCTTCCCGCCCCCTGCGGCGCGCGCGGTATCGTCGGCTACCGCATCATGGAGGCCGTGTGGGGTGCCCTCTCCAAGGCCGTCCCCGACCGCGTACCCGCAGACGGCGAGGGTGGAAACACCATCATAAGCATCGGCGGCTACAACGCACAGCACAAGCCGTTCGCATTCGTTGATCTCTTCGCAGGGAGTCGCGGGGGCAGGCCGAACGGCGACGGTCCGTTTGGGACCCCCCATCCTGGCGGCAACAGCGCCAACACACCGGTGGAAATCGCCGAGGTCGAGACGCCTGTACGGATCGAGCGATACGGCGCCGTCCCCGACTCTGCCGGGCCCGGCAAGTACCGCGGCGCCCCCTCCATCGTGCGCGACGTTCGCCTCCTTGAAGACGAGGCAGTCCTTCAGCTTCGCTCGGACAAGCGGCGGAACCGCGCCTTTGGACTGCACGGCGGCAAGTCCGGGTCGTCCTCGTGGAACATCGTAAATCCCGACGGGGACGACGAGCACACCATCACCCCCATGGGCGTAGGCCGCATGAAACGTGGTGACATCATCCACCACATCATGGCCAGTGGCGGCGGCTGGGGCGATCCCATGGAACGCGACCCGGAACTCGTCCTTCAGGACGTCCGCAACGGCATTTACACTATCGACTACGTCCGCCGCGAGTTCGGCGTCGTCATCGACCCCGAAACCCTCGCCATAGACCCCAACGCCACCGCATCCCTCCGCGCCGATGGTGGCTAGTGCCTGCCCCATACTCGATACGGGGGTGAGGGCGCCTCCCCGGAACACACCCCTCCGCTATGAACAACAGACTTCAGAGAAAGGACACTGGATGCTGGACCTCGGCCTCTTTCAAATCCAGCATCATTCACCGCCGGAATCGCAGTGAATTCTCGACCTCTTCTCTCGCTGTTTGCTTGCCCCGGAAAGAAGTTGAAATGCATAACCTCAATAGAGCTGCGGGTCTTGCTTAACCGCTGTCAGCTGACTGCCCCCTTAAAGCCCCTACACGTGGCAAAATCTTCCCTAGAGTTGGCCTCGTTAGAGTCTCTTGACAGGCTTTCCGGAACCTGCAAAACTTTGACTGTCCACTACGTCTGCAGAAAAAGCTTGATGGACTCTTATGATATACAATCTCATAAAGTCCCCCTTCAACTTCCTGATCGCGCACGGCAGGAGAGAAACAGCCCCATAGCTCAAGCAGGAGAAGCTGAGGGTTCGGCCGTTTCTAGCCCAACATAGCCGAGGAGGTGACCAATATGACCAGAAGATTCGACCTGGCTATTCTCTTGGTGCCTATAGCGATCATAGTTATCGCCGCCCTATTCGTGCTGGTCGTCCGACCCGGCGAGGCGGCTCAACGTACCGTAGGCCTGACGGCTACGGCCGCACTGGAATCTCCGGACGGAGTTTCGATGGGGACCGTTACCTTCCAGCAAGTTGCCACGGGAGTCCTGGTCATGGCCGAAGTAGAAGGACTAGCCCAGGGCGGCCACGCCTTTATCATTCACGAGGTCGGCTCATGCACACCCGACTTTAGCGCCGCGGGCGATCACTTCAACCCTGAGGAAACGGAGCACGGCTTCATCCACCCCACCTGGAAGCGAGGAGAAGCTACCGGTGGGCACGGCGGCGACCTGCCCAATATCTACGCCGCCTCCGACGGTTCCGCCCGTGCTGACTTCTTTACCGCCGGCATCACCCTGAATAGTGGCCCACGCCACTCCGTCTTCGACGCCGACGGTTCCGCCATCATCGTCCACGAAAAGCCCGACGCCTATGGCGAAGAGGAGTCCGACACCGGATCCCGCGTAGCCTGCGGAGTAATTGGGCGCAACTAAAGGTAGTCCCGATTAGGACGGCCCCCCGTTCGCCCTGAGCATTCCAACGCACCCGTTCGTCAAGAGCAGTCCAGCGCCCCCGTTTGCCCAGAGCATTCCAACGTACCCGTTAGTCCAGAGCATTCCAGCGCCCCCGTTCGCCCAGAGCATTCCAACGCGCCCCCGTTCGTCCAGAGCATTCCAACGCCCCCGTTCGTCCAGAGCAGTCCACCGCGCCCCCCGTTCGTCCTGAGCATTCCAACGCCCCCGTTCGCCCTGAGCATTTTACCGCGCCCCCGTTCGCCCTGAGCCTGTCGAAGGGTGACAGTCCCGGGGTTCTCAGTAACCACCATAAACTCGCCCACAAACTCCCCCCACCGGTGGCTGACAGGGGTAAGTGATACGCCTTTTGGGCTGTGATCCGGCCCCGTCTCTCTGTCATTCCGAGCGTAGCGAGGAATCTAAAGTCCATAACCGCAAGACCGGACAGCCGGTTCCCTGCTCCTATTGGGACCAAGAGCGAAAACAGCGTAAGAACCCCTATGTCAGCTTTACGGTGGGACAGACACGTTAGATTCTTCGACTGCGCTGCGCTCCGCTCAGAATGACAGGGCCGGGGTTGCGTTCTGGTGCATGGAGCCCCCCTCTACCGTTCGCGGGAGTGGGCTGGGGTGTGGGCAGATGCATACCTCTTCTCCCGCCGGGGGAGAGACACCTCCCCCACCCCAGCCCCCTCTTGCCAATTCATACGCCTCCAAGCATACTTGGCGCCACGATTCCAGCCCGGTGAATATGAACCTCCTGAGGTGCCACCATGACCCCAACCAAGGAACAAATCGCCTTCTTCGACACGTTCGGATTCATCAGGTTCCCCGGCGCGTTCAGAGAAGAGGCCGACCGGATCATAGAGGCCTTTGAGGGCGTCTGGAATTCCCACGGGGGCGGCCACAACGAGCAGGGCCATGACTTTAGGCGGCGCTCGGCCATCCTCCCATTCATCGACCGAAGCGAGTACCTGAGCAGCCTCATCGATCACCCGCTGATCGACGGTTTCGCGTCTGCCGTGTTGGGTCCCGACTACAACTACACGGCGAGCGACGGAAATTTCTACGTGGGCGACACCAACTGGCACTCGGACAACTTCGCCCAGAAATACATGAATATCAAGGTCGCCTTCTACCTCGACACTGTCACCAGGGATACCGGCTGTCTGCGTGTGATTCCGGGCTCCCACCGGCAGGGCGACCGTTTCGCGGATAGCGTACATCAGGTCGTTCCCCAGTCCACTGTCAACCATGCCGAAGAGCGCTGGGGCCTCCACGGAAGCGAGGTCCCGGCATACGCTATCGAGTCCGTGCCCGGCGACGTGCTGATCTTCAATCAATCGATCAAGCACGGATCGTGGGGAGGAAGCGACCGACGCCGGATGTTCACCATCAACTTCTCCGAGCGGTACCGGGCCGAGGACATCGGCCAGCTCCGCAAGGAGATCGGGGGATTGGCGAGCTTCTGGACGGAGACCGCCTACGGCGAGAAGATGGTCGAGACGGCCAGTCCCCAGCGCATGGTCCACCTCGAACAGCGCATGGCTAATGACGACCACCTCCCCGACCTTGTAGCCAGGGCCAGGGAAGAGATGCTCGAGCCCTCCCGTGGCGGCGGCCAGTTCGACACTGCCGGCAAGAAGATGTAGCTAGCGACTCAACATCAAAATAGTGACAGGTAAGAAGACTTCGCTAGGCTGTGTTGACAATCTGTCATTCTGAACGCAGCGGAGCGGAGTGAAGAATCCAAAAAAATCGCACAGGCACAGATCTCAGATTCCTCGCCTCGCTCGGAATGACACGGGAAAGCGGAATAGCGAGAATTGTCAACACAACCTATGTAGGGGCGGGTTGCAAACCCGCCCCGTCGTTGCTTAGATTCGAGGGCCAGGGTGAGGGCGAGTCGCCCCACCCCAGCCTTGATCACTCAGAGGACAGAGAAGAAACTACTCCGTCGGCCAGCCGTCCGGAATCTCGTTCGCTGCGAGAGCGGCCGAGATGGAAGCTGCGGCATCTGAGGTTACCCAGCCACTCCAAGTGGATTCGTTCCCCTTCAACCACCAGAGGGCGGCATCGTTTGTGGTGGCATCAGGGTTATCACTTTGCCAGTTGGCGACATTCTTGTAGACCTCTATAGTCATACCCCAGTTTCGCAGCATGGCCACGACGTCCGGCGCTCTCGATGTAATGTCCGGGTGGACTGCTATCAGAATCGTAGCGTCCTCGTATGCGCATGCCTTGGTAGTGAACCAGCACTCGTCGCTATACTCAGGCTCATTGAGCCTGACAAGGTCTAGTATAAGGGCGGGGTCATTGGTGCCCCACTGGTAGCCGAGCCACGGCTCCTTCCTTTCATACGCGCCATAGAGGTCGGCGTTCGCTGCCGCTCCGTCACCGGGGTTGACGATATGAATGTGGTCCGACAGGCCGTATCCCTCGATCTGCTTGGCGTTGACCTCTTCACACGCCCAGCCGATGACGCAGGACACCAGGCGCGCCTTTCCGCCCGACTCAGCAGAGGCGAACAGCGCCTTGAACTTGTCGTCTTTCAGGTCATCCACGCTGTCCAGGTCCGGGTGCTCCTCCTGAAGGTACGCCGGGATCACGAACGAGGACTGCCAGTCTTTGCCGAGGCTCTCGCCAATCGCGACGACCTCACCTGCGGCCTGGGCTTCCATCCACGCCTCATCCTGGTTCGGCAGCCAGATCTCCATGGTCACGTGGGTATCGCCGTTCCGCAGCCCGTTGAACAAAGGGAGCGTGGCTCCGAAGACTACGTCCGTCGGGTAGCCGTATCCCTTCTCGACGATGTACTGGGCGACTCGGTCTTGTACTTGCGCGCTCGTCCAGTTCAGGTCCGAGAAGACTATCGTCTCCTTGGGACCCGGAGTTGGGGTCACCTCAACTATCGTCTCAACGATCTCGGGTTCAGCCGGTACGGCCGTGACCTCGACCACAACGGTATTCACGATGACTTCCGGATCGGATGAGCAGGCGATTGACGCGACTGTCATCGTCGCGAGCAATGCTGCAACTATTGCTAGTATCTTGAGATTCATGCTTCATTTCCTTTCGCTATATTCCTTGTTCGCTGGTTCTCCGGTGCGGTCGAAGCCTCTACGGTCCTCAGGTAAGCTATGGAGGATGCTGCGGAGCGCTGCTATGCCGTGTGCATCCTCATGCGATCGCCCGGACTCTTGGGCCTGTATTTAAGGCGCAAGGGCATTGGCTTGCCCCGTCAGAGAAGGACTATCACGGTGGCAATCGCAATGATCGCCCTTGCGCTATCGTATTGAGTTTTCATCCCGCGTCCTCCTTTCATTGTTCTCCCGTCCGACTCTGACCCGCCCGTACCATTCGTAGGGCGGGGGCGGGTTCATCGGAGTGCTATCCGACGCTGCGGGTGTCCTCTTGTGTTTGAGCGACCGACTGCGTGAGGCGGTCGATGATGATGGCTAGGAAAACGATGGAGAGGCCAGCGATCGCGCCGTTGCCGGGCTGGTTCTTCTGCAAGGCGCGCAGCACGTTGTCTCCCAGTCCTCCCGCCGCCACCATGCTGGCAATGGTCACCATCGCCAGGGCCATCATCGTCGTCTGATTGATGCCTGCCATGATCGTTGGCAGTGCCATGGGAATCTGTACCTTGGTGAGAAGCTGAAATGGAGAGGAGCCGAACGAGCGGGCCGCCTCGACCACCTCGGTGGATACCTGCCTGATGCCAAGGTTCGTCAGACGGATTACCGGCGGTACGGCGTAGATGATGGTGGCGAATACTCCCGCCGGAGCTCCAAGTCCGAAGAACAACACCCCTGGAAGCAGGTACACGAAGCTGGGCATCGTCTGCATCGCGTCGAGGATCGGACGAATGATGTTGTCTACAAGTCGGTTCCGGGACGCGATAACCCCGATTGGCAGTCCGATTGCCACCGATATGACGACGGCAACGACCATCAGCGCGATCGTGTCGATAGTGTTTTCCCACAGTCCCATGAACCCGAAATACAGCATCGCTCCTGTCGTAAATGCCGCTAACAGCCAGCGCCCCACGGCGTACGAGACCAGCGCGAGGCCGACGATGATTACGGGCCATGGGACCCATTTGAGCACGTCTTCGATTCTGATGAGCGAGTAGGCGACCCCGGAGCTGAGACCGCCGAACATCCAATCGGCCTCGCGCGTAAGCCAGTCCACTCGATCGTCGATCCAGGTTCCGGTGACCTGCCGGACGGACTTCGAAAGCGTAACAGAGCCACCTCCGTCGGTTGCTACTTCCGAAGACGAAACCGTCGTGGGGAACTCCATCTGGGGTCCCCAGACTAGAAGGCACACCAGCAGTACTGCGAATACGACCGCCAGGCCTGTTGCCCAACGGTAGAGGGGAGGCATGGTGTTTAGTCGGGCGCGCAGAGATGAGGTTCCCGAGCCGGCTCGTGCGTCCCGTGCTTCGGCAATCATGAGAATCCTCCTATGCGTCGCTGGACATGCCCGAAAGCAGAACTCCCCTGCGGATCTCCCCCAGCAGGCTCCCGTTCTCGCCAACTACCGCGATCGGGTGTCGGGACTTTGCCGCTATGGGGATGATGTCTTCGATGTAAGTCTCGGGGCTCGTGGTTAAAGCCGGGGCGACCTCGGCTCCCTCCAATGTCTGCTTGCGCTCGCTCGCCAATACGTTCGCTCTCTCCTCGGTGAGAATTCCTCGAAGCGTGAAGTTGCGCGCTATCAGGAACATGGCGTCCCGGTCGTGCGTGTCCATGGTTCGCAGCGCCGCGCGAGGGCCCTGCCACTCGTACACTACCGCGTCCGGTTCACGCATGATCGCCTTCGCCTGGATGACCTTACCCCGGGAAACGTCCCGCACGAACTCGGTTACGTACCCATCGGTCGGCAGCGTCACGATTTCCTCGGGCGAACCCTCCTGGATAATCTCCCCGTCTCGCATGATGGCGATGCGATCCCCCAGTTTGAGGGCCTCGTTCAGGTCGTGCGTAATGAAGACGATGGTCTTTTGAAGCTCGTCCTGCAGTGAGACTAGCTCGTCCTGCATCTCCCGCCGTATCAGCGGGTCGAGTCCGCTGAATGGCTCGTCCATGAGCAGTACATCGGGGTTCACCGCCAGCGCTCTGGCGAGGCCAACCCTCTGTTGCATCCCTCCGCTCATTTCGCTTGGATAGTAGTCCTCCCATCCCTTGAGCCCCACGGTCTCGATAGCCTGCGACGCTTCCTTGTATCGAGCGGCCTTGTCCATGCCTTGGATCTCAAGACCGTATGCAACGTTGTCGAGCACTTGTCGGTGCGGCAGAAGCGCGTAGTGCTGGAACACCATGGCGACCTTGCTCCGACGGAACTCCATGAGCTGGTCGGGCGAGTAGGTCATCACGTCCTCGCCGTCGAAGCGCACTTGCCCCTTCGTTGCCTCGATCAGCCTGATGAGGCAGCGGACCAGGGTAGACTTTCCACTCCCGGAGAGACCCATGACCACGAAGATCTCTCCCGGGTCGACAGTGAAGGACACATCACGCAGCCCGACGACGAGACCCAGTTCCTCTTGGATCTCGGCGCGGCTCTTTGGGTCGTACTCCGAACTCAGGGCGCGCTCGGGGTCGTTGCCAAAGACCTTCCAAACGCCGTCTACCTCTATTTGGTGATCCGGGTCATCCATCGCGAAATTGAGTGCCTTCCGATGACCTACCTTATCACATCAGTTTGGAAGTCGCTTGAGCCGGAAATCCCGCCTCAAAAGCCGCGTAAATCGTCGAGCGAGAACTGCCAATCTGCGTCCACATGACTGAGAGAATGCCCCATTTCCGAAGCAGTGCCCCTAACGGACAACGGCCCTCACATCCCCCGCAGTCAACCGGCCTCGACCACGATAGTCGCTCGCCATTGTGCTTCGCGGAACCCCTATCGGTGCCACTCCCCGATGTTCCAAAGTTCGCTGTCCCAGCCGTTGATGCGGAATCCCTTCAGCGTGTTGAGGTGCGCCGAGACGAAGCCGCGGTTGATGAGGGGAATCTCGAAGTAGTTCTGCACGTGGAGGTCATTCAGCCGCTTTACGGTGTCCTCCCGCTCGCGACCGATCTCTGTCCGCTCGAGCTGGGCGTAGAGCGCGTCAAAATCAGGATCACACGAACGGGCGAAGTTGCTGAGCGCCCAGTTGTTCTCCCGTGTCGGGATGTGCCTGCAAAGTAGGTTCGACAGGTCCTGCTGGGGATCAATCCCCGTGCCGGAAGCGAACATCTGCACGTCCGCGAAGAACCGGCGATATGAGGCATCCGAGGGGTCGTCCCCGAAGAATGCCCCGGCATCGTGGTCAATGAGCTCGGTCTCGATGCCGATCTCCTTCCACCAGTCACGAATCAGGGCCTGCGTGTCCTGCCGAATGGAGTTTGTTGATGTCTGGAAGGTGATCTTAAGCGGCGTGCCTTCGTGCTCGCGTATGCCGTCACCGTCCGTGTCGACGACGTCGTTCTCATCGAGAAGGCTGTTGGCCGCTTCGATGTCCTGCGTCAGACAGGAATCGTTGGCCCTCGATACGTAAATGGGAGGCCCGGTGATCAGGTCGCAGGTCGGCTTCCCTGCGAATCCGTAGAGGTCACTCGCAATCTGCTCACGGTCTATGGCGAGGGACATGGCTTGGCGAATGGGCTTGAAGGAGAGGAAGGGATGGGGGTTGTTCCCGTCGAGATGCTCCGAGCGATTGTCGCCGAGCGCAGGATCGGGGTTCGTTTGGTTCACGACGATGCGTTCTACCAGGCTCGTGTACGCAACCGCCAACGTGCCCAGTCCTGCCTCCTGCATCTCGGTGAGAGTCTCGGGATCGACCTGCGTGTTCCAGGCGAAGTCGGCATCCTTCTTTTCCAGGACGGTGCGAGCCGCGGCAGTGGCATCGCCGCCGCTCTTGACGACTATCCTGTCAAAGTAGGGGGCATTGCCGTGGTAGTGAGGATTGCGCTCATATGCGATCCGACCGCTCGCCTTGAAGCTCGTAATGCGGAAGGGACCCGTCCCCAGCGGCATGCTGTACAGTTCCTTGCAGTCCGGGGACGAGGCGGATGAGCCGATGCAGTCACCGAACTGCTCTTCACTGATGATGGGCGTTCCGCTGCCGACGAATGCAAGGTAGGGAAAAGGCGTGGGCTCAATAAAATTGATTTGCACGGTGAGGTCGTCCAATGCCTGGACCGATGCGATACCGTCGAACGAGCTTTTCGCGGTGCAGCCGGTCTCCTCGTCGCTGCAATACAGCCAGGTGAAGACAACGTCCTCGGCGGTGACGTCCTTGCCGTCAGACCACTTCAGGCCCTCCTTGAGCTTCCATCTGATGGACATGAGGTCCGGAGAGAAGCCGCCGTTTCCAATGGTCGGGACTTCGACGGCAAGCGTGGGAATGATATTGCCGTCCGGATCATACTTGGCGAGAGGTTCCAGGGTGATCGCGGCGGCGTCGAGGTCCTTGTAACCGCCCGACCGGTAGGGACTGGGCACCGAAGGTGCCTGCCAGTAGTGGAGAGTAAGAACGTTTACCTCGCCCGTGGCTGGCTCCACATCCGATGGACCGCACGCGAGCAGCAAGAAGAGAGGTACCAGTCCGATTCCGAATCGTAGGACAGTCAACATGACGCTATGGCTCCGAATTTTCGCGGTTTGAAGGCCTAGGTGATTGTTTCTTTGGTAATGCGAATCGTGTAATGAAAGACTTCATTAAGGAAATCTATCCAACTTTCACCGTCGTGGGCTAGGGAGTCAAGCAGAAAGACTTTCTCTACTCCCAACCCAACAAGACGCGCCTTCATTTCATTTGTAACTACACCAGCGATCAGGATATTGACACAGTTAGGGGGCGTATTCTCAAAGCTCTTCTGCATGGCCCCCAGTCTTTCTAATGCTCCAGCTGGATCCTTCCCTCCCTTAACTTCGATGGTTGCGACCGAACGGTTAATTCCGTCTTGGTTGCGTTGAAATAGAATATCGGGTTCGGTGCCGTAGTACATTGAGTATCCAAGCGGCAAAGAAAACTCCGTTGAGTCGGAGTTGCGTGCGCAAATTAACAGTTGGGAATCCAACCAATTCAAAATGCGGGTCTTAATGAGCACTTCCGCATCCTGGCCGATGATATTCCGGAAGGTGCCGTCTAGGCCGATGCCCAAGGTAGCGATGATGTTACGGTAGCCGTTTTCAAGAGTCCAATTTGATGTGCCTTCGATGATCGAAGAAATCACTGCGTTGTAAAGTTGTGCTACCTTCTCGCTCTTTTGGTGGCCTATGGAAGTCTTGCGGTCACCGGATTCCCATGAGGACACAGAGCCCGCAATCTTGGCTACTCGCTTTAGCGGCAACAACGCTATCCCGCGATAGTACTGAGACGCCGAGGGAAGTGCGCGCAAAAGCTTGGGATGAGCAAAAGCAAACTTCGGATTGTTGCCAGAATCAGTGATGTATTGCCACGCTTGTTCACTGATCATGAATTCGTCCAGCGGACAAAACACGAGATCGTCTTCGTACTCGGAGATCAATTCGCGTAGTGCAATGTCGGTTCGTTGTCGAATTCGTTCTGCCATTAACGCAGATCTAATCTGAGCGTCATGGAGATCAGTCATTTGTTCTCACCCACAGATAGACGCACTTTCGAAGTTCACGCCTTCCGAATTTGCCCATCTGCTGGCTTGAGTTTCCCTTCCCTCGCTGGAGGGTCCAGATCTTCTGACATTCGAAACCCGACTGTTCCGCGAAGTCTGAAAGGATGAGATCGACGGGAACTTCTTCTCCATGGTACTGAACGTTGTCGTTAACCATCACAACCCTGCCCCCCGGCCGGACGACTCGTCCCAGTTCGGCAATGATCAGCGACATTTCTAGAAAGTAACCTTCGATAAGTCGGATTACGTGCCTATTTCCTAGTTCTTCTATATGCTCCCTAAGGATATTCAACACTTCGTTTATGGCTGACTGACCATTGTACATCTGAACAGCGTTATCAAGCACATCCGAGCAATTCCCGTACGTATGGCGGAGCCATTCTAGCTTCGGCTTATTCTCAACGGTTGCGGACAGCATACGCTGCCTCAGCTTTGCGAACTCGTCGTTGTTGTATCCGAGCCATGCTAGCTCGAGGGCGTAAGTTCTAGTGTAATCGTACCTATTGGCGTAGGGTGGGGATGTCATGACCATATCAAAAGAATGGGTGGGAAGATGGCGTAGCAACTCCAGGCTTGATCCTGTAAGAAACTCGGGCGATGCACCGCCGAACTCCTGTTTAAGCGGTTCCATGTCCTGAATGATTTCGAATAGACGTTCACCTAGCGCCTGAGCAAACGGTAGGATAGGACCCTTGTTGACCTTTGCTTTCAGAGACCTCCCTGACCGGTAGTCCCAGCGTAGGTATTGGCCGTCCTTACGTGTATAGCTGGCTGCCTCCAAGACTGACATGCAGGCGAAGTTAAGAATTGTTCGCATCGACTCATCGGGGACTCCATTTAGGAACTCTCGTGCGCGGGCGATAGCCGACTCGTTGCTTAATGGGAATGCTGCTTCCGTTATTCTCACGTGGGGAAAGATGTGCTCAGAGGGAGTGTCGTCGCGGGTCGTCACCGCATTGAGAAGCTTCATCCCTTCCGATTCAAGTGCCCCCTTAGATACGCCATTAGCAGCCTCGGAGATCGCAGTACTCGCGAGAACTCCAACTGGCATGATCTCAACTCCAGTAGCCCGCATTCCCCTCGACGCAGCCATCAGTGGAGTTGTTCCTATTCCGGCAAAGGGGTCGAGAACTGACATTGGCTTAAAGGCATCCAGCATGTCTTCGACCAACTTACGGGAATACGCCTCTTTGTACTTCATCCAGCGCAGACCAGGAACTCGTTGATTCCCTTGAAACGACACTGCTTTTCGAGTCAAATCATAGTTGATGGACAAGCGATCCACGAAACGATCCTCAAGAGCCTGCCGAGCGCGTGTACTGCCGCCATTTGGAGAATTCCCGATTGCCATGCCCTTCAACCTCTACCAGAGTAGTAAGCGCCAATCATTCTAGCATAGTAGCGAACGCACGTGCTAGTACCTACGTCAGAGAGCAATTCAGATGTCACACGTCGGGTCGAAGGCTTTATTCAAGACCTTTGTGGGCCGAAGCTTCGCATCGACATAACGCCTAGTGACTACTCTGATGATGTATCAATTTGCATGCAGAAGCGCTTCAGTCTCCTCTTCGAGCAACTACGCGAATCTCCTGACGCGGAAAGTGTCGGCCCGCGGCCTTGACGCATACCCGTATTTGTCCACGAGGTGGTAGATGACCGCCTTGACGGCGTGATTGTACCGGTCCTCCGGCACGCGGCCGACAATATTCCCCTCACGGTCGGTCTTCCATCGGTATGGCCGAGTTTGCCCGTCGAATGGATTGGGCGTGACTCCCAGCTCCGACAAGATGCCCTTGCAGTGGCTTCCGATCAGGAGCTTCGGCCCGTTGTCGTCGGCAGGTACCTTCAGGAACGATCGCAGTCGCTGCGTCCCGTCATTGATCGAGACACGCGACGCCGAAAGGGACACGCCTCCCTCCTCCAACCACGCCTCGGCCGGCGCCGGCATTGAATGGTGCTGGTATCCCGCCACGTCAATTACTCCGCCCTCGACGTCCGGCCACCAGGGTCTGGACTGCGCCATTGCTATGATCTCCTCGGTCACAAGCCCCCGCTCGTATATCTCGTCGACGACAACCTCCCGCCCGTCGATGTACTGGAGAACCTCGACGGAGTACGCCCCCGCGTATCCGGGATCGATGGCGAGCCGCACTGGTAGGCCCGGAACATACTGAACGTCTCGCACGTGTACGCTTGGCCGTACCTCCGGCACGACCAGTCCCTTGGGCGGCACGGGCTGTCCCGCTATGCGCTCCATGAAGAAATCGTCCGTCGAGTCGGCCTGCAGAGACACCAACTGCGGGTCGTCCCTTCCGCCGGGATAGAACGTGCGATTCGTCCACGACGGCAGCGAGAAGCTCCTCCGGTCAGGCCCGCCCTGCTGCCAGGCCTTGAACAGTTGCGGGTACCAGCCCACGCTCGACTCGAAGGTGCCCGCGAGGAAGAGCCAGCCGTTCCTGGGTGTCACACGGCCTCGCATCCGGCTGAACACCGTCAAATCGAGCTGGCTCGCCTCGCACCCGATGATCCCGTCCGGAGCCTCCTTCGACAACGTGCGGGGGTCCACCGCGCTCTTCGTCTCGATCCTCGTTCCGTCCGAAAGCACGATTCGCCCGCGTTCAACCCCCTTGGTTGCCTCGGCCAGCAGTCCGAGCACCCCGAACCACTCCGCCAGGTACCGGAACTCTCGCTCCGTCTCTCCATACGTCGCTCCCACAAGCCAGTAGAGCGGGGGACTCTGACGTCGACCGCGCTCACGCCGTTCGTGACTGCCCGCCTGCGCTTCCGCCTCCCGGTCCCCCAAGAGCTCGAAATAGTTTCGGATCAGGAACAGCGCCGCCACCACCGACTTCCCCGCCTGCTCCCCTCCGGCCACGAGGATGAACCTCCTGTCACACGCAAGTATCTCGGCCTGCTCCGGTGTCGGGAGCACGCCCGTCTCTTTCTGTAAGTCGTCCAGCCACTCTAACAATGCCGCTCCGACCCCGCCGAAAAGAAAAGCGCCCGCCCCCAACCATGTGGGACGGGCGCCCTCGGCGCCTTCTTCTATGTCATTCCAGTCTACGTCCGCATCACCGCCACGTCAAAACCGCGTTCCCGTAGGGGCGATTCGCGAATCGCCCTTCCCAGCACCCAATTTCCTCTCTGCGCTCTCCGCGCCCTCCGCGGTGAGTCCCTCTTATCCCTTCTCCCGTCGTGGGAGAGGACTAGAGCCTGCCCCGTACTCGATACGGGGGTGAGGGTTTTTCAAGAGAGCTTCCAAATCATAAGGAACCGTCACCCGCCCTACTCAACCCTGATCCGCAGCCGCTTGTTGATCCGCCCCTTGCTCTCGTGCTTCACCACCCGGATCGTGCCGACCTCCCTCGTGTTGTGGACGTGAAGTCCCCCGTCCGCCTGCAGGTCGAGCCCCTCGATGTCGATCGTGCGTATCTTCTTCACCGACTCCGGGATGAGGTTCACCTTCGTGCGTATCAGGTCGGGAATGGTGAGTGCCTCTTCACGAGGATGGACGGCGACGTGGACGTCCCTCTCCGCCGCGACCTCTTCATTAATGGTGCGCTCCACCTCGCGGGCGAAGTCCGCTGACATGCTCTCCAACTCGAAGTCCATCCGCGCCGTCAGCGGCTCCATGTTCCCGCCCGTCACCAGCGCCCCGTAGTCCCGCCACACCACGCCGCACAGGATGTGCAACGCCGTGTGCGTGCGCATGAGGCTGTACCGCCGTTCCCAATCGATAACGCCGTGTACGGCGGTGCCCTCTTGAGGGAACGCGTCACCGTCTATCTCATGCACGATTCGCCCGTCGGCCCTCGAGAGCTTCTTGACGCTGTACTCTTCCATACCCGCCCTCAGAGTCCCCGCATCTGGGGGCTGTCCTCCCCCGCCGGGATAGAACGCCGTCCGGTCCAGCACCACCCCCTTCTCCGTCACCGCGGTCACGGTCGCATCGAACTCCTTAAGGTACGCGTCCTCGTTGCAAAGCAGGGTCGTCACGTTCCTCTCCTCGCTGCGTTGTTTTGCCGCCTTGCTGCAAGCGCAAAGCGCGTCGAGCATACCACGATTGATAAGGCTGTGGGACGCACCATCGGCCAAGTGTCCCATTGCAGCTGTTTCGCCTCGGTAGAAAGTCTCGAAACTGTCCTTTAGAAACTATCGACGAGTAATTCCAATCATAGCCTCTGAGAAAACCCCGTTCGCCCTGAGCTTGTCGAAGGGCAATTCTCTACCAACCCACACAGCTTTGAGACAATTTCTTAGCTGGCACTCCCCTGAAAATACCCTCCTGTAGGGGCGATTCGCGAATCGCCCCTACCGCCATTTTCATGGTTGGTCGTGTCGGTGACAGCCTGCATGAGCGAATGCTCTGAGAATAGCCGCAGCGCCAACCTCCACACCGTCATTCCTGCGTAGGCAGGAATCCATCTTCCGTCCTTGTCATGCCGAGTCACCTTTTCATTCCAGGTGGTGAGGGTGGCAACCCTCATGACACATTCTGACGAGCGCAGCGACGAGGAACCACCAATCTCGCCCCCGCCGGGGGAGAGACACAGAGAGGGGGTCTTCGCAACTCAACTCACGGAGACTGAAACAGCCCCCCCAATCCCAATATGACAAATAAGAACACATGTACCACACTACATAGGGGTGATGCGTCTCCGGACGAAGCGACAACTCCAAGAGTTGCAAAATGTTACAGAAAGTGGGGGAATCCTCGGATGGTCAGCCGCCTGTAGCCTCATCGCTGGACCGAAGGTCATCTGCCGATAACTTTACAATAACGAATAAAATGTCACAGAATGTCCCAAAATGCCACACTTTTTGGCAAGATCCCCCGGTAGATGGGTGCGTCAATCCACACATTTCTTCCTCACTCGTCGTAGGGGCAGACCCATGTGGTTGCACGCCCTCTGCGAAAAGTCCCCACACCCCCGCTACAGCGGATCAGGACGGCGGAAGAGCATTTCGTATTCAATCTCTCGTTCTCGAAAGCCACGCCTGACATACAGTGACCGCGCCGGCTCATTCTCCCACCCCGTGCCGATGTAGAGCGCATTGGCGCCATTCGTCCGGGCTGCCTCCTCCGCGAACGCCATCATCCGCGAGCCGATCCCCATCCTGCGGTACTCCGGCGCTACCGCAAGGTCGTACACGTCCGCGCGGGTGAAGTCGTACCCCTCCGCGTCGGTGAACCTGACATGGACGAACCCTGCCGCTTCACCGTCGACCTCCCACAACTCGGCCACCGTGCGGGGATCGTTCAGCGACTTCATCAGGTTGCCGAGAAACTCCTGGGTCTGCGGCGACTTCAGCCAGTGGTCCATATACCGCTCGAACGACGTGGACGCAGTCACCCACGGGCTGGAGCTGAAGTAGTTCGCGTGGCTATGAAGCTCGAACAACGTGTCCGTGTCACGCTCAACCTCGACGCGGCGGTGCGTTATCATAGTCCCATAATACACCCGCGCCCGTTCGCTGATGGGGATAGGCAAATGAGCAATCAGTTATGAATTACCCCCTCTCCCGTTCGCGGGAGAGGGCTGGGGTGAGGGTGAATGCTCTGGTTCCGCAAGGTGCTCGCTTCGGACTTTCACCCGAATAACAGGTTACGCAAGTAACACCACCAGGTTTGGATGAGGACACGCATACGATGGCTTTGAAAACGACCAAGTACGACATCGCGATCATCGGCGGAGGCATCATCGGCCTCGCCACCGCGATGACGCTCGCGCAGAAGCATCCCGACCGCCGCATCGTCGTGCTGGAAAAAGAGAGTGAAGTTGCCCTACACCAGACTGGACACAATAGCGGCGTCATCCACGCGGGCATCTACTACGCTCCCGGTTCGCAGAAGGCCGGCTTCTGCTATACCGGCAACCTCGAGCTACGCCGGTACTGCGACGAACGGGGCATCGACTATGAGATGTGCGGCAAGGTGATCGTCGCTACGGACGAGCCGGAGGTCACACGTCTGCACGATCTATTCGCACGAGGCAAGGCCAACGGAGTGAAGGGACTGGAGCTCATTGGCCGTGAGCGCCTCCGCGAGATCGAGCCCCACGCTGCAGGAATCAAGGCCATCTGGTCGCCGGAGACCGGCATAGTCGACTACCGCCGCGTCTCCCAAGCCTACGCGACCGACTTCGGTGAGATGGGCGGCGAACTCCGGTTGAACACCCGCGTGGGACACGTCGCCCGGCGCGGCAACACGATGCACATCGACACGGACACGGACACGATCACGGCGTCGTGCGTCATCAACTGCGGCGGTCTCCAGGCCGACAAACTTGCCCGTGACATGGGCGAACGGGCCGGCCTTCGCATCGTCCCCTTCAGAGGGGAGTACTTCTCCCTGAGACCGGAGAAGGAGCACCTCGTCAATGGCCTCATCTACCCGGTGCCCGACCCGAAGCTGCCCTTCCTCGGCGTGCACTTCACCAAGCGGGTCGACGGAAGCGTCGAGGCTGGCCCCAACGCCGTCCTGTCCCTCAAGCGCGAGGGGTACGGCAAGGCGTCATTCGACGTCGAGGATGCGCTTGACATAGCCACCCATCCGGGCTTCTGGCGCATGTCGATGACCCACTGGATGACCGGCATGAAAGAGCAGTACCGCTCCCTCTTCAAGTCCTCCTTCGTAGACTCCCTGCAGAAACTCGTACCGTCAATCGAGCCGGAGGACGTGTGGCAGCCAAGTGCCGGCGTCCGTGCCCAGGCCATCGACGACAGCGGCGCCCTGCTTCAGGACTTCAAGATCCTCCAGGGCGACAGGGCAATCCACGTCCTCAACGCCCCGTCCCCCGCAGCCACCTCCAGCCTACCCATCAGCCGCCACATCGCCAACATCGCCACCGCCGCCTTCGAGCTATAGCCCCACCGCGCGTTGGAAAGGGTGGATGACTGTTCAGAGTTGGTGAGATATTCAGGTGCATGTCCTACTGATGTCATTCTGAGGAGCGCAGCGACGAAGAATCTACAATCTCTCCCCCAGGGGGGAGAGATTCAGAGAGGGGGCTTCGCATTTCCTCTCATCAACTCTGAACAGTTACAAGGGTGGCGTAACCGTAGACTCAAATTGCAGGTATTGATAGACTTGAGTGGCAAGCGGGAGTAACTCAGTCTGGTAGAGTTCCTGCCTTCCAAGCAGGCTGTCGCGGGTTCGAGTCCCGTCTCCCGCTCCATGAATCCCTCGGTTGCCGTCACCCCGCACCCGCCACCTCATTCGCCAGATCGACTACCGTGACGGCTTCAATGTCCTCCGCAATCCTGAACCGCTCGCTCCCCGGATATACGACGAACTTGGCTTCAGGACGTACGTCTCCGCAGGCGCTGTGAAAGCCCCTTCGCGGTCGCGGGTCGAGGCTTCGCTTGATTTCTATTGCCCAAGGCTCTCGCCCCGGTAAGGTCAGGATGAAGTCGATCTCGGCTCCGCCTGACGCGCGGTAGAAGTTCGCCTCGGCACGGCTCGGAGCGACCGACAACAGAGTCTCCAGCACAAATCCTTCCCAGCTCATGCCGACGACCGGATGGCCAATGACGTCTTCCTTGGAGCTGAGACCGAGCAGGGCATGAACGATCCCGCTGTCACGGACGTACACCTTCGGCGACTTCACCAAGCGCTTACCGACGTTTCTGCGCCACGGCGTGAGGCGGCGCACCAGCAGAAGGTCGACCATGAGGTCCAGGTATCTGGAGACGGTCTTGTTGTCCACGCCGAGGCCACGCGCTAGGCCTGCCGCGTTGATCACTCCTCCCTGATTGTGCGCCAGCATCACCCAAAAGCGTCTGAGGGTCTCGGCGGGAATACGCGGGCCGAACTGGGGAACGTCTCGCTCAAGGTAGGTGCGGATGAAGTTCTCCCGCCAAGTGAGACTACGGTCGTCGTCACCCGCCAGGAAACTGTCGGGGAAGCCGCCTCGCACCCAGAGTGCATCGAGGGCAGTCGCGCCTACCTCCAGCGCGTCAAAGGGACCTAAATCGAGGTAGGCGATGCGCCCGGCTAGGGTCTCGCCCGACTGCCGCAGCAGGTCCATCGAGGCCGATCCCAGGAGTAGAAACCGGCCTGCTCGCTTTCCCCTCCGTCTCCCACGGTCGATCAGGCCGCGCAGGCTCTGGAACAGACCGGGCAGACGGTGGACTTCGTCTAGGATGACCAGCCGGTCCTCGTAATCGGCCAGATAGAGATCGGGGTCGGTGAGCCTGGCCCGGTCCGCTGGCGATTCGAGATCGAGGTATACCGCGTCCTCCGCATCGGCGATTTCGAAGGCAAGGGTCGTCTTGCCGACTTGGCGTGGTCCGAGCAACGCGACCGCGGGATACTCCGCGAGCAGTGTGTGGAGATGTGTCAGTGATCGACGGGCTATCATCCTTGCAATTATGGACTATCACGCCAGATTTGCAAGGTTAACTCGCGACAACTTCAACGCGAAAGAGGGTCGCGGGAAGCGTCATGACAATACATGCGGAGCATGATCGAGCCGCGAGGACGCTGCGACGAAGCAGTCAGACCACTTCGCGGCTGGGGCCTACCCCTTCTCGGTGCCGGACTCTGCGTCCGACTTGGCGGCTGCTTCGTCCTGGCCGCTCTGCGAAGACCGGAACTCGCGAATGGCCTTGCCCATGGCCCCGCCGATCTCCGGCAGCTTTCCAACGCCGAATATGATCAGCACGATGACCAAAACGATTATTAGCTCGGTTGGCCCTACCGAGAACGGCATATCGTGACCTCCAAGTTCGCGGCCTACGCGTACCATGGTATACCCCACTCGTAGGAAGGTCAATCAAAGCTGCGCAGGGAGAAGTGTGCCCCTAGATGCTCACGCGGCAGGTCTCTTCGCGGCCCCTTAGAACATCGTCAGGTAGCGGTCGACTTCCCACTGCGTGACCTGCTTGTGGTACTCGCGGTATTCGGCCTCTTTGAGCTTGATGAACTCGTCGGCGATGACGCCGAGCGCTCCCTGGATGACGGGGTCTTTCTTCAGTTCTTCGAGGGCCTCGGATAGGGACTGCGGGAGGAGCCTGATGCCACGCCTCTGGATCTCCTCGAGGCCCAGCTCGTACATGTTGTTGCCGAGGTTGGCCTTGCCGGGGTCGAGCCGGTTCCTAACGCCGTCCAGACCCGCCGTCAGGTAGGCCGCGAACGCGAGATACGGGTTATTCGCGGCGGAGACCGTGCGGTCTTCAAGGTGGCCCGGCCCTGCCGTTCGGATCATCTGCGTACGGTTGTTGTCGCCATAGGTGACAAACGCCGGTGTCCATGTGAAGCCCGACCGCGCACTTGTGAGGCCCGCCCCGACCTGCAGCCGCTTGTAGCAGTTCACCGTCGGCGAGGTTACTGCGCAGAGGGCGGGAGCGTGGGCGAGAATACCCCCGATGAAGTGGTAGGCAAACTCGGAAAGCCCCAACCCTTGGTCGTCACTCTCGTCGAGGAAGAGGTCCTCGCCCGTTGTGGAGGACGCCACGTGGTAGTGCACGTGACCCCCGCTGCCGGTGCGATCGGAGAACGGCTTAGCCATGTGCGTCGCGATGGCCCCGTACTTCTTGGCGAACTGGCTCGTCATCATCTTGAAGAACGTGTACCGGTCAGCCGTCGTCAAGGCGTCGCTGTAGACGAAGTTCAGCTCATACTGCCCGTTCGCGTCCTCGTGGTCGGACTGGTACGGGTCCCAGCCTAGAGCCGCCATTCCGTCCATGAGGTCTCGAAGGTAGCCCTGCACGTTTGCTATGCCCTTGAAGTCGTAGCAAGGCTTGTCGAGCGTGTCGATGTTGTCGGGGTCAAAGATATCGATCGTTCCGTCGGAGTTCTGGGTGACAAGGAAATGCTCCGGCTCGATGCCGGTGTTGAAGACATACCCCTCCGCGCGGGCGTCGTCGAGGACGCGCTTGAGATTCACGCGCGGGTCGTAGGGATGCGGCACGTCATCGACATGGAGGTCGGAGGCGAACCGCGCGACACCCTCCGTCCATGGACAGACGCTGTACGAATCAAGGTCGATGCGCCCCAACATGTCGTGGGAGTGCGGACCTTGCCCCATCCCCCATACCGCCGCCCCAGCGAAGCCCGCGCCGTCGTCGATGATGTCGTCGAAGTGCGCCACCGGAACCATCTTCACCTTCGGCGAGCCGTTGATATCCACGAACTGCGCGAGGATGTACTCGATGCCGTCCTCGCTCATCTGCTGTCGTACTTGCTCTCTGTCGGCCATGACGCCGCACTCCTTTTTCTGGGTATATGGTGTCCGGTCGTAGCTGACTCAAGGTGCCCGAACGCGCCTAACTATAGTCATGTGAGGGATGTATCGCAAGCCGAATCCCCCTTCCTTCAGTCCCGCGCTGAGCCTGCCCCCGTGAAGACGGGGGCGGGAATCCAGCACCCAGAACCTCCACGGTTGCCCGATGTCATGCCCGATGGTACCGTTGTGTCCGGAAAACAACCGTAGGAGAGACGAAATGGCCGAAGATGAGAACATAGATCGAGCAGGCGACGAGGAGTACGATCAGTACATTGTTCACTACGAGAACATTCCGATGGAGGAGCTTGCGCCGGGCGCGTGGAGTCACCTGGTTGCCGGCAAAGAGGCCGTGGTGAGCTTCCTTACGATTCCGGCGGGGACGTACTTCCCCGTGCACCAGCACGTGGCGGAACAGATCATGGTCGTTGTCGAGGGCTATATCGACCAGGTCATCGACGGAAAGATGTACCGGGTGAACGCCGGCGACGTCATCGTCATGCCCTCAAACACTCCCCACGGCGGCTACGTTCGGGACCAGGACTGCAAGGTCATCGACATCTTCGCCCCGTTGCGAGAGGACCTGGCGGAACGGGCGACGGGCGCAAGGACCAGGATGGCGGAGCAGGACTCGGCGGATACAAACATCCGGCCGGTGGGAGCACACTAGCCACTTCACGGCCTGCCTACAGAAACTACGGCCTAGCCGAAGATATCATTGACCTCGACGCGTAGCCCTTCGACGCCCGCGGAAGCAATCGTCGAGCCTTGGCCCATCTCGCGCTCATTCGCGTACCCCGACTGCCCCGGCTGCGTAAATACCCTGACGACCTCGGCTTCCAGGTCTACGACCCACAATTCGGGGATCATTGAACTGGCGTATCGCGGCGCTTTCTCGTGGAGGTCGTAGGCTAATGAGGAGTCGGCGACCTCGATGACCAGCAACGTGTCTCCCGGCCCGGGAAGGGCGGTCTTGTAGTAGTCGCCGCGCTCCTTGATAACGGAGAAATCCGGCTGAGGCTCGTTGTGCAGGTCAAGTCGCACGGGGTTTTGCACTTGAAGGACAGCTGAGCTTTCTAGCAGTTTCATGAGCGTGGCGTTTAGGCGGTTCACAATCGTTGCGTGCAGTGGCCCAATTGGCGTCATTTCCCGTATCTCCCCGCCGATGAGTTCCACACGGTCGTCTTTCGTAAAGATTCCCGCCTCGCCCATCTTGGCGAACTCGTCGACGGTGAAGCTGTATCTGCGAACCCTTATTGCCGTGTCTACTACCATGGATGTCCTCCTCGGGACAGCCGTACTCGTCAAGACTTCTACATCCTAGCACAAGTTCTCAGCGAGGCCGCCTACATCTCGACCCCCAGCGCCTCTCCCACGGTGTTGATGTCCTTGTCGCCGCGTCCGCTGAGGCCGACGAGGATGATCGTGTCGCTGGGCAGCGTGGGAGCGAGCTTGGCTACGTGAGCGATGGCGTGCGAGGGTTCAAGCGCCGGGATGATTCCCTCCGTGCGGCAGAGGAGTTTGAAGCCCTCCAGAGCCTCGGTGTCGGTGATGCTGGCGTATTGAGCGCGCTCAATGTCCTTGAGATAGCTGTGCTCCGGGCCTACGCCTGGATAATCGAGGCCAGCAGAGATGCTGTGTGTCTCGATAACCTGGCCGTGTTCGTCCTGGAGCAGGTAGGACTTACTGCCGTGAAGCACCCCTACCTCGCCGGCCACGAGGGTTGAGGAGTGACGACCCGTCTCAACTCCGTCGCCACCCGCCTCCACGCCTATCAGCTGCACCGACTCGTCTCCCACGAAGTCGTAGAACAGGCCGATGGCGTTGCTGCCTCCACCGACGCATGCCACGGCGTAGTCGGGGAGTCTTCCGGCCTGGTCAATCATCTGCTGGCGGGCTTCCCGCCCTATGGGGGCCTGGAAGTCGCGAACCATCTCGGGGTATGGGTGCGGCCCGACGACGCTGCCGATCAGGTAGTGCGTCGTCTCCACGTTCGTGACCCAGTCACGGATACACTCGTTGATGGCGTCCTTGAGCGTCCTGCTGCCGGAAGTGACCGAGCGGACCTCCGCGCCGAGGAGCTTCATGCGGAACACGTTTGGGGACTGCCGCCTGATGTCCTCCTCGCCCATGTAGACGATGCATTCCTGGTTGAACATGGCGCACACGGTCGCAGTTGCCACCCCGTGCTGTCCCGCTCCCGTCTCGGCGATGATGCGCTTCTTGCCCATGCGGGAAGTGAGGAGGCCCTGGCCCAGGGCGTTATTGATCTTATGCGCCCCGGTGTGCGCAAGGTCCTCGCGCTTGAAATAGATCTGCGCGCCGCCGAGTTCCTTTGAGAGGTTCTGCGCGTGGTAGAGCGGAGTGGGTCTGCCCGCATATCGCTGGGATAGGCGTTGCAGCTCGTCCTGGAACGTCGGGTCCTGCTTGGCGGCTCTGTACTCTCGTTCGAGTTCGGCAAGGGCCTCCATAAGCGTCTCAGGCACGAACTTGCCACCAAAGGGGCCGAATCGGCCCTCTATGTCGGGCAGGCTCTCTTGAATCGAGGTAGTCATCGGTATCCTCTCAAGCGGTCGGACGTGCCTCGAATTATACAGTCACCCGTCGAGCGGCGCATCGTAACTGTTCAGACTTCGTGAGAGTGCTCAACACACACAGCTACCGTCATACCCGCGAAAGAACGTCACCCCGTACCACGATACGGGGCGGGTATCCACTGGGGGAGGGTGTTCCTCACATCAACCGTTCAGAGTTGGTGAGATTGCACGAATTGCTCTCTCGCTGTCATTCTGAGGAGCGCAGCGACGAAGAATCTACAATCTCTCCCCCGCCGGGGGAGAGATACAGAGAGGGGGGTCTTCGCGATTCAACTCACCAAGACTGATCACTTACGGGCGCATCGTTCGCCTTGACTCAGTTGCCGCCCGTACCTAGAATTGACTCTATCGCCACGCGAGGAGTTCGCCAGCCATGCCGCTGTACGAGTATACATGTGGGACGTGCAAGAACAGGTTTGAGAAGCTGCGGTCGTTTAGCGAGATGGACGAGCCTACGCCGTGCCCGGACTGCGGGTCGGAGTCCCGACGTCAGCTTTCAGTGTTCATGTCGTTCTCGACTGACGCGAGCGGACAAACGACTCCGGTTGCCGGTGGTGGTGGAGGGTGCTGTGGCGGCGGTGGTGCTGGCTGCGCGTGTTCAATGACCGTTTGAGGGCTGGACCGTCGATTCGGTTCGCTGCTTTCTGGGGCTACATTCGCCCCCCTCAAGCATCAGACTACTCAAGTCTCCGCTGCACCTTGCCTTCCAGTGCGGGCCAGCGGTTCAACATCATAGTTTCGAAGGGTGACGACCCTATGATTTGGTAAGGGCGGGTTTCAAACCCGCCCTTGTCGTGCGCAACGCGAACCCTACCTCAATTGCCGCCCGTCATTTCAAAGATTTCGGTCTACTAGTAGACGGGTCCGGCCCATTCGCTGAGCTGGACCGCAATAAGAGCAGCCACGGCAACGAGGAGGATCAATAGGGCAGAGATCACCAACGAGGCGATGATTACTACGAACGTCGTCCTGCTGAAGGAGACGATCGGTCCGATCACGGGGATCCCCTCGATTGCATCGTACGTCCTTTCGATGGGCACGAGGAGGACGTCCATGAACCGGAGTTTCATCCGTATCACGCTCTGACCGGTGTAGTCCTTTTCCTTCTTGGCGGACTTTTCTAGCGGCTTATATTGAAACATCTGGCACCTCGCATGAAACTCTAGCGTTTTCCGCACGTTTCGGGGCATCCATGCTTGCCCCGCTGCTCACCCAATCGTCAACAGCTATACTCTACCGTCCTGTGAGCCGGGGGACAATACCGAATTCCCATGGATTATTGGCCTTCCCCTGGAGTTCCTGGGAGGGATGGCCCTCTCTATTCGAAATCGTCGATGTTCTGGAACTCGTAGGGCGGCTTGTTTCCGAAGAAGTCGGTGAACTGGTACAGGACGCCGCCGACCACCAGGCCAACTAGGAGCATGGCGACGAGAATCACCCCCTCGATCTCCAGGACACGCCATGACCACTTCACGAAGCGGCGAGGCCACGTCTTTATTCGAGGCCTGCCCGGTCTTGGCAGCCGGGGCATCTTGAGTACTTTCAACGCCATTTGTGACTGCTCCCCTTGCGACTCTTCGTCTTATTTCACTACGAATTGCCCCCGTTCGTCAATCGGCGGCAGAGAGAATCGACTGGTCGAGGTCTAGTCCTCCTCAGCCAGGGCCTCTTCGACCGCTTCAACGAGACAGTCGATGATGTCATTGGTCATTGGCGACGAGAGCATCATGGACATCGGCGGTTGCCCCAGCGAGTAGCCCTTCAGATGGACGGCGAGGCTGATCCGTTCGAATAGTGCGCCATCGTGGGTCTTGAAGCTGCGGTAGTCGCGAACGTGGGAGTCGGTCAGGTAGAAGTTGACGACTGAACCTACCGCGAGGACCTGGTTGGAAATCCCCGCGTCGTCGAGGACGGGTCCCAGCTTCGCGCCCAATCGACTCCCCAGCGAATCGAGGTGTTCATAGACCTCGTCTGTCAGGCCGCGCATGGTGGCGAGCCCGGCCGCTAGGGTGAAGTTGTTGCCGGAGAACGTTCCGCTCGGGGCCAGGACTGGCGGGCCGTCGGTGTTGTCCATCAGGCCCATGATCTCCTCGCTGCCGCCTATGGCGCCGACAGGCATCCCGCCACCGACTATCTTGCCGAAGATCGTGAGATCGGGCTCCACTCCGGCAAGCCCTTGGTATCCGGCCCGCCCAACTCGGTAGCTGACGACCTCGTCCATCACCATGTAGAGGCCAAGCTCCTTTGTGAGGTCGCGGAGAAAGTGAGTGAACTCGTCGGGCACATCCAACATGCCCGGCTTGCCGTCGTAGAAGACTCCTGCCACCTCGTCCTTTTGCTCCCGCAGGATTAGCTCGACCGACTCAGGGTCGTTGTACGGCAGCATGACAACCAGGTCTTCGGAAGTGGGAGCGACCCCGGGGTTGGCGGGCACGGTCATTGGAGAGTCGCCCGGTCCCGCGTCGTCGATGGGAGGGCTGATGCTGTGCTCCAGGCCGTCGTGGCTGCCATGGTACGCCCCTTCGAACTTGGCTACCTTCGCCTTCCCCGTCTTGGCGCGAATGAGCCTGGCGGCGTGCAGGGATGACTCGGTGCCCGAGTTCGTGAAGCGCACCTTCTCGATGGAGGGGAAGCGGTCGACAATCTCCTCCGAAATCTCGGCTTCGAGCTCGGTCGGATTGCCGAGTCCGAGTCCGCGCTCAATTTCTGCCTGGAGCGCGGCTGTCACGTCAGGATGAGTATGACCCAGGATCATTGCCGAGTGATGCGAACCGAAGTCGACTACCACATTGCCGTCGATGTCCGTGAGGTGGCAGCCGTCGGAACTGGCTACAAAAAACGGAAATGGAGAGCGCATGTAGGCGCCCTTGATGACCCCCGCGGGCATGGTCGCCCTTCCGCGCTCCCATTGGGCTTGGGACTTTGGGTTCTTGGCCGTGTATTCCTCGTTCAGCGACTCCAGCGATCTGACCATCTCTTCTCCTCGGTGTTATTTTGGCGTTCTTAAGCTGAGGGCAATCGGAAATTGAGCGCTACGCACCCGGCATTTCCAGTCCCAGCAGCTTGATGGCGTTCAGACCCAGTATCTTGCGCTTCGCCTCGTCTGATATGTCGGCGGTTACTATTCTACCCAGTTGGTGACGGGCGTCGAGAATAGGCAGGTCTGAACCGTAGAGCACCTTGTCTTCGCCCGCGCCTTCAACCAGGAACTCGATGGTCCCGTGCTCCGACATTGACGTGCAGGTCTCAAGGTAGAGGTTCGGCCCGCTGTTTGCAGCCTCGACTGCCTCCACTTGTCCCTCCATCGTGTTGCCGGAATGGGCCAGTACCCACGTGATGTTCCGGTATCGCTCGGCCAGGCGGGCGAATCGAAACGGGCGCGTATTGTGCTCGTATTGAGAGTGGCTCATGATGACGATGCCTCGCTCGTCGCACCATTCGTAGATGGGGTCGAAGTCGGGATCGTCCAACGGCTTCTCATAGTAGACCGGATACACCTTGAGGAACCTGAACCCCAACTCGTTGAAGCAGCGTTCAAGTTCTGGAATCACCTCTGACGGGTATCGGGGTGTCACGTATCCTACGCCGATGAACCTGTCAGGGTAGGCGTGAACGTAGGAGGCGGTCACGTCGTTTCCACGTCGGGCGTCCCCGTAGAAGATGCAATTGACGCTCAGCTTGTCGACGCCCGCGGCATCCATTACCTGGACGAAATGGTCGGGAGTTCCACCCAGTACACCGCTGGAGGTCCACTTCCCCGAATGGCCGTGAAAGTCAATGACGGGTGTTTCAGTCATTGATCGAGTCCCAAAATACGGATCGCGTTGAGGCCGAGTATCTTGCGCTTCGCATCATCGGAGAGGTCGGCTGTCGTGATCTTGGCGATCTGGTGGCGCGGTTCCATGAGAGGCATGTCCGACCCGTACAGAACGCGGTCTTCTCCTGCGCCTTCCACGAGGAATTCCATCGCGCCGTGCTCGCTGAAAGAACTGCACGTCTCCAGGTAGATGTTGGGGCACTCCTTCGCCGCCACCACGGCCTCCTCCTGCCCCTTCATGTTGTTCCCGGAGTGGGCGAGCACCCACGTGATATTGGGAAACTTCTTCGCCAATGGTACAAACGAGTGCGGCATGGTAAGCAGGTCATCCGCCCCAACGCGGGACGAGTGACTCATCAATACGATTCCACGGTCATTGCCCCACTCGAAAATGGGCATGTAGGAAGGGTCATCGATGGGCTTCTTCAGGTAGGTGGGATATACCTTGAGGAACTTCGCCCCGATTTCGTCAAACGACCGCTCAAGCTCCGTGATTGCCTCATCGGGATATCGGGGCGTGACGTATGCCACAGGGACGAAACGGTCAGAATTCGCACGAACATAGCTTGCGACGGTGTCGTTGCTGCGCCGAGCCTCGCCATAGAAGATGCAATTGACGCATGCCTTGTCGATCCCTGCCGCGTCCATGAGGCGAAGGAAGCGCTCGGGTGACGCGTCCATGTGGTTGAGGCCCCACTGGCCAACGTGGGTATGGAAGTCTATGACAGGCGTATTCACAGTGTCGATTCTCTCTCCTACCGTTTCGTGCGGGATATCCTACTACAATCAGAGGCTGTCTATCCCCTACGTCGGAGAAGAGTCATACCAATTCGTCACTCCCACAGACGTACGTCCCGTCCCACGACATCGAACCAGGGTCCCCCTCCTTCCCAATTTTCATACCTCCGAAAACAACCCCCGGCAAACCTGCTGTAGGGGCAACCCTTGTGGTCAATTGCTCCAACTAATTGCCATTTTAGCTATGGAAAAGCGTCCGAGAGCCAGATCGAGGTGTGTCGTTTTCGTCCTGATTCGAGTCGCTCAAATACAATCGTACTGCCAGGTGGCCCGGTCTATGTGTGCATTGGTGCCATTCGAGGGCGGCCCTAGTGGTCGAACATGGGTAAATTAGGGGAATTACCAACAATCTTACCCATAACCCCTTGAGTCGCTCAGGATTTCTGGGTCTTCTTCGCGGGCTGAACCAGTGCCTTTATGACGTTCTCGAACGGCCCAGGGATAGGACGTATCAGCTTCTCAGGACGACCACGGGGACGTTCCTTCTTACGACGCGGCATATCTCTCCCCCTTATGCGACTCTCGGTAGGGCCGGAATGCGGCCTTGAAAGAAGTCTTCCACGGTGTATATCTGAACGGTAGGAACTTCCATGAATCGTCCCGTACTTGCCGCCGCGTCGCGCATTCGAGGCGTTACGCGGTCGTCAAAGCATGTGAAGATTCCCAAGTCTGCCCCCGCCTGTTGACGCGCTCCGTTGAACGCCTGAACGTCCCCCGGCCCCGTTCCCCCGCCTTTGACTTGCGAGACCATATCGACGAACTGGCCCTTGCGGATTGGGATACGGCCCCAACCGTCGATTCCCTTATCTCCCCGTTGCCGCGTGTTGGCTTCCATGCCATCAACCAGTGAGGCCGCCCACCGCTCAAACCGGAACGCATCAAGGTCTGCCAGTGTCTTCGCGTCGCTCGGTGTCTTCGGCATTCCGATGAACTCCACTTCGTCCCATATGGTGTCGAAGTGGGAGCGTAGACGTTGCTCGATTACCTTACAGGCGTTCACGCATACGTCTACCCCGATCCAACGGCGTCCGAGATTCTGCGCGGCGTGAAGCGTCGTACCGCAACCACAGAACGGATCAAGCACCACGTCGCCGGGGTTACTTGACGCCGCGATGATCCGCTCTAGCAGGGCTACAGGCTTTTGAGTCGGGTAGCCGATACGTTCTCTGGCGGCTGGCTGTAGAGCCGGGATGCGCCACACATTGTCGATAGTACGGTCCGTTTTGACCTGATACATGAGCTTTCCATCGGCGTCTCTGGCGTTGACCATCTTGCCGGAACGTTTGACTCTCTTGAGTTGACGGACTGGCTTATCCCGCGCCTCAGTCAACTGATTGAACGTGAATTCTGTATTCATGTTCTTAACGTAGAACAAGATTGTGTCGGTGGCCGCCGCGAACAGCTTCTTTCGGCGGTCGTGCATCTTGTTGTAGTAGTACCAGTGGATTTCACTGCGAAAATCCCCCCCCCCCCCGTGAAAATGCTGTCCATCACACCCTTGAGGTAGTGACTCATCGTGGGGTCGCAATGAAGGTAGATGCTTCCGGTAGGCTTGAGAACTCGGTGACATTCGATAAGGCGATTCGCCATGTACGAGAGATAGGCCAGTTGCGGCCTTTCACCCAGCATCATGCGAAGGCCCTCAATCATGCCTGATAAACGGGGTTGGCTTGCTACGTCGTGGAAATCGTCCACGGCCTCATGCCAACGCCATGTATCGTCGAATGCTACCCACTGTGCGCCGCCCATAAAAGCGTTGTAGAGACGCTTGGAATTGAAGGGCGGGTCGAGGTAGATGAGGTCTACCGATTCGCTCGGTATGTCCTCGCGCATCACGTCAAGGCAATCACCGAAGTAGAGACGGTTCGGAGCGGCCATTATGCGGCGTCCGCTGTGAGGTCGCGGTATCGGAGCTGCTTGCCTTCCATGCCGCGAATCACCGTATGGATTTGCTCCATCGTGTCGGACGGTCGATTGTTGTGACGTCCCTCGAACTCCGTCACGTACCTATCGAGGTGTTTGACGCTCACATGGTGGTACGTTCCCATGATGCCGCGTTTCAGCATCGCCCAATAGGACTCAATCCCGTTCGTGTGCGCCTGGCCCTTGACGTACTCCGAAGCACTGTGCTTGACGGTCTCATGGTTCGGCAGGTCGTGGTACGCGGGGTTCTCATCGGTGTAGACCATCGTTTCGTCGTCTACATGCTCGGTCACGAACCCCTGTAGCGTCTCCTTGTCCGTGCTGTGAGCGACGGTAGACGAGACCTTACCCGTGTCGCGGTCCTTCATGCCGACTACAGCCGTCTTACCGACGGGGCCGCGTCCGGCGTGCTGTCGCTTGGACTCGTGCTTGTTCCGTTCCTTGCCGCCTACCCACGTCTCATCGACCTCGACCGGGCCGCCGAACAGCCCGCCGTTGTCTTCCCACGCCTTGCGGATGCGGTGTGCGAGATGCCATGCCGACTGTTGGGAGATGCCGAGGTCACGACTCAGCTTCATACTGGACACGCCCTTCAAACTGGTGTTCATCTGGTATGCGGCCAATGCCCACTGTGAGAGTGAGAGATTCGAGCCTTGCATCACGGTACCGGTCTTGACAGAGAAGTCCTTGCGGCAAGCGCGGCACCTGAACGGCTGTGGCTTGCGGGTAGGTCGCTCTTGAATGTCCATCGAGCCGCACTTGGGGCAGGCGATGCCGTTCGGCCAACGGGCTCCGATGAACATGTCCTCGACGGCCTCTTCATCGTCGAACATTCGGACGGCCTCAACCAGTGTGATTCCCTTGCGATAACTCTTGCCTGCCATGTCCAACCCCCTTACCTGTATGGGTAGTATTGTATCGGAAATACAGGCCAATGTCTAGGGGTTATGGGTAAGATTGTTGGTAATTCCCTAAATTAGCTACGAAACCCCCCATTTCGTCGAATTAGTTGGAGCAGATGCCCTTGTGGTTGCCCGTTCCCCACGCCTCCCCACTCTCATCCCCTTATGAGGCCTTCGCTAGGCCATGGTGATTCCCGCGAAAGCGGCAATCCACTCCCCCCTATACGCCCGACTGGCGAAGTCCCGGCGGGGGAGAGATACAGAGAGGGGGTTCTTCGCGATTCAACTCACTAAGACTGAACAAGCTCCTTCCACGTCCAATCCTCTCTTTGACCGACAAGAACATACATCCTACAATATTACCGTTGGAAGAACGGCCTCGAGCACCGTCCACCCAGGGTCTTTCCAACGTCGTAAGAGATCTGCCCTTTCCGTTCACCCTGAGCTTGTCGAAGGGTCGAAGGGTCGTCCGTTCATACTTCGACAGGCTCAGCACGAACGGACTCTGGAATGGTCCTGCCGTCCGGCCCGACACGCGAACCAACGGGAGACACAAGGAAAATAATAAGGAGGATTTTTCGAGGAGGAGAAAAAATTCTCAAACCGTCTCATTCCGCGAACGTGCGCGAGCTCCGTCCCATGCCCACCGCGCCCAAAGCCATGAGACGCATTGAGAAGAGAGAGAGAAACGTCTTTTCGAGGAGGAAAAAATTCTCAAACCGTCTCATTCCGCAAACATGCGCGAGTTCCGTCTCACGACCACCGCGCCCAAAGCCATGAGACACATTGAGAAGAAAGAGAGCCGTTTCCTTGTGGGGAAAAAGAATTCTCGGACCGTCTCTCGTCGGTCCGCCGTACTGCACACTGTAGTAGGATGCGGAGACCTCGTTTGAAGTGACAAGGAGAGTTGAATGCCTGACAAAATCGAGGCGAACAGAGGTGACATTATCCTGATGGTGGGGACGCGAAAGGGCGGGTTCCTGCTCACCTCCGACCGGTCACGCCGGAACTGGTCGGTCTCCGGCCCCCACCACGCCGGGTCGGACATATTTCACATGACCTATGACGATAGAGAAGAAGGAACAGTCTTCGCCGCGATCAACAGTCCGATATGGGGGGCGGAGCTCCAGCGGAGCGGCGATCTCGGCGCGAGTTGGTGGAAGGCCGAGAGCAATCCAAGTTTCGCCGAGGAGAGCAGTGATTCCGTCGAGAAGGTGTGGCACGTCGAGCCGGGCACGACCGGCGAACCGGGAGTCGTCTATGCAGGCGTCTCCCCGGCGGCCCTCTTCAAGAGTATGGACGGCGGTGACACATGGGATGAAGTTGAGTCGCTGACCGCCCACCCGACGCGCGATCAGTGGCAGCCCGGCCTAGGCGGAATGTGTCTGCACAGCATCGTGCTCGACCCGACGGACTGCGACCGTATGTGGGTAGGTATTTCGGCGGCAGGGATCTTCGGCTCGGAGGACGGTGGAGCGATGTGGTCACCGATGAATACGGGGCTGCGCGCCGACTTCTCGCCCGATCCTTTCCCTGAGGTTGGGTATTGTCCGCACAAGGTGCTCGCGCACCCGTCTATGCCGGAGCGCCTGTACCAGCAGAACCACTGCGGCTTCTTTCGCAGCGACAACGGCAGTGAGGACTGGCTTGACCTGAGCGACGGCCTGCCCTCTCGCTTCGGTCTCGTGATGGGGGTCCATTCCGAGGACCCGGACACGGTATACGTCGTGCCTGAGGACAATGCGGTGAATGAAGGCGACGTCGGCGGGGGCGTTCGCTACGTCACCGACGCGAAGTTCCGCGTCTACCGCAGCCGCAACGCCGGGGCCGACTGGGAGCCCCTGACCAACGGCCTGCCTCAAAGAAACGCCTACCTTCACGTGATGCGGGAAGGCATGGCCACAGACTCGATGGAAGAGTGCGGTATATACGTCGGTACCACAACCGGGCAGATTTTCTACAGCCGCGACAATGGAGACACCTGGGAGCTTATGATCGACTACCTGCCGCCTATCAACTCAGTCGACTGCGGGACTGTGGTCTAGTGAACGCCCGTTGGCGCTGGGGACACACCTACGCTCCCAGTTCCATATCAGCACGTCCCCATCGTTCCGCGTGGGCCTGTTTGAGGTCAGCAATCCTGACGGCGTAGCTCTCCATCTGGATCGAATCGGTAGTCATGATGAGGGCGTCTTCGCGATTGTCTGAGTAGTAGCGCTTGCGAATTCCCCGCTCATTGAATCCGTACTTTTCATAGAGGGCCCGGGCTGCGGTGTTGGACTTCCGAACTTCGAGAGTGATCGTCTCGGCGTTTCTTGCGGCCGCATGTTCGACCGCGGCAATCAGCAGTAGTTCCCCTATACCCCGTCGCCTGTACCCATCCGCGACGCCTACCGATACGATGTGCGCCTGATCGACCGCGTACCACGTGCCCAGGAATCCGACTATGGACCGGGGACTATGCGTCTGGTACCTCCTGGCACGGAGGTCGGTCGCGCGTCGGAGGAGCTTCTTGACGACCCCCTCGGATGGTGGGGCTGAGAGGGGCCTGAACGTTCCGTCACGCTTCTCGACGACCCAGTATCGTGATGCACGGTTCCCCAGCTCGCGCCGGAATGACGTGGGCGGGAACAGAGACGAAAAGGCCTCCTTCTCAACCGCCCTGACCTGCGGGATATCATCCTCCCGCAGAGGACGCACCGCGAAGGGCATGGTCGCGCCGGTAGGATTGGGGGTTAGGGTCTTCACGGCCATTTGTGATGATTTTAGCACAGGGGGCGGTTGCCTCTTGCCCCTTTCACGCGCGGGTTATCGTCTATGGGAACGATCTACCGAATACCGGTGTCAGGTATCAGAGACCCTTGAAAATGGATATCGCTAACGATACTATAGAGTCGTGGACAGGTTGATAGAACAGGTCGGCAGAAGTCCCAAGAATGTCCGGTTCACTGACCTTCGCAAGCTCTGCGACAGATACTTTGGAGAGCCGCGACGGAACGGAAGCCACCTGATTTACAATACGCCTTGGCCCGGCGAGCCTAGAGTTAATATCCAATCTAGCAAAGGCATGGCTAAGCCCTACCAAGTGCGTCAAGTGCTCAAAGCGATCACGAGACTGGAGGAGACAGTATGACCGATCGCTACACTTATCGAGTCATTTGGTCTGATGAGGACGGTGAATATGTTGGACTGTGTTCCGAATTCCCATTGCTCAGCCACTTGGATGAGACCCCGGAGAAGGCGTTTGCCGGCATTCGTGATCTGGTAGCATTCTGCGTAGATGATCTACACAAGGAGGGAGCGCCCGTCCCAGAGCCGTTATCCACCCGCCGCTACAGCGGCAGGTTCCTTGTCCGCGTACCACCGGAGACGCATCGCGCACTTGCGATTGAGTCCGCCGAGATGGGCGTGAGCATGAACCGCCTTGTGAGTGAGCGGTTGTCGATGAGGCAGAGATAGGGCCTTACTCTGAGAGTTGAGCAAGGATAGGGATAAGGAGGCAGCTATGGACAGCATCGAAGACATCATTCTCGACCGTGACGGACGCAATATCTCCGCCCTGCGGCCCCATCTCCATGAACGCTTCTGCGACGATGCGGCAGCGATGGTGTATGACTGCCCGGGGACTGCGATCATCGTTACAGGGTTCCACATCCTGGCGGCGGGGGCTACGGAGACCGACGGACCGCCGGGCGCAATCGCCATAGGCCAGGCCCTTCAGAAGTTGGGGAACGAGGTCGTCTACGTTACGGACCGCTTTACGGAGCCCGTCATGTCTCCGATGGTGGGCGGCAAGGCGCAGGTCATCGACTTCCCCATCGTCGGGCATGAGGAGAGCAAGGCCCTGGCCGCTGACCTCATCAAGGACATCGGCCCCACGACGCTCATCGCAATCGAGCGGTGCGGCCTCACGTCTGAAGGCGATTACCTGAACTTCAAGCGGTTCTCCATTGCGGAGTACAACGCGAAGCTCGACTACCTGTTCCACGACTTCCCGCACACGGTTGGCATCGGGGACGGCGGGAACGAGATCGGCATGGGGAACTGCGCGGACGTAATCCCGAACTATGACCGGCTCTCGGTCCCTCCTTGCGTGACCACGACTTCGCACCTCGTCATCTCAAGCGTCTCGAACTGGGGTGGATACGGATTCGCGGCCTCGCTATCGGTGCTCAACGGGAAGAATCTGCTCCCGTCCATCGAGGAGGACCAGGCACTCATAAGAAAGATGGTCGACCTCGGCGGTGTAGACGGCATGGAGAACGCCCAAGTCTACAAGGTCGACGGCTTCACCCTCGAGGAGAACTCGAAGACCCTCCAGATGCTCCACGACTATCTTGGGGAGCGGGGAATAGAGTAAGTCGCCTCTAAACCCCCTTTCGCAAATGAGAAAGCGCCTGCTATGATACGCCGTGCAGCCAATCCGTTTTGGAACGGTGAGCACCAATCGCATAGCAGACTCTTGTGACAGCGGTCGCCGTCGCAGGCTAGTTGTATGATATTGGCCTCCCCGATACGGATTGGGGAGGTCTTTCTGTGAACCGTAGCGGAGCGATAACCGACGTAGCGGGCATCAAGGTCGGTCACACCACGGACATTGAGCATGGTAGTGGCTGCACCGTCGTCCTGTGCAGGGACGGAGCAATTGGTGGCGTCGACGTGCGAGGCTCGGCTCCCGGCACCCGCGAGACCGACCTGCTGCGTCCCACCAACCACGTCTCGGAAGTCCATGCCGTCGTCCTGAGTGGCGGGAGCGCATTCGGACTCGATTCGGCGTCGGGAGTAGTGAGGTACTTGGCCGAGCGAGATATCGGGTACCGGGCAGGCGCCGTAACAGTGCCGATCGTGCCCGCGGCCATCCTCTTCGACATCGGCATCGCGAAACACGGTGTACATCCTCAAGCTGACGACGGATACGCGGCGTGCCTCAACGCTGGGAACGGTGTCGTTGCGGAGGGAAGCGTCGGCGCCGGGACGGGAGCGACCGTCGCGAAGACGCAGGGCCTGGATCGTGCCATCAAAGGCGGCATCGGCACTGCCAGTCTTGACCTAGGCAACGGCAACACGGTCGGCGCCATCATTGCCGTCAACGCGGTCGGAGGTGTCTACGACCCCGACAAGGGCGACCTCCTGGCCGGGCCTCGGAACGACCACGGTGGATTGGAAGATCCGATGGAGACGCTGTTGTCGGGAGACGACGCGGCTGTTCCACCCCCGTTTGGGACCAACACCACCATTGGCGTGGTAGCCACCAATGCGACGCTGACGAAGGAAGAGGCCAATAAGCTGGCGGCGATCGCACACGATGGTCTGGCCTTGGCTGTACGTCCCGCCCATACGATGCGGGACGGTGACACGATATTCGCCGTCGCGACAGGAACCGAAGCAGGTATGGCCGACATGCTGAGGCTTGGGGCTGCCGCCGTGACATGCGTCAGCGAAGCGATCGTGCGTGGTGTTCGGCGTGCCAACGGACTCGAAGGAATTCCATCAATTGGTGAGCTTAACGTCACTGCATAGAGTCTATATAAGGCATTAGGGAGAAATTCATCGATGCTAACGCGAAGGACCAGGATAGGGATCATCGGTGCCGGCAACGTCGGCAAGACCCTATCCGTGGCGCTGATGCACAAGGGCTATATGGTCGTCTCGACTGCGAGCCGGACATTTGAGTCGGCAAAGGCGCTCGCCCGACTGACGCCGGGGTGTGTCGCGTATCCCAACCTTCAGGGCGCGGCCGATGCCGCCGATTTCGTCTTCATCACCACGTCCGACGACGCCATACGGCCCGTCGCCGAGACGGTCAAATGGCGTGAGGGTCAGACCGTCGTCCACTGCTCCGGCGCGGCATCGTTGGATGTGCTCGAACCCGTGCGGACGTACCGGGCTGTGCCGGGGGCATTCCACCCGCTTCAGACGTTCTCGTCGGTTGAGGAAGCGGTCAAGGCGCTGGCGGGCTCAACGTTCGGCATCGAGGGAGACGAGGAGACCCGCAAGTCGCTGGCCGCGCTGGCCGAGGAGCTGGGCGGAACACCGATCTTCCTCAGGCCGGAGGACAAGGCGCTCTACCATGCGACGGTCGTCATGGCGGGCGGCGTGCTCAACACTCTCATCGGCGCGGTGGCGGAGCTTTGGGCGCAGTTCGGCATCGAGCGGAACGACGCCCTCAAGGCGATCACCCCCATCATGGCGGGCACGGCGGAGACGCTGTTCAAGAACGGCCTTCCCGACGCAGGGGCCGGTCCGTTCGTTCGGGGCGACGTCGGCACGATTCGCAAGCACCTCGACGCGATGGAGCGACAGGCCCCTCATCTGCTGGACGTGTACTGCAAGATGGCGCTCGCCGGTCTGCACATCGCCGCCGAGAAGGGCGTCGCGCCCCCGGAAAACATTGAAGAGATCAGACAAGTCTTGACCGAGGTTATCGAGAGGTAGGGGTATCCGACCATGCGCATCACCATCAGGAACCTGCAGGAGATGAAGGAACGCGGCGAGAAGATCGCGATGCTCACGGCCTACGACCATCCGACGGCGCGAATGGTCGACGAGGGAGGCGTCCCGATCATCCTCGTGGGCGATTCGGTGGGCAACAACGTTCTGGGCTATCGAAACACCGTGCCGGTCACGATGGACCACATGGTGCATCACCTTCGGGCCGTTCTCCGAGGAGCCAGGAAGGCCCATATCGTCTGCGACATGCCCTTCATGAGCTACCAGGCCGATATCGCAGAGGCGGTTCGCAATGCGGGACGGCTCCTCAAGGCGGGGGCGCAGTCGGTAAAGATCGAGGGCGGACGGGGGCTCGTTCCAACAATCCGTCGAATGGTCGAGGCGGGTATCCCGGTGATGGGACACATCGGCTTAATGCCGCAGTCCGTCAACCAGACTAGCGGCCATCGCGTGCAGGGACGGGATGAGGAGGGTGCGCAGAGCGTCATCGAGGACGCCATCGCTCTTGAGGAAGCGGGAGTGTACTCGCTCTTGCTCGAAACGATTCCCGCGGAGCTGGCGCAGGCGGTCACCGAGAGGGTCGCTGTGCCGACCATCGGGATCGGCGCGGGCGTCCACTGCGACGGGCAGGTGCTCATCTTCCACGACGTGTTCGGCATTACCGCGGGTCGAAAGAGGAAGCATGTACGGAAGTATGCGGACGTGGGTGACACGATCATCGATGCGACCCGCCGATACGTTGCGGACGTACAGTCCGGCGGCTTCCCCAGCGACGAAGAGAGCTTTACGTCGGTCGTGTAAGCAAACGGGGCCATTGAGAGACGTATGAGGATATTCAATACGGTCGATGGGTTTCGCGAGGCTGCGGGAAAGGTTGAGCGGCCCTTGGGACTCGTCCCGACGATGGGCGCCCTGCATGCAGGTCATCGTTCGCTGCTCGACCGGGCCCGGTCGGATGACTCGACCGTGGCGGTGAGTATCTTCGTCAACCCGACGCAGTTCGGACCTGCTGAGGACTTTTCCAAGTACCCCCGCGATCGGGAACGCGACCTCGAAGTCATGGTAGAAGCGGGCGTCGACCTGCTGTTCATTCCCAGTGTTGATGAGATGTACCCCGACGGGTTCGATACGTCCATCGACGTGGGCAGCGTGGCAGTACCCTTAGAAGGGCAACATCGGTCGGGGCACTTTCAGGGCGTGGCGACCGTGGTATGCAAGCTCTTGACCATTGCGAGGCCGGACCGGGCCTACTTAGGGCAGAAGGACGCGCAGCAGAGCCTCGTGATCAAGCGCCTCAACGCGGATCTAAACCTTGGTGCCGAGATCGTCGTTTGTCCAACCGTGCGTGAGTCGGACGGCCTCGCCCTGAGCAGCCGCAATCAGTATCTGAGTCCGGCTGAGCGAAAGGCGGCGACGGTGCTGCACGGTTCGCTAAAGCTGGCCGAGGACCTCCAATTGCCGGACGCCAACGAGGTGCGTGGTCGGATGCGCGCTCTCATTGATGGCGAGCCTCTTGCCAATGTCGATTACGTGAGCGTCGCCGATGCTGAGACGCTGGAGGAACTCGTGACTATCGACCGGCCGGCATTGGTGTCCGTTGCGGTTCGTTTCGGTGAAACACGGCTGATAGACAACATTCTGATAAACTCAAGCGGTTGACTATCACCCTCGTTGCCGCGATTCGACAGGTCAAGGGCATACGGGATATCGAGCGCAATACGAACAATGAGAATTCTTGTAACCAACGACGATGGAACGAACTCCGAGGGGCTGTGGGCACTCGCCGGGGCACTTACAAGTGTTGGTGAGGTGTACGTGGTCGCTCCCGACCGGGACAGGAGCGGCATTTCGGCGGCCATGACGCTGCTGGATGTCGTGCGGGCAGACCGCGCCGGTTCCCCGGTTGAGGGTGTCGAGGCATACGCCGTACAGGGAACGCCGGGCGACTGTGTGATTCTCGCTCACGGGGCACTCTTCGACGAGCCATTCGACGTAATCTTCTCCGGCATCAACCAGGGTGCCAATATGGGGGCCGACGTTCTACTGTCCGGCACCGTAGGTGCTGCCGTGCATGGATACCTGCGAGGGGTTCCGTCGGTGGCGGTGTCGTCCTACTACGATCCGGAGGGGGAGATCCGTTATACGTCAGCGTGTGTGGGCGCTGTCGCGATAGCGCGCGACCTGTATGAATCACCGGTTACGGGACCGCTATTGCTGAACGTGAACATGCCTGACGCCGACCCCTCAGATGTAGAGGGAGTGGAAATCACCGTTCCTGGCACCAGGGCGTTCCTCGAGAATGTCGAGCGTGAGATTGCAGGGCGACGTGAGCACTACTGGATCAAGCATAATCGCTCTAACGTTCAGCCCGACATCGAGGTGGGTACGGATGTGTGGGCAGTGCGGAATAACCGTGTCTCCATATCCTCGATGTCGCCGCTGCATACCGATGGGATACCGGACGAGCGGCTGGACCGCTTCGCCGCAGCTGTTCGTCGCGAGATGGAAGACGCTGGGCGACTAGCCTGACTGCGACTGGCGGTCCACCAGGGACCGGAGCATGTCGAACGGGTAGATGCCTGTGTAGTGGCCGTCGCTCCAGAGGAACTGCACCGCATACTTGCCTACCATGAGGTAGTCCTCGGCCTGGATGTTCGCGGGCACCGTTGCGGGATCAAGCAGCTTCCGGTTCGTCCACTCCTCCACGCACTCCGCACACGCGCAGTTTACGCGCAGGTACTTTGCGGTCAGAGTGTTGACCTCGCCGTCCGTCCACTTGATGGTGACCGCGCCGTCGTTCAGCGCGACGGTGCTGATGGTGTTGTCTTCGGGCATGGAGTTCCTCTGGAGAGAAGAGCGTAGTTCCTAGGTGTCACTACGTGGATGATTGAATGGAAGGTTGCTCCAAGGTTGTCGGTCAGAGACAGGCACAGATGCAACCCCAATGCTAAGGCAATCATAGCAGTTTGTTGCCAATGAGGGATGGCTACGGATGTATGGGCTTGTCACGTTAGGACTAGATGATAGACATAATAGGGGACCAGTCATATAATATGTCTACCTTTTGGGGGTATCCATGAAGGAAATCGGAGCTGCGAAATTCAAGGAACAGTGCTTGGCGTTGCTGGATCAGTTGGATGCCGAAGGACTGGTCGTAACTAAGCACGGCAAGCCCGTGGCTCGTCTGATCCCGTACCGCAGTGAGGATGGAGAACTAATAGGCAGCCTGCGGCATAAGATCAAAGTTAGGGGCGACCTCTTCTCTACTGGCCTTGAATGGGATGCCAATGCTCAATCTTGACACTCACATTCTCATATTCGCGCTCGGAGGCGACCTTAGACCTGCTGAGCAGGTCCTGTTGGCGAGAAATAGATGGTCGATTTCTGCAATCGTGTTGTGGGAGCTTGCCAAGCTCGTTCAACTCGGTCGTGTGGAGATGGACCTCGAGGATCGAGTGCTAGTGCGAACGCTCAGACGGCTTCATGTGTGGCCCATAGACCTCGCTGTTGCATCCGCTTCCACCCATCTGGATTTCAGTAGCGATCCGGCCGACAAAATCATCGCCGCCACTAGTGTAGTACACAGCATTCCATTGCTCACGCGTGACCATGTCATGTTGGGCTCTAGGACTGTCCCCTTGGCTGTCTAGGCAGCCTTCGATCTTCACTTCGAAATTGTTCGAGACTGAATGGCTGTGTTAGCTTGCTTCCTTAACTGGAGTTCTTGGAATTGACACCGATGACTAGCTGCTTCCCGGCCAACATTAGCAACCCGTCCGCGGCGCCAGCGCCGCGGAATTTCACGTTGGGGAGAACCTAGCGACCTAGTTTTTGTAACCTAAGTCAACAAGGCCTCCCCTCACCGGGAGGCCTTTTCTTTATTCCGCTATCAAGAGCAAGCGAGGTGAGAATTGGGCGAGTACACAGCTTCAACATATGGGGAACGGATCGCAGGCGTGTACGACGAGTTCTATAGACCGGCAAATGTGCCGGCACGCGTCGACATCCTCGAAGAGCTGGCCGGCGTAGGACGTGCCTTGGAGTTGGGAATCGGAACGGGCACGTTCGCCCTCCCCCTCGAGGCTCGCGGTGTGGAAGTACACGGGATAGAAATCTCCGAGGCAATGGTGAATCAAATTCGCGTAAAGGAAGAAGGGAAGTCACTGCCTGTCATCATCGGTGACTTTGCCGACGTCGAAGTAGAGGGCACCTTCTCGCTCATATTCGTCATCTCCAACACCTTCTTCATGCTCACCGACCAAGAGGACCAGATTAGGTGTTTCGTGAATGTAGCATCTCACCTGGACGAACATGGCGTCTTCCTCGTCCACGCATTCGTCCCCGACGTAACGATGTTCGATAGGGGCCAGCGCGTAAGCGGTGACCTTGCTGACTTGGCCTCAGTTCGGCTGGACGTATCGGTCCATGACTCCATGAACCAGGTGGTGGACTTTCGTCACATAAGCCTGACCGAAGAGGGTATCCGAATGTACCCCGGCAGGCTGCGATATGCATGGCCGCCGGAGCTAGACCTGATGGCGCGCCTGGCCGGACTCCGCCTCCGCGAACGCTGGGCCGACTGGCGCCGCTCACCGTTCACGTCGCAGAGCCGCTCGCATGTGTCGGTGTACGAGAGGGGCGGATAGGGTTTGAAGGAGGGAGTCGACGTCTGCGTTGAGACTCGAAAGACTGGCAAAATTTAGTAGATGCTCAGAAATAGGTCGATAAGTGATTCTGGTAGAATGAGGGCTATGCTTCACGTAGTCCCCAGCCAAGATCGCCTAGTCCTAAAAGAAACACTAAAGTTTCTTTCTATTGAATTTCCAAAAGCTTGGGTGGCGGCAATTCTCATAGCTGCCGTCCTATTGGGCATTGTCAGGCACTTTGTAGGGGGTTCAGGTATAGAGCTCGCGCTTGAAGTCGTGAGTGTAGCGACTCCTCCATTCATATTGGCACAAGTCCAACTGATGCTGGTGGTTGGCTTTGTCCTATACCTTAGCTTGATTTCCTGCCGAGACCTGCATGGCATACAGCCATCGTATCTGACAAGCAAACTCTACACCAAGATTTTGGAGTCGGCGAGGTTCTGGATGTCGCTGATAGTTGGCGACACTAGGGCGCTGCATACACCGAATCTGACCAATCGCTGGTTCGCATTCCCGGAGCGGGTGGCGAACCACAGTACACGTTACCTTCCCGGCGATTCCCCACAGTTGGAGTAGACGTCACACCTCTTTCAGCGGATACCGGCGCATCAATCGTGTGTCGTTAGTTGAAAATTCTCAGCACCGATCAACAGGTGCGAGTGAGGAGACGTTATGAAGATTAAGAGATTAGCATACGAGTCCTTCATGACTGGACTCGCAGCGGTTCTAATATGGGTACTGTTCTGGGGAGTCGCTTTCCCAGATGTTTGGATCGGACACGGTGACTACGTGCTGTGGGTGTTCGGTCTGAGCTCCATCGCGTATTTTGCGCATAGGGTGAAACCATTGCTGATCCGCCGTAGGTAGCCTGCGAAGCCCAGGGTGGGGGTATAGTGGTGTTTAAGGACGCCGCTATATCTCTATCCCTGTTGCATCCGAATCGACCACCAGGTGAAGGCGAAACATCTCGGCGTCATGCTACCGTACGACTCTGAGTGATGCGAACCGCTTGACGCGCCCCCATTTCGTGCATATTCTGTGAAGACATCCGGTTGAGGATGTCTGCATGTCCCGTTTTGTGAATGTCATCATAGTAGTTGCCGCGATAGCCGCCGCTGCCGGGGGCGTGGTGCTGTTCCTCCGTGATGGTGATTCAGGGGAGCCGGTGCGGATTATCCCTCCGCCAACCATTTCGTCAGTGGAGACCAGCCAGGTGGAGACGGAGTTTAAGGCGTATGTGACGGGGGCTGTGAGGCGTCCGGGCATGTATGCGATCAAGGACGGAGACCGGCTCGCCGACTTGATTGACCTTGCGGGAGGGATCACCGAGGACGCCGATATGCAGGCCGTCAACCTGGCCGTCAGGGTGAAGGACCAAGACCACTGGACTGTTCCCAGGGTTGGTGAGCCCACGGTCGTCCCGTCTGACAGCGTCTTAGTTGGTGAGGCGGTCGGCAAGGTGGACATCAATACAGCGGACGCGGAGTTGCTGGAGACACTGCCCGGCATTGGTGAGTCACGGGCGCAGGCAATAGTCCAATACCGTGAGGAGCATGGGACGTTTAAGCATATCGAAGACATTGTGGCCGTTCCGGGGATCGGGCCTACCATCCTGGAGGGCCTTCGCGACCTCGTTGAAGTACGGTGACCCCGTGTGAGGTGGGCAGCGTGATAGAATCCGCGCAGTCACCGGACGAACCGGCGTTGGAGAGTACACGGGCAAGACGTGAGCAATTTTCGATTCTACATCATCTTCATCGCCGCGTTACTGTTGATCTTTCAGGTCTGGAACCAGCGGCGAAACAGCGGAATCGACGAGTGGCTGTGGATGCTGCTGGTAGCGGCCATACTCGTGGGAATCTGGTTGGGGTCGAAGAAAGTGCGTCCGGGCCAATGGCGGCACCGGCGCAAGGTTGGGTTTATTCTCCTTGGAGTGGGGCTAGTCGGCGGGGTGGCCCTGGTCTGCACGGTGGCGCCTGCGTAGGCCTCGCTACGCCCTCGACGGCATGACGCTCCTCGCGGTCGCAGCGGCGTTCCTGTCCGGTGTGTTCCTTGGAGACAGGCTCGATCCGCCACTCTCCGCTCTCCTGATCTTCGCATCCGGCGCGCTTTTCTCAGCGTTGATCTTCGGACGAATCGGGCGTTCAACGTTTCCGGCCATTCTTGCCCTGTTCGTCGTGATCGGCTGTCTGCGGGCTTCGGTGATTGTCGATCTGGCGTCCGACTTGGCCAAGTTTCACAGTGAACGCACAGTCCAAGTTGAAGGACTGGCGCTGGACGATGCCGGTCAAGCCGGCGCCGCGATGCGATTTCCGGTCCGCATGGAGCGGGTGCTTTCGGATGGCGGCTGGATAGAGGTTGAGGGTACGGCGCTGGTAACGGCGGGCAGGGCCGCTGAAATTGGAGAAGGTCGTGACGATCCGTACGTACGGTACGGCGACCGACTCCGGCTGGAGGGGGCTCTGACGCCTCCTCCCGAACTGGACGACTTCGACTATCCGTCGTATCTGGCCCGGCAAGGGATCGGGACGGTGATGTCCTTTCCCAGCATAGTGTTGGTGGAAGAAGGAGAGGGCGAATGGACCCGTACCACGCTGGCAGACATTCGCCGGAGCCTGCACGGTTCTCTTGGCAGGTCGCTGTCGGAGCCGGAGGCGTCGCTTGGGCAGGCGCTGCTGCTGGGAATGCGCGATGGCATTCCTGACCGGGTACTGGATGACTTCCGCACGACCGGTACATCGCACCTGCTCGCAATATCGGGTCTGCACGTCGGCATCCTGTTGGGACTGGCGCTTCCTGTAAGTGCTTGGGTATTTGGTCGACGTAGACACCTGTACCTGATCGCTCCATTGCTGGCTCTGTGGGCGTACGCGGTGTTGGCGGGCCTGTCGCCGTCGGTAGTGCGGGCCTCGATCATGGGAACGGTGTATCTCGGTGCTCTTGCACTGGGTCGCCCGAAGAGCATACTCCCTGCTCTCGGCCTGGCCGCGACGGTGATGGTTGCTTTCAGCCCAAACATCCTTTGGAGTGTTTCGTTCCAGCTGAGTTTCGCGGCAATGGCCGGGATAGCCACCCTGTCGGATCCCATTACCGGAAGGCTGGAAGACCTCGTCGGAGCGTCAGATTCGGAGAGTGTGTCTTCACGGTGGCACCTACGGGCGCTGGCTATTGCCATCGGAACGAGTGCGGCGGCCATTCTCGCTACGTTGCCGCTATCGGCGTTCTACTTCCAGCAGATCTCATTGGTCGGTCTTCCGACGACTCTCGTCACGCTGCCCCTGCTACCCTTCGCACTGGTATTTCACACGCTTGCGGCAATTTCAGGTCTCGTGTTTCACCCGCTTGGAGTGGCACTCGGCTGGCTTGCCTGGGGTGCGACGGCATACATCGTGCAGGTCGTGCACCTCTCCGCCAAGCTCCCGGCAGCAACATTCGAGACGGGACGTATCGCCCCGGTGCTGGTGATTGGCTACTACGGTGCGGGAGCAGCATGGTACGTCTCTCGACGTGGTGGATTCCTATCCGGTCTGTGGCCCCGCGTCGTGGCGCGGTCATCGGTTAACCCCGGGATGTCGACTCCGAGTTGGCTGGCTATTCCTGTCGTGCTGGTCGCTTTGCTCGTATGGACTGCGGCGTTGACCGGCGAGGATGGACGGCTGAGAGTCGTGTTCGGGGATGTGGGCAATGGTGACGCGGCCCTCATCATCTCGCCGACAGGACGCAAGGTGCTTGTGGACGGCGGGCCGGGGCCGCAGGACGCCACGAGGCTGCTGGGAAGCGCGCTGCCGTTCTGGGACCGCTCGCTTGATGTCGTGGTGTTGACTCATGGTCATGCCGATCATGTCACGGGCCTACTCGACGTGCTGCGGAGGTATGATGTCGGGCACATCGTTGAGCGGGAGGTGGATTACGGGACACCCGCATATAGCGATTGGAGCCGTGCCATTGAGGACGAAGGTGCGCACGTCACCCAGGCCGTCGCAGGCCAACTGATCGATCTCGGCGACAGCGCCTATGTCGAGGTGCTGCATCCTCCTGATAGGCTGTTGACGGGTACCGACTCTGACCTAAACAACGCTTCAATTGTTCTCCGGGTCGTGTATGGAGACGTGAGCTTCCTGCTGACGGGGGATGTTTTCGCCGAGGCCGAACGGGATATGCTGTCGCGTGGCGTAGAAGTAGGCAGCACGGTGGTCAAGATACCCCACCACGGGAGCCGGTCTTCGTCTTCAGCGGAGTTCATAGAGCGAGTGCAGCCGTCGGTGGCGGTCATCTCCGTAGGGGCCGACAACCGGTTCGGACATCCACACGTCGAGACTGTCCAAGTCCTGCAGCGCAACGCGCCTGAAGCGTTGGTGCTCATGACGAAAGACCGGGGCATAATTGGGTTCGTCACCGACGGCAAGACCCTTAGCGTGGAGACGGAGCGATGATCCCGCTACACGTCACTGTATCGCAAAGGCGCCACGCATGGGGTATCCTTAGCCTCCACCAAACGTAGGGGAGAAACCGCTGTGAATCCGACCATCCACTGGAGCAAGCCCATATGCAAGGAGCCGGACGATTACCTCGGCTGGGGGACGATCGCGCGGAAGGCTGACGGCGAGTTGCTGGCGGTGTTTTCCGGTAGGCGCGAATCGCACTGGTGCCCATACGGCGTCAACGAGATCATTCGGAGCTCGGACGACGGCGAAACGTGGTCAGATCCGGAGATCATCAACAACACTCCTCTCGATGACCGCGATACGGGGCTGCTCGTGACGAGTTCCGGAATAGTCATCATGAGCTGGTTCACGGGGGCCGGCTGGCAGGACCTCGAGCGTTATCGCGGACGCACGGACGACCACACGATCTCCGCATGGGAGCGTCATTACAAGAAGATCGGTCAGGCGACCATTGATCGGTGGGACGGTAGCTGGACGCGCCGCAGCATGGACGGCGGCAAGAGCTGGGAGCCGGCGGTGCCGAGTATTGCATCGTCGCCTCATGGTCCCATCGAGTTGAGTGACGGGAGCCTGTTATACGTGGGCACCGGCAAGCCGGGGCACGGGGAACTGGTCTCCGTTCGCTCCACGGACGATGGGCAGTCGTGGCAGACCATCGGGAGCATCCCCGTGCCGGACGAGCACAGGGAGCAGATGCCGTACTCAGAGCCGCACGCCGTCGAGACGGACGACGGGCGCATCGTGTCCCTGTGGCGTCACATTCCCAGGGATCGCCCAAACGCGGCGTTCATGCAACAGTCGGAGAGCGACGACGGAGGCAGGACGTGGACGGTGGCCCATCCAACGCCAATGTGGGGGTACCCGTCACACCTCGTCAGGCTACACGACGGCTCGATCCTGGCTACCTATGGCATCCGACGCTCGCCGTTCGGGCAACGGGCATGCCTGAGCTACGACGGCGGACGGACGTGGGACATCGACAACGAGATCATCCTGCGGGACGACGCGCCAAACGGCGACCTTGGCTACCCCTCCACCGTGGAGCTCGCGCCGGGTGAACTGCTGAGCATCTACTACCAGATCGACCGGATCGGCGAAAAGACCTGCTTCATAGCAACACGGTGGTCACTGAGCTGGAGCCCTCTCCATGCCTGTCAGCCTGAGATATGCGAGCCGAATCATTCGTATTCTTCTCGTCCTCATCGTGGCCGTCGGGATCGCTTGGATCACGAACAGCGTCGACGCCAGCGTCCAGTCTGCCCTGCCGTACATCATTGTCGTGCTGTTCGCTTGGGAGTGTACTCGCCTGCTGACGATCCGCTACCGAAAGCGGAAGAAACGGGCACCAAGGGAATGGAAGTCGGACGGACTAGCTTCCTGAGCTTGTACGGCTAACGAGGTTTAGTCGCCAGGATGGAGATTGCGTCCGGCAGCTCCGAGGACTCAAAGGCGCCGTGCGGTAAGTATGGCCGTTCGATAACGCGCTCGATCCCAAAACCTGTCGTCACCAATGTGTTGAAGACGTCCGCCAGAGTGTGGTGGAACCAGGTGATGGGCATCGACCGGTCCCACCCGCCATGGAGACGGGCAACGGGCGTGCCGGTGAATTCGTAAGTCTCCGGCGACCTGTCGAAGTAGGGCCACTCGACTCTTAGCCCCTCGTTGGACTTTTCCAGAATGTTGGTGACGGGATGATCCATGTCGATGAGCAGCCGTCCGCCAGGTCGGAGGACGCGCGACCAGGCGCCGACCGCAAGCTCGATGTCCTCGAACCAGCCGAGGTAGGTGGCAAACACCAGGTCCTGTGACTCGTCGGAGATTGGGTCGAGGGTCTGGGCGTCGGCGACGTGAAACGTAACATCAAGGCCGAGACGCAGGGCGTTTTGGCGTGCGATCTCTATGGCAGTCGGAGCGATATCGCAGGCGGTGACCTTCGCGCCGAGGTTCGTCCATGAGAAGGCTTGCTTAGCGTCGGACGCGCAGCACGTGTCCAGCAGATCGAGGCCGGAAACGTCGCCAGCCAACTCGACCAGCTCGTCGTCCAGCAGCACCTCGCCCTTTCCGAGCCGCTCGAAGAAATCCGGGCGCTCCTCAAGGTTGAACCGCATGTAGTCGGCCTGGTAGGCGTCCCATGCGGCACGGTTGATGTTGAGTCGTTCTTGTCTGTTCATTTTGTAAAGCGGATGGGCGTTGATCGCACGGTTGCCTGTCCCTGTCGGAGAGGGGGGCACGTTTACCCCGATATTTCCTGACACTCTCTCACATTTTGTACTGCCCCAGACATCTCTGTCGCTGGTGTCGTAGAGCAAGGATAGATTATATGTTCTTGTTCGTCAAGTGCGGTGTCGGTAGGGGGTAGGCTCATGATTCGACAGCTCAACATGAACGGGGAAGGGGGGTGACGGTGGGCAGGTTAGATCGGGCGACGGTTGTGGTACGCTGTCCATCGACTTGGTAGTAGGAGGACAGCAGTGGGATTTGTTCGACCTACTGTCTGTATTCTCATTTTGGTAGCAGTAGGGTGTGGGCAGCAGGCTCTCTCACCCGATGATGCGCCCGCCCCATCGTCTAAACTGGCAACCTCTCCTTCCTCGCTTACTTCTGCTCCCATTCCTTCACCCTCGCCTACCCCCACACCTTCCCTGTTTACTTCTTTGCCCACTCCCTCACCTTCACCCTTGCCTACCCCCACACCTGTCCCATACTGGCAGACTGTTGAGCGGAATGGAGAGATAGAAGGCTACGGTTACGCCCCCCGCAATGTAGGTAATCAAGCTAGACGGTCAGATTTGATCGCGAGAGTAAGGTACTTGTCAGTTGAGCCGTCTTTCGGGACAAACCCCTATGACGACGACCCTGATCGCAGGTACCTTCCTTATGTTCACTTCTCGTTTAGCATCATAGAGCCGCTCAAGGGTACACCAGTCGGAGATGTGGTGGTGGTTGAGTATACCTCTCATAGCGGAAGGCCCACAAAAGCCCGAGCAATAGAGGAAGCAAAGAAATGGATTGCCTCAGAGCGCGATGAGTGGTGGAACAAGCAGGAGGCAATCATCTTCTTAGACGACGCCAGGTTCACAGAACATAGTTTTGTACCTGAAAATTCTACGGGCGCACACTACAGATTCGCGGATCACTTTAGCTGTAATGACTTCGGCCAGTGCGCCACCTGGAGTATTGGCGCCAACGATTTCTACTCCAGTTGGGTATGGCTTCCCCTTATAGGGCCAGATGCGTTGCTCGAAGTACCCGATAGCGAGCGGATGTTTCGTGTTCTAGTGGTCCCCTATGGGGCAAATCGTCACGAACTCCAGATCGCCCCAGCAAGTCTGGCCAACATCAAGGCAATCCTAGAAACACACTGGTCGGAATATGATGTGCGTGCGGATTACTTTGATCGACACCGCTTAATTTGGGAGGCGAAGGGTTCGGATAGCTACTCGTATGTCGAATCGGGTGTGGTCGGAGGAGGGAGTAGCTTCTTCCCTGCCAGAAAGATAGTTGTGCGAAACGGAGAGGCCGTCGAAGCGTTTTTCGTCGAGGATGTTGAGCTGTCGGGCAAGGTCTGGCCCGCCGGGTCTAGGATAGACCCTGAAAAGATGAATGGTTACGGCTCAGACTTGCCGACGCTAGAGACAACAATGTGGGGTCTTGCCGAGTCGTGGGCCCGTGGCCATCAGTACACCACTGATGTCTCCTTCGACTATGAATTCGGATATCCTAACGCCATTAAGTTAGAGTCCCCCTATGACGAAACCGAATCGTTCATACATGCCTCTGAGTACACCCCGCTAGAGAACTAGCCCCAAATAGCCTCTTTTGACAAGTCGGGCCGCTCCTTCAGGTTGAACTGTATGTAGTCGGGTTGGTAGGCATCCCACGCGGCGCGGTTGATGTCGAGGCGTTCTTTGTCTATTCATTGTTGGTTCAGCTCACCCTCACCGGATGTGGCAGGGGCTGGTTGAACAGGTAGCCCTTCTTGTTGAATGGGACGGCGTCAGGCTGGATGCAGCCGGCGCAACGTTCGTAGGGCAGTACTTCCTCGAAGTAGAGAGGCGTTGCCCTAGTGGAAGCAGCCTCGGCCGGGGAAGTCCCACGTGCCTTCGACGTTGCCGTTTCGGACTGCTACGAAGCGGTCCCAGCGGTTGACCAAACCATCAGAGTAGCCGGGTATGAGGGTGACCGTGTCGCCGACCTCCAGTGACGTGCGACCGTCACTTTGGAGTACGAGGTGTTCGTCGGTGACCTCGGCGACCTCGACGCCCGGCATGCCCTCGACGGAGGGGCCGAACATGCCGTTTATCATGCACAGGTGGCGCACACCGATATCCGTGACCGCCACGCCGGGCCGGGGAGTGCTGATCACGGTGGTCACGAGCCTGGCAGCGAACTTGAACTCGGACATGAACTCGAGCATCGTGTCCATGAGGGCGTAGGTGCCACCCTCGACCTCAGTGACGCCCGGAATCTCGGTGGCCAGCTTATACGAAAAAGTTTCGCCGCTGGAGACCATCTCGACCTCGATGCCCTCGGCCTCGATGGCGTCCTTGACGGCGAGGCACATGCCGATGTGTCGTGTGCCTGACTCGGTGTACTCCTCGACCGTAGGCGAGCCCTCCACGTGCTGGTGGCTCATGACGCCCATGAAACGAACGTTAGGCAGGTCGTTGGTGAGCTTGGCGATCTCGACACCCTGCTGCGGATGGCGCACACCAGCGCGCCCCATGGAAGTGTCCACCTCGACGAGTATACCGATGTTGGTGTCGGTGGCTTCGGCCATGCGGGATATGGCACGTACGTTGTCAGGGTTGTCCACGCAGACCTTGATGTCACCTCGACGGGCGAGTCCGCAGAGTCGCACCAGCTTATCGTCGGTGACGACCTGGTTTGGGATTAGGATGTCATCTATTCCGTTTTGGACCATTACCTCCGCTTCGGAGACCTTTGCACAGCAGACGCCGCCGACCGTGCCTCCAATGTCGATCTGCATTTGCGCGAGAAAGGGGCTCTTGAGGTTCTTGGTGTGCGCGCGCATCTTGGTGGTCGTGTCACGGTAGGTGTCGGCCGCCACCCGGAGGTTGCTCTCGTAGGCGTCCATGTCGACGATTAGACATGGGGTGTCGATCTGCTCGATAGGGGTCCCCGGCAAAGGTGCATAGCGGTCCATCGAATACCCTCAAGGAGTTGGAGTGTGCGATAGTATACAACGGCGGCGTAGGCAGGGGGCATCCCCGCGTATTCCGGCCCGAATCTGGTCGACCGCCTAGCGCAAGTCTGGGGAGTGGTTCAAGCAGTGTTCCGTACGGTAGGACACGACAAGGCTGTGAAGGCGCTTACTCGCGCCATCGTCAACGAGGCGATCGCTCACGCCTACCTGATAGCCGGTCCGCCGCAAGTCGGCAAGATGACCCTCGCCATGGATATCGCGCGGTCGGTGAATTGCGTTTCGGACGAGCAGCCGAATATGTTCGGCGAGACGGAGCCGAAGCCCTGCGGCACGTGCGGCCCCTGCGACCGGATCACGAGAGGACTGCACACTGACGTGCGAGTTGTGAGCCTGGGGGAGGACTCGCGGGGAAGGACGCAGACGCTCATCTCCATCGATCAGGTGAGGGATGTTCAGCGCGAGGCGAGCCTGAGGCCCTCCGAAGGCAAGTACCGCGTGTTCATCATAGATCGCGCCGAATACCTCAGCCAGGGGGCGGCGACGGCGCTGCTCAAGACCCTGGAGGAGCCACCAGACCAGGTAATCTTCATTTTGGCCGCGGCCGACAGCGACCGGTTGCTTCCCACTATCTCATCGAGGTGCCAGACGTACAAACTGCGTCCCGTCCAGCAGTCGGTGATTGCCGAACACCTGAGGTCGGAACATGGCGCTGAGGAGGAGGCTGCCGAGGAGATCGCGCGTCTCTCCGAGGGTCGGATAGGGTGGGCCATCAGCACCATCGGAGACCCTTCCGTGTTGGAGGAGATCGAGGAGAAGGTCACCACGGTCGAGACCGTCGTGCGCGCCGGTCTGGAAGCGCGGTTCGACTACGCCGAAAAGCTGGCGCGGGCCTTCAGTCGCGACCGTGATGCCGTGAGGGACGAACTTGCCGTTTGGCTGGAGTGGTGGAGGGACATGATGATCGTGAAGGCGGGTCTCCCTCGGTACGTGAAGCACCTTGCCAGTCTGGATGCTTTTCAAGAGGGAGCGGCCAAGGTTACCGTGGAAGAGGTCGCCAAGGCGGTCTCCGCAGTGGAGGAGACGGTGCGGCGTCTCGACCGGAATGCCAACGCAAGGTTGACTCTGGACAACATGATGCTGGCCATTCCGCGCATCCGGTGATGGCTCGTATGAGGAGTCGAACTTTGGTATCGCCTGGTTCACACGACATTTAGCAGTTTACTCAAAAGGGCCCTCACCCTAGCCCTCTCCCACGACGGGAGAGGGGATTAGCGCCTCTCAACTCGACTGTGAGGTTCAAATGGGAACGGTGCGAACCGGGCCAGAAGGTGATTGGAAGATTATGGAAGAACGCCGCAAGCAGGGGGAGATCGTCGGGGTACGCTTCACACCGTCAGGGAGGGTGTACTTCTTCGCCCCGGGGAATGTGGTGGTTTCCGTAGGGGACAGAGTGGAGGTGGAGACCGACGTCGGTTACCGGGAGGGCACGGTTGTCATTGCGCCGGACCAGGTGCGGTACGCCGACCTCAAGGGCGGGCTCGACACGATTGTGCGGAAGGTGGAGTGAACTGCGGACGCCTGCACCGCTCGACCCAAGCCCCCACCCCTCTGGATACCGGCCTTCGCCGGTATGACGGGTACCTTGGATACTAAATCGGCGGCAGTTTACGTAGCGGCATTGGTGCCGTAGCGGACGGCCTGATCGACAATGTCGAGGCCGACGTTTTCGCTCCATGCGGCGAGCAGCTGCTGGGTCACGGGGCCTATCCTTCCGTCTCCAACCGGGCGTTTGTCGACCGTGGTGACGGGCACCATGCACCACGAGGTGCTCGTAAAGAAGCATTCGTCGGCGTTCAGCACGTCGTAGGACTGGATGTCCTCTATGCGCGACTCGATATCGAGCTGCGAGGTGAGGCCGAGAACAACCTTCCTCGACACGCCCTTGAGAGCGGTGCGAGTGGTGGCAGTCCTTACGACGCCCTCGGTGACGATGAAGACGTTGTAAGACGAGCCCTCGGTGATGCAGCCGTCGCGATCGCGGAGGATTGGAAGCGCTTCGGCGTCGGCTTCGTTGGCCTCCAGCTCCGCGAGGTTGAAGTTCATGCGGCTGTAGTGTTTTATCTTGGGATCGAGCGCCTCGTGGTGGTACGACTGCGTTCGGGTTATCACGGCCTTCAGGCCGTCGTAGGCCTCGTAGTAGCCGGCGAAGTCGAGGCCGGAGACGCGGATGCCGACCTGCGCCCCGTCGGCAGACCAAGCGCGGCGACCCTTTCCTCGTGTCACGAAGTGGTGGATGTGCAGGTCGCCGACGGCGTCCAGCTTATCGAGGTTGCGCTCGACGGCCTCGTTGGTCAGTTCGGCCATCTCGTCTTCCGTCAGGCCCGGGTCGAGGCGGATGTAGTCGAGGGAGCGGTAGAGCCGCCGGATGTGGTCGCCCAGGTGGTAGATTTTGCCGTTGAATGTCCGCGTAGCCTCGAACGTGGCGTCGGCGACCATGAACCCGCGGTCGAGGGGATCTATGCGGATATCCTCGCTCGGCACCCACTCTCCGTTCCAGTAGGCTGTGAATCTCATGCTCAAGCTCCCGTCCGGCGGGGAACCCGTAGCGCCGAACTGTGCTTCCAGTGTACGCCAGAGGGGACTCCACGAACAGTATATGAGGGATGTTGGCCAAGGCAATCGCATTCAGCGATAGGTCCGTCAAGGGTGGCACATGAGTGAGTCGATGGGGAGTCTGCAACGTCGAGGCAAGCACGAGAGAAAAGCCGGAAAATTGTGACGTCATGTGGCATTCTGTGACATTTTCCTCGTTATTGTCAAGTTGAACAGGCTTGTCCGATAGAGGTAGGAAGGGCAATGGGATGGGAGACCGGTGTGATGTGATAGCTTTGCAAGCCTGATGGAGGCCACAGACCGGCGGGGGAGGCATGGATATGGAGAGAACGGAACTGTTCGTCTCGGAGTCCGGAGGGTACAGGAAGTACCGCATACCCGCGCTGGTCGTTACCGTAGAGGGCACCGTTCTGGCGTTCTGCGAGGCGCGTCGTCACACCGGACAGGACGATGACGAGATCGATATTTTCGTAAGGCGCAGCACGGACGGCGGGCGGACGTGGGGGGAGCGGCAGATGGTCGTCTCGGACGGGGACCGGACGTGCGGCAATCCCTGTCCGGTTGTCGACCGTCGGACGGGTATGGTCATCCTGACATTTTGCAAGGACAACCAGGAGGTGTTCGTCACGCGGAGCGAGGATGACGGGCTGACGTGGAGCGAGCCGGAGGAGATTACGGATAGCGTGAAGGACCCGTCGTGGCCGTACCTTGGGACGGGGCCGGGTCACGGAATTCAGCTCACGAGCGGACGGCTGCTGATTCCCTGCTGGTCGGACGGCAGTCCGGGGCCGGCGACGTGGAGAGATCCACCTCCCGTGTGGAACCAGGTCCAATCGTCGTTCGCCTTCTTCAGCGACGACGGCGGCAAGAGTTGGGAGCGTGGGGAGGAGATGACAAGGGACGCATCGGACGAGTGCGAGGCGGTTGAGCTGCTTGACGGCACGGTGTACATGAATATGCGAAGCAGGCACGGAATCAAGCGCCGCGCCTTCGCCCGAAGTGCAGATGGCGGCGAGACGTGGACGACGGTCGAGTATGATCCGAATTTGCCGGAGCCTTCGTGCCAAGGGGGCATCGTCCGGCTCGACGAGAGCCGGGTGCTCCTGTCGCATCCGGCGAATACCGAAGTGCGGACTCATCTGACGGTCAGGATGAGCTACGACGAGTGCCGTACGTGGCCGGTATCGAAGGTGCTGCACGAGGGTCTCGCGTCGTACTCGGATCTCGCGGTCATCGACGGGCATACCCTGTGCTTCCACGAGGCCGACCAAGGCGGGCGGATGATTCTCTGCCGGTTCACGCCCGAATGGCTGGAGACGTAGGGAGTGTCCAAATGGGCATCGCAACCAATCGTGCTTAGCTGATTGTATTGTGATCGACCCTTCGACAAGCTCAGGGTGAACGGTCTCCGGTGAGACATTTTGAGAATGTGAGACGGTTTGAGAAGGCCTCAGAAATTCCGAGATTTCACTCATTCTCAGTTTGTCTCGCTCCACTTTGCGCGTTCTGACGGGGTATTTTGAAGCTGCATCGGTGTTGCGCTCACGGTAGATGATGCGGTCGTGAGACATTTTGAGAATCTCTTTCCCGTGATGATTTTTCCCGGTTCTCATTCCTTCTCGCGCGTTATTGTGCTTCCGGTCGATTCAGAACCATGCCGTCCAGGCCTCACGTCAAGGGTAGAGCATGTGTTCTTGTTGGTCAAAAGGGGAGTGGGTTCGACCCTTCGACAGGCTTTCAAGTAACTGCGGGAACCCCCTCTCTGCATCTCTCCCTCGGCGGAGGAGAGATTAAGGGTGATTGCATGGCAATTACTGACACCCCGGCATAGTCCTAAACGCGGGGCGTAACGATGCTTTCAAGTAACTGCTTCATTTCAGCGACGATGCACGGCCATCTTCAGCCTTCGACAGGCTCAGGCCGAACGTACTTTCTCTTACCTGCGTCCCCCGTTACTGACACCTCGGCACGGCCCCGGCGCGGGGCGTAACGATGCTCAGGGTGAATGGAGAGAATGCTGAGTCTCGGCAGACTAGACGTCGAAGAGGGCGGCGATGTTTCCGCCGAGGATGGCGTTCATGTCGTGTTGGGGGATGAAGTCGCAGTAGTCGCGGAGGTAGGCGAGACTTTGGCGGTAGGTGGCGTGGCGCTCGACGTTGGGGAGGTCGGAGCCCCAGCAGAGGCGCTTGGGGCCTAGTCTCTCGTAGTATTCCCGGATGACGGGTTGCATCTCGCGATAGGGGAAGTCGAAGACGGCGCCCTGGAAGATGGGGAAGAGGAGCTCGGATATGACGTTTGGGGCGTCGATGGCGTCCCACGCGGCTTGTGGGACTTTTGTAAGGCCATCTTCCATGAACCTCGCGACGGTCAGGCCGTGGGTGAGGACGCAGGGGATGTCTGGGTAGATGTCCAGCCAGCGCTTGAAGGCCGTGAGTTGGGCAAGGTAGGAGTCCTGCCCGCGCACGGCAGTCGTGACATTCCAGAAGACGGGGACGCCGTGCTCGCGAACACGCTCCCAGAACGGGAAGAATACGGGATCGTCGACGGGAGTGTTGCGGCGGTGCATCTCGAGCGAGCCGGTGTTGAACCAGAGGGCATGGAGGCCGTACTCATCGATAGCCATATCGAATGAGCGGACCTCGGAGGGGTTGTCGATCTTCCATTCGTCCACAAGGGTGAGGCCCCAGAATCGATCGGGGTAGCGCCGGACCGCCTCGGCTATGTAGTCGTTCAGGCGTCCGTAGAGGTGGCCGCTCTGGATCACGGCGCGATCGACGCCGGCGTAGTCCATCTGGGCGATGATGTACTCCGGCGTGGACTCCAGGTCTCGCATCGACGGCGGGAGGTACTGCTTTAGGTAGTCGACACCGTCGTATGTCCATACGAACTTGCCGTGTCCTCCGCTGCGGAAGTCGACGTTGTACATGGCGTCGAGTGCCACGTCCTCGCCGTCGTAGAGGGTCTGGTGGGCGACGGCGGCGTAGTCGGAGACGCGGCGGACGGGCTGGTGGTGGGTCATGATCGTGTGCTGGACGTAGCGCAGGTGCTCGGCAGCGGAGGGGTGGCCGGATGGGCCGCCCATGGGAGGGAAGATGTGCGCGTGGGAGTCGACGATCATTTGGGGGGGACCTCACATGGGCGGGGTGAGGTGTACGTCGAGGACCTGCTCGCACCAGGAGGCGACTCCCAGCAGGGTTTGCTCGTCGAGGGGGGCGGAGGCCAGCTGGACGCCGAGTGGGAGACCGTCGCTGCTGAGGCCGGACGGAATGGAGATGGCTGGGAAGCCGACGGTCGTCCATGGCCACTGGCACGCGGGGTTGCCGGTGCTTGATGTGTCGGGCGCGGGTTCGAGTGTGGAAGGCGTGAGGATTGCGTCGTAGCGTTCGATGGCCTGCGAGAGCTCGCGTCGGAGGTCACGACGGAGGGCCTGGGCCTGGATGTACTCCGTTGCAGGAATGGCCATGCCTGTCTCGACTACGCCTCTCGTAGTGGGCATGTACTTGTCGGCGTGGGCCGCGAAGTCGTCCTTGTGGGAGTCTGCGGCTTCCGAGTTCTGCACGACGTTGTGAGCCGCGCGCCCTGCGTGCATGTCGATGGGGATGCGGACTTCCTCGACTGACGCGCCCGCCTCAATGAGCCTGGCGACGGCATGGTCTACGTTGTCCTGCACTTCCAGATGGGCTTCCTCTACGAAGTATTGATACATGTAGCCGATCTTCGGGGGAGTGACGGCGTTCAGAGAGGCCGTGTAGTCGGTCGCCGGCGTGGTGAGCGAGATGTCGTCGTTGGGATCGTGTTGGGCGAGTACGTTGAGGACGATTGCGGCGTCCTCGACCGTGCGGGTGAACCAGCCCATGGTATCGAGTGACCACGCGACGGGCATGACTCCGTAGCGGCTGACGAGTCCCATCGTGGGCTTGATGCCGACGACGCCGGTGTACGAGGCGGGTCGCAGGACGGACCCGGCGGTCTGCGAGCCGAGGGCCATCGGGAACATCTGCGCGGCGGTGCCTGCGGCCGAGCCGCTGCTCGATCCGCCGGGGGTGCGGTCGAAGTTCCAGGGGTTCTTGGTCGGCGGGGGCTCGAACATGGCGAACTCGGTGGTGACGGTCTTGCCGAGCATAATGCCGCCCGCCTGCTTGAGGAGCGCGACGGTGGTGGAGTCGTAGTCGGGCACGAATCCCGCGTAGACCTTGGAGCACCCGGTCGTCTCGACGTCCTTGGTGTAGTAAATGTCCTTGACGCCGAAGGGGATGCCGTGCAGAGGGCCGATGTCTTCGCCATCGGCCAATTGGCGTGCGCTCTCGGCGGCGGCAGCGCGGGCTGCGTCCTCGTCGAGGTTTACCCAGACGCTGAGTTGAGGATCGAGGGTGCTGCTGCGCTTGAGGAGCGAGTCCATCAGATCGACGGGCGATAGGCCGCCTCGCCGTATCTCGGCCGCGGCTTGGGCGATGGTCAGTTCGTAGGGTTCGGTCATGGAGGGGCTCCGGGGTTCTGGGTGCTAGGTTCTGGGTGTTAGGTGCTAGGGGGAGAAGCAGGACGAAACTATCTCAGAACTCTCGCCTTTGTTGTGGATTTGCCCTTCGACAGGCTCAGGGCGAACGTGTTCTCCACTTCGGTTTATCTGTTCAGAATTTATAGAAGAGGATCTTGAGATAGTTTCTGAGCCCCTGTGTGTGGTGTTGCCTATGTCGAGTTTCGGGGTATCGGGAGTTGTACTTCTTCGTTTCGGGCGGCGGACATGAAGGCGGCCATGAGTATCTCGACTGGTTGGGCGGCCTCGCGGGCGGTGATGAGGGGACGGTCTTCGTTCTCGATGCAATTGACGAAGGCGGCGATGTCGTCGATCATGACATCGCGGCCACCGTCGAGGCGACGCCAGCGGTTGCGGGGCATCATGGGTACGCGCTCGTCGGTGGAGCCCCACATCCTCATGGGGTCGAAGGGGTCTCGCTCAGGTTGAACGAAGTTGGGGTCGGTGTTGTAGACCTCGATGCGTGGGCTGTTGGCGTCGAAGGTGGCAGTGGCCTTATCGCCGACGAGGACGATGCGCTGGACTCCGCCGCCGGGGTGGCTCATGTAGCCGAATCGTCCGGCAATGATCGAGGCGGAGATGCCGCCTTCGAGCTGCACGGAGATCGCTCCGAAGTCCTCCGTGTCGTTCTCGACGTGCTCTGCGAAGAAGTAGTTTCCGGTGAGGGCGGTGACGGACTCGGCCTTTCTTGCCGTGAGCCAGCGGATGGCGGTGAGCGGGTAGACGCCTATGTCGAACATCTCGCGCTTGGACTCCGGGAACGTGAAATCGGTGTGGCGCTCCTTTTCATTGCGGACGATATCCTCTGGCGCAGTACCTGGCGGTCCCTTGGCGAAGAGCTCCTCGCAGTGGATGGCTCGAAGGGTGCCTAGCGCGCCGCTATCTATGGCGTGCTTGGCGCGTTGGACCCAGCCGGCGTGGACAGTTGAGTACATCTGGTTGACGACACCGGCATTGTCCATGGCCTCGACGATGGCGTCGGCGGCCTCGACGCTTCCGCAGAGGGGCTTGTCGAGGTAGACGTGCTTTCCCGCCTCAGCGCACTTGACGGCTACGACGCCGCGTCGCTCGATGCGGGCGCACATGCTGACGATCTGCACGTCGGGCCTCGCGAGGGCCTCGTCGACGTCACGGATGTAGGGTATGCCGTGATCGTCGGCGAGCTCCTGGTTGAGCTCGTGTCGCATGTCCGGGGCGTCGGCCTCGTCGGCTACGGCAACGAGGCGGCAGCGGGGGTGCTTTGAGAATACGTTGGCATGGCTCTCCTGGTGGGAGCGCTTGCCGCCTATGAGGAGGACACCAAGTTTCGACACGATACTACCCCTCAGGCCTCGTGATACAGGACACCGCGACTGCCGAGTAGCATGAGATCGATGCTCGTGCCGGTTGCCTGCGGGGAGGATGAGACGACTATCAGCGCGCCTTGACCGTCCGGCCACTTGAGAAGGTCAGTTACTGATGTTCCGGATGGATGGCGCCGGGTCGTGCGGTCGGCGCACGCTTTTCCAAACCAGCCCTCTGACATGGCTGCGAGCCGGTTTGCGGTGATGGACGTGAGGCCTGAGAGGGGGGAGTATGCCACGAACCTTGCGAAGCGGGGCGTGCCGAGGCTGCCGTCGTCGATGGCACGGCGGACGGCGAGCTGTAGCTCGTCTAAGTGATCAGTGTGCGATGTTGTCAATTTTGAGATTCCCCCGCAGGAGCCGGGTCAGGTCGGTTGCAGGGAAACAGTGTGCCACATGGCAGTTTCGATTGCTACGGCGTGACGAACTCCATGGATGTGAGAGGGAAGAACTGGCTACCCGGTGCGACGCCCCCGATCAAGAGGACTCTTCCTTCGGGTAGGAGGGTGGCGGAGTGGTTGGTGCGAGGTTCGGAGAGTTCGGGGCCGGGCGACCACGAGTTGGCAGCGGGGTCGAATATCTCGGTCGTGACGTAGACACCGGAATCGATCTGCACGGGATGCGACCCACCTGCCGCTAGCACTTTTCCGTTGGGAAGGAGAGTCAGTGAATGTCCGGCGCTAGGCCGGGACAGGTCGTCGGCCGGCGTCCACGTTCCGGTTTCGGGATCGAATATTTCGACCTTGCCAGTGGTGGAGCTAAGGTCGGAGCGCCGGTCGCCGGTGACGAGCACCCTTCCGTCGGGGAGCAGGACCGCATTAGGCCGTCCGCGCCCAATACCCATGTCCTCAGTTGGCGTCCAGGTGTCCGCGTCCGGGTCGTATATTTCGGCACGAGCGGATTCCGTACCGTCGCTCAAGCCCCCGCCCACAACGAGCACCCTGCCGTCAGACAGGAGGACGGCAGCTTGATTGAATAGGGGCTGGTCCATGGCGTCCGCTTGTCGCCACTCGCCCGTATCCGGGTCGAATATGTCAGTCGCACCAAGGAATTCCGTCGTGCCACCGCCTTGAGAACCGGAGAAGTCAACCTCAAAACCACCAAATACGAGAACGCGACCGTCGTCGAGGAGCACCGCGTCAGGCCCCATGCGACGCGTGGGAGGGTCTTGCGCAGGCGTCCAGGAGTCGGAGCCGGGGTCGAAGATCTCAGTCTCGATCACGGACTCGGTCCACATTTCGTCTACACTGAGCCCGAGCCTCAGTATCCTGCCATCGGCCAGCTTGACTGATGATTGGTAGGAGATCCATTTCAGTTGCAGCAGGTCCTGCAACTCCAGACTTAGCTCTTCAAGCAGCCAGATGCCGGACTCGGAATCGTAGGTCTGCGCTATCGGAATTGGAAAAATCAGGTCATTATCGTTGTAGGTAGTTGTCGCGAACCCGTCGGTTACGAAGATTCGCCCATCGTCCAGCAGGAATGCCTTGTGATCGAATCGTGGCAGGGCAAGCTCGGGTGTGGTTATCTCGACCGGTTTGCCATAGTCGAAGAATCGCGCGGTGAGGGTCGCGTTGGCGGAGGGTATGCTGAGGTCCAGGCCAGGGACGCCCTGTTCGCCGAACTCGACAAGACCGCTTGCCTCGACCTTGCGGAGCAGGTTGTCCTCCGCCCCGATCCAGTAGACGACATCGAGGTCGCCGGTTGCCCCGCCGATCTCAACGCCCGGCCTCTTCGCCGAAACGACAACCGTGTCCGTGCCGTCGAGGGTCTCGCTTCCGACGAGGGAGAGGTCTGTGACTCCACTCGCGTCAGACCCGAGGAATACGCTTGGTCCGGCGAAGAAGGGAGAATCGCCCGGGAGTCGTTCCCACGTGTTGGTCGTGTCGTCGAGGATGTAGTTCGTCCCGCTCGATGTGATGAGCTTCGACTCTACGACCTGGAAGGGGATGGTAATTGTGAGGTCGGCGGAGCTGTAGCCAATGGCGTGGAGGTCGGCTTCGTACTTGACCGGAACTTCTATTTGCAGGCCGCCGGTCCTGACATCGAGGAGGATGTCGATCTCCAGCGCAAAGGTGACAACCTCGGACATGGCGTTGCGTGCGGTATCAATGATGGCGCCCGCGGGGCCGGACGTCAGAGAGGAAGGAGCGGTTGCCGGCGTGGCCGTTGGGTTATTGGCCGTCTGAGGTGCCGGAGTTGGCGTAGCTGTAGGAATGGGAGTCGCCGTCGGGGTAGGTACGGGAGTGGCTGTAGGTGTGGCCGTGGGAGTGGCAGTCGGTGTGTTTGTGGGCGTAGGGGATGGTGTGGGTTCGGGGTCGTCGCCGCACGCGACCAGGAAGAAAGCGGTGAAGATGAGCGCGCAGGCTAGAGATGTAATTCTCATGGAGTGGGCTTACCGCAATGGTAGAGGGCGTTAGGCATTGCGATAGACATTGAAGCACATGAGGGGTTGGGCCGCAAAGTGGGCGTGTACCTCGCTAGAGACTCTTCAAGGTCCATTCTTGGTGAGCCCGTCGAACCACGATTTGGCCTTCGACAGGCTCAGGCCGAATGGAGTAGGCGAACTAATGGTTACATTGGAACGGCGGCATCGCTGTGGAAATGACGGGGATTACCGCTCTCATGTATATTGGCCCAAGGAGAGGGAGTATTCGTCTCCCAGATATCACCCTCCGAATCAGGACATCCCTCATGGAACTCATCGCGGATATTCAGTCATCGGCACGGCACGCCCAGGCGGCTATTTTCACTCCGGACGGCGGGGAGCTGGTCACGTTGGGGCAGGACCCGGAGGTGAAGGTATGGACGGTACCGGGATTCGAGCTCACGCGGTCGATGGAAGGGCATGGGAAGAGTGTCAACTGCGGGGCATTCACGGGTGAAGGCGGGACGCTGGTGACGGGGTCGACCGACAGGACGGTGTGCGTCTGGGACTTTCGTGAAGGGACGTTGCTTCGCACTCATAAGGGGCATACGAACACGGTCGCGGCGGTCAGGACTTCGCCGGATGGCCGGTTGGCGGCGTCGGCGTCGTATGACGGCACGGTGCGGCTGTGGCCGTTGGAGGAAGAAGGCGATGCGGTCGCGCTCAAGGGGCACAAGAAGAATGTCATTTCCGTCGAGTTCGTCGACGGGGGAGCGACGCTGGCCTCGGCGGGAATTGGGGGAGAGATACTGCTTTGGGACGTTGAGAGCGGCGAGTCTATCGGGGCGCTGGAGGGGCACACGACGGCTGCAGGTTCGTTGCAGCTCGACCCCGACGGCGGACGGCTGTGGTCGCTGGGCTACGACGGGAGGATACTAGTACACTCGCTGGCCGACCGGACGGTCGAGCGGGAGATTCCCGTTGCCGAAGAGCGCCCGTTCATGGTGTGTCTTTCGTCGGACGGTAGGCGATTGGGCATGACGTACTCCGGCGGGGCAGCGCTCTACTCGACTGAGCCATACGAGCGCATTGGAGCGGCCACGACGAAGGTGAAGGGCATGTACGGCGTGGCGTTCTCCCCGGACGGCAGCATGCTCGCAGCAGCGTCTGCAGACGGGAAGACCCGCGTGTGGCGTGTTGACTAGTGAGGCGTCCGAGCCGGTCTGCCTAACATCCCACACGTCGCGACGTTTTCAAGAGTACAAGCGTTGGCGAGAGTGTGGTGGTTTCCGCATTTCAGGAGAGCCGATTGAATTCACCGATTCTGCGCGTCACAGCCTTGTGGTTGCTGGGGGCCATTGCGCTCGCGCTATTAGCTTGCGGATCGGACCCCGAGCCCACACCTGTTCCGACGGCTGCCAGCACCCCGACGTTGCCGACGGCGACGCCGGAGCCATCGCCGACCACCTACGTCCCGCCGAGTCCCACGTCCGCAACGACCACGCAGGCGGTCATCCCGACCGTCGAGCGAGAGGCTATTCCTCAGAACCCGGAAGTCGGGCGGTTAGGCGCGGTGACCATGGAGGCGCTGGAGTTCCTGACCAACGAACTCAGCCCGAGGTCGAGTGGTACGGAGGAGGAGGTTGCGGCTGCGGAGTACCTGCGAGACGAGTTCGCCGCGCTCGGGTACGAGGCATCGATTCAGCCCTTCGAGGTGCAGTCGATCTCGCCCTTCGGTCGGCTGCTGAGCATCGTCGAGCCGGAGGTGTTGGATATCAGGGCATTCCCGATGTGGATGACGGCGGTTGGAGAAGTCACGGCGGAAGTCGTGGAGGTAGGGAAGGCGCTGCCGGAGGATATTCCAAGTGACGGCCTTGACGGCAAGATCGCTCTGATCGAGCGGGGCGAGATCACGTTCGATGAGAAGGTCACGGCGGTCTTCAAGGCAGGTGCAATCGGGGCGGTCGTGTACAACAATGAGCCGGGGCCGTTCGTGGGAGCGCTGGGCGAGGAGACGATTCCGGCAGTGGCGGTCTCGCAGGAGGACGGGGTGATGCTCAAGGGGATGATGGAGGACGGCCCGGTGACGGCGGCGATCAGTCTCGAGTATACGGAGGAGTCCCGGAACGTCATTGCAGACAAGCCGGGGACGGCCGACGATGGGAGGGTCGTCGTACTCGGTGGGCACTACGATACGGTGCCGAACGTGCCCGGCGCGAACGACAACGGCTCAGGGATCGCGACTCTGCTGACCATCGCTGAGGAGATTGCAGACAGAGAATACCCATTCACGGTGCGGTTCATCGCGTTCGGAGCGGAGGAGCTAGGACTGCACGGTAGCCAGCACTATGTCGGACAGCTCTCGGGTGAGGAGATCGACTCGACGGTGGCGATGATGAACTTCGACGCGCTGGGGTCGGGACCAACAACGGCGACGCTGGGAACGTCAAGCCTTCAGCGAATGGTGGAATCGTATGCTGAGGAGCAGGGAATCGACATCAGAATACGCTACACCATGAACTGGGGCAGCAGCGATCACGCCCCGTTCCACGAGGCGGGAATCGACCACATCTTCTTCCTGGGCGAGGACTTTTCGCGTATCCACACGCCGGACGACAAGCTGGAGTTCGTCGAGACGGAGCTTCTGGGCACGTCGGCGTTCCTGGGGATGGCGCTGTTGGACATGCTCGCGGAGGATGAGGGGTAGCGGGGCTACGGTTGGAGGGGTTCCGGGGGTTCGGGGGCGGCGATTCAGCTATGGATCTATCCATGCCATCACATTGTCAAGTCTATCGGGGTTGTCCGTGAGGCGTGGTGTTACGCTCGTTCCATCCGCCTTCATGACGTATATTTCCGCGTAGTTCCCGTCTCGACTCGAGGTGAACGCTATCCACTGACCGTCGGGCGACCAAACGGGCTTCCTAATGTTTGGGGGCAGGCCCGGTGAGCCGTGTCACATCCGACCCGTCGGCGTTCATCACATAAATGTCAGAGTGCCACTCGATGCCTTCCGACGTGTTCAACGTAAACGCGATCCGTCGACCGTCGGGCGACCACGATGCTTCGTAGACCCACTCAGGCCTGGTCATGAGAAGTGTCACGTTCGTTCCATCCGTGTTCATGACGTATAGCCCTCTGTTTCCGTCTCGATGCGCGTTGAACAACATTCTCCGACCATCGGGTGCCCAATGCGGATTACGATCGTTCTCCGGATGGTTAGTAAGGCGTGTCTTACCGGACCCATCGGCATTCATCACGTATATTTCAAAATTCCCGTCTCTCTCGGAGTGGAACGCTATTTGATTGCTGTCGGGCGACCAGCTTGGCATCGAATCGCTCCCAGTGTGATCTGTGAGTTGCGTCCTGCCCGATCCGTCAGCGTTCATCACGTAAATGTCACCATACCGTACAGCCGCAATTCGGCGTCCGTCGGGGGATACGGCAGACCACCATCCATAGGCATCCGGGAGCTCTATGGCTTCCGTCCCGCCAAGTTTCATGGTGTATATTTCAAGTACTTCTTCTCCCAACAACCTGAACAGCAGTCGGCCGCGTAACGCACCGTCACCACAAAAGAACGCGAGGCCAATATCTGTAGGGAGGGTTTGGCCCACATATTCCAATCTATCGGGAATACACCCCGTCAATTGGTTTCCTCGAAGATTCAACTCCGTGAGATTTGCTATGTTACCCAACTCCGGCGGAATCTCGCCTATCAGTTGATTCCGAGAGAGGTTGAGTTCTCGCAAGTCGGATAGCTCGCCTAGTTCGGAGGGTATCTCGCCACTCAAACCATTCTCATGGAGTTTAAGCGATTCCAAAATCGTGAGGGTGCTCAGTTCAGAAGGTATCCCGCCAATCAGGTGGTTCTTTGAGAGGTCGAGGACAGACAGGTTGGTCAGGTTGACTAACTCTGGGGGCAGATAGCCAATCAGCAAGTTTCCGGGGAGTTCCAATCTTGACAGGTAAGCAAGGTCGCCTAGCTCGAGCGGTATCTCTCCGATCAACCCGTTCTCTGCAAGAATCAATTGGGTGACACGGCCTTCGTCGTCAGTTGTGACCCCGTGCCATTCACCTATCGGCTTGTCGCTCAGCCAGTTGTCACTATGTTTCCATCCAATTCCGTTAGTAGAGTTGTAAAGTGTGACCAGAACGGTCCTGTCAGCAATACTGGACAGGGTTGATGGCTCAGGGTATTGCGTCGGCGACTCCGAGCATGCCGCAAGCGCGACGACTGCGAAGGCGAACATCAGCGGAAGAATCAGTCGGGTAGTCATCTGAGAAGTCTGTTAGTTATTAGATAGATTACATCTTACGTCTCCGTTTAGCACGATGCAAGGTACTTTTCGGGGACCGACCTCAGGAGGACGGCGCTGCTGGATATGCTGGCGTAGGTTGAGGGGTAACGGGGCTACGGTTGGAGGGGTCCGAGCGACGACGCGATCTCCGCGACCATTTCCAGCGAGTGTTCACAATAGGGCGTTGTGCTGATCGTCAAGTTGAACCACACTTCCTGGGACTGGAAGTAGACGTCAGTGTACTCGTTGCGAGGCTGTGCAGAGAATTCCTGTGCGTAGATGGTGACGCCGTCGAGTTCCACCGTGCCCCACTTCGCCGTGGCGCTGACCGCCTGACCGGATTCATCCGTGGTCGTGTACGTTGTCTCGTCGCCGCGTTGGGCACGTTGCACGACATCCGGGAACTGTCGGCGGAAGGCTGCTTGGCTAAGGCGAAACGCGCAGAGGCCATCTACTGCACGTGCGTACGACTGACGAGAAGTAATAGGTTCCAGTGCTTCCTGACGGGCCTGTAGCTGACCGAGCACCTCATAGCCGTCCGGCAGTTTGCTTGGCACGTACACGGGGCCGAAGCCCGTTCCCAGCGCATCTAGGACGGCTTGTGGATATGGTCCTTGCTCGGCTTCGGAGAGCTCTTCCGGCACAAGAGAGGCCGCCATCGCCACGAGTTCGTCGACCGTCACCGAACCGAATACGCTGAATTCTACAGTGCCGTGACCGATGTCCATGATGAGTGAACTGGCGTCATTCGGGTCGAACGTGGGGGCGCTTCCGCCGGCGGGCTGGCCCCTTCCGGCGGTTACATATGCCGTGCGGTCGCCGACTTGGATTGCCCTGTACATTGCCGGATTTAGCTTCCGAGTCGCGCACAGTCCCTGCCACATCGAAATGCGATCCGTTGAGCTTCGGAACGCGCGGAACAGGGTTAGCTGAAACATTTGGTCTCGAATGGTCTGCTCCATGCCCTCCGGCAGCTTGGACGGCACGAGCCAGGGGCCAGCAGGTTCTTTGGGGGCATTCGAGGGATGGATACACCATTGGTGGGTACCAGGTAGAGGGTCGTCGAGCGGATCGTCGCCCGTCGTGAACTGGATGAATCCGTTTTCGCTGACCCATGAGTTGGGGGTGGCTGGCGGCGTGGCGGTTGATGCAGGATCGGCGCTGTCATCCAGTTCTTTGAGCGCGGCCTCTACTTCGCCGCTGTCGTGCCCCAGCGAAAGCGCCTTGTTGAGGTCCGTCTGCGCCTTCGACACGTTTCCAAGTGACGCATGGGTCAAACCCCTGCCGTAGTATGCACCAGGGATGTTGGCCTCGAGGCTGATAGCCCTTTCGTAGTCTTCTATCGCTCTGTCGAATTCGCCCTTCATATAGTAGGCATCCCCTCGGTCAACGTAGGTTTGAGGGTAATCGGGAAATCGATCAATGGCGCTACTATAGTCTTGAATCGCATTGTCATATTCGCCTAAGTGGTAGTAGGCAATGCCCCGGTTTATATACGCAGCGGAGTATGGACGGATTGCGATAGCCCTGCCATAGTCTTGAATCGCTCTTTCGTAATCACCCAACTCCGAGTAGACATTCCCTCGGTTGCCGTACGCCCATCGAAAGTTTGGGTTGAGACTAACTGCCATGTCGTAGTCCATTAGTGCCTTGTCATAATCTCCGGATTGAGCGTAACTGCCCCCTCGGGAACTGTAGGAGTATGTCAAACTAGGATCGAGACGTATCGCCGTGTCGAGGTCCCGAATGGCAGAGTCAATCTCACCTCTCTGCAAGTTCAAACCTGCGCGACTTTGGTAAGTCCACGGATTGTCGGGCTCAAGTCCAATGGCGGAATCCAAGTCTTGAATACTCTTATCGATTTCACCTAGGTGTTGATATGCGTATGCACGCTCGAGAAGGGCCTTCACGTTTTGGGAATCGAGACTGATTGATTCGGTGAGGTGCTTGATTGCCATGCCGTACTCTTGGACGGCCCTGTCCCTTTGCTGCCAATGGTCGTAGGCCTCTCCTCGCCCTATGTAGGCCCCCGCGTTAAACGGATCGAGTTCGATGGCCGCTGTAAAGTCTGCAACCGCTTGTTCAAGGAAGCTTTCGGCTCTGTTCAATGAGTCAGTCCTGTATGCGTACAGGGTCACATAGGCGGCTCCGCGCTCCACGTAGTTGTGGGGGTCGGTGATGTCTGTTGTTATGTACTCATTCAACGTCTCAATATTCTCTTCGACAATCGACTCCAGATTGGCGGGGTCCTGCTCCACCAGGCGAGTGTAACCCTCAATGTTCGAGGGTAAGACTTGGGCCTGCTGGACGGAATTAGACGTGGGCGTCGGCGTGACAGGGGCCGCCGGCACCTGGTCGTGGCCGTTGGAGAACACGAGGACTGCCAGTCCGAAGCCGAGGGCTGCGAACGTCGCCGCGATGAAGAGGACTCCCACTGCCGTCCAGGCGCGAGAGAAGCCCAGCGACAGGAATCCCGGTCTCGGGGTCGTGGTGCCGGATGCGGACGTGCGCGCGGCCTTCTCGATCCGGGGCCACAGGTCGTGGCCGTCGGGAACGGCGAACTGGGCGAGGTCGGTCAGCCGTTCGCGAGTGAGGTATTCGTTTGTTGGCTGAGTAATCATGTCGCTGTTCTCCACATCATCACTTGTCGCTCTCGTTCGTACGGAGGAGCCGTTTCAGTCGCGCCCTTGCGTCGTGGAGGTGACGCTTGACGGTGCCCTTGGTACGTCCGGTCCGCTCGACCATCTCGGACTCGGACAGGTCGAGGAAGTACCGCATGACGACCGCGCCTCGCTGTGACGGAGTCAGGTGCGATAGGGCATCGCGGACGGCTCTTCGCTCCTCGTTCAGGACTGCGGCCTTCTGGGGGTCGGTTGAGTCGCTGGGTCTCCGGGCATCTTCCACTTGATCCATCGTTGTTGTCCGGTCGCGACGCTGGACGGCCTTGATGGCGTCGTTTACGACGATCCGGTAGAACCAAGGGCCGAATTGAGTCGGGCTGTAGCGGTCGGCCCGCTCGAAGACTCGAAGGAATGCGGTACTCACGACGTCTTCGGCCATGGCGAGGTCATGCGTGACGAGATAGGCGGCACGCAGGGACTTTGTCTGGTACCGGTCGACCAGGGTACCGAGGGCGGCGATGTCGCCGTGCCTCATCCGTTCCATCTCTCGTTGGTCGTTCATGGTCCCGGCCCTCGCACACCTGTGAGCCTTCAAACTTAAGATCCGCGAAAGGGCCTCAAGGTTGAGAACGAATTTCTGCCTGTGGGCGTATGGTAGATTAAGACTATCGCCTTATGAGTCGCCGGTGACCCTTCGACAGGCTCAGGGTGAACGGATTTTGCTTGGACAACACCTAGAATATTCTGCTTTGGAGGATGGGCATCTATGTTCGAGTCATTGACGGAAAAGCTGAACGGGGTCTTCAACCGTCTCGGGAACCAGGGTCGGCTGACGGAGGGCGACGTTGACTCGGCATTGCGGGAGATCCGCATGGCGCTGCTCGAGGCGGATGTGAACTTCCGGGTGGCGCGGTCGTTCGTGGGGAAGATACGCGAGCGGGCGCTGTCCGAGGACGTGCTCCAGAGCCTGAGTCCGGGCCAGCAGGTCGTCAAGATCACGAACGAGGAGCTTACGGCCATCCTCGACGGCGGTGAGAACAAGGTCGTGCCGGGGCCGACATCGCCGTCGGTGATCCTGATGATCGGGCTGAACGGTTCCGGCAAGACGACGACGTCCGCGAAGCTTGCGCGGCACCTCAAGCAGGCGGGCCAGCTTCCGGTGCTGGTAGCGGCCGACCTGTACCGTCCGGCGGCCATCGATCAGCTTCAGACGCTGGGCAGGCAGATCGACGTGGAGGTGTACGAGGAGGGGACGTCGAGGTCCACTCCACAGGTGGCGAGAGAGGGGGTGAAGCGAGCCGGGGAGGTTGGCGCCACGTGGGCGATTGTGGACACGGCGGGTCGGACGCAGATCGATGACGACCTGATGTCTGAACTCGAAGAGGTGAAGGAGGCCGTCTCACCGGTCGAGACGCTGCTGGTCGTGGACGCTATGACGGGCCAGGACGCCGTGAATGCGGCGAAGGAGTTCCACGAGCGGATTGGAGTGACGGGGCTGGTGCTCTCCAAGCTGGACGGCGACGCGCGCGGCGGCGCGGCGGTCTCGGTCGTGTCGGTCACGGGTGTGCCGATCAAGTTCATCGCGACGGGCGAGGGCGTGGACGCGCTGGAGGAGTTTCACCCGGACCGGTTGGCGTCGCGTATCCTCGGCATGGGCGACATGCTGACGCTTATCGAGAAGACGGAGGCGGCGTATGACGAGGAAGAGGCGGCGGCGCTCGAACGGAAGATGCGGCAGGCCACGTTCGACCTGAATGACTTCCTCGATCAACTCGAGCAGGTGCGGAATATGGGTGGAATCGGGCAGGTCCTCGAAATGCTGCCGGGGATGCCGGGACTGAAGGGCAAGATGCCGTCGGAGGACCTGACGGAGAAGCAGCTGAAGAGGACGGAGGCCATCGTGTTCTCGATGACGCCCCAGGAGAGGGCGCGGCCTGAGATCATCAACGGGCGGCGACGGCGGCGGATCGCGCAGGGAAGCGGGACGACGCCCAGGGACGTGAACCAGCTTCTGAACCAGTTCAAACGGACGCGCAGGATGATGCGTCAGATGTCGTCAAAGCGGGGAATGCGCGACCTGATGAAGATGATGGGCTAGTGTTGTGGCTCCGAATTGCCGTGCGCTATACGGCCTGGACTTGTAGACAATGAAGACTGGATTCCGGCCTACGCCGGAATGACGTGCGTATATCGGTTGCCGACCACACTATTAGATGAACTTCGGAGGCGGGAACCTAGCGGGAAGCGTGGAGGACTCGGCGGAAAACAGAGGAGCCCCGCCGAAGCGAACTCCGGCGAGGCTCGGGTTAGGGAAGTGTCACGATGAACACCTACCCGTGACACCCCCTACTGCTACTATCCAACGAAGCACCTCCTTTCTTCAGAGACCCACACCTTAGACTTTCTTCCACCACCCAGTCTCCTGAGGCCATTATATCGATTGGCGGGGTGAAGTCAAAGTGGGCTTGGGGTGTGAATGTAGCGTCCTATTTTGATTGGAGTGTTGCTTCGCAGCTCGTTCGTGGCGAGCCTGTAGAACCATGAATGAGTTGCCCTTCGACAAGCCCAGGGCGAACGTGTCAACCTTAGGTAAGTCGGAAGACCGAGGACTCTGTGGTAGAGAATCGGCGGAGGTAAGCGCAATGATACGCGGGCTGGCCGGGGTCATCATTTGGACGGACGACCTGAGCAGGATGGTTGGGTTCTATCGTGACACGCTCGGGCTGACGCCGAACTCGGAGCGTCCGCACTTCGTCTCATTCCAGTGGGGGGGCGTCAAGCTCGGCATCGGCGCGCATTCAGGCGTCGAGGGAGAGTCGAAAGATCCGTATCGCGTGATGGTGAACCTCGACGTGGAGGGCATCCATGCCGAGTATGAGCGGCTGTCTGACGCGGGCGTAGAGTTCATTCGACCGCCGGAGCGCGAGCACTGGGGCGGATGGGTATGCACCTTTTACGACCCGGACGGGAATATTCTCCAGCTATTGGAGCAGCCGAAGGTCGGCTAGCCGGTATCGCACCTGGCGGATTCCAGGGCGGCGGCGGCGGCATCGAAGATCACGTCGTCTATGGTGAGGTTGACCATGGCGTCGCCTACCATCTGCTTTCCGGCAGCGTGGACGGCGTCCATGACGGTCTTCTCGAATTCCAGGACCTTAGGGTGGTCTCCCTGCCCCGGAAGACCGAAGGACTGGGCGATGTCTTGCGCGCCGGAGTTGAAGTAGTCGATGCCGTCGACTGACAGGATGCCGTCGAGGTCGTCCAGCAACGCAACGTCTTCAAGCTGGGCAATTACGACGACGTTCTCGTTGAAGTGCTTCATGTACTCGGTCCGGGAGGCGTTGCGTCCGAAGTGGCCTCCGCGTCCGGAGCCGAAGCTGCGATGGCCTTCGGGCACGTAGCGGCATGCGTCGGCGAGGGCCTGCGCCTGCTCTCTCGTGTTGATGTGGGGCCCCATGATGCCCATGATGCCGCGGTCGAGGAAACGGAGGATGGTGGAGTCGTGGATGTTGGGTACGCGAGCCATGGGGGTCATGCCGACGGCATCGCTCGCTCTGCTCAAGTCCTCGATGTCGGCGGTGGTGAACGGCCCGTGCTCGGAGTCGAACATGACGAAATCAAAGCCTAGCTGGCCCATCATTTCGACTATGGTGGCGGATGGTAACCTGATGGTGAAGCCGACAGGGGTCTCACCGACTGCCAGCTTCGTGACAATGTTGTTGGTGCGCATAGGGAACCTCGTGGGTAGGGTGCGGGTATTGTAGGGGAGCGTTGGCCCGCGGACAACACGGGATGGGGTGTCTGACCGGGGCCTGTCACGGTCGGCTTGGGTGAGTCTCTCGGCCTCCCTCCTCTGGACTCCGGCCTTCGCCGGAGTGACGGTCGAGGTTCGTTTGCCTAATTCAAGAAGGGCCTATGTTGACGACAGACTGTTACGCCCCGATGCCGACCTTGGGGAGGGAGGCCTTGAGGGCGGAGAGCATGTCTTCTATTTCCTCGGGGGTGACGTAGCCGAGGTGGCCGACGCGGAACATTTTCCCCGTAAGCTCGCCGTACGCTCCCGCGAGGACGACATCGTGGTCGTCGAGGACGACCTTGCGCAGGTCGTCGGCATTGACGCCGTCGGGCATTTGGACGGATGTGACGGTGTTGGACGCGACGCTCTCGTCGGGGAAGACCTCAAGGCCGAGTTCGCGGATGCCGTCGCGGGTCATCTGAGCGATGTCGGCGTGGCGCTGCCAGACGTTTTCGACGCCCTCATCGAGGATCCTGGTGAGCGCGTAGTCCAGGGCGTACATGGCAGAGAGGTTCGGTGTCCAAGGGGGCTGGCCCATGTCGAAATAGTCCTTGTAGGCCGCGAGGTCGAAGTAGAAACGGGGCATGGTTGAGTTCTCATTGGCCTTCCAGGCTCGCTCGCTCATGCTGATGAAGGCGAGACCGGGAGGGAGCATCCAGCCCTTTTGCGACGCCGTCGCCACCACGTCAAGGTCCCAGTCGTCGGTCTCCAGCGGCAGGGAGCACACGCTGCTGATGCCGTCTACCAGGATGAGCTTGTCGAACTCGTTCTTGACGACGGAGGCGACGCGCTCGATGTCGTTGGTGACGCCGGTGTTGGTCTCGTTGTGCGTGACGAGGACGGCAGTGATCTCCGGGTCGGCGTCGAGGACGCGCCGCAGCTCGTCGACCTCGACGGCGGTGCCCTGGGGGAAATTCACCATTGTCACTTCGGCGCCGAATATCTCGGCGATCTTGCCGAAGCGGTCACCGAAGGAGCCAATCGAGGCGCAGACGACCTTTTCGCCGGGAGACAGGGTGTTGGCGACCGCAGCTTCCATCGCCCCGGTGCCCGATGATGTCAGGACGAACACGTCGTTCTCGGTGCGGAACACCTGCTTCAGGCCGTCCGTGATGCGAAAGAGCATCTCCTTGAAGCGCGGGCCCCGGTGGTTCATCATCTGGGTCGACATCTTGTCGAGGATGTCATCGGGAACGGGAATCGGGCCCGGAATGCGCAGGTTAGTCATGGGATCTCCTTGTTGTGATTGCTGCGTAGACGATTCTAGCACGGAGCGGCGTTCTCAAGGATGTGCCTCGTCTCCGCCACGTCTCTATTGATCTGTTCCAAAAGGGCCTCGACCGAGTCGAACTTGACCTGATCGCGGAGCCTAAGAACAAACTCCAGTCGCAGCGTACTCCCGTACAGGTTGTCGTCGAAGTCCAGAATGAACGGTTCGATTGTACGGTGTTGGCCGTCGAAAGTGGGATTGGTGCCAATGCTGACGGCGGCCTGCATAGCGTGATCGTCCAGATGGGCATATGCCGCGTAGATGCCGTCGCCGGGTACGGCCATTTCTTTTGGTGGCGCGATGTTCGCCGTTGGGATTCCCAGCTTGCCGCCCCGTCCCTCGCCGGAGACGACGGGTCCCGTCAGCGTGAAGCGGCGGTCCAGCAGGTCGGAGACTCGCTCTACGTCACCTTCGGCGAGTGCGGTACGGACGGTAGTGCTGCGGACGGTCTCGCCCCCGGCGTCCTGCAGTCCATCGACGACCTTCAGTGTGAAGCCCATCTCGCCGCCCAGCTTTGACAGGTGTTCGATGTTGCCTTCACGGTTGCGGCCCATGGCGAAGTCCGGTCCAACCACCAAACTCACCATTCGGAGGTGCTCCTGAAGGAGCGAAATGAATTCTTGAGCGCTAAGACTCGCGAGAGCGCGGTCGAAGGTGATCGGGACTGCGAGATCGACGTTAGTCTCGCTAAGCAAAGCAAGTCGGTCTTCAAGCGACGTGAGGTACTGTGCCTGAAAGCTCGGATTGAGGACGGCGGCGGGGTGCTCTCTGAAGGTCACCACGCCGGCTGTGAGGCCCTTGGAAGCGGCCTCGTCGGCCAGTTGTGAGATGAGGTAAGTGTGACCACGATGAACGCCGTCGAAAACGCCAATGGTGAGGGCAGTGTCACCCCGGACGGCAAAGGCGCGCAACTCGTCGCCGATCGACATTCAACACCTGTTTGGGACTGCTTGACGGCTCATCGCCGCACCAAAAAACGATGCTAGCATGGGGGTATGGGAGCGTCAAGAAATGCGGGAGAAGAACGGAGGAAGTATTGCGTAGAAAGTAGGGCATTGAGGCAAGTAGTTCATTCTCGCCAAGGGGGTTAATGCACAGCCGCTGAGGTAAAGGAGACTGCAGAGAGGAATCCGGCGTGACTCATCTTGCAAACAGGTCGTTCCCTGCTACAGCACACGAAATGGAAGTCGAAGATTTTAGATTCGTCACTCCGGTTCGCTGCGTTCGGAATGTGTCATGAGGGTTGCCACTCTCACCACCTGGGATGAAGATTGCGGCTCGGCATAACAGGGACAGAAGATGGATTCCTGCCCCGTATCGGGGTACGGGGTGACGTTCCTTCGCAGGAATGACGGTGTGGGGGGCTCTGAGGCTATATTCGTAGCATTCGCTCATGTCGGCTGGCACCGACACCACCAAACATGAAAATGGCGGTAAGGGCGATTCGCGAATCGCCCCTACGGGAGATTGGACGGGGGTGATTTTCGGAGGAATGGCAGGGGGTTGGGTTCAGCGCGGTCACTGTTATAATCAGTTGGCTGTCTACTATCCCAACTCTGGAGATATGAATGCTCTCTATTGATTTCGAGACCTATACATTGTCGAACGGTTTGAACGTGATTTTGCACCGGGACGACTCGCTGCCGATGGTGGCGGTGAACATTTGGTACCACGTCGGATCGAAGGACGAACAGCCGGGCCGGACGGGGTTCGCGCACCTTTTCGAGCACATCATGTTCGAGGGGTCGAAGAACCACAACACTGACTTCTTCGAGCCGCTGGAGAAGGTCGGGGCGAATATCAACGGCTCGACGACGAACGACCGCACGAACTACTGGACGACCGCGCCTTCGAACAACCTCGAATTGATCCTGTGGCTGGAGTCCGACCGCATGGGGTTCCTGCTGGAGGCGCTCGACCAGGAGAGGCTCGACCTGCAGCGCGACGTGGTGAAGAACGAGCGGCGGCAGAGCTATGAGAACCGTCCGTACGGGAAGGCGTACCTGGCGATGGAGACGGCTGTCTTCCCGGCTCCGCATCCCTACAACTGGCCCGTAATCGGGTCGCAGGCGGACCTGAACGCGGCGTCGCTCGACGATGTGAAGGACTTCTTCCGAACCTACTATGCACCGTCGAACGCGAGCCTGAGCATCGCGGGCGACTTTGACCCTGACGAGGCGAGACGACTCATAGAGAGTTACTTCGGGGACATCCCGCCCGGTACGGCCATCGATCGCGTGGGGAGGATGAACTCCGGCCTGTCGGGCGAGGTGCGGATGGACATGCTCGACAAGGTGCAGCTCCCCCGCCTGTCGCTCGTGTGGCCGACGGGCCCGATGTTCGATGACGACGAGGCCCCGCTGGACATCCTTGCCTCGATCCTGGGTGAAGGTAAGAGTTCTCGACTGCACAAGACGCTGGTCTATGAAAAGCGCATCGCGCGCGACGTGACGGTTGCCCACTATACGAGAGAGATTGCCGGCGAATTCATCGTGCAGATCACGGGTAATCCCGGACAGGACCTCGTCGAACTCGAGGAAATCGTTCACGAGCAACTTGACAGCATTCGAAACGAGCCTCCAACGGAGCGAGAGGTGGGCACGGCGCTCAACCGGTTCGAGGTCGATAATGTGCATGGGCTTGAGAAGATCGGGGGATTCGGGGGCAGGGCCGACCAACTCAATCTGTTCCATACCTTCGGGGGCGATCCCGGCCTTATCAACACCGACATCGAAAGATACCGCGTCGTCTCAGCATCGGACGTGGTGCGCGTGGCGGCGCAGTCACTCGGCCCAGACAGGGTGCGCATGACAGTTTTGCCGGAGGATGCGGTCGAGGCAGGCGCGGGAACGGATGTCGACCGATCCGCCATGCCGGGCAGCGCGGCGCCCCGGTCGTTCAGTCCGCCGGTGCCCCGGCGCGAGAAACTGGACAACGGCCTCAACATTCTGTACGTGGAGGACTCCCGCCTACCGGCCGTGTCGATGAGCCTCATCGTAGACGCCGGTGCGACGGGCGACCCGCCTGATAGACCCGGCCTGTCACACCTCACGGCGGTCATGTTGCCGGAGGGCACGCCGACGATGACGAGCCAGGAAATCGCCGAGGAGATGGAGTTCATAGGGGCCCACATCAACAGTACGGCGGGATACGAACTGGTGTCGGCATCGACATCGGCGCTGACCCAGCACAGGGGCAGGGCGATGGAGATCCTGGCGGACGTGGTGACACACGCGAACTTCCCGGAGAAAGAGCTCGATCGCGTGCGTAAGGAGCGGTTGGTCGACCTTCGACGAATTGGAGACGACCCCAACCTAATAGCGCAGCGGGCATTTCGAGCGCTCCTGTACGGCAAGGGGACTGCCTACGGCAGCCCGCTGTCGGGGACCGAAGAGTCCGTCGGCGCAATCACGCGGGACGAGGTTGTCGAGCAATTCCACCGCACGTACGTGTCCGATGCTGCGACGCTCATCGCAGTGGGTGATACCACGAGGCAAGATGTCCTGTCTCTGGCGCAGGCAAGATTCGGGCATTGGTCCCCGGGCGGGCAGTCCGGTGGCACAAGCTCACGACGACCGGCGTCCAGCGCTCCGAACTCCGGTTCCACGACAATCTACCTCGCCGACAAGCCCGGCGCGGCGCAGTCCGTGATTCGGGCAGGCCACCTGACTATCGACCGGCATGACTCCGACTTCTACGCATTGAACTTGCTCAACTACCTGTTCGGCGGACATTTCATGGCTCGGATGAACCAGAACCTTCGACAGGACAAGGGCTACAGCTATGGGTTCCATTCAGCCGTCGACTGGGCGACAGGACCATCCGCGCTGGCGGCATGGGGATCCGTGCAGACGGCTGTCACGAAGGAGTCGGTCATCGAGGTCTTAAAGGAATTCGAGGATATTCGCACCGGCCGTCCCGTTGACGGGCAAGAGTTTGCCGATGCCAAGAACGGGATGCTGAAGGGGTTCGCCAGCCAGTTCGAGACGCAGACGCACCTGCTTTCCCAGCTGGGTCGCATCGTCATGTTCGGCCTGCCGGACGACTACTATTCCGGTCTTGAGGCACAGTACGAGGCGCTGACCGCCGAAGACCTCCGCCGCGTGGCAATCGAGCGCGTGGAAAACGACCGGCTAAAGCTCCTGGTCGTGGGAGACCGGTCAGTTGTCGAGCCGGGGCTGGAGGAACTGGGGTACCCAATCGTACATGTAGACTATGAAGGAGCCGTGATCGAGTAGGTCGCGGGTCTGAAAAGCACAGGGAGGCAACATAGATGGAAAGGGAATTCGAGACGAGGGAAATCGAGGCACAGCCCATTCTGGGGATCCGAACGACGACCTCGATGGACGAGGTGGCGGAAGTCATGGGTCCCCTGTTCGGAGAGATTTTCGGGTACATTCAACAGAGCGGGCAGACGCCCACCGGAATGCCCTTGACGATCTATCATGCAATGGACGGCGTCGCGGTCGATCCCGACCGGATAGCCGGGGGCAATTCGGACGATCCCGAATGCGAGGTCAAACCGGGTACGATGGTTATGGAGTGTGCGATGCCCGTAGCCTCTCTCACGGAAGGAGCGGGGCGTGTTCAGGCAAGCGAACTGCCATCGGGAAGGGTGGCGACGGTGACGCACATGGGTCCGTACCACGAACTTCCCCATTCGTGGTCGGCGCTTACGGAGTGGATGGGGCAGCAGGGTCTCCAACCTGCGGGCGCGCCATGGGAGGTCTACATGACCGACCCAGGGGCGGAGCCCGACCAGTCGAAGTGGCGTACGGACATCTTTTTCCCGGTGCAGTGAAACTCTCGTAGCAGGGCCGCAGCTACCGCGGTTCCCGAATGAGGGAACATGTTTGGGTGGAAGTTGATAGTGGGGACCGCAAAAGTGAATATCATGTGAGAATCGCCCTGTTTGTCTTAATCGCAACGATGATTCAAGGGGTTGCGCCCTGTGGTATAATGCGTTGCGACTCCGTAATCAGACGCAACCTCGTTCCGCTTCCGCGTTATTCCCAAGCTACATAGCCTCAGGATCGAATGTGACGCTTGCTACGATGAGGAGATTTCAGTACACAAGGAGTGTCGCATGAATATCTATGTAGGCAACCTTTCCTTCGATGAATCGGATGAATCCCTGGAGGCCGCATTTTCCCCTCACGGTGAAGTGCAGTCGGCCAGGGTCATAACTGACAGATACTCGGGCCGTTCGCGCGGTTTCGGCTTCGTCGAGATGTCGAACCAGGACGAGGCCGAGGCTGCCATCGCAGCCCTCAATGGGACTGAGCTCAGTGGCCGGATGTTGACGGTCAACGAGTCCAGGCCCCGCGAGGGCGGTGGCGGCGGCGGTCGCGGCGGCGGCGGTGGCGGTCGCGGCGGCGGCGGTGGTGGTGGCGGTGGCGGTGGATACGGCGGGGGATCCCGCTGGTAGTCTAGACCTAGTCGACTCGGACTACCGCCCAGCCCGCTTGGAAGAAGCGGACGGAGGGGCAGGCGGTAGTCCGGCGTTGTAGAAGACTACACAGTCGCCCGCAAGGGGACATTCGAATAGGCAACGTCGGGCAAGCCACATGAGGATGCAGGTAGGTTCGATGCGCGGCAATCCGAAGTACCTCCCTGCCAATTCGGCACAAAGTGGAAGACTTGTGAGGGACTATTCGTGAATTGAGTAGAAGATGGGCGGTTGTTTCACTATGTTTTCGTGTTAGAATGGGCGCGAATTCAGAGCATGACGAGTCTCAGACGCGCCTAACCCTAGTATGATTGAGAACGTTTGGATGAGTGACGACAAGATAAGGAGACCGTTCGTATGGAACTAAACGTTGTACGTGATGGCGGCACCCTGGTCGTAGGGGCCGGGGAACGAATTGACGGCACCAACGCCCGGGAATTCCAAAGCGCACTGGAAGCCGCAATCGAAGAGACGGACCGTGCCGTAGTCCTGGACCTAGCGGACCTCACTTACATCAGCAGTGCGGGCCTTCGGGCAATCCTCATGACTGCTAGGTCACTCCGAAGACAGGACGCCGCGCTTGCGGTCTGTTCATTGACGGACTCGGTTCGCGAGGTCTTTGAGATAAGCGGCTTCAACCAGATTATCCCAGTCCATTCCACAAAGGAAGAGGCGGTCGCTGCGCTCAACGGCTGATCCCCACCACCCCCTTTTACCCTTCGTAATTGTCAGAATCACCGCACCCTTGCGGTGGCATGAAGGATAAGACGTGAAGGCAGGGAACGAGAGCAATGCCAGCAGTGCACCAGATTCTCATTGTTGATGACGAACCTGATCTTGAACCGCTGATACTTGGTCGCATGCGGCGCAAGATCAAGGCGGGCGTCTATGGGTTCCATTTTGCACTCAACGGCGTGCAGGCCCTGGAAGTCCTCAGAGAACATCCGGAAATCGATATCGTCATTTCAGACATCAATATGCCGAAAATGGACGGGCTCACACTGCTTGATCAGATTCGGAAATTCGACCCGAACATCCGGGCAATAATCGTATCCGCCTACGGAGACATGAGGAACATTCGAACGGCAATGAGGAGAGGCGCGGTAGATTTCATCACCAAGCCAATCGACTTCGAGGACTTCGAAGAAACTATCGACCGGACGGTGATTCAACTCAGAGAGTGGAGGGTGGCGCTGTTGGCCCGTGACGAGATGATCGCATCTCAAACGAATGTCCCCACCGGCACGTAGCGCTAGTCGGTCAAATTGCAGCTGATTGTGAGGCGCGAGAGACAATCGTGATAAAGAAACCCTATCGGATCCTCGTTGTCGATGACGAGCCGGACCTGGAGCCCCTGATACTGCAGCGCATGAGACGGAAGATTCGTTCCGGCTCATACAGCTTCGAATTCGCTCGAAATGGCGTCGAAGCCCTTGAAGTGCTTAACGAGCATGATGATATCGATATGGTCGTATCGGACATCAACATGCCGCAGATGGACGGGCTCACACTCCTCGAACAGATCCCAAAGGTCGATCCGGACATACGATCCATAATCATATCCGCCTATGGCGATATGAAGAACATCCGCACGGCGATGAACAGGGGAGCGTTCGACTTTGTCACCAAGCCGCTCGATTTTGAGGACCTGCAAGTCACTATAGACCGGACTCTTCGTCATCTCGAAGAGTGGCGCGAGGCTCTTGCATCGCGCGATAAACTGGTCGCCCTGCAGAACGAGCTCGACCTAGCGAGCAACACGCAGCAGTCCATACTGCCGAAGGTATTTCCCCGGAGCACCGAGTTCCAGGTCTTTGCCCACATGGAGCCCGCCAGGAACGTTGGGGGCGACTTCTACGACGTCATTCGCCTGGAAGACGGCCAGGTTGGACTGGCAATTGCTGATGTTTCGGACAAGGGAGTGCCGGCAGCTCTCTTCATGATGTCCAGCCGCACGCTTTTGAAAGGAGCGGCGATAGGTACCAGGGACCCCGGCTCAGCGCTGCGCGAGGTCAATGAGCTTCTCTACGAAGAAAACGAGACGATGATGTTCGTGACGGTTCTCTACTCGATCTATGATCCGGGGACCGGCAAACTCACGTACTCGAACGGTGGACACGACGCGCCTCTGCTTGTACGTTCCGACGGAACATCGGAACTGCTCCCGCTCACCGGCGGGGTTGCGCTCGGTGTCGCGTCGGACTTCGAGTTCCCGAGCCAATCGATCCAGCTCGAACCCGGCGACACCGTCGTGCTCTATACGGACGGCGTCACCGAGGCGATGAATGGCGAAGGTGAACAGTTTGGCGTAGCTCGAATGCACGAGGTCTTCGCAGCGCATCCTCCTGAAAACTCCGAGCAGGCCGCACAGACAATGTTCGACGCGGTGAAGGACTTTGTGGGAGACACGCCGCAGTCCGATGACATCACCTGTCTGGTACTCCGCCGCGACTGAGGATTTTACGTGAGCGAAAAACTGGTCCTAAATAGGCAAGCCACCATAGACGAAATCGAGATTATCCTCGAGGCCGTGGAGTACTTTGGTGAACAGGAAGACTGGGAGCCTGCCCTGACATTCAAGGTGAAGCTAGCTATCGAGGAGTTGGGGATAAATATTGCCAATCACGGGCGAGTCGACGATATCCCTGAGATTGAGATCGTCGTAGATTCCTCCCCCGAAAAGCTCACGATAACCATAGAGGATGACGGACGACCGTTCGATCCTCTTCACGATGCCCCCCCGCCCGACCTCACGTCCGCGCTCGAAGACAGGCCAGTTGGCGGTCTCGGCATCCACTTCGTTCGTGAAATGATGGATGAGATGACGTACCGGCATGAGAATGGCAAGAACTGTTTGGCGCTAACCCTGAACAGAGTTGAATGAGTCCAATGTTCGGATGGCAATGGGCTAGGTCTGCGAAACTGAGGGTCGCGGTTGCTGTAACCCTCGCCATCACCGTGGGAACGTTCGGTTGCTCCATCTTCGGTAGTACGGAATCCACGTCCACACCGAGCGACAGCCAGCCTGAAGCTACCGTTGTCTCTGGTGGAACATCGGCCCCCGGGCATACCGGCTTCACCGCCGACAGCGTCACTTTCGGGCAGTCCGCCGCATTCAGCGGACCGGCCCAGGAACTGGGCAGAAACATGCGCCTCGGTATCGAGGCAGCCTTCCACGAGGTTAACCAGAATGGAGGCGTGCATGGGCGGCTCCTGGAACTGTCTTCGCTCGATGACGCGTACGAACCCGAGGCTGCTGTCACCAACACCATTCGACTCATCGAAGACGAGAAGGTCTTTGCCCTGATAGGTGAGGTGGGCACGCCCACGTCAAGATCGGCAACTCCGGTCGCCGCGGATGCCGGGATCCCGTTCATTGCCCCATTTACGGGCGCCGAGTTTCTGCGCACCGGACTGGATAGAGACAATATCATCAACCTCCGCGCTTCCTACTATCAGGAGACCGAGGAGATGGTCGCCCGCCTGACGACGGATCTGGGAATAGACCGCATCGCAGTGCTGTACCAGGACGACTCCTTCGGACGCGCGGGCTGGAGGGGGGTAGACCTCGCGCTCACCCGTCGGGGTATGAGGCCGGTCTCCATCGGGCTGTATCCTCGCAATACGACTGCCGTCAAGACTGCTCTTCTTGACCTCAAGAACGGGAATCCCCAGGCCGTGATCATGATCGGGGCCTACGAGCCGGTGGCGGCACTGATTTCCTGGGCGCGCCATACGGGCCTCGATCCCATATTCATGACTGTGTCCTTCGTCGGAAGCAACGCGTTGGCAAGAGAACTGGGTCCCGTTGGCGAAGGGGTCTACGTTACCCAGGTTGTACCCTTTCCCACGGACGATTCGCTGCCCGTCGTGGCTTCCTACATCAATGCCCTGTCCGCCTATGAACCCGAGGCTTCTCCCGGTTTCGTTTCGCTGGAGGGCTATCTCGCAGGACGCCTCGCAATCGCGGGACTCGAAGGATGTGGTCGAGATGTTGACAGGGCCTGCTTTGTAGATAGCTTGCGCAGTGCCGATGTAATTGACATCGACGGATTCAAACTCCGCTACGATACCCAAGATAATCAGGGTTCGGACAGCGTCTTCCTAACCACCATAGGAAGCGACGGGAAGTACCGTGCCGTTCAAACGTTGAAGGACGTGGTGCAGTGACCGAACGACTGAGAACTCTATACGAGAGTCGTTTCCGCATAGCGACGCAGCTCTACCTTGGGATCGGTGGAGCCGTGATACTAACCGTGGCAGCGAGCCTGGTCGGCTGGTTTTCCTTCAACAGCGTCGGCGAAGCCCAGCGACAGGTGAACGAAGATAGTATTCCCGAAGTCGTGGCAGCCTTCGGTGTGGCCCAACACAGCGGTACCTTGGTGGACGCCGCTCCCCGCTTGATGGCCGCCACTTCCCCAGGAGACCTGGCCCAGGTGTCGACAAGCGTGGACGAGGCGCGCAAGGACCTCGAAAACAACCTGGCAACCCTTCTGGGAGGAGTCTCGACCGGGGGAGCCTCTTCGACGATTGATGTGCCCTTGCTGCAGGACGTGTTGGGAGTAGATGCCGCCGGGCAGGTGAATGAAGACGTTGGACGATCAGGGCGTATCCGTGACCATGTGAACATGTTGATCGAAAACATCAACGCCATCCGGGAGGACATGACACGGCTCTATGAGGTTAACGTTCAGCGGGATGCCCTCGGAAGGGAACTCGTTAGACTGCAGGAACAGATCGACGAGATCATGATCCCCGTGGTCGACGACCAACTCTTCTACACGATGACGGGGTATGAGAGCCTTGACGCCCCGCCGGCAGCCCGCGAGGAGCATTTCTCCGAAGACCAGCTCGCTCGATATCGCCACCTGGCCGGACTTCAGGCAGACACGACCACAGCAATACAGCTCCTGGAGAGTGCGTTTGCCATCTCGTCCGCACCCCTGTTGGAACCATTGCGAGAACGCTTCGAGTCTGCTGCCGGAAGCATACGGCGCAACCTCTCAGCCCTCGGAGAAACGCCTCTAAGAGACGGAATCGAGCCACTATCCAACCGTCTGCTGGAATTGGGAACGGGAGTTGGCGAGGATAACGGGTTCGACATATTGGAGCGCAGGCTTCAGGTCATCAAGCGCCAGCAAGACCTCTTGGAGCTCAACAGCGGTATCGCCATCGACATGGTGAGTGATGTGAACTCTCTTGTGAGCACCGCGCGGACCAGCGCCGACAACGCTGCTCGTGAGTCCACACAGGCGATACTCACCGGCCGTACACTGCTTCTCGCCATTAGCGCGGTCGGCGTGGCCGGAGCGGTACTGATTTCCTGGCTCTTCGTCGGGCGCGTGATCGTCCGCCGAATCCAGCTCCTGTCCAACTGGATGTTGAAGATGGCGGGGGGCGATCTTGAATCGCAGGTCGATCTCGGCGGCCGAGACGAGGTGGCGGACATGGCGGACGCCCTCGAGGTATTCCGTCGCCACGCCCTCGAGGTCCAGCGCCTGAACCTGGTGGAACAGCTGGCGGAAGAACTTCAGGGCAAGAACGACCAGTTGGAGAGCGTGCTCACAGACCTCCGCAGGGCACAGGAACAGATCGTGATGCGGGAGAAGCTGGCTGCGCTAGGTGAGCTGACTGCCGGTGTCGCCCATGAGATCAAGAACCCGCTCAACTTCGTAAAGAACTTCTCCGAGTCGTCCAACGAGTTGCTCGATGAACTCAAGGAGGTCTTGGACGAGAACGCGGAAAAGATCAGCGACGAAGACCAGGCCTACATAAAGGAGATCTCAGACGACCTGAACGGCAACCTCGTGCGGATCATATCGCACGGCGAAAGGGCAAATCGCATTGTTCAGGACATGCTGATGATGGGTCGGGAGACCGGTGAGGAGAGGTCAACCGATATCAACTCGCTGCTCGATGAGCACACCCGGCTTGCTTACCACAGCGCCCGGGCGACAGATCCGGACTTCCAACTCCACATCGTGCAGGAACTGGCCCCTGATGTTGGCGAGATCGTGGTCAAGCCGCAGGATATCGGTCGCGTATTCTTGAATATCGTCGGCAACGCATGCGATGCGACGGACCAGAAGCGACTCGCGGAGCACGAGTCAGGCAATAAGTCCTACATGCCAACGCTGTCGCTATTTTCCAGCCGCAGTGACGAGTATATCGAGGTACGCATAAGGGACAATGGAGGCGGCATTCCCCCGGACGTCGCCGACAGGATATTCAACCCCTTCTTTACGACCAAGCCCACGGACAGGGGAACGGGTCTCGGCCTGGCCATCTCCAACGACATTGTTCGGCAGCATGGCGGCTCAATCGAGGTTAATTCCGAGCCGGGACACTGGACTGAAATGACCGTCAGGCTGCCACTGGAGCCCACCCAGGCCTTGGAAGCCAGTATGGATGGTGACGAGGCGGTGAGTTAGAGGGCGCTCTCTATTCGGGGTTTCTCCAGAAACCCAGGGATTGCCTTTCACCTGCGACTAGCAGGGAATGCAATCCGGCGTCGACAGGCACGATTTATCGCTCTTACGATACTGCCCCGGTGCCGGTGTGCGTCGGCAGACAAGCGGTTGCCCTGTTACAGGAGCCCTAAGCCTAGTTCTGGGTAGTTTCGAAACGTCCAATGAGACCGAACTCCTCCCGATCGACGGGCACCCTGGCCAACGAGATCGACTCAGGCAATACGATGCCGCCGGAGAATATCAGCTTCATCGCGTCCTCGACGGTAATGTCTGTCTCGATGATGTCGTCTTCGGGGACGAGGGCCATGTTCCCGGACGTGGGATTGGGAACGGTTGGTATATAGACGACTACGATCGTATCGTCCGATTTGTGTGAGAAGGCACGTCCCGTCACGAATCCCATGGCGACCATGCCTTCGCGTGGCCACTCAACGAAGACGACGCGGGTGAATTGATACTGCGACGTGAGGGATGCCATCGCCTGCTTGGTGACCCCCAGGATCGTCTTCACCACGGGAATGTGGTTGAGAAGCGCATCCTTGGAGTCCATGATGACCCTGCCCGCACGCGTGGCGATGACGAGTCCGATCACATAGAACAGGATGACGGCGACGATCATGCCGACTCCCCAGAAGTCCCATGGCTCGTCTTCTACGAAAGGCAGTCCGCGAACGGCGCTATCGGCATACCCTATGATCACCACCAGGACAACGACGGTGACGATTAGGGGTACTAGCTCGAAGAGGCCGGCCAGGGTCTTTCCCTGGATGTGGCCCTCGAATTTCTTCCATATGCCCGGCTCGCAATCCTCTTCTTCAGGAATATCGGGCTGACCATTACTTTCGATGCCCACTGTCCACACTCCTTCCACACGACAAACGGCTTGGTTCCTCAATCACATGAGACTCTCTCTCAAGACGATTCGCGTAGCAGGGAGCAAGCTACCCTGATATTCGCCGTTTGACTTCCATCCTCCGCACTACCTACAGGAAGTATAGCAAGGCGAACATTGACACTTAATCCCATTTGAGGGTCAAGATTTTTTCTGAATTGTAGGGTGTGGAGTCGGGGGAGGTACTAGGCCCAGGCAGCCATCTCGGCTTGAAGGTCCGAAGACAATTCCGTGTCCATCGCCTCAATGGCATTGTCGACATGAGCCGGTCTCCGAGCGCCAACCAAGACCGAAGTGAGGCTCTTGTTTGCCATGACCCATGCCATGGCCAGCTTCACCATCGGCAGGCCCATCTCCTCTGACTTGGCGCGCAGCTTCTCTACGAGCTTGAAGTTGCGGTCCTCGAAGTAGATGTCGGCATGACCTGGCATCACGTCAAATCGGGTACCCTTCGGGAACTTCGACCTGTCCGGCGTGTACTTGCCGGCGAGGAAACCCGCGGCGAGCGGACTGTAAGGAGTGATGCCCACGCCTTCCTTCACACAGAGGGGGAAGAATTCATTCTCCGCCTCGAGACGGTCAAGGTGGCCGGGATTGTCCGATCGGGCGAGGCTATAGGGAGGCTGGGTGATCTGGAAGCGCGCCCAGCCATTCTTGTCGCTGACATCGAGGGCCTCCTGAAGCGGTCCGGCACGGAAGTTGCTGCAGCCGATCACGTCGATCTGCCCGGCGTCTACGCCCTCGTTCATGGCGCCCAGGTACTCCTCCATCGGCGCGTCACTGAAGGCGGAGTGTGCCTTGTACATCTCGACTTTGTCGACCTGGAGCCTTTCGAGGCTCAGGGCAAGGGCACGCTGTACGTTCTCGGCGGTGCCGCCTGAGCTGACCTTCGTGCAGATCTTGACCTCATCGCGGACGCCGCGCGACCGCATCCAGTTGCCGATGACCGTTTCGGAAGGCACTTCCCCAGAGGAGTACCCCTCTGCGGTGTCGAAGAAGTCGATGCCGTTCTCAAGGGCGTGGTCCATAATTTCGAAGGCCGTATCGGGGTCGATTTCTCGCCCGAACGTTACGCATCCGAGTCCGATGGCACTGACGGTCATTCCTGAGTTTCCAAGGGGTCGCTGTTCGATCATTATGTGTCTCCCTAGTTTCGTTGGCGGAGGTATTCTACCACGCCCGAAGCAAGGTGAGTGAGAGGAGTTGCCGAGCGCTCAGAGACTCGCTTTACCATAGACTCGCGCAGGTCACTCAGAGGCACCATTTGAACGTGTGGAGACCTTGCAGTATCCTTGACACTGTCATAGTGATGTGATAATTTTCAGCGTGCCGATTTCAAAGGCTTCCCAGCGCTTGCGCAGCGGCTTACGGAGAAAGGTGGAGATGGATCCAGCGACACTTTCCAATGCCGAATGGACCGGCATTGCCAACATGCTGACGAATCTCTGGTTCATGCTTCTCCTTATCATCTGCATCGGTACCCTGTACCTTGTCGCTCATATCGGCATTCCCTCTCTTGTTGCCTCTCATCATTTGCCTCAAGCTGCGCAGCGTTTGCGCCTTCCCCTGTACGTCGTGATGTTCGCCGGAATCGCGCTCTATGCTTACTTCATTGGAGCTGCCATCGGCGAGTCGAGCGTACTGGGCGACATATTCGATACGTACTGGATAAAGGGCGGCTCGATCGACCTTCTCGGTCACGGCGGCAACCCTCCGTCCGTGCACTAATAGGGTAGACGCACTTGCTGCCAGGCGATTTTCAAGCACCAAAAAAGCCGACGGGGCGTCGGCTCGTCCTATTCGGCGCGCTTGGCATCGGCGGTGTCGTCGGTCTCGTCATTGTCCTCGTCGCAGCTACGTTCGTTATCACGGCATGGCTCGGACTTCCCCTGGATGCATTCGGCGTAAACGATGGACCTGATCAGCCGATAGCGTTCCCCCATCCGACGCACGTCGAAGACCTGGGTCTAGACTGCACATTCTGTCACCGAAACGTAACGGAAGGCGCTGCCGCGTCGATCCCGGCTGTAGGCCTCTGTATGAGTTGTCACCTGACGGTCGGCGACGAAAAGCCGGAGGTCGAGAAACTGCGGAACTTCCACACGAGTGGGATTCCCGTCGACTGGGTCCGCGTGCATCGCGTGCCCGATCACGTAAACTTCGTCCACGAGCCGCACATCCGGCACTTCTCGGAACAGTACGGAGGCGCCTCGGGGACGTGTCAGCTTTGTCACGGTGACGTGGGAAGCATGGTGAAAGTCCGGCAGGTGCGCTCACTGAAGATGGGCGATTGCGTGGACTGCCACCGCGACAACGAGGCGCCGACTGATTGCACAACGTGCCATTACTAAAGGAGATGCCCCTCCACGTATCACGAGGGGAGTAGAACATAGGGAATGTCCCTAACTCGAAGACAATTTTTGACGCTGATGGGCGGTTCCGCCACCGCGGTGGCGGCGGCAGCTTGCGGCATCCCTGAAAAAGAGCTGCTCGTCCAGTCGCCGATCGAGATGCCGGAGGACATGGTCACCGGTCTCGACAACTGGTATGCGACCATCGACCGTCAGAATCGCGCACCATTCGGCATCGTCGTGAGGGTGATGGAGGGTCGCGCGAAGAAGATCGAGGGCAATGTCGACTATCCGGTAAACCGCGGCAAGCACAACGCCGTCGCCGAGGCCGGACTGCAGGGTCTGTACCACCCCGACCGTATCGGTTCCCCGTTGATTCGCACGGGACAGCGAGGCGAGGACAAGTGGGAGCAGCTGAGCTGGACGGACGCCGTCTCGCGTGTCGCCGAGCGGTTGGCGGCAGCTGGCGGCGAAGAGACCGTCATGATCACCGATCCAGTCGGCGCCCACATGGGGCTTGTTGTCAACAGGTTCGCCGAGTCGCTCGGCGCTCAGCACATGAGCTACGAGCCGCTGGAACGCACGGTGTTGAAGACCTCCATGAAGCAGGTCTTCGACCAGGAAGCGATGCCTGACTTTGACATCGATAATGCGGCCTACATCCTGTCGTTCGGGGCGGACTTCCTGAACACGTGGGGTTCCTCCGTCCGGTACGCAAGAGGCTACGGCCACTTCAGGCAGGGCGAGAACAGGAAGCGCGGGAAGCTCGTGCACTTCGACTCTCGGTTCTCGATGACCGCGGCAAATGCCGATGAGTGGGTCTACGTCAAGCCAGGGTACGAGGGCGAGGTGGCGCTGGCCATAGCGAACGTCATGATAACCGCCGGCCTACCGAATTCGGCCGGCCTTCGGGCGCTCACCGGAGACGGTTCCAACAGTCTGCAGCAGTTCACTCCAGAGGCGGTCGGTAGCAGGGCCGGTGTCGCGCCGGAGAAGATCGTCAGGATAGCGCGCGATTTCCTGGAGCACCCGCCGGGGCTCGCCATCGGAGGCGGCTCGGCTGGAGCGCACTCAAACGGCCTGTTCAATTTGAACGCCATCTACGCTCTCAATTATCTATCAGGAAGCGTGGGCAAAGAGGGAGGAGTCATCTTCAATCCGGCTCCACCCATTGCCGACCTTCCTACGGCGCCGGACGCAACCTCTTTTTCGGACTTCCACAACCTCGCAGGCCGGATGTCGGGAGGACAGGTCAAGGCCCTGCTGGTACGCAACGCCGATCCCTTCTATGGCCTCCCGGAGAATATCGCAATACTGCAGGCCAGCTTCAATGTGCCGCTCATCGTCAGCTTCTCAAACCGCTTTGACGACACGACGATGATGGCCGACATCATCCTGCCGGAGAACCACTACCTCGAGGACTGGGGGACGGACATTCCCGATCCCGGACCCGGTTACCAGACAATAGGATTCCAGCAGCCGGTCGTCCGTCCGTTCTTCGAGCCGAGGGGTCCCCATCTTGGGACCAAGAACCTTGGTGATGTGCTGATGGCGTTGGCGCAGGTGCTCGAGAAGGACCTCGGTCTCGACGCCGAAAACTTCAAGGAACTGATCGAGAACGACGCCTCCAGGCTGCATGACATGGGAAGGGGCTCGGTCCAGGCGGCAAATACCAAGCTGTTCTGGAATACCGTCCTTCAGCGAGGCGGCTGGTGGGACATCAATGAGACCTACGACGGGGGAGACCCCAGTCCGACCTATTCGTTCCCGACCGCCGCTCAAGCGCCGTCAACGCGCGGAGGAGGGAACTTCCACCTCATTCCGTTCGAGACGACCGGGTTGACGGATGGCAGAGGGGCTGACCTTCCGTGGCTGCAGGCCACGCCGGACCCGATCACGACGGCAACATGGCAGACCTGGGTCGAAATCAATTTGAAGAAGGCTGAGGAGATGGGAATCAGCGAGGGGGACGTCGTGAAGGTGTCCTCGGAGCATGGTTCCATCGAGGCCCTCGCCTATCCGCATCCGGGAATTTCGCCCGACGTGGTGGCGATCCCAGTCGGACAGGGCCACAAGGGAGGCGGACGGTACTCCAAGGACCGGGGCGCGAACGTGCTGTCGATACTCTCGCCGGTCACGGAGTCGGAGACCGGAGCGTTGGCCTGGGCGGCGACGCGTGTGGACGTGCGAAGGACGGGCGAGTGGATCCGCCTGCCGAAGTTCGAGAACACCGCGCCGGACCTCGCCGAAGACGGACATCGCAGAATCATCCCGCTGACATCGGGGTAAGGGGAAACGGAGCCTTAGAAACATGGTGAGTGCAAACCCGAAATGGGGCATGGTGATAGACGTCGATAAGTGCATCGGCTGTCAGGGATGCGTTGTCGCATGCCAGTCCGAGAACAACATTCCCATCAATACCGAGGATATTTTCAACCAGCGTCGCGCGATCGAGTGGATTCGCGTCGAGCGGTACTGGGAGGGCGAGTTCCCAGACGTTAAGGCGCGGTTCATACCGATCCTGTGCCAGCACTGCGATGACGCCCCCTGCGAGCCGGTCTGTCCCGTGTTCGCCACGTATCACAACAACGAAGGCATGAACGTCCAGGTGTATAACCGCTGCATCGGCACGCGGTTCTGCGCCAACAACTGTCCGTACCATGTCCGGTACTTCAACTTCTGGGAGCCGGAGTGGCCGGAGACTCTCACGAACCAGCTCAATCCTGACGTGACGGTCCGCAGTCGCGGGATCATGGAGAAGTGCACCTTCTGCATCCAGCGCATTCGGCGGACGAGACGTGAGGCCGATCGGGATGGGGAGGAATTGTCGGACGATTCCCGCGAGCTGAACCCGGCCTGCGTGAACGCCTGCCCGACGGATACCCTGTACTTCGGCGATATGAACGACCCGAACAGCAAGGTCTCGAAGTTGGCAAGGGAAGAGATGGACGACGATGAAGGTCGCGGCTATCACCTGATGCCTCAGTACGGCACATCACCCAACGTGATCTATCTGAAGAAGGTGGACGAGTCCGCCAAGGACGACAACGGCTCGCATGCATAACGGTGCATCACATAACGGTCACGGCGCGCTGACGACGCCGAAAGCCGTCGAGGACGACCTGCTCGACAAGGGCCGACTGCGTGGCTCCACGTTCCGCATAGCGGCGATAATTTTCGCCTTCCTGTCGGTGCTGGGTGTCGTTGGATTCGCCATTCGTCTGACCGACGGTTTCGGCAATACTCCAGTCTGGGGCTATCACGCTGCCCTGTTTGCGTTCATCCTGACGGCGGCACAGGGCGCTCCCATGGTGGCCATCGCTCCGAGGATCGCCAACGCGCACTGGCGGCGTTCAATCTCGCGCGTCGCGGAACTGTTCAGTCTCGTCGGCATCGTGAGCTTCATCATATACATCCCTGTGGCATGGGCCCTGCCCAGCATGGAAGACGGCAGGCGGACGCTGTGGTTCTACGGCGAGGTGAACATGCCCGCCCACATGCCGGAGATCACGACGACGCTCGTGCTCCTGGCGCTGACCGTGAATGGCCTGTGGCTCCTCTGGGTCTCGGCGATGCCGGACTTCGCTATGCTGCGTGACCGTTCAACGGGAAAGAAGAAGGTCTGGTTCGGCCGCCTGGCGAGAGGCTGGGTCGGCACGTCCGGTCAGTGGAACTGGCAAAAGCACCGGCTGGGCATCCTTGGGGCTTTCTACTTCATGATGCTTGTTACGGCGCACTTCGCATTCAGCATGGACTTCGGGATATCTCTCGTGCCCGGCTGGATCGATGCGCTCTATCCGGCGACGCACGCCCACAACTCGCTGCAGGCGGGAGTGGCGATCACGCTGGTAACGATGTTCGTCATGTACCGCTTCGGCGGCTACAAGGACTACATCAACCTCGACCAGTTCTGGGGACTGGGCAAGCTCCTGTTTGCCCTTTCTCTCCTGTGGTTCTGGTTCTGGTTCTCGAGCTTCATCATCTTCTGGTTCGGTGCGAAGCCTGCCGAGGAGGCAGTGCTCGACCTGCTGTTCGTCGGACCATATCTGCCGATATTCTTCATCATCTTCACATTCGCTTTCCTCGTTCCCCTGTGGGCGATGATCTGGAACCCGCTGCGCAAGAGCGTGTGGGGTCCGGTCGTCATCGCATGCGGTGTCTTGGTCGCGACGCTCCTAGACAGGGTTCGCGTGTACGTCGCGGCATTCTCAGTCTCGGATTCAGCTAACAAGCACCTGATGGTGGAGATACCTGACGCCGTCCTGCCGGACGTGGCCGACGTGCTCATCTGGGTGGGAGGCATATCAGCCTGCATACTCATTTACATGTTGGGAACGCGCATCATCCCGCCGATCAATATCTGGGAGCAAAAGGAAGTATTGCTGTACCGCATCCACAAGCCGTTCCATCGGACCGAGGTGCAGGTACTCGGCAAGCCGGAGTAGTACTGCCGAACGCATAGCCATGCAAGAACACGTACAGCTAACACAACGACAGATCAACGAGGACCTCCTCAGTTCGGTGCTCCATACACCGAGGTGGTGGTGGCCGGCCGTTATCGTCACCACGGTGATATTCCTCACAGGGATGGGCGCGTTCGGCTACATGCTCAACCAGGGAGTTGGCGTGACCGGCCTCAACCGTCCCGTGTTCTGGGGCGTGTACATGGTGAACTTCGTCTTCTTCATCGGCATCAGCCACGCGGGGATCATGATCTCGGCAATCCTGCGCCTGACGCAAGCCGAGTGGCGGCGTCCCGTCACACGTGCTGCCGAGGTGCTGACGGTCTTCTCGCTCATGTCCGCCCTCATGGCGGCGCCGCTTGTGCACGTCGGTCGGCCGTGGCGCGCCGACCTCTGGGTATTCCCCTACGACTTCGCGCGCGGAGTGTGGATCAACATCCGCTCCCCGTTCATCTGGGACCCAAGCGCCGTTATGACATACCTGACGGCGAGCTCGCTGTTCGTCTTCATCGCGCTGATCCCCGACCTCGCTGTCGTGCGAGACCGGGCGACGGGGTTCACGCGCAAGTTCTACGCGGTGATGGCGATGGGCTGGAGGGGGACACCGCGCCAATGGAAGCTCCAGGCGATAGCGGGGATCCTGCTGTCGGCCCTGGTGCTGCCGGTTTTCGTCTCGGTCCACAGCATTGTGTCCTGGGACTTCGCCGTGCAGATTGGGCCGGAAGCGTGGCACTCGACCATCTTCGCACCGTACTTCATCATCGGCGCGATTCACTCCGGCGTCTCGGCCGTGGCGACCCTGATGGTCATCATGGTCTGGGTCTGGGGATGGGACAAGTACCTCAAGCCCGATCATCTTGACGCCATCGGGCGGCTGCTCATCATTGTGGCAACTACGTGGTTCTTCTTCTTCTTCCTGGAGTGGGTGTACGCGCTGTACACGCTGGAGGACGCAGAGCTGGCGATGCGTGATCTCCAGGTGTTCCAGTGGCCGTGGAGCGCGCTGTTCATAGTGTTCCTGGTAACGGCCTACTTCATTCCGGTGCCCATGTGGCTGTTCAAGAGCATTCGAAGAAGCTACTTCTGGATGTTCGTCACGACGATCCTGGTCAACATCGGGATGTGGCTCGAGCGTTTCCTCATCATCGTGCCGGGCACGATGCGCCGGGGCGAGTTCATCTTCGACTGGGGCAGCTACCATCCGAGCCTGGTGGAAATCCTGATGGTGATAATGACGTTCGCCTGGGTCGTCCTGGGCATGTTGGTCTTTACGAAATTGTTCCCGCTCATCCCGCTCTTCGACGTCAAGGAGGGCATGGTGGGACGCGACGAGATACGAATCGGCAGGCGGATTGTTCCCGCGTCGATTAGAGAGTAATGCGAGGTGATGCTGTGGCACTGCGAAGCGTCATAGGTCTATACACGGACGAAGATACGGCGGCGAACGCGCTCGACGCGGTCGCGGGTTCCGGTTACGGCCAGGGCGAATACGAGATTCTCACGGGCACGCCCTATCCCGAGGGCACGTTCGGCGAGGAGGAGCCGGTGCACAAGCTCTACCGGTTCCCCCTGATCGGCGCGGCCTGCGGTTTCACGGTCGGCCTGCTCCTGACCGTCGGTACTCAGCTGGCTTTCCCGCTGGTGTCCGGCGGCAAGCCGCTTCTGTCGATCCCGCCGATGGCGATCATCATGTACGAAGGAACGATGCTCGGCGCTATCCTCTTCACGGTCGTGGGCATCATCTTCGAGTCAAGGCTTCCGCGCCTGTTCATGGGCGCCTACGACACACGAATCACCGAGGGATACATCGGCATAACGATCACGGCGGACGAGTCCAAGATGGAACACGCCGAAGAGACCCTGAAGAAGGCTGGCGCCGAAGAGATCAAGCGCGGCTGGGAACAGACCGACTTCTAACCAATCGAAATACGATTACACACGATAGAGCTAGGATAGATGCCTCGAAACCCACGCCATATTGCAGTAGTCGCCATAGCGGTAGTCATGTCGCTGATGGCGGTGGCGTGCTATAACGCCACGACCGGTGATACTGAGGTGTACGGTGTCGCCAGGTTCAAGCTGCCGGTGGTCCCGGAAACGGGGTCGCACAAGGTGATGGTCTTCTCCGAGATGCACTATCAGCCCAAGTTCGACTCTCAGGACGTGCCGCGACTGCTTCCGCCGCTCGACTCCGTGCCAGTGACAGGGCGTGAAATCCAGTACGCGTCAATCGAGGAATACAGGGCAGCCACGATGCCCGAGGGTCTCACGCAGGGGTACAACAGGTCGCACGCTGCCGAAGTGTACCGGGTGAACTGCCAGGTGTGTCACGGGGCAAGTCTCGCAGGTGATGGACCGGTAGTCCCGTACATGACCCGCGGCGTGGTGCCGGCCAACCTCAACAGCGACGCGACCCAGAACTCGACCGACGGGGAGATCTTCGCCTTCATAGGCGAGGGCGGCCGCCAGGGCTACGCGCTCATTGAAGCCGGGCAGCCTTCGAATTCTCCCATGCCCGCTTTCAAGTACCTTCTGTCCGAAGAGGACCGCTGGGCTCTCGTAAAGTACCTCCGCGGTCAGTAGGCCCTGACCGCATAACATGGTTCGCGGCGGTCGTCTTCGTGCCGTATAATCTGCGTTTCAACCAGAGCTTCTTACGGAAACCGTCCTCAGACCCGTCATTCCAAGGGCAGAGAGTTGCTTAGAAACTCCGAGTACTAGAACGCCCCGGTTTCACACCAGACCATAACGAGCTAAGCTCACCAGAAGAGCAAAAGGAAAAGGACGACATGCCATCGCTTTACTTGAGCCGTCTGACCAATCAAGAGCGGGAGTCATTGGTAAACAGCTTGTACGAATCCCAGAGCGGGAATTGTTTCATTTGTGGTGAAGACGTTGATTTGGTTCTGCATGCTGGAAGATTTGATATCGACCACATAGAGCCAATTAGTATCGGTGGTAAGGATGGACCGGAGAACTTTGCCCTTACACATGATTCATGCAATCGGTCGAAACAGGCCAGTGACCTTCGAGTGGCCAGAGTGCTAGCCTCATTTGGCAAGCTCGCTCAGCAATTGACAGAGGAGAACCGATCTCCGAATCTCGGTGATGTCTTGCTGCAGCATGGGGGTAGCCGATACAAGCTTCCAGTGACAGTAAGCGGATCGACTCTAAAGACATCGTTGACGGATATGGGTTCCAATGAAGTTAAGAGTTTCCCGGTGTACATGGATGAAATATCGGAATTTCGTTCTTTCTTTGTGAACCTGCCGATTGAGTATCTACACCACGATGACCACATAAATCCAAGGACAATAGGAAGCAATCTAAGGAAATTGGTTGTGGAGTTTCATAGAAAGCTCCCACAGCTCCATATCTCGCTAGGGTGGATCGACACGTCAAAAGGGAATCAAGTGGAAGTCAAGATATTTGATGGCCAACATAAAGCAGCTGCCCAAGTATTGCTAGGTGCCCGCAATTTACCAGTGAGAATCTTCATCGATCCAGATACTGATGTCCTCCTAACGGCAAACACGAATGCTGGAACTACCCTACGCCAGGTTGCCTTTGACAAATCAGTTCAACGCAGTTTGGGTAGTTCCATACTAAGCAACAGAATTGACAGGTATCGCGCGGATCTTGGGCTAGACGACGATGATGAGAACTTTTCGGAGCAAGACTTGGTAAACCACTTTAGAGGCGAGAGTCTTCAGATGCGGAGGTACGTTCTCGACCGCGTACGGGATGGAATAACCACCCGCCCTGATAACAAGCTAAGGGAATATATCGAGTATGGTGGCCGAAGCACGGGGAAACCACTGAGCTATAACGCTGTAGAAAATACATTCTATCAATTTTTCATCTTCGGCCAAGTACTGACCACGCCTTTCAACTACAGGTTCCAAGAAGGCACTAACCCGCGTCAACTGGAGATAGAACAAACAGTTAGGTTGATGAACATTGTTGCCGAGAAAATCTATGTCGATCAATTCGACCCAGTTAGGGGGACGCGGTATATCGAAAGTGATGTCCAAAAGGGAAAGGATATTTCGGAACCTCACCTCCGCGCCTTCCGGATGTCGAAGCAGGAGATACTTCACAGTTGGGTACGTCTGGTGAGACAGATTGTATATCAATACTTCGTCACTACGGGCAAACCCATTGACGAGAGCAAGCTCTTTCAGCAGGAAATACCCAACGCCTGTTGGAAGAATGTGGAGAATTTCATTGATGCACTTAGACATCTCCCTTTGTGGGTAAACAAGGACCTATCTTTATCAGCCTTTGGCACGAAGCGGAATAACGAATTCTGGCACTCAATATTCGAAACCGGTAGCACTCCGGAGGGTGGTGTGGTGATGCCATCAGGTCTTAACCTCCTCGACATGATTAGGGATGATGAGTAAGCTGAAGTCGTTCTTTCCTCGGAAGTGGAAGCATGGGTGATGTCAATGCAGAACCTTAACCCAGTTGCACCAATTCCCTAGAACAGCGTATACACGAACGGACCTGCGCCCGTCGATCCCCCGACGACGATGACGATGCCAAATGCCAGCAGCACAGCGACCATCGGGATCAGCCACCAGAGCTTTCGCTTCCAGAGGAAGACGATGAGCTCCCCCGCGATTCCCAGCTTTGCGAAAGTTTCCCTGACGAACTTCATTCAGTATCCGCGTACGTTTCTTGCCTTGTGACCAAAAAGTCGCCGATGACGAGCGCGTCGAGGCCGCTCTTTTCAAAGGTGACGAGCGCGTCCTCCGGGGACGCAACGATGGGGTCGCCGCGAACGTTGAAGGATGTGTTCAACAAGACCGGCTCCCCGGTGGCCTCCCCGAACCTCCTGATCAACTCATGGTAGCGAGGGTTGGTCTCCTTGTATACGGTCTGCGGCCTCGCCGTGCCCATGTGATCGACGGCGGGAATGGCTTCGCGCTTGGAGTTCTCTATTGGCGCGACGACCAGCATGAAGCGCTCCGGCATGCCGCCCGCGCCGTTCGGCAAGTCGAAATAGTCAGTTGCTGCATCTACCAACACCGAGGGTGCGAACGGACGGAACGGCTCGCGAAACTTGACCTTGCTGTTGACGATGTCCTTCATCTCGGCCCGTCGCGGGTCGGCCAGGATGCTCCGGTTGCCCAACGCGCGCGGGCCCCACTCGAAACGCCCCTGGAACCAGCCGACGACATTCCCGTCCCCAATCAGGTCGACTGTCGCGTCTATGAGTTTCGACTCGTCTTCGAACCGCGTCCATGTGCGGCCTGACCCTTCGAGGGCCGTCTGTATATCATCGTGGTCGTATTCCTGGCCCCAGTAGGCGTGGTCCATGACCGACCGCTCCTCGTTGCCGAGAGCGCAGTGCCAGGCGTAGAGGGCGGCGCCTAGAGAACCACCTCCATCTCCGGCTGCGGGCTGGATGTAGACCTCCTCGAACGGCGTTTCAGCGAGGACGCGACCGTTGGCCACCGCGTTGAGGGCGACCCCTCCCGCCATGCAGAGCTTTGTCAGGCCGGTCTCCCGGTGCGCCTCGTTCGCCAGCTTCAGCACGAGTTCTTCGGTCACGTGCTGGATGCTCGCGGCGATGTCGGCGTAGTGCCGATTGTAGTCCAGCAATTCCTGACTATTAGCTGGCCGTTCTCCGTAGTATGGGGGCCATCCGGTCTCGTCGGTGAAAAACGGGACGCTGGGATCGCGGGGCCTCCCGAAGAGTTTCTCGAATCTCGACGTGAAGGAGCGGTGGGTGCTGTGGTGAAACGAGAAGTAGCGGTGGTCGGTCCAGATGGAACCGTCGTCGTGCTGCTCCACGATTTCCCGGACGCGGTCGGCGTACCGGGGAGTGCCGTAGGGGGCCATCCCCATGACCTTGTATTCCCCCTCATTGACCTCGAATCCAAGAAACGCCGTGAAAGCGCTGTAGAGAAGTCCGAGGGAATGGGGGAAGCGCAGCTCTCGCTTGACGGACAGCGAGTGACCGTCGCCAACGCCCATCGTGACGGTGGCCCACTCGCCCACGCCATCGAAGGTCAGCACGGCGGCTCTGTCGAAAGGAGAGCAGAAGTACGCGCTGGCGGCGTGGGAAACATGATGATCGGAGAACAGGATGCGTTCCCGGTCGACTCCCAGGGCGCTCTCGATGCGGCTCCTGACCCAGAGCTTGTCGAAGAGCCACGATCTCATGCCATGGACGAACTGCATGTAGGTCTTTGGGAATCCGGATACGGCCGTCAACAACAGCCGCTCAAACTTCACGAAGGGCTTTTCGAAGAACACCACGTAGTCGAGATCGGGGCCTTCGATCCCCCCTTGATCCAGACTAAAGCGTATGGCGTTCGTCGGGAAGCTGGGATCGTGCTTTACGCGGGTGAAACGCTCTTCCTCGGCGGCGGCAATGAGTTTGCCGTCCTCAAGAAGGCACGCCGAGGCGTCGTGGAAGTAGCAGGAGATGCCGAGTACTCGCATGGAGGTGACCGGTCACCACTGCCGCCGCATCGATTCCATAACATCTTCGGAGCCTTCGCGCTCTCGCCACCGGCTCCCAATCGGACGTCGCAGGCGAAGCGGGTCGGAGATGAGCCCGAAGGGGATATACACGAGGGGAATGAAAACCCAGTAGACGACGGTTAGCAGAACGACCATTTGCACGGTCCCGATGAGATGCGCGAACGCCAGCCAGCCGTTGAGAATGCCTCGTAAGGGTGAGCGAGTACCGGAGATCAATGCCATTCTGCCTCGACTGGAGTGGAAAAGGCTTTGTGGTGCGCGGGGCGCTACTCAGTCCGGCGGAGCCATATACGCTCAGCTACTTCGTACCCCACCACGACTTCCTCGCCGTTGCATTCCAGTTTGATGACCCCGCGATAGGCCGCTGCCTCGGTGAGCCTGACCTGCTGTCCCGGGATGAAGCCGTATGGGACGAGATATTCGAGCAGCGCCTGGTCGTCTTCAGGGATCCTGTCGATGGTGTATTCCCGGCCCTGTTCGGCCTCGCTCACGGGCACGGAGTCATTCGCGACCCGGTGGCCGCTTCCAGGGATGGGGTCGCCGAACGGCGAGGTCTCCGGGTTGCCCAACCTGAGTCTGATCTTCTCCTCAAGCAGTGGCGATATCGCGTGCTCCAACCGGTGCGCTTCCTCGTGGGCGTTGAAGAGATCTACGTCCAACATGTCAACGACGAAGATCTCAGCAAGTCGATGGCGGCGCACCATGCTCTCCGCCGCCTCTCGCCCGAGATTAGTCAGGTCGATCTCCTTGTTCTTGGACATCTTGATGAGGCCCTCTCGGGTCAGACGACGGAGCATGCCCGTCACGGACGGGAGGGAGGTTCCCAGTCCCTCGCCTTCGGGAAGCCTCTTGAGCTGTTCAGCAAGCTGGGAGGGTGTGACGCGTCGGCCAATCTCCTCCAACTGATAGATCGAGAGCAGGTAGTTTTCGGCGGCCATAGAGAGCCGCATGGCCGCTGACGAGTTATTGGATTTTGAATGCCCCGGAGTCATTTTGTCCGAAGGTCTCCCCATTGGGTGACGGTCTGGGTTTCCGTTTGAGCGTACCATGCGGACTCGCAAACCTCAAATGCCGGCGTCACCGCCAAGGAGTTTGATGCAGCCGCAAGTCTGTGTCCGTAGTGAGCAAACGTGCGGGTGTGCTATTATTTTGTACGGAGAATCTCGACTAGTCGGTTCGATAGAGTCGTACAATCGGCGGACGCGACGCAGAGAGTAGGGGACCAAGAAGAAATGGCAACACAGGCCCAGGCACTGAGACTGTCAGAACAGGAAATCGTCCAGCGTGACTGGACGCGTATTCGTTTCGGCCTGGCCATCGGCATCTTGGCCGCCGGCCTAGGGGCCGCGACGACGATCCTCAACCTGTATACGGAGTTCGAAGGTATTGGCGCTCTTGACCGGGTGCCCCCAGGACAGGCGGTGCTCTTCGGGATTGCCGGGGGCATTGGAGGCCTCCTCGTTGGAGGTCCCGTCTCTTACTGGCTCTACGGCGTGAGGCCGACCTTCAGCGTTCACGGACGCCGAGCCCGACGCCTTTGGTTGTGGCTGCTGCTGGCCGTTGGTTACCTGATGTTCTATTCCTATCTGACAGGGGGAATCTTCCTTCCGATCGCCAGGGATTTCTTCCTCTTCATTTCGAGTGTAAAGTCCGTCCCCAACGTGGTGGGAAGCTTCTTCAACCTATTCACCGCGCTGTGGTTTGTCTATGGCCTCAAGAACGCGTTCCTCCTCCTGGGGGCGTTCCCATTCTGGGCAGCGTTCGGAGGCGCGGCGTTCGGCCCATGTGCCTGGGGAATCGACAAGTTCAGCACATCGACCAACGCCAGGTTGTCGAAGTACGGTCCGCTTGGGTTCGCAAGCGCAGTGGCGCTGATCGTGCTCGGATTCGCGATTCTCGGTCCCAAGTAGCGACCCACGCCAACCCGGTCTAACGGGACGAGAAGATATCCCAGCCTTATGCCCCTTAGAGGGTGTCCAATAAGTCACCGGATCCGTTCGTGGTGAGCTTGTCGAACCATGAACGACCCTTCGACAGGCTCAGGGTGAACGAAGTTCTTAGACACTCCATTAGCGGGGTTGCCCCGGTGGACTGCCGTTGAACTCGCCCTCTTCCCGCTCAGTCGTTCGAGACGAACCCGAGCAGGTTGAGGATGATGAGGAAGATGTTCAACACATTCAGGTAGAGGCCGATGCTTCCCATGACTGCCACCTGGGTGGCGCCCTTCTGGTCTCCCTGCATCGCGGCTTCCTGTGCCAGTTCCTTCATCTGCTTCGTCTCCCAAACCGTCAGCGCGAGGAACAGAGGCAGAAGGAGGATGTTAATGAGAAGGAACAGGCCGCTTGACTGGATCAGGAGCATGTTGATGAGGCTGACGATTACCAGCCCGATGAGGCCGAAGATCAGCATCGGCCCCAGCTTCGTCAAGTCCCTCTTGGTGGTCATGCCTACGGCGGTCATGGCGACGAACAACCCGCCTGTCAGTAGGAAGGCCACGCCTATCGTGTCGCCGGCGAATCTGACGAGTATCGGCGAGAGGAACAGTCCCTCAATGCCGGTGAAGGCGAGATAGAGGACGGTTCCCAGGGCAGTGTTGCCCTTGGCGACCACGGCGCTGGCGGCCATGAGCGTGCCGAACATGATGCCGATCATCAGCAGCCAGCCGATCCAGCCGAGGCTGTAGAAGACCTCTCCCAATCCGAGCATGTCGCCGATCCAGATCGTCGCTCCGGTCGTGATTACCCCAAGCGCGACGAGCCCGTACATGCGGGTCATCGCGTCGGTATAGATGGCATTTGCCCGGGTCCTGTCGAAGGACGATGCGCCGAAGTACTCTTGTGTTGACATGACGAAGCAATTCTCCTTGAAGACTAAGGTGTCGTCACTCTCTAAATTATAGCAAAATGATGCATCCCCCTTTCAAGCCGCCCTCACCGAGCGGCCGGGAGCATATGAATTGACGGTGAGCACGTCGATAGGCTTTCAGGCGACCTCGTACACCGCCTGAACCACCTTTATGCGCCCTTCGATGAGGTTGCGACGGACGTTCTCGACGCGTTCCCGGTGGTTCGGTCCAAGCAGCGCTTCGATCGCGGGCGACAGCGTATCGTCTCCACCGCTGTCCGGCGGTGTTCGCGCCCAATCGATCGACATGGGGGTGTCGTCCCGCAGTGCGATCTCACGAAAGCCGCTCTTAGAGAGCACTGCCTTCAGACGGTCGGCGCCAATGAGATGACTGAACGATGGACCGTCGGCCCATGGCGTAGGGTAGTGAGGAGGTGAGACATCGCCCGCGAGAATCTCGTGAAGGGCGAGTCTGCCGCCGGGGCGCAGCACCCTGCGAGCCTCGCGGCAGAGGCGACCCTTGTCGGCCACGTTCATGCCCATGTGCTGCATCCACACTCTGTCGAACGTGCCGTCGTCGAAGTGAAGGTCGAGTGCGTTCCCAGTAGTGATGGACACTGACTCGTTGAGGCCGAGGCGTTCGACCAGCATTCGACCTGCCTCAACGTAGCTCGCGGTCATGTCAACGCCGGTCACGTGGCAACCGTAGTTCAACGTCAATGTCCTCGCGGGTCCGCCGATGCCGCAGCCGACATCGAGGACTCGCATACCCGAACGAATCCCAGTAAGTCCTGCAAGTTCATGCGTAGAGGCCCGGCCTCGAATATGGAGGTTCTCAAACGGGGCTAGATCACCAGGCTCGAGGTTGTCGATGTCGCGTCCGGAGGCTGACATGGCGTCCAGCAGGATGCAGGCCAGACGTGGACGACCGTAATGATCAGGAGTTGAGATGTCGGGTCTTCCTCGAGAATCGGGCAATTCAGGTTATCGATACTTCGTCCGGCGGCTCTATGCCTGCCTCGGAAGTTGCCGTGCGAAACAGGTCGACGACTGAAGGATGACAGGTAAAGACCAGCACCTGGTTGGTTTCAGAAAGCTTCGCGAACGAGACGGCGGCCCGAAGAGCGCGTTCGGGATCGAAGTTCACGAGGACTTCGTCCACGATTACGGGGAGCGGCTCCGTGCGCTGTCCAAGCTCGCGGATCAGCCCGAAGCGCAGCGACAGGAATAGCTGCTCCCGTGTGCCGCGACTCAGTTCAGACGGCTGCTTGGTGCTGCCGTCGGCGTCTGTGACCGTGATCGTCTGCTCGCCGAGAGGAGCGTAGACCTGCTTATACCGCCCTTCGGTGATGTCGGCGAAGAATTCCTGCGCATGCCGGACAACGCCCGGCTGCCGTTCTCGCTCGAACTTGCGTCGCGCCTCTTCCAGTAGCTCCCTCGCGAGCGTGAAACGTGCCCAGTCGCGAGCATGGACGGCGATCTGCTCAAGGAGGGTGTTCCTCTCCATTCTCAACTGGGACGACTCTTCCTCGCTAACGAGTCCGACGAGTTCGTTCTGAATGGAACCGCGCTCGGTCGACAGTTCTTCCCTACGAGAGTCGAGTGAGGTCCTTTCTTCCTCTACCTCAGATAGGGACTCGTTAATTGACTGAGGGTTAGTCTTGGAGAGGTCGGCCTTCAGCCTGTCGAGAGCCTCACCGGGTCCGCTGATTCGCTGCAGGCGGTCGAGCGCGTCGCGGGCACTTGCTTCTAGGTCAGATCGCCTTTGATAGAGTCCGGCGCGTTGGCGAAAGGCTTCGGACTCCTCCGCTCCTCCTGATCGAAGCAGCTTTGTAAGGTCTTCTTCCGCCTTTTCGAGGACGTTCTTCCTGTCTTGGAATTGCCGCTCCGCCTCGTCCAGTTCCGCTTCGGCGTCGGTCCGATTCCTGTCGTTCTCCTGCACTTCCTCCAGGAGTTCGACGAGCCTGTCCGCCGCCGCCGCGACCGTCCGGTAGTCATCTGCATCGAACGTGACATCGAATGCCGTCGCCAGAGGCTCTACGGCATCGACGTGTTCCTTGATGTCCTTCTCGATGGCCTTGATGCGCTGCTGCCAGTTCCGCACGTCCTCGAGCCTGCTGCGACCAAGCTCGACCTGTCTCTGAAGCACATCGACAGTCTCCGGCGTGAAGGATTCCAGCAGGCCGCGATCCTTAAGCCACTCCTGCCATTGCCGCTTAGCTAAATCTAGTTGCTCCGTTGCGTTCCGGACGGCTGTGGCGGACTCCTCGGCACGAGCCTGCCTCTGCTTGGCCAAGTTTCTGGCAGTATCTAGAGCATCTTTGAGACGGGCCCAGTCCCTGAGCCTGCTTTCTTCGTCGTCGATGGACTCTTCGGCGCCAAGAAGAGAGGACTCATCGACTTCTTCGAGACCGAAGGGGGCAGCGTCCTGGGTCATACTCGATTGGCGCGCCTGCACATCGGCTTCCGCGCGACGAAGCGAATCGCGGATGGGTCCGGCGAGGGGAGATTCGCCAGTGACCACGACAGCCGATCTAGAGGCCACGAACAGGTAGACGCCCACGCCGCCCAGGGCAATTCCCGCAACTATTCCGATGAATAGCGCGGTTTCTCCAAGCACTGCCCCACCTATCAGGAGGGCGATGCCGACAAAGAAGCTCAATGCTGCTACCGTTGTGTTGGACCCCTTCCCTTGTCCGGAGGGTACGGCGGCCTCCAGACCCTCGAGCTGGCTCTGGAGATTCAACACGTTCTGTCGCTGGCGACCGATTTCGTCAAGCTGAGATCTCAAGTTTCGGGCCAAGCTCCGCCACTGTCGTATCTCTTCCCCGTCCAGCCCCGGATTCTCAGCTTCCTCCAACTGACGTTGGGCCCTGCCCTCGGCTTCCATGGCCTCCTCCAAAGCGGTGGAGTCCTGAACGAGGGTTGCTCTGCGGCTCGAAAGCTCGGTGGAGGTCTCCCTCAGCCGGTCGCCGTGCTGGGTAATCTCCTGACGTACAGCAATGGAGAGATCAAACTCTTCCAGCCGGATCGCGTCCCAGTCTGGTCCCAAGTCCTGCAGGGTCTCGGTAAGAATTCTCCTGTGCCCTTCAAGCTCGGTCTCACGTTCCGGCAAGTCCTTTACTGAACCGTCGAAAGCAGTCCGTCCGTTCTGCAGGCGACGGATGTCGGATGAACTTCTGAGAATCGCCACGTGCGGTACGGTCACGTCCGCTTTCAGCTTGGCTGCTCTGACCTCCTCGCTCGCGGTCTCCAACTCGTGACGCGCAATTCTCACGCGCTCTTCGAGTTTCTCCAGGCGGTTCAGGCCGTCGGTCGGGAAGTCATCGATTGGCGTTAGGGTACTCAACCCTTGCTCGGCAGAAACCAAGTCGTTCCAGGAGTCCCAGGCGTTTTGCAGTCTTGTCTGCCTGCCAAGCAGGTTCTGAAGCGTTCGCCGTCGTGCGGCAAGGGACTTAAGCTCGGATTCGACCTGCTGCAAGCGTTCGGTCAGTTCTCCATACCTAACTGCGTTGTCGGCGACCTCACCAAGCGTGGAATCGATATCGTCCAATCGGCTCGCGGCGCTATAGATCTCCTGCTTGCTCCCTCCACTGAGGAAGATGGAGTTCCTCGACCGGTCTAGAGAAGCCATCACGTCCCGCAGCGACGTTACTCCCATACCGGCACTGTATATCTGGCTGTTGACGTTTGCATCGCTCAACAGGTCGTCGCTGTAGAGCTCGTCGAGCGTGAATGCGAATACCTGCTCGAAAACGTCCTGAGAGTGATGGCCAAGCAACGTTGTGAGCTCCGACTCCGGCAGCGGATCGCCCAACTGCGATGTTACCGAGACTTCCCCGCTGTAGCTTCTTCCGGATGTCCTGCGGACATTGAAGATTCGGCCATCGTTTCCTTCGAGCGTCACGAGGCCGCCATAGTTTCCACCGGCGATCGGGGGGTACGCGTTGGTCTTGGCGTTCCTGCGTGGGAACCCGAAAAGCACCCTTCGGACGAACTCCAGCAGCGTGCTCTTTCCAGCTTCGTTGGGCCCGTGGAAGATGGTAACAGGACGTTCGAACGGTCCGAATTCCTGTCCGGCGAACCGGCCGAAACCGTCAATGCGGATGTCGCGAATCCTCATGCGTCCCGTTCTCCGGCCAGCAGGTCCACGACAATGGCCTCGGCCTCATCTATCAACGTGGTGAGTTCATCCTCGCCAGGGACGTAGTCGTCAAGGAGTCGACGATAACGGCGGTGCCGGTAGAGATCACCGAGCCCGTCTCGCATTGCGGCCTGCAGTTCCGGGTCGTCCTTTGCACGGTCCGTCGTCTTGAGCACCTCGGCCAGGAAGTCGGAACCCTGGACAAGTTCCTGCCTGTTGAACGATGGTGCCGTTTCGTCCTCGATGCGTTCGCACCACGCGAATGGTGATCGCCCCGACCATTCGCCGTTGAGATCGTCCAGCAGGTCCTGCACGAAATCCTGTTTCCGCAGAGAGTCGTACAACGCGCCCCGACCTTCCAACGTGATCCGAAGCACAGTCGACCGGCCATCCGCCCTGCTTAGAGCCTCTTCTGTGCCTTGGTGCAGGACGGTGAGCAACTCTTGCGCGGTCTGCATCGAGGAGATGTCGACGACGGGTCGCTCCCACCGCACGGTGTCGATTGCCCTGAAGTCCAGGTGGACGTTTCGGTTATCGTCCACCTCGACAACGTACACGCCACGTGCTCCGGTCTCGTTCGCGTGTCTACCCTGGGAGTTGCCGGGATAGACCGCAGTGGGGGAGTGATCGCTGAGTACCTCACGTGTATGTACGTGACCGAGGGCCCAGTAGCTGATTCCCGTTGACCTCAGGTCTTCCAGCGAACACGGGGCATACGGGTCGTGATTCGGGTTGTTGCCGACGTTGGCGTGCATAAGGCCGATTGAGAACACGTCCGGATCGACGGCGCCGAGTCGAGGAACCAGGTTGTCTTTGACTTCGCGGGTCGGGTAGCTGATGCCATGCACGACCGCGGGTTGGGGATCGTCCGGAAACACCGGCACGGCCTCGAACTCGGCGCCGAATCGGGTACAGCCTCCGGGATAGTCCAGTCTTGCCTCCCAACCGTCCAGCGGGTCGTGGTTGCCGTGGCAGATGAATGAACGTATGCCCTCCTCGTCCAGACGTTTCAGACCCTCGACGAACTTGAGCTGAGCGCGGAGGCTTCTGTCAGCCGAATCGTACACGTCTCCCGCGACGAGCAGGGCGTCCACGCGCTCCTCCATGCAGAGCTTGACGATGTTCTCGTAGGCCGTGAAGGTCGCTTCTCGAAGGGCCTTTGACACATTCTCAGGGGCAGCGGCCTTCAATCCCTTGAAGGGGCTGTCGAGGTGGAGATCGGCGGCATGTACGAAGCGAAGGAGGGTCATGTCGATCAGCGAATGCGGGTGGGAGTGGCGATGCGAGTATAGCCCAAATCAAACGGAACCGTCATTCCGGCGTGGGCCGAAATCCTCTAAAACCCCAAGCAAGGAGAACGGCCCATGACCGTTGAGCGTGTTCCCTATGCCAGCACTGTCTCGCCTCTGAACAAGGCCGTGGCAGCCTGCTCCGCTTCCAGCATCGCGCCGGGCAGATCCTCCACGGTAACCTCGCGCCTCGGTTCCAGGAAGAGGAACGAGACTTCCTTCACGTTGAGGCCGGTCGCCTTACTCAATGCGAGTGCGTAGCCGCCGCCCTGCAGCCGGTAACGACCCATCGCCCGATCGATATCTTCGTCGGTCCGTACGGCGTCGGTCTTGTAGTCCACGATGACGTAGCCGTCCTCCTCCTCGAAGAGCAGGTCGATGAAGCCCTCGACGATCCCGTCTCCGACGGGTCCGGCCACCGGCGTCTCTCTCCACCATCGTCCCGATTCCAATGCTCTATGCACGAGCGGGCTATCGAGCGCCCTTCGCGCGAGCCGGGCGATTTCATCGGCACGTCCCGGCAGGCCTTCGGCTGCTGCCTGGGCCGAGGCAATGTCGGCCAGGCCGTCACCAGTCTTCAGATCGACCACCTGCAGCACCGCGTGAACGGCGCGGCCAATGGAAGTCCCAGCGCGTCCGCGTCTCCAGGGTTCGTCCTGTACGTCCTGCTCGTCCTTCGCTTCCTTGGCGAGTGTGGTCGCGGCAGCGGATGTGGGGAGGGACCGCGCGGCGTACGCCTCTCGCCTCGCATCTTGCCAATGCCTTCGCATCGCGGGCGTGTCGATGTCAGGTTCGGAAGAACCAACCTGTGGTCCAGGGGCGCTATCGTCCTCCGGAGCCGTTGGGACGAACGGTTCCCACAGGTGGTCCGCCCCCGTCATGAGCTCCTCTATCCGTGCCGCATACGAATTCTGGCCCGACGACCTCCTGTAGAGACTGACTATGAGGTGATCGCGGGCGCGCGTGGCCGCAACATACATCAACCGCACGTCCTCCTCCTCTTCCCTTTCCTTGTCGAATGCGGCGAGGTCATCGTAGCCGCCGGTACGAAAGACCAGGTCCTTGGGTCCCACCTTCACTTCGACCCTCCCGCTCTCGCGGTTGAACCTCACGGGTTCCGTTCTCGAAGACTGGCCGGCATTCAGGCCTGCCAGGATCAAGATGGGAAACTCGAGACCCTTCGCCGCGTGAACGGTCATGACCCTCACCGCATCCTCGTCCGACTCCGGTACGGCCGTCTCCTGCGCTCTTGCTCCCTCGTCACGCTGCCGAACGGTCCAGTTGATGTATGCCCGCAGGGACGTTTCACCCGACGCGGCGAAGGCCCTCGCGCGGTCAATCAGGAACCGGTACCGCGACCATCGAGGTCGCCACTGGCGGTTGTCCAGGGCAAGCTCCATGAGGCGGCGATTTCTCACGAACTCCTCGATGAGCGCCGCTGGGGAGGTCCATCGACGCCGCTCGTGAAATTCCTTCAAGACGGCGAGGGCATCGGAAACGTTGCCCGTCGTCGGCTCTTCATCGGCGAGGTAGTCGAACTGTCCCCCGGCCTCGACGAAGTGAAGCAGGTCCTCGTCCGAGCAGGCGAATGCCGGAGAGCGAAGCGCGGCAACGACGGAGACCTGATCGGTAGGGTCGTCGATGGCCGAGATGCAGTTCAGGAGGTCGCGCGCCTCCTGCGTTTGGTATAAGAGGGAGGCGCTTTCGAGCCGGTACGGTATGCGTGCCGTTTCGAACGTAGACTCCAACTCATCGAACCCCAGGCGGTTCGGCGCAAGGACGCAAATGTCGTGGTACCTGGCAGGCCGAGTATCCGGTCCACCGCCCTCAGGCCTGACGGGCCAACCCTCCGCGACCACGGTCTCTACCGTGCGCCGAATGGCCTCGGCTTCCTGTTGGCGCACCTCCGCAATGTTCCCGCTGAGGGCTTCTCCCATGTGCCGGACGACGGGAGGCTTGCCTATCTTCGACTCGGCTTCGAGGGGAGAATATTCAGGTTGGTCGGCGCCTTCCTCCATCCACTGGGCGAAGACGTGGTTGACCCAGCTGATGACGGGAGTCAGTGATCGGAAGTTCCGGGTCAGAACCATGTTCGACCCGCCAACGGCCTCCTGCAGCTGCCTGACCTGCTGGATATCCGCCCGCCGAAAGCGGTAGATCGATTGCTTGGGGTCTCCTACGATGAATAACTTTCTCTCCTGGGGACGCACGTCGCGCCAGTCTCCCGGCCGGTCGGCAGGATCCCCCTCGTCGGGAACGTCTTCGGAGAGGAACATGGCAAGCTCGGCCTGCAGTGGATCGGTGTCCTGTACCTCGTCGATGAGGATGTGTGAGTAGCGCTCCCTGAAGTGGTCGCGGGCGCCGAGACTGTCCCTCAGCAGGTCGCGGGCAAGTACCAGAAGGTCTTGGAACTCGACCTCTCCTGCTGCCTGCCGCTCCTCGGCAAATCCCAGGGCAAATCCCCTCAGCAGATTGAGCACCGGAATGAGGATCTGCTCTCTCTCGCCCTCAGACTCTTCGTCGATAGGCAGGTCGAATGAGGCTTCGGCCAGAAGATCGTAGTTCTTGTGGAACTTGAGCGCGATTTCCCGGATTTGCCGCAGGGTCATCCTCTCAACAAGGGCGGGCCGGAGTGCCTCCTGCCCTTCGGGGTCGTCGAGAGTCGTGTCCAGCCAGTCCGACCAGAATTTCTCGAAGGCGACCTCCGACTCGATCTCGTCACGAATGCCGAATCCCGGCGGCAGGCCTGCCTCCAGGGGCCGTTCGCGCAGGAGGCTGCCCGCAAAGCTGTGCAGGGTCTGGATCGACGCCTGATCGAGGTCCGCTACTGCCCGTTCGCAGCGCAAGCGCCGCACATCGCCCAGGGTGCTGTCTTCGGACGCCCTTTCGAGGGTCTCTCCAATGCGAGAGCGGAGCTCGGCCGCCGCGGCCTCCGTGAAGGTGATCGCGGCGATGCTACCCATGCTCGCGCGTCCGGTCGTTATCAGCGCGACGATGCGTTCGACGAGGCTCCTCGTCTTGCCCGTGCCCGCCCCCGCAACGACGACCATGTTCTCGTCGAGGCGCTCCACAATTGCATTTCGTGCCGCCTGATCGGAAGGCGTGGTCATTTTTCACCCTCCGCTAGCCGCACGTAGTCTTCCAGCCGTTCATCCCCTCGCTTTCGCTCCCAATCCCTCAAGCGCCTAGTGGGACAGAGGTGCTTGAAATCGCAGTACCGGCAATTGTTCCCACTTCTGCCGGGATTGGCTGGAAAGAGGCCCTTGCCTATGCCATCGGTGATGGTCTGCACGGCCTCGGTGAAGGCATCGAGCATGTCGTCGAGGTGCGCAGGCTTGGGCGGGCGCGTCTTGAATTCTCCCTTGGACGACACGAACCAGTAGGCGACCAGCACTTCCATGCCCTGGCCCAGCAACTCCCGCGTCGCCAGACCGTACACCGGCAGCTGCAGGCGCGTCCCACGCCTTATGGGGTCCTTGGTCATGTTTGTGTATTCGCCCGTTCCACCAGTTTTGTAGTCGAGGACAAGGGCGGTATCGCCCAACGGTGAGACATCGATGCGGTCGATCACGCCACGGAATCTGAGTGTGCCCCATTCGACGGGCCCCTGCACGGAGGCATCCTCCGGTTGCCGTCGGGAAGTCCCGAACGCACTTTCGACCGAATGAGGGGCGACGCCGTGCGTCTGCCGAAGCTTGAGGTCCGCATCCAGGAACGTGCGGAGATCGCTCGTGATCTCGGCCTGAGCTATCTCCCACAGGAGCCGCTTGCCGGTGACGCCACGCTGCTCGGCGTTTCGAAACTCCTCCTCGGCGATGCTTATGAGTGTCCTCAGGTGATCGCTCGTCCATGGCTCATCGTGAAGGGGAAGTGTTCCCTGCTCCTGTGTCGCTTGGATAAATCGTTCCAGGATGGCGTGAATCAGCGACCCACGTTCCAGGGGAGAGATCGTCGCAATTTCCTCAGGCTGCTCCAGGGCGGCGACGCCGAGGACGTTCGAGAGGAAATAGCGGTACGGGCACGTCGCCCACGTCTCAAGCCTCGTCGGGGAGAAGATATCGCTGCTGGAGAGACCTATGCGCCCCGAGGCGAATGACGTCGCCGAGAGGTCTCCGTCCCAGGCCGTCAACGTCCTTGAGTTCCTCGCCCGCTCCATCCGCAGGGCTCTCTTCAGAACGTCCTCTGACTCGGCGAGAAAGTGACCGCCGATGCGCTTGCCCGAACGTCGCCAACGCCAGAGCCGATTGAGATCGTAGTCGTGAATGTCGGCAGGCTGCGAACTTGAAACGGCCTTGATGCTGTCCTGGGAGGACGCCACCTCCTCGAACCAGGGTTTCCGTTTCAGGGTAGCGAGCTCCTCGGGTGAGGAGAGCATAGAGGGATAGACGGATGAGCCGTTGAGTCGTGACGCCTCAGCGAGAAACCAACTCGATGGGTGCTGTTCTCTCATAGCGGCGTTGTCGCCGCGTGCGAACGTGAGTACCCTCTTGCGCCCGGATGAGGTCGCGGCAAGGAACTCGTACCTTTCGACGCTAACGCTGCGCCTCGGCGGAAGTCCTACCTGCTCACGCTCGCGTTCAGGGAGCAAGGGATCGTCTCGGAATCGCGGGGGCACGAGTTCCTCCACCATGCCCAGGAGATATACGCGGTCGAACCGCAGTCCGACGGCGTTCCCGACGGGACCGACGAACACGCCGGCTCCATACGCGCCCTCTCGCGCGGCGGCCCTGCCGAGCGCCTCGTCCAGCGCAGAGCGAAAAACGTCCAAAGTCGTCCCGTTCTTATCCACGTCGTCCAGGCTTGCCAACTCTCTGACGGCAGACTCAAGGGCTTCCAGGTTTTGCGCTTCCTTTGGCGGCAGTTCGGCACTGTCCATGTATCGAGCTATCAGGTCCTCGACCCATCCAACGTAGTCCGCCCATGACCGCGCATTCTCAGAGGGTGTGAGGTCGTCGTGAAGCTTCAGCATGAAACGCCGCAGTGCCCACGTCTCGTTCGCGGACCGTTCCAATCTCAGCCGCCCTGCATCCGCGATGTCCTCGCTCTGGTCCTTTGCCGCTCGTTCCTGACTGCCCGCGTAGCGTGCCAGGCGATCCCTCCATTGCTTAATTCCGGCGACGACTCCTGCATCGCGCGAGATGGCGTCCCAGCGTGAGGGCCTGAAGCCCGCCGAAGTCGACTTCACCGGACTCGATGTGAGCCACCTGGTGACCTCGTCCCTGGGCAGGTCGCCGCCCGCAAGCGAGACCATACCCTTCACCATCCGCCCGACCGGCGTCGAAGCCAGCCTTGCCGCCGACGGTCCTGACGCAGGCACCTCTGCCATAGCGAACTGTTCGGCTATAAGCGAGGCGTACGGCTCTCGCTGCCAGTACAAGACGGCCATTTGGTTGAACGGCGTCCCCTCGTGCGCGGCGGAAGCAATGCTCCTCACCACGTTCCGCACTTCCTCGCGAGTATCTGCGGTGATGAGCAGTTTCGTCTCGGACTGCGAAGTCGGTGTACTCTGCTCAGAGTGGCCAGTGTGCGAGGACGCAGCAATCGCCAATACGTCCTCGTCGGTCTGCGGTTCTCCGGTAACGCCCAGGACGCTCGAGCAGGTCCACGTTTCTCCGAGGGCATCGAGCAGCCGCCGTTCACCTGGCGTGAGGGCCCGCAGGAGATAGGCGATGACCGGCCCGAGGTCGACAAGCGCCGTTGCGTTGCCACTCGCCACCGCGTCGGCGGCAGCGTCGGTGAGCGACTCGCGGTCGTAGTACGTTTTCACGCGCTCTTGATAGAGTCCGTACAGCTGGACGATCTCGTTTGAAATCTCGCCACGGCCCTCGAGAGCGGCAAGGGCGGGTGCATTGGCATAGCGGAGTTCACGGAATGTTGACTGTAGGCTGGAATGGAAGGATGGATGATCACGAAACTGTTCGAGCTGTCCTGATGCCCCTTGTGCCACGCTCCGGACTGCGGCCGACTCGATCAGGGGCTTCAGAGGTCTCATGCCCTTTGCGGCCAGTCCTGGAGCGCCGAGCAGCTCCGCGAGGCGTGAGAGCACCATGAACTGCACGTTCACGAGGCCGCGCCGCCCGATGTCGCGACGCAGATGCAACCCGGCGTAGGTTGAAGGAACTATGACGGTGACCGGCGCGAGGCCATCATCCGCCTGGTACTCGGCAAGGAGGTGCTCCAGGCGCTCTTGGGCCTTTTCAAATGGCTCAAAATACATAGCGGAATCGGGCACGAAGGACGGCTCCTAACGCACAAACGCGCGCCCAGCAAGTATACCGTCTCCATCGAAAATGAGTACGCGCGAGTCTCGAGTTCGGCGGTCTGCCGAACAGAGATTCTGCTATGATAAGGATGATCCGGAGAGTCCGCATAGTCGGTTTGTCGAAGGAGTCACGCCATGGCACAGTACGATCCGTTCGAGGAGTTTGAGGCGTCCTTTCGAGCCGCCCTCGATTTCCTGACCTCACAGAGCGGAGACGACGAGACCCTCAGCACGCTGACCTTCGTCGAGGACGCTGCGGACGACGCTGAGGTAGACGACTACGTTCCCGACTGGCTCAGCCCATACGTCTCGATTGCCGGCCAGATCATGATGAATGAAATGGGCGAACTGCCGGACGAGGCCGACGAGGCGAGCCTGGGGCGCTTCATTATGGCGCTAGTGCCCGCTATGGCCCACGCGGTCCGGCTGGGATACGCGGAGGGATACGAAGCCGGAAAGGAGAAGGCGGGCGTTGAGTAGTGGGAGGCATTCTCGAATCCGTTGACGGACTTTCGGGTCAACGTCCAAATATTCGACGAGTTTGGGAAAATCGTCTCCGATAGCCTGGTGCTGGACGCTGTCTCCGCCGGGATGGAGTCCGAAGCGTGTGACCCCAACACCCACGTCAGCGTGGTGATCGCGGACGACGAGGTCGTACGTGACCTCAACCTTCAGCACAGGGGGCTGGACGAGAACACCGACGTGCTGTCCTTCTCGTACACTCATGAGGGAGAGTACTACGGCGAGGGAGAGCGGAACAAACCCGGGGGCGAAATCGACTTTGTGCTCCCTCCAACCGAAAGCGACGATGCGTCGCTTGGAGAGATAATCATCTCGTACCCACAAACGACCCGTCAGGCCGAGCGGTCCGGACATTCTGTCGATCAGGAACTAACCGTCCTCCTGGTGCACGGCGTACTGCACCTCCTGGGCTACGACCATGAGGAGCCGGACGACGAGGCATTGATGAATGCGGCTGCGTCCCGGGCCATGGAGCGATTTGCAGCTCGCTAAAACGGAGAAATGCCGGTTTCACACCGGCTGATTGTGTGAGAAACTACGGGCGTCCCGGCGATTGACCACATGGTCTGCCTCGCATTGTCGTAAGTGAGGGCCGTTGCCCTCTGATCTGAGTTCTTATCCGTCGTTGGAGGGACATGGCAGAGGTCCTTTACAGAAAGTGGCGTCCCAGGCGACTCGAACAGGTCGTCGGACAGGAAGCCGTCACCCAGACGCTGCGGAATGCCGTGTCGCTTGGACGACTTGCCCATGCTTACCTGTTCACCGGCCCTCGCGGAACGGGAAAGACGAGTACCGCCCGCATCATGGCGAAGGCCGCCAACTGCCGTGATCCGCAGGACGGAGAGCCGGACGATTCCTGCGACATCTGCCTGTCCATCAACGAAGGTCGCTCTCTCGACCTCATCGAAATCGACGCGGCCAGCAATCGCGGCATCGACGACATTCGCGACTTGCGTGACAAGGTCGGCTACACGCCCCACGAGGGCAAGTACAAGGTCTACATTATCGACGAGGTCCACATGCTCACCGAGCCAGCCTTCAACGCGCTGTTGAAGACCCTCGAAGAGCCGCCCGCCCACGCCATCTTCATCCTCGCCACGACCGAAATCCACAAGGTGCCCCTCACGATCATCTCCCGGTGCCAGCGGTACGACTTCCGTCGAATCTCCCTCGATACCATCCAGATGCAACTCGACTCTCTCGCCAAACAGGAGGGTTGCGCGGTCGAGCCGGAGGCGCTGGCGTTGCTGGCACGATCGTCCTCCGGCAGCCTGCGCGATGCCGAGAACCTGCTCGAACAGGCGATGGTGTCTTATGGTTCTCCGCTTCGGGCGGAACAGGTGCGCGATCTGCTTGAGCTGGGGGGAGACGAGCGGGCGCTGGAACTGGCGCAGCACGCCCTGAAGAACGAGACCAAGGAAGGGTTGGCCGTAATTAACGAGGTCGGCTCCCAGGGAGTGGACCTCCAGCAGTTCCATCGGATGGTCATGGACCACCTGCGAGGGACACTCCTCATAAAATCGTCCGTCGAGTCTTCGCTGGGGTTTGACGAGGAGGTCAAGGTTGAGCTCCGAAAGCTGGCCGACAGCCTGTCGCTGGATCACCTCGTCCATGTGCTCAAGACCTTCTCAGCGGTCGACGTGAAGCGCGATCTCGTTTCGACGCTCCCCCTGGAATTGGCCTTGGTCGAATCGAGCATTGCGCCCAAGCCTACCGTCGTCCAAGCGCCCCCGGCTCCGGCTCCGCCCGCTCCTGCTCCTGTGCCCGCGGGACAGGGTACGGCTCCCCCTCGAGCACCGGCACGTCAGCAGCCCCGCGCCGCGGCCCCTGTCGGCGGTCCACCTGCGGGAAACAGGGGAGTCCCTCCCGATGCCCGCGACCCGTCCCAGTACCGCCAGCCGGCGGCTTCCACGCCGCCTCGCCAGGCGGACCCGGAATGGGAACAGGTCGTCCGGGAACTGCGTCACGCCAAGGGGAAGAAATACAACCTCGGCAGCCTGTTGCGTGACTGTCGTAAACGCAGCGTCGAGGATGACAAGCTCACCCTCGTGTTCGCTCACAAGGCACACATGGAGCGGATGCAGGAAGAATTCGACGATCCCGCAAGCAGGCGGCTCGTTCGTGACGCGGTACAGAAGGCTATGGGAGGCGATTACGAGATCGCGATGACGCTTGAAGGCGGGGGCGGAAACGGCCCCAAGCAGAGCGTAGCGCAGAAGAGCCACCTCGTGCGGGCAGCGCGTTTGATGGGCGCTCGCGTGGTCAGCGAAAAGGAGGAATCCCCGGATGATGAATAAGAAGATGATAAAACAGGCCCAGCAGCTCCAGAAACGCATGGAGCAGATGCAGGAGGAGATGGAGACCCTCACCGTTGAGGGTTCGGCAGGAGGAGGCGCAGTCACAGCCACGGTGACCGGCAAGATGCACGTCCTGTCCATCACCATCGACCCGGACGTCGTCGATCCCGAAGACGTGGAACTCCTGCAGGACATGGTGCTTGCCGCGGTGAACGACGGCCTGAGCCGAGCGGAAGAGACCGTCAGCAAGCAGATGGCCGCTCTGACCGGAGGAATGAAGATTCCGGGACTGATGTAGGGGAAACCGTAACTCAGCGGCGTCGGGCATTTGAGGACTCGCAGATAGATGAACGAACCTGGGGCATACTCGTCCGCGGACCCCGTCGGCAAGCTCGTCGAAGAGCTTCACAAGCTGCCGGGGATCGGCCCAAAGTCGGCCCAGCGGCTGGCGTACCACCTCATACGCATGGGGGACGAGCACTCGCGCGCCCTCGCCGATGCGATTCTCGCCGTCAAGCAGAGGATCATCCTGTGCTCCGACTGTGCCAACATCACCGAAAACGACCCCTGCCGCCTCTGCCAGGACTCAAGCCGCGACCGCACAAGGATCTGCGTGGTGGAGGAGCCGATGGACGTTCCCGCTCTCGAACGCACCGGGGCCTTCGATGGTCTATACCATGTCCTGCACGGGGCGATTTCGCCCATGAACGGAATTCGTCCTGAGGACCTCAAGATAGCTTCCCTGCTGAAGAGGCTGAGGGGTTCCGAAGTGACCGAGGTGGTTCTCGCGACGAACCCCAACCTGGAGGGAGAGGCCACCTCGATGTACCTGCACGGTCTAATCTCTCCCCTTGGCATCAGGGTGACACGACCCGCTCGCGGCTTGCCGGTCGGCGGCGACCTCGAGTACGCCGACGAAGTGACCCTTGGACGAGCGTTGGAAGGCCGCCAGGAATTCTAGACATACGGAACCCTTCGAAGCCTATTCGCCTGTAGGGGTTTCCGTCTGATCGGGGACAAACTCCTTGCCGAGACCGAAGACATACAACACCGAAGGACTCGTGCTCAAGCACATGCGTCTCGGCGAGGCGGACCGCATCGTTACCCTCTACACGCCGGATAGGGGAAAGGTGCGGGCGGTTGTCAAGGGCGCCCGCCGCGCGAAGAGCCGCAAGGGCGGGTTCCTGCAGCCCCTCACCCATGTCCGCGTCTCGATAGCGGAAGGACGCAGCCTCGACCAGGTGGTCGAAGCCGAGACCGTGGCGAGCTTCCGTAAGGTGCGGGAGGACCTCGGCCTCGTCTCGGCAGGTATGTATATGGCGGAGCTTGTCGACGGGTTCTCTGCCGATGGTGCGGTCAATCCCTCGGAGTTTCGCCTGTTGGTCGCCGCATTGAACGCGTTGGAGTCCACCGAGCGTCCTGAACAGCTTGCACGGTACTTTGAGACAAGAATGCTGGGCGTAGCCGGATTCGGCCCTGAGGTGCATCAGTGCGTTGACTGCGGCGCCGAGCTCTCGGCGGGCGACCACGTTTTCTCCTGCGACGGGGGTGGGCTGGTCGGGCCGGAGTGCCGAAGCCGGACGAATGGCGCGCTGATTCACGTGTCGCTCAACGCCATCAAGGTGCTGCGGTTCTTCCAGGTCGCCGACATTCCTCAAGCCCTCGAACTGCCGCTCTCGGAGCGCATAATCGAAGACCTGCGCCAGGTCTTGAGCGCCTATATCACCTATATCCTGGAGCGCGAGCCGAGAAGTGCGGAGTTCATGCACCTGGTCTCGTCCGGTTAGTGTCTCTCAATTACACTGAGTCTGGAAAGGGAAGTTCCATGAAGACGGTCACGCTGATAGGCGACTGTATTAGAAGGGACTACCAGCCGACGGTGAGCGAAGAGCTCGCGGGCGTCGCTGACGTCTGGGGCCCGACCGAGACGATCAAGACGACCCGCGACGTGCTGGCGCAGCTTGACGAGTGGGTCATCGGTCCCAGGCCGGATGTCTTCCACTTCAATTGCGGCCTCCACGAGATTCGCCGGTTCCGGCCCGGAGACCCTCAGACAGTGCCGCTGCCGGAGTTCAGGCAGAACCTCGAAGAGATTTTCCGGCGTATACGGGAGAATACCGATACCGCGATCACCTGGGCACATACCACACCGATTTATCACGAGCGGCGGGACAAGCTCAACACGTATGGGCGGCTGGATACCGACGTGCTGGAATACAACGCATGCGCGGCCGAGCTGGCGGGCAGGTACGGCGTGGCGGTCGTGGACCTGCATCGACTCACCCGTGAGAGCGGCATGGAGCGGTACATGGCAAGGAACGGCCTGCACTACACGCCCGAGGGATACGTCCTCTTGGGCAAGGCAGTGGCGCAGGTCATCCGACAGGAATTACAGGTTGGCGAATACTCTGTCAGCGGAATCGTGAAAACTACATAGTATAGTTGGACATCCACCCTACGGTTTGCTACGATGATTGCCGGTTTCACACAGGGGTTCTTGGTATTGGCACCGTCATAGGTGCGCCGAGAGGGGAGCGATATGACCTCCACTGACTACAGCTTCAAACGATTTTCCGAGCACGAATTCTACGGGCAGCAGAATGCGTTGCTCGTCGACCTCGCAGGCGTGGGTTCGGGACAGCGAATCATCGATCTGGCGTGTGGCACCGGCGGCGTCACGAAGATCATCGCCGACCGCCTGGAGGGCGCTAAGAACTCCGTCATCATCGGCATCGACCACTCATCGTCTGCCCTCAAGCAGGCAATGGAAGAATTGAAGGGCAGGGGCGATACGGCCATTCAGTTCGTTCAGAGCCAGATGGAGAACATCTCCGATGCAGTGAAGGAGAAGGCGGACACAGTCATTCTCTGTAATGCGATCCACTACATCCCGGACAAGGATGCCGTGGTTGCGGAGATTGCAAAGACTTTGAAGCCGGGTGGAAAGCTGGCGTTCAACACGACCTTCTACGAAGGTTCCCTCCCTGATGAGTCCCTCATCTTCTATCGCAAGTGGATGCTGAAAGCCAATCGGATCCTCAGACGCGAGTACGGCATGTCTCCCGTGAAGACGGACAGAGTCCAGGCACGCATGCAGCTCACCGCCGACGAATATAGGGAACTGCTCGAACGGCAGGGCTTTGAAGTCATCGAGCAGAAGATCGAGACGGTCGAATTCACCAGGGCCGGCTTCCTTGACATCAGCACCTTCTCGGATTTCATAGAGGGCTCCCTGCCGGGCGTCCCGTTCGAAAAGGCCAGCGCCGCTCTGCAGGCGGGCGTCAATCAGGCCTTCGAAGAACTGAAGGTTGAGTGGATCCCACGAAACTGGCTGGGCATCGTCGCCGTCCGAAAGTAGCCCGCCCATCACGTACGTCTCTCCCGCTACAGTGGGAGTCCACATGCCGTTGGCGTAGGTGGGGTTTCGTCTAACCTCGAAACCGACTCACCCCGGGGAGATGCTGCTGCATGAGTTCCTCTTGCCCATGGGGATGACTCAGCAAGCTTTGGCCAACGCGATCCAGGTACCCTACCAGCGTGTCAACGAGGTCGTCCGGGGGCGTCGTGGGGTAACCCCGAGCACGGCATACGCCTTTCGAGTTTCCTTAGCGCCTCCCCGGAATTCTGGATGAACCTGCAACTCCGCTGGGATCTGTACCACACCCAGCGTGCTGAGGCGGACCACATAGAGAAAATCCGACCTTGTGAGTTGGTTGACGCCCAGTAGAGCAGCAACGACGCCCTCTTGGTCACGTCGGTCGCGGCCCATACACGAAGTCGGTCTCGAACAGTTCCGCCATGAATCCGTTCATCCCGACGCTCTTGTAGGTCCTGCGTGCACCACGGTTGTACTCCTCTGCGTATAGCCTGATGCCGCAGACTTCGGGATCGGCCTCCGCCGCGTCATGGACGTGCTTGTGCATGGCGCCGTAGACACCCTTCCTCCTCCACTCGGGCACCACGTAGACGTTTTCTATCCACCAAAACGTGCCATTGCGATACGGGCTCCACTCGAACTGCACACGCAGCTTTCCGACAATTGCCCCGTCCGCCTCCGCGACGATGATGAAGCCCAGCTCAGGAGAGGACAGGAGCTTGCGAAGTCCGTTCCGCAGAAGGTCGCGTTTGCTCCCCATCCTTCCTCCTCCGCTTTCTATGAATAACTCAAACAACGTGTCGAAGTCGGATGGAATGGCCTTTCTTGCAGTTATGTCGTCGCCCATCGATGGTTCCTCTCACGGTCTGGAGTAGGGGCATTAGGATAGCGAGTAATCGCAGAAATCCGCAAAGTCTGCGAATACAAGAGCAGAAATATGCTAGCAGTCGAAACTCTCTTTGGTCATAATCTAAGAATACTCCGAATTCTTGAAAGGCTACTATGACCCTCGTCAGCAGTGTGCGGGTACAGCGCCAAGTCGTGAGGCTTCTCGAAGAGTTGGAGGAGGCGGTCATCTCGCGGCAGTGGGAAGCAGTCCGCGAAAAGTGCATTGATGTGTTGGCTCTCGAACCGAACAACGTGGACGCTCAGGCGTTCCTGGCCGCGGCGCAAAGGGCCCTCGGCGAAGACTCCTCCGGTGGGTCCGCGACTGGACAGTCTGCTCACTCGTCGATGTCCATGGACCTTGCGGGTGCATCGGTTACCGTGATCAACGGGCGCTACTCGCTGGGCAGGATGATCGGCGAGGGAGCGAAGAAGCACGTATTCGAGGCCAGGGACGCCCTCCTCGACCGCGATGTCGCGATTGCCGTAGTCAAGATCGAGACCCTGGACGCGATTTCGCGACAGAGGATCACCCTCGAGGCGCAGGCCATGGGAAGGCTCGGTTCGCACCCTCACATCGTTACGGTGTTCGATTTCGGTGAGTTTGTGCCCAAGGACTCAAAGGAGCCTCACCCGTATCTGGTAACGGAATTGATGGGAAGGGGCGACGTGGCTAGCCTCATCGAGGAAGCGCCGAATGGTCGACCTCCGCTTCACGACGTAATTCGGCTGACGAGGCAGGTGTGTCGAGGCCTTGACTTCGCCCACTCAAACGGCATCGTGCATCGCGACGTCAAGCCCGGAAACATCTGGCTCACCAAGGACGGCACGGCCAAGATCGGAGACTTCGGCCTCGCCAAGTCCCGCAATCGCGCCCAGGTAACGCAGTCCGGCAACATCGTCGGCACGGTGACCTACATGTCGCCCGAGCAGATAACCGGCAGCGAGGTAACCCCCCGCGCCGACCTGTACGGACTTGGTGTGGTCCTCTATGAAATGGTCTGCGGAAGACCACCCTTCATGGGATATGACTCGCCCTCGGTGGTGCGTCAGCATCTGGAGACGGAGCCGGTGTCCCCGGTCTGGCACAACCCGTACTGTCCGAGACCGCTCGAAGCGCTCATTCTGCGCTTGCTTGCCAAGGACCCGAAGAGAAGGCCAAAGTCGGCGGCAGAGGTTATCAAGGCCCTCGACAATGTCCAGGTGAGCGGGAAACAGTCCCGGGGAAACGGCTCTTCGTCAAGCGGTATGCATACCTCCAGTCTCAGCATCGATTCTCTGGAAGAGATGGTTGATGGAGTCTTCGTCGGACGAGATGAGCAGATGGCCGTACTGCGCTCAGGCCTCGAGGAGACCATGTCCGGGCGTGGACGTTTTCTCATGATTGAGGGCGAGCCGGGCATAGGGAAAAGCAGAATCGCCCACGAGCTGGCAGTCTATGCCGGGGAACGAGGCGCGAAGGTACTCTGGGGTAGAGCGGATGAGAAGGGCGCGTCAACCGCCTACTGGCCCTGGGTGCAGGCCATCCGGTCCCACGTGCAGAACTCCGATGGGGAGCAGCTTGAACGCGAGTTGGGCGAAGGCGCGTCTGAGATCGCCGTGATAGTGGCGGATGTCCGTCAGAAGCTGGCAGGCCTAGAGCCTCCGCCCGATATGGACGATCCTCAGCAGCCGAGCTTCCGCCTGTATGAAGCGTTTGCGAGCTTCCTCAAGGCGGCGTCCGAGGACAACCCTCTCGTAATCGTCCTCGACGATCTCCATCGCGCCGATGACTCGACCCTGGCTATGGTTCGCTTCATCGTTCCCGAACTGCATACGATGCGGGTGTTCCTCATCGGCACAATGGAGCCAACATCCGCCCTGCCGGGCAGCCATCCTTTGGCGGAGGTCCTCGCCTACTTCAAGCGTCGTCGAATTCTGCAGCGAGTGCTGCTCTCCAACCTTACGGAGGATGACGTCATGGAGATGATCCAGGGCAACTATGGCGTCTCCCTGTCAGCCACCTTCGTCAAGGGACTCTACACCCAGACCAAGGGCAATCCTCTGGCACTCTCCGAGGTCGCCAACACCCTCCTGTCACAGCCACCCCAGCGGTCAACAGAGGGATAGGGGCCTCTCGCCCGCTCAACGGTCAGACGGGACGATCCCCATCCATGTCTCCATCTCCGACTCCTGGGGCGACTCGAAGGAGAAGCGATGGTCGTAGCGTTCAACTTCGAGCCCGTTCCACCTGTACCCGGAGCTTGGCAGCCAGACGTCTACCGCCATCCGCACCGTCTCCGTGAGTCTGCTTATGGGGCCGCGATGGGTGAACACGGCAAAGGTTGAGGCGGGGACCTCGTGGCAGACCATCCCTTCAGGAAGCGAGCCGACCCCGACGCCGTGCACGGCAACACCCGCGACGTACAGAAGTTCATCCGGGTGGGACCGCTCGCGCTCCGGTCGAGTTATAACCAGGCCGTAGTTCGCCTCGTCCGACCGGCCTTCTACCTCCCCCATCCGGTTGATGAATCGGTCCCAGAGAGGCGGAATCACATCGAAGTTGTTGGCTTCCGGCGACAGGGCCCCGATGAAGCGCGCCTCCATTCCGACAATGGTGAAGGACTCCATGGAGACGATCTGCGGCTCAATCAAGATGACTATTCCTTCTCTGGCTCAATGTCGTTCACGCAGTGGAGAAATCACACGATTCTGGGATGACGCAGGTTGTCTGCTGTGCGAGGATACTCGATACTCACCTGGGGAGCCAGCACATGAATGTCCGTTACATCCTCGTGCTCAGTGCAATTCTAGCGGTGGCGCTGACGACTGCCTGCGGTCAGTCTGCGGAGCCAACTCCAATTCCAACACCGGCGCCTACTGTGGCGCCGACCCCTCTCCCCACGGCTGCCGAGCCGACGCCAACGCCGGAACCGGAGGACGACCGGCCATTGGTCGACGTGTCCCATCTCCTCGACTTCGTCCGCGAGGGCATATACAAAAACTCTGACGGCGTCGGCGGCGCGGCTTGGCTCGACTACGACTCTGACGGTTTCCTCGATCTGTACATCACCAACACCAGGGAAGCACAGAACGCTCTCTTCCACAACAACGGGGATGGCACCTTCACAAACGTCGCTGAGGAGGCGGGCGTCACAAGCGAGACTGGCAATACGGCGGTGGTCGCCGGTGATATCGACAACGACGGTTGCACAGACCTGATACTGGCGGGCGACGGTGGATTCCAGGGAAGCAAGCCAAGCGGCTTCAGGGTCTACGCCAACAACTGCGACGGCGCCTTCACAGACATCAGCGAGACGGCGGGCATCGACGCGCCGGAGGTCTCCTGGAGCCTGGCCCTGGGCGATATCAACAACGACGGGTACCTCGATCTCTACGCCTCGGGGTTTATCGCGCTTGGCATCACCTTCGACAGTCGCGACCGGCTCTACCTCAACAACGGCGACCGCACCTTCACCGACGTGACCGACAAGGCAGGCATCGAGGGCGAGCTGGCGACATGTTCCGCCAGGTTCAGCGACTACAACCGGGACGGATGGTCGGACATCTTCATAGCCAACTGTTACTTCGATCTGGTGCGAACGGAGCTGCTTCGCAACAACGGGGACGGGACGTTCACCGACGTGGGGTTTGACGCAGGGTTGGTGTTCTCTCCCTCGGGTTATCCGCTGGATTATGACTCGGACACACGCACTGCTCTCGCCTTCGGAGACTACGATCTCGACGGTGACCTGGATCTTTTCGCCCCCGGCCGGACCGACAAGCCAATGTTCAAGAACAATGGGAATGGGACTTACACCGCCGTGGGAGATAAAGAGGCGGAACTCGTCTTTGGCGAGTTTGGAGCCCACTTGGCAGTCAGTTTCGCCGACTTTGACAACGACCGCTATCCCGATGTCTTCTATATGGATGTCCCGGATGATACCACACCCTTGGGCACTCTCAGGGTGAATAGGGCGGATGGATCGTTTTCGGAGGCGATAGAGTATGAGGTTGTACTAGCAAGCGGCTCGGCAACGGCAGACTACGACAACGACGGTTACCTCGACATGGTTGTCGTCACGAGCAAGACTCACGGTCAGGGTGGCATGCCCTTGTTGCTGAACAACCGGGGTGGCGAAAACGCCTGGATCACCATAATAACGGTCGGTGTCGAGAGCAACCGGGACGGCATCGGGGCGCTGGTGCAAGTACACGCGGGGGACGATGTGCTTGTTCAGGAGGTCTCCGCCGGCGCCGGTCTTTCCACCAATAGCCCATGGCTCACGTTTGGGTTGGGGAACTGGGACACGCCGGTCGATATCGAGGTGCGCTGGCCGTCAGGTCTGAACGAGCTATTTGAGGACCAGGCCGTGAGGCAGACTGTCACGCTCACCGAGGGGACGGGTACCGAGGTCGAGCCGGACGAATAGCATCGAGACGATTTACCGTCTCCGTCCAACTCGTCAGCCATATCCCATGCCTTATGCCAATTGGGTTTGACTGCGCCATAGTCTCGCTCAGCAGCCTCGTGGTGTACCGGAAGGACCGGTCGTACCAGGAGCCGCCGCTGTAAGGTGCCATGAGCTCATTTGAGGTAGACCGCGTATGGGAATTTCAGACGGGCTTGGTAGGTGATAGGCATTGGCACCGCTGGCCTGCCATCCGTTGGCCTTGCCTTCACGAGGCACGCCTTGCTCGTTTGTCCCACCAGGTAATCGGTTGCGTTTGTTCCTTTGCTGGGCCCTATACCAACCTCAAACTGTCGAAGGTTAAGCTCCATATCCAATTTTGTTATCTCGTCGAGCACTAGTGCGAATCCTGAACCCGTGACGCAGATTCCTTTGGGGAGAGGCTTCCAACATTCTTCATCTTTCGAGTATTGCTTGGCCGGGGGAAGTTTTGAGCTGAATTTGGATTCCGTTAATGCCATCAACACTCGAATGGAGCCTTGCTTTAGGACCCATTCCTCTGAAAAGGGCTGAGCCTGTGTGCGTGGGCGAACAGTGCTGCCGCCATAGCCCCAGAAAATCTTCCCTGCATCGTCAAATTCACGTTGCTTCCGTTCCAAAATGTGATCTATGGTCTCTCCTGTGCTGTAGCCCACTTTCATGAAGATGAACGCTTTTGGCAGCTGATTATCCATATTCGTCTCCTTTCACTATTGCAACTTGGTAGCAATGAAGCAAAGCACTTCCTATTTCCGCGACGCAGGCTCCACATACAGGAAAACTTCGTGAGTGGTGTGCTCGAACATGATGTTCCATTCGAATGTCCGGGCCATCTCCCACATCTCCTCTACTACGAACCGTTTGGACTTTGGAACCGGCATCGTGCCACCTGGCACGGCTAGCTCCACTAAGATTTCCCGCTTGGTTGTGATACGACGTAACTGGTTCTTACTTCTGACCGACTTCAAAGAGTTTGCCTCCTCTCTTAGGTCTCTCTGCGGAAAAACAAAACTGCGAAGCTCCCGTGGATTCGCAGTTGATATGGTTCCGGGGGATTCCGAACCGACTTGTTCCATCCCCTACCAAAATTCTATCGCAGAATTCTGTGAATACAAGGGCGAAGTATACTCCTGTATACCCACACTTGTGCGTTTACCCTTCGACAGGCTCAGGGCGAACGGAAAATCGCGGCACACGCCCTAGTCGTCGGTGGTGCTGCCCCAGCCCTTTTTGGTCTGGCCGACGGCTTCCTTGACCTGCTCGGCGAACTCGGCTAGCTCTTCCTCGGTCACCTCTTCGCCGGCGTCCATTCGCTGCTTTAGCTGTTCGAATAGCCACTGCTCGCGGGTGCCGTGCGGGAAGTCGAAGAACTCGCGGTCGAATTGGGGGAGCTCGCCGGAGCCGAAGTAGCGTCCGTCGGGCACGGGGAATCCCTCGAGGTCGTCCGTCCCCTTGCCGAGCACCTCGCCGGTCTCGACGTAATGCTCCATGACGGGCTTCATGCCGTACTTCTGCACGGGACAGACCTTCATGCAGACGCCGCACCCGTCCAGCTTGACCATCAGGGGGCGGCAGCGGTCGTAGATGACCTTGTTCTTAAGGGCGCCGCGCCACCAGACCTTTTCGCGAACGAGGGCGCGCGCCGGGCAACGCTGGACGCAGACCTGGCACTCGTCGCAGAACTTGTTGATGCCGTAGTCGACCGGCTCGTCGTGGCGCAAAGGCGCGTCGGTCGTGAGCATCATGAGGCGCGCTCGCGACCCGAAGTGCGGCATGAGGAGTTGGCCGTTCGCGCCGAGCTGTCCGAGTCCCGCGTTGACGAAGTACGGGATGGTGGGAGCGCTCGCGTCGTTTGGGTTGTGCACCTGCGCGTGGTAGCCGAGGGTGCGAATGAAGTCGCCGAGCCGGAGGCCCGCCTCGCCCATGACCTCGTACGCGCCGTAGTGCGCGTGCTCAGCTGCCATGCTGATGGTGCTCTGCGTCGCGTCGTAGTCCTGCTCCCACGCGAGACAGATGGCGTTGCTGAACTTCACCCAACCCTTCTTGCTCTTGTAGGTGTAGCGCCTGTCGTAGCGAGTGAATCCTACCTCGCCGAATCCGAGCTCCTTCGACTTGGCGCGAATGGTCTCGGTCACATCGACGTTCTCATCCGGCTCGCCGGTCGGCTCGATTTCTGCCGTCTCTCTCGATTCGGCCACGAGGGGTCTGACAGTGCTGTCGTGTTCCTTGCGGAAGTCGGAGAACTCGTCGGAGTAGACCGTCCACGCCCAGTCGCGGTCGGCACCCTTTTCCATGTGCCACTGCTCCAGCGGTTCCTCGCGGGAGTAGAAGGAGATGTCGGCCTCGCGCACCGGATGGCCGGGCACGGTCACGAGGTCTTCTGCGACGGGAATCTCGACATCGGGGTCTCCGGGTCGGGGCCCCGGACGGCGGACGACGTGGCTGATCGGCTTGGGCATGGCTGTTGTGGGCCTCCCGTGTGCTCAGGGTATGCTCTCAGATGGGATGGAGGGTGTCAAACGACATGATTGCGAGTAACTGTTCAGAGTCCGTGAGACAACCAGACCACCATCAGTCCCCACGAAAGGAGACCTCTGCGTGACAGTCATTCCCGCGTAGAGCCTGCCCTGTATCACGATTCGGGGTGGGGGAGAATCCACAGGCGCCCGCCGTTCTCTTACCGACTTCGAACGGTTACCGCAGGTTGACGTTAAAACGCTTGAGGACGCTCCAGGTGCTACAATCCTGAGCGGTGGCGCAAAGTTCATTGGGAGCAGACCGAAATGAAAGCCTACAAGTTGCAATTTGTCATGTACGACCCATCCGAGTCGACGGAACCGGACAAATACATGGCTGAAATACCAGCGCTTCCGGGATGCCGCGTGTGGGGTGACAGCCCGGAGGAGACTATAGATATCCTGCAAGATGTCGCTGCCGGCATCATAGAAACGCATGTCGAACGCGGCTACGAGCTGCCTGACGAGGTGAAAAACGCGCTGATTGCTTCCGAAAAGTCCAACGAATTGGTAGTGGCCGTTTAACTTACAGAGACTTCACGCGCAAACTTCGCCGTCTTGGTTGCGTGCGGGTTCGGCAGGGTAGAGGCGACCATGTGATATGGGCAAACGATAGGACGCGATCCTCAACCGCAATACCCGACTAGGGTAGTCGGGACCTGAAACCGGGCACTATGCGAAGCATCCTCCGTAGTCTGGGAATATCTAGGAACGAGTTCGATCGCGCCTAGAAGAATCCCGTGTCCACGGGGACAGGCTCTACGCGGGAAGGGCGGAAAATATCAATTTGAGTCAAACCTATGTCCAAGTTACGGTTCCCAGGAAGAGCGTCCGACTTCCTGAATATAGGAGTGGCTGCCGCCGCGAGAGGCGACATGGAGGCAGTTCGCGCCATCCTCGAAGAGCGGCCGGGGTGGCTGAGCCGTGTCGGGCCGCACGGGTAGACGATACTGTGGGAGGCGTCGCATCGAGGCAGGCTTGGCATGGTGGAGCATCTCGTGGAGGGAGGGAGCTAACGCGCTTCACGTGAACCGGAGAGGCGAGACGGCGACGATGGTTGCTGCAAAGGTTGGGGTCGAGTTGGAGGTGGAGAGGAGTTGACGGAGGGCGCACTTTTTGAGGACTATCTCGGCATGGATATAGAACACGACCACAACCGTGCTGCAAAGGAGAGCCTCGCACGCGGTGATTTGATCGGAGCGCACCGGAGCGCTGACGCCCTGTGGAGTCTCGCTCACGAATCTCCTGTCGCCAGGTCCGAGGGTGGGCAGACCGTCCTTTGGGAGGCGAACCTGCTGAAGGGCATCATCGCTTACGCTGAGGGTGAGTGGTGCATCGCCAAAATACACTTCAGGTACTGCCATGAGAACCCCGTCGACCATCCACGCCAGTGGGAGCTCCACGCGGCCTGGGCCATCCTGGAGAACGAGGTCGGCCATCGTGCAGAGGCGCGTAGACGTCTGAGGGCGCTCACGGGTGATGGTAATGATCGTGATGCCGAGCGGCTTTCGATGGCGGCGTTCATCTCAGCCTTGATAGGGCGCACAACCGAGTACACCAGGATGCTGGACGCGGCTGAGCGGCTGGGGCGTCAAGTTCTCTCTTTTGGCGTGGGGAACCAAGTTGAGGCGCGGGCGCGGGTCGCGCTGGCCTTCGTGGCGGTGGAGCGCGACGATATGTCATCGGCGCGGGAGCAGTATGACGCGCTGCTGCCCTATCGCGGCGTTATGACGAGTGGGCACCCTCCCGTCACCGACCGGGTGTTGGGGTTACTCGCCCAGTCTCTGGGACGTATCGATGACGCGGCGTTGCACTTCGAGGACGCGCTGGACTTCTGCCGCGATCGTTTCCACGGGGAGCAGGGCCACGTTTCGTATGAGTACGCCGTCCTGTTGTTCGCGCGGCGAGGCCTCGGCGACCGGGAGCGGGCAATCGAGCTGATGTTCGATGCCTACGCCGAGTGCCACTGGGTATCTCACGACCGAATGGGGCCGCTTTACAAGAAGGTGATGGACTTGAACAGGGCCGAAGGTTGGTCGTACCCGATGCGAGAGTTGCATGCGTCCATCGAGGAAGGCCGGTTCGATGAGTATCTTCGCCGATATCGATTTACGCCGGAGCAGATGAATCTGCGGCACATTTACGGAAGTTCCGTTATCACATCCGCCGCCTTAACACGCGATCCGGCAACGGGCAAGCGAGGCAGAGATCGGGAGGTCTTGCAGACCCTGATCGACGCTGGGGCGAAGTTCGACATCTTTGGGGCAGTCGCGTGGGGGCTGAACGAGCGCGTGGAAGAGCTTCTCGACGACGATCCTTCGCTCGTGAACATCAGGCTGGGATTAAATACGTTAATGAACGTCGCCTTCGAATACGATCAACTGGAGACGGCGAAACTCCTTATGAGGAGAGGTTACAGTCTTCCCATCCCCATGGGTGGGAGCGATGAGTGGATCCGCTGGGCCGTCGGTCAGGGCGCAAACGTCAACGGACCGCGTCGGGACGGCTGGCCACTGAACCACCAAGCCGGGCATGGGCGGATGAGGGGGGTGGCAACCCTGCTCGAACTTGGCGCCGACCCCAACCCGCAGGACGAGGAGGGGAACACACCTATGCACCGGCTTGCCCAACGGGGAACGGGCAGAGAGTTCGCGAGGCTGCTCCTGGAGCACGGGGCCGATCTGTCGATCAGGAACGTGAAGGGCGATACGTCGATGGAACTGGCGGCCAAGGCCAAGCAGCCGGTTATGCTGAATTTCCTGAGGGAGCATGTGGGGGATGAAGCCCGTTGAGGTGGTTGGGCGATTATTCGCTGGATGGGAAGGCATGACAGCTAGACCCTCCAGCCCCCATCCCCTCTGGATACCGGCTTTCGCCGGTATGACTGTGGTCCAGAACCGCTACATTGCCTCGGGGGCGGTCATTCCCATGAGGCTGAGGCAGCGGGCGAGGACGCTCCCGGTGGCGTCTGCGAGCTTGAGGCGGGCCTTGGTAATCTCGGCGTCGTCGGGTTCGGAGGAGACAACGCGGCACTGCTGGTAGAAATTGTGGAACTCGGTGGCAAGGTCCATCGAGTAGTAGGTGAGGTGGTGGGGTTCGAGGTTCCGCGCCATCATGGAGATGAGCTCCGGCAGCCGCAGCATGGTGCGGACGAGCGAGAGCTCCGCCTCGTGCGTCAGGAGCGAAGTGTCGCCGTCTGAGTAGTCGATGTCTCTGTCGTTCGCGAGGCGCAGGATGCTGGCGATGCGGGCGTGGGCGTACTGGATGTAGTAGACGGGGTTCTTGTCCGACTGCTCCTTGGCAAGCTCGATGTCGAACTCCATCTGGCTGTCGGGCGCGCGCTGGAGGAAGAAGAACCGGCAGGCGTCCGCGCCGACCTCATCCACGAGCTCGCGGAGCGTCACGATCTGGCCCGCGCGCTTGGAGAAGCGGACGGCCTCACCTGCCATCTTGAGAGTGACGAGCTGGTATATGAGCAGCACGAGCGATTCCCGGTTGACGCCGAGGACGTCGGCAAGCTGCTGCATGAACGGCACCTGCCCCTGGTGGTCGGCCCCCCAGATGTTGATGACCCGGTCGAAGCCGCGCACGAGGAATTTGTTGTAGTGGTAGGCCACGTCGGAGGCGAAGTACGTCGGGGCGCCGGTGCCGCGAATGAGCACCTTGTCCTTTTCGTCGCCGAGCTTGGTCGTGGCGAACCACGTCGCGCCATCGCGCTCAAGGATCAAGTCCTTGTCGTGGAGCATGGCAATTGCGGTCTCAAACTGGCCGCTTTCGTACAGGCTCCTCTCGCTGAACCATTCGTCGTAGCGTACCTCGAGCCGCTCCATGTCCTCACCGATGGCGTCGATCATCCGGTTCATCGCGATGTTGCCTATCTCGGACACCGCGCGGGTCTCGTCCATATCGAGATACTTGTCCCCGAACTCTTCGCGCAACTCAGCAGCTAGGTCTACCAGGTAGTCGCCGGAATATCCGTCTTCGGGCACCTCGGAGTCTCGGCCGAACGCCTGCACGTACCGGGCATAGACGCTCTGGTTGAACTTGTCCATCTGGTTGCCGGCGTCGTTGATGTAGTACTCGCGCTGGACATCGTAGCCCGCGGCCTCGAGAACGCTGGCGAGCGTGCTGCCGAAGACGGCGCCGCGGCCATGTCCGACGTGGATAGGCCCGGTGGGGTTGACGCTGACGAACTCTACCTGGACACGCGTGTCCTTGCCGTCCTCGACGCTGCCGAAGGAGTCTCCCGCCTGCCGGATTGCGTCGACCTGCTCTACGAGCCACGCGGGACTGAGCCGGAGGTTGACAAAGCCGGGACGCACGGCCTCCGCGCTCGCGAGGATGCCGTCCGTCTCGATAGAGGACGCGATGGCCTCGGCGATGTCGAAGGGGTTGCGCCTCATGACGCGGGCCAGCTTCAGCGGCGTGGACGTGGCGAAGTCACCGTGCTCCGGGTTCTGTGGACGCTCGACTGTGATCTCGTCGACGGGAACGTCCGGCAGGCGACCGTCCGCCTGCGCCGAACGCAGCGCATCGGTCAGGAGGTCGCGGACCCGGTCAGTGAGAGTCATGCCGTCGGAGCTCGCCAAGATAAATGTACGCGATGACGCTTACAGGGCGACCATCGGCCGGACGTGAATCGTCTCGTCGCGGTGCGGGCCCGTTGAGATGATGTCGAATCCGACGCCGACAAGCTCCTGGATACGGTCGACGTATGCCTTCGCGTTGGCCGGAAGGTCCTCGTAGGCGTTCATGCCTGCCGTGGGCATATCCCAGCCGGAAAGCTCCTCGTAGATCGGTATGCACCGCTCCAACGTCGAGGCGTTTCCGGGGAAGTCCCACACGATCTCGCCGTCGAGCTCGTAAGCGCGGCACACCATGATCGAGTCGAAGCTGTCCAGCACGTCGAGGCGGGTGAGGATGCCACCCGTGTAGCCGTTGATGCGGGCGCTGTACCGCGCGGCCACCGAGTCGAACCAGCCCACCCTCCTTGGCCTGCCTGTCGTCGTGCCGAACTCCTTGGCGCGCTGGCGAATCTCCTCGCCGGTTTCGCCGTGCAGTTCCGTGACGAACGGCCCGCCTCCCACACGGGTGCTGTAGGCCTTGAAGACGCCGAGTACACTATCGATCTGTCCCGGCAGAAGACCCAGTCCCGTCATCGCTCCGCCGATGGTGGGGTGCGAGGACGTGACGAACGGGTAGGTGCCGTGATCCAGATCGAGAAGGGCCCCCTGGGCGCCCTCGATGATGAGTTGCTTGCCGGAGTTCACGGCATCGAAGACCATGTGCTCGACCGGCCCGATGTACTCCGAGAGGTGCTCGGACCACAGCTTGCACTTGTCGAACACTTCCTCGAAGGAAAGTGCTTCGACTCCGTAGACCTTGGTCAGGATCGCGTTGTGATGGTTGAGGACGTCCTCGAGCCTCGGAAGGAGTGCCTCGATGTCGCGGAGCTCGGTGGCCCGGATGCCTATCCGAGAGGCCTTGTCCGCGTAGGCGGGACCGATGCCCCGGCCGGTAGTCCCGATGGCGTTCCGTCCCTTCGCCTCTTCGGAAATCTGATCGAGCACGACGTGATACGGCATCACGAGGTGGGAACGCTCGCTGACGAACAGTCTTTCCCTGATGCTGATGCCGCGCGCTTCGAGTCCGGTAATCTCGTCCAGCAGCACATCAGGATCAACGACAACGCCGTTGCCGATGACGTTGAGGGTATGCGGCCAGACGACGCCGGACGGGAGCAGATGGAACTTGAACTCACCCTGCTCGGTGATGACCGTATGCCCGGCGTTGTTGCCCCCGGAGAATCGGGCGACAATGTCGCCTTCCCCCGCAAGAACGTCGACGAGCTTGCCTTTTCCCTCATCGCCCCACTGGGCGCCAAGTACTGCTGTGACCGTCATCCCAGCCTCCTCTCCACCGACCGAGTTCCTCTCTCGCCCGGCGAGCGTTGCGAGTTTACCGAATGCGTTTTCCTCGTCCGAAATCGCCATCACGAACGACGCACAAAAGGGACGGAGCGCTCCGTCCCTTTGAAGAATTATAGTACAGTTGTCTTACGATTTCAATGAACGGGTGAAGGGGAAGGCGTTGAGCGGCGAACGAGAATTCATCGGTTGACAAGAGCAGATGATCTGATCAACGATCGCGGCATCGTTGCCAAGCTTGAGCCTTGACACGGCGGGGGCTAGAATACCGATGTATTTGGTGTGGATAGAACAATCCGTCTCATGCCCGATTGTCATCGAGGCGGATACCGAAATCGAGGCTCGCGACGAAGCCGTTTGTTTGAACCCCAATGAACTCGACTGGGACGTGGTCGAACGCCACGTATTCGAGATTGAGAAGGTGTCGGAGGAACCGAGGTAGGATGGACAATCTGCAAATCGTCACGACTCCAACCCATGACTGGCTAGCGAAACGTGCCGGTGCTTGTAGCGCGCGGATGCTCATGGGGAGTCCGTATGTCAACAATGCAATCATCGAGTTGACGGACATTGTGTCCAAAGAAGTGTCCCAAACGCTGGTGACGCGAACCGACCTGAGAGATTTTGCCGTAGGTTCTTCCAATTTGGATACGCTTTGCGCTCTTGCAAGAGAGGGCGTGACGGTACGCAGTTTGAGTGGTCTTCACGCCAAGTTGTACATCTTCGACGACTCTTCCGCGCTGGTGACCTCGGCGAACGCCACCAAGTCCGGATTGTGGCACAACCTCGAATGCGGCCTGGGCACGGAAGACAAGCGGGTTGTGAAGCAACTCGCTAGATCTCTTCTGCGTGGACTCGGCTCCGACGAGCCACCCCAAAGAATGAAGCGCGAAGACCTTGAAGCGCTCTACGCTCCCCTGGAAGCTATCAAGGCGTCTTTGCCTAAACCTGTTTTCCCCAAGGCGGCAAGGAAACCTGACGAGCCTGCCGTGGGAGCGACGTTCTCCATACCCGATAGAGAACGGCTGTTGGAGGGATTCAAAGGCTGGCAGAGACTCACCTTGGAAGGGGTGCTGGCCATGCCGGAAGACGGTTTCCGCCTAAACGACTTGGTTGAGGTGTGCCAGCCCGTTGCCGCAAGCCGCTACCCTAGGAACCGTCATGTGCCCGACAAGCTGCGACAGCAACTCCAAATGCTGAAGGCCATCGGCCTCGTCGAGTTCGTGACACCCGGGCATTACAAGCGGACAATGAGTTAGACGGCCCTCGAAATGACGGGTTCCCCCATCACTCACGACCCCCTAACCAACCTCCCACTCCTGCCGTTCCGCAACCGGCGGGCATTGGATGCGCAGTGGACCGACGCCCTGCGGGAGCACGGGATCGGGCGATTCGGGGACCTCCGGTCAGCGGAGCCATCGCCGGAGTTGTCGGTTGCCATCCAGCAGTTCAACCGGGGTGAGTTCTGGGAGTGTCACGAGACGCTGGAGGATGTTTGGCGCGAGACGCCCTACCCGTTTCGGCTGTTCTACCACGCCGTCATCAAGACGGCGGTGGGACATCACCACCTGGTCAGGCACAACCGGCATGGTGCGCGTGTCAAGCTGCGGGACGGCGTCAAGCTGCTTGGGCTGTTCCAGCCGGAGTGGATGGGCGTGAGGACCGACCTGATGCTGGCCGATGCCAAGGGATGGCTGTCGCTGGTCGAAGTCACGTCCGTAGAGTGGACGGCGCTGGACGGGCGAGAGAAGCCTCGCATTGTGACAGTTGGCGGTTAGTCGTCGTAGCCGTAGAGGCCGTCGGTCTTGGCGGCCATGATGAAGTCGTTGCGGTGGAGGCCGCGTATCTTGTGCGTCCACCAGGCGACGTTCACTCGGCCCCACTCGGTGATGATTCGCGGGTGGTGTCCCTCATCCTCGGCGATCTCACCGACCTTCTGAGAGAACTCCAAGGCCCCGGCAAAGTCGGAGAACTTGTATGTTCTGTCGAGTCGTTTGATCTCGTCGACTTCCGTGAGGTCCCAGTCCGACACGATTGGTTGGAGTTCTGCGATCTCTTCCGGTGTGACTCTCGGCGAATCCCGCCGGCAGGCGACGCATTTTTCACGAGCAAGTGTCATGGCGTCCTCCGTAGTCGTAAGGGCTGTACGGGGTGGTTGGTCTCCATACTACCATGAAGGACGCAGGCTCCGGTTACTTCAATCGAACTTGACGAATAAGAACTAATGAACTATATTAAGCGTGCGACAACCTATCAACCTGCCCCGCACCTACTCAGGGCGCAACGGCGATGACGCCCTTCAATGTCACAGAATGTCCCAAAATGTCCCATGAATCGACCCCTAGCGTCCTGAGCATAGGCAATTGTTCAGACTCCGTGGGAACGCCGGTTACGCACAGCCACCGTCATTCCCGTCCAGAGCCCGCCCCTGTGAAGACGGGTGCGGGAATCCAGCACCTGACCTCCAGCGTGCTATAATCGGGCCGCAACCGGAACTGGGAGGCCCTTAGCCGGCTATGAACGTGCGTAAGGCCGTCATTCCGACGGCGGGACTCGGCACCCGCTTCCTTCCAGCGACGAAGGCCATTCCCAAGGCGCTCCTGCCCGTGCTGGACACGCCGGTCATCCATCTCGCGGTGGAGGAGGTCGCCTCCGCGGGCATCGACCACGTGACCATCGTCGTTTCGCCGCACCAGGAGGCGGTCCAATCCTACTTCGATGGGTCATCCGACGTGGCGCGGATACTGGAGATGCAGGGAAGGTCCGCACTCCTTGAACGAGTATCCACCCTCACGAAGGCAGTGACCATTACGTATGTCCAACAAAGGGAGCCGCTCGGCAACGGTCACGCCGTGCTGGTTGCCGGGGAATCGGTCGGAGACGAGCCGCTGGCGGTCCTGTTCCCGGACGATGTCATCTTGGGGAGCGAGTCGACCGTCGGGGATATGATCGATATCTATCGCGAGACGGGTGGGCCCGTGATTGGCGTGGCGGAAACGCCGGTGGAGACGATACCGCAGAAGGGAGTCGTTGCGCCCACTGCTCAGAACGGGCGGGTGTATGAGATAAACGGGCTCGTTGAGAAGCCGTCGATCGAGGAAGCGCCGTCAAACCTGGCGGTGGTCGGGCGGTACGTGCTGCCGCCGGAGATTTTCTCCGCCCTGGAGGGAACGAAACCCGGGGCAGGTGGGGAGATCTGGCTGGCGGACGGGATCGGGGCGCTGCTCAAGACGCACAGAGGGACGGCGTACCGTTTCCCGGGCGCGCTGTTCGACACCGGAGTCCCCGCCGGACTGCTGAAGGCGTCCATCCGTGCAGCTCTCGACCGTGGTGAGCTATCAGACGATATCCGGGCATATATCAGGGACGTGGCGTCGGCGAAATCCATATCAACCGAAATACAAGAGTCCGCGCCGCCACCAAGCACCTAAACGACCGCACGAAGGGCGAACGCCGCCAGAGTTTGCGGAGGGTCTCAGGCAACCCCAACTACGACCCCAAAGAGGTTACGACGCCAAACGAGTTTTTCAATCCCTACGTCGGGAGACGGTACGCTGCGCGGGACGATATACTTGACCAAGATACGGAGGTCATTTCAATGGGGCTTGAACATATGTGGCACGATCCGGTCAAGCCCTTCAACGAAGACCCACGCCTCTTTGACTTTATCTTTGAAGTGGTGATGCGGACGTGACGATTTACCGACTACGCATACCAAAGCCCGGAGACGGAGTCACGCTTGAGGTTGACGATCAAAACCGTTGGAGCGTCGTCGAATCCGACGTGGAGCTCCCCGACGAATTCCTAGCGCTCTTACCCTCCCTAGGCTGGGCCGGATCGCCAAGCGGCGGATTTCCCGGACATACCCGCTACGCCAACGGTGTCCTTGAGACTTTCGGCGGTGAGTTGATCTCCATAACCCCGCCGTTTGAGTACGTCGAGGGGCGCATCTACTAGCTCACACAGCTACGTCACACGAGGAGGCCGCATCTTGAGGATCGTAATTGTGGGTTGTGAGTACTCGGGCACCACGACGCTGGCGTTCAAGATCCGGGAGTGGATTCACGAGGAGATCGGGGGCTACGTAAACCTCGTCCACGATCACTTCAAGTTTCCCTACACCGTAACCCACGAACCGGAGTACTCACCCGTTCCTGTCGTCTTCACGACTGAAGAGCAGGAGCAGGTCCTGGCTCTCAGTCCGCGAATCAAGGAGACCATAATGCGGCACAACGTGGTCTACCATGCGACGGGACTGTCGGGGAAGACGGACAAGGTTGTGATCGGCCTGCATATCGAGGATGCGATCTATGGAGAACTGTACTTCGGGTACGAGTCTCGGCGCCAATTCATGGACAGTATAGAGAACAGGATTCTCAACGCAGGCAAGGACGTCGTGATCTGTCACGTGAGCGCGTCGCCGGAAGTGATTCGCAGTCGCATGGCGCAAAACCCGCACCCCAACGGCGTACTCAGAAACCCGGACGTGGATCTCGTGCTTGACAGGTTCAGGGAAGAGTTCGAGCGCTCACGGCTGTGCCACAAGATCGAGCTCGACACGACCAGCGCCACGGTCGAAGAGACTATGATGGACTTCGTCGGCAAGGTGGAGCCCCACTTCACAGACCATGACCGCCAGCGGATGGCGGAGGTAGCGGCGGGGAGGAAGTAGAATTAACCTGACAATGGTCGAGAGGGTATCAAGAGGAATATTCGTTCACCCTGAGCTTGTCGAAGGGTCGTTCATGGTCCGACAAGCTCACCACGAACGGTTTCGATGACCCAATTGACACTCTCCAAGAAGACGTGCTAGCTGCCTCGCTCGGCCATTGCGCGGGCGTGGTAGAGCGACAGGCACGTGGCGATGAAGGAGTTAGCGGGCGTCGGAATGGACATTTCGGCTCCCATTCGTGCAACGGCGCCATTTAGCACCTCGACCTCGATGGGGCTTCCCCGCATGAGGTCGGTGTACATCGACGATGTGTTCTCGCCCTTGATGCTGACGAAGTAGTCGACCGTTGTGTCGACGTAGTCCGGCGGGATGTTCACGCCCTTCGCCTGAGATACCGCATAGGCCTCGCGCATGATGCTCCGAACAAACTCCAGCGTGTGCGGCGACATGACGACCTGATCGAAGGTCGAACGGGTGATACACGTCGAGCCACTGAGGCCACAGATGTAGATGAACTTGCTCCATAGCTCCTTGGTGATATCGTCGGCCACCTTGACGTCGATGCCTTCGACTTCGAGCGCGTCACGGACACGGGCTACGCGGTCCGAGTCGCTGCCGTCTTCCTCGCCGAAGACCATGTCGGGGGCCTTGAGGCCGAACTCGCTGACAGCGCCCGGCCCGGTGCGCGTCGCGTCGATGTAGGTCAGGCCCGGCAGGACCGCTTCCTTTCCGTAAGCTGCCTCGAGGGCATCCACGCTGCCCATGCCGTTTTGGAGCGTGAGGACCACCGTGTCGTCGCTCACGGCGGGGCCTATCGTCGGCACTCCCGTGTGGTTGTCGTAGCCCTTAACGCAGTAGAGGACCAGGTCGGCTCTCCACGTTCCGTCCGGGCGATCAATGGCTGAGGCCGGTACATTGAACGTGCCCGTGGCGTCGCTCTTGACGCTCAGGCCGTCGCGGTTGATCGCCTCGAGGTGGCTGCCACGGGCGATGAACACCACCTCGTGGCCGGCCCGGCTCAGCACGCCGCCGAAGTAGCCGCCCACGGCCCCCGATCCCATAATCAGTATCTTCATAGTGCGGAATACCTCCGATGGGCAGTTATGATATCCAGCACGGGCGATGACCGCAAACGGGCCTCGTTCGACACCCAATCGACATAGGTGGTACATTACCCTGCGCTCCGCGGGCTATAGGTCTGCTGGGGCGTGAGAACACTCAGGAGGGCGGACATTGACGAAACTCATGGCGATTACGGCGCATCCGCAGGACCTGGCGGAGCGTACCGGCGGCACGGTGGCCAAGCATATCGAGCGGGGCGACGAGGTGATGTGGGTCAGCCTGACCTCCGGTGCCGTAACGCACGCCTTCAACGTGTTTCCCGCTGAGGGCGAGGACAAGCTCAAGGACTTCGAGAAGATCAAGGAGATGAAGCGGCAGGAGCTTGGCAGGGCCGCCGACATCCTGGGCGTGCAGCACTGGCACTTCCTCGACTTTCCCGAGAACCCGACGATGTTCGGGTTTGACGAGTACAAGACGGTGATCGAGCTGATGCGGTCGTTCAAACCGGACATCGTCATCACGCAGCATCCCCTCGAGTACGGACGGTTCGATCACATGGACGCGGGCGAGTTTGCTGTCCGCTGCGTCGACTACGTGCGCGCCGACGGTTTCGACTCGCCGCTCGCGCCGCACACGGTCAAAGAGGTCTACTTCGCGTACTACCTGGACATCCGCTCGGACGTCTTGATGGCGACGCCGAGGCAGGGACCGGACGTAATAGTGGACATCACGGACGTGGCCGAAAAGAAGAAGGACGCGATGGCCGAGTTCGCCACGACGCAGACCAAGCCCGATGAGGACTTCACAGCCAAGATGGATGTCTTCATGGCAAGCATCGACGGGGCGGTCGGATACGTGAACGGCTTCGGCTACGGCGAGCAGTTCGTGCGGTGGAATCCCGCGAAGGTGCAGTACCTGCCGGAGGGGTAGCCGGGTAAGATCTCGCAATAGATTCCGGCCCCGCATTCAAATTTGGAGCCGGACCTTTTCCATGCAAGCCGAAGTCCTGATTGGGTCAATGCATGACTAATCTCAATGACAATACGGCGACGGATGAGTGTGACGAGGGGCCCCTTCGCGATACGCGCAAGTTGGATATGCAGAAGTGGCAGGCCCGTCTGGCTCAGCGCCCTAAGACCGATCTTGGCGTAGAGGCGTCTACCTTGCTTCAGGAAGAGCGCACTCGCCGTGACATAGAGATCGGCTGAGGCAGCACCCTACCGCAGCGGCGCGGCGTAAATCTGTCCACCCTTGGGGCAGTCGACGCAGGGGGCATCGGCCCACAGCGCATTGCGGCCGCCCTCTCTCGGCAGTCCGATCCCATTCGGGCCCAGGTGTCGGTCGTATATCTCCCCGTAGTTGCCCACCTGGGTTATGACCGTCTGCGCCACCGTCGTGTCAAGGCCGAGATCGGCTTGGCCCCACGATCCCTCGACTCCCAGCAGGCGCTTCACCCTCGGGCTGTCGCTGGTCGCCATTTGCGAAACGTTGCCGGAATTCACGCCCAGCGCCTCTGCATTGATCAGGATACCCATCGCCGTTTTCACGATGTCGAACCACTGGCTGTCGCCGTGCGGCACGAGCGGGGAGAGTGGTTCCTCGGATATAACCTCAGGGAGAATGACGTGCTCTTCGGGATTGGAAAGGCTGGTCCTGAGCGCAGCGAGGGCGGAGCGGTCCGTGGTGAACACGTCGCACACCCCGTTCGCGTAGGCGTCAAGCGCCACGTCGCCGGACTCGAAGATCAATGGGTTGTACTCCATCCGATTGTGGCGGAAGAAGTCCTCCACATTCAGTTCGCTGGTCGTGCCGGACAACGTGCAAACTGCCGCACCGCCCAGGTCGTACGCGCTGGACACTCCTAGACGGTCAGGCACCATGAACCCCTGGCCGTCGTAGAACATGGTCGGCACGAAGTCTCCCCAAGCGGCGTCACGTGAGCTCGTCCACGTCGTCACCCAAACGAGCAGGTCGACCTCGCCCGCCTGCATGACGGGGCCGCGCTCCGCTGCGTCAATTGTGCGCAACTCGACAGCGTCGGCATCCCCGAGAGTTGCCGCTGCGACGGCGCGACACAGGTCGACATCGAAGCCTACATGGCTGCCCTGCTCGTCCAGGAAACCGAATCCCGGGGTATCCTCGAGCGTCGCGCAGACGACTTCACCCCTGTCCTGCACCTTCTGTAGGCGAGCAGAGGACCCATCCTCGTCTGTTCTCGCGCAGGACATTGTGGCAATCAGCAAAAGAAGTGCGACAAGGAGATGCAGTCTCATGTCAGGACGCCTTCCTGGCTCAGTATGAAACGGAATGTACAACGGCATCCGAGTCAATGCAAGCCGATTCGTAACCGGCCTCGTAGGTTGAGCGGCGGGTCTGGTGCGCTTTACCTCCTTCACCTGTCTCATGTAAAGTGAACAGATGGACTCCGATCCAGATAGACCACCATCTACCAAGCCGGAGGCCCGGCCCATGCCGGCGCGCTTCGGCTCCCCGCTCATTTCTCCTACGACCGCAGTCAGGTTCGACACGCCAATTTGCATCCCCGGCCCAAACGTTCGCGGGCTTTGCATGCACCAGTTCATTTTGAGGAATTGACGCCATGCCAGGTAACGAAGTAGCCAGTATTGCTCTTCTATTGGCCTTTCTGGTGCTGTCCGCCTTCTTCTCCAGTTCGGAAGCGGCCTTCCTCTCCCTTCAGAAGACGAGGATCGCGCACTTATTAAGAGAAGGCGTGCCCGGCGCACGCCGGGTGGCCGACATGCTCGATGAGCCCGAGAGGCTGCTATCCACCATCCTGCTCGGCAACAATTTGGTCAACGTGGCATTCAGCGCGGTGATCACGGTTGTGGTCGTTGATCGCGTGGGTCGGGATAACGAGGGACTCGGAGTAGTCATTGCCACCATACTCGGCACGGTTACGCTGCTGCTGCTGGGCGAGACGATTCCAAAGACCATTGCCGTTCGGAACTCGGAGAGGCTCGCGTTCCTGTACTCCTATCCACTCAAGTGGGGAGAGTACCTCCTGCTGCCATTCGTCTTGATTCTCCAATGGATCACGAAGAAGCTCAGCCGCCGGGTGGGTGGGGCGCAGGAAGAACAGCCTTCGATAACGGAGGGAGAGTTTCGCACGCTGATTGACATCGGCGTGGGCGAGGGAGAGTTCGAGGAAGACGAGGCCGAGCGGCTCAGGGGCGTGTTCCGTTTCGGAGACCGGCAGGTACGCGACGTCATGACTCCGCGCACGGAGATCATCTTCGTCCAGCGCGGCTCCACTGTGAAGGAGTTCCTGCAGACGTACTCCGAGCACTCGCACACCCGCTTCCCCGTCTACTGGGATACGACGGACAACGTGGTCGGTGTGCTGTCCCTGAAGGACATCATGCGGTCGCTGGCTGTTAGCAAGCTCTCGGACGACGATTCGGTGACCGACGTGATCCGCGACGTGCACTTCGTGCCGGAGACCAAGCGCATCGCCGAGGTCTTCGACGAGCTTCGCACTTCGGGCAACCAGATGGCCATCGCGGTCGATGAGTTCGGCGGAGTCGCCGGGCTCGTCACGCTCAAGCAACTCATCGAGGACGTAATGGGCCGTGTCGGCGAGGAGGGTGTCGGGACCGAGGAAGAACTGACCCTCGTCGGCCAGGACACGTATGAGGTCGACGGCGGCATGAGCATCGACGAGGCCCGCGACAGGCTGGAGTTGGACATTGAAGAGGGAGACTTCGAGACGGTGGCCGGGTGGGCGCTCGAACGATTGGGGCACATCCCCACAGAGGGAGAAACGTTTGATGCCGACAACGTGTCCGTCGAGATCATAGAGATGGACAACCTTAAGATTGAGGGTCTCCGCGTCACCAAGCACCGTCAGCCGGACGAGATCGACAACCAAGACTGACGTTTAGCGGTATGTCAAAATCGTTCCCCCCCGAAATTTCGGTCTGATATAATCGACTCATAGGTTTGAACGAACACGCGCAGGGAGCCCACGTGAAAGTAACTCAAGGTGAAGTCGAGGAGCGCCAAGTCACGCTCCGAATCGAGTTGGACGACGATGACCTTGAGCCGTACGTAGAGCGTGGATTTCGACAGGTCGTCGGAAAGATGCGCATACCAGGCTTCCGACCCGGCAAGGCGCCCCGCAAAGTCGTCGAGGGCATGGTCGGACGTGAAGGCCTCATCTCCGAGTCGCTCGATTTCCTCGTGGCCGACGTCATTACGAAGGCCGTCGAAGAAGAGGGGATCGACAGCGTAGGCTTCCCTCAGATTGACAATGTCGAATTCGATCCGGTAACCGTTGAGGCCGTTGTCGCCTTGAACCCGGTTATCGACCTGGGAGAATACGGCGACATTCGCGTCGAAGAGGACCCCGTAGACGTGAGCGACGAGGACGTCGAGCAGGAGTTGGACGCGCTTCGCCAGCAGCAGTCGTCCTGGGAACCGGTCGAGCGACCGGTGGCCCACGACGATCTTGTCACCATGAGCGTCGTCGGAATGATCGACGAGCTGAAGATCATCGACGAGAGCGATTCCCAATACCTCGTGGACCCGTCCTCCACCCTGCCCTTCGCAGGCTTTGCGGCCGAATTGGAAGGCCTGGAGGTCGACAAGGCCACGGAGTTCACCCTCGATATTCCCGGCGACTACGCCGACAGCGAGCTTGCGGGCAAGCAGGTTACATTCGAAGTAACGATTTCGGACGTGAAACAGCGCCTCCTTCCTGAACTGGACGATGAGTTCGCCCAGAGTGTCAGGGACGAATGCGAGACCCTGGACGACCTCAAGGAGCGGCTTCGAGAGGACATACAGGACGCGACCGTACGTCAAAACGAGCATGAATACCGCGAGTTGGCAATCGAAGAACTGGTCGTGAATGCCGACATGGAGATCGCTCCCCTCCTCATTCAACATGAGATCGAGCACATGGAAGAGCGGCGCGACGAGATGATGAAGCGCCTGGGCATCAGCGAGGAAGACTACAACCGCTTCACCGGCAAGACTGCGGAGCAGATCCGCGACGAGATGCACGAGGAGGCGGTCGAAAAGCTCAATCGCTCCCACGCAATCAGCTCATTCATCGATAAGGAGTCACTCGAGATCTCCAGCGATGAGCTCGATGATCGGCTCAAGCAGCTTGCCAGAGAAGGAGACGAGTCGACCGGGCGCAAACTCACGAGCAAGGAGCTGCGCTCCGAGCGCGTGAAGTCGTCCGTCCGAGAGTCGCTTCTCATCGAAAAGGCCCTGGAAAGGCTCGTGCACATAGCCAAGGGACAGGCGGGTGAAGGTGAGGAAGAGGGCGAGCCTCAAGAGGAAGACGAAGCGGAGGTCGTGGCGCAGTCAACGGCTTAGTTGGCGTTCGGCTGCGAAGGAAAAGGGCGAGCGAGGGGCGGCTCCGAGTATCCGGAACTACGCGCAATGAGGAGAAATTCGTGCTGACATCGACATTCCAAAACGCCGTTCCAACGGTGGTTGAGACGAACGCCAATGGCAAGAAGGAAGAGTACAACATCTACTCGCTCCTTCTCCGCAAGCGCATCATTTTCCTGGGTTCGGCGATAGATGATCAGGTGGCCAACGCCGTCGTCGCGCAGCTTCTCTACCTCGACAGCGAGGACCCTGAGTCCGACATCCTCATGTACATCAACTCTCCCGGCGGCGTCATCTACGCGGGCCTTGCGATATACGACGCGATGCAGCTCATCAACTCCGACGTTCGCACCTACTGCGTCGGGGCAGCCAGAAGCATGGGGACCGTGCTGCTAACCGCCGGAGCCAAAGGCAAGCGCTACGCCTTGCCCAGTTCGACAATACACATGCACCAGCCACTAGGCGGAGCGCAGGGCCAGGCGTCCGATGTGGAGATCCACGCCCGCGAGATTCTGCGACTCAAGGACCGCCTGCGTGAGATCATCGCCGACACGACGGGGCAGCCCTACGACCGGGTCGCGCGCGACTCCGACCGCGACTTCTACCTGAACGCCGAAGAGGCAAAGGAGTACGGGATCGTCGACGAGATCGTATCGTCAATGCCTGTGGGCTATGACACTTCCCCGGCAGTGAACGGTTCAGAGTAAAGAACCTCCCGCTCAGAGCACCCGAAAGAGTACTAAGGAGACACACGTGCGGACACCGAACTTCGAAAACGTTCTGCCGATGGTGGTGGAGACGAGCGCAAGAGGCGAGCGCGCATACGACATCTATTCGCTTCTGCTTCGCAAGCGCATCATCTTCCTGGGCACTCCCATTAATGATCAGGTCGCAAACGCCATCGTCGCCCAGCTTCTGTACCTCGACAGCGAGGACCCCGACCGCGATATCCTCATGTACATCAACTCCCCCGGCGGCTACATTTACGACGGCCTCGCTATCTACGACACCATGCAGCTCGTCAAGCCCGATGTGCAGACCTACTGCGTCGGGTCGGCCATGAGCATGTCGACGGTGCTCCTGACCGCGGGCGCCAAGGGCAAGCGGTTTGCGCTTCCGAACTCCACCGTCCACATGCACCAGGCCATGGGCGGGACGCAGGGCCAGGCGTCGGATATTGAAATATGGGCCCGTGAGACGCTTCGGCTCGAAGACCGAGTCCGACGCATCATCTCGGACACGACTGGCCAGACGTACGACCGGGTAGCCAAGGACTCCGACCGCGATTTCTTCATGAACGCGGAAGAGGCCAAGGACTACGGGATCGTCGACGAAGTAGTATCAAGCGAAGAGATTGAGCATATGGGCGATAAGTCCTAGCACAACGATCGAAAGCACCGCCCCCCGAGTAGAACCGGGGGGCGGTTTCGTTAGGACAGGGTTCGAATCGTTGGGAGCATGGAAGAGGGGCAAATGACGACAGCACGGACAGGCGACACGAGCAACTACAAGTGCTCATTCTGCGGCAAGTCGCAGCAGCAAGTTAAGCGAATATTTGCCGGACCTGACAGGGTGTTCATTTGCGACGAGTGCATAGGCCTGTGCGGACAGATCATGACCGAGGAGAGCCAGGCTCCTGCCCGGCAGCCGGCCACCAAGGAAATCCTCTCCAAGAGCGTCACTCCGCGTTGGATCTACCGCAAGCTCGACGAGTACGTGGTAGGGCAGGATCGATCGAAGAAGGTCCTGAGCGTGGCGGTGTACAACCACTACAAGCGGATCACGTCAAACCTCATGCCGTCGCCCGACGTGGAACTGCAGAAGGCGAACATCCTCATGATGGGGCCCGCGGGCTCCGGCAAGACCCTCCTCGCGCAGACGCTGGCGAAGGTACTGGAAGTTCCCTTCGCAATCGCGGACGCGACCTCGCTCACCGAGGCGGGGTACGTCGGGGAGGACGTAGAGAACATCCTCCTCCGGCTGATACAGGCTGCAGATTTCGACATCGAAAAGGCACAGCAGGGCATCATCTATATCGACGAGTTCGATAAGATCGCCCGCAAGAGTCCGAACCCTTCGATCACGCGCGACGTCTCAGGCGAAGGCGTCCAGCAGGCGCTGTTGAAGATCATCGAGGGGTGCATCTCCAACGTCCCGCCGCAGGGCGGGCGCAAGCATCCACACCAGGACTTCGTGCAGATCAAGACGGACGACATCCTCTTCCTGTGCGGCGGCGCGTTCGAGGGGTTGAACGAAATCGTCGACGGACGCCTCTCCAAGGGCAGGGTCACTCTCGGCTTCAACTCCACCGGCAAGTCTTCGGACGGTCTGTCCGAGGACGGCGCGAACCTGCTCGATCACGTCATCGGCGACGACCTGCTGGATTACGGCTTCATTCCCGAGCTCGTCGGACGTCTGCCGATATCGGTCGGCCTTCAGAGCCTCGATAAGGAGGCGCTCGTGCAGGTCCTGACAGAACCGAAGAACGCCTTTGTGAAGCAGTACCAGAGCCTCTTCAAGATGGACGGCGTCGAGCTGGAATTCACCCAGGAGGCGCTCGAAGCCGCCGCTGACCTGGCAATCGAGCGGGGAACGGGCGCGCGCGGACTCCGCGCGATTCTCGAAGAGACGCTGCTCGATGTCATGTACGAGCTTCCAACGCTCACCGGCGTTTCGCGCTGTGTGGTTGACGACGAGTCCATCCTCACGACCAATTGCGTCCATCTCGTGCGCGAGGACGGCAAGGTCATGCCACTCCCGCTCTGGGAGCAGAAGTCGGCGTAGAGCGGGTTGAGTTGAACGAGCGCCCCCCCCCTTCCCAACCTTTCGTCCCTTCGAATTCCTGACCACCATTCCACCCCAAAATACCCCCCGTCCAACCTCCCTGTAGGGGCGATTCACGAATCGCCCTTACCGCCATTTTCATGATTGGTGGTGTCGGTGACAACCGACATTAGCGATTGCTATGAAAACAAATATGGCGAGTACGTTCGCCCTGAGCTTGTCGAAGGGCAGAATTGAGCCGTCCACGGTTCGATTCCCGCTTTCATCCCCTTATATGGCCTTCGCAAGCCCAAGGTGATTCCCATGAAGGCGGTAATCCGGGATTCTTCTCCCTCCCGATCACCTGCTGGGTATTGCCCGAATAGTGTTCAGCGCTTCGGCCTGAACTCTCCGACTCCCAAGCCGAAGGGCCATGGCCAACTCCTGCCGCGCTAGCTCGTAGTTGCCAGCCTCGATGTAGATCTTGCCGCGCAGCAAGTGCGCCTGGCCGGCTGCCATTGGGTTGGACTCTATCGCCAGCACCAGTTCGTCGAGCGCGCGGGAGACATCGCCCTGCGAATAGTACCTCTCGGCCCTGAAATAGTGGGTATATTCGTTATCAGGCAGCCTGAGGTCTGCGACGATGACTCCGAGGGCCAGTATGGCCAGGCTCGCCGGGACGACCCACCACTTGAGGATGAGCGACCCCGTGGTGTTGACGATCACCTGGCTGCCGAACATGGTGCGAGCACTCATGTACTGAGGCGAGAGCGTCAGCCCGAGAACGAACCCCGCGACGAGTCCACCACCGTGCGCCCAGTTGTCGATTCCGGGGGTCGACAGGCCGATGAAGACGTTTATCGCGACGATGACTCCTATGCCGATGAGGCTTTGCTGTGCGTGTTTGCCGAACGTCTTGCGTTGTATCACGAAGTAGGCCGCGAGCGCGCCGACGATCCCGAAGATTGCGCCGCTCGCCCCCGCGGCTATGGCGATCGAATTGAACAGATAGCTCGTGACGCTGCCGGCAAGTCCCGCCAGGATGTACAACAGGAAGAAGCGCTGGTGACCGTAAGCTCGTTCCACCGTCTGCCCGAAGATGAAGAGGCCGAGCGCGTTGAATCCCAGGTGCATGAAGCCTGAGTGAAGGAACATCGCCGTGAAGAGTCGCCAATACTCGCCCTCGGAAATGAGCGGGCCGAACATGGCGCCGAAGTCGAGAAGGACATCGGGGTCTTCCGTCCCGCCCGCAAGCTGCGCGAGACCGAAAACGACGACGTTGATGGCCAGCAGCGCATAGGTCAGGTAGGGCCTTCGCACCAAGTCAGGCATGGGTACGTAGGGATCCGGCCGGTTGTCGTATTCGTCGCTTTCGTACACGTGCTGTCCGGAGTGAAGTGAGTCCAGGGATACCAGGCGGTGAGGCCGTCCATGGGATCAAACCGCTTCTGAGCGATGCCCCGTGGTTCTACGATACACTAGGGCCGCGACACGCTCAACAACCACTCGGAGGGGCCTCGTGACGCTATTCAGCGAAGCGCTTCCCGGCAGGGACGACCTTCGCCCCGACCAGCAGGCGGGGAGCATAGCCGAAATTGACGCGCGCGCCCTTTACGACCGGGGCGTACGCGCCATTGGATTTGATGCCGATCAGACGTTGTGCCGGTTCCACGGAATGGGCATCGACGAGCAACTCTTGATTAACATCGAGGTCATGCGCGGGCTGTTTGCCGACCGGGTCTGCATCATCTCCAATTGCACGGACAGGCGTCGGCAGGAGCTTCTCGAACACTTTCCCATGCACGTGGTGCCCGTTCGCAAGCGAAAGCCCTCCCCATTGCCGTACCGCGAGGCAGAGCGACACTTCGACGTGCCGCCGGAGCAGTGGGCCTTCGTGGGCGACCGCATCCTCACCGACATAGTAGGCGCAAACCGTGCGGGCTGGCACTCGATACTCGTGCCACCCCTCGCCCCGGAGACCGACCCGTGGTTCATCAGCATGGCGCGTTCGTACGAACGCCTGCTCAGGCGGGCATACGGCATGTGACGAGGCTGGATGGGGCGCTACGGGATACGGGGTTTGGTAGCCGTCATCCTGTACTGACGATTGACTGCCGAGGACGGTTCCCCACACGTGAGTCCGGCGGACTCCAGCAGATCGAGTGTCTCGTCCGCCGGTGCTCGATCGACCCATTGGACGACCATCAGGGCGCCCCCGGGTTTGAGCAGTCGCGCGAGGTCGAGGGCCAAGGCCTGCCTCTCTTCTCTCGACTCACGATAGTGAAACACCAGCGTGCAGAGGATGAGGTCAGTAACGCCGTCCGGCAACGGGGCTTCCGGCCCATCGTTGAGCAGCGCCGTGACGTTCGCGTGTCCCGCATCCGCGGCTCTAGATTCGACGAGCGACACCATGCCTTCGTGGATGTCGAGTGCGTACACCCTGCCGACGGGGCCGACCGTTTCGGCGGCGTGAAGGGTTATGAGACCGGGACCGCAGCCGTAGTCCACGACCGTCATTCCGGGACGCAGTCCCGCTTCGCGCAGGAGCTCTGAGGGAGTCAGCCCACTGAGTCTCCGTTCCGGGTCCAGGAGACTGGCCGTCCACTCATCGCTGTATCGATTGCTCATGTAGCTGACTCCGACCCATTGCAAAAGACTGTGGAGTGATGCTTGCCGATTCCGAGAACACCGAAATGGAGATACTGCTTCCTGCCAGGGGAGACCTCTTCGTAATTGCTCTCCCGTTGAGAGAGTGTCAGTTGATGGGCATCTCTCAGCTTGAGCGGCGGACATGGTTTCCCGCCTACGCGGGAACGGCGGGTGTTGTGCAAAGGTCTTCTAAAACGGATCAGGTTCGGCGGGGCCGGGCTGTGATTCTCCGTAGGCCGTCTGGATCTGGGTAATCTTCAGTTCCGCCTTCGACAGGAGGTCGCCGCAGAAGTTGGCAAGCAGCATCCCGCGTTCGAAGAGCGCGGTCGTTTCCTTCAGGGAAAGCTCGCCCGCCTCCATGGCCCGGACAGTCCCTTCGAGTTGCTCCAACGCCTGCTCAAATGTTAGGTCTTTGAATTCGTCTTCGGCCTTGTTCGTATCCTGCATTTGCTTTGACCGCCTATCTGGTTAGTCATTGAAGAGGTCCATGCTCGCCTGTCCGCCTGCGGGCGCCTTCCTCGATTTCGTCCGGCGTCGTGTGGCCGGACGGGGTGTGTTCCCGGTCACCTTCGCTTTGAAGTCGCCGTCTGCCACCGTCACTCCGATGAGGTCACCGTCCCCCACCTCAGAAGGCGAAGTGACAATCTTGTTTCCGCTATGGACGATGGCGTAACCCCGCGACAACGTATCACTTGGACTCAGAGATTCCAGCTTACCCTTAAGTCCGTTCACACGCTCGCCCGCGACCTGCATTTTCCCGCGCAGATGTCCTGCCGTCGTCCGCATCATGTCGTCGATCCGAAGCCGGAGCGTGTCAAAGTCCGGCAGGCCTCGCTGGAGGCGTGGACGGAGCGTGTCCAATTCCCAACGTGCCCCTTCAAGGCGGCCCATGATGATGGAACTCAGCGACCTGCGGTGCATTCCGATCTCGGCGATCAGCTCCGCCTGATCGGGCATGACGAGCTCCGCCGCGGCCGATGGCGTCGGCGCGCGAACGTCTGCAACCAGATCGGCGATGGAGTAGTCGGTCTCATGGCCGATGGCGCTGACGACCGGCGTCCTGCTCTTGAAGATAGCCCGCGCGACGTCCTCCTCGTTGAACGGCCAAAGGTCCTCTAGGGAACCACCCCCACGAGCGACGATGACCACGTCGATGTCATCGAGGCGCTCCAGTGCGTCGAACGCCGCGACGATCGTGCCGACCGCCTCCTGGCCCTGGACCAATGCCGGTGCGAGAACCAACTCGACCGCGGGATACCGGCGGGTTGTCACGTTCTGTATGTCGTGCCAGACCGAGCCGGTCGGCGACGTGACGACCCCCACTCGCACGGGGAATCGGGGAAGCTGCCGCTTCCGCGACGGCTCGAACAGTCCCTCCTTCTCGAGACGCAGCTTCAACTCTTCCAGCTTCAGCTGCAGTTCGCCCACGCCCTCGGGCTGCACGATGTCGGCGATCAACTGAAGGTCGCCGCGTGGCTCGTAGAGCGCAATGCGACCGTGGGCGATAACGGCGCCGCCCTCCTCGATAAGGTCGGCTCCCACGCCTCCTCCACGGAACATCACGCATCGGAGCGTAGCGCTCCCATCGCGCAGGCTGAAGTAGGAGTGTCCCGCCGCTGAGCGTGTCAGATTCCCAACCTCGCCCTGCACCCACACGTTCTGTAGCACAGGGTCTTCCCGGAGAATCTCCGTGAGGTACCTCGCCACCTCTGATACTGAGTAGACGGCCATGCTCTCGCCTTCGGTGATGTGTCCCGGCCGGTCCGGTCGGCTTGACTTGGGCTTATCTAAGGTCCGTTCATGGAGCGACAGGCTCACAACGAAGGGTCTTCCGCAAGCCTCGGTAGATCAGCCACTCTGTTGGGCGAGGCTATACACGCCCCGCGTATTCGCCCGTGCGGGTGTCGACCCTGATCGTCTCTCCAACGTCGATGAAGAGCGGCACCTGGACGATGAGGCCCGTCTGCACCGTGGCGGGCTTGTTGCCGCCGGTGGCCGTGTCTCCCTTGAAGCCCGGGTCCGTATCGACCACCTCAAGATCAACGTTGAGCGGTATCTCGATGCTGATCGGCACGTCTTGGAAGAGCACGAGATCGACGGTGGTCTGCTCGATCAGGTACGGAAGGGAGTCCGAGATCTGTTCACCGTTCAGGGGGAATTGCTCGTAGGTCTCGTTGTCCATGAAGTAATAGAGTTCGCCGTCCTGGTAGATGTACTCCGCCTTGCGCCGCTCCACGTCGGCAACGGTGAACTTCACGTCAAAGCCGTTGAAGGTACGGTCCACAATGCGGCCTGTTCGAAGGGAGCGAAACCTGATCCGCATTACGGGAGCGCGCTGCTGCATCTTCGTCCGTTCATAATCGACGACGGCATAAGGCTCACCGTCCAGGGCGATTGGCATTCCCTTCTTCAACTCGCCGTAGTTCAGCGTCATTCAGTTCTCCTACTTCCGTTCGACAGTCTCGACCAGGTAGTCCAGGGCATAGAGGTATCCACGCCATCCCAAGCCTGCAATCTGGCCCTTCGCCAGGGACACCATGACCGAGTGATGCCGGAATTCCTCCCGTGCATGGATATTGGACAGGTGCACCTCAACGAACGGGAGCCCGGTGTCCGCGATGGCGTCGCGCAGGGAGATGCCGTAGTGCGTAAGGGCTCCGGCGTTAATCACGAGGCCCGCCGCATCGGACGCGGCGCCCTGCAGGAAGTCGACGATTTCGCCCTCGTGGTTCGATTGGAAGAAATCGACCTCGACGCCGTGGGACTCTGCGCGCTCGCTGATGCGAGTCTCGATGTCGGCAAGCGTGTCGCTCCCATACTGGGAGGGATCGCGCATCCCAAGCCTATTCAGATTCGGGCCGTTGACGATGAGGATTTTCATGGCACTCACGTTCAGGTAGTCCGGCACGGACATTGTAATGAGAATCGCACTCCGTCTTCAACGGATTCGGGTCCCAGTCGAGGAGAACGGCGACCATGCAGCAATGGGTCTGTGCTGGTGGGCATTCACCACTTGAGGCTACATTCACTAATTATTCATACTAATTCATTAGTTCTATGGATTTCACTTCACTTAACTGATATATTCATCACCCGCGATGTCACTCACACTCTGACTGTCGTCGGGAGACTCAACGCGGATGAGACGGTCGGCCAATTGGCGCGCGATCGCTTGCGCAGCCATAGTAGCTTCAGTTTACGCGTCCGGCTCAATTGCCCTTTCACACTCTTCCTCATCGGGACCCGGAACGGCTGACGGAACGACTCCGACGTTGGGTCCTGCGGCGCAGTATGGCAGCTTGCTGGTCTCCATGCCAGAGGTCGTCGCAAATCCGCTAGCAACGTCCGTATCCATACCTTCCGGAAACTTCGGACTTACTCCAACGCCGTCTCCACACATAGGGCAGCTGCCCGTGGATGACCTTTGGCCGGACTCTAAGATAACCCCCACACCTACACCAACGGGGAAGCCAGACCGGACGCCGATACCTACGAACACTCCAACTCCCTTCTTCTACCTGCCGACAGGCCCAAAGGTCACCGTAACTTCAACGCCTACGAGAAAGCCTACCCGGACATCGATCCCCACCAAGACCCCGAAGCCTACATCGACCCCTAGACCGCGCCCCACGCCAAGACCCACCAGCACACCGACGTCCACCCTAACCCCAACCCCAACCATCCTACCGACCCGGACTCCCACTCCAACGGCTACGCCCCTTCCGGTACAGCCATCGCTCAGTATCCCCAAGGGGATACCGGCGACTTCCGAAGGACCTGTGGCCATTCCCATCACGTTCGATTCGGACGGCGCGAACGTGTCGAGCATCACGTTCTCGGTGGACTACGACGCATCGTGCCTGAGTTTCGATTCAACGGACGGCAACGAGGACGGGCTCGCGGACTCGGTAAATCTCATGCTTCCCGCGATATTTGGCGTGACGAGGGTCATTCACGACGTGGAGGATACCGACGGTGAGATCGATTTTACCCTCGTTGACACCGCTCAGCCATTCGAGGCGATACCGGAGGGAGTCATTGTTGAGGTCTCTCTCAACGTCAATGAGGCGGCTTCATGCTCGGGCTCGGAGGCCGGTGTAGGATTCGCGTCTGAACCCCAGGCTGGGTTTTCAAACGATGAAGGACAACGCCTGGACTGCAAAACGGATGACGGTACGGTGTCTATTGCGGCCGCCGCGCCGACATACACGCCAACGTCTACCCCGACGGCAACGGCTGTCCCGGCCAAGCCGTCCCTCAGCATCCCCGATGGGCTTTCGGCAACACCGGGTCAGAAGGTCGCATTGCCAATAACCTTCGACTCCGACGGGGGAGATATCTCCGGAGTGTCATTCTCGCTGCAATACGATCGGTCGTGCCTGAGTTTCGATCCCACTGATGACAACTCGGACGGACTCCCGGACTCCGCCAGCGTGTTCCTTCCTGCAGCGTTCCAAAGATCGCTTGTGGCTGAAGCTCCTGAGGACTCGGACAGGGATATCGATATTGTTCTTGCCGACCTCGTGTATCCGCTCGCGGCTATGCCCGATGGCCAAATCGTAAGCATCGAGTTGAGTGTCGAAAGCGGTCCTTCATGCTGGGGAATGACTTTCGCAGTGGATTTCTGGACCAACACTCCTGCTACCTACTTCGACACCGGCGGGGAGGAGGTGACAGGCACCACGCAGGGCGGATCAATCACGATCTCAGTACCCACGGCTACTCCAACCCCCACGTTCACGGCTACTGCTACCCCGACCTTCACGACCACAGCTACCGCGACTCCTACTCACACGGCTACACCCACTCCTACCTTCACTCCCACACCAACTCATACGGCCACGTTGACTCCTACTCCAACACCCACGTTCACGCCCACGGCAACCGCCACCTCCACAGACACACCAACTCCCACTGTGGTCCCTACGTCCACACAGATGCCGGTCTTGGAAGGGCCGTCGCTCACCATTCCTGGAGAGATAGCCGGCATGCCCGGGAAGACCGTGACCGTCCCCATCTCCTTCGACGCCGACGACAATCGCATAGCTGCGCTGACGTTTTCGATCGACTTTGACCAGACGTGTCTGGGATTCGATGCGTCAACCGGGATAGCGTTTAAGGTGCCTTCGTCGTTCATAACACAGGCACTGTACGACCCGGGCGATACCGACGGAGAAATCGATATTGCCGTCTACAGTCTGAGTGCCACGGTGCCCGAAGGCGCGATTGTGGAGATCACATACTCGGTCAGCAGCGACGAGGGTTGCCGGGGAGCGACGGCCGGTGTGGGATTTTCCGACAGCCCTAGCGCCGTATTCGGGGACGACCGATTCAGGCCCGTGCAGGGCTGGACGCTGGGAGGTTCGGTCAAGATCGCGGACAGCTAATACCGCAACTGTTCAGAGTTGGTGAGATTGCACGAATTGTTCTCTCGCTGTCATTCTGAGGAGCACAGCGACGAAGAATCTACAATCTCTCCCCCGCCGGGGGAGAGATACAGAGATGGGGAGCCGTACCTACAGCGGCGGCTCCTGGTACTCACGGTCCTTCCGGTACACCACGAGCCTGCTGAGCGCGTCGGTCACGAAGATGCGGTTCTGGTCGTCGATGTCGATGCCGACGGGCCTCGCGAACCTGTTGAGGTAGCCCGTCGGCGCGTCGTTTTGGTTGAGCCGTTTGATGCTCTCCGGGTCTCGGTCCAGCGCGTACTGCCCCGCCTTGGAGAGCTCGCGCATGTCTCCGTACAGCGCCGCGAGCACCTCCCCGTTCGGCTCGTAGATCTGCACCCGCCGGTTCCCCCAGTCGGTGACGTAGACGTCGCCGTCGCTGTCGACCGCCACGCCTGAGGGATTACTCAGCGACGACGGCGATCCGTCCAGCGAGCCGAACGTCATGAGGTATTCCCCGTCAGGGCCAAACTTCTGAACGCGGTCGTTGCCCCAGTCCGCGACATACACGGCCCCCTCGCAATCAATCGCGATGCCCCACGGCCGGCTGAACTCTCCCTGAGAGTTTCCGAGTGAACCCCACGCCCTGAGAAAGTCTCCTGTCTTGGAGAACACCTGGACGCGGTTATTCAGGCTGTCTACTACGTAGAGGTCGTCATTCGAGTCGAAGGCGATCCCGGCGGGGCCGTTCAGCATTCCCGGCTCGGAGCCCTTCGTGCCCCAACGGTCCAGGTACTCCCCATCCGGGTCTTGCGTGGGGAACGTCATGATACCGTCCGGATCGAATGACGAAATCGCGCATTCGTACTCGTCGGAGACGAATACGCTTCCGTCGGTCTTGGCGATTGCGATCCCGACCGGCCAGGTGAATCCGCCGCGAGCGAAGTCCCCAATATGGTCCTCGTCAATCGTCGTCTTGCTGATGCGAAGGTAAGCGTCATAGTTGCGTATTTCCAGCTTCGGGTAGCCCCAGCCTCGACTGATGACGAAGAGAATGTCGTCGCCCGCCGCCGCGACATCCATCGGATAGCAGTAGCCGCCCGTCCTGCCGAACTTGCTCTGGTTGTGCTCTGCCGTCTGACGCCCCAGGTTATGGCTGTAGTGCCACGTTCGGCCCGCTGCCGTGGTCGTGATCATCGCGACCTCCTCCGGGAGAGCGTGAGGCCCACCCGTTCGAACAGAAAATCCCCTCTCCCGTCCTGGGAGAGGGCTAGGGTGAGGGTAATTGGTAGCTGCATATCCACATGGCAGGTTTGATATGTTCCCGACTACCTACAGTGGCGGTTCCTGATACTCCCGGTCCTTGTTGTAGACCACAATCCTGCTCAACGCGTCGGTCACGAATATGCGGTCGTGCTCGTCGATGTCGATGCCGACGGGTCTGGAGAACCTGCTGAGATACTTGTGCGGCGCATCTTCCCGGTTCAGTCGCTTGATGGTATCGGGGTCGCGGGCGGTGACATACTGGGCCGCCTTGGACAGGTCGCGCATGTCTCCGTACAGGGCCGCGAGCACCTCGCCGTCGGGCTCGTAGATCTGCACACGCCGGTTCCCCCAGTCGGTGACGTAGACGTCTCCGTCGCTGTCCACCGCCACGCCCGACGGGTGACTCAGCGACGATGGTGACCCGTTCAGCGTGCCGAACGTCATGAGGTATTCCCCGTCCGGGCTGAACTTCTGAACGCGGTGGTTGCCCCAGTCCGCGACATATACGGCTCCCTCGTTGTCTATGGTGATGCCCCACGGCCGGTTGAACTCTCCATGGGATTCGCCGCAGGCGCCCCACGCCTTGAGGAAGTCGCCATTCCTGGTGAATGCCTGGACGCGATTGTTCATGCTGTCGACGACGTAGAGATCATCATTCGCGTCGAATGCGATTCCTGTAGGCCCGTTCAGCATTCCCGGCTCGGAGCCCTTCGTCCCCCATCTGCCGATATGCTCACCTTCTGCTTCTCGATCGGGAAACACGACGACGCCATCCGGATCGAAGCTCGATATCGTGCATTCGTGCTCGTCGGAGACGAACACGCTTCCTTCAGTCCCCGAGACGGCGATGCCGGCAGGCCACGTGAATGCGCCACGGGCGAAGTCGCCGATATGGTCCTCATTAATCGTGGTCTTGCTGACACGAAGGTAAATGTCGTAGCCGAATGACACGGTCACCTGATAGCCCCAACCGCGACTGATCACGAAGAGAACGTCGTCGCCGGCCGCTGCTACATCGACCGGGAAGCTGTAGCCGCCCGTCCTGCCGAACCTGCTCTGGTTGTGCTCGGCTGTGTGCCGTCCCATGTTGTGGCTGTAGTGCCACGTACGGCCCGCCGCCGTGGTCGTTTTCATCGATGTTTCACCTCCGGTCGGAACACTCGATAGATTTAGAGCGGCGGCTCCTGGTAGTCGCTGTCCTTTCGATACACCACCAGCCGCCCCATTGCGTCCGTCACAATGACGCGGTCCTGATCGTCGACCTCGATGCCGACGGGCCTCGAGAACTTGTTGAGGTACTCTATCGGCGAGTCGAACTGGTTGAGACGCTTGATGCTCTCCGGGTCGCGCGCGAGGGCGTACTCCCCTGCCTTGGAAAGCTCGCGCATGTCTCCGTACAACGCCGCGAGGACCTCTCCTCCCGCCTCAAAGATCTGCACCCGCCGGTTGCCCCAGTCGGTGACATAGACGTCTCCGTCGCTGTCAACGGCAACCCCGGCCGGGTGACTCAGCGACGACATCGACCCGTTCATCGAGCCGTACGTCCTGAGGTGTTCTCCGTCAGGACTGAACTTCTGCACGCGGTGGTTACCCCAGTCTGCGACGAAGACCGCTCCCTCGCGATCGATCGTGATGCCCCAGGGCCGGTCGAACTCTCCCTCGCAGTCGCCGGCAGTGCCCCAAGCCTTGAGGAAGTCGCCCTTCTTGGTGAACACCTGGACGCGGTTGTTCATGCTGTCGACGACGTAGAGGTCGTCGTTGGCGTCGAACGCGATTCCGGCAGGCCCGTTCAGCATTCCCGGATCGGAACCCCTCGTGCCCCAGCGATCGAAGTACTCGCCGTCCGGGTCGCGCTCGCAAAACGTCTGGATGGCGTCCGGATCGAAGACTGAAATGTTGCACTCGTACTCGTCCGAGGCGAAGACGCTGCCGTCCGCCTTCGACACGGCGATCCCCACCGGCCAGGTGAACCCGCCGCGGGCGAAGTCGCCGATATGGTCCTCGTCGATCGTCGTCTTGCCGATCCGGGTGAACACGTCGAAGTCGTACGAGACGTTAGGGAATCCGTACCCGCGACTGATGACGAAGAGAATGTCGTCGCCCGCCGCCGCGATGTCCACCGGGAAGCCGTAGCCGCCCGTCCTGCCGAACTTGCTCTGGTTGTGCTCTGCCGTCTGACGCCCCAGGTTGTGACTGTAGTGCCACGTCCGGCCTGCAGCCGTGGTCGTAATCATCGCGGCATCCTCCGAGTGAGCGAGTAGCCCACGCGCTAGTTCTTGAAGATCGGAGAGCGTTCGAACTCGCCGCCCACGATCTCGCGGTCGTCGATGCCCATCCAGTCGTCGAGGATCGCCGCGTACGGGCCGCGGAAGTCCATGCCCGGCGCGAGATCGCCCTCGACCAACTTGTCAGACTCGATGCTCGGATACTCGCCGTACTGACCGCCATTTATGTTCGGACCGATGACGAATGCCACGCCTCCGGCCCCGTGGTCGGTACCGCCGCCGTTCTCGCGGACTCGACGCCCGAATTCCGAGAAGACCAGCATCGTCACGTTGTCCGCCGCGTCGTGACCCTTCAAGTCGTCCCAGAAGTCCGCGATGGCGCCCGACACCTCACTCCAGAGGCGAGGATGGTTAACACCCTGTGCGGCATGCGTATCGAATCCGCCAAACTCGGTATAGAGGATGCGCGACCCTATGTCGGCCATGTGGATCATGGCAACGTCCCGCAGCCTTTGTGCGACGGTGTTGGATGCGTACTCGACTTCGGACCGGTACTTCTTGGGTGCGACCGCGATCTGGTCGGCGCCGTTAAGGGCGTCCATGCCGGTCTTGGCGATGTACTCGGCCACTGGACCGCGACCTATGGCGGGCGCGTACATCTTGGCAAAGCGGTCGAGCATCTGAGCACGTTGCTCCGCCCTCTCGACGGAGGTGAGCATTCCGTAGGTGTCGATGTTCGCCACCGAGGCGGCGGACACGCCGTCCGCAACGAGCGCTCTCGGCAGACCCTGCCCCACGTTTACGGTGGTGACGGGGTTCTCCCCGTTTGGGTCGATCTGGCGGGTTGCCTTGCCGAGCCACCCCTGGGAGGCGAACTCGTCCGGCTCCGCCGTGTGCCAGATGTCCATGCAGCGGAAGTGGGACCGGTTGGATCCTTCCCATCCCACGCCGTGCAGGACGGCGACATCGCCGCGCGAGTACATCTCATGCAGCGGCGCCATCGAAGGGTTGAAGGCGACCTCGTCATCGAGCTTCAGCAGGTCATCTTCGGCCAACTGGAGGAGCGGACGATTATCGAAGTAGTGGGGATCGGCAAAGGGTACGACCGTGTTCATGTAGTCGTTCCCGCCGCTCAACTGCAGCACGACCAGGACCGGGTCTTTGCTCGTGGTTGTCATCACACACCTTTTCCTTTCGTTCAGCCTGTGCTGATTAGCGTGAGGTTTCCCTGGGGCCGTCAACCGAATTGGTACTCCTTGGTACCCGCAATGAGCGCGAGCATGTCCGCCACTCTCTCCGAGAACCCATCGAATTCGCCGTTTTCTCCATAGACAATCGGACCGCCGTTCTCCACCTGCGACACCAACTGCCCATACGTCTCGTCGTCGACCGAGTCGAGTCCCATTTCAAAGAGACAGCGGTCGACGAATGTGCCGGTAGCCATGGTCCCGCCGTTGTCGCCGACGCGCCTGGCCATGGCGCGAACGCCAGGCGAGGAGGTGTCTCGAAGCCGTTCGGCAACGAAGTTGACCCGGTTGATGAGCGCTCCGCTGTTGATCCACTCGCCGCCCGTGTGCCACCCCTCGACCGTTGGTGGATTCAACAGGTCCTGCCCCATCGTCCCCGGCTCGAGCGCCAACAGTCCCCAATTGGGGTTGGGGCCGTTGTACGACTCGGTCATCTTGAGCGTCCCGGCCACGATCTCGGCAGGGTTCTTCACCTTCTTGTACTGGGCGTCCTTGAAGAAGTCGGAGTTGAAAAGCACCCTGAGGACGGGCTTCATTTCCAGGTCCGAATTGATGAATACCTCGCAGAGCATGTCAAGGGCCTCTGGGTTCTTGGGCCGCTCGTTCGGCCACTTGGGCACCTCCGGCTCGTCCTCGACGAAGAAGCTGTACAGGTGGCGCATGATGAACCGCGCGCACGCCGGCTGGCGGACAACTATGTCGATGATGTCCTCGCCGTTGAAGTTGCCGTTGAATCCCATGAACGTCTTCTCGTTCTCGTCGTGGTCCTCCGCACGGTAGTCGAACCGCCACGACTCCGGCGGGTATGCGAGACCCCGGGACTTGCCGGTAAAGGTCCACCCGGTGAACGCGCGGGCGCACTCATACACGTCCTTCTCCGTGTAGTACCCCACGCCGAGCGAGAACAGTTCCAGCAGCTCGCGTCCCCAGTTCTCGTTCGGTGCGCGCTTGTGGTTGTCCTGGTTGTCCAGCCAGTAGATCATCCCCGGGTCGCGGGCGAGATTCACCAGCAGGTCGCGGAAGTTGCCGAGTCCGTGCTGGCGGAACATCACGATCTGGTCGTGCATCGTGTTCGCCGTCTCGACCTTGTCCAGCCCGGTGGCGAAGACGTGGTGCCAGAACAGCGAGACCTTCTCTTGAAGCGAGCGCGGCGAATTCACCATGCGGTACAGCCAGTTCATCTGCGCGTGCTCGGCTGCGGTAATGTACTCGGTCATCGGAAGGTAGCGGAAAAGCAGGGCCTCGTCGATGTCGGGCTCCGTCTCGGGGGAAAGGAGCTTCTCCACTGTTGCCTCATACCCCTGCTCGACGAGGTGCTCCAACTCATCGTGAGTGGCCCCGAAACCGGCCCGCCGCATGAGGTGGGCCATCAATGCGACTTCTTGTCGATCAGCCATCGTGTATGCGCCTCCTGAAGGATGCTCTTCGAGCGATGTTCGCCAACCGCGCTTTCGCCAACAAATTTGGACAAAGATTGTACCGACTCTAGTCAACCTACTCAATATCATACTGATATTGAGTAACGCAATCGGGGTTTGAGGGTTATTTTCGGGCCAATTTGGACACCGTTTGTCGTGATCCCCTCTAACCCTGTAGCAATTGCTGCTCTTCGACAGCTAAGTAGCCCTCCTTGCACCCCACGCCAGGGTGAACGGTTTGCACATGTCCGCCATCCATTTCACTGCTGACCCGGTCCTCAGCAGGGCGACGCCCTTTGACATTCCTGCGAAGGCCGGAATCCATCCTCCGGGATACCCCGGGCTTGCATCATCCCACCTATGCGATTGACGGATCGAGAAGGACTACGAACACCGGTCATTCCTCAGAAAAGAACCTCCCGTAGGGGCGATTCGCGAATCGCCAATTGCTCCAACTAATTACCGTTTTTGCCTTTGGATAGTACTCCTCTGAGTAGTAAAAGGATATGACTACTCGCCAGGAGGAGCTTCGTAATGTCGACCAAGACCGACGACGACCCAGACACGGTCGGGAATATAGAGGAGTTTCTCCAGCAGTGTTTGGAGGACATGGAGCCAGATCACAACGACAAGGGCCCTGGCAGGCCCCGCATTCTGCCTGCCATGGCTCTGTGGGCCGGACTGCTGGTCTGTGTCTTGAGAGGCTTTGAAAGCCAACTGGCCGTATGGCGTCTTATCTCCGAGCACGGACTGTGGTTCTTCCCCCGATTTCCCGTTACCGACCAAGCGGTCTACAAACGGCTCCACGACGCGGGACCTGAGCCGTTCGAGAGACTCTTCAAGCACATCAGCAGCGTATTGACAGAACGATTACAGGGTTTGGCATCTGAGCAACTGGCGCCGTTCGCCAAGCAGGTGGTCTCCATAGACGAAAGTACCCTGGACGCCATGTCGAGAAGGCTTCCTCCTCTGAGAAGAATCCCCAAAGGCGACACTCGTCTGCTGCCTGGCAAGCTGGCAGGCGTGTTCGACGTGAGACGACAGCAGTGGCGGACCGTCAAGCTTCATCCGAATCCCCAACAGAACGAGAAGGTGTCGGCACGGGAGTTGGCACAAGACCTGCCAGCCGGAACACTGGTGTTGGCAGACCTTGGTTACTTCGGCTTCGCCTGGTTTGACTGGCTCACAGAAAGGGATGTCTATTGGCTGAGCAGATTGAGAGCAAAGACCAGCTACAAGGTCGTACACACCTTCTATCAGAGGGGCGAGGTGTTTGACGGCATTGTGTGGCTGGGAGCCTACCGCGCTGATCGGGCCAAATACGCCGTTCGGCTGGTGACCTTCAGACAGGGCAGTACCATGCGACGCTACATCACCAACGTTCTTGAGCCACATACGTTCCCGATCTCATCGATGGCCGAGGTCTACGCTCGCAGGTGGGACATCGAGATGGCGTTCAAGCTGATCAAGCAACATCTGAAGCTGCGCCTTCTGTGGTCTTCCAAGCATGTGGTGATTTACCAGCAGATATGGGCGACGTTGATTATCTCGCAAATCCTGCAGTCGCTGAGGCTTGAGATAGCTCACAGAGCCGGGGTGGACCCGTTCGAGGTGTCCATCAGCCTGTTGGTTGAGTATGCGCCACAGTATGCCTATGAAGGCAGGGATCCCGTGAAGATATTCGTGGAGCGAGGGCGTGATCTAGGCTTCATTCGACCTTCCCGCAGAACCCGCATTCACACCCCAAACATACCCGACGAGACAATACTGCCTGCACCACCTGAACTTGTGCTCACACGCACCCCTAGATACGCTAACCGCAAATGCTTCAAACGTCCCGCAAATACCCCGAAAGTGAATTAGTTGGAGCAGATGTTCGCGAATCGCCCGCAGCGCCACCTCCACACTGTCATTCCTGCGAATGTAGGAATCCATCTTCTGTCCCTGTCATGCCGAGCCTCCATTTTCATTTCAGGTGGTGAGGGTCGCAACCCTCGTGACATATTCCGAACACAGGGATGCAAAGTCCCCGACGCACCACACCCACACTTCCACCTCGAAGTTTCTCTTTCACCGCTCTCTGGACTACAATACTCAAGGCACATTTACTCTCATCCCCACGCAGGTAACCCCCAAATCGCATGGACTACGAAGTCGTCATCGGTCTGGAAGTCCACAGCCAGCTTCTGACGCGGAGCAAGATGTTCTGCGCCTGCGCCTCGTCGTACCAGGACGCTGCCCCCAACACCATGGTTTGCGAGGTCTGCATGGGGATGCCCGGCGTCCTGCCCACCATCAACCGTCGGGCCGTTGAGATCGTCATTGCGACAGGACTGTCCCTCGACTGCACCATTTCCGAGCTCACGAAGTTCGACCGGAAAAACTACCCGTATCCCGACCTCATGAAGGGGTACCAGATTTCGCAGTTCGACCAGCCAATCGCCAAGGAAGGCAAGTTGACCGTAGACGTGGACGGCGAGGAGCGGACGATTCGGATCAATCGCGTCCACCTCGAAGAGGACGTGGCCAAGCTGTCGCACCACAACTCGCACGGCGGCGAGCGCTACAGCCTGCTGGACATAAACCGTGCGGGCGTTCCCCTGATGGAGACCGTCAGCGAACCCGACATGCGCTCGGCCGAAGAGGCCCGCGTCTACCTCACGACGCTGCACTCGATTCTCCGCTACATTGGCGCGAGCACGGCGAACATGGAAGAGGGCAGCTTCCGCTGCGATGCCAACATCAGCGTGCGTCCCAGCGGAGCGACCGAGCTTGGCCCCAAGGTCGAAGTCAAGAACATGAACAGCTTCCGTTCGGTCTTTGGCGCTCTCACGTACGAGGCCGACCGCCAGACCCGACTCGCCCGCCGAGGCGACAGGATTGTCCAGGAGACTCGCGGCTGGGTCGAAGAAAAGAGCATCACGGTATCCCAGCGCGTCAAGGAAGGCTCTTCCGACTACCGCTATTTCCCCGAACCCGACCTGCCGCCGTTCGTGATCGACCGCGACTGGGTCGACCGTGTGCAGGGCGAACTGCCGGAGCTTCCACGAGCTCGGATGGCCCGCCTTATGGAGCAATATGGCCTCTCGGCATACGACGCTGGGCTCCTGACGGCGGAGAAGGCCACGGCGGACTACTTCGACTCGGTCATCGCCGTACGATCCGCCAAGGGCGATGCACTCTCGAGGTTGGCAAAGTCCACCAGCAACTGGATGCTGGGCGAGCTCACGAGGCTGATGAAGGAGACCGACACCGCTATTGACGAAGTTCGAGTACGCCCCGCCCAGTTGATCGATCTGATCGACATGGTCGAAGAGGGAAAGCTCAGTTCCAATCTCGCAAAGGACGTCTTCGCCCAGATGTATGAGACGGGACGCGGCCCTGCGGAGATTGCCGAAGAGGCCGGGCTCGTGCAGGTGAGCGACGTCGACCAGGTTGCCTCCGCTGTGGACGCCGCAATTGCCGGGAATCCCCAGGCGGTCGCCGACTACATGGAGGGGAAGAACAAGGCAATCGGCTTCCTCGTTGGACAGGTGATGAAGGAGACTCGCGGCAAGGCCAATCCGCGAATGGCGTCGTCGCTGGTGAAGGAAAAGCTCGACGAGATGCGGCAGGCGGTGCCGAGTTGAGGGCCAGCAACGGGTCAGGTCGCACCGGTCGCGGCAGTTGGGAGACCTTCCTGAAGTTCGCCTACGCCGGCCTGGGCGTTAAGCGGTGGTTATTCCTTTGGTCTGCCGGAGTCGGAATTATCGCCATCGGTCTCGCGTTCGTCTCCAAGAATGTTTTTGACATCTACCTGCCCAACTTCCTGCCGTGGTACCTGGAGGGTGTGCTCTTTGCAAGCGTGGGAGTTGCTGCGGTGGTCATATCCGTATACGGACTGTACCGCTCGGTCGGCCACCTCGTCCTGACCACGTCCGGTATCGACTCCCTGGCCGACACGCTGTACAACCGGCGCTACCGCTCACGGGGCCCCCGCATCGTCACAATCGGCGGAGGCACCGGAATGTCGGTGCTGCTCCGCGGCCTCAAGGAACACACCGACAACATCAGCGCCATAGTGACGGTGGGTGACGACGGCGGAAGCTCGGGACGGCTCCGGGAAAACCTGGGAGTCCTTCCACCGGGCGACTTTCGAAACTGCCTCATAGCGCTCTCCGACGACGAGACCCTTGTCCGCGACCTATTCCAGTACCGGTTCGACCGTGGAGAGGGCCTGGAGGGCCACAGCTTCGGCAACCTCTTCATAGCCGCCATGACCGAAGTCACCGGCAATTTCGAGGCCGCCTTAGAGGAGTCCAGCCGCGTGCTCGCAGTGCACGGCAGAGTCATACCGGCCACAAACGAAAGCCTGCGTCTATCCGCTGAACTCTTCGATGGCAAGGTGATCGACGGCGAGTCGAACTTCGAAGGCAATCGAGGCCTCATCAAGGAACTGAACGTACGCCCCCAGGATGCCATGGCTGTACCGGCCGCTATCGACGCGATACGCGACGCGGAGATAGTCGTTATCGGTCCCGGCAGTCTCTACACCAGCATTCTTCCCAACCTGCTTGTGAATGGAATCGCGCAGGCGGTGGTGGACTCAGGCGCCCGGAAGCTATACGTCTGCAACGTCGCTACGGAAAGCGGTGAGACCATCGGGTACACCGTCGCCGATCACCTTTCCGCCCTCCAACAGCATACGAGCAGTGAGATCGTGGACTGCGTCATCGCCAACAGCGGTATTGCCGAGTTGGGCCCGCCCTTCAAGGGCCGCCTGGTGGAGCAGGACGGTAGAGATGTCGAGCACGCCAGGATTGTAACAGCCGACCTGATAGATGCGACGTTTCCCGTTCGACACGACGCGGGTAAGCTAGCGGACTGCATCCTCGGGGTGTATCATAGAAGGGTTCCTGAAGCTGAAATGAAGACCCGCGCCGGTGCGTAGCGCGGACGGTTGACCCGACGGGGTAGAGGTACAGATGGACTTTGAGACGGCGATGAGTTTCGTTCAGATCGCACTCAGCATCGTGCTGGTGACGGTCATTCTCGTGCAGGTGCGAGGTCAGGGCGTTGGCCTGTTCGGTGGCGGGGAGAGTTCCTTCCGCACCCGTCGAGGGATCGAACGCACGCTCTTCCAATTCACCATCGTCCTCGTTGTCATCTTTATCGTGACCTCGATCATCAGGGCCCGCATCTTCTAGCACCCTCCTCACGCCGTGTCCCACAGGGTACTCACCTTCACTACGGACTTCGGCTCCTCCGACTCCTACGTCGCCGCAATGAAGGGCGTCGTGCTCGGGATCTCGCCCCACCTGACCCTGGTCGACCTTTCCCACGAAGTGCCACGTCACGACATCCGACACGGCGCTTTCTTTCTTGGCGGCGTGTACCGCTACTTCCCCGACGAGACCGTTCACGTCGCGGTCGTCGATCCTGGAGTGGGAACCAGCAGGAAGGCCGTAACTCTTGTGACCCCAGCCGGGGTGTTCTGCGCCCCCGACAACGGCCTGCTCTCCTATGTTCTTAACGACCACCTCGCGGATGACCAGGCCCCATTCGAGTCAGCGGAGTTCGGCACGCCGGTCAAGATACCTGTCCCCGAAGGATGCGAAGCCTTCGAAATCTCCAACCCCGCCTATCGTCTCGAACCGGTGAGCGACACGTTTCACGGCAGGGATATTTTCACCCCTGCCGCCGCCCACCTCGCGTCCGGAATACTCCCTGAACGCCTGGGCGGTCGCCTGCACGAGATAACAGTCCTCAACCTCTTCACCATCGAGCGACAGGGAGACGCGGTAACGGGCAGAGTCGTTCATGTCGACCATTTCGGTAATGTGGTCATAAACATTCCAGCCTCTCAGCTGCCACAAGGCGATATCGTCGTGGATATTGCCAACACGAGAATTCACGGCCTGAGCGCAACATTCGCAGACGCCGACGGTCTGCTCGCCCTCATTGGCAGCCACGGCTATCTCGAAATCGCGGAGAACCTTGGAAGCGCGGCACACCGTCTCGACATCGGGGTTGGTGACGAGGTCGTCGCCCTTCCCGTTTGAACGTTGACCGGGCAATTCGTGCTCGGTATCCTTCGCCGAGCGCGAACGGTGCGAAGTAAGTGCCAGTTGAACCCCTGGAGTTTAACGATGCAAGAAATATACCTGTCAAATTACGTGGGAAGCTCGGGCGAGCGTGTTGGGAGCATGAATGGCGACCGGCTCTACGACCTGAACCTCTGCGCCGTAACCCAGCTTTCGGAAGACTACGGCATCAAGGACGCCTACCGGCTCGCCAACCAATTGGTCCCGACCGACCTTCAGGACTTCCTGCGGGCCGGCGACGCTGCCCTGTCTGCCGCCAGACGGGGACTGCACTGGGTGATCGAGAACGGCGCTAACGAGGGCCCGACCGGCGAGGCGATTCATTTCGACCGCAACCACGTGACCCTGAAGGCGCCCATCGTGCCCGACACGAAGGTCATCTGCATGGGAGATACCTACGTCAGCCACGCCGAGCTTGCTGGAGCGGAACAGCCGGACAGCCCCGGCATCTTCTTCAAGATGAGCGGCGTTGTGGTCGGCCCCGACGAGTTCGTGGTCTACCCGAAGAACTACCACCCAAAGCCTCTCGTCTACGACACGGAGCTGACCGTCGTCATCGGCAGGGACGGCATGAGCATCGCCGAGGACGATATAGACGATCACATCTGGGGCTACACCGTCCTCAACGACCTGACGCTACGCGGCGTCAAGGACATGGGCCCGCGCTACAAGTGTTTCGAGTCCAGCGCTCCCGTCGGACCGTGGATAGTCCCGAAAGACCAGATTGAAGACCGCTACAACCTTGATCTCACCTTCCGCATCAACGGGAATGTCGTCCAGACGGGGAACACGAGCAATCTCGTCTTCACCATCCCCCGAATGCTCAGCGAAGTGTCCGATTATCACGCCCTGCGCGCGGGGGATATCATCTGCACGGGCGGTCCGGGAGCCACCCAGGAGATCCAGGTCGGCGACATCATCGAGGCCGAAGTGGAGGGCGTCGGCACCCTCCGAAACCCCGTAAAGCTCGAGGACTGACTTAAGGGGGTACGGAAAAGGACACCCGTTACGCCCGACCGGCGAGGTCCCGTTCACCCTGAGCAGCGTTACGCCCAGTTCGCCCTGACCTACCAAACCCCCGTTCGCCCTGACCTACCAAACCCCCCGTTCGCCCTGAGCTTGTCGAAGGGTGACCTTGCCGGGTGGCACCAAAGTGACCCACAGTCTCCCCTCCGCCGGGCTGACAGGCTTATGTAAAATGGATTGTGGCTATGATTCCGCCCCGTCTCTCTGTCATTCCGAGCGTAGCGAGGAATCTAAAGTCCAAGACCGCAAGACTGGATAGCCGGTGCCACGCTTCTATCGTGACCAAGAGCGAAAAAAGCGTAAGACTTTACAATGTCAGCTTTACGTTGGGACGACCAACTTAGATTCTTCGACTCCGCTACGCTTCGCTCAGAATGACAGAGCCGGGGTTGCTTACTCGTCAATGGGGAGTGGAGCGATGGGCAAATACATACCCCCGGTCAGCCTCCGCTGAGGGAGTGTCGGATTTGGGGGAGCCTAGCCGCCGTATGCGTCCCCGAACCGCTCGGAATGCGCCACCTCCGAGAGGTCCTTCCTCCTTCGACGTATGCCCTTGACGTGGTCGTGCCTATAGCCGAACGGCATGATGGTTATCAACTCGATGTGGTCGGGCATCCCGATGATATCCTTCGCGCCCCGGTTCTGATCGGGCTCATGGAACGCAACGAAGCACGTCCCCATCCCCTCCGACCATGCCAGCACTTCCATCTGCTGGAGTGCCCGCCCGCTGTCCAGGTCGGGCCTGTCCGCCGTCCGCTTGTCCATGCCGATCGCAATTGCCAACGGCGCGTCGGCCAGGAACGGCCCGTAGGTAGTTATGCCGCCGATCTCTCTCAGCGTCTCTCGATTCTTGATAACGATGAAGTGCCACGGCTGCCGGTTGCGCGAACTTGGCGACCATAACCCTACCTGCAGCAGCTTGGTAACGATCTTGTCCGGCACCGGCTCGGGCTTAAACTGCCGCACCGTCAACCGCGTTCGAAGGGCGTCCCAGACTTCCATTTCCGCCTCCCATGCAATGTGTGGGGTGAGAATTGCTCTTACTGTATCATGCAGACCAATACACCTTTATCCGCGACGGTCGTTAACGAGATTAAAGGCCGCATGAGGCGGTAGTCGCGAGGCAAATCACATGAACGCATTCGACGAAGTGAACCAGTTCTTTGGCCGTGCCGCCGACCATCTGGGACTCGATGACGGGACCCGCGATCTCCTGAAGAAGCCGTGGCGGGAGCTGACCGTTTCAGTGCCGGTCCGCATGGATGACGACTCGATCAAGGTCTTCAACGGCTATCGCATCCAGCACAACGCGGCCCGTGGGCCCTACAAGGGTGGAACGCGATTCCATCCCGCCGCCGACGTGAACGAGGTGCGGGCGCTCGCTTCCCTTATGACGTGGAAGACCGCTGTCGTCGATATCCCGTTCGGAGGCGCAAAGGGCGGGATCCAGTGCGACCCACGCCTGTTGAGCGAGTCCGAACTCAACCGCATGACAAGGCGCTACACCGCGAACATCCGCCACCTGCTGGGCGTAAACCGCGACATTCCCGCTCCCGACATGGGCACCGACTCACAGACAATGGCCTGGATGATGGACGCCTACGGCGCAATTGCCGGCTACACGCCGGGCGTCGTAACCGGCAAGCCTATTGAGCTTGGCGGCTCGGTGGGCCGCGACGCCGCACCCGGACGCGGCGCCGTATACGTGATGGGAGAGGCCGCGAGGGACATGGGACTCACCGTCGAGGACGCTCGCGTCGTCGTTCAGGGATTCGGGCAGGTAGGCAGCTGGGTCGCCCGGATCGCCCACGAGATGGGCTGCAAGGTCATCGCAGTGAGCGGAATCGAAGGCGGAATCTACAACCCGCGCGGACTGGACATCCCGAAGGTCGTCGAGCACCTGCAAGAGGGTGCCGGAGTCGTCGGATTCCCCGGCGCAGACGAAGTCGACAATACCGATCTGCTGGAGCTCGACTGCGACGTGCTCGTACCCGCAGCCATTGAGAGCGTCATCCACCAGGGCAACGCGGACCGCGTCAAGGCCGCCGTCGTCGTCGAGGCCGCGAACCACCCGGTAACTCCCGAGGGCGACGCCATCCTCAACGACCGGGGGATTCACGTCCTGCCAGACATCCTCGTCAACGCCGGGGGCGTCGTCGGCTCCTACTTCGAGTGGACGCAGAACCTCTACCAGCACAAGTGGGACGAGGAAGAGGTCAGCTCCGAGCTCTACAAGATCATGTCGAGCGCCTACCGCGACGTCTGGGAAATAGTCCAGCGCGAACAGGTCACCTTCCGAGAGGCGGCCTTCCTCCTCGGCGTAGGCCGCGTCCACCACGCCGCCAAGCTGCGAGGGTTTGTGTAGGGGCGAAGGCTATTCAAGCCCGGCCAGTCTCCTCCTATATCGGGAGAGTCACCACCCGGTGGGCTTTGTGATGTCGCCTATCTCGTCCGTCACCGTTTCGGGAAGCTGGCTCCGTCGCAAGTGGCTCTTCCACAGGCGCTTGACGTAGGTTGCAGCCTCAGCCAACTCCCTGGGGCTGGCGTTCCTTGCGTCGGGATTGACCAGCGTGACACGTAGCCCCAAATCGTCCCTCACGTACCGCATGGCGCTGGCGAAGTCCGCGTCGTTCGAGACCACGACCGCCTGCTCGTACTCCCCTTTGAACCCGTCCACCAAAAGGCGAGTGGCAAGATTCACGTCCGAACCCTTCTCCTCGGAGTCTCTGACGAGGACGTGAGTCGGCAGCCCCGGTAATGGCTCCGCCAGCGGTCGGCGCTTGACCCCAGTACGGAAGGTGCCATAGTAGGCCTCGAAGTCAGGAAGCGTCGCCAGAGCTCGCAGATATATGAGTTGACGGCGGGGCTGGTTGGGATTACCGGGACGCGCATCGAGCCGAGCGGTGAAGTAGCAGACCCTATGAATGTTGTCCTGGGGAAAGAGAGTCTCGGCTAGCTTCCGAAGATCGAGCCACCTGAAGGTGGTGTCCTTAAGTGCGCGGTAGTAGAGATTGAAGCCGTCTATGTAGACATTGGTAATCAATCACTACTCGCTGCAAAAAGACAGAGACCGCCTCGGAGGGCGGTCTCGACCCTACCGGCGAAGCGATAGGGGTGGTGTATGAACAATATCACAAGGGGCAGTTTTGGTTCAAGAGTCTGCTAGGCAGCCCAGGGCAATCGCATCTAAATGAAGTCTTAGACAAGTTATAGAATTGGGGTCAATCTCATGTGGAGAGTGACCCATGGCGAGTGACACAGCGTCCCTGACCGAACACTTTGGCAGCTTGGTCGATCCGCGTATTGACCGTACCAAACGCCACAATCTAATGGACATCGTCACCATTGCGCTCTGCGGTGTCATAGCAGGTGCGGACAGTTGGGTGGACGTGGAGGCGTTTGGCAGGCGCAAGTCGGACTGGCTGCGCAAGATGCTGAACCTCCCTAACGGTATTCCATCCCACGACACGTTTGGCAGGGTCTTTGCCAAGCTGGATGCTCAGCAGTTCGAGCGCTGCTTCACCGAGTGGGTGTTGGCTGTGCGAGAGGTTCTGCAAGGTGATGTCGTAGCCATAGACGGCAAGAGAGTGCGTCGTTCGCACGACCGGTATATAGGGAAGGATGCGATCCACATGGTCAGCGCTTGGGCCTCTGCGAGCGGCGTAGCACTCGGACAGACCAAAGTAGACGGGCGCTCCAATGAGATCACGGCTATACCCCGACTGCTCGAAATGCTCCAGGTCGAAGGGTGCATCGTGACTATCGACGCCATGGGCTGCCAGAAGGAGGTCGCATCGAAGATCCTGGAGGAGAGAGCCGACTACGTGCTGGCGGTCAAGAAGAACCAGGGCCGCCTGCACGAGGATGTGCATGACACCTTCGACCTTGCCCGTAAGTCCGGCTTCGACAGTCTCGACCACGACTACCACGAGACGATAAATGCGGGTCACGGACGAGTCGAGACTCGTCGATGCTGGGCCGTGTCCGATCTCGACCACATCAGATACGTGGATGATGATGGGCAGTGGCCGGGGTTGAATACGTTGGTGATGGTGGAAGGCGAGCGACTCGTCGGTGGCAAGACGACGGTGGAGTCGCGCTACTACATATCGAGCTTGCCAAACGATGCGAGTGTCTTGCTCAACGCGGTGCGCAGCCACTGGAGCATAGAGAACCAATTGCACTGGTCGCTGGACGTGACGTTCAATGAGGATGGAAGCCGGGTGCGTAGCGGGAACGGGGCAGAGAACTTCTCTGTGCTACGCCGCATGGCCCTGAATCTGCTCAAGGCCGAAAAGTCCACCAAGCGCAGCCTCGCCGGCAAACGAAAAGACGCCGCCTGGGACAATGACTATCTACTCAAGGTCCTTGCCCAATAAGATGCGATTGCCCTGCTAGGCAGCCCCATCCGGCGTCACGGACACCGAAAACACGCCGTCTACGACAGAGACCGCCTCGGAGGGCGGTCTCGACCCTACCGCCGAGGCGATAGGGGTGGTAAATGAACAGTACCACTAGGGACAGTGTTAGTTCAAGAGTCCCCTAGGCAGCCCCATCCGGCGTCACCGACACCGAAAACGCGCCATCCGCCATCATCGCGAATTCTCCCACGCGGCCCGCGTCCTTCACGTCCAGCAGCGACCGCTCCAGGATGGCAATTCGCTCAGCCGTGTCCCGCACGACCACCTTGCCGACCGGCGCGCCCAGTGAGAGATTCGAGTCGCTCTTGAACCGCCGGATCTCGCCGAGCACCTCGCTGGCGACCTCGTAGACATCCTCTTCGGCAATGCCCCCAGCCTTTGCGCGGATGGCGTCTCCGTTCGGCCACTCAGCGCGGTGTACGCTCCCTTCCTTCCACCACGACCAGACTTCCTCCGTCACGAAGGGCACGTGTGGCGCGAAGAGCTTCAGGAGCGTCTCAATGGCGAGACACAGCGCCGCCCGCCCGGAGTCTCTAGCCGAATCCCCGCGATTGCCGTAGGTGCGGCCCTTCACGAGCTCGATGTAGTTGTCCGTGAAGAACCAGAAGAACGTCTCCGTAATCTCCAACGCCCGCGCATAGTCGAACTTGCCGAAGGCCTCGGTGACGTCGTCTACCAGTTCGGCGAGTCGCGCCAGCATCGCAGCATCGAGCGGCTCGGTGATCGCGGCCCCTTCGTCTGCGCCCTCTGCGTTTGACAGCGCAAACTTGCTCGCGTTCAGCAGCTTGATGGCAAGCCTCCGCCCGACCTTCATCTGGTTCTCGTCAAAGGCCGTGTCCCTACCCATACGCCCGTTACACGCCCAGTACCGTACCGCATCGGCGCCGTACTGCTCGATCACATGCATCGGCGTTATGACGTTCCCTTTCGACTTCGACATCTTCTTCCGGTCGGGATCGAAGACCCAGCCGGATATCGTCGTGTTCTTCCACGGCAGACTGTCGTGCTCCAGATGCGCCCGCACAACCGTGTAGAAGAGCCACGTTCTGATGATGTCGTGCGCCTGTGGCCGCAGGTCCATCGGGAAGACACGGGACATGAGTTCGTCCGGCTCGCCGTATCGGCCTACCAGCTGAGGGGAGAGAGACGAAGTCCCCCACGTGTCCATCACGTCGGGGTCGCCTGTGAAGCCTCCGGGCCGGTCGCGTTGGTCTTCGGTGTAGCCGTCCGGAACTTCCCGGTACGGGTCGATGGGTAGCTGATCGTCCGTCGGGGCAATCGGGTTGTCGTAGTCAAATGAGCCGTCCGCCTTCAACGGGTACCACAGCGGAATCGGCACGCCGAAGAACCGCTGTCGGCTGAGCAGCCAGTCCGAATTCAGGCCGTTCACCCAATTCTCATATCGCACCCGCATCGTGCTCGGATGCCACTGTAGCTCACGCCCTCGCTCGAGGAGCTGCTCTCGCAGGTCCATGTCGAGCCCGCCATTCCTCAGGTACCACTGCCTGCTCGTGACAATCTCCAATGGGCGGTCGCCCTTCTCATAGAACCGCACCGCGTGAGTGATCGGCTTCGGCTCGGCCTGAAGTTCTTTGTTCTCTTCCAAGAGCTCGACCATGCGACGCTTGGCCTGGTACACGCGCAGGCCCGCCAGCTGGTCATAGTGCTTCTGCGCCTGCGCCGGGTCACACGACTCCCATCCTTCCGTACCCCACTCAACTGGCGCAAACCGTCCGTCGCGATTGACGATGCTGCGAGTCGCAAGCTGCAACTCACGCCACCAGACCACGTCTGCCGTATCGCCGAAGGTACACACCATCGCCGCGCCGGAACCCTTCTCCGGGTCTGCCGCCTCGTGCGCCACCACAGGCACCTCTGCTCCAAACAGGGGAGTGGTCAGCTTCTGGCCAAAGAGTCCCTTAAATCGTTCGTCGTCCGGGTGGGCCACCACTGCAACGCAGGCAGGCAGTAGTTCAGGTCGCGTCGTCTCGATGGGAACGAAGCCACCCTCGTGCCGGAAATGGAGCCTATGATAGGCCGCATCCTCGTCGCGGTCCTCGATCTCCGCTTGGGCCACCGCCGTCTGGAATGTCCAGTCCCACAGGGTGGGCGCTTCACGCTGGTAGGCCTCGCCACGCGCGAGATTGTTGAGGAAGAACCGTTGTGAGATTCTCTGCACCGTCTCGTCGATCGTCGCGTAGGTGAGCGACCAGTCGACCGAAAGGCCCAGGTTCCGCCATAGGTCCTCAAACGCCTTCTCGTCTTCCTGCGTGAGCCGGTGGCACAATTTAATGAAGTTCCCGCGCGATATCGCAATGGCCGACTTGGGCGGTTTGGCGGGCGGTTCAAAGTCGGGGTCGTACGCCGTTGTCGGGTCGCAACGCACCCCGTAGTAGTTCTGCACTCTGCGCTCGGTCGGCAGGCCGTTGTCGTCCCACCCCATCGGGTAGAAGACCTCCATGCCCTTCATCCGCTGGTACCGTGCAATTGTGTCAGTGTGAGTGTAGGAAAACACGTGCCCGACGTGCAGCGAACCGCTCACCGTCGGGGGCGGCGTGTCTATGCTGAAAATCTCGTCTCTGCCCTTGGAGTTGTCGAAGTCGTATACACCAGCGGAGTCCCACTCATCCAGCCACTTCGACTCCACACCGTTCAACGACGGCTTCTTGGGTATGTTGAACGCCATCTGATTCCACCCCAATTGGGAGCATCCGCTCCCGTCGTCAATTGCAGCTAACTGTACCACCCAATGGGTGACTATCCAACCATATCGCCGCCGCTTGCTGTGTAGAATTCGTCGTCGAATCTCACAAAGTGCCACTATATGTTGTGTAAGGGGTATGGTCAGACCTCACACTTTGGGGTACCATAGCGTTCGATGCTTCCACGGAGGAGTCCCCCAAGGTGGGCTATCAACACACGTTGAAGCTCGAACCCGATGTCGGCAACCGTGCCATCGATGCCCTGCGTGAATTCGGCGACTGGGCGCGTGGCACGTTCATCGACGATATTTCCAGTTCCCTGGAGATCGGTCTTCCCTTTATCGGCCAGCCCGGAGACGAGCTTGACCTGGACTCTCTAAGGGACGAATTGCTGGAAGAGTACCCGAACGGCTACGACTGGACGGGCATTTCTAATGTGATGCTCATCCACAGCCCCAACCAGGTAATCTATGTCTCCATCGACAATCCGGACTACACCAAGCTGGCCCGCGACGTCCTGCCGCGTGAGGCCTGGCCGTCATACGTTAACGGTTCCCCCAAACTCGTGGGAGATGCCTTCCAGATTCCGATGGACCTCGGCGTCCTAGACTCGCCGCGTGCAGTTGCTCCCGTCCTCTGGTGGGAAGATATCTCGTGGCCTCAGTTCGTCGGTCCTGAGGCGATGTCCGCCCTATTCAAGATCATGGACCGCTGGGATGCCCTCCACGTCTGGGCCAGCATCGCCGAGGCCGAGTACCGAGCTCGCAGGACGTTCGACGGCCGCGTAGGAGACTGGTCGGATCGCGTCCTCCAAGAGGCGGACGCACCTGCCAACAGCGGTGAGTCCGCGAACTAGCCCCGCGTCCCTCGTCCTAACCGCTCGTCTTCGGCCTCCAGCCACTCGTAGTACGGACGTGGCATAGGCCCGGGGTCGCCAAGCCCGTTTTCTCGACGCCATCGCAGCAAGGGATGGTCCCGCTCAGCCTGCGGCAGATCGACCGGGCGCCCGTACGCCGCCGACTCGAAGATGCCCATGATGATCTCCAGGACGTGCGTCCCTTCGACTCCGCTCGACTCGTGGTCGCGTCCCTCGTCCAGGGCGTTGACGAATTCCTCGACGAACCAGTAGTCGTCCAATGGCCCACTGCTGCGGGGATCGTAGCTCTCCGGGGCCTCCGCTTCGAGCGGTTGCCACCTATCGTGCTCCCCGTCAGGCAGCGATGAGGCGCTCCCCAGCAACCACGCGCCATGTGAAGTGTTGAAGAGCGCGCGCCCCTCCGTGCCGAGAATCTCCAGGATGTGCCCCGCCTTGTCCACCTCGGGCATCCGTTGCTGAAGAAGCGTGGCCGTCACGCCCCCTTCGAACTCCAATTGTGCGCTGATCGACTCACCGGCCAACGTTCCCATACCGCTGGGCGACGGCACCACATCTTCTGGAGTAATGGGACGCCCATCCGTCCTCGCCGTCGCGTACACCCGCCTGCAGTGACCGGTGAATTTCATCATCGAGTTGAGCGAGTGCGTACCAATGTTCAGAAGTCCGTATCCCCCGTAGTAGCCCTTCCCGCTGATATTGACGTGTCGCACACTGCCGATGCGCCCGTCCGCAATAACCCGCTGAATCGCGCGCAGCGCACCACCTGAGCGCGACTGGTGGTGCACCGCGACCCGAACACCCTTCTCGGACGCCTTCGCAAGCACGTCGTCGGCCTGGTGCAACTCGACGCAGATAGGCTTCTCGACCTCTATGTGAACTCCATGCTCCAGCACGCGCATCGAGAGCGGATAGTGAAACTCCGTGCCCGTCGGTATCGCGACGATGTCCGGCTTCGTCTCAACGATCATCGCGTCGAGGTCGTCATACCTTGCCGAGACGCCTAGCGCATCACCCAGGGAGTCGACACGCTCCTTTACCAAATCGCACAGGGCGACCACATCCGTCCGCGGGTGGGCGTGATAGGCCCGTCCCGCCGTGCCGCCCCGTCCCCTGCAACCGAGAATCGCCACCCTGTAGGTATTCATCGTCCACGCCCCTTTCGGAGTTTTCGCCGATTATACGCCAACGGTGTGCAGGGCATGTTCTACCGCATATTCCCCTGCGTAACTCTGTGATGCAGGGCGGTCGATCGCGGCTATTGCCGGGTGACGTGTTTAAAACAGACACTCTAAAGTGTTAGAATTATGCACCTATTGGAGACACGGACACATCGGATTCGTCAAAGACTGGAGAGGGACGGTTGGTATCTGCGTCGCCACGGGTCCAGCCACGATATCTACGCACATCCACAAATTTTGGGCGTAATCACGTTGCCGCGACACCGAACGGTTAAGCCTGGGGTAGCTCGGTCCATCGCGAAGAAAGCAGGCTGGGAGGAATGATGAGATATCCGGCGCTTATTGAAGGCGGAGGCCAGGATTACGGCGTCGTGTTTCCCGATCTCCCTGGAATCGTGGCAATGGGGGATACCTTGGATGAGGCCATTCGCAACGCGGAAGAAGCCCTCCAAGATTATGCAATCGAGGCGTCGAGGGACGGTTTATCGCTTACGCCTCCCAGCGCGCTGGAAGACGTGAAAGTCCCGCCGGGTTGCGCTTTGACATCCATTCTCCTCGTCCGCACCTCCCCCGATCGTAAGAGCGTGCGTCTCAATCTAACGCTGGACGCAGGTGTGGCCGATACCATCGCCTCTGAAGCTCGGCGTCGTGGAGTTTCGCGCAAAAGCTATCTGGAGTGGATCGTCCGCCGCACAGCCCAAATGGGTGGGTGAAGGGCAATGATTGTCCCCAGGAACCTTCCACTGTTGCTGGCAGGTCTAGCCGCGGCGCTCGCCATCGCGCCGGTACTGCTTCAGGCAATGGGTACTGTGGGGACATCTCCTGCCATGAGGCGATAGGACTTCACCATACCGCCGAACGGATGACCATGCGGTAAGCGCCCGCCTGGTTTGGTATCATCACGCAACACGTATCCAGAAGGAGCTCCCATGCCATCCGTCCGAGACCCCATCCGTCCACCTTCACTCACACCCGCCGAGGCCCGCGAGCTGCATTACGAGGCCCTCGTCATCGACGCGCAGCAGCCTCCCGCAACATCCGGGTTCCTGTTCAACGACAACATGCGGGCCACCCTCGCCGAACTCAATGCGCGAGGTGTTGACCGGGGCATCGCTGGCAACCGCCTGGCCCGAATGGCCGCCCGCGAGGTGCAGACCAACCCCGAGGCTGTCAAAGACTACGTCGGCCTGTGGAACACGTCCGGAGTGACTATCGGCGCCGGCACCTACATAGCGGGAAGCCGCATAGAAGTGGCATTCGAGTCCGCCGTCAAACGCATCGCCGAGGCCCGCTCGATGATCGACGTGCTCGGAGGCGAGGTCGCCCTCATCCTGACCGCCGACGACATCGAGCGGGTCTACCGCGAGGGCAAGCACGGGGTCATCTTCGACTTCCAGGACACCGTTCCGTTCGGGACCGACATAGATCGAATCGACCTCTTCTACAATCTCGGCCTCCGCCAGGTCCAGTTGACCTACAACCTTCGCAACCTCGTCGGCGACGGATGCACGGAGCACAACCCCAGCGGCATAACCTACTTCGGTCGCACCGTCGTCGAGCGACTCAACGAGCTGAACATGATCGTCGACGTGAGCCACTGCAGCGAGGCCGTCGGCTGGGACGCCATCGAGCTCTCCACCGCGCCCGTCATCGTCAGCCACTCCAACGCGAAGGCCGTCACCTACCACGACCGCGCCAAGAGCGATGAACTCGCCAGGGCAATCGCCGACCAGAACGGCTTTTTCGGCGTCACCATCGTTCCGGGCTTCGTGCAGGACGAGTCGAACGCGGCGACCCTCGACCACTTCGTCGACCACGTCGTCCACCTCGTCAACGTCATGGGCCTCGACCACGTCGGCATCGGCAATGACAAGTGCGGACCGGGCGGCCAGACAGGTTCTCTGATCGAGTATCCCGACGACATGCCCGATCTTCCACACGGAGCATTCGACTGGAGTGGCTTCCGCCGGGAGCACCGCGTCCACGACGACTACTACAACGTCGATTACCAGACCTTCGCCGACTGGCCCCTCCTCACCATGGCCCTAGCCAAGCGCGGCTTCAACGAGGACGAACTCCGCAAACTCCTCGGCCTGAACTACCTCCGAGTCTTCCGCGACATCGTGGGATAAGTACGATGCAATTTCGCACCTACGATTCCTAGGGGGAACTTCAATGAATATATTTGAGACAATTGAAACCGTGACAGGTGGAACGGAACAATTTCATTCTCAGTTTCTCGCTGATGCATTAAGGGAGAGCTTATGTGAGGATCGCTCGTTGTTCGATGGTGTATGGCGTCTAGCCACACCGGACGGCTGGGCACCTCCCGGCTGCGCTGAAATTTCTACTGAGGAGGCTGCAGGCGAGGGTAGAATTGACATCTGCATAGAGAGTGATCACCCTGTCAAGCGAATTGTTGGAATCGAAGTTAAGACCAAAGAAGAATCCGCAGAATCCGGACAGTTAGAAAAGTACTTTTGCGGCCTACGCGCGGCATACCAAGATCACTGCGTATCAGTGTCTTACCTTACCCCCTTCAATGAGTGTCGGGCGGGGGTTAATGAGGATAAACTTCGCACTGTCCGGATATTCAAGGAATTCTCCAAGAGTTCTCTCGCCGCAAAACACGTCAGCTGGCTTGATGTAGCTGACATTGACTGGGATGGCAACGACCTGTGGAAGCAACATCAAGCATACGTGCGCAACCGTATATCCTCGTGCAGTCTTCTAAAGGAATCGAGTGTCGACAGGGATCGAGGGCTTGACCAGTTCTTCGGTGATGAAGCAAATCGAGGGTTTTTCGATGAACTCGCTGATCTGGGAATTCAGCGACAAGTCGACCGCACGGAGATTTGTCTCTCAGAATATCGGAGAGACCTATCAGATTTCGCAGTGAAGTTCGTCAATGCCTTGGAGATTTTGATTAAGAACGATAGAACGTCTCCCCACGACAAGAAGAAAGACAAATTTACAGAAGGACAAAGGGAGCCGTTTCTCGATTCCGAGTATCGTGAAGTCCACGATGCTCTGTTCAACCTATCTCAAGAATTCAGTCACGTTTGGGTGGAAGGAGAAGGCAACTATGGTGTAAGAACCGCACACAAGAAACACCGAAGTGGCGGAGTGAGCATTGTAACGAGCCGAGGCTCCGATCGCCTTTTGGTCGGACGGCGACGGTAAGTGGGAATTTAAGGAAGAGTGCCTTGACCCCCACCCCCGCCGACCCCTTCAAACGACCGTTCCCGGCCCTCACGTCCGCCCAGCGCTACCACTTTGACGTCTTCGGGTACGTCGTGATCGAGAACACGCTGACGGCCGGCGAAACGTCGGCAGTACTAAACGCCCTCCAGGACCTCAAGCGTGAGTTCGAGGCGACTGGCGACCCAACCGGCACGATCATCCGAAACTGTCACGTGTCAGGTTACTCCCCGACCAACATGCACTTCGCACACGTCCTCGAGACCGATCCGGCCATTCTCGACTACGTGACCAATCCCCGCCTCGTCGGCATGGCCGAGGAGGTCGTCGGCGGAATAGTGCGCCTCTCCGAGTCCGAGGCCATCATCAACTCCCGCGACCCCGACTCCTACACCGATCCCGAACCGAGTTTCGGCTTCCACTTCGGCACGCGACCGCCCCACGGCACTTACACTGGCAACGGCCTCTTCCACAGCAACTTCGTGAAGACGCTCACGAACCTAACCGAGCTCGGCCCCGACGACGGCGGGACGGTCGTTATAGCGGGCAGCCACAAGATAGCCCTCCCGATGGACGACATAGTCGCCTGCGCCTACGAGGACCGCTCCCTCATCCATCAGGTAGTTGCCCCCGCCGGTTCAACCGTCCTCTTCGCCGAGGCGCTCATACACGCCACGGCCAGATCCGCAGCGACCGCGAGCGCACCATCATCATCACCGGCTACACCCCACCAATGTTCAAGGCCGACAGACACCAAGAACCCAGCCCCGAATTCCTCGCCGACCTCCCCGAACACACCAGGGAATACCTCGTCGGCCACCAGCAGTGGGGCTGGACGCCGCGCTTCCGCTCACTACGGCAGGGGCAGGAGAACGTCGCCAAGTAGGGGAGTCTTTCAATTCATTCTGACTACGTTGCCATTAGCATGACTGGCGCCCCCATCCGTCATTCCGGCGAAGGAACATCACCCCGTACTCCGATACGGTGCCGGAATCCAGAGAGCCCGATCAGCAAGAATGCGTCGGCATCAAAACGAATTTACATTGCATCCAAGCTTGTCCGAGCTTGATAGACTGACGTCATGGACATCTTACTGTCTCCGGAAGTTCAGCGACGGATCGAACGAACGCTGAGTGAAGGCCGGTACGGGTCGGCAAATGAACTCGTGCTCCAAGCTCTCGATGCGTTGGAGAGCGCGCAAGAGGACTCACCAGAGCAGACGGGTCGGTTCGACGCGGAGATACGTGAGGCTCTCAATGAGATTGAGCGTGGTGAATACACCGAATACTCGCAAGAAGAGCTTTCACGTGTCTTTGAACGCGCACGGGCCCAAGGCTTAGAAATTCTGACCAAGACTCATCCAGTACTCGATCCTAGAGCGGGGTAAATTCTCTTATCCGGTTAGCGTGGCGTAGTCGACTTTTCGCCGCGAGGCTTATTTCCGCTCGAACTCTTGGGAATTCGCGACTTTGGCGGCCTTCCTCCCTGTGGTGACTTTGCGGGTCTAGTCTTGGGGCCCATCCCTCTTATGGCTACCGGTTTGCCATTCGTCGCCATTTCTGCCTCCCGTTGAAAACTTACGTTTCGCTCATGTCATGAACTTTGGTGGCCGCCCATCCCGGGGGCCGCTGTGATATAGGGTTGTATAAGTACGTGTATACCATAACAGAATCGTACCCACGCGCCAGGATGAACTCAAAGGTCTCAGGGTGCGATTCGCCAGGTTCAACGATGAGTTCACCTTCACTGAACTCGCGCTCGACTTCCTCGAGGGTCGGCCACTGAATGTGCTCGTAATCTTGATCTTCGAACACTTGCTCGTACAGCGGCTCAATTTCCTCATCCGACAAAGGCGATATTTGCTGCAAGAGAAAGAAACCCTTCCTCAATTCCATCTTGACCTTTGAGCTATTGTGAAGTGTTGCAGTAACGGCGATGTGAACAAAGTTGTCGCCAATATACCTGTGCGAGACCTCGTGTGAAATCGTCAGGTGGGGTTCGAAGACCCTGAAGACTTGCAGCTTGTAGTAGGCAAAGGCGCCGCCTCCCAGAATAGCCACAATTGTGACGACCGATTGGACAATTGCTGCCAGATCCTTGCCTCTCTCAGCGTCCGTCCAAGTACGATTCAGCACGAACAGGGCAATGGTTGTTGTCAACAGAGCTACAACTATCATCAATACACTGCGTTGCACTTGGCCTAATGGCCAAATCAGTCCTACAAATCTATTCATCGATAACACCTACTTGGATTTGTCTTAAGCGTTTCGCAAGTTGCTTAAGGGTTGTCTCACCCCTCCCCCTGCGCCAGCGCATACCCCCGCGACTCCGTCACCGACCGCGTCTGATCGGCCAGCCCCTCGAACCGGTTCCCTATGCGGAACCAGTCGCCCAGCGGGTTCGGCACGTCCTCTACAACGTCGGCGATGACCGCTCCGAGCGACCCGCCGAACTTGAACCCGTGACCGCTCCCGCCAGTCGCCACGATGACACGTTCCGTGCCGGGAGCATGGTCGATGATGAAGTGATCGTCGGGCGTGGCGCAGTACAGGCACGCCCGCACGTCCACCACCCTGCCTCGTCCCCAATCGGGTATGCGACGCCGCAGGTACTCCATCGCCTCATCCCGAAACTCATTGGATCCCGCACGGTCGATGTCAGGATCGACGATCTCGCCGATTCCCTCGACCGCCACCTTCACGAACCCTTCCCGGAGCAGGGGGAAGCCGTACCATCCATTCACGTCCGGATCATCCGACCACACCGGGAATCGCCCCCGCGCAAACTTTTCCGGCTCCTCGACCTCGATGAACATCATCTCGCGGAGGGTCACCAGCAGATTCCTGCCGACCTCCGGCACTAGCCTGCCACTCCACACCCCGCCCGCCACGACGACACGGTCGAACCCGTGTGTCTCTCCTTCCGCCACCTGAATCGTGGCCCCGCCCGTTGACTCCTCAACGCACATCACGGTTGATTCTTCTCGCACCACCACGCCGTCCTCGCGCGCAATCCCCGCCATCATCGCCACAGCCCGCCCGCTCTCTATATACCCCGCCCAGTCGTCGAGTACACACACCTCGTCGTCGTCGATTACGAATTGCGGGTAGCGCTCGCGCCCCTCCTTGGCCGTCATGATGGTCAGGTCCGCCCCTCGACTCTGAAGGTAGCGCCAGTTCTCATACATACCGCTCCCCGGCTCGAAGCCGCGCATGATCTTCATGCCGCCAGTCTTGTGGTATACCGACTCGCCCGTCCGCCGTTCCCACGCCCTCCACTGCACAGCCGCCCGCTCCACAAGCTCCACATACGGTCCGCCGTCGCCATACCACGTTCGACGTATGCCCTTCGCCACGTCGGTCGACGTCGCGTTCTCGTACGGCACCTTCCCCTGATCGAAGACCGTCACACCATGCCCGCGCTCGCGCAGCTCGATCGCCGCCGCCAACCCGAACACCCCTCCACCAATGATTCCAACGTTCATGACCGCTCACCTGTGACACATAATGATGTGGCGGGCAGTGTACACCACCAAGAAAAGTTGGATGCCGGTGCCGTCCAGCGACCGGCGTCAATGTTCGCCGACGCCCGGCTCACCCCCGCCGCGCGACGGTGATGATTTCCGTACTCGTATCCGTCAACGGCTGCCCGTCCCAGTCCCCGAACTGTTCCTCGACAATAAGCCCTGCCCCGGACAAGAACGCCGACAGCGAGTCGGTATCAAGGAACCTCAACGTGCTCCGACTGACCAGAGGCCGCTCCCAGCTTGGACTGGTGTAGGTAACAGTGAACGAAACAATGTCACCCTCAACGGGTGTCTCCACCTGATGCGCCATTCGCACTGCGTACCCGTTATGCAAGATCTCCACTGCATTGTCCGGTGTCCACGCCTCCCATCCGCGAGCCGACGGATTGCGAGTCTCGAACACGAAGCGGCCATCCTCCGTCAGCGCGGATCGTATTGCCGCCAGCGACGCACGCAGTTGTTTGTCTTCGACCAAAACCTGGAAGGCATGACCGGTCATGACGACGAGATCGAATTCACGGCGCCAATCTACTGAAGCCAGGTCGCCGTGTACCCACTCTACATCGCCCCGCTTTCGTGCCTGATCCAGCATCGCCTCAGCCGGATCCAGCCCACACAGCCGTCCGGCGTGTCCGGCCTCCCGCGCCAACCGCCGCAGCTCACCCGTTCCGCAACCGACATCGAGCACACACTTCGCCGACATCACCAGCGGAAGGTAGAAGCCAAAGTCCTCCCGTCCGGCACAGAACGCATCATATAGCTCGGCAAGCTTGGGGTCGGAAAACAGATAATCGACCATCGCAAGAGTCCTTGAGGCATCTCAACGAACAGGAAGCCGCACCGAATGTCTTCGATCCGGCGAACACCGGCGGAAAACCTAGTACTCAATCAACTTGAAAATGATGAACTGGCAGATGGCGCTGTATCCCCTCTCCCGTTGTGGGAGAGGGCTAGGGTGAGGGTGAATCGCAATATCAAAATCATGTGGGACTGGTACTAGGATGGGCTTAACAGAGTGCCCGCATACTTACAGCCTCGGTGTACCCTAGCCCACGTACCTATCGACGAATCCCTGCGGAAAACCTGCCACCTTGTCGAGCACGTACTCCGGTGCAACCTCGCCACGCTGTGCAGGCGGGTATGCCGCCTCGAACATGAAGTATCCCTGGTAGTCGATGTCCTTGAACGCGTCGAACACTCCCGCCCAGGCGAGTTCTCCGTCCAGCGGGGAGAAGTGGTCGCGGTCGACCCAGTCATGCAGGTGCAAGTGGAACAGCCGTTGTCCGCACTGCGCCATAGTCTCGCGGGCACGCTCTACCTTGATGAATGGGTTGACCTCGTCGTCGTCCCGCGTGTGCCCAACATCCACCACCATCCCGAACTTGTCTGACCCCACCTTGTCCACAAACGCGGTGTAGTCGGCCAGGTCCTGCCCGTTCTCGATGGTCAGCTTGATCGAGGTGCCTTCGAGCTGATCGAGCATCTCATGGATGGTCTTCTCCGACGGCTCCTCCGGTCGGAAGTGACACACCATGACCCCTGCTCCAAGCTCCTCCGAGTTCTTCGCCGCCGCGACGCCCTGCTCCACGGCCTTCTTGCGGTTGTCTTCTTCATCCGAGTTGAACAGGTAACCGGGGCAGTGTGTCGAGACGATTGATATCCCCGCACTCTCGCACTCGGCCCGCAGCCAGGACGTGTACTTGGAATCTGCGACGTCCAGGTGACCGGGGTTGCCAAGCCCGCATACCTCGATGTGGCGAATGCCCCGCTCGGCTATCATCCCGATATCCTGCGACTGCAGCAGCCGGTCCCGCTCAAAAACGATGGTAGAAGTGCCAAGCCGCTCAGCAATCTCGTCCGATGTCCAGCCATATGCAGACATGCCGTTCGTATCAGTCATTGAATGACCTCGGTTCCGGAATTGGCGGCACGATGTGCAACGCCGTAAGGTACCCTACTTCGGCCCAGTGTAGGTGTCAACAAGCAACAGGTCATAGACGCCCGCTCTCAGGAGCGTTTGCCAAGCGCTAATGCTTGGGGTGATAAATCTAGTACTCAGTCAACTTGACTATGTTGAACTGGCAGATACCGCTTTATCCCCTCTCCCGTCGTGGGAGAGGGCTGGGGTGAGGGTGAATCGTAATATCAAACTCGTGTGGAACCGGCCCTACCCGCCGTCCTCCACGATCTCGAACGACGTGGTTATCGTCGCCGTGCCCTTCAGCGTTGCCCCAACGGAACAATACTTGCCCTCTGACAGCTCAATCGCACGATCAACGGCCTTCTCGTCGACTCCCCGGCCACTGACTACATAATGAATGTTGAACGCCGTCCACTCCTTGGGCCACTCGTCTTCCTGTGTGCCGGTCACCTGTATCTCCACCCCGGAAACGTTCTGCCTTTTCTTCTGCAGAATGCTGACGACGTCGACTCCCGTGCACGCGCCAAGGGCGCTCATCATCAGGTGCGTTGGCTTGAAGCCGTCGAATTCGTCCCCGTCCCTCATCGGCGCGTCGATCGTTACGTTGTGGCCGTAGTCATCCGAGGCCGTAAACTTCCAGTTCTCTTCCCAGTTAAGCTTTATGGAAGCCTGACTTGACATGGGTCCTCCTTGGTTCATCGGCTCTTCTGCGACTGGACTTCATCGCTTGGAAAATCTCTCGGCGCTCACACAGGCGGGCCGGTCGCGAGCAGTTCACGCAACTCGTCCTCTCCCTGTGCGGTGGTTACGGCAATGATTTCATCGCCCGCTCTAACTTCCATGTCTCCTGTGGGCAGCATGGGAGTTCCATCGCGCGCGATTATCAGGGACGGCAGCGTGCCTTCGGGGAACGGGAACGTATCGAGTCGTCGCCCATCGGTTCCAAACGTGCCGGGAATGTGAATCGACACCAGTGACCGCTCGGTCCCGTCGGACGGCAGCGGTTTCAGGTGCGATATGCCTTGGGAGGCAACCCCCTCTTGTATCTGGTTAAGTATCAGGTCGGGAACGTCCACTACGACGTCTATGCCGAGGAGATTGAATAGCTCGACGTGGTCTGAACGCGTGACGACCGATATGGTCGTCGTTATGTCGAATCGATGCTTTGCGATCTGGCACGTGACGAGGTTCACTCCGTCGTCATTTCCCGTCGTGATGAGCAGGTCCGCCCGGTTTGCGCCCGCCCTCGCAAGGACCGTTCGGTCAACGCTGCTTCCGAGCACGGAAACGCTGCCAAAGGCCTCATCAACGGCCCTGCACTTCTTTCGGCTTGCGTCGACGACTGCGATCTCATGGCCTCCCGCAATCAGCCAGCGGGCTACGGCCCGTCCCATCCTGTCGGCTCCCACTACAACTACATGCATTTGGCTTTTTCCTGACTAGGCCGTCGCAGAGTGGACGGCGATGTCGAAGAGCAGCGATGTCGCCCCGATTGTGATCAGACCCATCTCCTCATACATGCTCTGCAAGGCTCGGTCATCCACGCGGCAGACCACGACCTCTACGCTGAATACCTGCTTTGCTGCCTGCGCGGAAAGGATATTGGCGGTATCGCTTGACGTGAGGGACATGAACACGTCCACTTCTCGAATACCCGCCCTTATGAGGTCCTGATGAGAGGTGCCGTCACCTACAAAGGGGAGAATGCGACGCTCTTCCACGGCCGATTCGGGCAGGCCCTCGAACGCTCGCGGAGTTCTGTCCAACACGTGGACGGTGTTGCCGTGCTCAACGAGTTCTCTCGTAACGGTCGCTCCGAGTTCGTCGCAGCCCACGATCAGGATATGTTTCGGTCCAAGTAACGGTCTGTCTATCATTGACCTGTATAACGTCCGTCCCGTACCTGTGGTTTTGTGTCGTTCATTCCTGATGCGGTTCTTCGGGGATCTCCCCACGCCAGAGAAGGACCCGGCACGGCGCATGTTCGAGTACGTAGGGGACTGCATCTCCCAGGGTGAATTTGCTGTACTTCGTCTTGTAGGGCATCCCGATCACGACCACGTCAACGTCTCTCTCGGCCGCCTCACTGACGATCGCGTGTCCGGCCCGACGTGCCTGGAGTAGCTCAGGATAGACCTTGCATTTGAACGAGTCTGCCGCACGTTCCATCTTGTCCAGCAAATCGTCGGCTCGGCTCGTGTGAAATGGTAGCTCTGAGTCCACCGGCATCCCCCGGTCCACTTCTATCACGTGGACGACGTAGAGACTCCCCCGCCGGGACTCCATCATCTGCGCGGCGAAGCGAACGGCGAACTCGTCCACGGGGCTGCCGGAGACGGCGACCAGCGCCGATTTGATCGCGATGCCATCCCGATTCCTCAGTCTCAGCAATGGAAGATCAGCACCCTGTCAATCATCTTGGTGTGGCCGGTTGGCTCTCGAGAGCCGACCATCAGGTGGGCAGCCGGTCCAATAGCTCGTCCCGCCCCGCCAGAATCAACACGTCCCCCGGCCGGAGCCGGTCGCTCATGTCGGGATTGAGCGTTATATCTCGTCCCCGCTTTATCGCTACAACTGCAAGACCGTATTTGTCTCTCGGACCGGTTAGATCGACCTCATCAATGGTCTTGTCCACGTACTCATCCGGCACACGAATGCGGCTGAAACCGAAGTTCGGCGCCAATTCGAGATATTCCTGGACGTTGGGATTGAACATGTTGTGCGCCAGCCTTGTACCCATCTCGGACTCGGCGTGAATTACCTTGTCGGCGCCGATGCGCTCCAACGTATTGCCGTGCAGATCGTCGTGAGCGCGGGCAATCACGTACGGCACGCCCAGGTTCTTGAGGTTGACCGTCGTCAGGACGCTCGCCACGATGTCGGATCCGATGGCTACTACGGCAACCTCATAGTCGGGAACCCCTAGCTCACGGAGCACCGTCTCGTTGGCGGCGTTGCCCGTTACTGGAAAGGTCACATGCCCCATCATGCCCTGGACCCGGTCTTCGTTCACGTCCATCGCGAGAACGTCGTGACCCAGGTTATACAGCGAGTTGGCTACGCTCGAACCGAACCTGCCTAGACCGATGACGACGACTTGCTGTTTCATTGTTCTCGTGGTCCCCGGTGAAGAGTGGTGAACCCTGCGGTTTCGAAATCGAAAGACGCCTGGATTGGATGGATTATACCGGATTCGTCGCCAGTGAAACTATGTCGTGGCGGACCCCTTACGTTGCTCTTTGCTGCTATCCGATGGTCACCCGCTCGACCGCATGGGTATATCGCACCCGGCTCACATTGCCGATCATGAGCAAGGCCGCGGAGAGAGTGAGCACGCGGCCGACGAACATGGCAAGAGCCATGATCAGTTTCCCCCAGCCGGAAAGTTCGGACGAAAGACCGGTGCTCAGCCCGGAGGAACTGACAGCCGAGACCATCTCGAACATCACGTCGATGAACGGCGACTCATGACCCCGTTCGAAAATGGTGAGAAGTATCACAGCCAACAGGGTCAGACCCAGCATCAAGATGCACAATGTCATCGCGTGTTTTACCTGCACAAACGACAATTCCCGCTGGAACATGGACGTGCCGCGTCTCGCGCCGAGTGCGGCGAGAACGGCCACCAGCAGCACGGTCAAGGTGTTTATCTTGATTCCCCCGGCTGTCGATGCGGACGCGCCCCCTGCGAGCATTAGCCCCATCATCAGCAGACTCGTGTGCTGTTCCGTTTCCGCATAGTCAACGGCCGTGATCCCCGACGTTCTACCGGCGATCGCCTCGAACGCGGAGATGGACACCTTGTCTGCGAGGGCTAGATCTCCGATTGTGTCCGAGTTATCGAATTCGAACGCGAGGATTGCAACCGTACCAAACAGTGCAATCACCCCCGTCATAGCCAGTACGAGCTTGGTATTGAGAGATAGCGTCGCCAGTCGTCTCTTTCGCCCAATGTCCAGCAATACAATGCAGCCCACCGCCCCTAGCACGGCCAGCACTCCGGTAGTTGCGAGCGCTCCCCAGTCTGTGCCAAATGTTTCGCCCTCTCCTACACCAAGCAGGCCAATGAACCCGGCGTTGTTGAACCCGAGGATGGTCATCGTTAGCGCTCTGGGTATCGCGTCGGACATCGACTCGACGAATGAGAACCTCACCAGGAGCGCGATGAAGCCGAGCAGCTGTATCCCGACAATGATGAGAGCGATCCGAAGGGCGAGGTGTTTTGCGTTTCCTAGAGATGGGGCTACGCTGGTATCTTCAATTAACCCCGATGCCAATCTCCGTCCCGCTCTGAGCAAGAGGAGACTGGCCGTCACTGTGAATCCCAGCCCTCCAAGGAAGGCGAGGACGAGAATCGTGACTTGCCCCGGCACGGACCAGAACGTAGTCAGGTCTTGGGTGGTCAGCCCGGTGGTGGTGGCGGCCGAGGTCGCGGCGAAGAGCGCGTCCACTATCGGCGTAAAGCCGCCGCCACGGTGACTGAACGGAAGCACCAGCACGATGGTGCCGACTAAGGTCAATCCCAGCAGGGCAAGTGCCGGGATCAGCGGTCGGGAAACAGAACCGGTATCTCCACCGCGCGTCGTAAACGCCCTCGTAACGAGCGCGTACCATGGTGCGCGCTGTCGGCGGTCATTCTCCTCAAGCGTAGTCCATGAACTGCTCAGTGGAGTCCCTCGTTCGTTCGAGGCTGGGTACAACGTAGGATTCTAGGTATTCGTCCGCAACCGTGTCAATTGTAGCCGTCCCAGCAGTTCCCATACAGAGACCCCGCTGCCCCTTGAGCAGTCGTTCCTGGCCGAAATACGCTAAACAGGCGTGCTCGTCCCTCTCTTGATGGCCACGCAACTTCTACAATCACGAACCGAAACCATAAAATAACCGTGTCACTCCAACCTATGATAGATTTAGTCGTGCCGTAGAAGATACCGGGTCTCATGCTGTACAAGATCGACAAACGCTGGTCCATTCGCTTCCTCTTACTGGAAGGCCGGCTGATAGATAGAAAATTCCGACGGCATTGGAAGAACTACCTTTTCCAGTGCGCCCTGTCCACGCTGGCCCTCCTTCTAATCCTGCTGGTCGTCGACGTGGTGCTCCGAGCCGCCATCGTCGTCGCAATTGCGTCCAGCGCCTTCATCGTCTTCGTCAGGCCCCACGGAGAGGCGGCGGCGCCACAGCGGGTCATTGGAGGGCACGTCGTCGCCGTAATCGTCGGTGCTGCGCTTTCCGCCCTGTATCTCATACCCGGATTCGGGGAACTGGCGGAGAGCTCCATATTTGCTCGCGATTTCATTGCCGTTCTTGCGGTGGGCATAAGCACCTTGATTATGGTCCTGACAAACACCGAGCATGCACCCGCGGCAGGCACCGCGCTCGGTCTCGTTGTAGGAGGCTGGGAGCCTTCGGCGGCATTATTCGTTATGATTGGAGCGGTTACGCTCGCCGTGGTACATTTCCTGCTGCGTTCACGATTGACCAACTTGTTTTAGCTGCCCAAATGCGGTACCGGACCCAGTAGCTCCTTGCAGGCCGAAATTCAAGATGCCATCCGCCGAATTCACGCCGGCCCCGCTCAAGCGGTGGTTGTGGTTACAGGCGGGGGCGCCCAGGCCATAACCTGGCTCCTTACAGTCCCAGGCGCGTCGCGGACGGTACTGGAGACATTGGTGCCATACTCGGAACGGGCGCTGAAAGATTTCCTCGGTGAGCGCCCTCGCCGGATCGCCGATAGCGAAACTGCCGAGGCGATGGCTCGCCGGGCCTACTGCCGCGCCCTCAAACTGGCTCATGCAGACGTTCCCGTAGTTGGCATCGCGAGTACTGCCGCCATCGCGACCGACCGCGAAAAGCGTGGGGACCATCGCGCCCACGTCGCCCGGTGTACGTCGGATAGCACCGTCACCTACAGCCTCGAGTTCAAGAAGGGCCTGCGCGACAGAGAAGGCGAGGATACCCTGACAAGCATGCTCATCGTACAGGCGCTCGCCGAAGCGTCCGGCATTCCCGTGGACTTCGCTCTGCCTCTGCACGCCACCGAACACATTGATGTTCGAGGTTCCGGCGACCCCATAGACCTTCTCGTCGCGGGCGCCGTCGACAGTGTGCTGATCTGCGCGGATGGTACAATCACCGCCAACGGAAGACCCCAGGGCGCAGTGCTGTCCGGCTCCTTCGACCCGCTGCACGTCGGCCACCGAGACTTGGCGTCTGTCGCCTCCGAGACCCTCAAGATGCCTGTCACATTGGAGATGTCCGTCGCAAATGTCGATAAGCCCACCCTGACCGCTCCCGCGGTACGAGAGAGACTAGGTCAGTTTGTGGGAACGTATGATGTCGTCCTTACCAAGGCTCCCACGTTCGCGGAAAAGTCCCTTGTGCTGCCGGGGTGCTGCTTTGTCATCGGCTACGATACGATGAGGCGGCTTGTCGCCCCGAAGTACTACGACGGAAGCGAGCAAGACATGATGAGCGCCCTGGCGAAAATCGCTGAATTGAACGGTCGGTTCCTCGTCGCCGGACGGCTGGAAGACGGAGTGTTTCGCACCCTTTCGGACGTTGAGGTGCCCTCCGAGTTTCGTGACATATTCGAATCGATTCCGGAAAATAGCTTCCGCCACGACATATCCTCGACGCACCTCAGAGAGACTTGAACATGGCATTCGACGACCTCAGGGACTTCGTAGACTTCCTCGAAGACAAGGGCGACCTCCGTCGAATAGCGGAGCCCGTGAGCCGCGATCTGGAGATCACCGAGATCACCGACCGCACCATCAAATCGGGCGGTCCCGCCCTCCTCTTTGAGAACGTCGAGGGTTACGAGATGCCCCTGGTCATCAACCTCTTCGGGACCCATCAGCGAATGGCGTGGGCATTGGGCGTAGACGACGTGGAAGAAATCGCCGTGCGTGTCGAAAAGCTCCTCGGCATGGTGCAGGGACCCCCTGAGGGCATCGTCCCGAAGCTCAAGGCACTCGGCGACCTGGCAAGCGTCGCCCGCTCGCGCCCCAAGATCGTGAGGAACGCCCCGTGCCAGGAAGTCGTCATAACCGGCGACGACATAGACCTCGACGCACTTCCCATTCTGAAGTGCTGGCCGCTCGACGCCGGACGATTCATCACGCTCCCGCTGGTCGTCAGCCGCGACCCTGCAAAGGGCAGCAGAAACGTCGGCACGTACCGGATGCAGGTCTACGATAAACGCACGACGGGAATGCACTGGCAGAGCCACAAGGTCGGCGCGCGTCACGTTCGTGAGGGCGTCGCGCAGAATGAAGACCGTCTCGACGTTGCCGTTGCGCTCGGCGGAGATCCGGTCACGATATGGTCCGGTTCGATGCCACTCCCTCCCGATATAGACGAGTTCGTTGCCGCCGGCTTCATACGCGGCAAGCCCGTGGAGCTCGTGCGCTGCAAGACAAACGACCTCGAAGTCCCCGCCAACGCCGAGATCGTCCTCGAAGGATACGTGATTCCGGCCGAAACGCGGCCGGAAGGCCCCTTCGGAGACCACACCGGCTACTACTCGCTGGAGGACGACTACTCAGTCTTCCACGTCGAAGCGATCACTCACCGAGCGGACCCCATCTATCCGACCACCATGGTCGGCAGACCACCCACCGAGGACTACTTCATGGGAAGGGCAAGCGAGCGCATCATGCTTCCCGCATTGAAGCTCACCCTTCCCGAGGTCGTCGACTACAACATGCCCGCCGAGGGGATATTCACCAACTACGTTCTCGTGTCCATGAAGAAGGAATTCCCCGGCCATGCGCGCAAGGTCATGTACGCCCTGTGGGGCATCGGGCAGATGATGCTCGTCAAGGCCATCGTCGTCTTCGACGAACACGTGAACGTCCACGACCTGTCGGAGGTGGCATGGCGCATCGGAGCGAACGTCGACCCCCGCCGCGACATACTCTTCGTGGACGGGCCCGTCGACGACCTCGACCACGCCTCCACTATTCCACGTTACGGCAGCAAGGTCGGCATCGATGCCACCGCCAAGGGGCCCATGGAAGGCTTGAGCCGTGAGTGGCCGCCCGAGATCGTGATGGGCGAGGACATCAAACGCCTGGTGGATGAGAAGTGGCCGAAGCTCGGGATATAGCCTCGACCGACCCGCTGCTCAAGCGCATCCCCCGGTTCCTTGATGCCGTCAGGTTCCAGGAGAGCATCTTCGCGCTCCCGTTCGCCTACTCCGGCATGGTACTGGCCGCGAACGGGTTGCCGACGTGGCAGCAGTTCCTCTGGATCACCGTCGCCATGGTCAGCGCGCGGACCCTCGGAATGTCCGCAAACCGCATCATCGACCGCTCCATAGACGCGCAGAACCCCCGCACTGCCATGCGTCACCTTCCCGCCGGCCTGCTCCGCCTGTCCGACATGATTGCTCTCACCCTCGTGTCCGCCGTCGTATTCTTCGTGGCGGCCTTGCTTCTCAACAACCTCGCGCTGGCCCTCGCCCCGGTCGCCGCGGGCTACCTCATCTTCTACCCATATACGAAGCGCTTTACGTGGGCAGCCAGCTTTTTCCTAGGCTGGGCGCTGGCAATAGCCCCTTCCGCCGCATGGATCGGCGTACAGGGATCGCTTGACTGGGCCCCCGTTCTTCTCTCAACTTCCGTAGCTCTGTGGGCGACCGGATTCGATATCCTCTACCACGCGCAGGACAGGCAGTTCTACGCGAAACGCGGCCTCTACTCCGTTTCGCGGCGCTTTGGCATCCCGGCGGCGTTCCGGATTTCCCAGACCCTCGACGTACTGGCCGTCTGCTGCCTCCTCGGAGTCGGTGTCCTTCTCGACCTCTCCGTCGCCTACTACGTCGGCTGCGCCGTTGCCGCCGTCGTGATCGCATACAAATACCGCATGGTCTCCCCAAACAACCTCTCCCGCATGGGCGTCGCCTTCATGCGGACCAACGCCTTCGTCTCCCTCAGCGTCCTCACCGGAACCCTCATCGACGTACTCCTCCTCTGAAACGGTAAATAAGGGCAGCCCGTTCACCCTGAGCAGCGTTCAGTCTCTCCCCCGGCGGGGGCTGGCAGGGGTAGGCAAAACGCATTTGTAGCTATGATCCAGCCCCACCGCTCTGTCATTCCGAGTGGAACGAGGAATCTAAAATCTAAAACCGCAAGATCAGGTAGCTAGTCCTAGGCATCTATCGTGACCAAGAGTGATAACAGCGTGAGAATTCTCCATATCAGCTTTACGTTGTAACAGACACTTTAGATTCTTCGACTCCGCTGCGCTCCGCTCAGAATGACAGTGATGGGGCTCTTTCTCATCAATGGAGAGTGGAGTGATAGTCAATTGCCCACCCCTGTCAGCCCGCCGTAGCGATACTCAACCTACAATCTCCCCCCCGCCGGGGGAGAGATACAGAGAGGGGGTCTTCGCAATTCGACTCATGCGATCGAACGGGCAGGGGAGCGCGCCGCCAAAGCCCATCGTGATACCCTGAAATCCACATGGACTCACCTGCGAACAACCCCCCCGTCGTCGTGGGCATATCCGGCGCGAGCGGCGCCATACTCGCCCGCGCCACCATAGACCGCCTGCTCACCGACAACCGACCCGTCATCGCAACGGCTACTGCTGCCGCGCGCATGGTCTGGCGGCAAGAGTCCGAGGAGTCCTTCGGCGAGGCCCTCGAACGATGGGACGGCAGGGGTACCTTCACCTACTGCCCCGTTGGAGATCTGACCGCTCCTATCGCCAGCGGTACCTTCCCCACGGCGGGCATGGTCGTCACTCCGTGCAGTATGGCAACCGTCGCGGCGATATCCAGCGGGATCAGCAACAACCTCCTTCGCCGCGCCGCGGATGTCACCCTGAAGGAAAAGCGCCCTCTCGTCGTCGTGCCCCGCGAGACGCCCCTGACCGGCACCCACCTGGAGAACATGGCAAGCCTGGCGAGGCGGGGCGTCGTCGTTCTCCCGCCGCACCCTCCGTTCTATCTCGGCGATGGTTCAGTCCGGCACACGGTGGACTTCGTAGTAGAAAGGACGATGGTCGCCCTCGGCCTATCAGACAGAATGCCGGATCACATGACCTACCACGAGCCCGAAAGCTACCCTTGAATCTGGGCCATCCACCCCCTACAATCTCCCCCACTCAGACCCTACTCCATTTGACACACCTGAGCGCAGAGCAACCCACGTTCGCCCTGAGCCTGTCGAAGGGCAGTTCTCCGCAACAAAATGAGCTTTGAAATAGCCCTCAATTCCCACCTAGCGAGACCCGTCCATGATCCCATGCCATGAAGCCGTCCAATTCCTCAGCGACACGCGCGGAGACGCCATCGTCGTAAACACCATGACGCCCAGCCGGTATTGGAAGGACATCACGGACAACCCCGACTACGACCTTCCCATCGCGGGTGGGATGGGGAAGGCCTCCTCGATGGCTCTCGGCCTCGCCCTGTCCCGGCCCGACAAGAAGATATGGTGCATGGACGGCGACGGCAGTCTGCTCATGAACCTTGGCACTCTTGTGACCATCGCCGGACAGGCTCCGGCAAACCTCGTCCACTTCGTCTTCGACGACGAGGCCTACCAGACGACAGGCGGGCAGCCCGTCCCGGGAGCCGGTGTCTACGACTTCAAGACCATCGCCGAGGGAGCGGGCTACCCCCGCGCCTATACGTTCGACGACCTCGAGCACTTCAAGACCGACCTCCCCACCGTCCTCCAGGACGACGGCCCCATTATGGTCGTCCTCAAGATAGACTACCCCGACGGCGGCCCCCCGTTCTCCACGGCCAACACCAAGGCAGCCGTGGCCCGACTTCGCACCGCCCTGGCCAAAGACGCAGAGTAACGGGGACTTCCCTATGCGCGGAGCGGTTGGCGATACCCTCATTACCCCTGAAAACAACCCCCGTCCAACCTCCGTAGGGGCGATTCGCGAATCGCCCTCACCGCCATTCTCATGATAGATGGTGTCGGTGCCAACCGACATGAGCGATTCCTACGAAAATAACCCCCGTAGCTCCCCCACACCGTCATTCCCGCGAAAGCGGGAATCCACTCCCCCTTACGCCCGACTGGCGAAGTCCGCCCGACCGGCGAGGTCCCCCCACACCGTCATTCCGGCGAAAGCGGGAATCCACTCCCCCTTACGCCCGACTGGCGAAGTCCGCCCGACCGGCGAGGTCCCCCCACACCGTCATTCCGGCGAAAGCGGGAATCCACTCCCCCTTACGCCCGACCGGCGAGGTCCCGTTCTCATCCCCTTATGTGGCCTACACATGGCCATGGTCATTCCGCGAAATAACGTCACCCCATACCGCGATACGGAGCAGGAATCCGAAACAGTGGGTGCGGGACTGTCCCAAAATCGAGAGAGACTTGACAATCGAACCTAAAGGTTCGATACTGAGTCAATGAACGGACGGGAATTCACTAGGCGGGTAAGGCGGTACGCTGCAAAGACCGGGCAATCCTTCACTATCGACTCTCGTCGCGGCAGAGGAAGCCATGAGATCGTCTACCTCGGCAACCGAAGAACCGTCGTAAAGCACTCGGAGATCGGTACTGGCCTGCTGGCATCCATGCTGAAGGACCTTGAGATCGACAGAGGGGACTTTTGAACCATGAGATATGTGTATCCATGTGTCCTGCACGCTGAAGAGGGAGAGGGATTTTGGGTGTTATTTCCTGACGTCAAGGGCGCAAGCACCAGCGGTTCCACCCGTGAAGAGGCCCTTGAAATGGCCGAGGACGCCCTCGTTGCGGCCCTCGGCGCTTACTACTATCTTGGAGAGGACATCCCGTTGCCGAGCCCCGTCGGCGAAGGTCAGGAGCCCGTCCCGCTTCAGCCCATCGCTGCTGCGAAGGTGGCGCTCAACGTCGCCATGCGCGACCAGGGCATAACGAAGGTCGCGCTGGCCAAGCGGCTGGGCGTCAGCGAGGCCGCTGTCCGGAAGCTCTGCAACCCGGACCACCGCTCCCACATCAGTACTATCGAAAGGGCACTCCACGCGGTTGGTCGAGGCATCATAATCGAAGACGCACCATGGCCCCCGACATCCACGACTCAAGGCAGCGAGCGCGCCGCATAGACCACATTCAATCTGAAGTCTGGAAGAAGATACCGTTCCCATGTGAATATGATAGTTGAATTGAGAGGCGCTTTATCTCCTCTCCCGTCGTGGGCTGACAGGGGTAGGTAAAATGGATTTGTAGCTACGATCCGGCCCCGCCGCTCTGTCATTCCGAGTGGAGCGAGGAATCTAAGATCCATAACCGCAAAACCGGACAGCCGGTGCCGCACTTCTATCGTGACCAAGAGGAAAACAGCGTAAGTACTTCCTATGTCGGCTTTACGTTGGGACAGACACTTTAGATTCTTGGACTCCGCTCCGCTCAGAGTGACGGTGCCGGGGTTGCGTTCTGGTGAATGCAGACCCCCTCTCCCGTTCGCGGGAGAGGGCTGGGGAGAGGGCAAATACCTTTCCTGTCAGCCCGTCGTGGGAGAGGGCTAGAGCCAGCTCCGTACCCGATTCGGTGGTGAGGGTGAATCGTAAAATCACCACCATGTGGAACCGGTATCAGGTTGTGCTGACATTCTGTCTTTCCTCTGAAAATAACCCCCGGCCAACCTCCCGTAGGGGCGATTCGCGAATCGCCCTTACCGCCAACCCCCACACCGTCATTCCCGCGAAAGCGGGAATCCACTCCCCCTTACGCCCGACCGGCGAAGTCCGCCCGACCGGCGAGGTCTCATTCTCATCCCCTTATGTGGCCTACACATGGCCATGGTCATTCCCGCGCAGGAACGTCACCCCGTACCCCGAAGGGACCGGTATCCAGAGAGCCTAGCCAAGCGGGAGTACGGTCCCGCCATCCTGAACCGATGTTGGATTTGACCGAAATGAGCGGAGCCGCGATAGTGGAAATAGAAGATCATCCAATCCACCCGGTATCTCAACAAGAAACATCAAGGATCGAAGAATTTGAATAATCTTGCGGCCTTCTCAAACCCTCTCACTTTCTCATTCCGTCTCATGCATCCCATACCCCACGTATCTCCAGACCCTGCAAAGAATATTCTGGATGGGTTCTCAAACCCTCTCATTTTCTCAAACCGTCTCACGTCTCCCACATCCCACGTCCCTCCCAACCCTGCAAAGAATATTTCAATGGTGTTCTCAAACCCTCTCACTTTCTCAAACCCTCTCACGCCTCCCATACCCCACGTCTCTCCCAACCCTGCAAAGAATATTTCAGAGGGTTTCTCAAACCCTCTCATATTCTCAAACCGTCTCACGCCTCCCATATCCCCCTTCTCTCCCAACCCTGCAAGGAATATTTCAGAGGGTTTCTCAAACCGTCTCACGCACGCTGCGCCCCTCGTTTTCGCCCATCGAAGCGGCCCTGAGTTCCAACGCAGTATAATCTTTGAAGGCCATTCCCCCGAAAGGACATTCCAACACACATGAATTGGCGCGAACTGCAGGACAAGGACATAACCCTGATTGGCGGTGCCGTATCGGGCGGACTCGATAGCTGCACTGCCACCCACTGGCTCAACAGCAAGGGCTTCGACGTGACCGGCGGCACCGTTGACCTCGGCCAGCCGGACGAGGAGAACATCGGCGCCATCGCCGACCGGATGCGAGGCTGCGGCGCCGTCGACGCCTTCATCGTCCCTGCACACGAGGCCCTCGCCGGCGCAGGACTGAAGGTGCTCCAGGCACAGGCCCGCTACGAAGGCGGCTACTGGAACACCACCGGCATCGCCCGACCCGTCACGGTACAGGCCCTGCTCCAGGAGTTCGATACACGGGGCATTCCTGTACTCTTCCACGGCGCCACAGGACGCGGCAACGACCAGGTGCGCTTCCAGATCGCCACGAATATGCTCCGTCCCGACATGGACGTCTACGCCCCTTGGCGCGATCCGGAGTTCGTCGAGGAGTTCCCCGGCAGACAGCAGATGCTCGACTACTGCGAGAAGCACGATCTGCCGATCAAGCCGGCATCGGAGTCCCGCTACTCCACCGACGCCAACTTTCTCGGCCTCACGCACGAGGCCGGAGACCTCGAGGACGTGACCGTATCTCCCTTCTTCGTCGAGCCGGGCATGGGCGTCTGGGCGTGGGACGCCCCCGACGCCCCGCAGTCCGTCACCGTCCGCTGGGAGGAGGGTGTACCCCATTCAATCGACGGCGAGACCGGCAGCGTCGTGGACCTGTTCGAAACGGCGAACGCCGTCGCAGGAGCGCACGGCCTCGGAATCGGCCTGCACACGGTCGAAAACCGCTTTGTCGGCATCAAGTCTCGCGGCATCTACGAGGCGCCCGGCATGGAGCTGCTCGGCCAGACCTACGACCTCCTGCTTCAGTTCGTCCTCGACCGACGTGCCCGCCAGCTCTTCGACCAGCTTTCGGCATACATTTCCAACCAGATATACCAGGGCTACTGGCTCGACCTCGGGACGACCGCGGCACTCGCGGCATTGGAGCCGATCAACCGCTTGGTCACCGGCACGGTTACCGTCCGCCTGTACAAAGGGAACCTCTCCTTCGAAACGGCAGAGGACACGCCGGAGGCCATGCCCCACTCCCTCTACACCGACGACTCCTCCATGGAGGCGCTCGGCTCCTACGACCACGCCGACGCCGAAGGCTTCCTCAAAGTCCTCGAAGTATCCGCCCGAAACGTCGGCAACCGCCAGTACCCCCAGCTGGGCAGGTAGGGTGGCAGTACCGGCACAAGCCCTCAAATGCACTCAACATACCGGCAACTGTTCAGAGTTGGTGAGATTGCCCCAATTGTTCTCTCGCTGTCATTCCGAGGAGTGCAGCGACGAAGAATCTACAATCTCTCCCCCGCCGGGGGAGAGATACAGAGAGGGGGTCTTCGCGATTCAACTCACCAAGACTGAACAGCTACAACATACCTGCCCGTTTTGACAAGTGGAAACGTATGTACTACTCTGTCTATGAGTGGCCCAGGGTCAATCCCAGAATCGTTTCCATCATTGAATGTGACAGTCAAATAGAGTGGCGCTTTATCCCCTCTCCCATCGGAGGCTGTCTCATAGCTTCACGTGGCGTGCAGTGATTGAGTACACGCTGGGGATGTGATGGGCGATGACCGGTAGACTCTCTAGAGTCTGCGAGTGGCGATTCGTGGTCGGGCCGTCAGCAACGGTGCCAAGCGGTTGCGGGCGGCATCAGTGGCGCTGCGATCACAGCGTGGATGTAGTCGTGGCGAGCCGGTGTGAGGCGAGTTCGACGGCGAGGCGGCACTCCACACCCTGTGAAGGCTTTTGAGGTTGAACGCCGCAGCCAGCAGACACCACTCGGAGAGGACGTTCTCGCGGCCTCGCAGCAGGAACCGCCTGGCGCTGTGATGCTCCTTGAGGAGGCCGAACACCGGCTCGACCAGCCCCTGACGCCGCTTATAACTCGCCCTGGCAGACTCGGTAGACATCATCTCTCTGTGTCGTCTCAACTCAGGTTCGTATTCGCTGATTCTTATGGTTCGACCGTTGGTAGAGGTGGTGCATTCTCCAAAGGCAGGGCAGGTACGGCAGAGCGCACCCTCGGCCCTGTAGCGTCTGAGTCTGTAGCCGTTCGCGTGTCTGAACGTGTCCTTGAAGATGAGAGGTTGCTGATTCGGGCATAGGTATGTGTCGTTCTCAGGGTCGTACGTGAAGTGGTCCTTGTGGTACGGGGAGCGGCGTCGGCGGTTATGGGTGTCCGGCATGAGCACGCGGTGTCCGGAGGACGCGCAGTCGGCAAGGTTGGTCCCTGAGTGATATCCGGCGTCGGCGACGGTCACCGCATGGTCTGTCCCCGTATTCTCTGCAGACGCCTCGATCATCGGAACGAGCTGCGGGTGGTCGTCCGAGCCGGAGGTCACATCCGCAGCCGTGATGATCATGCCGGAGGCATCGCCGGACGTGATGGGCGCCACCATCGACTGGGCGTTGTAGCCGGCTATAACGCCACCTTCCTTGCTCTTGAGCAGCCCCGCGTCAGGGTCGGTAAGGTTCGCGTGGTTGGCTCCCTCCTCCTCCAGCACGAGGCCAAGGGCGTCGACCACTCGGTCGCGCAATGCCTCGGCGCTCGCAATCTCCGATGGTAGTTCGACTGGTGCAGGCTCCCCTCCGGTCGAGTTCTTTGCTTCCAGGTCCGCAATGGCTGCTTCCGTACGCTCCAAGAGCCGTCTGAGACCCTCCGCGTCGTAGGTGCGGTCACTGGACGCGTTACCGGCGATTCGTGTCCCGTCCACCGCCTGAAGCGCCAAGTCCACCAAGCCGGCCTTCACAGCCGTGCGCACCGTGCGACTCAGGAGAACCCTCATCCGCTCTCGGTGAGACCTGTAGAACCTCCACAGCGTGTTGTGGTCCGGCCTCTGCCTCCCGGTCAGCCACATGAAGGCCACCTGTTCGCGGCAGGCCGTCTCCAGCTTGCGGCTGGAACGCACACCCGTCATGAACCCATATATCCACACGCTCAGCAACGCGCGAGGGTGATAGGACGATGCTCCCATAGGATCGCCTCGCAGGTCGATCCCCAACTCCTTCCACGTCTCCTCATCGAGAGAGTCCACAAAGGTCGCGGCGAATCGTGCGGGATGATTGGGGCCTACTAACTCTCCCAGATCAGGCGGCAGAAGCCACCCCTGTTCCCGATTGAAGTCCCGAAATGGCATGCCACTTCTCCTAAAGCAGGTGCAACAACACAAACTTACCCCTAGAACCTCTGTATTTTCAATAAGGCAACCTACTTATGAGACAGCCTCCATCGTGGGAGAGGGCTAGGGTGAGGGTGAATCGAAATATCAAAATCATGTGGAACCGGTACTAAGCTGTGTTAACGTTCTGTCATTCTGAACGTAGCGGAGCGGAGTGAAGAATCTAAAGTCGTCGCACAGGCGCAGATTTCAGATTCCTCGATTCGCTCAGAATGACAAAGAAAGACGGAATAAACGAAGATGTCCTAACCCGACTCACAACTTTACAATAACGACGGAAATGCAACAAAATGCAACACAGTGCGACAAATTCAGCAAGAATTCCTTACGGAGGCAATTGCTCTTCACCTCTTTCAAACCCTATCTGGTCCCCTAAAGGGTCTGCCGACGAGCTCGCAAGCCCCATAGAGTCGTCACCTATGACGGATCTGCGAAGCTGAATCTCCAAGGATTACCATCTGAGTGAATGCACCCCCCCGGCCAAGAAGAAAGCCCCTCGACCGGCTGGCAGCGGTTCGAGGGGCTACGCTAGAGGAAGATGTCTTGATGGTGTCTTCGATGAGGGCCTAATGGACGGAGGCTAGTTGCCTCCCCCTCCCTGGCCTCCGCCTAATGCGCCTCGACCCGCTCCGAAGGCGCGACCTGCACCAAAGCCTGGAAGGTCTTCCAACCCCTCAGGTGTGACGGCGACCAACCTTGCGTCAATCGTTCCGTCGTCGCCCTCGACCCCGGTCACCCTGACCTGCATGCCCGCTTCGAGGTCAGCTAAGGTGCCCTGGCTTGTCTGTATGATCACCGTCTCTTCGTTCATGGCAATGGGCAGGGGACCCTGCTGCGTCTCGAGCGTGAAACCACTGTCGGCTATGCCCGCTATGGTGCCGAGGAGCGGACGGGCTCCGCCTGCGTCCTGACCGCCCTGGGCCGCGCCAAGCGCCCCTTGTCCTGCTTGACCTGCGGCCCTGCCGCGTCCGAAACCTCCCTCTCCCTCAGGGACTATGGTAATCACCCGCGCCAATGTGCTGGCGTCAACGCGCTCGCTGACGACCAGGACCTGCGCGCCGTCGGTCAGTGCTGCCGGTTCGAGGATCGACGTGATACTGATATTCGTGTCCTCTCCCAGGTTCGCCGCGACCGTCGCGAGTTCCGTCGTCACGGTCACACTGCCCTCGGCGACGCTCTCGATGGTGCCGACCGCCTGTGCGCCGCCTGCCCCGCCGAAACCTCCACCGCCCTGTCTACCTCCGAACTGCGCTCGAAGCCGCTGGATCGCCTCTTGCTGTTCTTCTTCACTCAGTTCACCGCTCTGCAGTCGTGCCCGGAGCTGCTGCAGCTCCTCTTGGCTCATTGGCGCGACTTCGGCGGCCTCGCCCTCGGAGTCACTGCCTTCTGCCTGCGTTTGAACGGCAGCAGCCGCTACAACCTGGGTGGGTTCTGGCTGAGGCTCGGCCTGGGAGCGGGTTGGAGTTGGAAACTGGGATAGGTCCGCGACCTGCGCGGCTGGGGCAGCACCTGTCCCACCTCCTTCGTCCGCCGACCCGCACGCTAAGGCCAGTGCGAGAACTACTCCTCCCGCCAAAGTGATAATCACTCTTGTCATCGCTGTCTCTCTTTCGCTGAAGTCCTAATGTCCAATTGTGCACTCCGTAGATTCGTGACCCCTATATGTGGTCCTGCCTACGCGTTGCTACTCTCTTTGCCCTACTCGTACCTCAGCGCATCGATAGGATGGAGTCTCGACGCCCGGACAGCAGGATAGATACCGAAGAACAGCCCGATACCCGCCGACACGATCAGCGCCAGCGCTGCGAACTCGTTGCTGAAGCTGGTGTTGAATGTCTGCGTTCCGAGGGTACGGCCGTCTATCGCGCTGGTCATCCAGAATCCCATTGCCGCACCCAGGAGACCCCCTCCTATGCTGAGAACAGTCGCCTCGGCCACGAATTGGAAGAGGATGTCACGGCGCTTCGCCCCCATGGCCTTCCGGATGCCGATCTCGCGCGTCCTTTCGGTCACGGAGACGAGCATGATGTTCATGATCCCGATGCCGCCGACCAGCAGCGAGATACCTGCGATGATGCCCAGGAACACAACCAACGTGTTCGTCGTCTCTTCCAGGGTCTCTATGGTGCTCTGCTGGCTGATGACGGTGAAGTCGTCTTCCTCGGTGATGCGATGGCGCAGGCGAAGCACTCCGCTCGTCTCCTCGATGCTCTGGTCGATATCCTCGACGTCCCCCACCTGGATGTTGATGAGGCTGACCACGACCTCGCCGGTTGCGGTGCGCTCATTGCTCAGCCGGTAATACGCCGTGGTGATAGGAATAAGCACTTGAGTATCGAACGTGCCGAATCCTCCCCCTCCTTGGCTCTCCAGCAGGCCGATTACCCGGTACCTTCGCGCGTTCACACGAACATACTCGCCCACGGGATCGCGGTTCTGGAAGAGTTGCTCAGCGATGTTCGAGCCAAGCACGATAACCTCATCCCTGTTCTCTACGTGCGGGAATCTGATGAACATTCCACTTGCCAGATCGAGGTTCCTCGCCGCCAGGTATTCCGGGGTGACGCCAACCACCTGTGCGTTGGTGTTATCACGTCCCGCAACGAGTGTAGCGAAAGTGCGTATCTCCGGAGCCGATGCGATCACCGTGGAGGCGTACACGGGGTCAACCAGCGCGTTGGCGTCGTCAAGGGTGAGTTGACCTTCCCCTTCCGGCTGAACGAACAGCAGGTTTGTGCCCAACCCCTGGATGATCCCGGTGATCTGTTCAGTCGTGCCGCGACCGATGGACATGAGCGTGATGACCGCCGTCACGCCGATGACTATGCCCAAGAGCGCGAGTCCGGCGCGGAGCTTGTTTGCCCCAAGTGATGATATTGCTGTCTGTATGGTTTGAATTAGTGACATATGGGTAGTTGCTTTGTGAGTGTTGCGTTAGTCCTGAGAACTAGTTCAAGCCCGGTTTCGGCACGACTACCGGTTCCTGGCGCTTGTCGTCGAGCACCTTGCCGTCGAGCATGGTCACCACTCTGGCCGCGTGGGCCGCGATGTCATGCTCGTGCGTGACGATGACGACGGTGATACCCGACTGCCGGTTCAGTTCCTGAATGATCCACATGATTTCGTTGCTTGAGGTGGTGTCGAGGTTGCCCGTCGGCTCGTCGGCGAGGAGAATAGCGGGGTCCTTCACCAGCGCCCGTGCAATGCCGACTCGCTGCTGCTGGCCGCCGGAAAGCTCCACCGGCTTGTGGTGCACGCGGTCGGCAAGACCGACTTGTGCCAGGGCCTTGAGCGACCGCTCCTTTCGCCCGCCTCCCTTGCCATACTGCAGCGGAAGCTCGACGTTCGTCAGGGCCGACAGTCTCGGCAGCAGGTTGTACGTCTGGAAGACGAAACCTACCTTGCGGTTCCGAATCCCTGCCAGACGGTCGTCGCTGAGCTGGCCTACGTCCTCTCCGTCGAGGATGTACTTGCCTGACGTGGGCACGTCCAGACAACCGATGATGTTCATCATGGTCGACTTCCCGGAGCCTGACGGTCCCATGATCGCGGTCAACTCTCCGCGTCGAATCGTCAGGCTAACCCCGGCCAGCGCGTTCACCTCGATCTCCCCCATGCGGTAGACCTTGGTGACGTCGTGCAGCTCGATTACGTTTTCTTGGTTATCAGTCATATGTCTGTGATGTGTTGAGTCAATCGATTCCCTATGGACTGCTGACATGCTAACGACCGCCGGCACCTGCACCTTGGCCGCCACCGCCGCCGCCACCACGGCCGCCTCCAAAACCTCCAACGGCTCGGAAGGTCGCGCCGATTCCGGCGAATCCGGCCGTACTGCTGCCGACGACCTCCATGCTGACCGTCTCGCCCTCGTTGAGACCATCCTCGACCACGACCCAGAAGTCGTCGCTGATGCCTAGAGTGACCTGTCGCTCTACGATGTCGTTGCCACTGACAACCCTGACTATTGGGGCCTGCACAGAACCGTAGAGGGCCTGTAGGGGAACGAGCACGGAGTCGGTCTGCTCGCGAATGATTACCTGCGCCGTCGCGCTCAGCCCCTCCGGCAGCTGACCGCTCTCCGAGGAGTCCACCCGTATCGTGACGGGGTAGGTCACGATGCCTTGCTGCGACGTGCCTGTACTGGCGATTGAGGATACCGTTCCCGGCAGACTCTCAGCGCCGAGCGCTTCAAGGGTGACGAACGCCTGCGCGCCGATTTGTAGGAAGAGGACATCGATCTCGTCGACAGAGCCGCTCACCTCAACGATGGACGGGTCCGCGATTTCAATTGCCTCGGTATTTGCATTTACCTGGCGTCCCTCCTCGATGTTCACAGCGATCACGATGCCGTCGAACGGCGCATGCAGTGTGGCGCGTTCAAGGTCCTCTATGGCTGTGTCGAGCGTGGCCCGCGCCGCGATCACGTCGGTCTCTCGGAGACTGATCTCCAACTGGTCTACGGTGTTGTACTCCACGAGCGTCGCTTCAACGTCGGCGAGCGACTCGACAGCCACCCGCACTGCCGTCTGCTTTACCTGCACGTCGATGGGATCCGGGTCGTCCAGCAGGGCGGCGAGTGCCTCCTCAGCGTCGGCGAGCTTGGCTTGAGCAAGCTCGATCTCCCGGTCGGCAAGTTCCAGGTCCAACTCCGTCGCCTGCATCAACTCGGACAAGGCCGCCTCAGCATCGAGTAATTCGGATTCTGCCGTTTCGACGGCCCTCTTCGTGGACTCAAGCGTTAGATCGTCCGGGCCGGTCGTAAGCTGGGATAGCGCTTCCAGGCTGTCTGCCAGCTTTGTCTCTGCTGCGGTGATGTCTTGCTGCCTCGCTTCGATTGCGAGCGGGTCTGGCTCTGCGGTTAGATCTGCGAGGTCGCCCTTCAGAGCTTGAAGGTTGGCTTGGGCAAGCCCTACCGCCTCGATCTTGCTCTCGATCTCCGACTCGGACGACTGGGACTCGGCAACCTGCGTGAGATAGTCGTCGAGGGCTTCCCGTCTCTCCGCTACCGTGTCTTCCGCCTTGGAGACGGCGACCTGAGCCTCCCGTATCTTTTCAGCCTCATCGGCTTGAAGGGTATCGAGGCTCGCGGTCAGTTCCTGAACAAGGTCGAAAGCGTCCTGGAACTCAGCACCGATGCACGCTCGATGCTTTCCGGCCTCGAGGTTCCCGCAATCAACGAGTACCTCGCCGGGGTAGAGGACGGCCCACGAGTAGACGATCACCTCGTTCCAAGGAGTCTCGGACTCGTCTCGAAGAATTCCTTGTTCGAACAGCGACTGCATCCTATCGATCTGAGGCCCTTCAAATATGCTCACTAGGTCGGAGCCGAGACCAGCGAAGAAGGTGTCGGGGGACTGTTCGACCGGCGAAGCGACGTTCATGCCCAACCACTTCGCGAAGAGGGCGCGGTAGTCATCCTCTGCTACGTCGAGATCGTCCATTGCCGCCTGGATATTTTCCCCGGCGCTGCGTTCAGTCGTCTGCAGCTTGAATTGGGCCGTGAGAAGGCTGTCCTGTGCAGAGTCGATATTAGTCTGGTAGTCGGCGATGTCCTCGGCAGTCGCTGGGGTGGTTGCGTCATCGACCGCCTCCTGCGCCCTTTCGAGATCGAGTTGCGCGTCGGCCACTGCTGCTTGAGCCTTGGCCAGTTCGACGGCTGTCGCGCTTGGGAGCGAGTCGAAAGCATCCTTGGCTGCCTCAAGGTTGAATCGTGCCTGAGTCACTTCGGCCTCTGCCGCATCGATGTCTCCCTGCGTCGGGTTGATCAGCGCCTCCAGTTCTTCCTGCGCGTCCAGGAGGGCGACGCGTGCGGCGGTAACGTCCGCCTGGGCCTTCACGACCTCTTGGAATGTCGGTGTGACCAAGGTGACCTTGTTCTCCATGGCGGCATCGAGGTCGGCTCGGGCATTCAAGATGTCGATTCGGGCTTGCACCTGGAGGTCGGGTGAGACCACGCCAAGTTCGCCCAGTTCTTCCTCAGCCGTCTGGAGATCAAGGCGCGCCTTTGCAACATCCGACTCAGCCTTAGCAATCTGCGACGCCGTGTAGGGATTCCTTGCGTCGTCGAGTGCGTCCTCCGCATTTCGGACGTTGATTCGAGCCTGTGCGATTGCCTGCTCCAGGGTCGCGACTGTTTCGGCGTCCAGAACGGCCAGCGCATCGCCGGCAGATACCCTATCGCCCTCCGCAACGGCGATTTCCGAGACGAAACCCTGCTGTCCGAATGTCACCGTCTCGCGGCTCGTGTACGTCAGGGTCCCGGTCACGCTGATGTCGTTGACGAGGTCGCCGCGAGTCACCGGGACCAGCTGCGTTTGTGCCGCTTCTTCCTCGGCGCTCGAATCTGTCAGCGCGTTGAATCCGAAGTAGCCGCCTGCTCCCGCCGCCACCACGATCACGACGACGGCCCACAGCTTCCACGACTTCGCGTATTCCAAGCTATTTCTGAGTGCGTTCATTCCTCTTCCTCTGTTCCTGCCTGACACGGATTCGTGCCTTTATCTAGGGTCTGCACAATATGTACCCGACATGTCTCCTGTAGGGAGAACTAGCTTTAGTCCTGCTGGATGAATTCGATCCAGTTGCCTTCGGGATCTTGCATGTAGCAGGCCCATCTTCCAGGCGCTATGTTTGCGGGTGGGTTCATCTCGATCGCGCCATTTGCCATCACTCGATCGAAGGCCACGTGGATGTCGTCGACGATGAACGCCACGTGGCAGCCGCCGATGATCGCCCGCTCCTCTGAGGCGCGCTCCTCCGGAGAAGGGTTGACGTACTCGATCAGCTCCAGGAAGTGCTCCTCCCCCTCGGCCGCCATCTTGGCAATCCTCAAATGGGAGTTCTCGTAGCCGACCACCTGGGATATCGGGCCTCCCGTGCGCTCAAGCCTGTCCTGAACCGTGAGCCCCACGATCTCCTCGTAGAACTTGACGGCAACTTCAAGGTCTCGTACGACAAATCCCGCGTGGTTGATCCCTCTTATCACGACAACGTGCTCCTAACCTCGTGTTTCAGTCTGTTTAGATCTGTGTGCGTCGTTCGATTTCGACTTATAAACCTGGGCATGACTACGTACGCGCACTACTAACGTCGCCCGTAGGAATGGTGAACCGGAACGACGTCCCTCCACTCGTACGGTTCTCGGCCTCGATTCGACCGCCGTGGGCCTCGACGAGGTTCTTCGCAATGGCGAGCCCCAGCCCTGCTCCGCCGGTCGATCGGGCACGAGACTGATCGGCGCGTCGGAATCGGTCGAATATCGTCCCAGTCAAATCGCTGGGAATGCCCTCACCCGTGTCCTCGACGGCCACCATGACCTCGTCGGTCGACGGCATTATCAAGGCCCGCACAGTGACAGCTCCGCCGGATGGAGTGTGCCTGATGGCGTTTTCAAGAAGATTGTCGACCACCTGCCGAATCCGGGCCGTGTCCATTCGGACGGGCGGTAAACCATCGGTGATCTCGGTGGTCAGACCCACGTCTCTTGCATGGGCCTTCGCCATGAAACCTCTGACGGACCTGTTGAGCACGTCGCCGACCGAGGTCTTCTCGAAGTTGAGGCGCAGCGTCCCAGCGTCCAACAGCGAGAGGAGTTTCACGTCCTCGACGAGGTGGTTGAGCTGCAGCACCTGCTGGTGGATGCTCTCAAGGGTCTCGTCGCTCGGATTGATGACGCCGTCTTTCATCGCCTCGACGTAGCCTTGGATGTTTGAGAGCGGAGTCCTCAACTCGTGGGCAACATCGGCCATAAGGTTCAGACGCTGTCGTTCTGCCCGTTGGATGTCGTCGGCCATGGAGTTGAACGTCTCTCCAAGTTCACCGATTTCGTGAGGGCCGAGCTTCTGCACCCGGTGGGAGTATTGACCGCCACCAAAGGTTCTCGCTGCTCCCCGGAGCACCCCGATAGAAAGGAGAGTGCGACGTGAGAGCAGGGAAACGAGAGCGATACCGGCAATGCCCGCTGCGATGCCTGTCCACAGCAGCGAGGCGTCGACTGTTGCTAGCAGCCGAGACACGGGCGGCTCTGGAACACTGCCGGGAATGTCCGCCGGTCCCATTGCGATTGACGCCACATCGTTCTTGTTTCCGTCCTTCAAATTGTAGATGTGCTTGCGAAACCTATTGCCGTCGCCGGCTATTCTGCGAGCGCCGGGTCCGAGCGTAGTACTCTGGTTTCTGTCGAATGCCGGTACGGGACGCTTGTCCTGCGTGGGTAATGCTGTCTTCTGGCCGCTCACTAAAGCCACCGGCATACCGTTGGCGTCCGTCAGCTCGATGTTCCAGTTGTAGAGCCACTTTGCCTGTTCGAGAGCCGGCCCGAGGCCGGACAGATCTTTGTTGTTCTCATAGTATTGATTCACCACCGCCTGGATGCGCTCCGCTCGCGCGCGCTCGACCTCTTGCTGGTACCGTTCAATTTCCCGCTCGGTGGCGTAGCGAACATAGAGGCTCACGCCGAGGAGAGAAACGACGAGCACAAGAGTGAAGCCCAGGATCAGGCGAAAGTGAAGACTGGTGAGCCAGGTGCTAAATCTTTGCATCGCCGAACCTGTAGCCTACCTCATAGACCGTATGTATATATCGCGGTTCGCCCCCGGCTTCGAGCTTCCTCCTCAGGTGGGAAACGTGGGCGTCGACCGTTCGGTCGAATCCGTCGAAGTCGTATCCGAATGCCCCGTCGATGATCTGGTCGCGAGTAAATGTCCTGCCGGGATCGCTCACGAACATAACCAAGAGACGAAACTCGGTTGGTGTTAGCGTAAGCTCACGTTCGCCAATTGACGCCATGCGTTGGTCCTGGTCGACTGTGACATCACGGTACTTGATGACCGCTCCCTGTTCCTCACCATCCTGTCTTGCCACCCGGCGCAACACGGCCCTGACGCGAGCGCACAGCTCCCTGGGGCTGTACGGCTTGGTGATGTAGTCGTCCGCACCCAGGTCGAGGCCGGCAAGCCGGTCCTCTTCACTGTATCGAGCGGTAAGCATGACGATGGGAACGTCCGATTCCTCTCGGAGCACTCGGCAGACCTCCTCACCGTTGAGCTTAGGAAGCATGAGATCGAGCACGAGCAGATCGGGGTCGTTCTCACGTGCAAGGCGGAGGCCCTCCAGGCCGTCGTTGGCAACCAGGACGTTGTGGCCGTCATGAGCAAGATATGTACTGGCTATTTCAACGACGCCGGGGTCGTCTTCCACAAGCAAGACCGTCGTTTCCAACCTGTGTCCTCCTTAAGACTGCAATGACTTGAAACGTGGAGGCCGCAAGGGAGTTTGCATTCGCCCGCCGCCTCCACGTCCTTCAGAGGGTGCCTACTGGGAGGTGTGTTCACCCATTAGACTCCCACTCGGTGAGTCCGCGCTTCGCTAATCTTAAGCCGATGAACCTTCTATGGCGGGAGCGGCGTCCGTGCTCTTGCTGTCCTTGTCCATGTACCAGCCGCCTCTCGATTTGCCGTGGAAGCTTCCCTTACCACGGAACTTTCCGTGTCCGAATGACCTACCGTGCCCGAACTTTCCGCGACCGCCGTAGCCGGCCCAGACGCCGTCGGGCTTCTCGTCGTACCACTCGGTGAGCGAGTCGGCCTCGTCCTGCGTCATCTTCTCGGCCTCTACGGCCTTGTCAACCGCGGCCTTGAAGTTCTCGTCCATCTCTGCCACTTTTTCGTCGAACCGTTCGAGGGCGGCATCCGCCTGTTCCTGCGTGATCTTCTCAGCATCGACCGCCTCGTCGAGCTTGGCTTCGAGCTCCTCACGTGCGTTGGGGTTGTAGCTGAAGTGGAGCCATTCCCCGACGCCTTCCGGTCGGTCGTCCAGCCATTCACTGTAGGAGTCCGCCTCTTCCTGGGTGATCTTCTCCGCCTCGACCGCGTCCTCAAGCCATGCATCGGTACGCTCATCCTGCATTTCCGACTTGGCCTGGTTCAAGGCGTCTTCGACGGTATCGCTTTCGAGGCCGAGTATCTCGGCCACCCGTTCCGCGAAGGTCTTCTTCTCTCCGTCCTCGTCGGCACTTTGCGCCAGCACCGTGCCGCCAGCCAAGCCCAGAACCACCACGATGGCGGCTGCCAGGCCAACTAAGAGTTTCTTCATACGATCCACCTCCGATAAGTATTCATCTCACCTCTGCGTGATTCCACTATACCGCCCATGTTTGAAGATGGTATGAAGGTCTTCGTGAACTCTGGAATCGGCAGCGGAGTTCACAGAGGCGGAGTACACCAATCGGCCTCTCCCTTACCGAGGAAGAGGCCGAATACACCCTCTATTCACTTGGAAACGCTGAACGAAGCAGAAAGTTCCTACATGTAGTTCAGCGTCGGGACGCGGAAGGGCGGTGTCATCCCCGCCTCATCCATCACGTAGGCTTCCTTCTTGTAGATCTGGATGCGATAGTGCTCGTAGTCGGGCACGTACATGTGACCCTGCTCGTCGACGCGGACGGAGCGAGGACGAGCGAAGTATTTCTCCGGCTCGTATGCGGCCGTCTCGCGCATCCGGCGGAGCTTGGCGGTGCGAGTGAGCATTCTCTCCAGGTTGGCTCTCGACATGGTCGCGTCGCCTACAAACTTCTGCACGAAGTGACCGTCCGGCGCGAATAGCTGGACGCGGTTATTGCCCCAGTCGCACACGTAGATGTCGCCGTGCATGTCGACCGCGACGCCGGCAGGACGGTATAGCTCGCCGTCTTCGTGGCCGGACGTGCCGAACATGCGAATGAACTCGCCGTCCGGTGAGAATAGCTGGATCCGGTCGTTTCGCCAGTCGGCAACGTAGATCGTACCCTCTTCGTCGATGGTAATGCCCCAAGGCGCATTGAACTGTCCGGGTCCGTCCCCGAATTCGCCGAAGTGGGAGATGTAGCGTCCGTCCTTCGTGTATTTCTGGACTCGATGATTCATCGAGTCGACCACGTAGAGGAGGTCTTCGCCGTCGATGGCCAGCCCTGAGGGTCGGTCAAGCTGCCCCTCGCCGCTGCCGTGTTCGCCCCATCTACCGAGGTACTCGCCGTCGGTGGTGAAGCCTGATATACGATGTGTGGCGCTGTCGGAGATGTAGAGTTCCCGCTGTTCGACATCGAGCCGGATTGCCATCGGCCACATGAAGCAGGCGTCCGCGACGCTTTCCTCGTACGACTTCCAACCGAAGCTGCCGAGGTTGTCGTCCTCGATGTTGGTGACGAGGATGGGGCCCGACTTGCCCTTGGTGTACATGCTGCCCTTGCCGATGACGTACAGCCGACCGTCGCGCGCGGGGGCCACGTCTGTGGGGAAGTGCATCCGCATGAACTCGCCGATAGTCTTGAGATAGGGGAATCCTGCTCTCAGAAGTCCGTAAGGTCGCATGTTGGCCCTCCTTGCTGTCTACCTCGTCACATTGACGGGTGATCCTTCCTCTAATTCAGCTGATACTCTCGCGTCGCAACAATCAGTTGGATCATTCTCAGAACGCGGAACTCATTAGTCTCGCGCTTCGATTCGTCACTCAGGTCTAGGTCTTGGCCCTGCTCGGCGTAGTTGAGAAGTCCAAGAATGCTCTCCTTGCTGAGAGGAGCAGGACGCACTATCTGAACGCACTCGCCGACGAACTCGGCGGGTGACAGGGAGTGACCGATCTCTCGCAGCCGGTTGATGATGAGCCGGATGCCCGGCTTGTCAGAGTCGTTCAACTCGTCGACGGCGAAGTTGACCCGCTCGTTCAGCGTGCCGCCGTCAATCCAGCCCGCGCCGAAAGGCCAGCCCTCGACCGTCAGGGGATTCATTAGCGACTGTCCCATCGAGCCGGACGCGCCCGTGACCCTGGACATACCTATCTCAATCTCCTGGTGCTCGCCGGTCAGTTTGACGACGGCGGTGACGAGTTCCGTCGGTGTCTTCACCCGCATGTAGCGGGCCTCTTTGAAGAAGTCCGAGTTGAACAGCACGCGGAGCATGGAACGGATATCGCCTTCCGAGTTCAGGTAGGCCTCCGAGAGGGCGTTGATGGCTTCGGGGTCCTTTGGTGGTGTCTCGTTCCAATTTGAGACGGGCGGCTCGTCCGCCACAAAGTAGTTGTACATGTGCCTCGAAATGAACCGCGCTGCTGCCGGCTGTTTTACTATGATATCCACGACGTCATAGCCGTCCCAGTCGCCGGTCTCTCCCAGGAATTCCTTGTCGGAGTGGTCGTGCTCTTCTTCCAAATACACGAACTTGGAGTGGTAGCCGCCGTACTTGCTGCCCGCCCCCGGAATCGGCGTTTCGAGCGTCCAGCCCGTGAAGGCGTAGGCTGCGGCCTTTACGTCCTCCTCAGTGTAGTTGCCGACCCCCATGGAGAATAGCTCGAGCAGTTCCCGCCCGTAGTTCTCGTTTGGCTCGTCTTTGAGGTTCTCGTTGTTGTCGAGCCAGAAGATCATCGCGGGGTCTTTCGAGAGCTCGATGAGTAGTGTTCGGATATCCGTCATCCCCAAGCGACGGAACATATTGATCTGGGCCTGCGCCGACGGGTTGTGGGCGGACTTTGACTGTCCCGTAGCGAAGATGTGGTGCCAGAACAGCGTCATCTTCTCTTCGAGCTGGCGGCGCGAGTTGAACATACGCGACCACCAGATGGGGCCGTACCCCGCGTTGCCGGTGCTGTAGAAGCGCTCGATAATGTCGATCTCCACGTCGGGAAACCGTTCGGGGTGGAGCAAGTCCTCAACGACGTCCTCGTAAGGACGTGACGCGAGCACTTCCAGTTCGTCGAGGCGGGCGCCGAATCCGGCGCGGCGCATCAGGTGGGCGTAAAGGTCGAGGTCGGCGGTCGCGGTTGCCATGACAGTTCCCTCCTGCGAGACATTCGCGTCATCATCGTATTTTACCAGTCTGCCCGCATTGTACAAGGAGGCTGTCCGACATTTTCAACTACGCCAAGGAATTCCATTCTGAATTTTGTCGGATGGGGAGGAATTCGTAGGCACCAATCAGTATGTTGCCTTGCCGCTCGTGCCGAATCGCCAGCCACGCTGTCCGCCGAAATTCCGATCGAAGCCGCGGGAATGGAAATCGTCGTCGGGGACTCCAATCAGGTTCCCATTCTGTAGGTATTCGAGATCGCTTCCATACAGGTTCTCAATCAGAAGACCGGTAAGCCGCTCCTTCACATGGCCCAATGAAGGGTCAGCCGCCAGGTCGTGGAGTTCGTCGGGGTCTGAATCGAGATCGAACAACTGGAAGTGATTGCCGAGCGGGTAGTAGATCAGTTTGTAACGCTCGTCTCGTATCATCCGGGAGGCCGTTTCGTTTTCCCAGTGCTCGCCGTATATATAGTCCCGCTTCCTTTCGCCGACCATCGACAACCCCTCGACCGTATCCGGGATGGGGACGCCGCAGATGTCCGCGAGGGTAGGGAAGATGTCCGCCTGCACGACGAGCCGGTCGTCAAGCACGTTCTTCCCGATATCACCTCGATTGGCAGGTGGCATGAGGACCATCGGTATCTTTGCCGACTCCTCGTAAAACAGGTCCTTCGCCCATTGTCCGTGATTGCCCAACATCTCGCCGTGATCGGAGGAGAACATCACCACCGTGTTGTCAAGCAGGCCCTCTTCTCTCAACAGGCCGATCACGAGACGAATCTGCTGGTCCAGGTGAGAGCACATTGCGTAGAAACCCTGGCGTGCGATTCGGACGGCGTCGTCGGAGTAGGGGTTGCGTCCCGACCATCTTCGCGCCTTTATGCCACTGGGTAGAGAGTCCCAGTCTTTTGCCCACTCGCCCACGAACGGCATGTCGATCTCACAGTCGCGGTAGATTGCCAGGAACTGCTCCGGCGGGACGATCGGTGGGTGGGGCTCGCTGAACGACATGTACCAGAACCCCGGCTTTCGGGGGTCTCGACGGGCGATGTACCGCGACATCTGGCGGACGGTCCAGTTGGTCTGATGAAGGTGTTCCGGCAGGTGCCAGGGGCGAACGATGTAGTCGTTGTGGCCCATCGCGTGAGTCGCCTCCTGCCCAGCGTAGCCCTGCTCCTGGAGAAATAGCTCGTAGTCGTCCTTCAACAGGCCGAGGTGATGGCGGCCCTCTTCATTGATCAGCACGTCGTCGAACCCGATGCGGTCGTGCTGCGGATAGACGTGCAGCTTACCGACCCCGAAGGCCTGGTACCCGTTGTCCCGAAAGGTCTGCGCCATCGTGGGCAGGTCGGGCATCGGGAGGTACTCGTTGAAGACTCGGTCTCCGTGGGTCCTCGCCGAGACGCCGGTCATGATTTCTCGCCGCGCCGGTATGCACGATGGCGTCGCAGTGTAGGCGTTCGTGTACGCCACGCCGTTCCCGATGAGCTGGTCGAGCGTTGGCGTCTGAACGGTCGGGTGCCCCAGCGCACCAATGAGCCGACCGAACCAGTGATCGGCTGTTATGAGCAATACGTTTGGCCTGTCGGGCACGTATGCCTCCGTATGTCTTTCGTCCTCCTCAAGGGAAGAACGAGGTCTTCCTATAGGCGCGAGGGCATGTTTGAGGCGGGTCCCGCATTTCCGAATCGATATCCCCGCTGGTTGCCGAAGGAGCGACTGTGAGCAGGGTGCGTCAACTCCGGATCCGGTTCCTCCGTTCCCACCAGTCTGCCTCCCTCCACCCATTCCCTATCGCCGCCGTACATGCTCTCAATGAGCAATTCCGTCATTCGAGACATGACCCTCGCGTGACCAGGATCTTTGGAAAGGTCGCGAGTCTCGCGCGGGTCGTCGTGTAGATCGAATAGCTGCGTCACGTTCCCCTCGGGGTAGTAGATCAGCTTGTAGCGCGTTTCGCGGATCATCCGAGTGGGACGGTCTTCTTCCCCGTGTCCCCCGAAGATGTACTCCCGACTCTCGTCGCCCACGAGAGACAGTCCCTCGACCGTATCGGGTATGGGCACGCCGCAGATGTCGGCCAGCGTCGGGAACACGTCCGCCTGCACGGCGAGACGGTCGTCGTGGACGTTCCGCCCGAGGTCGTCCCTGTCCGCCGGCGGCATGAGGACCATCGGAATCTTGGCTGCGTTCTCGTACATCACGCTCTTGGCGAACAGCCCGTGGTTGCCAAGCATGTCACCGTGGTCCGACGTGAAGCCGATCACTGTGTTGTCCAGGAGGTTCTCCTCGCGCAGCAGCCCGATTACCAGCCTGATCTGGTGATCGATGTGGGTAGCCAGTGCGTAGAAGCCCTGCCTCGCCCGCTTCAGCGCATCGGGCGAGTAGGTGTCACGACTAACGGGCCTAGCCCGCAGTGCGTAAGGCCAGTCCTCGGTGTTCTCAGACCAGTCGCCGTAGAACGGCTCATCGATGTCGATGTCCCTGTACATATCCAGATACGACTGCAACGGCGCGAGGGGTGGATGCGGTGGACTGAACGACATGTACCAGAAACCCGGTTTCCTTGGGTCGCGGCGCGCGATGAACTTCGACATCTCGCGAACGGTCCAGTTCGTCTGGTGCAGGTATTCAGGCAGGTGCCAGGGGCTAACCATGTACTCGTTGTTCGCGGCTCCGTGCCCGTACTCCTGCCCGGCGTACCCCTCGTCTTGGAGAAACAGCTCGTAGTCATCCTTCCCCATCCCGAACTGGTGACGTCCCTCTTCCAGCAGGAGCACATCGTCGAAGCCGATCCGATCACGCTGCGGGTAGACGTGGAGCTTTCCGACCCCGTACGCCTGGTACCCGTTGTCTCGGAAAGTCTGCGCCATCGTGGGCAAATCAGGCATCGGGAGCAGTTCGTCGAAGACACGGTCGCCGTGCGTTCGGGCGTGAGTGCCGGTCATCAGCTCTCGACGGGCAGGAATGCAGGTTGGAGTGGGGGCGTACGCATTTGTGTAGGCGATGCCGTTCCCGATGATGTGGTCGAGTGTAGGCGTAAGGATCGTTGGATGCCCGAGGGCCCCAATGAGGTCGCCGAACCAGTGGTCGGCGCAGATCAGTAGGACATTTGGACGGGTCACGTTGATTTCCTCGCTCCGGGAGTCGGCGCTAGGATTGTACTTCGCCGGTGTCCCCGTTCTCAACGGCCTCTTCGAGGGGTACCTTAGGCGGGTTGTCGCTCCAGACGCCATAGAAGTACTTGAAGACCTCGCGCGCAACGCTGGCTGCCGGGACCGCTGCCACGACCCCGATCACACCGAAAGTTTCGCTGGCGATGATCAAGAGGGCCATGATTACGACGGGGTGCATGTGAACGGCGTTGCCCTGAATGCGCGGGACGAGAAGCGAGTTTTCGAGGAGCTGAGAGCCGAGGTAGAGCGCCAGAACCCACACGATCTTCTCCGGGTCCGTGGCGAGGGTGACGATTATTCCCGGCACCGCGCCAATGATCGGGCCTACGACCGGGATCGCCTCGGTTATCCCGGCGATGATTCCCAGCAGCACGGCGAACTCGATATCCAGCAGCAAGAGTCCTACGAACACGATCAGTCCCACAAACAGCATCAGCAGCAGTTGGGCACGAATGTATGCGCCGAGCGACTCGTTCACGATTCGGACGACTTCCTTGGCGTGACCCCTCGCATTCTTCGGGAATATGCTCAGAGACGAGGCCACGAGCCTTTCCCCGTCCTTTAACAAGTAGAAGAGCAAAACGGGCACGATAGCTAGGCCGATGATGAAGCTGAACGTGTTGGCGACCGTCTGCAGGGTCTTCGTGAGGGCAGCCTGGGCGACGGAGAGAAGGGTGTCTCCGAGGTCGGCCAAGATCTCTTCGGCCTTGTCCCGCACGTCTTGGGGAATGTTCTCGAAGTATCTCTCGGCAAGGTCTTCGGTCGCCTGCCTGGCCTCGTTATAGATGTCCGGGAGATTCTCGATGAGGTGTGTTGACTGTCTTACGACGGGTGGAATAGTAAGAGCGAGCATCTCAATGAAAAGGACCAAAACGGCGATGTAAATTATAGATATCGCGAGGATCCGTGAGGCATCGGGATGCCTGCTGCGCCAAGGCATGATCTTCTCGAAGGCCTTGACCGCAGGGAACAGGACGTAGGCAAGGACGCCGCTGATGATGAAGGGGAACAGAGCGCCGCGGGCGATATACAGGAGCAGGAACACGACGACCACGCACGCGACGACGAGGACCAAGCGCTTGCGATGGTTCGGCGAAAGCTCCATGAAGCCCCGCCATGGAGCGAATCCTTGTGCCAAGATCTGTCTCCGTAACAGCAGCGTGGTCGCGAAACTATACCACAATCGCACAGAGTAACTTGAAGGGTATCCGTGCGTACGGGGACGGGTCGCCGTAATCTGCTATCCTTTGTGGCGCTATGCACCCCAATGAACGACCTGCGCCGCCGGACTACGGCATCATGTTCAATCATGACGGCACGTTTCACGGCAAGTCGGAGTATCCCCAGCAGATCGACGAATTGGTGGACAAGCTATACAGGCCGTTGCAGAACACGCAGGTCGGGGCCTTCATGTGGTGCGTGGGAGCGGAACAGGCTCGGTGGCCGTCCGACGAATTGGAGTCGATCTTTGATCCGCGAGACCGGCCGTACGGGTCCGTCAAGGAGTTCCGAAGGGCCGAGAGTGTGCGCGCAATGTATGAGCGTGGGGAAGACCTGTATGGGGACATCGTACGGCGCGGACACGATCTTGGCATGGACGTGTACGTCTCCATCCGCATGAACGACAACCATTTCTGGTCGGACTCGGCCAGAAAGGCGTTCCCGCTCGCTCCGGAGGAGATGGCGAAGACAGTCCGTCCTGAGCTCACGCAGTTCCGCAAGGACCACCCAGAGTGGGTGCTCGGCATCGGCAACGCGCCGCGCTGGGCAGTAACGTCGTGGAACATGGCGATTCCCGAGGTGCGTGAGTACGCGCTGCAACGAATCTGGGAGGCTTGCATGCTGGCCGACTGGGATGGCGTGGAGATCGACTGGCAGCGCCACGCCTTCCACCTGCCAGGACAAGATGCGTACCGACTGCGGTACGTTCTGACCGATCTTCAGCGGGCCATCCGCCAAGTCGCGGACGAGATCGCGCGTGAGCGAGATCGCCCCTTCTACATACTCACGCGCGTAGGCTCGTCCGAGGAGACCAACCGTCGCATCGGGTACGACGTTGGGACGTGGATCGACGAGGGGCTGACCGACATCCTGGCGACGAACTCGAATTCCGGCAACGATCCAGGCGTGGAGGTCGAGCGATACGTCGAGATGATGGAGGGGACGAACGTCAAGCTCTATCCCGGATTCGATAGCCACGGCGAGTTTGGAAGAGGTCATCTGGTGGAGCAGTCGCGGTGGCGCGAGGGATGGGTGCGGGGTCTGGCGAAGTCCTACTACGACCGCGGGGCGTCAGGCGTCCACGTGTTCAACTGGCACAACTACGCTGCGGCGTTGAACGGTCTGCTGACCACTATCGGGTCTCCAGATACTCTCGCAGGAAGGGACACGGTTTACACGCCGGTCAAGCGGCACATTCGCGACCGATCGGAGACCCGCTACGGTGCCGAGCGGGACGACCGTCTTCTCGGCGAGATCCCCGTGCCGCTGTACGGCACACTAACGGGTGATGGCCCCACCTTCCGAATCCACGTTCACGACGACTCAGCAGAGGACACGGCTGCCGAGCTTCAGATCAATCTCGACCACTACTCGCCCAAAGATGTCGTATCGGTCACGTTCGACGGTGAACTGCTGGGCGAACTTGGACTGCGGCGGGTCGGCGGCAATGCAAACGTAACGGAAGACGCCTGGCTGGTCTGGAAGCTGCGTGCGGACCAGGCCGATCGGGGAACCCATGAAGTACGGATCGTCCTTGGACAACGCGACCCGCGCCTCGGGGTTCCAATAGTTGTGGAGAACGTCGAACTGCACATAACACACGCCCCGAAAGGAAGACAGTCCTCATGAGCCCCAACCTGGCCACTTCCATGAATCGTCCCGCCGTATCCGACTACCGTATCATCTACAACTGGGACGGCGCGCCGCACTTCTACTCCGAGTACCCCCAGACGATTGAGCAGTTCTTGGAGAAGGTATACGACCCACTGGCCGATACCCAGGTGGACGCTTTGTTTTGGTGCATGGGCACACACGAGGCAACGTGGCTCTCTGACAACATCCCCGTGGTCGGCGACACGGTCGACAGAGTCTACGAAACCGTCCGCTCGATGCGCGACTCCGAGAACCTCCGGGCCATGCTGGAACGGGGCGAAGACCCCTACGCCGCGATGGTCGACCGTGGGCGCGAGCTCGGCATCGATGTGTGGACATCCATCCGCATGAATGACCAGCACTTCTGGAATATCGATAGCCTCGAGACGATGCAGAAGTCCAACTCCCAGGGCCTGACCGACATGCGCAAGCAGCATCCTGAATGGTGCCTCGGCGACGAAGCACCGAACTGGTGCACGACCTCATGGAACATGGCGATACCGGAGGTACGCGAGCACAAGCTCGACCTCGTCGAGCAAGCGTGCCGCCTTGCGGACTGGGACGGGGTCGAGTTGGACTGGCAGCGTCACGCCTTTCACCTGCCGAATAAGCACGAGTACCGAATGCGCTATGCCCTCACCGACCTGCTGCGGGCGATTCGTCGCATGACCGACGGCCTCGCCGAAGAGCGTGGCAGGCCGTTCCCGGTGGCGGTGAGAGTCGGCGCTACGATGGAGGCCTGCAGGAACATCGGTTACGACGTCGAGACGTGGGTCAATGAAGGGCTGTGCGACATCATCATCGGGGGTGGCAACTCCGGCACCGACCCATGCTTTGAGACGGAGGAGTTTCTCAAACTCGTCGAGGGCACGGACATCAAGGTTTATCCGGGATATGACTTCGAGAGCAGGCAGGCGGCCAACCGGTTGGTTCCCCACTCGACGTGGCGGAATTGGTGGTTCGCCGCGATGTCGCAGGGCCACTTCGAGCGTGGCGCCCACGGTATGTACGCCTTCAACTGGCACGCTGGACCGACCACTCGCCGCGAGACGCTGACTTCGATCGGCTCACCGGAGACGTTGAGGCGGAAGAACAAGGCCTACACCGCCATTCAGCGGAGCATTGCCAACAACCCGCTCCGCGAGGACTCCGAGCGCGACGACCGCCTCTACGGCGAGGTCCCTGTCACCCTGTATCGCACGCTGACACACGACGGCCCCACCATGCACATCCCCATCTACGATGACATTGAGGCCGAGGGTGGGGCGGTACAATTGCTGATCGAGTTGGAGCACTTCTCGCCGACCGGAGACGAGGTGGAGGTCACGCTAGACGGCGTTGCCTTGGGATCCCCGGCGATACGAAACGTCGATGCAGAAGACCCGACGAGCCCGGAGACGGTCAACGAAAATAGCTGGTTGGTGTGGGACTTGACCGCGGATCAGTGTGCCAAGGGGCCGCACGATATCAAGATCGTTCTTATCAATCGCGATCCGCGCATTGGCGTACCCATCGTCGTCAATAACGTCGAGTTCTGGGTTACGTACCAGTAGGACGACTCACCGCAGAGGGCGCGGAGAGCACGGAGTTTGGGAACGTGTTGCTTGGGTGCTGCTTTGTGGAAGCGCTCTAGTACAGCGCGTTGGCGAAGGGGTTGCGGTAGGCCCTGGTCGTCTGGTGGTCTTCTCCGAGGAGCTTGAAAATTGCGATGACGGCCTTGCGAGCTCCGTCGTCATCGTAGTACCGGTTGCGGCGGATTATGTCGATGAAACCTTCAAGGGCGGCCTCGTTCTTGCCGTCCCGGAGCAGGCGTGTCGCTTTGAGGTAGTCCGCCTTCACTGGCGCGTCGTTCAGTTCATCGGGTGTCTCCAAGAGTCCGTAGAGCCGTGAGACAGTCTTGATCGCATCCGCGACCTCGAAACGTTCCGATCCGAGCGGGACGCGTTCGGCCGTCTCCGCCGCCTTTTGAGGGTCTGAATAGAGCTCCACCTCCGCCATCAGCACGATGCCATGATGGTCGTGAGGATCGTTCTGAAGAACCTCCGACAGAAGATAGTGGGCGTCGCCGAAGTTCCTCTCGGACACCAGTGCCTCCGCTCGCCTGAGCTGCTCTCGAAACTTGCTGGGCAGCGCCTTCTTGAGCCACTGCACTATGGCCTGCTCCGGTAGAGCCCCGATGAATTCGTCCTTCACCTCGCTGTCCACGAAGAGCTTCACGGCGGGTATGCTCGTGATCCGGTGCTGACGTGCGATTGCGGGGTGCTTCTCAGTGTCGAGCTTCCGAAGCTCCCAGTCGTTGCGGTTCTCGTCGGCCAGGCGCTCCAGGACGGGGCCAATCACCTTGCATGGCCCACACCACTCGGCCCAGAAGTCCACCAGAACCGGCTTCTCGTGACTCCGCTGAATCACGTCCCCGTCAAAGTTATTGGTATCGAATCTTGACATTGGTCGTCCTAGTTACGCAGAAAGTAAAAAGAAATGCGTACTACCCTGGGTCACAGTGGCCTGATATTCAACTTACTACTTTCTACGTAGTACTTTCTACTATCTCCCTCCCTTTCCGCGGCGTTCGGATCACTATAAACACTAGGGCCGTGCTCAGGTACACACCGATCAGGGGTATGAGCGCCCAGTAGTACCCGTCGGTCACGTCGAAGATACGTCCTACCACGACCGGGGTGGTCATCGACCCGATGCTGACGCAGAACGTAATCGCGCCTCGCAAGGTCGCGTAGGCGCTCCTGCCGAAGAAGTCTCCGATCATCGCCCACGTGAGACCCGCTGCGCCGTCCGTCACGGAGAACATCAGCGCGAATACAATCACGACCCAGAGCTTGCCCGGGGCGAGCAGGAAGAACAACGCTCCCGCGGCTCCAACGAGCATTCCAAAGACAACGAGCAAGCGTTTGGGGAGCTTGTCGCCGAGCCAGCCCATGAACAGCCTCGTACCGACAGCTGAAAACGATATCGTCGCGATGGCGACTGCCCCGACCGCCTCGTCGAGCCCCTTCCACACGAGCATGGGTACGATGTGGACGAGGATGCCGGCCTGAGCCGAAATCCTCAGCGTGATCCCGAAGGCGAGCAGCCAGTATGACACGGTTCGCGTGGCCTGTCGGAAGGTGAAGTCCCTGTATGACAGGGTGTCGGAAGAACGACCGATTCTTTGGGGAGGAGGCTCCCCGTCGGGAAACTGGCCGACGTCCTCAGGCCTGTTGCGAATCAGGAAGGAGAGAGGGACGCCCACGAGGAGGATCATTATGCCGGACATTGCAACCGCCCATCGCCAACCCCATTCCAGTACGACGGCCGCCACGATGGGCGTCATCACTCCGCCGCCGAGCGCGATGCCCACGGATATGATTCCGAACGCCAAGCCCCGCCTCCGCACGAACCACGCGTTGACGATTGCACCGGCGGAGTTGTGAAAGCCTGTGTTGATTCCGAGCGCGATGATGCCGACGTAGATGAGGACGAAACTCACCAGGTCGCTGGCCAGTGGAAGCAGAAGAAATCCGATGCCGGCCAGAGTGGCGCCGATCAGGGTCATGATCCTGGGACCGTACTTGTCGATCAGATAACCCGCGATGGGGGCCTGCACGCCACCCTCGAGCGTGGCGAAGCCGAAGATAAGCGAGGTGGCGGTGTGGCTGAGGCTGAGGTCGCGGGCGAGAGGAAGGAAGTAGACTGAGAAACCGCGCCCATACAGCCCGGCAGCCAGGAAGTTCATGGTCGAGGCTATAGCAGCATAACGCCACCCGTGAAACGCACTGCCATCGCTCGAAGGGGGGCTGCGGTCGGGTCCGTTCAGCATACGAACGGAATTATAGCCGATTTCGCGAGGAGTTTGCGGTTAGCGTCGCACTGGGAGGATCGTGCGTGGGGAGGTAGGAATAACTCTCATCATTCCCTCGTAACATTGCACCCGGACACCCGGTCGACCGGCTCACTCGTGGGAGTCACAGTAGCTAGGTCTGCACCTGGCATAGAGATCATCTCAAGACTACATGCGCTGGCAGAGAATTGCCCTTCGACAGGCTCAGGGCGAACGTGGTCCTTTTGAGTATTTGTGTGGAGAAAGCTCGCGGAAGTGAATTTTGAGATAAGTTACTAACGATTGGATTGGGGATATTTAGCGGATGTCTGGCGGAAGAATTTCTCAAAAGTGATGCATTCTGATGCATTTTGATGCATTTTGTTCGTTATTGTAAAGTAGTAATGCGACGTGGAGTAGTGGCATGGAGTTCAGATGAGCAAGTGTGCAAGCTGATCCATCCCTAGGAATTCTCTCTGAAGGTGGGGCAATACGGGACATTCTGGGACTCTTCTCCATGTTGTCGCATGATTTGGCGGCAGCCCGCCCTTATCTAGGATGGGACGTGCGTTCTTATTTGTCAAACCCGTGGGCACTGGGAATTCCTGTAAGCGACGGGATTCGTCCACACTCGATCTGGGTGACGAGGGCTTGGTCCGCTACCGTGCAAGGGACACTACCCAGACACCTGCGGCTCCGACCTTCCTCAGTTGCGCTGAACATTCGGCGACTGTAGCCCCGCTGGTCACCACGTCGTCGATCAACAGGACGCGCTTGCCGGCAACGTTCCCGACGCACTCGAACGCTCCGACCACATTTCGCCTCCGCTCTTCCGGCGAATTCATCGTCACCTGCGGGGGTGTATTTCGCATACGGGCAAGCAACCCTGCTTCCATGGGTATCCCAGTCGAATTCGAAATCTCGCGGGCGAGAAGATCCGACTGGTTGTAGCCACGTTCTCGTTCCCGGCTGGGATGCAGGGGGACTGGAATCAAAATGTCGGCGTCCAACGATTTCTCCATGAGGTGGGCCGATAAGAGCTCGGCAAGACGCGGCGCGGACGCTCTCACGTTTCGGTACTTGAGCGAGTAAACCAGCTCCTGCACGACGCCGGTCCACCGGTAAGGGGCCGTGATACCATTGAACGGCTGATTCGCAGTCCTGCACCATGCGCAGAGGGAAGCACGGCTCGGCGCTGAACACACACCGCACTGCGGCGGTCCGAGCCGGGGGGCGCCAGCCTCACACTCATCGCAAAAGTAACCACCCTCACTTCCGCACCCTGCACAGGTACGGGGAAATACAAGGTCGAGCAGCGGCCCTGCAGCGCGTGTCAGGAATTGCATATGCCGGGATTGTACCTCAAACCGTGGCGTCGACAAGAAGGCCGACCGTGAAGAAGTTCGGACTCATCGTAAACCCCATTGCCGGCCTCGGCGGCGCGGTCGGACTGAAAGGGACTGACGGCGTGTCCACTGCCCGACGCGCGTTGGAGATGGGGGCGGTGCCCAGCGCCGCGCCGAGAGCCGTCGATGCCCTTCGAGAGCTAGGACGGCTAAATGATCCTGAGGTGCTCACTTTTCCTGGTCTGATGGGCGAGGACGAGGCCAGGTTGGCAGGCCTTTCCCCCACCGTTGTGGGGACAGTCGACAACGAAGATACGTCGGCCGAGGACACTCGCCGGGCAGCCCTTGAATTGGCGGAGCGCTCCGTTGACCTGATTCTCTTTGCCGGAGGAGACGGCACGGCCAGAGATGTTTTCAACGCGGTTGGGGACGGTGTTCCCGCGCTTGGCATTCCGGCGGGAGTAAAGATGTACTCCGGCGTCTATGCCACGACGCCCCGCGCGGCAGGACGTGCGGCAGCCCAATACCTGATGGGGGAGGCGCCCCACACGAGGCTGGGCGAGGTCATGGACATCGACGAAGAGGCGTTCCGGGAGGGCGAGGTCCAAGCGCAGCTCTACGGGTATCTCCGCATTCCGGACGACGCGTCGCACGTGCAGGTTACCAAGTCGCCGAGCCACGCCGACGAGAACGAGGCCATTCTCGCTATAGCAGGAGAGGTCGTCGACTCGATGCGGGAAGACACCCTCTACATCCTCGGCCCTGGCACCACTACGAAGGGCATCGCTGACGTGTTGAGAATTCCCAAGACGCTGCTAGGCGTGGACGTGGTGCTGAATGAAGTTCTCGTCGCATCGGACGTCACGGAGTCACAGCTCATCGAATTGCTGGAGGGCGGCCAGCCTGCAACGGTCGTGGTCACGGCCATCGGCGGACAGGGGCACATCTTCGGACGGGGCAATCAGCAGATAAGCGCTGATGTCCTACGGCATGTTGGCGTTGACAACATCATCGTCGTAGCGACCCGTCGGAAGCTCGCTTTGTTGGAGCGAAGACCTCTAATAGTCGACACAGGCAGCCGGGAGATCGACCTGGAACTCAGCGGCTACATCATGGTCACGACCGGACGCTCGGAATCGGCGATGGTCAAGGTCTCCGACTGACAGGTCCGGTGAATAGCTCCTCCGGGACCATGCTCCGTGTCTCGATGGCGTGCCTGAACTCGGGCAGCCCCTCGGTGGTCACCACCCCTAGCGCCGTGAAGTACTTGCTCTCGCCGCTGGAGCCGCTCTTGTTCCCGCCGCTGTGAGGCCGGAGCCAGTCCGGATCGATGATCTGCTCACCCTTCCACAGTCCTCCTGTGGCGTTGAGGTGTCCGAATCGAGCCATGTCGGATGCGCTCCAAACAACCCAGCCGGGGCCGCTCCGCACGATGTTCCCAGCAATGTCAAAGGGCGGGTCGAGGTAGGTGTAGGAGTCGGGTAACGTGGGGTAGAAGTACTTCTGGTCCTTCACCCAGCCACCGGCGAACCAGTCCCAATTCTCTGCCCTGATGCCAATACGGTCGAAGAGCCTTTCCTGCACGACGTCCTTGATATCCCGGCCCCAGACGTGCGTAAGCGCCTGCCCCAGTCGCCAGAACCCGGCGCTGCTGTATAGCCCCACGGTTCCCGGCTCCGCGTGTGAATAGCAGTCGTAGTAGGCGTCGCCAGTCCAATTTGCCCATTCAGCAACTCCCGGGACGGCGTCGCGCTCCTCAAGTCCAGTACGCTTCTCAGCCCACCGGTTGCCGATCTCAATCGGGAATCCGCCCCAGTGCAGGCTCTCCGCTCGCTTGCCGACGAGGTGCCGCCACGTGAGAGTTTTGTGATGGCCCTCGGTCAGGTGCTTGTGGGGATGAGACAGCTCTCCCTCACCGGTCCAGTACTCGTTGATCGGCTCATCCGGGTCGATTATTCCGTCCATTACGGCGAATCCCAGGACCGCCCACGTCAGGGCCTTTCCCACAGACGCCGTGTGGTGCGAGTAGTGCCGATCTCCCCACGACTGGACGAGGTACCCTCCGCGCGTGAGCACGGCCCCGTACTCTTGGCCCGAATGGTCCTCGCCGCCAAAACTCGCCCCCTTCACGTCGAGACCATCGACCCACTGCCGGAATGCTTCCTGGTCGAGACCGGCCTCGTCGGGCGTGATCCGCTCCCAGTCCTCTTCGGGATACGTCACCCAGTCGGGTACGGTAATGCTCAATGCCTGCTCCTTAATCGAGTCCGAAATATCACGCCACGCTGCCGTCTTCGTCGTCCGGTAGTTCACCTGTGAGAGGTTTTTCCATGCGCCGCACTTCTTTTGACTTTGCCGAGAGTCGCACGAGGAATCCCCGCCAAGTTCGAGTGGTCCTGTACCCCAGTCGTTCGTACAGCCGAATTGCGCCATCGTTCTCCGCGATGACCCCCAGGGACATCATGCGCTTCCCCCCTGATTCGGCTTTAACCTCTGCCTTTTGTATCAACGCCGTGCCGATCCCCATGCCCCGCGAAAATGGCACGACGGCCAGTACATCAATGTGAAATTCATCAGCCCGCACGGCGTCCTCAAGGTCAAGCAATATGAGATTGAATAGTATGAGGCCGGCCCTAAAGGGAGAGAATCTCTCAAAGGGCGTCTTCAAGTTCAGTTGGTAGAACTCATGACCGGTCGTCTTGAATGCCAAGACACCCCAGAGCTCGCCGTCGACTATGGCGAAGAGACAGTTCTCCGGGTCGACCGAGTCTCGAAAGAGGCGAACGAAGTCGTCGGCGTTTCTGAAACCGATGCGAAACTTCTTAGCGAAGGCCTCGAAGGTCAGGTGGAGCGCGTCGTCCACGTACTCCCGGTCGTTGCCTTCGACGATCTGTATTTCCTTAGTTGTCATAGGGCTGTTTCCATGGCACCTCGCGCTAAGGGTAGGGGAATCTTTGACCAACACACAAGCGCACTCCGCAATCTCGGAGCGGTTTGACAGGCGTTCCCGCCCTACCTAGACTACGCCGTATCCGGCTGGCAAGGGGGTTGGAGATGGCATCGTTTCCCGCCGAAGAGATGGACGCGATTGCAAGCCGCTTACCCGGGCGAATCGGCGTCTGCATAAAGGACCTCAACACCGGCTTGTTCTACGAATACAACGCCGACGAGCCGCTGCCCACGGCTTCGGTCGTCAAGGTGTCGATCATGATCGAGCTGTTTCGGCAGGCGCACGAGGGCGTGATCTCCCTCGACGACCGCTACCGTATGCGCGACGACATCTCAGGTCACGGCACGGGGACGCTGAGCATCATGCACGATAACCCTGAGTTGACCCTCCGCGACTACAGCCGCCTAATGATGGGAGTGAGCGACAACATGGCCACGGATATGATTGTCCTCCTGCTCACGCCGGAGTCGATCAACGCGACCATGGACAGCATGGGCTACCGCAACACCCGTGCCTGTATGCCCCTCGGGGTGTGGCATTACCTTATGAGGGGGATCGTGGAGACGCCGTCCAGGGAGCTCGATGCGGCAATACGCTCCGGTGAGAGGGACGACGGTCCCGGAGACAAAGACCTGCCCTTTGCCAGCGATCTGCGGAACAACGTCGCGTCTGCCCGCGACCTCGTGGACATCATGGAGAAGATTCACGCCGGCGAGATGATCAGCGCCGAGGCCTCAGCGCAGATGATCGAGATGATGACGGTCCCGAAGAACGCCAACCGAATTCGCCAGTACCTGAAGCCGGAAATCGAGACCGCGCGCAAGACGGGCGGAAGCGGCCGCATCAAGGCCGACACGGGCATCGTCTACCTTCCCACCGGCCCGATGTTTGTGGCGGGTCTTTCGACCTCCGACCGCCCCGAGGACCAGGTTAAGGGAATGGATGCCGTGGGCCTCATTACCCGAATGGCCTATGCAACGGTCTCGCCGGACAGCGTGCTGGACGTGGAGTAGGTCTACGTTCCCCTGTCGGAGTGGAGACCCTGCTCTTGCCCTCCAGCAGACTGGGCAGAATAACCTTGTTCACCGGATTTCACTACTTGTACGCTGTACCGGGGAGGACTCACCTGAGATGCGAAAGATCGTCGTCTTCACGGGCAGCGCGCATCCCGATCTTGCCGAGAGCATTTGCTCCTATTTGGGAGTGACGCAGAGCCCCACCACCATCACCAGGTTCAGCAACGGCTGTCTCCAGGTCCAACTCAAAGAAAACTGCCGCGAGACGGACGTATTCATCATCCAGCCCCTCGTTCCTCCGGTGCACGAGCACCTGATGGAGCTTCTCCAAATGCTCGACGCCGCCCGGGGCGCTTCGGCTTCACGGGTGACCGCGGTCATCCCTTACTACGGTTACGCCCGGTCGGACAAGAAGGCCGCCCCTAGAATCTCGATCGCAGGACGCCTCACGGCGGACCTGCTGGTTACGGCGGGCGCTGACCGCGTGCTCACTATGACTCTCCACGCGCCGCAGGTGCACGGTTTCTTCAGCGTGCCGGTTGATCACCTCGAAGCGCTCGACATACTGGCCGGTCACTTCCGGGACCGAGACCTCTCCAACACCGTCGTGGTCTCTCCAGACTTCGGCAGGGCCAAGGACGCGGCCTACTTCGCGCGGCTCCTCGGCGTGCCCGTAGCGGCAGGCAACAAGCAGCGCATCAGCGATACCGAGGTCGTCATCGATACGATCGTCGGAGATGTCGACGGCAAGGACGCCATTGTGCTCGACGAGGAGATCGCCACAGGAGGAAGCGTCCTGACGCTGCTGGACAAGCTGGGCGAGCGCGGAGTGGAACGGAAATCGGTCGTCTGCACGCACGGCCTGTTCACCGGCTCCGCACCGGAGAGATTCAGCGCAAGAAGCGACGTGACCGAGATCGTGACCACAGACACCGTCTCTGCCTACAGCGACAACGGTATCCCCAACCTGCACGTGCTGTCCGTGGCCCCACTCCTGGGAGAAGCCATGCGCCGTATCCACGTGGGGGAGTCGGTCAGCAGTCTCTTCGCCGGGCCGGAATGGGCGGCGACGAGCTAAGGCCGGAGCGCTTATTCATCGGGGCGCTTAGCTAGGCCTGCTCCAATTCCGGTTCGATCGAAGCTGGGCGGTAGCCGGCTTCAGAACACACTTGGCTCTGAGTCAGCGTCTACCGCACTAAGAAGCTGGCGTCTGATGGTCCTGCTGTCCTCTGCCAAGTTCACGGTGACGAAGCGTATCTTGTGGCTTTGGATCACGGCGTACTCGTCGAGATCTTCACCAACGGACGGGTGGAGCAGGATTCCGGTTGAGTCGAGAGAGGCGGGGTCAGCCTCGCGTTCTTGGGACATTAGATAGGCGTACACCTGGTAAATGTATTCACTCCTGAGTCTCTGCTTCTCGAATTGGCCGGGCTTGAGGATCGACGCGAATTTGGTGTCGACGACCATCTTCTCTTTCCTACCATCAGGGTGGTTGAGAACAGGGCGCTCAAGCACGATGTCGGTTTGCATGGAAGGGAGAATGTCGGCAATACCGGCAGATTGGTCACCAACGGGCCAATAGATTCGGCTTCCTTGGGACACCCGCCACCCTTGAGGGAACAGGACGACATCGTAGAAACCTCCGACCGCCTTTTCGAATAGTTTTCGCGCCCAAACCTCATCTTTGTCCGGTGTCGTAAGGTGCGATGTACCGACATCCTCAGTCGGTAGTGCGAGGTCGAAGGCGAGACGTGCCGCTGCTAACATTTCCCTATCATTCACACCGAGTCGTCCCAAACGGGAAAGTGGCGTCCTAGGACGGCGGCGGTTATTGGACACAAGGTCTCCGGTCACACCAGCGCGCTCCATGCTGGCCGCCACGTTTCGGCAGCGGTGGGCGAGGTCATCTTTGCCGACAATCCTGTTCAGTAAGTTCAGCGCTGCCTTGACAAAGCGATTGCGTGGTGTATCGACCGTCAGCTCCTCGAACGAGCATGCGACCCTGCCACGCTGAAGCAGCTGGCGGCGTTCGGTTCTGAGAAGGTCGATGCGTCCGCGTACCCGATTGAGGTCGGCCTGCCTGTGTTGGTAACCGTAGTTGAGGTTGCGCCGCATCCTGCGTTCGACGGCATGGGTAAGCAGTTCGGCGACGAGGTTGGGAAGCTCGTCCGGGTCGTCCTCCACGTTCACGCTCTGAGCCTTTGGAAGCTCACGATACAGCTCGGAAGCATAAAGCATCAGAAGCCAGATGTTTCTGACAGGGATACGTCCGATGGTGGGGACGGTGACTGTTTCAGCTGTCGCTATCACAGCCCGCTCAGCAACTCCATCTTCGCGTTCTCGGCCTCCGATACGTTGTCGAACCAATACTCATCCAACAGCGGGCCGATCTCAGTCTCGACAATCTGCCTGAACCACTCGCCCGCATCGTTAATTGGCGTACCAGGCGGAGGCGTGACGTAGCTGTGACCGATGCGGAACTGCGGGCCGAGACTGCGGTCGTTCTCGATCCGCTCGTTGAGGGTTGTCAACTTTTGCTCAATGGTCGTTAGTGCATTGAGAGGCACGCCGCACTGATCACGCACCCAGTTTCGCCAGACGTCGCCGAACACCGGCTCGAGATCGACGAAAGTGAACCGCCGTCGAAGCGCCAGATCAACCAGAGCTATGGAGCGGTCTGCGACATTCATCGTGCCAATCACGTACACGTTTTCGGGGATATGGACGGTCCGATCGGCATCGGAGCTTGAGTAGGCCAGCCTTAACGCCTCGTCGGAGTTGCGCTTGTCGGACTCCAGCAGGGTGAGCATCTCCCCGAAGATCTGGGCGGGATTACCGCGGTTGATCTCTTCGATAACTATGACATAGTCATTGGATTGATCGCCTTCTGCGCGGATGATCGTCTTGAGGAATGGGCCTTCAACGAGAGTTAGCTTGCTCTCGTCGCTTGGGCGATAACCTAAAATGAAATCTTCATAAGACAGGTTCGGGTGGAATTGAAAGCGACGAACGCGGCTATCGTCCTTCTGTCCAAGTAGCGCGAACGCGAGTTTCTTGGCGAGCCACGTCTTGCCCGTGCCCGGCGGCCCTTGAAGTATGAGATTCTTCTTCACCTTGAGACGATTTAGGATCGTTTCCAACTTGGATTGTTCGAGGAAACAGCCGTCCGCGATGATGTCTTGGAGGTTGTATAGAGATACTTCGGGAGACTCAAGCGGCGGTTGTATCGGTTCATCTGTCTCCACCTCGGTCGTGTCGATTTTTGGATCTCGACTTCCGTCCATCATCGCTGATATTCGGGGGTCGGCGTCGTTGCGCTGCATTCTCCAAACTGTCCGGTTGAAATTGAGCGGCCCATGCAAGTCTCGCCCGAAGTCGGATCGAAGAACGTCTGGACGAATCCAGTCAACTGAACGTGTGTGGCGCTCGACACCATCGACCTCTTGATAGACATAGGGCCCCGTGACCCGACCGAGGGCCACTTGCCCCGGCCTGGTTTTCAGCGGGAGGACTACGATGTCGCCTTCACTCATTTCCAACAAGAAGGCGGCAAGTTGGCTCCTGGTGCTCCCAATGTACTGATTTGACTCATCGGGATATCCTTGCCGAACTCGCTCGTGGACCTCGTCCTTGTCCACCGCGCCTGTCAAATCCGGAACCTCTTGCCATCCAAGGATCGTAAGGCCATTATCCAAGTCGGCGTCATCGTCTTGCCCTTTGTCGCCTGCACGTACCAACCATACTGGTGAGACCGGATTGTCGGTCGTGGGTTCGTCGTAGGCTGCCAGCGAGAGCTCTTGGAACGAGTGAACGTCAGAGCCCGATTTGTTGAAGCACCGCTTCAATTCATCTGCAAGTTCCAGGTATTCATGTCCCGAGAGCGGTATCTTGGGCATTGCAATACCCAAGCGAGAGGTCATGTATGTTTCAGACTTCCCATCCAACGTAGGGTAATTCTGGGGACGGATCCAGAAGAGGCCGATTGTCAGATTTCTCCGCACCCCCTTTACCGACAGGGCTTGATTGTACGAATCCACAAAAAGCTGGCTGGCGCGCCCGTCGTCGGAATTTGCGAGTTTGATCGCGTCTTCGAAAACCTCCCACAGCGACTCAATGTCATCATCGTCACGATCCCTTGCATACCAGAAAAACCACGAATTCTGGTTATTCACGAGGGGTATGCCGTCAAAGGAGGAGGGCGCAGGTTCATTCACGCCGAGGAATTGCCCGAGTTCCGCAGCGATTGTGCGCCTGTTGGTGTCCGTGAGTCCCCGGTTGAAGGTTCCCATGATCGTGAACGGGCAGATGTCTTGTAGTGGGCCTTTAGAGCCATCTTGGAACTGATCCGTGAGAGGGAATGTGAGATCGGAGTGGGCGAAGATCTGATGTACTGCCTCGACAAGGGGTATCCTGTCACCGCGATGAGCAAGGAGCTTGTCCGCAAACTCCATATAGAATTCGGTCCAGCCGAATTTTGCGTCCGTCATTGCTCTATTCACCTTTCAACTAGCTTCCCTGCTCCAGTTCCGGTTCGAAGAGTGACGGTCGGCCGAAGGAATGTGGGGCTGACGGCCTGCTGAACAGCAACCTCTGTCGCTCGGTCAGCTTGACGGTTGTTGGAGGAACGGCTTGGTGCCATGAGTACGCCTGGTGCGATGGCCCCATGCTGAAGAATAGCGTGCGACGCTGGTGACTTCCGCGCCATGGCGCGGTCCCGTGGAGGAGCGCCTCCGTGAAAATCGAGACGGAACCCGCCTTCACCTCGGGCACGGTGATGCCATAGCCCTCGCTGGCCTCCTTGATCTCAGGCGGCACTTGAAAGTTCGATTTGTGGCTTCCCGGCAGCGCCATGAAGCCTCCGAGGTCGCCGCCCGAGTCGGTCAGGTTCCACGCCATGTTGGTGAGCCCGCTGCGGATCTTCCCGTCGCGCACGTAGTAGTAGTCGGTCTGCACGAATGGCACGACTCCACCGTGCATGTGGAGCGCCTTCGCCCCGGCATTGGCCCACGCGCCCCAGAAATGGTCGATGCGGAACCCGTCCCCCATGATCATCCGGAGCACGGGCATGACCTTCGGGTGATCGAGCACCTTCGTGAACGCCTGTCCCCACTCCAGGAACCCGGCGCCCTCTTCTCCCGCGCCGCCTCCGGGCAGCGTGCCTGAGACTTCCTCAGTGGACGTGTGGCCGTTCTCGTCGATGAGACGGTTCAGCTCCGCGACCTCATCTGCTGTCAACACGTCCTCAATGACGAGGGATCCGTACAAGTCGAATAGGTATTTTTGGATGTCCGGGGTGGTCACTGCGGTCTCTCCCTCGAATCCGTGGTCTGAGTTCGCTCAGATAGAATACTCCCGCGAGTGCGACTCCTCAATAGGATGACGTTCGGCATGGTAGTCCGATCAAGTCGGGCTTCATTCCCACATTCCTCCGGTTAGCCCAAGGAGAAATCACCCAGCCCGGTACACAACTACCTCAGGTAGACGGATATCGAATGACGCCCGACATGTTGCCCACTGAAATGGGCGTGTCCGACCCGGCGATATTTGACCTCAACCTTTTGGCCGTCTCGTTTGTACTATATGTGACAGTGCCTGAAAGAGCGAGGCTCGCGAAGTGAGCGACCAACGACAGATGGAACGGCTGAGACGGGGCGATATTGGCGCCCTGGGCACGCTGGTCAAGCGTTACCAGACCAGGGCGCTGCGGGCTGCGTACCTGGTAACCCACGATGTCGCAATGGCTGAGGATGTCGTGAGCAGCGCATTTCTTCGCGTTTTCGAGCGAGCAGAACAATACGACCCTCACCGACCATTCGGGCCCTGGTTCTACAGAATCGTTGTCAACGACGCCATCAATTCCGTACAACGCCGCGACCGGACGACCACTCTAGAGCACCCGGAAACGACTCGAATATCTGTGGCCTCGACCGACCCGGAGTCGGCCGCAGTCCTGAACGAAGAACGAATGGCGGTACGCGGCGCCCTGGAGAGGCTCTCTCCGTCCCAGCGAGGAGCCGTCGTCATGAGGTACTTCCTTGATATGTCCGAGGCTGAGATGGTCGAACGTACCGGACGGTCGCGGGGAACAGTCAAGCGGCATCTCCACGACGCGCGAGCACGGCTGGAGCAGCTGCTCGATGCGACCACTCGTGGGAAGTGAAGAGGTAGTTGGAGAAGAGTGACATGAATGCCCAACCAATCAACCAATACCTCACCAGGGAACGGCTGAACGATCTTGCAGAGTTCGCCGTTGCTGACGGACACGACCTGTGGCCCGAGATAGAACGTGCCGCACGCCTCTCCGCAACTGCGAGGACCATGTCGAGGCCGGGCATTCTGTCGCTGGGCTTCTCACGTGCCTGGACGGCGGTGGGAATTCTCCTCATTGCCGCTACGTTTGCGGTCCTTGGATTCGCACTGGCAGTGCTCACCCTGTCAAATCGCCAAGTGGCGGCTCCCGCATCCCAACCGGAAGTCACCGCCACGCCGGTGGTGTCCGTTCCTACCGTTGCTGCAACCACGGTCCCGACTGTGGCCGCGACTCTGCCGTCTACCATCCGCGACAGGGAGCGAACGGCACTGACTGTCCTTTACGACGCCACCGGTGGGGAAGATTGGAAGACAAGTGACGGCTGGCTCAGCAACGGCCCCCTCGACCAATGGCAGCGCGTAGCTACCGACGAGAGCGGCAGGATCACTGATTTGGACCTCGCTGCAAACCAGCTGAATGGGGATATACCGACTGAGTTGGGAAACCTCCCCAACCTTAAGCTGTTGTACATCAGCGACAACAACCTGATAGGAGTGCTTCCCAACAGTCTAACGGGAATATTCGGGCTGGAATCCTTCCACTTCCACAACAACTCGGGTCTATGCGCCCCAATTGATGAGGCGTTTCAGACATGGCTGCAGGGAATCGACGAAGTCCGCGGCAGCAGCTGCGCGCCAGAGGACTCACTGGAGGACCGTGAGGTGCTGGTGGAGCTATACGACGCCCTGGATGGAGGGAGTTGGACGAACAACACCAATTGGCAGACCGAACGGCCAATCAGGGAGTGGTACGGAGTCACAAACGATGCGAGCGGACGCGTGGATGGGCTGGTGCTCGAATGGAACGGGATGACCGGGGAGATGCCTACGGGACTGGGCAGCCTCACCAACCTGAAAAGGCTGGAATTTGGCAACAACAAGCTAACTGGCGAGATACCGACAGAGTTGGGTAACCTCGGAAACTTGGAGACTCTGCTCCTCCATTCCAACAGGTTGGGTGGAGAGATACCTACGGAGCTTGCTCAACTCTCCAACTTGGAAGCTCTGGTCCTCAGTTCCAACCGGCTGACTGGGGAGATACCAACAGAGTTGGCCAGTCTCACCAACTTGAAGGTTTTGACCCTCGACGTCAACCAGCTAACAGGGGACATACCGACGGAACTGGGCAGCCTCTCCAATTTGGAGCTTCTGGCTCTCAGCGCCAACCGTTTATCGGGGGATATTCCAACAGAGTTGGGCAACCTCTCTAAGTTGGAAACTCTGTTGCTCGGCTACAACTCGTTGACTGGGGAGATACCAGAGGAATTTGGCAACCTTTCCAACTTGGGTAGGTTGTCGCTATCCGAAAACCAATTGGGTGGGTGCATCCCGGTGAAACTGCGCGACGTTCCGAATAGCGATCTCCACTTTCCCGATATGCCACCCTACTGTCAAGTTTCAGACCAGTAGTCTCAGCGTCTCGCAAGCAATGCCGGCACCGAATCTCTCAGGGCGTTTGGGAGATCGGTGAATGGTAAGTGGAAAGGAAAAATCAAATGCGTAGATTCCAGTTAACTGAACCACATCTCCTCACATCCGGCGTCCTAGCTTTGATGCTACTGTTCTCCCTTACAGCCTGCAGCACGGTCGGCGATTCGCCAACAGTCTCGCCCACAAGGGTAGAGGCAACCCCCACGCCGGTGGAATCCGCCCGCACCGCGTCGGCACCCGTAACGCCGACCGCGATCCCAACCGAGACCGTGCCGACGGGCACACCCGACGACCCTGAGCGAGCGGCGCTGACGGCCCTCTACGAGGCCGCCGGAGGACCAGACTGGAAGATAAGCAGCGGTTGGCTTGGCTACGGCGCTCTTGGCAGATGGCTACGTGTGACGACCGACGAGGAGGGCCGAGTCACTGATTTGGACCTCAGTGCAAACCAATTGAAGGGGGAGATACCGGCGGAACTGGGTAGCCTCTCTCACCTGGAACTGCTCTATATCAGCGACAACAACTTGACCGGAGCGCTTCCGCAGAGTCTAACGGGAATATCCGGGCTGGAAGCGTTTTACTTCCACAACAACTCGGGTCTATGCGCCCCCATAGATGAGGCATTTCAGACGTGGTTGAGTGGGATATCCAAAGTACGTGGCAGCAGTTGCGCAGGGGAGGACTCCATAGAGGACCGTGAGGTGTTGGTGGAGCTATACAACGCCTTGAACGGGGAGAACTGGACGAATAACGCCAATTGGCTGACCGAACGACCAATCAGGGAGTGGTACGGAGTCACAAACGATGCGAGCGGACGGGTCAATGGACTCTTGCTCGATGGGAATGAGCTGACCGGGGAGCTGCCAGCGGAGTTGGGCAGCCTCTCCAGCGTTCAATGGCTGGAACTTGGCAACAACAAACTTTCCGGCGAGATACCGGCAGAACTAGGTAGCCTCTCCAACCTGCAGAGGCTGGAACTTGGTAACAACAAGCTTTCTGGCGAGATACCGACAGAACTGGGTGACCTCGGAAACTTGGAAGTTCTGTTACTCGGTTCCAACCAGTTGACTGGGGAGATACCGATGGAGTTGGGCAGCCTCTCCAACCTGGAAACTCTGGTCATCAAGATTAACCAGTTGGCTGGAGAGATACCGAAAGAACTAGGCAACCTCTCCAACTTGCGGATTTTGACTCTTATGGCCAACCGGTTGACCGGAGAGGTACCAACGGTTCTGGGCAGTCTCGCCAACCTGATTACACTGGAACTTAACTACAACCATTTAGCTGGGGAGATACCGACGGAGTTGGGCAACCTCTCCAACCTGAACACTCTGATGCTATTCGGGAACCAGTGGAGTGGGTGCATCCCAGCGAAACTGGGCGAGGTGCCGGATAGCGATCTCCACTTTCCCGACATGCCATCCTACTGTTGAGTTGCAGTTCGCTAGTCCTGGAGTGCGGCAAGTCGTCCCTCTTGTCGGATGCCACCGACTCCACCAATCATGAAAACCGTAGGGACGATTCGCGAATCGCCCCTACGCGAGGTTATTTTCGGGGTAATGCCGGCAGCGAATAGCTATGTGCCGGATAGAAACTTGACCTCGCCCTGCACCGGCACCTAATCTTACCTACATGGGAGTCTTCCGAATCATACTGCTCGTTCTCGCCGTAGTTCAGGTGCTACTGTCAGTCTTCACCGCGATGGTGGGAGCGTTTGCGGACGCAGGGGACATCTGGTCACGCCTCGTGCTGGTCGCCTTGCATCCTCTCTGTGCTGTTGCGCTGCTCGTGCTGGCAGTGCTGCCGAGGCCCGCTTCTGTAATAGCGTATGTTGTGGCGGCTCTGCTCGCGTGCAACATCGTCGCCGATGTGACACTTGCCCTGCTCATCGCCACCGAAGTGATGAAGGGGGACTGGCCCCTCCCGCTCATATTCTCGATCATCCCCGTTGTCGGGCTCGTTTACTCGCTGACGATCGCCGCGAGTCGAGGACAGGGCTCTCCTACGCCTTCGACAGCGTAACCGGACTCGCCGCAGAGGGGCGTGAAAGCGTCAGGTATGCGGTGAATGCTTATTGACACAGGTACCCCTTGCGGATATAATGCCGTTTTGCGCGTTCTCGCGTAGCGGGTTAGCGTGTGTCGAAAAACGGCCCGTAGAACTTCGGAAACCTAGGACGTAACATGCCGACAACGAATCAACTTGTTCGCAAGGGACGAAAGACGAAGCGGAGCAAGGAAAAGTCTCCCGCTCTCGGCTTCTCCTTCAATTCGCTAAAGAACCGGGGCACCCGAGGCACAGGCTCCCCCCAGAAGCGGGGTGTCTGCGTTCAGGTGCGTACCCAGACTCCCAGAAAGCCGAACTCGGCCCTTCGCAAGGTCGCCAGGGTGCGACTCACCAACGGGATGGAAGTTACCGCCTACATTCCGGGCGAAGGCCACAATCTCCAGGAGCACTCGCTCGTCCTCATTCGAGGCGGCAGGGTAAGGGACCTTCCGGGCGTACGCTACCAGGTCATTCGCGGAGCCTTGGACGCGGCGGGAGTCGAGGATCGCAGGCGAGGACGAAGCAAGTACGGCAGTAAACGGAATAGCTAGAACACTCGGAGTAACCTCGTAGTCGGAAGATACGGGGTTGCTTTTTGTTTTGGAAGGATTGATATGGCACGACGGAGACGAGCGGAAAGGCGCAGGGTGCTCCCTGATCCGAAGTTTCGGAGCGTGGAGCTCGCACGGTTCATCAACAAGGTGATGATCGGCGGAAAGAAGACCGTCGCTCAACGCGTGGTCTACCAAGCGCTCGACATAGCCGAGCGACAGGCCAACAGGTCCGGCATCGACATCTTCCGTCAGGCCCTGGTGAATGCGACGCCCGCGCTCGAAGTCCGCTCCCGCCGAGTCGGTGGCGCAACGTACCAGGTCCCGCGTGAAGTGCGACCTGAGCGGCGCGAGGCACTGAGCATGCGCTGGATCGTCCAAACTGCCCGCGCACGCAGCGGCCGTCCGATGGCGGAGAGACTGGCAAACGAACTGCTCGAGGCCTCAAGGGGTCAGGGCGACTCGGTAAGAAGGAAGGAAGAGCAACATCGAATGGCAGAAGCGAACCGTGCCTTCGCGCACTATCGCTGGTAGGCCCTCGATATCCGACATTCGACCACTCACATTATGGCAACAGCAACGATGACAAGACACCGCTTGGACATGATCCGAAATATCGGATTCATCGCCCACATCGACGCCGGTAAGACCACGGTCACCGAGCGTGTACTTTTCTTCGCCGGACGCATCTACAAGATCGGCGGCGTAGATGAAGGCACCACGTCGATGGACTGGATGGCGCAGGAGCGTGAGCGGGGCATTACCATCACGTCCGCTGCGACGACCTGCGAGTGGAACGACCACTCGATCAACATTATCGACACTCCCGGACACGTGGACTTCACGGCGGAGGTCGAGCGAAGCCTGCGAATTCTCGACGGCGGAGTTGTGATATTCGACGCCGTCGCCGGCGTTCAACCTCAGTCCGAGACGGTCTGGCGACAGGCGGACAAGTACCATGTTCCGCGCATCTGCTTCATCAATAAGATGGACCGAGTGGGAGCCGATTTCCAGCGCACAATAGATTCCATCACGCAGCGGCTCCAGGGAAACCCCGTGGCGATTCAGCTGCCCATCGGCGCTGAGGACACCTTCCAGGGAATGGTCGATTTGCTCGAGGAGAAGGCCTACTACTATCAGACCGAGGGGCCGGAGCCGCCTGCGGAGGGTCCCGTTCCGGCCGACATGATCGACTCTGTCCGAGACTACCGTGAACGACTGATAGAGAAGGTAGCCGACACGGACGACGCGATGCTAATCAAGTATCTTGAAGGTGAAGAAATCACTGCCGATGAGATCAGGGCTGCGTTGCGCCGGGCGACCGTGAACAGCGCGATAATGCCGGTACTCTGTGGCAGCGCGCTCCGCCATCGGGGCGTTCATCCGCTGCTCGACGCAATTGTCGACTATCTGCCTTCCCCTGTGGACGTACCGCCTGCCACGGCCAACAGTTACAAAACCGGCGAAGAGGTGATGCGACACCCGGGTGAAGGCGATCCCTTCTCCGCCTTGGTATTCAAGGTAGTCGCCGACCCCTTCATTGGCAGACTGGTGTACTTCCGCGTCTATTCAGGCAGTGTGGAATCGGGCGGGTCGGTATTCAACTCGACTTCAGGTCGTAATGAACGAGTTGGCCGTCTCGTCATGATGCACGCCGACCGCAGGGAAGAGGTGCCGGAAGTCCACTCCGGGCAGATCTCCGCGGCAGTCGGACTGAAGAATGCGACCACAGGCGATACCATCAGCGATGGAGGTTCGCCCGTAGTCTTGGAAACGATTACGTTCCCTGACCCGGTGATGTCGATCGCCGTGGAGCCCAAGACAAGGGCCGATCAAGACAAGCTCGCCGATGCGCTCAACAAGCTCGCCGGTGAGGACCCGACCCTCAAGGTCTCATATAATGACGAGCTCGGCCAGACCATCATGTCCGGCATGGGTGAGTTGCACCTCGAGATCATCGTCGACCGCATACGCCGTGAGTACAAGGTTGAGGGCAACATCGGTAGGCCGCGTGTCGCGTATCGCGAGACAATTAGGAGGAGCGCCGAGGCCGAGGGCCGTCTCGTTCGTCAGACGGGTGGTCACGGCCAGTTCGCTCGCGTCGTGGTGGAAGTTGAGCCTCTTGGGCGCGGCGAGGGCTTTGTATTTGAAGATAAGGTTCGCGGCGGCAACGTTCCCCGCGAGTTCATTCCTGCAGTGTCAAAGGGAATTCAGGATGCCCTCGGCGCAGGCTCGCTGTCTGGATTCCCAGTCGTCGATATCAAGGCGACCCTTCTCGACGGCACCGCGCACGAGGTCGACTCGTCGGAAATAGCTTTCCGGGTGGCCGGTTCAATGGCTGCAAAGGCCGCGATTGCGAAGGCAAGGCCCGTGCTGCTCGAGCCGGTAATGACCCTCGAGGTTGTGACCCCGGGCGAATTCCTCGGCGACATCCTCGCCGACCTGGGCCGCCGCAGGGCGGACATCAAGGGAATCGAGGGACAGGGCGACATCCAGGTCGTGCGCACCAACGTGCCGCTCGGCGAGATGTTCGGCTATGCAAATACGATGCGGTCGCTGACGCAGGGCCGCGCGGCGAATTCGATGGAATTCGGAAGCTACCAACAAGCCCCCGAAGGAGTGGAAACGCAATAGCGCAGACCTGCACAGGGCCGCATAAGCGCAGGTCGGACTAGGTGACCAATGACGACAGCGACGAGCCAGAAGATCAGAATAATACTCAGGGCATTCGACCATCGAATTCTCGATCAGTCGGCCACGCACATCGTGGAGGCCGCTGAGCGGACGGGAGCGCAGGTCGCGGGGCCTGTACCTCTGCCGACCAGCATCAAGCGGTTCTGCGTGATCCGGTCGCCCCACGTATTCAAGAATTCGCGCGAGCACTTTGAGATCCGAACGCACAACCGCCTGATCGACATCCTGGAACCGACATCCAAGACGGTGGACTCGCTCACGAGACTAAACGTGCCGGCGGGAGTGGACATCTCCATCAAGGTATAGAGCAATCGCACGGAGCGTATCTTAGGACGCCCCGGCGCAACGGACGACGAAACATATGAGCATTCAAGCACTGTTGGGAAAGAAGATTGGGACAACGCAGGTATTCCGTGAGGATACCGGCGAGGCCGTATGCGTGACCGCAATCGAGGCGGGACCCTGCACGGTGACCCAGATCAAGTCGTCTGATTCGGACGGCTACGAGGCCGTTCAGATCGGCTTCAAAGAGGTCAAGCGAAGGACCAAGCCTGAGCGAGGCCACCTCGGCAAGTCCGGTGACAAGCTATTCCGCCATCTGCGAGAGGTAGGGTCCTCCGACTCTGCCGGTGTGGAAGTCGGCCAGGAGTTCGACGCGGGGCTGTTTGAGGAAGGCGAGTCGATAAACGTAACCGGCGTTAGCAAGGGTAGGGGATTCGCCGGCACGGTAAAGCGACATGGCTTCAAGGGTGGCCCGAAGACGCATGGTCAGTCCGACAGGCATCGCGCGCCTGGATCTATCGGTGCAGGCACCAGTCCCGGAAAGGTGCTGAAGGGTCAGCGCATGGCCGGACGCATGGGCGGTGACACGGTAACGACGAAAAACCTTGAGGTTATGAAGTCCGATCCCGACAGCCGGCTCGTGCTCGTCAAGGGCTCCGTTCCGGGGGGCAGAAACACGCTGTTGGTACTTACCAAGCGAAGCTGAGCAGAGAACCATAGTGAATATTGAAGTAAGAAATATCAAAGGCGAGTCGACCGAAGAGGTCGAAATTCAGGACGAAGTCTTCGGCGTGCCGATGAACTCCTCGCTGGTGCATCAGGTCATTGTAGGCCAGCTTGCAAACAAGCGCCAGGGAACCGCGAAGGTCAAGACGAGGAGTGAGGTCTCCGGTGGGGGCAGGAAGCCGTGGCCCCAGAAGCACACCGGTCGTTCACGACAGGGATCGATCCGCTCTCCGCTTTGGAAGGGTGGAGGAGTGACATTCGGGCCTTCCCCACGGAGCTACCGTCAGCGGACTCCGAAGAAGATGCGGCAGGCCGCCATTCGCATGACGCTGTCGGACAAGGCTCGATCAGGGAGCCTGATTGTCCTCGACTCCCTCGCATTGGACAGTCCCAAGACGAAAGATTTCGTGGCGATGATGCAGGCCCTCGGTGTGGAACGATCAATTCTTCTCGTAGGGGATGGCGCCGAGCACGGCGTGCTTCGTGCGGGCCGTAACGTGCAGGGCGTGGACATGCTGCCCGCCGACCTGCTGAACGCGGCAGATGTGCTGAACCACCGGATTCTCATCATGACGGTTGACGCCGTGCGGAAAGCGGAGACCCTCTGGGGCTCAGCATCCATCGATGAGGTTGAGGCGGAAGCGGCCTAGATTAGGAACGTATAGATGAACCCGTTTCAAATATTGCGAAGACCGGTAGTTACGGAAAAGAGCACTCTGCTGAGCGAGCAGGGTCGGTACGTGTTCGAGGTCGCCAAGAGCGCAACCAAGCACGATATCAAGAAGGCAGTCGAGGAAGCGTTCGACGTTAACGTCGTACGGGTCCACACGATGGCCGTCAGGGGCAAGCGCAAGCGGTTCGGTCCGAGGATCACGACTCTCAGGTCGTGGAAGAAGGCCATCGTAACCCTCGCTCCCGGCGATACAATCACGCTATTTGAAGGAGTATAGATGCCACTCCGCAAACTCAACCCGACCAGTCCCGGGCAGCGGGGAACGATTCTTCAGACGTCGGATGACATTACGAGTACCCGACCGAAGAAATCGCTCCTCAAGCCGATCAAGAAGCGCGCAGGACGAAACAACAAGGGCCGCATCACCGTTCGCCATCGGGGCGGCGGTCATAAGCGGCGTCTTCGAGTCATCGACTTCAAGCGCAACAAGACCAACGTGCCCGGGGAGGTAATGACGATCGAGTACGACCCGAATCGTTCCTCGCGAATCGCCCTGATCAAGTACGCTGACGGCGACTGGCGCTACATCCTAGCTCCGGTAGGCATGAAGGTTGGCGATGAGATCGTATCCGGCGAGAGTGCGGAGATTCGTCCGGGCAACGCCCTCCCAATTCGCTCGATCCCGAACGGGACGCTGGTACACAATGTGGAGTTGAAGGTTGGCCGGGGCGCGCAGATCGTGCGCAGCGCCGGGGCATCAGCCCAGGTCATGGCCAAGGAGGGCAGCTACGCACTCCTGAAGCTCCCGTCCGGCGAGATGCGACAGGTGCTAAGCGAGTGTATGGCAACCGTCGGACAGGTTGGCCTCGTCGATCACAAGAATGTGAAGCTCGGTAAGGCCGGCAGAAGCAGACACCGGGGACGCCGTCCCCAGGTGCGCGGTGTTGTGATGTCGCCGGCGGATCACCCGCACGGTGGCGGTGAGGGCCGCTCCCCCATCGGGATGCCCTCTCCCAAGACACCTTGGGGCAAACCTACGCTGGGCTACCGAACGCGGCGCAACAAGTCTTCCAGCAAGTTCATCGCCAAGAGAAGGTACGAGAAGTAATAAGTGCCGGGCGCTGATTGCCCGGTCGGAGAAAAGTTATGTCGAGGTCGACGAAAAAAGGACCGTACGTCCATCCCAAGCTGGCGAAGAAGGTCGAGACAGCGCGCCGGAGCAATAGCAAGGTGCCTATCCGAACGTGGTCGAGGGCATCCACGATCATGCCGGACATGCTCGGGCTGACGATCGCCGTGCACGACGGGCGTCGACACATCCCCGTTTTCGTAACGGAAAATATGGTCGGTCATAAGCTCGGCGAGTTCGCCCCGACGAGGACATTCAGGGGCCATAGCTCGTCGAAGTCAGAACGAACGACAGCCGTGAGGTAAGAACCGTGGCCGCAAGCGCTACGACAACAAATACCGGTTACTCGGTCAAGAAGGTAAAGAGAATCCTGGACCTCGTGCGGGGCCGTCAGGTCGACGAAGCGATGAACATTCTTGCGTTCACGCAGTCGCCCATCGCGGCTCAGGTCGCCAAGCTGCTCAAGTCCGCCTCGGCAAACGCCGAAAACGACGCGCTCAGCGGCGACCCGTCCAACATGCGCATCGTCGAAGCGTACGCGAACATGGCCCCGAAGCTGCTTCGGTTCAAGGCCAGAGCAAGGGGACGCGGAACGAGGATGATCCGGAGAAGCAGCCACATAACCGTGGTTATCGACGAGGAGGACAACGTCTAGCGTGGGAAATAAGACACACCCAATTGGGTTCCGCCTCGGGATCGTGAAAGACTGGCAGACCAGATGGTTTGCCGCAAAGCAGAAGGAATACCGCGCCCTCGTTAAAGAGGACGTGGCCATCCGCAATATCGTGATGGAAGGAAACGCCGACGCAGGCATTTCCCGTGTCGAGATCGAGCGAGGAACGAACGAGCTCGTTGTCACGGCACACACGGCCCGTCCGGGCATCGTCATCGGTCGCGGAGGCGCGAAGGTCGATGAGATGCGCAAGGAGCTCGAGCAATTGACCAACGGCCGGGTCCGCCTGAACGTCCAGGAGATCCGGCAGCCTGAGCTCGACGCATTCCTCGTGGCGCGGAACATAGCCGACCAGTTGGAGCGGCGCATCGCCTTCCGTCGAGCAATACGCCAGGCCATGAATAGGACGGCGCAGGCCGGCGCGCAGGGGATCAAGGTTATCGCCTCCGGCAGGCTCGCTGGCGCGGACATCGCGCGAGCGGAGAAGGCCATGGAGGGGAGGGTCCCTCTCCATACGCTTCGTGCCGATATCGATTTCGATATAGCAGAGGCCGCTACGGACTTTGGCCGCATCGGCGTCAAGGTATGGATCTTCAAGGGAGAGATTCTCCCGAAGCCGAAACCACAGGTGGTCGACATTGAAGAAATGTCACCCATTCAAGTAACCGTTCGGGCGGACCAGGAATTGCGTTCCGCTGCCGAAGCGCAGGCCTCTGAAGAGGCCGTGACCACAGAGGAAACGACCGATGCTCCAGCCGAAGAGAGTTAAATATCGAAACAAGCAGCGGGGCCGGATGAACGGCATCTCCGTTCAGGGGAGTCGCCTGAACTTCGGCGATGTCGGCCTGAAGGCCACTGAGCCGTCATGGGTGACCTCGCGGCAGATTGAGGCCGCACGACGCGTGCTCACCCGTTACACCCGGCGGGGTGGCAAATTGTGGATTCGCATATTCCCCGACAAGTCGGTCACGGCGCGGGCCGCCGAGACTCGTATGGGAAGCGGCAAGGGCGTAGTCGACCATTGGGTCGCCGTGGTCAAGCCGGGACGAATGATATTTGAGATGGCCGGTGTGCCGGAAGCGGAGGCAAAGGTAGCCATGAAGCTGGCGGCTGCCAAGCTCCCGTTGGGTACGCGAGTTGTCGTATCGAGCGAGACCGGCCAGTAGAACGAAGGCTATAGCAGGCAGCAGGTAGAGGAAACAACATGGCGGAAATGGACGATTTGAGGGGTCTAAGTGACCCGGACTTGGACGAGGAACTGGAGAATACGCAGCGGGCGCTTATGAATCTTCGATTCAGGTCGGCGACGATGCAGCTCTCCGACGTACACTCCATTCGCAAGGCGCGGAGACGCATCGCGCGCATCAACACGATCATGAGGGAAAGGGAACTGGCTCTGGCCACGCAATGAGCTATCTACGACGCAAAACTAGGGTTGGCAGGGTAATCGGCGACAAGATGGACAAGACGTGCATCGTCGAGGTGGAGTGGCGAAGCTTCCACCGGGTCTATAAGAAGTCAATCCGCCGCCGGTCGCGCTTCAAGGCCCACGACGAGAACAACACGGCTCAAATCGGTGACCTCGTAACGATCGTCGAGAGCCGTCCAGTGTCCAAGACTAAGCGCTGGCGGCTCGTCGATGTCGTCGAGCGACCGGAGATGGCTGAGTTGCCTCCGGAAGACGACATGCCAACCGGTGAGATCGAAATCACCATTCCTGAGCCGGTCGTTGAAGAGATCGTCTCACAAGAAGAAGAACCGCAGGCTCCGATGGAGACCTCGGATGAGTCCCAGGACGAACCCGAAGAGGACGTCGCGGAGGAGCCCACTGTTGCGGAAGAGGAGGACTCCGACTCATCCGAAGAGTCTGCAGACTCTGAGCCTGAGGTCGTAGTAGAAGAGACTGCGGAGAGCACACCCGAAGAGGAAGCTCCTGCCGAGGATGCATCCGAATCTGAGGTTGCGGTAGAAGAGGCTGCAGAGAGTACCGACGAAGAGGAAGCTCCCGTCGAAGAGGCCTCCGAACCTGAAGATGTCGTGGAAGAAGCGCCTGAGAGCGCCGACGAAGAGGAAGCCCCGGCCGAAGAATCGTCCGAGGCTGAGGGCGCGGTAGAAGAGGCTGCAGAGAGCACCGACGAAGAGGAAGCTCCTGCCGAAGAGTCGTCCGCCGAAGAGCCGGCCGAGGCTGATGACGTGATGGAAGAAACTGCTGAGAGTGCCGACGAAGAGGAAGCCCCTACCGCTGAGGAGGATTCAACGAGTGACGAAAAGGCCGACGAGGAGAAGCCGCAGCAATGATTCAGATATATTCCAGGGTCAAGATTGCGGATAACTCCGGCGCCAAGACCATAAGCTGCATCGGCGTACCGGGCGGCAGCGGTCGCAAGTACGCCGGATTGGGCGACGTAATAGTCGCGTCCGTCAAGGAGGCGGCCCCAGCCTCCGCCGTTCGAGAGGGTGAAGTAGTCCGCGCGGTCATCGTCCGGCTCGCCAAGCCCACCCGACGTCCCGACGGCTCACACATCCGTTTCGACGAAAACGCCGCTGTCATCATCGGCGAGAACCAGATGCCGCGCGGGACGCGCATATTCGGTCCCGTGGCCCGCGAGCTTCGGGAGCAGAATTTCATGCGTATCGTATCCCTCGCTCCGGAGGTGCTCTAACATGAAGCTACGTGTTGACGATATGGTACTGATTACCAGGGGAAGAGACCGAGGTAAGACCGGCCAGGTACAGCGGTTATTTGCAAAGCAGGACAAGGTGCTCGTTGAAGGCATAAACGTCGTTCAGCGACACACGAAGGCCACGGGCAACATTCGACAGGCGGGAATCGTCCAGAAGGAACTGCCGATTCCGGTGGCCAACGTGCGCCTCATCTGTCCGCATACCAACAAGCCCACGCGAGTCGGGTACACCAAGCTGGCGGACGGCGCCAAGGCGCGAGTCTCCAAAGTATCTAAGGAAGTAATCGAGTGACGACCAAGAAGAGCGGTTCCCAAGGAAAAGGCGGATCGGGACGCGGGCGAAAGCAGTCCAAGAAGACGGAGCAGGCACCGGAGCCGGCGGCCCCGGCAACCCCTCCGCGACTTCTCGTTACCTTCCGTGACGAGATCGGTCCGCAACTGTTCAAAGAGTTCGAGTACACGAGCACCATGCAGGTGCCTCGCCTCGAGAAGATCGTTGTCAACATCGGCATCGGAGCCGAGGCCATAGCTAACCGGAACGCCATCGAGAACGCGACCCGCGACCTCGTAGCCATCACCGGTCAGCAACCGGTGACGACCATCGCCCGCAAGTCCATCGCCGGATTCAAGATCCGTGAGGGCATGCCGATGGGCCTGAAGGTCACCCTGCGCGGACGGCGCATGTACGAGTTCTTCGATCGATTCGTAAGCTCGTCACTGCCCCGTATCCGTGACTTTCGCGGACTCTCGCGAAACGCGTTCGATGGACGCGGCAATTACGCCGTCGGCATCCGGGAGCAGGTGATCTTCCCTGAGATCGACTACAACTCAATTGACCGACTGCGTGGACTGCAGGTAGTTATCACTACGACAGCCACTTCCGACCGTGAAGGGTTCCGGTTGCTTGAACTGCTTGGAATGCCCTTTGCTCGGATAGAGTCGGACACGATGGCCGCCTAAGACAAAGGGAAGAAGAACGGAGAGAAGGAATGCCGGTCACCGATCCAATAGCAGATATGCTCACACGAATCCGCAACGCCATCATGGTGCGTCACGATTCGGTATCAATACCCCAATCCAACATGAAGAGGAGCATCGCGCAGATCCTGAAGGATGAGGGCTTCATCGAAGACTTTGAGGTGAACTCCGGCGTATCGACGCAGGGTGAGATCAAGGTCTTCTTGCACTATCGCGAGAAGGACGAGCCTGCTATCTCCGGCCTGAAGCGCATCAGCCGGCCGGGCCTTAGGGTGTACGTCCAAAAGGGCGAGATCCCTCGCTACTATGGCGGTTTGGGAGTGTCGATCCTCTCGACCTCCAAGGGTGTTATGACCGGAAAGGGCGCCTGGCGCGAGGGTGTCGGCGGAGAGCTTCTTTGCTACGTCTGGTAGCACGACTGTACGTCTGACAGGGAGCAACACAATGTCGAGAATAGGAAAACAGCCAGTCCCGGTGCCGTCCGGAGTGGACGTCAACATTAACGGGCAGGTCGTCACGGTAAAGGGAGCAAAGGGCACCCTCACCGATACGTTCCACCAGGACATGGCCATCAAGTCTGACAACGGCACGGTCGTTGTTGAGCGACCCTCGGACGCAGGTGAACACAAGGCGCTGCATGGTCTCACCCGCAATCTGATCGCGAACATGGTGACCGGCGTCAGCGAAGGATACTCCCGGTCGCTTGAATTGGTCGGCGTCGGTTATCGCGTTCAGCAAAGCGGCAAGGGCATCAAGCTTAGCGTCATGCTCAGCCACGAGGTGGACTATCAGCCGATGGACGGGATCACCATTGCCGTAGAGGGCAATAACATGATTCACATAAGCGGAATCAGCAAACAGGCGGTTGGACAGACCGCGGCCGAAATCAGGAAAGTCCGTCCCCCGAGCGTCTACACGGGGAAGGGTATTCGATATCGTGGCGAGCAGGTCCGGCTAAAGCCGGGCAAGAGCGCCAGAAGGGTTATATAAGGATCATGGGACGCCCAACTGCATACTCGCGTCGCATTGCACGTCACAGCCGCGTTCGCAGGAACGTAAGCGGGACGGCAGAGCGACCGCGATTGGCAATATTTCGCAGTCTAAACCACATCTACGCCCAACTCATCGACGACGTAGAAGGTGTCACCTTGGCGGCAGCCGGAAGCACCGAGTCTGATGTTCAGACGGAGGCTAATGGCAAGGCAAAGGCCAACGTTTCAGCTCTGGTCGGCACGCTCGTAGCAAAGCGCGCCGTAGACAAGGGCGTCAAATCGGTCGTCTTCGACCGAGGTGGCTACAAGTATCACGGACGGGTAAAGGCGCTGGCCGATGCGGCGCGCAAGGGAGGACTCTCTTTCTAGCATGGTAAGCAGAGGTCGGCGTTCCGACAGATTCGAAGAAGAAGACCCGGACGGCATCCAGAGCCGGACGGTCAATATATCCCGCGTTTCCAAGACCGTAAAAGGCGGTCGAAACCTGAGTTTCAGCGCCGTGGTCGTCGTTGGAGACGGCAATGGCAGCGTGGGCATCGGACAGGGCAAGGCCGGCGCGGTGCCGGACGCCATCCGAAAAGGGGAGACGAGGGCCCGAAGCACTATGGTGCAGGTGCCCCTGGACGGCAGCACGATTCCGCACGACATCATCTCCCGCTTCGGCGCGTCTGAGGTGATGATGCGACCTGCCAGGCCGGGCACGGGCGTCATCGCAGGCGGAGCTGTCCGCGCAGTCGTGGAACTCGCAGGAGTCAAGGATATCGTTACCAAGTCCCGAAGGAGCACCAACCCGATCAACACCGTGAAGGCGGCGTTCCAAGGGCTTCAGATGCTCAAGGACCCGAAGGCTGAGATGGTGAAGCGCCAGCAGTTGGTTGAGGCGCCTCCCCAGCCGAGAAGGCGTGAGCGCCAGCGGCGCCGACCACCCCGGCTCGAACCTCGACCGAGAAATCCGGAAGCATAGAAGAGAGTGGGAAAGACCCTCTTCGCAATAATCCTTACGTAATAGAAGACCATGCCAAAAGTTGCAATAACCTGGAAAAAGAGCGACATCGGGTACCCGAAGGAACAGGGCCGCACTATAGCGGCGCTTGGGCTCCGTCGGCTGAACCGCACCGTCGAGCACGAGGACACCCCCGCAATCCGGGGAATGATCTTCAAGGTGCGCCATCTCGTTGAAGTGAAGGAGATAGAGTAGCAAGTACCTCTAAGTACTCACTACTCGGTAAGACAGAACACTATGGAACAGTACGAGCTACGCCCACCCAAGGGCGCAAAGAAGAGCCGCAGACGCAAAGGACGCGGCGACGGCAGCGGTCGGGGTACCTATTCCGGTCGTGGCCTCAAGGGACAAAACTCCCGTAGCGGCGGAGGCGTTCGTCCGGGTTTCGAAGGTGGCCAGCAGCGCCTCATCAAGGGCATGCCGATGCTCCGCGGTTTTACCAACATATTCCGTACGGAATACAGCGTCGTCAACGTGGACACGCTCGCCGGACTGGCCGGAAGTGACGAAATCACTCCGGAGAGCCTTGTCGAGGCGGGCGTCATCAAGAACTTGAAGAACCCGGTCAAGGTACTTGGCGATGGCGAGCTCGCCGTCGCGATTAACGTTGCGGCACACCGGTTTTCTCGCTCCGCGAAGGAGAAGATCGAGGCCGCCGGTGGTAGCGTTCGGGAGGTAGCGTAGTGCGCCAGTCCCAGGCGGGCAGAGCGGCCCAGGACGTCGGTCGGCCTCAGCTAATGCAGGCCATGATCGAGGCCATGCGTATCCCCGATCTTCGGGCGAAGATCTTCTTTACGCTGGCGATGCTCGTCGTGTTCCGGTTCGTGGCCCATGTCCCCATCCCCGGTGTCGACGTGCAGGCGCTGTCCCAGGCTTTCGAGCAAAACGCGCTGCTTCCGTTCCTCGACCTGTTCAGCGGAGGCGCACTCTCAAACCTGAGCGTCGCCGCTCTCGGCGTCTATCCCTACATCACGTCTTCGATCGTGATGCAGATTCTCACGCCCGTCGTTCCGCAGCTCAAGGCCCTCTCCCAAGAGGGCGAATTTGGACGGCAGCGCATCAACCAGTTCACGCACTACATGGCAGTGCCGATCGCAATCTTCCAGGGATTCGGCCAGTTGAGCCTACTCCAACAGTCCGGCGTGCTGCCGCAAGTGAGCTTGGGACTAAACATCACGACTCTCGCCATGATCTCATCCATGGTTGCGGGCACCATGTTCCTCGTGTGGCTTGGCGAACTTATTACCGAGAAGGGTCTCGGCAATGGCGTGTCGCTGATAATCTTCGGAGGAATCGTCGCCCAGTTCCCACAGCAGATCGGCCAGGGCTTCCTCGAAAGCGACGAGGGCGCCGGTCTCCTTATGCTGGTAATCCTTGGATTCGCCACGATATTCACCATCGTTCTGTTCAACGAGGCTCAGCGCCGGATTCCTGTTCAGTACGGGCGAAGCGTCTTCCGCGGCGGGCGGATGCAGCGGCAGAGCGGATCGACTTTCCTGCCTCTCCGTGTGAACTCGGCCGGCATGATCCCACTCATTTTCTCTTTCTCGATTATCATTCTTCCCGTTACGATGGCAAGCTATTTCCGTGATCCGTTGAGCGAGAGCATCATCATTCGCGGGCTGCAGTCCTTTGCCGACGCCATGGATCCCACGCGCGTGCCTTATTGGGTCGCCGTGTTCTTGCTCACGCTCGGCTTTACGTTCTTCTATACGCTCGTAATCTTCCAGCAGCAGAACTTGGCCGAGAACCTGCAGAAAAATGGTGGGTTCATCCCCGGCATCAGGCCGGGTCAACCCACGCAGGAATACCTGAACCGCGTGATTATTCGCATCACGTGGGGTGGCGCCCTGTTCCTTGCAACCATCGCGGTTCTTCCATTCGTATTCCAGATAATCACCGACGTTCGCGCCCTAACCTTGAGCAGCACGAGTCTGCTCATTATGGTCGGCGTGGCGCTCGATACCATGCGCCAGCTCGAAGCACAGCTTCTCATGCGCAACTACGAAGGATTCTTGAGATAGGGAGGAGAGACGGACGACGTACTGCGCAAGAGAGACGCGCTCGACGAATCGATCGGCCCGGTACGCGCGACGTTTGAAAGTGAGACTTTGAAGGTCGTACTGCTGGGTCCGCCCGGGGCCGGAAAGGGAACGCAGGCAGCGCAAATCGCAGGGCATCTTGAGGTGCCGTTTGCAGCATCCGGCGACCTGTTCCGAGACCACCAGAAGCGCGACACGGAGTTGGGACGGCTGGCGAGGTCATACATGGAACGCGGCGTCCTGGTCCCCGACGAGGTGACGATAGCGATGGTCACCGAGTGGATCGAGACGGAGGCCGGAGATGGAGGGTTCCTACTTGATGGGTTCCCCCGAACGCTGGCTCAGGCCGAGGCCCTCGACGGAGCGCTCGCGAACACGGATGGTCTTGACCGCGTTCTGTACATACGAGTGTCCACCGACGAGCTTGTTCGCCGACTAACCGGACGACTCGTCTGCCGTGGTTGCGGAGCCACCTTTCACAAGGTCTTCAATCCGCCTCCCAAGGACGGGATCGGCTGTGAGTTGGAATGCGATTTGTATCAGAGAGAGGACGACAGACCGGAAGCGGTGGGCAAGCGACTGGAAGTGTATTTCTCACAAACCGCCCCGCTGATAGATTATTACCGGGAAGCGGGCATCCTGCGAGAGGTTGACGGTGAACAGTCCATCGAAGAGGTCGGAACAGAGTTAATCGAGAAAGCGAACGGGGCGCCTTAGGTCCCTTGTATTTCATACGGAGACCGCAGTCCTCCGTGCTATCATAGATAGGTTGTTTAGTTCTTAAGTCGAGAAGAGGAGCAGTCATCAAACAGACGGCGACGGTGGGAATGCCGCGAATGGACGGCATCACGATAAAGTCCAAACGAGAACTGGACCTGATGCGTGAGGCCGGTCACGTTGCGTCCCTTACGAAGAGGGTCTTGAAGGACGCCATTCGACCTGGTGTCAGTTCCCGGGAATTGGACGCCCTCGCCGAGCGAGAGATCCGTTCGCTTGGGGCTATTCCTTCGTTCAAAGGGCTCTATGGATTTCCCGCTACGACCTGCACGTCATTCAACGAAGAAATCGTTCACGGAATTCCGTCAAAACGGAGGTTGGAAGAGGGCGATATCATAAGCATAGACCTTGGAGCGGTCGTGGGTGGTTTCCACAGCGACACTGCCTTCACGGTAGGCGTCGGCGAAATAGGCGAGGACTCACAGCGGTTGATCGATGCGACTGAAGAATCGCTCCGCAGGGCCATCGAACAGACGAGAGACGGAGGCCGAATCGGTGATATCGGCGCCGCGGTTCAAACGTACGCCGAGGGTCTTGGCTACGGGGTCGTACGACAATACGTCGGACATGGCATAGGTCGGGCGCTTCACGAGGACCCGAGCGTGCCGAATTACGGCACCCCCGGTCAAGGCGCGCGGCTCCGAGTGGGAATGACCGTCGCAATCGAGCCGATGCTAAACATGGGAACTTGGGACACGAGAGTCTTGGACGACGGATGGACCGTAGTGACCGCCGATGGCAGTCGCTCGGCCCATTTCGAAGATACCGTAGCGGTAACGGAAAACGGACCCGAAGTCCTGACAGCATAGAGGGGATATGCCGAAGAAAAGCCAGAGTGGAGGGAAGAAGGAAGCGATTGCGGTGGAAGGCCGCGTCACTGAGTCGCTCCGCAACGCGACGTTCCGCGTCGAGCTTGCGAATGGGCACGAGGTGCTCGCCTACCTGTCCGGCAAGATCAAGATGAATTACATCCGCGTCCTGCCGGGTGACCGCGTGCTGGTGGAGCTCTCACCCTACGACTTGGGGAGGGGACGAATCACCTACCGCTTCGCCAATTGAACCCTAAACGGCGAGAAGTGCCGCACTATTGGCGGCAGTTGCGTCCGTGCCTCAAGGACAAGGCGTCCGGGCGTCGTGACGCGCGGGTCGAGGAAAGGCAATCATGAAAGTATCGACATCAGTCAAGAAAAGATGTGCCAACTGTCGGGTCATCCGGCGGCGTGGCAGGGTGATGATCATTTGCAGCAACCTGCGCCATAAGCAGCGGCAGGGCTAGGAGACGACCATGGCAATAGTATCCGGAGTGAATATTCCCGACAACAAGCGCGTCGAGATATCCCTCACGCGAATCTTCGGCATCGGTCGATGGCAGGCAACGGACGTAGTGAACAAGGCCGGCATCGAGGGAAACCCCCGAGTCTCCGACCTGACTGAGGCCGAGCTTGGACGAATACGCGAGATCGTCGACCGGGAAAAGCTCGTGGAAGGTGACCTTCGACGTGAGGTCACCGGTAACATACGTCGCCTGATCGACATCGGTACCTATAGAGGCAACCGCCATCGGCGAGGGCTTCCCGTCCGAGGCCAGCGAACCCACACAAATGCGCGCTCCAAGCGCGGCCGTCGTGTACCGGTGGCCGGCAAGCGACAAATCAGCAAGAAGTAAGAGACCAGCCGACCGTTCAACGACTCAAAGAGGAGAACCATGCCAAGGGCGCCGAGAACACGAAGAAGGGAACGAAAGTCCGTACCCGTGGGTCGAGCCTACATCCAATCGACCTATAACAACACCATCATCACGCTCACCGATCCGCAGGGCAACGTGCTTGCCTGGAGCAGCGCAGGGTCCCTGGGGATCTTCCGCGGCTCCCGAAAGTCCACGGCGTTCGCAGCCCAAAGAGCAGGTGAAGATGTGGCCCGAAAGGGCACGGAGCATGGACTGCGACAGGTCGAGGCATTTGTTCGAGGCCCCGGCGCCGGTCGTGAAGCTGCCGTTCGCGCGCTTAACGCCGCGGGCATCCTCGTAACAAGCATTCGAGACGTTACCCCCATCCCCCACAACGGGTGCAGGCCCCGCAAGCGAAGGCGAGTCTAGGGACTGCCTCAGGGTTCTGAATAGCAAGGAGAAACGGACAGACACACATGGCACGAAAAACCGATGCAGTATGCCGCCAATGCCGTCGCATTGGGGAAAAGCTCTTCCTCAAGGGCGACCGCTGCTACTCCCCGAAGTGCGGAGTAGAGCGACGTCGTCGCCCACCCGGAGACCAGGGGACTCGCCGTCCGAGAAGACCCACCGAGTGGGCCCTCCAATTGCGCGAGAAGCAGAAGGCCCGATTCACCTATGGAGTCCTTGAGCGACAGTTCAAGAGATACTTCGCCGATGCCCGGGAAAGCCAGGGCGTGACCGGCGACGTACTGCTGCAGCTCCTGGAATCGCGGCTCGACAACGTCGTCTATCGCCTGTCATTCGTCGACTCGCGACCACAGGCCAGGCAAATAGTCAATCACGGCCATTTCAATGTCAACGGACGCAAGGTAAGCATTCCGTCGTACAGGGTCCAACCAGGCGACGTCATAACCTGGCGCCGGGTAGCCGACGACACCATGCCCGGATTCGTTGAGGCCCTGACCGACGGCCTTCCCAAGCGCCCGGTGCCCTCTTGGCTCAGGCTTGAACCCGGTTCGCTTACGGGCGAAATGCTCTCCATGCCTGAGCCGACGGAAATCGATACTGGGATAGACGTGAGGCTCATCGTGGAGTTCTACTCCAGGTAGTCCCAATGAGGACGCCTGCCGGACCGAGAACCAACACTCGGTGACGATCGAGAGGAGTAACTGCGACATATGATAGATTTCCACACCTTTGCTGCGCCGGAAACGATGGTCGAAGAGCCGGAGCCGGAACCCGTCCCGTTGATCACGGTCGATTCCGAGGACGAGCGATACGGCAAATTCGTCATCGAACCGCTGCCGCAAGGCTACGGTATGACGCTCGGCAACCCCCTCCGACGAGTTCTCTATAGCTCGCTGAAGGGCGCCGCCGTCACATCAGTCAAGATTGAAGGCGTCCTCCACGAGTACGCGACAATAGACCACGTAAAGGAGCAGGTGTCGGACATCTTGCTCAACATCAAGGGCGTCCGGCTGCGGTCGCAGGTCGACCGGCCGGGCAAGCTCCGGCTGGAAGTGGCAGGGCAGGGCGAAGTATCCGCCGGGGACATCATGGCATCATCCGACTTCGAGGTAGTGAACCCCGAGTGGCACATCGCCACGCTCGACTCCGATGAGGCAAGGCTGTCCATCGAGCTCAACGTAGAGCGCGGAATAGGGTACTCCGAGGCCTCCGAGGGCGACGGCGTGCCCATCGGCGTGTTGCCCGTCGACGCCATATTCACCCCCGTAAGGAAGGTGAACTACAGCATAGAGGACACGCGCGTGGGACAGCGCACGAACCTCGAACGCCTCATAATGGAGATTTGGACGGACGGGTCGATCACCCCACTCGAGGCTCTCCGCGACGCGGGGAACGTCCTTGTTGAGAAGTTTTTCCTCTTCGCCAACGCCCAGAAGGGTGCTGCCGACGGACAGCTCACCACCCCGGTCGTGCTAACGCTCACGCCGGAGCAGTACAACACCCCGGTCGAGAAGCTCGATCTCTCGTCTCGGACACTCAACTGCCTCAAGCGCGCGAGCATCGATAAGGTCGGCCAGGTCCTCGAGATGAACAAGTCGGAGCTGCTGCAGATAAGGAACTTCGGCGAGAAGTCGCTGAGTGAGCTGTATGAAAGGCTCCGCACATACGACCTCCTGCCCCCGGAACTCGACCCTGACATTCAAGAGGATCAGTCGCAGGAAGAAGAGGCAGAGGCCGAGGAGTCCGAGACCGAGGACACGGAAATCTAGGGAGATTCGAACGTGAGACACAAAGTTGCAGGACGCAAGCTCGGTCGTGATACGGCTCACCGCATGCTGATGCTGCGTGGCCTCGTCACCGACCTGTTGCGTCACGAGACCATACGAACGACCGAACCGAAGGCGAAGGAAGTCAAGCGCCTCGCCGAAAAGGTAATTACCCGCGCCAAGAAGGGGACCCTCCACCAGAGGCGCATGGCTGCCTCGTTCCTTACGGATGAGAAGGTGGTCGCCAAACTCTTCGACGAGATCGGCCCGCGCTTTGACGAGCGCCCCGGCGGGTACACCCGAATCATCAAGATCGGCCCACGAAAGGGCGACGCATCCCCCATGGCGCAATTGGAGTTGGTGGAGTAGGGGACGGCAGGCAAATGGCGGTGCGTAGGAAGAACATTGAGATACGCACTCATCGTCGAATATGACGGAACGCGCTACAGCGGGTTTCAGTATCAGAAGAACGCACGAACGGTACAGGAGGAAATCGAAAAGGCGATAGCCCGCTTCACCGGCGAGGCCGTGCGAATCAAGGCTGCCGGTCGCACCGATGCCGGCGTACATGCCACCGGGCAAGTGGTCGCATTCGACTCGGATGCCGGCCACCCCGCCGAGGTCGTCGTCAGGGCGCTCAACAGCCACCTTCCAAAAGACATTGCGGTGAAGGATGCGCGAGAAGTATCCGACACCTTCGATCCGAGAAGATGCGCCTCAGAGAGAAAGTACGTCTACACCATCGATTGCGGACATACGCGGTCCCCAATTCGAAGACGGACTACCTACCATCTGGGACGAGCGCTCGATGTGGAGCGAATGGCCGAGGCGGCCGGGTCGCTCGAAGGAATACACGATTTCGCACAGTTCTCAGGACCGCTTGAACGGCCCGAAGCGAGCACCATCAGAGAGATATTCTCAATAGACATACGGGAAATAGTAGAGTCCGTCCGAATCGAGGTGACCGGAAACGCCTTCCTCCCGCACCAGGTACGCCGAATAGCGGGAGCGCTGGTGGACATAGGACTGGAAAAGTTGACGGGAGATAACGTGAAATGCCTCTTGAAGGGGCCCGTCGATGGGATCGTCGCCCGTGCGCTTCCACCCCAAGGCCTCTGTCTCGTTAGCGTCAAATACGAACAGTCTGATAAGCTATCTGAAGGAAATTGACAATGGCAACGGCAACAAATCCAAACGCAACACCCGAGTGGCAAGTCGTCGATGCGGAGGGCAAGACCCTCGGTCGCGTCAGCTCGGAAATATCGACCATACTCATGGGTAAACACAAGCCGGCATATGTGCCCTACCTGCACAGCGGCGACTTCGTGGTCGTTGTGAACGCCGAGAAGATCTCGGTCACCGGCCGGAAGTTGGAACAGAAAATGTACTACCGGTATAGCGGCTACCACGGCGGTCTCAAGGAACAGAACCTCGGATCGCTGTTGGAGAAGAAGCCGGGCGACGCGGTCACTCGCGCCGTGAAAGGAATGCTCCCAAAGAGCAGGCTGGGACGGCAGATGATCCGCCGCCTCAAGGTATACGCAGGTCCGGATCATCCCCACGAAGCACAGGTCAACACCGGCAAGTAGATAGAACTTAACAAGATCTCCCCGCCAATATCTTCGTAAGAGCAGGTTTCAGACCTGACCCTGCAACGAAGGGGAGAAACCCTTTCAGGAGGACAGTACAGGTGGTTTCGCAGCAGTATTACTACGGGACGGGTCGGCGAAAGTCGTCAGTCGCCCGCGTCCGACTCTACGTTGAGCGCGGACCGATCGTTGTCAACGGCAAGCCCATGGAGGAGAGCTATCCGTGGAAGTCGTGGCAGGACATCATAAACTCCCCGCTCGAGGCCACGGATACCTTCGGCCAGGTACGAGTGGTTGCCAAGGTGTCCGGCGGCGGTGTCGTCAGCCAGTCCGGTGCGCTCAAGCACGGCATATCCCGCGCCCTGCTGGAGATGGACCCTTCCCTGCGAGCGACCCTGAAGCGAGGAGGATTCCTCACCCGCGACTCTCGTGAGAAGGAGCGCAAGAAGTACGGTCTGCAGCGAGCTCGCAAGAAGGAACAGTTCTCCAAGCGGTAGCTTCGCACCGGCGGATTGAACAGAGTAAACAAAGAGGCCCGGGGCACATTCGCCCCGGGCCTCTTGCTTTTGACTCTTTCCATCCGTTCACCCTGTGCTCGTCGAAGGGCGAACGGATGGTGTGGTTCGTTTTGCCGGTCTATTGCGTCCAGTACTCAGGATCGAGGAAGTGCACGCTCTTGTACTTGGTTGACCTGTTTCCAGGATTGCTGAAATTGTCGAGCCCGTCCTCGAAGTAGTACGCGCCCAGGATACCCTTCGCCTCGAGGGCCACGTGGTTCTTCGGCACGTTGCGCAGGTTGTTGCGCTTCATCGTCATGCCGCGAACGATGCCCATGAAGGCCAGGTAGCCGATGTTGTACTTCTCCTCGGCGCTTATCCGCCAGAACTCCTTGCCCATTTCGACACGCTCAGGATGAAGCACCGGGCCCGTCTGGATGCCCGTCCGCCAGATGTCCTGCTTCATCATGATGTTCCCGGTGATGTCAGCAGGGTAGTTGCCCACCGGCGCCTGGTTGCCGTACGCGTCCATGTACAAAGGATCGCCGCCCGTGGGGGCCATCCCCTGCTCACCGAACGATGCCCAGTAGTTGCCCATCGCGGCGCCGAGAGGACTGCCGCTCGTGCCTGCGAAGGCGCGGGTCCACTGCACCGTCCACTGGTTCATCGAATAGAGCGAGATGTGATGCTCAAACGGCAGCTCGGGGTTCTCCTTCCGAACTGAGCTGGAGTTGCCTTCCTCAATGTCGACCTTGATTCCCAGCTTGCCCCAGTGGTCCTGCAACACCTCGATGTGAGGGAAGTAGGTGGCACTGACTACGTAGTTCAGGGACAGAGGGCCGCTGCCGTCCTTACGATCAAGGTATCCGTCGCCGTTCGCGTCCGAGTAACCCAGGTTCGCCATGATTGCCTTGGCGCCTTCGAGATCGACGCTGGCGTCAAGGTCGGCGTACTCCTTGCCCGGGAAGTAGGGCGTGCTCGCATGAGGGATCCACTGCTGCGGGGTGCCGATTCCGCTTGCCACAACTTCGTTCATCTCGTTCCGGTCGGCCGCGATCGAGAGCGCCTTGCGGAAGTCCTTCGTTCGGAGGAGCTGTCCCATTTCGGGGTCCTGCACGAACTCGTTCTGTACCGCCGTCGCCGAGTCGTTTCCTGCCGGCGAGCGGAAGATGTAGACGCTGTAGTCGCCCTTCTCCATGTTCGCCATGTACAGGGGCAACTCGCTGAGGATCATCGAACCGCCGTAGTAGTCGTTCTCACCGTTCATTGCGCGGAAGACGGAGGCAGTCCTATCCTCGGTGAGGATCAGAATCTGCTCGTCGATGTACGGGAGCTGGTTGCCCTCAGGGTCTACACCCATGAAGTAATGGTTCCGTACAGCGGCGCGTCCACCATCACAACACCGGGTCTGGATCAGTTCGGACATGGCCGGCGTGTAGATGTCACCCTTGTAGATGTAGTTAGGATCGAACTCCGTCGGTACCGGTCCCGTCTGCCGCCAGTCATTTCCGGGGCCCGACCGGATGTTGTCGACCGCGTTCTGGAGGCCTCGGATGTTGTCCTGCTCGTACTGCGCCATCAGGGCTTCGATCTCGTCAGGGTTGTACTTTTCGTGGTAGCGCTTGTAGACGTGCGAGGGAGCGTAGTAGCAGCGTGGGCACCCTCGTGTCTTGGACGATCCCCACATATGCCTTGAGCTTGCGAGGTCGAAGTAGGGGTCGTCGAACTCAATGGTCCACGTCACGTCGTCAACGACCGCGAAGGTCGCCGGGTTTCCGGTAATCTGCGACTTCAACTCGGCCGGTAGGCTCGTGTTGAGTTCAGTGTTGTACATCAGGTCTTCCATCGCAAACCTGACGTCCTCGATGGTCATCGGATAGCCGTCCGACCATCTTGCGCCCCTGCGGTTCGTGAAGGTGTACTTCCTGCCGTCCTCGCTAACTTCCCAACCCTTGATGAGACGGGGTTCGCTGTTACCCGTCGGATCGCCATTTACAAGGCTGGTAACCGCAAGGTGGTCCAGCGTCTTGATGTGGTGGGTCGTTATCCTCATGTTTCCGCCGTATACGCCAATCTCGTCATACGGCGCGATGACCCAGATGTCCTCGTGCACCGGCAGGCGATCTTCCACCGGAAGAATTTGCCCTGACCTGACCAACGCCGCCGACTGCGGGGACTCATTGAGCTTCGTGGGAATCGGACCGTCCCACTGGTGAGACGGATAGCTGCCCGGTTCCAGCTTGGGAGCCATGTACTCGAAGCTGGCCATCGCGTCGGCCGGGTCCTCGCCCTCGCGCCCCGGAGAAGTAACGGCAACAGCGACGGCTCCCGGGCTCACCGGCGCCTCCGGCTGGTCTGCCGATCTGGCAGGGGCGGCAGGAGCCGGCTGCTGCTGCGCCTGTGGCGCCATCAGTTCGTATTCCTGTGCCTCGGCAGGGCCCGCCGCCGGTGCAGCCGGAGCCGCCGCCGCCGCCGGCAAGGGCTGTTCAGGCTCTTCCGACGACTCGCAAGCGAGGGCTCCAACCATGGTGACGATAACCACCAAGGCCGCTAACCCTCCCATATTCAAGAGTGCTCGTCGCATAGTCATTCTCCTCTCAGAATTGAGAATCTCATTTCCGCATTTTGTTGCCGGTTCGAATTGCGTTCCCTCACTTTTAGCATTTATAGGAAGATAAGTCAATCGACGTCCCTACGTCTGCCCCAGGCTGTCTCAACACTTATCGCGACTGCGAAAACAACCTACGCGGCAGTGCCCACGTCATTCGGGCAGAGAACCCCAGTCCCTCCGGCAAATGCCGGAATCCACTTCCACCTCCGCCAGCCCTGAGCTTCAGATCTCCCATGGTGACGTGACTCAGACCCATTTTGGACGCGTAGGAGCACCCGCTCTCCCGCATCTTGCAATGCCGGTGGCGCTGGTGGACAATTGCCCTTCAACATGCCCCAACAACTCCGATGAGGTAGACCTATGCCGCCGATCAAATCCGGAATCTTCATCATGCCGTTTCACGACCCCGCCAAGCCCCTGGCGCAGTGCTACGACGAGGACCTGGAACTGGTCATCCGCGCCGACGAACTGGGCTTCGACGAATTCTGGATCGGCGAGCATCACACGATGGCGTACGAGAACATCACGATGCCGGAGCTCTTCATCGCGGCTGCCATGCCTCAAACGAAGAACATCCACATGGGCCCTGCGCCCGTATGTCTCCAGCAGCACCATCCGCTCCTTGTGGCGAGCAGGCTCGCCATGCTCGACCAACTAAGCAAGGGCCGCCTCGATCTCTGCTTCGGCCCCGGCAGCGTCTCCACCGACTTGGAGATACTGGGCATTGAGCCAAAGGACTCATCAAGAATGGTCGCCGAGTCGATGGACATGATCCTCGAACTCTGGTCGTCCAATGGGCCCATCGATCTGAAAGGCGAGTTCTGGAACATCGGCATGCAGGAACACATCGACCTCGAAGTCGGACTCGGCATCATTCACAAGCCGTACCAACAGCCGCACCCTCCCATCTCCATGCCCATAACCTCGTGGAACTCAGGCACCGCCAAGACGGCGGGTCAGCGGGGTTTCCAACCCTTCGCACACAGCCTTATCACGACAAACGTTGTCGCCAACATATGGGAGACCTACGAGACAGCCTCACTTGATGCTGGGCACGTGCCCGACCGCAACGACTTCAAGATCGCCCGTGCGGTTTTCCTCGCCGACACGACCGAAGAGGCCCAGTCCATAGCGAGGACCAACTCGCTCGCCGCCGGATTCGGCTACATCGGCGATTTGCTGAGCCGAGGTGGTGTGGGTCGGGGAATGATGAAGCGCGACCAGGCCATGTCCGACGCCGACTGCAACTTGGACTTCTGGATGAGCGACCAGATCATCGCCGGAGACGTTGACTATGCCCTCGACAGGCTCCTGGCTATGGTCGATGAGACGGGAGAGTTCGGCACCCTCGTGACTATGGCCTACGACTGGGACGACAAGGACCGTTGGGTCCACAACCTCGAACTCTTTGCCAACGAGCTCATGCCTGCCCTCAACAGGTCCGTCGGCGCCGTCCCGGTGTAGCCTATGCCCCGTTCGTGATGAACTCACGTACCTATTCGCGCTGAGTCCGACGAAGCGTAGACGGCCACAAGGTTCCCAACCGCAAGAAATCTCATGCGACTCATCCTCATCGGCTGCGAGTACACTGGCAAGGCGACCCTGGCCGCCAACATATCCCGTTGGATGATCGAGAATATGGGTGTGTCCCTCGTCCGGTGGCACGACCACTTTGTGGTCCCCCGACTCGACCAACATACGATCATAACCGCGGACGGCTCTGACGCCGTCATCGGCAAGGACGGACATGACCTGAACACGGATGAGGACGAAGAGCAGATCATGTCCCTCCGTCCCAACGTCCTCGAGCAGCTTCAGCGTCACAATATCTGGCGGCACATGCATCCAGGCCTGATCGGTGCTGACGACGTGCTGTTCATCAACTTCTACTATGCGGAAGCCGTCTACGCGCCCCTCTACTACGGCTACGGCGCGCCTGATTCCTTCGCTGACCGCACGGCGAGGGCGCGTGAGTGGGACGCCGAGCTACTCCCCTATGCACCGGACATGGTGCTGGTACTCCTGACAGCCGATTCCACCACGGTGGCCCGGCGTTTGTCTGAGCACCCCCGCGTTCGCGGCATCCTCAAGGAACAGGACGTTCCCTTCGTCCTCGACCGCTTCCGTGAGGAATACGAGGCGAGCCTTATCGAGCGAAAGTTCGCCCTCGACACCACGGACGCCGATCCTCAAGAGACCCTGGGGCATTTCGTTGAAAACATCCGACCCCACTTGAGCGAGACTGACCTTCAGCGCATGAGTTGATGGTGCCTAGCCACCGTCTTCGTCCTCATGAAGTTGGCGCGCCAGTCCACACTCGTCCTCCGCCGAAACCACAAGTCCGTCAAGCCTAGCGTCCAACAGCTTATCAAGCATCTGTCCAACTGCCGGACCCTGCGGCACTCCAATTTCCATCAGGTTGTTTCCGTCCAGTGAAGTCTGAACATGCCGCAACTTGTGGAGGTACAGTCGGAGCCTAGCAGCTACCCTCGGGTCGGTTTCAGCCATCGCACACGACTCAATGGCGCTGCCATTGAGGCCATGCAGCAGCCGGTACACGCGACTCTTCGCAATGTTCTCGTCCATGAGTTCCTTTGACCGTCCGTGTACCTTCACCACGTCCTGAACGACCAACGCCCACTCAGCATTGAGATTGAGCCGTTCGACCACTGAATCCACATCGTCGTCACCAATGGACTGCACGATGGAACCCAGCAGCAACTCGGCCCTCCGAGCGTCAGCCTCCGGCGCCGCATCAATCGCCCTTAGCGACGTCGTGTCCACTCTAAGCGCAGGATGGACTGCAGAAAGCACTCCCAGTCTACCCGCAAACTCGACCATCTTCGCGGCGCGAGGTTCATTGAATATGCGCTCGAACTCGTGCCTCACGCGGTCGGGGCTGATGGTGCTCAGATAGGGCAGCCCCTGCTCCAGCAATTCACTGGTCCGCGCCTCAAGCTGAAAGCCCTGGCGGCATGCGTAACGGATGGCCCGAAGCACTCGTGTGGCGTCGTCTACGAAGCTTCGGTCATGAAGTACGCGAATAAGCCCGCGTTCCAGATCTTTCACCCCGCCGTGCGGATCGAGCAGGTCGCCCCATGAGACTCCGTTCAGCGATATCGCCATCGCGTTAATGGTGAAGTCCCGTCGCGCCAGATCGTCATCTATCGTGCCGGGGAACACAGTCGGAAGAGCGCCGGGACGATCGTAAGTCTCACGTCGGGCAGTCGAAAGGTCCAGCTCGATGTCCTGAACGGTGAGCGACCATGTCCCGAATTCCGAGGCCTTGCGGACTGATGCGTTGCCCTGTCCGACAATCGACTCGACGAGCCGTTCAGTCTCCCTCGACGCCATGATGTCGACATCGACGGGTGACTTGCCAGTGAGCGCGTCCCTCACGGTTCCGCCAACGACATACAACTCGACGCCGAGACATGAAGCGGTCCGGGAGATACTCCTGATGACGGAGAACGTCGCCCCGCCAAGACGCTCCTCGAGTCTGTCAGAGACGTTCATTGAGCGCATCGGAACTGCGTGGCGAACGGAAGCGGCGTCAGCCTCCGCCCTGTACGACCTGCAGAATTTCCTGGGCGTGTCCCTCCGGGTCGACCTCGTGCCAGGACTTCATGATCGTGCCCTCCTCGTCGATGAGGAAGGTCTTTCGGAGGACGCCCTCGATCGTTCTTCCCTTGTACGTCCGCTCGCCCCATACCCCATATGCTTCTATGCATTTGCGGTCGACATCGGCGAGCAGAGGGAAGTTCAGGTGGAACTTATCGATAAACTGCTGGTGCGAGTCGAGATCATCGGCGCTTACGCCAAGAACGACGAGGTCCTCCCTGTCCAACTCGTCCTTGCTGTCACGGAACCCGCACGCCTCCTTGGTGCAGCCCGGAGTGTCGTCCTTGGGATAGAAGTACAACACCACCTTCTTCCCTTGCATTTCGTCCAACGTAACGTTGCCTCCGCTGGATGATGGAAGGGAAAAGGAGGGTGCCCTATCGCCGGCTTCGAGATGTACGCTCATGGGTCAAGTCTCCTCAAGGATGGGGTCTCTACGGATTGCGCCGAACTCAAGCACACGGTTCAGGAACCGAGATCACCCCGGTTCACCCAGGCCTATTTGCTCTCCTCAGAAGGAGAAACCAAGGTCGCTTCTCTCGGATAGAGCTCCCACTGCCACTCAATATCCTGATTCTTGGGGGTCTTGAGCATGGTAGTGTTTTGTAGAAGCTCCGTGACGTATTCAAGGAGATCTTCTGCGCAGTCTGCACAGTACCCGTATTTCTCGATCAGCCGGTTGACAATCGAAATTCGCCTCTGCGTCCACTCCGCCCGTTGGCGACTCGATCGAGGCCTGGTTAGTCCGCGGTCCAGGTCTCGGGTCGTAGGGAAGAGCCGGGCTTCGATCGCCGCCTGAAGTCTAGGTTCAGCCGTGTAGTCAAACTGCCGTCCGCGACTTTCATAGATGGATACCAGCCGGTCGATCTCCAGGCGGAACGCCCTCTTGTCCCGTTCTCGAATGTCGACCGCGCGCTCGAGTTCCTGCATGTCTGATTCTTCAAGCTCGGGGTCATTCGCCTTGTACATGCGAACGTCCTCGATGTACCTGGACAGCAACAAGGCTGCCGTGTCGTCGAAAGACTCGTTGTATGCCCGCTGGATCTCACCAAGGGCAAGCTCGTTGTACTCGCTGACGGTGTCGGCGACCAGCCTTATCGAAGCGGCCTTATCGGTCTCGTCAATGCTGATGTTCTCGCTCATCCCCTCCCAGAGACTGTTGAGCACGGCAAGGGGAGACACACACCTGATGTCTGGAATGCTTGCCACCGCGGAGATCCGGTTCATCACGTACCGAGGGGATATCCCCTTCATTCCCTCACTGGGGTTTTGACGCTTCATTTCCGCCAAGTCCTGACGCGTGTACGATCCTACTCTACGCCCGTCAAAGAGGCGCATCTTCTCAAGCAGGGTCATTCCCTGGCGGGTAGGCTGGTCAAGCCGGGAGAGCACGGCGTACGTGCTGGCTACCTGGATCGCCAGCGGAGCAATACAAATGCCCGTCTCTTCGCCCCAGGCGGTCACCTTCCGGTAGATCTTCATTTCCTCATGAACGCGCAGATTGTAGGGTACCTGAATCGCAATGATGCGGTCCTTTAACGCCTCCGAATGCTCATCGACTGCGAAGGTGTTGAAGTCTCCCTCGTTCGAATGCCCGATTATCACCTCTTCGGCGTAGATCGAGCCGAACTTCTCCATCTTTATCACTTGCTCTTGCGCAAGTCCCAGGAGCGCCGTCAGCAGGTGCTTGTCGGCCTTGAACATCTCGACAAGCTCTATCAGGCCCCTGTTCGCTACGTTGAACTCGCCGTCCATCCGGAACGCCTTGCCCGCAACCTCGGTGCGAGTCCCTTCAAGACGGTCGTCATCAATGCTGCCGACAAGCAGCGCAGAGTCGGCGTCCTGGTTTGTGGCTACGTAGTACCCAATGCCGACGGCCTCGTGCTCGGAAAAGACGACCCTCTCCACGGGCACGTCTCCCATCCGTCCGTTGTACTTTGTCCTGAGGAGATACCGATTTCTGGGGTTTAGTTCCCCCTCGACCTCGATACCGTATTGTTCCCTCAGAGCGGGACGAATGGCGTGAGGAACGAGATGGAGAGGTTCCTCCTGCATCGGACAGTCGGCGATGGCGTAAACGGCGCCCTCGTCGGTACGTGAGTACTCTTCCAGCGCCGTTTTCATTAGGGCGACAATAGTAGACTTTCCGCTTGCCGGGGGGCCTAAGAGAAGGAGAATTCGCTTCCTTGTCTCCGTACCCTTCGAGGCTGCCTCAAAGTACTCGACGACCTTCTCCAGTACTTCCTCGAGGCCGAATATGTGATCCTCGAACAGCCTGTAGATCGGCTCGCCTGTTGGCGATGTATCAACGCCTTTAGCCAGAATCGCGTCCCGGACGCGAGCGTGAGCCAGCTTGGCTATCGAAGGGTTCTCAATCACCATCGCCAGGTAGTCGGCGAAAGTACCCTTCCATTCGTACAGCGCGGCCTCACGCTCGCTAGCGTCTAGTATCTCTTTGATCGACATCAACTCGTCGCCCATTATGCCTTTCCTCTTGCTCTTGGCCTCGACGGCCTCATCATCTTGGCCAATGTCGACCTTCGCGCACTACGCAATTGCGCGCGAGACGATCGCCAGTCCGATAACACCCACTGTTGCTCCTCCAAGCAGCAGGAACCAGGCGGCCACTGCCCGCATCACGTTGAACGTGAACCCGAACGCGAAGAAGACCATCGCGGACATTATTGAAAGAAGCAGCGCCCCTACGGACAGTCCCAGCCAGGCGCCCTCTCCATATCGAGGCTCTAGGGTTGAGGCGTAGTAGAGGAAAACGACGGCGGTGGTGACGGTCAGGATCAGACCGTAGAACCCCACGCTGCGGTCCTCCAAGTCCCAGATCGCCTGGGCGGCCACGCCTACGCAGTAGAGTGCCCACGCGCCGATCAGTACCTTCATCGCCGTGATCTCCGCAAGGTGATTTGCCGCCGAGATCGTCTTGTCGCCGGACCCGGTCAACAACATCGGATCCAGCACGAGAGCCAATAGCGACATCAACCCCAAGCCGCCGACGAATATCCCTGTTGTCCTACCGTCTGAGTACAGCCCCATGAGATTCCAGGACTGAGCAAACAACGCCGCCCCAATGAGAATCAGAAAAACTGCTTCCATTTCGAACTGCCTCCTAATGTATCTTGGCTACGTGAAGTCACACGCATTAACGGCCCTACTATCGCACATGTTCATCAATGTGTCTAGAAGGGTCATATAGGCAAAGTATAACTATTCTCTGAACTTTGGCAGAGAACTTTGGCCGAAGTGCTCAGCAGCTTCGCGGACAGTCACTCTCTCTTGTATGAGGGACTGGCTGACCCGTCCGCGATCGCCAGCAGGAAAGACTCGGTCTGCTCTGCAATTCGGTCGTAATCGAAGTGGCAGGCGAGTTCTCGACACTTCTTTCTCATCAGTGCCGCTTCTTCCTTGTTTGCCTCCAGATAGGCAATTGCCTCCGCAAGTTCCATGGCATTACCCGGACTAAAGGTCAGCCCCGCCTTGCCTTCTTCCACTACTCTGGCGCCCTCGCATCCCGTGCTGATAACCACCGGCACGCCGGAGGCCAGGGTCTCATAGACTTTCGACGGCATTGTGCTGGGAAACTCTGCCGCAAGCGGGACAAGAGCCGCATCGCACGAGGCGAGAATCGAAGGAATTCTCTCGCTGTCCACAAGGTCGAGGAATTGAAGATTGTCCAGGTCCTTGTGCCTTGCAAGTTTCTTGAGGGCTTCTTTGCGGGGACCGTCTCCTATCATGACGAACTTGATCGTCCTGTTCTCCCGCATTTTCTCTGCCCCTTCCAAGACGACTTCTAAACCCTGGAACATGCCGTGCAGGCCGATGTAGCAGACCAGAAAATCATCTGGCTTGGCGTTTAGCGAATCGCGGACTTCTTGACTCCTGAGCGATGGATCGAACGTCTTCAGGTCTGCGCCATTGCTGATAACCGCGGTCCGGACGTGGGGAAATCGTTGGCTGATTCTCTCCCTTGCTGCATCTGTGGTCGTGGTCACGATATCGGACTTCTCGTAACCGAGACGTTCCAGCCTTTTCAACGCCCATATCGAGAGTCTTCCTACTCGATATCCCAGCTGCATTGCCATCTCAGGCCAGATATCGGACACGTTCATGACCACTCGGGCGCCGGTGACACGTCCCATAGCAAGCCCAGTCGGAACAAGGGGCAGGGGAGGAGTATCGAAAAGGACGATGTCCTGCCGTCCCAGGCCTCTTGTTCCGAGAAGGAGACTTGACAGCGCGAACGATGCGTAGCTGATCAACCTCAGGATCGAGTTCGATGACTTCGTAGGAAGAGACCACGTACGGACTACCCTGATGCCATCGGACTCCTCTAGAGATCTGACCTTGCCGCGATACCCGTCGAAAACTCTACCGGTTGGGTAATTCGGCATCGCCGTGATGACGGTGACCTGGTGGCCCCGCTCAGCAAGACTCCTCGTCATTCTCTGCAGGCGGACGGCAGTTGCTCCGACCTCAGGCGGAAAGTTCTGGGTGAGTACGACGATTTTCATCTCGCTTGCGTTCCAACGCTCATACCGGTGCTTGATCGTGGATGACGACCGGAATATTCAGCCAATGCGCTTCCAGAGCCCGCGGGAGTCCACCACCACCTTCGAGGAAAGCAGCTCTCCGTCTATATCCAAAAAGACGCTATGGTTCGTGAGCAGCACCACGACGTTTGCTTCCGTCAGCCCCTCGTCAAGTCCGACGAGATTGGTCTTCCCGTCGCTCCTCAACTCCCCCGGGAGCTCGGATACAAATGGTTCGACGACCAGTAGTCTTCCTCCGAAACGTCCCTGCAGTAGTTTAACAACTTCAATGGACGGACTCTCTCGCAGGTCTGACGCATCCGCCTTGTAGGCCAGTCCCAGGCACACGACCACAGGGCTTTCAATGCCTTCACATTCCGCGATCACCCTGTCCGCTATCACTTTCGGCATATCATCGTTTACCCGGCGTGCGGTCTGGATTATTGGCGTGAGATCGGGTGCCGCGTCGGCGATGAACCAGGGGTCAACCGGTATGCAGTGGCCCCCGACGCCGGGCCCTGGGTTGAGGATATCTACCCTGGGATGCCTGTTTGCAAGCGCTATCATTTCCCACGGATCAATGCCCAGGGCACTGCAAACCATCGAAATCTCGTTGGCGAATGCAATATTGACGTCTCTGAAGGCGTTCTCTGATAGCTTCGACAGTTCGGCAGTGCGTACGTCCGTAACCCTACATTCCCCTTCGACAAACATTTCGTAAAGCCGCTTCGCCGCCTCTGCGCATGACGAACTCACTCCGCCGATGACACGGTCGTTCTCGACCAGCTCTTTCAAGGCGTTCCCCGGCAGAATGCGCTCGGCGCAGTATGCCACACGTATGTCGCTCGTCTCGCCTACGGCGTGAGGGTACGTCAGGTCAGGTCGCGCCATCGACAGCCACTCGCAGACCTTCTCGGTCGTCCCGACGGGACACGTCGACTCCACGACCACGAGGTTGCCTTTTCTCAGCATAGGAGCCACGCATTCGACCGCCGCGCGCACATAGCTTGTATCAGGGCTCCGGTCTTCTCTGACAGGAGTCGGCACAGCCACGATGAATGCGTCGGCGGTCTCAGGATTGGCAGATGCTGCCAAGAGGCCAGACTCTACCGCCTTCGCGATCAGGGTGTCCAGCCCCGGTTCTTCAAGTGGCGACAGTCCTGAATTGATCTCCTCGACACGGTCGCCGTCGATGTCTACTCCAATCACGTCGACTCCACGACTTGCCAAGACAGCCGCAGTAGGCAACCCTACATAGCCGAGACCCACAACACAAACTCGCTCCAAGCCCTTAGCCACCGGTCAAGTCCTTGAGTATCCGTTCACTGGCCCGCCCGTCGCCGTAGGAATGGTGTATTCGCGCCATGGATGCATAAGCGTCAGGTTGATCCAACAGCCGCGAAACTTCCGAGGTTATGCGTGGAGCGGACGTTCCCACCAGCTTCATCGTCCCTGCGGAAATTGCCTCCGGTCGCTCTGTCGTATCGCGCATCACGAGCACGGGCTTCCCCAGAGAGGGGGCTTCCTCCTGAATCCCTCCGGAGTCCGTCACGATCAGGTGCGCTTCATTCATCAGATGCACGAATGCCAAATAGTCTAGAGGTTCTATCAGATGAACATTGGGAAGATCGGCAAGATGACGGAAGACGGGTTCGCGAACTCTCGGATTCAGATGCACTGGATACACGATCTCCACGTCGTCGCGCATGCTGATCTGGGCGATTGCCCGGCAGATTTGCTCGAAGCCCACGCCAAAGCTCTCCCGTCTGTGCCCGGTTACGAGAATCAGCCTGCGCGCATGGTCCCTTTTGGGCAGGCGTTCTTCCGCCTCAGTTACAAGCTCCGAATCGTTCTTCAGCCGCTCGATGATGTGCAGGAGTGAGTCAATTACCGTATTGCCGGTCACGACGATCCCGGAGTCCGGTAGGCCTTCCTCCAACAGTCTTCGGCGCGCCGTCTCAGTCGGGGCGTAATGACGGTCGCATATCGCGTCGGCCAGCTTGCGGTTCATCTCCTCGGGCCAAGGCGCCGACATGTCACCGGTCCTAAGGCCCGCCTCCACGTGCCCAACGGGAATCTTAGCGTAGAACGCTGCCAATGCCGTTGCCAGGACCGTTGTCGTATCGCCCTGAACGAGAACGCGATCGGGCTTGACCTCCGAGAGCACTTCTCGCATTCCGGTCAAGACCGCACCAGTGACGTCCGTGAGGTCCTGTCCAGGGGTCATTACGTTCAGGTCATGGTCAGGTATAAGTTCGAACAGTCGCAGTACCGAGTCCAACATCTCCCGATGCTGTGCGGTAACACACAGTTCATGCTCGATTCCCTCGGCTGCTGTCAGGGTGCGCGCCACCATTGCCATCTTCACGGCTTCGGGACGTGTCCCAACGACTGACAGTATGCGCATATCAGCCTGCTACCTCTGACGACTCCGTAGTACTGTTTCAGCTTATGAGTTAGCCTACTACGTTTGGCAAGTCAGCGCTCAAACGTGATGTGCCATGAGCTCTCTGCCAAGTCGGCGGGACAGGTCGCGACAACAACCGAAGCCGGGGCAAGCTCCAGGTATCCGACGGACACCCAACCCTGGTAAGGATTCGTCTGTCCCCGGACTGCAGATAAACTGCAACCCTCACCGCCAAACTCCGCCTGCACGGTCAATTCGCCGGCGGCGACCACGAATCCAGTCTCGCTTACTTTGGGCATTAGTCCAGGCGCAAGATGTATATTTGACTGCCACGGGGAATCGGTTCGGTTCTCCAGCTCATCCTCTATCCGAAGCATCACCCCTGGAATGTACGATAGCTTTCGTTCGTGGACGAGCAGCCACGGTCTGTCTACGACTCCACTGATGGTGAAGTGTCCATCCTCCACCCTGAGTGGTCCCAGATGCGACTTCTCAGGATCGATAACGTAGGGATCGATTCGCCTACCCACGAGGCTCGGTATGTTGTGCGCACGCGCACTCAACACGTAGCTACGGGCCGCATCATAGTTGTAACCGTATCTTCCGCTGTCGATGAAAATGTCCTGACCACCCTCTATGAGTATGAATCCGAGGTCATCAGCGTGCTTGTGGCCGGTTGGAGCCATTGTCCCGCCGACGAACAGCATACTCGACCGGCTTACTTCGACCTCCGGCAACGATCGGACAAGCGCATAGCCCGACTTGCTCAGGTCTCGAACCGCCCAACAGCCTCCGTCATCTGGAAGGCACGTAGACGGGACGGGGCCGGTCAACTGAGGACCTTCGCCATGGCTGTCCCCCACGCGGACCCACCTGCCGTCTGGATATGTCAGCCAGGGGGAGACCTCGTCGGCCTCCTCAAGTATCTCTTGCAAGTCAGGGTGTCTGAATCGCTCAACGGTCCCCAAATCACGAATCCTCTTTGTGACCCAGTAGTGGTAGGTTGGGGAACTCTCTACGTTAATTCCTTCGACGGTATACCAACTCCGTATCAGCCGGACAAACTCTTCTCGGGCGTATTCCCTCGCTCCAGTACACGTTTTTCTCCAACCAACGACTGAGCATAGTGCATCGAGTCCCACCAGTTGGAAGAGAGCGTGATTGTTGGAACTGAGAAACTCCGGGTCCATGAGCTTCTCGGTATGCAGGTCAGCCAGGGTCATGAGCCGAGCGAGGTTGTCATCGCTAACCTCTATTTGGGAACTATATACTTGACTCCCACGTGATGCAAGCCTAATCACGCGCAATCTCCTTAAGTCGTGCGACTAGGTACTCCTGGGGTCTATCGCCTTTCAGGGAGTTGCAAGCCCCACACAAGAGTTGCAGATTCTCAATGTGGTCCGTACCCCCGCGTGATTGAGGCACGATGTGGTCTATCGTGAAGTTGCGGAACGGGAACATTATCTCGCAACCGGCGCACAATCCTTCTTGCTTGCCAAATAAGGTGTGCTTCTGAGTCCGATAGGAAGGAACCTGTCCGAGGTCGGTACGCTGGGGAACGTCGTCTCGATAGGTGGTCTGTAGACCAAATAGCCCCAGGTCATTGCGTAGCCTCAGCTCTACCAAGTCCTTAGCCTTGGGTGACAGATCAATACCCGCCCACTGCCTTTCCAGCTTCTCGGCGGCTACAAGGGCCGTAGCGCATCCACAGAACGGATCAAGCACCACGTCGCCAGGGTTGCTGGATGCCTTGATGATCCGCTCAAGCAGGGCAAGCGGTTTCTGCGTGGGATAGCCCACCCACTCACTGCTCTTATTGTAATTCGTGAATCCGGTCGGCTCTAAGACTAAGCTCTGTGGCGGATTACCACGGTCAGCAGCGGCATAGCGCTTCAGTCCAGGCCAGACGCCCGTTGTCGGATGGTGTATCAGCCCTGCTGCATCCAGCGCGTCAAGACGCTCATGGACACCCTCGATGCTCCGGTAGCCGGGAATGAAGTGTTCCTCGATGTACTGGGCATAGACCCCTGTCTTTGGCGGAGACCAGCACCGCCCCCTGGAATACACGTCGTAACCCTTCCACGGGGTTGTGCTTGGCAACCCTGGGGCAGTGCCGTGAAGGGGGCCGGTAAGGTTCTCCGACCTGACTGAGCCCCTTCCGTCGGCTTGAGGATACGCCTTCTTGAGCTCTTCGGCAGACTTCGGCGTAGCAATGTCAGATCCGTTCCAAGTCCACTGGGCGCTCTTGGCGTAGTACAGGATGTGGTCGATATTCCGGCCAAATCGCTTTGGGTCATTATGAGCGGTTGACCTTCTCCAAATGATGTGATTGCGGAACTGGTTCGCTCCGAACACCGAGTCCATCAGCAACTTGAGGTAGTGACTGGCCGTATCGTCGCAATGAAGGTAGATACTCCCGGTGTCTTTCAGCACGCGGTGCAACTCCAGTAGCCGCACGGCCATCATGATCAAGTAGGACTTCATGCCCTTACCGTGAGCCGGACGCGCAGCGTCGATGATGCCGTACAACGCCGGGTGTGACTCGGCAATCATGCCATGCCAAGCGTCGTCCACGTCGCTCAGTGTCCACGTGTCCTTGAAGGCCGCTCCCGCAGCTGCGCTCCCGACGGGCGCCGAATAGTCCTGATTGCTGTTGAAGGGCGGGTCGAGGTAGATAAGGTCTACCGTCTCGGAATTCATGCCGCGAAGGATATCGAGATTGTCGCCCGTCCAAAGCGTTCGGTTGACGAAGTTGGGTGTTGCCATGCTACTTGCCCTCAGTCTCCGGCATCGAGAACTGAGAGCCAGTCTTCGGATAGGCACGGTCAAGGGCGCGCTTGAAGGACTCCCAGCTACCCGCTGCCCGCATGAGCGCGGTGACTCCCTCGATATGCTGCAAGAGCTTCGGGTGTCCGAACTCAGGCGTGAACCACTGGTGATGCCTGTTCTTTCTCCATCCTTGCGGCATCACGGGGTTGCGCTCCCGAAGTTCGGCAAGCACACCCGGCGCGATGCGGTCATAGACAAGGTCGTTCGTGTAGTGGCCTATGACTCGGGGACGTTTCACGCCTGCTGCACTACCCCAACCCCTGAGCCGAAATATCTGCTCATAGAAGCTGAAGTCAAACGTCTTTGTCCACGGGTGTAGCTCCTCATCAAGGAACGCCTCGAGGATTTTGGCAAGGGCGCGTTCCTCGCGGATGCGCTGATACCCCGTTGCTTCATCGACCAAGCCGATAATGCCGACACGAGCGAGACCACGGACGAGAACCTCGCACCTCTTAGCGATATGGAGTTGGTTGGGGTGTAAGTCGCCTGCTTCTCTCGCAGCGAGAATCGCATCACAGAGATCGGTGAGTAAAGTTGCGGGATAGCCATATGCTGTACGACCGCCGTGTGGAGGAGTGAACTCAATAGGAGTATACGTGCGCGCGAGAGTTTCCCCTGTAACATGCGGCGCAAGGGCGTTACTCCGCGTGAAAATAGCCAATTGGGGCGCGCCGTCCTTCCTATTTACGACACCTCCTACAGACATCCCCAAAGAACCCAAAAACCCTCGTTGGCTCAGTACCCGCGTTTCGTCCTCCAAGACGTAGCAGGGTATCTCGATGTCCCCGATGACAAGGGGACTGCCCGGCTCCCCAGCTATGACCTTGAGGGGCTGCTTTGCGGTCGTCCCGTGTGCCAGTACCTTGTCTGTGATTGCGTCCAGTGCGGCCTTGTTCATGCTGTCAACTCCTCATAGGTGATGCGCGCGCCGAACGCGCTTTCGATGAACGCCGCGAGACGGTCTAGGGTGTGATACTGAACATTCCCCTCGTTCAGTCGGAATGTCGCTTCATTCACGTAGCGTTCCAGGTGTTTGACGCTCACATGGTGCCAAGTCCCATAGATGCTCCTCTTGAGAACTGCCCACATGGACTCTGCAGAGTTGATATGAATGTCACCCGCTCCGACGTACTCTTTCGCGCCGTGGTTGACCGTCCCTCGTGAGTAGTCGTGCAGGTTGTTGTATCCACGATGCTCGTCCGTGTAGACCGTCGAGCCCGCCTCTACGTGTTGCTCGATAGTCGCTCGGAGCGTCTCGCTGTCGGTCCCTGTAATCGGTTGAGCCTTCGACCTTCCACCACGCTGTCTCATTCCGAGCACGGTCGCCTTGCCAACCGGCCCGCGTCCGTTGTGGCGTTTCTTGGACTCATGCTTGTTGGACTCCTTGCCGCCGATGTACGTCTCGTCCACTTCGACGATACCGCTCAGCGTGTCATCATCGTCGCCAACAGCTTCACGGAGACGACCCAGCATGAACCACGCAGTCTTTTGCGTCACACCGATCTCCTTTGAGAGCTGGAGCGACGAAATACCCTTGCGAGCCGTCACCACTAGATACATGGTGTAGACCCACTTGTTCAATGGGACGTGGGAACGCTCGAAGATCGTGCCAGTGCGGACGGTGAACTCACCGGCGCAGTCGTGGCAACGGTAATAGCCGATTCGCTTGCCAGTCCGCGCGGTGATCTTCTCAAACGCCCCGCATAGCGGGCAGGTAGGGGAACCGTGCCAACGCCGCTCCTCAAGGTAGAGACGGGCGGCCTCGGCATCGGGTATCATGTCGAGGAATTCAAAGGTGCTGATAGTCGTCTCGCCGTGTGCCATGTCTCAATCTCCTTATGGGGAGATTGTATCACGCCATCACGTGGGAGTCAAGTATATAATTCCCCTCTATTTCGTCATCCAGAATGAACTCGAGGAGAAAGGCCAGCCGAGATGCGCGTACTCCGGTCGCGTGATCGTGCCACTGAAAGTGACTGTTCCTGCCCTCCTCGATGTGGAATCGATGCCAGTCAAGGGCTATATCAATAGGACTCAGGAGAAGATCAACATCGTTGGTTCGGAGAAAATCATTCAGCCAATACTCCATTGAGCGCCAGGAGTGAAGATGATACTGCCAATTGAGATCTTCGAAGGGATCGGCAGACCAATCGTTCGGGAGAGAGGCATCCCATTCCGGCTTGTCGTTACGAGGTTGAAACTTCCACGGACCGCCCGGCTTGCGGCCCAAGGACAGTTCGGTCACTTTCGGCCCGACGTTGGTCTGAAACTGCCAGCTTGCCGGAGGGCGAATCGGGTCTTGTGAATTGGCGGTTGGTGCTTGATTTCGTACCTGGTCGTTATTCGCCGACTCAGTCTCTTGAATTGATACCGGACCAGACTCTCCACATCCCAGCGCCAAGACGATGAGTGTGGCGAGCAACACCTTCGTCATATCATCACACGGTCCAAGTCCAGGCCGGGCGTATAGTCCCGGCACTTCTCTCGAAATTCAGCGTCGGAGATCTTCCAGGTGTGTTCGGACACCTTGTAGTCCCAGACCCGAAGGTAGTTGAAACGGTCTGTCGAATAGATCCGGCATCCGGCCCAGGTAGCTCTGCGTTGAAAGTCCGTATCCTCTCCCCTTACGAGGGGAGCAAACATCACGTCCCTGGCTACGTCTGTCTGGACGAGTATCGTGTTGCCCGCTACTACTGAAGATGTGAATGTGTGCTCAGGGCTTGTCTCTCTCAGGGCCGTGGCTTCGGTACCCACGAGGTATACGTAGCACGCCCCCTTTCCCACTATCTCGGCATCCGAGAATGAGGCCGCGAGGACATTGTCAGACAGGTAGCGCTCCCCGTAGTAATCGTCGTCATCCATCTCGGCGATGTACTTGCCCGATGCTGCTTCCACTCCGAGGTTCAGGCAGTCCCCCAGGGTCGTGCGCCCCTCCACATGGAGAACCTGTGCGTTCGGTATCTCCTCGACCTCCCTACGGATTGCGTTAATGTCGAACTCCGCGTTGTTCAGAATTAGGATCAGCTCTTTGTTCTGGTATGCTTGCCGCTTGAAATTCTCGAGGCAATGCGCCACGTTGGCTGGACGCATAGTAGGCATCAGGACACTGACCGGTGGTTGCTCCGAGACCAGCGGTTCCAGGCCGACCCTGCTGAATACCTCGTTCATCCTGTGTCGGTAGGTGTGGTTCTCATGTATGTGACGGTAAGCTAAATGCCCCTCCCGAACACGTGCCTCCTCGTCCTCCAACAACTCTTTGAGGTGACCGGCTGCCTCTTCCTCGCGCTGGGCGACTCGAACATGGTCCCCCAGCATCCGGCTCATGCCTAAGGACGCAGACGAAATCACCGGCGTTCCACACGCCAGGCTCTCGAAGACGCGGCGGGCAAACATCGTTGGAGAATCGGTGACCGTATTGACGTTCAGCATCACGTCGTAGCAGCGGTAGGCAGTCAACATCTCTTCATAAGTGAGGTTGCCCTTTATCACATCCTTGTAACGGTCTGGGAAGCGATAGTCTTCCCCGTAATCCGACCTTGTCAGGTTTCGGTCGAATATGTGCAGTCCTCTTGGCAAGGCAGAGTCCAAGAGCAGTCGGAGCGACTCGGCTCGTTCGGCATACCTTTGTGACACCCAACTGCCTGCAAAGCAAACGGGGTAGGTGGGCCAGCTCTTCTCACGGGAAGGGTTATGAATTCTCGTGGCCGCCGCGAATGGCAGTACAAATATCCGGTCGTGCCCTAGCACTTCCTTGTATCGTGGTACACAATCCGCATCCGAAGTGAATACATAGTCAAATTCTCTGGCGGCTCCGATAAAGTTGTCGAAATGTGGAGGGTCTTCCTTGTTCCAGAATACCGTCGGAATCTCCTTGGAACGACAATATGCGAGGACTTCGCGTAGTGGATTGTCCTCTTCCATGCTCCCGTACCCGGCGATCCGATTACGCCATACGCCATTATTCCCCCACCACGCCGACTCAACGAACAGGCATACCGGAAGATTCTTTTCCATTTGGAGGCGCCAGCTTCTGGGCGACAATTGCACGAGCCCAACTTCATGCCGAAGAGCGTACTCCGTGAATGTGTCAAGGATGGCTGCTATCGTAGGTTCGGTTGTCTGTGCATCCGGAATTGGCAGGAGCGGGAAATTGATAAACTGGGAGGGATCCGGATAGGCTTCTTCAGGATCGGGAAATTCAGAATCATTCGAGTCCTGGGGAATCAGCAATTCCACTGGCGGCTTTGAGGATCGGGTTCGGTACAACCTCAGGAGCTCGGAGGGTAGTTTCCACAACGTGAGCGGCCTCTGCGCAGTCCCCACCAACGTTGAACCGAGCCGAAGCGAGGTGCTCGCGAGTGTTGTCTGAAGTTGCTTGCTCGTGGTTCGCAATTCTATTGTTCTTGTCCGCAACTCTCGGGTTGTTGACGCGACTTTCTCCTTGAGCGGAGTGATTGTGAGTCGGTCCAACTTCGAGCGAAATTCCAGCCGTTTATTCTGCTGAATCGTGGTGCTTATCTTGCGCTGAGTCGCCCGGTCCACCTCCACTTGCTGCCTGAGTCGCTGCTGGAGTCGATCAAACCGCCCTCCTTGCCTTTCCAGCGTCTCGTATAAGTTCCTCTGCGATGCCTCCAGCGCTTCGTACGTCATCGACATGACCGCCTCGTCATCGAGTTGCCGCCAGGACACATCATTGTCTTCCGCGAGGTGGCCCACGAATCGAATGTGATTATCTGTAATACTCAGCGACTCCAGCCCAAATCTTGGTCTGAGGAGAAGGACGAGTTCCGGCAAACGAATACTCCTGCGATGGTATTCAAGCGGCTGCACCCCAAAAGGAATCGTGAGGATGACACGACCTCCCGGACGTAGGTGCTCCAGTCCCCGATCAAGCATCGCGACCGGATCGTCGAGACCTTCAAGCAGGTTTCCCATCACCAACGTGTCGAATAGTCCGGTCACCTGCTTTGTCGAGATTAAATCACCCTGGACGAGATTGACCCTCCCTCGAACCTCGTCCGGCTCCTTGGACAGCAGATCACGTGCAAAGTCAAGGGCATCGGAGTCTCTATCAACTCCGGTGACGTTTGTCCCGCGTCGAGCCAACAGGACTGCCAGAATGCCTTCGCTGCAGCCCACGTCAAGCACATGAGGTCCATTGGTCTCTTGCGCGGTCCAGTCGATCCGGCGACGCAGCCAGTTGCCGGCCGGCCCCACGTCTAGCAATCCAAGATATACTTGCGATACGCAGTCCCTCGCCGGAAGATCGGTCGAGACATTGTTCGTCATATCATCACGCGGTCCAGGTCCAGGCCGGGCGTCTTCGCTCTGCACCGCCTGAGGAACTCCGTATCCGGTGTCGGGTCCGCATGATTGGACAAATCGTCCGACCGTACCCTGATGAAGTTGTACCGGTCCGCGGCATAGATGCGGCACCCGGCCTGTGTCGCGGCGTGCAGGAAGTTCGTATCTTCCCTCAGCGAAATCGGGTCGAATGGTATTTCGCCGGCAACGTCGGACCGTATGAACATCGTCCCCCCAGTTACGAAATGGGTGAACGTGTGTTCACGAGCAACTTCAGCCAGGGCAGTGGTGTCAGTATCCTCGAAATACATGAAAAACGATGCCTTCCCAACGACCTCCGCATCCGAAAAAGAGGCTGCGAGCATACTGTCGGACAAGAACCGTTCTCCGTAATAGTCGTCATCGTCCATCTTGGCAACGTAGTTGCCCGCTGCCGCCGCCACTCCCCTGTTGAGACAGTCTCCCAAGGTCGTGCGCCCCTCGACGTGTAGCACCTGCACGTTGGGAATGCCGTCGGTGTGCATTCGGACGTCATCGAGATTGAACTGCGCATTGTTCAGGATGAGGATCAGCTCCTTATTCCCGTACGTCTGCTTTCTGAAATTCTCGAGGCACCGAAGCACGTTTTCGGGACGCATGGTGGGCATAAGGACGCTCACCGACGGCTGTTCGGTAACGAGCGATTCCATACCGATGTTTCGGAAGACTTCGTTCATCCGATGTCGGTAGGTATGGTTCTCATGGACGAATCGGTAAGCAAGATGCCCCTCGCGTTCCCGCGCCTCCTCATCACCCATGAGATCCAGAAGGTGGTCAATTGTGTCTTCCTTACTTCGCGAAACTCTTACATGGTCTCCCAGCATCCGGCTCATTCCCACCGACTCTGAGGAGATCACGGGAGTCCCGCACGCGAGACTCTCAAAGACTCGGCGGGAGAACATCGTTGGGGAATCGCTTACGGTGTTCACGTTCAACAGAACGTCATAGCAGCGGTATGCCGTCAGCATCTCTTGGTATGTGAGGTAGCCCTTGATTGCTTGTCTATACTTGTCTGGGAATCGATAGAATGGCCCTAGGTCGCTCCGTGTGAGGTTGCGGTCGAATATATGCAGACCAAGCGGAAGGGCTGGGTCTAACAGATTCTGGAGCGCCTGTGATCGTTCAGGGAACCTATGCTGGAGCCAGCTTCCCGGAAAGAAGACGGGGTAATTCGGCCAGCCTTCTTCCTGAGACGGGTTGTGTAGCCGAGGCTGGGCGGCAAAAGGGAGTACGTAGATCCGGTCATGCCCCAAGGTCTCCTCATAGAGCGGGACACTGGGCTCATCGGACGTGAAGATATAGTCGAATTCCCTGGCGGCTCCGATAAAGTCATTAAAGTGTGGTGGGTCTTCCTTGTTCCAGAATACCGTTGGGATCCCCTTCGAACGACAGTATTGCAGCAACTCTCGGAGCGGATTGTCCTCAAGATTCTCGTAGCCAACAATCTTGTGCCGCCACTCACGATTGTTGCCGCTGAAGGCGGACTCTACAAAGAGGAAGGCGGGCCGGGTCTTCTCCATTTGGTCACGCCAGTTCTCAAGCGACAGTAGCAAGAGATTTGCTTCATAGCGGAGAGAGTATTCTGTGAAGGCGTCGAGGATGGCTGCGATAGGCGGACCCTCAGGCTTAGCCTCAGGTATGACCATCGGCGGGTAACTCAAGAAATCCGAAACATCGAGGTTCAGACTCTTGGGAATGTGCTTGTATCGCTCGGCCAAGTCTTCGGCTGGCGTTACGTCCGCCGAACGATTGGATGCGGAACCATATAGACGCAGCATCTCGAAAGGGAGCTTCCAAATCGTTTGCGGCCTTTTGGAGGCACGCACCAATGCTGCACCGGCAAGGAACGATGTACTTGAGTACGCCGCTTGGAGCCGGTGCCTCAGCACGCGGACCTCTCCAGTCTTGGCCTCGAGGTTCCTCTTAAGCCGCCCAAGTGCCATGCGGTCAAAACTGACCTGTCGATTCAGATCCTGGATAATGTTCCGGTCGGCGTCCAACCTTTCTTCCAAGCTTTTTCTCTGGTCTTCAAGTTCCTCGATTCGCCTCTCTCGCTTCGTCAGCATTTCGTCCAGCCTTGTGTGTGAAGCGACGAGCGCTGTCTGTGTCATAGACAAGACCGCCTCAGCATCGAGCCCCTCCCAGGTCGACTCGTTGTCCTCCAACATGCTGCCAACGAAGCGGATATAGCTGTCTTCCACGCTGATGTGCTCAAGTGCCAGCCTCGGTTTGAGCGCATCTATCATGTCCGTAAGGTAAAAGGTCTGATGGTGGTCTTCGTGGGGATGTAGTCCAAAGGGTGTCGTAATGACAAGCAGCCCACCTGGGAGTAGGTGCTCCAGGCTCCGCTCCAGCAGCGGACCGGGATCGTGGAGATGTTCGAGAATCTCTCCCAGGACTACGGTGTCGAATTGACCGGTCACCGGTCGGCCGGAGATGAAGTCCCCTTGAATCAGCGTCGCGCAACTGCGTACGTCTTCCGGCTCTTTGGCAAGCAGTTCGTAAGCGAATTCCAGGGCATCGGGTTTCACCTCCACACCCGTAACGTCGATTCCCCGGCGTGCGAGCAGCACCTCCAGTATCCCTTCGCTGCAGCCCACGTCCAACACTCTGGGTCCTTGGGCTTGCTCAACCATCCAGTCGACCCTGCGGCGAAGGACGTCGCCCATGGGGCCCCAGTCGACGAGGCCCAGGTACACCTGGGAGACACGATCTCTCACTTGCGCGTGTTCCATCGATCCGTGCTTGAGTTTTTCTGCCATGCTTGCTTGACTATGCTTCCAGTCAATTGTCTGAGCATACCGGCAAATCGAGTTGGCGTAGGTCCGTGTCCGCTACGGATGCGAGCCCCGTCGGAAGACACCCGACAAAGTTGTTTCCGCCGAGTCGGTAGAATTGGAGGCTTTCGCCAAGGTTTCCCAGCTCGGACGGTAGGGCTCCACTCAACTGGTTGCCGTGGAGGCTTAGCTTGGTAAGGTCAGTTAAATTGCCAAGTTCGGCGGGCACTTCCCCACTCAGCCGGTTGTTGGAGAGCCACAGATTGTCCAGGATTCTGAGTTTACCCAGTTCACCCGGTATTGTACCGCTCAATCGATTGTTGTGAAGATATAACCCTTCCAGAGATGCAATCTGACAGAGTTCCAAGGTGACGGGACCACTCAACCTGTTGCTGTGGAGGTTGAGAACCTTTAGGTCTGATAACTCGCCCAGTTCCGGAGGGATTGGACCTTCCAAGTCGTTGCCATGGAGGTCAAGTATCACCAACTTTGAAAGTCTTCCCAGTTCCGCTGGAATCTCTCCATTCAATCGATTGTTTCGAAGGTCCAGGTGGGAAAGCTCGGCAAGGTTCCCCAACTCCCGTGGAAGCGACCCCCTCAGTTGACTATCGCGAAGTATCAGCCGGGTCACCCGAGTTGGGTTACCCCCGACCGTCACCCCATCCCAACTTGTAATCGGTACGTCCGCCGACCAGTTCAGGCTGCCGTCCCCGGCTAGCCTGTCTCGGATAGCCAGTAAGGCCTCGGAGTCTGAGGCCATTCCCGCGTTGGTACCGGCAGCATGCGCGACATACGCACGAAGCACTTCGTCCACGTCGCCCACGGTCCTCACTTGGCCCCGCTCCAGCCAGATCGCCTCGGTACAGAATTCGCGAATAATCTCTGGCGACTGTGAAACAACCACCAGCGTGTTGGCTGAGGTCATCATCTCGTTGAGACGGTCCTTGGCCTTGAGCCGAAAGCTCTTGTCCCCAACGCCGATCACTTCGTCAACCAGTAGTATGTCAGGACGAATACAAGTCGCGATCGACAGAACCAGCCGAGTGCGCATACCCGTAGAGTACGTCCGAATCGGCATATAGATGTAGTCGCCAAGCTCAGTAAACTCGATGATCTCCGGTATTCTTCTGCTGATCTCCTTCTTCGTCAGACCAAGAAGGACGCCGGTGAGAAGAATATTCTCCAGTCCGGTGGCGTCGGGTCGGACACCCATGAGTTCTGGGAACAGGGTGGATATCGTTCCCCGGGTCTCCGCCACTCCGCGCGTAGGGTGGTAGATTCCTGCCATCACCCTCAAGAGAGTGCTCTTGCCGGCTCCATTGGCCCCGATCAGGCCGACGCGCTGTCCCCTTGAAATGGCGATGTTCACGCCGTCCAGGATGGTAACGGTGGTGGAAGATCCGCGACCGAAGCTCAGCCTCCCTCCGATTTGGGTAGGAGAAACCTGAGACGCACTCGTCTCCCTTTTTGCGCGATGCGAAATTCGTCGCCGCGCCGGAATCTCCAGCGTCACGTCCTGCAAACTGATGGCGTAGTCGCTATCCATTGATCAGATCCAGAGCGTGAGTGATCTGCGCAGCCGACTGTACGTCGCGAACATGATCGCGATGCCGACGACGTTAATTGCCAAGACGACCCCCCACGAGGTAAGGGAGGCTGTCTCACCGGTCAGCGGCGCCCTCACGATCTCGAGGAAGTGCGTGAATGGATTGTAGTTCGCCAGATAGGCCCGGTCGTTCAGGCCGTCGGCATACCAGAACACCGGGGTGGCGAAGAATAGAAACCTCATCACCGCGCGCAGCAGATGCGTGAAATCTCGAAACCTCGTCCCGATGAAACCCAATAGTGGCACTGCCCACAAGGTGGTGACAGCTAGGGTCACCAGTCCCGGGAGCGCGAGAAGGATCATCGGCTCAATGGGAGTCTGCGTGATAGCCATGACTGCAATGAACACCAGCGAATGGATGCCCAACTTGACGAGGTGCTCAACAACATTCCGTAGTACGTAGGTATAGAGCGGGTTATTGATCGAAACAATCTGCCGGGCATTGACGACGAATACGTTCGCTCCTGTCGTGAGCGTATTCGACACGTACTGCCAAAGCACCACGCCCGCCCCCATATATACCAGGTAATCACCCTGATCGTGGCCAAGTAGGCGGCCGAATAGGAGGCCAAGCCCAGCTACCCACACTCCTACAATAATGACTTCCCACAGCGGTCCGATGAATGCTCGACGGTACTGTAATTCGAAGTCGTACCAGCCGAGAGTAATCCAGAGCGGGGTCCTGACAAAAGACTGAACGATGTCTTCCACACCGGACAGATACCGAGCTTCGGACGACCTGACTGTCACATCGGAGTTGCGCAACTATCGATCCCGGAGGTGACGCAGAGTGGAGGCTGCGTCAATGTAAGGATCGTTCAGTTCACCGCACGAGCTTGTCATCCTTGCCACTCCCCGAACGGCCTAATATACGTCCAGCGTGAAGCCCGCTCCCTGGGGCGTCTGCTTGAAATCGAATACCGAGCTTTCAAGATTCTCGGCGAGTCCCGGGTCGATTGCGAGCACGATGGTTCCATCGTGCTCGAAGAAGATCTCGCCGCCCTTTTCCATATCGATGACCACTCCAAAGTCACCGGGCCCCGTCCATTCCGGCTTGACCGCCAGCTTCAAAAACCGTCCTTCCGGGAGGCTCCTTGACTCCAGGATAGTCCTGAGTTCGCCCCTTGCCGCGTCGGTGACCTGTAGCATCGGCAAGTACTCTACTGTCCCAACTCGCCGCGCACGATTTTCGCTCCTGCCACCATCGACTCCAGCTTGAGCCGCGTAATCCAGCGAGGAAGCTGGAAGAAACCGCAGTCCGGATTGACCATCAACTGCTCAGCAGGTCCGTACTGCATCGCGAGCCGAATACGCTCCGCCACGTCCTCGGGGCTTTCGACATAGAACGACTTCACGTCGATGACCCCAATGCCAAGCTTCTTATCGCCGACCCAGTCCTTCCAATGTTCGATCTCGCTCATCTCCCGGTTCGCGTACTCCAGCACCAGTTCGTCATACCGGCACTCCTGCACCTTGGGGAACATCCAGGCAAACGAGCGCTTGCCACGTGGCCTGCTGGTGAGATTTCCAAAGCAGACGTGCAATGCAAGCCTGGCATTCACTCCCTCTACCGCCGCGTTGTACAAGTCCACCCAGTTATCGAGTTGACCCGGTATGACCGCGAACGACGGCTCGTCGAGCTGGATGTAGTCGACCCCTTCCTCCACCAAAGCCTTGAGTTCCCTATTGATCGCCTTGGCGAATTCCCAGGACATCTCAACCCGGTCTTTGTAAGCGTCACCGGGCCGAATATGAATCGTCAGCGTAAGCGGTCCGGGGCAAGTCACCTTGATCGGCTTGGTCGTGTTCGCCCGGGCGTAGCGATATTCTTCCACGATGCCCAGCCCATCCGGTACGCCGAGCTTATCAACAGCCTTGTAACGGGGCGGAGAGTCGTAGCCGTAGAGCCCAACCTTTCGAAGTTCAGGCTCCTGCTCTATTCCCGCTATCCGCTTATAGAAGCTCTGCACGAAGTACCAGCGCCGCATCTCTCCATCAGAGATTATGTCGACCCCCGCCTTCTCCTGGTCAAGCATCGCCATATTCACGGCGTCGTCGTACAGTTCACGCTCGTCGGTGATGCCGTATCCACCCTTCTCGATCTCGTCCAAAGCCGTCCACATCCAGCCAGGGTAGGCGTGGCTCCCGATGACGGTTGTGGGCAATAGGCTGGGGATGGCTGCAGTCATTTCGCACTCCATTCGGTCGTTAAGTCGTTCAATTATATGGGCTGACGGACGTCGAATCCACAGAACCTTGAAAACGCATGCTCAGAGTTGGATGGTCCATCTAGACTACCTGCCGGCTCGCCGCCCGTAGACGCTGCTCGAGCACCCGTATCATCCCTCGCAGTTCGTCCTTCTCTTCCTCGGCCTGCTCAAGCCGGTTCAGGAGCTTGATAACCACCTCGACTCCGGCCAGATTGACCCCCAGGTCATTGATGAGTCCGCGTATCCGCTGCACTCGTTCCACCTCGCGCCGCGAGTACATTCGCTGATTTCCCGATGTGCGTCGGGGCTGTACGAGGCCGATGCGCTCGTAGTAGCGAAGCGTCTGCGTCCTGACCCCCACGATGCGCGCCGCCACGCTAATCACAAAGCACGGCTCGTCGTAACCGACCATCTCTTCAATGGTCATCGATTACCCCCTTTCCATACGGAGAGCCCGCAGTCGCTCAAAGATCTCCCGCTCTTCGTCCCGCATGGGTTCGGGCATCATTGGCCGGACTACCACGAACAGATCACCCTTGGTATCGGGCAATCCCAGCTTCGGCATACCCTTGCCCTTGAGGCGAATTCTCTGACCGTTCCGGCTCCCCGCGGGAATCTTCAGTTGGACCTGCCCAGTAATGGTGGGAATCTCGACCTCCGCGCCCAGCGCCGCATCATCGAGCGGCACCGGAACGTCCAAGTACAGATCATCGCCTAGTCGCTGGAAATAGGGGTGAGGTTCCACGACCATATTCAGTCGGAGGTCCTGATTCTCCGCCGGTCTCACCTTGACCACAGAACCGGTGTCCACTCCCGCCGGAATGTCGACCTCTATCCGGCGCTCACGCCCGCTGTGAGTGATCGTCACCGTCCTCTTCGACCCAAGATACGCCTCTTCCAGGGTAACCTCGATGTCGAGCTCCAAGCGCTGTGGGCGCGTCGTCGGTTCCCTTCGGCTACGCTGAGATTTCCGAAAGAGGTCCTCGAAGCCGCCGAACAGGTCGTCGGACTCGAACCCGTCGTAGTTCGTCCACGTATGCGCCCTGCGTCCGCTCGAACCGGCGTATCGCGACTCGAACTCCTCTGCCCGCCTCCAGTCGTCCCCGTACTTGTCGTACTTCTTGCGACTCTCCTCGTCGGACAACACCTCGTTGGCCTCGTTGATCTCCTTGAACTTGGCCTCGGCCTGCTTGTCGTCCGGATTCAAGTCGGGATGATATTTGCGCGCGAGCCGCCGAAACGCCTGGCGAATATCCTTCTCCGTAGCACTCTTGTCCACGCCCAGAACGTCGTAGTAGCTCGTTGTCTTTCGTGTGGTCATTACTTTCGTCCCTGTTGGCCTACTCGAACTCGCCTCAACAGCCTCTTGCCGCTGGTGACTTCTGAATTTTCATCTTGGGAGCGATCTTTGTGGTCTCCCGAGTAATATTAGCGATATTCATCGCTGATATTCGCCTCAGCCTCTCTCAGCAATACTACAACATGTATAGGCATCGCTCAACTATACATGTAGTATTCACTATAACTCTATTGACTCAGTTGTATACATCAGATTATACTACTCAATGAAGTGATTCGGTACTAACAAGTATGAATCACAATCCAAATTGAGAGGTGTTGGCAATGGTACTACAGAGATTGCATCCAGTCGCGGAGTTCCGGCGAATGGACAACGTGATGAACCGGTTTTGGAGGAACTATTCCGGGTCCGGGAACCCCACGCGAACGCCAGTGTGGGCTGTGCCCATCGACATTCGGCAGGAAGGCGACAACATCACCGTCGTCGCGTCACTGCCCGGCGTCGATCCCTCCCGGATCAACGCCACTGTTGAAGACGGCGTCCTGACCATCAAGGGACAGACTGCGGAGGAGACCGAGCAGAAGAGCGAGCGCTACTTCCTTCGCGAGCGTAGAGTCGGCGCCTTCCAGCGCTCCGTGCGCCTCCCCGACACGGTCGATACCGAAGGTGCGGAGACCTCCTACGAGAACGGCGTCCTGACCATCACGTTTCCCAAGCAGGAGTCCAAGAAGGCCAAAGACCTTCCCATAACCGTAAAGGACTAGGACGAGCCCATCCCGCAAGAGCCCCGGACTCGTGCAGCCTCCCTCGAGTCCGGGGCTTCGTCACTCCCTCATTGTCCCGATGTTCGGTCGGTGATATTCTAGGGCCTCAAGTCCAATGCGATAACACCGAGGTCGTCTTGCATCTCGCCATCGACTGCTATGAGGCCGACCCCGCTAAGCTCAGCGACGAGGGACTCGTCTTTCAATTCCTGGACGAGTATCCGGACGTCATCGGCATGACCAAGGTCGCCCCACCCCAGGTCTACGCCTATACCGGTAAGGTGCCGCGAGACTGGGGAGTCTCGGGTTTCGTCATAATCGCCGAGAGCCACATTAGCGTCCACACTTTCCCCGACAAGGCCTACGTCAATATCGATATATTCTCCTGCAACGACTTTGACGTCTCCGTTTCGCTCGATGACGTAAAGTCCACCTTCGGAGTCGAGGGGGAGATCAAGACATGGACGATGGAACGCGCCTTCGATCACGCGACGCCGCGAGAGGCCTACGCCGGAATGGTCCGCGAACGCTTCCACCTCGTGACCGCCCCCACCGGCGAAGATGCCTAGCACCGACTGGCCCGACGACGTCCCTCGTACGTGGGAAACTTTTCTCGATACCCCACAGTCATTGACTCCTGACGCCGCAAGCGTCGTCGCAATACCCGTCCCTTACGACAGCACAACATCCTTCAAGTCTGGAGCGCGACACGGGCCCCGTGCCGCAATAACCGCCTCCAAGCAGCTTGAGGAGTGGGACATCGAGTTGCAGCGGGATATCTCGACCGTCGGCATCTACACCACACAGGAAATAGAGCCGCACACCGGTGGCCCGGAGGCGATGATCGAGCGCGTCCGCCGTGTTGCGAGCCACTTCGCGGCTCAGGACAAGCTGGTAGCCCTCTTCGGAGGCGAGCACACCGTCACCCTCGGAGGAGTATCGGCCGCGCTTGAGAGACATCCCGATCTGTCGGTCCTTTATCTCGATGCCCACGCGGACCTGCGCGACGAATACATGGGGAGTCGATGGAGTCACGCCTGCGTCGCCCGTCGCCTGTCTGAACGAGCGCAGGTAGTCGAGGTCGGAGTGCGCAGCATGAGCCGGCAGGAGGCTCAATTCATCGAATCGAACGACATTCCCGTCTTCACGTGGCCCTCAGAGCACGGCATCGAGCAACTCGCGGCAAATATAGTCGAACGGTTGGGTAGGGACGTGTACGTCAGTATCGACCTCGACGTTCTCGACCCCGCCATCATGTCCGCCGTCGGCACGCCCGAGCCCGGCGGAATGTCGTGGCACCAAGCTACGAGGTTGCTCAGACTGATCGGCGAACGCCGGCACATCGTCGGGTTCGATGTCGTTGAGCTAAGCCCGATGGAAGGCCCCGAGGCCTGCGCATTCACCGCCGCAAAACTCTTCTACAAGCTCATCGGCTACGCAACTATGCGCGAACGGCGGATCAGGTGAAGGAAACACCCTCCAAACACACATACAGTGAGGTCAAAAACTGTTGACCACACTCCTGTATTTGACTACAATACAAATTGGGCTAGTTCGGCGCTAGCCCTTTTTGTTGAAACAATCAGCCGGGCCCCAGTGGCGCAATCGGCAGCGCAGCCGATTTGTAATCGGCAGGTTGGAGGGTTCGAGTCCCCCCTGGGGCTTTCACCTAACCCAACCGGGACGACGCTTCAAGTAGGCGCGTCTTGGATTGGAAATGCCGCTTGTGCTAAAATTATCGGCTGTCGGCTACGTGCAGGGATGGGAGAGTGGTTAAATCCACCAGACTGTAAATCTGGCGCCCTAAGGGCTACGTAGGTTCGAATCCTACTCCCTGCACCAAAGCGCCGTCAGGGCCGTTCCAAAAGGAAGGTGCGTGCCCTCATAGCTCAGGAGGCAGAGCGCGTTCTTGGTAAGAACGAGGTCAGCAGTTCGAGTCTGCTTGAGGGCTCCACTAAACTACATAGGCAACTCAAACAGCAAAGAGATCTAGAAGAGGAGAGACTAGGAAATGGCGAAGGAGCGATTCGTACGAGACAAGCCGCATTTGAACGTAGGGACCATCGGTCACGTTGACCACGGCAAGACAACGCTGACCGCGGCAATCACAAAGACCCTGGCGAATACCGGGTTCGCAGACTTCAGGGAATTCGACAGCATCGACAACGCCCCGGAAGAGAAGGAGCGTGGCGTGACCATCGCGATCACGCACGTTGAGTATGCGACTGAGGGTCGCCATTACGCTCACGTCGACTGCCCGGGACACGCCGACTACATCAAAAACATGATTACCGGCGCAGCCCAGATGGACGGCGCCATCCTCGTGGTCAGTGCCCCTGACGGCCCAATGCCGCAGACGCGAGAACACATCCTCCTCGCCCGACAGGTGGAGGTTCCCGCCATCGTAGTCGCCCTCAACAAGGTCGACATGCTTGACGACGAGGAACTCCTCGAGCTCGTCGAGTTGGAGATGCGTGAGCTTCTGACGGAGTACGGCTTCCCCGGCGACGATGTGCCGATCGTCCGTGTCAGCGCCCTCAACGCCCTCGAATCCGACGACACGTCGCGAGACTCCGAGTGGGGCAAGGGCATCTGGGAGCTTATGGACGCCGTGGACAGCTACATCCCCGTTCCGGAGCGCCCTAAGGACCAGCCCTTCCTCATGCCCGTCGAGGACGTGTTCAGCATCAAGGGCCGAGGCACCGTGGTCACCGGTCGCGTCGAGCAGGGAATCATCAAAGTCGGCGACACTGTTGACGTTGTTGGAATCAAAGATACGAGCCAGACTGTCGTCACCGGCGTCGAGATGTTCCACAAGATGCTCGATGAGGCTGAGCCCGGCGATGCCGTCGGCCTCCTCCTGCGTGGCGTCGACCGCGACGAGATTGAGCGCGGTCAGGTACTTGCCGCTCCCGGCAGTGTAACCCCGCATTCCGACGCCAGCGCCCAGGTCTACGTACTCACCAAGGAAGAGGGCGGTAGGCACACCCCATTCTTCAGCGGGTACAAGCCGCAGTTCTACATCCGCACGACCGACGTGACGGGTGAGATCAAGCTGCCCGACGGCGTCGAAATGGTCATGCCGGGCGACAACATCGAGATGGACATCAAGCTCACCACACCGGTGGCTATGACTGACCAGCTGCGATTCGCCGTCCGGGAGGGTGGCCGCACCGTCGGCTCTGGCGTCTTCACGGCAGTTACAAACTAACAAATTAAACAAGATACCGATGAAGGGACGCCGCCGGCGTCCCTTCAGTTCGTTTCTACGAGGAAACTATGCCCCGCAGAGGAGATGTCCGTATCCTGGTTAACTTGGCTTGCACCGAGTGTCGCGAGCGGACATACCATTCAAGCAAGAACCGGCGCAACGACCCGGACCGGCTGGAACTCAAAAAGTACTGTCCGCGTTGCCGAACGCACACCCCACACCGGGAAGTGAGGTAACCGATGGTACGCGACCCGCTAACCGGGGGACGGACCGCCGCCGGACAGCCACGGCGAGGATTCAGCCTGCGCTTCATCTCCGAAGCATACCGCGAGTTACAGCGCGTAACTTGGCCCACCCGCGAAGAGACCATGCGGTTGACACTCATGGTCATCGCGGTCGCGGCCGCCGTCGGCGCGTTCCTCTTTGCCGTCGACCTGGTCTTCTCACGCTTGATGGACGTGATCCTGGGGTGAACTCATGACTTCCACCGAACAAGCAGAACGACGCTGGTACATCGTCCATACCTATTCCGGACAGGAAGAACGCGTTCAGAAGAACCTCAACCTGCGGATTGAGTCCATGGACGTCGGCGACAAGATCTTCCAGGTCGTCGTCCCCACGGAGGACGAGATCGAGATCAAGGAAGGCAAAAGGACCTCCGTGGCCCGCCGCGTCTTCCCCGGATACATCCTCATAGAGATGGAGATGGACGACCAGAGTTGGTTCGTCGTGCGAAACACCCCCGGCGTAACGGGGTTCGTGTCCGCCGAGGACGAACGCGAACAGCGACAGAAGCCCGTCCCGCTTGAGCAGAGCGAAGTCGACGCCATCCTCAACCATATGAAGTCCGCTGAGCCGCGCGTGCGCGTGGGCTTCGAGAAGGGCCAAATGGTCCGAATCGTCGACGGCCCGTTCATGGACTTCATGGGCTCCGTCGACGAGGTCTATGCAGAGCGTTCCAAGCTCAAGGTGCTCGTCTCCTTCTTCGGACGCGAGACCCCCGTCGAGCTGGACTTCCTCCAGGTTGAAAAGGGCTAGAAAGCCCCATACGCCGACAATACCAATCAACGTGATTCTAGGAGAACGAGTTGGCTAAGAAGGTTAGGGCAGTTATCAAGCTGCAAATCGAAGGTGGCAAGGCCACGCCCGCACCGCCCGTCGGTCCGGCGCTGGGTCAGCACGGCCTGAACATCATGGCGTTCGTCAAGGAGTACAACGCCCGCACCGCCCAGCAGATGGGCTCCATCGTGCCCGTCGAGTTGACGGTGTTCGAGGATAGGTCGTTCTCATTTGTTTTGAAGTCTCCGCCCGCTGCCTCCTTGCTACTTCAGGCTGCCAGGCTTGAAAAGGGCAGCGGCAACCCCCTGGCGGAAAAGGTCGGGACGGTAACCTCCGACCAGGTCCGAGAGATCGCCCAGACAAAGATGCAGGACCTCAACGCTGCCGACATCGAGGGTGCCATGAAGATCATCGAAGGCACCGCTCGCAGCATTGGTATTCAGGTTCAGCGATAAAAGCGACATACGTCGAGCTAAAGGTAAGCAATCGTGACAACAGCAACCAAGCGATACACAACCGCAAGCGAACTCGTCGAGCCGGGAAGGCTCTACTCGCCGGCCGAAGCGGCGGAACTGGTCAAGAAGACCGCGACAGCCAAGTTCGATGAGACCATCGAACTGCACATTCGCACCGGCGCCGATCCCCGCCACGCCGATCAGATCGTCCGGGGAGTGACCGTACTCCCTCACGGCGTCGGCAAACCCCTTCGCGTGACCGTCTTCACCGACGGTGAGGCCGTCGCTATCGCCGAGCAGGCGGGCGCCGACTTCGTCGGCAACGACGACCTCATCCAGCGCGTCGAGGGTGGATGGGTCGACTTCGACGTCGCCATCGCCACACCCGACATGATGGGCAAGATCGGACGTCTCGGACGCTACCTCGGTCGCCGTGGACTCATGCCGAATCCCAGGACCGGCACCGTCGTCCAGGCCGACGACCTCTCTCGCGTTATCGAAGAGTCCAAGAAGGGCCGCGTTGAGTACCGCCTCGACCGCACCGGGCTCATGCACCTCGCAATCGGCAAGGCTAGCTTTGAAGAGAACCAGATTCTCGACAATCTGCTGACGATGATCGATAACGTGGTCCGTGCGCGCCCGAGCGGCGTCAAGGGCCAGTTCATCATCGCCGCATACCTCACGAGCACCATGGGGCCGAGCATCCCGCTGGACGTTGCGGCCCTGACGACTACGACCGTACAATAGAATAGCTGTTGCCGTAGACAGCGGGTTCTGCCCCAGGGCGGAGTAAACTCAACGAGGCCCGCCGAGGTTGCTGGCGATCGGGACCGATGCCACCGAGCAGTGGTATGTTCCGGTGCCTGTTGCCCCGAGTCTGCGGCTCGGGGATTTTTCTTTCTACTACCCCCGAAAACAGCACAAACAGAATGGAAGGTGAATGCAGTGCCTACCCCTGAGAAGGAAGAACAGGTACGTCAGATCCGCGAGTTGATCGAGACGTCAACCGTCGCCATCGCGACGAACAACAACGGCTTGTCCGTGGACGACATGACCGAACTCCGGCGTGTCCTGCGAGAAGGGGGCGTGCGTCTGCGCGTCGTCAAGAATACCCTCGCACACATCGCCGCGGACGAAGCAGGCGCACCCTCGGTCAAGGAGATCGTCACCGGACCCACCGGCATCGCCTTCGGATTTGATGATCCCGCCGCAGCCGCCAAGGTACTCACCGAGCACCTGACGTCCTCCAGGATCACCATGACCATCAACGGCGGATACCTGAGCGGCAGGGCACTGTCGCCCCAGCAGGTGGACGACCTCGCAAATCTCCCACCCAAGGAAGTACTTGTGGCCCAGGTACTTGGTCAGCTCCAATCGCCGATCGCCGGCCTCGTGGGAACCCTGCAGGCGCCCCTGCGAAACCTGGCATACGTCCTCAACTCCCAACAGGTCGGACTTGTCACGGCCCTGAAGGCCATCGCCGAGCAGAAGGAAGGCGGCTCGGAGTAGCCAACGCGCCCGATCCGCAGACCCAAATAGAAAACTAATCACAACACAACCAAGGCAAACAAAAAGGAGAGAACCGATGGCAACGAAAGAAGAAGTACTGGAAGCAATCAAGGGAATGAACGTCGTTGAGCTCGCCGAGCTGGTCAAGGAGCTCGAGGACACGTTCGGCGTGAGCGCCGCGGCCCCCATGGCCATGGCCGCCATGCCCGTCGCCGGTGACGGCAATGGCGCCGCTCCTGCCGCCGAGGAAGAGGAGAAGACGGAGTTCACCGTCGTCCTCAAGGACTTCGGCAGCCAGAAGATTAACGTCATCAAGGCCGTCCGCAGCGTCACCTCCCTCGGCCTCAAGGAGGCCAAGGAAGTCGTCGAGGGCGCTCCCTCCAACATCAAGGAGGGCGTGAGCAAGGACGAGGCCGACGAGGCAAAGACCGCCCTCGAAGAGGCCGGCGCCACAGTCGACATCACCTAGTCTTCCCTAGGCGACTTTCGGCAAACTCACACCGCCGGAACAAAGCAGTCCGACCTGCCTCTTGATGACAGGTCGGACTGCTTACTCATCATTTCGAAGAGTTCGTCTTCGTCGCTTCTGTTGCGAATGTGGCCTTAACTTTGCCGTCATACCGGCGAAGGAGTGTCACGCGTTCCCGTAACAGGTTCCTAGAACCGGTGTGATATGGAGGAATGGCCGGGTGTCGCTAGAGCGCACGCACGATACGCACTATTCGCTGCTCTTTTCCTCCCGCTCAGCCCGCAGCTTCTCGAACATCGCGGCATTGTAGTACGTCGTCGGGCGAACGTTGTCTCTCAACACCATCTCGCGGATAACGTCCTCATAGTAGTCGTGCTCCTCTACCCAGTCGATGACCTCCTCGGCCCACTGGCTCGGAACACACACCACGCCGTCGTCGTTGCCGACGATCAGGTCGCCCGGACGCACCGCTATCCCGCCGCACTGGACCACCGTGTTCTCCTCGAATGAGAACATGAATGGCGCCTTGCCCGCCGCCACCGTCCCACCTGCGGCGAATATCTTGAACCCCAGCTTCCTGACGCCCGTGAGGTCACGGATCGCCCCGTCAGTCACGATTCCCTCCGCGCGGTTCATGCTTAGCTGAAGCAGCTTCATCTCGCCGCCGCTCGACGAGTAACGTGAGCCTGCCACGTCGCATACCAGAACGTCTCCGGGACCGCACCGGGCCATGGCCCTGGCCTCCGGGGCGTCCTCGCCGACCGGAGTCTCGTCGAAGATATCAGGACGTGGAGGTATGAACCTTAGAGTCCTCGCCCGCGCGACCAGCATCTCCCCCGGAGTCTGAGCGCTCACGCCCTGCATGAACGACTGATGATACCCGTGAAGCTCGTCGAGCGCGCTCCAAACCGTGGGCACACTCACACCCCGGTACCGCTCCAACAACGCTTCCGGCAAATCTCTAGGCAATGGTGTCTACTTTCTACTCGAGGACCTCGGTGGTGCAGTGGGCCGTCTGAAGGGAGATATGCGAAAAGTCCTCACCGTGGTTCGCGCCGTGACGGTGCACCTCTCCCGCCGGGATCAGCGCCGTGTCACCCTCGGTTATTGCAACCTCCTCATCACGCGTGCCAACGAATCCCTTGCCGTTCGTCGCGTAGAGGATCTGGTCGCATGTATGAGTGTGGAACTTGGTCCGTGCGCCACCCTTGAAATTCACCACGTTGAACCGGTAGCTCTCCGAATCATTCTCGTCCACCAACGGGTTCATCACCACCTGTCCGCCTTCGAAGATGTCCCGGTGCGTGTTGTCTACTTCGCCCCGATCTACAGCCTTGATAACCTTCATTTCAACCTCCTGCACAGTAGTCTCAATGTTGTCGCCCTTAGTATACCCTCAGTACCCCGCCCTTTTGTCCACCACTCCCAACAGGGTCTGACCCGTCTCGAGCCTCCGCAGATTTTCGAAGAACAGGCCTATACAAGAATCCACTTGCTCGGAAGACGTGCCCCGACACGTGGTGACCACTACGTTGACGCGCTTCCAAAACTCTGCGTCGTCCGGCGGCATCCCCGGCGCATCCCCTGAGGGCTGGAGGCAGATCCCTCCCAACGTCCTCGCCTTGAGTGCCCGCTCCAACGCTTCGTAGTCGTATAGCCCTGGACGTCCCGAGCAGTCTACTATGACGGCCCCACGTTTCATCCTGACGATCAGTCCCTCCGATACGATGCCCTGAGTCTCCGGCGTGTCCGGCACCGCGACGGCCACGAAGTCCGACTCAGCCACCATGTCGTCCGCCTCGCCCATGCCATACATCTGGTCGACCCCTTCCGGCGCTTTCCGCGACCGGCGGGACGTCCCCAGCACCCGCATTCCCAAGGCGGCTGCCCTCGGTGCCAGTGCTTGGCCGATTCCGCCCATTCCCAGCACGCCCAGGGTCTTGCCCGCCAGATCGACTGGTCTCAGCGCCACCTCCTGCGAGGGACTGCGCTGTGTCAGTTTCGACGCGCCCACCGTCACGTGGTTGCGACGGGAAAACATCAGCATTGCCCCAAGCGCGAACTCCGCTCCGGGAATGGCAAACGCCGGTTTGCCGCATGTGAACGGGATGTCGCTCTCTACCATCTCCGGGAACAGGTATGGCCTCACGCCTCCGCCGATCGCGTGTATCCAGCGAAGCTTCCGTCCGGACCTGAGCATGTCCGCGTCCCACGGCGCGATGAACGCCGCATCGGCGTCCTCCAGACCGGACAGGATTGCATCCTTATCGGCCGCGATGAGGAATTCGAGATCTCCGTGCCCCTCGCCCGCGGCCCGCTCCAGTATTCGGTCTCGGTACGCCGTCCAGGTAACCACCACCTTGCGGATTCTCTCGGTCATCGTTCCACCTCGCCGCCACATTGCGCTTCCAGCTCGGCAATCGCCTCAGGCACGAAGTTGCCCAGCCCTAGTCCAGACCCCTCAGGCAGTTCCAGATAGCCGTCCACTACAACCATGGGAGCCTCGATGATCTTCTCGTGCATCGCTTCCACGAGCACCTCCAAGTCCGAACCACGGACCACCGCAGGGGCCGGGTACTCGATCATGGGACAGTTGGTCAGCGTGCAGAGTACCTGTAGATGCGCCGCGACCAGCAACGCCGACCACGGACCGTGAGGTATGCACAGAACGCCCGCCTCTTCCGCCCGCTCGGCGACGCGGGCGAACTGGGTCAACCCCATCTGCTGGGCATCAGGCTGGACGATGTCGAGAGCGCGACGCTCGATGAACGCCTGGAAGTCCCGCACCGTTGTCAGGCTTTCGCCCGTCGCGATCCCTATGGGGGCCTGCCGCGTGAGCTCCTCGAATCCGTCCACGTCGTAGGGATGAAGCGCCTCTTCCAGAAAGTAGATGTCGTACTCAGCCAGTCTCTCCGCCACCTGCACCGCATCCTTCACCGTCCACGTCCCGTCGAGGTAGGCGGATGGGCCCAAATCAAGCATCAGCTTCATATCCGGGCCGATGGCATCCCGGACGGCTCCGATGTCCTCGTAGTCCCTCTCGCTGAAGTAGTTGCCCCAGCCGAACTTCATCGCCTTGAACCCCAGCGACTTGTTCTCCAGCGCCTCTGCAACTAGGTCATCCGTGGGCTTATGCCGCCATTCGCCCGTGCGCTTCATGAGACCCCTGTCGAAAGCCGTCGCGCTCGCGTAGACCATGATCCTGTCCTGTACGGCCCCGCCACGCAGCTTGTAGATGGGCAGTCCGGCCGCCTTGCCCGCAATGTCCCACAGTGCCATGTCGATGGCCGCCATCGCGTTGACTGCCACGCCGCCCTCGCCACTGCGGCCTCGCTGGCCGCTGGAAAACATGAGTCGCCACGCCATATTCGGGTCTGTGGGATCAGTACCAATGAGGAGATTGCGAAGCCCGTCGGCCTTGTCCTCGATGAGTGCAGAGATGACTGAGGCGGTGGCTGAAGTGGCGCCGACCCCCGCGATGCCCTCGTCCGTATCGACTTGGACGAGTACCGGCGCACTGCTGCCCAGACCCTTCGAGACGACCCTCACGTCCGTGATCCTCATGGCGGTCGCCTCCCCGGTCGTTGCGGTGCCGGCCAGCCTACCAGCCGCTAATTCCGACTGTCAATTCAGGAATCCTCTCCATGTCCAACCTTAACGGAAAGGCTCGACTTTTCCCTCGGGGGGAGAGACTCAGAAAGTGGGCATCGCCCGACGCCAGCACCCAATACCTGGCACCCGGATCCTTCCGCAAACTCTGCGGTCTCGGTGCTCTTTGTGGTGAATCATTCCCCCTCCCGCTTTACGAAACCCGTCCAGTCAGGTATAACTCTCGCGTACTTTTTCAGCCGGAACGGAGACGCCTAAATGAAGGCCGCGCATTTGGTCGGACCGAAGAATTTCGAAATCGTTGACGCAGATGTCCCCGAAGTTAAGGACGGCAACTGCCTCGTCAATCTGGAACGATGGTCCGTATGCGGTAGCGACATTCGCTACGAATACGGCACCGTCTTTCCCGAAGAGCACTACCCCGTCGATGTCGGAACCCCCTGCCACGAGCTTGCTGGCACCATCGTAGAGAGCCGCTCCGACCAATGGCGCGAGGGACAGCGGGTCATCATCATTCCCGATACCCACCAGGGCCTGGTCGAGTATTACGAGTCACGCCCCGAACGCATCATCGCCGTGCCGGACGAAGGCGATCTCGGCGAGTGGCTCATGTGCCAGCCTTCCGGCACCGTCTTATTCGCCCTCCAACGTGCCGAGACCCTCCTCGGCAGTACCATCCTGATAATGGGGCAGGGCGCTATCGGCCTGTCCTTTACGGCGATGGCGGCCAGGGCCGGAGCTCGCCGCATCATCGCCGCCGACCTTTTCGACTACCGCCTCGAGCACTCCAAGAGGCTCGGAGCGACCCACACGATCAACCCGTCAAAGGAAATACTCGACGAGGCAGTAGAAGAGATCACGGGCGGCAACCTCGCCGACATCTCCGTAGAGGCCGCCGGGTACACCGACACCCTGGCCGCCGCCTGCCGGCTCGTGCGGTCAGAGGGCACAATCATCATGTTCGGCGGACACCAGAACACCGGAGACCCCAACCCGACCATCCCGATTGAAGCCCGTAACCTCCTCTATCGCAACGTCAAGCTCTTGTCCACCGCCGGGTCGGCCAGCGGCAGCGTAACCAGGCACATCGAGACCATGGTCGGCCTGCGTCAACGAGGATGGTGGGACCCCGCGGACCTGATAACCCACCACCTCCCGTTCGACGACGTGCAGTCCGCCTACGACATGTACGAGAACCGCTCCGACGAGATAGTCAAAGCGGTAATGACCATGTGACCCTAAGGATGAATCTATCAACCCCCACCGCAGGCGGCGGGATATAGACTCCCCATCCTTCCCTCACTGGGGGAAGGACTCAGGAAGGGGGACAAAGGAAAACCACATGAATCTACCTAAGCTATTCAACGAACTTCAACCCGGCGACATGATCACCATCGCAGGCGTCGGTCTCCGTGAGGGCATCCCCGCCAATGAGGCGGACGCAGGCTGGCCCATGGGCATTTTGCGCTGGAACAAGACCGGTGAGCTCATCATCAACGACTACCACATGCACGTCGTCTGGCGCATCGACCACGACGGCATCCTGCATCGCTTCGCCGGCACCGGCGTCCCCGGCTATTCCGGCGACGGAGGTCCCGCCCTCGAAGCGGAGTTCTACGCCCCGCACGACATCGCCCAGGACGTTCACGGCAACATCGTCATCAACGACATCCAGAACTTCGTATACCGCCGCATCGACGCCGAGACCGGAATCGTGGAGACGGTCGTCGGGTCCGGCAAGAAGGGACGCGGCGGACACGGCGGCCCCGCAACCGAGGCCGAGATGGATACCCACTGCGGCGTAGCTGTCGCTGAGAATGGCGATATCTACGTCTCTAGCGAGTGGACGAACAACATCAGCCGCGTCGACGCCGAGACCGGCATTATCGAGCTATTCGCCGGACAGGAGGCCCGACATCACCCCTCAGAGGTTGGCGACAGCAGGCCCTATTTCGGACCCGGCCTCAGCCTTGGTGGGTACAGCGGCGACGGCGGACCGAAGGAGGCCGCGGGCTTCTACCATCCCGAACACCTCGCCTTCGGCCCCGAGGGCGACCTCTTCGTCTGCGACAACTCCAACGACCGCGTCCGCAGGATCGACAAGAAGACCGGCATCGTCACGACCGTGCTCGGCAACGGCCAGCGCGCATCGAACGGCGACGGCGGCCCCGCCACCGAGGCGTCAACGCTCATGCCCGACGCCATCTGCGTCGACGTTCATGGCAACCTGTACGTCGGTGAGAAGTACGGCTTCCGCGTCCGTAGGGTCGATGCCGAGACCGGTATAGTCACCACCATCGCCGGAACCGGTGTTCCCGGCATGGGCGGAGAGGGCGTAAAGGCCACCGAGACCGAGGTCAACTCCGTCGAGGTCGGCGTCTATGCCGACCCCGACGGCACCGTCTTCTACTCCGACTGCGGCGGTCGCACGCGACGAATCGACGGCGAGACAGGCATCGTCACGACCCTCCTCGGCGGCATCACCAACCACGACGGCGAGGTTGCCACCAACGCCTACCTTGGCGGCCCTGACGGCATGTCCGTCGGACCCGACGGTCAAATCTACATCGCCGACATCTGGAGCCAGCGGATACGCGCCATCGATCCCTCGACGGGCATCATCCGCACCTTCGCCGGAAACGGGGCGCGCGCCTACGGCGGGGACGGCGGTCCCGCCACCGAGGCCTACCTCGGCAACCCGAACGACGTTTCGGTCGATTCGCAAGGTACCGTCGTCATCGCAGACACCCGGCACGGACACGTGCGCAGGGTCGACTCAGATGGCATAATCCACAACGTTGCAGGCGCGGCCTTCCAGTGGGACAAGGGCGACGGTGGCCCGGCCCTAAACGCCAACCTCGTCCATGTCTCTTCCGTCGCCCACGATGCCGACGACAACCTCTACGTCGCCGACACCGGCGCAGGCCGCATCCGAAGGATCGACACGCAGACAGGCATCATCGACACCGTCGTGGGCACCGGGATCCCCGGATACTCCGGCGATGGAGGGCCCGCCAGGGAGGCCCAGGTCAACGGCGTATCCTCGGTCACCTTTGACTCGACGGGCAACATGTACTTCGTCGATCACAACTGCCACGTCATCCGCCGGGTGGACACCCACGGCATAATTACCACGATAGTAGGTTCCGGCGAGCAGGGCTTCTCGCCCGACGACACACCGGCCACCGAGGCCAAGCTGGACATCCCGCAGGGCGTTGCGGTCTCCTCCGACGGGACGGTCTACTTTACTGACTCAGCCAACCACCTCGTCCGGCGCGTGGCTGCCGGTGGCGTCATCGAAACTGTCGCCGGTTCGGAAGGCCCCTACGCCGAGACGGGACTCAACACTCCATTCGGCCTCACCTTCTACGGCGAAGACATCCTCCTCATCTCCGAGCAGTACGGCCACCGCATCCGCGCCCTCAAGCTGGAGTAGCCCGGTGACGCGTACTCGCCCGCAGGGAGTGCTGCACGAGCTCCTCGACGAACTCCCGCCGGGTCACATCACGACGATTGCCGGCGCGCCCGTTAGAGAAGGCGTCCCCGCGGGAGAAGCCAAATGCGGCTGGCCAATGGGCGTCGTCCGGCAGATCGACGGCGACATCATCGTCAACGATCATCATGGTCACCGCATCTGGCGAATCGATGCGGACGGCATTCTCCACACTCTCGCGGGCGACGGCGTGCCCGGTAACAGTGGTGACGGCGGCCCCGCCAAAGACGCGCGGGTCAACGGCCCCCACGACCTCTATCGCGACCGACACGGAAATCTCTACTTCACTGACCTCTGGAATAACACCGCTCGCCGCATCGACTACCGCACCGGAGTCATCACAACCGTCGCCGGCTCAGGCAAAATCGGACGCAGTGGTGACGGTGGTCCGGCCGTCGAAGCCGAGTTCGACACAACCTGTGGAATCGCCGTGGACGACGATGGCAATGTCTACCTCGCAAGCGAGTGGGCAAACAACATACGCCGTGTAGACTCTCGGACCGGTGTCATCGACACCTTCGCCGGACGCAATGCCGGGCACAACACCGAAGCCCTCGACTACACTCCTCCGCTCTCGGATTCCGGCTTGAGCCTCGGAGGATACTCCGGCGACGGTGGCCCCAAGGAGGAAGCCGCCTTTCTGGGTCCCGAGCACCTCGCATTCGACTCCAGGGGAAACCTGTACGTCAGCGACAACCAGAACCACCGCATCCGCAGGATCGATGCCGAGACAGGCGTGGTCACCACCGTCCTTGGCACCGGCGAGGTCGCCTCCAACGGAGATGGCGGCCCTGCCGTCGAGGCAAGCACCAACTGGCCGGACGCACTCTGCATCGACGCCAACGACAATATCTACGTCGGAGAGAAATTCGGCTATCGCGTCCGCAAGATCGACGCACAGACCGGGATCGTCACCACCCTCGTTGGTAACGGTGTCCCCGGCTTCGGTGAAGAGGGCCTCCCAGGACCCGAGACCCACTCCAATGCCTGCGAGTCCGGAATCTGGGCGGACCCCGACGGCACCGTCCTTTGGAGCGACACCTCATGCCGCCTCCGAAAGTACGACGGCGAGACCGGAATCGTCACTACCGTCCTCGGTGGAACGCACGTCCACGACGGCGAGCCGGCTGCCGAAGGCTTCTTGAGCTGCCCCAGGAACGTCGATGTCGGCCTCGACGGCACCCTCTACCTCGTCGACGAGTGGCGGCAGCGTATCCGCTCCATCGACCCCCAGACAGGCCTCATCCACACCTTTGCCGGTACCGGGGCAAAGGCCGTCGGTGGAAGCAACGGACCCGCCACCGAGGCCTGGCTCGGAAACCCCTACGATGTCTCGGTCGACTCAGAAGGACGCATCGTCATCGCTGAAAAGCAGCACCAGTTCATCCGCCGTGTCGACGCCGATGGCATCATCCAGACCATCGCCGGCTCCTCATACTCCTACGACCGCGGCGACGGCGGCCCCGCCATGGGCGCCTGCTTCGTTCAAACCCTCTCCGTAACCCACGATTCCGACGACAACCTCTACGTCGGAGATCGGGTCGGACGCATCCGCAGGATCGACGCCCGCACATGGCAGATCTCCACCGTCGCGGGCATAGGCATTGCCGGTTACTCCGGCGACGGCGGCCCGGCAGTCCGCGCCCGTATCGGCAGCCCCATCGCACTGGACTTCGACGCCGACGGCAACCTGTACTTCGCCGACAGCGCCACACACTCGATCCGAAAGGTCGATACCGACGGCATCATCACCACCCTCGTCGGCACCGGCGAAAGCGACTTCTCCCCCGACGGAGTCCCCGCTGCCGATGCCACGATCGACAGCCCCTCCGGCGTTGCCGTCTCGACCGACAGGACGGTTTACTTCTCCGACTCCAACAACCACCTCGTGCGCCGGATCACCCCGGCAGGGACTGTCGAGACAGTCGCAGGCTCCGAACGCCTCGGCTCACACGGAGACGGCGGCCCCGCCACAGAGGCTAGCCTGAACACTCCCTACGGCCTCCGATTCTACGGCGATGACATCCTCCTCATCGCCGAACACTTTGGACACCACCTCCGCGCCCTCAAGATAACGTGGTAGTCCAAGACCTCGGAATTGAAGGGGGGAGTCCGGTAGGTGCGGGTTTCAAATCCGCACCACTCTTCACCAATCAAGAGTCCGCCAAGAAAGGAGCCCGTTCACCCTGAACAGCGTTGCGCCCCGCGTTTGCGGCCATGCCGGGGTGGCAGTATCGGGGGAACGCACGCAAGAGAAAGTACGTTCGGCCTGAGCCTGTCGAAGGCTGAAGATGGCCGGTGCATCGTCGCTGAAATGAAGCTGTTACTTGAAAGCCTGTCAAGGGGTGAACAAGACACTATCTCAACTGGCCCCTTGCACGCCCTCCAAGCCAACCGCTCCCTCCTGCTTTTGACCAACGCGAACATATAATCTACAATACATCTACGGTTCAAATCGCAGATGCGGTCCGCCGGACGAGCACACAGGACAATGTCCCAAAATGTCCCGGAATGTCCCAAAAAATGAGAAAATTCTAACCAAGCACCAAGGATCCAGCACCAAGAACCTGGCCCCCAGAACCCTGCACCTATTCCCCCGCCTTTTCTCCTACGTGAATCGCGACCGTCCCCAGAGCCAGGCGCTGGTACCGCACATTCACCAACCCCGCCCCGTGCATCAGTTCGGCCAGCTCTTCCGCGCTCTGGAACCCCTGCACCGACTCGGGTAGGTAGGTGTAAGCCTCGCGGTCGCCCGCGAAGAGCGCCCCCATCCATGGTGTGACCCTTCGAAAATAGAGTGGGAACAGTTTGCCGACCGGATTGATGCCGTCTTGACGGACTATCTCCAGGATGACCACGCGTCCACCCGGCCTCACCACCCGCCGCATCTCGCGCAGCGCTTGGGGAACGTCGATGAAGTTGCGAACGCCAAACCCCACCGTCGCGCATATGAACGTATCGTTCGGGAAGGGCAGGGTATGGGCATCACCCGCCACGAACTCGATGCGGTCGCTGTTCCCGCGTTCTCTCGCCTTCTCGATGGCGAACGGGAGCATGGCGCGCGTGAAGTCGAGCCCCACGACGTTGCTGACCTGAGAATGCCCCAGCAGATCGAATGTGAAGTCCCCCGTTCCCGTGGCAACGTCAAGGGCCCGCCCGGTCAGATCACCTACGGCCATGCTTGCGGCTCTTCGCCTCCAGGCATAGTGTCTGCCGCCCGACATGATGGTGTTTAGCCGGTCGTAGCGTCGCGATATCCGGGTGAACATCTCGCCGACGTATCGCGCCCGCTCCCTGCCTCTCAGATGTGCCAGTTCGTCCGCCTTTCTCCACTCTCGGCACCGAGACGGAGGTCGCGTATCGCCTTCGGCAGTTCCGGCAGCAGGTCGCTTGCCAGCATCCCGGCGTCACCGAGATCCGCACTGACTCTTCCGCCCGCCATGCCGTGCAGGTACACCCCTAACGCCGCCGCATCCTCCGCCGTGATCCCCTGCGCCAGCAGCCCCGCAATAGTCCCGGCGAGCACGTCTCCGGTTCCAGCCGTCGCCATGGCAGGGTTGGCGAAGGGACTGAGCCTCGAGCTCCCATCCGGGTACGCAACAACCGTGAACGCCCCCTTGAGCACCACGATCTTTCGCCACTTCACCGCCGATTCGACCGCGATCTCGACACGGTGAGTTTGAATGTCCTTCGTCGATCGGCCTGTCAGCCGCGCCATCTCCCCCGGATGAGGTGTGAGAATGGCCTCCTGCGAGAAGTCATTCCACCATTCGGGCCACGAGGCCAGGACATTCAGCCCGTCCGCATCCACTACGATGGGAGGGCGTAGTCCGCTCTGGAAAAGCAACTTTGCTGCCATCTCACGTGTCGAGTCGGCCTGCCCGATGCCCGGTCCGATAAGGAGAGCTTGGTAACCGCTGGCTTGCTCGGCTATCACCCCTGCTGCGGACGGGCTTGGCACCCCCGGCGACTCTTCCGGCAGCGGCAGATACGTCGGCTCGACCGCCTTCGCGGCAACGGCCATCTGCAGGCTTTCAGGTACGGCCAGCGTGACAAGCCCGGCGCCAACCCTGCCTGCAGCCGTCGCTGCCAGATAGGGCGCCCCGACGTAGTTCCTCGATCCCCCGACGATGAGCGCCTTGCCGAATGTTCCCTTGTGTCCGGACAACGGTCGGTCGGGCAGGGTGGTCCTCGCCCACTCGTCCTTCATCAGCTCGAATCCTATGTCACTGTCGAGGCCTCCCGGTATCCCAATGTCGAGCACCTCGATTGTGCCCGCGTACTCGGCTCCAGGAAACCGGTAGAGCCCTGCCTTCGGGTTTCCCAGCGTCAGAGTCACGTCCGATGCGACGGTCTTGGGATCGACGGCGCCCGTGTCCACGCCCAGGCCGGTCGGGACGTCAAGCGCTGCGAGGCGCGGGGTTCCGTTGGTGTCCCGGGCCTCACGGAGCAGTTCGAGTGCCCCTGCCGTCGGCCCCGCCAGGGGCCGTGACCGCCCGGTTCCCAGTACTGCGTCGACCACGATCTGCGCGAGCTGCAGAGCTTCCCTTAGCTGGGCGAGACCGTCATCGCCGTCGAGGCGGATGATCGTAACTCGCTTGCCCCGCAGGTAATCGACCTTGCCCCCGTGTTCGGGGTTGTCCCGGCACAGGCAGATCGTGACGCGAGCCCCCCACGCGTCGAGATGCCGTGCCGCCACGAGCCCGTCGCCGCCATTGTTCCCCGGCCCAACGAGTACGACGACCGTCATCCCAACGAGGTTCTTCACCTGGCCCCTGATAAATTCGGCAGCCGCGAGACCGGCGTTCTCCATGAGCGCCGCCTTGGAGACGCCGCCCGCCTCGGCGCGGTCCTCGATCTCGCGCATCTGTTGGGCCGTTACGATCTTCACGGCACCCTAGTCGAGCAGGTGAGGTTTCTGTGCGTGCAGCGCGGAAGCCGGCGGATACGCCGTCGTCATCTCCACGACCCCGTAGCTGCCCTCGATCATGTCCGCGACGGCTTCCCGCCACTTGAGGTAGTGCGGCATCGTGCGGTGCGTCTCCCGTGCCGCGTCGTCCTCGTAGATCTCGTACAGGTAGGCCATATTGGGGTCCTCCCTGGCCTGCAGCACGTCGAACCTGAAACAGCCTGGCTCGTCGCCGACCGATCCCCGGGCGTCTCCCAGGCTGGCCTCGACGAACTCCTCCATCATTCCCGGTTTCACCTTGATGGTCACAAAGATGGCAATCATGCTCACTCCTCACACGACTTCAGTCTGCGCTAATTCATGGGCAACTCGGCCTGACAATACCAGGACGCGGTTCACCCTCCCTTCGGCAAAATGTACCAGACCCCGCCCGGCTCTGCTACCGCACCTTTGACCGCGCAGCGACGAGCCATTACCCTATACGAGAGACTCGAGTGGGAGGAGACTGATGGTAAAGGCAGCCGTACTCTATGAGACGAAGACGCCGCTCCAGATAAAGGAACTGCGGCAGGACCCGCCCAAGGCTGGAGAGGTGCGCCTCAAGATGGGCGCGGCCGGCATCTGCCTGAGCGATCATCACTTGATGCAGGGGACCTCAAGAATAGATCTTCCCGCAGTGCTGGGGCACGAGGGGGCCGGTACGGTCATCGAGGTCGGCGAGGGAGTGACGCGAGTCAAGCCCGGTGACCGTTGTATTATTTCTTTCGTTTCGCCGTGCGGCATGTGTCGCAACTGCGCCGACGGATTTCCAAACGTCTGCGAAACTCACGTCGAGCTCGGCCCGCGACAGTACGACGGTACCGCCCGCCTGCACGACAACGGAAACGATGTCTACCAGCTCGGCAAGGTGGGCGTGTTCTCAGAGACTATCATCTGCCCCCAGCAGGCCTGCCAGCCCATTCCCGATGAGGTTCCCATCGAGGTGGCGGCCCTCATCGGCTGCTCAGTCACCACCGGCGTCGGCGGCGTCATCAACAATCCGAACGCGAAGGTCGGAATGAGCGTAGCCGTATTCGGCTGCGGCGGAGTGGGTCTCAACGTTATTCAGGGCGCCAAGCTCATGAACGCAAGCAGGATCATCGCCGTCGATGTCCTCGACCACAAGCTGGAATTCACCTATAGGTTCGGCGCGACCGACACCGTCAACATTCGTGACGTGGACGATGTCGCCGAGACGATCAAGGAGATGACCGGCGGCGGGGTCGACATGGCCATAGACAGCATCGGTAAGGCTGAGGTAATCTCTGCCGCCTTCAATAGCGTACGGCCAACCGGTACTGCCGTTCTCATCGGACTCGGGGCTATCGGCGAGGACGCGCCCATCAACATGTCCGACATGGTCCGCGCACAGAAGACCGTCATGGGCAGCTACTACGGTTCCACCAGCCCCCACGAGTCCTTCCGCAAGATAGTCGACGCCTACCTGAAGGGCACGCTCGATGTCGATAGCCTCATTACGAGAAGTTACTCGCTCGACCAGATTAACGAGGGCTTCCACGACCTCGTGAGTGGCGGCGAAGGCCGTGGCATCATCAAGTTCCCTTCGTAGCAACTTGTACACGCCGCCCGCTGGAGTATGAGATCACACTGATGCTGCCGGGCCGATGTCGTAGGGGCAGGTTTCAAATCAATTGCTCCAACTAATTACCGTTTTTGCCTTTGGATAGTACTCCTCTGAGTAGTAAAAGGATATGACTACTCGCCAGGAGGAGCTTCGTAATGTCGACCAAGACCGACGACGACCCAGACACGGTCGGGAATATAGAGGAGTTTCTCCAGCAGTGTTTGGAGGACATGGAGCCAGATCACAACGACAAGGGCCCTGGCAGGCCCCGCATTCTGCCTGCCATGGCTCTGTGGGCCGGACTGCTGGTCTGTGTCTTGAGAGGCTTTGAAAGCCAACTGGCCGTATGGCGTCTTATCTCCGAGCACGGACTGTGGTTCTTCCCCCGATTTCCCGTTACCGACCAAGCGGTCTACAAACGGCTCCACGACGCGGGACCTGAGCCGTTCGAGAGACTCTTCAAGCACATCAGCAGCGTATTGACAGAACGATTACAGGGTTTGGCATCTGAGCAACTGGCGCCGTTCGCCAAGCAGGTGGTCTCCATAGACGAAAGTACCCTGGACGCCATGTCGAGAAGGCTTCCTCCTCTGAGAAGAATCCCCAAAGGCGACACTCGTCTGCTGCCTGGCAAGCTGGCAGGCGTGTTCGACGTGAGACGACAGCAGTGGCGGACCGTCAAGCTTCATCCGAATCCCCAACAGAACGAGAAGGTGTCGGCACGGGAGTTGGCACAAGACCTGCCAGCCGGAACACTGGTGTTGGCAGACCTTGGTTACTTCGGCTTCGCCTGGTTTGACTGGCTCACAGAAAGGGATGTCTATTGGCTGAGCAGATTGAGAGCAAAGACCAGCTACAAGGTCGTACACACCTTCTATCAGAGGGGCGAGGTGTTTGACGGCATTGTGTGGCTGGGAGCCTACCGCGCTGATCGGGCCAAATACGCCGTTCGGCTGGTGACCTTCAGACAGGGCAGTACCATGCGACGCTACATCACCAACGTTCTTGAGCCACATACGTTCCCGATCTCATCGATGGCCGAGGTCTACGCTCGCAGGTGGGACATCGAGATGGCGTTCAAGCTGATCAAGCAACATCTGAAGCTGCGCCTTCTGTGGTCTTCCAAGCATGTGGTGATTTACCAGCAGATATGGGCGACGTTGATTATCTCGCAAATCCTGCAGTCGCTGAGGCTTGAGATAGCTCACAGAGCCGGGGTGGACCCGTTCGAGGTGTCCATCAGCCTGTTGGTTGAGTATGCGCCACAGTATGCCTATGAAGGCAGGGATCCCGTGAAGATATTCGTGGAGCGAGGGCGTGATCTAGGCTTCATTCGACCTTCCCGCAGAACCCGCATTCACACCCCAAACATACCCGACGAGACAATACTGCCTGCACCACCTGAACTTGTGCTCACACGCACCCCTAGATACGCTAACCGCAAATGCTTCAAACGTCCCGCAAATACCCCGAAAGTGAATTAGTTGGAGCAGATGGTTTCAAATCTGCCCCTACCAGACGGAGTCGAAGAGAGACACTGGGTACGGGCGTGTCCCAGCTCGTCAGACCAGGACAGACTCCACCGTCACAGCCGTCTGAAACAGCAGCCCATCCTCGCTGGCGTCGACGGTCACGTGATCGCCGTCGGTCAACTCCCGCGACAGGATGCGCTTGGACAGAGCGTTCTCGACGTGGCGCTGTACGGCCCTTCGGATCGGGCGAGCCCCGAATTTCTCGTCGAATCCTTCCTCGGCGAGCCACTCCCTCGCCGCGTCCGTGAGCCCCATGGTTATCCCATGCTCCGCCATCCGCTCCATGACCTCCCCGACCTGAATGTCGACGATCTCTTTGATCTGCTCCATCGACAGCCGGTCGAAGATGATGATCTCGTCGATGCGGTTCAGGAACTCCGGCCTGAAAGCCCTCTTGAGCGCGTCCTCAACGTCGGCGTTCCGGTTCTCCGCACTACTTCCGACACCCGACAGAAATCCCAGTGCCGGACCTTCGGAGTCTCCAGTGCCCAGGTTGCTCGTCATGACGAGCACCGTATTGGTGAAGTCCACCGTGCGACCGTGTCCGTCGGTCAGACGCCCGTCCTCCAGGATCTGGAGCATGATGTTGAACACCTCCGGGTGAGCCTTCTCTATCTCATCGAACAACACCACCTTGAACGGCCGCCTCCGAACGGCCTCGGTCAGCTGACCGCCCTCGTCGAAGCCGACGTATCCCGGAGGAGCGCCGACGAGACGTGACACTGAGTGCCGCTCGGAGTACTCGGACATATCGACCCTGACCATATTCTGCTCGTCGTCGAACAGGTACTCGGCGAGGGCACGTGCCAGCTCGGTCTTGCCCACCCCTGTCGGCCCGAGAAAGATGAAGCTGCCGATGGGGCGCTTCGGGTCCTTCAGTCCCGACCTCGCGCGGCGAACGGCGTCGGAGACCGCCGACACGGCCGAGTCCTGGCCGCGCACACGCTCGTGAAGCCGCTCCTCCATGTGGAGCAGCTTCTCCGCCTCGCTCTCTAGAAGGCGGTCTACGGGAATCCCCGTCCAGCTTGCGATCAGGCTCCCGATCTGCTCAGAGGTAACCGTCATGTCGCGTTCGACTGGAATGTCGATAGCCGCCCGTTCGGCTTCGAACTCCTCCTGTAGCCGCATCCGCTCAGCCTTGATCTCCATGGCGGTCTCGAACTCCCCTCGATCTGAAAGCGCTTCCTCCTCGTTGAGCAGTTCGCGAATACGGCTGTCTTTGGTCTTGAGACCCCTTGGTAGACCCTGCGCGTCGATGCGCAATTTGCTCGCTGCCTCGTCGATGAGATCGACTGCCTTGTCGGGCAGCAGCCGGTCGGTGATGTACCGGCGGCTCAGCTTGACCGCTGCTTCGACGGCCTCGTCCGTGAACGATACCTTGTGGTGGCTCTCGTATTTCGGGCGGAGCCCACGGATCATCTCAATGGCCACCTCCTCATCGGGCTCCTCCACCAGTATCGGCTGGAAGCGACGTTCGAGGGCGGCGTCCTTCTCAATGTACTTGCGGTACTCCGGCTCGGTCGTCGCGCCTATGGTCTGTAGCTCGCCCCTCGCGAGAGCGGGCTTCATCATGTTGCTCGCATCGATGGCTCCCTCAGCCGCCCCCGCTCCGACGACGGTGTGCAGTTCGTCGATGAACAGGACGACCTCGCCTTGCGCCTCGCGAATCTCGTCCATCACTCCCTTGAGCCGCTCCTCGAACTCACCCCGGAACTTGCTCCCTGCCACCATGCCCCCAATATCAAGCGCAAGTACGCTGCGGCCCTCCAGCTCTTCGGGCACGTCGCCCGCTACGATGGCCAGGGCAAGTCCCTCGGCGATGGCCGTCTTGCCTACGCCCGCACCGCCGATGAGAACAGGGTTGTTCTTCGTCCGCCTGATGAGCGTCTGCATCACTCGCCGGATCTCGTTGTCCCGTCCAATTACCGGGTCGAGCTTCCCGTGTCGAGCCAGATCGGTCAGGTCCACGCTGAACCTCTCCAGCGACTTGTACCGGCTCTCGGCCTTCTGGTCACTCACCCGGCGGCTGCCCCGCACCTGCTGCAATGCCTTGTATATTCTCTCGACATCGACCTGAAACTCCTTCAGCAGAGGAGCGGACGCGCCCTTGTCATCCTTCGCGATCACAATCAACAGGTGCTCGGAACTGATGAATTCGTCGTTGAGGCGCTTGGACTCCTCCGTTGCGGCTGCGAGCATGTCGCGGGCACGCGGCGTCATGAATATCTGGTTCGACTCGAACTCCAGCTTGGGGCTCATCTCCATCGCCTGGTCTAGTCGCTCGTGCATTTCCTCGATGTTCACACCAAGCTCAGACAAGAGCTGCCCCGCCGCTCCCTCCTGCTGTTCGAGAATCGCCATCAGGACGTGCTCTACGTCCCACTGGCTGTGGCGATAGCGACGCACCACCTCTTGAGACTTCCCAAGAATCTCCTGTGCCTGCTCCGTGAAATCGTCCGGCTTTAGTACCATGTTGATCACCTACCGTGTGTTTTCTCTAACCCTGATGTCCTAACGCCCCCCAGAGTGTGAGGAGTCCAAATTTATTTGACGGGATTGATCGACAGTCACTTTGTGTGTGAGTCTAGTTAACTATATATGTGGAATAATAGTTGAGTCAAGGCGTATCAAGTATACAGAATATCAAATCACTGATCTGTCGCAAATCTGAGGGTCGCCTGGGCGAATCGGGTATACTTGATGCGCGGGGCGGCGCCCAGTCTCGACCTCCCCAGAGCACACTTCGGAGTACGGAATGAGCATTTGCACGGCGAGGGATATCAATCATGTCTGCATCGCGGTGAAGGACATCGACGATACGATTCGGTTCTACCGCGACGTATTTGGAGCGACTGACAGCGAGGTCGTCGACATCGAGGACCAGGCCGTTCGGGCGACATTGATTCGAGTGGGCGGTTCTCAGCTGGAATTCATCGAGCCCACCGACCCCGACGGCGGCGTGGCAAAGTTCATTGACCGTCGTGGCGAGGGCGTTCATCACATCTGCTTCGAGGTTGAGGACCTTGCAGGTACACTGCAACGTCTCGACGAGCAGGGCGTTACCGTCATTGACCGTGAGCCGCGTGAAGGTCTGTCGGGCACGATAGGCTTCCTGCACCCAAAGTCTACGAGAGGCGTCCTGATCGAGTTGGTCGATCAGGACGACGCCAGGAGGTAGCGGTCGACTATGGTGAGCAGGGCAATCAAGGTATTAGTGGCCAAACCCGGACTGGACGGCCACGACCGTGGAGCGAAGATCATAGCTCGGGCGCTGAGAGACGCGGGCATGGATGTCAAATACACCGGCATCCGTCAGACCCCGGAAATGATCGCCGACACCGCCTTGGAGGAGGACGTGGACGTTGTCGCCCTGAGCATTCTTTCAGGGGCGCATATGGACCTCTTCCCCCTCATCTTCGAAAGGTTGAAGATCAACGAGATGGAGGAAGTGATCGTAGTGGCCGGGGGAATCATCCCGGAAGAGGACAGGGAGGCACTCCAGGACATGGGTGTGGGAGGGGTCTTTGGCCCCGGCACTTCTACTGCCGAGATTGTTGAGTTCATCCATGCGGCGCATCTGGAGCGAGAGGGACTAGGCGACCAGTAAGAGCATGCGCATGCAGCACGTCTTTCCTCGAGGGCATGGGATATCGGATCTCTGGCTCAGCAGCATTGTCGCGTTAATCGTTGCACTGTCGATCGCGGCTTGTGACACGGATGTGGTTATCGAACGTCCCACCCAAACACCCCGTCAAGCTCAGGACTCCGGTGAGACTTCAACCGAAACGTCCTCTGTGCGCATCACCCTGGCATCGACCGATCTAGGAGTGGGCCGAAATCGCCTTGCATTCGGACTCGTCGACGTAGAGTCCGGTCCTATCCGCGATGCCGACGTCCTCATCTCCACGTTCTATCTTGGTGCTGGTCAGCAGGAGGGACCGATCCAGACGGCCCGCGCCGTTTGGCGCGACTGGCCCATTGGGCAAACGGGGTTATACACGGCCAACTTCGACTTCGACCGGAAGGGAGACTGGGGCGTCGTCGCACAGTTTGTCGACCATTTGGGATCGAACGCCACGACGTCTGCAGGGCTAAAGATCAAGACCGCGAGCGATACGCCCGGCATTGGAGAACGACCGCCGGCAAGCCTCACTAAACTTGCGGATGACTTCTCCGACCTGAAGGTCATCACCTCCGACCCCGACCCGGATGAGGACCTGTACGCCCTCACCGTGGCCGAGGCCCTGGAAACGGGGAAGCCCCTTGTTGTCGCCTTCTCCACGCCCGCCTTCTGCCGCACCGCGACATGCGGCCCTCAGCTCGAGGTTATCAAGGATCTCAAGGACTTCTACTACAGGGACGTCAACTTCATCCACGTCGAGGTCTACGACAAGCCGGCAGAAATCGAGGGCGATCTGCAGAGCGCGCCCCTCTCGCAGGCAATGATCGACTGGGAACTGCCCACGGAGCCTTGGACGTTTGTCATGGATGCCGAGGGCAAGGTGGCAGCCAAGTTCGAGGCGTTCGCGACTGAAGAAGAACTGGAAGCCGCCCTGATGGCCGTGCTCAAATAGCTCTTCCTACCGAAACATAGGTTCCCAAATGTCAAAGCCGATATCGATCGCCCTCTATGCCGCTGGGATGCTGGTGGTCATTGTGATGGCTCCAATCGTGGCCATTACTGCTGTTCGACTCGTTCGCCTAGTCCTGTTCAGCGGGACATTGGACGGAAGCCTAATCGCCTTGATACTGCTGTTGGCCATTCTTCCCGCCGGGACCGGACTCGCCCTCTTCGGGTACTTTCTCTACCAGCAGATTCGCCGCACCCTCTTTGGCGGGCCCGTCGCAGAGCGGGACTACATCGGCCGCTTCTTGGAACGCAGGGTCTCGGAGGGCGACAGGTAAGATCCCGTCTCTCGTCTCCCTTCTCGTCGATGGCCCATTCTTACCACTCGCACCTCGTGCCTCCTGCCATCAAACGTGAATCGTTGCCGCGATGGTATACTCTCGGTGAATTCGCGGTAGGCGCGACCCGCTCGAAGGGAATCATGCGCATGAGCTATGTCGCCTGGGCAATCGTGGCAATGACGGGTTACGGCGTAACTGCCATAATACTTAAATTAGCCCTGAGAGACATTCCGCCGGGAGTTGCGATTGTCATCACTAATGCGGTACTCGTTCTTGCGGGCGTCGGTCTGGTCCTGTACCGAGGCGAGCAGGTAGCCGCCCACCTTTCCTTGTCCCGGCCGATGCTCCTAACGCTCCTTGCCGGACTGACATTGAGCCTCAGCATTATTGGTTACTACATCGCCCTCAGCCGGGGCCCCACCTCGGTGGTCGTTCCAATCTTCGCCATGTACGTTCTCGTCGCGACCTTCATCGGGCTCGCTTTCCTCGGCGAGGAAGTCAAGCTGACCAGGGTCATTGGAGTGATTCTGGCGGGTGGGGCGATATTCCTCCTTACCCGATGAATGCCACCGCACAAAATTCGGCACTGCACAAAAGTAAGTGATAAATCACCTGCTCGATTCTTGGCATCTAACTCATAAGCTGCGATATATTCTTAACGTAGCCGCTACGGCTCTGCACAACGTATGGATAGACTAACCGACACCTTTCACGGATCCTCTCAAACACCGATATCTCAGCTCATGCGGCCTGTTCAAAGGTTCATGCATGAGGAGGCGTCGAGCGGCATTATGCTGTTCGTGGCAGCGGTCGTGGCGCTGATCTGGGCTAACTCCCCTTGGTATCACACGTATGTAGAACTCTTCGATATGCACCTTTCGATCGGGTTCGGAGACTGGGTCATTAACGAAACCCTGCATCATTGGATCGACGACGGTCTCATGGCAGTCTTCTTCTTCGTCGTTGGCCTCGAGATAAAGCGGGCGATTGTAGTTGGTGAACTGAGTTCGGTGCGCAGGGCGGCACTACCCATATTCGCGGCGCTGGGCGGAATGATTGTCCCGGCGCTGATATATGTCTTGTTCAACCCGAGCGGCGAGGCCTTCAGGGGTTGGGGCGTGCCGATGGCCACAGACATCGCCTTTAGTCTCGGCGTACTTTCCCTATTGCGGTCTAGAGCTCCGCTGCCGTTGAAGATTTTCTTGGCGGCCTTCGCGATAATCGACGATATTGGGGCGGTAATTGTCATCGCCGTCTTCTACACTGGAGACATAGCGTGGGACAACCTGGGAATCGGGGCGATATTCCTGGCCACGCTCGTGGTTGTAGCGCGCCTGGGTATCAGGCATCCCTTGGTATACACGGTGCTCGGAGTGATCGTTTGGCTGGCATTCCTCAAGTCCGGGGTGCACGCGACCGTTGCCGGTGTACTGGTCGCGGCAACGATTCCCATCCGCGTGCGCGTCAACTCTGCTGGGTTTGTTGCCCGCAGTCGTGATCTACTCTTGGTATTTGAACGCTCAGGAGAGTATGGACACGAGGACGAGACGTCGAGCGAACAGAGAGCTATCCTCAAGGAAGTGGAGGACACCGCTCACAAACTGCAATCTCCTCTACAGAGGTTCGAGACCGCCCTGCACCCCTGGGTGGCCTTCATCATCATGCCGCTGTTTGCCCTTTCTAATGCCGGAGTCAAGATCGAAGGCGACTTCTTGGCCGCGCTTTCCCACCCTGTAACCTTGGGCATCGTTCTCGGCTTGGTCATAGGGAAGCAGGTTGGCGTCACGTTGTTCTCTTGGGCCGCCGTGCGGATTGGATTCGCAGCACTGCCCTATGGAGTCACGTGGACTCAGTTCTACGGCGTTGCCCTACTGGGTGGAATCGGATTCACGATGTCCTTATTCATTACGAAGCTCGCATTCACCCATGAAATGCTCACCATCGAGGCGAAGATCGGTATTCTCCTTGGCTCAGCCATTTCAGGCGTTATCGGATACCTGGTACTGCTGCGGGCCGGAAGAGGCTCATCCAGAAGGAAAATGGGGGAGTAGCGGGACTGTTCCAGCACGTATGAGCGCTGGCTATAGAGTGGACGAGCATACCCTGGTTAGCCAACCGACCGGACATAACCTAAAGGAAGAGGGGCGTACAGTCAGTCGAAAGGGCAGAGCTGAGGCTGAACGATGGTTGCCATCAGCTCGAGATGGCCGTAATTACGACTCTTCTTGGTCGTAGCTGACTTTACCCAGGAACACCTCGGTCAGGATATCGGTCTCTCGCACTGATTCGGGAGTGCCCTCGAACACCACTCGGCCCATGTCCAGCACGTAGGCCCGGTTCACGATGTCCAACACTCCCTTGATGTTGTGCTCAACGACCATGATCGTGGTGCTGAACCTCTCGCTGATCTGGGCGACCTTCTCGAACACCTCACTTACGACCCTGGGAGCGAGGCCAAGCGTGGGCTCATCGAGAAGCAACACCTGCGGATCAGACATTAGCCCTCTTCCGAGCGCCAGCATCTGCTGCTGTCCTCCCGACATCTGGCTGGCGAAGTCTCTACGCTTTTCGTAGAGGACCGGGAAGAGCTCAAGGACCGAGTCCAGTCGACGGGCCTTCTCCTGCTTGTCTTTTAGGTAGAGGCAACCCATTTCGAGATTCTCTTCAATTGACAGGTGGGTGAACACCCGCCTCCCCTGCGGGACGAAAGAGATGCCCTCCTTCACAATCTCATGTGTGGCCGCCGACAGAGGTTGGCTCTGCCAGTGCACCTTTCCGGCGACGACGGGCGCGAGTCCCATGATGGCCTTCAGGACGGTCGATTTGCCGGCGCCGTTGGGACCCATCACGGCAACGACCTCTCCCTTCTGCACGCCCAGTGACACGTCGGTCAGGGCTGATACGGCCCCGTATCGGACGGATATGTTGAGCAGTTCAAGAAGCATCGTTCCAATTTCTCATCGACACTAGGTACCCAAGTAGGCGTCGATTACATCCGGTCTGCTTAGCACTTCATCGACCTCTCCTACGGCGAGCAGCGTGCCGCTGTCCAATACGAAGAGATGGTCCGACAACTCTCTAACGATGTCCATGTTGTGAGATACGAAGATGATGGTGTTCCCTCGTTCTCTCATGTCCTTCAATAGGGCCTTGACCTTCTCCAACATCTGGGGGAAGAGGCCGGCAAAGGGTTCGTCGAACAGGTATATGCTCACGTCCATTGCCATGGCGCGTCCGATCTCCAGCAACTTCCGCTGACCGTAGGAGAGGTCCATCGCCAACGAGTCCTTCTTTTCCCACATGCCGACGCTTTGCAGAATGCCCTGCGCCTTCTCCTTATGGGCTGGACTGGCCCGCTCGAACAACGAGGGTAGGAGCCGCCTTTCGGTCAGCGCTACCATGATGTTGTCCCACACGCTGATCTGGTCAAAGAGCCTCACCTCCTGGAAGGTCCTCGTGATGCCGTGGTCCGGAGTCTCGTGGGCCTTCACGACGCGGAGACCCACACCGTCGATTATCACTAACCCGCTGTCAAGGGGGAGAATTCCGCTCAGGAGATTGATAAGGCTCGACTTTCCCGATCCATTCGGACCGACGATGCACGTTATCCATTCCCGAAAGATGGAGATGCTGAGCTCGTCGACGGCCTTGACCGCGCCGAAGTGCTTTGAGACCTCCTTGGTTCTGAGGGCGAAGAGGGCGTCGAGGTCGATATTGTCGACGTGCACAGTGGTCACAGCTTGAACCTCCCTACGAGACCTTGTGGCCTGAATAGCATGAGCAAGACCAGGAGAATTCCCAGGACAACTTGGCGGGCCTGACCTACGTACTCCGCCGGTAGGAACCCAATGAAGCGCATTCCTTCTTCCAGCAGAACGAATACTATTGCCCCCAGGATGGAACCCCAGATCGTAGCCAGTCCGCCCAGGATGACTATGGACACCAGTAGCATCGATTCCAAGAGGATGAAGGAGTTGGGATCGATGAAGGTGGTCCAACTCGCGAACAGCCCTCCGGCAAGGCCGGCCATCATGGCGGAGATTACCCAGATCGCCAGCTTGAAGTGGGTTACTTGGTACCCGAATACTTCTGTTGCCTGCTCGTCCTCTCTTATAGCGGTCAGCACCCGTCCGAAGGAGGAGGAAACTATGAACCAAGAGACAAGTACGACAAGTGCCAGGAATGCAAAGACGAGGGCGAGAAACTGAAATTCGCCGTCGATCACCCACCCGCCGATCTCAGGGCGGGCTATTTCGTGGATTCCAAACGCCCCCCTCGTAACGCTTCTGAGGTTTAAAAAGAGATTGAAAGAAATAATGGCAAACCCGAAGGAGACAAGGACGTAGATATCGTCCCTGAACCGGTTGAACACGATGCCCACTGCGATGGCGACTACACCCGCGATGATCACCGCCAGGGGGAGGGCGGCGAAGAAGGGCCAGCCGAAGGTGGGAATGGCCTCCGTGCGCAACTGTTCGTATGCCGCGTCCGATGTGAGTATGGCGACGGTGTATGCACCGATTCCGAAGAACCCTACGTGTCCCACCGAAAGGAGCCCGGCGTAACCAACTACCAGGTTCAGACTTACCGCAAGGATCGCCCAGATAGCGAACACTGTACCAATGGAAATGGCAAACCCCACGCCCTTTCCGACAATAAAAGCGATTGCACAGCTGATAATAATGAGGTTTGCCCAAAGCTCGATGTTGCCCCTGGCGTAACGCATGAACTCGCGGGGTGATCTTGCAAGCCTCAACGTATCGACCAATGCGGTTACATTAATCTGCATGGGTCTACTTCCTAGGGAGGAGGCCATTGGGCCAAAACGATAAAAATAGAATGAGTACGATGAAGGAGATCACGTCTTTCCACTCTCCGGCAAGGTCCCAAATTCCGAACTGCTCAATCATGCCGAGGGCGAACCCACCGACGATTGCTCCATAGAGATTCCCAATTCCCCCGACCACTGAGGCTATCCACCCCTTCAGCAAGAGGAGGAGTCCCATCCTGGGCTGTATAGCCGTGTCGTGTCCGCTCAACACACCGGCGCCCGCCGCAAAGATCGCCCCGATGAAGAATACTGTAGCAATGATGACCGTGGTGTTTATGCCCACCACCTTCGACACCTCTTCGTCGTCGCCGATGGCCCGCACGGCTTTTCCAAATGCCGTCCGTTTGAGGAGATACAGAAGAAATGCGAACCCGGCGATGGAAACACCGATGGCGAAGACGTTGAAGCCCTTGATGTTTCCCCCGAGGATCTTCCAAGGCGCACTGCCGAAAGCTGCGGGTAGAGGCCGCGGATTGCTCTCGAAGACGATGGAGGTTGCGGCAGTGATCGCCAAGAGAATCCCCAAAGTCGCGACCAGCATTATGAGGGGCGATCTCGATCGCTCGCGCATGTATACGTAGAGTCCTCGGTAAAAGGCAACGGCGACGATGCCTGCCATGAGACACGATACTCCCCAACTCAGATAGAGATTCGCACCGGGAGTCTCGGCCACGAGGTATCCGCAATACCCTCCAATAGCCGCTCCCACGATCCCTGCGGCGACCAGGATAGGGTTGGCGCTCATTGACGGCAGTACACTGCGAACGCCCCTGTGGACAGCCCATCCCGCACTCAGCGCTACGGCGACGCCTATGCCGGGGCTCAGGATAGTGTTGGTGGAGTCCGTAAAATTCAGGACGATTCCCATGTATGCGCCCGCGCTAGCGGCAATGAGACCTCCCACAACGTACAGCACCCGGGAACCGAAACGCGGCTTGAACCGATGAAAGAAAGCCTCGTAGAGGACCCAAGCTACTACCCCGGCGGTCACAACGGCGAGAAGGATATTCACGTACGGGTTGACGTAGGACTGGCCGCCGAAGGCATCTTGAGATCTGAGATAGAAGACGCCGTATGCTCCGATGGCGGCTGCCGCACCGTAGTACAAATCAAAGAACCAAACGGTGCTGTAAACGATCGTGAATCCCATCGCCAAGAGCGCGTACACGGCGCCGACTGAGAGGCCGTTGTAGGCGAACTGAACAGCTTGGTCGGGGGACTGGGTGATCTTCCAGATGAGGTATGCGGCCACGGCCGCAGCTAGCACCGTCGCCAAGAGCCTGCTCTGACGATCACCGGGCGCGAACAACTGAGTCGCCCACGTGAACTTCAGCTTTTCAAGACTCATTGACGTTTGGGGCCTCTACACAGTCTCCTGCGCCGCCTCTGCTCGACGGCCCAGGAGACCTGTTGATTTCGTAGACGCTGCCGCTGAAACCGTGCTCAGTCCGGCGCTATGCTAACGGGATTCAAAGTCAATGGCTAGAACCTACTCGGTAGGAGCGCCTCCCAAGACCTTATACCCGTTATTGTCTTCAGTCCTGTCGGACGTCGGGAGTACCTCCACCACAACATTGGAAAGACCTACGACCTCGCCCCTGTCGTCAAAGCTGTAATTGGTCCCGATTGCGCCGCTCCAAGTGATGTCGTACAGACAGTCCCTGAACCCCTCCGCATCCTGGTCATCGTCCGTCCTCTTGAGACACTCTGCAGTGATGTACACATCGTCGTAGGCGGAGCCGAGATACCACGGCAGCGTAACCTGGCCGTAGCGGTCCCTGTAGCTGCCCAGGACCTCTTGCGCCCTATTGTTGGCCGGATCGAGATCCGCCGTAATAGCCTTCAGCCCGGTTGCCGCATCACCGGCGATCTCGAGGGCCTCCGACCCAATCGGGACGACCTCCGAGTAGATGGGGCCGTTGTAGCCAAGTTCCCTGAGCTGCTTGACTATTGTCCCGCCACTGAACTCCCCTTGGGCCGCAATGTGAATGGCGTCAGGGTTTGCGTTCAGCAGCTTGGTCAGCTGGCTTCTGAAATCGGTTGTATCCGAGGCGTACTGCTCAGCCGCTACTACTTCCCCGCCGCGCTTCTCGAACTGAGCGACCGACGCGCGTCTCACGCCCTCGGCATAGTCCGTCGACTCGTTGATCGTCGCGAGGTTGCGGATTCCGTCGGACCAGAGCACATTGCCCGTGTCTATGCCTAGCTGTGCGTCATTCATCGCCGTTCGGAAGATAAAGTCGCCCGCCTCAGCGATGTCGGGGTTTGTCGCCAGACCGGAGAACATCACCACGCCCTCATCCTCGGCGAGTGGCGCGGCCCCCAGCATCGCCCCACTGCAAGACGTGCCAAGGATGATCTTTATCCCATCGACATCAGTCAGCTTTTTGAAAGCGGTTATGGCATCTTGGGCGCTGCATTTGGAATCCTCTACAACAAGCTCCAACATCCGCCCGTTGATCCCTCCCGCCTCATTAATTTCGGCAACTGCCAACTGCTTGGCATTGTTGGCCACTTGCCCGTAGGTCTCGCCTGGCCCGGTAAGGGATTCCATTACGCCAATCCGAAACGGTTCTCCTTCATCTTCGTCCCCACCACAAGCCGCGAGCGTAGTGACCAAAACCGTTAGAAGACCTATCGCTACGAATCTTTTCCAAAATAGAGTAGGCATGACATACCCCCTTTTCGTAAGGACGATTTTCCTTGCCAATGCTCACAATACCTTATATCACCGAAAGTTGAACCTTGCAAGTACTGGCAGCGGGTTCGAAGTGACGAATGTTTACGCGCGAGGCGACGAGCACGTCTGACAAACCCCCAAAGTACCCTCCGACCCTACTACTCTGGCTGATCACCGCTCAGGACCTTGTACCCGTAGTTCTCTTCCGTTCGTAGTGCGGGCGGCAGGACCTCCACGACCGCCCTGGAGAGGCCGACAACCTCTCCGTCGGAGTCGAAGCTGTAGTTGGTGCCGATGGCGCCGCTCCACGTGATGTCATAGAGACAGTCGCGGAACCCATCGGCGTCCTGATCGTCTTCGGTCATTTTGAGGCACTCCGCAGCTATGTAGACATCGTCATAGGCCGACCCGAGATGCCACGGCAAGGTCACATAGTTATATCGCGCCCTGAAGTTGGAGAGAACTTCCTGGGCTTTCTCATTGTTGGGATCGGGAGCTGCCGTGATGGCCTTGACGCCGCTCGCCGCATCGCCGGCAATGTCAAGAGAGGTCGTCCCGACCGTGATGGTCTCGCCGTAAATCGGGCCTTCATATCCCAGCTCTCTGGCCTGCTTGATTATGGTGCCGGCCGAAAATTCGGACTGGGGTGCCAAGTGAATTGCGTCCGGATTCGCCCCGATCAGCTTGGTGAGTTGAGACCTGAAATCGGTTACATCACTGCCGTATCGCTCAGCGGCAATTACGGTGCCCCCGAGTTTCTCAAACTGCTCTACGGACGTACGCCTGACTCCTTCGGCATAGTCGGTCTCTTCGGTGATGGTGGCCAGGTTGCGGATGCCGTCGGCCCAGAGAACGCTTCCTGTTCTCATCCCCACCTCGATGTCGCTGATTTGAGTCCTGAAAATATAGTCGCCCGCATCGGCAATGTCGGGATTACTGGCTAGTCCGGAGAAGAGCACCACTCCATCCTCCTCGGCGTGTGGCGCGACGCCAAGCATCGCTCCGCTGCACGACGTGCCGAGGATGATCTTCATCCCGTTGACGTCGGTGAGCTTGTTGTAGGCTTGGATGGCGTCCTGGGCGCTGCACTTAGAGTCTTCGATGACGAGTTCCAGCATACGCCCGTTGATGCCTCCGGCTTCATTGATCTCGTCCGCAGCCATCTGTTTGGCACGAACCGCTACATTACCGTAGGTCTCACCGGCGCCCGTCACGGACTCCATCACACCGATTCGAAACTGGCTCTCTTCCCCACTGTCGTCGCCTCCGCAGGCGACTGCTATCGCGAGGAAGACTGGCAAGAGTCCCCAACCGACGATCCGCGTCCAAGATGGCAACTGCATGAACTACTCCCTTTTGGGATACGGTCAAATCAATCCCTACAAAGCGCGGCAAGTCATTGCGTTGTCGTTCCTAGCACCCCGAAGCCGCTTCTCTGGGAATTATACCGCACGTGGCTTAAGAATCGGCCCCTTGCGGCAGGGAGAACATCTCCATTGCAGAGAATGGTTGTGGTACACTCCCCCGTCGATGAGTAGCAAAAACACGAACTCACGGGATGGGAAAATCTCAGCAACCTCACGCGAGCGTAAGCGCTCCGAAACAACGGACTACGAAGTCGTCACCGACGGTGAAAGTCTCTCAGGGATCATGCGCCGAATTTCACGGGAGCTTCGCATCGGATTTGATCTCGAATCGAACGGGTTCTTCCGTTACCCGGAGCGCATCTGCCTCATTCAGCTGTGGGCTGCCGGACGTGCGTACCTGGTCGACCCGATCGCCATTGGGGACATGAGCCCGCTTGGGGAGGTCCTGGCGAGTCCGTCGGTCGAGACAGTGCTGCATTCCGGCGACCACGACATCCGAAGCCTCGACCGTGACTGGGGCTTTCGCGTCGGAAACTTATTCGACACGAGCATTGCCGCGGCCTTCGTGGGGAGTGAGCGTCTCGGCCTCGCGTCCACCCTTCAGGACTTCTTGAACGTCACCATCCCGAAGGAGAAGAGCATCCAGCGCTCCGATTGGTCGATCCGTCCCCTCAGCGACGCGGCTCTCGCGTACGCAGCCGGGGATGTGCTGCACCTTTTCGGTCTGAGAGACAGGCTTGCCGACGAACTTCGAACTCTGGGCCGCACTTCTTGGGTCAAGGAAGAGTGCGACCGCCTCTCGGCGATTCGGTACCAGGCTCCCGACCCGGAAATGGCGGTCTTCTCCGTGAAAGGATCGCGCGACCTCGACGGGCGCGGGCTCGCCATCCTCAGGGCGCTCATGGGGTTTCGGGAGCGACACGCGCTCCGGCTGGGGCGTCCCCATTTTCGCGTGATCCATGACGCGGTGTTGGTGTCACTCGCGGCGGATCCTGGCTTAGACCTGCGTGAAGTGCGAGGTCTGGGAATGTTCGGACGGGGCAGGCTAGCAGCAGGAGTTCGAGACGCCATCAAACTGGGCAGGGCAGAAGAACCCCTCGTTCGACCCCGACAACCTCGTGGTCGACGCTTCTCGCGGGCCGAGCGGGCTAGGGCCAGCCAGCGCTTGGACAAGCTCAAGGCGTGGCGTTCCGAACATGCCAAACGACTATCCCTTGCGGTTGGACTCCTCTGGCCAATGGTGAGTCTCCAGAGGCTTGCGTCCTTTCCCAATGACCTGGAGACCGAACTTCAGGCCCCTGAGATAAGGCGGTGGCAGCGGGAGGAGTTCGAGGACTCGCTGCGAAGCCTGTTGGCTCAGCAGATGCCCGCGTAGGGCTCTAGTCTGCCTCAGGCTGGTGGTCGGGCAAATGCAGGAAGTACGCCTGACGCCGCCATAGGTCTACTCCTGTCAACCTGATAGTTACCGTTGTGCCCGGCTCTATCGTGCTAGGCATATCCGCCCTCACCCGAAACGGGTACTCGTCGAGGTCGAGCGATGCAAGGCGACGGGGCTCGTTTTCGAGGACATACGCCCTGAAAAGGTCGGATCCATCGGTGGCATTGAGCCGAGTCAGCTTGAGGTATTTCAGGAACCAATACCGCCGCCTTGATTCTTCGATCCTCGACAGATCTCGCATCTGCAACTCTGCGCGCTTTGCCACTAGCGATATGTCATCGTCAGAATAGACAGGCTCTCCAACGACAAGGTAGTGGCTGATCTGCCGTTGCATCACGAGGTCAGGGTACCGGCGCAGGGGAGAGGTCGCCTGGATATAGGAGTCGACCCCAAGTCCGACGTGGGGCGTAGGTGTGACGCTGATAACTGCAGGCGTGAACCGCCGCATGAGGCGGTACTGCTGCAAACGAGTCAGCGGCCGAAGGATGCCGTCTTCATCAAACAGATCGAGGTCGGAGACGTCCGGCGCGGACTGAGATCTGTAGGAGGCCGGAATCTCATGCACCTTGCAGTAGTCGGCCTTCAGCGAGTTGCAGAGCACCATCATCTCGGAAACGAGATCGCGGGCAGGAGTGTTGCGGGCCACGACGCGTACACGGATGTCGTTAGGTGAGGCAACGCTGATGACCATCTCCTCGCGATTGACGTTGATTGCCCCCTTACTCTCTCGCCTCTCAAGCAGCGCCACTGCCAGGTCGCTCATCGGGCGAAGTGTCGTATGCCAGGCGTGTGACTCGTCCGCAATTGCGTCGTTTGCTTCGTCGTAGGATATTGCGGCCGTGCTCTGTATCAGCGACGGCCTGATCTCATAGTCCAAGACCTCCCCTGACTCATCGACATTGATCAGGAGACTCACAGCACGTCGTACTTGGTCGGGATCAAGGCTACCGACTCCCCTCACGAACCCCGGGGGCAGCATGGGAATGGACCGATCGGGTAGGTATAAGGTCGCCATCCGCCTGTGGGCCTCGGTATCCATCGATCCGCCATGAGGCACGAGCGAGCCTGCGTCGGCTATGTGAATGCCCAGACGGTAGCCTCCGTCAATCGACTCCAGCGATAGTGCATCGTCCCTGTCGCGTGTATCGGCGTCGTCAATCGTGAAGGTCACCAGGCCCGTGAGGTCCAGCCGGGCTTGGTCGTCGACGTCGCCGATGTGGAGAATCGAGTCGGCCTCATCGAACGCCGCCTGTGGGAACTCTTCCTCGACCTCGGAGCGGTGCAGTTCAAGAGGTTCGTCGTCCGCGAATACGCCCGCGCTCACAAGAAGGTCAAATGCCCAACGCTGCAGGTCGCGCGTCCCTTCAGCAGCTTCTCGAAGCAATGAGTGAGCCGCATAGCTGCGGGTGTAGTCGTCGCCATGTATGGCGAAACCCCTGATGTGTGCTAGTAGTCCCTCATGCAGTCGTGACATGGGCTCAGGGAGCGTTCCCTCAACTAGCGCAGCCATAAGGGTTCTGGCCGCTTCTGCGTTCTCCGCCTCCCGACGGCGCCGGGTACGGAGGGTCTCAAGGTCCTCCTGGGATCGGGGTACGAGGCTTCCACCCTGCGAAACAAAGTAGTCGGAGCCGCGGTCGAGATGCAGAGTAAGAGCGACTATCTCCGACGCATCGAAGCCATTCTCAAAGTACAGATCGGCGACCTCCTCGATGCTCATGTCGACCTGCTCGTCGACCGTCACCTCCCAGACCTCGGAAAGGTCGATCTCCTTGGAGGCCGCCTCCGCGCTATCACGGAACTCGAGGAAGGCCTCGTAGTCACTCGGGACGATGCCGGTCGCGTACATGATGCGGTCGGCAGGCAGCTTGGCTTGCTTATTCCGCCCGAGCGCGAGGGTAACGCGCGACGGCGTTCTGTCCACGTAACGGAGGACGGTCGCTCCCTGGTTCAGTCTTGCTACGACGATCTCGTCCGGATCCATGATTCCAGCGTACAGCGTAAGGGAACCTTACGCCAGAGTTCATCCCTACGTGTTCCCTGCGCTCATCTGGAATACCGTTTGCCCTAAGTGGCCGTGCGACTTCGATTCCCATAACTGTGCTGAGCGCGTGCCTACTCGCTACGGTCCTTTGCGGGAATAACAGGCGATATGAAGCAGATTCTCGGTCGAGCTGAACATAGAGTTTGACGTGCGACTGCGGGAAATCGAGCGGGTGGTGTCTGTTTCGATTCCAGCTAAGGTTGCAGGGCACCGCTCTGAGATGGCTCCGAGTCGCCGGCTGGGTCACTGGGTTTGGGTTTCCCGTTTCTAAAGCCCGCTAGCGGTCTTACCACGCCCACAATGAGCCGCAACACAAACTCCAAGGCTATGAGAAACACCAGATAGTAGAAAATGGTTTCGCCGTGATCTCCGGCCATTCTCAGCCGGTCAAGGGAATCCGAAACAGAAGAAAAAGAAGCATTGATAATCAAGGCGCTCAGTACTGCGAATGGCAGGATTTTCGCCAGGTCTCGAGCTAGGTCTTCCTTGTAGTAGGCCGTAACACGGATGGCACTGACAGTGACTAGGGCTATCAATAGAGTTTCCGAGAATGTCTGCTCTTTGGACAGGAAGGCCAATATCACCGCAATGATTGCAAACCAGAAGAACGCGAAGACCGGAAATAGAAGAAGATACTTGACTACATACACAACGAAGTGGAAGAGAGACTTCGCCCATCCAAAGCTCATACCTTCATATTTAGCAAGATCCAGCGCAATTACGTCCCGGGCAGCCACGAACCGATAAAACTTAAACACGAAAATCGCAAAGATGGACATGCCCAGTACGTAAGTCGCCACGGGACCCAGGAGGTCCAGCGCGTCATTGATGTCTAATCCATTGGGAAAGATGCTGCTAATGTCCATGAGTACCCTACTCCAAGGGAATTAAACGCAAGCGCCAAGGCCGCCGTGGTTTGAACACTAATCTCAGCGGCGGCGAGTTGGAAGAGTTCGGCTAGGCTTGCTGGTTCTGAATTCGCGCCCCACCGAAGCCTATTGATGCGGTGGCCACAATAGTAGCACAAGCCGGTTGGAGGCCGACAGAATGTGGCATGGCAGCGATGGGTGATGTCCATCGTTTGCTGGACCGGTATGACTCCACGCTCCGATTTTGGTCGAGAACCCTGCATGTACTACGCCGAGAGGGCCGTTGTGTTGGACCATGACGACTAGGACAGCTCTTGGATCACCAACATAGAATAATGGGGCCATTACACCATTCGGAAATACAGCTTGCTCCGATAGCAAAGTCCGGAAATGTCCGGAAATGTCAGGTAAATTTGGGGGGTACCGGACATCACGGTAGGCGAGGGATCACCTCGTTCTTCAGGAGGGTGATGGAGCGCTCCCACTGCTCTCGCGGCTCCCACTCGTGTCCCATTGTGAGGAGGATGCCAAAGCCACCGACGTTGTGATGCAGCTCCTCCAACCGTTCCGTCACGTGGTCCGGGCTGCCGACGATGAAGATGTTATCGAGGACGTATTCAAGGGTGACGTCGGAGTCAGGCATATCGGGATCGTTCTTTAGCAGATCGGTCCGCTTGGTGTACGGCAGCATCTTCATGAAGTACTGCCCGAAGTCGCGGGCCAACGTTCCCTCCATGACTTCCCGCCGCGCCTGCTCCGTCGTCTCTGCGACGTAGACCTCCCGGGCGACGCGCCATGTGGATCGGTCAGGCACACGCCCCGACTTTTCGGCGCCTCTCTCGACGGCCTCCCAGTGGGTGCCGATCACGGACGGAGGCACGATGTTGATGCTCATGGGAATAAAGCCTCGCTCGCCCGCGACCACAAGCGTCCCCGAGTTGGGGGACACTCCCGCGACGCCGATGGGAGGGTGCGGCAACTGGTACGGTCGCACATGAAGGTCGAGTCCGATCTCGCCGATAGTCTCCGGTACGTTGAAGTCCCAATACTCGCTCTTGTACCTGCCCGGCTTGGGGTCCTGCCAGAGCTGCAGAACAAGCTCCAGGGAGTCACGCGACATGGCGAGGTGTTCTCCTTTACTCGGATCGAAGCCGAACACCTCGAAGTCCCCCACGAAGCCCCCTGATCCGACTCCCCAGTGAAAGCGTCCCTTGGCCATGTGGTCGAGCTGCGCGATACGATGGGCCAGCATGAAGGGGTTGTGGTTCGGCAGGCACGAGACGCCGGTACCGAAAATGATGTTGTCGGTCAGGCCGAGAGCCTGCGCGATGAAGAGGTCGGGTGCGGGTATGTTCTCCCACTGGGCGGTGAAGTGCTCGCCGATCCACGCCTCCCGATAACCCAGCCTGTCGAGAGTAATCATCTGCTGCAGGTCGTCTTCCAGCGTCTGAGTGAGGTTAGAGCCGGGCGGGTGCAGCGGCATCGTGAAGTAGCCCAGTTCCATAGTCGGTAAGTCCTCCATGCGTTGTCTTGGGGCGGATAGTACCACTTCAGGTCGACTGTGGCACTTTCCGGTCGAATCGGCGAATGACGATACCACTGATGATGAACACCAGTCCGATCACTGATGACAGCAGGATAGTCTCCCCGACAATGACGGCGATGAGCGCGAGCGAGACGAACGGCGAGAGAAAGACGAGGTTGCTGACCTGCGCGGTCGTCCGAGAGAGCGACAGCGCTCGCATCCACAGTACGAAGGTGATGCCCATCTCGAAGACTCCCGCGTAAGCCGACCCGCCGATGCCGCGCAAGTCCAGGGAAGGCGGCCCAGCGAGCGCGAACGCCGCGATGGTGACGAACACCAGACCAAAGGAGAAGCTCAGGAGCAGTTTGACGACCTCGTCACGCTTATCTCGAACGTTGGTCAGCCAGTACGTCGCCCATATGAATGCGCTGCCCACAGCAAGTCCTGTGCCGAGCGGATCGCTGAAACTAAAGCCCAGCAGGTCTCCCCTTGTCGAGATCATGAGCACGCCAAAGAAGCTGACAAGGATCGCTGCCAGTGATACCCGGCCGATAGGTTGCTTGAGCAGCGGCACCGATAGGATGACCACCACAACAGGCCACGTGTAGTTCAGGGGCTGCGCCTCCTGGGCAGGGAGGCGGTCGTAGGCCTCAAACAGCACGAGGTAGTACAAGAACGGGTTGAGGAAACCGAGCGCTGCCGACTGCAGGTACTCCTTCGGCGTACACGAGAGCGCCTGCCCCAGCTTGCGCTGCCACGCCGCGACGACGATGAACACGAGCGTTGAAACGAGCGTGGCATACAGCAGCATATGCGGCACTTCGACGTAGCGCAGCGACACTTTGAAGGCCGACGCCACGGTCGACCACATCAGCACCGCGATCCCCGCGAATATGTATGCCTTGGTCTGTGTGCTCACGACGTTGTTTCACCTTGGTGATGGCGAACATTGTAGTCGTTCGTCTGTACGACTTGTGCTACACTCTCGCCGAATTCCGCTGAAGGAGTCTATAGGTATGGCCAGACTTACTATCCTCGGTGCCGGAACGCCTACGCCTACGCCCGCCCGCTACGGCACCTCATATGTGCTGGAAATCGGCGGCGAGCAGATCATGGTTGATTGCGGCCCAGCTACCACGCATAAGCTGGTCAAGGCCGGCCTGTGGCCGACGAACATCGACTACCTTTTCTTCACGCACCACCACTTCGACCACGACGTGGACTATCCCTGCTTCCTGCTGACCCGGTGGGACCAGAGCATCGGCAAGGAGAACGTACTGCAGGTCTTCGGCCCGACGCTGACAGAGCAACTGACGCACCGCATCCTCGACGAGAATGAGGGCGCGTTCGCTCACGACTGGAAGGCGCGGGTGAACCACCCGGCCAGCCAGCTGGTCTATGTGAACCGCGGCGGCACTCCTCCCCGAATGCCCCCGGAGGTGAGCGCCAAGGACATCACCTCCGGCAAGATCTTCTCAGGGCCAAGCTGGGAGGTCACAGGAGCGGACGCCGTCCACGTGCAGCCGTACCTTGACTCGCTGGCCTATCGCATTGACAGCGACGAGGGCAGTGTGGTCTTCACCGGCGACACGGAGCCCTGCGAGTCAGTCACGAAGTTGGCCGAGGGCGCCGACGTGTTGATCACGATGTGCTGGGATGAGGAGGAGCACATGCACGAGCAAGGTGAGCAGCATGGTGCTATGGGCAACGTGGGATCGGCGAAGATGGCTCAAGAGGCGGGGGTGAAGAAGCTGGTGTTGGCCCACGTGGGACCACACTTGGCGAAGCACCCGATCATGGAAAAGGGCATCGGAAACGCCAAGAAGCATTTCGAAGGCGACCTCGTATTCTCCGACGAGCTGATGTCGTTCGAGATTTGAGACTCTTGGCAGGTTCTCACTAATCGGGATAGGGATCGACGAGGCGGCTCATCAGTCCTTCTCTACGATGGAGGTGCCTGATCTGCCACTCGAAGTCGGGAAGGGTGGCGTTCTTCGCCAAAGCAGTCTCGATCGCCTGCTTGACACCGATAAACATCCATGACCAATAGGCGGGTACCAGCAACTCCCAGTCCAAGTCGGTCAGTCTGCTCACCTCTTCGTAGCCCTCGATGACTTCATCCTCATACCCACGCCAAGAGTTGGCGAAGTCGGCAACTCGATAGTTCAAATGGGTTGCCTCAAAGTCGAGTACGCCAGTTAGATTTTCACCATCGTAAAGAAGATTCCAAGGGGTAAAGTCGCCGTGCAGGACGGTTGTCACACCACTGTGCAGGTCAAGCCGATTGAAGACCTGCGTAGCTTGTTCGATGTGCCACCTTAGGACGTGTCCTTCCGTAGGCCGGAACTGCTCGTACTTACGGATCGAGTCGATGAGTCCGGGTTCGCCGATCAATTCGTCCGATAGTCCAAACCCCAAGCGTTGTCCCATTCTCTCGAGCGAAGCCGCCGCTTGATGCAGCTCTGCGAGTAGTCGGCCCCTTGCCCTGCGTTCCCCGCTACTATTGGTTGTGCGGCAGGTGCCCGGTAGATACATGAACAGCCCCCAAGTCCGACCATCAACTTGAATGGGGTCTTCTACGGCCGCGGGCACCGGCCAGCCCGCTTCATCCAGAAGCTTCAGGACATCAAGCTCATAGTCAATGTGAGGAAACGCCTCGACTGAATACCCGCGAACCACAAGTTGAATATGCCGGAAATCGACATGCCAATGGTGGTTGAGTCGTCCACCCAAGTAGCTGACCGGAACAATTCCCCACTGTCGTAAGACCTCATGAGGGATTTGCGCCGAAGGCGTACGGCCGTGATGTGACCGGTGTTCCAAGTCGTTGGTTGTGTCCCTATGGGAAGAGCCGAGAGCCGATTCCCTTTGAACTACTCGTAGCGCACTTCGACTTTGATCTGCCTCAGTACGAGGTTACTGTCCCTGTCGGGATCTTCGGACACGAGCTTGACCTCGACCGTATTCATGCCCCGGTGGAGCGTCGTCGGGGCCAGATCGTAGTTGAGAGTATCTCCCGGAAGCTCCTCGGTCTGAGTTTCCGAGGGATACTGGTTCCACCCAGGTTCATAGAAGACGTGAGTCCACCCATCGCCCTTCTCTGGAGCATCCGACAACGATAGACCGTTGACAAGTACCTCAACCGTATCGTTCTCGGCGAGACCATCGAACCGGAGACCGAGGGTTGAGTGAGCATTTCGAAAGCTCTCCGGCATGTCCATCGCAATCTTCACGCCCGCTCCGGTAGAGGTCTTGCGAAGGACCACGGGTAGCTGAGCGCGTGGGATTGCGTTGAGGAACGTGAGGTGCAGGTGCGATGTCGGGACGAAGCGGGTGCGGTCGTCGGTCTCGTAGCGTTTGTCCAAGCGGCGAAGAGCATCGCGGTCCACGAGATCGCCGAGCACGCGGCGCTTCCACTCCTGGGGCATGGAGTAGAAATTGAACAGATATAGCCCGTCGACACCGGCATCCCAATAGCGTGCGGCGATTGCTCGCAGGGTCAGTTCGTCGACTGCGGGGCGATATGCCTCCAAGCAACCGTAGATGAGCGTCTCCGTCCCCTCGGCCAACTCAACGAACTCCTTGATGGGCATCTCGAACGGGATGAACCCACCGCCCGCCACAACCACGTCGACGAGATAGGACTCGACCCATTCGCGGATATCGAGGCCAAGCCGCTCACACCGATCGATAGACGCGGGAATGCGAACCATGAGGTCAAGCCCCTTGCCGCGCTCCTCGCCAATCTCGTCCATCCGTCCCCGTATCTTCGCGACCATGTCGGTCATCAGGTAACGATTGGAGTACGCCTCCTCGATATTGAAGTGCGTCGGGTGACGGAAGAAGTCTAGTTCCACGCCGTCGACATTCCACCGCTCTACTGTCTCCAGGACGATGGAGCTCATGTACTCCCGGACCTCGGGCAAAGCATAATCCAGGCCGGTGCCTACGCCCCACTCCATGCTTGGCTCCGGCAGATTCTTGCCTCGGCCGATGGTGAGCTCAGGACGCTCGCGGCGCAGTTTGCCGTAGGACGGGTCGTTTGGGTCGATGTCGTAGTGCTCGTTCATACGCACCGAGGGCAGGAAGTCCATGCCTAGCTTGTTGCACTGTTCTAGCATGACGGACATGGGGCCGCCATGGTGGTCGATCATATGCTTGAGGTTCTGCCCTCGATTGCGCTGGCGATCTTCGCCGCGCTCGGCATAGGCCTCCGAAGTCCGCTCCCCGATATCGGTCTCGTAGTCATAGACATCGTGGCCGCCAACGGAGTAAAGCCAGCCGTCCACAGGAGACCCCTCGTGCGGCTCGATCATGTTCCACCACATGATATCCGGCGTCAGTGGTGGCTTGGTCTCCGCCATGATCCAGGCGTCGTCGTTATCGTAGACTCGTCTGATTTTTCCGCTTCGTGGCATAGCTATATCTGCTTTGTTCTCAAGGTTGACAGCATCTCAGATTGTGGACATCAATTAGGGAGTCCGAGATCAGTTAGACACGAACTAACGATATCTCATGCGCATCATCTGCATCATCTGACCCTGATTATTGACCTCTTCGTCTCGAATCTCACGGCCGGTCAGGTGAAGGAATACGTCATCCAGGGTGGGCCGACGAAGGCCGATGGACTGGATTCCACCCTCGTAGCTCTGTACGAACCTCGGAAGAAAAGATTCGCCGTTGGGGACACGTACCGTGATCGCTCCGTCTCGGACCTCCGGATCAAGGGAATGTTTGTCGCGGAGGTCTGCTTCGGCGTGCGCGATATCGTCGGTACGAAGCGTCAGCAGGTCTCCACCCACCTGGCTCTTGAGGTTGTCCGGTGTGTCGAGGGCAACGATCTCGCCGTGGTCGATGATGGCGATGCGGTCGCAGTTCTCGGCCTCGTCCATGTAGTGAGTCGTCAGGAAGATCGTCAGGTCTTCCTCTCGGCGCAGGTCGCGAATGTACTCCCAGATGCGGTTTCTCGTCTGTGGATCGAGGCCAAGGGTAGGTTCATCAAGGAACAGCACACGAGGCAAATGAATGAGGCCACGTGCGATTTCGAGCCTCCGCTTCATGCCGCCGGAGTAGGTGCGGATGTGACCCTTGCGTCTTTCCCAGAGTCCCATGAGGGTAAGGAGTGCTTGTGTACGCTCGCGCCGCACGTCCCTCGGGACCCCGTACGCCATCGCGTGAAACATGATGTTCTGTTCGGCGGTGAGGTAATCATCGAGAGTGGTCTCTTGAAATACCAGGCCGATAGACCGGCGAACGTCGTTCTTTTCGAGGACGATGTCGTGACCGTTGACGGTAGCCGAGCCCGCACCCGGCTTGATAAGAGTGCAGAGCATATTTATCGTGGTGGTCTTGCCAGCGCCGTTCGGTCCCAGGAATCCGAAAATCTCACCGGCTTCGACGTTGAACGACACGCCCTTTACGGCCTCAATGGTTCCGTAGCTCTTCGCAAGGTCTTGGACTGAAATTATCGACATGGTAGAAGACGGCGTCGGTGGAACTGCGTGGCGCGTTGGTATAATGCGGATGTTCAAGCATCAGCCTACCATAGATTGAGAGGCGCGGACATGACCGAATTCGGACTGAACGTCAAGGGTGAGACTGGAAGCCAGAGGGTGGAGTTGGAATGCGAGCACCAGAACGGACTCGTGTACGTGGTGCGCGCCGAGAAGAACTGGGTCTGTACAGACGATCTTCTCCACGTGCATTCGCTTGCCGGATTCTTCCGGGAGTTGGGGGAGTTGGGGGACCCCAGCGTCAAGGAAGTAATGCAGCAGTGGGGGGTCTACTACCGAAGTCGCCCCCTTGCTGAACAGTCTAACGAATAGACGTAGCAGGCGAGGGTGAGCAACCATGGCTGAGGCCAAGATAGCGTTTATCGGCGGTTCGGGACTGTACGATATCGACGGTATGAGAGACGCCGAGCAGCTTTCCATCGATACCCCGTTCGGCTCGCCTAGCGACGATGTTACGGTGGGGACGCTGGAGGGTCGACGAGTCGCCTTCCTCGCTCGCCACGGTAGGGGGCACCGCCACCTGCCGACGGAGATTCCCTTTCGGGCCAACATCTACGCCCTCAAGACCCTGGGCGTCGAGCGAATTATCTCGATCAGCGCGGTCGGGAGCCTGCGGGAGCGTATCGCTCCCCTGGACATGGTGGTGCCCGACCAGTTAATCGACCGGACCCGAAGTCGAGTCAACACGTTCTTTGGGGACGGAGTGGCTGCTCACGTCGGGTTCGCCGATCCGTTCTGTCCTGAACTGCGGGGCGACCTTATTGAGGTGTCCCGAGGCAGGCTGGCCGTCGTCCATGACGGCGGGACATACGTTGTGATGGAAGGGCCGCAGTTTTCCACACGGGCCGAGTCCATGTTGTACAGGTCATGGGGAGCAAGCATCATCGGTATGACGGCGCTGCCGGAGGCTATGCTGTCGCGTGAAGCGGAGATCTGCTACGCGACCCTGGCGCTGGTCACCGACTACGACGTGTGGCATCAGTCGGAGGCTGAGGTATCGGTCGACCTTGTCGTGGCAAACCTCATGAAGAACGTGGAGACCACTCAAGAACTCCTGCCCGATCTCACCGCGCGCATTCGTGAATCGAGGGAGTGTTGTAACTGTCAATCGGCCCTCGAAAGCGCTATAATCACAAGTCGCGACCGAATCTCCGACGGGGTCAAATCGAGGCTGTCGGAGATCATTGGAAAGTACTTGTAAAAACGAGAGCGGCGGGAGATACGTCGCGCTTGGAGGCGAAGGCGATGCCGAGGAGAGAAGCGAACGAGCCGTATTATCGGCTCACGATTGCTGAGGCGGCAGAAATGTACGAGGAGGACGACACCGTTGTCGTGGACGTGCGACGTAAGGACGAATACCTTTCGGGACACGTAACCGGCTCCGTGGCGATCCCGGTTGACGACATACTGGGGCGAGTTGACGAGCTGCCGTCTGACAAGAAGCTGCTCTTCATCTGCGCTCAGGGTGTACGGAGCGGTCTCGCCGCCGAGATGGCCGGCGCGATGGGAATTGACCCGGAGAACCTGTACAACATCGAGGATGGGACGCCGGGATGGATCGAACACGGTCTTCCTACCAGCTACGGCACCGACGACTAGACTACAGTTTCCTAGAGGGGCGTTGATGAACAAGCACAAGCGCGAGGCTTGGAGATAGCGTCGCATGCACCTTAAGGAGCTCAAGGCACGTCGCAAGGCCGAGCGCGAGCAGCGGATTTAACGAGAGCAGGGATGACCGTACTTGTTGTAGGGTCGGTTGCGTACGACTCCGTGGTGACGCCCGCAGGCAGCAGGGTTGATGCGCTTGGCGGCTCCGCTACCTATTTCTCCATAGCGTGTAGCAACTTTGCTCCTGTGAGCCTGGTCGGTGTGGTTGGCGAGGACTTTCGTGACCGCGACGTGGAGTTGCTCCGGTCAAACGGGGTTGATCTCTCCAGTCTAGAACGGGCCCAAGGTCGGACGTTTCGCTGGTCAGGCGTATACGGCCCCGAGGACATCAACACCAGGGAGACCCTGGACACGCAGTTGAATGTCTTTGGCGACTTCGCTCCGAGCCTTAGCAAGGCCCACCGTGGAGTGCCTTACTTATTCCTGGCGAACATTGCCCCGTCCCTCCAGCTCGATGTCCTCAGGCAGACGATCCGGAGGCCTAAGCTCGTTGCGCTCGATACGATGAACTTCTGGATCGAAGGAAACTCTCAGGAGCTGAAGGAGGTCGTGAGTCTTGTCGATGTAGTGTTCATGGACGAAGACGAAGCGAGGAGCTTCACGGACTCCATGAACTTGATGCAGGCGGCCAGGGAAATCCACACTATGGGACCACGCACGGTAGTCATCAAGCGTGGGGAGCATGGCGCCATCCTGTTTCACGAGGGACAGCCTTTCATGACGCCGGCAGTGCCCCTCGATCGTGTCATCGACCCTACGGGCGCGGGAGACTCCTTTGCGGGTGGATTCATGGGATATCTCGCGGCGACCGATGACCTTACGGAAAGAGGGTTTCGGCGGGCTGCGATCACGGGTTCTGTGATGGGTTCATTTGTAGTTGAGGGATTCAGTCTGGAACGCCTCGCCAACGTGACAATTAACGAGGCCGAGATGCGCTTTCGCCAACTCACAACGTTGACACAGTTCGAGCCGTTAGCGGAAGATGAAACACTGCCGACGCAAAATAGCTAATCGAAAGCCTGCCGATGCAGGCGAGTCGAGACTGGAGTAAATCGGGTGACGATGACGACGCAGGAATACAAGGGAGACGTCAAGGACCTATCCTTGGCTCCGACGGGCGTCAGGCGAATTGAGTGGGCTGCCCGTGAGATGAACGTGGTAACGCAAATTAGAGAGAGGTTTGCCAAGGAGCGACCACTGGAAGGCGTACGGGTCGCCGCCTGTTCCCACGTCACGACGGAGACGGCGAACCTCATGCTTGCACTGCAGGCAGGTGGGGCGGACGCTGTGCTGTGCGCCAGCAATCCGCTCAGTACGCAGGACGACGTGGCGGCAGCACTCGTGGCCGAATACGGGATTCCAACGTATTCGATAAACGGCGAGGACAACGACTCTTATTACAGTCACATCAGGGCCGTCATCGACCACGAACCCCAGGTCATGATCGACGACGGCGCCGATCTCGCGACGGTTATCCACACCGAGCGTGCGGACCTGTTGAACGGCGTTCTTGGCGCGACCGAGGAAACGACGACTGGGGTAGTTCGCCTCAACAACATGGCAGAAGCGGGGAAGCTCGGCTACTCGGCCATCGCCGTGAACGATGCACAGACCAAGCACTTCTTCGACAACAGGTACGGGACCGGCCAGAGTACTTTGGACGGCATCATCCGTGCAACAAACGTGCTATTCGCAGGCAAGCGTGTGGTCGTAGCCGGTTATGGCTGGTGCGGCAAGGGCGTAGCGATGAGAGCCAAGGGAATGGGCGCGCACACCATCGTAACCGAGGTCGATCCGATCCGAGCGCTTGAAGCTGCAATGGACGGGCACCAGGTAATGTCAATGGCCGAAGCAGCAGGTGTTGGCGACATCTTCATCACCCTCACGGGCAACAAACACGCCATCGGCAAGCACCACCTGGAAGTCCTGAAGGACGGAGCGCTCGTGGCCAACAGCGGTCACTTCGATGTTGAAATCGACATCGAGTCGCTTGAGGAAATGGCTGACGGTAAGCAGACCGTCCGTGACTACGTCGATGAGTACCTCCTCCAGGACGGCCGAAAACTGTACGTGCTGGGACAAGGGCGACTCATCAACCTGGTAGCCGCCGAAGGACACCCGTCCGCAGTCATGGACATGAGCTTCGCGAACCAGGCTCTGTGCGTCGAACACCTCGTGCTCCACGCGAACGACCTGGAAAACAGGGTGTACACGGTGCCGACAGAGATCGACAACGAGGTAGGGCGCCTCAAGCTGCAGGCCATGGGAATCACGATTGACACGCTAACCGACGCTCAGGAAAACTACCTCTCAAGTTGGGACATCGGCACATAGAGCGATTAAGGGGAATCGACAACCGCATGACAACAAGCTTCGCCAATTCACCGTCCTATCTGTTCACGTCGGAGTCCGTGACCGAAGGACACCCGGACAAGCTGTGCGATCAGATATCGGACGCGGTTCTCGACGCGTTCATCGCTGGAGACCCGAGGGCGCGAGTCGCCTGTGAGACGGCTACTACCACTGGCCTTGTTGTCGTTATGGGTGAGATATCCTCGTCCAACAGTGGGGTCGACGTTAGAGGGGCCGTCCGCAACGCCATCCGAGACGCCGGATATACGGAGCCTGAGTACGGATTCGACTACAAATCATGCGCAGTGATGGTCTCGCTCGACGAGCAATCTCCAGACATCGCTTCAGGTGTCAGCAGGTCACTCGAAGTGAGAGATCACGAAGCCATCGACGACGAGGAGGTCGAGAGCCTCGGTGCGGGCGATCAGGGCATGATGATCGGCTATGCAACGAATGAGACGGTTGAGATGATGCCACTGCCCATCGTGCTGGCACATAGACTTACCCGCCGCATGTCGGAAGTCCGGCGGGAGGGACTGATGCCGTACCTACGACCTGACGGTAAGTCACAAGTCACCGTCGAATACGAGCACGGCAGACCGAAGTACGTTCCAACGGTGGTCATGAGCAGCCAGCACGACGCCGAGACGCCTCAATCGGTCATTCAGAACGAACTCATCGAGCAAGTGGCCCACAAGGTTATTGACGAGAATTTGCGAGACGGCAATACGCAGTATCACGTAAATCCATCAGGGCGATTCGTAACGGGTGGACCTGTCGGCGATGCGGGCCTGACCGGACGCAAAATCATCGTGGACACATACGGCGGTTTCGCGCGGCATGGAGGGGGCGCGTTCTCCGGGAAGGACCCGACCAAGGTTGACAGATCGGCCGCCTATGCCGCGCGGTGGGTCGCCAAGAACTTGGTCGCCGCCGGCGTGGCGGACCGGCTCGAGATTCAGCTAGCATACGCAATCGGCGTGGCACGTCCTATGTCGATTTCCGTAGAGACCTTCGGGTCGGGGAATATCGGCGACGCTGAAATCGCGAATCTTGTGGAGCGGCATTTCGACCTCCGGCCCGGCGCGATCATTCGCGACCTCGGGCTGCGCCGACCCATCTACAAGCAGACTGCCTCTTACGGACACTTCGGTCGCGACGACCTCAATCTGCCGTGGGAGCAGACCGGCAAGGCCGAGGCGATCAAGACGGACGCATTCGGCTGAATAGAATCCCAGTCCGGCCCGTTCACTCGCTTTGATCGTTAGCTGGACGGCTCACTTGCTCACCGTTACGGAAACGGTTAGCTTCCAATGACCAACATCACCACGGAAGTGCTGATGGATTGTCCCGGCGGACAGGGGGAACTGACATGGTCGCGAGATCCTTAGACGCACTCGAAGCCCTGAATCGTAGGGGAAGAATCTACGACCGGTTCGGCGTTCGGCCCATTATCAATGCAAATGGAACGCAGACGACCCTAGGCGGTTCCATCATGGAGCCAGAGGTTGCCGAGGCGATGGCTGAGGCCAGCAGGACGATGGTCGTCCTTGAAGAGTTGAACGAGGCGGCAGGCGAGCTTATTGCTAAGAGCACGGGAGCTGAGGCCGGACTCGTCACAAGCGGCGCGGCGGCAGGACTCACACTGCAGGCTGCGGCGGTAATCGCAGGGAAAGACCCAGAGAAGATATCGCTGCTTCCCGAAGCGGCTCACGACCGAAATCAAATCATCATAAAAAAGTCGCACAACAGCGAGTTCACACAGGCTTGGCGTCAGGGTGGAGCACGACTCGTCTGGGTCGGCAATGAGGACGTAAGCCTCGACTGGGAGATCGAGTCCGCAATCACCGGCGAGACGGTAGCGCTGGGGTTCATCGCCTCGCGGTGGCATCCCGACTCTTTCGAGGGGCTTGCCAGATTCGTCGAGATTGCTCACGGTCACGGTCTTCCTTTGCTGGTTGACGCGGCGGCGATGCTTCCTCCCGCAGAGAATCTGCGCCGGTTCATCGAGTACGGCGCGGACCTTGTCTCGTATAGCGGCGGAAAGGCGATTAAGGCGCCTCAATCGACGGGGATGCTCTGTGGACGAGCCGACTTGATTGCCGCGGCCAAGTTGAATGCCAGCCCTCACTACTCGATCGGTCGGCCAATGAAGGTTGCCCGCGAGGAGATCATTGGACTCATGGCCGCCCTCGACCTATACACTCGGCGAGATCACGAGGCGGACATGAGACGCTGGTTCGGCCAGGGACGCACCATAGTCGATGCCGTGATTGAAATTCCCGGAGTCACAGCTACCGTGGAGCAAGACGACTGGCTGAGGCCGGTGCCTGAGGTCTCTATTGCGTTCACACCCGAGTGGCGCGGTCGGTCGGCGGACGAGATCGTCAATTACCTCGCCACCGGCGACCCACCGATCATCATCGAGGCCAGCCGTCGTGAGGGCGAGGATATTTTCATCAATCCTCACGGTCTCATGCCCGGCGAGGCGGAGCTAATCGCCGAGCGAATTCTGATGGTTATGGAATCGCGTTAGCCGGCGTCGAAGCGCTCCTTGCAGTCAAGTTACTGCTACTTCTGTATGATGTTCGATACCCCGCATTGGTGCATCAGCAACCAAACAGTACAGGATTCCTCCATGCCAATAGAGTTCGGGACCGACGGGTGGCGCGGTGTGATCGCAGAGGACTTTACCTTTGAAAACGTTCGACTGTGCGCGCAGGGAACGGCTGACATGTTGGTTGCGAACGGGGACGATAGGCCGGTTGTCGTGGGCTATGACACTCGGTTCGGGTCCGAGCGGTTTGCGGCGGTTGTGGCGGAGGTGTTTGCCGGGAACGGTCTTTGCGTGCTCCTTGCGGACAGGCCCGCGCCCACGCCGGCAATCGGCTACAACCTTGTAGCCAAAGGCGCTGGCAGTGGAGTCGTCATAACCGCGAGTCACAATCCGCCTGAGTGGAACGGCTACAAGTTCAAACCCGACTATGGCGGCAGCGCTTCACCGGAGATCGTCGCAGAACTCGAACGTCACGTTGCCAGTTCCGAGCAGACCCGGCAATTCAAGAGTATTCCCCTTGCCGAGGGCATCAAGAGCGGGCAAGTAGGGTATTTCAACCCTGAGCCGTTGTACATGGAGAACATGGGGCGCTTAGTCGATCTAAACGGAATCCGCGCGGCCGACCTTAAGATCGTGGTCGACTCGATGCATGGATCAGGATCCAGATATCTGGCGAATCTCGTATCAGGCGGGAAGACGTCGGTAGTCGAACTTCGCGGTGAAAGAAACCCAAGCTTCCCGGGGATGGTTCAGCCGGAACCACTTCCTCAGAATCTGGCGGACCTGATTGGGGAGGTTGGGGAGACAGAATCCGACTTGGGACTTGCGACGGACGGCGACGCCGACCGACTTGGCGTAGTTGACGAGAACTGTCAGTTCGTGACGACCCTTGAAACGTTCGCATTGCTCTGCTATTACCAGCTAGAGGTGCTGGGGAATCGCGGGCCTCTGGTACGGTCGATCACTATGACGAGCATGATCGACAAGCTCGGAAAGGTATACGGCGTACCAGTGCACGACACGCCGGTCGGATTCAAGTACCTGGGTCCTGTTATGATGCGGGAGGACGCGCTCACCGCGGGAGAGGAGAGCGGAGGGTACGCCTTCCGAGGCAACATTCCCGAGCGTGACGGCATACTGAGCGGACTGATGCTCCTCGATCTCATCGTGAGGACGGGTATGTCGGTATCAGAGCTGCTATCCGTAATCAGAGACAAGGTCGGGCCTCATTCCTATGATCGAATCGACCTTCACTTCGACGCGACGCAGCGTGACCACATCGAGGAACGGGTAGGGGAGGCCCAACCTCAGAGGCTGGCCGGTCGACAAGTCGAGGACATCGATACTAGGGACGGATACCGTTTCGTCCTTCCGGACGGATACTGGACGCTAATACGTTTCTCAGGCACCGAACCCCTGCTCCGCATCTACGCCGAGGGCGAGTCACCGGAGATGGTACAGAGGATGTTGTCAGAGACAAGGAATCTGGCTGAGGTATAGAGCGGCCATAGACGGCATGTCAAATTGTCGGGAATCCACTGTTCACTCGCAGTACCCATTTCGATAGAATACCCAAATGCTTGATGTCGTTCTCTGGCTGATCGCCGCCTACGCCATTTCGCTGGCGGCCCTTCCTCTCTGCTTCACTTTGCTTCCCAACCTTCGTGATCGAGGCGCGAGCATCGCCATGCCATTTGGCATCCTCACGCTGGGATATGCGTCATGGATTCTCAGCATTCTGCGAATCGTCCCTAGCACGCAGGTCACTGTACTGCTTCTGCTTGTAGCGATGGCCGGCGTTTCATTTTGGCTAATTAAGCGCAAGTGGCGGGAGTTCTTGGAGTTCGTCATAAGGGAACGGACGACCCTGGCGATGGGGCAGATCATCTTTCTCGGAGTGTTTGCCTCGTGGATCATTTACCGTTTCCACGACCCCTCGATCAGCCACACTGAGCAGCCGATGGACTTCATGCTCTTGAACAGCGCGGCGAGCTCGGTGCTGGGAACTCCAGAAGACTCGTGGCTGAGGGGCGAAGGGATTAGCTATTACTACTTCGGCTATTGGAATTTCGCCCTTCTGAGCAAACTCACAGGTATCGTTACCAGCGTGACGTATAACCTCTCTCTGGCACTGGTACCGGCGATGGCTGCCATGGGGATGTATGGTCTGGTCTACAACTTGGTGAGGGCAGATCGGGGCAAACTTCGAAGCGCCGTCTTTGCTGGATTGGGGGCCGCCCTTCTGCTCGTCTTCCTTGCAAATTTGGAGGGTGTACTGGAGTTCATGCGGGCCAGCGGCATCGGCTCTCCCGGCTTCTGGAGTTGGGTCGCCGTGGAGGGGCTGACGGCGCCGGCCACAAGCGTGACGGAACAGTGGTGGCCCACCGAGAATTGGTGGTGGTGGCGGGCGACCAGGGTGATTAGCAGTTTCGATGCCGGAATCCAGACCGATTACACCATTCATGAGTTCCCCGCGTTCAGTTATATTCTCGGCGACCTGCATCCGCACGTGATGTCGGTCCCGTTCGTCGTGATGTTTCTTGGATTCCTACTGAACTTCTGGCGTGCCCCGTCGGCGTGGTCGCTGAGCGAATGGCGTCCTTACCTCTCGGTCCTTCTGTTTTCATTCCTGCTGGGCGGACTCGGCTTCACGAACATGTGGGACCTTCCGGTGTTCGGCCTGGTCTTCCTGCTCTTCGTAGCTCTAAAGGTGTACCAGAGTGGAAGGACGCAGATTCGTGACTTGGTGTTGGAGACGGTGCCTCTTGCCCTGATCGTGGGCGTTGCGGCGTTCGTCCTCTATTCACCGTACTTTTTCACCTTCACCAGCCAGGTCGGAGGCGTCGGCGGACTGGTGGGTCCGGGAACACGCGGTCTTCACTTGGTACTCGTGTGGGCGCCGTTCCTCGTGGCGATTGCGCCATTCGTCATCATCGTATATTCGCGCACCACAGTAAGAGAAGACTGGGTCCGCACGTCCTTATATGCTCTTGTAGCGGGATTTCTACCGTTCGTGGTCTGGGTCCCCCTATACATGAGTGGGGGAGGTGAAGCCTCCGGGATCGTCCTTCGACTCATTCAAGTCTTGCCGCTTGCTTTGCTCGTCACCCTGGGTGCCTATGCGACGCTGTGGCTCATCGGTCAAGGAAAAGAGTCGAACGGGATGGTGTTTGCCGTGGCCCTTTCGACCCTGGGGCTTGCACTGATAATGGGGCCGGAACTTCTCTTCGTGGACGACTCATTCGGCGGCGCCCACGAACGTATGAACACCTTGTTCAAGTTCTACTACCAGGCGTGGACAGTCCTCGCGGCCGCTACGGGCTTCGTCATATACTATTTGACCAAGCTCAGCAGGGAGTCGGATTCCTCCAACCGTCTATTGCTCAGACTGTGGGGAGGCATTGTGGTGCTCGTGCTGGTGGGAGCGATGTACTACACACCGGCAGCCATTGCGTCCAAGGCGGAACTGAACGGCAAGGAAAGAACGCTGGACGGCCTCCAGCATGTCGAACGTTTTGCAGGTCCGGAGTTCAGGGCTATCGAGTACATTCGAGAGAACGTGGGGCCAGACTCAGCAATTCTGGAGGCCGTAGGTGGCGGCTACTCCGAGCACGGGCGCATTGCGTCGAGCACGGGCGTGCCGACTGTCCTCAACTGGCCCGGACACGAGATGCAGTGGCGAGGGTCGTCAACGCCGTTCGAGGGTCGGGAACTGGACGTGCAGACCATCTATCAAACACTGGATATCAGCGAGGCCGCTACGCTGCTCGACAAGTATGATGTTGACCACGTTTACGTCGGCCCGCGCGAGCGTACCAAGTACGGCGAGGCGGGTCTTTCGAAGTTTGCCGAATTCATGACGACTGTCTTCTCAGAGGCCGATGTCGTTGTATACAGAAGGTGAGTGCCACACTATTGTCAGACTGCGCCCTCCCGGCCTATCGTACGCAGTAAAGTTTTGCCATCGGTGATTGATTGACCCTAATCCTGAACAACGTCAAGGAGGCTGTCGCCACCCGCCCGTGGTACGTGGCGGCCTACGTCGTTGTGGCCGTCGCAGGGGCTGCTATTCGGTATTGGGATTTGGGAGTGCGTGCCTTCCACCACGACGAGAGTCTCCACGCCTTCTATTCATGGAATCTGTACGCCGGTGAGGGATACATCCATAACCCGATGATGCACGGCCCATTCCAAATGGAGGCCACCGCCGGGCTGTTCTTTCTGTTAGGCGACAGCAACTACACAGCAAGATTGCTGTATGCCATTGCCGGCACGGTCTTGATCCTCATGCCGCTGTTCTTCCGGTCGCGCCTTGGCGACTGGGGAGCCCTAATCACGTCGGTCTTGCTGGCATTCTCTCCCGCGATGTTGTACTACAGCAGGTTCGCCCGCAACGACATTCTCATGGCCGTCTGGGCGCTCGGAATTGTCATCGCGATGTGGAGGTATCTCGATGAGGGTGTAAGTGACTCTGATGGAAAAAGACCTTCTCTCATCCAGCGCTTGGTGTCGGGTGTTGTGGATTGGATCAGGCATCGTCTGGGAAATTGCCGCATCCGTCGCAAGGTGTCGGCTGTCTTGACTGACATTCGACAAAGGGTGAGCAACAACGAAGAAGAGGCTGATGATGCGGAATCTGCTCCCGAGGATGAGAGTGACGTGGAGGTACATTCTCCTCCCAAAATGGGCAACCCACGATACCTGTACATTACGGCGGCCCTTCTCGCATTCGCCTTTGCATCGAAGGAGAGTGCGTATCTAGTCACCGCGACGATAGGTCTCTACCTTGTCTTGGTCATCATTAGCCGCAACTGGGATTCTGTCCGTTCCAGGGTCAATCTGGGAGTTGACTCTCCTCCCGCTGCCGCGGTGAAGGTTGCAAAAGGTTGGTTTTCGGCCCTTTCGAATGGTCTGTCGATGCGCGGCATTTCCAAAGAGGCCGGATTCCTCGTACTGCTCATTACCATCACTCTTCCGCTGTGGGGAGCATTCGTGAGCATTCTCCAGGACACACCTTTCTTTGAAGGGAGCAACCTGGTATTGGCCGGTCCCGTAGGGGGGCAGGGTCCCATCGGCGCTCCGTTGGGGAGCGGTCTGGTCGTTGCCTTCCTCGTTACGGCGTTCCTGATCTTCCTGGCCTTGTCCTACGGTCTGAAGTGGAACACGTCCGTCTGGCTAAAGGCGGCGGGGATCTTCTTCGTGCTCTATCTCCTGATGTACACAACTTTCTTCACCAACAGCTTCGGCGTCGGTTCCGGCATATGGCAGTCGCTCGGATACTGGGTGGTTCAACAGGGAGAGGGCAGGGGCGGCCAACCATGGTACTACTACACCGTCATTACTTCGGTGTATGAATTCCTGCCACTCCTGCTGGCGATCGTAGGCAGCGTGTACTATCTCCGCAGGCGGGACAAATTTGGTCTGTTCCTGGTGTATTGGGTATGGATCACCTTTCTTCTCTACACGATTGCCAGCGAGAAGATGCCATGGCTGCTTGTGAACATCACTTTGCCGATGATTGTCCTGTCCGGCAAGCTCCTCAATGACATTATTGTGCGTGTCGAGTGGAAGAAAGTCTCTAAAGTTGGAGGTCTTCTAACTCTGATAGGCGTGCCGGTCTTCCTAGCCCTGCTGTGGAATTTGGCCTTTCTCGGCCTCGATGGAAGCAACGAGCTTTACGGTATTTCTGTAACTTACTTGGGCATACTTCTTTCAGCGATGATCGTTGCCTTCGTTGCCATGGGTTACTTCGTAGCTCGCAAGGTTCGCCCCGCCGTATTCGGCACGATCGCGCTCCTCTCGATCGCGGCGGTTCTGCTCGTGCTCAGCGCACGGACGGGGCTGATGGCGTCCTTCACGCATGGCGACATCCCGATAGAGATGATCGTATATACACAGACCTCTCCTGACATACACAACCTAGCCCGGTTGCTACGGGAACAGGATGAAAGCGCGGAGGGTCCAATTGCCGCGATAGACGGTACGAGCGGGTTCCACTGGCCGTGGTATTGGTACCTACGTGGACAAGGGGCCATCGAATACACGACTTACGGGATCGCGGGTGACCCCACTCCCCCCAGCTCTCCAATCGCACTCGTACACTCGAAGAACAAGAGCGCCGCAGACTCGGCCTTCACCGAAGTATTTTCCGGACCACAGCTCATTCGTCACCGGTGGTGGTTCCCCGAGGCTGTGTATAGGGGATATGGCACAGATGAGGCGAATCTAAACACCTTCGGTCTACGGAAACTCATCGCAGATCCAACAGACCGCCGGACATGGCGCGAGCTTGCTGACTACTTCCTTTATCGGAACCTGGCCACTACTTCCGGACGATGTGTGCCTGCCGAGGGTGAATTCTCGTGCCTCGGAAGCGAGAACGCCTACATCTACCAGAGACCCGACGATCCCGCTCCATTCATTCCTCGCTACAACTGAGGACACAATATTTCCATTCCTTTTTCGCGGGTATGTCCGATTTGACCGACGCAGTCACGTGGCCTACTATGAGCCCGGTCAACGCCAGTCCCGAATTGTCGCCCAAGTGCGGGGACTTTCGAGACCCTGCACATAATTTCCTCTAGGACACCTCCATGAAAATCGCGGAAATACACTCGCTCTTCAACTACAACTACTGGGTGAATCAACGAATTCTTGAGGCTGCAGCAGGGCTGTCGCCGGAGCAGTTTTCGGCCCCTGCGGGGGTGAGTCACGGGAGTCTCCGCAGTACTCTGGTACACGCGTTTGGTGCTGAATTGGTTTGGCGGATAAGATGTCAGGGCAGTTCACCGCAGGGGTTGCTCTCAGAGGAAGACTTCCCCGACTTAGAGACCCTCGTTCGGCGATGGCGTGAAGAGGAAGGGGAAATGCGCTCCTACCTCGGCGGGCTGACCGACCACGACCTAGTGGGTACCATCACGTACAGCCGCACGGAGGGCGAGACGTACGAGACTCCTCTGTGGCAGATTTTGGTGCATGTGATAAACCACGGCACACAGTCACGAAGCGAGGCCGCCGTTCTGCTCACGCAGCTAGGCCACTCACCCGGCGATCTCGACTACATGATCTTTCTCCGAGACAATTAGGACTGGATTTTACGACACAGCTTTCATTCTCGCGACCATCCTGTAACGACCGGCTCAACAGGAAGCGAGCGGAGCGGATCCCTGTTCCGACACCGTCGTGACGATCACATGAGGTAACACCGAGTGCGCGTTCTCAGGGCGTTTCCCGTCCCGAAGCTAAGCACACGTCAGCAGAGTGTGCTTGGGCTGGTCGCCCTCGCTGCACTCGTTACGAGCTATGGCACGACGATCATGGTGTTCGCTCTGCCGCAGATCCAGAACGGTCTTCGCATAGAAGACGCGGCAGTCAGCAATGTAGCGGCCGCAATAAGGTTGGGGTCGCTCGTAGCAGTGCCGTTCGTTCTGGTGGCCGATCGTATCGGACGACGGCCCGCGCTCATACTAGTCATGGTCGCTGACGCGATAGCTACCGCGGCCACGGGGGCATCGCCTTCCGTCGAGGCGTTCGTGTTCCTCCAATTTATCGCCCGCATGCTCCACACCGCTACAGGTATTCTGGCCGCAGTGTACATAGCGGAAGAATTTCCCTCGGAGCACCGCGGATGGGGTTTCGGTGCCTTAGCAATCCTGTCTGGGGCGGGCACCGCGCTAGCGATGGTCATGTTTGCCATGATCGACTTGCTGCCTTTCGGCTGGAGGACCCTCTACTTCACGGGACTCATCGCACTAGCCGCGTTTCCTCTCCTGTTTAGGCGACTTCCTGAAACGCAGCGTTTCTTGGGCTTGGAATCGCAAGAGGATAGACCAAGCTTGTCAGCCCACCTTAGCCCGATAGTGAGTGTGTTAACGGCCTATCCCTGGCGTTTCACGGCAATTTCGGCCGTAGTCTTGACGGTTGCATTCTCGAATGTCGCTGCGGGGCTCTTTGGACCGACATTTCTGCAGACCGAGCACGGGTGGTCGCCGGCCCAACTCTCTCTCGTCCTGATCTTCACCGGCGTTGTTGGAGTCGCAGGCGCTCTGTACCTAGGAGTCTTCAGCGACCGTTATGGACGCAAGCGGATGGCGGTCTTATTCTTGGCGTTGAGTCCCTGCGCGATGGTCGTCTTCTACCAGTCATCGGGAACATTCCTGCCGGTCCTGCTCGTGACATTTTCAATTGTCGGCATGGGAGCGGACATTTCCCTGGTAGCAATGGGAAAAGAACTGTTTCCCACGTCGTACCGTTCCACGGTTTCGGGATTCGTTGCTATGGTAGCTGCCGCTGGTGGAGTGCTGGGACTCTGGGCGCACGGCAGAATATTCGACTACATAGGTGATCAGTGGACGGCCGTAAGTGCGCTTGCCGCCGTCGGCCTCTTTGCTCCGCTTATGCTCGCCTTCACATTGCCGGAAACTAACCGGCGGGCGCTGGAAGAGATATCGCCTGAGCGATAACCTTGCCGCGGCTAGTTATATACGTTCATGGCGCGTTCAACGCCTTCTGTGAGAGTCATGAGTACGGCTTCGATCGCGCGGTCGATCCCCGAATCGATGGCGCGGCGTTCCTCATTGTTAGGTCTGCTGAGTACGTGATCGATGTCGCCAACCATACCCTCTGGTCTCCCGATACCTATCCGCACACGAACGAATTCCTTGGTGCCCACTGCGCCGATTATGGACTTCATACCGTTGTGTCCGCCGTCGCCGCCACGAGCCCTTAGGCGGATCTTGCCTGAGGGAAGGGCCATTTCGTCGTACACTACGATCAGGTTAGCCGCGGACGCGCGATACCGGGTAGAGAGAGAGGTGACGGCTCGCCCGCTTTCGTTCACGTAGGTTCTCGGCATTGCCAGAACGACACGCTGACCATCGATAGCCAGCTCAGTGGTGTTAACGAGTCGATGAGATTTGGAGGTACTACCGGAGTGACTCCGCGCCAGCTTGTCGATGAACCAGAATCCCACGTTATGACGGGTACCCTCGTATTTTGAGCCTGGATTCCCCAGACCAACGATTATGGTCGGAACATTGGAGGACGCGCCTTGTTTTTCGCCCCCCAGAAACCTAGCAAATGCTCCTCGTATCACCGTCTACCGCCTTATCGTGGATAGTTGACGATCGACCCCTTCTGGCCTGAAGCGATTCTATCACCAACATACGCGGCCTGAACTAATTAGGCTCTAGCGACTCAGCGAAAGAGTCCGTACTTTCACCAGCATCATAGGGATCGCCATTCATAATTCCCAGGTGATGCTTGACCGAAGGTACGGAAGGCTACTACAATTTAGTACAGGCTTCGAGCCTCTCCACGATTTCGCGGCCCCGTGGTGTAGCGGTTTAACATACTGCCCTGTCAAGGCAGAGATCGCCGGTTCGAATCCGGTCGGGGTCGCCACCTGCAATTGTGCGTAATCCAACGCCAGTTACAATTTTCCTTTCGCGCATGATTATGGACTTTCCCTAGCGATAGTTGGCGGATAGGTACATAATCGCTCCGTTCTTATCATCCCCCACTCCAAGCTTCGTCCAGCCTCAATTGTGTCGAAGTGTACCCCCCCCCATGTGCGCGGGACCTAGCGCTACAGTCCAGCGTGCCCCTCTCTGACTGGTTCCGCCTACCGCTTCTGTCCTAGGACCAGCTCCCACCTCAATCGGAGAAGGAGGAAAGCTGTTTTTTCTCGCCCTTCGGCGACCGACCCATCAGGAGGCCCTTCACTGAGGTGTACTAGGAAGAGGTACATTTGCTCCGAACGATAGAGCTTTCCCAATCGGTCATCGCTTGCCATAATTGCCTGTAGGTTTTTTCGTAGACAATTTTGACCTTAGAGGTAAGTGTCCTATGGCTGGAAGGAATTTCGTAGGCGACTCTGGAAAGCCGGCTTACGGAACCACCAACGGAGATGCGATTGCCATAGTCGGCATGGCGTGCAAATTTCCCGGAGCGCCCGACTTGGCGTCTTTCTGGCGGCTTCTTGAGTCTGGCGGCAATGCCATAACCGAAGGCATACCCGGTTCCGGCATAGGCCGCATTGGTCAGTACTATCCGGAATCCGCTAACCAAAACCCGGCCTGCCGGTATGCCGCGCTGGTGGATGACATTGACCTGTTTGACGCCGAATTCTTCAGGATTTCGCCCGTCGAGGCCCAATTCCTGGACCCCCAGCAGCGCATGGTACTGGAGATTTGCTGGAAGGCACTTGAGGATGCGCTTGTAGACCCGGACCGCCTCAAGGGGACCCGCACCGGCGTATACCTTGGCATCAGCAACAACGACTATCGCGGGGTAAGCTTGGCTGCCACCCAGCCTACCGAGCCTGCCGCCAGTCTTTATACCGTGGCCGGCACATCGTTCAACACAGCTGCCGGACGCGTGGCGTTTGCCCTCGGGCTGGAGGGGCCGGCAATGGCGGTGGACACGGCCTGTTCTTCCTCGTTGTTTGCCCTCCACCAGGCAACGGCCTCCCTACAGCGAGACGAAGCGGACATGATCGTGGTTGGTGGAGTTCAGGCCATTTTTCTCGGTCGATTGACACAGCTAAGGGCCAATGCAGGAATGCTGTCTCCCGACGGCCAATGCAAAGCCTTCGACGCCTCGGCCAACGGTTTTGTTCGAGGAGAGGGCTGCGGCATGGTGGTACTGAAACGATTGAGTGACGCCAAAGCCGATGGTGACCGCATCTGGGGAATTGTTCGGGGTTCTGCGGTCAACCAGGACGGCACTAGCGCGGGACTCACGGTACCGAGCGGCGCTGCCCAGGAGCGCGTAATCGAAGAGGCATTACTCCAGGCCGGCATCGCGCCCAACGAGGTTGACTTCCTGGAAGCGCACGGAACCGGTACGCAAGTAGGCGATCCCATCGAGTTGAACGCGGCGGCGGAAGTCTACGGTCGGGGGAGAACACCTGATAGTCCCCTCTTGGTAGGCTCGGTAAAGACCAATGTAGGTCACCTGGAACCCGCGGCCGGCGTGGCCGGACTGATGAAGGTGCTGCTCTCCATGCACCGTGGCGTTATTCCCAAGCACTTGCACTTCAATGACCCAACCCCCAACGTAGATTGGGATCGTCTGCTGATTAGGGTCACGTCCGAAAACACGGAGTGGCCGCTGGTCTCCCACCGGAATCCCAGAGCCGGAATCAGTTCGTACGGCTGGTCCGGGACCAACGTGCACGTCGTCGTAGAGGGCTACCCGGACGCATCCCAGCCCCGCGTGGACAGCACGGGAATGCCGCAACCGGCAGGACTGTTGCTCCCCATCCACATTTCCCCGTCCACCTCGCCGGAGGACTCGTCCGTTGAGAGCGAAGAGACCCGACCGGCCCGTGTCCTGCCCCTTTCGGGCAAGTCGGATGCGGCCCTGCGTGATGCGGCGAAGTCTTACCTCTCCTGGCTGGACCAGCAAAGCGGTGAAGAATATGCGACTGGCAAGGCGGCAGATGCAAAACTTGCCGACTTGGCATGGAGTGCCAGTGTTGCGCGCAGCCAGTTCGAACGGCGCGATGCGGTGGTCTTTCGAGACGCGAAGTCCCTTCGAGGAACCTTGAACCAAATCGGGGATTTTCCTGGCGAACCCTTCAACCAACGTGCCTCGAAAATAGCCTTCGCCTTCACCGGACAGGGAAACCAGTGGGTGGGCATGGGCGAGATGCTCTACCGTACGGAACCGGTATTCCGCGCCATTCTCGACCGATGCGATCGACTTATTCGGGAGGAGCGAGGCTCATCCCTGCTCGATGTTATGTTCGGTCGGTCCGGCGCAGACGGGGCCTTGGATGAACCTCGCTGGACTCAGCCGGCCATATACGCTCTGGAGTGCGGACTCGCTGAACTCTGGTCCGGCGTGGGCATTCAACCCGATGTCGTCCTGGGTCACAGCTTGGGCGAGATAGCTGCCGCCTATTCCGCAGGCGTCCTTACCCTGGAAGACGGCCTACGCTTCGCCTCCGCCAGGGGCCGGATCATGGGAGACCTTCCCGGTGACGGGGCTATGGCTGCCATATTCGCTCCTGAGTCGGAGGTCGCCCTCGCAATAGACGAGTGGAACAAGGCCCACCCCGATGCATTGCTGTGCATAGGAGTGGACAATGGGACCCATCAGGTAATCAGCGGCCCGATTGATGCCGTCCATACCCTTACCGACGACCTTGAGTCGGCAGGAGCCAACGTTAGACGTCTCCGGCCCAGCCCTGCCTACCACAGTGCCTTGGTCGAACCGGGTCTCGACGACTTGGAAGCGATTTTCTCCGACCTTACGGTCTCCGCCCCCTCCGTCCCGCTCATAAGCAACATCGAAGGCCGACCGGTTTCAGCGCCGATGGACGGCGCGTATTGGCGTCGGCACGCCAGGCGGCCTGTCGCTTTCCGCGGCTGTGTCGAGACCCTAGCGGAAACGGGAGTGGATGCCGTGATCGAGATCGGTCCCCACGCAATTTTAGGGCCACTGGTGTCATTGAACTGGCCGTCGGGCAAAGGCAATGTCGAGTCTCCCATCGTATTGCAGAGTCTGCTCCGCCCGTCCTTCGACGGCTCCGAACCCGAGAGGGCCGACGCGTTCGTCTATGCCGTGGCCGGTGCTTACAAGGCCGGGTTGCCCGTGGACTTTACCGGACAGTTCGCCGGAGAGGAACGGCGGCGCATCTCCGTACCGGGATATCCCTTCCAGAGACGGAGGTACTGGGTAGAGGGCAGCCAGAGGCAGAGATCCGGAGACGCCCATCCCCTCCTGGGCGAAAAGCACGAGTCTCCCCGTGGCGAAGTGATGTACAAAACGGAGATGTACCCCACCGACCCGTCCTGGCTTGATGAGCACCAGGTCTTCGGCAGGGTCGTCATGCCCGGAGCGGTCTATGGCGCCATGGCCGCAACGGTGCCACTGACTGAGGGCGCCGCCAGCACTGTTGTCGAAGAACTCCAGCTCCATAACCCCCTCGTCTATCCAGCCCATGATGCCGACAGTGACTCGGAGGAGCCGGGTCGTCGCATGCAGTTGGTTGTCGACGCCCCTAAGGATGGTGATTCTCGTACATTCGAGGTCTTCAGCAAGGGAGAGGGTGACGAGGATTGGATTCTTCACGCGGAGGGCCGTCTCTCGCCTGCCGTTGGGCAGCCGGGTATCGGCGAACGTGTAGACCTCGATGCCCTGAAGACGTCTCTCGCCCAGCAGGACGTGTCTGCCTACTATCGATCGAAGACCTCAGCCGGAATCGAGTTTGGTCCGTCCTTTCGCACCCTCGAGGCTCTCTGGGGAGAGAGCGGCGAGGCGGTCGGCGAAATCGTGATTCGCAACACCGGAGACAACGTGGACACTGGAATCCATCCACTGCTTTTGGACGGTTGCTTCCAGGTATTGTCCGCCACCCGGAACCTCTCGGACATCGGAGGCGATGCCACCTATCTGCCATTCGGATGGCAACAACTGAGACTTGACGGGCCGCTGCCTGATCGGCTGGTCTGCCGCGCGCGTCTACGGGAGGTCGTTCAGACAGGTGACGAGGAAGAAGCAGCCATCTCGACTCCCGAGACCTTGACCGGCGATATGTGGCTGTATTCCCTCGATGGTGATGTCCTCGGCGAACTAAGCGGATTCGCCTTGAAGAGGGCCACGAGGGCCGCGCTCCTGTCGTCCACCGAGACGCTTGATGACCTACTTTACGAGGTAGTTTGGCGCGAGCGTCCCCTTGAAGGTGGGCTGCATTCCGCCGAGCACCTCACCGATCCGTCGACGGTTGCGTCCGGTACGGACACGTTCGCTGAGTATCTTTCCGAAGAAGGAGTCGAAGTCAGAGATCGTGCGGCCCTTCTCAACGATTTGGAGCGGTTGTCGCGATCATTTTCCCTGTCAGCCCTGGAGCGGTTGGGATGGCAGCGTGAAAAGGGGTCCACCATCGCCCCGGAAGTCCTGCGGGAAAGGCTGCAGGTTATCCCCGAACACTCGCGCCTGCTGGAGAGAATGCTCCGCCTGTTGGCGGATGCCGGAGTGCTGAGCCGTGCACCCAATGGCAGTTACAGCGTAACGGTAGGAGCCGGAGACCCACTGCCGGACGACGCCCTGATCGACCCGGAGGCCTTTGCCGATAGGATGCTGAAATTACATCCCCACGGCTCCAACGAATTGGGACTGCTCAGAAGGAGTGGCGCAGCATTGGCCGAAGTGTTGCGCGGCGAGGTGGATCCCCTGTCCATTCTGTTCCCCAGGGAAGGGCCCGGCGCCGCCGACTTCTACTTCACGGCCCCGGCGTCACGGGCCTCGAACCGGATGTTGGCGGAAGCAGTGGCTGCCACCGTAGCCAACTGGCCGGCAGGACGCCGCCTGCGCATCGTGGAAGTGGGTGCGGGCACCGGCTCCGGAACTTCCGTCGTTTTGCCGGAACTTCCGGACGGTGACTTTGACTATGTGTTCACCGATATCTCGGCAGGATTCTTCGCCGAGGCCGAGAATCGCTTCAGCGATTCAGGAGCGCCGATAGAGTACCGTCCGCTGGATATCGAGCAAGACCCGGCCGAGCAGGGTTTTGAGCTGCACTCCTACGACTTGGTCATAGCCGTCAACGTACTGCACGCCACTCGAAACCTGGAAGAGACTCTCACCAATTGCCGGAATCTCCTGGCGCCGTCAGGTCAGTTACTTGCCGTGGAGAGCCTGAGAGGCCGCGGCTGGCAGGATATGACCTTCGGACAGCTGGACGGCTGGTGGCGCTACTCCGACGTTTATCGACCAAACCACGCTATCGCCTCCCCCGAGGTGTGGCGCCGAGCGCTATCTGACAACGGATATGTGGACTCGGCCGTCTTGGGCGGGGAATGCCATGGCGATGAAGGCCCATTGGGATCCGGCGTCATCCTCGGCCAGGGGCCGGCGGAAGTAACAATGCCCGGCGGTGTCTGGGTGTTGGCGACTGACGATGAGAACGCGGCGGGAGGATTGGCGGCCGCCCTGGAGGCGCAAGACCAGACGGTCATCGTTGCCGGCGACTCGCAAAATGGCAATTTGGCGCCAAACGGTTCGGGTGTCTACCCCATGTCGGTTGATGCGGAACGCAGAGAGTCATGGAGAGAACTTCTGGAAGGACTGCCTGCGGAGATTCCCCTTCAGGGAGTCGTTCACTGCTCATCGCTGGAAGGTCGTGGAACGACGGCGACGACGCGGCAGATGGCCGAAGACGCCACGAAGGCGGGGGCAGGCGCGCTTGCGTTAGTGCAGGCCCTGCAGGACTCCGGGCTTACCCCGGCTAAGGGTCTCTGGTTCCTTACCGAGGGAGCCCAAGCGCTGGAGCGCGACTACATGCGCAAGGGGGTCGGGGAACTGGCAGGCGCCACTCTTTGGGGATTTGGAAAGGCTATTGCTCGCGAGGCGGGCTATTTCCAACCCAGCATGATCGATCTCGACCCGGACACGCCTACGCAAGTTGACATTCTGGTCAACGAACTCATGTTCCCCGATGCGGAAACTCACATCGCCTATCGGTCCGGCCAGCGTATGGCTGCACGTCTAGTAGAGATGAGTCATGGTAGGACTCGCTTCGCCTTGCCGGAAGGACCGGACTGGCGGCTTGTCCCCACCACGGGAGAGGGCCTGGAAGGCTTGCACGCCGAAGCAGCCTCCCCGCAGCCCTTGCAGAGTGGCGAAGTCAGGGTGGCGGTGGAAGCGGTTGGGCTCAACTTCTCCGACGTCCTCATAAGCGTGGGCGCCGTCGAAATGGAGCCGATGCTGGGCGACGAGTTTTGCGGCCGAATTACGGAAGTTGCGCCCGACGTTTCCGAGTTCGGCGTTGGTGATCGTGTGGTGGGACTGGGAATTGGAACATTCCGTCCGGACTTGGTAACCAAGGCGGAGATGGTTGCACCGGCACCCTCGGAAATGCCCGCGGCAGCACTGGCGACGATGCCCACGTCGTTCGTTTCGGCGGAACTGGGCTTCCAGATGTCCGGCCTAAAGACGGGAGACCGCGTCTTGATTCATACCGCCTCTGGCGGTGTGGGACTCGCGGCCATACAGCTGGTTCAGGCCGCCGGCGCCGAAGTTTTCGCTACAGCAAGCGTCGCCAAACAGGCTTATCTTAGGTCCCTCGGAATCTCTCATGTATGCGACAGCCGGAGCACCGATTTCGGGAAGGAGATTCTCGATGCCACTGATGGAGCGGGCGTCGATGTGGTGTTGAACAGCCTCACGGGAGCCGGATTCATTGAGGCCAGCCTCTCATGCCTGGCTCAGGGCGGCAGATTTGTCGAAATGGGCCGGCGCGACATCTGGAGCGCGGAGGAGATGGCAGCTGCCCGGCCCGATGTTGCCTATTCGGTGCTGGAAGTCGATGCCCTTAAGCGACAAGACCCCGTCACGGCGGGAGCGTCCCTACGGAGGGTGATGGAGCGTTTTGAAGCTGGTGAGCTGGAACCACTGGTCTACACGCGGTGGCCGATGGCCGAAATTGGCGCGGCTATGGATTTCATGAGGTCCGCGCGTCATATCGGCAAGAACGTGATCGCGATGCCACCCCTGGTAGGGGGACAGCTTAGGGCGAATAGGACCTACTTGGTTACCGGCGGGATGGGAGGAATCGGGACCCTCGTAGCCGGCTGGCTGGCCGACCGGGGCGCGGGCGTGATCGTGCTGAACGGCCGACGCGCACCTGATGCCGATGCCGTTGAAGCAATCGAAGCCCTGAGAAGACAGGGCGCCGACGTTCGGGTCGAGTTGGCGGACATGACTGACCCGGCAGCGATAGACGGCATGCTCGCCAGAATGAACGACGATCTTCCTCCCCTGGCCGGGGTGATTCACAGCGTCGGCGTGCTTTCCGATGGCTCTCTCGGAAACCAGACGTGGGAGCGGTTTGAACAGGTGCTGTGGCCCAAGGTACTCGGCGCTTGGCATTTGCACAAGGCGACACTCGATCAAGATCTGGACCTATTCGTCCTCTTTTCAAGCATAACCGGCGTCGTGGGTAATTCGGGACAGGGCAACCATGCCGCCGCCAACGCCTTCTTGGACCAGCTGGCAGGTTACCGCCGTTCCCTTGGGCTGCCGGGCCAGTCCATAGCGTGGGGAGCTTGGTCGGGACTTGGCGAGGCCGAGGAGCAGCGCGAACGAATCGAGCGGCAGCTTGCTGAGTCCGGCACCGACTGGATTAGTCCTCAGCAGGGTCTCAATGCCTTCGATGAGCTGGTCCGCCGGGACATCACGACTGGGATGGTTGCGGCGGTCGACTGGCCGGTGCTCGCCGAGAATTTTGAAGCGAGGCCCCCTTTCCTGGAGGAATTGGCATCCGACGACTCTGATGCGGACGGTTCCGGCGAGGCTGGCTCCGCACTCGACCTCCTATCCCAGATGCGGCAGTTGCCTGTCACGGATTGGGAGCCGTTGCTGTCGTCATTCCTTCAGGGAGAGGTTCAAGCGGTGCTGCGCCTGCCCAACTCTCCCGCGGCCAACGTGGGATTTTTCGACTTGGGAATGGACTCACTGATGGCGGTGGAGTTGCGGAACCGTTCGAACAGGTCCCTTGCGGGTGAATATGTGGTCTCCAACACTGCAGTATTTGACTATCCCAACGTGGAATCCCTGGCGACCCATCTGGCAGAGCAACTGGCGGAGGCCCTGAGCGCCGACGTTCCGGTGGCCCAAGAAGAAACCGCATTCACGCAGCCACCGAGGACGGTAGAGTCCAGGGAAGACGCTATCGCGGTCGTAGGTATGGCCTGCCGCTTCCCCGGCGCAAGTGATCTGGCGTCATACTGGGAACTTCTGGCAAAGGGTTCCGTTGCCATTACGGAGGGACGTCAGGACTCCGGCACCTGGGACGGCGCCACCGGGAACCCTGATGCCGAGGACATAGTGCGTCAACGAGGCGCGTTTGTCGATGATATCGACTGGTTCGACTCAAGGTTCTTCCGCATTTCGCCTATTGAGGCCCGGACGGTAGACCCTCAGCAAAGGATGTTGCTCGAGACGAGTTGGGAGGCTCTCGAGGACGCCGGAGTGGATCCGGAGGGGCTGAGAGGAAGCCGAACGGGCGTGTATGCGGGAGTTGGTCCAAGTGAATACAGGGATCTGCTTGAAGCCGCAAATGTCCAATTTGGCTACCTCGGTACGACGGGCAGCGTGGCGGCTGGACGCATTGCTTTCGCGCTTGGTCTGGAGGGTCCCGCGATGCCCGTCGATCTGGCCTGCGCCTCTTCGTTGGCCGCCGTACACCAGGCTGCGGTGGGTCTGCAGACTGGCGAAGTGGACCTCGCAATTGCCGGTGGAGTTAACGTGGTCCTTTCCCCTTCGGTGTCCGAATTCATGATGGAAATCGGCATGTTGTCGCCATCGGGACACTGTCGCCCCTTCGACTCCTCCGCCGACGGATACGTCCGTGGGGAAGGCTGTGGAGTGGTAGTGCTCAAACGATTGAGTGACGCCGAGGCTAACGGTGACCGCATCTGGGCTGTAATACGAGGGTCCGCGGTCAATCAGAACGGAGCGAGTGCAGGACTCACTGTGCCGAACGGCCCATCCCAGGAGCGCGCGATGCAGGACGCCCTCACTCAGGCCGGTGTTGCTCCTTCGGATGTCGACTACCTGGAAGCGCATGCCACCGGCTCTCAGCTCGGTGACCCAATCGAGTTGAATGCGGCGGCGTCGGTCTACGGCAAGGGACGAGACGGTGAACGCCCACTGCTCGTCGGAACGGTCAAGTCGAACATCGGTCACTTGGAATGGGCGGCCGGGATCGCTTCATTCATCAAGGCCGTCCTTTCGATGAACAAGGGAGTGATACCGCCGAATCTTCAGTACAAGGACCCGAACGAAAACGTTGAATGGGACCGAATTCCGGTGCGGGTTGCTTCCGAAGCCACGGACTGGCCGGCAGTTTCTGGTCGCCGCCCTCTAGCGGGAGTAAATGCGTTCGGCCTCTCCGGTGCGAATGCGCACGTCTTGGTCGAAGGCTACGACTGCCCTTCGGGCGATCCATCGGAAATCACCGATTCAGAACTGCCTAAAGGCGCTCCCCAACCGATACCTGTATCGCCCGCTGAACAGCCCGATGACATCGAGATACCCAGCGAACCCCCGGCAGACCGTACAATTCGCCTGTTGCCGCTTTCCGGCAAGTCGGAAGGTGCGCTCCGGGAATTGGCGAAGCGCTATCTCTCGTGGCTCGGCGGCGAAGAAGGCTCCGCCTCCAATGCGACTCTATCCGATATGGTCTGGACCGCCGCTGTGGGCCGGAGTCACTTCCCGTATCGCTCCGGTCTGGTCTTCAGCGATGCCAAGCAGCTTCGGCACAAACTCCGCGTGCTGGCCGACACAACCGAGGAGTTCGGTGAGGACTCACCTCACAAGTCAACCAAGGTTGCGTTCGTTTACACAGGGGAAGGCAACTTGCAGGTCGGCATGGGAGAGGCGCTCTATCTGAGCGAGCCGGTGGCGAGGGCAGTGCTGGACAGATGCGACGACCTGATTCAGCAGGATCGAGGGGTATCGTTGCTCGATGTGATGTTTGGTGGCTCCGGAATCGGGCACGACCTGAATGATTCTGCATGGGCCGAGCCGGCCATCTACGCTCTTGGATGTGCCCTGACTACGCAGTGGGCGAGCGTAGGCATACACCCCAGCGTTGTTGCGGGACACGGAACGGGAGGGCTTGCGGCGGCGCAGGCATCAGGTGTATTCAGCCTAGAGGACGGCTTGCGTCTAGCGATAGCTCTGGGCGACCTGAAGAAGACGCGACTCGAGACAAACGGACAAGCCGCGCGTGAGAGCCTGCAAATGATGTTTGACGACGTCAGAGTCGTCGCTCCATCTCTGCCTCTTATCAATAGTGAAACCGGTCATTTGGTGGAGTCTTCCGACGCACTCGATATCGCCTGCTGGCTTGAGAATGACCGGGGAACTGCCTCGCCTTCCAGATGCGCAGTGGCACTTGCCCACCTCGGAGTGGATGCAGTCGTGGGAATTGGACTCGATTCCATGATGGCTCGGACCATATGCGACGCGTGGCCGGATTCTTCAGAGAAGCCGGTCGCGATTTCCACTCTAGCGATTCCGTCAGGCGATGAGGAATCGTCCGCGTCCGACGAAGGATTCGTGAGAGCCGTAGCCAGTGCCTACGACGCTGGGCTGGACATCTCGTTTTCAGGTCTGTTCGTCGGAGAAGCCCGGCGTCGCATCGCGCTCCCAACCTACCCCTTCCAGCGCAGGCGGCACTGGATTTAAGCAACCGGGGAACAAGCTCACAACTGCCAGGCAGACTGTTCCATGCCAGTGAGACGGCGTGGCGGTCGTATTCGATTGTCCGAATCTAATTCGTCGCGATATCCGAATTGATAGTACGAACTGTGATTGTGTGCTATGCTGACTGTGACTCCATAATCAGACGCAACCCCGTTCCGCTTCCGATTTATTCTCAAGCTACTTAGTCCCAGGATCGATTGTGACGCTTGCTACGATGAGGAGATTTTAGTACACAGGAGCGTCACATGAACATTTATGTGGGCAACCTATCGTTCGATGAGACAGACCAGACTTTGGAGACCGCCTTCGCCAACCATGGCGAGGTGCAGTCCGCCAGGGTCGTAACCGACCGAGACTCGGGCCGTTCTCGTGGCTTCGGCTTCGTCGAGATGCCGAGCCAACAAGAGGCAGAAGCGGCTATCGCAGCCCTGAACGGCACCGAGCAATTGGGCCGGACGTTGACGGTCAATGAGTCCAAGCCGCGCGAGGGCGGTCGCGGTGGCCGTGGCGGCGGCGGCGGTGGCGGTGGATACGGCGGCGGTGGTGGATACGGCGGGGGTTCCCGCTGGTAGGCTAAACCGGATCGACTCGGACTATCGCGTGGCCCGCTAGTAAGAAGCGGACGGAGGGGCAAGCGATAGTCCGGTCGTTTAAGACGGTAAGGCCCCTATGAATTCGAACTTGCAGGTATCCCCCAGAGCTCTGGAGTGTTCACGAGCGTGAGCGATCCTGACCCTCTGGATGAGCTCGGAAGTTTCAACAGTTGTCTACCTCGCCTCAACCCCAGCAGCGCACGAGCCGCTGCCGGTTCTTCTTGGACACCGTAGGGTCGAAGCCGCACTCCATTAGGTTCATATCAAGGAACCAACGGAACAGCAGGTTGTATTCGAACACTTCGTAGAAGGCTCGCTCGCTGCGCATCGAGAAGAGGGAGATAGTGCGAGCCTTTAGCAGTCGCTCCGGCGGAACTGACGCTCCTAGGCCTCCTTGGCAATGATCTTGATGGTGCGGATGGGATGGTCCTGGAAAACCCGCTATTCCAGATCCACGAAAGCCAACCGGCTGTGGGTCGAGTCTTTGTCCCATGAGGTGACCAACCCCATTACGGTGTGGCCGTATCCAATTCCGCAGAATCGTACTTCCGCAGCCTACTAGCGCAACCGCGGTTCCCAATTCTCGGGTATCACGTCTGCCTTGAAGTTGTCCTTGGTATTTTACGTGTACGAACTGAGCTTCCTATCCGTACACGTCACTCTCGGACCAGACGCTACCACCTATGAAGCGGATGGCATCCTCGCCGTGGTAGTAGTAAGTTGAGAGGATGCGACCATCCTTCTTTTGGATGGAGGAAGGGTAGCCGAGGTCAACGTGGAGGCCGTCGTCGCGTATGACGACCTCATTGTCCATGTCCCATGTCTCACCCTGGTCGTCGCTGAAGGCAGCTCGGATGCCAAAAGGCTCTCGACGGTATCCATAGGTGCAGAGAATACGACCGCTGTCTAGCTCGATGAGGTTGCAGGGGTAACCCCAGATCGGGCTCTTCTTCAAGCCACGCCAAGTCCAGCCATCGTCGGTGGAGTAGGCCTGGTACATATGGTCGTCGCTGCCGCCGGTACGCATCATGGTCAGTAGTCTGCCATTTGAAAGGCGAAGCAGCGGAGGTTCGCCGAAGCTAACCTGGTTGTTGGGATCGTACGCGACAGTCGAAGGTCGGACCCACGTCTTGCCCTGGTCGTAGGATCTCACTACGTACACACGTCCGATCTCCCCCGGGCTTCCCATCCCGTGGAAGGGCAGCAGCCAAGTACCATCAGGCAACTCGACAACACCGGTCTTGCCGGTATGAGACCAGTATGTCATCGATTCGACACTGAAGGGCTCAGCCGGTGCGAAGGTGTGGCCGTTATCGTCGGAGCGGTACAGATACAGGCTGTCCCAAACCATGCGCCCGAAGTTTCTGCCTGGACGCTTAGGCAACACCCATTTCTCATTCTCGACTTCGGCGCTTTGCTCGTCTGTCCAGCCTGAGAAGAGGCGCATGTGGTTGACGATTACCTGGCCTGAAGACACTTGCGCGATCATCGCGAGGTTCAGGTCCTGGTCGCCGCCGGCATCGACGATTGTATGCGAAGCAGGGTCCCAGGTATCGCCGTCGTCGGTCGACCGCATCAGCGCCGTCCGAGAGCCCGGGTCCTGATGATGGTGGACGTGGACGGCGTTGCGCAGTCCTTCATGTTCGTTCGGCGGCCGAACGGGGGCCTCCCGAAAGACGGTCAGGAGGTCGCCGTTCTGTAGTCGAATTACCTCCGGAAACGCGCTGTGGAAGTCGGTTCCCTTGTAAATGGTGATATGTTCCATCACTGCCTCCTCAAAGTTCAGATGGGTTGATCGCTCGGCCGGTATTTAGGCTCTCTTCGATGGCATTGCAGACTTGTACTGCACGTATCATCTGCGCGGGAGATATTTCGCTTGTCTTTTCGCCTCGCAATACTCGAACGGCCTCTCGCACGCCATTTGGGTAGTGGTCTGCGGCCATGCCCTGCGACATAGACGTCGAAGGTTGGTTCGCCGACTCGCCAACCGCCCTGCCGAACGACGTCGCATCGGCAGAGAGATCGCGCTCGTCCTCGGAACTGTCGATGACGCCCTCGGCACCTATGGCACGTTTGTGAAAGTGGTACGCGCCATCGCCGATGAACGCCAGTGTTACAAGGGTACCATCGTCATAGGAACAGGTCGCGGTGATGTTCGACTTCTCAACGCCGGTGGGGTGCTCGATGGCGTAGATCGAGTTAACGTGGATGCCGTGAAGGTGAAGCATGAGTTCGACAGTGTGTATCGAGTAAAAGATCAGACCACCGTAGTCGTTCTGCCGCGATGCCGGTCCGGTGTAGCCAGCGTAGCGGACGGGTCCGATCTCGCTCATGTGCCGTTTGAAGTTAACGGTGTCGGAGCCGTAGCGCAGGGTCGAGAATGAAACCATAGGGACGCACGTGTCTTCCGACAAGGCGACCAGTTCTCGTGCGTCGCCGGGCGTGACGGTGAAAGGTTTATCCACGAACAGCGGCTTGCGCGCATCGATGGCGACGCGAGCCAAGTCAAGATGCATTCCGCCGTGTCGCGAGACCACGAACACGATACTGGCATCGGCAACCGCATCTTCGGGAGTCGATGCGACGTTCGGAATTGACACCTTCTCTGCGACCTCGCGAGTGCGAGAGTCGTCTTCGCCCCAAATGGCGTGAACCGTCGCGTTGCTGTCCACCCAGTAGTCCGGATGGCTGGCAACGTTCAGGATTTCCGGAAAGCGCTCAGCGTGACTATTGTCAGATCCCAGAATGGCGATCTTGGTCTTGGTCATGTCTATTCCAGTATCGATCCCACATGATTTAGATAGCTAAACAGAGCACCCTCACCCAAGCCCTCTCCCGCGAAGAGGCTGTCTCATAGCTTCACGTGGCGTGCAGTGATTGAGTACACGCTGGGGATGTGATGGGGGATGACCGGTAGACTCTATACAGTCTGCGAGTGGCGATTCGCGGTCGGGCCGTCTGCAACGGTGCCAAGCGGTTGCGGGCGGCATCAGTGGCAACGCGACCACAGCGTGGATGTAGTCGTGGCGAGCCGGTGTGAGGCGAGTTTGACGGCGAGGCGGCACTCCACACCCTGTGAAGGCTCTTGAGGTTGAACGCCGCAGCCAGCAGACACCACTCGGAGAGGACGTTCTCACGGCCTCGCAGCAGGAACCGCCTGGCGCTGTGATGCTCCTTGAGGAGGCCGAACACCGGCTCGACCAGCCCCTGACGCCGCTTATAACTCGCCCTGGCAGACTCGGTAGACATCATCTCTCTGTGTCGTCTCAACTCAGGTTCGTATTCGCTGATTCTTATGGTTCGACCGTTGGTAGAGGTGGTGCATTCTCCAAAGGCAGGGCAGGTACGGCAGAGCGCACCCTCGGCCCTGTAGCGTCTGAGTCTGTAGCCGTTCGCGTGTCTGAACGTGTCCTTGAAGATGAGAGGTTGCTGATTCGGGCACAGGTATGTGTCGTTCTCAGGGTCGTACGTGAAGTGGTCCTTGTGGTACGGGGAGCGGCGTCTGCGGTTATGGGTGTCCGGCATGAGCACGCGGTGTCCGGAGGACGCGCAGTCGGCAAGGTTGGTCCCTGAGTGATATCCGGCGTCGGCGACGGTCACCGCATGGTCTGTCCCCGTATTCTCTGCAGACGCCTGGATCATCGGAACGAGCTGCGGGTGGTCGTCCGAGCCGGAGGTCACATCCGCAGCCGTGATGATCATGCCGGAGGCATCGCCGGACGTGATGGGCGCCACCATCGACTGGGCGTTGTAGCCGGCTATAACGCCACCTTCCTTGCTCTTGAGCAGCCCCGCGTCAGGGTCGGTAAGGTTCGCGTGGTTGGCTCCCTCCTCCTCCAGCACGAGGCCAAGGGCGTCGACCACTCGGTCGCGCAATGCCTCGGCGCTCGCAATCTCCGATGGTAGTTCGACTGGTGCAGGCTCCCCTCCGGTCGAGTTCTTTGCTTCCAGGTCCGCAATGGCTGCTTCCGTACGCTCCAAGAGCCGTCTGAGACCCTCCGCGTCGTAGGTGCGGTCACTGGACGCGTTACCGGCGATTCGTGTCCCGTCCACCGCCTGAAGCGCCAAGTCCACCAAGCCGGCCTTCACAGCCGTGCGCACCGTGCGACTCAGGAGAACCCTCATCCGCTCTCGGTGAGACCTGTAGAACCTCCACAGCGTGTTGTGGTCCGGCCTCTGCCTCCCGGTCAGCCACATGAAGGCCACCTGTTCGCGGCAGGCCGTCTCCAGCTTGCGGCTGGAACGCACACCCGTCATGAACCCATATATCCACACGCTCAGCAACGCGCGAGGGTGATAGGACGATGCTCCCATAGGATCGCCTCGCAGGTCGATCCCCAACTCCTTCCACGTCTCCTCATCGAGAGAGTCCACAAAGGTCGCGGCGAATCGTGCGGGATGATTGGGGCCTACTAACTCTCCCAGATCAGGCGGCAGAAGCCACCCCTGTTCCCGATTGAAGTCCCGAAATGGCATGCCACTTCTCCTAAAGCAGGTGCAACAACACAAACTTACCCCTAGAACCTCTGTATTTTCAATAAGGCAACCTACTTATGAGACAGCCTCCGACGGGAGAGGGGATAAAGCGCCTCTCTCTTCGCCAGTCACATTCTAAAGGGAATGGACCTCAGTTAACCGAGGGAACGAGGGGTGGCCAGACGGGGAGGTGGAAGAGCTCGTCCGTGCGAGAAGTTTCGGCAATGTGATGCATTTTGATGCATTTTGGCGCATTTGTCTCGTTATCGTAAAGTAAGGTGGACTTTCAGTTGATTGAAAAGAGGGCCAGACCGGGATAGGCCGAGTACCTGCACATATCGAGAGGCTTTGGTGAAACTGTGCCATTTCCTGTTTGTCTGAAGATTGGATGGTGGGAGCCGTTACTGTGCAGGGTAGTGCATATGTTCTTACGGGTCAAACCTGTGAAGGGAGTTTCGACACAAAGAGTGTGGAGCAGACAAGTCTCCGTGTCCTTCAGCGCCCGCCGCCGTCAACTTTTCCGAATACCCTTCCTTCCGATACACACACTCCGCGTTCCTGCTCTCGGCCGGGCGTTCGCGCGCAGCGTCGGAGTGCGCATCGGGACCAACGAGTTTCTTCTTTCGATCAGTTGGCAGAGTCCCTGCCCATCCTGATCGTTCCTAGATCTGACTAGGCCCTAGTCGCTGAACCGGAACGCAAATAGGTCGGCGTCGCGCATTTGGAAACGCATCTTAGTGGGGACGTCTTGGAGTGCCGACAAATCTCCCCCTCCGGCCCAAGCCGCGCCTCCCGATATCTTGTCGCCGAATATCTCGGCGCAGTGCTCCAGGTCGAATCCGGGAACCGGAGTACCGTCGGCGTATTGCATCTCGACGAATATACTTCCGCCGCCGCTTGTGCTGTAATTCAGTTCGAGCCTCGTGCCGGAGAACCTCAACGGCAGGGTTGTGAACTCACTCCATCCGAAGTACGGCGCGTGTACGGAGACGAAGCCGTCCTTCCGGATCGTGCATCGGCGAAAGCCGCTGTCGTCCGACTTGTGCAGTTCCTGAAGCACCATCGACAGCTCATTCGGTCCCGTCTCGACGATGCCCGCGCCCATCATGGGGTTCCGGTCGGTCCAATTTCGCTCGTCGAGTCCCGGTGCTACAAACGGCTCCCGAAACCGTCGGTCCCACCGGATACCGTCGCGGCTTGTAGCGAAGATAACGTCTGAAAGCCCGTTGAACGGAGCGCCAGAGTACAAACGCTCGTTATACAACGTCATGGGAAACATGAAGTAGGCCCGAGCAGCCCTGTGGTATTTGACGGCAGCGTTTGTGTAGAGATGGTAGTCGTAGGCGTCGTGTTGATCCGGCGCGACCACCAGCTTGGGCACTGACCAGTTCACGAAATCCTCGGACTCGCTACGACGAATCGCGCGTCGGCCGCCGATGAACTTGCCGTCTACAGTTTCGTCGATTCCTCTGAGAAAAATTACGTAGCTCTCTCGCTCGTTGTCCCATACCAGGATGTTGTGGCTGTCGAAAGGCCCGTCTGTCAAGAGTGGATTTCCCGTGACCGGACGCCAATTGATGCCGTCGCCTGAGACGAACCCGTGGACCGTCGTCGGCTTAACATCCACCGTCCGCGCGATCATCTTGTATCGCTCGTCGTCGGGCGCGTTCGGGTCGATTATGACCGAGGGGTTCTTTACCGGGGCGCCGCTGATGCCCTCCGCCGGAAACAGGATGTTGTTCTTCGTCGAGCCATCATACTCAACGAGACCCAGATCCGGCTTCATCCACTCGATGCAGTCAGGACTCTCCGCGTAGCAGACCCAGGAATTTGATTCGCGCTGAGCCGTTCGGCTGCCTTGGTCGGCACGGTACCACATCCGGTACAGGTCACCGTCTTTCACAATGCTGGGGGTATCGAGGCTGCGTTCCTCCCAGGGTCGGTCTCTCTTGAACATCACGTCACCGAGCGTGGGTCGGTGCATCTGCAACTCGACTCCGTCTTGCTTTTCGAAAAACAGGTCGTCGATAAAGAGCTGCCTGTGTTGTCCAACGTCTATGGGTTCAGTCGGCATCCTGGAATCCCTATCCGCCGGGAATGTGCAGGGTCCTGTCCTCGACAGGGATGGACACCCGCTCTCCATCCGCCAAGGATGAATGCGCGATGGCGTACTCCGGCTCGACGATCTGCATGGTGATGTCGATATTGCCCTTGGTGCGTTCGCCTGTATCCAGCTCGTTTACGATGTCGTGGACGATGTTCAACGTTGGGCTGTATCCCGTTGGGGTGATCTCTCGTTCTTCGACGGTCGTACTCCGGCCCGGGCCCTTGCGGATGCGGTACACGCCCTGATGCTCCCAGGCGTAGGCGTGTCCCTCGGTACAGCGTACCTCAATGCTCCAGCCCCCGCCCGCCGGGATGAACACGCCTTCGACTCCATTTTCGTAGCCGACGCGGAAGAAGTCGACCATCGGGTCGGCGATCTCCTGTCCTTCCGGTGGGACGAAATGGTGCCCCTCCGGGTCGTATTCTGGTGATGACAGCTTTCCGGTTCGCTCATTGGTTTTCGGGTCGCGGGGCCCCATACGCCCAACGGAGTTGTCACGCTCGCTGCCTGGCTCGACCAGCCGCCCTTCTACCCAAGTGGCCTTGGGATCGCCGATTAGCATGGATGCTGTGTCGAGGGTGTGCGGATGATGCTTGATGAGGTCGGTGAACTGGTAGCAAACCACGAATTTCGGCACGCCGATTTCGCCGGCGGCGATGGCTTCCGCCATCTGGACGTATGCGCTATGGTGTCGCCTCGAAGCGCCCCAGTTGAACGCCACGTTATTCGCCTTGACTGCAGCGGTGATTCTGTCGGCCTCCTCCAGCGAGGAGCACAGGCCCTTCTCGGCGTAGATGCCTTTGACACCGTTTTCGGCGGCGAAGATGATCGGCTCGGCGCGCGCGAAGGACGGCGTCGTTACGCTCACGATATCCGGCTTTTCCTTTAGGATCATCTCTCGGTAGTCGAGGTAGCTATTTTCGACCGGGAACCGTTTCAAGTAGCGCTCCAGCCTGGGTGCGCCTCGATTGGCAACGGCCACGACCTCTGTCTCCGGCGTGACCGTATATGCCATGTAATGACTGTATGGCTTGGTATAGGTATTCGTGTGTGGTTGCTCGTCCTCGATCAGGCCACCCATCCTGCCTGATCCGATGATAGCCGCTTTGTACTTTGCTGCTGCCACTCTTGCTCCTGGAATGCCCTCACCCCGACCCTCCCTCGGTGGGGAAGAGAGAAGTGGTGACGGATGATGCCGAACTGTATCGCATTGGCCTTGTATGCGCAAAACGGCAGGGGTATTGGACGATCCCTGGAGTCCGACTCGAACATCCGCCCGTTAGCTCTAGACCTGTCGAAGGGCAGGTGTGCGGGACAAAGTGGCTTCCACCACCAACTGCCGCCCGACTAGAGCCTCAACCTTTTCTGGTATGGGCAAGTACGGATTGTGTGAATGCGATTGCTCTGGCCAAGGACATCGGTCACTGGACGATTTTCGCTCATCGTGAGAAAGTACACACCGTCTTCCACACCGCCGGACAGGAGCTATGCAGAGTTGCTGACATTTCCTAGAGACTTCATGTGGGGCTGCGCGACAGCCTCGTATCAGATCGAGGGTTCGCCCATGGCCGACGGAGCAGGAGACTCAATTTGGCACCGCTTCTCGCATACCCCGGGCACGACGCACAACGGTGAGACCGGCGACGTCTCGAACGACCATTTCAATAGGTATCTCGAAGACATTGCACTTATGAAGGACCTCGGCCTGAAAGCATACCGCATGTCTATCGCGTGGCCGCGGATTTACCCTGAAGGCACGGGCCGAATCAATCAAGCCGGACTGGACTTCTACGAGAGCATCATCGACTCGCTGCTTGAAGCGGAGATCGTTCCATTCGTGACCATCTATCACTGGGACCTTCCGGGCGCTTTGCAAGATCGTGGTGGTTGGGCGAACCGAGAGATCGTCGATTGGTTCGGGCAGTACGCGCAGACCCTATACGCACGCTTTGGCGACCGAATAGGGCACTGGATCACGATCAATGAGCCGAGTGTGGTGTCCAAGCGCGGGCACCTGGACGGTACGCAGGCTCCGGGGCTCAACGACTACTGGGCGGCACTGCGGGTGAGCCACAACCTCATGATGGCGCACGGGAGGGCTGTGCAACTCTACCGCGCATCCAGCGGCGACGGACAGATAGGGATCACCGTCAACATCACTCCTCAGCACGCCGCCAGCGACTCCACCGAGGACATCGCTGCCGCTGAACGGAACGATGCATTCCTCAATCGCGCCTATCTCGATCCCATTTTCGAGGGCAGTTATCCAGACGTCTTACCTGCATGGTTTGGCGAGGCCTGGCCGAATGTTCGCGATGATGATCTCGACGAGGTACATTCGCCGATCGACTTCCTCGGCGTTAACTATTACACGCGGCAGGTCAATGCGAACAAGAGGGGCGCCGGAGTCGTCGATGCTCAGCAAGTCGAACAGACTGGTGAGCATACACTCATGGGCTGGGAGGTCTTTCCCGACGGCCTCCACGAGACACTGACCTGGGTCCGCGACACCTACGGCGACCTACCGCTGTACGTCACCGAAAGCGGTTCGTCCTTCGAAGACAGATTCGACGACTCAGGCGCCGTCAATGACGACCGTCGCCTCGAATATCTTCAATCCCATTTCTCGGCGGCACATAGGGCCATTCAGGACGGCGTCGACCTGCGAGGTTACTTCGTCTGGACCTTCATCGACAACTTCGAGTGGGCCTTCGGCTATTCCCGTCCATTCGGCCTGGTACACTGCGATTTTGAGACTCAGGAACGCACGATCAAAAAGAGCGGTCACTGGTACCGTGACGTCATCGCAAATAACGGACTCTAAAGTGTTAGCGCCGTATTCCTTGAAGGTAGAGGGTATGGGTGAGGGTGAAGGCCCCGCCAATAGTCAATTCAGGAGGCAAACAAATGGTCGCCGCTAAGCCAGTACGAATCACCGTACTGAAGAAGACGTTCAATCAGGAATGGGTTGACGAGTACACCGAGGGCGTCGAGTGGAAGCCCGAAGGCTGCTGTCACTCGTTCGAAGAGGGTCAAGAGTTCATCACCGACGGTACGAACATGCCAGAGGGATTCAGCGACTGGGCCTGGACGGATATCCACAGATACGTCGTTTTGCTGGGCCGCGGCGGGAACATGCTTGGCGTGAAGCCCGGCACGACCATCACTAGCTGTTCGGACGGGTTTAGGCCGGTGTTCTACTTGCTTGAAAGAATCGACTGATCGGCCGCACCAACAGGAACAGAGCAATGCCCGAACAACTCAGAGCGGTTTTCGCCGGAGTACACAGGAGCCTTCAGACGACGCCTGGGGGTCATAACTGGGGTTCGGCCTTCGCGCCCGTCGAGGACGTTCAGGTCGTTGCAGCCTACGACGCAGGACAGGAGACCAGGGAGCAATTTTGTGCGACCTGGAAACACGTCTGGGGGGACATCGTCCCTTACGGCGACTACAAAAGAATGCTGGAAGAGGTGAAGCCGGACATTCTCTGCCTCGCGACGCGACAGACCTATCATGTCGACCAGATCGTTGCCGCGGTGGAGGCCGGTGTCAAGGGCATCGTCTGCGACAAGCCGCTCGTCACGACCCTTGAAGAAGGAGACCGAATATTCAAAGCCTGTACGGACGGGAAGGTGCCCTTTGCCTACGGTACAGAACTTCGTTGGGGCGAGCCATACATCACGATCAGCGACATGGTTCGAGGCGGCGCGGTCGGCAAGGTGACGAGTATTCTTGCGTTCGGGGTCTCCGATCTCGTCAACCACGGCTGCCACTGGTACGACACCGCGCTTCATCTGGTCGGTGATCCGGAGCCGGTCTGGGTGAGCGGGCTTCTGAACGACATGAGCCACCTGCCCCCCGACGACTTTAGGCAAGGCGACCCGGCAGGACGGGCGTGGGTAGGCCTCGATAACGGCGTGACGATGTTCGTGGCGCCTGAAGGGGGCAACCGCGCGTTCACGATCCTCGGCGATGCTGGTCGGATTGACGTGCTAAATGAAGGTGGGCAAGCGTTTCTGTACGAAATCGACACGGACGCGAAGATGCACGGTAGGCCCAAGGAGATCGAGCTTCCGAAATCGACCGAGCCGTGGCCTCGCGGTCCGGCGATGATCCGCGATCTGCTCAGCGCGATGCGCACCGGCGGTCAGACGAACTGCGACATCCCGCAGGCTCGCCGGGCGACGGAGATTGGATTTGCGATACATGAGTCCAATGACCTCGGTGGCGCGCGCGTCGAGTTGCCAGTGAAGAACCGGACGAGGTGCATAGATTCTCGTGAGTGGGGTAACGAGGAGCCAAATTGACCGGTTCGCCAACTCCAATCTGCTACCATAGAAATTCACTGGAGGAGAATACCTTGCCAACTATAATGAGGCTGGAAAAGCTGGAGGGCGCTGGGAACGTCCAGATGGTGGAGACCGAGGTGCCCACCGCAGGTCCGGACGACGTTGTCGTCGAGGTCACGCGCAGCCTCATTAGCCGAGGCTCGGAACTTTTCGCTCGCTACGTTAAAGAGATCGCAGTGAGCCCCGAGATCATGGGATACTCGGATGCCGGCGTTGTAGTCGAGGTTGGTACGAATGTGACTAACATCGCTCTGGGCACAAGTGTGATGGCGTCTGCTCCGCACGCTCAGTTTGTACGAAGGCCAGCCATTAGCGATGACGAACGGATTTTCGTCCTACCGGACGGACTCAGCCACGACGCTGCTACCTTTCTTCCATTGGCTAATGGTGGTGTAGCTTGGTCACGTGTGACACCTATTAGCCCTGGCGATACGGTCGTAGTGCTGGGACAAGGGCTCGTTGGCAACCTGTACGCTCAGGCAGTCCGTGAGCGTAACCCCGACAGAGTCATCGTGATAGACGCAACCAAGCTTCGGTGCAAAATTGCAGAGAGTACTGGTGCGGACATAGTCTTGAACGCCGCCGAAATCGATACTGTCGAGGCAGTGAAAGACTTGACCGACGGCAAGGGAGCGGACGTTGTAGTCGAATGCGTCGGCGGAAATGCAGGCGTCGAGTCGTTCAGACAGGCGCAACAGATGCTGGTCAAGGCCGGCGGGACCATTCACCTCATCGCTCTCTATCAGGCGGGCGACGGTGTTCCCGGCTCCGGTCTCCTGCCGCTCGACTCGGGCCTTATGCAGCGCAGCCAGATCGTCTTTGGCTATTGGAATTCTCCGACTCCGCGTATGCACCTGAGAGACACTGCACAGATGCTCATCGACGGAAGAATAAACGTCGAGCCGCTTATTACCCACCGTATGCCCTGGCAGCAGACCCCTGAGGCATACCACTTCCTGTTTAGTAACCCGCAGGATGCCCTTGGCGTCATTATTGAGTGGGACTAGCATCATCTCAATTGAATTGAGCGGTTTTAAACTCTTTCTCAATCACCTACCTCGCATCCTTCTCGTCGGCGCCTTTGCATCGCTATTCCTTTCTGGAAGTCTGAGCGTAACTCTCGCCGACCACGCGCGGACAAATGGCTGGTCGACCGTTCAGAGCCTTGGAACATCGCTTCTCGACATGACATTCGTCGACGCACAGACCGGGTGGGCAGTCGGGACTGCGGGTACGGTTCTCAAGACGACCGACCGGGGAGAAACCTGGGTAACGCAGTCGTCAGGCACAACGCTAGCACTACACAGCGTGTTCTTTGTCGATAAACTGACCGGTTGGGCGGTTGGAGACGGAGGAATAGTCCTCCGGACGACAGACGGAGGCATCACGTGGGACGCGAGTGAGTTGGAAGTCTCGACCACGATTCGGGCGGTCATATTTGAGGACACTCGCAAGGGTCTCGTCTTGGATGCTAATGGAATCCGATCGCGGACGTTGGACGGCGGCGTGACCTGGGTCACTGAGACAGGGCCAGGCACGGGCTGGCTCCAAGACGTTGTGTTCCTAGACCAGTCGACAGGCTGGGCGGTAGGCGACGGAGGCGGCACATACGTCACAGCCGATGGTGGTCAAACGTGGAATACCAGCCACAGCGGTACCGACGAGTTCATATTCGGAGTGGAATTTGTAGATGAACGGACGGGCTGGGCCGTCGGTAGTGGAGGCGTCATCCTTAGTACCGTCGATGCAGCCAACTGGACGCGATATGAAACTGAGACTGCGACGTACCTCTTGGACGTCGTGTTCGTTGATAAATTCTTCGGTTGGGCCGTTGGGCGAGACGGCACCATCCTAGCCACCAAGCTAGGGGGCGAGAATTGGGTAGCCCAGGACTCGCAGACAGACTCGTCCCTTCTCACCGTGTTCGCCTTGGATTCCAACACAGTCCTCGCTGCAGGAACCGACGGCGTCATTCTGCGGACGCAAGACGGGGGTGACACCTGGGACACCGTTCGGGGTGCGTCGTCTATCCGAGACGTCTCCTTCATCAGCGAGAGTGAGGGTTGGGCGGTCGGAACGTCCGGCACCATTATGAAGACCAGGGATCGGGCTATTACCCTCAGTCGTCAGAGTAGCGGGACCTCAGCGAAGCTCCATGCTGTTCACTTCATCGACTCGATTCGCGGGTGGGCCGTGGGCGAGAAGGGCGTCGTCGTACGCACTGCTGACGGTGGTGCTACCTGGTTCAGACAGGACACCGGCGAAATGGAAGACCTTCATGACGTGCAGTTTCACAATGTCTCGGTTGGGGTGGTCGTGGGGGCCGGAGGCACGGTGCTCACGACCAGCGACCGAGGCACGACCTGGACGCGCCGTGATCAGGGCGACCGCTCATTTTTTGGGCTGAGTTTTGTTACTAGTCGGACCGGTTGGATTGTTGGAGAGGACGGGGAGATCCTCGCGACCTTCGATGGGGGTTCGACATGGGCAGCGCAGCTTAGTGGCGCCAGCGTCGATCTTCTCGACGTCTTTTTCATGGACGAGGTGACCGGGTGGGCAGTCGGCGAGGCGGGCGTTCTCTTATCAACTCGCGACGGAGGAGCAACGTGGTTCGGTGAAGCGACTGGGACTTCGGTCGACCTGACTGCCATTGAGTTCGCCACACTTGACGATGGGTGGGCTGTTGGGCAGGGTGGCACACTCATTCACTCGTCCGATGGCGGGGCGACGTGGTCGCAGGAAAACGTCACAACAAACAGCGATTTTCATACGATAACTGCCCTTAGTCGACTGTCTGCCTTCGCCGCCGGAGACGGTGGCATCGTCATGAGCTTCCGTGGACAGCTTCAGACAGGGCTGGGCTTCAATGTGTGGGCCGTCGGCCTCGTAGTGGCCCTGATGGTCGCTTTGTTATGGGCTCTTAACCGTCAGAAACGCATCATTGGACGACGTGAGTGGAAGGGGGACTCTAAGGTCGGAGATTCCTGGAAGACAGGGTGGAAGGCATGATGACTGTCTATGGACAGCAGGGCTAGGATTCGGTCGAAATCTCTCCAGCCTCTGTAAGAGCCTGCCGCCAGGTCGGGTTGAGAATCAGGACATCCCATATCTCCCGGAAGTCGACATTAGCTCTATTTGCCCAGTCTATCCCCTCGGCGTCTTCTCGCTTAAGCCGAGTCTTGTACACAATGCTATTGGGAGACGTTCCTTGCCGTCCGATAACCTGCATCCGAGCACTCATGTGCCCTTCCGCCACATCCCGACCGGATGTGAATAGGTCGGCGTATGCGTCGGCCATCCAAACATTAATCGTCCGAAACTCCTCAACGATTGTCTCGAACTCGTCGCCATTGAACTCCACGAGGACATTGAATCCGGTCGTCTGGCGGTTATCGCGGACCTGAACATTGATGAATCGAGGTTCTCCGTCATTGGTTTCTCCGGCGAACCGCGTCTGCATCAACTGGACCAGGACCTCATTGGCTTGACCCGAGGGTCCGACCGGCGTACCAACGGCATCGCCGCCATCGGATCCGCAGGCAGCAAGGTTCAATACGAGCAGCGGAAAAACGAAGATCGCAATGAGGAGTCCAGGTCGTAGATAGCTCATGATCCCCCTTAACCGGTGTTTTCCATGATTAGTCTACCTTAGTTCGAGGATCGAGGGCATCGCGGAGGCCGTCACCGAGGAAATTGACCGCCAGGACCGTCATGCCAATGGCGATTCCAGGCGGGAGCCATAGCCACGGCTGGAACTGAAGTACGTGCAACGACTGGGCTGAGTTCATCATATTGCCCCAAGTTGGTGTCGGGAATTGCACACCCAGGCCGAGGAAGCTCAGACCCGCCTCGGTGATGATTGCGCCTGCCAAAGTCAACGTGCCCGAGACGACGATGTACGGTATCGCGCCAGGGAAAATATGCGATGCGATGATTCGCAGGTTGCTCGCACCGAGTGCTCTGGCTGCAGTGACGTACTCCATTTCCTTGAGTGAGAGCACTTGGCCTCGAACGAGGCGCGCCTTTCCCGTCCAACCCAAAACACCGATTACTATGATCAGGTTGGAAACGTGAGCTCCCGTCAGCGAAACGAGCAAGATCACCGCAAAAAAGGTAGGGATAGTCGAAGTGAACTCGGTGAAGCGCTGGATGGAGTTGTCGGACTGACCTCCTGCGTACCCGGAGATCATTCCAAGGACTGCTCCGATCGCTGAGGAGATCAGCGCGGCGCCAATACCGACAGTCAGTGAGACCCGCGCGGCGAACCACAGCCTCGCCCATACGTCACGTCCTGCGGAATCCGTTCCCAAAATATGAGTCAGTGTCGGGCCCTCTTTGATGTGATCGAGGTCGACGTACGCGGGGTCGTGGATTGCAACGATCGGGGCGAATAGCGCCATCAATCCAAATAACGCAAGAACGGAAGCCCCAAACAGCGCCAGACGATGTCGCCGAAACCTGAACCACAGGCTCCGTCGTGTTCGTCTCCTGGTCTCGCCGTGCAAGGCTGTCAGGCCGGCTGCCGCCTCACTCTCCATTCAGCGGAACTCCTTTAGCTATCTTCGATTCGGACTCGTGGGTCGGTGTATGTATACAGTACGTCGGCAAGCAAGTTTGCCAAAAGCACCATAATCGCTGTAATTAGGATCACTCCCATGAGCACCGAGTAGTCACGGTATCCGACCGAGGCAACCGTAAGCTGTCCCATGCCGGGCCAAGCAAACATGTTTTCAATGAGGATCGTGCCGCCGATGAGTCCTGGCAGTCGGAGGGTTGTGATTGTGATGATAGGGATCAGCGCGTTCCGGAAACCGTGCCTGCCGATTACAGCGTAGCGAGACAAGCCTTTGGCGCGAGCGGTCGTAATGTAATCGGAGTGCATCACTTCGAGCATCGACGTACGGGCATACCGAGTATTTCCCGCGAGAGAGTCGATAGACAATACGGTTGCCGGCAAGACCAGGTGGTACAAGTTATCCCAGATGTTGAATGGTTCACCGTATTTTCCCATTCCAAACGTAGGGAACCACCCCAAGATCGCTCCGAAAATCCATAAGGCTAGAAGGGCAAAGAAAAAGTTAGGGATAGATATGCCGAATAACGAGACGACGCTTAACGAATAGTCGTAAAAGCTGTATTGCTTGAGGGCGGAGATAACGCCAAACAAGGTCCCGAAGATCGTAGAGATGACAAATGCTGTGAGGGTGAGCTCCAACGTTGGCAGGACCCGCCGACCGATCATCTCGGCCACCGGCTGGCCGGACTGGTATGAGAAGCCCATGTTGCCCGTAGCAAGTTCCCTCAACCAAATGAAGTAGCGAACGATTATCGGTTTGTTCAGACCGTAACGCTCGCGGAGCGCGTCGCTACTGCCGGCCTGCCCGAGCTCGGGGTCGATAAGCGCCGAGACAGGGTCGCCGGGGGCCAGGTTAATAAACGTGAATGAGACGATGGTAATCGCCACCAGCAATGGGACGGCGATGATTAGCCTTCGGATGATTACTTTAGTCAAGTATCGTTCTCATCAGTAGGACTCGAGCACCGCACGTCTTTCGTGACGAGGTCGGTGCAAATGACTGCGACACCAACCCGGAGCAGCGTAGCTTGTGCTTTCTGCTCCGGGTCGATTGTCGGCTTACTTCAAACCGGTTGACGAATGTCGAATCGGCTTATTCGATGAACCACTGTTCCGGGTGGAACTGCCAGTTATCGTCTCGACCGATGTGCACCGGGTAGATGCGAATCTGGTTGAGCTGCGAAGGCTTAGGGATCTCGCCGTAAATCGGCATGACGAAGCGCTTGTTCTTAACCTTCACGCCCGCGGCGATCCAAAGACCGGCGACCGGCAGGTCCTTCATCATGTACTCTTCGTTGATCATCTGCCAGTGGGCAGCGGCCTCGGCCCTGTCGGTAATGGCAGCGCCTTGGTAAATGAGGTCGTCCCAACCGGAGTACTCGGAGTAACCCCACGGGTCGCAGCTTGGAGCGTCACAAGTTACCCAGCGTCCCAGAAGATACTGGGCTGGGCCTCCCTGGATTCCGCCGCCACCGCCGTGCGTGACCTCGTAGTCGTGGTCTACGTAGAACGCGTCGAAGGAAGCCGCACTCTCCAGCACCTTGAAGTCGACATTGATCCCGACTTCCGCGAGGTACTGCTGCTCAGCCGCGTACTGGGCCGCCTGCTGCTCGTTCCTGATTGGGCCGATGTTGATCGGAATCGCACGGTTGGAGTCCCAACCCATCTCGGCGAGGAGTTCGCGCGCCGTGTCAGGGTTGTACTTGTACAGGTCCTGCCACTCCGGCTTCTGATACCAGCCGTGGGTGAGCGGCGTGTTCACGATGTTTCCAAGGCCGCCGGAGAAGGTCTGGAGCAGTTTCTCACGGTCGAGGGCATGCAGCCATGCCTGGTGCAATCGGGGGTCGTTTATGACCGGAACCCTCATGTTGAATGAGAACCCACCGGAGACCGTGTTAGCGGTCGCCCAAACGTCGAATCGCGGGTCGAGCAGGAGCGAACGCTGGGCATCCTCGCTGATACCACCACGAACGTTCGTGTCTACCTCACCACGCTGGAGGGCGATCTGGGTCGCGTCGTTGGACGGGATGATCGCCATGATGATGCGGTCAATCTGTGGCCGACCAAAGTAGAAGTCGTCGTTGGCTTCCATCTCTAAGAACTGGTCGGGTACCCACTGCACGAACCTCCATGGACCGGATCCGACCAATCCATTGGACCAGAAGTCGTGCTCATAGAGCTGTCCGACTGGGATTGAGTCCAGAAGGTGAGCCGGAAGTATCGGAATCGGCGCGAGACCGCAGAGGTTGTTGAGGTCGTCGAGGAAATTGATCGACGGCATCTCAAAGTCTACTCGGACGGTGCTGTCGTCGAGAGTAACGACGCCCGGAACACTGGGGCCATCTCCACCAGCATCCATGTAGGCCTGGGCTCCCTTGATGGAGGTCATCGTGCCAAGCATCCAGCTCGACATCTCGGGGCCTAGGAACGACCGAACCGTGTAGTCGAAGTCGGCCGCCGTCACAGGCGTACCGTCGTGCCATGTAGCGTCACTGCGCAAATGTAGCGTTATCGACGTAAAGTCGTCAGAAAGTTCCCACCTGGAAACCAGGTCCGGCGACCACTGACCGGTGGACGGGTTGGCCTGCGCCACGCGGGAGAAAATCCAGCCCATAACCTGGGCCATGGCCCCGCTACCCTGGGTGTGGGGAGCGAACTGGGCCGGCATGCTGGACATTCGTACGCGGAGAACCTTCTCCTCGCCCTCGGTAGCAACAGAGGCCGCGAGAGCTGCCTCAACTGCCGCCTGGATGTCCGCGCTTGTGTCCTGCACTTGGAGAGCGCTCTGGGCGGTCTGCTGTGCGGCTTCTGCAGCGTCCGCAGCCCTGGCAATCGCAGCCTCGGTCTCCATGAGGGACTCCGCCACTATCGCCTGGACCTGTTCGGCCGTCAACTGGCCTTGAGAAGCCTGTTGGAGCGCTGCCTCCAACTCGGCAGCGCTTACGCTTGCGCCGGCAGATGATGCTACAGCGTTCTGCACCATACTCTGAATCTCGGCGGCGCTGACACCTTGCGGCTGGGATGCGACTGCGGACGAGACCGAGTCGCGCACTAACGCCGCGATATCGGGCGTCGGTACGGCGTCAGCCTCAGCGTCCATAAGGGACTCCTCAACGATCGCCTGGACCTGGGCTGCCGTCAATTGGCCCTGCGATGCCTGTTGAACTGCTGCCGTCAAGTCGGCCGCGCTAACACCTTCGCCAGCAGATTCCGCTACTGCGCTCTGTACCATCTGCTGAATTTCGGCGGCGCTGGCACCTTGCGGAGCGGCCGCGACTGCGGACGAGACCGAGTCGCGCACCAATGCCGCGATATCGGGCGTTGGTTCGGCAGCGGAGTCGTCTTCGCCGCCGCAAGCGACAGCGAATGCGAGCACAGTGCCCATAAGGACCACGAATGCGGCCCTGAAACTAAACCGTGTAACCATCGAATCCTCCTCCTTAACTCATAACCCTTACCGTACTAAAGTGTACGTGTACTGCCTGTCAGTAGATTTCGCCCCAGTCCCCGCGCCCATGTCCATCGGCTTGCTAGGCACTTCGTGAGGAGAGTCCTACACATCCCGAAGAACCGGCGAGCGCCTGAGGCGAGCGACAGTCTGGCACGTTATATCACAGGCTTGAAATTGGTGTCAAAAGCTATTTCCAGACTCTTAAGGGAAGATATACGAGAACGACGCACAAGAGACACTCGTCTCGTCAGTATTGGTTTGTGCAAGTAGGATTATCGGCCGTTCCAAGAAAAAGGTTCGTGGAAATGTAGGAATTGTTGCAGCCATGTGTGATTGGGCTACAAATCTCCCATCTTCAGGACTTGCTGCAAAGTGATTCTTCGAACGACGATTATCACACCGACTATTACGATGGCGAAGACCGCGATCATCGCCGAGTATGTGCCAAGGAGCGTTGGCCAGTCAATCTCCAGGACGAAAGGCGGCAGAGGCTGGCGACCTGTCTCGTCGCTGCCGATAAACGGAATTATGGCTGCCCCAAGCTGGCCTCCCATCCACGTGCCCAAGGCAAGCCCCGAAACAACTACGATGGCCTGCTCCAGCCACATCAGCGCCGCAAGCTGGCCGGTCGAAAGGCCGATCGAGCGGAGCAACGCAAATTGCCCCTCGCGGTCTCGGAACGACAAGTAGGCATGGAGCGCAAATCCGACAATACTTAGCCCCAGCATGGTGGCGAAGGCCACGAACAATAGCGCCCGCCAACCAGCATCCACGAACGGGTCGACCGATGCGTCTTCCAGTCCGGTGAATTGATCGAAGACCTCTTCGGCGGGGAACGGGTCCTTCAGAAGACTCTCGGCAAGGGATACTTGGTCTACTGCCCCTTCGTTTACAGATAGCCACACCTCGTTCGCGATGATCTCACTCGACGCCGGGTCGAGGTTCGCGACGATGAGGATCGCGTCGAGATCGGCGACGATCCATTGTTTGCGGATTGTGTCCAGTGTTGGGAAATAGTCGATGATGCCGGCTAGTCGCACGGTGACGTAGCCGCCACCCAGTGTGACGTTGAACTCATCGCCGATAGAATGCCCGGTCTCTTCTACGAAAGTCGGGCTGGCTAGTATGGGCAGAGTCGAAAGTGCCGTGTCGTGATAAATGCCACGACCCCATAGGGGCCTCCCGCCCGACCAGGAAAACAGTATGGAGCCAGGACTGTCTCCGGATGTCTGATCGGAGGACAACAGCTGGTCCGCAACTGCCTCGGGAGCCGCCCCAAGGACGGTCCAGTCGAGCGCACTGTCAAAACCTTCGACCTCAATACTCTGGCCATTCTCGGTCGTAACACGAATCGAGTCTATTAGCAGCCATCCGCCGGTTAGCAGGTTTCCGGTATCCCGTTCACTAATTGCCAGAGATACGAGGTCAACGGGTTGAGTTGGCAACAATCGCGCGCTGACGCCTTCCAACCTGCCGTCACTTCCAGAGAGCGGGTCGGTGGTGAGAACTTGCCAATCGGCATCATCGGCGAAATCGAGCTCGCCCATTGAGTAGGTGAAGTAACGCCCGTTAGCGTCGCGGACCCGCGCAAGCAGTACTGTAGTGCGATGCGACCTGCTGACCTTGACTAAGGCCTCAATGGTGTGAGTGTCACTCGGCAGCCGGATGCCAGTCGACAGATTGGGATGTCTGTTGTCCCGAAGAAGCTCGTCAGGAGATTCGACGGCGAAGTCGTCACGGAACCACCCGAGGCTATCGACGTTGTTTGTGTCCACTGCAAGCACGTTGAAAGGCCGAACGTCCGTAGTCGCAACATCGAAACCGCGGCCTCGATATGCGCCAAGCACCTGTTTGACGCCTGATACTTGTTCGTAGCTGCCAACAAATGGACGCGTCGTCCCGGCAAGCTCCCTAGTTATCCCTTCGACTCGCAAGTCGGACCCAGTCGCATACAAGACACGCTCCTGTGAATTTCGCTGGAGCGTCCCTCCGATGCCCGAGGCAAAGATTCCAAGACCCGCGGTCAATATCAGCAATAGGGAAAGCCGTGCATAGTGCGTTGGATTCCTGGCCATTTGCCAAAGGCCGAGAACCATACCGGCCGGAAGCCTTGCCGAGAATATGCGGCTGCCAATGCCCAGCAAGATCGGCAGAAGACGGAGCAACACCATCGCGAGTCCGCCAAGCATGATGGCCGGGGTAGCAAGCAGCATCTGATCGACGACCACGTCACCGAACACCTCGGTTGCGACGACCGAGCCTTGCTCCGAAAGTTGCCGAAATAGAAGGACGCCCACAATCAGAAGCAGTACATCGAGATAGTACCGTTGGAAAGTCGGTCGCTGGGTGGGTCGCGCCCGGAATTGGCGCTCAGCTGTCACTTCCACCCGCGACGAGCGTATAGCGGGGATCATGAGCGCAACCAAGCTCATTGCTCCTCCGATGGCGCTGAGTATGAATGCGTTTCGCGTGAGGTTCACCGACAGAAACTCGTTCGCGGTCAGATGGGATAGCGGTGGGACGAGTCCAAGCGAACTGATCGCAACGGCGGCCAGCAGCGGGCCGAGCAACGCCCCCAACACAGCGACCGTCAGGCCTTCCAGGGCGAACACTCCGAGTATCTGGGGTCTCGTCGCGCCACGGCTCTTGAGTAGGGCGACCTCCTTGCTCCGTTGGGCCGCAAGCATCGCGGAGAGCACAGCCACGTAGTACAGAATTACGACAACCATCAGCACCATGGCGATGACCATTGGCAGCTGTGCAAAGAACTCCTTGCGAATGTTTTCTTCCAAGGCAAGGTCGAGAGAAGTGAATTGCAGATATCCTGGTAACCGCGATCCGAGTCGGTTCTTCAGAAATCGGATGCTTACCATCGCATCTGCGGCGTTTGAGGTTCCGATCTTATTGAGGTCAGTGCGGAGCAGCCAACCGTAGGTGCTCTCCATCGACTGAAACGAATTACCCAGCACGTCGAAGTACGTGTCTTCTGAGACGTAGAAAGGCACCACGTCTATGACATTTGAAGACGCGGACAAGATACGTTCATCCATCGCCCAAAAATCGTTGTCTGGGTCGGCTTTCTCGAATAGCCCGGAGACCCGGACGACCGCGTGCGGAGTCACGTCGTCCCTCCAAGGCAGCGCGATAAGCTCGTCACCGACGGCAATTCCACGCAAGTGTGCGATATCGGCAGGAACAATGGCTTCCAGCTCGATCGGCTCACCCGGTGGCACGGGTGTTAGTCGTCCCGACTGCCGCCCGCCAGGCAGTATCGTTATGCGCTCCTCCATTCCCGCGTAGAAGGCGAAGTAAGAGCGGTCGCGCCCACGCTCGAGGGCGGCAACGTCGAGGCTCGTGCCAGGCTTAGCTGAGAGGAAAACGGAGGACCGCGCCGCCCGTTCTCGGCTGCGCAGAAACCAGGCGGTGTACCTATTGGTCTCCTCGTTCACTGCACCTGCTAGATCACCGTACTCCTGGTAGTTTGTGGGGCCACGTACCGTGCTGAGCAACACGTTCGATTCAGTGGACGAGAGCTCCCGCAAGTCGACCTTCAGAGCGAGCGACCGGAGGGCCTCGAAATACACCGCTGCCGCTGCCATCATTGCGGTCGCCAGCAGGACTCCCACGAACACAGAAGACAACAGCCGCCATTGCGCCAGACTGCGCTTACCGACAAGCTGCCAGGCTGTTGCGACGGCAATAAGACTCTTGCTGACGGTGGCTAGCAAAGGAGGTGCTCGTATTTGGAAGGTCGAGTATGTGGGCTAAACGGGTCAACCATCAAACGAAGTATCATGAGCCAACGTTCCCTTATGAATCCGATCGTGCTTTGGTCCCTACAGATTTCGCCTTACCTACTTGCTTTCTCTAGTCCTTCAACACTTCGTATAACTGTAGCCGCCCGAAGCCTCGGTTCAAATTCAGCAAGGCGACCACCACGATAGCGATCATCAGTGCGTACACGGGCACCATGAACGCCCAATCGGTTGTGAGGAGGAAGGGAGGCAGTATCTCCTCTCCCTCTTCGCTTACCTCCAGGGATGTGACCATGAACCGGCTCATCTGGAATCCCGCCCAGGTTCCCAAGCCAATGCCTATGAGTGCAATTGATATATGCTCGAAGGTCAAGAGACCCACTAATTGGGCGCGACTCAGACCCATCGCCCGAAGGGCGCCAATCTCGACCCGCGCCCGACCCCCAAACGAGATCAAATAGACGACATAACCCAAGGCCGAAACTAGGACGATGACACCGGCAGAGATCGGGATCATCACCCGCCAGCCAGCCGTAATGAGCGGGTCGACATCCGAGCGTTCGACCTCTTGTATGACCGAGTTTATGAGTTCCGGCGTATCCACGAGAGCTGACACTGCTGCTAGTGTTGCCTGCTGCTGTCCGGATTCAGTCCGGATGAATAACTCCGTCGGCAGATGTCGAGCGCCGGGGTCGATCATATCGAGGTAGGTCGTCAGCGCCGAGAGGTTGGCTACCATGAACCCCGGCCCACTTGGCGAGAGGGTAGGGAAGTAGTCCACAACGTCCCCAACCACAACGGGTACTGTACGACTCTGAATTGTTGCTACAAAGGAATCGCCGGGCTCGACGCCGTTCGCCTTGGCAAAGGTGGAACTCACGAGCACGGGTACGTGACCACCCTCCGGGAGTAAGTGCAGCCCGCGTATTCCGAGGTACGTCTCCTGGCCGAAGCGGTATACGGCAGACACGCCGCCTTCGAAGGAATCGTCGTCGATGTAGGTGATCGAATCCGTCCCGGAATCGGCGACGCGGAACGGAGACCAGTTCGTGTCTCCGTTGAAGGGTTCGATGATCTCAATACCGTCAGGGCCGGCGGCGTGCAGGTCGTTCAGGAGGACTGAGCCGGTGATGCCGGCGGAACCGAACACACCCTGCTCAAAGGTCAACAGGCCGAGGAAGTGAAGGGGACGAGGGATGTCTTCCGGCAAGAGTGTGGACAGCAATTGCCATCTCGTTGGGTCGATAGGACTCCCAACAGGCAGCGCCGTCACGATCTGCCGCCGGTCCATGACGAGGAATAAGACTAGCAAGGACTGATAGCTGGACTCCGGCTTCGCCCAAACACCGACACCTCCGGCATCCTCGGGGATTGGAATTGGCTCGACCGGCGACGTCGGGAGGAGACTGCCCATGATTGAGCTAAGAGAGCGGCCGGCAAAGTCGTCCCGGAACCATCCGACCTCCAAGAATCGCCGAGGCTCGACAGCGAGTAACTCAAATATGCTTCTCTCTGAATCCGGCCCGGTTTGTCCCAGGCTACGGAATCCGAACGAGACGTCTGCGACTCCAGCTGTCTCATCAAACGGTCGCCGCCAGTTTTGGGGATGGGCGAACTGGTCGAACTCGATGCCGCTGATGTGAATGTCTGCACCGACGTTATATCTCGCTCGGTCGTGCTGGCTCTCGCCCAAGGTAGAGCCTACCGTCGTAGCAAGTACTCCCAACCCTGTGAGGAGCACCAGGAGCAAGATCATCCAACTGTACTGGAGCGGGTTCCGAGACATATGTATCAGTGGCAGGACCAGCACTAACGGAGTAATGCTGGCCAGCCATCGAAGGACGTAGAACCCAAGCTGGAGTGGAACGATGGTCACGAGGATGAGTATCGGGACGAACAGAAGTAGATCGTCTTGGTCGGGCGGATGCTGCCAGACGAACAGGGCGACCATGGCCACCTGGGCGATGATTCCGCCCAGGCGCTCTTTGACTCGAGTGACCCTCGTGGTGGCCCAATACGCTATACCGAATGCTGCCAAGATCGCGACCTGGAGCGGCCATTCGTTCGACTCCTCGGTCTGCGAATCGCGCCATATGACGAGCACCGGCAGCGACGCCACGGTCATTGTCGTGAGCCAGTGGATGAGCATCGAGGATTCACCGCTGACGTATCGGATGAACAACGGGAATACTCGTATGAAGATCAGCGCCACCGCAACCAAGAAGAGTGAGGGTGCAAGCAACATAGTCTCGTTGACCTGGATGTCCTCGAATAGGCCTCCAGTCACGAAGTGGCCGCGGGCGTTGAGTTCCCAGAAAAGTAGGCCACCGAGGGCGATGAGTCCCAAATCGAGAAAGTAGCGCTGGAACAGCGGAGCAGACGTCGGACGGGACGCACGAAGCTTCTGAGCGATCACACTTGTTCTACTTGAGACTATGGTGGGCACGACGAATACACCAAGGCAAACGAGACCCCCTCCCAACGCGACGACGAAGGGCACGTAATTCAGTCGTACAGGTAGTGTGCCTCCGCCGGTGAACTCGTCGAAGTATGGCAACTGGCCCGAGAGTGCTACAGCCACATACGCAATGAATGGGGCGAACACCACTGGGAGTACGGTAAGCGCCAGGCCCTCCAACGCATATACACGCAACAGGTGCATCCGGCCCGCGCCACGGGCACGCAGGGCCGCCCGGTCGTCCTCTCTCGCCTCGATCAGGTGCCCGACCATCATGAAAAGGTAATACAGCACTACGGCGAGCATGACAGCAATGAGCAGAAGGATAGGAATCATCGAGAAGAAGCGTCGGCGCTCGTGAACGTCGAGAACATCAGAGATGCCGGTCGCCATCGATGCGCCGGATATCGTTTCCACGAGGTCGCGCTCGTAACCATCCAAACGCGCCCTCGCGTCAGCGACCGTCCACTCCTTGAGATCCGACTTGCGGACGTGCATGAAGTAATTGATGCTGGAAAACGCGGCGGGGAAGGTCTGACCGATGGCATCGACCACAGCCGCCGGATGAACGAACATTTCGACCATGGTATCGATGTCATCCTCGTCCAGCAGGCCCGCCTCCAATGCCTCGGAGTCGATAAGCTGCTCGAAGTCCAGGAGGTTCGGCCCTGCGCCGGTCGCTGGACCGAACAGATTCACACCTCTCGGCCAGTAGTCGTCTGTCAGGTCTTTGGGTCGGGCGATTCCCACGACTCGAACCTGTAGTCGGTCGGTACTGCCGATGGCCTGCGCGAATGTGACTACATCGTTTATCTCCAGGCCATAGAATGTCGCCAGCGACTCGTCCATGACCCCTTCGATGATCGGTCCTCTGGGGCCACGCTCGATAACACCGGTGATCCATCGGCCTTCAATGAATTCCAGCTGCGGTTCGACGTCCGAAAGGGTCTGAAAGAGACCACGAGGGGTGAAGCCGGTCGGTCTGCCAGTCTCAGGGAGCGGTACGTCTGGCAGGCCGACGAGCATCTCTTCGGTTTTGAAGAAGCGGACGACGTCCTCCTCGATCTCTGCGATGTTACGGCCGATGGCAGAGTCAAAGCTACGATCGGTCTCATCGATGGCGCCGCGCCGGATGGCGACAAAAGGGGCGAGCGTCCAGACACGGAGGGAATGCCGGTCGGAACGCTCGATGGAAACACTGAGGCTGATCTCGTTGAGCGACTGGAGGTATATGGGTGCGCCGACTGCCAGGATGCTGGCGATCGTGATGCCCACGAAGATGGCAAGGAGGAGTCTGCGGTCTTGGGATAGCCGTCGGGAAATGAGCTGGATCATCGGTACAGTCTACCGCAGGATAGTGACGGTCTCCGCCATCCCTTGGGACTCGAAGCTGCGGCTGAACATATACAAGGTCGGTTCGTCATAGGGGACGGTGAACACGACCTCCTTGACGTCGCCGGCGAGCAGCTTGATGTCCGCGAAGAGCTCACCCTTCGTTCGGCTCATGCGTTCCTTGCTTACAGCAAGGGCAAATGTATGTCACCAGCAGTCGGACGAGTCGACATGGATATTACGGATAACGAACTTGACCGTCTCCCCAGCGGGTACTTCCAGAGGAACCAAGGGCTCGAAGTAATAGCGATTTTCCTCGTCGCGCCTGATGTCGATGGTGATGGTCTTGGCGATGTCGGCCTCGTGTACGCCCGCCGATCGGTGTTGCATAGCATCCAGCATCCGAGCTTGGCCGCCGACATGGAGCCGCCTGGGCAAGACCGAAGTACCAGTCTCGTTTGAATTGTCGGTCTCACTACTCGCGGCGACCGATTCGCCAATAGTCTCGTTGGGAGATACAGATAGAGCGCTCGATTCCGTTGGCAGTACAAGTGTCGTTGGTTGCTCGGTTGCTGAGACAAGGGGGGCTGCGGACGCCTCGGTGTGTGGCAGTTCCTTCGGCATTGAGATGTCCATCCCAATACTCACACTGGACTGTTCCTCCTTTGCCGGCTCGATACTCTTGGGCTGGACTTGCGATGCCGCTGGTGCGGCAGGTGACTGGGCCTCCTTAATTCCCAGAGTCTCAGCCGGCGTGACCTGTCCGCTGCTCTGCGACTCGACGTTGGCGGAACATGCAGCGGCTGCCAGTACCAGTAGCCCCATGGCTACAAGGTAATGGGCACGCCTGCAACTCGATCTGTACAGAAGGAACGTCGACACTAGCTGATTCGGAAGGCCATCCTGCTTACGAATAACGGCCATTGAACATGTGAGTTAGGGTATGGTTAGTGATTATGGTAAATCTTAGATTTTCCAATATCTTCCTGAATGGTATATTCTACCTAGCCGTAAGCAAAGGCGTCGAGGGGTCGCTTCGTTTGTCACCACGGACTATGCTCCCATAGGATGTTAGGAACACAAGGTGAATGAGAGCCCATCTTCTCGAAGCGTTTTCATAGTCCCATACGAAGGTCTCAGCGACCAACAATACGTCAGATAGAGGAACAAAGATGCGAATTGGTGTAGTGATACTGTTTGTGTTGGTAGCCGTGGCAGCAACCGCGTGCGATGACCCGACGGAAGAGACCCGCCGAGCCGAGTTGGCCGATGAATTCCAAGATATTCCTGGTGGCAAGCAGGGCTTTACGGAAGTTGATACTGCGTCGTTGGCGCCTCTTGGAACCCAACTCGTATTCGATACGCCTGTAACCCTGGACACCAGCAAGCTCACCGGGCCTGTAGGTGAACAGCCGTTGACCGGCGATGCGGTCGTGACCTTCGTCGGTACCGAGCGCATCGACTCGATCACCCAGGAAGGTCGCGCGCTCGCAGGCGGCACCGGTGCGACCTATTACGATGCCCGCGAAGGCATATTCCTGGTCGTCTACTACACCGTGGAGAATAAGACGGAGGGCAATCTCCAGCCCGTAACGCACATCAACAGCAACTTCAAGGCCGTCGATGCTCAGGGGCGTCTCTGGGAGCAGGCGACATTTGCCAGTCACGGTTTTTCGGTCCCATACGCCATCGGGGTAGTGAGTGATAAAGACGACCCTCGTGCGGCGATAGGTCCTGGCGAGAGTGTCACGACCGGCATTGGATTTGATGTCTCGGTTGATTCGACCGGAGTCAAGCTGCGAGCGGAGAACCTCGACATTGAGGTCACCGTGCCGGACGTAAACACCCCGTAGTATTCGATGCAGTTGGCCAAAACCACGTGACTGGAACCTTTTGAGTTCGCCACAGGAATTCACTATGCAAAAGTACCGCTTGGCCGTTGTAGGGCTCGGACGCATGGGTAGCACGCTCGACATATCCATTGCTGCTGCATGTCAGGTCAGCGACCGTGTTGAACTCGTAGCCGGCGCTGAGACGATTCCGGAGCGTCGCGCAGCTTTCACCGAGACCTGGGGAGTCGATTCCGTCTACGAAGATTACATAGAGATGATCAAGAAGGAATCGCCGGATATCGTCGCCGTCTGCACGACGGCAACCGGGGTGCCAAAGCCGGGTAACAGGGCCCCGTCTCGCGATTTCCGTGGCGACTCACATGCCGAGGTCGCGACTGCTGCTGCCGAAGCAGGCGTGCCGATGCTATACGTGGAAAAGGCAATAGCATGCTCGATGGAGGCGGCAGATGGTATCCGCGACGCCTGCGAGAAGAGCGGCACAATTCTCAATACGGGTGTACTCTTACGCTTCGATACCCGCTTCGAGTTCGTCCGAGAAGCCATTGCTCGCGGCGACATCGGACAGCCTACCCATGCGGTCGCGTACACGGCATCTAACACGTTGATGCATATGCACATCCATTCCATCGACATGCTCTCATACTTGCTCGGCGACCCTGGAGTCGTTGCTGCCAGGGGAGAGCTTCTCCCGCGCGGCCTCGAGATCGAGGACAACCGGCTCGACGAAGACCCGCACGCGACCTACCACATTCGGTTCGCCAACGGAGTCGAGGCGTGGTCGATTCCGGCCGGTTCGCGGGACTTCGAGATCATCGGCACCGAAGGCTCGATCAGATCGATGAGCCAGGGGCGTGCCGCGATCTTCCGCAAGAGCGACGACAGACAAGACCCGCAGCCACACTTCCTTGAAACCCTGATTCCGACATCCGAGCCACCTATGACGACGGTAGTATGCCTGGAAGACCTCATAGATGCCTACGAAAATGGGCGCCCGCCTCGCGGCGATCTCGGCATCGTTCATAACATCACCGAGACCTGCTTAGCAATCGGCGAGAGTCACAGGCTCGGCGGTGCGTGGATTGATCTGCCTATCGACAACCGCAGTCTATATATCTTCCACGTCTAAGGGGCCTGTGCTTAGGCTACCCGTAGTGCCGAACACGTAGCTACATTGAGTTCAGCACGAAATCGCGCCTTAGAGGAAGCTCACTCACATCGCCAGACTGGCCAGGAGGAAGCAGGATTCCTACGATGCTGCTACAACGGAACTCGTGGATCGACTACCATTTGAGAATGTTCGCACAGTTCTTGGCAGCAGCCAGCGTATGCCTAAAACGACCGGATCGCTAGGGCGTCCTGTTGCGTCGCGCGTGTGTCTCGCTTACAATTTGGCGGTTCATGCGCCAGCGCCCGGCGCGCCACCATAGAATCGAAAAAGGGAAACGAAAGCTCCAATAATAATGCCGCTCCTAGAGATCAAAGACCTTGAAACCCAATTCCAGACGCCAGATGGTGTCGTCAAGGCCGTCAACAAGATTAGCTATACAGTCGAGGAAGGTGAATTCGTCGGTGTCGTGGGTGAGAGCGGTTGCGGCAAGAGCGTCAGCGCCCTCTCCATCATGCGCCTCGTACCGAGTCCGCCCGGCAACGTCGTCGGAGGCCAGGTTCTTTTCGATGGACAAGACCTGCTGCAACTAACCGAAGACGAGATGCGCAGCGTCCGTGGCAATCGAATCGGAATGGTTTTTCAAGAACCGATGACCTTCCTAAACCCGGTGCTGACCATTGGTCGGCAGATCACCGAGCCGTTAGAGCTCCACCTCGGCATGACGAAGAAGCAGGCATGGACCAGGGCGGGAGAGCTTCTCGGGTTGGTCGGCATTCCGGATGTCGAGCAACGTCTGAAGAGCTACCCACACCAATTGAGCGGCGGCATGAGGCAGCGCGTGATGATTGCAATGGCAATAAGCTGTGACCCGAAGCTCATCATTGCCGATGAGCCGACGACGGCTCTCGACGTGACCATCCAGGCACAGATTCTCGAGCTCATGCAGCGCTTGTCTGAGGAGCTCGGAACAGCAATGATCATCATCACGCACAACTTGGGCGTCGTCGCCCGGTACGCGATGAAGGTTGTCGTCATGTATGCGGGCAGGGTCATCGAGTCTGGGACGTCGCGCGACATTTATGAAAACCCGCGACACCCATATACTCTTGGGCTGTTGTCGTCCGTACCTCGTGTTGATGCCGAGATCGGTTCGCGGCTCGACCCTATCCACGGTTTGCCACCCGATCTCATCGACCTGCCTCCTGGCTGCTCGTTCGCACCGCGATGCAGATTCATGATTGACAAATGCCTCGAAGAGACTCCGGATCTCTTTAGCGTTGGAGATTCCCACGAATCCAGATGCTGGCGCGCCGAAGACTTGGCTGACGTAGCATCCTCCGGAGCACGTTGAGGAGGACGAATTGACCCAGGCGACTGAAGCTGCCAAACAGGATACACAGACAACCGACACGATAGTGGAGGTCAAGGGCCTGAAGGTCTACTTCCCCGTGAAATCGGGCATTGTCTTCCGACGCCAGGTCGCTGAGGTCAAAGCGGTCGACGATATCAGCTTTTCTATCAATCGTGGCGAGACGCTAGGGCTTGTCGGCGAGAGCGGCTGTGGTAAAACCACGACAGGCCGCGCAATCCTCCAACTCTATGAGGCCACCGATGGGGACATCATGTTCGAGGGCCAGCGACTAAACGACCTCAAGGGCAACAAACTTTCCCCCGTTCGTCGCAAGATGCAGGTCGTTTTCCAGGACCCTTACGGCTCCCTTGACCCTCGTATGACCGCCGGAAGAATCATCGGCGAGGGCATCAACATTCACAAGTTGACTGAATCGAAGCAGGAGCTCGATGATCGAATATCCGAGCTTCTCAGCATTGTCGGCTTGAACCCATTCATGGCCGAGCGCTACCCGCACGAGTTCAGCGGTGGTCAGCGACAGCGCATAGGTATCGCCCGCGCATTGGCGGTCAACCCCAGTTTCATGGTGCTGGATGAGCCGGTGTCGGCTCTCGACGTGTCCATACAAGCTCAGGTCATCAACTTGCTGATGGACCTTCAAGAAGAGTTTGACCTGACGTATTTATTCATAGCACACGACCTTTCCGTGGTGAGACTAGTCAGCGACCGCATTGCAGTCATGTACCTGGGGCATATCGTCGAGATATCAGAGAGTGCGTCCCTGAACGATAATCCACTACATCCGTATACGCAGGCGTTGTTGTCGGCCATCCCGGTGCCCTCCCCCGCACTGGAAGCCAAGAGGCAGCGCATCACCCTGACCGGCGACGTTCCTAGCCCGATGGACCCACCTCCAGGGTGCGTGTTCAGCAACCGGTGTCCGATTGCCATCGACGAGTGCAAGACTGCCATGCCCCAACTGCGGGCAGTGGACGGGGATCATGGCGTTGCCTGCATTAGGGCCGAAGGCTACGCTGAGGCCGTTGCTACTTCTTGAGACGCAAGAGTAATGTGCCGATTCCACAAGCCAGCAATACTTGGTTCGGGTGGGATGCGTTCCATCAGGTATCGAGAATCTACACTAGCCCCTAACTCTTTCGGCACCTGAACGTAAATTAATACAGGTGCGCGTAAGGCGTTGGCGCTACTTGCCAAGTCTCCGCCCAGATTGGGATATCACACCCGATTGGTACGAGTTCGGGAGAACAAGTGAACGCAACGAGAAACATGCTAACGTCACTTGTGCCGATTCTGATCGGCACGCTCAGCATAGTTGTGTTGGCATGTGGCGGTGGCGATGAACCGGCCGGAGCACCGACTCGTGGCCCTATCGTCACGCCGACGCCCACCACCGTTGCTGGGTCTCCCGAGCCTACGCACACTCCTGTAACGGCCCAACAACAGCCATCCCTCGCGCCTCTGGAACCGCTCCCCACCCAGCAACCGCCTGAGGCCTTTAGGTCTCAGGTCACGCCTTTGGACGCAGACATCGGATTTGCTCCCGAAGTGGTTGGCATCAGTGCCTGGATCAACAGTGATCCTATAAGCGTAGAAGCTCAAAGAGGGAAGGTGCTGCTAGTGCACCTTTTTAGCTACACAAACGACATGTGGCTGCGAACTGTGCCTAAGTTCAAAGAGTGGCGAGAGAAGTACGGGCCACACGGCCTCGTAACTATCAGCATTCACTCCCCCGAGTTCGCATTTGAGAGAGATCGTGCCAACCTTGAAGCTGCCATCGCAAAGGACGATCTCGACTTCCCTATCGCGGTCGACAACGACCTGGCTTCGTGGGCCGAGTACGGCGGAATCATACGTCCGACGATGTACATCATCGACAAGAACGGTAGGTTCAACAGCGTCCAATTCGGGGATGGAGGATACCGGGAGGTCGAGGGCGAGATTCGAGATCTACTGACCGAGACAGGCTCCGACTTGAGCAGCGTACCTGTCAGTGATGATCCCGACCCCAAGATCGTGGACGGTGCGTTCAACGAGGACTTCAATATGAGCCTCACGCGCCGACTGTATACGGGCACCAACCTCAACTATGAGGCGATCGCACAGGTGATGACCGGTAATCTCCGCTCCGCTCCGCCGTATATACAACACCGCGACTACTACCAGGTGCAGGACTCGAACAATGAATACACGGACGACCCCGACGCGCACATCAACCAGTACCTGTACCTCAACGGCCAGTGGTTCGCTACCGAGGAGAGTCTTGACCACATCGTAGACTCACCTGACTACGATGACTACCTTGCAATTCGGTTCTTAGCGAAGGGCGTGAAAGTTGTCATGGCAAACGACGGCGAGCCCCATGAGGTGCGAATCACGATGGACGGCGGGCCGCTTACTCCGGAACAGGCCGGAGCCGACATTCAATTCGACGCCGAGGGCAACAGCTACGTCCTGGTCGATCACCCCGACCTGTATGACTTGGTGGCACTCGACAAGTTCTCTTCACACGAGCTACAACTCCGCGTAAACAAGCCCGGCATCTCCGTTTACAGCTTCGCTTTCCACGCCTTCGAGAATATTCCCTAAACTGATTTAGGCCATGCCGGCTTGACCTGATATAGGGGTGCTGATATTGTCCACGAACTTGGCAAAGTCAGGAGCGTCACGAGTGACAAAGTACAAGGCGGCAGTGATCGGGTTAGGGCGTATGGGCAGCACCTTCGATGATGAAATGGCCGAAGGCGGCTCGTTGTTTCGTCCATATTGTCACGGGCCGACGTACCATTATCATCCGGAAATCGATTTGGTCGCCGGCGCAGACCCGCACGACGAGCAACGGAGCATCTTCGGCGAGCGTTGGAGTGTGCCAAATGAGCGTCTCTATACCAGCCACACAAAGATGCTCGAAAAGGAAGACCTCGACATCGTCAGCGTTACGACGAGTGCTCGCATTCGCCCCGACATCGTCAAGGACGTCGCACGCGCGGGTGTCAAGATCATCTGGGCCGAGAAACCCATTTCACTGAGCCTGGAAGACGCCGATGAAATGGTCAGAGTGTGCCGAGATGAGGGGGTGACCTTCGCGGTAAACTGCGCCCGCCGGTGGATGGACGGCTACAGCGAGGCGCGTCAGCTCATAGACACCGGCCAGATTGGTAAGGTGTTGCAGGTAACGGCACACTTCCCGACTGCTTTGTCGGGTAACGGCAGCCACCTGATCGATACCGTCCGTTATTTGGCCGGAGGCGAGGTTGAGTGGGTGTTCGGCGAGATCGAGTCCGATGAGGCCGCCGCAACCGACGAAGACGTCAACTTCAACGGCTATTTGGCGTTCGACAACGGCGTTCGGGCATTCATGCGAGCCTGGGAGTGCGGCGATACGAATAGCTCGAACTTCACCGTGATCGGGGAGCACGGCCAAATCTACTGCCAGGAGCACCCCGCACAGTTCGACCTGATTCGACACGGCGCACCCATGCCCTACGGCGAGGGGTACAGAGGCCCTTCAACTCGCATGGAATCCCCTATGCCGGTGCGGTATCCAATTCCCCTACCGCCACAGGTGAAGGGCACGGGATTCAACATCATCGAAGACTTGATTCAGGCGCACGAAAACGGCACAGACGCGAAGGTCTCGGGTGAAGATGGTCTCAAGGCTTTGGAGATCGCCATCGCCCTGCGTGAATCACACAGGCGAGGCGGCGTAAAGGTCAATCTCCCACTCGAAGACCGGTCGCTCAAGGTCATCGCCGGCGAGTCTGTGAACGACGACCTCCCGAAGCGTGTACGGAGGGAGATGGGCCTGATGCCCCAGCGTCTCCCCAGCCGGGCGTAGCAAGAACTCTGGTGGCTCCCGATCCCGCGGGCAATTAAATGGGCAGGCGATTGGGTTCGCTCGCCGGACAATTCTCAGATATGCGCCATACTACAGAGTAGTCGTGGCCGCTGACCCTGAGGGTGTTGCGATCAATCGCCTCAATGCCGATATTTGAGACATCGAATTCTTGGGTGATGCCTGTGCGCTTCTCACTAGCTCCGCCAAACTCGACGGACTGTGAGAGTACCCTTAAGGCCGATAAGCCCGGGGCATCGGTGTCGAGAAGCTGGCCCTCGTCCATCAAGCACACCGGGTCGACGAATTAGGCCAGACAGAGCGTGCACACGGCGGTGAGAACAGCACGGTCGTCTGGGGCCGCGAGATCATGAAGGTGGCTTAGTAGGGGGTTTGACAATGAACGAAACGCTTGTGGAAGAGGTCCAGCCATGGATTGAGAGGACCATAGGAGCCTCCCTTGACGCCTTTGGCGACCGTGAGACGAGCGTCGTAGCTCATCCGCCCGAATACGATGGCATTCCTCTCTGGGGATGCAAAATTGGCGAGCGGGCGGTGATCGCTTGCCGAACCGACTGGGTCCAGCCGATACGAAAGATAGTGCGGGGACAGTCCACCGACATGATCTTCTCGACGCTGGGCACCTATGACCTTTCGCGTGTCACTTTGCCCGAAGGAGTTGGTGTTTGGGGCATCTCGTGGTTCATGTTTGCGGATGAGCTGACCTGGCGACCACCTGAACGAGATGATGTTGTCCGTCTTACTCCGGAGGAGATGCGAGAGATCGACGGCGATCTATATTGGCACTCGTTCCCTGAAGACGCGATAGCCGGCTTCGCCATCAAGGACGGTGAGCGAATCATCGCCATTGCCGGTGTTCGCGACGAAGGCGATCCGATGCTTGAGGTCGGGATGGATGTACTTGGCGACGCGAGAGGCGCCGGGCTTGGTAAGGCAGTCGTGAGTGCTGCCGGACGGTGGATTCTCGATCAGGGCAAGTTGATCGTTGCATCGACGGCGCCGTTCAACGTGCCATCGGCACGCACCTTACGCTCCGCCGGACTCCAGTACGGCTTCACCGCAATGCTTGGTCGCCCCCGCGTACTCAAGGTGCCGCCGCAGCCTCTCGGCCTGCCGTATCCGGGTGCCGAGATCTACAATCTGTACCCTGAATGGGCGATGAATCACGAGATTCGACCGAGGCCGTAGCTACCGCACGTCTACTGGCATGCCGGTCTTTCCCGACTCGATTGCAGCTTCGACCGTCGCGGCTATGTCCCGGCTGGCCCGGGCGTTGAGCATCGTATCCCCGTCGGTATCGATGGCGTTTGCGAAGTCCTCCATGAGGAGGAAATCGTACTCACCGCCAATGCGTTGATGAATGGAATTCTGAATCGTGATACCCCGATGAAACACCATGATTTCGGGGCTCGGCTCGTCGAATACCAGAGCGCCATTCGAGCCAAGGACGTGAATCTTGATTCCGCCACTGTCGGGATGACTGCCCGCGCCGGTACGGCCCATTGAGAGGGTTCCGAGTACGCCTCCGTCCATTTCGAGAGTCACGGTCGAAAGATCGTCGATGTCGTTGTCCACGTTTCGCTGGTGGAAGTGTGAGGCGGTCCGCGCGAATACTTTGCTTACCTTCGCACCAGTCAGCATGAGCACGTGTGCCAATGGGTAAATGCCCTCGATTTCTAGCTCTCCCATCGGCTTGCTGCCGACTCCGCCGTCGCCGCCATCGGCGTGGGCCGCCTTAAGGGCTTCCAACCAATTGATGGGCGGGTTTCCGGGCTCGTTCGTGGTCTTTCGTGGCCCCGCGTCTTTCGCGAAATAGAAGTCCACGTGCACTGCGTATGGGTCGCCTATGGCCCCACTCTTGATTGCTTCGTGGGCTTGAAGGACGGCAGGCATGGTGTTTCGGTTCCACATCAGAAATTTCACACGATTTCGCTCTACCGACTCAACCACCCGGTCGCATTCCAACAACGAAGTGGACATCGGCTTGTCTTGCACAATATGCAGGCCTTTGTCCGCAGCGCGAACGCTCAGGTCACAGTGTCTCTCGGCTTCCGAGCTCACGACGGCTATTTGCACGTCGAACTCGGTGAGTGCTTTTTCGACATCGCGAACGTATGGCACGTCGAGGTCATCGGCCAGCTTCTGATTTCGCTCGTGCGTCCAATCAGGTCGGTCGGCGTCGTCGGCGACGACCACAACCTCGAAACGAGGATGAGCGTGTACCCCTTCCGGCACGTAACCGTGCTTGACCGCGCTGAGAGCCGCCACCCTCAACATTTCCGCCCTGTTAGGCGAGCTCATACGCACCTCCCTCCAACTTGAAACTGCGACCCGACGCAATCGACTTTCCCGCCGCATCCGCGACCAGGAGGGCGTTGCGCCCATCGATACCCGACGGGGCTAGTGATCTCTGCTCGTCGATTGCATCGACGAACTCCTGTAGCTGTGCCCGGGCATGGCTGATGCCTTGCCCACTAGTGACTGCCAGCGGCTTCCCACCACGGTAGATAAGGTTCATGTTGTGGTGGTCGTCGGCAGTGGCCGCACCAGTGGAGCCGATGACCGAGAGCGAGAAGTACCTTCCGCCGTCAGGAAGCGAGGTTGCGTAGTCGATCAGTGCCATACCGCCGCTGGGGAAACCGAGATGCACCTGCAGGTAGTCATCGCTGCGACCTGTAGCGTAGACCTCGCTGGGCAGCGCCTCGAATAGCCAAATGGCAACGTCGATCTCCGATGTGACGCGCCCGAAGGCATTCGCGCCATTCGTTCCAGCCTCCCAGCTGTGAATGCGAACGAGACCGAGCTCGCCCAGGTCTCCGCTTGTAATCGCGTTCTTTACCGTTTGTTGCGAAGGTAGGTACCTGGTCGCAAGGCCAACCATGACCTTGACCCCGGCAGATTCGGACGCACTCATTACCTCGTCCACTTGCGCTACTGACGAACCTGGTATACCTGCGACGAATACGTGCTTACCGGTGTTGGCAGCTTGCAGTGCGACTGATCCTCCGTCGCGGACGTGGACAAGAATGGCGTCGATATGGTCAGCGGCTAACGCTTTGTCGATTGAAGCGAGCGATTGTGCGCCGAGGGATTCAGCGGCCCACCTCGCCTTGTCAACATCGTCATCGACTGTTGCGACGATTTCCGCATTCCTTACTCTCGGCAACACCGCCACGTAGTCAGACGTTGTGTCGCAGCCTACCAGCGCCAGTCGTACCATCGGTAATCCTCACTGAGCGGAGTCGCACCATTATCTGGCAGCCTGCTTGCCCCTGCAAGAGAGCGTAACCCAGGGTCTTCGGTGACAATCAGCAGAATGTCTAGTTGGGCGCTTTTCGAACCTAGCTAGGGTTTGTCGTCATGAACCTGGTCATCTCATTCGAGAGGTTCTCAGGCGATGAGCCCTGCATCGAGTCCCATGCTCCCGCTGGTGTAACTCTCAGGTACCGTCCCCAGTCCTACCATTTCCCTACTGTGGGCATGAAATAGGGACTTAACCATGGAATCGACAGTTGGCGGCCCGCAGGGTTAGCAACAAAATCAATGACCTAGCCATCAAAGGGATCGTAATGGGACCCTTCACGCCTGAGCAAACAAAAGCGGCCACCCAACTTTTGCTGACCGTCTCCGAGTTGTAGTCATCTTTCCTAATCGTCGGTCATGCTTAGGCGATTTCGGCCTCGGACAGCCTCGTTACCAACTCGAAGCAGCACTGTCGCTAGAGCTCAGATAGTAATTGACTCTTTTGGCTCCCGTACCAGAAGTACCCGCCCGCGAATCCAGCGACTCTCCCTTCATTTGATGACATGTCGGAGTCTACTACAGCGCCAGAGCCATCGAGCACTTCAGGATTGCGTATCAATACCCAAAATCCTAGCCGCCGTTCCCCCGACTATTGCCTGGCGCTCATCCTCGGATAGAAAGTCACAGTGATTGAGGTACTGATCCAGGGTTTGGCGATAGGTGCAAAACCGGCCGACCATAGGCATGTCCGTGCCGTAAATGAGTCTATCTGCGCCAATGTGCTCTACGCACTGCTGCAAGGCCGACTCCGTCTCGGTCCATGGGTACTCGAATAGATTGCCCAACTGTATGGCAAAGAGCAACTGAAGGTGACACTGGGGAGCCTCGAATACCTCCCAGAGATCCTCCGCCAGTACGATGCGACCATCCTCGACGTAGCTTCTCCATGGAAATCCGTGAGTAATCACGACGGTGACATCGGGATATCGCTCCATCCAGCGTACCAGCGTTTTCAATTCCTCGACGTACGTCGCTCGCTCCGCCACCGTATATCTTGACTCCTCTCGCGCACCTAATAACGTGAAGTAAATGGTCGCTCCTGGAGTCGCTATGACGTCCCAGAATGGACGCATAGACGCGGAATCCCACGGCTCGGTTTGCCCGCCGAGGTAGTAGAACTTAGAGTGAAATTGATACCCGGATGCACCATCTGTCGCCAGCCACCGAGCCGCTTCGACCACCGCTGCGTCGGGGTCGTCAGCGATGTGGGCCTCCGGTACATTGACCAGCCACCGCAGCCGGTCGGGAAACTGAAAGGCGGCATCCGCAAGATACTCATTGAGGCGTCCAAGCTGGGGAGAGGTGTGAAGCAAGGCCATATCGATGCCGGCATAGTCCATCTCGCTAATCAACAATTCAGCCGGCGCCTCCCCTCTGTACAGCATCGGAGGGTAGTACTGTTTAGTGTATGTCTCGCCCTCGAAGTCCCATGTGAATCGGTTTCTGTGTACTGAAAACTGGATATCTTGAAGCTCACTGGTCTTTGGGTCGATGAGAGTGGAATTGTCGACGATAACCCGGTCTCGGACCCGCCACACCGGTTGATGGTGTCCGCCAAGCTCACGCTGAAATTCGCGCCACCTCTCGTCTACCGAGGCGTAACCTCCCGCCTCGTCTCTCGCGGGGAAGCAGTATGCGTGTCCGTCAATAATCATCTCGACTCCTTTTCGCTAACCCTTTGACAACTGTGATCGCGGACGACTGGACTGTCCTGAGTCAGTCTCTATACTTCAGTCCGTCCGTGAGACGGGCTTGTCGTCCTTTACCGCACCTCACGAGTTCGGATGAAACTGGCCATCCTTAGGGAGTGCGCCTCGCACCTTCGGCATTAGTCGGAGCGCGACGAGTAGTGCAGGGGCCATTGTATGGGCAAATAGAGTCAACAATCATCCCTTCATCGTCACAAGTCCGCTAACAGTCCGACTATCAAGTGCAGGTGATGCCAGAGCAAGGCCATCCCGCAATATAGCCCCTTGCTAGAAGGCAAGAGACCAGAAGTCGGTGTACCTCTTGGTACTGAGAACTGACGAAAGTCATTGGATTTGAGTATCTCGGCTTGGCGTATGAGCTACATAGCGAGTCGGACGAATTTGGAAGCTCCGGTTTTTGAGTTTAGCCAGACCTATGTCAACTCTTGCTAAGGATTGGCCCACTCCCTTCGGGGCGATAGCTCCGGGCTAGTGCGGGAGACCCCAGCGACGCGTCACCCAACAACGCTGCGAAACAGTAGTAGGAGTGATTAAAGGGCCGTTTTCGTGACAAAGAGGGATGTCTACACCTCGTAGCACGCAGTAAAGTGACCTGGTGCCTTTTCCTCCATAGGAGGGTGCGGGTTATCCCTGCAGAATGATGTTGCTGCCGGGCACCTTTCGAAGAACCGACACCTGGGCGGCGGGTCGACTGGGGAAGTAACTTCGCTTTTGATATCCGGACGTTGTCGATGATGATCAGGGTCGGGAACCGGAACAGCCGAGAGGAGAGCTCTGGTGTAAGGATGAAGAGGATTGCTAAGCAAGTCCTCGGTATCGGCCATCTCAACAATTTTGCCAAGGTACATAACGGCAATTCTATTGCACATATATCGGGCAACTGCCAAATCGTGGGTGATGTACAAGTACGCAACTCCCAGGCCGATCGCGAGTTCCTGCATCAAGGACATGATGCCCGTTCGGCTGGATACATCCAGCATAGAAGTCGGCTCATCGGCAACCACGAGGGACGGACCGACAACGAGGGCCCTTGCAATTGCCACCCGCTGCCGTTGTCCTCCTGAGAGCTCATGAGGGTAGCGAAACAGAAAGGTCGACGCCGGAGTAAGCCCGACCAGAGTCAGAAACTCAGCAACCCGCTCCACCCGATCCAGTACACTACCGATATTCTGAACTGATAGGGGCTCTGCAATGGTGTCGTAGATCGTACGCCTGGGATTCATCGACTCGTAAGGGTCTTGAAAGATCAATTGCACATGGCGTCGAAACTCCCTGATCTGTCGTCCAGAAATGCTGGATACGTCGACTCGTCCTTCAAGCCCGTCCCCAGCCGAAGATCCGGGAAACTGGAATGAGATGCTACCACTAGACGGGTCCAGTAATTTCACGAGCATTTTGCCCACGGTCGTCTTGCCACAGCCAGACTCGCCCACCAGGCCCAGACTGTCTCCTTCGGCGAGCTGGAATGACACTCCATCTACGGCATGGACGTAGCCGGATGGCTTGCGAAACAAATTACCTGTGATCGGAAACAGTTTGGTCAAGCCTTGCACTTCGACCAGCGGAGATTCGGGGATCACCATCGGGTGCTCTTCAGGAATTTTCATGACTACGTGAGTGAGATAAATTTGCATCCAAAGGGTGCCAGCACGAAGCCCATTGGTCCCCCCTGCGTGCTTGGGGTGGACTCTCACGTCGGCATACCTCAGTTGCGTACTTGCACCGCGGATGGAATGCGCACCCCAATGGCGGGTCGAGCAAGTTCGGAGGCTCTCCAGAAAGGGATCCCAGCGGACGCTTGTCTCCGCTGACAGTAGGGAATGAGGACATTAGAGCCGCCGTATAGGGGTGCATTGGAGAGCGGAAAACGTCGGTAGTGTTCCCGAACTCCACCAAACGCCCGGCGTACATCACCCCGATGCGGTCTGTCACTTCCGCCACAACGGCCATATCGTGAGTAATGTATATGACGCTCATTCGGAGCTTCTCTTGTATGTCCTTCAACTCTCTCAATATCCGGTCCTGCACAATCACGTCAAGTGCTGTGGTCGGCTCATCGGCAATGATGACGTCTGGATCACAGGACAACGCCATGGCTATGACCGCTCGCTGTCGCATGCCCCCACTGAATTCGTGCGGGTACCGCTTCATCAGCTGAGGGTCGAGCCCGACCAATCGGAATAGGCGGGCCACCCGATCCTCGGCGTCGTCGATCGTGGTCTCAACGCCGTGGGTCTCGATGGCCTCAACAACCTGCTGCCCCACTCTGTAAACGGGATCGAGAGAGTTCATTGCGGCTTGAAATACCATTGCTATACGCCGCCACCGAAACCGTCTTACTTCCTCATCAGAGAGGGACAGGAGGTCCGTTCCATCGAGCAACACCTGTCCCTTCACTAACCGGGCATTGTCCGGCAGAAGCATCATTAGGGAATTGGCGACGGAAGTCTTGCCGCAGCCTGACTCCCCAACCAGTCCCAGTGATTCACCCTTCGCCAGCTCAAAGCTCAAGTCTTCCACGGCCTTCACCTCGCCCTGCCGCGTCGAGTATCGCAGAGTAAGGTCGATCACCTTCAGCACAGTCTCAGATTGAGTTACTGACATGAAAGGTACCTCTGATGACTATTCATCCCGCCGCCTCAACCTGGGATTAACCACTTCGTCGAGCGCACGACCAGCGAGATAGAACGCACTGCAGAGTAGCGTGATAGATGCCCCTGCGGGAACCACCAACCACCAATACCTCGTGCCCCCCAGCAGGTATCCTCCCACGTTCGCGGTATGGATCATGATTCCCCAACTCATCCTAAGGTCCAGCAGACCCAGGAACGAAAGTACTGCCTCAGCGAAGATTGCGCTCGTGACGGTGAACATCATGTACAGCAAGGATAGGGGCAACAGGTTTGGTACGATATGTACGAATATGATGTGTAAATTCCCGCCGCCGGCTACTCTCGCCGCCTCGATATAGGGCTTTACCTTGATGCTCAGGGCCTGGGACTTCAGGATTATGGCGGTCCCTCCAAAGCCACCAAGCACACCTATAATCAGGGCAAGGTAGAACAGATTTAGATCGAACAGGGCGCTCAAGACTATGAGCAGGGAAATACTTGGCAACGCGATGATCAGGTCCGCCAATCGCATGAAGAACGCGTCGATCAGTCCTCCGTAGTAGGCGGCAACCGCTCCGACTGTGGTCGCGATGACCACGGTCACCAGCGCCGCAGTTATTCCCAAGACGAATTCCGATCCCGTACTGGAAAGCAGTTGGCTGAGTACGTCTCGTCCCAAGGGGTCGGTTCCCAGCGGATGTTTCCAAGTCGGTGGCGCTGGCTGTTCCGTTAGGTCAAATGCGTATCCCGTTACAGGGTCGTAGATTTCAGGGTCCCAAACGGTCGCCATGAGTATGGGGTGAGAGACGGCCATCAGGGCAAAGAAGGCTATGGTCAAGAGTGAAAGCAAGCCGATTCGACTCTCCAAGAATATTGCCCACCCGCTCCTGAAGGCACGCAAGGCCAGCCGAGTCCGGGCTCGGGCGAGTCGGAACCTTCCGTGATCCAAGGCGACCTCAGGTGGATCAGGTGTAGCGCCCGGCATTTTGCTACTGACCGGTGGCGTCGTCATTGGTAACGAATCCTCGGATCGAGATAGACGTAAAGGACATCCACAATCAGGTGAGCAAGTAGAGAGAACAGACCGATGAACACAATTGCCCCCATGACCAGAGGCATATCCTCAGTGCGGACCGCTTCGAGGAGGGTCATGCCGGTACCGGGCCAGGAGAAGACGCTCTCAACTATCACGCTCCCATCTATGGCGAAAATGAGGCTGTAAATGAGGCTCGTGACCACTGGCAAAAGCGCATTGCGCGCGGCGTGTCGGTCTCGGACCAGCTTTTCCGGCAGGCCCTTGGCGCGGGCGGCCATCACGTAGTCTTCGCGAATCGTCTCCAACATGCTGTTGCGAGTAAGCAGCATGGTTCCAGCAAATGATATGAGGGTGAGCGTGAGGATAGGCAGCACCATGTGTTTGAGTATGTCAAACGCCAGCGCTCCGATACCGGATATGGCCCAGACCAGAGGAACGACCAACGCCCCTACCAATAGGATAGGGAACGCCAAACGTCTCGCCCCGACGTTGCCTGTCCTCCCTATGGCGAACAGTACACACACTGCAAATACGGAAAATGCGAGGGCGGTGATGAGCATGAGAGAGAAGACGGAGTTTGCTGTCACATCCGAGCCCCGCCACACCAGAGGATCCAAAAACTTGCCCACCGGAAACCATCCCAGCCTGAAGGCAAAGATCCATATCATCATCAGCGCGAAGGCTGGGGTGAAGACGGTAAACAGGGAAGAGCCAGTGATTGTGGCGGCGTATTCCAAGAAACCCCCACGCCGCCAGGCGATGGCCTTGCCAAGCAGAAATCCTATATAGAATGACGCTCCCGTCGCCGAAACGAACAAAACTAGGGTCCGCGGCAGGCGCTCCAACAAGACTTCCATTACCGGGCGAGGGAAGTGACCGAACGATACCCCGAAGTCTCCCGTAAATGTGTTCCTCATGTGTATGAGGTACTGTTGCCACAACGGCTTGTCCAGACCGAAAGTCGCTCTGATCTGCTCTTTCACATCGGCTGGAAGATCGGGATTGAGCGCATAGAATGACGCATAGTCACCGGGCTGGGCCTGCACCAGCAGAAATGTCACGGTGAGTATCAGAAATAGCGTCAGGGCCATCTGCCACATACGGCGGATCAGATAGCCGATCATGGGAAAAACTCCTGACTAAGGGTTGGAATCTAGACACAGCCTCATAGTCATTTGATGTGTACGATCGCTGGCAGACCTGCGGCTTCTTGAAGCCCCCCAAGGGAGTCCGTGAAAGGAAACTCGATCCGGTCACTCCGGAATGTCTCTACTATTGGTGTTGTGAACAGCACCACGTATGGGAGTTCGTCTGCCAGGAATTCCTGCATTCGAAAGACCTGTTGTCGTGCCATTTCCAATTCCGTCTCCTCAAGCAGTTCGTCCGACAAGCGGTCGAACTCGGGATTGTTGTATCCACCGGGATTGTATCCCTCCAGGTCGGAGTGCCGGCTATGGAAGAATGCTTCGAGATAATCGGGGAAGATGGATAGGCCCCACCCAAGCATCCACATGTCAAAGTCCTGAGTGTCGAACACCTTTTCGACTATGAGATTGAAACCGGTCAGGTCGGCCCGGAGGGGGATACCCATCTCGTTCAACCATCGTTCTATCCAAATAGCAAATGTCGATCGGAGAGGATCGTATCCTGCGCTGGGAGCAATGAGACTCATTTCGGGGACCGGATCGCCGTTGGGCATCTTCAGGCCCTCGCCCCGCTGCTCGATGAACTTGCCATCCTCGCTAACCCGCGGCTCCTTTTCCCATGTGAACCCCGCACCCTTAAGCAGGTTAACCGCCTCAGTTACTCGTTCTCCTCTGGAGAGGCCCTGTCCGATCATAGGCACGTCGGCATTGTGCCACGCCTTGTTGCCCTCGGGAACCATCGTGTACACCGGTATGGCGACACCCTGTAGTACGGTCTCTGTTATGAATTCCTTGTCGATGAGCGTGGCCACGGCCTGCCGGAACGCCTTGTTGTCCATTGGTGCCCTGCGGAAGTTGAACCCGAGATATCGGACTCCGGACGAAGAGTTTTCAATTGTCGTAAGGCCTTCCTGACCCTGCAACTGTTCCTGCAACCCCTTTGACAGTCCCAGCGGGTTGAGCATGAAATCGATGTCACCCTTCTTGAGTGCGAGCACCGCAGCGTCCTGGCTTCCATAGATAGAGTAGATGGCGCTATCGACGTGAGGTCCTACGGTGTACTCCAACGCCTTGTTTTCACCGGAATCTCCATAGGCGGAATAGTTATAGACGCCCGGCTTCGACTCGGAATAGGCGCCGTTGGCATATTGGGTTACGACGCTGTCTCTGAAGTAGAAGTCGTCGTTCCTGTCCTTCTCGGCATAGGCTCCCTGCTCCCACCTATCGAATTGGAAACCACCAGCAGAGGGCTCGTCGCGGGGCACATGAGCGAACAGCAGTTTTTGCTGTTCCGTAGTTTCTCCGGCCTTCTTTGCTTCGGCTACTACCGGCTCCCAATATGCCTTTGAAAATATCGGCATGAACGCCAGACCGAACTGCCAACGGGCCAAACCGGGCTTCTTCTTGAAATATATTTTCAGCTTGTAAGGCTCGAGCGCTTCCGCGTGGTCGAAGAATTCCGGATCGACTATTGATGGCCAGTTGCCTGGGAGCTGAAGTTCTGTTGCCGCGTGAGCGGTGAATGCGAAGTCCTCGGCGGTAACGTCGTTCCCGTCGTTCCACTTGACACCCTGCTTGAGGTCTACTTCCGTGCTCCATAGGGACTGCTCTCCTACCACTTCTTCCTTGAGCGGCGAAGGAAAGTCCAAGGCCAGTGAGGGGACCCAGTCAAATCTTTGGGCTGAGTAAGAGTACAGCGTAGGCTTGGTGCCAGACAGGACATATTGGTTCCACATAGTCCCATCCGGGCCGAGATAGGCCCAGTAATTGGTCGTAGTAAGGTCGGCGGTAATTCCAAGCTGATAGATCCGCTCCTCTTGTGCGGGAGGTGTTTCCGTCGGCTCTGGGGCTTCTTCCGCCGCTTCTTGAGCCGGAGTCGTTTCAGCAACGGGAGACTCAGAGACGTCTGTCGGATCGGGAGTGGGCGTTACAACAACCTCTCGGACCACGCAACCCACCTGAATGAACACAACCAAAATAACGAAGAATGCTGCGAGTAACCTGATGTTATGCACGGTCTAAACCTCCGCTTGGCAATGCTGGGTGCTGACTAAACTAAGACCTTTGATCCTTCGCTTTTCAAGAGTACATGCGTTAATGATACATCATCTCCTATCTGGTCTCGAAAACAGAAAGTATCCCCCGTATGACCTAGGACTATCCAGCGGAGCCCCGCATTGGGAGTTCCCGTGAAAATAGACGAAAGTACATTTGCTAAAGACAGTCCGGGCATCGAAAGACGTTGGACGCCAACCATCACAATAACTGTTGGAGCAACCGGTACTCGATCGCAGTCGAGCTCACGGGACTGCCCCGAAGCGTTACAGTACTGTTGGTGTAATTGATGGTCAGGTCTCTCCGCACATAGGGGGCTGATGGCTACGCGTTTAAGAACAAGCCCATGATCATTGTGTGCCACGGAGAAAAACATCCCCTCGGCAGAGCTTGCACCTTCAGACGGGCAATGGCAAGAATGAAGGAGCATGTGCTGAATTTGTACCCTTAGTTTCCCTTGCCGCCATGCACTGCCTTACCCAGGATCATGCTCTTGATGTTGCAGACGGTCTCAGCAGCTTGTTACCGCTAGTATCCGGTCCTTACGTGGCCCGATTTGGTCCCGCTCCTGGGGTGCACTCTGGTCCCGGAGGAATCGGAGTCGTGCTGATCAAGGCCGAAGGCTAGGCAGCAAACAAAGACTTAAGTCGTTAGCTCCCCTGCGTCGTAGTGACGACTCTCCATGTTCTATTGAAGGCCGAGCTCCCACAGTCCGGCAGGTTCATGCCCGAAATGTACTCCTTTAAGGTGGACGGTTCAGCCGCATCGTCCTCTTCCTCACCGTCCTCTTCAATCGAAAGCTGACCAGTCCTTGTAAGACTCTCACCTGGGTTTTTGACGGATATTCACGGAATATTCACACAAGGCTCTCAGAATTGGTATCATATGAACGATTCTGGGCGGACTAGGAGAAAGATGGATTTTGACCCTGAGCGGAATGAGCAATTGTACGTCAGCGGTTGGGCAGGCCCCGCTAACCTACGTCACGGGGTTAGTGATTAGAGTCGCGGTGGAATGGGGCAGGTCGCGGCGTACCACGGTCTTACCCACATCGAGTTCGCTCTCCTCAGGCAGATTCTGGATGTTGCAGGAGTGGACTACCAAGCAGCTCGCCCTTGCGCTTCCCCTTGTCCCGCCCGGACTAAGCCGGACGGTGACCTGAGTTGTGATTATGGGCTTAATACAAAGCCGCCGCAGCAATCGGCACGGGTCTTCTCATGTCAGACGAGTTTGCACTCTGGCACGGCGGCCCCGCCCAGGCCCACGAACTGCAGTTGAGCCCTGATCGATTCTGAGATTTCGGATGACAATTTAAACGAACCTGTTCAGGGCAAGGTCATTTGGCGGTGTACCGTTCAACGACCCAAGACATAGCGTTTCTAACACACCAACTAATGTAGAAGCATGTGTTGAAAAGGACGGTCACATGACACATGCGCCAAGGCACGAAGAGTGTCAGTAGTATGCCCAATCGCTACGAAACCGGACACAGTTGGGTGCGCGGCCTGAGAATCGGCCCCACCTGTGGCGGATTGTCACACCGTGCGAACGTCTTGAAGGAAATACCCTTTGGCCGCTCCCCCGATCTATTGAGAGGTTCGACATAGAAGTCGAAGTGAGCGACCTGCGAACCATCCTGAATGACTTTTGACCACTCGCCAGGACCATGTACTTCCTGCAACTCAGAAAATTTGGTTCCTTCCGAGGTGTTCCTCAATAGATGTGGCGTTTCACGGAAAGGTATGAACCGAATTGTCAGGAATTCAAGGGGCGGCTGATCACAGGCTGATACGGCCAACTACCGAATTGCATGAAAAGCAAGTTGGTCCTGCATAAGACTCAAGAAGAAAAAATCTGTCGAATGGTTCGCTCCAACGAGAAACCAGGACTTCTCTGTCTCCAATAGACCCTGCTATGACTTCACAGTCCAGCCTTGCTCGTGATCGCCTTCTAAGTGCTCCCAGTTCAGGTAACTCCCGGATATTCACTCTAGCCATTGTGCTCACTTTCATGCTTTCGGCGGCTACGTTACCCGATGGCGCCGTGAGCCACCTGTTACATGCGCAATCTCCCGACTCCTCTATTGAATATGCTGAAAACGGCAAGGCTCGGGTCGCCTTCTACCTTGCACATGACCAGGACGGAGACGTAATCAGGTGGTCTCTGGTTGGAAGTAATGCCCACCTGTTCACAATTGGTGGCGGCGTACTGGCGTTCAAGCAACCTCCCAACTACGAAGACCCACAGTCCTCCATTGTGGCTGGCCCGCTTGAGAGAAGGAACGTGTATAACGTTACCATCGAGGCTTCCGGGGGTGTTCACGAAGTAGCCGTAACGGTTAGAGATGTGGATGAACCTGGGACGGTGAGCATAGACAGACCGCAGCCGCAGGTCGACCGGCCGCTACAGGCAAGGCTGTTTGACGAGGATGATGGTGTGACTGGCGCGAGGTGGCAGTGGGCTAGGTCCGTGGACGGCACGTCTTGGACGGACATTCCTGGAGCGAATTCACCAATGCGGAGTCCCGCTCCTGCTGATGAAGGAACGTACCTACGGGCGACTGCCACCTACTCCGACAAGTTCGGTGCTGGTAAAACCGCCTCTGCGGTGAGCGAAAACCGTGTGGAGGCCAAGACCCTGTCAAATGCCGCCCCATCTTTTGTCGAACAGGACGACGATACATCAACTCTATACGTTGATATTCTCCGGTCCGTCGCAGAGAACACGGCCGTGGGTATGCCGGTAGGCGTGCCGGTATCGGCGTCGGACGCGGACGATGACCTACTCTTCTATGAGTTTGTGGACACCCCGGACCTCACAGACGCCGAAGGACAGATTAGGTTCGCCATCGAAAGGGACTCCGGCCAGATTAGGATTGCAAAGGAGTTGGGTGCAGACTCCGGCGAGCGGGAGGACGAGGATTCTAGGGCCCTCAGAGGTAACCCCCCGCTACCTGAGGGTAACGATGCGGGGCAGGCAGACAACAGTGAGTATCTCCTGAGAGTGATGGTGAGCGATCCTTCCACGGCCACATCTACGGCGAACGTAATCATTAGAGTTACGGATGTAAACGAACCGCCCCAATTTGGTGAAGATGCACCGTTAGCGCTGAGAGTGGCTGAGAACGCGGACCCGCTTTCGATCACGTTTGGGGACGACAAATCTCCCGTGAGTCCCGATCTCTACACCGTTACCGACCGGGATGTTTCTGTAAGCGGCCCTCACTTATACGATGACACTACCTATTCCTACACATTGTCCGGTCCCGATAGTGATTACTTTGAATTCGACGACGCTGGAGCACTGAGTATAGTTTCAAGTCACAAGCCGGACTTTGAAGAGAAAAACTCCTACGCGGTAACCATTGAGGCCAGCTCCGGGGAGGGCTCCCGCAGACTTACCAATAAGCTTAAAGTAGCCATCAAAGTGGTGGATACGGAAGACGTTGGAAACGTGAAGCTGTCTCAGAGGGAGCCGCAGGTGGGTCGGCAAGTAAGCGCCAGGGTCAGCGACCCGGATGGCGGCATTAGGTTCAAAAGTTGGGTGTGGGAACGGTCCTCCGAGATTACCTTGGATAGTGGTGGCACGCCTTCGGCCGAGTGCCGTGACGACCTGGGCACAACCGGAATCGATGAGGTTGGTGGCTGGACCTCGATAGTCGGCGCCAATTCGCCTTCCTACACACCCAAGCTAGGAGACGCGGATAGGTGTCTTCGCGTGACCGTGACCTATACGGACAACATAAAGAATCCAGTCGATGCATCGCCTGAGCAAATTGTGGGGACCGTGGAGGCTCCTGTGCAGAGGAGCAGTCCCGTCAACGCCGCTCCGCACTTTGTGGTTCAGGCCGGCAGGACGTTACGCAGGGTGGCTGAGAACACAGTGGCAGGCCAGGATATCGGATCTCCAGTCAGCGCCCATGACGAAGACGGTGAACTGTTGATTTACACCCTGGGAGGCCCCGACGCCGCATCCTTCAGCTTAACGAGGAACAATGGCCAACTGAAGACTAAGGTTCCCCTGGACTATGAAGGTAAGCGGCGATACATAGTGGAAGTGAGTGCAACAGACCCTTCAGGCGCCTCGGATAGCATACTCGTGACCATCAGGCTTACCAATGAGAACGACCCCGCACAGTTGGCTGGAAGAAGCTCAGTAGTCTTCTCGGAGAACAAGACGGCTCCGGTCACCAAGTACTACGCTTATGACGAGGACGGAAGTGCGATCAAGTGGTCTCTAAGTGGACGTGATGCCAACCTGTTCACTATTCATGGTGGAGAACTTGCCTTTAAGACACCTCCCAATTACGAAGACCCTTCGTCAGTTGTGGACGGCGTGCCTCCGGCGGAAAGGAACGTGTACAGGTTGACCGTCAAAGCATCCGGCAGTTCGATGGATGTAGCCGTGACGGTTACTGATGTCGACGAATCCGGAATGGTCACTATTAGTAGGCCACAACCTCAGGTTGGCCGGCCACTTTATGCACGGCTGCTGGATGAGGACATTGGTGTCGCTGGCGAGAAGTGGCAGTGGGCGCGGTCAGGGACCGGTACCGTATGGACGGACATCGAGGGGGCTACGTCGCCTCTGAGGAGTCCGGTGCCGGACGACGTGGGCAGACTCTTGCGCGCCAGGGTAACCTACACCGACAAGTTCGGTAATGGTAAGTCCGCCTCGGGTGTTAACTCTAACCGTGTAGAGGCTAAGACTCTATCCAATGAGGCTCCTTCCTTTGCCGGGCAGGACGAGAATTGGGTCACTCCCTACATCGAGATCGTCCGCTCGGTCGCTGAGAATGCGGTTGAGGGCACAGCCATAGAGGAGCCGGTTTCGGCGTCGGATGAAGACGAAGACATACTATTCTATGAACTATTGGATACGCCCGATCTATGGGCTGACGACGGCCATGTGAGATTTACTATCGACAGTGAAACTGGCCAGATTAGAGTGGCCGAGATCCTTGGAGCGGACGGCGGGGAACGTGAGGACGAGGAGTCGAGAGCTTTGGACGGTCGACCTGCATTGCCAGAGGGTGAGGACGCCGGCGAAGCCGATAACAGCGAATACGTTCTGCGGGTGAGGGCGAGCGACCCGTCTACAGCCTCAGCCACGGTGAATGTCATAGTCAAGGTCACAGAGGTGAATGAGCCCCCGGCCTTTCATGTGGACGCACCGACGTTGCTGATGGTCAGGGAGAACTTGGAGACACCGCTCCTCACTTTCGGGACCGACGACACGGTTGATGCCGACACTTTCGCTGTCACCGATCAGGACGGCAGCGTCGCAGGCCCTGATGGCCATGACGACATTACGTACACATACTCGGTGTCTGGTGCCGACCGAAGTTTCTTCACCTTCGACGACACTGGTGTCCTGAGCTTCAGAGCGGGCCCTGAGCCCGACTACGAGCAGAAGAACTCGTACTCGATAACCATAGTGGCTCACTCAGGCGAGGGTTCCCGGAGGCTGACGGCAAGGCTGGATGTGGTGATCGAGGTCGTGAATACGCACGACCTTGGGGAAGTGCAGATGTCCCAGAGGCAGCCGCAGGTGGGCATAGAGATAGTAGCCACGCTCAGCGATCCCGACGGGGGAGTGATAATCACCCGGTGGGTGTGGGAACGCACCGTGGATGATGACCTCGCACCGTCTGCCAAGTGCGAGGATATCGAAGCCGATGAAGTCTGGATGCCTATTGGCGGGGCCTCGTCGGCAGTCTACGTACCGAAGTCGACCGATGTGGGGAGGTGCCTGCGGGCGACGGCGTTCTACATGGACAATTTGGATGACACCGAACAGCAAGCCACCGGCGTGCTCGAAGTCCCGGCAAGAGGAGCTAGAACCCCCGCTTCGGTTCCGTTACCTCCAAGCGTCAATGCCGCACCAGCATTCCCTGACCAGGACTTGATTACGGAGGGAGACCAGTCTGACGGTGCGATTAGACAAGTGGCCGAAAACACAGAATCCGGGCAGAACATTGGAGCACCAGTCTCGGCCTATGATGATGACCGTGACTTGCTGATATACACCCTGCAAGGTGAAGACGCATCTCACTTCCGAATTCTTAGACGAAGTGGCCAGCTCAGGACGAGAGATCCCCTAAACTACGAGGCCAAGAACACTTACACGGTGATAGTGACCGCCACCGACCCGCTGGGCGCCTCGGACAGCATAGTGGTAACCATCAACGTTACCGATGAGGATGACCCACCCGTGATAACTGTGAATACCGATAATTGAGCGCTATGCTTGATGTTGTACTGGTAGAAGCCGGTCCTTTCGGCATCAACTTGATACATGAATCGACAAATGTCTAGCGTCATCGTGACCGCGACACCGGATATAACCTCTTGCTGATTCCATCTCCCGATTCCCAAGAGCACTCTGGTTTCATGTAGTCAAACTTGGCCGGCCGCTTCTTGAAACTCGACGACCTCATTAGAGGTACCCGCGAGAGAATTCTCGACAAAGGCGATGGAATCACAAGTTCTGTGCCAAGACTGACAAAGGGGAAGCAAGAGGAAGTCACATCAATGGTGGCGTCATGCAAGTGAATCCCCTGCTGGGTATCGCAGCTCACACTTGGGATGTCCCTAATCTGTGCCCATCTGGCAGGCCTTACGCCCGTCCAGCCATTTGGCTTCTTCCTTTTCCCCCATTCTTGAATGGCACTTTGTTTCCTAGCCCTATGACCGGTTCGAGTCCCGTGTGTGGAAGCCGGAGCAGATCGAACGTGATGTTCGGGATGAGTTGGATGTCCCTCCTTTGTCTCGAAAACGGTATTGCCAAACGTAACTGAGTGTCGACAATAGTAGAGAGGTCACCAAGATACCCAAAGGAACACTCGCGTCTAAGGACGGCAAGGCAGTCCGTCGCACTAATGACCAATAATTTCAATGGTCGAAAATCCTCGGGTGATCGCTTGTCCATCTGACAGACTTTTGGCGCTTGGACGGTCCGAGGTGAAAAGCGAACCCGCAAAATCACATTGAACCCTGATGTCTGCTGGCCGTTCTCGCCGTCGACCCCGAGACAGTGAAGGAATCGTAAGAGTCAATGAAGCAGGTTGTAGCGACGAAGCACAAGTCCAATAATGGGGCAGTGCTTTTGAAAACTCCAGCTGCAGCAGCCAGAGTACGAATTTGAGAAAAGATACTTCTCCCAACGAGTTCATCAATCCCCCTTGTGTATTGGATAAGCTGGACGTCGTCTCCGAAATCCTGAGTGCTAACCGCGTGGGCATATTCAGCGACTTTGATGGGACTCTCACTCCCATCTTCGATGACCCAAGGAACACGGTTCTTTCACCTGCCAATAGGGACGCGATTGGAGAGTTATCAACAGTAGTGGAGCTTGTAGCGATTGTATCCGGGAGAGACTTGAACACCCTCCGCAAAATGATTGGATTGGCGAGTGTGACGTATGTCGGCAATCACGGGCTGGAGGAGTGGACACCCGGAGGAGAAGGGCAGGCGTCCGAGCTGCAGATCTCGGGTGGCCTCATGAATGAAATTGAGAAGGGAGTCGGGGGGATCGAGGTCGCGGGAATAACCTTGGAGAACAAAGGTCTGAGCGTGGCGGCGCACTACCGAAACTCCCCAGATCCCACTACGGCGCGGACTGAACTGTTGCCACTGCTGAAGTCCTTGGCTGCTGCGCGTGGCCTGAAGATTGGAGAAGGTAAGATGGTATTGGAGATAGGGCCGAGGGTGGGGGTGGATAAGGGCACTGTCGTGAATCGCATGGTGCGGGACTTTAGACTAACGGGGGTGATAGTTCTCGGGGACGACCTCACTGACTGCGACGCATTCGATGCGTTGCACAGCCTGGTCCGAAAGGGAACTCTAAAGGGAGCGGCGATTGCCGTCGTGGATGAGGAAACGCCGGAGGCTGTGACGCGAAGAGCGGATTATTGCCTGTCGGGGATGAGGGAAGTGGGGGAGTTTCTCCGCTGGATGGCTTATGAGTTGCCAAGGGCCTCGATGAAGCTGTAGCACCAGTCCTGGGCCGTGTGGCTGCTGACGTGCCCAGAGAGTGCCTCCCAGCGACGTTGCCGTTCGCGCTTTGAAATGGTAAGGGCATCGTAGATGGCAGAAGCTGTCCCCTGAAAGTCGTAGGGGTTGATCAAGTGAGCGTCTTGCATGGACTCTGCGGCGCCGCAAAACCGAGAAAGTACCAAGACCCCGGGGTCCGAAGTCTGTGATGCTACAAACTCCTTGGCGACCAGGTTCATGCCGTCACGGAGAGGCGTGACGAGGCAGACGTTGGCCTCTCGGTATAGGTGCGCCAGGTCCTGCTGGGAATAGGGGCGGTGCAGGGGTAGGATAGGCATCCATTGGGCCTCCCCGAACTTACCGTTGATCTTTGCGATGAGTGAGTCTACTCGCTCGCGTTCCTGGGCATATTCCGGGATGTTGACCCGGCTGGGCGCCGAGATCTGAATCAGGGTTACGTGCCCGACGAATTCCGGGTGGTCTTCAAAGAGCCGCTCAATGGCCTGCATCCGCTGGAATAGACCCTTTGTATAGTCAAGCCTGTCTACCCCGAGGAGAAGCTGACTGTCCTTTGGAAAACCCTCCAGGAATTGGCTAATGGATGTCTGTTCCTGGCTCGTTGCCATCTCGCGGAATGCCTGCACATCGGCGCCAACGGGGAACGAGCCTACCTTCAGGGTTCTGCCTTGGTGTCGCACGGCGTCTCCACTCAGTTTGGCCCCAAGCACGTCGCGCAAGGTCTCTTGAAGGTTGTGGACATATTGCTGGGTTTGAAGGCCAACGAGGTCGTAGTCGAATAGCCACGTAAGCAGCTCTCGGGCCCAGGGCAGGATTCCGAAAACCTCGGAAGGAGGGAAGGGGATGTGTAGGAAGAACCCGATCTTGCCTGTCCAGCCAAGCTGGCGAAGCTCATGGCCAAGAGGGATGAGGTGGTAGTCGTGGACCCATACCATGTCGCCGGGCCTCAGGACCTCCATGAGGAAGGCTGCGTACTTGCGGTTCACGCTTCGGTACACGCGGTAGCTGTCGTGGTGAAGCATTGCCTTGTCGGGGAATCCGTGAAGGATCGGCCAGAGGATGCGGTTGGAAAATGTGTTGTAGAAACCCTCGACTTCGTCACGTGAAAGAGAAACGGAAGCCAGACGTATGCCTGCGACTTCAGTGATAGCTTCAGAAGAGGTGTCTTCTTGGCCTTCCGACTTTCCGTCCCAACCCATCCAGATGCCGCCCACGTTTTCCAGATAGGGCCGGAGGCAGCTTACGAGCCCACCGACAGGAAGGTTGCGTCTTTCCTCTACGCTGGAAGGCGTGGATTGGGAAGGGGTCCTATTGGATACTACTACCACTCGGCCTTCGCCACCCACAATCGCACCAACTTCCTGTGCCCAAGACCGATCCGGGTCACTGGCATCGCACCGCTGCAACACGGGCATATTGGCGTGATTCTACCCTTAGGTTAGTACGCTCGCAAGTTGCAACGCAATCTCATTTATGGAGCCGGAACCTACCGCCGAGGGGAGGCAGGCTTAGACGAGTTGCGCCTGCAATGGTCGAATCCATTGAGTTCCATTCCAGTCTAAAGAACGTACGACAGAGGTTCTGAGTAGTTACATGCACGTGCCTATGTCCAGTGTGGTGCAGACATGTACGCTACCGAGGCTGTTTCGGTACCTCAGCCTGTTTCGAGACTCAGTGCCAATTCGGATTGCGATAATGAAAGTGAGTCGAATGGATTCATAGGATGTCTTCGGTTGGTCAAATGGTTCCTCAATCGTTGATTGCGACCTACGATCCTGCATCCATTACCCTGTGGTTACATGCACATGCCTATGTCCAGTTTGGTGCAGACGTGTACGCTACCGAGGCTGTTACGGTACCTCAGCCTGTTTCGAGACTCAGTGCCAATTCAGATTTCGATAAAGGGAAATAGTCGAATGCAGCCATAGGATGAAATCGGTCAGTCAATTGTTTCCTAAATTGTTGATTGCGACCTACGATCATTAAGCCATTACCCTTTGCCAACGAGTGGCTAGTGGTTCAACATTTTTGAATTGAAGGGTAACGAGATTATGACCCGGTAGGGGCGGGTTTGAAACCAATTGCTCCAACTAATTGCCATTTTAGCTATGGAAAAGCGTCCGAGAGCCAGATCGAGGTGTGTCGTTTTCGTCCTGATTCGAGTCGCTCAAATACAATCGTACTGCCAGGTGGCCCGGTCTATGTGTGCATTGGTGCCATTCGAGGGCGGCCCTAGTGGTCGAACATGGGTAAATTAGCTACGAAACCCCCCATTTCGTCGAATTAGTTGGAGCAGATGGTTTGAAACCCGCCCTGTCGCTGTAAAACGCAAATCCAGCCCCTGATGTTACCCGTCATTTGAAAGATTTCGGTCCACTAGTGTTACAGGTGATGGCCTCGCATCGTTCGGCGAATGTGGCTCTCTCTGACTACTCGTACCTTAGGGCTTCCGCAGGCGTGATGGCAGCTGCCCGACGCGCTGGCAGGAACGTAGTGAGGAGAGCGAAGACGTATGCTCCAACAGCGATGAGAACTACCTTGAGCCACGGGAGCGCGAACCGTATTTCCGGCTCGTCCGCACGTAACTCATCGATGAGTTCGACGGAAGATATCAGTCCCAGTCCCAGTCCCAGACCGATTCCGAGCACGGCGAGGAAGGATATCTCAAGTAGGAAGCTCAACTGAACCATGCCCGGGGAGAAGCCAATTGCCCGCAACATACCGATAGCCTGACGGCGTTCCACCACTGTCCTCGCGCTGATGACGCCGAGAGCGGCGATGCCAACCAGCAGTCCCAGAGACATGAATCCGATCATGAGATTGAAGACTGCATTTTGAGCAGCCTGTCCCTGCGCGACCAACTCCCTCAGGTTGAGCGTTTCCACTCCGTTCTGGAAGAAGGCAGCCCCTATGGTTGCAGCTCCGTCGACGTCTTCGTCTTCGACGTTGAAGAAGAACTGCGTGCCATTTGCCTCGCGGCCGAGGGTTTCGCCGGAAGCATAGAATCCCATAGGGAGGATGGGTCCGGCGGAAGCCAGGGTGTCCAGCACCCCAACGACAGTCAAGTCCAGGGTATTCCCACCCTCCAGGTCCCGAACGGTGACTTGGAGGGGATCCATGTATTCGTTTTCGACGAGCAGCCCCTCCACGTCATTCAACGTGAATTGGTCTGAAGGTGGAGCAACAGCGGTGGTGGTGCGTGTTGGCACCATCGAGGCGTGTACTAGAGCGTACCCAGGATTGGTTCGAACAGCATCCCACACGGCCACGCTGTCCACTTCGTCGTCACTGGAATAGTCCGGTACAGTGAGCGCAATGCCGAAGCGGTGCGTCTCGAAGAAGTCATCGCCAACTCCGGTTATCAACGTGCCCGCAAACTCACCGGTAGTGTTGGATGCCAAGCGCGCAGATGCCTGGTAGACGGTGTGCAGAGTGCCCACCGAAGGAACTCCGTCGACACGCTCGACGAAGTCGAGATTCGGAGTTTCGTTCACAGCGGCTCTCAAGTCGCCGACGGGGTTGAGGTCGCCACGCGTAAAGCCGATGACTTCATAACCACCTACAATCCTGTCCTGGTTATCGAGGAGGTTGTCAAACACATCCACGAATGTGGCCATAACGGTGACGGAAAAAATCACGATGGCGAACATCGCGAGGGAGAGCCCTGTCCTGGACCTAGACTGAAGAGGGTAGGACACGGCGGACTTAACGACCGGTGAGTAACGCCGGATTCGGCCGATGGTCTTGGTCATCAGGCCGAGCACAATTGGGGCGTTATTCACAGTGACCAGAACAGCGCCCGTCACCAGGAAGGTGCCGACCAAGAAGAACCCGGACATATCCTCGGTGAAGTCCGGCTTCAGTGATTTCAGGAAGCTGTGGGGTATCAACCAGTATACGACCAGGAACAGACCCACTCCCGTGTATACCCATCGCTGCGGGGCACCGAAAGCGCGTAAGGCCATCGCGATTCCGATGACTATAATTGAGATGCCCAGTCCGAAGAAGGGTAAGTGGGCAGCCTGAAACGCAGAGACGAACACGAACACGCCAAGAACTCCAACGACGGTAGCTCGAATCAGAGGTCCGCGCCTCGAACCTGCAAGTTGAGGTTCAGGCAGGTCTCGGATAGCCCGCACGATGTTCAGCCGGCTAATTCGTCGGGCCGAGAGAATTACTGTGATAAATGTGAGGACGCCGCCCGCGAGTAACGAGGACAGGAAACTCACAAATTGAACGTGTGGAGTGAAGGAAAACGCATCGTCGGCTTCGCCGAATATGGATGATACGGCCTCGACGAGAACAAAACCCAGACCGACGCCGATAACCGCGCCTACGATTGCGGAACTGATGCCGTAGATTGCCCCCTCGACAGTGAAGATCTGGACGAGGTGTTGCTGCTGCATGCCTACCGCGCGGGACATGCCCATCTCGCTCTTTCGCTCTGCGGCCAGCATCGAGAAGATGAGAAATATAAGCAGCAGGCCCACGCCGATAGAAAAGAGCCCGAAAGTTGTGAACATCGAAACCAGAAGGCTTCCGGTCTCATTTGCCTCATCGACGGCTTCACGCTTGACGGGCTCCAGTTTCAAACCGTTGTCGCTAATGGCGGAATGACCCCGGTAGCGTTCAACTATGGTGTCTGTGAGGTTCAAGCCACCGAAGACGTCGCCGCGGTTAGAGATGCCGATGGATGATAGTTCTCCAGTGCGGCCCAGCAGTTCCTGAACAGAGGCAAGGGACAACATCAAGGCTACTTCCGCCTCGTCTACTGTGCCGTATGATCCGTCCACCACGCCACGAACGGTAAAGGAATTTTGTATAACGGGTCCTGTAGCGATACTCAACAAGGTACCAGGCTTTGCCTCCAGTGCCTCGGCGCCGTCCTCGTTGATGTAAAGCTCGTTTGGTCCTAAGGCTGACAGATCGAGGGGAGCGCCTTGCGTGTCGAATAGCTCTTCAAAAGTTCTCGCCTGTTGCGGGTCGAGACCCGACAACTGGGCAGATGAGGCGAATTGGCGGCTTTCGGAGTTTATGACCGCGACCACTACGGTCAGGGACGGCAACACGCCGTCGATGTCCGGGTCGGCCTCAAGCGCGGGGGCGAGCTCATGGAAGACTGTTTCCGAAATGCCGTCAGGCAGGGCACGGCCTTCCCAGATTTCCGATTCCTCATCCACCACAATCACTTCGTCGAGTGTCCGTAGCGAAGAAGCCGCGTTGTTCTTGATGCTGTAGGTAACCGAATCTCCTACGGTGAAGGCGCTGGAGATTATTGCTGTGGCCAGCATCAGTCCGGCGATTATTAGTATGCTCTGTCCCGGTCTTCGGCGGACATTACGAAATGCCATGCGGACCAATATTGGATTGCGTAGCCTGATGAAGAGGAGGAAAGCGACGGCCAGGCCGAATGCGACCGCCAGTACGGCCGCAACAGACGACATGGGGGCCCCGAATAGCTCGTCCATTCTTTCTAGCCTGCCCCACTTCTGCCGTCGTCGACGACAAGGCCGTCCCGCATTCGGATCGTTCGGTGAGACATCTCCGCTACCTCGTCCGAGTGAGTGACGATTACGAAAGTCTCGTCGAGTTCCTTGTTCAAACGGATCAGGAGATCCATAACTTCACCGGCGTTCTCGCTGTCGAGATTTCCGGTTGGCTCGTCGGCTCATACGATTTCCGGCTGGTTCACGAGCGCACGGGCAATTGTTACGCGTTGCTGCTGTCCGCCCGACATCTGTGAAGGATAATGATCGATTCGTTCCGAGAGTCCGACGAGCGACAACGCTTCCTGCGCCTTTGCTCGAGCCTCTTTTTCCGGAAACCCGTTGACCAGTAGAGGCATCTCCACGTTTTCCAGTGCAGTCAGGACCGATAGCAGGTTGAAGGACTGAAAGATATAACCCATTCGTGTCGCACGAAAGCGAGTCTTCTCACGATCGTTCATTTCGCTCAGGTCGGACCCGGAGATGGAGATGAGGCCTGAATCAATGTCGTCAAGGCCGGAGAGGCAGTTGAGCAGCGTGGTCTTGCCACCGCCGCTGGGACCCATGATTGCAACCATCTCTCCTCGCTGCACGTCGAGACTAACGCCCTTAAGGACGTGCACCTCCACTTCTCCGAAGCCATAGGTCTTGTGCACTCCTCTTGCTTGGACAACCGTATCCGTTGAATCACTTGACATAGCCACATCACCGTTAACTTTCCGGGTCTAGTCGAGAATTACCATTGAAGAGCAGCTGGATAAGATAAATGCCAAGTTCATTCAAGTAGGACTTGCTAGTTGATACCCTCGCCTGGGTACTTGGAGGCAACCCGCTGCACGCCTTGTAGAGTCCTCCGCCGAGGATGGTCACCCATACGATCTTGACGACAAACAGCAACAAGTAGCAACGGTCCACCCAAAAATTTTCGGAGGAGTATATCACGGACAGATTTACTTGAGTCCAGCATTTGAACTGTGAGAGTCCGGCCCCGACAACTACCCGAAATGGTGTTACTCAGGCCGCGATCGGTTGTGCCGGTTTTCGCGCCCAGAGTGTTTGGGCCAGTCGGATTGGAATTGTGAATGGCAGCAGTCGGCCTTATAAGGTGCGGAGTCGGCGTACCGGAACCGGCAGACCTACCACATGCGATTCGGGCCTGCCGTTTCCGATTACTCCATCTTCAGACGTACTGACTAGGCCGCGTCTTCCTCGCCCACGAATTCCTGACGCCCCTTCATGATTCCCACTCCTATGATCAGGATGCACAAAGAGCCGAAGAACAGCACGATGTTGCTGGCAACGGCAACCCCATGAAGGTCAATGGCAGGTACGTGTTCCGCAATCATTAGCACGATGAAGCTGAGCAGGCCTGTGAGCGCCAACCCCAACGCCGCGAGCTTGAAGATGCTCATTTCCACACCCCGGTGGGCCAGGGCGTACCCAAAAATGGTGGAGCCGATGGACGTAGCATACAGGAATGCTATGTGAACTCCCGCACCCACCGCGAAGAGCGTGGTCGCCATAGCCTGTTCTTCCGCCGAAGAACTTCCAACACCGTGCGCAAGGATGTGGGTCAGTATGTGTCGGATGCTCAGTTCGACGATGAGAAAGGCGTACCCCACCAGGAAGAAATTCAGCGCAAAGCGGGACACACGGTCCATGACTGAACTGCTGCTGAATGCCCGGTGCAAGCTGTGCAGCCCGAACCAGTAGAGGACTACGCTGAGTACGAACAGCAGTGTGACGAACTGGGTCAATTCAGCGTTGTCCCCCAAGACGCCCGTCGCCTCCACAAAGGTGGCGGAATCTGCTGGATCGATCAGCAGCCCACCCGGCGTTAGCAATGACGCAATGAATCCAATTACTACTGCTACGATTAGTGACCAACCAGCGGCCGAATTTATCGTCATTTCATCCCCCTTTTTCGTGGCTTCTGTGATATTAGACCAATTTGCGCCGCCTCTACAACTGAATCCAATCCAAATACATGAGATTCTGACACGGCCCAGACGAATTGGTATGAGTCTGATTAGAACTCCCTACTTCCTCAGAAACCGCTGCTGCCGACCGCCAAGGATCATCCTTTAGCAGCGCAGCAAACTAAAGAGCACCCGGTCTGTTGAACCGGGTGCTCTTTCTTCAGTCTCTCACTTTACCGACTTAGGCAGTTCAATCGCTCCTATTCGGAGTCGTTCTTGCCGCCTTCCATGAAGAACTGGACCGTCCGGGCGATACCCGGGTTCTGCAGCGGGGACTCGTTCGGAGCCTGCGGCGGAACGTTCTTGAAGTACTTCTTCTTGACGATCACGCCGTTGAAGGCCGGTGTGTTGCCCACTGCGCCGATGCCATACAGGTTATCAACGTTAATCTGCTGGCCCTCAATGTAGATATCCTTACGTTCCGCGTAGCGGAGCTTCACAGCCTCGTCGGCCAACTCAGCCAGCCGGAGGATGTTGGGGTCAGTCGGTTCTGCCGCTATGGCGTCCTCGGAATAGACGTCCCTGCCCCCCGTGTACCACGTGCGGTACGCGCTTCCGGATTCGTACCATCGGTCGAGCAGGGCCGGCCAGCGTCCACCTCCAACGCCGCCCGCCATCATGATGCCGGAGTTGGTGTTACGACGTTCAGCGAACAGACTCACATCCATGGCACTGAGGGCGAGCTTGATGCCGACCTTGGCAAGGTCCTCCTCGATCAGTTCTGCCAAGACGTCGTATGCTACGAAGTACTCAGCCGCATAGTCCGTGATGAATACTAAGTCGCCCTTGCCGTCCGTGCGGTTGCGGACACCGTTGCCGTCGGTATCGACGAGGCCGATGCTGTCCAGGATCTGCTTGGCCTGTTCTGGGTCATGCTCAGTGTATTTCTGTGCGTAATCGTCACCAGGGTAGAACGGGTGGCCTTTCGAGAAGACACCCTGCGAAACAGTACCCTGACCCAGGAACATCACCTCGTTGATCTTGTTCGGGTCAATTGCGAGAGAGAGTGCCTTGCGGAACTCGAGGTTGTTGATCCACTTCTTGACTTCCTCGTCGACCTCGTATTCGACGGGCCCCTCACCATAGGACATGTTGATGGAGAGGCCTACGGCTCCGTGCGAACCCCAGAACTGTACGTCGATGTTGCTGCGGTCTTCGTTCTCTTTGAAGACCGGCACCTTGGCCATCTCGATGTGGCGGTGCTGGAAGTCGATCTCGCCGGCCGAAGCCTTGAGGTTCAGGATCTCCTTGTCGCCGGTAAGCGTCATCGAAATCCTGTCGATGTACGGAAGCTGGTTGCCCGCGGGGTCAACTGCCCAGTAATACGGGTTGCGCTCCCACTCGTAGATTTCAGCCGTGATCGGGCTGGTCATCTTCCAAGGCGAGACTACAGGAGTGTCCGTGCTCTTGAGCGGGCTGGCGTTGTCCTTGAAGAAGGTAATCCAGTTTTCGTAGCCTTCGTCGGCCACGCGCTTGTCGAACGCGTCCTTGTCGTCGGCGAACTTGCGGTGGATCGTCTTCAGGTAGTGCGTCGGGCCGTACATGCCGTCCGCGATGCGACCGTGAAGAGTCCAGCCGCCGGTCGTGTAGTTGGCGAGAGAGTCGAGGAAGCCGTCCTTGCGCTCCCTGAGTGTTACCGAGACCGTGTAGTCGTCAATTGCTTCAAAGCTATCGGCATCAACCCCCGACCAGCCGATCTGGCCGTCACGGTTCGGGTTGATCTCATCGTCCAGAATAACGTTCTCGAAGTGCCAGACGAAGTCCTCGGAAGTGAACGGAACGCCGTCCGACCACTTCATCCCTTCCCGCAGGTACAAGGTGTAGACGAGACCGTCGTCGCTGATGTCCCAGTCCTTCGCCACGTTCGGGATGATGTCCGTGCCGTTCAGGTCATAGTACAGCACCATGTCCATCATCAAGCGGTCGGCGTTCTGACCGTCGTTGGGGCCGGTGAATGCCCTGCGCCAGGTTCCGCCGTAGTCGCCGATTCGGTCGACGACCGGGACGACCATCACGTCATCGGCGTTGGGAAGCCTCTCCTCAACCGAAGGAAGTTCTCCGGAAGCGACTCGAGCGGCGAGGGTTGGAGCCTCGTTGAACGTCGTGGGCATCGGGCCGTCCCAGACGAACGTACCCTTGAAGGTGCCCGCGAAGTCGTCCATCATCATCGCGTCGTCGTCCTCTTCCTGCGCGGGCGCAGGAGCTGGAGCAGGCGCCGGGGCAGGGGCAGGAGCCGCTGCTGGTGCCGGGGCCGGGGCGGGCGCCGGGGCGGGCGCTGTTGTGTCCGTATCGCCGTCATCACTACTACTGCACGCGATAACCGTGAAGAGCATCACGGCCAAAGCGGCAAATCCGATAAGCCTAAGTTTCTTGGAATTCATATTCCCCCTCCTTCTTGGTTTCCTTTCCTATCCCGTGCTTCCTAAAGTTCGACCAATGCTCGACCGCAACACTTTTATCTCTTTAAGGACTAGTCTCTGGGTTTGAGTCGTGATGGACTCATAGAGCGCCGATCACGAGGGCATTACGCATTTCCGGCACCCCCCTAGGACATCTAACCCCGAATTCCCCTCCTGAGACAATCTTCATAGCTCAGTGCTACCGAACCCTATCATAACTATCGAACCCTGTCACACTTGTCTACGAACGCGGGCATGTTTCGGATTCTCAAACGAATAGGTAGTAGAAGTCGTGCAGGATAGGAATCTTCCCACGACGATGATCGGAAGACCTGCATTTCAATTGGAGCGTATGGTTTGATTTCGAAAAATACAAACTCATGCTGGATTCTTACGGAAGACACTGCCTCTGTCTTGAGTCGACCTCGGTGACGAGGAAAGCCGGTCAACATCCAGATGGGAGGCGTACATTTGGCTTAGCTGCTGGGCACCGGCGTTTCCGACCAGCACCGTATTCCGAGACCCGCCATGCTTGCGGTTGGAATGTCACGCTTCCAGCAATTCTAGAGACAACTTTGCTATTCACCGCCACCCAGCACTGCAGGCCCGACTGGGCTAAGGAAATATGGACCGTAGACAATGCGCAAATTCTGAAGTTCTAAACGTCCTTTTTCAAGAGCGCAGGTCGAATTCTACTAATCCAGATATCTTCTTCATCTGCATTCCTTAGCTCCTCGACTAGCCGCGCGACCTCATCACCGAAATCATCGGATAACTCGGAAAACGTTTGGTCACCCGCCAATGCAGAAATGGCTCTCCGCAGCTTCGTCACGTATTCCACAGCTTCATACGCGGCTTGATCGGACGCTGCGCGTACCTGCAAGGCCTCAAGCTTTTCAAGCCGATCCAGACCTCTCTCGGCTTCTTCGAAACCGTCACCCATCGCATTGGTCGTGTTCATCTGACATCCTCAACTACCGGAATTGGCACACCCGCCCAACTGTCCAACTACCAGCCGTCAAACAGGATACCACCAATTCATGGCGGGAAGGTCCGACTCTTCCAGGCCCTGTGCGACCCACAGTCGTCTTTGTCCTCCACAGCCATTACTTCGTGGCCTCGAACTAAACACAAGTCCATCAAGACCAATCCCAGAATGTCAGGCTAAGACTCAATTTCCCATTTCATTCAGGTGGTAGTTCCTTCAGCAAAAAAAACTAGAGTCATTCGATGCTCTGTTGGTAGCGTAGTCGGAATTCACTCTCGCCGGGAGCCGGGAGTCTTCAGGTGCTTGCCAAGAAATATCGTGGTACCCACTCTTTCATACCTAATCTTCGGGTTAGATGAACGGAGAGCCACTTCTCTCCAGAGCCGCTGGGATGTCTTCAAGTCTGTTTTCGTACTGCCTGATTTCGCAGAACGACAAACGGGGAAGTCGGCAATACCTCATCGATAGATTCGCTTCGGGTGACACTAGCTCTCACGCTTCGGGGTTCGGCATATTCTGGACAATACGGAGTACAGTGAAGATGGAGCTGGATTCGTCGGTGTTGTCGCCCAGTTTGCAGCAGATGAAACTAATGACGGTTCAAATTGGCGTGGCGTCCCAGGTCCCAGTTCCATCTCAACAGATAGTTGTATGTCAGCGCCCGACTTTCACTCGCCAGTGCCTCAACGAGCATTGCGTACTCGATGGACATCATACTCGCCGGGCTTGCCAAAGCGTCACAATGCGTAAGGAGTTGTTGACTGTCAGGTCTGCCAACGCGTGAGTAGCGCCTGGCTCGGACGTTGCGCGCTTCCGCAGGGCAGTCCTGAAAACGAGCGAAAAGCTCTGTAGGCTAGTGTGGATTAGCTACATTGCCGTCGGCTGCATTCGCAGATGCTTTGGGAAAGGGCAGTAGGCGGACTCGTAGATGACGGGCATATGGCCCATGTGCGTGATTACCTTCATCAGGGCGGTACCTGTGATTGCCGGAATTAATTCTTGATCCACCGGTCGCACCGACGCCGAATGCTGACATCGTGCTCTGTCTTGCGGGCCGTCCGCTGTCCCAGGAGCTACCCAATTCCGAGAAGACCTGCGGCCAAACTCCTGCCTATCTGCGCCTGCGAATGAGCCGTGTTGGCGTGTCCGCGATAACGCCGGAGAGGTTGAGGGCCGTGTGAATCAGACCGATGTGTGAGTATGCCTGCGGGAAGTTTCCCAATTGCCGATCTGTGGAAGGATCAAGCATCTCGGCAAATAAGCCGAGGTGGTTGGAGCACCGAGTGATCGTCTCGTGGAAGAGGTCAAAGGCCCTGTCATTCTGCCCCGTGTATATCAAGTTACCCAGCAACCAAAAGCTCAGTAGTGTAAAGGTGCCTTCCGGCTGCGCTTCTAGGCCATCGTCCGTCTCTTCAGGTATATAGCGCCATACCAACGGCCCATCAGCCAGTTCTCGCTCGATGGCATCGACATTCTGCCTCACCCTAGGGTCGTCCTGGGGGATGAAACCGAAGAATGGGATCGCTAGGTTAGAAGCGTCTAGGGCGTCGCTGTCGTAGCGCTGCCTGAACGCCTGCTTAGACTCACTCCACCCAAATTCGAGAGCTTCAGACTTGATTAGGAACGCCATCTGCGACCAACGCCGATAGTGCCGCCGCTGCTCCACCGCCGCTGCGATGTATGCAGCAGTGTTGAGGGCTGCCCAGCAGAGTACCTTAGAGTAGACGAAGTGCTGTGGCTCCCCGCGCACCTCCCAAACGCCACGGTCGCGGCGCTGCCAGTTCTCGATGACCATCTCGGCCAAGGTGCAGACCAGGTCCCATGCCTCCTCCGGTATCTCACCGCGCAATACCAGTAGCGAGTGAATTGACGCAATGACTTCTCCGAAGATGTCCAACTGAAGGTGTTCGGCTGCGGCATTGCCTATTCGTACAGGTCGCGAACCCTCATAGCCACTCAGGTGGTCGAGGATCTCTTCTTCGAGTGATGATTCCTCCGTGATCCCATACAAGATTCGAGGGTGGCGACTAATCAGCTGACACTGCTCCAGCAGCCAATGAATGTAGAAATCGGCTCCGTACACATCTCCCAATCGGTAGAGAGCGTCAACAGTGAAGCTCGCGTCACGAAGCCATGAGTACCGGTAGTCCCAGTTTCGCGTCCCGCCGATTGTCTCCGGCAGGCTCGTAGTCGGGGCGGCAACGATAGCCCCCGTGCCGCGGTACATCATAAGGTGCAACACGAGGAATGATCGTACCACCTGCTCGCGCCACAGGCCCTCGTAGTTCATCCCTGCCACAAGGTCCTGCCAGTATCTCCTAGTCAGATCGAACTTTTCCTGTGTGTGGTACTGCTCGAGACTTGCCGGTCTTCCGCTGCCGTAAGCCAGCACGAAGGTTGCTGATTCGCCCTGTGACAGCGTGAACTCTCCTCTTACGCCATCGCCTTTGACCGACAGTGAGACATTGCTGACCAGCTTCATGTTCTGGCCGCCGCCTAGAGTCTCGACCGCAAAGCCGTTGCCGTTGCCTCGGACCTGGCGAAACTCCGGTATGGCGCGTGCGTAGTCGTGACGTGGTTCAAATTCACAGCGCAATCGCACACTTCCAGCCGTGCAGGTAACGATGCGATGAAGCTCAGGTGGGTCTATGGGGTTCTTGTCGGGCTTGCCATCCTTGTCGCTATCGTGAATGGGCATTAGGTCAACTATTTTCACGACACCCTGGGACGTCGTGAAGGTTGTCTCCAGGATATTGGTGTCCTGTAAGTAGGCTTGGCTTGAATTTGTGTACGTTCCACTGGGATGGATGCGGAATCGACCGCCGATGTCCTCGTCGAGGATGGAGGCAAAGACGCTGGGCGAATCAAATCGGGGCAGGCAGCACCAGTCAATGGAGCCATCGGTACCGACTAACGCCGCCGAGGACATGTCTCCGATCAGTCCGTAGTTGAACACTTTGCCTCCTCGACGCTGGGAGCGTTGCAGTCGCACTATTCTAGCATCACAGAGTTATGTGGCTTAATGTGCATAGAGGTATTCATGAGGGCACTTTCGAGCGTCTGTGGGTGCAATTCAACAAGGAAATGCCAGGTGATGCACAGTGCAGACAAGAGAGTGAGAATGCACATAACCTGTCAACACTGACAGAGACGTAGTGGAGATGAAATGTCAAAGGACTCCGAATAGGGTTGTCAGAAAGATCCACAGTTTCCAAGATGGGGCCGGTCTTGCGGATACTTAGCCTAAACTCTTCTGGAAGTGAACATGACAAGAGAGACAAACTCCTACAAGACGACCCTTCCGGCGCGAGTTACGGAAGATCTGGTCAAGAGTCACCTGACCGCAGCGTTCCGGATGTTCATCCAACTTACGTTCAACGTCTTGCATCCGGTACGCTAGGGCCTAGTGGTTCAACATCATTGAAATGACGGGCAGCAATTGAGGGCTGGGTTCGCATTGTGCATGACAGGGCGGGTTTGAAACCCGCTCCTACCAAATCCCAGGGTCGTCGTCACCCTTCGAAACTATAATGTTGAACCACTAGGTATAGTCAAATCTGTCGACTCTGAGAAAGAGTCTATTGTTCTTGGGAGTATCCTCTAGGAAACGGCAAACAGACTTCTGGACTTGGCTAATGGCCATCCATCCCACTTGTTTCCCTTGTCTGATTCTGATACAAGTGTCGAGTGCCAGAGCACTTGAAAGTAGATCGACAAGAGCACCAATGAGGGAGATTGATGTTCAATAGAGTATTGGTCCCACTGGACGGCACCGAGGTTTCAGAAGGCATCATCCCCTTCGTTGAGTGGCTGGCCGGCGGTATGAAGTTGGGGGTCGTGCTGGCGAGGGCCGTCGACATACATTACACGCGGGACGAGAGTTTCGATTCGGCTTTAGGAGGAATCCTGAGAAAGTTGGGAGACGGCGGAACGAAGCTTCCTCCCGACTCAACCGCCGATTTCGAGCCCTGGGAATTGGAACTGGTCGCCAGGATTGAGAGGGAGCTCAAGTCGCCACTTGATAGCATCGCCACAAAGTTGTCGCAGGCAGGAATCTCCACCGAGACGATAGCGGCTTACGGGTCTGCTTCCGAAACCATCATCAGAGTCGCTCAGGAAACCGGCTGCGACCTGATAGCGATGTCCACACGTGGTAGGAGCGTCTTGACCAGCGGACTGCTGGGCAGCGTGACATACAAAGTAATTCACGAGTCTCCCATTCCCATTCTGTCGATTACGCCGGAGCGCGCTCGTCTCCATGCGGAGGACAACGTCGACATAAACCATCTGGTCGTTCCGCTGGACGGTTCCGAATTCGCAGAAACGGTGCTTTCACACGCTGCCACCCTTGCGCGGCAAATGAATCTCAGGGTGATCCTGTTGAGAGTCATGCCGGACGATAGGGCATTATTCGATGACAGCAACTTCGCTCTTGACGAGATTCTGTCCGGGATCGAGTCGAAAACCACCAAAAGAGTCCACGACTATATGGAGGGGGCGGCGGCACGGCTGAGGAATTCCGGTCTCGAAGTGAAAGAGGTGCTGCTCAGCGGCAAGGTCTCGACGGAGATAGTCAACTATGCGCAAGGGCTTGAACACAGCATGATCGCACTTGCTACCCACGGGCGGTCCGGAGTCAGCCGTCTTCTGCTCGGAAGCATCGCCGAAGCTGTAATAAGGGAGTCCGGATGTCCGGTTTTGGTGATTCGACCTGCTCCCCTAGCGCAGGAGCAGGTTGCCTACTCACAGCCCGCGACGTAAGGCCGTTGAAGGCCGTGTGGATCGTGAACAAGGGGGCGAAGCCGACGTGAATGCCTCCGCGCCGTTTCTTCGTCTTGCAGAGATTCCCTCTCCAGGGTTTCGAAAGATGAACTGCGTACGCCGTCCGCAGCTATAGAGACTCAAATCGGATATGGCATATGGTGGTTCGAAAAGAGGGCCAGAACGTAGGTACTTGGTAAGGGAGGCACGACGGCGAGGGGCTCGCTGGCAGGAATACTGGCAGGCACCGCCAATTGCGGTCCCTATACTATCCTCCCTCGATCATCGCCTTGAATAGCCTCAGTTGCTTGCCGTCAGTGGACCGGATTGCGATACGAAGCAGGGGAGAGATAATGCGCAACCACAGCCCCTTAACATGACAGTCGGCCACAAGTGTTACGAGGGTCGAGCGTCCGTTAATATCGTGGACTTCGTACCTGTAGTCTGCCGTCACTCCGCCTTGTACCGAACGGAGAACGATCGAATTACCGGCGTCGCAGTGAACAATTGCACTCGAGCGCTCCCCTCCGCGCGCACGGAAAGTCAGCTTCGTCCCTGTTGTAGTCTCTCCATCAGCCGCCATGCTTTCGACTCCGGGCATCCACCTAGAGGCATTGTCCCAGTCGGTGAGCCCTTCCCACACCTCGGCGGCGGGCCTCTGAATTTCCTCTTCAACTGATAGCGTTCGCGTCAAATCCACCCTCCTAATCCCTTCGATACATCACGGGACTCACGACGAAAACGCGAATCCTCTAAGCTGATCAATATGGGACAATTCATTGAAAATAGCAACAGCCATCCTACAGTCGTCAGACACTGTTCGAAGTTGATTCCTTGCTACGGCCGTCCATAATTACTCTGATTCAGAATCAGGCATCAATGAGTTCGAGTCCTCTGTGGGCTTAGCCATGGGCTGGTAGGCCAGCGTGTACTGAACTGCGAACTTCTCGCTTTGGGGTGACGCTGAATATTCCTTGGGAGCCGGCACGAGCACAGCACATCAAACCCTACGCCGCGTGTTTTGGCGGGCCAATAACCACAGAAGCTTAGGTCACGCGCGTCCCAGTCGAGTGTTTACTCCCTTGAGACAAAGTAGCAGCAACGGTCTTCCTGACCACGGATGTTCCGTCACGGGACTCGGCGAAGCATGTTGTCGTGCCAATTGGACCCCATATCGTATGTCTGCCGGTGTGAAAGCCGCTGGACCAAACGATACTGGATGGTGAGATGCTTGCGACCAACCTATGCGGAAGCCTAGAGTTTGTGGAAGCCTCCGCCTCCCGCACCTGTTGCCACCCACCATTTGTGTCGAGCAGCTCAAGTTCAGTGAGGTACGTCTTGCCGGAGGGGACCCAGAATCGAGCGCGGTGCTCTGATGGGTCCAATGCTGGACTGGAGCATTAGTTGCGACCTTAAACGCGGTCTATTTCTTCATCGTGATCGCGAAACCGTGGACCGGTCCGTGCTATTGGTGGGACTGGTGAGCCGAAGCAGTCAGTATCCTAGATTGGGAACTGTGGTGAATTGGCGGAGAGGCAGGGTGTGAACTAGAATATGTCCAAAATGGAGACGCGCGATCATTTGCACTCTATTGACTCGTTTCAGATCACCATTGCCCCGGGACCCTCAGACGGTGTCTTCCAAGTTACTCGAGACCGTACGTGATGACTTTGCAGGACCATGAACGGCGTTGTCACCCTTCGACAGGCTCAGGGTGAACGGGGCCCTTTGGACACATCTCAAAGGCATTGAGGTGTGGCCGCACTCAGCTTGCATAGGACACCAAATCAAGATCCAGTCGTGAAGCAACTAACCCGCCTTAGTCGTAACCATAGGCTGAGGACAATTAAACTCGGGAAGTCCCGGGCGCTGGCATTGGCAGTAGTCCTCGTCGGCATGCTCATGGGGGATGTTGTCCCGGTTAGTCCCGCAAGTAGTTTGGCACATGCTCAAGCAGCCGACTCCTCAATTGACTACCCTGAGAACAGAACATCGCCGGTCGCCGCCTTCTTTGCCTATGACCAGGACGGAGATGCGATCAGTTGGTCTCTGAGCGGTCCCGACGACGACCTATTCACCATCGAGGAAGGCGTACTGTCCTTCAGGGAGGCCCCCAACTATGAAATACCGCAGGCCGCGGTATCGGGCGTCTCGCTGGCGGAGAGAAATGTCTACAGGGTGACGGTAGAGGCTTCCGGCGGAACGCACGAAGTGGCGGTAACGGTTACGGACGTGGACGAAGCGGGGTCGGCGAGTATCGACAGGCAACAGCCTCAAGTATCCCGGCCGCTTGAGGCCACACTTTCGGACGAGGATGCAGGGGTGTCCGGCCAGCGGTGGCAGTGGGCGCGGTCCGAGGACGGTACGACATGGACGGACATACCGGGAGCGACGACACAACGGCGGACACCTGAGCCAGCAGACGTTGGCATGTACCTGCGCGCTTCTGTCACCTACTCGGACAAGTTCGGCCCCGGCAAGACGGCCTCGGCGGTTAGTGCCAGACCTGTGGAGCCGAAAACCCTGTCCAATGCCGCTCCCGGCTTCGTGGACCGGAATGGTAATGAAGTTACCACCCTGACCCGGTCCATCGCCGAAAACACGGCTCGTGGCAGGCCCATAGGCCGGCGGGTGTCGGCGACGGACGCAGATGGTGACATCCTGTTCTATGAGCTGCTGGACACCCCTGACCTGAAGGATAGCCGCGGCGATGCGCGGTTCACCATCGACAGCGCCTCCGGTCAGATAAGGGTCGGCAAGGTATTGGGTGCAGACCAAGGGGAGCGGGAGGACAAGGCAACTACCCTATCCGGTGACCCCGCTCTACCTGAGGGTGAGGATGCTGGCGACGCAAATAATGGCGAGTACGTCCTGCGGGTGAGGGTAAGCGACCCGTCAACCGCCTCGACCACGGTGAACGTCATTGTCAGGGTCACCAACGTGAACGAGCCGCCCGCCTTCGGTGAGAATGTGCCAACTCTGCTGAGGGTCGAGGAGAATCCCGAGAACCAACCGGTCATCACGTTTGGGGACGACGATAGTGAGGTGGATGCCGGCACCTTCGCCGTCACTGATCAGGATGGTGACGTCACCAACGTTAGATACTCGGTGACGGGCGACGACCTCGAGGTACTTGAGTTCGCCAGTGATATCCTGACCTTCGAGGCCGACCACGTGCCTGACTTCGAAGAACAGAGTTCGTACTCGATAACCATTACGGCCAGTTCTGGCGGTCGGTCGGCCTCTCTGGACGTCACCATTGAGGTGGTGGATACGGAAGACCAAGGAGAGGTGGCGCTGTCCCAGAGGCAGCCGCAGGTGGGCATAGAAGTAGTGGCCACGCCAAGCGACGCCGACGGCGGTATGAGGATCAGCAGGTGGGTATGGGAGCGGTCGGCCGTGATCACGGTGGATGACGAAGGCACGCCGTCGGCCGAGTGCCGGGAGGACCTTGATACGGCCATCAATGTCGTTGGCAGCTGGGACGCGATAGCTGGAGCCTCGTCGGCGACCTACACCCCGAAGTCGGCTGATGTGGGCAGGTGCCTGCGGGCGACGGTGTTCTACATCGACAACAAAGAGAATCCGACCGTTCAAGACGACGATGCAACCGGAGTGTTGGAGGCTCCCGTACAGAGTAGCAGGCTAGCAAATGCCGCTCCAAGGTTTGTGGACCAGGACTTGAACTCGCCGGGAGACCAGTCGGACAGGACGAGCCGGAAGATCGAGGAGAACGAGGAGCCGGAGCAGAGCATCGGGAGCCCGGTCAGCGCCTTCGACGATGACGACAAGCTGCTGATCTACACCATGAGTGGTGCTGACGCATCCTTCTTCAGCATTTCGAGGAACAACGGCCAGCTCAAGACGAAGCTTTCCCTGAATTTCGAGGTCAGAAACAGCTACACCGTTGTAGTAACCGCCACCGATCCCTCGGGCGCCGCGGACAGTATACAGGTGACCATCAACGTCATCGATGTACACGACCCGGTGCGCATTACCGGTGTCAGTTCAGTACGCTACACCGAGAATGGTACGGCCCCTGTAGCCTCCTTCACGGCATTCGACGAGGGAGATCATGTCATCAGGTGGTCTGTGAGCGGGCGAGACGACGACCTATTCACCATCGATGATGGCGTTCTGGCCTTCAGAGAACCCCCCAACTACGAGGACCCGCAGTCTGCGTCTGATAGCGCCCTGCTGTCGACGAGGAACGTATACCGGGTGACCGTCGAAGCCGCCGGCGGCACACGTAACGTTACTGTGACCGTAACTGACGTGGACGATGCCGGCACGGCGAGCATTGACAGGCCGCAGCCGCAGGTCGACAGGACGCTCTCAGCCGGCCTGCGGGACGAGGATGACAGGGTGGCGGACGAGAGGTGGCAGTGGGCGAGGTCCGAAGACGGAAGGAGATGGACTCACATTGAGGGGGCGTCAGAGCCGCAGCGGAGGCCTGTACAGGACGACGTGGGTATGTACCTGCGTGCGACGGTCACCTACTCCGACAAGTTCGGCTCCGGCAAGACCGCTTCGGCGGTGACCGACTACCGGGTGGAGGCGAGGCCACCGGCCAATGCCGCTCCCTCCTTCGACGACCAGGATGAAGATGAAACCACTCGCTACATCGACATCTCGCGGTTGGTCGCCGAGAGCAAGGCGAAGGGTATGCCCATAGGCGAACCGATCTCGGCGACGGACGACGACAACGACACTCTGTTCTACGAGCTCCTGGACACCCCCGATCTGGAGGATGAGGACGGCAACGCGCGCTTCACCATCGACAGTCTGTCCGGCCAGATAAGGGTCGGCAGGGAGCTGGGAACGGACCCCGGCGAGACCGAAGACGTGGCCTCGACGGCCCTAATCGGCGACCCCGCCTTGCCTGAGGGTGAGGATGCTGGCGACGCAGACAACAGCGAGTACGTCCTTCGGGTGAGGGCAAGCGATCCGTCGACCGCCGCGGCCACGGTGAACGTTATCGTCACGGTCACCGAGGTGAACGAGCCCCCTGCCTTCGCTGATGACGCGCCGACGCTGCTCAGCGTAGTGGAGAAGGTGAACGAGGACCTGCCGGTCATCACGGTTGAGCACAGCGGCGACCCCATCGATGCCAATACCTATGCCGTCACCGACCAAGACGGCATCGTCAGCGACCCCGGCGGCTATGACGACACGACCTACACATACTCGGTGTCAGGCCCCGACGGCGACGCCCTTGCCTTCGGCAGCGATGGTGTACTGGTCTTCAGAACAGGCCACGAGCCCGATTTCGAAAACCAGAGCTCGTATTCAATAACCGTCGAGGCTCACTCCGGTGATGGTCCTCGCCGGCTGTCAACCACCCTGGATGTGGCCATCGAAGTGGTGGATGGGGAGGACGCTGGAGCGGTCGTCCTGTCCCAGAGGCAGCCGGAGGTGGGCATCGCTGTACATGCCACGGCCAGCGACGACGACGGTGGCGTGGCCATCAGACGGTGGGTGTGGGAACTGTCCGAGGAAGTTACGGTGAGCGTCAGGGGCGTGCCGTCGCACGAATGCGAGGACGACCCTGACACGCCCGGGATAGATGCCGTTGACGATGAGAGCTGGACCCCGATAGCGGGAGAATCGTCGTCGGTCTACTCCCCGAAGGCGGCTGACGTGGGCAGGTGTCTGCGGGCGACGGCGTTCTACATCGACAACGTAGGTCGCGCTCAAGACATGGCATCGGGCGTGTTGGAAGTCCCAGTAGGTCGACACGGTTCGTTTGATACTGGTCCGGTATCGGACAGTGGGTTTGTCAATGCCCCGCCCGTGTTCCCTGATCAGGACTTCAATACCGAGGGCGACCAATCCGACAGGACGAGCCGAGAGGTGGCGGAGGACACTGCAAACAACACTGAGGCTGGACGGAACATCGGAGACCCGGTCAGGGCCCACGACGACGATGATGATCTGTTGATCTACACTCTGAGCGGCCCGGACGCCGAGTTCTTCCGAATAGGAAGGAACAATGGCCAACTGAAGACCGACGCTCCCCTGAACTACGAGGCCAGGAGCAGTTACACAGTAGTGGTGACTGCCACCGATCCGTTTGGCGCCACGGACAGCATACAAGTGACCATCATCGTAACCGATGAGGACGATCCTCCAGTGATAACGGTAAATACAGCTGAGTTTATCAGCGGGCACTGAAATAATGGATGAGATCGGGCCCCTAGTCCGTCGCCCGGAAGCCTTGCGTTGCAGGGCCATCGAAGTAGGCTCGGCTGCAATCGAACAGTTCGAGTCCCCGATGGGATCAGCGGCAGATTGGTGGGCTAAAGGGGACTATATTGCGAACTTTTCAATGGGAGGTCTCTATTTGAGGAATGTGACAAGCGACCGCAATCTTTGTCTCCTTGGCTTCAAGCCCAAGAGGTTCGGGGCCATTCAATCCTCATTATCCCCACGCCACCAATGTTCCTATTCAACTATCAGCCTATTTCGCACGGCCCAGACTACCAGCCCCTGTTTCGTCTCTATCCCTAGCTTATCCTCGATTCCGTATATGGCATTCCTGATCGTCAGCGGACGGTTCCCTCTAGCCTCGGCGATCTGGGCATATGACAGCCCTTGCGCAAACAGTGCGAGTATTTCCTGATCCCGCCCAGTTAGACCGTTGATCTCAGTCATCTGCCTTATTTCAGCCGCTTCACGCATTCCTTCAAATACGCGCCTGACTACATCTCGGGGTATGCGATATTCGCCCTCAGCCACATCGCGTACGGTGCGAAGCAGCTTGTCCTTACCGGAGTACTTCAGAAGATAGCCCGTGGCGCCTGCGGCGAACGCCTCCATTACAGCGTCCTCTTCTGATGAGGCCGTCAGCATCAGCACTCTGGTATTTGGCAGCACATCTGTAATCTCCCGACAGGCTTTAATGCCATTCTTGAGTGGCATCATCACGTCCATGATAATGACGTCGGGCGTTAAGCTCTGAGCTACCCTAACCGCCGCTACACCATCTCCAGCTTCGCCGACGATCCTAATGTTACCGGTCCGCTGGAGGACTTCCCGGAGCCCGTCACGCATGATCTCGTGGTCGTCCACGAGCATCACTTTGGTCTGTGTTGTCGGGCCCATGTTCACACGCCTCCCCGATGCCCCACATAAGGAATCGTGCAGGAAACGACCGTGCCTTGTTCATTGGTGCCGGTTGACGATTCTAGCCTACCGCCCATCGTCTTTGCGTCGGATCTCATATTCCTAAAACCGTGGCCTCGATCCCCGTAGTTGGCGGGGAGGCCTATCCCGTCGTCGGCGACGGACAATTGAAACTCATCACCTTCGAAGTTCAGGGCGTTGGTTACCTTGCCAGCGCCTGAGTGACGGAAAGCGTTCGTCATTGCGTTGTGGGCAGTCGAGAAAAGCAGCCTCTTGGCGAATATGGGCAGTTCTGGCTCGTTACCTGATTGGATGAATTCGGTTGGAATCGAGGTGATGGTGGTTAAGGTCGAGACATGCGAACTCAGCACATTACCCAACTTTCGCCCCTCGAATATGGGACTGATGTCGATGGGATGCCTTAGCTCCCATATGGTCGATTTTGACAGAGCACGTGTGGCGGACAGTTTGGCGATCAGCTCATCGTTCCGGTCATCGTTCTTGACATCCGCCAACTCAATTGCCGTCTCCAGACCCAGCCCAATCAGAATTGAAGACTGGGCTCTGGTGTCATGAATGGTCTGCGAGAGTTCGATTCGCTCCCGCTGAGCCGGGGCATACTGAATTGCGAACTTTCCGGTGGGAAGTCTTGATACGAAAGTGGTCGGAGCGTATAGGGGTCTCTGAATATTGGGTATCGGCAGCGTTCTTCTTGTCAGTACGGAGTCATCCAAGGCTTGGAGGAACCGTTTCCCGAGGGACATCTCGAGACAGTCCACGCGGCCTATGGCTATGATTTGGCCATAAATTAGCCTTTCCTCTACGGGAAGCATACAATGTGTCCGTCCGAGCGTTGCTATATCGACCAAGGAGGTGTCCGTATGGCTTATACAGCCGATATCAGCCGCAACAATCCCGGTTGCTTCCTTTTCCTGATCGACCAATCAGGTTCTATGGGGGAGGCGCTAGGCGGACAGCCCGAGCTGCGAAAGATGGACGGGGCAGCCGATGCCGTGAATCGCATCCTCGACGCTATATCCCAACGCTGCTCCCAGGGCATGGATATTCGCGACTACTTCGACATCGGAGTCATCGCGTATGGAACTGACGGAGCTGGTCGCACGAAGTTGGAGACAGCCCTCCCAGGGACGACACCAGAAGAGCCCTTTCTGTCCGTCAGCCAGGTGGTCGACGCCGCCGAGGTGGAGGAAAGGGAGGTCAAGGAGTCCGACGGCGCCGGGGGGATAGTGGAAGTCACCAGGAAGTTTCCGGTTTGGCTCCGCCCCACGGCCGGCTATGGAACGCCAATGTGCGACGCACTGTCCGCCGCGTCCAAGGCCCTTCAGGACTGGACGGCCCAGCACCCGGACTCCTATCCCCCGATGGTGATCAATGTCACCGATGGGGCCGCAACCGATGGGAACCCGGAGTCCCTGGCCCAGGAGATCATGGCTCTGGGGACCAACGACGGCAACGTGCTGATCTACAACGCGCACCTCTCTGAGATGTCCGCCATGCCGGTGCAGTACCCGTCCGACGAGAGCGAAGTGCCTCCCGACGAGTACGCTGCGCAGATGTTCCGCATGTCTTCAGTCTTTCCCGACCCGGTAGTGGAGTTGGCCACCGGTATGGGCCTTTCGGTCTCCCAGGGTTCTCGTGGGTACGTCTACAACGCGGACATGGTGGCCCTGGTGCAGTTCCTGGACATAGGGACGCGCGCCGCGTCAGATCTTCGCTGATTCGTTAGGAAGTGAAGGTGGGCCTTCGACCTCCCAGAACTTTCTGGCTGCCCAAGTCGGGCAACCGCCCTGAGGAGTATGAAGACGCCTCGCGGGTGGTTTACCCCCAGAGGATGGGCGCGTCCGGGCGTCGTACTGCCAGGGCGGCGGTCTCCGACGGCGCCAGCGAGTCGGCCTTTGCGCGGGAATGGGCGAACGTCCTTGCGGATGGCTTCGCCTCCCTGCCCCCTGACCTACGCGGTCTCACCGAGGACTCCATGTGCGACTGGCTGATCTCGGCGCAGGAGGAGTGGCGCGTCGGCATTCCATGGGAAAGCATTCCCTGGCACGGAGAGGCGAAGGCGCGGGCCGGGGCCTTTGCGACCATGTTGGGTGTGACCTTCAACGCCGCGCCCGGTGGATCACCAAGGCTCTACTGGCAGGCGTTCGCCGTGGGAGACAGCTGTCTGTTCGTGATCCGCGACAACCGACTGTGGCTGTCATTCCCTTTGGAAGAGGCCGCCGAGTTTGATAACAGCCCTCCCTTGGTCTGCAGCAACCCGGACAACACGGGAGATCTTTGGGAAAACGTGAGGCAAAACGAGGGCGAATGCCTGGCTGGGGACTTGTTCATTCTGGCATCCGATGCCCTGGCGTGCTGGTTCCTTGAGAGGAATGCCGAGGGAGAGAAGCCTTGGGATACTCTGCTCACGTTGGACCCGTCGGGATGGGCCGCCTGGGTGGAGGAGCAGCGCCGTGCGGGGTTGATGGGGAACGACGATACGACATTGGTCATTATAGGGGTCAATTAGAACCGCGCGAGGTGAGGCGAAGGTCATGCCGTGGCCAGGGATAACCGACTTCAGCGAGGCGGTCCAGAATCCTCGACTGTGTTTCAAGGGCACCGATCTCGAAGCCGGGGAAGTATTGCTCAACCAGCGAGACATGCCTCTCATATTCTCCGGCGCCTTCGCCTGCGTCTATCCCGTGTCCACAGGAAACGGTACGTACGCAGTTCGATGCTTCACTCGTGAGGTCAGTGACCAGCAGGCGCGATACGGCGAACTGAGCAACTATCTCCTCAATGTCCTCCCTCCCTCCTTCGTACATTTCGAGTACGTCGAACGTGGAATCAGCCTCCGTGGAGATTGGTATCCCATAGTCAAGATGGAGTGGGTGGATGGAGAGCTGCTGAGCAGGTTCGTCGGTTCCAGACTTGACCAGCCGGACACTCTCCGGCGCGTAGCCGCCCAGTGGCGTGGAGGCCCGACCGCGAGTCTTAGGGGGTTGCGTATCGCCCACAACGACCTGCAGCACGGGAACGTCTTGGTTCAGACAGACGGGAGCATCCGCCTGGTCGACTACGACGGCATGTTTCTGCCCAAGTTTCGCGGCGAGCGAAGCCCCGAGCTGGGCCACAAGAACTACCAGCACCCGGAGAGATCGTCGGAGCACTATGACGAAAACGTAGACAATTTCTCCTCCCTCGTCATCTACCTCAGCCTGCTCGCCATAGCCGCAGACCCACATATTTGGGACTTCCACGACGAGGACAATCTGATACTCACCAGGAAGGACTACGCCGATCCACGGAGCTCCGAAGTCTTCGGTAGGCTCAAGAGGTCTCCCCACCAGGCCGTGACCAAGCTGACGGAGCGTCTCGAAGAGTATTGCACTCTGCCTCTGGAGAAAGTTCCCGACCTGGAGACGGTCCTGCAGGACATCCCACCCAGTGCAGCGGCGCCGCAGCCATCGGCGAGCTCACCGGCCGCGCCGCCGAAGCCAACTCGATCAACGGCCTCAGCCGCCACCGGCAGCTCACACCGGCAGACGCTTCGAGCAAGCCAACCAACACCGGCGCCGTCTACGCCACCGCGGGCCGGACAGCGACCCAAAACGCCGCCAGCTGCTGTGCCGACGCAGGCGGTCCAGCCTGCCGCATCACGTCCGGCAACATTCCTGCAATGGTGCTCGCGTCCATTTTCGGCCCTTGCATCGAGGGTCACCACGATCTGGCTCAAGCTGCTAATCGGTGGCCTTGCCACGATGTTCGTTGGGTGGATGATACATACGGACGCCTTCTTAAGCTTGGTGAACTGGATACTGCTCATCGCGGGCATTGTCACAGTCCTTGTCTTCATCGTCACGAAGAACCCGACGTATCTCGTAGTTGGCATTTTCGCCCTCGTTGTCAGATTCCTGCACCTGTTCAACTGGGCCGTGAATGCAGTCTGGATGTGGCTCGTCTTCGCAGGGTTGGCCGCAGTCATAGTCGGTGTCGCCGGCATCATCGTGACCGATAGGGGAGTTTTTCGCAGAACTGCCAGCGGCACGGTACTCATGGCGGGTAAATGCGTCTCCGCGCTGAAGCGCGGCACCGCGTCCGGGGAACTTACAAGATTGGTGCTGGGGGTAGTGGCCACGGTTCTCACGGTCATCGCGGTTATGGCAGCGCTCATCGCCTGGCTGGTTTCGCAGCGCGGGTGGTAGCCGCTCAGAAATGGACGTACCTGATGCTCTCGCGTGGCGGCTCGGAAGGCGTCGGCCCGTCCCTAAGGCCGCCCTCCCCCAAGAAAATGGGGAACGATTCCCACAAGAAGAATGCCAATCCCGGCCGCGGCAAAAATGCTGAAAGCGTCCGCAAACCCTGGCAACAGAGTCCCACCCACCAGCGTAAGTACAATCAACCCGAGCCCCAGCTTGTTGATCCAGCCGTAGCCCATCTTGCCCCATCCCACCCTGTCGGTCCAGCCGAGCACCATCCTGCGACGGCTCGGTTTTCCGAGAGTGAGAACGGCAATTCCTCCGAGCAAGATCGCTGCGCCCGCATATCCCACGGTCTCCAGTGTGGACATCACCCAGCCAGTCCCATATTCGTAAAGGAGTATTTCGTAGAGGAAGACCTGGGTGAGCCCACTGGAAACGCTGACAAGTAACCCAAACGCCGCCACTCCCAGCCCCAGCTTGTCGGTCCGGTCGAGCCTGGCGGTAAACCCCGGCTTGCCGGCGAGTCCCAGTAGTTCGACGACGAGACGGATACTGATGATGCAGACGCCGCATGCAAGGAGGATGCCCCCGAAGAACTGAAGTATCTGCCTTCCGGCTTCGGGCTCGTTGGGGGGTAGGAACTGCCGGTCTTCCGGAGCGCCTATGAGCGTCAGGAGGTCCATGGTCGCCTCAAAGACTACGCCACCAATAAGCCCATTCGACGCAAATATGAGAAAGCCGGCCACGATCACGCCAAGCCCCACCTTGTAGGCCAGGCCCGTTATGTTGACCGATGCCGTTCCTGACACGCCAGTCCCCTGTGTCTTCATGACTGTTCTCCGCTGGCTTTAGTCGGACTCACGAGCAAGACCAGGAGAGGACGGCGCTAAAGTCGCCCTCTGCCACGCCCCTCATTGCCTGAAGATGACGAGGACCGGTCTCCGGTCCGCATGTCATCCCGACCGTAGAATCTCCCGTAGATGAGAAGGAATATTCCAACACAGAAGAGTATGATTGCCGGCCCTGCGACTGCCGCGCCGCTTCGGAAAATGATCTGGAGCACCACTGCGGGCACAATCAGTGAGACCCCAACGATCACTCCAGCCAGACCCACTCTGTCCGGCCAACCCCAGTGCACAGTCCTTGACATATACCTGGCAACGATGCGCTTCGACATGCCAATTGCAACAGCACGGCGGCGGGAGTCCCCAAAGACCACCGTCGCCAGCCCAGCCAGGAAGACTATTCCCCCCAGTACCCTGATTGCCGCACCTATGCCGACGGACGCCTCCTCCAAGATCCAGCCGAGCGCAACCAGTACGATCCCAAGCGGCACCCCAACTGCTCCAAGGCTGTCGGCCGATCTCGACTCTCGGAGGGAGGCAAGCATCCTTGCCAGACTCATCTTCACTGGGTGCATGCCTACTCTCCTACGGCGTTCTCGGGCCTGACGACGCCATTCGACGGAAAAGATACATGATTGCCCGAAAGGCTTCAACGGCGCGGCTGGTACGGCACTTGTTCGATAGGAGCGGCGCGCGTTGGCTGGAAGAGCGGTGAGGTCCAGACCAGCAACAGGTTGCATAGGAGTCTGTGCGTACATCCGTCCATGACTCGATAATACGTTTGTGGTATCGTTCACCTCAGAACCTTGGAGAGGTGGAATTCAGCGTGAATACGCTCAAGGACGGCGAACGCAGATTGCTGATTGCCGGTCTTGGCACGCTGGCCGTGTTCGGGTCCGTAGTCTTGGGGGCAGTATTCTTCGCCATACTGCTGGGACTTGGGCTGAACGAGGACCTAGCTTGGGGTCTGTCTGTCCTGATCTGGATTGCAGTGGTGGCCTTTGGCATTGGAAGCCTCGTCTATTACTACGATTCGATCAAGAAGCGATTGGAGCAATTCACGGCGATGCGTACGGTGGTAACTCACCCGCCGACTCAGGAGACTCAAACGGTGGAGGATGAATCTGAGTCCAGGCGAGACCATCCGTCGCTCCCTGAGGCTCCTCCTCCCAGCTACCGTTCCCTGTTGCTGGATGAGGACAAGAAGGATGACCAATCGGCGTAAACCGGTAGCCCGATCCTCCACTCATTCCAACCTTGAACGAACAGGCGTCGCCTATCTGTAGGTGCCCATCGCTTTCTACCCGAAACGGCTGAAATCGCCTGTAGACCTGAGACCTTCATCTAGGTCTGGAGTCATTTTGGAACCGCGCGAGGTGAGGCGAAGGCCATGCCATGGCCAGGGTTAACCGAATTCAGCCAGGCGGTCCAGAACCCCACCTGTGCTTCAAGGGCACCGAACTCGCAGCCGGGGAAGTATCGCTCAACCGTCGCGTAGCCGCGCATTGGCGTAGTGGCCCGACTGCAAGCCTTAGAGGGTTGCGTATAGCCCATAGCCACCTGCAGCATGGCAACGTCTTGGTCCAAAGGGACGGGAGCATCCGCATAGTCGACTACGACTGAAAGTTTCTGCCCAAGTTTCGCGGTGAGCGAAGCTCCGAGCTGGGCCACAATAACTACCAGCACACGGAGAGGTCGACCGAGAACGAGAAGGACCGCCGCAATAGCATCTTCGAAGGGAGCCAGCAAGATTAGACCACGCCCCGGCAGACGACTAACACAAGGAGGAGGAGGAAGACCAGGAGCGCCATAGCAGTAGATAGGTTTTTTCCGAAGACGGGACGGACGTACACGAAATAGGAGTACGTGATCGCGCCAAGTATCCCGACGATAACAAGCGTCCGAAGGTCTCCCATTCGTACATTGCATCCTTCGCCGAGTCGGCCTGAAGCTGCTACTGTGCCACATCCAATGACACACTAGCGCAGGCCGGAGGCACAGTCAAACAGCCTTAGTGGTCCTGGGCGGAGAGTAACTGGCACTCACTCCTCCAAGGACCACGATTTCAATATCGTGGAGGGCGGGTCACACCCCGACGGGGCTAACATAGCGGAGGGACAGACCGGGCCGAGCGAACATTTGGAAAATGGGTCTCACAAAATGAACTTAGGCAGAGCAGTTGTGTGGTGTGGTATCGCATTCGTTGGTAGTGGCATGGCTGGTTGCGTCTTCGGCATCTGGGAGGCACGGCCAGTCATCAACATTCTTGCCCTTGTGGGGGCTGTGGCTGTTGCGGCCGCCACTATCACCGTGACAGCGATAGCCGCCGTCTCCCTCCGTTCACATTGGCTCCACCTTTCCATGAGCCGCCTTCCGGTGGCTCCAAGAATTGGGCTGATCTGGAGTGGCATTGCCATCGTTGCCAGCATCAACGTTGGTGCCTTCCTTGGATTCACCTTCGGCCTTCGGACGGCACAATCCGTGGCGGACATCCTTTCGGGAGTAGGCATCGTTGTCATGCTGGTTGCGGCCGTTGCGGTGCTAGCCGGCATCACGTATAAGGGGCGGACTCACTACAGACGGAACAGACGAAGATAGGAGCTCGCGCCCCTCCAACGGCGGCCGATTGATCTCTTCGAACAACCTCTTGGGAAAAGGTCACATAGGGCTAAGAGCCCCGAAGCCCGCATCGACGGGCACTTCCACTGGGGCTAAGGGTAACGGGGACTCGAACCATCGGGAAGCAGTCTACGAAGCCGCTGCGCCGTTCCGAACTCGTTCCGAGTTGCAGATACCGTAGCTGGTGAGCCGGGGCATACTGTACTGCGAACTTTTCGGTGGGAGGTGCCAATTTAGGAAACTGAACTCCGGTTGAGGCATCTGGCCGGCACGATTTTGCTCGGCAACAGCCTCAAGCAGAGTCACAACTATAGGCTAGACCGCCTTCCCTTCACGACGCAGTGCTTTCACTCAGGCTGTAGGCCATACTTGTGTTGCATCTTGTGCTGAGAGACGCTTAGCACCCTATAAGGGTAGTGGCAAAAGTCCTTGACCGACACACACCGAGTTGGTCGGCTGTATGTCTGCCTTCATCCGTGTTCCCGACCGTTAAATCTATTAACTCGCCGACTGCCTTGGGGTCTGCCATAATAGCGTTTTAGCTGCACGCCATGCCGTTCGCCTAGTGTCTGCTACTGTGCAGCTGGAGAACGTGAGGCATCATGTATTGCATAAACTGTGGTTCCGAGAACTATGATGATGCAAGGTTCTGCAAGAGTTGCGGCAAAGCCGTTACTGAACCAGAGCTGGAAACAAGCGGAGGTGATCCCAAGGACCCAGGAATCACCGGACCGTCGCCTCACGTTCCCAACTATCTGGTACCCGCCATCCTCACAACTATCTTCTGTTGCCTGCCTACTGGCATTGTGTCCATCGTGTACGCCGCCAAAGTCAACGGACAGATCGCCAACGGAGACATGGATGGGGCAGAGCGGTCATCAGAGCAGGCCAAGCTCTGGGCGTGGGTCTCATTTGGCATAGGCATTGCTCTATTTTCCATCTTTGTGGTCTTACCTGTCCTGGCCCTCCTTAGCTTCGATTATTAGGACTAGGCTGCGTCCGGTCTATGACTTGGCAGTTGACGTCCAATTTCTGCATCCCCTCTCAGCGAGGCATCAACAGTTTCTCGGTGGCCTATTGCGCAAAAATTTAGCTTGACGCCGTATTGACCGGTACAGGCTGGAAAAGCGAAGAGATTCCTATCGCGAGACGACCAAATCCAATTTCTTAGCTGGGTAGTAGGCACCACCAAAGACGGGATCCAGCAGTCTGTTGCCGAGGATCGCTTCCGACCCTATTGGTCCCCCGTACGCAATATCGTCCGGTCTAACTTCCACCGATACCAGCTTGACCGACCGCCAGCCCAAGATCACCGACGGAACGGTGAACTCCGCCTCAGTGACATCCCCGTCCACATGTCGGCAGAATTGGGACAAGGCGCGGGGATACGCAACGTATAGGTGAGCTGGCAGATCGACCTTCCAACATACTCTAAATCTGTCGGCTTCGGTCCCTTCGACACATCCTGGCGAATAAGTCCATTCAACGTATGCGGTGCGACCGCGAAGATTGACTTTGACGTCTTTCACGGTTGGAACATCGCACATTCGAAAATAGGGGTGATTCCGTATGTCCTCTATGTCGTGAACCGTAACCGGCCAGGTCTTGTTGTTCGCCTTGTTCGCGTACCAGTGCAAGAGACCACTTACACTCACTACGCCTTGGTTGATGGGCCACGGCGCATTCCCTGAAAGCTCTCTGAGGTCGTCTCTAAACCGGGCATCTGCAAGATGTTTGTTCCTTGGGTTCCAGAACTCATCAAGCTTGTGAAAACCCTCATCTCCATCCAAATACTGGAGTAAGGACGGGTTCACTTCGATGGAGGCCGGCTCGTGAGAATCTCCATTTCCACCTAGGGACTGAAGGGTTGCATAGTTCAGGTCGTGCCTTCTGCATGCTGTGAGTAGTGTCTTGGCCTTGACGAATGGCAGCATGGAGCATCTCCAATTGCCAAGTTTCAGCCAGGCGCATGTCTTCTCGATTGCGACAGGCTGTGACCTTGTTGTCGGTCCGGCGATACAGTCCGCTAGGGAGTCTGATTGGATTGCCCACGTGCTGTAGGATGTGTGCAGACCAATGCAGCTTAAGGCTTGAAGTTTCGATTCGACGGAATCCGTACCTCCGATGGGCGGGAGACAGTCCATGACGCCGGTTGTTCCATCGAGTCCTTCATAGCGTGATTCTGTCTCTTGGGAGCCCGAGATGGATGCAAGAGCAACCACAACCGCGAATGCTGTTAGGAGGACCTGCCAGGACAACCCGGTCACGCATATCGCAATCAGCAAGACGGATGGCAGTGAGTCTGAAGTTCTCCTCATCTGAAACGAATGCACTGAGGTTCGTACTCGCTCACCTGCGGGGCCCTCTCCACTACGAATTCGGTCAGACGCATAACCAGCGATTCGCGGTTAGCCGCGACTCCGAACTGGAACCCAATATCCGGTGCGTGCTTGGTGATTCCAAGGGGAATTATATACTTGACTTCGCAAAACGCCTGTAGTAAACTGTCTTTAGACTAGGAAACAGGTGATACAAATGGGACGCGACGGCGGGGTCACAATCAGCGCGTATGAGTTCTTCAAGACGTTCCCCGATGAGCGCACAGCCCTAGAGTACATTGAGGGTATCCGTTGGCCCGACGGGGCTATCCAGTGTCCGCACTGCGACGGCGACAGGACTTCGCGGCAACGGGCATACCAGTACCATCAGTGCAAGGACTGCCGGAAGAAGTTCACCGTTCGGACAGGAACGATATTCGAGCGATCTCATATCCCGTTGGACAAGTGGCTCTACGGTATGTATATACTCCAAACAGCCCGCAAGGGCGTCTCGAGCCTCCAACTCTCGAAGGAACTCGGCATCACGCAAAAGGCGACCTGGTTCATGCTCCATAGGCTACGGGCTGCCTGTGACATAGAGGCGACTCCCCTCAGTGGTGAGGTCGAGATTGACGAGACCTTCATCGGGGGCAGAGAGGCGAACCGGCATGAGTCGAAGAAGCAGCACGCCGGACGCGGTCCAGTTGGGAAGCAGCCCGTCCTGGGTATGCGACAGCGCAACGGCAGGGTGAGCGCCATGCCAATATCGGACACCACGACCGAGAGCATTGGCCGCGAAGTGTTCCACGGCGTTGAGCCTGGCGCAACGATCTACACCGACGAACATGCCGCCTACAGGCAGTTCGGAGAGCGGTACCAGCACGAGACGGTCAAGCACAGCGTCAAGGAATTCGTGAACGGTATGGCATCCACGAACGGTATCGAGAGTGTTTGGGCAGTCCTGAAACGCGGATACAACGGCGTGTACCATCAGTGGAGCTTCAAGCATATGGCACGGTACGTCAATGAGTTCACCTTCCGGCTGAACGAGGGCAACGTATCACGGCATACGATGAAGCGACTTGAAAGCCTCGTACAGGGCGCAATCGGCAAGAGGCTCACCTACAGGGAGTTGATAGCATGAGCGATAACGACACCATCGGGAAGGCCGTCGTCGAGTACACGGACAACCGAAAACATCTCGCGTGCGTGCTGAAAGACCTTGCAGACATGGGGAAGGCCCTATCGAAGTTGAGCGAAGCGCTACAATCTGGGCCGGAACGTGTTGCCGTCAGGAATGGTCAAATCATCGTCACGATACATAACCCCATCGTTTTCGCGCAGCACGACGAAACCATCCCGACGCTTGACGTTGCACGACTTGAGGCGCAGCTTCAAGACCTTCAGCGGACTACTCGTGAGCGCGGGTCACTGGAGAAGACATTGCGTGACCTGGGCCTGGGAGATCTGGTTGTCGACTAGACGCCGGCTTCCCCCTGGGCTTCCGGTCCTTCTTGGGACTGAATGCCAGCACCTTCTTGGTCACGCGGTCCATCGTCTTCTGGTCGAATTTCTCCATGTTGCATGTCTCCCTCGGTCACGCTGGTTGTAGAATGTGATTCTCTTGCAACCGCGCTATGAGATACTCCATAGGGCGGTCACCCTTCATGCTGTTGCAGGCCCCGCATAACAGCTGTAGGTTCTCCAAATGATTCGTTCCGCCCCGGCTCTGAGGTATGACGTGGTCGATAGTGAAGTTGCGGAACGGGAAGTCTCTCTGACACCCTCCGCATACCCCCTCCTGTTGGCCGAACAATACATGAGCCTGCTTACGGTAGTTCTTTGGAGCGTCGATGTCAGTCCGTTTGGGAATGTCCGTCCGAGCCGTGACGTATCCATGATGAAACAGACTCCCCATAGTGTCCTGTAGGCGCGTGTTCACGAGGTCTACGGCTGTAGGCGATATGTCGATCCCTACCCATTGCCGCTCCAATTTGTCGGCAGCTACGCACGTCGTGGCACACCCTGCGAACGGATCTAACACCACGTCGCCGGGGTTACTGGATGCCTGGATGATCCGCTCAAGCAGGGCTAGTGGCTTCTGCGTGGGATAACCGACACGCTCTTTGGCTGCCCCTTGCACTGGGGGGATGTCGTCCCAACTATCACCAATCGCAACTCCTGGCATTTCGTCAAGGTAACGCTTATAGGCCGGCACTCTACCCGGCCCAGTTTGTATGACCCTGCCCGCCTCATACAAGGCTTGCATCTTCTCTGCGTTATATCGCCAAAACCGAGTTACTCCCAGAAACGTGTACTGCGGGTGTCCGCGTGTTCCCCCACCCGGAGCAGCTAAGTTGTCGAGCCGATAATGCCGACCTGTTTCTGATTCAATATGGCGATAAGAACGCTCAATGTATTCGTCCGAGTAAGGCACAAACTGTTGATAGTACTGGGATTGCCGAGCGTCTTTCCCATAGCAGAGGACTATGTCTCTAACGCGGGGCCAATTGGTCGCTCCCTGTCGATAGTCTCCCTTCGTGGTAGTACGCTTCCAACTAATCTCATTCCGATATTCCTTCACCCCGAACACCGCATCCATGAGCTGTTTGAGGTAGTGAGAGGCCGTCGGGTCACAGTGAAGGTAGATGCTGCCCGTAGGCTTGAGAACGCGGTGCATCTCCAGCAAGCGGACTGCCATCATCGTGAGATAGGACTGCATCCCCTTGCCGTGGCTGAACCCCGCTGCTTTCAACGTATGGGCAATCGCGGGCCGTTCATCCGCTATCAGCCCCATCCATGCAACATCAAGGTCACTGAGCGACCACGTATCCTTGAAGGCCGCGCCTGCCGCCTTGCTCCCTACTGGGGCCTCATAGTTGCGGTTCGAGTTGAAGGGCGGGTCGAGATAGATGAGGTCTACGGTCTCGGAGTTCATCCCCCGGAGGATATCGAGATTGTCTCCGGTCCATAGCGTTCGGTTGACGAAGTTCGGCGTCCTCATCTAGCAGCCCCCCTAGACAATTGACGGTGTTTGTACACCATTCGAGCGAGTCCGTGCAACTCAAACGGGCGTGCTAGGGTTGACATGGCGCGAAGTCAAGTATATAATTCCCATTCCAAGAACGAACGCTCGCTCGATTTCCCAGATTCGACTGCCAAAAGGCAAAACGTACTCCTTCGACTTTATCCACACAGTTGCCGCTACTGAACCCGGCCCTGCCTTGACGGTTTCGCTTACGTGCCAATTCATCCAGCACAGTGGACGAAACTCGACGATATGAAGGATGAACTCTTGAACGAGCTTCATCCCGGTCAGAATCAGCAAGACACAAGCCAACTTGCGGTATCCATTGACCTCCAGAGCAGGAAACCACCTGGTAGTTACCAAGTGATATACGTAGAAGAAGTCGAACACGCTCGGGAACACGAACAGGACCCAACGGGCGTCGGTAAACTGAAGTATGGCTACTCCCACCACCCTATACCCGAAAAGCGCAATGCTGGCAAATTTGGCGATCGGATTTTCCCATCGCAACGAAACGAGTAAAGCGAAAGCAAGCATATACGTGTCCAGCAGTTTGTCCATACTCGTGTAGTCGTCGAACATGCCTGAGCGAATGGCCGCAATTATCACAACGTCGAGGGTGTCCGCTATCACCGATGCGATCAGCCCTCCCAAAGGCCACCTGAGGATCAACAAGGGCACGATCAGGCGCACAATCGTTGCAACCAACGGTCCCATGTACTAGTGCCTCCGTCGGGATGGCTTGGGCCGACCTACCCTATGGCCCGGGTAGCCCGAGTCGGAATTGACAGATTCCTTGGCGTCCAAGTCATGATGACGCCTGCTCAAGAGCAGTCTTGTCCGCTAGCGAGATATTATCACCGTAGGTAGGTTGCCGCGCTTCATGTCAAAGAATGCTGACGGTCTCAATCTAATCGCCGAACCGAATAGTGGTGAGGTAAACGTCCCTCCCTCTGCGCCCACCTCCAGCGCTGTTATCAGCAACCTTACCCGACAACTCCCAGGAAGCTGCGGCGGGCTAGGTAACGTTGGATAGGAATGCTAGAATCCGGTGCCGGGGACCGCGAGTAGCCGAGCACTCGCCGGTTTACGCGAGTTTATTCAAGCGGTCGATGGATAGAGAGCGTCGAGGCAATTTGAGGGAAGACGCAAGAATGGGTGCCACCGGCATTGTCACAGGACCATTGATCCGGGTCTGGCAACTGACTGTGTTTGTGGTCGTCTTGCCGGTGATCTTGGCCTGCGGCATCGTCGCGGGCGATCCGACTCCGACCAATACCCCTGCACCCGAGTTTGTCTCAACCACCATTTTTACGCCGACTCCTACTGCCCTGCGTCCGGGAGCCGATGATCGCCCCGATGAGAGAGTGTTTGATCCAACCCCTCAACCTACTCCCACGCCTACACCTGAACCTACGGCCACGCCCGAGCCGTCGCCCACGCCCACACCCGAACCGACACCTACGCCTGAACCGACACCCACGCCTACACCCGAACCTACGGCCACGCCTGAGCCGACACCTACATCCACACCCGAACCAACGGCCACGTCCACTGCGACGGCTACTGCGACATCCACGCCCGAACCTACGGCCACGTCCACTGCGACGGCTACTGCGACGGCCACGCCCGAACCAACGGCCACGTCCACTGCGACATCCACGCCTGAACCAACAGCTACCCCCGGCCCTCCTGACAATACTGCCCTCTGTGATGCCATCGCGAGTTCGACTATAGCTATAGTGAGATCCATCGCTGGTGGGGAGCAGATAGATGTTAATTTAGAGTGTCCCGGCGGTGGGCTGCCTCTCCACAGGGCGGTCGTGGACGGCAAAAATGAAATTGTGAGAATCCTCGTCAATGCCGGAGCGGACGTTAATTCAAGAGATAGCGAAGAAAATCCAGTCCTTTACCGGGCGATTCGGGAGGGCAAAATTGAAATTGTGAGAATCCTCGTCGATGCAAAGGCGGACGTTAACGCTAGAGACGCCGGGGGCAAATCCCCCCTGCAGACAGCGACCTCGCAAGGCAATGTCGCGATTGTGCGTATTCTAGTTGATGCAGGTGCTAGATAGCGGCCGAATCGTTACCTTGCGGTTTTGGCTTACCCGCCGTCTACGCGCCCCACCTTCTCAATGGCGTGAGCCGGCACCCAACCCTGAAGCTCTCCACCGGGGAGCGCGATTCTCACCCACCCGTGACGGGAGTCGTCCAAGCGGACCTGCGCGCCGCTGTGTAGGGTGAACTCCTCGGCGTACTGCCGCCCAGGCCCGCTCACGACATCGACGGACTCGGCGATTACGACGCCGGTGTTGTCATACGGATTGGCCAGGATCATGCTCACGAGAAGGATGAAGGACGCAAGAGTGGCAACCGTCAGGCTGGCCGCTATGGCGCGAATTAAGCGCCTGAGGTGGAAGGTCCGCCACACGAAGAGAGCCCCAATGAACAGACCGCTTGCCGCCCACAGCAGGAGGGCTGCGACTCCCAGTTCGCTTGGAGTTGCCCACCGTCTACCTACGAAGGACACGCTCTCGATCAGCGAGCCTCTCTCCGCCGCGATGCGGTCCACCGTCATGGCACGGGCCAGGTCGAGGTTGCTCCTGATATCAGCGTCTCGGGGAGACTTCTCGCGTGCACGAAGGTAGTTCAGGATGGCTCTACCGAGGTCGCCCTCCTGGAAGTAGGCGTTGCCCAGGTTGAAGTAGACGGCGGCGGTTCCATATCCCCTTTCAACAAGCGCCTCGTACTGCTGGGCGGCCTCAGCGTACTCTCCACGCTCGTATCGCTCGTTTGCCCCGGCCATTCGGTCGGCGTCCAATGGCCCTTGCGCGGATGCGCTCCCGGCAACGACAACGATCGTAAGAAAGCCAAGAGCCGCCAATTGGAGGATGGAACGCCGCAACAGTGTGTTCATTCCTTAATCGCTCCATCGAGCTCCGTCAGGAGTTGCGTGACACGTTCAACGTAGTCCACCGTCCGGCCTACCGACGGAGTCTCCGGTGTGAACCTCGCTGCCTCGCCCAGAGCCAGAGTGTTCTCTACACGCTCCGCCAATTCGTCCGCGACCCCGGAATCTCGTAGGCGTTCTCCAATCGCCTCCCGGGTCAGTCCGACCAGCGACTCTCCGTACCGGTCGGAGAGGTAGCGGTGCACAGCGTCTGCCGCCGCGACCGTCCGGTCCGCGCCTCCGGCAACTGCGCGCGTAAGCGTTGACTGGGCGTTCGGCAGCGCATTCCGCCTTCTTGCGTCTAGGAGGCTGGCTTCCCAGGCGTTACGCCTCCGCCGCCACACCGCCGCCGAGAGGATCACGAGCAATGGGAGCGTCCACGCAGCCCAGTAAACGACCTTGTCCGTCAACTCTCCTGATGACGGGCGAAAAGGGCTTGGCACCGGCTTGATCGGCATCGGAACGGAAGCATCACTCTCGTCCGCAGCCGCGTCGACGGTGGACGAGGGCGGCGTCACCGTCTCATCGGTTTCGGATACGGATACTACGATTGGTGTAGTCGCGGCCTGTACGTACTCTTCAAGCTCAGGGGCGAAGTAGCCGTACCTTATCTCCGGGACTGTCAGCTCACCGGCCTCTTGGGGCACCAAGACTCTCCTGAAGGTGCGGGTCCCGACCAGTTTGCCATTAATAACTTCTCTTGAGGCGGTGACCGGTGACTCAACCACACGCCAACCGTTGAACTCCGGCCAGACCGGCTCCGGTAGCGCGTCGATGTTGCCCTCACCTTCGACGATTATCGTCAGTTGGACAGACTCGTTCATCCGAACGGCTGTGGTGTCCACCTCGGCGGAGATGTCGAACTTTCCAACGGCCCCTGTAAATCCATCCGGAGCTGCCGAGGGCAGGGGTTGTACCTCTACGGTTATGGTGGAACTCTCCGCGACGATGGGATTATCCGCTTGGTCGTCAGTAATGGTCAGTCTTGCAGGGTCCATCTCTACAGTCCCAACGATACTGGGAAAAAGGATGGTTCTCTGCTCAATCACCCTGTACTCGTTGGAGTCGATAGTCACGCTGTTTTCCCGTTCCTCTGTCTCATCCACGTTCCAAAAGCCGGCAAAGTCTGGGGCCGCGTATCGATACTGGTGGGGAAAGCCCAATCGCTGATATATCTTGGTCAAGTAGGTGACCTGCTGCCCATGATAGGGCCGGTCATTGTCGACTTCCGCAATGACGTACAACGACTCGTCGGACGGCGGCTGTTGTGCGCCAACGGGGAGAGCAGCAGAGAGCATCGCCGCCGCGATAATTGCCGTGCCGGCCAGAACTCCTTTTATGGTTGTCCTTGAACTCACGTCAAATGGCTACCAGGGGAACTCAGGCGGAAGTTTAGGAGATTCCAGGACCTGCTGTCTTCCCTCCGCAAGCGTCTTCGCGTTCTCACCTACGGCCTCCAGTGCCTGCCGCGCCTGTTCCTCGGTCAACGGTTCAGTCTGCGAGAGATCAGCTTCGGGAGACGCCTGCGCATCGTCTTGGCTCTGTGGTGGTGGTTGAGCCTGGGGCGGCGGCTGTGCCTCAGGAGAGGCCTTCTCATCGTCTCGCCCCTGTGGTGGCAGTTGCCTGAGAGCCAGTTCCAGGTTGTGCTTCGCGTCGAGGTGATCGGGGTTCATCCTGAGCACCTCTTGGTATGCTTCGACCGCTTGTGCATACTCCTGGGACCGGAAGGCCGCGTTGCCCCGGTTGAAGAACGCGCGGGAGCGCAACTCACCCCTTGCGTACATCAGCGCTTCATCATACTGAGGCAGCGACTCTTGAAACTCGCCCATGCGGTACATGACGTTGCCCGCGTTGTATTGCTGCGCGCCATATTCTGAGAGTCGCTCAAGAGTGTCTTCGTACGAATCTGCGGAAGAGTAGGAATCCACATTCACGTTTGAAGCATCGCCAGTGTCGTCGGCTTGATCGGAAATTAGGCTGCATGACGATACGGCCAGTGCCATGACAGTCAAGGCGACGAATAGAAGCTTACGACGCCACATGCTCTACCCCCTCCATAGCCACTTGCGGTAGTCTTCGCGACCTGAGGAATAGACGGTCGGTCAAGACCTCGGCCAGGAAGAGCGAGAGCGCAGCTGCCAGCAGGAATAGCTGGTATCGCTCTACTTTTCTTTCGCTGAGCTCACTCTGAAGGGTCTCGTCCTGGAACGATTCGATCTCGCCATGTAGTCCAGCGAGAGCACCGGGGTCGGCCGCCCTGAAATATTGACCTCCACCGGCCTCAGCAATGCGCTGCAGCGCGCCTTCATCCAACCGAGAGAGGATCGGCTGGCCCTGAGCGTCCTGCCGATCACCGATCACCTCACCCTGTTCGTCGTACACTTCTACGGGCCATCCGTCCAGCGAGCCGAGACCGACGGTGTAAATGACCGCTCCATGCTCCGCAGCCGACCGGGCGGCTGCAACCGGGTCGTCCTCATGGTTCTCGCCGTCCGTCATGATGACGATGACCTTCTGGCTTACCCGCCGATCGTTGAAGCCGGCCATTGCCGTGTCAATCGCTTCGCCGATCACGGTGCCCTGTCGGAGAATTGCTTTCGGGCTGGCGCTGTTTAGGTAGGTCCTTGCCGTGGCGTAATCGGCAGTCAAGGGGAACTGAATGAAGCTGGCTCCCGAGAACAGAACGATGCCGACCGAGTCGCCTCTCAGCCGGGATATCAAGTCTGAGATTTCCAGCTTGGCCCGGTCGAGGCGAGTGGGCTTCACGTCCTGGGACAACATGCTGTGCGAAACGTCCAAGGCCACCATCACCTGCACCCCGCGTTGCTCGACTACCTCGACGTAAGTCCCCCACTGGGGTCTGGCGAGGGCGATGATAATCAATGCTGCGCCCACAAACCAAAGGACAAGCCGGGCGGCGCGCATCCTTTGGCTCATGGCTGCGCTCAGCCGCTCGACGAGAATGGGATCGCCAATACGCCTGACCGCGGCGGCCCTGTGCATGAGGGCCCATCGCACGAACACCGCGAGAGCAGGGAGCGTGAGCAGAGCAATCAGGAATTGTGGGGAAGCGAACGTCATGGCAGTCTTCTGAAGACGGTATTCGATAAAACCAATTCCAACAGCAGCAGCACCAGGGCAGGAACCAAGAACCAGACCAGAATCTCTCGATAGCGGACGAAGTTCAGTATCTCCACGTCAGACTTCTCCAGGGCGTTGATCTCGGCGTAGATGCCTCGAAGCTCCTCCGTATCGGTAGCTCGGTAATACTTTGCGTTCGTGATAGCCGCTATCTTCCTGAGCGTTTCTTCATCGAGCGGGTTCTTCCGGGTGGAGGCTTCTGAGCCGGAAGAAGCAAACTGAGAGTTATCCCCTCCCTCGTTCCTTCCCACCCCGATCGTGTACAGCTTGATGCCGACCGCCTCCGCCGCGGTGGCGACCGTGATGGGATCAAGTTCGCCTCCGGTGTTCACACCGTCGGTAATAAGCGTCACCAGCTTGCTCTCGGCGCTGGAGTCCTTCAACATGTACGCCGCGGTCGCCATCCCACTTCCTATCGCCGTTCCGCCTTCGATCCTCATTTCGGACGCGAGGCCGATATCCTCGAGCTGACGGACCAGGGCGCCATGGTCCAGCGTGGGCGGACTCTGAATGAACGCCTCGCGTGCGAACACCACGAGTCCGATGCGGTCGTACCTTCTCTCCCCGATGAAGTCGGTGATGATGTCCTTCGCCGCCGCCAACCTGTGCGGATCGAAGTCCTTCTCGGCCATGCTCTCCGACACATCTAGGGCTATGGCGATATCCACGCCCTCGCCCCTGATGACCTCGCGTGCATCCGCCAGCCGCGGCCCAGCTGCTGCAACGATGACTAACGCCAGTGCGACGAACCGCAGGATTGAGACGTATGGCGTCAAGCGAAGTCTCAATGACCTCCGAGCACTCGCAACTAGCCCGATGTCCGTATACGTCATGGTTACGGTCCCCATACGCTGTTTCCACAGGTACGGCAGAACGGCCGGGACAGCCGCCAAGGGCAGCAGCAATAGCAACCATGGTGTCTGGAAGGTCAGGTCGCTCACGTCGCCGCCTCCGGCTGTGACGAGCTGTCGTCCAGTTGGTGCGTCTCCAACGCAGCCGCGCTCGTATACACAACGATGTCCCTGGCACGACGCGATGCTTCATGCGCCTCAGACTCAGAGGGCGGGTAATTCGAGAACCTGACAAGATCGGCCTCCAGCAGCAGGTCGACAATCAGTCCGGCGCTCTTGCGATCAAGTGGTGACTCCCATATGGCGGTTGCGATCTCATCCGTCGTCACACCTGTAGCGTCCGGTCGGTCCTCCTTCTCCAAGAACATCGCGTAGACGTAGTCATGTATGACTCCGGTGAGCAGTGAGTAGTGCTCCTTGAAACGGCCGGCTCTCGGCAGATCGAGTCGTTCAATCCGGTCGATCTCCTGAACTGCGACCTCCCAAGGCGTTCGCGTGCCGTCCTGCAGCACAGCCCGGCCATCCCTATCACGAAGGCGGTGTTGAACGAGGAACGCTGCCAAGGCTATCGCAGCCAGGACAGCCAACACCGCCCCGGCGAGCAATAAGGGATTTTGCCGAAGTGGGGGTGAAGGGTCGACGGACGGGCGAATGTCTCTCAGTTCTTCGCTGGAACCGGGCAAGACGGATGACACCGTGAGTTGCGCGAGTATTGGAACTATCCGCTCCACTTGGCCGCTCGGTCCGCGAACGGATATCGAAAGGTCGGGCGTCTCGAACGTGCCGGGAGCGAACAGCGAGACCTTCAGCCTCTGGCGTGTCGTCTCCGTGCCGTCCCCGTTGGATACCGTCTGAGCCGGGGACTGCGAAACGACCTCGAAAGTTCCCCACTCTCGACTGAGATGAGGGATTACAACTGCATAGTCTGCCGGATGGGTCACCTCCAGTGTCAAGGTCACGACATCGCCGACGAGCAGGTGATTTCTGTCGGCGGTCAACGAGGCCCGAACGGGAGATTTCGATTCCTCCTGCGCGACGGCGGTACCGGTTGCCATGGCTGCAAGGACGGCGGCAACTGCCCACGGGACCAAAGTCCTGAATCCCAGACTACCTAATAGGTACGGAGTACGCAAGACCTGATCTGCCAATTGCGAAAAGCTCCTCTCATCGGGACAGCCTACGCATTCGGTCCTTGAAGAACGCCCCGACCTCGGCGAAATAGTCTTCATCGGTCGTAATCTTGACGTGGTCCACGCCCGCTGTGGAGAAAATGTTTCCCTTTTCCGCATCCAAACTGGCAACTCTTTCTGAAAACTCCCTCCGCCACTGGCTGTCGCCGGTATCAATCCAGCGTTCCATTCCCTCCTCGGCGTCCTCAAGGGCAATGACACCCACGTCGGCCATCTCACGTTCAAGTGGATCGCTCAAGTCGAAGGCCACGACGTCATGCTGCTGGTTCGTTACCAACATCGCTTGGCGATACGATTCCGGGTCGGCAAGAAAGTCTGAGACCAAGAAGACAATGCTTCGCCGCTTGAGGAGTACGAAGATCGTGTCCAAGGCGAGCCTGAGGTCTGTACCGCTGCCCTCCGGCTCGAATGCCAGCAGTTCGCGCAACAATCGCAGGACATGACTCCGTCCCTTCGTGGGAGGGATCAGAAGCTCTACTCTGTCGGAAAAGAGGAGGAGTCCGACCTTGTCGTTATTCGTCGTGGCGGCAATGGACAGAACTCCAGCGAGTTCGACGGCCAGCTCTCTCTTGAACCTGTTTTTCGTACCGAATTCTCCGGAACGGCTCACGTCAACGACGAGCATCACCGTGAGCTCTCGTTCTTCAACGTAGCTCTTGACGTATGGCTCTCCGGATCGTGCAGTGACGTTCCAATCGATTGTGCGGACATCGTCACCAGGTACGTACTGGCGGACCTCGTCGAACTCCATGCCCCGCCCCTTGAACACCGAAAGGTACTCGCCCGCAAGGCCCTCGTCCACGAGTTGGCGGGTCGTGATCTCGATCCTTCGAACTTTGGCAACCAACTCGTCAGTCAGCATGTCAGGGGATTTCCAGCTTATCGAGGATGCGTTGGATGATCTGCTCTGAGGTGACTTCCCGGGCCCGGGCCTCGAATGTTGTTATTAAGCGGTGTCGGAGGACATCCAACGCCACCTGCTTTATGTCGTCCGGTGTGACGTACCCACGCCCCTTGAGGAACGCGTAAGCCCTGGACGCGTCGATGAGGAAGAGCCCGGCCCTGGGCGAAGCGCCATAGGAGATCAGGTTCCCCATGTCGTCCAGCCCCGCCACACTAGGATCGCGCGTGGCAACCACGAGGTTCAGCACGTATTCCTGAATCTTCTCGTCGACATGAACCTTCCGGACAACGTCCCGTGCACTGAGGATGTACTCAGAGTCCACAACAGGCTGCACCTCCGGCAGGGACCCCGCCGTGATCCGCGCAATCATATCGAGCTCTTCGGAGTATTTCGGATACTCGACCACGAGCTTCATCATGAACCGGTCGACCTGCGCCTCGGGCAGCGGGTAGGTGCCCTCCTGTTCGATAGGATTCTGTGTGGCCAGCACGAGGAAGGGAGCCTCTAGCGGAAATGTCTCGTCTCCTATAGTTACTTGCTGCTCCTGCATTGCTTCCAGCAACGCGCTCTGCACCTTCGGAGGTGCCCTGTTGACTTCATCGGCCAGCACCAAGTTCGAAAAAATCGGCCCCTTCTGAACGGTGAACTCTCCGCTGCGAGGATTGTATATGCGAGTGCCAATCAGGTCCGCAGGCAGTAAGTCGGGCGTGAACTGGATTCGTGAGAAATCCGATTGGATCGCCTGACCTATTGTCTTCACCAGTAGGGTCTTGGCCAGACCCGGCACACCCTCAAGAAGAACGTGCCCGTCGGCCAACAGCCCCACTAAGGTGCGTTCCACGAGCCTATCTTGCCCGATGATGGCTTTCCGTATCTCAGCGAGGAGAACGTTGACGAAACGTGCCTCTTTTTCGACTAACTCATTGATTTGGCGGAAACCTGCAATATCCATCATTGAAGGGGTTATGCTCCTATGGGGCTGCGCCTCGCATCCTATTGCAAAAGGTGGTGTGAGACAACCCGAACCGCTACTGAACCGCCCTCGATAGGTATACGATTCGAGGTGCTATGACGCTAAGACTTGAAGGCGATCTGCAGGAATGTGGGTCTTGGGAGCTAGCAGCTCATACTGCAGATACCTAGTTGCAAGTTTGCCTGAACTGATCGGCCAGCATTCCGAAATATAGGGGACACTGCTCATCGTGCACTTCCGGAGGGGTGGAGACTAACTGGGACTCGAACTGCAAAAAGGCAGTCTATGAAGCCGCTGTGCGGTTTAGGTGCCAAAACTGCCGTAGCTGGTTGGGAAGGAGGGACTGTACTGCGAACTTTCCGCCTGGAGATTGCCCTGCAACAGGGAGGACGAGGTCACACCGGCGAATCTGCCCGCATGCCACACCAATCCCCTGCTTGTCAGGCTACGTTGCAATGCTCTCCGCTACCTGACATTTCGACAGCGCAAAGGCGGGAGGTGGAAACTTCCCAGCGCACGGAAGCGGTCCGGTCGGACCCTCTTCGAGCGGGCACCAAGACCGCTCCCCGACTTGCGCGTCCGCTACCGAGTCAGGTTCGTCGCAGTCACGCCGCCGGGGTACCGCTCTTCAACGTCACATTCCTGCCGCTTGACCGCCGGTGCCGTTGTGCCCTCTGTCCACTCACTGCCAGTCCACCTTGTGGTTGGCGTCGTGGGTCAGCCCCGCGTGGGCCAGGTCGGCGTCCGCCTCTGTGGTCGTCGATTTGATGGTGCCGCCGTTCAGCTCAAGCGTGTCCTCCAGCACCGCGATGCCCTCAGTCGACTCGTTCGGCTGCACCACCTCGTGCGTGAAGGTCAAGCTGGTGGTGCCGCTGCCGCTCTCGTAGGTCGCCCACTTCTCGCCGTAGTTTGGGTCCATCTTGATCTTGAGGCGCGGCGTGCCGGTCACGTCCACTGCCTCGCTGAAGGTCAGCGTCACTTGGATGGTCTCGCCCAGGGCGTACGTGTCATCGGACGCGGGTGACGACGTCACCGCCACTCCGGTCACGTCCGGCAACCCCTCCACCGCGGCCGTGGCCGCGCTGGTCAGCGTCTCCGCGTGGCCCGCGTCGTCGGTGAAGGAAACCCGCACCTTGACGGCCTTGCCCTCGTCGGCGACGGCCAGGGTGTAGGTGTTGCCCATAGCCCCGGATATGGCCACGTCGTCGGCCAGCCACTGGTAGCTGAACGTCGCATTGTCCAGGCCGTCGGCGTCCGAGATGCCCGAAGGGTCTGCCGTCAGCGTCTCGCCCACCCGGGCCGTGCCCGTGATGGCGGGCGTCCCTGTGGCCGACCTGTTCGCCTCCCAGTCCACCTTGTGGTTCGCATCGTGGGCCAGCCCCGAGTGGGCAAGGTCGGCGTCCGCCTCCGTGGCCGTCGATTTGATCGTGCCGCCGTTCAGCTCAAGCGTGTCCTCCAGCACCGCGATGCCCTGGGTCGACTCATTCGGCTGCATCACTTCGTAGGCGAAGACCAGACCAGCCGTGCCGCTGCCACTCTCGTAGGTTGCCCACTTCTCGCCGTAGTTTGGGTCCATCTTGATCTTGAGGCGCGGCGTGCCGGTCACGTCCACTGCCTCGCTGAAGGTCAGCGTCACTTGCATCGTCTCGCCCAAGGCGTAGGTGTCGCCGGATGTGGGCGACGAAGTCACCGCCACGCCGGTCACGTCCGGCAGCCCCTCCACCGCAACCATGGCCTCGCTGGTCAGCGTCTCCTCGTGGCCCGCGTCGTCGGTGAAGGACACTCGCACCTTGACTGCCTTGCCCGCGTCGGCGGCGACTAGGGTATAGGTGTTGCCCGTAGCCCCGGATATGTCAGCGTCGTCAGCCAGCCACTGGTAGCTGAACGTCGCGTTGTCCAGGCCGTCGGCGTCGGCAATGCCCGATGCGTCTGCCGTCAGCGTCTCGCCCACCCGGGCCGTGCCTGTGACTGTGGGCGCCCCTGTGGCCGATCTGTTCGCCTGCCAGTCGACCTTGTGGTTGGGGTCATGGTCCAGTCCAGCGTGGGCCAAGTCGGCGTCCGCTTCCGCGGTGATCGATTTGATGGCGCCACCGTTGACCTCCAGGGTGTTGGCCAGCACCGCGATGCCCCGGGTCGAATCGTTCGGCTGCACCACCTCATAGGCGAAGACCAAATCCGCTGTGCCGCTCCCGCTCTCGTACACCGCCCACTTCTGGCCCCAGTCCGCCGGGTCCATGTCGATTCTGATCTGCAGCGCGCCATCGACCTGGACCGCCTCGCTGAACGACAGCCGGACGCGGATCGTCTCGCCGAGGCCGTAGGTGGCGTCGTCGCCCGCGTCCGAGACCACTTCAACCCCGGTCACCCCCGGCGTTGTCGGCACGGGAACGCCGGAGAAGTCCGCGATCTGCTTGCCCTCGGAGTCCCACAGGCCGGGTTCGCCCGCCGGGCGCGCGTAACCCACTGTGACCGTCTCGCCGCCGGCCAGCGCGCGGCCGAGCGTGAGCGTCACGCCCGTGCCGTCGGCGGTGTACGCCGCGTTCTTTACTATCGGCGCCCCCGCGCCTGACGCCCCGGCCAGGCGGAACGCCGACGCTTTCAGATCCCTGCCCGTGTCCAGCGATCGGTCGAATTTGATCGTCAATCTCTTAGCACGCGCCGACGAACGGGTGATGCCCGGCGGGTTGCCGTCGGCCGGGACCTCTACTCTCCCCTTCACGCACCAGGACGCCCGCGCGTTGGTTACGTCCTGCTTCGAGAACGCGTCCGCCTGCACGCCGGCAATGTTCTGTAGGTGGGGTGGAGTGCTAGTGGAGGTCTTTTCGTAGGTCGCCGTGAATGGCATGGCTCCGGCGCAGGGATACACCGGGTGCTCAAGTTGCAGCACTGCGATCTCACCCTCCACCGAGAAGCCGATGACTCTGACGTAACTCACCAAGTCGTCGTCCGTCTCGCCGGAGGCCAGCGGATGGTTGAGCGTGTACCTGTCCAAAGGCGGCTCCCTGCCCGGACCGAGCGGCTTGTCGTAGGTCAGCGACAGGCGAGCGCCGGCCACGGACGCCGACTGCAGCACCGGCTTGCCGGTCCCCGCGGCGGTCAGCACCTTCGCCGCCGGAAACGTCGGCACGGCGTTGTCCACCAAGTCCAGAATCGGGTTATTCCCCCGCGTGTAGCGTACTCTGACCGATGCCCCGGAGGCAATCGCCGTGTTCAGCGTAAGGACTACAGCGTTGGCCACTACGGCGACGGAGTTGGGGTTTACCGCACTATTAGTGCCTACGGCCACGACGAAGTCGGTGGTTGCTGGTACGGAGCCCGGCTCCAGCGTCTCGTCGAAGTACAGCACCACCTTGGACGCTATGGAACCAGTAGTGAAATCCGTCTGCACGGCACTGCCAGTGCGGTAATTCGGGGGTATTCCGTCGTACACCCTCTCAACCCTGAAGCTATCGAACGACAGCACGTCATTCCCGTCAGTGTCCTCGAGTGGGTTGGAGGCTGGCTTTGTGTAGTACACCCTGGCCGTCTCGTTGGCACGGACCGCCTTTGCCAGCGCAACCGTGACTTTCGCCCCTGAGACTGTCGCCGTTCCAGTGCCCGAGATGGTGCGCGTGTCGTCATCGAGGTCGTCGGTCCAGACTTCGAACGCGCTCCCCGCCGGCGCGGAGTCCCCGTCCAGCGCCCCGGCGAATACCAGCGTCAGCTCAGTGCCCTTCACCGTGGCGTGCCACGGCGCGGGTCCCGCCGGGCCCGGGGTGTTGTTCGTCACCGCCAGGTCTACGAACGCTGGCGCCATCTTCCCGCTGGCGCCCGCGCCTTTCAGCAGCCCGACGTGTGCCTCCAACTTGTAGGTCAGCCAGACGGTGTCGCCGGCACGGGCAGGGTCGCCCAGCGTCAATTGCAGCTTCTCATTGCTGTCGCCGGTCACCGAGACCGCGGACGGGTGCTGGTAGCCGTTGCGGTTGCCGGCGCCGACGCTTCCGGCGCCCCGTACGGAGAAGTATGCGTCCAGCTTGGCCGTGTCCACTGACGTGTTGAGCGACTTGTCGTAAGTCACCGTCAGCGAGGCGCCGTTCACGGTCGCGCCTGTGGGGACTGGCCCCCTGTCGCTCGACGTCTTGCTGCCGTCGGCCTTGGTAAACGGATCACCCGAGCCAGGCACGCCGGTCTTGTTCCTGTTCACGCTGGCCCCCGTTTCCACGCTCTTGACGGCGGTCGCGCTGCCCGGCCCGAAGAACAGCCGGCCCGACTCAAGAGTCTCCACGAACAGGCCGTCCGTATCCGAGTCGCTGGTAGTCACCGTGTAGGCGAAGCGCACCGTCATGCCGCCGTGGAGCACGCTTTCCATGTCCATGGTCTTGCTGGCGCCGCTGCCGTCCGTCCCCAGGTTCAGCCGCAGCTGAGGCCCAGTGGCGGGAACTACTACCGGCTCCTTGAACTCCACGTCGACCAGCACCTTGTCTCCCAAGACGAATGTGTCGTTGACGCCATCGTCGTCCGAGTCGTACGTCGGCGCCGAGACGAACCGCACTAACTCGATTTCCACCTTGAGCTTGGCATAGCCGTGGACTTCCAAACGGAGAGAGCTGATGCTCGCCACCCACTCTGTCTCACTATTGTCTCTCTGCACGTGCCCGTGAGTGATGCTCCAACCCTCCATGCTTCCCGTGTCGTGAGCGGGACTGGAGGTTGTATAGACGAGCGAGTCGCTGGTTCCGGTGCTGACGTCGATCACCACCCAATACTTGGTGTTGGCTCGAAGGTCGATGCCATTGCCGGGCACTCTGAACGAATACAGGCCCTCCGCGCTCACCCTCCCGGAGGGATTCTGCAGCAGCGCCAGTCTACCGGCCGGCCTACTCGACGTGCCGCTCCCCGAGTCTTCGTGGATGGACACGGTATAGTCCGGCGCACTGGCAGCAGTGGACGACATGCGTATCGCCACCCTGGTCATCTTGTACCCGTCATCGCCGGTGGTGAATTGCTGTGCATAATCACCTGTGAAATCGCTAGTGAAATTACCATGTGTTTGGAGGTTCTTACCCACAAGCTTGCTGCTCGTCAAGCCGACCTTGCGGCCGGCGTCGCCGGTTGTGGGCATATTTGCCCTGGTGCGGACGGCAGTGTTGCTGGCAGGATTGCCGCCGGTGATGGTGGCACCGTTCGACAGGAACACCACCGTGTTGTCAGTAGTCGAGGCCGTATGCAGCCATACCCCGTCAGGATCCTTGTCTAGCCGCTGCACCGTGTACTCGAAGGTCAAGGTGTCGGTGCCCGAGCCATCGCCGGTCCAGACCATCTTCCGGCGGCTGTTCGAGTGGTTGGAGTCGTCGGCCCCAAGGTCCAGCCCCAGGAACACGTTGGCGTCGGCGCCGCCGTTGGCGACCGTGACCGTCTGGCTCCAGGTGACCTGCGCCTGGATGGTCTCCCCTACCAGGTAGGAGTCTCCCGTGCCGTCGCGGTTCGCGTCGTGGGCCGGAAACGAGGTGAACCGCGCCCTGCGAATCGACGCCCCGCCCGTGGTCGTCCTCGCAACCCAGTCCGTCCAGCTGTCCGGCAATCCGGCCTCCCGCCACAACACCAGGACCCAGTAGCGGGTGCCCGAATCCAGCGCGCTTTCGGTGTGGATGTGTTGGTTGTTCACACCGTCGGCCACCTTACGGGACGTGCCGTCCGGCCAGCAGAACCACAAGTCGTTTACGGAGTTGCCGCTTTGGCCGACTCCTCGGAAACTGATGGTGGAGTCGGTGGTTCCAGTAACTGCAATCAGTGCGTTGTCCGCTGTGTAACCGCCCCCCGAGGGATGGGGGCAGGGAACGCTGGTGGGATTGAGCGGCGGGCGCACCGCCACCGAAACCGTGTCCCCGGTGCTGGGATTGGTCCCGTCGTTCACCACCAGCGCAAACTCTAGGTCCGTGCGCACCGAGGGCGCCGTGAAGCTGGGCATCTGCGCTGTCGAGTCGTCCAACGTCACGGTCACCCCGCCCGTCTGCGTCCAGGCGTAGGTGAATGTTGGATTAGCCAGGGTGGACGACCCGCTGCCGTCCAGGGTGACCGTTGCCCCTGTCTGCACCTCCTGGTCAGGGCCCGCGTCCGCCGTCGCCGTGGACGTGCCGTCCACCTTGCGGCCGGCGTCGCCGGTGGTGGGCATATTCGCCCTGGTGCGGACGGCGGTGTTGGAGGCCGGGTTGCCGCCGGTGATGGTGGCCCCGCTCTCCAGGAACACCACCGTGTTGTCGATGGCTGAGGCCGTCTGCAGCCACACCCCGTCGGTGTCCATGTCCGTCCCACCGAACCCCACCACGTATTCGAAGGTGAGGGTGTCGGTGCCAGAGCCCGAGACGTAGGCCATCTTCCTCTGGCTGTTGGTCAGATCCGTGTCGTCGGCACCCAGGTCCAGCCGCAGCGACACGTTGCGGTCGGCGCCGCCATTGGCGACCGTGACCGGTTGGCTCCAGGTGACCTGCGCCTGGATGGTCTCGCCGATCCTGAAGGTGTCACCCGACGCCGGCGACGAGGTGAGCCGCGCCCCGCGAATCGACGCCCCGCCCGTGGTCGTGGCCGCAACCCAGTCAGTCCACTTGTCCGGGAATCCGGCCTCCCGCCACAACGCCAGGACCCAGTAACGGGTGCCCGAATCCAGCGCGCGTTCGGTGTGGATGTGTTGGTTGTTCACGCCGTCGGCCCTCTTACGGGACGTGCCGTCCGGCCAGCAGAACCACAAGTCGTTTACGGAGTTGCCGCTTTGGCCGACTCCTCGGAAACTGATGGTGGAGTCGGTGGTTCCGGTAACGGTGACCAGTGCGTTGTCCGGTGTGTAAGAGCCCCCCGAAGGATGGGGGCAGGGAGCGCTGGTGGGATTGAGCGGGGGACGCACCGCCACCGAAACCGTGTCCGCGCTGCTGGCATTGGTCCCGTCGTTCACCACCAGCGAGAACTCCAGGTCCCTCCGCACCGAGGGCGCCGTGAAGCTGGGCATCTGCGCTGTCGTGTCGTCCAACGTCACGTTCGCCCCGCTCGTCTGCGTCCAGGCGTAAGTCAGGGTTGCGCCGCTGATCGTCGACGACGACCCGCTGCCGTCCAGGGTGACCGTTGCCCCGGTCAGCACCTCCTGGTCAGGGCCCGCGTCCGCCGTCGCCGTGGACTGCTGTCTTTGCGCCTTGGCGACAGGCCCGATCGCTGCCATCTGGACTGCAGGACCTCCACAGCCCGCCTCGTTGCAGGCCTGAACCCGCACCACGTACTCCCCGTAGTCGTCCACGGTGATGGCAGCGCTGGAAGACTCTACCTTTACTCCCTCGTTCAGCTTGTTGTCCGGTTGGGCCAGCCGCCACCGGACCCAGTATTGGCGGGCCCCTTCAACGTCGTCCCACCCCACCGACACGTCCAGGGAGCCCTGCTCCACTGAGACACTAAACCCGGTTGGCCTGGCTGGAGGGTCTCCACTATTGTCGGCCCCCGCCGGAGCCGCCGCGGTAGAACTCACCGCCAAAACGGCGAAGAGGACGAGGATCAGCGGCACAAAGCGGTCCAGCGCCCACGTATGCGTCGACGGGAATGGTGGGTGTGATCTTGTGCGAACCATGCGTTCAGCCTCTAAGCGGGACTGAGGGTGTGACGTATTTGGAAATATCGGGGGAGAGGGCATAGAACAACTAAGGCATCATGCCGGGCAGAGGTCGGCGATGCGGACGTTGACCATTCGAGCTGCAGGAGAAGTAACCTCCCCGTAGAACCGCTCGCCGGGAAAGCCAACATTCCAACTTCACAGTTCCTCGATACGCCGTATCAGTGTGGCAGCGTCACCTTAATAGTATAGCGATATATAGCTAAAATAGGGATTAAAGCCCAGGCACTTTTGCTTATATTTCGCTAAAATACCAGGCGAAGGCAATACGAACGGCCCTCTGCCCAGATCTCGGGAGCCTCACCGACTGTCGGTGAGGAGGGAATTTGAAGGAATCGGACGATTGCCACGCTGCGGGACTGCCTCTCCCGCCTGAACCAGGCCAGCCTCCGCGACAACGAAAGCCTCGACCTTGAGATGTCCTACAGGGCGAGCTGGACAGCACAGGGATGTCGACTGACGCCCGTTATGCCGTTTGGCGAGCAGCGCCAAGTCTTATCGGCAAACTGCCTGTCAGGCATTTCGATGGGCCCATAAGTAGCGGGGACTCGAACTGCAAAAAGGCAGTCTATGAAGCCGCTGTGCGGTTTTGGTGCCAAAACTGGCGTAGCTGGTGGAGCTGGGGGGACTCGAACCCCCTACCTCTTCAATGCCATTGAAGCGCTCTCCCAGATGAGCTACAGCCCCACGTAGGCGGCGACTTGTGGGATGCCGCCGCAACTCCAATGGTAGCAAACGCCCCCACACGCCTACAAGAGGTTTGGATGCCGCCTTGAAACGTACTACAATGTTCCGGTGCCCCTATTGGAGGTATCGGATGGCAAAGAAACGAGTCCTCATTACCGGCGCTGCCGGGTACGTCGCTAACAGAATGCTCGCAGCCTTTCATGAGCTTTACGACCTGACGCTCCTTGACGCCAGTGTCGAGCCCAGCCCAGACAGGGCACATTCAAGCGTTGGGCCGGTGGAAGGTGTGCAAGTAGCCGACCTCCTTGATCCCAACCGCGGCAAGTATGCGCGTCACTTCAAGGGTATAGACGCGGTCGTCCATCTCGCGTACATCCGCAGGCGAGGAGAACCAATCGATCAGTACGAGAGCCAGCGGCAAAACGTCGACATGGCGTACAACGTATTCCGAGCCGCATACGATGCGGGAGTTGAACGCGTGGTGGCCGCAAGCTCGAATCACGCCGCAAACTGGTACGAGCCTGCCCTATTGCAGCCCGGCAAGACGGAGTCCCTCGACCCCTACGACCTACCTCTTTCTTACAATTTCTATGGTTGGTCGAAGGCTACCTATGAACACCTGGGATTCCTTTTTGCCAGTGGGACCTTTGGACGCAAGATGGGTATGGTGCTGGTTCGCATCGGCTCGCCGGGAGAATTGGAAGTTGAGAGGTACTCTGACAGTGAGGCTGGTCTCAAGCGGAGCCTCGGTTCATACTTGAGCCAACGCGATCAATTTCAGCTATTCACCAAAGCAATAGAGACGGAGAATATTTACAACGAACACGGTATCCCCTGGCACGTCGTCTACGGGATAAGCAACAATACCAGGGCATACTGGTCACTGGTCAACGCCAGGCGAGTGCTGGATTACTGTCCGGAGGACGACGCGGAATCAAGATTCGCAGACGAACTTCGGGCCAGGGGCGAGATGGGACCGGGGCGAACGCCCAGTTAGTGTAAATGTTGGACTCGCTTCCGCATCCACAGGACGAACTACTAAAGGAGAGTCCATAGAGCTTGACGAAACGAAAGATTCTAATAACGGGCGCAACGGGATACGTATCCGGCCGGATGCTTGAAAAGCTTCGGTCGAGGTACGACGTGGTGGCGCTTGACGTTAGTGACAGGAACCGCGAGGGCCAGAATGTGGAAGGGGTCAGCGTCGTAGACCTCATCGATCCCGACCGGTCAAATTATGAACAGCATTTTCAGGGAGTCGATACCGTCATCCACCTCGCGCATAAGAGTCGAGAGGGGAAGCCAATCGACCACTTCTTTATCGAGAAGCAGAATGTTGAAATGGCGTATAACGTCCTGCGGTGCGCGTACGATGCTGGAGTTCGTCGAGCCATCGTCGCAACGTCGAACCATGCAGCCGACTGGTATGAGCACAACCTGATTCATACCCGGAAGATGGACGTGGTCGATCCGTACGATTTCCCCCTGTCGGACAACTTCTACGGATGGGCAAAGTCGTCGCAAGAGGTCATGGGCTTCCTTTTTGCCTGCGGGTTTCCCAGCTTTGACCATCCTTCGGGACGCGAAATCCTCGTCGAAGGCATCAACATAGGCCGTAAGCTCGAGGTTGTGATGGTGCGAATCGGCCACCCCAGGGAACTCGACCCAGAACGCTACGGACACGACCCCGCTACATTCAAGCGCGTGCTTGGCTGCTACTGGAGCGTGCGGGACCAAGTCCAACTGTTTACAAAGGTAATTGAAACGCCCAACATCGAGAACGAGCACGGTGTCCCGTTCCACATCATCTACGGGATCAGCAACAATACTCGCGCGTTCTGGTCGCTCAGCAACGCCCGAGGGGTCTTTGGCTATCAACCGGAAGACGATTCAGAGGTGCGGTTCGCCGACATAATCGAGGGGTGGATCACAGGCAACGACGCACCCGGCGGAGTCGGCAGACTGGGACTGAGCTAGCGGGGCAGGGAAGTACTCAGGAATTCAAACATCGCTGCCCGATTTGGCGCTCTCCTTGCACTCATGTGATGCTGTGGATCGCCAGTCAGGACGTAGAAAGCCCTTGGTAGGGAAGTGGAAACCTAAGCCGGCGGACTCGGTGGTGCGGAGGCCTCGCCGAGATGTCCTACGTCCAATCCACATTGAACTGTCCCCGGCCCGCGAACCGTCATCCGTTCTGAACCCCTCGCTCATCCTCATCTACGCGTTCGCAGCCCTGATTGCAATTGGAACTCTCCTGCTGAGCATGCCCTTCGCCCACCACGGAGACGGGTTTGCACCATTCATAGATGCGCTGTTTACTGCGACCTCGGCAGCGACCGTCACGGGGCTTATCATCCAGGACACGGGGTCCTATTGGACTTTGGGAGGACAGGCGGTCATCCTCCTCTTGATGTTCGTAGGTGGGCTGGGGATCATGACCATTGCCAGCGCACTATTCATCGTTGCAGGCCAGCGAATTTCCCTCACCCAAAGGCTGTTGATTCGTGAGACCGTGGGCACCGCGACTTTCACGGATATCACTGCAATAACCGTGCGCATCGTCGTATGGGCAATTGCCATCCAGCTGGTTGGCTTTCTGGTTCTCACAGCGCGGTTCTCATTCATGTATGAACCGTGGGAAGCCGTCTGGCACGGCCTCTTCCAGGGAGTTTCCGGGTTCAACAACGCCGGGTTCGTATCGTTTCCCAATGCCACCAGCCTCGCGGAATTTCGCTCTGAAAGGATCGTTACAGGGGCAATTGCTCTACTCATAGTAGTGGGAGGTCTCAGCTATTGGGTGATCGATGATGTCGTAAAGTGGCGAGGCTTCTCCAGGCTCACTCTGAATTCCAAGCTCGTCCTCATCTTCACAGGAGCGTTCCTCCTGATCGGGGCCTTGGGATACTTCCTTGCCGAGGTCGGGAACTCGCACACCTTGGGCAAACTCGGTCTAGCAGACCAAATTGCAGACTCGGTGTTCCATTCAGTCAACCGCACCTCGGGATTCTCGACTACAGGATTCGAGGAGACGGGAGAAGAGACCCATCTTCTCTATATAGTCCTCATGTTCATCGGCGGTGCATCGGCGTCGGTCGCTGGCGGGGTGAAGGTCAACACCTTCGCCATCATCATATTCGCAATGGCAGCCGCGCTCTTCGGAAGGACTAGGACCGTAGTCTTCTCGAGACGCATTCCTGCCGTTCAAGTAATCTGGGCCCTCGTGATCGTCAGTCTCGGGTGCCTCTTTGCGTACGCGACGGCTATGGTCCTTACGTTCTTGGACGGCGGCGAACATGATTTCCTCGATCTACTGTTCGAGGCCGTTTCAGCATTGGGCACGGTCGGCTTCAGCACCGGCATCACTGCCGACCTTTCGGTGGCAAGTCAATTCGTGTTGGCCGCTGCCATGTTCATCGGCCGAGTTGGCCCGCCCATAGCGATAGTCATCGCACTGTCCCGCCCCGACCGCGAGGGCATGTACCGTTACACCAGGGAGCGCGTGCTGCTAGGCTGAACCCTTCGTACCATTTTATCGCGAGAGTGACCCAAGTTCCCGGTGAATTGAATAGTGTTCCTATGCTTTGATAGTCTTCGCACAATATGGCAATCGCATCAGGAGGTCGACAATGCCAAAGTACCTGTTTCAGGGTTCTTACACAATGGAAGGTCTAAGCGGCCTAATGGAAGAAGGAGCAACAGGGCGACGGGACATGGCGCAGCACTTGGCTGCCTCCATGGGTGGAAGCATAGAGGCCTTTTACTACGCGTTCGGCGATAGCGACCTCTATGTCATCGCAGATTTGCCCGACGACGCCTCAGCCGCCGCCGTATCCGTCTCCGTAGGAGCCTCGGGCGCCGCCTCAATCAAGACGACTGTTCTCGTTTCGCCTGAGACCATAGATGACGCGATGAGAAAGACGGAAGGCTACAGTCCACCGGGAAGCTGATTGAGTCTCCACCTGACCCCGATTTGCATACTGGCCGGAAGGCCTGCGCTTACGGCTGTTTAGGCGTGACGTAGTCAACCCCGATTTCCACGCCCTCCAGGCTCACCTTGCTCGAAAGTTTGGAGGGCCGAGATAGGTGTGCAACGGATATCTCGTTCAAACCATCGACAAGATCGTCCCACTCCAATGGAATCTCGAGGGTCGAGTACGTGTACCCGTACGTCGTGTATGTCGCGTCGTTTTGTGACAGTTCCTTCCCGTTGAGGCGCACGCTCATCACGTCATGTGAGGTCGATTCGCCTAGCTTCAGCTCCAGGACGGCGTTCGCATCGGAGGAGTCTTTGACTACCGTCAGGCTTATCGTTGCCGGAGCCGCATCCGGCCCCACATCGAGCTCCACCGGCAGGGGAGCGTTGTATCCGAACATGACGCACTGGTCCTGCCGGGGCGTCATGTAGTAGCGCTTAGGCTTCTCGAACAGCACATCAGGATCCCCGATCTCCGTCAGAATCTGCCGCTGCTCCGGACCAATGGGCCACGGGAACCAGGGCAGGTACAAGGCATCGGCTCCCCGACTCCAGTAAGCCGCCGCCGCCGCCCTGTAGTACTCGAGCCCGGCGTATGCCTCACGGTTCGGCCCCAGTACCGACCCCATGGCTGGGTAGACCTCGCAATCACCTTTGCGTGCAAGCTCGAGCACCCATTCGAAAGGGAAGTCCGGGTCGATGGGCATGTGGCTGTAGACGTTGGGAACGACGAAATCGAGCAGTCCCTCTTCCAACCACGTTTCAATATCGAAACCCGTGTCGTTGTTGGCCGCCAGCGTCGGTAGAATTCTCGCCCCAATTTCGATGGACTTGCCCTTCATCTCACCGGCCTTCTTCGCAATACCCCTTAGGTCCCGCAGAAAGTCCGTCAACACGTGCATGTTCTCCGCTACCTCGTCAGCCTCGAAGTAGTAGGGGCCGAAGGTCAGGTCCAGCTCGAGGCCGTCCACGTCGTATCGGGTTATCGTTTCCTCCGCGATGGCGAACCTCTCGGCTCGAACCTCCGGGTAAACCCAGTTGAATGCGTTCTTGCGATCCGGCGAGTCTTCGCCCTTGAGCACCCATTCAGGGTGGTCAATCTTGAATTGCCAGTTATGGGCGTTGTCTACGTCCGAAGGATCGGATGAGTGGGTTAATCGAAGACTGCCGATGAAGTCCATGCCGGTCTCGTGGGCGCGATCTATCATAACGTTCAGGGGATCATGGCCCTGCTTGATCAGCTGCATGGTGTTCTCGTACGCCCGCCAGCTTGCAACGTCGGCAATAACGTCCAGGTGCGCTGCGAATACGTCGGCGTGCTTGGAGTCATGGAAGACTGTCGGGCCCACACCAAAGCCCCAGGAAAACGTATCGACCCCCGTACCCGCCACCGCATCGATGGTCGCCGTGGCTTCTCTCATGCTCATCGGAGGCTCGTACACGTAGTAATGGTAGTGCCTGGCGTCGTCGTAGAAGATCAGTCGTCGCTTGCTCATTCGTTTGTGTTCCCTTCTCTGCACTCTCGCCAGTAAGATGACTTGTCCGCCTTGTCGCCCCTGCTCAGCCCTCGCTACAGGAAGTCCTGCGGTTCCGGGTATTCGACCCGTACCTCGACCCCGTCAAGTCGCGGAAGCTCGGTGCCGAGGTTCTCAGGCCTCGATCGGACGGATATCGAAACGTTGTTTCTGCCGGTCACCAGCGCACCCGACTCCAGCGGAAAGTCGAGCGCCACATGCGTGAAGCCGTATGTTGTCCGCCAGGCGTTCGATACCGTGAGCTCCTTCCCGTTCAGCATCACGACCGTTTCATCATGGATCGTGTGATCGTAGATTGTCAGTCGGAGAGTCGCCCGCGTTTCCGTATCAAACTCGTCGGCTACGAAGAAACCCACGCTGGTCGGTGGGGCTCCCGGCCCAACCTCGATCTTGGCTGGGAGTTGAGCGCCGTACAATTGCTCAGACGAAATGTCGAAGTCCCGCCGCACGACATAGTGTTTCGTGCCCTGCGACAGCAGCTTGGGATCGCCGATCTTGCCCAGGAGGTCTCGCTCTTCTGAGCCGTGAGGCCACTTAAACCACGGCAGATACACCCCGTCTGCCCCCTTCAACCTGTGTGACGCCGCTCCTGCGCGATAATGGTCGAGCGTCGCGTGATTGTCGCTGTCGCTTCCGACCTGGTCATGCAGGGTCGAATACACCTTGCACCCGTTCGCGTGGGCGACGTCGACGATCCACTCAAACGGCAGGTCAGCGTCGATTTGCCTGTCCTGGTAGACAGTCGGCACCACGAAGTCCAGGTAGCCCCGCTCGATCCACGTGTTCACGTCCATCCCAGCTGCCAAATTGCCCTCACGCGTCGGGAGGACGCGTGCCCCTAAGGCTATGCTTTTACCCTTTCTGGTGGACGCTGCATCGACCGCCCTGCGAACGTCGGACATGTATTCCGTCAGGATGTGGGCTTTCGCCTCGGCCTCGTCATCTTCGAAGAAGTGTGGCCAGAACGTCCAGTCCACCTCAAATCCGTCCACGTCGTACTCGTTGACCGTCTCCTCGATTATGGCGAACCGCTCGGCTCGCACCTCCGGATGAGTCCAGTCGAAGGCGTATTTCCCCCGCCCCTTCAGGCACCATTCGGGATGGTCGATTCGAAACTGCCAGTTGAACATCCAGCCGACCTCGTCGTCCCGGTCCGCCGGGTCGGCCAGGTGCGACTGCCGCAGCGACCCAAAGAACTCGACGCCCTTCTCGTGCGCGCGGTCGATCAAGACCTTGAGTGGATCGAGGCCACGCTCATTGAGGCTCTTGATGTTCTCGTACGCTCTCCACCCAGCAACCAAGGGGAAGGACTCTAGGTGGTCGCCCCAGCGTTCACCGACGTTCGTGTTGTGAAACATCGTCGGCCCAGCACCGAACCCGTACACCAGCGTGTCGACCCCCGTCCCCACAACTTCGTCTACGGGCTTCCAAGCATCTTCAAGCCGGAACGGCGGGTCGTAGTAGTAGATATAAGAGTGTCTTGCGTCGTTGTAGAAAAGCAGTCGTCGTTCTTTCATGTCTTCCTCTCGTGTGATTCCGGTGAGGTTGTCAGCCTATGGGCGGCTTGGCCGTTGCCGTGTCCGACAGCTCTTCCAGGGCACTCGCCGCGTGCAGCAGGAGTCGGTCATTCAAGTGTCCCGCCGCAAGCTGGATGCCAATCGGCAGACCGTCCGACGACATGCCGAACGGCACGGAGATTGCCGGGTGCCCAGTCATGCCGAAGGTCGCAGTAATGTTGGCTGCGTGTCCGGCGTCCGCCTTTCGCCCGTCCACGTCCAGCACCGCGCTGTCGTGCGGCGGTGCCGTGACGGGCGATGTCGGCAGCAAGAGCAAGTCGTGATCGGCGAAGAACGCCGTAACGTCTCGCGATACCGATTCGTGCTTGTCGAAGGAGGCGAGATAGTCGGCCATCGACGGCTTGGGTAGGTTTAAAAGTGCGGAAATCGAATCGGACAGCTCGTGTTGCCTCCCTTCCACGAACGGCTTGAAATAGTGGTCTGCCTCCACGATCAGCAAATCCATCGTGAAATCAATGGGAAGCCGGTCATGCCAGTCGAATCCGACCTCCTCCACGATGCAGCCCAGCGATTCCAGCGCAGAACCGGACTTGCGTACGACATCCTGGATTTCGCCCATGACTGGCACGAAAGGACCTTCCGTCATCATACCGACCCGAAGCGGCGGGAGCGACGCTCCGAACCAAGGCATCTCGTCGACGCCACGTCCGAGAGCGTACGGGTCGATGTGGTCGTGGCCGCTCATGACGACGAGCGACAGGGCGATGTCCCGCACCGAACGCGCGATGGGGCCGACGTGCATCCGGCGCGACATGATCTCCGGCCACGCGCCTGTCTGAGGGATCAGGCCGTGAGTCGGCTTGTAACCAACTATGTTGCAGTAGTGGGACGGCAGCCTGTTCGAGCCTCCGAGATCGGTCCCGATGCCCAGCGGCGAGAGTCCCGTCGATATCGCCGCCGCCTCGCCACCGCTGGAACCGCCCGAAGTGCGGTCGAGGTTCCACGGATTGAGCGTCCTCCCGAAGAGGTCGTTCACCGTCTCCGCCGCCAGTGCGAACTCAGGACAATTCGTCTTCCCGATGACGATTGCCCCCACTTCCTTCAGCCTCCGTACCGCCGTCGCGTCATAGTCAGGGACTCGGTCGGCATACAGCAGTGAGCCCCTCGTGCTGCGTATCCCCTCGGAATCAAAGACCTCCTTCACGGAGAACGGAACACCATGCAGTGGCCCAAGCGATTCGCCACTCATCACTGCTCGTTCCGCGTTGCGCGCCTGATCGAGAGCCGCCTCGTTCGGAACGACTATGGCGTTGATCTTTTGATTCACGGACTCGCTCCGGTCCAGGTGCGCTTGAACAACCTCCACCGGCGACACGTCCTTAGACCGAATCCGTTCCGCTAACTCGGTTGCGTCGGAGTAGAAGAGCTCAGATGTCATCACCCACTCCTAGTACACCGAGTATCCGCCGTCGACCGGAATCGCCGTTCCCGTCACGTAGTCCGACGCACCGCTCGCCAGAAATGCGGCGATGCCCGCGAAGTCTGATGGGACGCCCCAGCGACCGTCAGGTATCCTCGACGTTATCTGTGCATGCCTTTCCGGAAAACTCTCCTGCAGAGGCGCCGTCAGGTCCGTCTCGATCCAGCCCGGCAATATAGCATTGACCTGGATATTGTCCTTGGCCCACGCGATGGCAAGGCTCTTCGAAAGCTGGACGATTCCTCCCTTGCTGGCCGCGTACGGCGCCCCCCAGTCGAGCCCGAAGATCGATGTCATCGAGCCGATGTTGATTATCTTCCCGCCCCCCTGCTTGACCAAATGAGGATACGCCTCGCGGCTGCACAGGAACGCCCCGCGGAGGTTCACGTCCTGCACGAGGTCCCAGTCAGCCGCCTCGTAGTTCTCAGGCCGATTCCGCACCGTAGTCCCGGCGTTGTTCACGAGGATATCAAGACGCCCGTACCGTTCTACCGTTTCTTCCACGGCGTCCTTTATCGACCCTTCATCAGCTACGTCCAGCGAAATGCCACGAGCGTCCGATCCTAGTTCCCTTAGCTCCTCAACCGCCGCGTCGGTCTTGCTCTTATTCCTCGCCGCAACGACCACTGCGGCGTTCGCCTGTGCCAGACCCCTTGCGATTCCAAGGCCTATGCCCCCATTCCCACCTGTAACGACCGCGACTTTCCCCGTGAGATCGAAAAGCTCCATTGACATTCCCATTTCTCGACAATTGCGCGCTTGAGTTGTCGTGGAATAGTACTCCATAGATAGGCACTCCGCTAGGGCGGAAAGCAAGACATTGTGGTATCCTAGTGCGCCCTTAAGGCGACCTGTAACAGCGGTCTTTACTCCCGGAATTCAAGGACGTCCCTGTTTCGTGAATCTATCCGTCGTTCGACATCGGTTGGAGCAGCGCGAAGAGTCGCTTTCACCATTCGCCTCCCGCTCGAAGGATAGCGGCCGCGCGACTCCTGAAAGTCCCTCGGATGTCCGTACCGAGTACCAGCGCGACCGCGACCGAATCCTCCATTCCAAGTCATTCCGGCGCCTGAAACACAAAACGCAGGTCTTCATTGCGCCTCCGGGCGATCACTATGTGACCCGGCTGACGCACACCCTTGAGGTTTCGCAGATCGCCCGTACGATAGCCCGCGCTCTTAACCTCAATGAGGACTTGGCGGAGGCCATAGCCCTCGGCCACGACCTCGGCCACACCCCGTTCGGTCACGTTGGGGAGAAAGAGGTCGACGACCTTCATCCTGTCGGTTTCACCCACGCGGCCCAGAGCCTTCGCATCGTCGAAAAGCTCGAACGGGAGGGCAGAGGGCTAAACCTGACATTGGACGTCCGGCACGGCATCGCAAATCACTCCAAGCCCCGCGGCGACGTGATGGGCGGCGCTGATCCCCATGAGCTGACTTTGGAGGCGCAGACCGTTCGACTCTCCGATGCAGTCGCCTACCTGAACCATGATCTTGCCGATGCCTTTCGGGCCGACGTTCTGCGGTCGGACGATATACCAAGGAAAGTCAGGGCACGGCTCGGTGACCGGCACTCGACGCGAATGAACTCAATGGTCACCGACATTGTGGACGCTTCTTGGGCTGCCTCAGGAGATAACGGTCTTGACTCACGGCCCACCATCCGCATGAGCGACGAGATGCGCGATTCCGTCAACATTCTGCGCGAGTTCATGTTCGAGCGGGTATACATACCCGAAGATCGTGGCGAGGAGGGAAATGCTGCCCGAAATATCGTCCGCCTACTGTATCGGCACTTCGACGACAATCGCGATAGAATACCGGGCGAATATCGCGACGAGGAGTGGGCGGTGGTCGACTACATCGCAGGGATGACTGATCAGTACGCCATCCGCATGGCGGAACGCATAGAACCCGGCATTGGCAAGGTCTTCGCCATGAGAAGGGTCGGATGACCCCAAACGACCGCGTACTGACTCGACTCGTTAGCAACCAGACGAAGCTCATCCAGGAGCACCTCGAAGCCATGCAGCGGGATACTCACGGCGTTGAATACGCTCGCTGGCGGCGCGAGGTCGACGATCTCTGGAAGGGAGTGTTCGAGAACGTCAACGGCATGCAGCCGGAGCCCCAGATGGAGACTCTGGAGGAGATTCGCGAACTTTGGACGATGTACGTGGCACACTACGTTGGCGATTCATAGACAAGGCGCAAATATGAGCGAACTCACACCCGACCTCCCACACGCTAGACGGACCGCACTCATGGCTCACGCTATTGTCATCCGCCTCAAGGAAATGGGCCTGCCGGAGGAGTTCGATGAGGACCTCGGCACCCTGTGCACCGATCTCGGAGACATCTGGGCAGCCCACAAGACTCTCTCAGAACGTCTCGACTACCTGGTTGACAATGTTGATAGCTGGGAATCGGCTGCCGACTGCCTCGTAGATCTGCAGGCTACGATCGATCACATCGGTACCCACGTAGAGACTGCCCGTGAACCCATCGACCGGGTGGCACGTTATGCATATAAACAGGTAGAGTCTGAGGAAGCCGGAACTGGCGCCTGATATGAGCCGTCCTGGACGGCAAAGAATGGAACTGGCATGTCCGTAGTCGACGAAGTACGAGACAAGCTCGACATCGTTGAGGTGGTGTCCAACCACGTCCCTCTGAAGAAAGCGGGCCGCAACTACAAGGCGCCTTGCCCCTTCCATACGGAGAAGACGCCATCCTTCACGGTAAGCCCTGAACGCCAGACTTGGCGATGCTTCGGCGCGTGCGCGACCGGCGGCGACATCTTCAACTTCGTCATGCGCAAGGAGGGCGTTGAGTTCGGCGAGGCCCTCAGGCGTCTCGCCGAGACTGCGGGCGTGGAGGTCACCAGTCGTCCCAAGGAACAGGTGGACCTGGAAGAATCCCTCTTCCGCGTAAACCAGGAGGCGGCCCGCTTCTTCAACGAGATGCTCAAGTCGCCGGAGGGTAGGGCAGCGCTCAAGTACCTCGAGGACCGTGGCATAGACGGCAAGGCAATCGAAGAGTTCCAACTCGGGTACAGCCCAAGAGGCCGCGACCGCCTGAAGACCCACCTGTCGACCCTTGACGCCAATCTCGGCCATGCCGCTCAAGCAGGCCTCCTCCGAAGCGATGACGAAGGTAACGTCCGCGACTTCTTTTTCGGTCGTCTCATGGTCCCTATACTCAACCGTCGAGGGAGAGTCGCGGGATTCGGAGGACGTTCTCTGGACGGTTCCAACCCCAAGTACATCAACACCGTCGCTACGCCGATCTTCGACAAGCAGGCTACTCTCTACGCTCTCGACAAGGCCACAGCAGCCATTCGAGAGCAGGAGACTGCCATAATCGTCGAAGGGTACATGGACGTCATAGCCGCCCATCAGCACGACCGCAAGAACGTCGTAGCCTCCATGGGAACGGCCCTCACGGAACGGCAGGTCTACCTGGTTCGTTCGCTCTCCAAGTCGGTCATTCTTGCCCTCGACGCCGACACTGCCGGTCAGGAGGCGACTGTCAGGAGCTTGGAAGCGTCGTGGCGTGCCATGGACCGCCGCAGGTTCGGCCAGCGAGAAGAGGTAAAGCTCCTCATTGCTGAGATGCCCGAAGGCCGTGACCCGGATGACCTCATCCGCGAGTCTCCCAACCAATGGGACGAAATCGTCCGATCAGCCGTCCCCTACATGGACTACCTCATTCCGGCCTTGGCGCGAAGGTTCGACGTTAGTTCGTCCCAGGGGAAGATGCAGGCAGTCGAGGCCCTCATGCCGATCATACAATCGATGAGCAACGCCTTCGATCAAGACCGCTATTTCGGTCAGTTGGCTAATGCCCTTGACGTCACGCGAGAGCAGCTCCAGGCGAGCATCGGAAAGATGCGTCCGGCAGGACGTACCCGTAGGCCCGAACGTGCCCGTACCAACGTCCCAGCCCCAAACACGACCGAATCTCCCCTCGCTGCCGCAGAGCGGGAGCCCCTCGAAGAGTTCGTGCTTTCGGCGTTGATGCGTTGGCCTGATCTCTGGAAGGACGTGGGTCACCATTCACCCGAGGAATTCCGCAGGACGGAGAACCGTGAGCTATTTACTCAACTGCTCTCTGCGGGTACAATAGATAAGTTGCAACAACACCTCGACAAGACTCTTCTCGATCACTTTGATTACCTTAGAGAGATCGATCTGAAGCCCACGAACCGCCAAACGGCTCCCCGGGCTGTGAGGCAAGCACTTACTCGACTGGAGCAACGCTACTTGCGAGAACGTCAGGCGGAACTTCTAGAGTCCCACGAACCCGGGGCTCCCCTGCCAAAAGACATCCAAGACTCGATCGTAAACGTCAACTCCAAGCTGAAGGAAAGCTACCTCGTGGGTGCCCGTGAAAATCCGAACGGTCAATGACGTCGTATAATACCTTGCCCCACTTTTTTGTGAACAACTTGAGTAACTGCATGAGACTGGAGGTCACTGCATGGATATAGAGCGTCCCAAGCGACGTGACGATGACAGAGACTTGCTTCGAGATTTGGCCGGTGGAGCGTCAGATCAGATTTTTCCCATAGAAGGTGCTCCTGAAGGCAGACGCGTTGTCGATGACGATGACTCAAGCAGCTTGATAAACCCTGCGGCTACTCCCTCCAATAGCTCGGCGGAGCCGTCCGACGCTGATGTCGAGGCGGAGCAACGCGAAGAAGCTGAAGCTGAGGCTCAGGCCGCGTGGCAGGAGAGCATCGAGTCATCCGAAATGATCGATGACCCAGTCCGTATGTACCTCCGCGAGATCGGGCGCGTCAGCTTGCTGAAGGCCGCCGATGAGCGACACCTCGCTCGTCAGATGGAAGCTGCTAAGCACATCGAACGCCTCGAGGAAGAGCTCACCAGTCCCGAAGGCCGTCCGCCTCGCTCATGGCAGGTGGTCAACCAACTGTTGTCCCGAGCCGTTGAAGGTCAGGAGTTGGCAACGGCGCTGAGCAAGTACGGCGGCCTCCCCAGTGACTTGACCTTCAAGGAAATCGTGACAGACCAGGACTTCCGCGCCGTCCTGGACGGCGACATCACGGAAGAGTTGATGATCTTCGCCGAAGATGCCATGAACGTCTCCCAGGACGAGGCCAAGCAGCTAATACAAGAGCTCTCGCTGGACACTCGCCTGCTTCCGCCGGAAATCATGACGAAGTTCGATGATTCGGCCACCTTGGACGACGTCAAGAAGCAGATGAACGAGATCGATTTCACGCGTCATCTCGACACGCACGAAATCCTCTTCAACGGTTTCTTCGCGCGCATTAAGGCTGACGGTACGACAGCTCAAAACCATTTGGCCGAGGCAAATCTTCGGCTGGTCGTCAGTGTTGCCAAGAAGTACATCGGGCGAGGCATGTCCCTGCTTGATCTCATTCAGGAAGGCAATATCGGTCTCATCCGCGCAGTCGAAAAGTTCGACTACCGCAAGGGCTACAAGTTCAGCACATACGCAACGTGGTGGATTCGTCAGGCTATCACCAGGGCAATCGCAGATCAGGCACGCACCATTCGCATACCGGTCCACATGGTCGAGACCATCAACAAGCTCCTCCGGGTTAGCCGCCGGCTCGTCCAGGAGTACGGTCGCGAGCCGAGCAGCGAGGAAATCGGTTCAGGCATGGAGATTACCCCGGAAAAGGTGCGCGAGATCCTCAAGATCTCCCAGGAACCCGTCTCCCTCGAAACGCCCATCGGCGAAGAGGAAGACAGTCACTTGGGAGACTTCATCGAGGACCGCAGCGCCCTCGCACCCTCGGAGGCCGCCTCGTACCAACTCCTGAAGGAACAGGTCGACGACGTGCTCTACACGCTGAGCGAGCGCGAGGCCCGAGTGCTGCAGTTGCGGTTCGGCCTCGAGGACGGACGCGGACGCACCCTGGAAGAGGTGGGACGCGACTTCGGAGTCACCCGAGAGCGCATTCGCCAGATCGAGGCCAAGGCCCTCCGCAAGTTGCGGCAGCCCAACCGCTCGAAGAAGCTGCGCGACTTCCTGGAATAGCCACGTGAGCGCTGCGGGACCGGCCAAGCCGAAGGTCGCGGTCGTCTACACGTCGCCCGAGACCGTAATCGACGACATCGGCCGCGCGATGCGCCTCGCCGATTACCAGTCGCACTTGCCGGGCGATCTCGCAACGCTGCTCAAGATCAACATCTCGTGGCAGCACTACTACCCTGCGTGCTCCACCAGTCCGTGGCAGCTTGACGGCGTAATCCAAGCCCTGAAGCAAGACGGCTATGGCGACCTCATACCCGCGCACAACGGGACTGTCGTCGTCGACCCCATCGAAGGGGCGCAGAAGAACAGACACAGTGGCGTTGAGCGGAAGCACGGCCTCGAAAGCGTCTTCTTGGACTTCCCGCCCGTCAAGTGGGTCGACTACACGCCCAAGACCAAGCTGATCGCCCTCGAAGAGATCTATCCGGAGGGGTTCCAAATTCCGGAGATGTTCTTCGGCAAGAACATCGTCCACCTTCCGACGATGAAGACGCACGTCTTCACTACCATCACAGGCGCCATGAAGAACGCCTTCGGTGGACTCCTGAACCGCAAGAGACACTGGACACACTCAGTCATCCACGAGACTCTCGTCGATCTCCTGAGTATCCAGAAGGAGATACACCCTGGAATCTTCGCCGTCACCGACGGCACCTTCGTGGGCGATGGCCCGGGACCTCGCGCAATGAGGTGGCACGAAAAGAACGTCATTCTCGCCGGAGCCGATCAGGTGGCCGTGGACGCTGTCTCTGCCAAGATGATGGGTTTCGATCCCATGAGCATCAAGTTCATCAGGCTCGCCCACGAGATGGGCCTCGGCGCTGGCGAGTTGCGAGATATCGAGGTCGTCGGCGAGGACGTCTCCAAGGTCGATTGGAAGATGGGAGGCACCGAGAACACACTGGCCAGCAAAGGGCAAAAACTCATCTACTGGGGGCCCCTTAAGCCCCTGGAGAACGTGTTGCTCCGATCCCCCATCGCTCCGTGGTCTTTCGTGGCGTCCAACCTCTATCACAACACCTACTGGATGCGGTTCGTCGGACGCCGACGAGTCCGCGCCGCTATGAAGACCGGCTGGGGCCGTCTCTTCCAGCAATACTAGTTTCCTCCTGCACGGTGTCATAGCTTGGCGCTGCCCATAGCAATCTAACGACTTCATACAAACGGAGCATTCCTTCATGGACTTGATTCAGGCGAACAGAATACTCCAAGCCGAGCACGGCGTCGTTGCCGACTATGCCGGAGAGTTCTTCGGCTACTTCGGCTGGCCGACCGTCACACGCATGGATGACGGCACGCTCATCGTCTCGTCATCCGGATTGCGCAACTACCACGTCTGCCCATTCGGGCGGACCGTAATCTGCACCAGCACCGACGATGGTCGCACTTGGACGAGTCCCCGGGTCATAAACGATTCTCCCCTCGACGACCGCGATTCCGGCATCGTCTCCCTCGGCGGGAGGTCACTGCTCGTAACGTGGTTCTCCGTCGATGCGCGAGGAGCGACACCCTCTGAGTATGAGCTAAGCCTTAGTCCACGGGACGCTGAACGCTGGCAGCAGGGACTTGGCAACATGACCGACGAGGCAACCGAACGCTACGGGGGCTCGTGGGTCAAGACGAGCGATGACGGGGGGCTTACGTGGGACGAGCCCGTCCGCGTCTCCGTCTCTTCGCCGCACGGCCCGAATCGACTCGCCAACGGCGACCTGGTGTACCTCGGCAAAACGGTGGCATCCGATGAGATCGGCAAGGTCATGAATGCCGGTTCAATTGGCCTTATCCGCAGCAGCGACGGAGGACGTTCATGGACGCCTCAAGGCTCGGTGCCCCTGCCGGAAGGAGTCGATGTCGAGTGCTTCCACGAACCGCACGTCCTGGAGTTGAAGGATGGACGCCTGCTCGGCCTCGTGCGCTACGACCCCAACCATCACGACTACGGCAACCGTCAGCCAGGTCAGACCGATTTCCAGATGTGTCAGTCATTCTCCAGTGATGGCGGGAAGACTTGGAGCAAGGCGGAGGTAATGGACTTCCACGGTTCTCCGCCACACCTGCTCCGACACTCAAGCGGCGCCCTGATTGCTTCGTACGGCTACCGCGAGCAGCCCTATGGGATACGCGCCATGCTCAGCTTTGACGACGGAGAAAAGTGGCGTTTCGACTACATCCTCCGCGACGATGGCCCCCATCCCGATCTCGGTTATCCCTCGAGTGTGGAATTGGACGATGGGAGCATCCTCACCGTCTACTACCAGCGGCCCCGCTCGGTCGATGACAAGTGTGCTCTTCTCTGGAGCAGGTGGGAATTGCCCACCTGAAACCCCTATGCATTGGCCGGCGAAAATGTCGTAAGCTATGTGAAAATAGCAGCCGTACGTGAGCAGATACATGTCCAAAACGATGTACCAGAAGATATGGGATTCGCACGTGGTGCACCAGGAAGAGGGGCAGCCCGCGATCCTGTACGTAGACCTCCATCTCATTCACGAGGTGACCACCCCTCAGGCATTCGATGGTCTCCGGGAAGCGGGCAGGGGAGTCCGTCGCACAGACCTGACCGTCGCAGTAGTTGATCACAATACGCCGACCGACCCCGGCCGCGTCACCCTGCCGATCAGAGACCCTATCGCCAAGCAGCAGCTCGACGCACTCAAGCGCAACTGCGAGGAGTTCGGCATTAACCTCTTTGATATGGCTAGCCCGAACCAGGGTATCGTCCACATCATCGGCCCCGAGCAGGGATGGACCCAACCGGGCAAGATCATCGTGTGCGGCGACAGTCACACGTCCACGCACGGCGCATTCGGAGCGCTGGCTTTCGGCATCGGAACTTCCGAGGTCGAGCACGTTCTGGCGACGCAGACGATCCGTCAGAACGAGTCCCCAACGATGGAAATCAGGGTCAATGGCGACCTACCCTTCGGCGTAACTGCCAAGGACCTCATTCTCGGCATCATCGGCCAGATCGGCATCGGTGGCGGGCAGGGGCACGTCGTTGAGTACACCGGAGAGGCCGTACGCTCACTCTCTATGGATGGCCGAATGACCGTCTGCAACATGTCCATCGAGGGCGGAGCGAGAGCAGGCATGATCGCCCCCGACGAGACCACATTCGAGTACCTTCGAGGCCGCCTCAACGCCCCGCAGGGAGACGAATTCGAGGCGGCCGTCGAAGCATGGTCGAAGCTAGGAACCGACGACGGAGCGAAGTTCGACGAACTCGTCGAGATCGACGCAAGCTCGTTGGAACCGATGGTGTCGTGGGGCACAAACCCCGGCATGGTGCTCCCGATCACGGCCCGCGTGCCTGATCCAAACTCCTTTGACGAAGCCGATGACCGCGCCGCGGCTGAGCGTGCCTTGGAGTACATGGACCTCGAGCCCGACACACCCGTCGAGGACATAACGGTAGACCGCGTCTTCCTCGGCTCGTGTACCAACGCCCGACTCGACGACCTGCGCGCCGCCGCTGATGTCATTCGAGGCCGCAAGGTGAGCGACTCGGTCTACGCCATGGTCGTGCCCGGATCAACCTCGGTAAAAATGCAGGCCGAAGCCGAAGGCCTGGACGCCGTCTTCACGGACGCCGGATTCGACTGGCGCGAGGCAGGCTGCTCCATGTGCCTAGGCATGAACCCCGACATCCTCTCTGCAGGCGAGCGGTGCGCCTCAACATCCAACCGCAACTTCGAGGGACGTCAGGGTCCCGGCGGCAGAACGCACCTCGTCTCACCCGCAATGGCGGCAGCCGCGGCCATAACAGGCCACTTCGTCGATATCCGTGACTGGAAGTAAGCCAAAAGTGAGTACTGCTACAGCCGACCTGCCACCAAAGGCAGCCGAGTTCGCCCGAATCCTGCAAGAACACATGCCGGAGTTGGAGCGAGAATACGGTGTGGCGTCGCTGGCCCTGTTCGGTTCCTACGTCCGAGGTGAAGAACGTGAGGACAGTGACCTCGACGTGCTGGTGGAGCTTAGCCGACCAATGGGTATGCTCGCGTTCACCGCGTTGGGAGAATACCTCTCGCAGCTTGTGGGTAAGGAGGTAGACCTGACCACAACACGTAGCGCGTCGGAGTACAGAAGCGGAAGACATATGTTGCAGGAAGCTGTACTTATATGACTAGGAAGTAGACGGAACTTGAGCACTGCTACAACCGACCTGCCCCCAAAGGCAGCCGAATTCGCCCGCATCCTGCAAGAACACATGCCGGAGTTGGAGCGCGAGTACGGCGTGGCGTCGCTGGCCCTGTTCGGCTCCTACGTCCGAGGTGAGGAGCGGGAAGATAGCGACCTCGACGTGCTGGTGGACTTTCGCGGTACACCCAGTTTGCTCGACCTAGCGAGCCTACAGAGGAACCTGAGCGACTATCTCCACACACCAATCGATCTCGTGCCAAGGTCGTTCCTTAGGGAAACTATCAGCGCTGGGATTCTCCGGGAGGCGGTTGAAGTTTGAAGCGCTCATACGTGGAGTATGTCCGCCGTACACCCTGAGAGATTAACTGATTCAATTCACACATAATTGGATTGACGAAAGAGGAAAAAGAGTAGGTCTCCTATGCAGCCTTTCAAACAACTTACCGGCGTGGTCGCCCCGATGGACAGAGTCGACGTCGACACTGACCAAATCATTCCGGCCCAGTTTCTCAAGCGCATCGAGAAGACCGGATTCGGCCAATTCCTGTTCTACAAGTGGCGCTTCGACGAGGACGGATCACTCAATCCCGACTTCGAGCTAAATCTGCCGGGGTACGAGAACGCCACGATCCTCGTGTCCGGTAGGAATTTCGGCTCCGGGTCGTCCCGTGAGCACGCTCCATGGGCCCTCCTCGACTACGGCATCCGCTGCGTAATCGCTCCCAGCTTCGCCGACATATTCTCAACTAACTCCCTGCAGAACGGCATTCTGCTCATCACCTTCCCCGACTCGACCGTTCGTACCGTCATGCAGAAGGCTCAGAATAGCCCCGGCTATCGTCTACACGTCGACTTGGAAAACCAGCGAGTCTGGGACGACGATGAAGAGATCAACGAAGGTTTCGACATCGACGAGTTCGCCAAGTACAAGCTCCTGAACGGTCTCGACGACATCGGCCTGACGCTGCAGCACGAAGACAGGATCGCCGAGTTCGAGGCCTCCAGGGCGCATTGAAGAATTGGAAGCACCCCGTTCACCCTGAGCCTGTCGAAGGGTGGACACACAGTCCATAGTTCGGCAAGCTCACTACGAGCGGTTTATTGCACAACTCCTAAGCGTTCCCGTCGCCAAACGCCCACAACCGTCCGTCCCACGTCGCCACCACAAGCCGACCATCGACCACGCCGGGAGCTGCGCTGATCGGCGCGGGAAACTCGGTGCGTGACACAACGGCGCCCCTCTCGGTATCAACCATGTAGAGTCGCCCGTCGATCCCTCCCACCACTAGCAGGTCGCGATAACTCACCGGGGCCGCCCACATGGACCTCACTCCGCGCCGGAAGGGGTTCATGTCGAGCAGGTCGTTCCCGGCCTGAACGCTCCAAAACGCCTCGCGAGGACTGAGGCCGAGACTTCGTACCCGCCCCTGATTCGTCGACACATACATCCGGTCTCCATCAACCAGCACATGCGTCGGGTACTGCGCGTCGATGACCTCGCCCTCCCACACTACCTCGCCCGTCTCAGGTTCGAGTGCCGCCAGCTTCCCGAACTCCACCCCACTGATGATCAGGCCGTCCGCCAAAACCGGACTGGAAAAGTAGTGAGTAATCCCCAGGGGGTTCTCCCATGCGATCTCGCCGTTTGCACGGTCAAGAGCGACTATCCCCCGACCGGAGAGATGCGTGATTAGCAGTCCTCCCACCACAAGCGGACTAGGGAAAGAGCCCCACCCGTCGCCGACGGGGTCGCCGGACCCAACCGGGGTGGTCAGAGTCGTATACCAATACTCTTCGCCGGTCGTGACATCGTAAGCGCCATACCCGGCCTTGCCTCCCGTGTACACGGTGCCATCGGCAATGACGGGAGTAGTGTATATCCAACGTCCGGGATAACGTGGCAGGTCCCGCTGCCACAGCAGTTCACCCAAACTTGCGTCAATACCATGCACCCGTCCCGCCACCGATGTCGCTAAGGCGAAGCCGTCATCGCCCACCGCGACCGTGTTCTTCACCGACGTGTCGGTCTCCACATGCCAGTCTCGCCGACCGGTCTTCGAGTCCACAGCGTAGACCCCCGCATGGCCCTGCAGGTTGTCGTCAGTCACGCTGTACAGGAGTTTCTCCCCATGCCGGACCGGCGCGGCGCGGTGCGTCGGCCCCGGGAGTGCGTGACTCCAAAGCAGGTCCAGTCCTTCACCCTGATCTCCAATGAATACTCTCGTGGGGTTCACGTTACGGTGGGCCTTCGTAGTCTGCTGCACTAGGTCGAATCTAAAGCCGTCCTCCGTGAATCGGACGAGCCGGTAGCCGCGTGAGTTCCCGTCGTAGCCGCCGAAGCACAGTGGCGTCGGCCCGCCCACTGCCATCCCCTTGTACTCAAATGCCTTGGCGCAATGCGTGTGCCCAAACAGCACAAGCTTGACGTTGTACCCACCCAGCAAATCGAGGAACTCGACCGCAGGAGGAGTGTGCATGTACAGCACGGTCTCGCGCCCATCCGGCTGGGCTGATAGGTCCTCGATCAGCCAGCGGTCTTTGCGCGCGATGTCGGCTTGGTTGAAGTAGCTGTCCTCCTTCGAGAAGGCGACGAAGTGCCGACCGCCCCAGTCGAAGCTGTAGTAGACCGGTCCCAGCACACCTTGGTAGTTCTGGATGCAGCTGACGCCCTCGACGTACTCGTACTTGTCGCGATTCCCACCCTGCGCCTCCAACTCGACATGACCGTCGTGCCCGCCATACACCGGGCGTATCGGCGTCTTGATTGGCGCTATGGAGTCGCGGAAAAGTTCAAGCTCAGCCATCGTGCCGATATCGGTGAGGTCGCCAGTCGCAAGCACAAAGTCAGGGGCCGACTCCCGCTCCAGTTGTCGCAGGTCGCCCGTCAGCCGCGGCCCCGTCTCGGGCCCCAGCCAGGCACCCTGAGGACGATAGTACGGCTCCGAACGCACGTGAGTGTCGGTTATCTGTGCGAGGGTAAACGTTTCGTTCTGACGCTCCGTGGCTGAACGCAGCTCGAAGTCAAATGAAGCATCGGTCTCCGGCACGCGAAAATAGAACGGATTGGTTGCGCGATGCGTGTCCGGCACGGAGAGGGTGATGAACGAGTGATTGCCCGGTTCGGCTTCGATTTCATAGCGACCGCGTCCATCAGCCCGGACTACGTTCTCTCCATTCGATATGGAGACCCAGGGGACTCCATATCCCCGTTCGTCAAGCACCGTTCCCCTTAAGCGAACCGTCATGATCTCTCCGTTCTCCACGCCAATTTGCCGTTGGGATTGTACATCGTCCGACGTGGTGACGTGGTATCCTTGTTGCCGCAATGGAGACACCGGAAATATCGCTGTTCGAGGCGATACATACGCAGCGCGCCATCCGTCGGTTCACGGACGAACCAGTATCCGACGAGGCTATCCAGCGCATCCTAGAGGCCGCCGTCCGCGCTCCGAGCGGTCGGAACACTCAGCCATGGCGCTTCATCGTCATCCGCGACTCCGCGACCAAGGAGAGGATTGGCGAATACTACAGGTTGGCGTGTGAAGAGGCCGGCATCGGCCAGGAGCCGATTCCGGGACTGTCAAAGAAGGTCAACGACTCGGTGACCCATCTCGCCTTTCACATGGGAGAGGCGCCCGTATTGGTCCTGGCGTGCTACGAGTATTTGAACGAGGGAGCAGTCGGGCCGAGTACGCTCCTCACCGGGTCCTCCGTATACCCCGCCGTCCAGAATCTCCTGCTGGCTGCGCGCGCACTCGGGCTGGGCACGTCACTGACGACCGTACACTCGATGTTCGAAGACGAGATCAGAGACCTACTTAGCATCCCGTCTAATGTCCAGACGGCGGCGTTGATCCCGCTGGGCTACCCCTCACCGGAGGAGCGATTCGGGGGCAGCCGGCGCAGGCCGGTCGCCGATGTCACGCACTTCGACCGCTGGTCGGATGAGGCCGACGCTACATAGGAAACGGAAACCGGGCTAGGAGCATACATGTCGGAACTACCCATAAAAGTCGGCGTTGTCGGAGCGGGCAACAGCGCCGTCGAGACGCACATCCCGCGATTCCAGAGCATCGAGGGCGTGGAGGTCATCAGCGTTTCCAACCGGACTCGCGAGTCCGCACAGCGCGCGGCGGACCGTCGCGGCATTCCGAAAGTCTATGACCACTGGCCGGACCTCGTCGCTTCCGACGAGATCAATGCCGTCTTTATCGGCACGTGGCCCTACCTCCATAAGCCCGTCACCATCGCCGCTTTGGAGGCCGGCAAGCACGTCCTCTCCCAGTCGCGCATGGCCATGAACGCCCAGGAGGCGCGCGAGATGCTGGACGCATCCAGGCGTCACCCCGGCCTCGTGACCGCACTTGTGCCGACCTCTCGATTAAGCACGGGCCTCGAGACTATCAGACGGCTCATCTCCGATGGGTGGCTTGGCGACCCACTGTTCATCGAAGTGGTGTCCGGCAGCGATTTCATCGACCGCGACTCGCCGTTCTTCTGGCGGCTCAATCGCGAGGTGAGCGGGGTCAACACTCTTGAGATTGGGATGCTCTGCGAGTCGTTCGATCGCATCTTGGGCCCTGTCTCCACGGTTTTGGCGAACGCCAAGGTGAACGTTCCTTGGCGTCGGGACGCGACCGGAGAACAGCGCGTCGTGACGGTGCCGGATCACGTCGACATCATCGGCGAGATGGCGGTCGGAGCGTCCTACCACATGCGATTCAGCCAGGTCACCGGCATGGCCGATGAGGGAGTGTGGTACCACGGCACTGAAGCAACGCTGAAGTCCGACGGCTACGCCGAGAGGCTCTTCGGCGCGCGGCGCGGGGAGACCGAGTTCACCGAGATCGAGGTTCATTGCAGGCGTCAGATCGTGCATGACATCGCCGCCGAGTTCGTTGCGGCCATTCGCGAAAACCGGCAGGTCGAGCAGGTCACCTTCGCACAGGGTGTCCGGTACATGGAGTTCACCGAGGCGGTCGGTATCAGCGCGAGGACGGGTAAGAGGATACATCTTCCACTGTGAGAGGTTAGACCTGCCGTGCAGCCACTTTCCGGCGTTCGACTCATCGACGTTACGCAGATCATGGCGGGGCCGTTCTGCACCATGCTCCTCGGGGACATGGGCGCGGACGTCATCAAGATCGAGAAGCCGGACGGAGGAGACGACGTTCGCCGATCAGGTCCCCCCTTCGTGGCTGGCGAATCGGCGACGTTCCTCAACATTGGACGAAACAAGCGCAGCGTTGTCATCGACATGAAACGGCCTGAGGGAGCCGAGATTGTCCGCAGTATGACGAAGGACGCGGAGATCTTCGTGCAGAACCTTCGGCCAGGACGTCTCGAGGGATTCGGGCTGGGCTACGACGAAGTTCGCAAGGTCAACCCCGCTATAGTCTATGCCAGCATCACGGGATATGGCCGCACTGGGCCCCTTAAGGACAAGCCGGGGTTCGATCTCATGGCGCAAGGACACTCCGGCATCATGAGTGTGACGGGCCATCCGGGCCAACCGCCCGTGAAGGTCAGCGTCCCGATCACCGATCTCAACGCTGGGCTGTTCACGGCTTACGGGATACTGGCTGCCTACGTGAACCGGCTCAAGACCGGAGAAGGTCAGCACGTGGACTCGTCACTGATGGAGGCCGGGGTCGCGTACACCATGTGGGAGTCGGCAATATACTTCACCACCGGCAGGTCTCCGGGGCCAAACGGTTCGGCCCACCAGATATCCGCCCCGTACCAGGCCCTTCCCACCAGCGACGGGTATATCACCGTGGGCGGCGCGAACCAGAGGAACTGGGAGAACATATGTCGCGCCATTGGGCGGGAGGAACTGATTTCGGACCCCCGCTTCTTGAATAACGCCGGGCGAATGGCGAACCGGCCCGCTCTCGAAGCGACCCTGGGCGAGACTCTCAAAGCGAAGCCAACCGCCCACTGGCTCACGGTCCTCGGAGAAGCTGGCGTCCCCAGCGGGCCCATAAACGATATGGCCCAGGTCTACGCCGATCCGCAGGTCATCGCGCGTGACATGGTCGTAGAGGTCGAGCACCCGACCGCAGGCACCATCCGCAACGTCGGCATTCCCGTCAAGCTGTCCGAGACTCCCGGCAGCATCCGTCGCCCACCTCCGCTATTCGGCGAGCACACCGAGGAGGTGCTCGGAGAGTTCGGGTATTCCACTGCCGAGATCGACGGACTCAGAAGTCAGGGAATCGTCAAGACCCTTCAGGACGTCTAACACCGCAGGCGAGGAGGGACCGGTGACGACTCACCACTTCCGAGCTGAGCTATACTCCGTCGGCGTGAACCGCTGCGTCGACGTTCCCCCTGAGGTCACCGAGGCCCTCGGCGGGGAGACCCACATCCGGGTCAAGGGCAGGGCAGGGGGTGAGCTGTTCCGCTCCAATCTCGCGCCGCGTGGAGGAGGGTTGCACCGTCTCTTCGTCCACAGCGACATCTGGCGTGAGCTCGGCGTTGACGTGGGCGACATCGTCGATGTCGAGATCGAGCGAGACGAAGCGGAATGGGAGATAACCGTCCCCGCCGACCTTGCGGATGCCATGCCTGAGGGCAGCGAAGCGTTCGAAGCATTCCAAGCCCTGACCGTCCCCAACCGCAAGCGGTTCATCGACCGCATCGAGGAAGCCAAGACGCCCGCGACACGAAAGCGACGTATTGAGCAGGGGGTCAAGCTGCTTATCGAGCGGATGCGGGGCAAGCCCAGTAGGTAGAGAATTTGGGACTAGCGACCAAGATCCGTTCGTCCTGAGCATGTCGAACCCTGAAAGGTATGAACCCTTCAACCGGCTCAGGGTGAACGGAATTTCTTTACCCTCTCGATGAGGCAGTCAGTCCAAGACCGCCACGGCGTCTATCTCGATGTGTACGTTCGCGCCCGGAAAGCGCGCCCCGACTATGGTATTGGTAGGGTAGTCGTCGCCGAAGAACTCGTGGTAGATGTCGGCCTGCTCGCCGTCGAACGGGAACCAGTCGTCGGTATTGTTGACGAAAGTTGTCAGCTTTACGATGTCGGACGGCTTGCCACCCTCGGCCACAACCATCCGGGTGAGCCTGTCGAGCACGACACGAAGCTGCTCCATCGGCGAGCCGTTCTCAGCTGCGGACCTGTTTGCCGTGCAGCCTGAAAGGAACAGCATGTTTCCCGCTCGAACGCCGCGACTGTAGTGCGGCCCGGCAGCGTAGATGTCTTCGAATCCAATCCTTCGCTTCTCCATGTGTGTCTCCCCAAAGATCTGTCTGAATGACGGACGCTAGTCTACATGGCACTTAAGGATACTTCGCCCCGTCACCCATGACGTGATAACAACCAGATGCCATCACTTGGAAACTAGGTTCCGGACCATCTCGACGGCCCGTCCCACATCGACCCCAACCGCAACCCGTACCGTCCCGTCTCCGTAGCTTGCGATGGTGCGTCCACGCTCCTCCCCGTCCGTCACCACCGATACCATCGCTTGTTGATACGACAGGATATCCGGCTCGATTGCCGCCGCAACAGCGAGCGGATCGTGCAGGTGGAACTCATCCGTGACGTCAAGCTCCTGGAATCGATTCGTGAGGATCCTATTGCCCAGTTGAGCTTGCTTGGAAGAGCCCTCGAACCAGCGCGGACCTCCGTTCCGATGCATAAAGGTCTCGTGCGTGACATCGAGCCCCACCAGCGTGACGGGCACTCCCGACTCGAAAACGACGTTGGCGGCCCAGGGGTCCTCATGGATATTGAACTCGGCGTGAGGCGTGATGTTGCCCGGCACGCCGACGGCTCCGCCCATAATGATGATCTCCGGTATCGCGTCTGCAATGTCCGGTCGACTGTCCAGCGCAGACGCGACGTTACTGAGCGGGCCGATCGCAATGATGGAGAGTTCGCCCGGAGACTCGGAGATTTTGTCGCGCAGGAATTCGACTGCGTCCTCGCGGACCGGCTCCAGCGTTGAGTCGGGCAGACTGACGCCGAGTCCATCGGAACCGTGAAAGTGGTACGCATGCGTGTACGATCCATGCAGCGGCCGGTCAGCCCCAATCGCAATGGGCATCGTGCTGCCCCCACCTTCGAGATACCCCATCAGCCTGAGAGCGTTGTCGGTCGTCTGTGCAAGTGTCGCGTTTCCGCCGACAGTGGTGATGCCCTCGACAGACAGTTCGAAGGAATTCAGGGCCATCATGATCGCCAGGACGTCGTCCGTCCCGGGATCGGTGTCGATTATGATTCTGCGCATAGGTCTTGTCTCTCGATACTGTGAAGTGAGTGTCACATAGTACCCTACGTGCTTTGTGTCGCGCTTGTCGGGTGGATATAATGGCAGACATCCGATGCCCGACGAGAGGTGCCACATGGCGACCATCCAGAGCCTTCAAGAACGGTACCAGGACCTCGACCGGCAGTTCGAAATGAAGCCAGAGGCGGTCATTGATCCTTCCTGCCTGCTGGCCTTCGACTATGACTACGCGGGCGGGGACAGTGTGGTCGTCATCGACATGGACGAGTTCACCGCCGTCTGTCCCTGGACTGGCCTGCCGGACTTCGGGTCGCTCGAAATCACGTACGTCCCCGGCGAGCTTTGTATCGAGCTGAAGTCCTTGAAATACTACCTGATGTCCTACACCGGCGTCGGCATCGTCCAGGAACACGCGGCCAACCGCATCCTGCGTGACCTCGTCGAGGTGTGCGGGCCCTCCCGGATGTCCATCGTCCTCGACTACAACGTGCGGGGCGGTCTGCACACGACCGTCACGGCGAAGTACGAGATGGATTGAGGGTGAAACACCGCGTCAGGGCGGCGGCCATCGTGGTCGAGGGTGACTCGATTCTGCTGGTCAAGCACCGTGGCCACGGCCCTGAGGAAGGCTACGAGTGGTGGGTGCCGCCACGCGGGGGCGTCGAGGGCGAAGAGTCCCTGGGGGAGTGCGCCCGTCGCGAGACGCTGGAGGAGACGGGCCATTCGGTAGAGCTTGGCAATATCGCGTATATTCGCGAGTTCGTGGAGCCGGGATATCACCACTACGAGATATTCTTTCTGGCCGTCTCTCACTCCGGCAGCGTCGTGACCGGCGAGAATCCCGAAGTCGGCCTCCTGGAGACGGCCCATGCCATCGACGATGTGCGATTCGTACGGCGAAGCGAGATGCAGAGGATAAACATCACCCCGGACGAACTCAAGACGACGTTTTGGGACGATCTGGCTGACGGTTTCCCAACGACGCGTTACCTGGAAATGGAACGTGTCCAGCAGCCTGCACACGACCTTCGCGGCGAGGCATGAGGTTAACGAGAATTGAAGCACCGTATCAGGGCGGCCGCAATCATTGTTCATGGCGATTCCCTTCTCCTCGTGAAGGAAGAGTCCAGCCACCCGGATGACGGACTCTTTTGGTGGGTACCCCCCGGTGGTGGGGTAGAAGGCGATGAGTCGCTGGAGGAATGTGCGCGGCGCGAGACGCTTGAGGAGACGGGCCTGTCGGTGGAGCTTGGCGACATCGCCTACGTCCGTGATTTCCTGGATGCCGGCTATCGCCACTGCGAGATATTCTTTCTGGCGACCTCCTTTTCAGGCAGCGTTTCAACCGGCAGGGACCTCGAACGCGGGATGCTCGATTCGGCGCGCGAAATGAGGGAAGCACAGTTCGTGCACCGCGACGAGATGCAGGAGATGCCAATCTCGCCGGACGTGCTCAAGACCACCTTTTGGGACGATCTGGCCAACGGCTTTCCAAATACTCGTTACTTTGGCGTCGAGAAATCGAGCTACCTAGAGCATCTCGAAGAACTAGCCGAGACTTGAATCGTCACCGGATGTGGTACGATGGGGCCAGCATCAGCGCGAGCGCAGGTCCATATGACGGCGACTCAGCCCGATCTCGATGCCGCCTATGATCTTTGCCGGCGGATCACGAAGGCCGAAGCGAAGAACTTCTACTACGCCTTCAGGACTCTCCCTGCCTTCAAGCGACGCGCCATCTATGCCGCCTATGCCTTCTGCCGCCTCTGTGACGATATATCCGACGATGTTATGTCGCGAGAGGGGCGCCTCGAGGGCTTCAGGGGTGTCCGCGAATCACTTGCTCTGGCCCGCGAAAACCGCAGCGATGAACCGGTGTTCGCCGCCCTTGCCGACGCTGCCGTACGTTTCGGCATACCGTGGGAGCACTTCGACGAGATTGTGGCAGGCGTCGAGATGGACCTCGACATTACAAGGTACGAGACGTTCGACGACCTCCGAGAGTATTGCCACAAGGTCGCCTCGGTGGTCGGACTTGTGAGCATTGAGATATTCGGCCACGACGATCACCCTGAGGTCGAGAAGTACGCCGTCGACCTCGGTCTTGCCATGCAGTTGACCAACATCCTCCGCGACATCAAGGAGGACGCCGAGCGCGACCGCGTGTACCTCCCGCAAGACGAATTGCTACGCTTCGAATGCAGCGAGGACTACTTGACGAATGGCGTAGTGAATGAGCCGTTTCGTGAACTTATGCGTTTCCAGGTTCGACGCGCACGCGAGTTCTTTGACTCCGGGAGGAAACTTGTCCCCCTGCTTGAACCGGACGCGCGGGCTTGCACAGCCGTTCTCATAGGGGTGTATACGTCGATTCTCGACCGGATCGAGGCCGCGGACTATGACGTATTCTCACAACGGGTGAGCTTGGGCACCGGACAAAAGCTGATGACTATGGCAAAGCTGTGGACAATGAGCCGGGTACCCGGTCTTCGAGGGCTGTTGTAGCCTGTACGGTCGTCCCTACCTGGACAGCCTGAGGACGAACACGTCGCTGTCGATTTCGTTGCCCTTACCCGCGCCGCCGGGGCCTATTTCGCCCTCGGTGCCGCCGACAACATAGACGCCGCCGGAACCCTGCGCCACGTCCCGTGCGCCGTCGACGCGCTTGGTCCCCACCGCCTTAGTCCACCGGTCCCCGCCGCTGGCATCAAAGCTCTTGGCGAAACCGTCCGGCTGGCCATGGCCGCCCGCTCCCGGGATGGACGACTCCGTGTTGCCCGCCACGAACGCCGTGCCGCCGCCGTCGACCGCTATGGCGTCGGCCGTGTCGTCGTCCTCGCCACCGAACTGTCGAGTCCAGGAATGCTGTCCGTTCGAGTCCATCTTGCGCACAAACCCGTCGTTGCCGCCTCCGCTGCTTTCGCCCTCGAACGCTCCGGTGGTGCTTCCCGCAACGTAGATGTTGCCGCTGGAATCCAGCGCGATATCCAGCGCTTTGTCGTTCGGCTGACCGCCCGCGGCCGAGCCGCTACCGAATTGAGTCGTCCAAACGACGTTGCCCTCCGGGTCATACTTCCTGACGAAAGCGTCTCGCCCACCCGGGTTGAAGAATCCCTCAAAGGCCCCATCGGTATATCCCCCCACATAGACCGAGCCGGAAGCGTCGACCGCGACGCCGTGAATCTCGTCGTGGCGCTCGTGGCCGAACTGCTGAGTCCATATCTCTGTCCCGTCAGCCCCGTACTTTCTCAGGAATGCGTCATTCCAGTCGGTGACCGGCCCCAGCGGTGCGCCTCCGGCATTTTCGAATCCCGGAAGACTGCCCTCCGTGTGTCCCCCGACGTACACGTTGCCGGACCCGTCCACGGCAATGGACTGTGCGATGGTGCCCAATTGCGTACCGAACTGCGTAGTCCAGCTCTCCGTCCCGTCGGCGTCGTATGCCCGTACGAAAGCGTCGCTGCCGAAATACTCGGAGGTGTACCCGCTGAACTCGCCGATCGTGCTGCCCGCGAGATAGACATTCCCCACGCCGTCGACCGCTACGGTGACAACGTTGTCGTTGTCCTCCGTGCCGAACTGCCGTGTCCAGATCTCTGCGAGCGACCCGTCCAGCTTCTGCAGGAAGGCGTCCTTCCCTCCAAGATAGTCCTGTCCCGGGAGAGCATCTTCGATGTGACCGGCAATGTAGACGTTTCCGGTAGCGTCCACCGCCACCGCGTTGCCGTAATCGTCGAATGGCGACCGGATCTGCAGGTTGTCCCCGCCACCAGTGGGAGCCGCCTGTCCTGTCGTTTCCGACCCGCCGGCGCCACTTCCTCCACCGTCATCGCCATCGCCCCCGCAGGCGAATGTCTGAGCGACCATGATGACGCAAATCATCATAGCCAGGATCGATTTCGCAGGGTGCTCTGAGCTGAAGAACCTCAATGGTCTCTCCCTTGTTCATATCCAACGATTCCAAAGGCATGGTAGCCCTGCGGTTGTCGGCGGTCAAGGTTCGGGTCGCAAGAGACGGAGAGGGCAGTTCGATCCCTCAAGAGGCCTCGGCAGGTACGGCCGAACATGTCTTTTTCGTGATTCCATGCATGCCGGGAAATCGACGATTGGGCTTGCCGGCGCCGTAGGGCAAGGTGGGTTTCCATGATTAATTGTTGACAGAATTCGTAGCGCAACGATACCGTTTAAACGATACCTACATCACCTACATACGAGGATTTGCACACGCGAATGGATCAGCTAGACATCAACATAATCGACATTCTCCAGAATGACGGACGAACCTCGAACGCGCGGGTTGCCAGGCAGGTTGGCGTAAGCGAGGGCACCGTCCGAAGACGGCTCAACAGGCTTATCGAAGGAGACTTCATCGAAGTCGTTGCCGTCCCCGATCCCGTGAAGATGGGCCTTGCGTCCAGGGCATTGATTGGCGTTCAGATCGATCCCGACCAGATCGACCGCGTGGCCGATGATCTCATCGCGCTCAAGGAGATCGGTTGGGTAACGATCACAACCGGCACATTCGACGTGTTCGCATGGGCCGCCCTGCCGGGGCCCGAAGAACTCGGCGTATTCCTGCGCACCAAGGTCGGAACGATCGCCGGCGTTCGCCGCACGGAGACATTCGTCAATCTGAGCAATAAGAAGCGGGGTAACGGCGTCGTGGCATAGCCCACTGCACGACACTGGTTGAAAGCCCCGCCCCGATGACCATCGGGGCGGGGCTTTCTTTTTTTAGCGCTGTACGAGCATACCGGCTTCAACTATAATTCTTGGCCGGTGACGGAAAGGAGCGGAACGTGTTCAAATCGATCGACTGCGGAGAGCTGCGAAGTGAGCATGAGGGACAGGAGGTCAAGCTCGCGGGATGGGTTGACCGTCGGAGAGACCACGGCAATCTCATCTTCATCGACCTTCGTGACCGTTCAGGCATTGTGCAGGCCGTATTCAATCCCGACCTTCACCCGGAGCCGCACGACCTCGCGGGCCAGGTGCGCAGCGAGTGGGTGATACAAGTATCGGGCCGCGTGACTCGTCGTTCGGACGAGACTATCAACCCCAACCTTCCCACCGGCGAAATCGAGGTCGCAGTTGAGAGCATGGCGGTCTTGAATGAGTCCAAGACTCCCCCCTTCTACGTCAACGAGGAGAGCGACGTCGATGAACTGCTGCGCCTCAAGTACCGCTACCTCGACCTGCGCCGTCCGAAAATGCGCGACATGCTGGTGCTTCGCCATCGAGCAGTCAAGTTCATTCGCGACTTCCTCAGCGAGCGCGGCTTCCTCGACATTGAGACGCCGATTCTCATCAAGAGCACGCCCGAAGGCGCGAGAGACTATCTCGTTCCCAGCCGCCTCTATCCCGGCAAGTTCTACGCTTTACCGCAATCGCCGCAGCAACTCAAGCAGCTTCTCATGGCGGCGGGTGTGGAAAAGTACTTCCAGATAGCCAAGTGCTTCCGCGACGAGGACCCTCGCGGCGACAGGCAGCCGGAGTTCACGCAGCTCGACCTCGAAATGAGCTTCGTGGACCAGGACGACATTCTCGATCTCATCGAGGAACTCTACACTGCCATGTTCGAGATGCTTGTCCCCGATAGGCAAATCCTGCAGAAGCCATTCCCACGCATTCCCTATGCCGAGGCCATGTCACGCTACGCCTCCGACCGCCCGGACATTCGCTACGGGCTCGAAATGTCCGACTTGGGAGAGACGGTCAAGGAGTCCGAGTTCCGCGTGTTCCAGTCCGTCCTTGCCGGCGGTGGAATCGTGAAGGGGTTCGCGGCTCCCGGGCTTGCCGACATGCCGCGTCGACAGCTCGACGACCTCGTGGAGTTCGCCAAGCGAAGCGGTGCGCAGGGACTGGTCTACCTCGTTCTCAGTGCCGCCGCGCCCTCAATCGACGACCTTACCGATGAGCACATCAAGTCGCCCGTCGCCAAATTCCTCTCTCTCGACGTGGTGAAGGAAATGGCTCGACAGACCGGGGCGAGTCCCGGAGACCTTCTCCTCATCATCGCCGGTCCCGCCAAGTCGACCAACGTCGCCCTCGACTCCCTTCGACGGGAGATGGCCCGACGCCTCGAGCTTGCAGACCCCAACGTCCTGGCATTCGCATTCGTCGTGGACTTCCCGCTCTTCGATTGGAACGAAGACGAGGGTAGGTGGGACTCCCCCCACCATCCATTCACGGCGCCGAAGGCCGGGCACGAGGACTTCGATTCCGACCCCGGCGCTGCCCTCTCCCGTTCCTACGACCTCGTGTGCAACGGGATGGAGGCGGCGGGCGGAAGCATCCGAATCCATCAGAGGGATATGCAGAACAAGGTGTTCAGCCTTCTCGGCTACAGCGAGGAGGACACGGAGGCGCGATTTAAACAGCTGCTCGACGCATTCGAGTACGGCACGCCCCCGCACGGCGGCATCGCGGCGGGCATCGAGCGTCTCATCATGCTTCTGCTGAATGTCGACAGCATCCGCGAGGTCATCGCCTTCCCCAAGACCCAGACCGGAGTCGACCCCCTCTTCGAGGCTCCCGACATCGTCGACGAGGACCAGTTGAGGGACCTCCGCATCATGCTGGCGGAGTGAAACCAAACAAAACAGCCGAGCTATTCGCAAAAACCTGACGGAGCAAACGGAGGCAAAGGAATGTTCGACGTTCTCATAACGGGCGGCACCATAGTAGACGGCACGGGAAAGCCGGGGTACCGGGCCGATCTCGGCATCGTGGGCGAGAAGATCGACGCCATCGGCGACCTTTCGCAGGCGCAGGCGCGGCGTTACATCGACGCGACAGGACATGTCGTCTCTCCCGGCTTCATCGATACGCACGTCCACTCAGACGCTGTCCTCTTGATCGACGGGCAGCATCCGCAGGGACTCCGACAGGGGATCACGACCGAGATTCTCGGACAGGACGGGCTGTCCTACGTGCCCGCCTCGCCGGAAAACTACCGGATGTACAACCACTATCTCTCCGGCATCCTCGGCAGGGCTCCCGACGACCTGGACATGAGCTCCGTCACGGCCTTCAAGGCGAACTATCACCACAAGACCGCCATCAACGTCGTGACGAACATTGCCCACGGCGCACTCCGCGTGGAGGCCTGCGGAATGTACGACGTTCCGATGGTCGGAGACCGCCTCGAACACGCCAAGCGTCTCGTGTGGGAAGGGATGGAGCAGGGCGCCGTCGGTCTCGCGACCGGCATGTCGTACCATCCGCAGGCGTGGAGCGACACGGAGGAACTGATCGAGCTCTGCAAGATCGTCGCGGAGTTCGACGGCGTGTACACCACCCACCTACGCAACGTGAATCCCGATCGTGGCTTCGGCGGAGGCGGCGTGCCGGAGGCGCTGGAGATAGGGCGGCGCTCCGGCGTGAAGGTCCACTTCTCCCATACCCGGACGGCGGTCAACAACGCTGGACAGGTGGCCGAATTGATGGAGCAGTTCGACGAGGCGAAAGACGATGTCGACCTGACCCTTGAACTTTACCCGTACCCGACAGGCAGCTCGTTCGTACTTAGCAATATGCCCTCTCAGGCCCACAACGGTGGCCCAGCGGCGATCATCGAACGGCTCAAGGACGCGGACGAGCGTGCAGTTATCGCCGAACACATCGAGGGAAGCGACGCGAGGATAGTCAGGGAGTTCGTGTACTCCCACATGCCGCTCACGCCGGAACTTGAAGGACTCACTGTCCCCACGCTCGCGGAGCGCCGGGGTAAGAGTTTAGGCGAAGTCACCATCGACCTTCTGCTGGAGAACGACCTCGAAGTCGGCTTCTGGGGCGTTCCCCCCGGCGACATAACCGACTGGAGGCAGGTGAGCCGCGACGCCGTCGAGCTGTTAGCGCGCACCGACTACATGGTCGGCAGCGACTCCATCCACGTCGGCGGCCATCCGCATCCCCGCGCATGGGGCACGTTCCCGCGCTTCCTCGGACGGTTGCAACGCCAGTTCCCGATCATGTCACTCGAATCTATGGTGCAGCGCATGACCGACAACGCCGCGCGTCGGTTCGGACTCACGGGACGAGGCCGTCTGGAATCCGGCTGCTTCGCCGACGTCGTCGTCTTCGACGCCGACACCATCATAGACACCGCAACCTACGACGACCCCCAGCAGTATCCCATCGGCATCCCCTTCGTGATCGTCAACGGGCAGGTGGCCGTCGACCAGGAGCGGTGCACGGGCGTTATGGCCGGTCAGGCGATACCGTGACTGGACTCACAGGCCCAGCAATCGTCTTTCGAGGCGCGAAAAAAAAGACCGGTCCCACGTGCTAGGCCTCATCGAGATCGCTGTCTCAGCACTCGTGCTGACGGTTGCGGGTTTTACCATCGGCGCCATCGGATTCGGCTTCGGTCTCACGACCACGCCGATCATGCTGCTGTACCTCGATCCGCAGACGGTCGTGATAGTTGTAAACGCTGTCGCCGTCCTGGCGTTCGGCCTCGTGCTGGTGGAGACCCGCGACCACGTCCCCTATCGCGACCTCACCCCGACTGCCATCGCGGGTGCGCTGGGAGCTCCCATCGGGGTTTATGCACTAAGCGAACTGGACGCATCCGCCCTTCGCATCGGCATAAGTGTTCTCGTACTCGCGATCACGGCCCTGGTAGTCGTTAAGACCGAGTGGCGAGTTCCGAGACCGAAGTTCACCGGGCCAGTGCTGGGATTCGGCGTTGCCGCCCTGGTAACCGGCCTCGCAATCGGAGGACCTCTCCTCGTCCTGTTCTTCCTCGGTCGCGGCATGGAGCGTCAGGGCGTGCGCGCCTCGATGGCCTTCTTCTTCATGGTCATGTACGTTACCGCGTTGGCCGGCTATTTCATCCAGGGGCTGATGACCGCAGACCGTCTCCTCCTGACTGCCGCAACGGCCCCCGCGGTCGCCATCGGCTACTGGCTCTCCGTGCGCCTCACCGGTCGGATGAATGAGAAGGTCTTCCGTCAAGCGGTCGTAGCCGTCATCGCGGTTACAAGTACGCTGGTATTGGCTAGGGAGGTCGTCTCGCTGTAGCTGCCCTACCTGAAATTGCATACTGCGACCATGTCCCTGACACACTACAACCAACTGACGTTGTCACGAAAATATGCCATCGTCATTTCCGTAGGCGCGGGTTTGAAACCCGCCCCTGGTGCCCATCATTTTCGTTTGGCGTGGTTCGGGTGACAAACCCTCAGGAAATATCCCGACCACCAACCCACAGTCACTCCGAGCTGCAGGGAGGAATCTAAGATGCTATGCCGCCTCCCATTGAAGCGATCTAGCTGCATCCCGTCCTCCGTTCATGCCCCGAAAGGCGTCGTCACACAGATGCAGTGCGGCGGCGACGTAGTAGCTGCTGCTGAGCAATTTACCACTAACAGGATCGAGCTTGAATGCCGCGTCGCCCGACTCATCGACACTTATGTAGCCATGCTTGGGCATAGCTTGGAAGAACAGATGAGACGGCGCAGAAGAGAGGACGGAAGGCTGCCTTCTACCGAAACAGGGATGACTCGACTCTGCACGTGGTCGACCACTTTCCGTTCAAATGCTCCCAGCATGAATCACTTGCTATTCAATGCGCACGCGACTTTGAGCCTGAGCGAAGAAACACCGAACTCACACCAGCTAGCTACCCTTACCTGTATTGTGGAAAGGTACTTGCAGAGAAAGAGATGTCTGAAAATGTCCAGAAATGTCGGGGAATTCAAGGGGTCCAGGCGTTATCCAGCCGTTGCCGCGCCCCAAATCGGTTGCACTGTCAGCGAACTTGATTGCCCATCGCGCGAAGAGACGCGAAGAGAATAGACTCCTCCCACCCCCCACGGCGCGTCGCGGTTGACACCCCTTGCACCGACTCGTAGGATGCGCACCAACTTGTGCGAGGGGTGTACGGGATGGACTTTGGGATCATCTACGAGATGCAGCGGCCCACGCCCGATGGGGTCGTCGACGAAAAGGCGCTGATCGAAGAGACAATCGAGCAGTGCGTTCTGGCCGACAAGGTCGGCTTCGACTACGTCTGGTTCGTCGAGCACCACTTCCTCACAACATTTTCCGGCTCCTCCGCGCCCGAGGTAATTATCGGGGCCCTCGCGACTGCCACCAAGCGCATCCGCCTTGGTTTCGGCGTCGTCGTCCTGCCCCACGAGCACCCCATCCGCGTCGCCGAGAAGGTTGCCATGGCCGACCACGTGTCGGGCGGACGCATCGACTTCGGCACGGGACGGAGCAACTCATACGAGCAGCAGGGCTTCGAGGTCGACCCGCGCGACACCCGCGCCATCTGGGACGAGGCGCTCGACGTGGTCTGCGGCATCTGGCGCGAGAAGGAGGAGTTCCAGTGGGAGGGCAAATTCTGGAACATTCCCCCGCGCCGAATCCACCCAAAGCCTCAGCAGTCGCCCCATCCCCCGATGTGGGTGGCCGCCATGCAGCCGGAGACCTACACCATCGCGGCGGAGAAGGGGCTGGGAGTCCTCGCCTTCTCCTCGGAGGCCCCTCAGAATTACACCGAGCACATCAAGGAATATCGGAAGAACGTCAAGAGCGCCAACCCCGTCGGCGACGTCATCAACGACAAGTGGGGCAACTTCACCATCGGCTACTGCGGCGAGGACAATGTGGAGGCGCAGAAGCTGGGCGCCGACGCCATCAGGTCGTTCTTCGGCCCCGACCGTCCCTACGTGCAGGGGCGGCGCGACGTGTACAAGAACCTGATCGAAGCGTGGGGCGGTCTGCCCGACCACCTCCAGCGCGAGTTCGACAACTACCTGATTGGAGCCGCCTCCGAGTCCGACGACGACGCGGCTCGCGCCATATGGGAGCAGCTGGAGCCCTCCATCCTCGCTGAGCGCGGCATCATCATCGCGGGCGATCCCGAAAGCTGCGCGACAGGCATTCGCGCCCACGAGGAGTCCGGGGCCGACCAGGTCCTCATGGTCATGCAGACCGACATGATCCCCCACGAAAAGGTGATGACCTCCATCGACCTCTTCGGCCGCGAAGTCATCCCAAAGTTCAAGTAGGGGCGGGGTGTCGGTTATCTGGCGTGTCCATTAGGTCGCCCCAACCGTTCGTGGTGAGCTTGTCGAACCATGAATGGGGCTTTCACTCTTCGACAGGCTCAGGGGTGAACGGGAGTCTCTTACGCGCTACCTAGGGCGAGAAGCGGCGGACTATGGCCTTCGCGTGCTCCCGAATCTCCGGGCCTTCGTCCTTCCGCCACGTCTTCAGCAATTCGCGATATGAACAGGTGACGAACCTAACCTCGTCTCCCTCGATACTTGCCGCGAAATGGGCGATTTCCTCGCTGTGGTTGGCCTTGGCATCATCGTCAATTGGCTTGCCGCTTCTAGGCCAAGTGTCCGGCTCCGCGTAGAGGTAGAAGAGGACCGGCTTCAGTCCTTCGAATCTACCGCCGGAACTGACTTGCGTCCGCAGAGCGAATGCGTGTTTGACAAGCTGCGCTCTGTCGAGACCAACTGAGGGCCTATCGCCTCCATTAAATTGGTCCCTGACCCTTTCATATCCCTTCATACGATCGCCCCAAACCGGTCTAAAGTACGCCTTAGCAAAGACCGCAGTCGCCGTTCTGAATGGCTCGAACCGCTTGGACTCCACCCCAATAAGTGCCGACGGAGTCACGATGAGAGCGTCGAGCCATGGATGCCGACCACCACTCCACGGGAAGCGGACTTGCTTCTCTACGAATAGAGAAGACGCGGGCCATTCGACATCCTCACATCCTGGAAGCGGGGGAAAGATGCTGGGTCGATTGAGGAAGAACCCGAAGGTGTTGGCGGCGAGAGCCGCTGACGACTCCGGGCTGTCGAACTTCCCGCTGGCGATTTCGTTGCCCGGCGCGGCAGCGTAGATCGCCTCGAGTTGCTCGGCGGGAACTCCGGGAAGAAACCTTACTCCCACGATTACCTCCTGCCCGACTCTATTCCACCCCCAATACCCTCGCGGCCGTTTCGCCCATCATCAGGGACAGGTCGTCGTCGCTCAGCCCTGCCCAGTCTGTGAACTGCCCCTCGATCCACTGACGCGACTGCCGGTAGGTGCAGAAGCGGTTCTGGAAGGGCATGTCCGTCCCCCACATGAGGTTGCCCGGCCCGATTCGTTCCAGCATCGCCCCTAGCGTCGGCCAGACCTCCCGGTACGGATACTCAAGAATATCGCCGAGCCGCACAGGGAAGCAGACCTCGATGCTGACGTTCGGGTTGGTGAACGGCTCCCAGATCTCGTCCGGCAACTCGATGGCGTCCTGGTCGTCATTCAGGAAGGTCCGCCAGGGGAAACCGTGCGTGAGACTGCAGACGGCGTCAGGATATCGCTCCATCCAGCGCATGAGCGTCCGATGCTCGTCGAGGTAGCCGCGCTGCTCCTGGGCCTGCGTGCGCTGGACGCCCTTGAGATCGTCGGGGCCCGCGCCGAGCGTGAAGAAGATGGGCACGCGGAGCGCGGTTACGGCCTCCCAGAACGGGCGATACCGCCCGTCGTCCCAAGCCTCGTCGCTCGTCCTGTAGCACAGCGGCGGAATGAACTTGACGGCGTGGAGCCCGTGCTCCTCGATTGCCCGGATAGTCTCCGCGATTACGGCGTCGGTCTCCTCGATGATGCGCCACTCCTCCACCGGCGCCATCGCGAACATCCTGGCGGGAAAGCGCTCGATGATCTCCTGCAGGTACGAGCTGTCACGCACGAGGGCCGGGTCGGTGTGCAGCAGGACGCCCTCGACGCCCGCATAGTGCATCTCGGAGTCCAGGCTGAACGGCGTGAACTCCGTGTTACTCAGGTTCGGCGGTAGGAAATATTTCGTATATTCTCTGCCTTCCCAGTTCCAGACGACTCGCCCCCTCGGCTTGTTGACGCGAAATCGTAGGTCGGGGAGGTTGTCAATGTCGTGAGTACCCGCCGGGTCGAGCACGTCGGATGGGCCAATCTCGCCATCCGGTATCCGCATGGCCGGCTGGTGATGCGAGGCGTTCGCCGCCTGCGCCCATCGCAAGTGCACCTCGCCGGAGGCGTACCCCCGTGGGCTGTCGAGCGCCTCGAAGCAGTAGGCGTGTGAGTCGATAATCATCATTCCACCTCCTGTCCGTCTTTTGACTTGGCGAGGGCCAGATCATTCATCTCTCTAATGAAAGCGCCTTTTGCGTCGGTGTATGTCGGACGGTCGTCTCTATACTTCAACGCCAACTCCCGCTTCAGACGCTCGTATTCCATGGCTGTTCTCCGATTAGTCCTGAGTCGATCTCTGAAGGCAACCAGCTTCCCTACATCGGAATGGTCTTGCGGGTACATGTGGCAGTGCACAACGGTGCGACCATCCACGATCTTGTCAAAGTAGAAACGTCCTGGAAGTTCGTGCTCCCCTCTATACTGATAGCCAAGCGTTGTCATCGGGCTTACGGCGCTCTCGCCGTCGTTAGGGTTGGCAACGACAGGCATGATATCCAAGATCGGCTTGGCCGCCAGCCCGGGCACGGATGTGCTCCCGACGTGATGGACTTCCATCACCCAAGGCCTGCACCTTTCGAGGATAGCCGTTCGCTCGCTCTCAAAGATGCCTGCCCATTGGGGACTGTACTCCACGATCTCAACGTGCCCGCCCTCAGTACCCAGTGAAGTCCAGAACTTCGAGCTATCCACAGTCCGCTCCGAGCACACGGGCGGCCGTCCCTCCCACTATCAACGCCAGGTCGTCGTCACTCAGTCCGGTCGCAGGGGCGAAGTGGCCTTCGAGCCAGTCCCTCGACTGCCGGTACGTGCAGAAGCGGTTCTGGAACGGCATGTCCGTGCCGTACATGAGCTGGCGCGGACCTATTCGCTCGATCATTGCCTCCATCGTCGGCCACACCTCGCGATACGGATAGTCGTAGATGTCACCGATCCGGACGGGGAAGCAAACCTCCAGGCTCAGTTTAGGGTTCTCGAACGGTTCCCATATCTCATCGGGTAGGACTATGCGTTCACCCTCCATGTAGACGCGCCAGGGAAAGCCGTGCGTGATGCTGCACAGCATGTCGGGGTAGCGCTCCATCAGCCGCGCTAAGATGCGGAGCTCGCCGATATAGTTCTCCCGTCCGTAGGAGTCGGGATGAGCCTCGCTGGCTCGTGCGGGACCGGTGCTCAGCGTGAGGAAGACCGGCACCCCAAGCGTCGAGACCGCCTCCCAGAATGTTTCGTATAGTCCTCGATCCCATGGCTCGTCGCTGAGGGTGTACCCGGCTGAGCCGAACTTGATCGCGTGCAGGCCAAGGTACCGGATGGCCGTCGTGACGCCGTCAATCACCGCGTCTACGTCGGTGTGAATCTGCCGCTCGTCGATCAGCGCCATCGACAGGATGCGGTCGGGGTACTGTGCCACGCACTCTGCCTGGTACTCGTTGCTCCGCCCCAGCATGGCGTTTGTGTGGAGCAGGACCTTGTCTATGCCAGCGTAGTCCATCTCCCCGATGAGGCTGTCCGGCGTGAACTCCAGGTTGCGCAAATTGGGCGGGTAGAAGTGTTTTGTATAGGTCTCACCCCGGTAGTCCCACAGGACGCGACCTGCCTCCCGGTCGATGCGAAAATTCACGTCCGGCAGGTCGTCGAGGTCTCCCTTTTTCGGATCGAGAACGTCGGACGGGCCTTCTGCCCGATCACGAAGGCGGAACGCGGGCTGGTGGTGCCCCGCCTGCGCCTTCTGCACCCAGCGGAGATGCTCCTCGCCGGAAGCGTAGCCGCGGGGGCTGTCTGCAGGCTCAAAACAGTATGCGTGCGAGTCGATGATCATTCGATGGGAGACCTCCGCGCGGCCAACATGGTACCACTCCCATGCTCCACACGGCGTGATACACTTCGGCGACACTCACCTGACCGGTGACTCTCTACGACAAGGAGAAGGACATGATCGCTCAGTTGCGGACCTACACGATCAACAAGGGCATGATGGAAGACTGGCTAAAGGTATTTCGCGAGGACATCGTCCCCCTGTGCCGGAGCATGGGCATTGGCGTCGAGTCGGCCTGGGTGAACGACGAGGGAACGCAGTTCACCTGGATACGCACCTTCGAGGACGCCGAGGACATCGAGCGCAAGGAAGCCGCCATGTACGGCAGCGCGTGGTGGGACGAGAACGTCACCTTCGTCCGCAGCCACCTAGCCCACCGCGAGTTCACCGTCGTCAACCCCGTGGCGTTCGAGTAGGGCGGGGTGGGGGCTCAGGAGCAACTCAACACCAGACTCAGCGTAGGCGTACCAGGTTACCTGTAATGAGGTAGGCATGGTTTGAAGCCAAGTACGCGATCACATTGGCGACCTCATCCGGTTCAACAATGTGAAAATGATCCGCGCTCTCTTGCACGTCCCGTCTTACTTCTTCAGTTACCCAACCCGTGTCCGTTACCGGTGGATAGACCACGTTGGCTGTGATGCCCAGGTGAGCCAGTTCGAATGCCGCCGACATGGTGTAATTCTCGAGGGCGGCTTTGGCGGCCCCATAGGAAACTTCTCCCGGGAATCCAGTTGGACCGCCCGATGTCAGGCTGATTATCCGGCCCCAGGTGGCACCCCGACCCAGGTGGCGTCTCGCAAACTCGGCGATCATCGCGGCTGTGCCACGGGCATCCACCGAAAACTGGTGGTCGAAGGTCTCTGCGGACATTTGGTGAATAACCCGACGGTGCCTGTCTTGGGTTTCGGTCGCAAACGTGTCGGCTATCCAACCGGAAGCGTTGTTGACAAGTATATCGACCGGACCGAGCTCAGCCTCAGCAACATCGAATAGGCGGCGAGGCGTCTGCGGATCGGCTAGATCGGCTTCGATGGCTGTCGCCATCCCACCCTTCTCGCGGATATGGGCGATGACGTGTTCGGCATCGGAGGCCCGATTCCTTCGATATGTCTCGCTTATGCCGGGATCATCCTCTTCCAAGAATCTCAAGTAACCAACGAGCACACGAGCGCCGCTATCAGCCAAGACTCGTGCGGTGGCGGCACCAATGCCATGGTTTCCACCGGTAACAAGTGCAACGTGGTTGGTCAAATCTAAGGATGACATGGGCTATGTCTGCCAGCTTTCTCCCAGAGTATCTTCTTCCGAGTTGTCATACCTGTTCTTTGGTTCAAGTAATGTCCCATTCTGCCTATAACTCCGGTAGGCTACTGAACCTAGTCATGTCAGTCAAACTATCAGTCCATGGCCGTGTGCGTGGCAGTAGGCACCTCTGAGTTAAATGTCTAAAATGCCTCGTCATAGATGATGCAGAGTACTGTCGACCAGGCCAAGCACTGAGGTTATGGCCTCCTTGCATTGCTCCTGTTCAGGTTTGCCCCTTAACAGGATTGGATACAGATCCAACTCACAGATATAGACGAACCTCACGGTGAAGATTCTTGTGAACCAATCGACACGGATTCAGGCTCAGGAGAATCATCGTCCATGGGTAAAGCCAGGGTGATGTCCACGTTGTTGTCCCTGTCGATCACGACCTCTTCGACAAGCGCTTGGAGGTAATCCTGATGCTCCTCGGGGGTCACCTCGTCCAAGCCCTGGCCGAACTCTCTCGCCCAGGCTAGAACCTCTTCCATAAGTCGCCGCTGCTCAGCTCCACTCGTTGCCTGAGCACGGTAATCGTCCAGCTTTGCCTTGGCGCACTCAAGCCTCTCGGTGATGAACCTACGCTGGCGGTCGAGTTGGGTCTCGGTGATCTTTCCTGACACGAACAGCCTGATGGCGTGGTCCTCTTCCATCTGGATACTCCGCAGGTCTCCCTCGGCCTGGGCGATCTCCTCCTCCATTCCGACGCCCCCCTGAGATTCGAGGTCGGTGATACCGGCGACGATCAGATCGGGGTTCTGGAGTACCTGCTTCACCTCGCGCCAAATCGGCTACTCCAACTGCTCAGCCCGGATGTAGGGCTTCTCCCTGCAGCGCAGGCGCAGACTCTGCATCCCGTTGCACATGTAGTATCGACGGGGAGTCGACAGGTAGTAGGTGTAAGCCTTGTCTTTTCAAACGCTGGTGGTTGTCCAACTCGCCTTCGCATGGAAATTGCGCCCGCACTCGCCGCATTTCAGCACGTGCGGCAACAGGTAGAGCACCTTGGTATTCATCTTGGCCTTGCTGCCTCGCTGCTTCTTCAACTTCTGTGCCCGTATCCAGGTCTCATCGTCGATGATTTGCGGGACAGGGATCTCAATCCAGGTGTCCTTGGGCTGGTCGAAGACCTTCATTCCATCCTCAGTGGAGACGTGACGATACTTTTGGGAATTATATACTTGACTCCCACGTGATGGCGTGATACAATCTCCCCATAAGGAGATTGAGACATGGCACACGGCGAGACGACTATCAGCACCTTTGAATTCCTCGACATGATACCCGATGCCGAGGCCGCCCGTCTCTACCTTGAGGAGCGGCGTTGGCACGGTTCCCCTACCTGCCCGCTATGCGGGGCGTTTGAGAAGATCACCGCGCGGACTGGCAAGCGAATCGGCTATTACCGTTGCCACGACTGCGCCGGTGAGTTCACCGTCCGCACTGGCACGATCTTCGAGCGTTCCCACGTCCCATTGAACAAGTGGGTCTACACCATGTATCTAGTGGTGACGGCTCGCAAGGGTATTTCGTCGCTCCAGCTCTCAAAGGAGATCGGTGTGACGCAAAAGACTGCGTGGTTCATGCTGGGTCGTCTCCGTGAAGCTGTTGGCGACGATGATGACACGCTGAGCGGTATCGTCGAAGTGGACGAGACGTACATCGGCGGCAAGGAGTCCAACAAGCATGAGTCCAAGAAACGCCACAACGGACGCGGGCCGGTTGGCAAGGCGACCGTGCTCGGAATGAGACAGCGTGGTGGAAGGTCGAAGGCTCAACCGATTACAGGGACCGACAGCGAGACGCTCCGAGCGACTATCGAGCAACACGTAGAGGCGGGCTCGACGGTCTACACGGACGAGCATCGTGGATACAACAACCTGCACGACTACTCACGAGGGACGGTCAACCACGGCGCGAAAGAGTACGTCGGAGCGGGTGACATTCATATCAACTCTGCAGAGTCCATGTGGGCAGTTCTCAAGAGGAGCATCTATGGGACTTGGCACCATGTGAGCGTCAAACACCTGGAACGCTACGTGAATGAAGCGACATTCCGACTGAACGAGGGGAATGTTCAGTATCACACCCTAGACCGTCTCGCGGCGTTCATCGAAAGCGCGTTCGGCGCGCGCATCACCTATGAGGAGTTGACAGCATGAACAAGGCCGCACTGGACGCAATCACAGACAAGGTACTGGCACACGGGACGACCGCAAAGCAGCCCCTCAAGGTCATAGCTGGGGAGCCGGGCAGTCCCCTTGTCATCGGGGACATCGAGATACCCTGCTACGTCTTGGAGGACGAAACGCGGGTACTGAGCCAACGAGGGTTTTTGGGTTCTTTGGGGATGTCTGTAGGAGGTGTCGTAAATAGGAAGGACGGCGCGCCCCAATTGGCTATTTTCACGCGGAGTAACGCCCTTGCGCCGCATGTTACAGGGGAAACTCTCGCGCGCACGTATACTCCTATTGAGTTCACTCCTCCACACGGCGGTCGTACAGCATATGGCTATCCCGCAACTTTACTCACCGATCTCTGTGATGCGATTCTCGCTGCGAGAGAAGCAGGCGACTTACACCCCAACCAACTCCATATCGCTAAGAGGTGCGAGGTTCTCGTCCGTGGTCTCGCTCGTGTCGGCATTATCGGCTTGGTCGATGAAGCAACGGGGTATCAGCGCATCCGCGAGGAACGCGCCCTTGCCAAAATCCTCGAGGCGTTCCTTGATGAGGAGCTACACCCGTGGACAAAGACGTTTGACTTCAGCTTCTATGAGCAGATATTTCGGCTCAGGGGTTGGGGTAGTGCAGCAGGCGTGAAACGTCCCCGAGTCATAGGCCACTACACGAACGACCTTGTCTATGACCGCATCGCGCCGGGTGTGCTTGCCGAACTTCGGGAGCGCAACCCCGTGATGCCGCAAGGATGGAGAAAGAACAGGCATCACCAGTGGTTCACGCCTGAGTTCGGACACCCGAAGCTCTTGCAGCATATCGAGGGAGTCACCGCGCTCATGCGGGCAGCGGGTAGCTGGGAGTCCTTCAAGCGCGCCCTTGACCGTGCCTATCCGAAGACTGGCTCTCAGTTCTCGATGCCGGAGACTGAGGGCAAGTAGCATGGCAACACCCAACTTCGTCAACCGAACGCTTTGGACGGGCGACAATCTCGATATCCTTCGCGGCATGAATTCCGAGACGGTAGACCTTATCTACCTCGACCCGCCCTTCAACAGCAATCAGGACTATTCGGCGCCCGTCGGGAGCGCAGCTGCGGGAGCGGCCTTCAAGGACACGTGGACACTGAGCGACGTGGACGACGCTTGGCATGGCATGATTGCCGAGTCACACCCGGCGTTGTACGGCATCATCGACGCTGCGCGTCCGGCTCACGGTAAGGGCATGAAGTCCTACTTGATCATGATGGCCGTGCGGCTACTGGAGTTGCACCGCGTGCTGAAAGACACCGGGAGTATCTACCTTCATTGCGACGATACGGCCAGTCACTACCTCAAGTTGCTGATGGACTCGGTGTTCGGAGCGAACCAGTTCCGCAATCACATCATTTGGAGAAGGTCAACCGCTCATAATGACCCAAAGCGATTTGGCCGGAATATCGACCACATCCTGTACTACGCCAAGAGCGCCCAGTGGACTTGGAACGGATCTGACATTGCTACGCCGAAGTCTGCCGAAGAGCTCAAGAAGGCGTATCCTCAAGCCGACGGAAGGGGCTCAGTCAGGTCGGAGAACCTTACCGGCCCCCTTCACGGCACTGCCCCAGGGTTGCCAAGCACAACCCCGTGGAAGGGTTACGACGTGTATTCCAGGGGGCGGTGCTGGTCTCCGCCAAAGACAGGGGTCTATGCCCAGTACATCGAGGAACACTTCATTCCCGGCTACCGGAGCATCGAGGGTGTCCATGAGCGTCTTGACGCGCTGGATGCAGCAGGGCTGATACACCATCCGACAACGGGCGTCTGGCCTGGACTGAAGCGCTATGCCGCTGCTGACCGTGGTAATCCGCCACAGAGCTTAGTCTTAGAGCCGACCGGATTCACGAATTACAATAAGAGCAGTGAGTGGGTGGGCTATCCCACGCAGAAACCGCTTGCCCTGCTTGAGCGGATCATCAAGGCATCCAGCAACCCTGGCGACGTGGTGCTTGATCCGTTCTGTGGATGCGCTACGGCCCTTGTAGCCGCCGAGAAGCTGGAAAGGCAGTGGGCGGGTATTGATCTGTCACCCAAGGCTAAGGACTTGGTAGAGCTGAGGCTACGCAATGACCTGGGGCTATTTGGTCTACAGACCACCTATCGAGACGACGTTCCCCAGCGTACCGACCTCGGACAGGTTCCTTCCTATCGGACTCAGAAGCACACCTTATTTGGCAAGCAAGAAGGATTGTGCGCCGGTTGCGAGATAATGTTCCCGTTCCGCAACTTCACGATAGACCACATCGTGCCTCAATCACGCGGGGGTACGGACCACATTGAGAATCTGCAACTCTTGTGTGGGGCTTGCAACTCCCTGAAAGGCGATAGACCCCAGGAGTACCTAGTCGCACGACTTAAGGAGATTGCGCGTGATTAGGCTTGCATCACGTGGGAGTCAAGTATATAGTTCCCATACTTTTCGTAGATCCACGTGCCCGTTTAGGTGGCGGTCCCCATAATGTGGAGCACGCGAGACTGAAGCCATAGCTTATTGCCAGTTTGCGCGGGGACCCCCTCGTCGGTCAGCCGCACTGCAATCGAGTAGGACCCCATCCTCTCATCGACGTACATGCGGAAGATGCGGCGGACGACCTCCGCCTGTTCCTCAATCACCTCAAATCTGCCTTCCTCTCCGATCCGGAATCCGTAGGGGATGCCGCCGTTGGGCACCCTTCCCTGCTTGGCGGTCCCCCGCTTGCCCAAAGTGGACCGTTCCCTGAAGTTGTCCAGCTCTATCTTGCCGATGGCGGCCATGAGTCCAAAGGTCTTCATGTCGATGGCGTCCATGACGGCTTCCAGCCGAATCTGGTGCGCCTCGACTACCTCCATGAGGGCGGCGGCGGGGTACATTCCCCGGCTGAGGCGGTCGGACTTCCAGCACACGATGGTGTCGAAACGTCCGCGTTTGGCGTCGGCCAACATTCGCTGAAACTCTGGGCGCTTCTTGGACCAGCCCCGGCCCACCTCGTGGTAGCGGGCTGTGATGGTCAGCCCCTTGTTCTCGCAGTAGGCTTCCATCTCGCCTGCCTGCTCGGCGATAGAGGTCTTGTCCTCGCCGTCCTGGCTCTTGTCCGAGACGCGGGCGAAGATGGCGCAGTTGGGGAGGCGTCCAAACTCCCCCTCGTTTGCCATGAGCGTCATGACGGAGGACTGGCTGTCCCAGCCCAGGCTGATGACGGTAAGAGATGGTTCGGGCTTCATCTTTCCTCCACCTCGCTGGTGTCATCAGCTTGCGGGTCGCTCGGGGGAGTGTTCCCGCCGTTCGCAGCCTGCCTGTCCCTGGCGGCATGCTTGATCATCAGAGTCGTGATATGGCGCAAACGGTCCCGGGCGTCGGGTCCTGACCTGGAAAAGACTCTGATTTCGCCTATCTCAAAGGCGTCGCTGCGGGGCTTCCGCCGTCCGTTCTGTTCATTCTTTTCGGTCGTATCTTTCATGTCGCGTGTTCGAAGCGGCGATATGCCGGGCCACTGGCCCTGCGCTCTAGGTCTTCGATTGGGCCGCCGTTGCGTGGAAATGGGGAGATAGACCAGCGCGGCGACGTCCCAGTAGAAAAAGACTACAGCGGCGCCCAGACCAAAAGTGGACCTGGAAGTCGAGAAATTGCCTCTTCACACGCGAAACCAGTCCCCCGCAGGGGACGCGTGGTCTCTATCAGTCCATAAAGAGGGAGGTGACAGATCAAACGGTGGGGAGGCACGAGGGACGGCCCTTGCCTGAGAGAGGCTCACGCCTCAGCGAGTCTGGTAGAGCCCGTGGCGAATGGCGATATATCTCTCTCAAAACCAGCCCCCGTCTAACCCACCGGGACTACCCCACGCGCCTGAAGCTCGCGGGCACCTGCTCGATCACAATCTGGGGCATCTTGTAGGCGCTATCCTTCAGGTCGTCACGCCGCCGCCCGCCGTGTCGTCTGGCCACCCAAAGGGTACCCCATAGGAATCTAGACTCAGATGGGGGTAACTCCAATCCCCTCTCATATAATATTGCGCTATTTGGTCTGTCTACACACATCTTTTCCCACTCTCAACTACACCTCACGACTAAGGCTCGCGGGTTCCAGTTCGATTACGATCTGGGCACCTTGAAGGCGCTATGCTTCAGGTCGTCACGCCAACGCCCGCCGCGTAGTCTGGCCATTTTGGACTGCTGCTGCTTATCCTGCAACACGTCACGCATCTTGGCGCATAAGTGATTGAGAGCTCCCAACTACGTCCCGCCCTCTTCCCAAGGGTCGGCCTTGGCTGTGGCCGCTGCGGCGGCCGCACGGCTGACGACATCGCGCCTTGGCACGTTCACACAGGAATCTGTCTCGCGGATCACGAGGTCATGCGAGAAACACACAAACGCGGACGTGCTCACCGGCACGCCTTCCTGTTCGGCGCGCTTGCGTAGGTCGGCCTGCAAGTTCTCGGGCACTTCTAGCTCTACACCCTCGCCCGTCAGCGCGGACACGCCGTCTCGTGTGGTTGTCACTTACCAATTGTCCGTGTGCAGCACTGTCAGAGTCTGCAAGGCCCCTGCCAGGTCTGGTATGTCATTGGCGGGGCGAAGATGTACCAGAGCGGCCTGTACCCCACTTTTTCAACAAGCCGGTACCCCTGTTTCTCAAAATGGAGGCCGTTGTGGCGGCAATTGCCGGCAGGAGTATGGAGACCACGAGGCCCACAACGGCGAAGAGTACGAGATTCCTGCTGTATGCCGCGATACCTTCCGCCATCTGGTCGATAGTCGGTTCAGACATATCGATCAGCTTGTCGGCGGCCATCCGGTAGCTGTTGGTGAAATCACTTGGCCCACCATCCATGTCGATGAGGTTCTCTCTGAACTGCGAAAAATCAGAAATCCCCACAGATTCATAGAGGGGACCTGACTTAGCAAAATTGCCGTAATCAGAGTTGAAAGCCAGATAGACCAAGCCCGAAGATATGAGCAGAATCACCATTGCCCAAGATATCCTTGTGCTCCAGACCCTGCCACCTAGATATCCTATACTCAGAAGTAGCAGCGCCAAGGGAATCCACACGACCAATGCCGAAAATCGCATGAGCTTGAGAATCGAACGGACGGCATCGAAAGTACTCAAGCCTCCGGAGGGTAGGTTCTGAGCGAGATACTCGCGAAAATCTTCCTGCGTATAGGTCCAATCTTCGGACAGGAAGGCGCGAATGTCGTCCAATCTCTTGACGGGATCAGTGTTGCCGCCGAGCTCACTTAACCCACCTCCCTCTCGCCGGAGCAATTGGTGCAAGTCCGCCTCGGTGAAACTCCAGCCTTCGGCCATGATCTCTCTAACTTCGTCGAGCCTACGAACCGAGTCGGTTCCTCGTTCTTCAAGGTCTCTGAGTAAATTAGCGTCGGAGTAGGTCCATCCATTCCTCAGCAAGTCTCTTGTCTGGTCAAGCGCAACTAGGTTTTGATTAGCACGATCGTCCGGCGCCAGCATGCCCGTCTTGCCGAGTTCCGATGGTTCGAATGTCCCATCCAGTACGAGGTCAGGAACGGTCTCTGAGGTATCACGTGTGAAATAGCTTATAACATGGAGGTCTAGGGTCCCCTTGAAACCGGCTTGGCTCAAGTACCGGCGTAGCTGACGCTCATCAAAGACTGCGTTGTCAGGCAGACGGCTCATGACCACACGTGTAACGATTTCGTACGAATTGAGCCCCATTTGAATAAGCATTTGGTTTGCGGTGATATCCGATTCAATGCAACTTGGAAGCTCGTCGGACCCCCTGGTCAGAAGTGCCTCTTCGGCTTCCTCAGGAGAAGTGCACTGTGGCAACGAGTGTATGAGAGCAGAAGTCCTTTCTCGGACCAGGTCAGTTACGGCTCTGTGCGCCGTGCTTTTGTTGGCAGTAAGAGCTATGCGCGACTCAAAGTAGTCTGCTTCGCCCATCAGGTAGGGAGATGCATCAAGCAACAACCGGTTCGCGTGCTGCTTGAACCAATACGACGGGGCGTTCTCATGCAAGGCCGACACCACTTCTTCTCCGGTTACCGAGACTCCGAACTGGAGATGCAAGGAGTCTCCAACAGTCTCAAGCAGTCTAGGCTCCACAAAAAGCCTGTACGGCAAATCCATCTCCTCTTCTTCCTCCAAGATGAGCAAGACTTCGCCCAACGCCAATTCAGCACGGTCCGAAAGAGGAACGTGGATATTGAAGGACTCACCAGTCCCCGTGATGAACGGGCCCGAATCGTCTATCATTTTCTCGACCTGAGTCTGGAGCCACTCCGAAGTTACGACTCTTTCAACGGCCTCAATTAATCGATCGTCGTCTACACGGAATGCGCGTCCGGCGCCCAATTCCAAGGCTTCTTGAACTGATGCTGAGACTACGTCCTTAGCTAACCATTCGTAGGTGTCGATATCCCTGAGAAGTTTCTTGAATTCCCATAAGGCTATCTCTGAGAGATCACCCATCGGCACCACAATGCGAAACTCGTCCCTTTCTCCTAACAGATATGGAGTGAGGTCGGTCAGCGCGATCTCGAATTGTCTCTGTACCCAATCCGGGGGCACAACTTGGCGCAGCCCAGCGATGACTCGTTCCGGAGGTGGTTCGAATCCCTGAGGGAAGTCAATGCCCTCAATTAAGGCCTCAACTCTGGGATCCACGATTCTAGCGTAAAGAATGTCATACGCATCGGCCTGATCGAGAAGTCGCCGTACCTCGCGGATCGCCCGTTCTCCTTGAATTCTCGCGTTGGGGGTCACCAAAAGGTCTTCCTTCTCGCCTGACATGTACATACTGAACTGCACAATCGACTCTTCGAAAACACCCTCTAGCCACTCCCGTGAAATTGCCCTGTTTGCCGATACGGTGATTTCCTCAGTGGACAAATTGAACAGCGTCAAAGGGTTTTCGTCCAACTCATCTGAAATCGTGACGGTGTCGATCTCACGGGCTTCATCAACTAGTGAGGCCAATAGGTCTACCATCACAAACTCATACACACCCGCTTCTCGCGCCTCCTCAATCAAGTGGTCAGGATTCAGTAAAGTGTCTTCGATCTGCAGCAAAACCAAAGTCAACGTTAGCAACAGCATGAACACCATGCCCAGTGGGATGACCAGCAGTCTGCGAAACCAAATCCCCATTATCTAGAAACCTTTGAAGCGTTGGAGCGGGTCAATTGCTGGCCTGATGGGAAGAGAACGGCACTGCCGTTTGGCCAATGAGATGGACCTTATGTGAGTAAGTAAGGTGATGGTCGTAGCGAACGTCTTCTTGTCTCCATTTCAGAACGGATAGTGTACCGATACGGGACCGCTGCTAAGCCGTGACGTTTCAAACACTTTCCGAGAGAATCTGCAACGCGATTAAGTCTCCCGATGATGTAAGACCCAGAGCAGAGGGAAGACTCCGACGAACACGATCGCCCCGCCTCCAACAATCAAGGTGGTCCATGAAGAGAATCCGAAAAACTGATCTCCTCCTCCGATGACTCCCGCCACGTAAATGATTGTTGCGCTTAGGAGCAGACTAGACACTATTATTCCTCCCAGCGCCAATATCTTGCTCAAAATCAACCGGTCTACATCAGACGAGTCGACGTGACTGCTTTGGAGAACAGTCCGCAGGTCCCTCAGTTCTATGATTCTATGCAGCGAGACCAAGATGACGAGAGATAACAAGAAGAGCGCGCCGGTGCGGAACGTAGACATGTCAGTAGAGAACAATGTTCCATCGACGACGAAGTAGGACCAGTCCAAGACGTTATGGGCCATAATTGAAGGTCCCTGAGCGAGGAGTCCCGGAATTGCCATCACCCAGAACACCGACTGAGGCGAAGTCGTGATTTGGAGGAGCCAATAGACTCCCAGACCGATCATGATCGCCGCCGCTGTTTCACTCGCACCGTAGCCGGGCAGAAACGCCAGGTTGAATGGAGCTTCGAGGGATACGGAGGACTCTCTAAGCATGTAGGCCGATAAGAGTCCAAAGCAAGCCAACATAATTGATTCGGCACAAATGAATGTGAAGCGGTGCAAGAACATAGCATTCACCTTTGGGTAGAGAGTTGCCGCAGCATGGCCACAGCGAAATCCTCCTGCATGGGATTCCATTCAAGCACTGAGGCGCCTGCCTGACGGATGAGTCTTGACTGTGGTTGAGCCTCCCACTGCATTAGCGATAGAGTGTGGCCCTCCAAGGCGGTGGCAAGAGGTAGATACTCTTGGGGACCGACATTGATGATCCGCACCTTGTCGAAACGGTTGGCTTTGCTGCGAAGGTGGGCGAGACGCTTTACTGCAGTCTCGAAGCGATCACGCGCGTCCGGGGATTCGCCAGGCCTTGGGTAGTGGATGTCCAGTCGCGTGATGACGAAGACCTCAGGCTGAAGACGGAACAGGAAGCTCTTGCATCGCTCGACCGCCTCGAGCAGGTCTTCATCAGGCTGGCCTGTCTTGAACGACAAGAGCGACTGAGTCAGATGGTGAAACTGCTTCTTTCCTACGTCTGGAGACAACAGGCCCGTTGGACTGTTGTAGATGTACGCGCCCAAGGTATAGCCCCTGGAGAGGAAGTACCATGAAAGGGTTCCCATCGCTTCAACCGCGTGTTCTATTGGGCTCGTCAAGGTGGTGCCGACGTCCATGTAGTTTGCCCCATCCAAGAAGACCCATACCGTCTTCCTGCCTTCCGGTTCGTACCTGTTCACGAGGAGCTCGCTACTGGTAGCAAGATTGCGAGCGCTGGCCTTCCAATTGATGCTGCGGATCGTGTCACCCGGAGTGTAGGTCCGCAAATCGACAAAATCCGTCGTCGACACTCCTACCCTTGGCATTCTCATGTTTAGGGGCGTCTTCGATGCGATGGACCGAGCATCATTCAATCTGTCGACGTTTTGAAGACGCGGTACGACGGAGAGCTTCAATTCAGAATTGGGTTTCTCGACAACCGTCTTGCGAAGGCTGAGGGGGTCTTGGGCTTGCCACTCAGTGTTTTCCAAAAGGAGAATTCCCCTCTTGGGACACACCAGACGATAGGATAGGTCGTACTTCCTAGAGCCGGGCCACTTCCAGATAACTCTGTAATTGTTGCCGTCCACGAGCTGAACCTGCTCCGGAAGAGTGTCGTGGATGAACAGTGCGCCCGCACCACGGTCGACCTGGACTTCACGACGAATCTCCACCACATCGCCGGCCCAACAGACGCTGCGCGGCATTCGTCGGTCAAACGATATACTGCCGGGAGGGAATAAGAGCACACCCAAAAGAGCAATTAGCAGCACAAACACGGCACCCGAGAGGAGGACTATGTTGCCCACGACCAATGCTGAAATAAACAGCAGAAAAGCCAGTCCAATCCATCGAAACAGGGACGGTGAAAACACTATTCCCCTGACCTCGTGCCAAGTTCGGTCGGTACCGGAACCTGATTCAACACATCGTCGACGACATCATCCGGACGCGCGCCTTCAAGCGTGTCTTCTATGTTCAAAATGAGCCTGTGGGCGAGCGCGTCTTGGGCCACCATCTTCACGTCGTCGGGGACTACGTAGTCCCTCCCATGTATTAGGGCCATACTTCTCGATACCTTGAGCAACGCAAGGCCGCCTCTGGGGCTCACACCTATGGAAACGCGGGGGTGCTCTCGGGTCAGTCTCACGACTTGGGAGATGTAGTCGACGATTACCTGATCGACGTAGATGCCAACCTCCACACAGCGCTGAAGAGCCAGGAAGCCCTCAACGTCGATGGCCGGCTCGATGTCTTCCGTAGGATCGTCTTTGCGCCACTCAATCCGTCTGAGCAGAATCTCGTTCTCCTGATCTCGACTGCTCGGATAGCCGGTACCGAGTCGGAACAGGAACCGGTCCAACTGGGCTTCAGGCAACGGATATGTACCTTCAAGCTCAATGGGGTTCTGTGTGGCAATTACCAAGAATGGCGCGTTCAGTTGCATGGTATTTCCGTCGATGCTGACCTGTCGTTCTTCCATGGCTTCGAGCAATGCCGCCTGAGTTTTCGGCGGGGCCCTATTGATCTCATCGGCGAGGAGCACGTTGGTGAAGACAGGACCCTTTACCAGCTGAAAGATCCCATCGTTTTGCCGCCAAACACTGGCGCCCAGGATATCGGCCGGCATCAGGTCGGGAGTGAACTGCACACGCTTTGTCTCACTACCTATCGTGCGAGTAAAGACCTTGATAAGCAGTGTCTTACCCAGACCGGGATAGTCTTCGAAGAGTACGTGACCGTTCGCCAATGCAGCGGCAAGCAGCTTTCTCAGGAGAATTCGATTCCCTACGAAGACTCCGGAAACGTGGTCGATGATTCGCTCGCAGGTACGTCCTGCCTCTTCAATATCAAGGTCGTTCATTCTGACTCCTTTGTCCTTCGAGGTCTTTTGGCAGGAGAGGCTGACGTACCAGGTCTTGTGTCTCAATGTAACCTTCAACGCCGTCGCCTGTGCGAATCTTATAGGTCGTCTGGGTCTCTCCTGTAATCTCAATAGCCTGGCCTTGTTTCAGTAGACCCACCGGGGAGATCTTGTCGTCCGTTCGAGCCTTAGAGAAAATCGCAGCTTCATTGCCAATGATGGCAAGAGGCAAGCATTCCTCAGTATCCTCGCCGAAGAGATGAGCTATCGCTCCGTCGACTATCCGCTGTCGACGCACGCGGTTGCGCTGTCTAATTTCCGTTCTGGCACGTGGCCCGTAAAACCACCTTGGCCTGAAGTCCTTAAGGGCAATGAGGGGAAACCAGAGTTCAATCGCGTGGGTGAGACTAGCTCCGCTTTGCCAGTAGGTGGCTGCCAACATAACTGCCAAGGAATCGGGCCGGCCATCTTCCTTGGCAAAGGGCTCCCCAATAGCTCTTAGGACCTGCTCATCGATAGTGTCCACGTGTATTGAAGGGTGGGAAAGCGCCACGCGGGCCACCTGATAAGTTTCCAACAGGACCTCCTCGCGTTTGCCTCTCTTCGACCCCAGTCCGGCGTAGAAGAGCTTGTTGCCTGAGGATGCAGAGTATTCACTCAGCGGAAGAAATACTGACTGGGCGTCCTCAGGTCTCACCCCGTTCCGGAACATGAGCCCCAGCAAATACGTCCAGATTGGCCTCCAATTTCCTGTCTCAAGAAATAGACGGTGAAGGCTGAGAATTGCTTCAAATCTCGCGTCCGGCAACACTTTGACCGTCTGACCGTGCCTTGCCCAACTCATCCAAGGGTCCGGCTCACGATTTTCCGAAACAACCGAGCTCTTGACTCTGTCGGTGATCCCCTTCAACACGATAACGGTGATTGCAACGACGACGACCCATTCAAAAAGCTGAGCGAACCAAAGGATTTCATAGAACAGGGGTCGAAACAGGAGGAAGTAGGAGCCGATGGACCCGCCGGTCAGGAACGCTCTAACCCTGGACTGTGTCAGCCAATTGGCTACGCGAGATACCGACTCAAGAGAAGTAAGCTGTACATAGTAAGTCAACTCCCCTAACGCCACGAAGAATAAACCAACTGCCACCGAGCCTCCGATGAGAAGGTAGCCGTGACCCAGAGGGGCCAGTCTCGCTCCCAACAGCCAGCATGCATACCCCGCAAGGGTCAGTCCGACAGCCGTCACGTAGGGTCGATAGTTTGTCACTGAGTTTGATTCGGGATCATGGGGGAGCCTTGTACCCGCGACCAGGACCAATACGGAGGCGGAGAAGAGATGGCGCAAGTCGTAAAGCTGTCCAAAGTGAAGAAGGCTTGATTCGCCAAACCCCGAGGTTAGGCCGTGTGCCAAAAGGGCAGCACTAAGTTCCGGTAGAGAATTCAGCAGGCCCCACGTCAACGCCGCGCCTGCACAGCCGCCAGCCGAAACGGAGACTAGCTTAGGCAGCATGCTCAAGAGGTGTGATTTGAAGCCCTTAGGTGTCGAATCCGTTTTGAATTCTGCGAATGCCCTATTAAGGACACTGGCAAGGTATGGCAGTCCAAACGCCAAGGCTACCATCAACAAGAGCTGGGGACTCCGGAATTGGAATCCCGTGGCCAAGACTCCGTCTTTAGCCATGAGCAAATAGGCACCACCTAGTCCCATGAGACGAACATATGGGACTGGCGCAATCCGCCCTACCACCGTGGCCAGAGTGGTGATAGTGCGAACAAGCGCAACAGTCGCTAGAGTCCAGAATGCCCACGGCGCCATGCTTTCAAAGACGTCCAAATAAGGCCGTACTTCACTCACATCAAGGCCGCCTGGCAGTGCGGCGACGGTAGACGGCAGCTGCGGAACAGCGAGCAGAAGTCCCAGAATCAACACAAGCCACACTGCGTTCCCCAGCAAGGCGTGGGCAATTTCGAGCACCTGGTTCGGCTGCCCCTGTCTCCTCTGGTCAGTTGGTTCTTGGACGCCGACTCGATTGAGCAAACTTAACTGCCGGTCATTGGTCTGAATCCAATGGACGAAACTTCTGATCAGACCAAGTCCGGCAGCTAGAGCCATCGGCCAAGCCAGATAGTTGAAATGGAGAACCGCCCCTAGCACCGGTTCGCCGTTCGAGTTAGGCGACGACACAGTAGATCCATCGAAGAGAGGACCTATGTCGTGCAACAGTACCGAAACGGCCATCAAGACGGACGTTCGCACAATCGCTAGAATCAAGCGATGCTCAGGCTTCACTGCTTAGGTCCATTCTCCAGCTATGGTCGACCAAGCCCTATACATAGCTTCGTACTGCCTACGGCCGATTTCGTGCTCGCTGTAGTCGGCTTCCTCGAATCGTGCGATAAGTTCCTCCAGTGCTCTCTCGTCAACCGGGACGCCGCTCGTGGCGACCAGCAATTCCGCCTCTCGTGGAGTCGACTGATCTGAGAGTCCGGTCACCCTCTGACCCGCCCGTTCTAGGAATACGTTATACAACCGAACGATCTCTTCACGGAATTCAACCACGCGGTACTCCCCAAATGCGGTTGAAGGATGGAGGTCACCTTGGATTCCGAAGAACTTGGCCGTTATCCTGAACTCGCCGGTGGAGTCCGCATCCAGTGATGTAGTGCAGTGTCCGCTCTGGTCGGTGACCATTTCCAACGGGGTCTCGGATCCTGGAAGCGTCACGTGCAGTTCCCGGCCGAAGATACCTACACCATCAGTGTCTTTGAGAGTACAGAGCACCTGAATTTTCTCACCAACATTCCATACACTTGGGAGGTCGTCGTCGGGTTTCTTGAACGCCACTTCAATATGTGTTTGCACAGGCTCTTTGACCGGTTCCTCCACCTCCGGCACCAGTGCGGGTTGTAGTGATTCCGCAACGGAAGCTTGTTCGACTTTCGCCGGAGTCGGGCGAGTTTCTACTTCAGCCGCAATTTCGCTGGACTCTACGGAAACGGTCCGAGTCGTTGAAGTACGACGGCCCACCAAGTACGCCGCCAGTGGACCCGTGACCAGCATGAGCGGAAGTCCAACCCATAGCCACCAATTGAAAGGCTCTTCAGGAATTGGCAGGTGTAGGGAATATGTCGATGGGAAGTGGGTGTCGTCCCCTTCGAACACGACCTCGACGGGGAAACCTGACGCTTCACCGTCCAGAGGGGTCTGCATCGTTACCATGGAGACTCCCGCCGAGTCCGTGGTCACCACATTACTCCCGCCAACGCGAAGGATGGCACCCGGAATGCCTTCCCTGCGGTCATCCAAGAGCTTGGCCTCGAGAATCAATGGTTGACCCAACTTGACCTTTTCCAAGGGGAACAAGACTACGCTTGTGGTCGACTTGATCTGAACAGGTACTCGCGTGGATACGTTCAAGCTGGGAGCGGCAACCTCAATTTCAAAGCTACCTCTCTGAGCGTCCGAGGCAATCGGATGGTGAATGACAAAGGTTCCCGCCAGGCTTGATTGAGTTATCGCCTTGCCACCGACAGTGATGCCGGCATGGGAGATGACTTCACTCCCTACTGTTACCGATCCCCGAATCAATAGCCTGTCGCCGCGAGCGATCGGTTCCGGCGTTTCAACGACAAGGGAAGGGACTCCGGCAAATACGCGGAGGTCGACCTCGTCTGAGTCGAGATGATCCGTGCCTTCAAAACCGACACTCACGACGGTTTCCCCCACCGAGTCGAAGACCGTCTCCCATGAGAAGGCTCCGTCCGCCCGGGTCGTCAGTGTGGTCACAGGTACGCCGTCGATTTCGATAGTCACGGGCTCACCGGAAATCGGAGTCCCGTTAACGTCTTTCAGGAATCCCTCAAGAAGATACGGCTTGTCGATCAGCGCAGTCTTCGGCCCTTGAAAGGAAATGTGGGTTGGAATAACGACTTTAGCTGTGAGGGCCGCCGAACTGGGTGACCATGTACCTTCGGCATCAATACTTGCGGTCAGTGCTATGAGCCCCGTCTCATCGAATGTCAGAGAGAATTCGAATGTACCGCTTTCATCAGGCGACACGGTCGCTAAACGTCTTCCACGCGCATCGTCAATATGCACGACCGCTGAAGCTATGGGCGCCCCGGAGGCCGAGATCAACTTGCCGGCAATGGCGGCAGTTTTCGCGAGTTCGATTTCGGGCGGCCCACTCAAGAGTAGTTCGGCGCGGTATCGAGCTCGGATATTTGCATTAGTACGAGACTGCAGCGCTAACCCTGTACCTTTGAATTCGACATTGGCAACAAGCTCGCCCGGCCGGTCGACCCTGTGTGTGACTTCGAAATTGCCCTGCTGATCGGTCTCAAGAACGCCATGTTGGAATTCACCAACTTTGAGATCGATAGACATGCCGGCCAGGGGTTCTCTTCGGTCGTCTCGGAGAGTACCGCGGACCACGAAATCTTCTCCGACAGCAACTGAGCTAGGTACGTTGACTTCCAACTCAGTGGGAACATTTATCGTAATGGGAACTCTTGCAGTGGCGCTCAAGCTGGGTGCGGAGAGTTCCAATTCCCTACTTCCGGGTTCTGCGTCGGTCGGGATAGGCAACCTAATGACGAAAGCCCCCGCAGGATTGGTTTGGACGGGGTCGTTCCCAGGAACGACGATTTGCGTGTTCGGCGTCAGCCGATCACCAACGACCACGACTCCCCTCAACGTAAGTGTGTCACCTCTAATCACCGGTTCAGGTGGCTCTACGACCACCGAAGGGGCACCAACAGTCAAGTTCAGAACCGCCTGGGCAGGATCGAGAGTTTCAGTGCCTGGAAATCTCACGTTAATTGTCGGCTCGGAGGGTTGGAGAAATGTCGTTTCCCAGGAGAAGACTCCGTTGGGTCCCGTATCGAGTCTTGCCGCCATCTGACCATCCACCTCGACTAGCACCGATCCCTTCAAGATGGGATTCCCACTCGTGCTGCGTAGAACTCCCTCAATTAAATAGGGGTGCCCCAGAACAGCGGTCTTGGCTCCACTTACCGTTAGGGAAGTGTGCTGCACGACCGTAACCGTCACACTGCTCGAAGCGGGTAGCCAGTTGTCCGCTTGGAAGTTCGCCACCAATTTCGCCGGACCCGTCAGGCCAAATGATCGCTGGAATTCGAAGGCCCCGTTGGCGTCGGATGTTACGGTTGTCACCTCATCGCTTCCGGAAGCCTCTATCGTGATTCCGGCGTCGGCAATTGGCGCGCCTTCGTTGGAATGGATTTCACCCGCGAAGTTCCCAATCACACCCACTCCTATCCTCTGGGGACCCCAGAATGCCAGGTCCGGTATGGCGCGTACCGCCACTTTGGCTTGGGCAGTGGAGAACAAGATGGGGCCTTCTCCCCTGTATTCAGCGGTGACCGTGTAGTCGCCGGGATCATCTAGAACATAGGGAATCTGAAAGGCTCCCTGTGCATCGGTCCATAAGAGGTCACTGAACAATTCGCCTACTGTGAGAAGAATCTCTCTATCGGCTAACGGGTGACCTCGAGTGTCGCGCAGTGCTCCTTCGACCAGAAAGTTATCGTTTATCCCCACGTGCGGCGGGACGCCGAGGGTGATACGAGTAGGCAACGTCACTTCCACCGGGAACCGAGCGACGTTGCCCAGGAGGAATTCGCTCTCTTCAAAAGAGACCTCAATGAGATGGAAGCCCGGCTCATCGAAAGTTGTGGTGAACCTGAAGACGCCTTGAGAGTCGGTTGACATCGGCGGCTGTCCGATATCGTCTATCTTGACATCGACGCTGTATCCGGCGACAGCGACGCCTGTCTCATCGAAGAGTTTCCCCCTAAAGACCGCCTCGGTATCGACGGGCAACTGGGACGGACCCGTCAGTTCGAATTCCGTTCCGGAGTAGATAGAGATTTCGGGGTCACTCCACGACTCATTGTAGGAGGAGTTGCCAATGGCATGGGCGATCAGCTGATAGTTACCGCCTTCGAACGCCTTCGGAACCTGAATGACTATCTCAAACCTGCCACTGTTCGCTGTGCCGAAACCAACCTTAGTACCGCCCTGTTCTTTCTTCTCGTTGATGAATATCTCAACGTCAAGTCCGTCGACGGGGGCGCCGGTGGTGGTCAGCACCGTACCTGCGATGGTGAAAGGGAGCGCCTTTCGTGCCTGGCTAGGCCACTCGGTAATCTCGACTACCGTATCGTGGACCACCGGAGTAGGCGGCGGTGTAGGCGTTGGAGCATCGTCCCCGATACTTTCATTTGTCCTGACAGTCGATTCGGTCTCGCCCACACTTGTGGTTTGACTCCTCCGCACGACACGCGTGGGGGCACCGCCCGAGGCCGTGGGCTCAAACGTTACCCACCCTATCCCGGCGAGTGCCACCTCGGCCCACTGGTGGCCTTGATCGCTGTAGACCGTTTGACTTCCGGCATTTTCGCTGATCATCCAACCCGACACGACACGAGAAGGTATCCCAACGGACCTCGCGAGAACCACGAAGGCACTGCTATAGACTCCACAAGTACCTTCTTTATGGTCAAAAAGGAACCAGTCCACGGGATCCCGACCGGCTGGCGGGAAGTCGTCAAGCGAGTCGGCAAGGCGGTAGGGGTAGTTGGTTCCGAGATATGCCGCGATGGCTTGCGCCTTTGCATATGTGCCGACATGGTCACTAGTGATTTCGACGGCAAGCTCACGTATTCGGGATGGCAAGTCATCCGGCAACTGTGTATAGGTCGAATCAGAGGAAGGCTCCGCGCCAGCTAACTGGTCTTGGTCGTATTGCGGCACGAGCGAAGTCCATGAATAGCTCGGCACCGAATTGTCCGAAGACAAAGTCTTACTGTATGGCCAAAGCATGCCTGGAATGTTCAGTGTCTCTAGGTGTGGCGAAGTTGGCAATGTTCCGGCGGGGATGTTCGTGATGGAGCCCAAGGGAGATATGCTGATAACTTCCGTGTAGGTCGTGCGAGGAGTTGTCTGGAATTTAGTCAGCAAGGCAAGGTCGAGGCGTTCTTCCGACATTGCTGAGAATGGCCCTGCTGCCTGTCCAATAGCGGACAACACCACTTCCGAAACTACACCTGGCGGCCTAAATCCCATTTCAACCGGGTCTAACTGACGCCACCAACCATTTTCATAGACATCGCCGACCGCAGTCCTCAAGTAGCCAGTGTGTGCGGCTCCTCGCACTTCGAAAATCGGATTCTGGGCAAGGCCGGCCGCTTGGGCCGTAGTCGTACCGGGCACCCAGTACCCCAAGTCTTCGTTAATTATCAGAGATCCACCGTTCTCCAACGCGACTACCGAGGCGCCGATGCCTTCCAATGCACTTGCCGCTTCCGCCCGTACTGTCGCGTCGGAGTCGCTGAGCGCTGTCACCAAGGCGTCAACCGCGTTGCCATCACCGGATTCACCGAGAGCCTGTGCCGCCTCAGCCCTGACGTTAGGGTCATCACTGCTCAAAAGCGCTTCCACCTGCCCACGGGAACCGCCCTGTCCTTCCCCGTCGTCCACGATCTCCTCCGTTCGAGACGGAGCTCCTTCGGCAACAGTAGGATCGAATGTGATCCATCCCAGACCCTCAAAGGCTACCTCAGCCCACTGGTGGGCCTGATTCGAATTCACAGTTTGAAGTTCATTGGTTGGGGTAATGGTCCATCCCGAGACGACCCGAGCCGGTAGTCCAATTGACCTCGCCAGCAGGACGAAAGCGCTGCTAAAGTTTCCGCACGTACCCTCCTTATGGTCGAAGAGGAACCAGTCCACGGGATCCCGGCCTTCCGGCACCGGATCGATGTTTGAGGGGTCGGCAAAGGCATACGTGTACTCGCTGGTTAGGTACGATTCAATTGCCCTGGCTTTCGCATAGGGACTCTGGTGCAGTTCCGAGATCTGGACGGCAAGCCGCTCTATACGATCAGGAAGATCGTCCGGCAACTCTGTGTAAGTTGAGTCGGACGCCAATCTTGCCTGGGTCAACTGCGACTGCGTAAAGATTGGAACTGAAGAGTTCCATGTGTAGCCTCTGCGTTCGGAGTCGAGTGTCATCGTAGCGCTGAATGGTCTGAGGTTCCCGGATTGTGATACGTCCCTCAGGTGAAGCGACGACGGCACAGCCAAGTCCGGCACGAACCGATAACCTATTGACTGTACACTTATCGAGTTGGTATTAGAGATTCGAGGTGTCGTCTCGTAGCCGGCCAGCAGCGCAAGGTTTCGGCGTTCCGAGGGCAGCGCACCTAATTCTTCATCAGAACCATCTATGACCGCCCGAACCAGACCCGGGATATGGTCGTAATCTTCAAATGGCACCGAAACCGGGTCTTGCTGGACCCAATAGCCGTTGTTGTAGACATCCCCGGTAGCGACGCGCAAATAACTTGTGTGGCCAGCATCGTGGACTTGCATTATCGGCTGGATAGTGGGTTCGGTCGCCTGCCTCGCAGTTGTTCCTTGCACTATGGCGTATTCCCCGGAAATGGGGACTAGAATCCCGCCACTCTCCAGCCTGACGGCATTGCCAAAGGGTTCGAGGGCTCTCAGGGCAGCTTCTCTCACGAACGGGTCGGAGTCGGCAACGGTTGCCAGGAGCGCCTCGACCACTCCAACGCCGCCAGGGCCGAGAATCCCGAATGCTTCCGCGGCAGCCTGCCTCGTCCGTGGGTCCGAATTGCTGAGCGCTTCTATCAATGTCTCTTTGGTCTTGACGGTGTTGAGGGCATCAACCACTTCTACTGCCATCAGACGTATGTCGGCGATGTCGTCAGTAAGAGCTACTTTAATAAGAGGTTCAAACACATCCAGATTCCCGAGGTTTCCAAAGGCTTCAACGGCAGCACTTCTTGCACTTGGATCAGCGTCATCGAGGACATCAAGTAAGGCATCCAACGCCCTTGCAGGCTCCAATCGGTTGAGAGCTTCGACAGCTTTCCCCCTCACTTCCGAACTCTCATCCGTAAGGGCGGCGTTAAGCAGAGGATCAAAAACCTCACTACCGCCGTACATTGTCAATGCACCAACGGCTGAGCTCCGTATGTAGGAGTCCGGGTTTACCAGAGAAAACAGCAGGAACGCTAATGACGAGACCGGATCCAAGTCTTTCAACACTTTGACAGCAGACTGCCTGACTTGCTCGCCACCATCGAAAAGGGCCACTTGCAATAGCTGAGGGACCGCCTCGGGGTATCCCAGTTCCCCCAGCGCTTCGACTGCGGCGTTTCGCACGTCGGAATCAGAGTCATGGAGCACCTCCAACAGAAGCTCCAACGACCTTTGATAATTCAGTTTCCCAAGGGCCCTGGCTGCCGCTTGCCTAACCCGCGCATCCACATCGGAACGAGCTGCGGCTCCCAAGGGAGTGAGCCCGGCAGGTTCATTCAGATGTCCCAATGCTTCCGCCGCAGCTATACGCACGAGCGGTTCATCATCGTTGAGGGCTTCAACGAGAAAGTCCGCAATTGGCGCGCGAGCGCTCTCGTCACCACCGGCGAGCGCAGCCTCGACCAATTTGTTGAACGCATCGGAGCCTGCGGCTGCCAGTGCCAAGAGAGCTTGGCCGGCGGCTCCTCTGATACCTTGATCGTCATGAGATAGGAACATCCCAATCAGGGGATCAATCGCCGAGGAATGTCCCAACTCTCCCAGTGCTTCCAGCGTGGCCTCGAGAACGCGTGTATCAGGATTGCTTAGGAGCCAAACCAAGGCATCTACTGCTAGTAATATTGCGTACGGATTGTCGGCGCTGACAGCAACATCAACCAGGCGTGTAAGTGCTCTTTGGTAGTTGACTTCCAAACTACCCAGTGCGTGGGCGGCTGCTTCTCTTACGCTTTGGTCGTCGTCGAAGAGGGCGACGTCAATGAGAGGACTGACTGAGCGTCCATCACCAAGATCACCCAATACTTGCGCGCTCGCTTCCTGCACACGGGGGTCGATGTCTCGGAGCGCTTCCAGCAGGTATTGAAAAACGCCTTCATCTTCCAGAGTGCCCAACGCAGTAACCGCAGCCCATCTCAAGTCCGGATCGATATCGAAGAGGACAATCCGCCCCAACGCGTCGACCGCTGCCGAATCGCCGAGATGGCCCAAGGCACGTGCTGCAGCCTGTCGTCTATCAGGACTATCGTCGTCGAGAAACTCAAGAAGTTTCGCCAGCGTCTGTGTTGGTTCCAGGGTGCGCAGGGCCTCAGCCGCGGCCTGCCTCAGTCCCCGTGACTCATCAAAGAGGAGAATCTCCAGCAGAGGGTCTGCAGCCGCCGGATCACCAAGATAGGTCAGCGCCTCCGCGGCGGCCTCTCGGACGCTTTCACTCGCGTAGTCCAAGGCATCTAGGAGTCCCTCCAAGGCTCTCTTGGGATCAACGGTACGAAGTGCCTCGACCGCCGACTTCCTGACAATCTCGCGTTCGTCCAAGAGGGCAACTACGACGAGTGGACCAATCGCCGCCGAATCGCCAAGGAAGCCCAGAGCCTCCGCCGCAGCAATTCGCGTTGTCCAGGACTCATTGCTTAGGGTCTCTACCAAGAGAATCAAAGCCTTGGCGCGATCCAAATTGCCAAGCGCTCCGGTAGCCGAGCGCCTGACACCCACGTCGTCATCGTAGAGTGCCGTTCCTAATAGCATCGTATTCAACCATCGGACTACGTGAGGCAAATCGCCGAGCTGGCCCAAGGCCGCCGCTGCTGCCGCTCTCACACGTGGGTCCTCGTTCCCTAATTCATCTACAACCAGGTTTAGCGCCCGTGAATGTTTGAGACTGGCTAGCGCCAGGGCCGCCGTTCGCCTCACTCCCGCATTCTCATCATAGAGAGCCGCCTTCAATAAGGGATCTATGGCCGCCAAATCGCCTAGGTATCCCAGAGCCTGAGCTGCAAGATGTCGCACCGTTGGGTCTTCGTCGCCAAGAGATTCCCCGAGGAGATCACGCGCCCTTACCGAATCTAGCTTGCCAAGGGATTCGGCTGAGGACTTTCTCACTTCATCATCTGCATCAAAGAGTGCCGACCGCACGAGAAGACCAATCGCCTCAACCTCACCAAGCTCAGGCAAGGCTTCGGCGGCAGCCCTCCTTACAAGGACGTCCCTGCTATTGAGGCCGGCCAACAATAGATTGAGAGCCAATACTCTCGCTCTTCGATCATTGTCGAAGAGCGCAGTTTCCACCAACCGTTCAAATACATCGGGGTATTCTCTTACGAAACTATTGAGAGCTTCTCCGGCAGCTTGCCTTACTTCGGGATCATCATCGAAAAGAGTCCTTCTGATAAGATGGCCGATCGCCTCCGGATAATTCTCATTCCCAAGCGCTATAGCGGCTGACTTACGAACAACAGGATCGGCGTGGTCCAGGTCGAGTACTAGACGTTCCGCCGCTACTTCAGTTACGAGAGTAGCATCATTCCCGGGATATTCTGAGGACTGGAGCTGTTCCGCTATTGTGTCATCGACTCTGGGCGTCCGGGAGGCGGGTCCACCGGGTGGTGTTGGGTCGAAGGCGATCCAGCCCAGATTCTCGAAGGCTACTTCGGCCCACTGATGAGCCTGATCGGAGAATACCGTCTGGGATTCCTCCATTTGGCCGACTACCCAACCAGACACGACTCGCGCAGGAATTCCAAGGGACCTTGCAAGCACTACAAATGCGCTGGAAAAATTGCCACTCGTGCCGGTCTGACGCTCGAACAGGAACCAATCAACGGGATCTCTGTGGAGTGGCGGCGTGTTTTGATCGAGTGGAGCGACGAAGACATATGCGTACTTGCTGATCAGATACGACTCTATTGCCTTCGCTTTTTCGTAAGGTGTCGCTATTCCAGTCGTGATCTCCTGAGCGAGTTGAGTGACACGCGAGGGCAAATTCTCTGGCAACTGGGTGTATGTGTAGTCGGAAGCCGGAGTAGCATCTAGTAGCTCCTGGCGTGAAAACTCCAAGACTCTGGATTCGAATGAGTACTCAACGACAGAGTCAGCAGTAGAAAAAGTGACGCTGAACGGCCTAAACCGTCCACGTTCAGAAACACCTTCAAGATGGAGTGAGCTGGGCACGACACTTGGTGGTATGTGCCTGGATGCTCTCGGTCTTATCGTGAGTCGATTCACGGTAGCGTCGTTGAGAAAACGTTGGTTCCCGATCAACAACGATGAGTTTACTCTCCAGGCAGGAAGTGCCCGCAATTCATCACTGGGCGAGGTGACAGCGGAGCGCACTATTTCGCGAATGTCAGTAGAAGGTGTGTCGTAAGTTAGAGTTTCCGGATCCTTCTGAACCCAATTGCCATTCTCATAAACATCACCCGTTGCAGTACGCAGGAACGAGATATGCGTCGCACCTTCCAACTCGAATACAGGCGTTCGCGTAATCGAAGGCGCCTGTCTTGCGGTGGTACCGGGAACCCACCAGCTGAGGCCGTCTCTTCTGACCACGGCACCCCCGGTTTCTAACAGATTAACGGAAGCACCGGATTGACGTAAGTAGTCCATTGAAGCAGTTCTTTGTCCCGAGGCCTCGGTGCTTAGCCGGTCAATTCGTTCCAATAGCGAACTGCTCGAACCCTCCACGATGGAGTTACTACCGTTGCGATATTCACCTACAGCGTTGGCGTATGCGGGAGAAAGCTGGACAGGACCAACTTGCTTGAAGAGACCGAGCCCGGACAGACCCGATCCCCCAAAGAAGGTGAACGACAATATCGCAGCCGGCCAGAGAAGAGCTAGCCACAGTAGCATTGGGACGCGCAAATTACGAAGCCTGGCGATTACCACCACAACGCTTAGAAAGAAGAGTGCGGAGAATGACAGTAACCATCCAGGTTGAACACGAGATGGATCGACTATGTGATGAGCGTAGGTGAGGTCTTGGGTCAGCGCATCGGGAATTAGCATATACAGAGTGGCCGTGACCAGCATGAGAGCAGTTCCACCGCAAACGAGCACGATCCATTGCGACGGATTCATTTCCCTTACGATGCGCCATCGGTTGATGAGAAAGATCGCTCCCCCGGCTAATGGGATGCCTAAAGTGAGAACGGCAATGGTGACAATTACGGAGCCGTTGGAGAGTCCGACAGCTTGATTCTCGGAATCGGCGACAGCAAAGATGTCCGCAGAACCCGTTGTCATCAACCTCGTAAATAGGTTGATGACAAGGAACAATCCACCCATTGCAGTGGAAAATATCAAGAAGGCTAGAAAATAGCGCCAGATGTTCCTGAGCATTGTGTTCACTGAATAGGTACCTTTGTACCCGATTCATTGCGCCTTGGCATTGACCGACTTGGGGTGGAACGCGCCGTCTCGGTCCTCTTGAAGCCGATGAGCGCATTCTTCGGGGAGAATATCCTTGGACACATGAACTCTTCTGCGCAACAATCGCTCCGAATCACTTAACTGGAAACCCACATTGATCGAAAGTTCAACGTTGTGGCCATTCAAGACCAGCCTTGATCTCTCTCGGAGCAGTGCCATGATAAATGGGTCTTGCAGGGAGGTCAATCAGAATACTGTCGTGAAGAAGATGTGAAAGACTCCGCATTAGGCTCCGAGCAGCTGGAACGTCATAGGTCACTCTTCCCAAGCGTCTCGGCTAATTGTCTGGATCGCTCGGACGCCACGGCCAGCAGATGAGTGACTATCTCACAGGCATCCCGTACCCCGTCATCGAGTTGTAGCCCGCCGACGGATGCCAATTCAAGTGCGTTGTCGAAGGATGCTGGAGACTCTTCATCGATGTGGTAAGTGCCAAACATCGCTTTTGGGCGGCACTCTTGTTTGCTCTGAGGGCGAGTGGTCTTGCGATTTTTGGCTCTTGCTAACATGAACAGATGTGGCTGGATTAGTAGCCATCTTCACACCGCCGTGAACTCCAAGCGCTCCTGTGTCTCACGCACATACCGGATGGGGAGATGTCTCATGCGCATCGCCAGAGCCGGGGCTTTCACCCCATCAGGGCGACCGTAAGACACTTGGTCGCTGAGTGATGTCGCGCCTATGCTGGTCCGGGCGAACCGGTTCGCGATCGCCTTCTGACTTGCACAGCTAGCGCTCCGCCCTTCAGGTTGGCCGGAGCGCTTTCTCGTGTATGTGCCGCTGTTCCTTTCGCAAGACTTGGGGACAGGCTGGTGCAGGGTTGCTGCGGCGGTTCCGCAGGCGGTGCAGTGTCATCCAAGCGGGCTGCGGCGTCGCCTCACGCCAGAGTTGAATTGAGTATCGGAACAGGGACCTGTATCTGATCAAGGTAGTGTTCGGCGCAGTACAAGCGCGGCTTCTCCAGATCCTCTGGCTCGACCCGGACGAGACAACGTACGCCGCTCACATTGTGGTGTGGACTCGCTGGTTTCTTTGGGTCGGCACCATGAACTCACTTGCCATTTGACCAACAATCATCTATCCCCTATCCATTCTCCAATCCAATCCGTTCTTGGTCTTCCACGTTGTGGCAGTCACCCTCGATAGCTGGGTGCACTACCGTCTGGTCTCCCGGCGCAGGGTGACATGGCGTCACGCGTTAGTTCTCAGAGTTTTGGTCTTGACTTTCCTCACGGCCACAGTCGTCTATGGGGGTTACGACACTTTCTGGTTCGTTGGCTACTATGCAGCCCTTGCCACCTTCGCTGCTGTCTTCACATCCCCTCTGCTGATTCTCACCTAGACCACGATCACAGCCTCCATATACCTCTGAGTGAGTCCAGCCGTTGGTTCGGGCATGGCCCACAAAAGCGTCGATGTGAAGGCCCTTTAAGTCAGAGTATTCACGGTGTTTTGGGGTTGTCCTCGCAATTAACTTCATCACCCGGTTTCGATAGTGATGGAGTGACAGCTGCAACGGGAACGGATCGAGCTATCTCAGACGATTCACGATACGGCCGCCCAGACCGCCTTAATGATCCGCCTGGGGGTAGATGCGACCAGGCAAGGTTGCCGGAGACTCGAACGACGAGCTCACCGCCAGGCTCGATGCGACCTCGCGGGTCTCCAAGACCACCGTTTGGTAGCTGAGACACACGATTGACATGGGCCGCATATTTGAAGGCGGTGGGTTGGACGGGATCCTGGACTCGCACGTCACGACCTTCAGGATCACAACGTCGGTATCGGCGGAGCTGACCCAGAACGGAGTGGAGTCGCCACTATCGGTGGAACCGGCTCAAAGATGCTGCGCATCGCGGCACGCTATGCAGGTGTATGGAACATGGTTGGCAGTCCATACGAGATCAAAAGTCGTGCTACGGTTCTAACGCAGGCGTGTGAAGATGTCGGAAGAGCCCCCTCGGATATTCATTGGTCGGCAGCCGCTTGGAAGGACAATGTTGGGTTCGATCCACTGGCGTCGCTACACGCGTACCGGGATCTTGTCGAGAGATATCGAGAGGTCGGCGTTAGCGAGGTCCTGTGCATGTGGAGTTGGAATACTCCTCCTTCAGCGATTGAACGGATATCCACTGAATTGCCGACTTTGCGGTAGGACATATACTTTTACGCTCGGCCAGTCGCAAGGGAACTCCGCATTTACATCGACCGTTGATTGTCGCGCTGATAACATAGGCGCATGCGTTCAGAAGTCAGGCATCGTAGTTGGACAGTACTCGTGATCGGAGGAGGGGCAGCCGTGGGCAAGACGACGGCTGCGAAAGGTGTGGCAGAGAGATACGGTGTTTCTGTACTGCCCATAGATGCGATTTGGCTCGCCATGAAGGCTGCTACCAACCCTGGTTCCCACCCCGAGTTCCACTACTTCGACCCGTCCGATGAGGAACTCTTCAGGCTCTCACCTCAACACCTCTGTGATCGTCACATAAAAAGCGCTCAAGCCATATGCGAGGCGATGGATCCGGTAGTGGAGTACTATCTTTGGGAGCAATGGCCCGTTGTTCTGGAGGGTGCGTGGATAACCCCCACCGTCGCAGGACTCTGGACTCGCCGATACAAGGCTGTGCAGGCAGTGTTTGTCCACGAGCCGAATATCAACGAGATTTTAGCGGCCATGGCTTCGAGGTCAGGTCGATCAACCCCCTCGACTCGACAGAAGGCTGGCGTGGAGGCACACTGGCTCTTCGGTAATTGGCTGCGGGAGCAAGCTATCGCAGAGGGACTCCCATTGGTGGAAGCTGCTCCGCGAGCTACCCTAGTAGAGCGCATTCTTGCGGTCGGTGATCCTGTCGATGATCCAAATCCTAGGGAATACTCTCCCAAAACCTTGTAACCAATCTGGTGTCCTGAGTCGTAAGTAGGCAGTATACATAAGGGGCAAAGACCAACGGCCCAACTGTACCTGATGCCTTTGTCGCGATTGGTTTGCCGATATCCTTACGCCCATGGTGAACTCGTGGGGAGAGGCATCTCCTTGAAGGAGAACGTGTCCGGCCGGGCTGCATCGGCCTAGGCGGTCCCAAAGTGGCACCCTGCGTCACACGTCTAACCCCGGCAGGATCTCGGTGTCAAGGCTCACAGGCCCTGAGCCAGAGTTCGAAGACGTTTCTGCCTTCAGTCAACTCTATTCCATTCTGGTGGCACGCTAGTCTCTAGAAATCTGACCTGGCTTGAATGGACCCAAACCTACCGCCCAAGAGCATTTGAGCTTTCCGTGTCTATTGAGTCCGGAGAGTGAAGATTCTTGTTTTGTGCAGTTGGGCGGGGATTCTCCCGACGCTGGTGCGCTGAGGCAAGCTCATCGCGCAGGGTGACAGAGGGGGCGCGTTCCGTACGGCTCCCCCCGTCTCACAGTTCCCTATATGCAGCCGGCCAGGCCCAATGGGCCGGAGGTTAGCCGGCGGAGTCCTCCTCGGCGAACTCGGCCCGTCCCCGGTACATGCCGTACCCCACGACGATAAAGCAGATTCCCCCAATATAGAGGGCAAGGTTGTTTATCAGGAGCAGGGATTGGATGCCCAGATCGGGAGCACTCATTGCAAAGAGGAAGTTGAGTAGCCCTACAAGTCCTGCTGCCGCCATGACGTAGGCCGCACCTTTGTAGATGTCCATTGAGGCGAACCGGTTGGACAGCCCAAGACCGACCGCGATGGACGCCAGCGGAAAGAGGGCCACAAATGCCAATGTGACCGCTATCATGTCGGTGTGCACGGCGAGAGCTGCGGCCTCAAACACTTCCGGTGACGGAGAGCCTTCGCCCAATTCGCTGCGCTGCATCAGGTGGATCACGAAGTGCCGCATCCCCGAGGCGATGATCAGGATGCTCCACTCGATGATTGATGCGATGATGCCGAATCGCAGGAGTTTACCTCCGATTCCCCCTTGCCGGCTCGCCATGGGGTAGAGGCCCAGAAAGGCGGAGATCATAAGCAACAGCGAGATGAAGGTGATGAAATTCACCCAGTGTGCCAAGACCGCCGAATCGCCCAGGGCGTCCCGCGCGGCGACAAAGTCAGTCTGGTCCACAGGGTCAATGAGAGCGTACCCCGGCATGAATACTGGAGCCACGAAGGCCAGAACCACGCCGACTATCAATGCAAGCCCTGCGTATTTGATTGCCATTTTTTTGCCCCCTTTTGTCCTAGGGAACCTCTGAACAACCAGCTGTGGAGTTGGGCTGAGTTGATTGTAGGCGTTTTCGGAGATGTTGAGCCTTTACTTGGAGCTTAGGTGGGGTTATTTCGTCCTGCTTTTGCCTCTGGCGGGACATCTTCGTCCCTGTCAGCCCTGATTGGGCCCACGTATACAAGGTCACTCACACTGCCAAGTATCGCTCGGCTCTCATCAGGTTGGCGAACCCCAGCAGCAATGCCAGCCGCTGCGTGTTCTTGGCCAGCCCTCGGTAGCGGACCTTCGTGTAGCCAAAGCGCCTCTTGACGTACAGGAACGGATGCTCCACCTTCGCCCTTACTGATGCCTTGCGCTTCTCCCTCGCCGCATCATCGCTCCCAACCTTCAGTTTTCGACGCTGACCAGGCCTCATCGCCACCTGCCACTCCACCTCCAAGTCTCGATTCTCAGGCCTCTTGTCCACCCCCTGATACCCCGCATCACCCCACACTTGTGTCTCCCCACCGTGCAGTAACCGAGGCGTTTCAGTCACGTCATGCACGTTCGCCGGCGTTGTGGACACGCTATGCACCACTCCCGTCTCAGAGTCCACTCCGATATGCAACTTCATACCGAAGTGCCACTCGTTACCCTTCTTGGTCTGGCGCATCTCAGGGTCGCGCTCCTTACTCCGATTCTTCGTCGACGACGGCGCGGCGATGATGCTCGCGTCCACTATAGTCCCCTCCTGTAGACGAAGTCCCTGAGACTCCAGATGACGGTTTATCTCCTCCATCAGGCCCGTGCCCAACTCGTGCTTGTCCAACAGATGGCGGAAGTTCAGGATCGTCGTCTCGTCCGGCAACGGCCCAGATAGCCTCAGACCTACGAAGCGTCTCACCGACTCGACCTCGTAAAGCATGTCTTCTATCCCGGGGTCGCTCAGGTTATAGAACAACTGCACGCAATGTATCCGAAGCATCGTCGACAACTCATAGGGGCGCCGACCACGGCCAGCCTTGGGGTAGAACGGTCGGATGCGCTCTTCCAACTCTTCCCAAGGGATCAGACCGTCCATGCGTTCAAGAAACTTCTCCCTGCGAGTCTTTCGCTTCTTGCCCTCGTATTCCAAGTCGGCGAAGGTTGGCTGGTCCATCGAATCTCTCCTCGGCTATCGTGATGACCCCCATGATACTATGCCTTAGAACATAGACTTGTTCAGAGGTTCCCTAGTGTTTTAGCGCTGCCTTCAGGCAACTCTGAGACAATGTACCAGCATGCGTGTGGGAGCATAGCACTGAAGCACAACATTAGACAAGTCCAAGACTTGGCACGAACCCGATGAGCGTTACACAGGTTGCTACGGACCATCAAGCTCAGTCAAGAGGAGTATTCCGTTCTCAGTGCTGGTTGCAGTCTCGCGCCCAGTCGGACGAGGCAGAGGCTTGTCTACGGGTGCGGAATGAACGTCAAGGTCAGGTTTTCGGAGCGTGTCCAGATTCGGGACGTGTAAGTCCAAGAGGCTATTTCAAAACTCTGTGCGTTGGCAGTGTACTGCCATTCGACAAACATTCAAGTAACTGATTCAGGACGAGGGGGACTCACTACAGAGGGCACAGGGATAGCAGAGTGGGGACTAGGGTGTTCGCCATAGGCAACGGGGCCGTTCCAACTACGAGACACCGCTCTGAGGACACCGACTTTGGATTCCCGCCTCCGCCGGAATGGTGGCAGGTGTGACTGCGTTTCGGGACGATCAACATCTACAGCGTCGATAGTCGTTACGAAGATTGCTAGTGGAATTTGTGCAATCGAGTTATGAGACAGGCTCGAAGGGTTGCCCCTACGATGGGTTGCCGTGGTTTATTTTTGTGGCAATCCTTCATGGCGGCCGTCGCTGGCACCACCAATGATGAAAATGGCAGGGGCGATTGGCGAATCGCCTTTACGGGAGGTTTGCCGGGGGAACTCATTGGAGTGTATTTTGTGAGTGTTCAGTCTTGGTGAGACCTGCACTTCCCACCCCTACGGATTCCCGCCCCGTATCGGAATACGGAGTGAAGTTCTTTCGCAGGTATGACGGTACTGAACTAAGAGCGGGTTTCGCACCGAATTTGAACACTTGCCCTATTTTGAGATACTTTCTCAGGGGGGCGGTTGATGGTACCATCTTCGAAATGTAGCAGGTCTCACTGGGGATGCATCCCCAGTAAGCCAGACCATGCGGTATGAGTGACGAGCAAGAATAAGGGAGAAAAATGTAAGGGGCGTTTGTGCCACATCGCCTCTCGTGAATGGTACAGTCTCACTCATGTCATGGGTTTTTCGGATTCCAGGTGAGCAATGTACAACATACTTAGCTGGCTAAGCCGGGTGATCACGGTACGCCCGTGGATCACGCTTGCCGTGCTTCTCATCGTTACCGTCGTGCTGGGCGCCGGGGGGACGCTGCGCGCTCCGCCTCCGGAGATTGCGGCGACGCTTCCTGAGGGGAGCGCGGTCGCCGATGCACTAACGCAGATTGATGAACTCTTCGGGGATGCAGGCGATGTGAGGGTTGTAACCCTCCTCTTCCGTGGAGAAGCCATGACGCCCGAGGGTCTCGGGCAGATGTCGTCTCTCGTGCAGAACATCGTCGGCGAGCCGGGAGTGGGGGAGCTTCTGACACCTACGAACCCCGTCGTCGCACCTTCGGCACTGGTCATGGCGCTGCTCCAGGTGGACGGGTTCGAGTCGGTCACACAGGCGGAGATCGACAATCTTCGTGGCCCCCCGGAGCTTCTTGCCGCGCTTGCCGCGTTTACCGGCACCGACAAGGATGGCACTAAGGTTGCGGTCGCCTCTATCCGCTTGCGAGACACGGGCGACGAGCGTGTTGAGGACGCCGAACGGAGAATCGATGAGCTCGCGACGGGCGACGAAGGCCCACTGCGCGTAAGCAGTATCTCGTATGTGGTTATCGAAGACGAGTCCCGCGAGGCCACGGAAACGGGGATGGCGCCCCTGATAGGGCTGGCGCTGCTGCTTATCGCAGGGCTGATCCTGCTCTTCATGCGTACAATCTCTGACCTGCTGCTTACGCTCGCGGGGCTGATGACCTCGCTGATCTGGATAGTGGGTGCCGAGGGTTGGCTGGGGCCAAATGGGATGGGGATCACCGGTCCCCCGAACTCTCTCACGTCGATGGTGCCGATCATCGTGATCGGTCTGACGGTGGACTACGCGATCCAGGCAGTCTCTCACTACCGTGAACAACGCAACGAGGGTGAGCAGGTGGTGGCAGCCGTTCAGAAAGGGCTGCGAAACGTCATTGTTCCGCTAGTGCTGGCGGCAGTGACAACCATCGTAAGCCTGCTGGTGGGCCTGTTCTCCCCGGTTGAAATAGTCGGTGATTTCGGCGTAATCGCGGGGATGGGCGTGGGATTGAGCCTCATAGTGATGCTTACGCTGATTCCCGCTGGGCGGACGGTCATCGACCGGCGGCGCGAGGCACGAGGTACGTTGCGGTCGCCCCGCCCGATTTCAGGGGCATTGCCCGGAATCCAGCCGGTGGCGGAGTTCCTGGGGAGGCAGGTCACCCGGAGGCCCGCGCCGTACATCATCGTCGTGGTTGCAGTCACGATCGGGCTCGGTTATGCGGCCACAGGAATCAAGTCGGAATTCAGCATCCGCGATCTGCTTCCCAGAGGTGGCAACGTTCTGGAAGACCTGGACACCCTGGACACGGCGGTGGGCGGGTCAACGGAGAATACCAGTGTTCTCGTGAATGCCGAGGCCACCGAAGCCCGCACGCTCTTGAATTTGCAGGACCTTGGATTCGCGTTCCAAGACGACCAGCGACGCCCTCCGGCTGCAGCCGGACCGCTTGTGACGTCGTACGAGCTCCTTGTCCAGGACTGGATTACCGACAGCGGGACGCCCGGCGACAAGTACGACTCGGAACTCGCGGCGCTCTTCGAGGAAGCCTCGGCAGGAATTCAGCTCGACCCAGAGCTGATGCAGCAGTTCATCGACAGGCTCGGCGACATGGACCCTGCTCTTTCTCACACGCTCGTTAATGATCCCAACGGCATCGACACCATACTGGTGCAATTCCCGGCCTACACGGGCGACCCGGAGGCAAGCAAAACGCTTCAGAGAGACATAGAAGAGCTCTGGTCGGGCGACGACGACGCGATCACGGCGACTTCGGACAGCATCATATCGTTTGCGGTGACGGACGCGATCAGAGACCGGCAGACGGAATCGATAGCCACGACCATCGTGGTGGCCCTCCTGGTCCTTGCTTTCTTCTTCTGGCTGACGGTGCGGCAACCGGCGTTGGCGCTGGTGGCGGTGGGACCAACGGTGCTCGTCCTCATCTCGGTGCTGGGCACGATGGCGCTGCTGGATATCCCCTACACAATTATCACGTCGATAATCACGGCGCTCTCCATCGGGATCGGGGTGGACTACACCATACATATGATCCATCGCTACCGTGAGGAGTTCACACGCCTGCGGGACCCGGAGAAGGCGGCCGTTCAAACACTGGCGACGACAGGATCGGCGCTGCTGGGCTCCGCTCTGACGACGGCGCTCGGGATCGGAGTGTTGGCGGCCTCGCCGTTGGCCGCGTCCCAGCAGTTCGGCATTACGGCGGCGATCACGATTGCCTACTCGCTGATCGTCTCCGTGCTGGTGGTTCCTCCTGCGATGACGGTCTGGGGCGCGTATCAGAACATGCGGCTGCGCTCGACGATACAGCGGCAGTGGGACGAGCTCGATGTGGCGATTGACGAAATACACCGACGCCACAGCAAGGAAGAGGGTTCGGAGTAAGGATCCGGCGTCCGGGAGTTCGGTCAGAGGCTAAGTCAATACAAGGGTTCTTGATTTTGTCTGAGTGGGTAGCCTAATCTGTGCTTCCCGCGACGGAGACTAGTCCATGTTTGAAGGCTTCACTCACACCAAGCTAGACGCCGACGGCGTTGGCATCAATGTGCGTTACGCGGGCAGCGGTCCGCCGCTGCTGCTCCTGCACGGCTATCCTCAGACGCACGTGATGTGGCACAAGGTCGCGCCGCCGCTCGCTGAGCGGTATACCGTCGTGGTTCCCGACATGCGTGGATACGGCGACAGCGACAAGCCTCCCGCCCCCGATGGCGACCTGAGCGTCTACTGCAAGCGCACCACCGCCAATGATCAAGTCGAGGTCATGCAGCAACTCGGCTTCGAGTCGTACCACGTGGTTGGACACGACCGTGGAGCTCGAGTCGGCCACCGGATGGCGCTCGACCACCCGACGCGGGTGAAGAGCTTCACGTCATTAGACGTCGTGCCCTCTCAGGCGGCGTTCGAGAACATGGACGCCGACTTGTCCTTCGCGTGGTTTCACTGGCACTTGATGCGTCAGCCCCCGCCACTTCCTGAGACACTCATCGGCAGCAACGCGAAGTTCTACCTCGACTTCCTCCTTGAGCGCTGGACGGCGGTGGAAGGCTCGATTACCGACGAGGCGTATGCCGAGTACCTCCGCTGCTTCGACAACTCGGACACCGTCCGGGCGACCTGCCTCGACTACCGGGGCGTCGCCCTCGACCTCCAGCACGATGAGGTTGACCGAGGGCAAAAGATGGATTGTCCCGTTCTCTTGCTATGGGGTTCGGACATGAGAAAACGTCCCGGCTGGCAGACCGGCAAGAGCCTCGACATGCTCACAGTCTGGCGAGAACGCGCCCACGACGTGCGCGGGAAGCCGCTCGACTGCGGTCACTTCATTCCGGAGGAGCGACCGGATGAGTTGGTCGCTGAGCTAACGGCATTCCTATCGGAGTATGAGCGGCGGTGAGGAATCGGCGCTAGGCTAGGTTTCTGGGCGCGAAGCTCATGGTACCTTTGTACTCCGACTCTCCGGTTCTCGTCACACGACCCTTGCCGAGCTTGAAGCGGTAGCGGTTGTTGATCGGGTCGGTCTGGCCGGAGGTGACGCTGTTGGCGGCCATGTCCAGCTGTCCTTGCTTGTGGATGAAGTAGCTGCACGTGACGCCCTTCGGGACCATGTTCGTGACGTAGGCGACGGCGTCGAAGCCAGCGGCGTGACGTCCTCCGTTCTGAGTCGCCACCGCGTCGTTCTCGATACGTAACCAGTCTCCGCTTTCGATCCCGCGCGACCTGGCATCCTCCGGGTTGATCTCGAGGAAGTTGACGGGGAACCGCTCCCAGCGGTAGGGGATGCGGATGTCGTCGAACTGGGACTGCCAATGTTCGTTTACGCGCATGTTGGTGACCCAGAGTTCGTCACCTCTCGGACCTTCCCGTTCCTGGAAGTCCTTGACGTCGTTCCAGTCGCCGCGTGGGAAGATGGCCTTGCCGCTGGCCGTGCCGAATCCCTCCTGGTGGAGATGCTTCGTCCCGACGAGCTTGCCGTCCTCCAGCTTGATGGGACACTGGATGCCGGTCGTGCCAAGCTCACGCAGGAACTCGTGGGCCTTCTTGCCTTGTGACTTCGCCATCTTTACCAGTTCGGCGTAGTCGTGCACCGTGCCCTTGGAACGCTCGGAGGCCTCCTCAAAGACCTCGTTGGACGCACTCCAGTCGTAGCCGGAGAACCCCATGCGCTTTGCGATCTGGGCGACGATCCACCAGTCCGGCTTGGCCTCGCCGGGAGGGTCCATGACCTTCGAGTAGATTCGTAGACGACGTTCGCCCTGCATCCGGGCGAAGTCCTCTTCTCCCCACGTGGCGGCGGGAAGCATGAAGTCCGCAAATTCGGACATGATGTTGGGGTATATCTCCTGGAGGATGACGATCATGCCACCGGCGTCAGCCTTTGCCTTGAGAATGTCCTTGACCCTGGCCACGTTGAGTTTGCCATTAGCGTCGAAGGCGTCGGCGCTGGTTACGGAGGGGCCGGTCTCTCGGCTGAGTCGCCGGACCTGGGCGGCGAGGTCTTGGGATGCGCCCATCGCGGTAACCCAAGTGGTGCCGATGACGTACATGAACCGGACGTTGCCCTCCGCGACCCAGCGGTCGACGTTCAGTTCGATGGCATTTCCATTGTACGAGTCGGGCGACTTGTCCTTCGGATATCCGGCGGCGGATATCATGCCGCGCTGGTGACCACCTGCGCGGGACTGCATCTGGCCCGGGCGTCCGCCCGCTCCCACGACGAGGCCGAGGGCGGCGACCGAGGCCGTGTTGGGATAGTTGTGCGCCCAGTAATTTCCCTTTTCGAGCATGATCGAGGTCTTGGGGCGGGTGCCGCCTGCCCTCGGCCTGGCCATGATCTCGGCTGCGCGTCGGATCTTCTGCGCGGGAACTCCCGTTATCCGTTCCGCGTTCGCGACGGAGTAGGTGTCGTCACCGAGCAGGAAGTCCTTGTAGTCTTGGAAGGTCATGCCGAACATTTCGCGACGCCACCCGCTCTCTTCGGCAAGGTCTGCATCGGTTACTGTCCGATCGGCGATGAAGTCGGCATCCTCCCAACGCCTTCTGATGATCTCCCTGGCGATGGCGTTATTCAGGACAGTGTCAGTGCCGGGGTTCACCTGAAGATGCAGACCGCCGCGGGATTCGGCGAAGGCGGCAGTGTAGTCGCGTCTGGGGTTGACGACGATGAGCGTTGCCTGGCCGGGGTCGACCCATTCGTTGAACAGGATCGACTTGGTCTCGTATAGCGTCGTGCCGGAGATGAAGATCACGTCGGCGTCTCGCCAGTCCTCGTAGGCGGCGCTGAAGGCATTGATCCCCGCGTCGCTGAGGCCGGGAGTGTCAGCTCCCGCGGCGGGCTTGTCGTGGGGCGCCCATACCGGAGTGGCGACGGACTTGCGCGCCAGCTTGGTCAGCGCGTAGGTGTTCTCGTAATAGTGGTAGGAGAACTGCTTCATCCCCCAGGCCATCTCGCCGTATTTGTCGAGCACGTACCTCGATACGTCCCCAGCCAACTCAATCGCCTCGTCCCATGAGATGTCGACGAACTCGCCGTCGACCCGCAACTGAGGGCGCTGGAGCCGGTCTCTGGTCGGCTTGTCGGGGCTGTAGAGTTTTTGAGCGAGCGTTCCACCCCTGACGCTGTGGTCGCCTCCCCTGTTGACAACCTCGGTATCACCGTCCGGGATCACGAGAACGTGGTGAGGCGCACCGTCGATCTCGACGATGTTCTGCATGTTGGGGGAGATCCAATCGCCGCCCAGCGCGGGGACGGGGTAGTCGACGCCGATCGCGTTTTCGGCGGCGGCTGGGCCTCCCTCGCGGCCCACCGGCCATGAGTAGATCTTGTAGCCGCAGCCGACGACGCAGTAGTCGCAAGCCGTGGGTACGACTCTTGCGCCGGGAGGAGGAAGCACAATTTGCGATACGAGTATGTCGCTGTACTCGCCCGCCGCCTCCTTGGCGCGACCGCACGCTGCGAGGACGGCCGCGGCCCCGCCCGCTGCCATCAGCGCCAGGAAGCTCCTTCGGGTGATGCCTGCCGCCTGGGCCCTCGCCCAGAGCCCCTCCGTGTCGTTCATCATATCGCCGACCTGAGTTTCCCGCGTCATTCGCTCCCTCCGAGCGGCTTGACGGGAACGCCGCCCGTCAGGTTGTTGGAGTGCCCATAGACCAGCCCAGTTACTCCAACGGCGTAAATGTGGCGCCCATCGGTCTCCAAGACGATCTGTGGCAAGCTTTGGGTCGCCTGTCCGATGACGAGGATGCCATTCTTGGACAGGTCGAAGGTGCTGTAGTGACAAGGACAAGGCCCGATCACGTTGTGCGCGGGCTTGTACTGGTCAATAAGAGGACAGCCCATATGTGAACAGATGTAGCTGAAGGCAACGATGTCGCCGTCGGGTCCGAGTCCGTCGGAAGCCTGTTCGCCGAGCTTGACCAGGAAATTCCTATGCTGAGTAAGAGGGTAGAGGAAGTCGAGCGGTTCCCTCGTCTTGAGGGAGTCTATACGCGCGATCTCTACTTTGGGGTACGACCGCGTCACCCGTTGAACACCGGGTGCCACGGCCTCGACGATCTGGGTCGCTTGTGGGAAGGCCAGTATGCCCGCCGCCAAGCCGCCCGCGACTCCGGCGCTCTTGAGAAATGCGCGCCGCGAGAGGTCCCTTTCAGGTTGCGCCACCACTTGAACCTCCTTGTACTAACTCGACTCGGCATCTTGTCAGTAAAGTGTTGTGAAGTTATTGTGAACTAGCGCTATTTTATCGGGAACGGCTGGTCTTTTCCACCTAACCCGGCACCACCCCGGTGCCGATGAACAGTTCCTTCGCCTCTTCCAACGTGATGTCGGGCTCGGGGATGATGGCGTCGGACTCTTCCAACTCGTCGAGTTCAAGGGGAGTTCCGTTTTCCTTGACCATTGAGATCATCTTGGTCAATAGACTGCGAAAGTCCTCTTCGTTATCGTCGGCGAGAACATCGACGATCGAGTTGTCGATGTCATTGAGGTCGTCGAGCATCGCGGCAGGAAATCGCCACTGTCCCTCCGTGAGTATTCGGATAATCATGACTGTCCCCCGGAAAGCTGTTTCGGTTGGTCGCCGGAGTCCGCGGACGCCTTGAGCGCTGCCAGCTCGGACTCTACGCTGGCCGACGCCGAGATCTTGCTCAGTTCGCGGTCGATGTCATCTTGGCCACCGCCGACGGGGTCGTCCAAGACACCCGCCGCGGCGAGTTCATCGATCGCGCCGGCCCTGGCCTTCATTGACTCGGTCTTGGTCTCCGCCCGCTCAACGGCGAGGGAGACATCGCCCATCTCCTCGGAGAGTCCGGAGAGTGCCGACCCTATCCGTACCTGTGCCTGTGCCGCGCTGTATTGAGCCTTGATGACCTCTTTCCTATTGCGGAAGGCCTGCACCTTGGCCTGAATGCGCTGCTCAGCGGCAGTCAGCTTCTCCTGCTCGTGCTCCATGTCTACGATCTGCTGATCCAGGCCATCGAGCTCCGCCAGTGCGGTCTGTTTGCGCTCGAGTGCGACGCGTGCCAGGTCCTCGCGCCCCATGCCGAGCGCCTTGCGCGCCTGGTCGTCGAGCTTGCCCACATTCTCTCGCACCTTCTTGGCCTGAAGCTCTAGACGGCGCTTCGCCGTGACCATCTCCACGACGCCACGCTTGACGTCACGCAGCATTTCGAGCTGCTTTTCATATGCGTAGTCGAGCGTCTCCTTCGGGTCCTCGGCGTTGTCGATCAGGCGGTTCATTTTCGCCTTCACGACGGTCGACATCCTCGATAGCATCCCCATGGTTCTTCCTCCCGCTCTCTCAATTCTGAAGCCGGGGCTTCGGGTCTGGTATCCATTATACCTTGAATGAAAACACCCTACATGCGTTGCAGGCAACGGCACTGACTGTTCCCTCATTCAGGACCGTTCGCATCGCAGCCTGTAGGGCGTCAATCCCCCCGGGCTCCAAAAGAGATTAGGCAGTGTCTACATTTCCGTATATTCCGCCGTTCTTTGTCATTCTGAGCGAAGAGAGGAATCTGAAATCTGTGCCCACGCGGCGATATTAGATTCTTCACTCCGCTCCGCTGCGTTCAGAATGACTGAATGTCAACACAACCTAGAGAGCGCCTAGTAGTCGCTGCTGGAATTCCCGGAGAACATCTTAATCACACCGAGTACGATGAGAATGATTCCGACGACAAGCAGGATGAGACCAGTAAGATCGACGAGAAAGTCGATTAGGTTCCACCGCAGTACTATGCCGAGTATGACGAGGATAACTCCTATGCCCAGCATTCCAATCCTATCCATTGGATGACCTCCTATTCATGTCCGTACGTGACTGTGGGGCAGTTACTTACGATAGTATCTTTCTTCGAGAGTGTCAAGCACCTAAACGGACATTCGCACTTACGATATTACAGACATCCATTGGCCACATCACACGATCCTGTAATTCTCGCGAGGATGTGAAACGCGGGACTGCTATTCCTTGCCCTCGGATTCCTCGTCGCCCACGACCTCGCGGAGGAACTCTTCCATGTTCTCGGGAAGGGCGACGGCATCCTGCTTGTCGTCGGCCTCCGGCGGGATTTCCTCGTCGTAGGACTGTTCCATCCGCGTGATCTGAGTGCGGACCTCGTTGTTGCCCGCGAGGGCGCGCTCGATCTGCTCGTACTGCCGTTCGCCGCGCGTCTTGTTGGCGAGGAAGGTTGGAAGGCCGTACATCGCGCAGAGGGCCTCGAGGAGTCGTGCCGTGGCCATGTAGTCTTCATCGAGTTGGACGTAGTGCGGCAAGTGCACCATCAGACTCGACGATTCGATGCCCGCATCTTCGAGACCCTCTCCGATGAGGTTCACGATGCTCGTCGGCCCCTGGTAGGTGTTGGTCCTCGGAGAGGTCAACCCGGTGAGGCGATCGAGGTGTTTGTCAGGCAGGCTGCCGGTGATCTTCAGCGGACGAGTATGAGGCACCTGGTCGTACATGCCCCCGATCCTGCAGTATTCGACGACGTTGAAACGCTTCACCAGCTCCACAACGGCGTCACAGTAGTCCTCTCCGTACATGTGCGGTTCTCTGAGATGGAGGAAGAGAAAGTCACGCCCCGTTGCAGGGTCGCGGGCATAGGTGACGACGCTGTTGGGAATGTCCAGCGACCGGATGCCGTCGACCCACTTCATGACTGGCCGTTCGCGTGTGAAGTCGAGAAACTTGCCGGGGCGGGCCAATCGGCCGAGTTCCTTGGCGGTCATCTGGCGTTCGAGAATCTTGAGCGTCAGGGTTCCGGCGCTGCCCACGTCGACCCACGGCTTGAGCATCGCCACAGCTATGGCGTCCTCCAGCTCAGGTAACGGTTCTACTACCTCGAACTCACCGATTTTCATGCCGATATGGTGTCATAGTGCGCCGGATTCTTCAAACTGGACCCTGCCCGCATTTGACCGGCCGGGGAAGACACCGGACCCGCGCGACTATTCGATTAGAGCCACACGCAGGGCCGCGATATCACTATCGGTCACGCCAATCGAACGCACGTAGGGCTCGACTCCCCCATATCGCTCGCCAAGGTAGTCCAGCGTATCGAGCATGACTTCCGGCGGGCAGCTTTGTGCGCGGTACCCCTCTAGGGTGAAGTCGGTTGGCCCCATCCCCAGGGGTTCTGGGTTGGAGTTGAGGTAGGCGTAGTTGCGGTACTCCGCCGTCAGCGTGTAGTCGGCGGCAATGGTCTCTTCCGGCACTCCGACCAGACCCAGCAGCAGCGCGGAGATGAGGCCGGTGCGGTCCTGGCCGGCCATGCAGTGGTACATCGCAGGCAAGGCCCCCGGCTGCGCCATCACATGGAGCGCCTCGCCGAATTTCCGACCCCGCCGGTCGAGCATGTTCCGGTAGCTCCCGTGAATCCTGGCGCGCGGCTCTTTACTGTTGACTTGGTCGAACACCAAGTCTCCCACGATGTCAATATTCCTATACCGAACGTGTGGCGACCTGCTGAGCACATTATCCGCCTGTCGGTCGATCTCCTCCTGCCTGCGGAGGTCGATCACCGTTCGGACTCCGACGCTCGATGTGAGGGTGTTTTGCGAGTGCTGCGGCAGAGTGCTCACGTTGTCGGCGCGAAGGAACGTGCGCCAACGCGTCGTCCGGCCATCCCCGGTCTCGTATCCGCCAATGTCACGGACGTTGTATGCGCCTACGATCTCGATGCGTCTTCGTGGGTCGTGGTCCATTCGGTCAATGCTCCCTGGAATTGGATTGATCTGACCTTCGCACTTCCAATGCTATCCCCCGCAACGGTCTCTCACATTAACGCACGGTTATTGGTCGATTAACGGATATTTGGCAGAGTTTTTGGAGGCAAGAGTTAGGAATAGCTCCTGAGGGTTGCCACCCTCACCACCTGGAGTGAAAATTGGATTTTCGCCTGGCAGGGTCCGAAGACTGGATTCCCCCCTCCACCGGAATGACGGTGTGTGTGTGAGTGCTACGATGGCTATTTTCGTAGCAACAATGGAGAATTTCGCATCCCATATGCGGCTGGTTCTCAGTTCCAGACTTCCCCGAAGACTCTCATGAAATTCCCACCCAGCACTTTCGTGATGTCCTCCGATCCGTAGCCTCTTCTGTACAGTTCGTCCGCGATAGAGGGGAACTTGTCGGGAGTCTCGATACCGACGGGGTGCGTCACCGTGTCGGGGTAGTTGAGTCTGCGAGGGTTCCACTTCGTGCCTTGCTGAGAAAGGAGCACGTCGAACCACTCCTTCGTCTGGTCGATAGTGTAGTCGGTGCCTATCCCTACGTGATCGATTCCGACTCGCTCGACCATATCGTCGATGGCGTCGCCGTAGTCCTGCAGGCTCGATTCAAACTTGTTCGGGAGGAACGGCGGCCAGCAAGTGCTACCGATGATGCCTCCCTTTTCGGCGATGAGCTTGAGGGCGTCGTCGGTCTTGTTGCGCGGGTGGTCGACGAACGAGCGGGCGTTGGCATGAGTAGCCGCGACGGGCTTGTCGGACACCTCCGCTGCCTCCAGGGTCGTCCGGTCACCAACGTGAGAGAGATCGACCAGGATTCCAAGCCGGTTCATCTCCTTTACGGCATCGACGCCGAAATTGCTGAGACCGTCGTCGACCCGCTCGTAGCACCCGTTGCCGAGGAGATTACGTTCGTTGTACGTGATCTGTATGACCCGCACGCCGAGCCTGTGGAACGTCTCCAAGTGATCAAGATTATTCTCGATTGGCGACGCGTTCTGCCACCCGAATATGATCCCGCTCTTGCCGCTCCGTTTCGCCTCGTGGATGTCCTCGACCGAGGTGATGGGCGTCATGAGATCCGACATCCTGTCAAGTCGCTCATACCATCCGACGATGTTGTCCATCGCCTCGTGGAATTTCTCGAATATGGCAATGGTGGCGTTAAACGCGGTTACCCGGCCAGCGTAGATCCCCTCGAAAGCACGTTGTGAATCCCAGTTGCTGGTGTTCAGCCCATCGATCACGATCGAGTCTTCATAGACATTGGTCATGGCGCTGCTCACTACGAGATTGGTGGTGACGGTCGAAGAACGAAGAGTACCAGACCTCGTCCCGATTGACACCCGTCCGCCATCGAAGATACGATGCTGACATGGAGACGAACATTGTCGGCAATCCCGATTATGGGCAGCTGCACGTCAGGTTAGGCCCGGGCGAGCAGTTCATCGCCGAGGGCGGCTCAATGGCATGGATGGACTCAAGCATCGACTCCAAGGCGCGGCTACTCGGCGGCTTCTTCAGCGCCCTCATTCGCAAGTTCACCGGCGGCGAGTCACTTTTCGTCGGTGAGTATTCCACCCGCAAGGGAGGAGGGATCGCCTTCTCTCCCGCTCAGCCCGGAACGGTCTTTCAGAGGACGCTAAATGGAGACTCCTTTTTGCTTACCGGCGGGTCATTCATGGCCTGCACCCCCGGCATCGAACTGAGCACCAAGTTCGGTGGGGGTAAGGCTCTCTTCTCCGGCGAGGGACTGTTCCTCATGGAGTGCAGCGGTAGAGGAGAACTATTCTTCAACGCCTACGGCTCGGTTATCGAGAGGAAGATCGACGGCTCGTTCATAGTCGATACAAGCCACGTCGTGGCGTGGGAACCTTCCCTGAGCTACTCGATTCAGGGCATGGGTGGAATCAAGAGCACATTGCTCTCCGGTGAGGGACTCGTGTTGAAGTTCTCCGGGACCGGCACCATATACTTGCAGACACGTACGATGCCGGGATTGGCCTCGTGGCTGACCCCCTTCACCGTTTAGGATTCGAATCGAATAGAAATGGATAGCGGCCTGAGATGGACATAGAGATCGCTGAAAACGGCGCATTCGGCTCGGCCCTCGTGCAGCTAGGCTCAGGAGAGCAATTCGTATCCGAGGCAGGAGCGATGTTTCGTGCCTCCAACAACGTCGATATAGACGTAACGACTCGCAGCCGTAGCTCCGGCGGAATCATGTCGGGCATCAAGCGAATGATCGCGGGAGAGAGCTTCTTCTTATCGCGTTACAGTGTGTTGGACGATCAGGACGCCGAGATCGGACTTGCGCCGATTTTGCAGGGCCAGGTCGCCCTTATCGATTGCGACGGCGATGCGCGTTGGGTCTGCGCCGGTGGCAGCTACCTCGGCTCAAGCGTAGAACTGAATATTGACACCCAGTTCCAGGGCCTGCGGGGAATGCTGTCGGGAGAATCTTTGTCGTTCCTCAGCGTAGAGGGCAGGGGGCCGCTGTTGGTCAACGCCTTCGGTACGATCACGGAGTTGGAAGTGCAGGGCGGCCTCACCATTGATACAGGGCACGTCGTGGCGTTTGAGGACTCGCTGGAATACTCGGTCGGCAAGGCCGGTGGAAGCTGGATATCCTCGTTCCTGACGAGCGAGGGGATCGTCCTCCATTTCAGTGGATATGGGCGCGTCCTCGTTCAGAGTCACAATCCCGATGAATTCGGCAGGACGCTCGGACCTCTCCTCCCGGACAGGAATTCGTAATGGAGCACTTCATCCACTCGCGGCCAAGCTACAGTCTCGCGGAGGTCACCCTCTACCCCGGTGAACAACTCGTTACCGAATCGGGGGCGATGGCGTGGATGACTGACAATATGCGCGCGGAGACGTCAGTGAGGGGCGGCATCATGTCCGGCCTCAGCCGCAGGGTTCTCGGCGGCGAGAGTTTCTTCCAGAATACCTACGAGGCGGAGGGCGCGCCCGGCACCATCGGCCTTACCCAGGGACAGCCCGGCGACATTCTGGCGTACGAGATGGACGGCGAGGAGCTCCTCTTGGAGAAGGGAGCGTACCTGGCTTCGTCGCCCGACGTGTCGACCAACTCCGACTTTCAAGGCCTGCGGGGACTATTCAACGAGGGTATGTTTATCCTCCGAGTGTCTGGTAAGGGCACGCTGTTCTTCAGCGCCTACGGCGACATCCAGGAGATCGAGGTGGATGGCGGATACATCGTCGATAACGGCCACGCGGTCGCCTGGGACTCCACTCTCGACTACCGGCTGACACGCGCCAGGAAAATCCGCTCGTTCCTCTTCTCCGACCAGATCACCATGGAATTCTCTGGCAGCGGCAGGCTCTGGGTGCAGTCCCGGAACCCTCGATCCCTCGCCAACTGGATTCACCCCTTCCGCAACGTCCAGTCATCCAACGACGGGTAGGCGGACGACAGACGAGTACTTCCGAATTCCGCTCCCCACTGGCGAAGACGGGTTCCTCCAGTTGGCGTCTCGATTTCAAGCGCCTGACGGCACGGAAGGGTAGAGAGAAGCTTCCCACCTCATATTGATTTACCAGACAAGGAAATAGAAGAGCTATGCAGCGAATATCCCGCGACCAGGCGATGAAGTATGAGTTCAATCGGAGCGACGAACCTTTGCTACGCGTCACACAGGGCGAGAGTTTCGTCGTGGAGACCGAGGACGCCGGCTCAGGCCAGGTGAGGTCGGCCGATGTCGCTCCGCACATCATGGACTTCCCGACGCGAAACTTCGAGCCGCCAAAGGGCAATCCCATCGGCGGCCCCGTCTTCGTCGAAGGGGCCGAGCGTGGCGACCTGCTCGAGGTCACGATTGAGCGGATCATCGTCGACGACCAGGGATTCACGAACTTCCGACCGGGACAGAGTCCCCTCGGCGACTCGTACAAGTGGGAGTCCCTGCGAGGACCGTTCGTCCACATCATCAAGCACCTCCCGGGTCCGAGCGGCACGACCAGCGACGGCAAGGGTATCTTCAACGACAAGATCACGTGGGACCTTGCCCCGATGATCGGCACAATCGGTACCGCGCCCGACCGAGAAGTGGAGACCAGCGCCGTCGGACAGGGGCCGTGGGGCGGCAACCTTGACGTGCGTGACGTGAAGGAAGGCACTCGCGTGTACCTGAACGTCTATCACGAGGGCGGCCTACTCTATGTGGGAGACGTTCACGCCAGCCAGGGCGACACGGAGTTCTACGGCACGGCGGATGAGACTCGAGGCGAGGTGACCCTCTCGTGCCGAGTCATCAAGAATAAGACGATTCCGTTCGTGCGGCTTGAGAAGGACGACTCCATCGTCGCCCTCTACTCGTTCCGACCGCTGGAGGACGCGGTCAAGAGCGCCATCGAAAACCTCATGGAGTGGATGGTCACCGAGTACGGCGTCTCCGAGCGAGACGCGTACATGCACGCATGCATCAACCCCGATTTCCGAGTGAATGTCTACCAGATGGTGCGCATCGGCCGAATTCAATACACCGTCGGCGCCGAGATCCCGAGGAAGTACCTCGTGCCGAGTGGTTGAGAGATTCGCTCCGAACTCGGGTCTAGTGCCCCATTTAATTGAATTCCCCGCTCCAGCACCTTACCCTATCACGCATCACGTTTCCGGCGAAGGAGAGCCGCATGGCTTATACCGCAGTTAAAGATTTCCTCCAGGACGAGCTCGAATCCATTCGAGAGAGCGGCCTGTACAAGGAAGAGAAGATCATCAGGACCCCGCAGGGTGCGGAGGTCGACACGTCCAAGGGCCACGAACTCATCATGTGCGCCAACAACTACCTCGGCTTGGCCGACAGCGAGGAGATCGAGCAGGCCGTCGTCGAGGGGCTCAAGACGCACGGCTTCGGCATGGCGTCGGTGCGGTTCATCTGCGGAACACAGGACATTCACAAAGAACTCGAAGACAAGATTTCCGGTTGGTTCGGCACCGAGGCAACGATCCTTTACACATCATGCTTCGACGCGAATACCGGCCTGTTCGAGACGGTGCTAGGACCGGAAGACGCCATCATCAGCGACGCCCTGAATCACGCGAGCATCATCGACGGCGTCCGACTCTGCAAGGCTACTCGCAAAGTCTATAAGCACAACGATATGGCGGATCTCGAGGAAAAGCTTAAGGAGACCCAGGACGCTCGATTCCGAATGATCGCAACCGACGGCGTCTTTTCCATGCAGGGCGACGAGGCCGATCTCGTCGGCATCTGCAACCTCGCCGAAGAGTATGACGCCATGGTCATGGTGGACGACTCCCATGCGACCGGGTTTCTCGGACCCACGGGACGGGGCAGTGTCGACAAGCAGGGAGTCATCGACCGCGTCGACGTGATTACCAGCACGATGGGCAAGGCCCTCGGCGGAGCGTCCGGCGGCTTCACGACAGGGCGCAGGGAGATCATCGACATACTGCGGCAGCGTTCTCGGCCATACCTGTTCTCCAACACGCTGGCCCCGCCAATAGTGGTCGGTGCGCTGACTGCTCTCGACATCCTCCAGAACCGCCCGGAGCTGCGCGAAAGACTCCACGAGAACACGGCCTACTTCCGAAGCAAGATGAACGACCTCGGTTTCGACATCGTGCCGGGCGACCATCCCATCGTGCCTATCATGATCGGTGACGAGAAGAAGAACGTGGCCCTCGCAGAGGCCGTCAACGCTCGCGGCGTCTTCGTTGTTGCGTTCAGCTTCCCCGTCGTGCCGCGAGGAGAGGCGCGCATCCGCGTCCAGATGTCGGCGGCCCACACGCGGGACCAGCTCGTCCGTGCCCTCGCCGTATTCGAGCAGGCGGGCAGGGAACAGGGCATCATCAGTTAGAATTCGCGGCGACGGATGGTTGGGTGTAGGGTGATCTCCCAAGCTCCCCTTTGGAATTCGCTAATCTCCCGCTCCCGTTCGCCCTGAGCTTGTCGAAGGACGTTTCGCGGTTCGGCAGGCTCACCGTGAACGATCCTCTGCATCCCCTCTAACACCCCGGCGGGTAGGTCTTGGACGACACCAGCGTCCCCGCCTTATCGAAGAGCCCTGCCGTGTCTGGCTCTCCGTTGCTCCAGATGGCCGTCCCGAGACCGTAGCTCAGCCCGCCCCATTCCTCGTGCACCTCATTCGTGTACACTCGCAAGCGCTCACCTGCCCGAATATCCAACGCGTGGAACTCAAATGTCGGTCCGTCGTCCGACACGTCCAGGAGTTTCCAGCCCTCTAGGTCTTGGCTAGCTGTGCCCGTGTTGACAATCTCCACATACTCGTCGGGCTCCTGTCTCGATACCACCCCGTCGAAGAAGATGCAAGCGATCACTACTCCGCCTTCGCCACTTGAAGGAGGGAAACTCGACGTGGGTGTCTCGGTGGAAGCAGGTATCGGCGTGGGCGTGTCGGCCGGGGATGGCGTGGGTTGTCCTGCCGGTGTTGGCGTAGGCGAGCTAATGGGTGGAGGCGTGGCAGTCGATACAGGCATGGGCGACGTTGTCGCCAGTGTCGCCGGTGTTGAAGTGGCTGTTGGGGCGTTCGGCGCGATTGGAACCGGTGACCGTGAAGGAGTGCTTGTAGGTGTCGGAATCGCCGTTGCGATGGATGTAGCCGTTGCCAACGGTATCGAGGTCGGTGTTGGAGCAGGGGTGGAAGAGGGGGAACTCGTCGGGCCATGAGTGGGTTCCGGAGTGTGAGTTGACGTAGGGACCAGAAATGGTGTGCTCGTGGGCGCAGGTGAGGCTGTCGGCACGTTTGTCGCCGTAATAGTCGGAGCAGCTTGAGAACCGTCCGTCTGTGAGCACGCGGCCGCCACGAGCGCGACGAGAGCGAATGCTGAAATATACCTGATCGAGTGGCGTGTCAAACTATCCTTCTACCCACCCTACGCCAGTACTCGAACCATACCTGGGGCCCCGTCGACTATGCGGCCAATGATGGCTGCGTTTTCAACGCCACGACTTTTCAACTGCGAAAGAAGAGCGTCCTTCCGCACCTCCGGTACGGCCATCAACAACCCACCCGATGTCTGGGCGTCGCACAGAAGCAGCTTCTCATGCTCTTGAAATTCCGTCGACCACTCCACTGATTCCTCTGCTGCGTTCCGGTTGCGTTGTGTTCCTCCGGGCACGATTCCTTCCGCAGCCAGACTCTCCGCTCCGTCCAGGAGCGGCACGCTCTTAAAAGAGAGTTCTGCCGAGACATTGCTTGCATTGAGCATCCCGAGAAGGTGCCCGATGAGGCCGAAACCCGTTACATCTACGCAGGCATTGACCCCCACTGTGACCATTGCCTCCGAAGCGGTCTTGTTCAAGACACTCATCACTTCTATCGCGCTTTCCAAGACTTCTGAACTCGTCTGCTCACGCTTTCCCGCAGTCGTGATGATGCCGGTGCCTATCGGCTTAGTCAGCACCAGTGAGTCCCCCGGCATCGCGCCCGCATTCGTGATCTGCTTGCCCGGCTCCACCGTGCCTGTCACCGCCATTCCGTACTTGGGCTCCGCGTCGTCGACCGTATGGCCGCCGACTATTAGGACTCCCGCCTCCTCAGCCTTGGCAGCGCCTCCTTGCAGTACCTGACCGAGGATATCCTTGGGGAGTTCGACCGGGAAACCCACGACGTTGAGGGCAAGCAGGGGCCGTCCGCCCATCGCGTAAACATCGCTGAACGCGTTGGCGGCTGCGATTGCCCCAAAGGAGTACGGGTCATCGACGACCGGCGGAAAGAAGTCCACCGTCTGGACGAGCGCCGTATCCTCCGTCAATTGGTAGACGGCGGCATCGTCTGCTGTGTCGACGCCGACGAGCAGGTTGGGGTCACGTACAGGTGGTAGCTGGCGCAGCACCTGCGCCAGGTCGCTGGGACTGAACTTACCCGCTCAGCCCGCGCAGTGGGCCAGGGTGGTCAGCCGCAGCCCGTCGTGAGTGTGCTCCACGAACGCCTCCTTCATCGAGTGCATCGACTATACCACAGCGGCATTCGACGCTACCTATCGTGACAGGTCAGGTGGGCGGAAGACTACATAGTGAGGACAAAGCCGCCATTTGATGAATGAGCATGAAGGCGGATACGATTCACCCTCACGTGTGCGTCCGGCTACCGGTATAATATCGCCGCAAACGAGTGCGTCGATAAATGAGTCCCTCAATCCGCAAGCGGTCTGTTGACCGCAGGGAGAGTGCCATGACTAAGCCTCGACTGATCTACTACCACGATTCGCGTCACTACCTGATGTACAGGTTCGACCCTCCGATGAGTCTGCACCAGCTTCGGAAGCCTGTCGATGACCTTATCGGCACGGGCGTCGACACCTTGGTATACGGTACCGGAATGGGCCAGACGTTCCTGTACGATACTAAAGTCGGGATCAAGTTCGGCGAGAAGGCGACGGAGCACAACCATGGGCTTGTCTGGTGGCGGGCAGCCGCAAACTTGGAATCCGCTCTCGAACGTGGACTCGACCCATTCAAGATAGTCGTCGACCGGGCACACGAAAAAGGGATTCGGGTGCTCGGCAGCATTAGAATCAACGATGCTGGGGCACCCGAAGGCAGCAACTACTCCATAGGAAGCCTCAAGTACGAGAACCCCGACGTGATGATAGGGGAAGAAGACCCCGACAAGCCGCACACCGCCACCGCATTGGATTTCGCCAAGGGCGATGTCAGAGAGGAACGACTCCAGGTAATCGAGGAGATCTGCGACCGGTATGGCGCGGACGGCGTGGAGATCGACGAATACATCCGTGTCTTCTTCAAACCGTCCGAGGTGGAACAGAATATTCCCATCCTCACAGACTGGATGCGGAGCGTTCGTGCCTTGCTCGACGACATCGGCCGACGGCAGGGCAGGGAACTGTCCCTCGCCGTTCGAGTGCATCCGAGCGAGCAGGGCTGTCTGGACGCAGGGATGGACCTGCGAACGTGGATTCGGGAAGGCATAGTCGATTGGGTGACGCCGTTCGGCGACGTGACGATCATAGACCCGGTCCCTCATTTCGGCTGGATGGTTGAGGAAGCCCGTGAGTCTGGAGTCGGAATCTACCCCCCCATGGGGCGTGACTCGTATGACGACCGCCATCACGACGTAACGATTGAGATGTCGAGGGCAGTGGCGGGAAATTACCGCGCAGCAGGCGCAGACGGAGTGTACCTGGCCGATCTCCAGTGGCCACACACCAACACCGAGTACCAGGTTATGCGGGAGATGGCAGACCCTGACGCGTATGCGCGCAAAACGAAGCATTATCCTATCGCCCCAACGACGGCTAGACCCGACCCCTATCTACCCGATAGGGACCTCCCGGCCACACTCGATCAGGGAACCACCGCAAGAGTAATTGTCCCCGTCAGCGACGACTTCAATTCAGCTATCGAAGACGACGAACTGGAGAGCGTTACCTTGGGAGTCAGGCTGGTGCAGCCTCACCCGAATGACACGATCACGTACAAGATCAACGGGCACGGGCTTTCCACGGATGAGGCGAAGGTTACCCATTTCTATGGGGGCCTTGTGTCTTACATGCCTGTGAAGGTGGGAATGCCGCAGAGGATCAACACCCACTATTGGTTCGAGTTTGACGTTCCCCTCGACGTTATCAAGCACGGAGACAATGTCGTTGAGTTAACTATGGAAGAGCGCTGGGACAGATTCCTTGCCGATCGTGTACTGCAGTCCGTTGAGATTTGGGTCCGATACAAGGTTCTGCCAATTCAGATGACAGGGCAAATGTAAGCGCTGGTCTGAATGGGAGTTGGAAATCCACCAAATTCTAAGAAAACGAAATGCAGGTGTCCTTTACCACTTTGAGGACCGACTCCTGGTTGAATTGCCTCTTATATTCGTCCGAGATCTCATCGATCAAACGATCAAAATGCTCACCAGGCGGAGCGAGAATAATGAGCAACTTCGAGCGTTCTTTCTTGACTTGCCCATCGCTCCCCCGCCATTGACCCTTGCCGTCCAGCACGGTTAGGCCGTCCGGAAATCTTGGGGTAACCGAAACAGCGAGAAAAGTCTCCCAGGACTCGTCGTCCACGACCTCCCCGTCCGGGCCGCTTCGGCCCATGAACAGCTGAAATTCAACGAACTGGTCCGTCCCTTCTGGACAAACGTAAGCGTCCGTTTGGGAACAGCCTAACGCAACCATCAACAGGCTTGTCAGAAGCAATGCGCGCATGTTTCAACCTCTACCGAACCTGCTCTAGACTGCCCAACAATTCTAAATTTGTACAGGCAACCTGGTTCACAACTCCAGGTGGAAGATCCCTATACCGTACCTTCGACTCTTCTGGCTGTAATCTCGTCTTTTGAGCGACATGCGGGACGTGAAGGCGATCTTAAGAGATTCGGCCATATTAGCGAGTATTCTCCCGCAGTTCTTGTGGGCTGGATTTCTGGACTTTCTCACATTGTTCTATTGGAGTATTATACTGTCGCTAGACGTGGAAGCTCATTATTGTTAGTTCAATTGATATGTCACTTCATTCTAACGAATGGCCAGAAGGGTGAGGGACAAGTCAAAGGAACTTGCCGAAGTTCGCGAATCTGCCGTAGGCAAGGTGTGCGTTGAAGACGGTGTGAATTCGGGATTGACGTTTATTCCGTCGTACGACAGGCGGTTCTTCGCGTCGGCTCGTATTTGCTGGGGGCTGACAGGCTTATCTGAACGGAATGCATGAAAAGAGCCTAGTGCTGAAGTAGACAGTACTTCAAAAGGCGCGGCAACTGCACTTGGAATCGTCAGCCGGAACACTTCAGTCCGTAACTGTCGCATAACGATGCCAGCAGCACTTATTAGGTCAATCAGGTCGACTCGGCAAGGCTTGTCATTCCGCAAGCTGGTGCAAGTCCCACCTCTTTTTTTCCTGCTGGCCCTGTCCTTCGCCATCATCAGTCTCGTCTACTTCAGTAAGACGGCCTCTGCAGTCGATTGCGAAGATGCCTTGGCCCAAGGCGAGACGTATAGAGTGAGCTTGAGCAGCATTTCGCCGAACCCCGTGTCCGAAGGTTCCCGGTTGTCCATTTCGGTAAGAATAAATCCGACTCCGCCCGCCGGCTGCACGTACAAGATTCATGGTGGAGTTAAAGTCTTCGACTCCTACAATGACTCGACGAGTGGTACTTTTGCTGACGAGTTGATCGCCGTTGCATTCTTCGCACAGCAATCGGTCAAGACTGTTACATATTGCCCGCCTGATGATCATGTATCCACCTCGGGACGTTCAATCCGCGTAGATATGCACCCGGGCTGGCCCAACCACGTCGTTGTAGACCCGCTATCGATGGCTGTTTCGGTCTCGGAAAGTAACTTCACCTGCAGTGGGTCTCCAGCACCGCCACCGCCGCCACCTCCTGCACCACCGCCTGCACCGCCTCCGGCGCCACCACCGGCACCTCCGCCGCCTCCTCAACCGGCGGACACCCCGACCCATACGCCCACGCCCACACATACTCCAACGTTGACGCCCACACATACGCCTACGCCTACGTCGACGCCCACGCCCACACATACGCCTACGCCTACGCCCACTCCTACACATACGCCTACGTCGACGCCGGATTCCCCGCCACCGCCTCCCCCGCCACCACCTCCCCCACCGCCTCCTCCTCCGCCAGCACCTCCACCGGCACCGCCACCACCGCCTCCTCCTACGTCTACGTTTACCCCGACATATACGCCGACGCCTACATTCACACCAACCTATACGCCGACATATACGCCGACGCCTACCCCAACGCCAACACTTACACCTACGCCGACGACAAAGGCTACGCCGACTCCAACATTCACTCCAATGCCAACGCCAACGCTGACCAACACCCCGACTTTCACCCCAACCCGGACCTATACACCAACGCCGACTTTCACTCCTTCTCCCACCCGTACTTCAACCCCAACCCGCACGTCCACGCCCACCTTCACGCCCACACCCACCCCGACACCTACCAATACGCCGACGGTTACGTCCACCCCGACACCTACCAATACGCCGACGGTTACGTCCACGCCGGTTCCGACATACACACCTACGCCCACAAAGACCCTGACCCCGACCTCGACACCGACACCACCGCCCACGGCGACGTCAACAGCCACATCCTCGCCAACTCATACGCCAACTCACACAACTACCGTCACCAACACTCCTATCGCAACGTACACACCAACACCTGCGCGCACGCCAACACCCACGTTGACGCCATTGGAGTCAGCAGCCGAGGTTGCCGAGAAGCCACCCTTGACGCCGACCGTCTTGCCGGATGCCCCCAGCAGGCCTCAGATCCCCATCATCGGGGACGCCACACAGCGGTTGCGAGATACGTTGCCCACCATCACGACCACTCCCCGTCAGCGCACTACGTTGATCATCATCCTGTTAATTGTGGGAACAATTGTGACGGCCACCTTCATCTACTTGGTCCTGAGGAGACGCTAGGGTTCTGAAGTGGCCGTGTATGACTGACAAGGGGGTCTCCTTACTTCGATGGGGGGACTATCGGGAGAATCATGGCCTAGTTGCTTTTCCCTCCTCCCGTTCGAGTCTTGTTGGCCACTTTATTCCAAAAGCGTCACACCATCCGGTAGGTCAAATGGATTGATGGATCCATCAGAGTATTCGTGCTCATTTATCATCATCGCTACGTTGGCTGTGTTGACTTCATGCGCATCAATTGCTATTCTTCCGAGCGCTTTAGAGCGTATCCAGAAATTTGGGAGAATAACTGCATGGCATCAACCGAAGACCGCATTAGAACCCTCTTGGCCGAGAATCTTGAGGTCGACGGAAAGCCGTTGCCTCAACCTGTGGACTTTAGCCAGGGACTCTCAGACGTTGGCGTGTCATCTATGGACATCGTCGCCTTTGCAAAGGTGGTTGCTCAGGATTTCGATATCAACTTTACGCCCGAGGTTTGTGCGTCGCTCAATTCTCTGGACGACTTGGTGAAGTGTCTCGACGGCCAGATGAAGTAGTTATTCGCTCTTCGAGAGTGAATCTCCCCCGTCGCTCCCTGTGAGCATTGAACGACTATGCATGCCTCCCAAGCCTTGCGCTGGTGGCGGCCGTTCAGGACCATTGACGCGGCTACGGTACTGTACGTCGATCTGAGTGAGAATCCTGCCCGCGAGTCTGCCGCCCTAGCGTGGCTTGATGAACGGGAGCGTGAACGGTTGGAGAGGTTCTTGTTTGATGGACCTCGCCGACGATATGCTCTTTGTCGCGCGGCTCTTCGCGCTACTATCACCAACCGGCTCGACTGTGAGAATGAGCGGTTGGATTTCGAGACCACTGTGCATGGGAAGCCGGTTGCTCATGTAGACGGGAAGCCGGCTTCCATCAGCTTCAACGTCAGTCATAGCGGCAGGCATGGACTTATCGCCATCGCGCCGCAAGGACGGATAGGCATTGACGTGGAAGAGCGAGTCGCCCACCATAATATGGACCTCCTCATACAGGGCGTCTTTGGCAAGACCGAACAGGCGGAGTTGGCGTCTGCCCAGGGATACGGGAAGCTTCACCTGTTCTTCCGACTCTGGACGATAAAGGAAGCCCTTATCAAGGCTCAGGGGATGGGTTTTGCGCTCAACGTTTCTAGTTTCGAGATTCCTCATGATATGCTCTACGGCAAGGTCTCGATAGAAATGCAGTTGCCTCAATCGCCGGAGGTCATGTGGGAAGTGGAAGACCTGGGTAACGATTGTTTCGCTGCCGCAATCGCCTATGAAGGCAGGACTGCAGAAAGCACCGAAAGACCAGTAGCCACATGACGAACCCGGAGACCGTCTGGGAGGTGCCTGAGCCGCTTTCCACGTTGGATGTTCGCGTTGACGACGACACTGTAATCACCTTGCGCCGTCACGGAAACCCCGATGGCCCTCGACTCGTGCTCACCCACGGCAACGGTCTTGCGATCGACCTCTACTACCCATTCTGGTCTCTATTGACCGATGTTTTTGACGTAATAGTCTACGACCTCAGGAACCACGGCTGGAACACTGTCAGCGCTATTGAGAACCACAACATCCCTACGCTGGTTAGCGATCACGACAACATTGTCGATGCTATCGATCGTCACTTCGGAGTGAAGCCCAAAGTAGGAGTTTTTCATTCGGTATCCGGGCTGATATCGCTCTTGTCCGCCACGAAAGGCAGCGACTATAGAGCGCGAGTACTGTTTGACCCTCCACTGTGCAAACCGGGTCGAAGCTATTTCGAATTTGAGGAGGCGACTGCCAGGGTCGTCGCTTTGACCCGGCAACGCTCACATCGATTCAAGACTTTGGAGTCCTTTTCTGAGCTTCTCAGCTATCTGCCGCCATTTCGACGTGTGGCGCCGGGTGTCAACGATCTGTTTGCGAGAACGACGTTGCGTGAGGCCGCCGGTGAAGAGGGTTATGTGCTCCGGTGTCCCCGCGAATACGAGGCACAGATGTTAGATTACGCCGGAATCTATGCTGTGCTAATCGACTTCAGTTCGATGAAGTGTCCGACGAAGGTCATTGGGGCAGACCCCACCCTTCCATACTCTTATCTCCCGACCCTCGACCTCAGCGATATCATGACCGTAGACTACGATTTCTTGCCGGAGGCCACGCACTTTCTCCAGCTGGAAGAGCCGGAGCAGTGCGCTGAGGCCCTGCAGGATTTCCTTGTCGAGAGTGAATTCGTCTAGACGTTGAACAGTTCTGGTTCTACGATTGCGATTCAGGAGTGGGTGGTTCTATCCGACCGGGTCAAGCTAACGGTCGACCCTCACTGCAACAATATCCATGCCGTGGTACTTCTGGTGCTTGACCGAAGATGCGTAATGTCGCAGCAGCCGGAATGATATCTCCCTGTCGTCATCCACTTCGGATTCATCGTCGAGATACGCAAGCCGGTCTTCCATGTTATCTTCTTCAGAGGCCGTGACGAACTCCAACTCTACCGCTGCTCCCTCGGGACGTGCGGAAATGATGAGACTTGGAGTCCTATCCGGCGGGTCCTGCTTCGCTTCCTGCAGCAAGCTCGAAAGGGTCTCCTCACCCGCGGACCGCAGTCGCTCCGTTGGACCTGCCTCCCAACCCAACTTGGCCGCGGTCTCTCCGAGGAAGGCATCGACCCGAGGAAGGTCTGCCATATCCAAGGAGACCCTAAGGCGCTTGCGTCGCGGGCTAGTTAATTCCAAGAACGCCGTTAGCCCAATGGCTGTTGCGGCTCCTACGGTGATTCCGTTGCCAAGCAGTGCTCCCCAGGGACTTCCCAGCAGGTCTTGGAGAAAGGTCTGATTCTGCATCCCCAGACCAATGGCGAATGCAAGTCCTGCCACGAGCGCCTTTTGAAGGTCCAGCTCGGCCCGCGAGAGCGTGTGTATCCCTTCAACAAAGAACATGCCTATTGCTACTAACAGGAACCCACCCATAACAGGGCTGGGGACGATTAACAATGTTCCCGTTAGCTTAGGGAAAAGGGCCAGCACCAACAGGATTCCGCCCATCGCATAGCCGACGGTGCGCGCGGCCACTCCTGTGAGGTTAACGAGGGAAACCGTTAGCGAAGAATAGGTGGACGAGGGCGGTGTTCCTGCGATCCCTGACATCAATATCCCCAGTCCATTCGCCAGGACTGACCCTTGAATCATGCGATAGTCGGTCGCCCGAGGCTTTCTCCTGGCTACGTGCTGCACGACGGAGGCGTCGCCGATTCCCTTGATGGCTTGTACCAGGGTCACGACCAAGAACATCGGCAGCAAGGCCCAGAAGCCTACGGAAGGCGCCAGGTCCAGACCCGGGAACTGCAATTCGGGGATTCCAATCCAGCGTGCCTCGTACAAGGGTGCGAGGTCGTACAGTCCGAACGGAATGGCGACGGCACACCCGGCGCAGATCCCAATGAGCAGCGAGAGCGGCCGCATGATTCCCGGGCCCCGCAGGATGGATAGCGTTGATACGACCAGAGTGACCGCGGCAACAGCCGGACCCGCCGCCGTCGACGCCCCTTCCGGTACCTCCTGCAGCCTATCGAAGCAGATTGGAAGAATCGTTGCCGCTATCAGCATCAGAACGGTACCCGACACGACAGGTGTGATCACTCGCCTCAACATAGGCAGCCACATCGCAACCGCCAGGTAGAAGATCGAGGAGAGGACGATGAGGCTTGCCAACATGGAGGGCCCGCCCTCCTCCAACGCGATCACGGATACGGCGATGAAGTTGGGAGTAACCCCGACGACCAGCAAGTGGCCCCCTCCCAACCTCCCAATCTTGGCCGCCTGCAGCATGATGACTGCAGCGACGATCAGCAGCGTCGCGAATACCGCCCACGGCAGGTACTCGTCCCCCTGGCCCGTTGCCAAAACGGTAACGGCCACGATCAAGACCGTCGGAGCAAGCACCAGCGTTATGCCCTGGGCTCCGACTCCAATTGCAACGAGAGGGGAACAATTCTCGTCGGGCTCGAAACGGATCGTTTCGTTGGGATTTGCCGATGCCAACGGGACCTCCAAGTAGCCGACGAACGGCTGCCGAAGTGTATCACCATACTTCGGGTCGATGCGGGTGCACCCGAGCACAACCATTCCATGAATTACTGAGGGTTGCCCTGCTAGCTGAAGGGGTGACGTCGGGCCCGAGTCGTCAGTCTCTGTTGACGGGCACCACAGCGATTGCTACACTCCATCGGTCGTTTCAAGCACCTTCCGGCGCGTCTCTAATCCGCCGCAGGTATATGAGGAGCCAACATGGGCGAGGTAGACCTCCACTTCAAGTCTTCAGTGCCGACCTTCGACGCTTGTGTTGCGCTTGGGAGGCGCTTCGATCGTTACGTCCGCGAGGACACGGTGGAGGGCACCCTCGATGTCATGGACAAGGCGGGAGTCGACAAGGCATTGGTCTACTCCCCGCACTCGATAGACTTCGATGCCGAACAGGGCAACGAGTTACTCATGGAGCAGATCCGCGGGCAGTCGCGACTTGTCCCACAGTTTGCCGTCAACCCCAGCTACGACGACATGGAGGCATTCGGCGCGACCCTCCATGAGTTGGGTGTACGCTCGGTGCGGATGGCGCCGGATAAGCACCGCTTCCCCTTCCGCGATTGGGTCGTCGGTCCGTGGCTGGAGTGGCTCGCGTCGGAGAACCTGCCGCTGTGGCTCGACGCGACCCAGTTCGACCCCGTCGACCTCCATGACACCATGAAGAACTTCCCCGATACCAAGATCGTGCTGAGCGAGGTCCATTACACCAACATCGGGTGGGCGGTCCCAATTCTTAAGAGTCTGCCGAGTCTCTCGATTGAGATCTCGCGGTTTCTGATCCCCGACGGTGTCAACACCCTGATAGACGCCATCGGTGCGGACCGAGTCCTGTTCGGCTCTCGTTTCCCCGATTCCCCGATGGCCCCGATGCTCTACAGCCTTCACCGAAGCGGTCTGTCGGACGAGGAATTGCGAGCCATCTGCGCCGGCAACCTCGAGCGTCTGATCTCCGTCGACTAAGGCAACGTGGTTTCCTACAACGGATCGCCATTCCTTGAATTGAAGTCCTTTCCAGGCCGCCTGACGTTGACTAACGTCGTTTCCCGGGGTGACGGAATATGACGCGAACAACCGACGTTGCCATAATTGGCGGTGGAGTTGTCGGTTGCTCAATTGCCTACCAACTCGGCAAACGTGGCATCAGCAGCACGGTCTTTGAAAAGGACCGCCTTGCGTCGAGCGCGTCCGGCGCTACAGCTGGCATCGTGGGCCCGATCTGGTACGTCGACCACACAATAGAACCGTACTTCGAAATGGCGATGCGCAGCCTGGGCATGTTCCCCAAGCTGATCGAGGAGCTCGAGGTCGCGGGCGTCGATCCTGAGTACCGCGATTCCGGCGTTATGAAGGTCGCCCTCACCGACGAACTGCACGATGTCCTCAAGGAAAACCTCATCTGGCAGGGCGAACTCGGCATTGGTGTTCACTGGATAGACCGCGACGAGCTACGCGAGCGCGAGCCGCACATCACCCCCGAAGCTCAGGGCGCCGTACTCTCTCCGATTGAAGGCTCCATACGCGGCGAGGCATACGTCAACTCGCTCGCACATGCCGCCTCCTCGCTCGGCGCCGTAATACTGGAGTGCACTGAGGTTACGGGCCTCGAGTTCGACGGCAGCCGGGTCATTGGCGTCCGCACCCTCCTTAACGAAACTCACTATGCCAACCATACAGTCCTCGCCGCAGGCGCCTGGACCGGTCTCGCGGGTCGCTGGCTCCCGGAGACCATTCCCGTGCGTCCGGTAAAGGGCCAGCGCATCACCCTGCGGATGCCGGGATTCCTTCCCAGCGGTCCGATCCAGAGCGTCATTCCGAGGAACGACGGCACGATGCTGGCCGCCGCCACCCGCGAGGAGGGTGTCTTCGATCACCGGATCACCGCGGCCGTCCAGGAAATGTTCAACAACGCCACCGCCGTATACCCGATGCTGCGGGATGCTGAGTTTGTAGGAGCGAGAGCGGGAATTCGACCCGGGTCTCCCGACGGGATGCCGATCCTCGGCCCCGTGCCCGGATGGGACGGTCTGAGTGTCGCGTCGGGTCACGACCACGTCGGCATCATCCTCAGCCCGGCAACCGGCGTTGACATGGCCGACTACATCGAGACGGGGGATGCCTCAGGCCTCGACTTCTTCAGCATCGAGAGGTTCACGGATGGGCGACCCCAGTTCAGCCCGGAGACCCTCTTCACCAACATCACCTACGACAAGTAGTTCTCAGACACCGCCCGTACCTGGCAATTAAACCGTAGTCATTCAGAAGCACCCACGCAATAACCCCCCAAACCGTCGCTCCCGCGAGGGTGGCAACCCAACTCGATACAGGGTCATTGAGTGCCAGCACTGCAAAGAAGCAGGCAATCTCACGATCCGTATCCCGTCGGACTTGGCTTCGAAGGAAGGGCCTAATCAGCCGCAAACCATCCGTAATGAATCAAGAATTTGAACCAAGAAACCTTCCCGAAAACTACGACACGCTCGCGCCGGACGGCTCGGAAATACGGCTGTTGTCCTCAACGGGCCGAGGAAGCATGGTTCACTGTACTCTGAACCCGGGGGAAGTCTCCTTGCCCGTTGCCCACAGGACGGTTGAGGAGGTCTGGTACGTCATCGAAGGGACAGGCCAGATGTGGTGTAAATACGCCGCCGACGAGCGGATTGACGACGTTGCCCCGGGCGTGAGCTTGTCGATCCCCGTAGGCGCTCACTTTCAGTTCAGGAACACCGGAAACGTTTCACTTCGCATCCTGATCGTCACCATGCCGCCATGGCCGGGAGAGGAAGAGGCATATCACGTCCCCGGCCGATGGCCGGTTGAAGGTTAGGGTGCGTTAGAAGCCATCCCGTCGCCGGAGGCCGCGTTTCGTTTGCGGTCGGCACGTTTGCGGCAGGTTGGGCATCCGCAATTCGACTCTGCTCTCTGCACCATGTCGCCGAAGATCTGGCCATAAAGGTCGGAGTCGGTGATGCCGGCTCTTCGCCCTTCTGTCATATACTCGGTCATTCGAGTGGTCTTGCCGCGCTCTTCGTCCCGCGTCAGGACCCCGCCGTGCGCGACCACACGTTTCGCATATCCCCTCAACACATCGAGGTTTTCCGTCATCAGCTTCGCCGAGTCCGTCGTCTTCAAAGTTTCCGCCATGCTACCCCTCCCCCTGATCGTCTCTGTGGTGGTCCTTGCATTTGTATCACTTCATCCACGGTCCGCTTCAAGCTCGTAGCGGGTTACGTTTTCGGAACTTTCCAAAAAGTATGTTCCAATAATCTGCTAACGATACGCCGCACACGGATTGGATGGGCTTGGAAAATCTTCCTCAAAATCCCATAAGCCGTCAGGAGTCGAAGGCTTCGTTCGCCGGGAAATCAAAGAGGGGCCCGGGAACACCCCGGACCCCTCTTCTCGTCTTCAGTCGAGAAATCTAGCTAGCTGCCGAAGAAGGTGGTGCTCTTATACAGCTTCGACCTATTGCCTGGATGATGGAAGTTGTCGACCCCATCCTCGAAGTAGTACGTCTCGCGCCAGAATCCCCAGCAGTCCCTAACGTGCGTCTGCGGAACATTCCTGAAGTTGTTTCGCACGACAGCGATACCTCTGCGAACGCCGGTGAAGGCGATCATGGGTATGTCGAACTTCTCGGTTGCGTGCAAGGAGAAGATCTCCTTGCCAATCTCAAGGCGATTGGGGTTGTACAAGGAGAAATTCCTGCCCTGCTGCCAGAGATTCTCCAGCTTCATGATGTTGCCGGAGGGGTCGGCGGGGAAGTTGCCCTCAGGGGCGAGCGGCATGTAGGAGGAATCGGGCCCCGGAGCCATGCCCTGCTCGCCGCTCGTTTGGTACCAGCGACCTATTTCGGGGAAATTTATCCTAGGCGTGAGCGGAGCCAAGCTGGTCCAGGAAACGTTCCATGGGTTGTGCTGGTAGGTCGAATGGTCCACGTTGATACCGAAGTAGGAGGTACCGTGGTCCCTGATGTTAAAGAACCATCTGGGGTCCACATCGAAGTTGAGCTCGATCCCGATATCCGCCCAGTCCTGCTTTACGAACTCCGCGATCGCAGGGCTCTCCACATCGTTGACTCCGACTTGGAAGCTGATGTTTTTGCCGTCGGCGCGGTTCCTGATCCCGTCGCCATCGGTATCCATCAGACCGAGAGAGTCCAGGATTTGGTTGGCCTTGGCCTGATCGAACTCGATCTCGAGCTTAGCCAGGTCATCCCCCGGATAGAAAGGCGTTCTGGGGTGTGGAACCCAGTTCTGAGGCGTGCCCAGCCCGAGGAAGACATTCTCGTTAATCTTGCTTCTCTCAAACCCTAGGGAGAGGGCGCGGCGGAAGTCCTTCGTTCGCAGCAGCCTGCCTATTTCGGGGTCGACGTTGTAGGTGTGGTTCACGGAGATCGGCCCGTCGTTGCCGCCGGGCGTCGGCCAGTGGTACAGGCTGTAGTCCCCTTTCTCCATGTTCGTCACGTAAAGGGGCAACTCGGGGATCGAAGACAAGCAGGAGTTCTGGTCGGTCTCCCCCGCCAACGTGCGCAGGACGGCTGCGGGACGGTCCTCCGTTCGTACCGATGTCCGCCTGTCGATGTAGGGAAGCTGGTTCCCTTCGGGGTCCACGCCTACGAAGAAATGGTTCCTTGCGTCGAACCCTATGGTGTCGAGAATGCTCTCGTGGTACCACGCGTTCAGGCTCGGCCCCTTGATCCCTATATCTATGTCCCTGGGATTGGTGACCTTTTGCATCAGCGCGGTCCAGGTCTCTTGATCATATCGACCCAGATGCTCGGTGATTTTGGCCGCGGTACTGTGATCGGGGTGGAACTCAGCAAGGAAGTGCTTCGGAGCATACCAGCTGAACCCTCCACTTCCGCTGCGCCAGTAGCCCCGTTGGGCCTTGCCGTCCGTGAGCGTGAAACTCGGCGTGTCGAACGTCAGAGTGAACGTCGTGTCGTCCACGACGTTGAACTGGACCTCGTTGTTGGTGATCGCGTCACGATACTGCGGTTGAACGATTGGGTTAAACTCTTTGTTGAAATTCAGCTCATTCCATGCGAATTTGACGTCCTCCATGGTCATAGGCTCGCCGTCGGACCACTTAGTTCCTCTTCGAAGCTCAAACGTCCACGTCGTTCCGTCGGGGCTTACCTGGAAGGACTTGCATATCTCGGGAATCGAGTCGACCTCGTTCGGCTCACGGTACATGCAGTCCGCCTTGTCATCCAGATCGCCAATCACGCTGCCCGTCTGTGTGATTCGCCACATGCCTCCATACTGGCCGATCTCGTTCATCACGTTCAGCACCAGCACGTCCTCGGCCGCGGGCAGCCGCTCCTCAACCGGAGGAATTTTGCCCTGCTTGACCAGCTGATAGGACATCGGAGATTCCTGGAACTGCGTGGGCCTGGGGCCCTCATACAAGTAGGAGGGGAACGACCCCGGAGGTGTTATGGGCGCCTGCCAGGTACGGACACTCACGGGCGGGCAGTCGCTAGCCTCGGTTCCAACCACGTAGCATGATGAGGCCGGCACCGCCGCTGCCGCTGCCATTTGTGCTTCCTCTACGGCCTTCTGGGCTGCCTTCTGAGCTTCCTTAGCCGCCATCGCGGCTTCCTCGATCGCCGACTCTGTCGCCGATAGGGAAGCGGCCACGATCCTCTCCACGTCCGACGTGCTCAACTGTCCCGCCGCAACATCGGTCACCGATTTGGCAATCAGTGCCTCCATGTCACCGCGTGTTACTCCGCCTGACGCTGCCGCAGTAACTGCCGCCTCCACCATCCTCTGAATCTCTTCTGCGCTTGTGCCCTTAGGAACGGACTCTTGGACGGCACTTTGCACGAGCCCTCGCAATTGCCCTGTATCGACCGACGGCGCGGGGAGGGCCTTGATGGATGCGTCCACGATAGTTTGAACTTGGGCCGCTGTAAGTTGACCGGCCGTGGACTCGCGGACCGAGTTTTCCACAGCCTGCTGGACATCTGCGGCAGTCACCCCCGCGGGGAAGTTTGACACCGCCCCCTCAATCAGCTTCTGGACCTCCGCCGCGCTCACCCCCGAGGGAGCGTTTGAAATCGCAGCTTCAATCAACTGCTGTATCTCCGCCGCGCTCGGTCCGGTCTCGGCCGGGGCCGGTACGGACTCTTGAACGGCTTGCCGCACCATGGAGGCGATTTCCGAGGCTGGGACAGCAGTTGGCGCGGGTTCCGCTGTTCCACATGCCGTGGCCAGAAATAGCGTGATGGCCACGGGTACCAATACCACAGACTTCTTAAGGTTCGACAATATAGACCACATGTGATTCCTCCTCGTCCAACTCATGGTTGCCGATAGTTTCACTTTCGCCGCTGGGCTGCCGCACGAACGATGAAGAGTATAAGCGTGAGGGAAAACCTATTCGTTTTTCGAGGTTAGTTTCGAATCACATATAGTGAGAAAAGATACTTTGCGAATTTCATCAGGTGGAGGCGCAAATATTATTCGATTGATCCATCAATGTCAACCTTGCCTCTACGCTCCGAATGCGCCGCTGCAATGTGACGTTCACCTTTACGTTTTCTCCGGTGCTGTCTACAATGCGCGGGCAAATACCACTCCATTTGAAGCAGCAGGACGGAGCCATGTACCCAATCGACCTGAAGGGCAAGACCGGCATCGTATTCGGCGTAGCGAACCACCGCAGCATCGCGTGGTCAATCGCGGAGATACTGCAGAAGGCCGGGGCGGACCTTGCCGTCGCTTACCAGAACGAGCGAGTTCGGGGCAGCGTGGAGAAGCTCGTCTCAGGGTGGGAAGGCGACACGCGCACCATCGAGTGTGACGTCAGCGACGACGCTAACGTCGAGCGCGCGATCCAGCAGGTGGGCGAGAGCTTCGGCAAAATCGATATCATCGTCCACTCCATCGCTTTCGCCGACCGCGAGGACCTCGGCGGAGCCTACATGAAGACGGGACGCGAGGGATTCCGCACAGCCCTCGACGTGAGCGCCTATTCGCTCCTTCCCATAGCCCGTTACGCCTCCGACTACATGACCGAGGGTGGAAGCATCGTCGCGATGACCTTCCAGGCGGCTGAGCGTGTCTTCCCCGGTTACAACGTGATGGGCACGGCGAAGGCAGCGCTGGAGAACGCCGTCAAGCAGCTCGCCTCCGACCTCGGCGAGCAGGACGTTCGAGTGAACGCCATCTCGGCAGGACCCCTCGACACGCTGTCGTCCCGCGTCATCAGCAAGTACCGCGACATGAAGCGCGTACACGCCGAACGGTCGCCCATGAAGCGCAACATCACCACCGATGAGGTCGCCAAGACTGCGCTCTTCCTGTGCAGCGATCTCTCGAGCGGTGTCACAGGCGAGATCGTCCACGTCGACACCGGCTACAACATCATGGGCATCTGAGACCGCTGGCCTGACCCATGAACGGACTCCCACAATGACCACGTACGAATACATCTACATTGAGGTTGAGGACAACGACAACTGCGACTACATGCCCATGCAGGTCTACGAGCCTCAGGCCGAGTCGCGACCCGTCACTCGTGTCCTGCTCGAAGAGCCGGACCGTCCGCACGGTCTCTACGAGGTGACCGGATGGAGCAGCGAGGACGACGGCATCCCGGTAGAAGCCATATACGCACCCGTCTCCGACTCAGGACAGGCAAGGGCGCATCTCATATATGGCGGCGACTGGGGCGTTCGCCTCAGGCCGGTCGAACTCGGCGAGGAGTGGGATGTTGAGAGCCCGAACCAGTTCGGCGAGCCGTACCTTATTCTGTTGGATGACGGGGCGATTGAGCCGGGTGAGGGTGACAGCTAGGCGCTGCACGAGATTCCCAACGCCAGCACGACTTCACCCTTCGACAGGCTCAGGGCGAACGTACTTTCTCTTACCTGCGTTCCCCGTTACCGACACCCCGGCATGGCCCCGCGCGCGGGGCGTAGCGATGCTCAGGGCGAACGGGTCTTGACAGCAGTTCCGGTCATTCTGAGCCTGTCGAAGCAATGCTTGACCCCTACCCCAAACTGTCCTCGAACTCGATGAGGTCGTCGATAATCTCGTTCGCCACTCGCTGGTGGTAGGCGTCGAAAGGGAGGATGGGCTGGCGCGCTCTTGACGTGGTGAACAGCCCGCGACGGCGCGAGTACAGCTTGTAGAAGTGGATTGAGATGTCGATGTGCTGGTGCGCCCACGCGAGGTAGGGGAGGGTGCGCTCGAACAACGCGGAGGCCTCATCTCGATTCCCCGCGTGGTAGTGCTTGAAGATTTCGACGAACGGCTTGTTGATGGCGGTCGTGGTGACAAAGCTCGTGCCGCGGTCGAGCGCCTCGATCAGCTGCGGCAAGGACCAGCCCGTTCCTACCGGCATCAGGCCGTCCGTCGCCTCGATTATCTGGGTCATCTTATACCCGGCGGGCACGGTCTCCAGCTTGAGGCACCGGAACGAGTCGATCTCCTCCCAGAGCTCGCGGATGGTGTCGAGGCCCATGCCGTAGCCGTTCCAATGAAGGTCCTGGATCATGAGCATTGGCACGTCGGCTTCGGCTAGCTCGTGCATGAAGGCTTTCACCTGGGCTTTGTCCTCGATGACGTCCATGGGGGCCTGGCAGAGAACGCCGTCGGCTCCGGCCTCAACGGCGTGGCTTGCGAGACGCTGTGAACGCTTCACGTCGGGATCACTGACGCCTGCCGTTACGTGGACCCGCCCGTCCACCATGCGGATGACCTCTTCAACGAACCTCGTCCGCTCCTCGTCGGAGAGTTTTGTAACCTCGCTGGCCACGGCGGGCATGATGCATCCGGAAATGCCGTCATCGATGCTCCGCTCGATCAGCATTTCGAGCGAGGGGAAGTCAATGCGGTCGTCCTCCGTCCACGGCGTGTGGATGATCGGAACGACGCCGGACAACGGGTACGCGGCATTGTCAGCCACGTGAACGACCTTCCCATTGCGGTGCCAGCTCAGCGGCGAATCGCATAAGCATCTCGTCCGATCCCCGTGCGGCCATCAGCGACAACCCCACCGGAAGGCCGTCGACCTTTGAAAGGGGCAGGTTCAACTGTGGGCAACCCGACATGCCTCCGATGCACGTGAGACGTGCGATTCGTACGCCGAGCTCCACCCGCTCAGGAACGGGCATGTCGGGAGGCGGCGCAGGGGTGGGCGAGGTAGGCAGACACATAATGACGCCGTCTGCCAGAAGATCGTTCATCCTGTTCCTGACCGCTTGACGCACGGTGTTGCTTGCCGCCAATTGATCGTCGGTCACCGACATGCCGTTCAGGTAGCGAATTGCGACCTCGAAGGCGACGCGTGGATTCGTCTGCTCAATCCAGTCCCGCAGGGTGTCCCACGCCTCTCGCATCTGCAGATTACGCTGGTGCGTCAACCACTCATCGATTTCGTCTGCGGCTACTCGCTCCGTCGCTTGTTCACCGACCATTTCCGCGATGGCGTTTACAGCTGGTCGGAGCGCCAGCCGGACATCGTCATCGACCACCTCCAACAGGTCTTCCGCGATGACGAGGCGGCCAGGCTGCCCAGGCTTACCCTGTGATCGCAGCAGCACTCGTCCGACTCGCTCGAAGGTCACGGCGTCGCGGGCGAACCACCCGACCGTGTCAAAGCTCGCGGCCTGCGGGAGCACGCCGTCGAGTGAGATGCGTCCGTGGGTCGGTCGCAGACCGTAGAGTCCGCAGAAACTGGCCGGCATCCGCACGGAGCCACCAGTGTCCGAGCCGAGCGCGAAGTCGACAACTCCGCCCGCGACGGCGGACGCCGACCCACTCGACGATCCTCCGGGCACCCGGCCGAGCGCCTCTGTGTTCACGGGGGTGCCGTAGTGGGGATTCGTTCCCATGATGCCGCGCGTCAACTCATCGGTGTGCGTCTTCCCGACGAGGGTCGCGCCCGCATCGAGCAGCATTTGGACGGTCGGCGCGGTGCATTCGGCGGGCCCATGCGTGCGTTCCCAGTCGGGATTGCCGCCACCGGTCACGTGCCTGGCCACGTCGAAGATGTCCTTGGCGGCAAATGTCAGGCCTGATAGTGGACCTTCGGGAGCGCCCGGTACGTGGACGTTCAGGTCGGCAAAGGCGTTGAGGTCGTCGCGCATAATTCGGCTCACGCCAGTCCCTTTAGAGAAACCTGAAGACGTTGGACGCCGTGCGGCCCATTACCCAGTTGCGGTCCTGGGGATCGCTGAGAAGGGGGTCGTCCATGATGCCTCGAAGGGCGTTTCGGTATCCCTCGCGATTGCCAACGGGAGGGTAGTCGCTCCCCCACATCGTGCGTTTGGGACCGAAGGCTTCGAGGATCATCTCGACGAATGGCGGCGTGTAGTCGAAGCGGAACTCGGGCACAAGAGTGTGAGGGCGATGACTGATCTCCCCCAGACCTCCCAGCTTGACGTACACGTTGGGAAGCTCTGCTACCTTCAGAGCCTGGGCGAATTCCTCGTACGGCTCCTCCATGTCGGCGGTGCCCCCGGCGAAGTGCTCGACCACGACGGGAATCTTACCGGGCAACCCTGACACGAGCTCGGCGAATCGCCCCGATGCGAAAGCGTCCACTTCCTGTCGACAGCTAACTGTCAGGCCGATCTCGGAAGCGGCCCTCCACAGGGTCTCCGGTGAATTTGGCGACAACCGTACCCCGGTGACGCCTCGCTCAGACCAACCCTGGAGGTCGTCGGTCGCGGTTGGTGACGCCTCGTCGACCATTCCTACGACCGAGAACCGTCCGTTGTGTCGGGCGGCGCAATCCAGCAGGTATGAGTTGTCGTACATGCCGCCATGCTGAATCAGTACGGCCTTCTGGATGCCGTTCGCGTCCATCTGGTGGATCAAAGTCTCGACCGGCTCGAACCAGCTCGTTCCCGCGTGAGTGTGAGAATCTATGATCACGTGCAGTCACCCCTCAAAGGAATGTGGCTGCATCATACGCGCGCGGGACAAGGTTTGACAACGCGGGGCGATTCACCGCAGAGGACACAACCCACGCAGATTGGGAAGACGAGAGAATCCCAAGAGGTTTGGAGGAGCCGCTTCTATGGGACATTTCGGGACACTATGGGACTTTTCGGTGCGTCGTCGTATTGGTCGAGCCCTTGGTCCTCTTGTCGCCTCGAAACTAGAATAGATCATATATTCTTCTCCGTCAGATCGGATTCGGGGCCCTGCAATTGCCTGTAGGTGACCTAATTGTGAATTACCCATCCATGGCAGGGATGCGTCGTGCCTCGCTGTCAATATACTCGGCTACGCCCTCTTCCAGGGTCAGCCCCGCGCGAACGCTTTTGCCCGAAGTAGGAATCCAGCGGAATGCTGGTTAGCTGGCTGTCCTTCGGCGTCTCAATGGACTGGAACGGCTGGGCTCAGCGAGCTCTTCACCGTCCTTTTCAGCCTCGATCGCATAGTCCCTGAGCGCGTCCTCGGCATTTAGGAGGGCCTCGTCTACGGTGTCACCCATTGCGCCGACGCCGGGGATGTCGGGGAAGACTACGCCATATGCTCCTTCGTCACCGTCTATGAGCGCAGGATATCGGATCATGGTGTTACATTGGTAAGTGAGGCAACGCCCTAGTTCATGCCAAAGGAGTCGTGGGCCTCGCGAATGAGGTCAAGGATAAGGTCACGGTGATCCTCAAGGTCGCTTTGCCGAACTCGGACTCGATAGTAGCCGAAGTTTGAATCATATGTCACAACAGCTAATCCAGATTCATCCAGCCGAGTAGTCGTCTCCTCATTTTGTGGAATCTTGAAGTGCGTTAGGACATAAGCCTTGCGTGGTTTGAATAGCACAAAATTCCTTACTTGACCGTCGATTGTGAGACCGATGTTGTACTTATTGAATTTGGGTTCCGCCGTAGGAGAAATCTCGCGTATCAAATCTAGGGAACCTCTGAACAACCAGCTGTGGAGTTGGGCTGAGTTGATTGTAGGCGTTTTCGGAGATGTTGAGCCTTTACTTGGAGCTTAGGTGGGGTTATTTCGTCCTGCTTTTGCCTCTGGCGGGACATCTTCGTCCCTGTCAGCCCTGATTGGGCCCACGTATACAAGGTCACTCACACTGCCAAGTATCGCTCGGCTCTCATCAGGTTGGCGAACCCCAGCAGCAATGCCAGCCGCTGCGTGTTCTTGGCCAGCCCTCGGTAGCGGACCTTCGTGTAGCCAAAGCGCCTCTTGACGTACAGGAACGGATGCTCCACCTTCGCCCTTACTGATGCCTTGCGCTTCTCCCTCGCCGCATCATCGCTCCCAACCTTCAGTTTTCGACGCTGACCAGGCCTCATCGCCACCTGCCACTCCACCTCCAAGTCTCGATTCTCAGGCCTCTTGTCCACCCCCTGATACCCCGCATCACCCCACACTTGTGTCTCCCCACCGTGCAGTAACCGAGGCGTTTCAGTCACGTCATGCACGTTCGCCGGCGTTGTGGACACGCTATGCACCACTCCCGTCTCAGAGTCCACTCCGATATGCAACTTCATACCGAAGTGCCACTCGTTACCCTTCTTGGTCTGGCGCATCTCAGGGTCGCGCTCCTTACTCCGATTCTTCGTCGACGACGGCGCGGCGATGATGCTCGCGTCCACTATAGTCCCCTCCTGTAGACGAAGTCCCTGAGACTCTAGATGACGGTTTATCTCCTCCATCAGGCCCGTGCCCAACTCGTGCTTGTCCAACAGATGGCGGAAGTTCAGGATCGTCGTCTCGTCCGGCAACGGCCCAGATAGCCTCAGACCTACGAAGCGTCTCACCGACTCGACCTCGTAAAGCATGTCTTCTATCCCGGGGTCGCTCAGGTTATAGAACAACTGCACGCAATGTATCCGAAGCATCGTCGACAACTCATAGGGGCGCCGACCACGGCCAGCCTTGGGGTAGAACGGTCGGATGCGCTCTTCCAACTCTTCCCAAGGGATCAGACCGTCCATGCGTTCAAGAAACTTCTCCCTGCGAGTCTTTCGCTTCTTGCCCTCGTATTCCAAGTCGGCGAAGGTTGGCTGGTCCATCGAATCTCTCCTCGGCTATCGTGATGACCCCCATGATACTATGCCTTAGAACATAGACTTGTTCAGAGGTTCCTTAGAACTTGATCCATGATCTTCAACGAGCCGGACGATGATTTGTTCTCCCAATAGGCTCTATCCACAGTCTCACCCGCATCCTCCTCCTCGGTACCAAATCTCACCAAATCAACAATTCGAGTAGCTATCAATGTAAATGCCCCATCGACTTCTACTCCCCTAAGCTGAATAGCTATGAGGGGAATCTGCCCATTGAGCAAAGAAATGACGTTTAGGAAGCGGCTAGTTACATCCTCGGCCACGATTACGGCGACGTGTTCGTACTGCGGATAGCGACGCCGCTCGATGTCCCAATACTCAATGGTTCGGATGATGTGAGACTCGTCCATTGACCCCAGCTGGATTTCGACTTCGTACCGTGTCCCCTGTTCTATGTCCTCTAGGAGCAAGTCAAGCCGTCCACCACTTGGCTGACGGCGTTCGAGGTCGCGAACCACCAGATCGCCCAGGCCCAATAGCTCAGGATTATCGTCCAAACGTCCTTGCAACCACTTCTCGTCGATTATGGCGTGGTTTTTTAGACTGATATACTTGGGTATGGTCAACTCAGGCGTGGCCATTCTGATGTCCTCGGTTCTGGTATTACTAACGCCGACAGGACGGAAAATCAATGCTATGAGATGGACATAGGGCTGTCAACGCGGTATTCTCCCCCGCGCTGGAGAGACAAGCTGGTAGGTTCCTGCAATGTTATGGACTTCCGCCTGCGCTGGAATGACGGAATAGACGCTTGACACGGGATTGGAATAGCTGTCAGGAGTGACTCATGGCTAGTTTTGAGGGCAAGGTTGTAATCATCACCGGGGGGGCGCTCGGGATTGGGCAGGCGACCGCATGGGAGTTTGCCAAGGAGGGGGCGATGGTCGCCATCGCGGACGTGAACCTCGAGGCGGGAGAGGCGACGGTGGCCGAGGTTGAGCGCCTAGGGGGATCGGGGCTGATGCTGGAAGCCGACGTGATGGACTCGGCGGACTGCAGGCGCGTCGTCGAGACGACGGTCGAGCGATTCGGCGGCGTGGACATCCTGTTCAACAACGTCGGCATTCAACCGCCTGCCTCGTATACGAACGTGGAGGACACGTCGGAGGAGATGTGGGACCGCATCATCGGCGTGAATCTCAAGAGCTGCTTTCTCATGTCGAAATACTCGATCCCCCAGATGCGTGAGCGCGGGGGAGGCGTGATAATCAACACGGCCAGCGTTCAGGGGTTACAGTCCCAGCCGCTGGTGCCCCCATACGCCGCGAGCAAGGGCGGCATTCTCTCGCTCACGCGCCAGATGTCGCTCGACTACGCCAAGGACAACATTCGCGTGCTGGCGGTCTGTCCCGGCAGCATCGACACGCCGATGCTGCGCGCGGCCGCGGGAGTGATGGACGGAGACCCGGACGAGGTGGTCGGCCAGTGGGGAGCGGCGCATCCCATCGGCAGGGTGGGGACGGGGCAGGATATCGCCAATGCCGTGCTCTTCCTCGCCAGTGACAAGTCCAGCTTCATCACCGGCGAGAACGTAAACGTGGACGGGGGCTACATGGCGCTAGGCGCGTGGGTGACAGCAGCGAGGGACTGATCTGCAGGAGACTCTCATCATAGAGGGGTCTATCGCGTGAGTGCCAGCCGTTCGTGGTGAGCCTGTCGAACCTTGAACGGAGCGCCCACACTTCGACAGGCTCAGGGCGAACGGGGTGTTAATTGCAGGCTTTCAAGTACCTGCGGGAAGCCCCTCTCTGTATCTCTCCCCCGGCGGGGGAAAGATTAGAGTTGATTGCATGGCAGTTGCTGACACCCCGGAATGGCCTCTGACCTTGGGTGGACCGATCGCCCTTCGGCGGGCTCCCTTCGACAGGCTCAGGGTGGATGGGGTAAGCCGATGATATCCCTTGAGGGGAAACCTACTCGTCCGCGCCCAGTGACTGCTTGAGCTTGTCGAACCAGCCCTCGGGCCTGTCTTGGTATGGGATGGAATCGTCGTCGAAGGTCTCGGCAAGCTGCACGAGCAACTCCCGCTGTTCGTCGGTGAGGGACTTGGGGGTCTCGACGATCACGGTCACGAGTTGATCGCCTCGTGCGCGCCTATTGTTCAGGTGAGGAATGCCCTTGCCTCGGAGTCGTATGACGTCGCCGGACTGCGTTCCGCGGGGGACTTCGATCTCCTCAGTCCCCTGGAGGGTCGGCACATCCACGTATAGACCGAGTGCCGCCTGGGCGATGTTTATGTGCTGTATGTAGACGATGTCGTACCCTTGGCGTTTGAAGAGCTTGTGTTTACGTACCCTGACGACGACGTACAGGTCGCCCGGCGGTCCGCCGTACATGCCTGGCTCACCCTCGCCCGTAAGCCGAATCTGGGTATTTGACTCGATGCCCGCGGGGATGGTGACTACCAGCTTGCGGTCGCGTATCTCCGTCCCGGCCGCGCGGCACTCCGAGCACGGTGACGTGATGACATGGCCCTCCCCGCGACACATGGTGCAGGTGGATACTTGCGTGAACTGTCCGAAGATCCCCTGCTGACTTCGCCGCACCTGGCCGGTGCCTCGACACTGTGTGCACATATCTGGCGTGGAACCGGGTTCCGAGCGATCACCGCGGCATCGAGAGCACACCTCGTGGCGACGGATCTCGATCTCCTCTTCGGCCCCAAAGACCGCCTTCCCGAAGTCGACGGTGATGTCTACCTGGAGGTCTGACCCTCGCCGTGCGGATGTGGGCGACTGTCGGGTTCCCCCGCCGAAGAAGGCATCGAAGATGTCGCCGAAGCCTCCGAAGTTCTCGAATCCCTCGAACCCTCCTCCGTTCGCGTTGACTCCCGCATGGCCGAACGTGTCGTAGCTGCTGCGCTTCTTGGCGTCGCTGAGAACCTGGTAGGCCTCGTTGATCTCCTTAAAGCGCTCGCTCGCCGCCGCATCCTTGTTGCGGTCGGGGTGGTACTCCATGGCGAGCTTGCGGAAGGCCTTCTTGATGTCCTCGTCAGAGGCGCCCCGGCTTACGCCCAGCACTTGATAGTAGTCGCGTTTGCTTGTAGTCATGTCTCTAAGAATTGGACGGATTCGACTCCATTATAGTGGGTGGCCGTAGGGCCTACAAGATTGATTTGACTCGAGAATCCGGGAGTCTCAGTACTTGTACAGAGTATCGATTAAGGAGATTGTAATATTTTGCTCGCCGGATCGGTTTGTCTGGGTGTTATGGTGTCCTTATGATTCGTGCGATTTTATTCGACGTTTACGGCACCATAGCCGGGTGGAGCCCGTCCCGCTTCCAACTTCAGAGGAGGGCGTGCGACGCATACGGACTGGGATCCTCTGTTACACTCGAAGGGACTATGAGGGGATACGCGAGCGCGGACGCCTTCATGGCTGCCGAAAATGCGGTACGTCCTTTGCGGACTCGCGACAGGCGGGGTAGGGACGAATTCTTCGCCGAGTACGAGCGCCTCGTGCTTCTCGGATGTGGAATCGAAGCTTCGCACGATCTCGCGCTGAGAATATTCAACCGCCTCAGCGAGATGCCCTCGAAGCTGGCGCCGTTCGACGACGTCTTGCCCGCACTGATTGTCCTCAAGGAGCGGGGTCTGACTCTTGGGCTCATATCAAACATGAACATGAGCGGGGCAGACCTATTGAGTGATTTAGAACTTGCCGACCACGTGGACTTTGCGGTCACATCCGAGGAGATTGGATTTGAAAAGCCCCACCCCGTCGCCTTTGAGAGCGCCCTTGAAAGGGCGGGAGTCGAGTCGGGTGAGGCCATGATGGTCGGAGATCAACCCAGTTCGGATATCGTAGGTGCCGTAAATGTCGGGATAGCCCCTATCCTCATTGACCGGGACGGCAACCACCGGGATTACGACACCTGCCCGCGCATAACAACGCTGGAAGAACTGCCGCCGCTGGTCTCGTAGGAAGAGTTTAGCCAACGATACGCGAAACATTCAGGACGCCGACAACGCCCTCGAGTTTCGAGAAGAGCCTGTTCATCTGCTCGATGTTCTCGACCGTCACCGTGAGACTGATGATGCTCAGGTCATCCTCCTGCCCGCCGGTGATTGACTGAACGATGTTAACACCCTCATCGGCAACGAGCGAAGTCACATCGCTCAGCAGTCCCACGCGGTCCCATGACTCAACGCGAATTTGCACGGGATAGAGCGTCCTCGTCTTGCCCCAATCGACCTCGACCAGGCGCTCACGCTCGCTTTCCCTCATCAAGTTTGGACAGGTCCTTCTATGTACGGTGATACCGCGACCGCGCGTGATGTAGCCGATTATCGCGTGACCGCCGATGGGATTGCAGCACCGGGCCATTCGGGTGAGCAGGTCTCCAACGCCCAGCACCTCGATGCCCGACTCCGGTTCCGGGAGAGTGACCGGCATCGTCGTCTCGTCTTCCGGGGGCTCGTCGACGAGCGCCGTCAGCTTGCCAATCACCTGGCGCATGGAGAGCGAGCCGTTCCCCAGTCCCACGAAGAAGTCCTCGAGGTTTGCGTAGCCCATGAGATCGGCTATCTCTTCCTCGCTCATCGTCGTGTCGAGGCGGCGGAACTCTCGGGTGAACACCTCGCGGCCCGTCTGCACGCTCGCCTTGCGTTCCTGGCGATTGAACCACTGGCGGACCTTTGACCGGGCGTGGCTCGTCTGGAGGTATCCCTTGTTTTCGTTCAGCCAGTCACGACTTGGGCCCCGGACCGACTTGCTGGTTACGATCTCGACCATGTCGCCGATTTCCAGTTGATGCTGGAGCGGAACGAGCTTGCCGTTCACCTTTGCGCCGATGCACCGGTGCCCGACGTCGGTATGAATGCGGTAGGCGAAGTCTACGGGCGTTGCACCTACCGGCAGTTCCTTCAGGTCTCCCTTGGGCGTGTACACATAGACCTGGTTCTTGAAGATGTCCGTCTTGAAGCTCTCGACGAAGTCCTCGGCCCCGGCCACCTCCCGCTGCCACTCAAGGATCTGACGGAGCCAGGTCATCTTCTCTTCGAACGACTGGTCGTCCGAGCTACCCTCTTTATAGAGCCAGTGTGCGGCGACTCCGTACTCCGCGAGCTGGTGCATCTCGCGAGTTCGTATCTGAATCTCCACCGGAGCAGCGTCCTCACAGAGGACGGCAGTGTGAAGCGACTGGTACATGTTGTCCTTCGGACTCGCTATGTAGTCGTCGAACTCCCCTTGAAGAGGCCTCCACTTTGCATGAACTACGCCCAGCGCCGCGTAGCAGTCGCCGACGTTATCGACGATCACCCGCAATGCGAACAGGTCGTTGATGTCGTTGACCGTCCTGTTCAGCGCCGCGTACTTTTGGGTCTTCCGATGGATGCTGTAGAAGTGCTTCGGCCGGCCCGTCACCTGTGCCCTTACTCCAGCGGCTTCCAGCTCGTCCTCAAGTATGCCCACCACGCGTTGAGTGTAGCTTTCTCTCTCGCCGCGCTTGGACGCCAGCATTCGGGAGATCTTGCGGTATTCGTCCGGGTTCAAGTGCTGGAACGCAAGGTCCTCCAGCAGCCATTTGAATTCCCACATGCCAAGCCGGTGGGCGAGCGGCGCGTAGATGTCGAGCGTCTCCTGCGCTATTGCTTGCTTCCTGGCGTTCGGCATTGACTCGAGCGTTCGCATGTTGTGAAGACGGTCGGCAAGCTTGATCATGACGACCCGAACGTCCTCGGCCATGGTCATCAGCATCTTGCGTATGCTCGCCGCCCGCGCCGCCTCGTTCGTGTTCTGCAGCGGGCGTATCTCGTCCTCGGCGCTGATGTTCAGCAACTCCGTCTGAGTGAGCTTTGTCACGCCGTCGACGAGCTTGGAGACCTCTTCCCCGAAGCGCTCTGAGACCTCACGCTGCGTCACAGGGGTGTCCTCGACGACGTCATGCAGGAGAGCCGCAACCAGTGCCGTCGGGTCGAGATGCAGGTCGGCCAGGTACAGGGCGGTGTTCAGGGGGTGTTCGATGAAGGGTTCGCCGGACTTGCGGAACTGACCGTCGTGAGCATCCGAGGCGAACCGGTAGGCCTCCTGAACGGCGGCCACTTTGTCGGGCGGAAGATACTCGCCTGCCTTGTCGAGCAGGAGGTCGATGAGGCCCGAGCTCCGCACGTCTTGAACGGTCATGCAGTGAGTATACCATGAGGCGATTTGAGACCCTCAATCACTCCGATGCCGTAAGGGTTGGAAAACGCAGGGCAATCGCATCTAAATGAAGTCTTAGACAAGTTATAGAATTGGGGTCAATCTCATGTGGAGAGTGACCCATGGCGAGTGACACAGCGTCCCTGACCGAACACTTTGGCAGCTTGGTCGATCCGCGTATTGACCGTACCAAACGCCACAATCTAATGGACATCGTCACCATTGCGCTCTGCGGTGTCATAGCAGGTGCGGACAGTTGGGTGGACGTGGAGGCGTTTGGCAGGCGCAAGTCGGACTGGCTGCGCAAGATGCTGAACCTCCCTAACGGTATTCCATCCCACGACACGTTTGGCAGGGTCTTTGCCAAGCTGGATGCTCAGCAGTTCGAGCGCTGCTTCACCGAGTGGGTGTTGGCTGTGCGAGAGGTTCTGCAAGGTGATGTCGTAGCCATAGACGGCAAGAGAGTGCGTCGTTCGCACGACCGGTATATAGGGAAGGATGCGATCCACATGGTCAGCGCTTGGGCCTCTGCGAGCGGCGTAGCACTCGGACAGACCAAAGTAGACGGGCGCTCCAATGAGATCACGGCTATACCCCGACTGCTCGAAATGCTCCAGGTCGAAGGGTGCATCGTGACTATCGACGCCATGGGCTGCCAGAAGGAGGTCGCATCGAAGATCCTGGAGGAGAGAGCCGACTACGTGCTGGCGGTCAAGAAGAACCAGGGCCGCCTGCACGAGGATGTGCATGACACCTTCGACCTTGCCCGTAAGTCCGGCTTCGACAGTCTCGACCACGACTACCACGAGACGATAAATGCGGGTCACGGACGAGTCGAGACTCGTCGATGCTGGGCCGTGTCCGATCTCGACCACATCAGATACGTGGATGATGATGGGCAGTGGCCGGGGTTGAATACGTTGGTGATGGTGGAAGGCGAGCGACTCGTCGGTGGCAAGACGACGGTGGAGTCGCGCTACTACATATCGAGCTTGCCAAACGATGCGAGTGTCTTGCTCAACGCGGTGCGCAGCCACTGGAGCATAGAGAACCAATTGCACTGGTCGCTGGACGTGACGTTCAATGAGGATGGAAGCCGGGTGCGTAGCGGGAACGGGGCAGAGAACTTCTCTGTGCTACGCCGCATGGCCCTGAATCTGCTCAAGGCCGAAAAGTCCACCAAGCGCAGCCTCGCCGGCAAACGAAAAGACGCCGCCTGGGACAATGACTATCTACTCAAGGTCCTTGCCCAATAAGATGCGATTGCCCTGTTGGAAAACGTTGACTACCGCCCCAGCGCACTCGTACCCTGTAGCATCGATGCCATGACCTCCTTTCAGGCCCCCAGGGGCACCACCGACATCCTTTCCGAAGAGCAGCGCGACCGCCTCGCCGTGCAGCGCGGCTGCGCCGAGATTGCCGAGAGATTCGGCTACGCGCCCATCCTGACGCCCACATTCGAAGACTCCGACCTCTTCCTGCGAACGACCGGCGAGTCGACCGACATCGTGCAGAAGGAGACCTATACCTTCGATGACAGGGGAGGGCACTCGCTCACCCTTCGTCCAGAGGGGACGCCGGGCGTCTGCCGGGCCTATCTCGAAAGGGGTCTGCACAATACGCCTCAGCCGGTGCGGCTGTACTACATCATGCCAATGTACCGTTTCGAGAGGCCCCAGGCCGGACGCTACCGGGAGTTCTGGCAGTTCGGCGTGGAGGCGCTTGGAGACGCTGACCACTCGGTCGACGGCGAGGTAATCGAGCTTGCCTGGCGGGTACTCGAATCGTTCGGCATCACCGACGTGACGCTGCTCGTCAACAGCATCGGCGACGCTGAGTCGCGTCCGGCGTACCTGGAGGCCCTTCGCGATTACTTTGCTCCTCATGCGGATGGCCTGTCGCAGGACGATCAACGCCGGTTGAGGGAGAACACCCTTCGCGTGCTCGACTCCAAGGACGACGAGGTACAGCCCCTACTGCCCGATGCGCCCAAGAGCATCGACTACCTATCGGACGAGTCGAAGGCCCATTGGGACAGCCTCCTAAGGAGCCTCGACGCCCTTGGCATACCCTACGAGATCGACCCCACTCTCGTGCGCGGCCTTGATTACTACACGCGCACCGTCTTCGAGTTCGTACCCCCGGACGCCCGTCGTCAGAGCACGATCCTGGCGGGAGGGCGCTATGACGGGCTCATTGAAGAACTTGGCGGCCAGCCCACGCCCGGAATCGGATTCGCTATGGGAATCGAGCGCGTGGTCGCCGAAGCCAAGAAGAGGGGGACACTGTCCCCATCGGAAAGGCAGACGACGGTCCTCGTAGCACATATCGGCGAAGCGGCTAAGGCGTCCGGGCTTCAGCTTGCGTCGGAACTCCGTCGCGCCGGAATAGCCTCCGTGCTCGGCCCGCCGAGAGGTCTGCGCAGCCAACTCAGGTACGCGACCTCGATCGACGCCACTCACGCCGTCATCATCGGCGACAACGAGATCGCTAATGACACCGTCGTCCTCCGCGACCTGTCGCAGGGAGAACAGTCGGAAGTGGCGCGTGGAAGACTCGTCGAGTCGCTGGGCTCAGTGAATCGGTGATAGTACCGGTTCCACATGAATTTGATATTGCGATTCACCCTCACCCCCGTATCGAGTTCGGGGCAGGCTCTAGCCCTCTCCCGCGGCGGGAGAGGCGATAGACCGGCATCTGGCTGTTCGGCATAGTCAAGTTGACTGAGTGCCAGCGGAGCAAGTAAGGCACCAATACTGGATTCCTTAGCGCATTATCCGCTTGTTAGGGTTTTCGGACAGCCTCACGTAGAATGCCGGCAAGGGTGGTCCGCTCTTAGACTCCCTCCGGTCGAGCGCGAAAACGGCCTCTAACACCTACCGCGCAAAGAGAGGTGAAGCATGCAAACAGTTCAGGGATTCGGCGGGTTCTTCTTTCGGGCAAAGGACCCGGAAGGACTTGCGAAATGGTACCAGGACCACCTTGGCATCAATCCTGCTCCGACGAACATGGAGATGGAGCCTTGGGTGACCGAGTCCGGGGTCACGGTCTTCTCACCCTTCGATGCTGATACGGACTATTTCGCAGGGGACAAGACCTTCATGCTGAATTTCCGCGTGGCCGATTTGGACGCGATGGTCGCACAGCTGAAGTCTGCGGATATCGAGGTCAGCCACGAAAGCGAGATGGAGGGCATTGGCCGCTTCGCCCGCATCTACGACCCCGAAGGAAACGCGCTCGAACTATGGGAACCCGCGTCGTGAGATGCGGCAGTTCACACTAGGTCACTGCCAGGAAATGGTCGTCGTTCGTTGGAATGAGTGGGGACGCCGGACCAGCCTAGAACACTGACTCCGGCCAGTCGGTCATCTGCACGGTCACGACCTCTCCCGCCTCTTTGATCGGGTCGTCCTCGGGGCAAATGGCAAGCCCGTTCGCGCGTGACATCGACGTGAGGACGTTCGAACCCTGCTCCCCCGTGAGCTTGGCATAATAGGTGCCGATTCGCTTCGTGATGATAGCCCGCGCGTATACGCGCCGGGAGTCGTGATTGTGGATCGGCTCTTCCAGAACGGCCTGAACGGTAGGACGCTCGAAGTCGCCGCGTCCCATCATCTTGTAGAGCGCCGGCCTTCCCAACTGCTCGAAAGCTACGAGAGAGCTGACAGGGTTCCCCGGAAGACCGAGCAACGGCACCAGTCTCCCGCCGTCGCCTGAGAGCATCCCGAAGGCTAGCGGCTTGGCCGGACGCATCCGCACCGACCACAGCTCTATCGTGCCGTGCTGGGCGAGCACGTCTTTGACGAGATCGTAGTCTCCCTTTGAGACTCCCGCCGTCGAGATGACCACGTCCGCCTCCGCCATGCCCTCCTGCAGAGCGCTTGAGATCGACTCGACGGTGTCGCGCGCGATACCTAGTCGCTTGGGTATCCCGCCCGCGGCTCGTACCGCAGCCGCCACGCCATAGCTATTGGAGTTGTATATCTTGCCCGGCTCGTACGGCTCATCCGGCTCGATGAGCTCGTTTCCCGTCGCGAGAATCGCCGCGACTGGACGCCTGATGACCTTCACCGATCCGAAGCCCAACGATGCAAGAACGCCGATCTCCGAGGAACGCAAAACGGACCCGGCCTCGATAACCGTTTGCCCGGCCGCGATGTCCCCACCGGCCGGTCGGACATTGCCACCCGGAGGCACGGGTATCCGCACGGAAATCTCGTTGGGCGTCCGGCCTCCCATGCCGCGCTCGCCCTCGTCGGTATCCTCGAACGGCACAACGGCGTCGGCCCCTTCGGGCACCGGCGCGCCAGTCATAATCCGAATGGCCGCGCCCTGTTTCACGCACTGGGAGGGCATATCGCCCGCGGCTATTGAGCCGATGACATTCAGCGTGACCGGCGCTTCAGGATGGGCGTCATCAATATCCCCCGCTTGGAGGGCATACCCGTCCATCGCCGAGTTGTCCCAAGGAGGAACGTCGAACTTGCCGACGATGTCCTCGACCACAACCTGTCCGAGCGCGTCGGCAATCGGGCGTTCTTCCGTATCAAGCTGCGAGAAGAAGCCGAGAATGCGCTCCCGCGCATCCTCTACGGAGATCATGTCCGCGTGTCGATGTCCGTGAAGGTGTTCCCGATGCTTACGCACCTGTCAATCTCCTTGCAGACACTTTCCTAATGTGTGTCCTATGGGCGACCCGGCCCGTTCGTAGTGAGCTCATCGAACCATGAACGGCGAATCGACCCTTCGACAGGCACAGGGTGAATGGGTCACTCTTGGGCATGCTCTCAATTCCTGACGGTGCGCTAGTCACTCGCCACGCAACGTGGCGTCGAACTCACGCTGGAGCTGTCTCATGATGTCGCCTCGCGCCTTGTCCACCAGATCGCCGGTCAACGTCGACCTGTCGGACTGGAAGGTCACGCGGAACGCAATGGACCGCTTGCCCGGCGGGACTCCCTCTCCGGTATACAGGTCGAAGGGTGCGCTCTTCTTCACGAGGCGGTGGCGGTTGATGATCATCTGAATTCGTGAGGCGGCCACGTCCGCATCCACGACAAGGGCGATGTCCTGTTCGGCTTCAGGGTACCGGCTTATCGGCGCGTATTGGACGCTTACCCTGCCGGCAGCGGCGTACACAGCCTCCAGGTCGATCTCGAACAGCGCCACACTCTCATCGTCGAGGTCGAAGCGCGCGAGGACTCTGGGGTGCACCTCTCCAATAGTGCCTACGGGCTTGTTCCCACACAATACTTGCGCCGTCTTGCCGGGAAGGAGTATTAGGTCGGTATCCGCTTCGTATCCTGCTGAAACTCCGATTTCCTCGAAGACCGCCTCAAGGACTCCCTTCGCATCGAAGAAGTCCATGTCCCCCTCCGGCACGAGCCAGGAAGCCTCCGAACGCGGACCGGAAAGAACGCCCACGAGCATTTCCTTCTCGTCCGGCAGGTCGCGCACCTTCGCCTCCTCCTTTGGGAGGTAAACAGCCCCGATTTCGAAGAGGCGCAGTCCCTCTCCCCGTGACATTCTTCGGTTGAATGAGAGCGTCTGCAGTACTCCTGCGCGAAGCGTCGTCCGCATATGCGAGAGATCGCTGCTCATCGGATTCGACAGCTTCAGCGGAGCTTCCGGTTCCTCCGTTCGTATCTCGACGCTTTTGAGTGCATCAAGGCTGGTGGCCGAATAGGAGATCGTCTCTTGCATTCCCGCCGACACCAGCGCGTCCCGGACACGCTCTCTCACCACTTGTTCGGCATTTGGCTGGTGGTGCGGTATCTCGGTCGACATCAAAGTCGCTGGCACGTCGTCGTATCCAACGATTCGCGCGACCTCTTCTACCAGGTCCTCCGCTATGGTGATATCCGCCCTCCAGTACGGGCACTGGACCTCTAGCGAATTTCCGTCTCGCGCCGTCTCGAAACCCAGCGAGTTCAAGACTCGCTGTATCGTATCGAGGGAAATGTCGGTGCCCAAGACCCGCCTGAACTGTTCCGGCCCAATGGTCAGGGTAGGGGGCGTCTTGACCACGGGAAATACGTCGATGATTCCCTTCGCCGCGACGCCGCCCGCGAGTTCGAGCATTAACGCCGTAGCCCGTCGCAGCGCCCGTGGCACGAGGTCCTGCCGGATGCCTCGTTCGAACCGGTAAGACGCCTCGGTCCTCATGCCCAGACCCGTGGCAGTGTTCCGCGTGTTAGTCGCATCGAAGTTCGCCGACTCGATCAGGACGTTGGTGGTCGAGTCGCCGACCTCGGTGTTCTGCCCGCCCATGACGCCTGCCAGCGCTATCGCGTCTTGCGAGTCGGCGATAGTCAGCATAGGAGGTTCGAGAGTACGGTCCTCTTCGTCCAGCGTGGTGAACTTCTCACCGGGCCTTGCCGCCCTCACGATGACGGTCGAGTCACCAATCGTGTCGAAATCAAAGGCGTGCAGCGGCTGACCGTACTCCATCATCACGAAGTTCGTCACGTCGACGATGTTGTTGATCGGGCGCACCCCCACGCTGGTGAGAGCCTCCTGCAGCCATGCCGGTGATGGCCCGACCGTCACACCGCGAATCAGGCTGGCGCCGTATCGAGAACAGAGATCGGGATCTGCAATCTCGACACTTGCAAACTCCTCTATCGGATCGCCCTCTTCCGGGTACGTCGCGGCGGGTTCGGTGACGGTGCCGCCCGTCAGGGCAGCGACCTCGTGCGCCACGCCTAGGATCGAGAGACAGTCGGGCCGGTTCGGGGTCACGTCGGCGTCCAGGACGGCGTCGCCGAGGTAGTCCACCAACGGCGTTCCGACGGGCGCGTCCTCCGGGAGCACCAGAATGCCGGCATGGTCGTCGCCGAGACCCAGTTCGACCTCCGAACAGACCATGCCTGCCGACTCGACGCCACGAATCTTTGATTTCTTCAGCGCCTGCGTCTTCCCAGTCTTGGTGCTGTAGAGCATCGCTCCCGCGAACGCAAAGGCGATCTTCTGGCCCGCCGCGAGATTCGGACCCCCGCACACGACCTGCACTGTCTCGCCGCCGCCGAGGTCGACCGTCGGCACCGTGAGCCGGTCGGCGTTCGGGTGCTGCTCCAGAGCAATGACGTGGCCGACGAATACCTTGTCGCGTCCCCAGTCGGCGCCTACCTCCCGTACTTCCTCGATCTCCAGCCCTGCCATGGTCAGCTTATGCGCCAGCTCCTGCGCCGGTATATCGACGGGAACGTAGCGCTTAAGCCAGGATATGGGTATCAGCATCTGGGACCTCGGAACACGGGGTAGCTACACCTGCTGCAGGAATCGGATGTCGTTGGAGTAGAACAGGCGGATGTCGTCGATGCCGTACTTGAGCATCGCTATGCGCTCGACTCCCATTCCGAACGCGAACCCCGTGTAGACGGAAGGGTCGTATCCGACTCCCTCCAACACGCTGGGATGCACCATCCCTGCGCCCAGTATCTCGATCCAGTCCTCGTCTCTGTTGATGGGACGCTTGCCGGTCTTGGGGTCCCTGAAGTTCGATATCGACATATCCACGCCCGGCTCGACGAACGGGAAGAAGTCGCACCGGAAGCGTATCTGCCGGTCCTCGCCGAAGATCCGCCGGGCGAATTCGTACAGCGTTCCCTTCAGATCGGCGAAGGTGACCCCCTTGTCCACCGCGAGGCCCTCGAGCTGGTGGAAGTGCCACTCGTGGGTCGCGTCCGTTGCCTCGTACCGGTAGCACTTGCCCGGCACGACGACGCGCACGGGAGGGCTGGTGTTCTCCATGATCCGCGCCTGCATCGGCGACGTGTGCGTGCGGAGGAGAATAGGGCGGTTGCCGTGCTCGTCCACCTGGTCGATCCACAGGGTGTCCCACATATCCCGGGCCGGATGGTCCTTCGGGATGTTGAGCAGGTCGAAGTTGTAGTGGTCGAGCTCGATCTCCGGCCCCTCCTCGACCTGGAACCCCATCGAGGCGAACACGCTGGTGACCTCCCTTAGCATCCGTGTTGTTGGGTGGAGACGTCCCTGCGGAACGGGCCGCCCGGGAAGCGTAACGTCGATGCTCTCCCGCTCGACGATATTGGCCAAATGGGCCGTCTTCAGTTCCTGCTCACGCTCTGCGAGATGCCCTTCGAGGACGGTCTTGGCCTCATTGGCCGCCGCGCCCAGCCGCGGGCGCTCCTCCTTCGGGACGGAACCGAGACTGCGGAGTATCTGCGTCAATGCCCCGTTCCGGCCCAGAGTGGACACGCGCCACTCTTCGAGACCGTCCAGATCGGAAACGGCCTTCAGCCGCTCAAGGGCCTCGTCGGTAGTCCGTTCGACCACATCGGTCTGTGGCTGCATGGCAGGGGGATGCGTCCGTAGGGGAGTGTGGAGTTCAAAGCATTATAGGTATTGCCGCGAAGAAGGGTCAACAAAAGCGAGGTGGTCGGTTCATGGGTTCCGAGGGGCACACGGTCGCGGTGGTTGGGTGGAGGGAGCGCGTCTTCTACGAAATCTGAGGTCGCGGGTTCGGATGCCGTTCGGGCCACCAGGCTCAGTTACACGGCTCTCAACGCTTTCATGGGTTGATTACCGACTGTTCGAATCCTCAATGCCATTGACCCAGTTTAAGTGCTCGACTTACACTTTCGTTGGTTCGGAGACCACTCTAATCTTGCGTATAGCAGTTCGTCGGGACAGGGCCACTGACGTGAGCGGGCTTCGGATGTTGGAGCATGAGAGGTGTTAGTTCGAGTAGCTAGCTGGCCGCCCGAGCTTAGATGCAGATGCTGCGGCGGGACCTGTGAAGGCGTATAGGGTCGAATTGCCCTTTCCACTCCATCGGCAAGCCCCTCAGCATAACGTCTTGCTATATAGCCAATCACACCGTACAGAACCCGCACTCGCTGTTCCGCGAAATGCGATATGAACCGGGGTTACTCCAGCCACGTATAGCCCTTTCATCAAAACTTCCTCCACGCTTGGGCTATTGTAGTCGCCGCCTAGTGCAACGCCGTTCGGTCCGAAGAATAGACTGAATTTACTGACATCGCGTGGTTGATCATTGGTTGCGGCAGGGCCTGTGGCATGGATACAGGAGTCGGCGTCAACGGAGAGATAGGCTTTGGTTCCTCTTCCAAAGGAAGTTCACGTCCCCCAGCTTCCGCACGCCAGTAACCGAACAGCAAGAAAGCCGCAGCTATCAAGTAGAGAAAGAAAAGCAACGCAAGCATTGCAACAACGATCCTGAAGGCTCTCAAGAACAATCTTGCACAGCCCGATGCCCTAATGGATTCGTTGTCTAATCCCAATGCTACAATCACCGTCCTTACCATGAGCTCACCACCTGATACAGTTCGTAAGATTCTGCGAAGAGCAAGGGGCCGAAGAAGGCATAAACCGTAGCCAACAAGTAAAGGAGACAAAGCGACGCAAGCACTGCAACCACAATCCTGAAGGCTCTCAGGAACAATCTTGCCCAGCCTGATGCCCTAATGGACTCGTTGTCTAGTCCAAATGCGACAGCCGCCCTCCTCATCATGGGCTCAACGCTTCGTCTGATACAAGGCATGAATCGCCATCAAGTCGAAGGTCGTAGTCAACAATTCCACCACCTGATAGCCCAAGCTGAGGATAAACTCCCGAGAGATTTGCGGTGTTCCATCCGACTTTCCTCGGCAGCGGTAAGACCGCGGCAATTTTAGCCGCACGCTCATCCCGATCTTTGAAGTTTGACTCCTGGCTTCTGATATCAGCGAAGGTAGTCTCGAATGTGTCGGTCACCGCACTTCCTCCAGTTAGACAATTGTCGTGGGACAAATTTATAGAATGCGCGCCAACTGGGCAACTCCGCAGTTACCGGTCACCCCCCACCCCCACGATTTGACAAACCGTTGCGATTTCCTCACATTGTGCGGAGACAAACGTCGAGGTGATCTGCGACATGGCGAATGAGTATCTTGCGTATATCGGCACGTACACGTCGTTGGGGGCGGAGGGCATCTACTGCTACCGCTTCGACATGGCGACGGGTGGGCTAGAGCACGTCGGCACGACCGGAGCGATCGACGACCCGTCGTTCCTGGACATCGCGCCGTCCGGCAAGAACCTGTACGCGGTTTGCGCCGACTTCGAGGCCATGACGACGGGGATCATCCGAGCCTACTCGATTGACGCCGCAACGGGCGAGCTGACGTTGCTGAACGAACAGTCCTCGGAGGGGACCGGGCCCTGTCACGTAGAGGTCGATCAGGCGAGCAGGCTGGTCCTGCTGGCGAACTACGGGAGCGGCAGCGTGGCGTCCTACCCCGTGCAAGACGACGGAAGCCTCGGGAAGGCAACGGGATTCGTCCAGCACGAGGGTTCGAGCATCGATCCCGAGCGCCAGCAGGGGCCGCACGGGCACTCGATCAATATCGACCCGACCAACACCTTCGCCTTCGCCGCCGATCTCGGCATCGACAAGGTGCTGGCCTACAGGATCAACCACGACGATGGGAGCATCACTCCTGCCGATTCGCCGTATACTCGCACTCCGCCGGGGGGAGGGCCGCGCCACTTCGCGTTCCATCCCAACGGCAGGCACGCCTATCTCCTCAACGAGATGGGCTCGAGTGTCACCGCGATGCACTACGACAGCTCGCGCGGGATGCTCAACGAGATCGAGACGATAACGACCCTGCCGGACGACTTCGACGGAGTCAACCACTGCGCCGACATCCACGTGTCGCCGGACGGCGAGTACGTGTACGCCTCCAACCGAGGGCACGACAGCATAGCGGTCTTCAGTATCGACCAGTGCACGGGCGGACTGTCATTCGTGGGACTCGTGTCGAGCGGCGGCGAGACTCCGCGCAATTTCGTAATCGACCCGTCGGGGACATTCATGTTGGTGTCCAACCAGGACTCCGGCAACATTCTCACCTACCGCATAAACAGCGAGACCGGGATGCCTGAGCCAACCGGCCACGAGGTCGATGTCCCGGCCCCCGTCTGTATCAAGCTGCTGCCGGTCTAGAGTTCACCGCAGAGGGCGCGGAGGACGCAGAGGGTTCCGAAAATGAGGAATCCCTATTCGTTGCGATGGGATAGAATAACCCTCGAACATCTCCTGGGAGGGCCGTCATGGACGAACGCCGTATCGCAACGATGAGCAGGATTACCCTGGTCGTGCAGAACATGATGATGGTGACCGAGTTCTATCGCGACGTACTGCAGCTCAAGCCGATCTTCGACCTGCACGTGCAGCCCCCGCAGTGGATCGAGTTCAATACCGGTCCGTGCAGGCTGGCTCTCCAGGTCGCTTCGAGGGTCGACGGCGTACCCTCCACCTACAGCAAGATCGTCTTCTATGTCGACGACGTCGAGGAGGCCCGCAAGGAGTTGTTAGAGCGGGGCGCTCCCATGGGCGAGGTCGAGGACGACGGGCGGTTCCAATACTGTGAGGGCCAGGACCCTGAGGGCAACAAGTTCCAGGTATCGAACAGGCCGGCGTAGAGAAGAGAAAGAAGAAGGTAGAGAGAATTGCTTAGGCAGCGATAACACCGGGCGGCCACTTCTTTCTACGTTCATTTCTGATGCAATTCCCCCGGAGCCCACTATGCCACCACTGTTAGTCACGAAGGACGACATCGTTGGAGAACTCGTCGGGCTCGGCATACCCCACGGCGGACTGCTGTTCGTCCACAGCTCGGTGAGCGCCATCGGCGAGGTCGAGGGTGGGGCCGATACCGTCGTGGACGCCCTGCTCGATGCGCTTGGGCCTGATGGCACGCTGGTCGTTCCGACGTTCACCTACGCTGACCCGCATGACTACCCCGACTCGATTGACCCAAACTGGATATTCGACCCTGCGAACACCCACTCCGGAATGGGCGCGATTACCAACGCCGTTCGTACGCGCGAAGGCGCCCTGCGAAGCGTCCACCTCTGGCACAGTGTGGCCGCCATCGGCCCGCTCGCCGAGACAGTTGTGACGGGTAACGGCAAGACATGGGCGTCCGCATGGGACGAGAACAGCCCCATGGCGTGGGTGATGGACAACGGGGCATCGATCCTGATGCTCGGTGTTCCGTACCAGAACCTGACGGCGATACACGTCTGGGAGGTCGAGTTCGGAGTTGACTACCGCGAGACGTCCTTTGTCACTCGCCGTACGCCCCTGCCTGACGGGACTCTGGTGCCGCTGGCGAGCCAGGTACATGCCCGGAAGGACTGGCATCCCGGCAGCGACTTCAACCGCTTCGGCGAGCGCATGGAAAACGTAGGGCTCGTCGGCGTCGGGCACGTAGGCAACGCCGTAGCACGACTCTTCACCGCTTCCGACGCCCACGAGATGGCCCGCACTATGTACGAGGAAGACAAGGCCGCCTTCCTCAAGCAGGGGGAGAGCGTCACGAAATTGTCCTATGCCCACACGATCTCGAACGTGAAAGGGACGCAGTGCGTCGTCGATCCCGGAAAGGCCTTCCCAACGCCTCCGGCAACCGAAGAACACGTGACATGACTCGTATAGCGAGGACGCAGAGGGGGTGACGATGGAGCCGCTACGCGCAGCCCTCGTCGGCGTCGGGCGGATCGCCGACATGCACTACCTGGGATATTCCGCCACGCCTATGGCAGAAGTAATCGCCATCTGCGACACCGACCCCGACCTGCTCAGTCGGCGCGCGTCAGAGTGGGGCGTCGAGACGACCTACACCGACTTCGACCGACTCCTTGAAGACTCCGCTGTCGACGCGGTGGACATCATCACGCCGCACTATCTTCATGCGTCCATGACGATCGCCGCGCTCGAGGCGGGTAAGCACGTCACGGTGCAGAAGCCGATGGCGCTCTCGGTTGCCGATGCCGACGCGATGATCGAGGCGTCGGAGCGCACGGGCAAGCTCCTCCGCGTGATCGATAACTACCGCTTCCACCCGCCGTTCGTCCGCGCCAAGCAGATACTCGATTCGGGCGGCATCGGCGAGCCCATATCGATACGCATCAAGACTGCCAGCGGGACGGCTCCCGACGGGTGGGAAATACCCCAGTCGTCTCATGTGTGGCGCTCCGACCCGACGCTGTCCGGCGAAGGTTCCGTACTGTTCGACCACGGCCACCACGTATGGACGATAGCACGCTACATGCTGGGAGACATCGAGCGGGTCTTTGCGTACATCGGCTCCACCGAGGTCGTCAAGCATCACGAGATCGTGCCGGGCGGCATCCTCGACAATCCCGGCATGATCGTCTGGAAGTACTCGGACCGCGACTTGTACGGCACGTGCGAGTCCGTCCACTCCGAGGAGCTGATCATCCGCTCCACGCATTACCCCATCGACGCGTCGTTTGAGATCACGGGCACACGCGGAATCCTATACATCCACCAGGGACCGAATGGCCAGTTGGTCAATCGGCCTCCAATTGAGATACTCCGCGACGGCTCCATGACGAGTATCTCCAACATGGAGACGGACTACGATGCCGGTTTCCGGCTGGCTATCGAGGACTTCGTCCGCGCAATATCAGACGGAGGCGCGTCCGACCTTACCGGTGAGGAGGCACGGGAAGTCCTGCGCTTCTCGCTCGCGATGGTGCGCTCAGGCCGCGAGGGCAGGGAAGTCGTTGTCGCCGACGAGCGCTAGCTAAATTGGTCACCCACGTCCGCTGGGGCTAGAACCAGGCCTTCTTGTTCTCCACGTAGGTTTCGTGGAATTCTTCATCGGACTTCGTCAAGTACAGAATCCCCTCGATCAAACAAATCACTCCGATGACCAGCAGTCCAACCAGCCCGATTAGTAATATCGCGGTTAACAGGCTGATGATCGTAGCCACAATAAGAACAATACCAGGAACAATGTACCCGAGGTAGAACTTGTGAATCCCCAGTCCACCGACCACGATTGCCAATACTCCTGCGACAATCTTGCTCTTCGTTGGCTGCATGCTATCTGAAGCCATTGGTCACCTCCAAGTGTCGTGATGCTGTGTCCATGTTACTCCCATTCTCGAATTGACACACCCAGCTACGACTTGTCATTCTTAGGAGTAGTTCGGAGTATACGTTCTGAGTGCCGCAAGGCTAGTCGCGACGTTTCACCCGGTCATGTCCTCTCTAAAACGGCTCGGGCTACTTGACAATAACGCGCGAAATGCGACAGTTTGCAACATAATGCGACAAATTCGAGGGTTTTCGCCGTCATCAGGACGCTTTCGTGTTCCACTCGTCCCCCACTGCGTCGTGGTAGCTCACCTGATACAATGAACCCCGTCATCCTCATTCGCTGAGCGACGGTTTAGGTGAGCGGACTCCTCAAAGGCCTCGCGGTCACGCTGAAGACCATGAAGCGGTCTCCGGTGACCGGCCAGTACCCTGATCCCGGCAAGCGTCTCCCCGTGCAGGAGCGTTTCATGGGGTTTCCTGCTCTCCTGTGGGACTACACCGCCGACGAGCCCTACTGCACCGGCTGCATGGTCTGCGTGCGCGAGTGCCCGACTCAGTGCATGAGCGCCACGATGAAGGACAATCCCCAGCACCCTGAGGGGAAGTCCAAGCGGCGCAAGATCATAGACGAGTTCGAGATAAACCTCAACCGCTGCATCCTGTGCGGCATCTGCGTCGACGTGTGCAACTTCGACGCCATCGAGATGAGCCACGAGCACGAGCAGAGTCGCTACGTCCGCGACGGCTCCCGCGTCGACCTCCCGGCGCTTCTGGAGATGGGCAAGGTCTACCAGCACGATACCGGATGGAAGCCCACCCAGGCAAAGAACATAGGCCGTCCCGACGGCGAAGATCAGAAGAAGAAGCGCCCCGTCCGCGCGTCAAAAGACTGAGACCGACACATGGAACCCAACCCCCTCATCGGAGCATGGCGGCTCGTCACGTACGAAGCCCACACGGGCGACGACGTGCTGTATCCCCTCGGTGAGGATGCCTCCGGCTACATCATGTACACGCCCGACGGCTACATGTCGGTGCTGATGATGGCGGCGGGCAGGAAAAACTTCGAGGCCGGCGACATGCTTGCCGGCACGGACGAGGAGAAGTTGGCCGCGGCGAGCACCTTCGTCGCGTACTGTGGCCGATACGACTACCAAGGGGACCGCGTCATCCACAAGATCGAGGTGGCCTTCTACCCGAACCGCGTCGGCACCGAGCAGGTGAGGTACGTCCACCTCGACGGCGATGAGCTGGTACTGACGACCCCTCCCATGGTGCTGGCCGGGAAGTCGCGGAAGGGGCGAATCGTCTGGGAGAGAGCCGCAACAGGAGGCGAACGATGACGATCATAGGCGAAGGCGACTACACCTACGAGGTCTCCGGCGAGGACTGGGGCGACCTGCCGAAGGGCTGGTCGTTCAAGGAGGCCACATCGGTAGCGGTGGACGCGAACGACAACGTCTACGTCTTCAACCGGGGCGAACATCCCGTCATCGTCTTCGACCGCCATGGCTCCGTCATAAACTCCTGGGGCGAGGGCATCTTCACGAGCGCGCACGGAGCCGCCATTGGCCCCGACGAATCGCTCTATTGCATAGACGCCGCCGACCACACCGTGCGCAAGTTCACCCTGGACGGCCAACTGCTTCTGACCATCGGCGAGAAAGGACGCGATTCGGGCAGGCTCAGCGGCAAGCCGTTCAGCAACCCCACGCACGCCGCCGTCGACCCCAACACCGGCGACATCTACGTCTCCGATGGGTACAGCAACGCTGTCGTGCACAAGTACACTTCCGACGGTGAGCTGCTGTTCTCGTGGGGACGTTCAGGCACTGATCCCGGCGAGTTCAATACCGTCCACAACATAGCCACCGACGGCGAGGGAACCGTCTACGTCGCCGACCGCGAGAACCAGCGAGTGCAGGTCTTCAACTCGTCGGGGAAGTTCCTGTCGCAGTGGAACGATCTCGCCATGGCGTCCTGCATCACCGTGGACACCAAGAGTGAGCTCGCCTACGTAGGCGAGTTCTACGCCGGAATTCCCCAAAACCCATTGGGATGGGGCAACTGGACCGGCAAGCGCCTCGGCCCACGAGTGACCGTGTTCGACCTCGATGGGAACGTCGTGGCGCGGGTCGGAGACGAACCACAGGGAGAGGGCCCGGGACAGTTCATCACCCCGCACGGCATCGCCGTCGACTCGCACGGTGACATATACGTCGCCGAGGTCTCGTTCGCCGCGTACGGTTCACGCCTCGACCCTCCACGCGAGGTCAGATCGCTGCAGAAGCTCGTCCGGCAGGGGTAGCGTTCGTCCCAATTACCGTTCGTGGTGAGCTTGTCGAACCATGTAGGGTAGTCTCACCCTTCGACAGGCTCAGGGTGAACGGATGTCGCGGCACCGGTGACCGTTCGTGGTGAACTTGCCGAACCATAAGCAAGTCTTTCACCCTTCGACAGGCTCAGAGTGAACGGGAATTGTTACTACACCTCTAGATTCACGCCTTCGCCTCGACTTCAGCGGTAATCCGCGCCAAGATCTCGTCAACCGGCACCGCGCCGAGGTCGTCGCCCGACCGCAGCCGCACTGCTGCCGCGCCAGCCTCGATCTCGCGGTCGCCGATGACCAGCATGTAAGGGACCTTCTGTAGCTGCGCGTTGCGAATCTTCGCGTTCATGCGGTCGTTTCCGTCGTCCACATCGGCGCGGACGTTTGACGCCTCCAGTCGCGACTTGAGCTCCTGTGCGTAGTCGACGTGACGGTCCGCTATCGGGATCACGACGGCCTGAACAGGCGCCAGCCAAAGCGGGAAGGCCCCAGCGTAGTGTTCTATCAGGACGCCCATGAACCGCTCCATCGTGCCGAGCAGTGCCCGGTGCACCATGTATGGGCGGTGCTCCTTGCCGTCCTCGCCGATATACGTCAGGCCGAACCGCTCCGGCAGGTTGAAGTCGAACTGCACCGTCGTGATCTGCCACAGCCGACCGATGGCGTCGCGGATGTGAATGTCGATCTTGGGTCCGTAGAACGCGCCCCCGCCGCCGTCGATCTGGTACTCGATGCCGCGTTCGACGAGGGTAGCCCGAAGCGATTCCGTGGCGAGGTCCCACTGGTCGTGTTCGCCGACGGCCTTTTCCGGCCTCGTCGATAGCATCACGTCGTAGTCGCTGAACCCGAAGCTGCTGAGCAGGAAGAACGTCAGGTCGAGGACGCCGTTCACCTCGTCAGCGACCTGATCGGGCCTACAGAAGATGTGAGCGTCGTCCTGCGTCATACCTCGAACCCGCAGCAGCCCCTGCACGACTCCACCACGCTCGTAGCGGTACACCGCGCCAAGCTCTCCGATTCGCATCGGCAGATCGCGATAACTCCGCAGATCGTTCTGGAAGTACATCACGTGGAACGGGCAGTTCATCGGCTTGAGATAGTAGTCCTGCCCCTCCATCTCGATGGCTGCGTACATGTTCTCCTTGTAGAAGTCCAGGTGCCCGCTCGTCTCCCATAGGCTGGCTCTTCCGATGTGCGGCGTATAGATCAGCTCGTAGCCGTGCTTTCGGTGCTGCTCCCGCCAGAAGTCCTCAACGATGCCTCGCGTCCTCGACCCCTTCGGGTGCCAGATGATAAGCCCCGGCCCCGTCTCCTCTTGGATGGAGAAGAGGTCGAGTTGCCGTCCCAAGAGTCGGTGGTCGCGCTTCTTGGCCTCCTCGATCTTGTGGAGGTGGTCGGCCAGGGCCTCCTTCGACTCGAACGCCGTCCCATAGATGCGCTGGAGCATCGGGCGGTTCTCGTCGCCGCGCCAGTACGCTCCGGCCACGCTAAGCAGCTTGAACGCCGGGATCTTGCCCGTTGATTCCACGTGGGGCCCCGCGCACAGGTCCTCGAACTTGCCGTGCTTGTACGTCGTGATCTTCTCGTCCTCGGGAATCTCCTCGATGATCTCCATCTTCAGGGGCTCCGAGGCGTTCATCTGCTCAGCCTCGCCACGGGGGTACTCGTGGTACTCGAAGGTGTGATTCTGCTGGACCACCCTCCGCATCCGTTTCTCGATGCGTGAAAGGTCCTGCTCCGAGAACGGCTCTTCCACCATGAAGTCGTAGTAGAAGCCGTCGTCCGTCGGCGGTCCGATCCCCAGCTTGGCCTCCGGGAACATCGTCGTCACAACGTCGGCCATTACGTGGGCGGCAGAGTGGCGGATTCGGTGTCGCAGCTCGATTAAGTCCGTTTCTTGTGACATTAGTAGTAGTCTCCTGTAGAAAGGCGCGCGTCGTGACGCGCGGGTTCATGGTATCAAGAATGGCGTCCGTTCAGGACACAAGAAAGCCTCCCGCGCAGTCCTAGGTGACCACGGGAGGCCTCGTAGTTGTTGACAAGAATCGGTTGCGACGGACTAGGCGGTTCCCAAGCGTCTCTACCTTTGGGACGAAGTTGAGGTATTGTAACCGTAGAGGCGAAATCCGGTCAATCCAGTTTGTCGATCTCGACCAGCCCCTGCGCGATTCGCATACGCAGTTCCTCGGCCTTCTCCGGCGTCCACTCATAGAATCCCTTGCCGGCTTTCAGACCAATATCGCCGCTCTCGACCATATCAAGCAGCAGTGTCGGGTCGTTGGCGTTGGAGAGGTGCGGGAACACGTCCGACGCGACGCGCGATATAAGGGCCCATCCCGCGACCTCCAATACCTGCAATACTCCCGCCGTCGCCCACCGCCGTCCGAGGCCCGCGCTGATCGCCCTATCGACGTCCCCCGCCGCCGCTACCTCGTTCTCGACCAGCCAAAGGGCCTCTCGGAGCACAGCCATCTGCAAACGACTCGCCACGAAGCCCGGCACCTCGCGCTTTACTAAGATCGGCTGCTTACTAAGCGAGGTCAGCAGTGACATCACGGTGTTGGTCGTCTCCTCCGAGGTCTCTTCTGTCGGCACCACCTCGACGAGCGGCACGAAGAACGGCGGATTGAGAAAGTGCGCGTTGATGACCTTGTCCGGTCGTGTCGTAGCCTCGGCCAGCTTGCTGGGCAGGAAACTCGACGTGTTGCTGGCGAGTATCGTTCGCTCAGGACAGAGGTCGTCAAGCTGGGCGAAGAGCTTGGTCTTCGCGTCGATGTCCTCGTAGATCGACTCGATCACCAGATCGGCGTTTGCTACCAGCTCCCCCAAGTCGGTGCTCATCCTGACGCTGTCGGGCACCGACCGTGCCTGCCGTTCCGAAACTCTGCCGAGGTCTTGAAGGCGTTCGAGGCTGTCCCGGATCATCCCTCGCGCACGGTCGAGACTCTTTTCGGAACGAGAGTGGAGCCTCACGTCGTATCCCGCAAGTGCAAGCTCGATCGCGATGCCGTGTCCCATGAGACCAGCGCCGATGACAGCGACTTTGCGGATGTCAGTCGTGTTCAAGAGATCAACTCGATTCGATCAGCGCCTTCAATCGGGCGAAGCTTCCGCGCTGTCTGCCCTTCATCCGCGGCGTCATGAAGAACATAAGGAGGTTGACGAAGAATCCGTTCGCTGAGAACTCTGTGCAGTTCGTGATGCGAGTAGACGCTGTCCCAGTGCTTTCGAGGGTCATCTGAATGCTGCTGGTCATCATGTCGTGTTCGAAGTCGAATGAGAATTCCTTGAGCGGCTCGATGGCCGTCACCGTCTCGGTGAACGTCATCTCCTGGCCATTCTCCTCGAATATCATCTTATGCTTACTTCCAACGGTGAGAGGCTCCCCCTCGATGAGCTCCATGCTCTTGTAACCTTCCAGCCACTCGCCCATTCGCGATTCGTCCATGAGGACTTCCCAGGCCTCCTCTACGGGCCTGTCAATATCAACTCTGACTGTGTACTTCGGCATCTATTCCTCCGGCTTGCGCACTAGGTCTTGTCTCGCACATCCAATGAATCAGCTCGCCTCCATCATGGCCTTCAGGTTCTCGATCTGTTGGAGCTGCCGCTTCTTCATCTTCGGTACCATGACGGGCATCATGATCTTAAACAGGAGCTTGGGCGTGCGTCCGTCCGTGTGGCAGGAGAGCCGCGTCTTTTCCGCGCCAACGCTTTCAAGCGTGAAGCTGACCGTGCTTTTCATCACTTCGTGGTCGAAGTCGAACGAGAACTCCCGGGGAGGATCGATGACCCTGATCGTCTCAATGAACACGCCCTCCTTGCCACCCTCCTCAAAGACCGCCCTGTGTCTGCTGCCGACAGTCATCGGCTCGCCCTCTATAGTCTCTTTGCGCTTGAACCCGATAGCCCATTCAGCCATCCTCGACTCGTCTATGAGGATGTCCCAGCAGTGCTGGATCGGCTTGTCCACTTCGACGCTAACGGTGAACTTTGGCATGACTCCTCCGGTTTGCTCGTTGGGATTTGCTTCGCAATTCCTTGCAGCCACGACGCGGATGATTCCCTCGCCAGCCCTGATCAGCTCGCCTCGATCACGGCCTTCAGGCTATTGAAGTTCCGCACCTGCCTGTCCTTCATGTCCGGCTTCATCGCCTCCAACTGCTCCTCAGTGACCATTGCGGACGGGTTCACTGTCGTGACGCAGGAGATATGGGTCCTGTCTGGACCGATGCTCTCCAGCAGGAAACGGATTGAACTGCCCATCATTTCATGCTTGAGGTCGAACGAGAACTCGGTGGGCGCATCGACTACCCGCACCGTTTCGATGAACACGACCTCCATCCCGCCCTCATCGAATACCACCCGGTGCTTGCTGCCAACCGTGAGCGGCTCGCCCTCCAGGGTCTCCGTGCTGAAGCCACTCGCCCATCCTCGAATCGTCTACCAGGACCGCCCATGCGTGGTCGATTGGCCTGTTAGCTTCGACGCTAACCGTGTATTCCGCCATGATTCCTCCGTTTCCTATTGATCGACCACCGAGCCGTCCACGTGGAGTCGTGTTTCCACCTCACGCGGCGTTTCGGGGAAGCGCTCCAGGGCGTCGTCCGCCAACTCGATGCCGATGCCAGGGCCGTCGGGGATGAGCAGGAACCCGTTCTCTACCTGCAGTGGCGTCTTGACGATCTCGCTCTTCGGCGGCTCGTGCTCGCCGAGGGGGTATTCCTGGATGGCGAAGTTAGGGATGCACGCCGCTAACTGGAGACAGGCTGCCGTGCTGACCGGGCCGAGCGGGTTGTGTGGTATCACCCCAACGTACTGTGCCTCAGCCAGCGCCGCGATTTTCTTGGAGTGCGTAAGCCCGCCCGCCATGCACACGTCCGGTCTCACATACTGAACGGCGTTGCGCTGGAGCAGCATCTGGAACTCGTGGATGCTGTGAATGCGCTCACCCGTGGCGATGGGTATCGAAATCTTGCTCGCGATCAGCGCCATGGCGTCGAGGTTGTCCGGTAGGGTGGGGTCCTCGTAGAACATCGGGTGGAATTGCTCGATGCCTTTGGCCAAGACGATGGCCTCCGCCGGGGTGAGTTGACGGTGTATCTCGATGCAGATATCGACGCTGTTGCCCGCAGCCTCTCGGTACTGCCGGACGGCGTCGATGGCGTCCTCCATCTTGTCGACGTGCGTCTTGAAGTAAGGCACCGACCTGTCCTCGTCGAGGAATGGCGTCAGATGTCCGACCGCCGTGAAGCCGTCCTCCCGCGCAGCGGCGACTCCCTCCACGAGCTTCTCGCGGGTGTCGCCGAGAACGTGGTAGTAGACGCGGGCCTTATCGCGGACGGCACCTCCCATGAGCTGGTAGGCAGGAACGTCGAAGTGCTTCCCCGCAATGTCCCAGAGGGCGATGTCGATCGCGCTGAGCGCCCCCATGATGGCGGCGCCCCGGAAGTGTGCGAACCGGTACATGTACTGCCAGTGGTGCTCGATCCGCAACGGGTCCTCTCCGACGAGGTAACGTCCGAACTTCTCAATCGCTGCCTTCGATGCTTCCAGGAAACCCCACGTCCCCGACTCGCCAAGTCCGATTATTCCGGCGTCCGTATGCACCTTCACGAACAGGAATCGGTCGACCGACAACGGCTCGACTTTGGTGATCTTCATAATCGTCCTCTTGCACTTGAGTTCACGCCATAATACATGAGGGTGGGGAAGTAGTGGGCTAACATAGATCACTAAAGAGTATCCAAGGCAGCCCCGTTCGCCTCAGTATCGAGTACGTGGCAAGCTCTGAGCCCGTTGGTGGGTCGTTCATGGCTCGACAAGCTCCCCACGAACGAAATCCATTCACTGGACAAACCCTCAACCATCCGGGAGTGGGTCGCCTATGCTCTTGTTGGCCTGGGCCTCCACAATGCTCAGTCCCCGGCTGGTCTTGCCGCCCCACCATTCCTTGATATAGCTGATAACTGAAATTATCTCTTGATGGCTCAGCTGGGCGCCGAAGGCCGGCATGGCGCTCTTGAAGTTGGGCAGCAGGACGGGGTCCTCCTGGAACTTTCCGCCGTCGCGAATGACTCGATACAGGAAACCGTCACCGTGATGCCACGTGTGGCCGTCGCCGTTTAGAGGCGGAGCGGGAAGGGTGCCGTTCTCCATGGGAATGTGCCAGTTGGGCTGTCCCTCTCCTTGCAGCCCGTGACAGGCGGAGCAAATCGAAGTGAAGACCTCCTGACCCGACCGGGCGACGGGTGTGGAGACGACCGGCCTCTCCGTGGGGACGGGTGTGTTGGCTTCGGGTGACGATGAACACGCCAACAGAATGAGCAACGTGACGAAGACTACAGCGAGCCCTGCCGTGCAAAGAGTAGGGCCGCGCTGGCTCACTGGTCGCCTTCTCCCTGGTTGAGTTCCTCGAATTTTCGGGTGACCTCTTCCTGCCTCGCGAGATGATCGCTGTCCCAGTTGGACTTAAGATAGGCCAGCACGGCGTCGACATCACTGTCGCTAAGCTTCCCCACGAAGGACGGCATGGTCTTCTTGGGGTAGTCCAATGTGCCGAGGATCAACTCCTTCAACTGACCGTCCGGGTGGTGCCATGTGTGTCCGTCCGGACCATGCACGGGAGCATTCGCAAGGCCGCCCTCTCCCGTCCTGGCTTCACCGTGACAGTTGAGGCAGTGCTTCTCGTAGGTTGCCTTCCCGTCTTTGATCAACGCGTCCTCGGGGGAACTCCCAATCCCGCATGCCGCCAGGCCGACAATCAACAAGGCGACTGTCGACATCCCCAGGATACCGGTGACCCTGCCGATTGACATTGCAACGTTATTGCTCGTGGGTCACTCCCGTGGCATCTCGTAGTTCATCTGCCAGTTGATTCCGAACTTGTCCGTGCAGGAGCCAAAGTACGCGCCCCAAAACATCTCTTGGACCGGCATCGTCACAGTCCCGCCCTCGGATATCTTGGCGAATAGCTCGTCGGTCTCCTCTTTGCTCTGCGTGGGAAAGGTGAGCGAGAAGTTTGTCCCGACCACCGGGGGAGGCCCGAAGCCGGAAGGCATGTCGCTGCCCATGATGACGCCATCGCCGATCATGAGGGTAGCGTGCATGATCTTGTCCGTGTCCGCATCTGCAATGCCCATGTCATCGGGGCCGTCGCCGAACGTCTGCATGATCATGTACTCGCCGCCGAATACGGACTTGTAGAAATCGAGCACCTCGCGGCAGTTGCCGTCGAAGCTCAGGTAGGTCAGTACGGGCATGGGATATCCTCCAGGATAGAAAGCAATTGGGCTGATAGGAATACCATACGGAGCCGCGCTACACGAGGTCAAGCTGCACTTAAGGCGGTAGATATGGGGAACCGGTGTCCTTGACCCTCTAAAGACCGTGTTGCTACACTTTCAGAGCACAGGATGGGCGGTTAGCTCAGTTGGTTAGAGCGCAGCGTTGACATCGCTGAGGTCATTGGTTCGAATCCAGTACCGCCCACCAATTCCACGGGGACAAGTTCCTCGAAGCACAACGTTGACAATGGCTAGTCCAGACTCCGGCAACCTTGCAATCCCCGTCACTGCCCAATTCTTAGAGGAAGCGGAAGGCTTGTCCGGTGACATCATCAAGGACATTGAGCTGGGTCGGGCATCTCTGTCCGCCATAGGATTGAAGGCTATACGCTTAGCTCGAATCCTCAGCGACTCTCAGGTTGAGCAGACCCTCTTGCGACACAGTGCTGGCGATGCTTCGACGGAATCTACAGAGAAACTGGAGAACGCCGTAGACAAGGGGAAAGCAGTACTCCATTCCGCGCTTGAGTTGCCAGGCCATTACGAAGGGAAGTGGGCTCTACAAGCCATGGACCGCGCCACTGAGGCCCTGGCCTCTCGACGCACTTTCATCTACGACTATGCTATTCGCAAGCACTATGAGATTAGATTCTCTAGCCTCGCCGAAGATGTCTTTGCACGGATTCGCTCTTCCATAGACACATCCATCGGGCTAGCAGTGCCCGACGCCGTGAAAAAGATTACAGCTGTTCACGACAATCTTCGATCAGACAACCCAGAGAATTGGGCTAACGCGATGCACAGTTGTAGGAGAGTGCTACAAGATCTCGCTGATGCCGTCTTTCCAGCGCAAGTCGAAACACGGACCCGTATGGTCAATGGGAAGGATAGGGAAGTAAAGCTTGGGGTCGACCAATACAAGAATAGATTAGTGGCTTTTATCGAAGACTCTTCTGACTCTGTTACATTCACAGAAATAGTAGGATCACACTTGGAATTCATCGGTAATAGACTCGATGCCCTATTTGGAGCCGTTCAGAAAGGCTCTCACGCGGCGGTGACCAAGGAAGAAGCTGACCGATGCGTTGTTTACACTTATCTTTTAGTGGGAGACATTCTCTCATTGAGGCAGTTCTCGGACCCAGCTCGAATTGACGTGGCCAAGGAGTCCATTTCAGAGCCAACAGGTGATTTAGAATTAGCTCTCAATTGGGACTCAATCAATCCACAGTTGGAAACAGTACAGCGCAGACTAGAGTAAACGAATTGCCTTGCAAGACTCCCAAGAAGTCAATGAAGTCCTCCATGAAGACTCCCGAGTACACGAGCAATGGAGTCAGGCTCCTTTCGGGCGGCATTCCTCAGGCGCGCCATCTTGCGTGACCATCTGGATGTAGTTGATCCCCTCGCGATACCCAGATTGATTGTTCCTGACCCAGCTTCTATTTCATCCCGCCCTTTACGAAATTTCGTTACTACGACTCTGTTCATCCTACTCGCCATGCTGTTTGCATGCACAGGCGAAAACGATGACTCCACCGGCGACGAGCGGTCGGCCGAGCTTGAAGCAAAGGCCCAGTCCCTGGAGGAGTCGCTCGACGCCCTCGGAAGAGAGAACTCTGAACTCATGTCCGAGATCACCAGCCTGCGTGAGCAACTGGCCGAACGAGACGCCCAACTGCAGGAACTCGCCTCCAAGGTGGAGTGGGATCTCTCTGATAAGGAGCAGTGGTCGAAGGACTCGGACAAGAAGTCGTCCAAACCGGAGGGCACGGCCTTGGAGAGGACGGTCGCACTGGTGGAGGCTTCCGGGGGAGAAGTCCTCTACGTCGATCACCCCGGACGGGGAGACAGAACGGTCCTGGTGACGCCTCTCGATTTTGTTCCCGGTGAGACACCCCTTGTCGTGTCCCTCCACGGCTTTGGTGGAGACTCCGCGTACCAGGCTGCTTATGTGCCCCTCCACGAGCGGGTGAACACACACGGGTTCGCCCTGATGCTGCCCAACGGAGTACCCGACGGGTCAGGCAACCGATTCTGGAACCCCACCGATCAGTGCTGCCAGAGAGGCAAGTCGGGTGAGGATGACGTCGCGTATCTGACTGAGTTGGTTGCCGAGGCGCGGAATATCAAGGACTTCGGCCCCATCTACTTCTTCGGCTACTCCAATGGCGGGTTCATGTCCCACCACATGGCCTGCAAGGGGCTGCCCGGCCTTCGCGCCGTGGCCAGCCTGGCCGGCACGAGCTACGTCGAGGACTCCAGCTGTGAGGGCGCGCCACCCGTATCCGTGCTTCATATCCACGGCACGGAAGACTCGGTGATCCTGTTCGAGGGCGACGAGAGCAAATCCGATAGGAAGGGCGACGGCGAGAGAGCATTTTATGCCGGCGCGCAGGACATGGTCGCCCGCTGGAGCGATCGGGCGGGTTGCGACCGGCCTGATCAGCGGCAACCGCATGCCACTCTCGATCTTGACCGGGATGTGCCGGGCTCCGAGATCCAGGTGTTCCGCCTGGAGTCGGGCTGCGACGAAGGAATCATTATCGAGCTCTGGGTCGGCGAGGGCAGCAGCCATGCCCCCGACTATGGCGACGCGTTCGTGGATGCTATGGTGGGCTGGCTCCTCTCACAAGAGTGAACGCTCTTGGAGAGTCAAGTCGTCCGATGGAATTGGCTCTACGCGCGCTTGTCGGGTCGTGTAAGATACGCCCCCTACCAGACCGCTAAGCAGAGCTCCCAAGATGGTCCTTCCACAACTGGCCCTGCAGGAGACCCTTGACGGCCTGCCTCCCGAATGGCCTGAGGATCCGGCTCCCACCATACGTGCGACTACAAGGGACCGTGGCGAAAAAACCGTTGTCATCGACGACGATCCCATGGGTACTCAGTCGGTCGCCAACGTCTCCCTCCTGACCGAGTGGTCGGTCGATGCATTAGCCGATGAACTCCTTAACGATCTTCGCGGCGTATTCCTGCTTACAAACACGCGCAGCATGCCTTCAGCAGAGGCAGTTGACGCCGTCTCTCAGGCCGGCCAGAGTCTTCGCGAGGCAATGCGGCGCACCGGTGCGAGCCCGGTCGTCATCAGCCGCATCGACTCCACCCTTCGCGGCCACTATCCCGCTGAGGTGGAAGCTCTCGTCGAGGTGTTCGAGAGAAGGTCCGCCCTGCAGGTCACCGTGCCCTTCTTCCTGCAAGGTGGACGATACACCATCGACGATGTTCACTACGTCGCCGAGGGCGACCGTCTGAATCCGGTGGGACAAACGGAGTTCGCCCGTGACCCCGCCTTTGGCTACAGCTCCTCGAACGTCCGCGAGTGGATCGTGGAGAAGACGAACGGGAAGGTTCGCCTGGACCAGGTGGCCACCGTCTCTTTGGAAGACATCAGAATCGGAGGTCCCGATCGCGTAGCCGAGCGGCTCCTTGGCATGCGTGACGCGAAGGTCTGTTTCCCCAACGCTGCGAGCATGCGCGACATCGAGGTATTCGCGCTCGGCGCGATGATGGCCGAAGAGCAGGGACGGCAGTTCTTCTACAGGTCGTCGGCCTCCTTTCTGCAGGTGCGAGGTGGCCTCGAGTCTCGTCCCCTACTCACCACGAGCAGCTTGGGTAAATTGGAAGGCGAGGGCGGGCTCATCGTCGTAGGTTCTCATGTGAACGTCTCCACCAACCAGATCACGCATCTCCTTGAACAGAAGGGAGTCGTTGGGGTCGAGGTCTCGGTGTCGAATCTGATCGACGAAGCCACGAGGTCCGACGAGATCTCGCGGGTTGCCGCCGCAATGAACGATGGTCTCCGAAGCGGCCTTGACGTGGCGGTGTTCACAAGTCGCGAATCTCTCCTCACATTGGGAGGGGACGCGAGCCTGCTGGCCGGAAGTAGGATATCCAGCGGGCTCTCGGACATCATTCGATTGGTCGAGACGAGGCCCCGGTATGTCGTGGCAAAAGGGGGCATTACGTCGTATGACATCGCCACACGCACCTTGGGCGTCAAACGGGCGATGTGCATCGGCCAGACACTTCCGGGGGTCCCCGTCTGGGAACTAGGCGATTCGAGCAGGTTCCCAGGGCTCAAGTTCGTCGCCTTCCCCGGCAACATTGGTGACCCCGACTGGCTCTCATTGGTGGTCGCAAAGCTGCGAGGTGGGCCTACCCTCGCGTCTGTGGAATAGGTCTCAGCCCGTATGTTGCTCGTACCCCGTTTTCTGAGACCCACACCGAACTTGACGGACCAAGATACCCGTAAGGGTCTGCAAAACATGAACTTGCAGGCCTTGACAGCAGCCGGTGCGGACGGCCTTGCGTCCGGCGGCTTCCTGGCGGCATTCGCGCTGATCCTGGGAGCGAACAACGTCCACATCGGCATCATGTCCGCCATTCCGTTCATCATCCAGCCTCTTCAGATCCTCGCCGTAATCATGATCGAGAGGATCAGAATGCGGAAGATCGTAGCGGTCTCAGCATATTTCGTCGCGTATGCCACTTGGATACCGGTTGCACTCATCCCATTTGTCATCGACGTGCCGAACCCCGGAGCCGTTACCCTGCTGCTGTTCTTCGTAGCATTGCGCGGGGCCGCCGTTGCATTCGTTACGCCGAGCTGGAATGGGTGGCTGCGGGACATCGTTCCCCTCGACATCATGGGCGATTTCTTTGCCAAGCGCCTCAAGGTAGCCACCATTGCCGCGGCTGCGACGGCCCTGCTCGCAGCACTCTACATCGACTGGTGGAAAGGGTTTGCCGGGGACTCCAGCGAGATATTCGGCTACTCGTATGCGATTCTCTTTGGCAGTATTCTCTTGGGATTCGGTGCCGTTCAATTCATGGCGCGAATGCCTGAACCTCAGATGCCACGCCCCGAGGGTCCGCCGCAGCCGGTGCTCCGGACACTGGGGGCTCCATTTCGCGACAGGAATTTCCGTGGGCTCATCAACTTCATGTTTATGTGGAACTTTGTCGCCCAGCTGGCCGTTCCGTTCTTCGCCGTATATATGCTCGTGCGGTTGGAGATGCCGCTGACATTGGTGGTTGCGCTCGGAGTCCTGAGCCAAGTGGCGAATGTGCTCTTTCTGAACGTATGGGGAACCTACGTTGACCGGTTTGGCAGCAAGGCGGTCCTTTCACTGTCCTCTTCACTCTACTTCTTAGTCATCCTTGGTTGGACGTTCACGACCCTGCCTGACAAATACACCCTAACCATGCCGCTGCTGGTGGTTCTGCACATCCTCATCGGCATCGCGAGCGCGGGAATCAACATCGCCTCCACGACCATACGGATGAAGATGGCGCCGGCCGACCAATCGACCTCCTACCTCACGGGAGTGTCGCTGGCTTCAAGCGTCGGAGCCGGCATCAGCCCGCTCCTCGGAGGAGCGTTTGTGGACTTCTTCAGTGTCCGCCACCTCCAGATTGCCGTCGAATGGGTCTCACCGAATACGACGTTCGATTTTCCTGCCCTGTATCTCACGGGTTACGACTTCCTGTTCGCCATCGCATTCGTCCTGGGAATGTTCACCCTGGGCATGCTTGGCAGGATCAAGGAGGAGGGCGAGGTGGAGGAACACGTCGTCATGGACGAGCTGATGACCCAGACGCGTTCCAATCTTCGTTCTCTCAACACAGTGCCGGGTCTCAGCGTCTTGGCCCACTTTCCGGTGTCATCGCTCCGGTACGTTCCGAGATTTCCAGGTCTCGATGTGGCGGTCGGCGTAACCGCGTTCCAGATAGCGTCATCCACAAGAATGGCGGTCGAGGGAGTGACTCGCGGCGGCGCCGTCGCCAGACAAATACAGTCACGGGTCAACCGCACAGTGGTGGACATGGCCCAGCAGGTTGACGACCTCGGCAAGCAGGGCGTGGATGTCGCATTGGGTGCGACTTTTGGGACCATAAAGGCCGCACACGACATGGGGCTCGGCGCTGAGCGACTCACTGAGGTTGCCATGCGAGGTACGCTCGATGCCTTGGACAAGGCGGGTGCGGCGCCACTAGATGCCCTGCGTGGCGCAATTCACGGCGTGATTCGTGGAGCCGCCGAGACTAATCTGCGAATAGACGAGGTGGCTCGCCACGCGATAGAAGCGGCTCGGATGACTGCATCCACTCTTGGGGTGTCCGCGCATGAGGCCGCCCGTCATGCCGCCCACATGGCCGTCGAGGTCGCGGAGGAGCTTGGCGGGCGTGATGAAGCTGAGATCAAGGCGGCGGTTCTCAACGAATTCATCGACTCCCCTGAGGGCCGAGAGGACGAGGAAGACGCGACTGACTAGATCACCAAAGGCGACGGCGTCGAAATCTGAACTGCAAGCTAACGCCCTAGGCAAGCCTCTCGACGACGACAGTCGCGATGCCCAGGAAGAGCAAGATCCCCATGATGTCCGTAAAAGTGGTAATGAACACGGCGGATGAGACCGCTGGATCATGCCCTGCCTTTCGCAGCAGAAGCGGTACTCCCGCACCCGTAAGCCCCGCGATCACCATATTCCCCAGCATGGCTATTGCAAGTACGACTCCCAGCATGAAGTCACCCTTCCAGGCGAATGCCACGATTCCAACCAAGAGCCCAAACATCAGTCCATGAGCGACACCGAGGGCCAGTTCTCTTGCGACCAGCTTCATTCCCTGGGTGCTTGGCAGTTCCCCGAGCGCCATGCTACGGACTGCCAAGGTGAGAGTCTGTATCCCTCCCATGCCTCCCTGGCTCGTCACCAATGGAAGCAAGACGGCGAGAGCGACCACCTGCCCGATGGTCGTCTCGAAAAGGCCGATTGCCAGGGCGGCAAGAAACCCCGTGGCCAGGTTCACGCAGAGCCACGGGAGTCGACTCTTGAACGCGAGGCTGAGCGGACCGGATATCGCCTCGCTGCCCACGCCCGCAAGCCTTAGCATATCCTCCGTGGCTTCTTCCTTGAGTACGTCCAACACATGCTCGCTCATGATGATGCCGCGCAAGACTCCCTCGGAGTCCACAACCGGCAGCTCACTAATGCTGTGCTGCTGCATGACCCGTGCGCATTCTTCCTGGTCGGCGTCAACCAACACCGAGACCATGTCACCTTGGGTGAGTTCGTCAACAGTCTGCTTATTTCGGGCTAGTGCTAAGTCAACGATCGCGACATGTCCAACGAGCTTGTCCTCTTCGTCTACGACGAGCGCATAGCTGGTGGCCTCAGCGTCGCGAGCGCGAATCCGAATCATGTCGAGTGCCAGCGCCGCTGTCAGATTTTGATTTACCGCGAGGAACTTCGGATTCATGAGTTTCCCCGCGGTGTGAAGCGAATACTTCGATGAGGCCCTGCCCTCACGGCCTTCGGTCTTTGCTTCAAGCGCGTGGTCGTACGGAATTTCGACTATTCCACGCGGTACCTCCGCCGCCACCGCGGCGTCCACTTTGTTCAGAATACTGAGCAACACGTGCGTGGTGGAGGGCGTGGTTGCCTGCGCCGACTCGTCCCGGTCGTCGTACTCGAGGATTCTCGCAGTAGCCTGGTAAGTCATCTCGCCAATATCGTCCTACGATGGTTCGCTGGACGGATTCACGAAAAGCCCCGCATTGTCGGAGCAGGTCTGTGTTCGTGTACCGTCACTAATGTCAATATCATCCAAGGACGGTATCCATACCCGCAAGAACTATACGGTTCCGATTGTGAGCAAAGTGGACTTTATTGGGAATTGTCAAAGACAGGATGTTCCCCCGCCTATGCCGCCCGGTGATATCATCAAACTGCAATCTTGAATCGGAGCAGACCATGTTTGACTTTCACACTCACACTTTTCTCAGCGACGGGGTGCTCTCGCCCGTCGAGCTGATCCGGCGCGCCCACGTCGCCGGTTATAGGGTAATGGCAATCACCGACCATGTCGGACATGGGAACCTCGAATTCATCCTCAAGACCCTAATCACGGACTGTGAAGTCGCCTCACGACGTTGGGACATCCTCGCTCTGCCGGGAGTCGAAATTACGCATACTCCGAAGGACGATATCGACTATCTGGCGCGAGCGGCACGAGAACTTGGTGCGATAGTCGTCAACGTTCATGGAGAGACCATCAACGAACCCGTCGAGCCGGGCACAAACCACGCCGCAGTGTCCTCGGCCCACGTCGACGTCCTGGCCCATCCCGGCCTCATCCTCCCTGAGGACGCGCAAATCGCCGCCAGAAACGGCACTTTCCTTGAGGTGTCCGCGCGAAAGGGTCATGGCATGGCCAATGGTCACGTCGTTCGCATGGCCAAGAGCGCGGGAGCGCGCATGGTCCTCGACTCTGACGCGCACGAGCCCGGCGATCTTCTCACGCCTGAGTACGCCATGAAAGTGGCAAGAGGGGCGGGACTGGATGAAGAGGAGGCAAGGGCGCTCCTGGAGAACGGCCCCAGAGCCTTCCTCGAAAAGCTCGGCGTCGAGTACGAAGGAGACTACTCTCTGCGATAGAGTGTCGCTGTCCGCCGTCAAATCCTTGTGTCTCGTCCCCCTCTTCGTAAACCTTTCACCCTGAGCCTGTCGAAGGGTAATTGCCTTAGCTTTTCCCGCGAATGTATAATGAAGGCCAAGTTCGTACACCACCAGACAGACGGAGGCGGACACATGGCCATCGACACAATAGCCGAGACCGGTACTTGGGTAGTCAAGACTGGACACGCTCAGATGCTCAAGGGCGGTGTCATCATGGACGTCGTAACGGCGGAGGAAGCCAGGATCGCTGAGGATTCGGGTGCCTGCGCGGTGATGGCGCTGGAAAGAGTGCCGTCCGACATTCGTAAGGACGGCGGCGTAGCCCGCATGGCCGATCCCACCAAGATTATTGAAATTAAGGAGGCCGTAACGATACCGGTCATGGCCAAGTGCCGCATCGGTCACTTCGTTGAGGCGCAGATACTCGAAGCGCTGGAAATTGACTATATCGACGAGTCCGAAGTGCTCACGCCTGCCGACGAAAACAACCACGTCGACAAGCACGGCTTCAAGGTACCGTTCGTCTGCGGCGCGCGCGATCTAGGCGAGGCGCTTCGGCGCATCGGCGAGGGCGCGGCCATGATTCGCACGAAGGGCGAGGCCGGCACGGGCAACATCGTAGAGGCCGTACGTCACGCGCGGACCGTTCTCGGCGAGATTCGCCGCATCCAGAACATGGCCGAAGATGAACTGATGGCGACCGCTCGCGACCTGAGGGCGCCCTATGACCTTGTAAAGTCCGTCCACGAAACCGGTCAGCTTCCGGTCGTTAACTTCGCCGCAGGCGGTATCGCGAGCCCCGCGGACGCCGCGCTGATGATGCAACTTGGCGTCGACGGCGTGTTTGTCGGTTCCGGCATCTTCAAATCCCAGCGTCCCGACCTCATGGCCGCCGCCATCGTCAAGGCGACGACGAACTACAACAACCCCGACGTGCTGGCGGAGGTCTCACGCGGTCTGGGTGACTCCATGCCTGGGCTCGACGTCCGCACGATGCCTGTCGAGGAACAGCTGGCGGTCAGGGGCTGGTAGGCTTGACGACTATCGGAGTCCTGGCCATTCAAGGCGATTTCCTGGAACATCGCCTTATGATCGAGGGACTCGGAGCCGACGCGCCCGAAGTGCGGCTTGGCAAGGACCTGGACGGGCTCGACGGCCTCGTGATTCCGGGTGGTGAGAGCACGACAATCGTCCAGCTACTCGACATCTTCGAAATGCGCGATACCGTCGTGGGACTCGTCCGCGACGGTATGCCCGTCTGGGGTACCTGCGCCGGAATGATCGTTCTGGCCGACAGGCTCACCGACCACCGCCCGGAGCCGCTGCACCTGATGGACATCGAGGTGAGCAGGAACGCATTCGGCAGCCAGGTCCACAGCTTCGAAGCCGACCTTGAACTGGACGGAGTCACCGGCGCTCCCTTCAGAGGTGTCTTCATTCGCGCCCCCGTGGTAAATGCGGTCGGGGAGGGAGTCGAGGTGATCGCTCGCCTGGACGACGGTCGTCCCGTTGCCGTCCGTGAGTCCCACATGCTCGCGACGGCGTTCCATCCTGAATTGACCGGTGATTCAAGGGTTCACGAGCTATTCTTGAATATCGTGCGGGGAGCAAAGGGAACGTAGCAACCATGATTCGTGCGTCGCGTACCGCAGACGTTATTCGCTACGGGATATTCGGCGGCCCGGCCCCGGGCAACCGGGCTTATCCCCTTGCCGCGGTCGGGACAGAGTCTACCTCGGCGATGACAAGACGAGAGGTCATGGCCGTTGCTTCTTCCCTCAGGAACAGGGGAACACACTCGCTCACCCTCTCCCATGGACGGTACGTACCGGCTATCGTGGCAGCACGGCCTCGTTCCACCCGCCGCTGCTGGGAAGTAACTCAACTGCTGGCGGACTCACCCGAAGGTGAGGCATGCGCAGACGTACTCGGCATCATGTTTAGGGACATTTCCAAGCGTGGCGGAGAGCGCATCTTCCTCCGACTGCGGGAGGATGATCCTCTCGTTCGGCTGGCCGCCTCGTGTGGCTTCACCAAGTTCGGTGAAGAGCTGCTATTGACCGGTCCGAAGAGTCCCTTCGCCGGCGCGCCTACCGACGGAGTTCGATCCGCAGAACAGGTCGACGAACACGATCTGTTTCGCCTTTACAATGCTTCCACGCCCTCTCGCACACGCTTCGCACTGGGAATGACCCTTGAGCAATGGCGCGAAGCAAGAGAACGAGGTGGTTGGAGCAGCCGGGAGTACGCCTACCGAAAGCAAGATGCCACCCAGGGCTGGGTACAGATAACCCGCCGCGGCATCTCCGGAATAGTTACCCTGATGAGCCACCCCGGCTCCGACGACGCAATCCCCGCACTCGTATCACACGGGATGTCACGCGCATGGGGTGTCAAGAACTGGTACTGCCTGTTGCGGGACCACCAGGGCCGATTCGAAGCTCACTTGAGAGAGCGAGGCTATCGGGAAGCCGCCCGGTACGTGACTTTGGCGAGGTCCATCACCAGTCCGGTGAGCATCGCCCAGTCAGGCCGCGCCGTTCGTCTTTCGGGTCTCAACCCTGCAGTCGACCTGTCTGAACACTTGCAGCATGTCCGTCGGGAGCCTCGAATTAGGCTGCACTCCTAGTAGTGTCGGGTGGAAAATACAGATAGCTCACAAGGAGAGATTCCAGAACGTGGCGGAGTTCCTAACTACTACAGGTGTCTCGTATCGTCTTGAGGAGATTATCAAGAACGCGGAAGAGCGCCTTGTCATCATCAGCCCTTATCTGCGGGTCAACGAACGAATTAGGGAACTCCTCGAAGTCAAGGATCGTCTGAAGATCGATGTCCGCATAGTCTACGGTAAGAACGAGCTGCAGCCCGAGGAAAACAACTGGTTGGAGTCGATGAACTCAGTCCGCACTGGCTTTTGCAAGAATCTTCATGCAAAGTGCTATATGAACGAGAGGGAAGCACTGTTGACTTCAATGAATCTCTACGAATTCTCTCAAGTCAACAACAATGAAATGGGGATGTTGATATCTCGCGAGAGTGAGCCGCGCCTGTATGACGAGATTCTTCAGGAGTCGATGAGAATCGTCAGGATAAGCGAAGAAATTCGAGTGAAGGTTTCGAGGATAAAGCCTTCAAAGGATGTGAAACAGGCTCCGACAAACAACAAGAGAATAGCCAGACAGCCCACCCGTACTGCCCAAAAAGCTCCTTCGAAAGGGTTTTGCATTCGTTGCAAGGACACCGTAAAAGCAGATCCCACACATCCATACAGTAATCGTTGCTATGGGAGTTGGAAGAGATTCGAGAATAAGGACTATGAAGAGGAGAACTGTCACGCATGTGGGAATAAGCATCCCGCTACTCTCAACAAGCCTCTGTGCTTGGCCTGCTATAGGAAGTATCAACGCGTCCTGAAGTTTGAATAGTGGGCGTCGATGTGCGCCACACTTGACGCACTACGTTACAGAGGACTATACGCTAGAAACATGCAACAGTGGATTGAAACAGACCTAGAGGAAGTCATTGAAAAACTTCCTCCTCGCATCGCCGAAAGACTCGTCAACCGGGAGGACAGCGACGATCTTCTCGAGGTGGTGCTTGATCTCGGGCGTCCGCCTGAAGCCCGGTTCCCTGACGAGAGTGTGATACTCAGCGATCGGGAAATCGATCTCAACGACATCGAGTACGTCACACGAAACATCAGTCCGTTCGGGGCCGACAACAGGGCGGGCATCGAACGGACTCTGCATCGAATCTCCGCCATCAGGAACCGCACGGGGAAAGTAGTAGGCCTGACGGTCCGAGTCGGACGTGCGGTCTATGGCACCATCCGCATCATCGAGGACATCGTTCGTACAGGGGAGAGCATACTTCTCCTCGGCAAGCCGGGCGTTGGCAAGACGACCATGCTCCGAGACGTCGCGCGGGTGCTCGCCGACGAAGCGGGAAAGCGCGTGGTAATCGTCGACACCTCCAACGAGATCGCGGGTGACGGCGACATCCCACACCCCGGAATTGGAACGGCGCGGAGAATGCAGGTGCCGTCTCCCGATCAGCAGCACGCGGTCATGATCGAGGCCGTCGAGAACCACATGCCTGAGGTCATCATCATCGACGAGATCAGCACTGAGCTGGAGGCCAACGCCGCTCGAACTATCGCCGAACGTGGCGTGCAACTCGTCGCAACCGCCCACGGAAATACCCTCGAGAACCTTGTACAGAATCCGACGCTTTCCGACCTCATCGGCGGAATCCAGGCCGTCACACTCGGCGACATCGAGGCACGAAGGCGCCGCACGCAGAAGACCGTCCTCGAACGCAAGGCTCCGCCCACGTTCGATGTCCTCGTCGAGATCCAGGGCCGTAATCGCGTGCTCATAGCGCTGGATGTCGGCGAGACTGTGGACAAGGTACTTCGGGGATTCCGCGTTTCCCTTGAGAACAGGTGGGTCGAGCCTGACGGCGAGCTCCGACGCGCGCACGTCGACCGCAGTCCATCCATCCTCGTGCAGGGCACCATGGGCGAAAGGAACCGTTACGACCACAGGCGGGAAGAGAGTCCTGCACGCTCATTTACCAACGAAGCAACTTCACGACACGAAACCGATGATGTCGACGAGTCGGACAACGGTTTGGTCACAGTGCTCCCGTACGGCGTGAACAAGGGGAAGCTCCAACAGGCGCTCCATACGGTGGACGCGCCGGTCCGGCTGGTCGACGATTTGGAAGACGCCGAGCTAGTCCTGACCACCAAGAGCTTCTATCGGCGTCGTACGAACGCGCTGCGTCAGGCGGAGGAGTTGGGGAGACCCGTCTACGTGCTTCGCAAGAACACGACACCCCAGATTCACCAGTTCTTCCGCGCCATTACCCGCAACGACGGAGCGCATCGCCAAAATCAGGCCCGCATCGCCGGGGCTATCAAAGAGGCCGAGCAAGCGGCAGAGTTCATAAAGAAGGGCGAGCGTCAGGCAGAACTAACTCCACAGAGCTCCTACGTCCGCCACCTCCAGCACCAGATAGCTGAACGCCACGGCATCTCCTCCTCGAGCTCCGGAAGGGAACCCACTCGCCGCGTCGTCATGTTCGATGGGTGAGTTGGGAAGGGCACACACCACCCTCCGTCATTCCCGCAAGGGAAGGAATCCAGAAAGTCTGGTCTGTGAGAATACTGGGCATCACACAGATAGTAAAGGCTATGACACAAGATATAGCGTTTCTCTGCGTATCGAATAACATCGTAGGTTATCTTGGTTACAAGAAAGTCAAGGCAGCCTTTCCCGATATCTCATCAGATTTTCGAGATTTTCGGAGTCGGATTGCTTATGTAGCTCATTTCGATGATACAAAGATAGCAAAGCTGAAGAATGCCCTGGCTAATCATCATGAAGCCAAGAGTGCAATCGACAGTTTCTTTTGTAATGTACTTGTCCGGGAAATTGGTTCCGATCCCTGCGTTGAGAACCGTAGGAAATTGGTATTCCATGAGTTCAATGCATTTATTGTTCACAGCTTGTATGTCCGTCTCAAAGACGCGTATGTTCAAGGTGTAGACGAATGGTTGAAAGACATAAAGCGATACTATGAGTACGATGATCAGTTTGCGGATTTCTATCTCGAAGGATGTTACGCGTTGGCTCTTCAGAAGACTGGAATGATGGTAAAGATGAGGCCTTATGGCGGCGAAGGTCCCGATTTACAGATCTCGACAGAGTATTTATCATTTGATGTAGAAATAAGTCGCTTTAGACCGGATATATCTCTTGGGAATAGAATGAATCTCGGAGAAGATGAGACTCCTTGTCTTGTAAGAATGCCAGATAAGTCACAAAATGTATGGTCGAAGATTGAAAGCAAAGTAAAACAGCTGCGAAAAGACAAAAACGGAATCATCCTACTTTTCTCAGACGATATTGGCATTGATTGGATTGACCTCGAGAAAAATGCTGAATACATCTCCGAGTTTGGCAAGCATCTATGTGCCGTAATGCTTTCCGATAGATCGAGTATTGTCAAATTACATTTGAATCCATGTGCAAGCATTTCTACTGAAGAATTGACTCATAGCTTGCAGGGAATGACAGAAACTCTTCAAGGTCTTAAAGCATACGGGTATTTCTGGCAAAACGATTTGCAGCGAATGTGTGACAACCACGGCCATCAATATCATTGAGAAACGGTCGGGAGCTACTCCTCAGTGATAATTATGCTCTCGATCACATCTCCCTTGTAAGTAGCCGTCGAGGGATTGCGCTCCCGGATACTTAGAACCACGTCCATTCCGCTAATGACTTTTCCAAACACGGCGTGGCAAGAGATGCCTCGCTGGTGGCACGGTTTTGGTGTCCCATCGAGATTCAGGCCGTCGAGACGATGCTGCTCGGAGTAGGTGATGTAGAACTGGCCACCGTTTGTGGCGCGACCGTTTTGAACTCCAGCGTTTGCCATAGCTAGCATACCGAGGCCGAAGTGTCTCAGATCGGGATGGAATTCGTTGTCAAAGTGGTATCCCGGGCCTCCGGTTCCCGTCCTGGTCGGATCGCCTCCTTGGGCCATGAAGCCCGGAATGACACGATGGAAGGTCGATCCGTCATAGTAGCCTTCACGAGCAAGGAAGACGAAGTTATTGACGGTCTTCGGGGCCTTGTCTGCGAATAGCTGAATTTCGAATGTACCACCGCGCTCCATAGTGAAGATCGCCTTGTACGACTTGCTAGGATCGATCCGCATAAGCGGAGGAGTAGAGAACTGAACGTGAGTGGGTGCAGTGGTAAGTGGGGGCTGAGGTGGTGTGGATGAAGGCTGTTCAGTCAGGGTAGACGGCAATCCGATCACACGATAGCCATAGTTGTTCTCGGTCCGATGGGCTGTCGGGAGGACCTCTAAAACCGCGTTATTAACACCTAGGACCTCGCCCTTTTCGTCGAAGCTGTAGTTGTTCCCAATAGCCCCGCTCCAAGTTATATCGTAGAGACAGTCCCGAAAGCCGTCCGCGTCTTGGTCGTCCCCAGTCTTCTTAAGACACTCGGCGGTGATGTATATGTCGTCATAAGCAGATCCTATATACCATGCAAGTGTGGCGTAGCCGTAGCGTGCCCTAAAGTTAGTAAGGACATCTAGCGCTTTGTTGTTGGAAGGGTCAAGCTCCGCTGTGATGGCCTTCAAACCCGTGGCAGCATCCCCTGCGATATTCAGAGCCTCAGACCCGATAGGCACGACCTCGGAATAGATAGCCCCATCGTAACCCAGTTCCCTGAGTTGCTTGACGATAGTGCCGCCACTGAATTCCCCTTGCGCGGCCAAGTAAATGGCGTCAGGGTTTGCGTTGAGTAACTTAGTCAAATGGGTTATGAAGTTAGTAGCGTTGGAAGTATACTGCTCAGCCATCACAACCTCGCCGCCGCGCTTCTCGAACTGCGCGACGGACGCACGTCTCACCCCCTCGGCGTAGTCTGTCGACTCGTTGATCGTGGCGAGCTTGCGGATTCCGTCCGCCCACAGCACATTTCCGGTGTCGATGCCCAGCTGCGCGTCGCTCATCGCCGTTCGGAAGATGTAGTCCCCGGCGTCGGCTATATCCGGGTTCGTTGCCGAGGCGGAGAGGAGCACCACGCCGTCCAACTCCGCGAGAATCGCTGCTCCGAGCATTGCTCCACTACATGTAGTCCCGAGGATGATCTTCACCCCGTCAACGTCGGTCAGCTTGTTGTAGGCCGTAATCGCATCTTGGGCGCTGCATTTCGAGTCTTCGATGACCAGTTCAATCATCCGCCCATTGATACCGCCCGCAGCGTTGATCTCATCAGCCGCCATCCATTTGGCCAGAACGTTCACCGTGCCGTAGGTCTGGCCGGGACCTGTAAGTGATTCCATCACGCCTATCCGAAATGGACTCTCTTCCCTCATCTGCTCATCGTTCGTGGCTGTTGATGTTGGAGGGTTAGTTGGTGTGGGAGTAGCTAATAGAACCGGCGTATTGGTCGGAGTCAGAGTCGGCGTTGCCTCCGGAATCGGCGTGTTGGTTGGCATCGGAGTTGCGGGTGGAACCGGCGTGTTGATCCGTATGGGAGTAGGTGTGGATGTCGATGTAGGGGGGACTTTCGGTGATGCCGTCGGAATCGGTGTGGGCGTCGACAGGGCATTCGACGTTGCTGTCGGGGTCTGCGTTGGTAACGGCGTATACGTCGGCAACGGCATCTGTGTAGGAAGTGGTGTATACGTGGGATACGGCGTGTACGTCGGCAGCGGAGCCGTAGTCGGCGGAGCCGTTCTCTCAGGCTCGCCGCAGGCAATGGCGAACGCCATCACAATGAGCGCCGTGAAACGGATCACACGCATGAAAAAGCACCCTCATGGAATTGTTGCGAGTTTGCCAACTCCGCTTCCTTCCCAACATAGGGCCATTCGGGGGCGCGAGGCGCACCCCGAGGGTCTTGCCGCATCTCGTGGGCAGAACTCCCTACACGGCTTTCGTCGTAAGCGTAGCTACCTTATCACGCCAAAATTCCCCAAGTAACTCGCACGGGACTGGCTGCGCCATACCCTTCCCACACGCCCAACCCGCACTTGACGCACAAGAACAGATGACCTATCATAGTCCCATGCCTGCGGAGCGACCGTCCCCCGCCTTATACCTGAAATGTCACACAATGTCCCCTAATGTCCCTCAAAGTTCACCCCCTGATGCCACCAGCTACGCCCCCCTACGCAGTACTTTCTACTCGCTACTCTCTCCTCTCCCGCCTTGCGACGCGACGCGACCGAAACGTAGAATGTGCGCCTACTAACGCAACGCATTTTGGTGAAGATCCTTGTTGTTTATCTCGCTTGAAGGCGGAGAGGGCGCCGGCAAGACCACTCAAGTCGCCATGCTGACCGAACGTATCGAGGCAGCGGGACTGCGCTGTCTGCGGGTGCGTGAACCGGGCTCAACCGACCTCGGGACCGACCTCAGGAAACTGATAAAACGGTCGCACACGACGGACCAGGCAATGTCCCGCGCGGCGGAGCTGTTCCTCTTTGTAGCCGCACGCTCAGAGCTTGTCTCGAAGGTCATCGGTCCACGGAGAGACGACCCTGATCTCGTCGTCGTCGCCGACCGATACGCCGACTCGACCGTCGCCTATCAGGGCTACGGGCGCGGCATCGACATCGAGACGGTCAGGACTATGAATGGCCTGGCCACTCATGGAGTCATGCCGGACTTGACCATCCTGCTGGACTGCCCGCCGGATGTGGGCATCTCCCGCGTTCGAGGACTTCAGCTACAGATGCCTTTGGATACCATGAAGACGATCCAAGGCAACGAACGAAACTCCGAGGGAATGAAGTTCGAAGAAGAACCGGCCGAGTTCCACGAGCGTATTCGCCTTGGGTTCCTCGCACTGGCCGATCAGGAACCCGAACGCTGGCGCGTCATTGACGCCGCCCGGCAGTTGGAGGCAGTCAGCGAAGACATCTGGAACGTCGTTCGAGAGAGGCTCCCTACACCAATCCCTTCACCCGTGGAGTAACCCATGACCCCCGAACAGATCGACGCATATCTACGAGAGCCGCACATTTGCGACCTTGCCACCGTGAGGCCCGACGGCTCCCCTCACGTGGCGCCGGTTTGGCACCACTATGACGGCGAAGACCTCATTGTCCTGGCCGATGACTCCGCCGTCAAGGTGAGGAATATCCGTCACGATCCGCGTGTTGCCGCTAGCATCGCGACGCACTCAAGCCCGTACAGGGCGGCCATAGTCAATGGAGTCGCCTCCCTCTCGTACGAGAACATCCCCGAGTACGTCGAGGCGATGGCTACCAACTACCTGGGCGAGGAAGAAGGTCGCGCCTACGCCAAGGCCACCCTGCCTGAGTCGAACTTCGTCGTCATCACCATCACGCCCACCAAGATCATCGCCTGGAACTACGACGAGTAGGCATTCATAGCCCTTTCGTTTACGCTCCTTCCTCCCCCTAGTACCATGTTTCCATCCCTTTTCGGAGTCCACGCTTGACTTCCTCAATTGCCGCGCGCCCATTCTCGTGGGACGACCTCGAATGCTGGACGAGGCTGTACAACGAAGCGTTTGGCATTACCGGCGCCGAAGAGGAACTCGACGGTCCGTCGATGAAAAATCTGCTCTCTATGCCGGGACTGGACCCGGAGCGGGACTGTTTCATTGCCCAGGATTCAGGCGTCGATATCGGTTTGGCGATAGTGTGGCTGGAACTCCCAATCCGCCGAGCGGTAATGGAACTGGGCGTACTAGACGCCAATTCGGCGCAAGCGGCGGAGTTGGCGCTCATCGAGGCGGCAATTGCCCGAGCGCGACAATTGGAGGTGTCGAAGCTCCACACTCAGGTCCAGTCAAAGGACGAATCCAAGATACGCCTGCTCCAGGAATTCGGCTTCCAACTGGTGCGCCGGTACGCGACGATGCGATGGCGAGGCAGAATTCTAGGCGAGACAGAGCTGCCCAACGGTTTTAGTCTGAGGTCATTCCGTCTTGGATGCGACGTACGGACCCTCGCCGACATTCAGAATGCGGCCTTTGGAGATTCATGGGGCTTCTCGCCCAACTCGGAGGAGCAGATCGAAGCAAGGGTTGCCGCCAGGTCCACGACCCCTGAGGGCATCATTTTCGTTACGCACAATGAAAGCGTAGTGGCCTATAACTGGACGGTTCGCCCTGCGGGACCTAGGGGAAAGCTTGGACGCATAGCCATGACAGGTGTGCACCCCTTTTACCAGGGAAGAGGACTGAGCCGGCCCACGGTACTCGCAGGCATGAATTGGCTCAGGTCTCAGGGCGTCGAGACTGTCGAGTTGGAGATGGACTCGTCAAACCTGTCGGCGGCGAGAGTCTATGAGTCGCTGGGGTTCGAGAGAGTCTCGGAATCCGTGTGGTACGAGTTTCCAGTGAGCGATTAGCCTGCCGCTATCGACGATGAGTGGGGCCCAAGGATGACGGAGTCGTATACGTCAAGCGTCCGGCTTCCCACCATGTCCCAACCCAATGTTTCGGCGTGAGACCGGGCGGCGCGCCCCATGCTCTCCCGAAGTATGGGATTGTGGAGCAGGGTATCGATCTTCTGAGCGAAGGGTTCCGGACACCTTCTGTCGATCAGATAGCCCGTTTCTCCCGGTAGAACGAAGCTGCGAGGCCCGCTTACGCGGGAGGCGATTACGGGAACTCCGCACGCCATCGCTTCAAGGGCCACGAGCCCGAAGCTCTCATAGTAAGAGGGCATCACGTACACATCGGCGGCGTTGTAGTAAACGCTCAGTTGCTCCTGGGAAACTGCGCCGGTGAAGATGATCCTGTCTTCGAGCCCCAGCGACCGCGACAAGTCTCGGAGCCTGTCTAGCTCGGGACTGTCCTCTTCGTCTCCTCCGACGATTACCACCGTATTGTCGGCCTGCTCATCGAGAGTCGCCATGGCCATGAGTAGAATGTCGAACCCCTTGAGTGGCTCAACTCTTCCAACCGAGAGGACTATATTGCGGTCCGGCAGTCCGAGTGATCGCCTTGCCTCAGATTTTTCGCTCGGACTAAACATCTCCAAGTCGACACCTGCCGGCAGGACGTTGATCTTGGCGGTCCCCGCTTCGTAGAGACGGGATATGTCGGCACGCTCCTGCTCTGTCGACACGATGATCGCGTTGGCGTCTGCGATGACAGCGCGTTCGGCCTCTATCCGACCTTGCGGTTCCTGCTCGCCGATCCGCGCCAGCATCTTGGTCAATGCCGTCGTGTGGAACATCGTGACGTGAGGGACCTGCCACATCGTCGAGAGTTCGTTGCCCGCGACACCTGAGAGCCAGTAGTGTGAGTGAACAAGCTCATAAGTAAGGCGGTGCTCGCTTCGGAACGCCTCGACGCCATCCACGAACGACGGCACGTGCTCCTGAAGACCCTGCTTGGGTTCATCTACCGGACCCGCTTTCACGTGGATGACGCGCACGAATGGAGTTATGTTCACGACCTTCTCGCCGTGTACAGCGTTGTTGCGAGTGTAGATGTCGACCCTGCACCCTGCCTTCGCCAATTCGCGCGCCAGGTACGTGACGTAAACGTTCATTCCGCCCACGTCCCGCGCCCCGAGCTTCCCGGCCGGGCAACTGTGCATTGTCAGCATCGCGATGTTTCGCATTGGTCTGCCGTCCCTGCCTACCTGCGAATCCGAATCGTGTAGATCAACCTGTCCTCGGCCCCAAGGTCGTACTTGTATCGTTCCGTGCCGCGCAGAAAATCGTAGGACCGTTTTCCGGACTCGATTGCGTCCTTGATCGTCCACGCCTTGTTTACGAATCCGACGCTCAGCTGAGAATACACAGGATCGTACCCGCTGTTATAGAGGAGATAGGAGTCTTCATAGTCGAAATTGATGCAGGCCGCAACCCTCACGCCATCCAGCTCAAGCATCGAGAGCTTAAGGCTTCCACGGGCCGCCGCCTCCTCTGCGATCTCGGTAAAGAACCGTTCTCGGGCATCGGTCATGAATTCGGCCTTATCCGGACTGCTCATGCGATGCAGCCGGAAGAAGTCGGGAAGGCAACCGGAAAGCGTATCCGGCGTGCAGTCGTACTGAACGACATCCCCGGCATTGCCGAGCTTGCGAATTTTCCGCCGCAACTCATGTCGGTACTTCTTGCCCAGTCCCATCACGTAGTCATCCCATTGACTGGGAAGACTCTTGACCGGCGCCTTATCTTCCAATTCTATGGAAATGTGCCACGACCTGCTCTTCGCGGCAGCGGCAGCGCTCTCCATGGTTGGCGAGCCTTCCGGTACGGACTCGAGGTCCAGGGTACCCCACTCCCACGTGTCGATCTCGTCGAACACCGAAGCATAGAAAGTGTCCTCCGCTCCCCTGGACACAAGAAAGTCCCGATAGTCGAAGAGGTCGGTGTCGCCCACAAAGGTGACCGCTCCGTCGGTAACTTCCATGGGAGCGATCCCCGAGAGTTCTCCGTTGTCACCCCTCACACGGATGAATCGGGCCTTGGATGCGTCGCCGAAGTGCTTCAGCCAGGTCGATTGCCACCACGGGGTTAGGAAGACCGTATTGGTCCAACACGAAGGGAGCAGGTCTCCCCAATCGCCTTCGATTTCCTCTCGCGGTACAGTGTCGACGGTAACGGCCACGCTAGTCGCTCCTCGTCATCGTCCGGAATTCCTCACGGAGACTGAGGTCGTTCTCGAACGCGCCTCGAAGGGCCGAGGTGATCATCTTGGTACCCGGCTTCTTCACGCCTCGCAGGGACATGCAGAGGTGCTCGGCTTCCAGGACTACTCCGACCCCTTTTGGGCGAACGACGCCGACGAGTGCGTCTGCAAGCTGGACAGTAAGCCTCTCCTGCATTTGAGGCCGCCGAGCCAGGATATCGAGCGCTCGACCAACCTTGCTCGCCCCTACGACACGACCGTCCGGCAAGTATCCTACCGATGCAGTGCCTATGAAGGGCAGCAAATGGTGCTCGCACGTAGAGAAGAATGGCAGATTAGCAAACGCGACGAGCCCGGCGTCTGTCCCGTCAAAAGTCGTTTCGAGGACTTCCGAAGGGTCGCGTTCGAGCCCTGAAAACAGGTCGGCGTACAACTCCGCCACGCGTCGGGGAGTATGGGCCAACCCCTCACGTTCCGGGTCTTCGCCGACGGCGTCCAGTATGGAGAACACCGCTCCGCGGATCTGTTCTTGGTCGATCAAAGGGGCTGTTCGTTAAATGGGAGACAAAAGGTACGATGCCTCAGTAGGATACCACTTTTCAGAGCATGAGGGCGTACGATCTTGCTTGAACAGCATAGGGGCAGATAATGCACGGATCCTACCTATGCGATTATTCCCGTTGAAAATTCTGATGTGTTATACTTGTGCGGGTGTGCCGCAGGGGCACCGAAAGTAGGGAGAGTACATGGTCGAACAGCTAGAAGAAGCGATTGAGCGGGACGCTAGACCCGCAGTTACGATGAAGTCATTGCTGGAGGCGGGTGTCCACTTCGGACATCAAAAGAGGCGCTGGAACCCGAAGATGCGCCAATACATCTTCGCCCACCGCAATGGAATCCACATCATTGACCTTCAGCAGACCCTCCAATTCCTGGAGAGGGCGGCCGCCTTCGTCGAGGATGTCGCAGCGCAGGGTAAGAAGATAATCTTCGTAGGGACCAAGAAGCAGGCCCAGGACACCATCGTGAGCGAGGCCCAGCGTTGTGGGGCCTACTACATAAATACTCGTTGGCTGGGCGGGACCCTGACAAACTTCACGACCATCCAAAAGCGCATTGACTATCTTGTCGAGCTTGAGCAGCGCAAAGCGAAGGGCGAACTGTTCTCCCTGCCCAAGAAAGAGGCACTCAAGCTAAACGACCAGATCACCCGGCTGAATCGCTACCTCGGCGGCATCAAGGAAATGACTGAGATGCCCGGCGCTCTCTTCGTAGTCGACGTGGGGAAAGAGGGCATCTCCGTGAGTGAGGCAAAAAGAGTGGGTGTTCCTGTAGTCGCGCTCGTAGATACCGACTGCGACCCTGTTGAGATCGACTACCCCATCCCCGGCAACGACGACGCGATCCGCTCCATCCGGCTCGTTACGTCGCATATAGCAGATGCCTACATTGAAGGAACGAACCGTAGGCTTAACGACGACGGTGGGTTGAATAACGAACCCCTTGAGCCGCTTGCAGTAGGGCCCGAGGCGGCACTAGAGGGAGTCCAGGACGTTGAAAAAGTGGTGTCGGTGGCGCCGGAGGGCTGATGTCCGCCGGCCGAAATACTGGCATTCACTCTCAGTGGATGGTGAAATAGTTTTCGAGAACTGGCCCTTCGGGGCCAGCTTTTTGTGTGGGAATACTGCTCAGGTCGAGCTTTAGCATCGAGGAGGCGACGTGGCGATCACAACGGCGGACATCAAGGCCCTGCGCGATTTGACCGGTGCGGGGATCATGGACAGCAAACGGGCGCTCGAAGAGGCCGAAGGCGATATGGATAAGGCACAGGACATTCTCCGTGAAAAGGGAATCGCCTCCGCGGCCAAGAAGTCCGATCGCGAGACCGACCAGGGCTTGGTCGAATCCTACATCCACAGCGGCGGTCGGATCGGTGCGATGGTTGAGGCCAACTGCGAGACCGATTTCGTCGCCCGGACCGAGGACTTCAAGGCGCTCGCCCACGACATCGCTATGCAGGTCGCCGCGATGAATCCGAAGTATATCAACGAGTCCGATATCCCGGAGGGAGAGGACGTGGATCCTCAGGAAGCCTGCCTGCTCCAGCAGCCCTTCATCAAGGACCCCTCGATGACCATCGACGAAATGATACGGGAGTTAGTCGGCAAGCTCGGCGAGAATATCCGCATTCGCAGGTTCTCGCGCTACTCACTTGGAGAATAGCTGGGTGTTGGATAGTCCTCAGTACCATAGAGTGCTCCTGAAACTGAGCGGCGAGTCGTTCAAGGGCGAGCATCGCTATGGCATTGATCCGGCAGCTGTCGCATATATAGCCGGCGAGATCAGGGCCATCCATGACCTCGGCGTAGAAGTCGGCGTCGTCGTAGGCGGCGGGAACATCTGGCGGGGTGCCGAGGCCGAAAAACAGGGAATGGACCGTCCGATGGCCGACAACGCCGGTATGCTCGCGACGCTCATAAACTCCCTCGCCCTGCAGGACGCGCTCGAACGCCTCCACGGCATCGATACGCGCACCCAGTCCGCCATAAATGTGCAAGAGGTCGCCGAGCCGTTCATCCGGCGACGCGCCATCCGACACCTTGAAAAGGGTCGCGTTGTCATCTTCGCCGCCGGCACCGGCAACCCCTACATGACCACCGACTCAGCCGCTGCACTCCGCGCGGTCGAGATCAATGCTTCCATCCTCCTTATGGCGAAGCACGAGGTCGATGGCGTTTACACCGCCGATCCCCGGCTCCATCCCGACGCCACCAAGTTCGACTCCCTCACCTATCAAGAAGCCATCGAGCGGCGCCTGGAGGTAATGGACAGTACAGCACTCACTCTCTGCATGGACAACGACGTCCCAATCCTGGTATTCGATATATTCGATGTGGGCAGCCTCCGGCGCATAGTGCAGCACGAATCGGTAGGTTCTCTCGTTCGCTCGTCCGCCTGAGCAACTCTGCTGACGGCGTAACTCCCCTTTGCTACAATAGCCCCAGTCTCATTCGTCAGCCGGAAGCAGCCCGTGCCGGGTCGAGACAGGAGGTAGCAGCCATGCCCGATGTCGACGAAGTCCTTTTGGAAATCGACGAGAGGATGGACCGATCGGTCGATTCTCTGGTGCGGGACCTGAACACCATCCGGACGGGTAGAGCGAATCCGGCCCTGGTCGAGACCCTCATGGTCGACTACTACGGTGCGTCGACTCCCTTGAACCAGATTTCCTCTATTTCAGTTCCGGAGCCGCGCCTCCTGGTCATCCAGCCGTGGGACAAGCAATCCATTGGCAACATAGAGAGGAGCATCCTCACCTCCGACCTCGGTCTCGTCCCCAACAGCGACGGCACCGTCATCCGCATCGTCATCCCCGCGTTGACCGAGGAACGCCGCAGGGACCTGGTGCGTCTGGTTGGCAGGCGTGTGGAAGAGGGAAATGTTGCCGTGCGCAACATACGCCGCGACGGGCTTGAGACGCTTCGGTCCATGGAGAAGAACAAGGACATTTCGAAGGACGAAATGCACGGTTCTCAAGAAGATCTCCAGCAAATCACCAACAGCCACACGGAGAAGATGCAGGCGCTCGCCAACCAGAAGGAAGCCGAGGTGATGGAAGTCTGATGAGCTTGACTTCCAACGCCAATCGCGTGGAGACAGCGCGCAATGCTCCTGCCGTGTCAGAGATCCCCTCTCACGTTGCTATAATTATGGACGGCAACGGCCGATGGGCAGAGGAACGTGGCCTCACCCGCACTGATGGCCACCGCGCCGGCACTCAGAATATACGACGCATCATTCATGCCTTCGCCTCCCACGGCGTTGAATACCTGACGCTATACGCCTTTTCGACCGAAAACTGGGAACGTCCCGCCGAAGAGGTCAAGGCGTTGATCGAAATCCTTGAGGACATGATTCGCAAGGAGACCGGTGAACTCCATGCCGAGGGTATTCGGTTAGTCCACATCGGACGCCTCGACCGTCTACCGAACGAGGTGCAGAGTGCCATCGCCGACGCCATCGAGATGACGAAGGACAATACCAAGTTCACCGTTGCCCTGGCATACGACTACGGCGGCCGCTCAGAGCTAACGCATGCAATCAGGTCCATCGTCGCAGACGGGATCCACCCTTCAGCGATTGATGAAGTGTTGGTAAGCGGCTACCTCTACACCTCCGGGATGCCGGACCCCGACCTGATAATCAGGACTGCCGGTGAGATGCGGATCAGCAACTTCCTGCTGTGGCAGGCTGCCTACGCGGAGTACTATTCGACCGACGTGTTCTGGCCTGAGTTCGATGAATCCGAGGTCGAAAAGGCCGTGGCTGCCTATGGCCGGCGTCGCAGGAAGTACGGTCGCGTCGCCGACGGCGCGAGCCGGTAGTCCGGAGACCGAACTCAGCCCACGGCCTCGAAGCTCACCAACTCGAACTGCGGGTAGTCCTTGGCCAACGTGTCCGACAGGCACTCGATGGACTGGACCATCCCGCTCTGCCTGACCACAGCCTCATACGTCGACGCGACCCCGCCGGCGTCCAATGACCTGACGACAACCCTTTCCTCGAGGCCGTCGTCCGACGTTTCCAGGACTTCAGACTCGACGCGGCGGCCGGTCCACTCCCACCCCTCTCGCATGAAGGCCTCCCGTTCCGCCATCTGCGCGCAGGGACTGGCGAGAGCAGGCCAACCACGGTAGGAGTCATGCAACCCGGCAACGTCCCCAGAATGAGCGGCAACCTGGTTCGCGAGGGGTGGTGTAAGCCTCGACCAGTACCTTCCGCTCGGCATGTCTATCACGTTCGGCGCCAGACGGTGACCGCCGGTATGCGAAAGCCGCCACACTCTTGTGGAGCCATTGGCGTACTTGGAATAGAGTTCGAGATACGTAGGCTGACCGATGGACGCACAGCAGATGTCCCGCGAGCCGTGCGTGCAAACCAGCAAGTCCCGCATGCCGTCATTGTTCTGTTCCCATTCGGCAAGCACCTCATTGCCGCCGCCGAGAATCGTCGACACCGCGTCGAGAACGCCGTCTGAGGGAACGAGGAACTCTCGGCGCTCCATTTCCCGCATGGGCGCTTCTGGCCGCGAGAAGAGCATGATCCTCGTGCTCCCTTCCACGGAGTATGTGTCGTCGGGCTGAATTACCTGAAGGCGTACATCGGGACGTATCTCGAGGAGGTCGGCTACTCCCGATGGAAAGGCAGGAGAGTCCATCACCTCGTGCTCCCACGGAGTCGGGACTTCCATCACGAGGCAGTGGTCCCACATGGGAGCCGATCCGCAAGGGTCCTCGCCTTCCGCCTCCGAGAACACTGCGCACATTCGACCGCGAACGCCGGTAGCCTCTAGTGTCGTCACGGAATCACACCTCCGTTGGGTTCCACTTCGCCCGAAGTGTAGCAAAGTCAAACGACATTCGTCACTCGAAGACCTGGATTGCACCTCGAGGTGACCGCGACTAGAATTGTTCTCTGTGCATTCGAACGTGAGCCGGAGGAACTGGATGATCGACCGACTGAAAGTCACTGACTTGGACTCTATACGGGTTGGGGAGAGCGACCTGCGTGAGGTTGTGCTGGCGGTCTTTCTCAAATGCGGCGTTCCCGAAGAAGACGCGAGGCGGGCGACGGACGTCCTGATCGCCGCCGACCTGCGCGGAGTGGAGAGCCACGGAGTCTCCAACGCGCTGAGGGGCTACGTCCAGGGATTCAAAGAGGATGAAATCAACCCAGCCGCCAACTGGCGGGTCCTGAGGGAGACTCCTGCCACCGCGAGCATCGACTCCGATCGCGGACTCGGCATTGTCGTAGGTCCCGAGGCCATGGAGATGGCCATCGCGAAGGCGAAGCATGTCGGGGTCGGCGTCGTCACGATCCGCAACAGCCGCCATCTGGGCATGATCTCTTACCACGCGATGATGGCGTTGGAACACGACATGATAGGCATGACCATGTCGTCCTGTCCGGCAAACGTCAATCCCACCTTCGGCGCGGAGCCTCGATTCGGGACGAACCCCATTGCACTGGCCGCTCCCGCCGATCGGGAAGCGCCGTTCGTGTTCGACGCCGCCATGAGCATTGTCCCTGCCAACAAGCTCGTCCTCGCCCGCCGTCTTGGTGTGCAACTCCTCCCCGGCTGGGTTGCCGACGAAGACGGCACGCCTATCATGCACGAGGTGGACGCTCCGCCCCTGGGACCGGACGGCATACCTCTGGCGAGCATCCTGCCGCTGGGCAGCACCCCCGACCTGGGCTCCCACAAGGGCTACGGGCTGATGGCCATCGTGGATATCCTCGGAGGCATTCTCAGCGGCGGGGGGTACGGAGTGGTTCCGGGCCGCCCGAATTTCAACCACTATGTCGCTGCGTACGATGTGGAGGCATTCATGGACACGGCAGAGTTCAAGCAGACCATGGATGAATGGCTCCACATGCTGCGCACGACGAGGCCCGCCCCCGGTCACGAACGCGTGCTGTATCCCGGCCTCAAAGAGGCGGAGACGACGGAAGAACGCCTGGCAAATGGGATTCCGCTGCACATCGAGGTTATCGAGTGGTTCCGCTCGACCTGCACGCGGATGGGCATCCCGTTCAATCTGGACTGAGGGGCTTCTACACGAACGGGTCCGGCATCATCCCTACGGGCACCTCGATGAGTCCCGGCGCGTCGGCATCCAGCGCTTCCTCAAGTGCAGACTCAAGCTCCTCCGCGTCGTGGACTCTCACGCCTCGGGCTCCGTAGGCATCCGCCAGTTTCATGAAGTCCGGGTTGTGCAGTTTCGAGCCGATAGCCCTTCCGTCGAACTTGTTGATCTGGTCGCGATAGACGTTCCCGAATGCGTTGTCGTTGAAGACAATGGCGACCGCGTTGATCCCGTATTTCACCGCCGTGGCCAGCTCCTGCGAGTTGTACAGGAACCCGCCGTCACCCGAGACTGCCACGACCGGCACGTCGGGCTTTGCCACCTTGGCGCCAAGGGCAGTCGGGTAGGCGTATCCCAGATTCCCGAAGTACGATGACGTTATGTAGGTCCTCGTCTGCTGGCTGGTGTACAGTTCGCGCGACGCGTACCCGATCTGCGTCACCCCTTCCACCAGGATGCCCTCGTCGGGCATCACGTTCTGGATGGCCTCCACGAACCCGCCCTGCGGCTGCACGAAGGTCGCCGGATTGGCCCTCTTCCGCTTGATCGCGGCGATCTCAGCGGCCCGACTCTCGCGGCTTGGAACCGATGTCTTCAGGCTGTCGTGGATGCGTTCGAGCGTTACCCGGGCGTCGCCGTGGACACCTATCGCCTGAGGGAAATTGCGTCCGATCTCATCGGCATCCACGTCGATCTGTACAATGCGATGATCGCTCGTGAGGTTCGTCCTCCCCAGGCGAGTCCCGACGGCGAGCACGAGGTCGGCATCGCCCACGAGCGCGTCGAGGTCCGGTGGGCCGAATCTCCAACCCGGGGTTCCCAGGGACAGCGGGTGGTCGTAAGGAATTGCCCCCTTGCCCTCGGCGGAGGTCATTACCGGCGCCTGCATGTGTTCGGCCACCTGCGCCAATGCATCGCTTGCGTCCGACATGGCGACTCCCCAGCCCGCCCAGATGAGCGGGCGTTCAGCCTGGGAGAGCATATCGACGACTTGCTTGACGTCACTGTCATCCGGCGCGAGGGGTTCATAGATCGCCGGCTCGAGAAGATCGACGTCCTCCACGTCTGCGAGGGTGTCCCAGGCGATTTCGATCTCCACGGGCCGGGGACGGCCGGTCTTGAGCATCCGAAAGGCCTCGTGCACCGTATCGGGCACTTCCCCGACCGCCGTCATTCTCGCTGCCCACTTGGTGATCGGTCGGACAACGTCCAACTGGTCGTTGACCTCGTGCAGTGCGCCGGTGTCCTTGCCGATCTCGTGCGTATACGACTGGCCGGAGACGAGGAGCGTCGGGGTCGATGCCGAGTAGGCTGTCCCCACTCCCGCGGTGGCATTGAGGAGTCCCGGCCCCGGCACGACGAGGGCCGTTCCTATCCCGTCTCCGCCCGCCTTCGAATACCCAAATGCCATGTAGGCAGCTGCCTGCTCGTGTCGCACGGTGATGAAGCGGATTCCCGGCTCCTCATATATGGCGTCCATCGCGTGGTACATCTGAACGCCCGGCATCCCGAAGATCGTCCGCACCCCCTCACGGTAAAGCGACCTGATCAAAGCCTGTCCGCCGGTCATTCTTGGCATTAGGTATTCTCTCCATGTTCGAAAATTCGCCGTAAAGCGTACAGGGTTTGCCTTACTCCCGCTACTCTCGCGCGTGCCCCGGCAATGCGATATCATGCGCTCCTACCGATCCTCAAGGAGGCGTACCTCTGTCCCGCGCACGCAAGATCCAGACCCTTATCGTAGTGGCCGTGATAGTTGTGCTGGCCGGTTACCTGGGTGCAGGCTGGTACTACTCGGGCGAGATCGAGGAGACTGCCTTCGTCGTCGACCACGAGGAAGACCCTTTCGATCTTCGTGTCGCCTCCATAACCGCCGGCCGGGTAACCCTCGAGGCCACGTCCGAGACCGATCAGGATGGCCGGTGGAACAAACCAGGCCTGTGGGGACTTGAGTCCGCCGACACCTACAACCAGGTGCGCACGATTTACGACTCGAGCAAGGACTCGGTGGTCCGCGAACTGGTGCCGCTCGGTGTCCTGCCCAGTGTTGGTGACCCCGTCCGCATCAGCAGTTTCACCTACCCCGGCGACCCTTTTACAGCACAGGGCATCGAGTTCCAGGAGATAGGAATCCCCTCAACGCTGGGGACCTTCCCTGCCTGGCTCACATTCGGAGAGTCCGATACGTGGGTGATTCTCGTCCATGGCAAGGGTTCCGAACGTCGTGCATTCACCCGGATGCTCCCGATGTTCGTCGACAAAGGATATCCGACTCTCACCGTCACCTATCGAAACGACCCAGGTCTGCCGCTGAGCCCCACGGGGTACTACCAGTTCGGCGCAGACGAGTGGGAAGACGTTGATGCCGCGGCCACGTTCGCCCTCGCAGCGGGAGCGAAAGACCTCGTCCTCGTTGGACAGAGCATGGGGGGCGCGATAGTCGTCAGCTTCCTCTACAACTCAGCGGTCGCCGGCCGGGTGAAAGGGGTCATCCTCGACGGTCCGGCACTCAACTTCGATGTCCTCGTAGACTACGGGGCTGAGCAGCGGAAGATACTTGGAGTGCCGCTGCCCGGCGCGCTGACGGGCCTTGCAAAGTTCCTCGCCACCCTTCGCTTCGGGGTAGACATTCAAGAGTTGAACTACCTCAAGCGCGCAGGCGAACTCGTGGCACCCATTCTCCTCTTCCAGGGTGCAGAGGACCTCAGCGTTCCTGAATCTTTGAGCGCCCAGTTTGCGGAAATGCGCCCCGACATCGTTGAGTACCACCTCTTTGAGGACGCAGTCCACGTAGGTTCGTGGAACCTCGACCCCGAACGCTACGAGTCCATCGTTCACAGATTCCTGGACAACCTGCAATAGGGGGAGTGCCCCGGGACGAGGCGAGAGGTGCGAAAGTTGGCCGGGGAATACGGATTCCCGCTTCCGCGGGAATGACGATGTGGGATGGTGGGGAGGTGTGAGCGTTCACCCATCGTCCCGGCATTGGATACCGATTCCACATGATTTGGATATTACGAATCATCCTCGTCCTCACCCTCTCCCACGACGGGCGGACTGGGATAGGCATTTACCCTCTCCCCAGCCCCCGTATCGAGTACGGGGCAAGCTCTCTCCCGCGAACGGGAGAGGGGGGCTACATTCACCAGAACGCAACCCCGGCCCTGTCATTCTGAGCGGAGCGCAGCGGAGTCGAAGAATCTAAGGAGTCTGTCCCAACGTAGAGCTGACCATGGTGTTCGTACACAGTTTTCGGTCTTCGTCACGATAGAAGCGCGGCACCGGCTTTCCGGACTTGAGGTTATGGACTTTTGATTCCTCGCTCCACTCGGAATGACAGAGAGCCTGGGGCGAATCATAGCTACAATCCATTTTGCATACCCCTGTCAGCCCACGACGGGAGAGGGGATAAAGCGGCATAGCCCTCTCCCGCTACGGGATAATGCTGCACAATTATCATGTTGACTGAGTACTAAACTCCGGCCCCGAATCGTCGTACGGGGTGACGTTCCTCCGCCGGCACGACGGTAAGTGGAAGGTCGATTGGTCAGAGGCGTTCCTGGGAGGTGATGAAGTCGTCGACCTCGGCGTTGATGATTCGCTCGTCTTTTGGAGGGTTTTCGACGCTGTAGATGAGGTTGTGGAGACGGTAGACGAGCTTCTGGTTCTCGTGGTTTGTGGATGTCCTGGTGTCGTAGTCGATGATTTCCTTTGCGACGCGGGCGCGTTCCACGGGGTCGTCGGAGTCGAGGCGTTCTGCCTGAATGGCCACTGCCTTGAGCATGAGCGCCCTCATGCCGGACCGGGCGTAGAAAGCTATGGCGTCCCGCTGTTCTTCGTATGCCGCGCGGAATGTCTCGTCTCTGAGCCAGCGGTTGATAGTGGTGCGGTGCACTCCAGCTAGTTCGGCGGCTTCGCTCACCGACTTGGATGAGATTAGAAGGGGTATCGCCTGCAGCTGCTTATCGGAGAGATTCTCTTCGGAAACTGATGCATTTTGAAGCATTTTGATGCACTTACCTCGTTATTGTAAAGTTGGGCCGTTGAAGTGCGGCCGCTGATTAATAGTGTGGTACATGTGTTCTGAATTGTCAAATGTAGGGGAGAGCAGTTGCAGGTTCCGGGTGCAGGGCGGCAGGGAATTGTGGGACATCAAGGTGGGTTCCCGTATCGGGGTACAGGGACATGCCTTTGCCGGTATCAGAGTCATGCAAAGGCCAACGGAACCGAGAGCCAGCGCCAGGCGAATTAGAAGTATGGGTGGCGGAGTGGGCTAATCTCGCCCAAGAATCTCCGCGACCCTCTTACCAACCTCATCGCGGGCAACCGTCTCGGCATCCGCCTCTCGCCGCAACTTGAGCTCGACGACACCCTGCTTGATGTTCCGGCGGCTGACCACGAGTCGCACGGGCAAGCCGATGAGATCAGCGTCGTTGAACTTCACCCCCGCGGACTCGTTCCTATCGTCGAGAATCACGTCGAACCCCGAGGCCCGGAGCTCGTCGTGGAGCGCCATCGCCTCGGTGGAGACTTCGTCGGCGTCATAGTTGAGAGCCGTAATCCACACGTCATAGGGCGCAACGGTGGGTGGGAAGACGATCCCCTTGTCGTCGTGGTTCTGCTCGATGCAGGCAGCCAGCAGCCGTCCGACGCCGATGCCATAGCACCCCATGGTGATCGGCTTCTGAGTGTCGTTCTGGGCAGGGTAGAAGGCTTCCAGGGCCTCGCTGTACTTCGTGCCGAGCTTGAACACGTGCCCGACCTCGATGCCGCGTCGCTCTTCCATTCGCGTCCGGCACCTGGCACACAGGTTGCCGGCCTTGGCCAGCGCAATGTCCTTGATCGTGCTCGCTGTGAAGTCACGCCCATAGTTCGCGTTTCGGAGGTGGTAGTCCTCCCTGTTCGCGCCCACGAGGAAATTGGAACCCAGCAGCACCGAGTCGTCGGCGATGACTCGAATTCCGTCTAGGCCGATTGGCGAAGCAGAACCTGCCACAAGACCGGCGCTCTCGACCTCTTCAGCCGTGGCCAACCGAAGCTCCGCGGCATCCAACGTGTTCTTGAGCTTGATTTCATTTACGTCGAGGTCTCCCCTTATGACGACGAACACGACCTCACCATCCGCCCAGTAGAACACTGCCTTGAGCGTCTTGCTCTCCGGTATGCCCTCATACTCGGCAAGGGCCTCGATGGTCTTGATACCGGGTGTATGGACCTCTTCCAAAGACAGTTGGCCCTCGGCCGGCTGCTCCGGCTTCACGAACTCGGCCTTTTCCTCGTTCGCGGTGTAGGAGCACTGGTCGTTCTGACACATGAGAATCGTGTCCTCACCGGCCTCCGCCAGTGCCATGAACTCGTGCGAGTCCTTGCCGCCGATGGCCCCGCTGTCGGCCTCCACCATCACGGAGTCCAGCCCGCAGCGCGCGTAGATATTCTGGTACGCCTTCACCATTGCCTGGTAGCTGAGATCCAGTCCCTCCTCGTCGGCGTCGAAGCTGTAAGCGTCCTTCATGTCGAACTCCCGCACCCGAAGGAGCCCTGCGCGCGGACGTTCCTCGTCGCGGAATTTCGTCTGGATCTGGTACAGGATGCGAGGGAGATCGCGATAGCTGTGGACGTTCGCCTTGATGATGTTTGTCACGACCTCTTCGTGTGTCGGCGCGATGACGAGATCGCGTTCTCTCCGATCCTGGAAGCGGAACATATTCTTGCCCATGACGTCCGACCGGCCCGATTGGTCCCACAGGTCCAACGGCTGGAGCGCCGGCATCCGAAGCTCCTGACCGCCGGCATTGTCCATCTCCTCACGGATGATCTGCTCTATCTTTCTGAGCGACCTCCACGCGAGCGGAAGATACGAGTACACTCCCGCAGCGACCTGGTTGATCAGCCCGGCGCGCAGCATCAGCCGGTGGCTGACGATCTCCGCCTCGGCGGGATCGTCACGCAACGTCTTTTCCAGCATTCGGGAAACGAGCAATGTCCGTGTTCCTTTCGAGAGATGAATTCGCGAAAATTTACGGAGGTGCGTTGAGAGATCTTGTCCGTTCGCCCCGTATCGAGTTCGGGGAAGGCTGTGAGATTGACGTAGGGCGATTTGGCCCTAACAGCCTATCGTACCTCCGCCTCTGCCTTTCCGACCTCTTCCATCAGCGCCGTCAGCATATCGTCCTCCGCCACAACGCGCGCCTTTTGGCCCTTACGGAATATGACTGCCCGTCCGACGCCCGCCGCTATGCCGACGTCGGCGTCCTTCGCCTCGCCGGGGCCGTTGACCTCGCAGCCCATGACGGCCACCTTGATCGGCGACTTGTGCTGCCGGAGCAGGTCATCGACGGTGTTTGAGAGTTGGCGAATGTCCACGTCGGCCCGTCCGCAGCTTGGGCAGGCGACGAGGGTGGCTCCTTCCTTGCGAAGCTCCAACGACTTGAGGATATCCAGGCCGGTGTAGACCTCTTCGGTTGGATCGTCGCTGAGGGAGACACGAATCGTGTCGCCGATCCCTTCGTAGAGCAGCGCGCCAAGACCGATGGCGCTGCGGATGCTCCCCGACCGCGCCGTTCCGGCCTCCGTGATGCCGAGGTGGAGAGGGTAGGGGACGATTTCGGACATTCGACGGTACGCTTCCACGGTTGTGTCGATATCGAAGGCCTTCATCGAGATCTTGATGAGGTCGAAATCGAGGTCTTCCAGGATGCCTATCTCCCACAGCCCCGTGTCCACCATGTGGTCGACGACGGTGTAGTCCCCGGGCTGTGCCTCGTTCGGCTTCGGCAGGTTGTTCACGCCGTCGAGATGGCGGGAAGTCCCGCGACCGCCGATCTTGCCGACGGGAGGCAGACTCCCGAAGTTCACGCCGATCCTGATCGGCACCTGGCGGGCCTTCGCCTCCCGGACGATTTCTTCCACCCTGCTCCTGTCCCGGATGTTGCCGGGGTTGAGCCTCAGGCAATCGACACCGCTCTTCAGCGCCTCCAAGGCAAGCTGATAGTGAAAGTGAATGTCTGCGATGAGCGGCAGGGAAATCTGTCGTTTGATCTCGGCGAGGGCCTGCGCTGCCTCCATGTCCGGGACGGCGCACCGGATGAGGTCGCACCCGGCCTCTTCGACCTCACGGATCTGGGCGACGGTCGCCGCCACGTCGCGCGTGTCGGTCTTGGTCATCGACTGCACGGTCACCCGCGCGTCGCCCCCGACTGCGACACTGCCAACCTGGATCTGCTTTGAAACGCGACGAGTTGTCAACATGGCCCGTCACCCCATCTGCCGAATTGGCACTTCAACATTCTAGCGGATAAAGCTCTCGCCCGCGAATATTCGTACTATGTCTCGGTAGCTCATTGCGACGATAAACCCGATGAGCAGTACGAAGCCGACCATGTGGACGAGTCCCTCACGGTGTGGGGAAATCCGCTTCCCTCGCCTGACCCACTCGATCACCACGAACAGCAGGCGTCCTCCGTCGAGCGCCGGTATCGGCAGCAGGTTTACTATGCCGAGACTGATACTCAGCAAGGCCACGAACTCGAACAGCGGCGAGTACCCGATATTCGGAATCTCCTCCGCGATCTCCCCGGTCACCTGGGCAATGCCGACAGGTCCGGTTATCCCCGGATCGGGCCCGCCGCGAGCCCACTGTGTCAGCCCAGCCTGGGTGAGTGTCAGAACCTCCCATGCCCTTTCCACGGCCATAGGGACGGCATCCCATGGGGCGAAGCTGCGCTTCACGATCTTTGGGTTGGCGGTGCCGACGAGGACGCCGATAGCCCCCTGCCTGATTCGGTCCCCGACCTGGGCATCCGGGTTAATGTTCCGCGCCTCACGGAGCGAAATCTCCGACGCCGGGTCGGTCACCGTCTCGACGACCACTTGCTCCGGCGGCTTCAGCCGAGGGGTGATGGTGAGCTTTTCGACCGGCGCAAGTTCCGGAGAGAATGCCAGGCCCGTAACGATCATTCCCCGCCGGACCGTGAACTCCGTGGGTCGACCGAGCCGCGTCATTACGGATTGCACGAGATCGAAGTGGTTTTCGACCCTCCGGCCTTCCACCTCCAGGACCATATCGCCTGCGCGAAGACCTGCCTCCTGAGCCGGAGAATTTGGCGAGACCCCCGATATCATCACCGTGCCTATGACGGTGTCGTGCGGCAGGGTGAACAGGATCGCGAACAACACCAAGGGGAAGACGAGGTTCATCACTGAGCCTGATACGAGAACAATCGCGCGTTTCCAAACGGCCTGTCCGGCGAAGCTTCGCGGATGGGAGGGGTCTTCTTCTCCGACCATGCGAACGAATCCGCCCAGCGGAATCCAGTTGAGCGAATAGACCGTCTCTTTGTAACGCACACCAAATATGCGTGGGGGGAACCCGAATCCAAACTCCGTCACCTTGATGCCGAACCACTTGGCCGTCGCGAAGTGGCCGAGCTCGTGAATGAAGATCAGGAAGCCGAGTACCGGAACAATCAGTAGCCAGCCGGGTATCCCGAAGAACATCTACATCCCCGCTAACTGTGCGACGCGCTCTTTGCCCCACCTGGACGCCGCGACAATATCTTCGATCGAAGGGTCAATGATCGGAGTGAAGTCCTCTAGTGCCCTTTCAATCACGACCGGGATTTCCGTGAATTTGATCCGTCCTCCCAGAAATGCCTCGACTGCCTTCTCGTCGGTGCCGTTGAGCGCCGCCGGCCACGTGCCGCCTCGTTTGGCGACATCCAGTGCCAACTGAAAGCATGGATACCGGCTGGGGTCCAGGGACTTGAATGTCAACTCTCCGGCGGCGACCGCGTCGAATCGCTGGATGTCCGCGTTGGGCGCACGTTGTGGGTACAGCATCGAATATTGGAGAGGCAGGCGCATGTCCGGCGGACTGATCTGGGCCTTTACCGAACCGTCCACGAACTCGACCATAGAGTGAATCAGGCTCTGGGGGTGTATGACCACCTCGATGTCCTCCCACTCCATGTTGAACAGCCACTTTGCCTCGATAACCTCAAGCGCCTTGTTCATCAGCGTGGCGGAGTCGACGGTGATCTTGGGTCCCATGTCCCACGTCGGATGCTTGAGCGCCTGCTCAGGCGTGACCCGGTCGAGCATCTCGATGTCGAAGTCGCGAAACGCGCCGCCCGATGCCGTTATGATGAGCTTGGAAACCGTCTGCCCCTCTCCGCGGATGCACTGCCAGATGGCGTTGGGTTCGCTGTCGGCCGGGCGAAGCTCGACACCATGCTTTCGCGCCAAATCCGTGAGGATCGGTCCCGCCATGATGATCGCCTCCTTGTTAACGAGAACGATCTCCTTGCGGGCTTCGATAGCGGCGATTGTTGGGCCAAGGGCAGCATCGCCGACCGTTGCGGAGACGACGAGGTCCACGTCAGGGAAGGCAACCATTTCCTCCATGGAGCACATGACGTGTCCATTGGCGGAGAATTCGGTCTTCTCATCGTCGGTGCCCTCGAACGACACATACTTCGGGTCGAATTCGCCAACTTGGGAAGCAAGGGCTGTAAAGCTCCGACGGGCAGCCAGCCCTACCACGCAAAACTCCTTGGGGAATGCGCGCACGATGTCCAGCGTCTGAACGCCGACGGAACCGGTGGAGCCTAGGACGACCACACCCTTCAAATGACACCCCCTATGACAAAGTAGTATACCAGCGCGAGGTTGAAGACTATCGAGTCGAGCCGGTCCAATATCCCACCGTGTCCCGGCAGGAGCCACCCCGATTCCTTTACATCCGCCAGCCGCTTCAGCTTCGATTCGAAGAGGTCTCCCGCCTGACCGGCGACCCCCATCAGACCACCGAGCATGACAATAGCCGGTACTGCGGCGTCGAGATCCAACACCCACGCCACCACCACCGCGGCCACCAACGCCCCGAAGAGTCCCGCGATTGCTCCCTCCCACGTTTTGTTCGGACTGATGGTCGGGGCGAGAGGTTTTTTCCCTATGACCTTGCCCACGAAGAAGGCCGCCGTGTCCGTTGAGAACGTGACGACGAGGAGAAACGCGACCCACTCAAGCCCCTGTTCGGTCCCGCGCAGAAGTGGCGCGTGAGCCAGCAGCGCTCCCGGATACACGATTGCCCCAAGTGTGACGCCTACTGCGCGCACCCGGCATTTTCCGCCAGGGAATAATATGAGGATCAAGGCTGCTGCCGCCAGACCGACGGAAATGGTCAGAAGGAGCAGGTAATCAGGCGTCGACAATTGGTCAGCAAGCACGTACTGGGAAAGGACAAGCGCGGCGGCCAGAATCGCTGCTACGTACCGAGAGGGAGCCAGACCCCGTAAGCGCGCCATCTCGCAGACCTCGACCGCGCCGATGGCGGCCACAGCCGCGACTGCGATGGTGAACACCGGCCCGCCGACCCAGACGACCAAGGCGAGCACGGGTATGCCGACGGCGGCGGTGATGAGGCGGCCTATCATGGTATCCTGTCTCCGAGAATCGCCATGTTCGTATTCAATCACAAGTAGAGTGCCAACGCGATGGAACGCGCACGGTTAATCTACTATCAGGACGCGCACCACTTTCACGCCAAGCGCCTCGACCCTCCCTTGAGTGTCGACAAGCTCCGCTGGCCGGTCGATGAGCTGCTCGGTTCAGGCGTCGATGTGCTTGCCTTCGGCCTAGGCTATGGAGACGTCTACTTCCACGACAGCAAGGTCGGGCGTGTCGTCGGCCAGATGCAGGATGTCTGGAACAGCTACATCGACTGGCGCATCATGCGCATGGTGCAGGGCGCGCGGGAACTCGGCACCGATCAGATCCGAGAGGTCGTCAACCATGGCAGGCAGATGGGCTTAAGGGTTCATCCGAGCCTAAAGCTGCAGAGTTGCGACCGGCCCGGCTCCGACAGGTGCGGCATCCTCAAGTGGCATCGCGCCGATGAGGTCTGCATGTTGGAGAAGGACGACCACCATCCTCGATACGAGTGGTGCTACGACTACGCCCATCCGGAGGTTCGCGAAGACAAGCTCAACGTTCTCCGTGAGATCATGTCCGAGTACGAGGCTGAGGGCATGGAGCTCGACTTCATGTTCGTGCCCAAGTATTTCAAGACAGGCGAGGAAGATAAGCACGCACAGGATATGACCGACTTCCTTGCTGATGTCCGTCGACTGGCGGACGAGGTAGGCGATGTTCAGGAAAGAAAAATCACCGTTGCGGCTCGCGTATTTCATCAGCGAGAGGCGAACCTTCGCCTGGGTCTCGACGTAGAAACATGGCTGGCGAACGGCAGCCTCGATATGGTCGTCGGGCAGATGTCTGAGCAGTTCATGGACGCCGGGGCCTTCGACGTTGGCTGGCTCGTCGATGCCGCTCAGGCCTCTGATACGGGGACGTATGTCCGCCCAACCCGTCGCGTTTACGACGAGCGCACAGCGGTCCCGGAGCTCGAAATGTACAGGGCCTTCGCCCAGACGGCGCGAAGACAGGGGGCCGACGGACTATATCTCGGCTACCTTCGATGGCCCTTCAGCCAGGTCGAGTACGACATCCTCCGCGAAATGGCTTACCCGGACGCTTTCGCACGTCGCGACAAGCGCTACATCCTACAGCCACGGGAGACCGGCCTCGTCCTCGAGGAGCTTGTCGACTACCAAGGGGGCTACGAAAGGCAACCTCACCGCTCTGAGGACGAAATCACCGACCCTCCGGAACGCTACCTCCCCGCCGACCTGGTCGAGGGTGAGACGGTAAGCGTCCCCGTTCAGGTGTCCGACGAACTGGAGAGCGCTCGCGCTGACGGAGAGATGAGGCCTCCGGTCCTCACGCTCCGCTTCGCTTTCTTCTGCGTCGAGGATGATATCGCGTTCCGATTCAACGGTCGCGACCTGTCCGCCTCCGAAGTCGAGGTCACGGACGAGCGCGCCCTGTGGCTGCCGCTCAGCCCTCGTGGAAGTCCCTTCGACGGTCCACTCGGAATGTCCGTCCACTGGTTCCGATGGCGCCTTGATGCCGATCTGCTCCGAGAGGGAGAAAACGTCGTGGAGGTCGAGGTGAAGCGACTGGACAAGGTGGCAGGCTTCACTCGCTCCTTGAACGGAGTGGAGATTCGCACCCGATACAAGGATTTCGTGCGCCCCAAGGGTCTCGAGGTTGAACGTCTCGCCCCGCTCTCGGGATGAATGGCAGAGGGACCCTATCAACATTCCTTTACAACTAACAGAATATCGTTCGCCCCTAGCCTGCCGATGGGCGAATTCCCGCAAACTCGGAAAATGCTGATTTAGTCTTTGAGGAATAACGTATGCCCACAAGGATGAAAGCCGCTCGCAAGGTCGGGCCCGAACCCGGACTGGTCATTGAAGATATCCCCGTACCTTCCATTGGACGGGACGAAGTTCTCGTCGCCGTCGAGGCCGCGAGCGTGTGCGGCACGGACCTTCACATCTGGAACTGGGACGATTGGGCGGCAAACCGGGTCAAGCCTCCGCTGACGGTAGGGCACGAGTTCGCCGGAACCGTAGTCGAGGTCGGGCCGGACGTTGCGCAGGTAAGGGTAGGGGACTACGTTTCCGCAGAGAGTCACATTACCTGCGGCCTGTGCTTCCAGTGTCGCACCGGGCAGGCCCACATGTGCCCTCGCACGAGGATACTCGGTGTCGACCGCGACGGCGTTTTTGCGGAATATGTTTCCCTGCCCGAGACGGTAGTGTGGCAGAACGATAGGGACAAGCTGCCGCCGGAGATCGCCACTCTCCAGGAACCGTTCGGCAACGCCGTTTTCGCCACTCTTGTCCACGACCTCGCAGGTCAGAGTGTGGCCGTTCTGGGCTGCGGCCCCGTCGGCCTGTTCGCCATCGGGATCGCCAAGGCGTCGGGCGCCTTCAGCGTTCTCGCCGCCGACATCAACGACTACCGGCTTTCTCTTGCAGAGGCTCTCGGGGCAGACAGGGTCTACAATGCGGCCTCAAGCGGGCCTGAGGACGGCGTCGCCGAGTGGCTCATCGAGACCAACGAGGGTTTCGGGGTCGATATCGTGCTCGAAATGAGCGGGGCGGCCAGCTCAGTAGACGCCGCCTTCAGAGGCGTCCGCAACGGCGGACGAGTGACGCTATTCGGCATACCCGCAAATCCCGTGCGCATCGACGTTGCCGAGAGCATGATATTCAAGAATCTCACGGTGCTCGCCCTGAACGGACGTCGCATATTCGATACATGGTATAAGACGAGGTGGCTTCTCGAGAGCAACGTGGTGGACCTGCGCCCCATCATCTCCAAGGAGGTCGGCCTCGAAGATATCGAGTCCGCCATGGAACTCCTGGACGGAGGCGACGTGGGGAAGATCATCATCCGGCCAAACGCCTCAATCGACGTGTCGCCAGCCCCCACTGAAGAGGCCCCGCCCGACCCGAACGTACAGGGGCAACTCTTCCACCCTTAGTCTTGAGCGAACCTCGCTCTAAAGACAGGGAAAACTTCCTCCCCCGATTGCTGGGAGAAAGTGCACTTCGCTATCTTCGCCTATCTTCTGCAGCATCCCGATGGGTGTTACCTCGCCATCGACAGCCACTGATATATTGGGCTTGAGCTTGAAGCCGTCCACGAGACGCGCCTGGGTGCCGGGATAGGCTGATTCGAGGTTCTTGATGACCTCGCGCACAGTCTTGCCGGGCACCTCCACCGTACGCTGGCCGTCTGTCAGTTTCTGCATCAGTGGAGGAACGAAAACGGTTGCCATCTCTCGCTCCTGAAAAGTGTCTCCCAACGCACAATGCGCTGAGCTTATTCGCACTATACCATATCCTTTGACACTCAAGATTCAGCAACGGCGACTACCGGTGATTCGCAATTTGCGGTGAGGGTCACTCAATCTCTCAATCCTCGCTTTCAGCGAATCGTCGTCCGGTCACCTGATAAAATGCGTACAGAAATTTCCGACTGCAACTCAAGCGGAAAGGCGCGAGTCAAAATGAATGCAACATCTTGGATCCGGTTTATTCTGCTTTCCATGCCGGTACTACTGCTCTTTGCTTGCGGCTCCGATTCGACTCCAACCACCACAGGCGAGTCGTCGACCGACTCCACCGAACCGTTCGTCATCGGCGCGCTCGACTCTCTCACAGGTGTCGGCGAGACCTATGGCGTACCATCGTCCCAATCCAAGCTACTCGCGATGGAGGAGATCAACGCTGCCGGTGGCGTCAATGGTCGAATGCTGAAGCTCATCATCGAGGACTCCAAGTGTAACGCGCAGGACGCTATCACCGCCTACAACAAGCTGACCGACGTGGTAGGCGTCAAGATCATCCTAGGCGCTACCTGCAGCGGCGGGATGCTGGGCGTTGCTCCACTTGCCGAAAAGGAAGGCGTTGTTCTTCTCTCACCAACAGCCACCAGCCCTGACATTACCAACTCCGGCGACTATATTTTTCGCACCGCAATCAGTTCACTCCTGGTCGGGACGGACATCGGCAACTCCCTGTGGGTCGACGGAATGCGCAGGATCGTCACCCTCACCGAGTCAACCGACTACGTCGAGGGAGTCCGTCGCACGGCCGTGTCCCGATTCGAAGAGCTTGGAGGCACCGTCGCGGCTGCTGAGAGCTACTCTTCCGACATCATCGACTTCCGCAGCCAAATCACAAAGCTGATCAGTGAAAAACCCGACGCCATGTCGATTGCTGCACAGGGAGAGGCGTCCGGCGGAACTGTCATAAAGCAGGCCCGCGAGCTGGGCTACAACGGCCCCATCTACACCGAAATCGTGCCCACGGGAACCGAGGCCCTCAACATTGCTGGAGAGGCTGCCACAGGCCTCAGGGCCGTCGTGCCCAACCCGGACCTGGACACCTCAGTGGGGAGAGATTTCCTTGCAGACTACAAGTCGCGCTACGACGGGTTCGCTCCCTGGCCGTGGTTCCAAGGCTCCGCCTACGACGATGTCCACATAGCGGCCGAGTGTCTCAGGCAGACCAATGACGATCAGGACGCCGACGGTTTTCGAGATTGTCTCTACAACCTCACCTGGAGCGGCGCGATCGGTGACAACTACAGCTTCGACGAAAACGGTGACGTCGTGGGAGTGTCACATGTACTCATAGAAGTTCTCCCCGTTGCCGACCGCACGGAGGAGAACCTGGGCTACCGAATTATTGGACCTGCGCCAAAACCGTAGAGCCTTCTTCACATCGGTTGGTCCAGTCCTACGACAGGCTCTCCAGCGTCTTCAGCGCGTAGTCAACGTGACTCGCGACGCCGAATTCTCTGTGAATCAAGCCCCGGATGGTGCCTTCGCCGTCGATGACGTAGGTCACCCGAGAAGTGATCAGGCCAAACAACCGCTCGGCACCATACAGCTTGCGGACCTCTTTCTTGCTGTCGCTCCCCATCGGGAAGGGTGTTCCCATCTTGTTGCCGAACCGCTCGACCGTCTCCAGCTTGTCGGAGCTGATTCCAATCACCTCGGCGTTCCAGGCGGAGATGTCGCCGTAGAATTCGCAAAACCCCCCGACTTCCGCTGAGCAGCCGGGGGTAAACGCCATCGGATAGAAAAACAGCACAACATTTCGACCCCGGTAATCCGAGAGCGTAAACGTGTCGCCGGTCCCGAGCGTGATCGTGAAGTCCGGAGCCTGAGTGCCAACTTCGAGCATAGTCACATTAACTATTCTCTCTCAGACCGCATGTCAAGACAATCAGCCTAGGTGGGACGCCAGCCATTTTGGACTTGGTCAGGATGAGTGGAAGGTATTTTGAGCCTGCCTGATTCGGCTCCGCAGAGCGTCAACGTCGTCAGGTATAATTCACCTAAGCTATGGAATCTCAGTTCCGTGATCTTCCCAGTGTCAACGAAGTTCTCGACGATGAGCGAGTGCTCAGTCTCGTTCAAGTATTCTCGCGGGACACGGTACTCGACCTTGTCAGGTCCGAGATAGATGGAGCGCGAAAGTCCATTCGGAATGGCAACTCAGTTCCCGACCTCGATTCCCTGGTGGAGTCTATAGAAGAGCGTGCCTCAACCCTGTCGCGCTCGCTCCCGACGCCAGTCATTAACGCCACCGGCGTGATCCTCCACACCAATCTTGGTCGTGCCCCCCTGAGCGACGAGGCATTGGATGCGATGCGCACCGCCTCGGAAGGTTATGGAGACCTCGAGTTTGATCTTCAAACAGGGCAACGTGGTTCCCGACAGGGACGTGTCGCTGATCTTCTATGCAAACTCACCGGCGCCGAGGCCGCCCTGGTGGTCAACAACAATGCCTCCGCAGTCCTCCTGGGGCTGGCGGCTGTGGCGAATGGCAAGGAGGTCATTGTCTCACGCGGTGAGGCTGTGGAGATCGGAGGAGGATTCCGTATTCCCGACGTCCTCAAACAGAGTGGCGCGAGCCTCGTGGAGGTTGGAACGACCAACAAGACTTATGTCCGCGACTACGAGGCCGCGATTACCGAGGACACCGGGGCCGTCCTCTCCGTCCACGCGAGCAACTTCCGAGTGGTCGGCTTTACCAACATGCCGTCGCTAACGGAATTGACCCAACTGGGGGAGCGTACCGGCATTCCCGTCCTTCACGATCTCGGGAGCGGGTGCCTCCTGGATACCGCCCAGTTCGGCATGGCCCACGAGCCCATGCCGCAGGAGAGCGTACGGGAGGGGGCCTCTCTCGCCTTCTTCTCAGGGGACAAGCTTCTGGGAGGACCGCAGGCCGGCATCATCGTCGGTAGGGAAGATCTCGTAAGTGTGGTCGCGAGACACCCCCTCGCCCGCGCGGTGAGGATAGACAAGGGGAGCCTGGCCGCTCTGTACGCGACGCTACTCTACTACTTCAGAGACGAGGCGACCTCGAAAGTTCCCATCTGGCGGATGATTTCCCAGTCTTCCAATGCACTCGCAAGGAGAGCCGAGGCATGGAGGTCTGCAATCGGCGGTCCGACCTCCGTGCGCTCGGGGCACTCAACTGTGGGAGGCGGCAGTTTGCCGGGCGAGACGCTGCCCACGACCCTGCTGTCCATCGATGCGACGAGGGTGACGGGAGGGGCAAGTGCTCTCGCCGCCGCATTGCGACGCGGCGATCCCCCCATAGTGGGACGGATTGAGTCGGAGCAAGTCCTCCTCGACCCTCGCACTGTTCCTACGTATCTTGACGACGATCTCGTCGGTGGAGTCTTTCAGGCGCTTTGACGGGTTCCACACGGCTCGTTTTTCGCGTGTCTTGTCGAATAACCCTCGGCACCCCTCATGTGTTAATTCGAGTGAAATGGGCCAATTCATCTACAAAACGTTGACCCAATCATGTAATGGTGCTAGTAATGTATGTCAGCTTTGCAAGGCGAGGATAGGAGACTCATGGTAGAGACCAACGAGCAACAGGCGACCGAGTACTACATTGACGTAGACAGCGCCGGCGATCATGGAAGGGCAATCAAGCCGATGATCGTTTCGCGCATGGGGTACGTCATGCGACAGTCTCTGACGGCTGACGTTATCGAGGATATGGAGGCCGAGGACCTCATTCAGCAGGTGGCCGAGAACGCCGCCGACGATCGGGACTTCCTCCTGCCGGACACTCCACTGAAGGAGTCGATCTTTCGTGTCCTGCTCGCGAACGAGAACAAGCCCATGACTGCTGAAGAGGTGAGCAAGATACTGGAGGACAAGTGGTCTCTCAGCCCCTATCCGCGCGATACGTCGCCGAGAGTTGTTGAGCGTCTCCTTTCCGGTGGCGGCGATACATACAGTTTCGTCGCTGTGCCCCCGCCTCCGGAAGAAGAACCTGAAGTCGAAGCGGAATCGGAGTCCGAAGCCGTGGATGAAAGTGAAGACGGCGAGTCTGAAGGATAAATAAGCTGCTGCCGTTCTCTTCCCTTATCGTATGAGGAAGGAGGAGCCGGCAGAGTCCTGACCCTTAACAAAGCGAAGGGGGCAGATTGATGTCTGCCCCCTTCGTACTTCCAGTAGCTTTTTCCGGCTAGATGTCCTCTTCTCTCGCTTTTCGCTTCTTCCTGACGATCTCGACTTCGGGTGTGGCTACGATACCGACCGAAGAGATACTCGACATGCTGGGTGCCGTCTTCTTTGTTTTCCTTGACTCTCGCTTGGGGCGTCCGCCTTTACCCATTGTGTACCTCCCTCACGGTAGATTTGCTTAGGTCAACTACCCAGAGTGTAGGATATCACAGGAGACCGTGTAAAGCCGGAACCTCATCCAAGGTTGACATATCGAAGAAGTGGGCGTGTTGTTTTGGTGTGTCGTTTCCTCGAGACTCGGGTGCGTTGATATTCTCGAAATCCTCTTTGGTATCAGATTAGATTCGTCATTCCCGCATTCGCGGGAATGACCATGGACTTGCGAAGGCCACAAAAGGGGATGAAAACGGGACTCGAACTGTAGACTGCTCAATTCTGCCCTTCGACAAGCTCAGGGCGAACGTACTCGCCATATATATTTTCACAGCAATCGCTCATGTCGGCTGTCACCAACACCACCAATCATGAATATGGCGGTAAGGGCGATTCACGAATCGCCCCTACGGGAGGTTGGTCGGGGGTTATTTTCAAAGTAATGACGACAAGGGGTGTATTCTCGTTCACTTTCATATCAATGGCGGGAAGTGGCAACAATGCCCAGGGCGAGGACTGCTTGTACCGCTCGAGGCAGGTGGATATCATTGGACTGCACATCAACCATTCCAACCGAGAGCAGAACTTGAATACGAACGAAACACTCCGACGACTCGATATGGACGGATTCTGCATCCTCGAAGGGGTAATCCCTGGGGACGCAATCGACACAGTACTGGAGGAGGTCGAAGGCGCGGTCGCGGCACACCAGCGGATAAACGAGGAAATGCAGGCGAACGTCCGCGCTCGCGGCCACCGCATCGGAGCGAGCGGCGTGGCTGCTCTTGGCGGCCTCATCAACCACGTGCCAGGCTTTGGCCGCTATCTCGCCGACCGTCGAATCCTCGAACCGTGCGAGAGTATCTTCGGTCCCTATACTCGCATATCGTCAGTGGGCGCCGTCATGAACCATCCCGGCAACGCGCGAGGATACTGGCATTCCGACTGGCCGTTCAACCAGACCGTCGCGACACACATTCCGGCCCCGTACCCGAATGCCGTGATGCACATTACCGCTATTTTCATGCTTTCGCCATTCACGGAGGAGACGGGAGGAACTCTAGTCGTTCCAGGCAGCCACCGGTCGCCCGAGAACCCTTCCGGCGAGACGGACGTGGACCGAGACTCTCCCTATCCAACCGAGATCAGTGCAATTGGCGGCGCCGGCAGCGTTCTCCTGTTCGACAGCCGACTATGGCACAGCGTAGCAACGAACCATGGCGACCGTCCGCGCACAGCCGTCATCGCGCGCTACGCCCCCTGGTGGCTGAACCTCTCCGTCCAGCGCCCGGGAACGCCGGACCATACACAGATAATCGTCGAGACAGGCGGCAAGCCGAGTGAGGCGCCTCTCGTCAGGCGCGACGTGTTCGAGGACCTTCCCGAAGAGGCCAAGACCCTCTTCCGCCACTGGGTCGAGGAGTGACCTGAGCACGTGTGTTTCGCCCTCCCTCCTTCCCAAACGGATAGAGCGGCCTGAACCGGCATGTTCAGCTTTGCCGTCGACTACTATCTCATGGTCGTCATCGCGGCCGTTGGCATCCTGCAAGTTGCGGCGTCAGTCGGCAAGCTCAACGCTCTCCTCTTCTTCAAGTCCACACTGTGGTCTCGAACCCTTGGAATCGGCCTGGCCATAGCCGGGCCTATCCTGTTCTTCGCTACTGACAGACGCAACATCAACGACTACGAAGGCGGCCTTGACGGCAACTTCCAGGGCCTCTACTTCATCCTCGGTACGATAACCGCCCTTACCCTCACCTTCGCAGTAACCTCACTGGTCAACAGAAGGATGGCACATCCGACTCAGATCGAAAACGGTATCGAGTCCCTGAAACGTACGAACTTCATCCAAGCCCTCGCGAACAACATCCGGTTCCTTAGCAAGCATGACGGACTTGGCGGACATGGACGAAACCCTATTTCTTTGGCTGAACGGCTTCGTCGGCCAAGCGCCCGCCTTTGACGCTCTCATCGAGATCGTAGTCAGCGACTACCTCGTGCCAGTTGCGTTGGCTCTCACCTTACTGGCCCTCTGGTTCGCTGCCGATACCGCCTCCCGCAGCCGCTATCAGCTTGGTGTCTTAGCAGCGGTCCTTGCCCTGGCCCTCGCCAACGGGTCAATAGAGATACTGAACAACTTCCTCTTCCGTGACCGCCCATTTGTCGATCATGAGGTGTCGCTGCTCTTCTACGAACCCACCGATTCGTCCTTCCCCGCAAACGCTGCGGCCCTGGCTTTTGGAGTGTCGACTGCCGTCTGGGTCTTCAACCGCCGGGTCGGCAGCGCGCTATTGGCGGTTTCAGCCACATACGCATTCTCCCGTGTCTATGCGGGCGTTCACTATCCGTTGGATGTGATCGCCGGCGCTCTAATAGGAGTAGTCGCCGCGCTCATTGCCCACGCCTTAGTGAAGCTACTGCGTAGATACTTCGAGATCCTCCTCAAGGCAGGTCGCATAGTCTTGCTGGCTTAGGCCTCCGTTTCATCACTCTGATATAATTGAGGTGAGTCGAACGGCCGTCGCAAACTTTGGCTGGTTCGAGGCGGTCATATGCACACCCTCCGCTTAGTCGCGGGTCTTTCGGCGCTGCTTGTTCTCATTGCGGCATGTGGGGAATCATCACCGGACGTCGATCCCACACCACTTCCCACCCTGACACCTATCCCGTCGCCCACGCCGTTACCTTCTCCGACGCCTCCGCCAACGCCTGAACCGGAACTCACCCCCGAGCCTGCTTCCGACGACACTCCTCCCACGGCCGAGGAATACTACGTCGCGGCCGTGTCGTACTCCGACGCAGGAGACAACGACTTCGCCATCAACCTGTTCACGAAAGCCATCGAGCTCGATTCCGCATTCAGCGACGCCTACAACGACAGGGGCGCGGCCTACCTCGCGTTAGAGGAGTTCGATTCGGCGGAAGCGGACTTTACAAAGGCCATAGAGCTAGTGCCGGACGACCCAGATTATCTGAACAATCGCGGTGTCGCGCGAATGTCCCAGTTGGATGTGGCCAGCGCCCTTGAAGACTTTTCGTCGGCGATAGACCTCAACCCTGGGATGGTCGATGCCTATCTCAACCGTGCGATGGTCTACGTGAGGCTCGAATTCTACGAGGAGTCCCTCGTCGACCTCGAGGAGATTCTGAAGATCGATCCCCAGTACGCGGAGGTTCACAATTTTCGGGCCAGCATCTTCATGGCGCTTGGCCGCCCGAACGATGCCTTGTGGGAGTACGACCGCCTGATTGACCTGAGGCTTCGCGATCGCGACGCGCACGTCAATCGCGCCATCGTTCTCATCATATTGGGTGAAGATGAGCGCGCGGAGATTGACATCGATGTCGCCATCCAGCTGGGGGCGGACTCCGACCGTCTCCGGACAACGATCGCACGCATTCGCGCCGATCGCGACGCCACCGGCGAACAGTAGCACCGTCTTCCAACATCGCGGCAGCAAACGCTTCGACAGCCCATTCAATGCCCCCTAAGTCAGCGTTCGTATACGGAGATTCGTTGTCTCGCCACGTTCTGAGCGAGACCCATCCCATGCGCCCGATTCGATTGCGCTATACCTATGAGCTTGCCAACGCCTATGGCTTGTTCCAACCCGATCATTCGACTCTCGCCACTCCACGACCCGCAACGGTACACGAGGTCTCTTCTTTCCACACGCACGAGTACGTCGATGCCGTCGAGAGAGTGGGGAAGGGCGACAGCGCCGTAGATCTCATGGACTTCAACTTTGGCCCCGGCGATAACCCTGCATACGAAGGTATATACGCCGCCGCCATGCTCTCTACCGGAGGTTCCATGCGGTGTGTCGAGCTGCTCATTGACGAGGGTTACAGTGCCGCCTTCAACATCTCCGGCGGACTCCACCATGCCATGCCGGGGTACGCCTACGGCTTCTGCGTATTCAACGACCCCGTGCTCGCCATTAAGGAGATGCTCCGTCGCGGACTCCGCGTCGCCTACGTCGACATCGACTGCCACCATGGCGACGGCGTCCAGTTCGCCTTCTACGACACTGACCGTGTCCTCACCATTTCCATGCATGAAACAGGGCAGTTCCTCTTCCCCGGAACGGGGTACGTTCAGGAGACCGGGACGGGACTAGGGAGAGGCTACTCGGTAAACGTTCCTCTTTACCCTTACACGAGCGACGAAACTTACTTCTGGGCGTTCCAACAGGTCGTCCTCCCCCTGCTGGACGCTTTCCGCCCCGACGTGCTGGTAACTCAACTCGGCATCGACTCCCACTACCTCGATCCTATTACCCACCTCGCACTCACGACACAGGGCTTCGGCAGGGTCGTCACAGAGTTCTCCGGCAGGGCCCCTAAGTGGCTCGCCCTTGGAGGCGGCGGCTACGACCTGCAGGCGGTAGCCCGGTCCTGGACTCTCGCCTACGGTGTCATGTCAGAACAGGACCTCAACGATGAGATTCCGGAGTCATACCGGCTTCAGTACGGAGTCGAGTCACTTCCGGACGGCGGTACCCTCCCGGATATCGTACGCGGCGCGGAGAAAGACGCGAGGACTTTCGCCGAGGCCAGTGTGGGTGCCGTGCAGGGACTGATATTCCCCACGCACGGTATCAGATCGGGGTAGCGAGATTTCCCACCATCGGGGAAAAATGAAGGCCGCCCAATAGTGGACGGCCTTGTTCAAAAACAGTCTGTTAGAGACCGCTACTTCACTTCGCGGAACTCTCCCTCGACCGTGCCCTCGTCGTCGCTATCAGACTCCTCAGCAGTCGCATTCGCGTCTTCGGCGGATGCTTGCGGTTCCCCCTGCTGAGCGCCGTATACGGCTTCTCCCACCCCTTGGAGGGCGGTGTTTAGTTCCTCCATGGAAGACTTGATCCGTTCCGTGTCCTCGTCGGAGATCGCAGCGCGCACCGCGGCGATCTTGCCGTTGATGTCTTCCTTCATCTCCTCCGGGATCTTGTCCTCATTCTCTTGGACGAGCTTCTCGGCGGCGAACGCCGCGTTTTCCGCGGCGTTGCGGGTCTCCACCTTCTCGCGCTGCTGCCGGTCTTCCTCCGCGTGTTCCTCCGCATCGCGGACCATCTGGTCGACTTCATCGTCGCTCAGGCCCGAACTCGCCGTTATCGTGATCTTCTGTTCCTTGCCCGTTCCCTTGTCCTTGGCCGAAACGTTCAGAATGCCGTTGGCGTCGATATCGAAGGTCACCTCGATCTGAGGTACGCCCCGAGGAGCAGGCAGGATTCCGTCGAGCATGAATCGCCCGATGCTCTTGTTGTTGCTCGCCATATCGCGCTCGCCCTGGAGCACGTGAACCTCTACGCTCGTCTGACTGTCAGCCGCCGTGGTGAAGGTCTCCGTCTTGGCCGTCGGTATGGTCGTGTTTCGCGGGATGAGCGCCGTGGACACGCCGCCCAGCGTCTCGATTCCCAACGTCAAGGGCGTAACGTCCAACAGCAGCAGGTCCTGTACGTCGCCCTGCAGGATGCCGGCCTGAATGGCAGCGCCCACAGCAACGACTTCGTCCGGGTTCACACCCTGGTGCGCTTCCTTCCCGAAGAGGTCCTGCACGGCCTTCTGGACCGAGGGCATCCGCGTCATGCCACCAACGAGAATGACTTCGTCGATGCCACCCGCATCGATCTCAGCGTCCTTGAGCGCCTGTCTGCAGGGACCGATAGACCTCTCCACGAGGTCTCCCACGAGTTGCTCCAACTTCGACCGCGAAAGGCTCATCACGAGGTGTTTCGGGCCGGACGCGTCCGCCGTGATGAACGGGAGGTTGATCTCGGTCTCCATGAGCGAAGAGAGTTCGATCTTCGCCTTCTCGGCCGCCTCTCGCAGCCTCTGAAGGGCCATGCGATCGTTGGCAAGATCGATGCCCTGATCGCGTTTGAACTCCTCGACGATCCAGTCCATGATGCGCTGGTCGAAGTCGTCGCCCCCAAGGTGGGTGTCTCCGTTGGTCGACCTCACCTCGAACACGCCCTCGCCGATTTGCAGTATGGTGATGTCGAAAGTCCCGCCTCCAAGGTCGTAGACGGCGATGGTCTCTTCGGTCTTCTTATCCAGGCCGTACGCAAGGGATGCCGCCGTGGGCTCGTTGATGATCCGCAGAACCTCAAGGCCCGCAATTCGGCCCGCGTCCTTCGTCGCGTTTCGCTGACTGTCGTTGAAGTATGCCGGGACCGTGATGACCGCCTGCGTGATAGTCTCGCCCAGCTTGGACTCCGCGTCCTGCTTGAGCTTTTGGAGGATCATCGCCGACATCTCGGGCGGGGCGTAGCTCTTGTCGCCCATTACCACGTAGGCGTCGCCATTAGTGTGCTTGTCCACCTTGAATGGAACGAGCTTCATATCCCGCTGCACACTGTCCTCGCCGTAACGACGTCCCATGAACCGCTTCACCGAAAAAATGGTGTTCTCGGAGTTCGTCACGGCTTGCCGCTTTGCCGTTGTCCCGACGTAGCGCTCGCCGCTCTTTGGATTGAGCGCCGCCACCGACGGTGTCGTTCGTCCACCCTCTGCATTCTCGATGACGCGGGGCTCGCCCCCCTCGATCACGGCCATGCACGAATTCGTCGTGCCCAGGTCGATTCCCAGAATCTTCGCCATTACCCTATCTCCTTGTCGCTGTTCGTTTCGTTTGATTCGGTAGTTTCCGGCTGTTCGGGACGCTTGGCCACGACGACCTGCGCGGCCCGCAACACCCGGCCTCTATACATATACCCTTCCTTGTAGACCTCAACCACGGTCCCCTCTTCTCCATCCTCCGTCTCTCGAAATTGCAGGGCCTCCGCGTACGCCGGGTCATACGGACTCCCCAACGATTCGAGCCTCGTTACTCCCTCGGAATCCAGCGTGCCCACCAGGTTTCGTCGCACGAGCTGGATCCCCTCAGCCCATCCGGCCGACTCTTCACCAGGTATCATCGCCAGGGCGCGGTCCAGATCGTCGACTGTCGAGATGATCTTCGTGAGCAACGACGACTTAGCGGTCCGTCGAATCTCGTCCTTTTCCTCATCGGCCCGCCTGCGATAGTTGACGAGGTCAGCCTGCGCCCGCGCCGCTATGCCCTTGAACTGTTCGCGCTCGCGCTCCGCCTCTTCGAGACGCGCCTGAAGATCGTCCGCCCCTTCACAGTCGTCCGTACTGTTTGTTTCTTCGCCCTGCGCCGAGACCTCCTCGGTGCTATCCTCATGTTCGCTCATATACTCCACCCTTTATACATTTCTGATTCGGAAAGCCGATGAAAGGCGCTTTCTAGCGGTCCTGCCGCGAATACAGCAGTGCGATCATTTCATCGATGCTGTCGTCGATTGCCTGCCTTATGTCCCCGCCGTCCTCCCGTCGCAATTCCACCTTCATGCTGAGCAGTTTGTTGAACAGTTCGAGCACGAGCTGCACGCCTGCCAAATTCAGACCCAGGTCCCCCACAAGGTGCTTGATGAGTCTCAGCCGAGCGATATCAAGCTCGGAGTAGAGCCGGAGCATACCCTCGGTCCTGGTGGGCTGGACCAGCCCCGCGCGCTCATATTTCCGGAGCGTCTGCGGGTGCATTTCGAGGATTCGTGCGGCGACACTGATAATGTACACCCCGTCGACTTCCGGTCGCCCAGCGCCTCTTCCCTTACTGGCCGTCTGCCTTGAGCCTGTCGGAGGGCCCTGCCGGCGACGGGTACGCGCCGACTCCCGTGCGCGGCTTGCCTCCTCGAGGATGTCTTGCAGCGCTCCCACTAACCCCGGAGGGAAAGTGGACGTTCTATTGACAACACCTGAGCGTCTGGTGGAAGGCCTGTCAGGATCGAAGAGCATACTAACCAAATCGAGTGAAGCGGCGTTATAGTGGTTACGATGCACATTGTATAACTTGATACAGAGTATGTCAAGGGAGTTGACAGTCATGAAAGGCGAACCCAGTAGCGCCCATCCGTCGATTAACGTAGGCCTGCTCAGTGGCGCCACACTGTCGACGTCGGGGACTTTTCAAACGTGGGGAACGTCTACATACGGCGAGGAGCAACTCCCAGAGGCGAAAAATCTGCAAAGTCAATCTAACTCGACGGAAACGGAAGGAGGTTCGAAGATGATTATGTTCAAGGCTTGTCCCAGGTGCAGTGGAGATTTGCACGAAAACCGAGATATGTACGGAGAGTATCGCGAATGCCTCATGTGCGGCTACATGGTGGACCTCCGCAAGCCGAGCCTCTTCGGCATGGAGATGGCTCCCGTCAAGAAGAAGGTCGCCAATCGACCGGCGAGGGAGCGAACTTCCACCATCCGTGCGGCATAGATCCAGGCAACCAGGCCGGTCGTCGGCCCACAGCAAAGGCCCTTTCGGACCTCGCCCGAAAGGGCCTTTGCTTTTGTAAAGTGCGTTCAGAAGTTACGATATCGGGAATCCAGGGCATCCAGTTGCAGCCTACGGACCGGCAACTGAACGCAAGGGAATCCGTGCCATGGGGTGTCTGATCATCAGCCCCTTTACCAAAAGCTGCCGAAGCGCTCTTCCTTCCAGGGGTCGGCCTCCATGTGGTAGCCGCGCTGCTCCCAGAAGCCGGGCCGGTCGCGATTCATAAGCTCGATGCCGTTGACCCACTTCGCGCTCTTCCAGGCGTACTTCTTGGGCACCACGAGACGCAGAGGGCCGCCGTGGTCGCGGTCCAGAGGCTGTCCGTCGTGGTTGTATGCGAACAGCACGTCGTCGTCGTTGAGAACGTCAAGGGCGAGGTTGGTCGTGTAGCCACCGAAGCAGTGCACCATGACGTGCGATGCTTCAGGCTTCGGGTCGACGAGGCCGATCACCTCTGAGAACGACACGCCCTCCCACGTATTCTCCAGCCGGCTCCACTGCGTCACGCAATGGAACTCTGCGTCGATCGTCACCTTCGGGAGCGACATGAAGTCATCCCAGCTCAGCGACTTCTCCTCACCCACCAGACCGAATATGTCGAACCTCCATGTTTCGAGGTCGATCTTCGGTGGAGCATCGAAAGTCATGATCGGCCACTTATCGGTAACAAACTGGCCGGGTGGCGCCGTGACGCCCTCCTGCTTCTTTATCGACTTCGTTCCGGTGAGCCTCTTGAACAGCATATCGACACCTCAAATGGGTTTTGGGAATTCGATTGCAACGCGCCTTACACCCTGACGCAGCAATCATACTATACAACGTCATCAGGCCTTCGATGGACTGCATCCCAGGCCAACTCTGGAAGGGAGTTCATCCAATTGTTAGGATTTGGTTCTCGAGGAAAGTGCCCAGATCGCAATTTACGCTCTCACCTACTGCATTACTCCACAGGAACTGGCGTATAATTGCGCGAAATGGGCTCGAAGGAGACTGAAAGAGAATGGAGCAACTGCGCATCCTCAACATTGGGGGGCACCCAAAGGACTGCATCCTCTACGCGGGAGGGACCATCGCGAAGCACGTCCAGAGAAGTGACCACGTCACCATCTTGACTCCCTACACGGGAATGTCGCACCACCTGACCGGCATCAACGCCTATCGCGACACCGGCAAGATGCCCGACATGGACGAACTGGTCGGTGAGCGCCGCAAGGAGTTGGAGGACGCCGCCGCCGTGCTGGGAGTCACGGACGTGCGATTCCTAGGATACGACGACTCCATTACCACCATACAGCCGGAGATCGTCAGTGACATCGCCGACGTGATTGGGGAGATTGCCCCACACGTCGTCATCACCCATTGGCCCCACGACACCGTTGGCGCGCACGCCCTGGCTACCCAGATGCTCCTTATTGCCACCGACACCGCTGCAGGCATCCGCGAGGGCAAGAACTACGCGCCCACCGGCGGGGACACCGGAGGTTGGACCGCCCAGATCTTCTTCCACGACCAGCGCGGGCGCACCAACGTCCTCGAAAGCCTGAACCCCAGGATGCCAGACACGATCATCGATATCACGGACGTCGTCAAGCTGAAGGCCGAGGCGATGAACAAGTTCACCTCCCAGCACTACTCCGAGGGCGGCGGCCTCCAGCGAAAGCTCGGCGAGGTGCTCGACGGAGGCTTGGCCGGACTTCACATGCGCGTCCCATACGCTGAGGCTTTCCTTCGGCACAATCCCGAGCTCCATGAATACCTGCCGGTGAGCGAATACGGCATGAAGGTCTCACGGGAGACCACCACAGAGTTCGTCTCCCAGATGGTGCTCTAAATGAGGGCCGCGCGACTGGTCGGACCCCGCAACTTTGAGATAGTCGATGCTCCCGTTCCAACAGTGTCCGACGGGCGCTGCCTCATTGAGATCGAACGCTGGTCGATCTGCGGGAGCGACATCCGGCACACCTACGGCACCCTTTTCGATGAAGAGGACTACCCGATGCAGATCGGTCATCCCGCCCACGAGATCGCCGGGACGGTTGTCGAGACCCGTTCCGGGCGATTCCGGGAAGGTGACCGTGTCATCGTTCTCCCCACAAGCGACACCACGCTCGTCGAGTACATAGAGGCTCTTCCGGACCGGATGATATCCCTCCCGGATGAGGGCAACCTCGATGAATGGCTCATGTGCCAGCCGTCGGGTACCGTCATCTACGGCTGCCAGCAACTGGGTACTCTGCTGGGCAAGAACGTCGTCGTGCTGGGGCAGGGCGCCATCGGGCTCGCCTTCACGGCAATACTGTCCCGCTCCGGCGTTTCCAACCTCATCGCCGCAGACCCGCTCGACTACCGTCTCGAATACTCCACGAAGTTCGGCGCCACCCACACGGTCAATCCCACGACGATCCCCACGGAGGAAGCCGTATTGGACATCCTCGGCGGCGAGAAACCCGACATTGTCGTCGAGGCAGCCGGATATCCCGACACGCTCAACAACGCCTTGAGGCTGATGAAGAGCTTCGGCATCGTGCTCATGTTCGGCATACAGCAGAAGAGCAAGGAGAACGGATTCGTCGTCCCGATGGAGTACAAGGACTTTCGCGGCAGCAACGGACAACTGAAGACCGTCGCCGCCGGCCACACGAAGGACATTCGTTCCCACATCGAGCTGATGGTTGAACTCAAGCAGCGCGGCTGGTGGGACCCTGCGGAGCTCATCACTCACCGTCTGCCATTTGAGCAAGTCCAGCGCGCTTTCGACATGTATGTTGACCACGACGACGGAATCGTCAAGGTCGTCATGGAACGCTGATTGGCTTTGGCACCTCTCCCATCAGGGGGAGGGATGCAAGGTGGAAACTGCCCGCCCGCTATACCGCCTGCTTCTTCAGCTTGGAGACGAACTTCTTGCGGAACTTCGACACCTTCGGTCGCACCACCACGAAGCAGTAAGGCTGGAACGGGTTCTTCTCGAAGTACCTCTGGTGATACTCCTCCGCCTCGTGGAATGTGTCGAGCGCAGTGACCTCGGTCACGATCGGATCGTCCCACAGTCCGGCGACGGTCATCTCCTCGATCACGTCCTCCGAGATGAGCCTCTGCTCCTCGTCGTGATAGAAGATCGCCGACCTGTACTGCGTGCCCACGTCGTTGCCCTGGCGGTTCAGCGTCGTCGGATCGTGAATCGTAAAGAAGACCTCGAGCAGCTCTCGGAAGCTCACGTCCTCAGGATCGAAAGCAATCTGGACCACCTCGGCGTGGCCGGTCGTCCCCGAACACACCGCCTCGTACGTCGGATCGGGGTCTCCGCCCCCGGCATACCCCGAGACCACCGACTCTACCCCTCGTAGTTCGTTATAGACCGCTTCAAGGCACCAGAAGCATCCTCCCGCCAGCGTGGCGAGCTGACGTCCGTCGCTCATTCTACTCCCGTTTTCGTGATTCATAGCGATCTCCTACGTGTTGGGGTGACTTGATGAAAACCAATAGCGCGCGGATAAGGTGGGAGGATTATACCAGTGCTCCGATGTCCTGTTCCCGTCTCCTACTAGAACGGGCAGGGCCTCCACTTGGGTAGTTTCGAGGCGAGTTGCCAAGTGGTACCATGCCCACGCGAAATCAGTTGCCTTCTTGCCGTAGACCCTCGAATCGCACGCCATGCAGCCCGGAAAACTCCCGTTCGATCTGCTCTCCCGTCTCCTCGCCGAAATCGACGTGCGTGATCCGCGCGTAGTGCTCGGCGCAAGGACAGGGGAGGACGCCGCACTCATCGACTTCGGTGACCGCTATCTCGTTGCCAAGACCGATCCCATCACCTTCGCGACCGACCTCATCGGCTGGTACATGGTGCAGGTAAACGCCAACGATATCGCCTCCATGGGAGGCACGCCGCAATGGCTCATGACTACCCTGCTTCTGCCCGAAGGCACATCCGCGTCAGACGTTGAGCGCATGTTCACGCAAATCCGTGAGGCCTGCGAAGCGCTGAATGTCACACTCATCGGAGGACACACAGAAATCACCTACGACCTGCCGCGTCCCGTTGCCGTCGGCGCCATGCTCGGAGAGGTCCCGAAGGACCGCGCGGTGCTCACTTCCGGCGCTCGCCCGGGCGACAGCATTGTCCTCACCAAGGCCATCGCCGTCGAAGGGACCTCGATACTGGCCCGCGAGGCCGAGGGCGACCTCCTGGAACGCGGGGTCTCGCAGGAAACCATCGACGGCTCGAAGGATTTTCTCTTCAGCCCCGGCATCAGCGTAGTTCCAGAGGCGACCATTGCCTGCAATGCCGTAGACGTTCACGCTATGCACGATCCCACCGAAGGAGGCCTCTCCGGCGGCCTCGTAGAGATGGCGACCGCCGCCAACGCGGGACTGCTTATCGACCTGGACGCCGTTCCGGTGCTGCCCGAGTGTCGACAGATTTGCGATGCTCTCGGACTCGATCCACTCGGCCTGATCGCCTCCGGTTCCCTCCTTGTGACGCTCCCGTCAGGCGAGGTTGGAAGTCTGATTCGCGCGCTCGACCAAGTAGGAATCCCCGCCCACGAAATCGGCAAAGTCACCAATGCCTCGGACGGCATCAAAGTCCGCTCAGGGACTACCGAACGAGAATTGCCAACCTTTCCGAGGGACGAGTTGGCGCGCTGGTTTGGCGGTTAAACCCCGACATCCTCTAGCCGGACCGGAATATCGGGATGCGCAGGGGGTAACAGCCGTTCCCTCCGTTCCCCAAGTCATAGGCAAGAAACGCGGTCAGCGCGATACCTCCTACCCACACCAAAGACAACGTCCAGAAGGCCATCGTTGCCAACGCCCAGAACGACTCGTCGTCATCTTCTTCCCCTCCCGCCTCCATTTCACCTTGCGTTAGAGTTGCTTCATTTTCGGAGCGAGGAAGCTCAACGACCTGGGGCTGGTCAGGCACGTAGTACAGGAGTGTCGGCCCCCAGGGTTCATTGTAACCGGGCGTCGCAAGCACCACGAGAAGCCACAATATGGTCACTGTCGCCGACCACAGTACTTGGAAGTTGAGGATCTCCGAAGTGTGTGTCTGAACTGCCTTGGAGTCGGGATGACGCCAACGGTAAATCAGGGGAGCGATCAAATTCAGCGGTACGAGTGCAAACAGACCAATTGCTGAAAACGAAAGGACAAAGACCAGCATACCGGGCAGCGCCAACAGGTGACATGTCCTTGCCCGTCGTCGCTCCGCATCGGAACGAACCATGGCCCTTCGTATGTGCGCGCCGCACTCTGAACAGCGATGTGCAGACACCGCCACCTCAGCATTGCAAGCGAAACACTGCGCCAACAGGACCCCCCTTTACTGCCGGTTACTCCAGGAAGAGGGTGAGCTAACATGCCCATCGCTGTTCGATTGGTGATTATCTACTTGACGCACGTTTTTGTAGGTGATATGATCACTTTATGGACTTGATAAACGCACTAGCAACACGGTCTAACTCGCGTTTGGCGCGTTTGCCAAACAGCTTTTCAGCTACTTCCGAGTCGGCCTTTTGCGTAATGTCTTTTGGTAACAACCGACGCCGCTTTTTAGGAGCTTGAGCCATGACAAACCTTCTCACTTTGATGGACGACTTTAGCACTGATACCAAGTGCCGTGAACTTCTCGAACGTCTCCGTTGGCCGAACGGCGTTGCTTGCCTCCGATGTGGCTCTCTGAGCATATCGGAGATAGATACTCGAAAGCAGTACGATTGCAACGCTTGCCGGTATCGGTTCAGCGTGACGGCGGACACCATCATGCACGACTCTCATTTGCCGCTCCGAAAGTGGTTCATCGCCATTTACCTCATGTGCGAGTCCAAGAAGGGTATCTCCGCTCTGCAACTCAAACGGACGCTTGGAGTAGCCTACAAGACGGCGTGGTACCTCTCTCATCGCATCCGCGAGGCTATGGGGAACGATCCTCTTGACGGACCTACCTTGCTCGGCATCATCGAAGTTGACGAGACGCTTGTAGGCGGCAAGACGAAAGGCAAGGGACGCGCTTACAAGGGGAATAAGACGTGGGTAGCGGGAGCGGTACAGCGTAAGGGAACCATTCGCCTCAAGCGCATTCCCGACGTGCGGCGCGACACGCTCCATGCCTTCATCGCCGAGACGGTGAAAGACGAAGCCCAGGCGATCTACACAGACGAGCTCAAGTCGTACATCGGGATTGCCGACGAGAACACCCGCCATGAGACGGTCAACCACAGCCTTGAGGAGTGGGTCGTGGGCGATGTGCATACCAACACGGTTGAAGGTGTGTGGTCGCTGTTCAAGCGTAGCATCGTCGGAGCGTTCCACAAGGTGAGCGCAAAGCACCTTGACCGCTATCTTGAGGAACTCGAATGGCGCTACAACAACCGCGACAACGACCACATCTTCGTTGACACGCTCAAGCGTATCGTCAACACCGAGCATCTTACCTACGAGCGGCTCACAGCCGCCTAGGTCTAGGGTGTCGGCGTTGCCGTGGGAGTAGGCGTTGCCTCTAGCTCGGTGAGCCGATCGTCGAGGATATCCAACTGGTCGCGTAGGGCCTTGAGAGTCGTTTGCTCCGCTCCTACCACGTCGCGCCGCCCGGTCGCGCATCCATGCTCCCAAACACTCTCCAAGTGAGCTGATAGCGCAACTTCCATATCGTCTATCGGTGACGGTGTCGGTGTCGGGTCGTCGGCGTCGAAGTGCCAACGATTGGCTTCCCATTGCTTGTACTCGGTCATTAGCGTGTCCGCATCGACCTCGCATCCCGTCCGGTAGTCGTCGATATTCTCCGTGAGCTTCTCGGACTGCGTGAACTGGCTGAAACTGCATCCCGCAGTCACGACGATCAAAACCGCTATGCCTATCGCTACCTGTAGTCGTTCCATTCAGGTGCCTCCTTGCAGCAAGTCTAGGACTCTCTGGACGGAAAGCACCCGCATACAGGCCGCAAGGAGGCGCGGAGCCAGACTTGCATACCCATATGCGATTGTGGTGCCCGTCCAGAGGCTGTGGAACCGTATAGGACACCTGTATTATTGTCAAGGAGACTATCATTTGTCTTTGCTCTTATCGACGTGTTCCTCTACGTCGAGTTTCAGAAGTAGACTCTTGGCACTATTAAGGGCCGTCTCATACTCAAGCTGCTCAACCTTCTCTTTCATCTTCCTATTGGGAACCACCTTGCCACGAACACGAAGTAGATACTTTCGCCACCATCCCCAAGTAGCTATGAGAACGCCGCCGAACACGCCAATAAGCCATAGGTGAGACGTTAGCTCCATAACGTTGACCCATGCAACCCACGACTTAGAGTCGTCGAAGAACCCCGGCAACCCATGCACAAAGCTGGCAATCGCAATAATTGCCCCGCCGATCCCTGTCTTCCAGTTCTGCATCCGCGCATTCTAACGGCCTCCAATTCGTGCGTCAAGTAGATAATCACCCCTTAAATAGGTCTTTATCGGTCAGAACGACGGCAGTGGAGTTGTCACCATCTTCCTCGGAACCGCACGTCTTGAGGTGACGGTCGAGATACGCCGTCATAGTCTTGCATCTTGGGCACTGGGCCATTGTGACCCCACGCGGCCATACTATAGGCCGAGATGAACCTTGCCTATACTCACATCAATTGCCGACACACGCTTCAGGGTACACCATGAATTGGCGCTCTTGCGTGTCCTGCAAAATCTCAGCCGATTGGGATTCGGACTGGATATCTGCCCTCTCCGGCGTTGCCTGCATCATTCGAGGCTACAATTACGGTCGCCATTCCCCCAAGCAATACCACGATATAGAGAGGCCACCAGAAGACATTAATGACTTCATAGGGCACGAACCAGACCGCATAGAATGCGAGAGTCCACAGCACCTGGAAGTTAATTGCCTGCATACCATGATTTCTCACAAATCGAAACTTCAAGAGCAGGAGCCAGAACGAAAACGGGATGATCAGATTCAAGGGCAGATAGACCAGGTAACCGTACATGTCGAACCCGGCATCGACGAATACTCCCAAAATCAACATACCAGGTAGGGCGAGCAAGTGGCAAAGTCGCGCTAGAAGAAGCTCCTTATTGGATGGAGCTTCTGCCAGTATGTTGGTCCCGCTTCGGACCACCCCGGCTCCGCACGTTCGGCATCGACGGTCGTATGCTGTCAGCTCAGATTTGCAGGCCGTACACTGGGCCATCAGAAGTCCTCTCTTCGACCGTGACGGAATGGACTTTCGCCTGCGGTATCAGAATCCCACGCGGAAGAGAAGGGCCAACGACTTTGCCTATTCCCTCCCTACGTGATCAGGGGAATCCGAATGGGATACTTGCCGTCCCCCGCAGACGACGCATCAAGCGAAGCAATCCAGACCAGCGCCATCCCTCCAAACCAGACCAAGGCGTGGGCCAACATCCATGACCAATCGCCCAAGACTCCATGGCCGGTTGGGATCATCCAAACGACGTATATGGCCGCCGTCCAAACTAATTGGAAATTGAGCGCCTGCAGCCCGTGGTTACGGACATACGGTGACTTCAGGTGCAGGAGCCAGAACACAAACGGCAGGACGAGGTTCAGGGGGAAGAAAGCCCATAGGCCGATTCTTCCATATGCCGCCTCAATGAGGATCGCAAGTATCAGCATGCCCGGCAACGCTATGAGGTGGCATAGTCGTGCCCGTGCCAGTTCCTTGTCAGTTGGAGATCCATCGAACAGCTTGTCGGCGCTCCGTCGCACTCCTGCGCCGCACATCCGGCAACGCCGATCGTAGGCAGCTATCTCGGATTTGCATGCAGAACACCGCATCATCAAAGTCTCCTACTGCAACGGTACGAGAATGGATGAATTGTCACGACATTTGCGCCGAATGTCAACGCGATGAAGTTCAATCGGAGCTCTTTTGGTTAGGAACATTCTCCGAATATTGACCTTCCTCCATTTCCGTGTGTTTGATACACACTTCGAGGCGGTGATACACTGACTAGCGCATTTCACCTCAGGAGATTACCGCTTGGAAGGACTCGCCCTCGATTGGACAGTGGTCGCTATTGTCGGCGCGGTTGGCCTGTGTGCAGTCATGGGAATGTTCGTTTTCTCCCGCATCGTCGCGCCTAGGAGGCCTTCCGAAATCAAGGATTCTCCCTACGAGTGCGGAATTCCAGCCGCTCCGTATCGCTGGTCGCAGATCCAGATCCGCTACTACGTTTTCGCCATCCTCTTTCTCATCTTCGACGTCGAGGCCGTGTTCCTTTTCCCATGGGCGGTCGTCTTCCTCAAGTCGATTCCCGCCGTCTTCTACGAGATGCTGATCTTCATCGCCATACTCTTCTTTGGCGTCATCTATGGCTGGAGGAAGGGAGTCCTGCAGTGGAGATAACCCTCGGACAGGGCTACGAGCCCGGGAACGGCAACAACCCCGCTGACAACGTCCTCCGCGAGGTCATGCCCAACACCCTCGTGGGCAAGTCTGATGAGCTCTTTGCCCTCGCGCGCAGGAACTCGCTGTGGACTCTGTCGTTCGGCCTCGCCTGCTGCGCCATAGAGATGATGAGCACCCACATGTCACATCACGACTTCGACCGATTTGGCGTCGTAACGTGGCCTTCCCCCCGGCAGGCCGATGTCATGATCGTGGCGGGCACCGTCGTAAAGAAGATGGCCGAGCCCATCAAGCTCCTCTACGAGCAGATGCCCGACCCCAAGTGGGTGATCGCCATGGGCAGTTGCGCGACCAACGGCGGGCCGTACTATCGCTCGTACTCCGTCGTCATGGGTGTGGACCATCTCATTCCCGTCGATGTCTACGTTCCCGGTTGTCCGCCCCGTCCCGAGGCCCTCATGTACGGCCTCATGCAGCTCCAGGAAAAGATCAAACAGGACGCGCGGTCCGGTGACGCAGCAGAATAAGGGCCGGCCGAGACCCGCGCGAGCGCGTGGAGGCGCGGCTCCCGAAGCGCCCGCACGCCTCGATGGCATTGGAGAATCGCTCTCCAACATGCTGCCCACCATCTATGGCGATATTCCCAAAGAGATCGGCGCCGCCGTCGACGAGGTCACCGTAACCGTTGAAGCTGACCGGGTGCCCGAGGTCTGCCGCATCGCCAAGGATCACACCGACCTGGACTTCGACTACCTACGCTGCATCTCAGCCGTGGACTACGTTGAGCGGATCGAGGTCAGCTATCACCTATTCTCCCTGCAGAAACGCCACAAGATGGTGGTAAAGACCAACCTCTCACCCGACGGGCCTCGCGTTCCGACGGTGGTCAAGGTGTGGCGTGGCGCCGACTGGTTCGAGCGCGAGGCCCACGACCTCTTCGGCGTCGTATTCACCGATCACCCGAACCTCAGCCCGCTACTGCTCTACGACGGATTCGAGGGCCACCCCGGCCTCAAGAGTTTTCCGTATCATGAGTATGAGGAGTGGTAATTCACTGGCTCCTGTATTTTTCATAAGCAGCATCTAGTCTTGCAGACACATACGCCGACCACCCAATCCACCACCCTTGACCCTGTCGACTTCATGGTCAACATGGGGCCCCAGCACCCGAGTACGCACGGGGTGTTTCGCATGGTGTTGTGGATCGACGGCGAGCGCATCGAAAGGGTGGAGCCTCATATCGGCTACCTTCACCGGGGTTCGGAAAAGCTCTGTGAAATCGAGGACTACTCACAGATCGTCACGCTCTTCGACCGCATCGACTACATCGGCAACCTCAACAGCGAGCTTGCCTTCTGCATGGCAGTCGAAAAGATCATGGCGCTGGAGGTACCGGAGCGCGCCTGGTATATCCGCACCATCCTCTGCGAGCTCAACCGCATCGCCAACCACATGCTATTCTACGGAGTGTATGGGCTCGACGCCGGAGCCATGACGCCCATCCTCTACGGTTTCCGTGAGCGCGAGCGGATCCAGGAACTCTTCGAGTCCGTTACCGGCGCGCGCATGATGCACAACTTCATCCGAGTCGGCGGCGTCCACGAAGACCTGCCGTCTGACTTTAATGACCGCATGTCGGTCCTTACCGACCAGCTCAAACGCGGCATCGACGAGTGCGACGGGCTACTGTCCGACAACGAGATGTTCCTGGCTCGCACCAAGGGCGTGGGAGCGATCAGTGCGGAGGAGGCCATCGACCTCGGCGTGACCGGCCCCGCGCTTCGCGCCTGTGGGGTGCCGGAGGATGTACGCATTTCCGAGCCCTACGGCATATACGACCGGTTCGACTACGGCATCCCCGTGGGAGAGCACGGCGACTGCTGGGATAGGTACTACGTGCGCGTCGAGGAAATGCGGCAGTCCCTGAGCATAATCGAGCAGGCGTTGGGGCAGATGGAGCCCGGCGACTTCGCAGCTAAGACACGCCGCTTGACACGTCCTCCGAAGGGCGAGGTATACCAGAGGACCGAGTCCCCCCGCGGCGACTTCGCTGTCTTCCTCGTCAGCGACGGCAGCCAGCATCCCTACCGCGTCAAGGTCCGCGCCCCGTCTTTCGCCAATCTCCAGGCTCTCGAACCCATGATGCGCGATGCCTATGTCGCCGACGCCGTGGTTATCCTCGGCTCCCTCGATATAGTCCTGGGAGAGGTCGACCGGTAGCCATGCCAAGGTCAAAATACTACTACCAGTCCGTCTATCGGCTAAGCATCCCAGTCCGGCTGGAATTCGAGCACATGCAATGACGGGCCTACTCGAGGATATCCCACAACCGATCACCTACGCCGCCGGAGCGGCTCTCATCTTTGGCTTTCTGTCCGTCATGGTGCTGGTGCTCACTTGGCTGGAACGCAAGGCACTGGCGCGGATCCAGCAGCGCATGGGCCCCATGCGCGTCGGCCCGCACGGCACCCTCCAGCCCATTGCCGATGCCCTGAAGCTCATGACCAAGGAGGACATCCTCCCGTCATGGGCAGACCGGCGAGTATACTGGCTCGCACCTCTCGCCGTTTTTATTCCGTCACTACTACTCTGGGTCACCATCCCCATGACCCAGGATATCGTCCTCCGGAACATGGACATGGGCCTATTCTACATCACGGCCTTCTCCGTCCTGACCGTGTTGGGCCTCGTCATGGCCGGATGGGGCTCGGCAAATAAGTACGCCATCCTGGGCGGCCTCCGCGCCGCCGGACAGCTCATCAGCTACGAGGTGCCCTTCATCATGGCCATCCTCGCCGTGGCGATGCTGAGCCAGTCCCTGAACATCGTCGAGATAGTCAACGATCAGGCCGAGGCGAAAGTCGGCAACGCTATCGTCCAGCCCCTGGGGCTGTTCCTTTTCCTTGTGGCGGCGCTTGCGGAATTGGGACGCACCCCATTCGACATCCACCACGCCGAGTCGGAGGTCGTTGGCGGGCCATTCGTCGAGTACAGCGGGGCCCACTGGGCAGTATTCTTCCTCGCCGAGTACATGAACACATTCACCGTTGCGGTCCTCGCGACTTTGCTCTTCCTCGGAGGTTGGCGCTGGCCCGACATGCCGTTCGACGGCCCAGTCCACATCGCGCTTTCGCTCGCCTGGTTCCTCCTCAAGACCTACATCGTGATACTGGTCATATTCTGGATTCGAGGCACCTATCCCCGCCTCCGCATCGATCAGCTCATGGCCTTCGGCTGGAAGGTGCTCGTACCTCTTTCCTTCGTTAACATCGTCATCACGGGAATCGCCCTCTTCTATGGATGGCACTGGTCGCTCATCACCCTCATGTCCGCAATGTGGCTCGTTGCCGTCATAGTGGCGATCCGTCGTCATGCCGGCGCCGGCCAAAGACGCATGACGGTACGGGTGCTCCCTGCACAAGATTTGCGGACCCAAAGGGCTGAGGCTGAGACCTAATTGGGGACGGCTGCTGGGGAATGCAGCCAATGATGTCTCACGCTTTCTACGACGTAGGTCTCGGTCCCGACCGCTCTCGCTGACCTAGACTCCGAGCAGCCGCCTTGAGATTTCCTTCGCCTCGTCCAGCGACTCGACGATGTGGTTGTCCGGCACGTTCTTGAGGACGTTGAGCGCCAGGAGAGTTGTGGCGGGCATTCCCTCGAGACCTATCACGATGACCTCGGTATCCTCTTCCAGTGCGATATCAATCAACTGCTCCACAACCAGGGCCGCGCTGTCGTCAACGGACACGGTGTCCGTGAAGTCGAAGATCACCACCTCGTGGTCCCTGATGTCCACGCTGATCGCATTCACGAGTTTATTCGAGGATGCCACGGAGAAGCTGCCCCGAAGTGCCACGAGGCCCACGCGGGCGGAGAATTCGTCGATTTCTTCCTCTTCGTCGCCGTCCTCGAGATCGCCTTCGTCGAACAGTCCCTCCTTCCCGTAAAGGAAAGTCCTGTCCAGGAGAGGCACGGAAATCACGCTGTCCAACTCCAGGCGTTCCAGGAGCCGGGCGCTCGCCATGCCGGCAGCAATGAGGCCGATGGCCACGGCCGTTACGAGGTCGAGGAACACCGTTAACAGCAGTGTGATCAGCATGACGAGAAGGTGTTCACGCTGAACGCGGTGAATGCGAGTTAGGAAACGCCAGTCGATGATGTCCCACCCGACCTTCATCAATATGCCCGCAAGGGCGGCATGAGGAATCGACTCCACGTACTTGCCCAGCCCAAGGACCAGCGCCAGAAGGATGGCGGCTCTCAACACGCCTGAGACCTGGGTGCTTCCGCCCGCCCTGATGTTCACAACCGTTCCCATCGTCGCCCCAGCCCCCGGAAGGCCCCCGATGAAACCGGCTGCCATGTTGCCGATGCCCTGACCGATCAACTCACGGTTTGGGTTGTGTCGCGTTCGAGTCATCGAGTCGGCGACCAGCGACGTGAGCAGGCTGTCGATGGATCCCAGCAGGGCAATGATCAGCGCCGGCTGCACAGCCCCCGCCAGCGCTCCAATTGACAGCTCCGGCAGCATGATGTCCGGCAGTCCCGATGGCACGTCCCCAATGACCGGAGTATCGGTGAGCCACAGGACGCTGAGCAATGTCCCGGCAAGCAGGGCCGCGAGGGTGGGTGGCAGATACTGTTTGAGCTTGTTGGGCCAAAGCACTCCAACCGCAAGCGTCAGCGCGGCAATGGCCAGTGCGCTAATATTGATATCCGGTATCACGGTAGGCCAAGCTTTGACCGCTCCCAACGGACCACCCTCCGCAACCGAGGCTCCCATGAAGGGCAGTGTCTGCAGGAGGATTATGATGAGACCGATACCCGACATGAAGCCGGAGATCACAGAGTACGGGGTGTATGCTACGAAACGTCCAATTCTCATCACGCCGAGGAGAATCTGTATCAACCCCGCCATGATGGCAATTGTGAACGCCTCGGCGAGGTTCTCCGCGTTTGCCGCGACGACCACCGCCATGGCGACGGCCATAGGGCCCGTCGGACCTGATATCTGGGACCGCGTACCCCCGAAGACCGATGCGAAGAATCCTACGGCAATAGCGCCATAGAGGCCTTGAACCGCGCCAAGTCCTGACGCTACACCAAAGGCCAATGCTACCGGTAGACCCACCACCGCTGCGGTGAGGCCGCCAAATACGTCTCCGCGGAATGTTTGGAGGTCGTAGCTAAATTTCATATCCGTTTGATGCGTCACGGAGTATACATCAATTTGAGACAAGGTCAAATTCAGTTTCGACCGAAATCTGTCCAATCTCCTAATTTTTTCGTTGGCATTCGCGAAAAGCTCGCCGTACGACTTGCCGTATAAGCACGCATGGTCTATTCTCTCCTGCACCTGCCGGTCAGTCAAATCCAACACCTGGTCTGTGGCGAATGCTGTAGAGTGTTCGATTAGTACGAAGGAACCTGAGTGTAGACTCAGCTGCCCTCCCCACTATGAATCACTTGGTCTGAGCTATTGACTAGACAGCACTTAGCCAATGACCAACATACGCAACATACTTCACGCCGATCTCGATGCCTTCTATGCCTCGGTCGAGCAACTTGATAGCCCCGAACTGCGGGGAAAGCCGGTCGTGGTCGGCGGGAGCCCGGCGACGAGGGGCGTCGTCGCCGCTGCATCCTACGAAGCCCGCGCCTATGGCGTGCGTTCTGCTATGCCCATGCGCACCGCAATGCAGCGCTGTCCTCAGGCGATCAGGGTCGCTCCTCGATTCGACCGCTACCATGAGGTCTCATCGCAGGTAATGGATGTGTTCCGTGATATCACTGATCTCATCGAACCCCTGTCCCTCGACGAGGCCTTCCTTGACGTGACCGCGAGCGTTGGGCCGGATGTCACCCCTGAGGCGATCGCAACCGGTATCAGGCGCAGGGTCTCGAGCGAGGTCGGCCTCACCATCTCCGTCGGCGTTGCGACGAGTAAGTCAGTGGCGAAGATCGCTTCCGACATGGACAAGCCGGACGGCCTCACGGTGGTTCATCCCGGAACGGAGCGAGACTTTCTCGCTCCACTCCCTGTACGCACGCTCTGGGGGATCGGCCCGAAGGCGTCGGAGCGACTGCTGGCCGAGGGCATAGAGACTATCGGCGACCTCGCCCGGCAACCGGAAGACTGGTTCTCCTCCTGGTTCGGCAAGAACGGGCCGCAGATGCGGGGGCTCGCACGTGGTCACGATGACCGCCCCGTCCTCGTCTCTCGCGAAACGAAGTCGGTCAGCGCTGAAACAACTCTCACTGAGGACACCGGTAGTCCCGAATTGCTCCACGAGCTTGTTGCCCGCCTGGCACAGCGCGTAGCCCTGCAGCTCGCGTCTGCCGATCTTCGTGGCCGCACTGTCAAAATCAAGCTCCGACTCGCCGACTTCACCACCTTCACTCGCCAGAAGACTCTTCCTCAACCTGAAGAGTCCGCCGAGGTCATCTCCCGCACCGCATCGGCGCTCCTCGAACGCGAACTGCTCCCCGGACGCGAGTTCCGATTGGTAGGCGTCGGCGTCTCCGGATTTGACCAACAGTTCGAGGAACCGCAGGACCAGCCCATGCAAGGACGTCTTCCTGGGTTCTAGGCCTTCATCTCCATTCGTCGTTCCCCGTGAAACGAGGCCATTGCGAGACGTGTCATTCGGGCGAGAGCCGGAGGCGGGCACCTTGCAGATGGGATCCCTTTGCCCTCACACCAGCCCTCTTCCGCGAACAGGAGAGGGGTCGCGCATGGGCCTACGAAGGTGGGAATCCACCGGCGGCAACCCGCATGAGTAAGTTGCCTCCCTTGTTGGTATAGTTAGGCACGTCCAGCCAACCATAACCTTGAGGAACTAGCGCCATGCACGTCACCGCATCCGGCCTCGTCCACGACGCTCGTCAGGCCCCGCCGCATCAACGGTCTACCGCGTTCTCTGACATCGCAATCACCGGAGACGGCATGGTCCTGGTTTCCTTTCGCGCCGGGAGCGACCGAGATTCTCTAGACGGGCACATCCTGCTCTACGCGGGGAACGGCCTCGACGGAACATGGGACCTCGTCTACGACGGTATGGATAAGGGAAATTGGGAAGACGGTACCCCCGGTGAAGTTAAGACCCTCTCAATAGTCGAGACGCGGCTGGGGCTTCTAACCGCGACAGGACTCTGGGTCGACCGCTCTGATCCGTCACTCCCGTTCGTCAACCCCAGCAATCAGGGCATCCTCCCCATGCGCATCTTCCACACGTCATCGACCGACGGGGGCCGCACGTGGAGCCCACGTCAACTGATGGACGTTCGGCCGCACCGTGGCGCGTCCCCCGTCACAGAAGCCATCTATGCTCTCCCGGACGGAGTCCTCGCCCAGCCATACGAGACGTGGAAGGACTTCGACGACGACAGCCCGCCGGACCAGGGCGCCTATCTCCGCCTCTCACGCGACGGAGGAATCACGTGGCCGGAACTCGCGACCATGGCCAAGCATCCCACCGGAGGGAAGTATTACTGGGACGTTCGCGTCGCCCGACATCCCGAAACCGGTCGTCAGGTAGGGACGTACTGGACGCACGACTCCACGCTTGGCATGGACATCGACATCCACATATCGTGGGGGTCGCCGGACGGCATGTCGTGGACCGAGCCCGTGGGTACTGGCATGTCAGGGCAACACTGCATGCCGATTCCCCTGGGAGGTGACCGCTTACTCTTCGTATACCCAGACCGCCGGGCCATCAATGGCATCGGCGCATCTCTCAGCGATGACTTCGGCGAAACGTGGGACGCCGCGCCTCAGCTCACGGTATACCAGAGCGAAGAAGGGACTGAGTCCGGCGCACATGGAAGGCGGTCCCAGCGAGAGATGTGGAACGACATGGGCTCCTGGAGATTCGGCCATCCACGCGGCGTCGTTCTCCCGAACGACGAGGTCCTCGTCGTCTTCTATGCTGGAGACGGCAAGCACCTCGATATCCGCTGGGCCCGCATCGACGTTTCTTGAAACGACCAAAGACAAACCGCCCGTCCGTTCGTGCATCGATGCCATGTTCGCCATGTTCGCCTACCTTGCCAATTCGATGGCTCCAACCTACAATTCTCACGCACCCAAGAGACCATTCACACGTTATGGGAGAACGGCTCGATGAAACGACTCAACGGCGTCAACACGCTGCTCATGACTCCTTACACGGCATCGAACGAGATTGATGTCGAGGGAATCTTCAGGCAGATCGACAGAGTCAACAGGGCCGGGGCGACCAGCGTTGTGGTGCAGGGCAAGATCGGCGAGTATGACACCTACACGATGGATGAGCGCCGAGAGACGGCGCGCGCGGTGGTCGAGTACGTGAACGGCGCTGTCCCCGTGGGAGTGGGAATCATTAACGCCACATTTGCCGACGGCCTGACCGTCGGAGAGATCGCCGCCGAGTCCGGCGCGGACTACGTCATGTCGCGTCCTCCCATCGACGGCGACACTCACGACTACTTCCTCCGACTGGCCGAGATCGTGCCGGTGATGCTCTACGATCAGGGCCTGCGCGGCGAGGTCTCCATCCGCGATGACATCTTTCCCCTCACGCAGCAGACCGAAAACATCATCGCCCTCAAGATCAGCGGCATCCCGGACAAGAACTACGAGGCCAAGCAGCTCCTCGATATCCCCGTCCTGTGCGGGTGGGACCTCATGAGCCTGCTCGCCTATCAGATGGGCGCGGACGGCGTCATCTCCGGCAGCGCCACTCTTGTGCCGGAACTCGAAGTTAGGCTCCACGATCTCGTCAAGCAGGAGCGCTGGGACGAGGCCCGCGACCTGTATTACGGCAAGCTCGTGCCGATTCTCAACTACTGCACCTTCGACCCGCACGCCTATTCCGTTTGCAAGTACATCCTCAAGTATATGGGCGTCATAGAATGCTCCGACGTTCGACTGCCGAATCCAGACGCAGGCGAGGCCCGGGCAAGCGAGGTCTACGAAGTCCTCAGGCGAGTCGGGGTCCTCGAACCCGAAGAAGCGCTATCGGGCCGTTAGTCGCCCAGCACCTAAGAGATAACCACTCAGCACCGTCCATTCCCGCGGAGGCGGGAATCCATCGACCTTCCTGCCCAACCGGAGCGACCCTACGCTGGATTCCAGTATGACCACAGACTCTTCCTACATCTTCAAAGACGGAGAACAAGCCCTCATCATCGACCGGAGGGGCCGGCGATACCTTGTCACCCTCCAGTCCGATAAGGACGACCAGAACCACCTCGGCACCTTCCATCACGACGACATCATCGGCGAGCCGGACGGGGTCCGCATCCGGACGTCCAAGGGCCACGCGCTCATCGTGGTGAAGCCCGGCATGGCGGACTTCATTCGCATCATGCCGCGAGTCGCCACCGTCGTCTATCCAAAGGACATCGGAGCGATAATCACCTACGGCGACATCTTCCCCGGAGCGCGCGTGCTGGAAGCGGGCTCCGGGTCCGGCGCGCTAACCATCGCCCTGGCCCGTGCGGTCGGCGAACACGGGTCCGTCATCACCTATGACATTCGCGACGACATGACTCACCGAGCACGGCAGAACCTCGCAGCGATCATGCCGGAGCACCCGCAGGTGGCATTCAAGAACGGCGATGTCTACGAAAGTATCGACGAGTCCGACCTCGACCGCATCGTCCTCGATCTCCCAGAGCCATGGCATGTCGTCCCTCACGCGGTCGGAGCACTCGTTCCGGGTGGAGTGCTCACGTGCTTTCTCCCCACCGTCCTGCAGGTGCACGACCTCGTAGGAGCCCTGGAAGACGCCAACACGTTCGGGATGATCGAGACTACCGAGATCTTCATGAGGACGTGGTCCGTGCGGGGTCGCAGCGTACGTCCCGACCACCGCATGATCGGGCACACGGGCTTCATCACCACGGCGCGAAAGACGACGCCTTACTTGCCTCCACCGGATAGCGCGGAGGACGATACTGCCTGAGACTAGCCGGCTTGCCGCGCCGCCTCCCAGTCCTCGATAATCTTCACGTTGTGCGGAAAGGCCAACTCCGGCAGTTCTCCGAGGTCGAACCAACCGGCATCATCTGCGTCCGTGCCAGGCGTCAGATCGCCACACTTCACCGTACCTGAATAGGCGATGACGATAACCGGATTCGACGGCAGCGAATAGACGCCAATGAGACTGGTGATCCCAACTTCAAGCCCGGTCTCCTCCCGGACTTCGCGCCGAGCCGCGGTCGTGACTTCCTCACCGCGATCGACATAGCCTCCCGGAAAGCACCACTTTCCGATTTGCGGCTCCGCTCCTCGCTTCACGAACAGGAGCTTGTCGCTGCCCGAGACCAGCACGACGACAGCGACCTTCGGATCGAGGAACACCATGAAACCGCAGCTTGGGCACGTCGGTCTCGGCGTCCCCTCGAACTCTCTGGCCTCGAGGGCATGACCGCACCGCTGGCAGTAGTTGGTATCGTCGTAGGAAGCCATACCCTGGCAATGCTATCGAACGCCCGCTTACCCTGTCCAATTCGATTCGCACATCCAATCCCCCAGCCCTCTGGATACCGGCTTTCGCCGGTATGACGATTGTTCAAAGTCCCGCATTCGCGGGTACGACGGTTGTTCAACGTTCTCCCTTTGGGGGATTGACGGTCGCTGGGCGCATTGCTCGGCCACAAGGAGTCCGAATGGTTTCCCCAACCCCTTTCTCCTTGCGCCTGTACCGGCATCTTGATAACCTTCTTCGCATCACAATCACCAGACTCTGGAGGACAGTTTTCAGCCATGATCGAGACACTGAAACACCTTATTTCCGTTCGAGAGGTCCACGCCCACTGTGACATTCCCTGCGGCATCTACGATCCCATCGCCGCCAAGATCGCGGCCCAGACCGTGCTCAAGATGGTCGTGCGCATCGAGGCCATGGACGACAGCGACATGAGCGCCGCTGCGGGCAATTCCTTCTCCCGCTACGTGGCCGTCAAGGAGGAGCACGCCGAGCTCTGTAAGCGCGAGATCAACATTCTCAGCAACGACTACTTCAAGCCTGAGCATCTCGAGGCCCATCCCGACCTGCCCTCGAAGGTCTGGGGAGCGGCAAAGCTCGCCTCCGCCAACAAGCAGGCCGTCGACAAAGAGGCGGCAGAGAACCTCGTGGCCGCCGTTGACGAGATTGCGACGATCTTCTGGGCCACCAAGGGCGTCGACTACAGCGACCCCGTGGCGGCGGTGCGCTTCGGGACCTAGTCCCCTTAGCTGCTCAACTCGTACGTAGGCCGAGAGTCTCTTCTTCGAAAGTCGTTGGGGGCATCACATGGTGTTCTTCTTACCGCGTCTCATTGTAACGGCGATCGCACTGGTCGTTGGAGCGTTGTTCACCTACAACGGCATCAGGACCCTGCGTCGTGGCCAAGAGGGTGGCAGGCCGTTCGGCATCATCGAGTTGTCTGTAGGCGTGGTGATATTGGGGGCCGTGGTGTTCGCGACGGTCCTCTGAAGCATTCGCGCTGTATCGAGTCGGTTGCTTCATCCCCTCGATCAGACGAAAGCCGCCCAACTCGCTCAAAGTTTACCCGGAGACCCAACCGTGCCGGATATCTCCATCGCCAAGATGCTCAAGGACTTTGGCATCGGCGCTCCCGGGGCCCAGAGGTCCGCGCGTGAAGCCCTGGCAAACGCCGGGATCATCTCACGCCGCCCCAATCGCACCAACATCGCCGCCGGGAAGGTGGGCCGCTCCCGTGAGGTCCTCGAGGCGGCATTCCTCTGGCATTGCGGAAACGGCGACTGCCGCATGCAGGCTGAAGGAGCGTCGCGGCTGCTTGTGGACCAGACCCACTGCACGATTTGTGGTGGCTCCAAGGACCGAAGCGCCCTGGAGCGGATGGTCTCTGCGCTGGCCGACGCCAACATTGCCAAGGTGCTCGTCGTTGGCGGCACCGAGGCCAAGACTCGGGAGATACTCCAGAAGTCCCCGCGCGGCGTGGAATGGCGCTTCGTCGACGGCACCAAGTCGAAGGACGACCGCTACTTCCGTCCGGCACGCCGATGGGCGGATATCATCGTCATCTGGGGCAGCACCGTCCTCGACCACAAGGTGTCATCGCACTTCGAGGGTAGGGGCGACGACCGCGTCATCACCGTCACGCGGCGGAGCATCGGCGCGCTGGCTGATGCCGTGGTGGAGCACCTCAACCGGCGGTAGGGACTCTCGATGGGGAACCTGTTCTTACTGTTCATGGTTCGACAGGCTCACCACGAACGGTGGGGTCTGGATGGTCGCTATGAACGATTGTCGCTGTTAAGGTAGACGTACACGCGACACACGGCTTGTCCGGCTATTGCCCGGTTCCGGCAGCCTGCCTCGTCTCGGTGATCTGCTGCGCGTGTTCGGAGAGGTGGGAGATTACCAGCGAGCGTGCCGCCTCCTGCGCGGTACCGGATGTCGACGTGTGCCCGTAGGTGACGGGGCGATCGAGGTCGCCGGACGACATGCCCTGCAGGATGTCCATCGTCCGACCGCACGACTCGGCGAGGCGTCTAACTATCGTTCCAAGGTCGTCGCCGCTGTGAGCGTCGACGGAGGCGGTACGCCGGTCGATCTCGCTGTGGGAACGCGCGAGGTCGGGCTCCTGGTCGGCATTGGCGATCTTCTCCATCCACATGGCCTGCATTTCGATGACGTGCGCAACAACCTCGGACGCCGTCCACTCACCGGCGCCCGGCGCTGTGTGCAGTTCATGCTCGGTCGCGCCCGCCAGCGAGGCCGCCACCTTCTGCTGCGCCGCCTGTAGCTCTTGAGACAACTTATCGATAGTCATATGTTCCTAGCCTCCGCGATTTCATTGCTCTCTGCGGTGATTTCTGACCGATTCATACGCTCTGCGTCTTGAATCCCCAATCGACCATTGGCTGCTGAAGCGCACGGAGACGGGGATTCTCATGTTCGAGATTCTGGACGACCGGATGGTATGCGTAGGTCATCCTCTCGTAGGCCGCCCGCAAGTGAGCCATCTCGTCGGGAGTTTGGGGGATTCGGTTGAAGTTGATCGCGTGCTGGTGCCTGCCGGACCTCCCGCCCCAGGCGCTGTGGTACGTGTCCTCCTTAAACGCGAGGACATCGCCGGGCATCGTCTCGACGGCGTGGGCCGGTAGCTCGTCAGGGCTGAAGCCCCATACCTCTGCGTAAGGATCGTCCGACTGGTCTCGTATCCGCGCCAGCCGTTTGGAGAACTCGCCCTTGTGGGAACCGGGGATGAAGCGCAGCGCACCGTTCTCCTTCGTCAGGGGTTCCAAGTAGAATGAGATCTTGACCGATGGGAGAACCTCGGCGCTCCTGAACCCACCGTGCCAAGCCGTATCCCCGACGTGCAGGTTGCCCTCCGTCACATTCAGAAAGATGTCTGGCCCGAGGAGGCCCTCAGCGATACCGAGTATCCTCGGATCGGCGATCAGACTGTGCAGAAAAGGTCGACGCTCGACGAACGGCTGGACGGCCTGCCGCTTCACGCCGTCGAACGCGCTGCCGCCGCGTACCTCTTCCATGATATCGTTGGACTCCCGCAGCATTGTCGCGACCTCGTCCACGTCCAAGAGCTGCCGGAGCGCAAGGAAACCGAACGTCTCGATGAAGACCTTTTGATCGTCGCTTAGGTTCATTTCAAGTTCGTCTTCAAGGGGTTGTCTCTCCTGCTAGCCGGCTCACACGCTCTGTGTCTCGAATCCCCACTTCACCAAGTCGGCCTGCAGCGCCCTCATGCGTGGGTCCTCATGTTCGAGGTTCTGCACCACGGGATGGAAGGAGTATGTCATTTCCTCGTAGAAGGACCGCAAAAGCGCCATCTGCTCCTCGGTATTCGGTTTCTGGAAGTAATTGATAGCGTGTTGGTGACGTCCGGCGTGTCCGCCGAACGCGCCGTGGTAGGTATTCTCCTTGAATGCGACGACGTCGCCCGGCGTCGTCTCGACGGCGAAGGACGGCACCTCGCTGAGAGGGACGCCCCAGACCTTCGCATCGGGGTCATCGATGCGGGCGCTGATTCGATTGAGCCGTTTGGAGAAGTCGCCCTTGTGGGAGCCTGGGATGAAGCGCAGCGCGCCGGTCTCCTTTGTCAGCGGCTCAAGGTAGAACCCGATCTTGACGTGGGGGAGGATTTCGCCGTCGCTCCCGCCACCGTGCCACGGGGTATCGCCGATGTGGAGGTTTCCTTCCGTCACGTCAAGGAATATATCGGGACCGAGGAGACCCTCGGCGATTCCCAGGATACGCGGATCGACGATCAGGCTGTGCAGGAATGGCCGTCGCTCGAAGAAGGGCTGGACGGCCTGCCACTGCTTGCCGTCATACGCCGCACCGCCTCGGACTTCCGCCATGATTTCGTCCGACTCCCGCAGCATCGTGGCCACCTCGTCCGTGCTCAATAGCTGTCGGAACACGATGAACCCGAACGTCTCGAAGAAGTCCTTTTGGTCGCTGGTCAGCTCCATCGTGGACCTCCGTTCCGTGCATGAATTGGTGCGCGGGGTAGTCTATGGCAGAGACTAATGGCCGTCAATGAAGACCGTCCTCCGGCGTTGGAGGCGATGACGGCCTCGCCGGGGTGAGACTGTTTGAGAAGATGAGAGGGAATGAGAATCGCCGGTTCGCTCGTGTTTTTTTCTTGCTTTGCACGTGATGCACTGGGTACATGACCTTGCAGATAGGGAGTCCTGGCGACGCGCAGGGGGTAGGAGCTGTCTGGCGTGAGACGGTTTGAGAAAATGAGAGGGAATGAGAATCGCCGGTTCGCTCGTGTTTTTTTCTTGGTTTGCATGTGATGCACTGGGTACGTGACCTTGCAGGCGGGGAGTCTTGGCGACGCGCACGGGGTAGGGACTTTCCGGCGTGAGACGGTTTGAGAAAATGAGAGTGCTTGAGAATGTGAGACTGTTTGAGAAAATGAGAGGGAATGAGAATCGCCGGTTCGCTCGTGTTTTTTTCTTGCTTTGCACGTGATGCACTGGGTACATGACCTTGCAGATAGGGAGTCCTGGCGACGCGCAGGGGGTAGGAGCTGTCCGGGGTGAGACTGTTTGAGAAAATGAGAGGGAATGAGAATCGCCGGTTCGCTCGTGTTTTTTTCTTGGATTGCATGTGATGCACTGCGTACGTGACCTTGCAGGCGGGGAGTCTTGGCGACGCGCACGGGGTAGGGACTTTCCGGCGTGAGACGGTTTGAGAAAATGAGAGTGCTTGAGAATGTGAGACGGTTTGAGAAAATGAGAGGGAATGAGAATCGCCGGCTCGCTCGTGTTTTTTTCTTGGTTTGCATGTGATGCACTGCGTAGGTGAACTTTCAGGTGTGGGGTCTTGGCGACGCGCAGGGGGTAGGAGCTGTCCGGGGTGAGACGGTTTGAGAAAATGAGAGGGTTTGAGAATAAGTGACGTGTTCAAAATTTCGAGCCTTTCATCACGGGTCTTCTCGCTGGGTTTCACGGTTTCGGGTGTTTCAGGGGAAGTCGTTTCTGCAACAAGAATAGAGTAGGCCATGTGTTCTTGTAGGTCAAAACGGCAATGTGTGAACGGTAAGGGAACAGCGCGAGGCGAACATCGTCAGGGGAATACGGGCGTCGATGGTCAGAAGTCCGACGGGGCCCGGGCTGCGAGTGGCACTCATTCTTCCGAAGAAGAAAGGCGCTCGCAGGTGTTCAACCCGGGCCCTAGTGTAACCGTCGAACGGGCGCCTGTTCCTCGAATCGTACCACAGCGGCGCTCGGTGATGGTAGCATGTTGTAACCCGCCCGCTTGGAACGAGACTCCTCGACGGGGACGCGATTATGGCAAATACATTCGGGAAAATGTTCAGCATTACGACGTGGGGTGAGTCCCACGGCGACGCCGTTGGCGTGGTCGTGGACGGGTGCCCGCCGCTGATCGAGATCGACATTGCGGACATCCAGAAGGAGCTTGCGCGTCGACGGCCCGGCCAGAGTCGAATAACGACCCAGAGGCGCGAGTCCGACGAGGCGCAGATTCTGTCGGGGGTATTCGAGGGCAAGTCGCTCGGCACACCGATCATGATCGGGGTCTGGAACGCCGACCAGCGCTCCAAGGACTACGAGCACATGCGGACGAAGTACCGCCCGTCCCATGCCGACTACACGTACCAGGCCAAGTACGGCATTCGCAACTGGAAGGGCGGGGGACGCGCCAGCGCGCGGGAGACCATCGGCAGGGTTGCAGCGGGGGCAATCGCCAAGAAGATTCTTGCGCAGGAGTTCGGCGTCGAGATCGTCGGATACGTCAAGCAGGTCTCCGACATGGTCGCCGACGTTGACCCTGAGTCGGTGTCGATGAGCGACGTAGAGTCCACCATCGTTCGCTGTCCCGACCCCGACATAGCAGAGCGCATGATCGAGCGCATCGACGAGGCGCGGAAGGCGGGCGATACGCTCGGAGGCGTCGTCGAAGCAGTTGCACGCAATGTACCGCCCGGACTCGGTGAGCCGGTATTCGACAAGCTGGAAGCCGACCTTGGAAGGGGAGTCCTCTCACTGCCCGCGTGCAAGGGCTTCGAGGTGGGATCGGGGTTCGGCGGGATAACGATGACCGGCTCCACGCACAACGACCCATTCTACAATGAGGCCGGACGAATCAGGACCCGGACGAATTACTCCGGCGGAATCCAGGGCGGCATCTCCAACGGCGAGAGTATCGTGATTCGCGCCGCATTCAAGCCGGTTGCGACGATCATGACGCCTCAGGAGACCTTGGACGAAGACGGCAACCCGACGGAGCTGTCGGGCAGGGGAAGGCATGATCCGTGCGTTCTGCCACGGGCTGTGCCTATGGTCGAGGCGATGATGGCCCTCGTGCTCGTCGATCACGCTCTACGGCAGCGCGGTCAGGTCGGCGACTTGGGATGACGGAGCGAGAATGGGACGCTAGCCGGTACGACAGCGCTCACTCGTTCGTATGGGAGCGGGGAAGGGGAGTAGTCGACCTTCTCGCCCCTCAGCCGGGTGAGCGCGTCCTCGATCTTGGGTGCGGCACCGGCCACCTGACGGCCCAGATCGCGGAGTCGGGCGCGGAGGTCGTCGGCGTCGACTCGTCCGGTGACATGGTCAGGGTCGCATCGGAGAACTACCCGCGCATCCGCTTCGAGGTGGCCGACGCTCGATCGCTGCACTTTGAAAACGAGTTCGACGCCGTATTCTCCAACGCGGTGCTCCACTGGGTGCGTCCACCTGAGGCGGTCGTGGAATCCGTGCGGCGGACGTTGAGGCCTGGGGGACGCTTTGTAGCGGAATTCGGTGGCGAGAACAATATCCGGGCGATCATGACCGCCGTGGGTGAGGCCCTCGACGCACTGGAGCAGGACGGCACCGAAGTGTACAGGCCGAATAAGTACTTTCCGCCACTGAACGAGTACGTCTCTCTCCTGGTAAGCCGTGATTTCCGTGTCGCGTACTCAGACCACTTCGAGAGGCCGACTCCCTTGGACGGCGGCGAAGAAGGAATGAGGATGTGGCTTCGCATGTTCGGCTGGGACTACCTGTCATCGCTTACGCCTTCCCAGCGCGAGGAGGTGGTTGCCCATGTCGAGGAGGCGACCCGGTCGACGCTGTACGCTGAACGTACGTGGACGGCCGACTACTGGAGAATTCGCTTTGAGGCCTTCAAGGCAGAGTAGTGTCCACCTGGACTAGTGGCCGAAGAGAGTCCATCGATTGAATTGTCCGGAAAACGAAGACTCCATAGAGTTGAGAGTGGCGTGTCAAGACGACAAGGAGTTCATCTACGGCGTGAAGCGCGCTGCCATGTTTGAGTACATCGAGCAGACATGGGGCTGGGACGAGAAAGAGCAGCGTAAGATTCACGAGAGGCGCTTTCGTTCGCAGGAGTTCCAGATCATAAATTTCGGTGGGCGCGATGTGGGCATCATGTCGGTGGCTCTAGAGCCTGATTGTCTCTTTCTCAATCAGATATATATTTTGCCAGAGGACCAAGGGCGGGGGATTGGTGGTAAGTGTATGCAGGCCGTCTTTGAAAGAGCGGCTGAGTCCAACCTGCCCGTAAAGCTCAAGGTGCTGAGAGCCAATCCCCGGGCGGCCGCCTTCTACGAGAGACTTGGCTTCACCGTTTGGGGCGATACGGACACTCACCTACTGATGCAGAGGGTATGACCATTAGACTATGGGCCAAGAGAATCGCGAAAGCGAGGAGGGACCACCTATGAACGACGACCGCGAGATGTTTGTCGTGAACACCCAGTGCGCTGTCTTCCGGGGTGAGCGAATCCTCATGATCGTGAGGGGACAGGGAGTCCAGCACTCCCCGGGAGTCCTTGCGTTCCCCGGTGGCAAGGTCGAGATCGAGGACGGGCCGGCAGACATACTCGAAACAGCAGTGCGGCGCGAGGTGCTGGAGGAGACGGGAATCACCGTTTCGGATGACCTGGAATACGTCCGGAGCGCATCCTTCTCCATGAACGACGGGACTCCGGTGGTGGACGTGTTGTTCATGGGAGAATACCGGGAAGGCGAACCTCGAATCACAGACCCCGACGAGGTGGCCGACATCCGGTGGATGACAGCGGACGAGATTCTCGCTGAGGACGAGACGCCGCCGTGGCTGAAGGATGCGATCAACCTACTTGTCGTTCGCAGAGGAGAAGCTGGCCATGTCCGATGAGCGTATGAATTTCATTGCGGCGACGCTATGCGCAGTGGTCCGCGGCGAACGCCTCCTCGTGATCGTAAGGGCTGACGGCATCAAGGACGCTCCCGGAGCGCTGGTCTTTCCCGGGGCCAAGGTGGAGGTCGGGGACGGACTGGACGACGTACTCGAAACTGCCGTCCGGCGTGAAGTGCTGGAAGAGACGGGCATCTCCGTTTCGCCCGACTTGGAATTTATTCAGAGCAAGACATTCGAGCTCAGTGATGGGACACCAGTGGTGGACGTCCTCTTCCTCGGCATGTATGTCGAAGGTGAGCCGCGTATTTCAGACCCCGAAGAGGTTGCAGCTATTCACTGGATGACTGAGGACGAGATTCTCGCACACGAGAATGCGTCGCAGTGCCTCAAGAATGCCATCAACCTCATTGGTGCTCATAGAGAAGATTCAGGCCATGTCCGATGAGCGCAAGACTTTCATCGTGGCGACACAGTGTGCTGTGGTCCGCGACGAACGCTTCCTCGTGATAGTAAGGGCCGACGGCATCAAGGACGCTCCCGGAGCGCTGGTATTTCCCGGTGGCAAGGTCGAGGTTGAGGACGGGCCCGCCGAAGTTCTTGAAACCGCCGTACGTCGTGAAGTCCTGGAAGAGACGGGCATCTCCGTTTCGTCCGACTTGGAGTACGTGCGGAGCTTGTTCTACGCGCTGGATGATGGAAGTCCGGTCGTCGACACGCTTTTCTCGGGAATGTACCTGGAGGGTGAGCCTCACATCGCCGACACCGACGAGGTCGCTGAGGTCGAGTGGATGACGGCTGAAGAGATTCTTGTTCACGACAGGACGCCTGATTGGAACAGGCCCGACGTCCTCTTGGTCGAGGCTCTCAGACGACGGCGGACTCGCCGCCATCCATGTTGATCGCGGTGCCCGTGATGAAACTGGCGCGCTCAGAGGCGAGGAACGTGATGAGGTCTGCGACCTCCTCGGCCGTCCCGATGCGGCCCAACGGAACGCCTGCACCCTGCCGCGCATAGAACTCGTCCTCGGTCAGGTCGGTGCCCTCGGCCTGCAGGTCATCCCACTCGCGACGAAACTGTCCGCTTCGGGCAAGTCCGATGCAGACCGTGTTGACGAGTATGCCGTGCGGCGCAAACTCTCGCGACATTGACTTGGTCAGGGCGATGCCCGCCGCGCGGGACACCGTCGTAGGTACGGTCGCCGCTTCCGGCTGCTTCCCGCCGATGCTCGTGACGTTGATGATCCGTCCGCCGCCCGCTTCCATCATGTGCGGTATCGCCAGTCGTGAGCACCTGAGGGCACCGAAGAGCTTGGTATCGAGATCGCCGTGCCAGATGGCATCGTCCATTTCCAGCAGCGGACCGGCCGCCGAACCTCCGGCGTTGTTGACCAGGATGTCGAGCCGCCCAAACTTGTGCAGGGTCTCCTCGAAGAGCCGTTCGATCTGCTCCTGGTCCCGTACGTCAGCGGGCACGGCCAGGACGTCCTCACCGGTGGTCTGGCGAATGTCGTCCGCGGCCTGTTCTAGGTGCTCCGGGTTGCGCGCGCAGATGGCGACCCTGGCACCCTCGCGTCCCATGGCTATGGCAGTCGCCTTGCCGAGCCCATCGCTGCCGCCGGTAATCAATGCAACCTTGCCTGTCAGTCCCAGTTCCATGGGTCAGCCGTCTCCCCGTTGGTATGCCTCATCGAGCAGGTCGGTGACGTACATGACCTCGACCGGCGGGCCGTACCGCTGTGTCCCATATTGCAGTTGGAGCACACATCCCGGATTGGCCGTCGCCAGCACGTCGGCGTTTGTTTTGTCGACGTTCTTCATCTTGGAGTCGAGGACACGGAGCGAGAACTCCCTTTCGGTGATGGTGTACGTTCCTCCCGCGCCACAGCAGACGTCCGAACGCTCCATCTCGACGAGTTCAACGCCCGGTATCGAGGTCAGAATCGCCCTCGGCGCGTCCGTGATTTTCTGCGCATTGGCGAGGTGGCACGAGTCCTGATAGGTCACGCGCTTGTCGACCGTTCCCGTCGGCGGAACGAAGGGGAGGTCGACGAGGTATTCATGGATATCTTTGACCGTCGCGCTGAACTTCGCCGCACGCCCGGCGTAATCGGGGTCGCCTTCCAGCAGATGGTCGTACTCCTTCATCCTTGCACCGCACCCGGCAGATGCGATGATGACGGCATCCACGCCATGGGCTTCGAATGCGTCGATGTTGTTCCGGGCCAGCTCTCTCGCCCTTTCGAGGTCGCCGACGTGACTGTGGATGGCTCCGCAGCACCCCTGTCCCTCGGTGACCTCCACTTCGCACCCGTTCCTCGTTAGGACACGCACCGCTGCGTCCATCTCCAGGCCGTGCATCAGGGGCATGATGCATCCCGACAGGATGGCGACTTTCGCTCGGGTTGTCCCTTGTGCTGGGTAGACTTGCCCACGTGCTTGGAAGCGCCGTTTGGACACCGTTGGTGCGGACATTTCCAGCTCCGCAAGTCCGGGGGCCAGCGTCGAAAGAATCTTGGTCTTTCGCACCGCCGATTGGAGCCCACTCGATTTGTATAGCCGCAACACGCTTGCCACGAATTCGAGGCGGCCCTGCTTGGGTATGATCGAGTTGAGGACGAAGTTTCCCACTACGCGGGCGAGAAACCCCTTCTTGCGTCTCTGCTCGACCTCGCTCATCGTGGCTTCGATGAGGTTTCCGTAGGGAACGCCGGACGGGCAGGCGACCTCGCATGCGCGACACTGGATGCAGAGGTCCCAGTGGCGGTAGACCTCAGGCGTTATCCCGATGCGCCCCTCGTTCACGGCTTTCATCAGGGCGATGCGGCCCCTCGGCGATTCGGTCTCCAGCCCCGTCTCTAGATAGGTGGGACAGGCCTGCAGGCAGAACCCGCAGTGGACGCACTTGTACATGTCCTCTTCGCGCGGTCCGTCGGGCGCGGAGAACCCCTGATGTGCGACCGTTGGCTGGGTCCACGTCATCAAATGCCACCCATGAAACGACCGGGATTGAGGACCCGGTTCGGGTCGTATTGTCGCTTGAGACTCCGCATCGTGTCGATGGCGGAGGTCGTTTGGCCCCACACGTCGAGAGTATCCTTGATTTGAGCCGGGGCGTGAGTGATGACTGCCGTCCCGCCGATTCTGCGAACGGCCTGTATGGTCCTAGATATCACGGCACTTACGTGTTCAATCGAGTACTCCCCCTCGATGTTGAGCCAGTGGATGTCGACTACACCCTGCGCGGTCTGGGTCGCTGCCCTCCACGCGAGGGCTGCGGAGTCCTCCGTGTCCTGCATGGACTGGATGATTCGCGGAGTGTCCGAAGGAAGAGCGGTCGCCCTGATACCGGCGATTGGCGTGGTCTCTTCAGTCCACCCGAAGTCACCCATCCGGCTCCATATCATCACAACGTCGTTGTCGTCCATCACGTCGCGTTGTACTGCGCCGGACCGACGGTAGATTGATGCAACGTTGTTGGTCTGCCTCTGAACGCTCCTCGCGCGTCCTCCGACTCGAACCAAGAGGGACGGTCGAGCTTCGCTTGTGCCACGTCCTCCTGCACCCGGCTGCTGGCCATGCAGAGTCGAGATTGCCAGAGGGACGAGACTGCTCCCATACACCTCGAGTGCGGCATCGAGGCAGTCCGCGTCGGAGTCGAAGGTTGCCATCACGGTCGCCTGCCGGGCCGGGAGCGGGGTCAGCTTGAACGACACCTCCGCGATAATGCCGAGCGTGCCAAGCGCGCCTATGTGCATCCGCGCCATGTCGTAGCCGCTCACGTTCTTGACGACCTGCCCTCCGGTCTTGGTGATCGTGCCGTCCGCCATCACGGTCCTCATGCCGATTACGATGTCGCGCGGACTCCAGTTCTGCCACGTCATTGGGCCGCTCCAGCCGACGGCGAGAGTCCCGCCTATGGTGGCGCGATCGGGCAGAGGAGGGTCGATAGCGAGGAACTGGCCGTGCTCTGCCAGGATTTCCTGCACCCGCGAGACGGAAATACCCGCCTCGACGGTGGCGGTCAGGTCGGCTGCGTTGTGGGCCAGCACCTGATTGACGCCGGTCATGTCGATGGCGAGATCAAGGGAGTCGGGAGGGTTTCCGAGACTCGTGCGAGTCATTCCTCCCAGCGGCGCTACGGACAGGCCGTGCTCGCTCGCGACCGACATTGCCTCCGATATCCCCTGCGGCGAGACGGGGCGCGCAACGACACCCGGTGTCATACCCTCGATGGAATAGTCGCTCGCTGCATCACCGGTCACGGTGTCGATCGACAAGGAACTGAGCGAGGATATGATCCCCTCAAGCCGAGTGAGATTCGCGGACACGGTCTTGCTGCTCATACGTAGGCGTTGGCCGCCGTCCTGGCGAAGCCGGAGGAGGGATGTCGCGTTCCGTGTGAGGCGCCCGTGGGAAATATCTTGCCCGGGTTGAATATCTCCCCCGACCCGAAGGCGGGCTTGAGTCCTGCCATTGCGTCCATGTCCTCCTGCGAGAACATGAGCGGCATGTACTCCTGCTTCTCCATGCCGATGCCGTGTTCACCGGAGAGGACGCCGCCCGCGTCGAGGCACACTTCCAGGATTTTGCCACCGGCTTCCAGCGCCCTGTCGGTGTCTCCGGGCTTGCGCTCGTCGAAGAGGATGAGGGGATGCAGATTGCCGTCTCCGGCATGGAGCAGGTTGGCGATGGGCAGGCCTGACTCAGCGGCGACCTTCTCCACCTCGCCCAGCACCTCCATGAGCTTTGTGCGCGGGACCGTGCCGTCGACAAGATAGTAGTTCGGCGCGAGCCAGCCAAGCGCGCCGATAACACCCTTACGAGCCGCCCAGAGTCTCTCCCGTTCCTCGCCGCTCGTTGCGGTGAGGATCTCCATCGGCTCGTAGGTTCGGCAGACGTTCGCGATCTCCTCCGCCTCCTCTTCGACCTCCTCGCGGAGGCCGTCAACCTCGACGAGCAGCACGGCTCCGGCCTCTTCCGGGTACCCGGCGTTCATCGACGCCTCGGCGGCACGGATGCACATCGCGTCCATCATCTCTATGGCCGCGGGGACGATTCCCGCTCCTATGATGCCCGACACGGCCGAGCTTGCGTCTTCCACGGTCTTGAACACCGCGAGCAGCGTCTTCACCGCCTCGGGCGCCTTCAACAGTCGGACGACGACTTTCGTCACGATGCCGAGCGTGCCCTCCGAGCCGACCATGATGCCGCGCAGGTCGTAGCCCGGCGCTTCCCGAGTCTTTCCGCCGAACCAGTGTACCGAGCCGTCGGCAAGCACGACCTCCATGCCGAGGACGTGATTGGTCGTGACGCCGTACGCAAGGCAGTGCGGCCCGCCCGAGTTTTCCGCCACGTTGCCGCCGATAGTGCATGCCTTCTGGCTGGAGGGATCGGGGGCATAGTAGAGGCCGTACTTGCTGGCGGCAGCGGTGAGGTCGATGTTAACCACGCCAGGTTCCACGACGGCCAGCCGGTTGACCTCGTCGATCTCCAGGATACCCGTCATGCGCGTGAGCGCCACGACGATGCCGCCGTGCTCGGCGATGGCCCCGCCGCTCAGGCCGGTTCCGGCACCACGCGCTACCACGGGTACGCCGTGGGCGGCTGCAGTCTTCACCACATTGGAGACTTCTTCCGTCGTACGAGGCAGGACGACGACCGTCGGCATTGCGCGGTCGACTGAGCCGTCGTACTCGAAGACGATCAGGTCCTCGGCTTTGTGCACCACGTTGGGCGCGCCGACGATTTCGGCAAGGTCACTGATGAGGTCGGAGTTGGTCATAGGTTTCTGACCCCATGATAGTGAATTGGGGGAATCGCTTCAATGAGGGGCGGGATGTCCTCTGGGTCTTTCCGAAGTCCGTTCGTACTGAGCCGTTCGGAGTTGGAACGGGCGACGCTTCGGCAAGCTTTCAAGTAGTTGCTCGAGAGAGGACGAAGATTCACCGCAGAGGACACAGAGAGCACAGAGGGGGAAGAGAGGCTGACAGGGGTAGGCATTTGCCCTCACCCCAGCCCTCTCCCGCGAACGGAAGAGAGGGTCTACGTTCACCAGAATGCAACCTTGGCACTGTCATTCTGAGCGGAGCGCAGCGAAGTCGAAGAATCTAAAGTGTCTGTCACAAGGTAGAACTGACATAGGGGATACTTGCGCCGTTTTCGCTCTTGGTCACGATAGAAGCACGGCACCGGCTGTCCAGTCTAGCGGTTATGGATCTTAGATTCCTCGCTCCACTCGGAATGACAGGCAAGGGGGCCGGATCATAGCTACAAATCCGTTTTGCCTACCCCTGTCAGCCCACGACGGGAGAGGGGATAAAACGCCATCTTCCTGTTCCTCATATTCAGGTTGACATAGTGCTAATTCTGCGAGCCGTTGCCCACGTTCCACATGCGTTTACCTACGATGAAGGCCAAGACGGTGAACAGCGCGTCCACCAACGGGAAGTAGACAAGGTGCGACGTGACCGCTTCTCCCGTCTCGCTGTCGGGGTTCAGCGTCCAGAACCACTCCCAGAAGAACAGCATGGCCAGGACGACGCCTCCATAGAATACGAAGCTGCCCCGGACGTGGTCGAGGGTGCTCGCGCCCTCTTCGCCCGCGCTGTCGAGGATGCGCTTACGCAGGGATCCCACGACCAGGATTATGAGCACGGCGACGGCCATGAACCAGTTCAGTATCTTCCACGTGGGGTAATCAGGCGATCCGTCGTGATACAGCGGGGTGGCGATCAGGTTGAGAAACACCGCAAGGCCGACGATCACGAGATATGCGGCAACGATCTTCGCAACCAACTGCATGGTCCTTGACCTCCTGAGGGACTGGCTAGCGAAGCAATAGGCATTGAGACTTAGTCGCAAGCTATCACGGGTACGATAGTGCATCAACCGGCGGGAGTTCTACGAGATCATCCACCTGTTGACGTGGATCTCCAGCTTCTCGACGAGGACTTCTCCGCGCGCCTCCGAGTCACCGTACGTTAGCCGTACGGCCAAGAGGTTCTCGCCCACGGCAAGCTGTACTGGGAACGCCTCGAACACCAGCCATCCGTCGTCGACCGACGAGGTCTTGAGGAGAGCGTTGTTCAGGCGCAATTCCACATGTTCCTCGATTCCAGGGGCGGGAGGGCTGTTTTCGAGCCTACTGTCCTCGTGACCTATGGTTGCCACGACGACGCGCTGCAAGCGTTCGCCGTCCGGAAGGTTGGCGGCGGAATCGTCCGAGAGGAGCAGTCGGACGGTGACCTCCGCATCGGGAGGCACCTGCTCGCCGACGTAGACATGGAGGAGGGTGTCCGCCCGCCCGTCCGGGTCGAGCTCGGCGGGCAGAGGAGCGAACATGTTCGTGTTGAAGTACATCCATCTCGGCGTCGACCAATCCTCGGGGTTTGGAACGACGAAGGGACCATGACCGCCACCGCGCCTCTGCGCGACAAAGACCTTGCTTCCTTGATTCATGGCGTCGATGTCGGCAAGCTCGCGGTAGAACCGGAGGTGCGTCGGCCAGCCCGTCCATGTGTCCCGCATACCGTACTTTTCGAGGGTCTCGGTCCTCGCGTAGGCGAAGTTGAAGGTCTGGAGGCCGTCGGCGCCCTGATGGAGCCAGTTGGCCATGACTCCCCGTAAGACCTCGATTGGCGGGAACCGGTAACCGTCCGTGGAGTGGTGGTCGTCCAGGACAGGGTAGAGCCTGATGTGGGAGCGCTCTGCGATCCGCCTGAACGCCGCGATGTCGACATCGAACGACCGGCACCCGAGCGTGAAGATATCCACCAGTTCCTCTCGCGCCCACGTCTCCATGTCCAATCCGTCCATGCGGCAGCCTATGAGATTCTCCGGCACGCGGGCGGCCAGGAGGAAGGGACGTCCACGCCTCTCTCCGACCCTGAGCAGCATCGATCTGACCGAACGCATGAAGTCGGTCAGAGCATCTCGGTTCTCCCACTGTTTGCCGGGCGGAAGGACGGGGCACACCCGCGCGAAGTCGATCTCCATGCCATCGTAGTCGTACTGCCCGGCGATCTCTTCGAGGATGCTCAGCTTGTAGTCGCGGACTCCATGGACCGCGAAATTCCAGTAGCCGTTCAGATGTTCGCCGGTCGCGTCTCCGATGGTCTTGTTCCACGTGTGGATGAGCCAGTCGGGGTGATCCTCCTTCATGGCCAGCGGTGGAACGCGGCCCGGCACGTCGTTGTCCGAGCCGTTGATGCGGTAGGTGAAGAACGTCTCCAGTCCCCGGCGGCGCGTCTCATCCAAGAGCGTCTGGACGGGGTCGAAGCCGGTCGTCGCCCATTCTCCGTAGGGAGGCGCCTCGATGAAGGGGAGAATCCTGCTGGGCCAGTAGGCCTCGTTGCCCTCGGTGAAGTTCCACCAGACGCTGTCGATGCGCGTCTGCGGGTCGTCGATGAACTCGAAGAGGGCGGCCTTCATGTGCTCGACATCGATGCTCGGCAGGTGCATCATCGAGGGGAAGGCGTCGAAGTTCACGACGACGCGGCGCTCACGCTCGATGGCCGCAACGTGGTCGGCGGAGAGGCGAGTGCTCATTGTGCCTTCCTCCTGAAAGAGCCACTCATCATCATGTTGTAGTACCGATTCGGAAGTTCATTGTATGAATTGGATGAGTGTGTTTCGGCGAACCACCCTCACCCTAGCCCTCTCTCACGATGGGAGAGGGGTTACGCGCCACGTCTATTCGCCTGTGATATACAGATGGGTACGGCACAAGCTTATCGATGAGAACCTCCCAACGCACGTATGGGTCGCCGACGATGGCGGTGAGATCACGTGTGAAATCGGAGTTGCTCACCCATAATAGTGAATTGCCGGTGTCGCCTCAACGTGCGTACACACGCTGTTGCATCTTGTTCCCCTGAGACGCGACCGCCTATAATCGGGCGCGAGCACGGGACGACTACCGTCGCAGTTGTTCTATCCACGGGATGTAAGGCTACGAAATTCTTCGCGGGTAACCACAGGGAGGCCCAATGATGGCGAATCGAAAAAGTGTGTCGATGCCGGAGATGGTTGGAGTGCAGGCCGCGGACATAACCGCCCCGCCGTCGTGGGCGATCCTTCAGCGCAAGCTCATGGCTCTCATGGAGGAGGCCGCCCCCGTGATGAGCCGGAAGTACGCCGAGCGAAGCGGGGCGTGGTACTGGTCTGACGACATGGACGACTATTACGAGCGATCGTATAACTGGTGTCTCCTGTATGCCCTCGGAGGTAGCGAAAACCTTGTCGACCTGGCCCTGAAGCATTGGAACGCCACCACACGTCTCTTCGACGACCGCGACGGGAACCGCATCAACAACCTTGATTACTATCATGGCGATACCGCGAAGGAGCTCAAGTACAGCATCCACAACGAGTATTTCAGTCTTGCCCATCCGGGAGATGCGGAGTGGCACCACATGGGCGAGGGCAACATGGCGTTCTACGATTTCGGCGTGGCTGATCCCACGATCTCGGAGAACGTCAGGCGGGCCAAACGCTTCGCCGCTATGTACATCGGCGAGGACCCCGAGGCCCCGAACTGGGACCCCGTGCACAAAATCATCCGGTCGCCGATGAACAGCAGCCAGGGCCCGTGGCATGAGGCCCCGCTCGAGTCGGTCAAGGACTATCTGCACGGCGGAACGTCTCTCGATAACCACGCGTGGAAGCCTCGCCCCATGGGCTCGCGCTCGTCACTGTACCCCATAGTCAAGGACCTGGAATTCGGTTGGTGGGACGACCCGGAGAAGGCTGAAGAGATCATCGGGCTGTTCAACCACATCGTGTTGAACGGCGACCTCGTTGCGAACCTGTCGGCCACCGGACTCGTGACGAACGCGTACCTGTACACCGGTGAGGAGAAGTACAAGAAGTGGGTCCTGGAGTACGTGGACGTGTGGATGGACCGCATTCGCCGGAACGGCGGCGTCATCCCCGACAACGTCGGGCCGACCGGAAAGATCGGTGAGCACAGGGACGGCAATTGGTGGGGGGGACTGTACGGCTGGAACAGCGGATACGGCTGTACGCGACTGTTTCACTCAGTCATGGTGGCGACAGAGTGCGCCGTGCTCTTGAGCGGCGATCTCGGATACGCGCACCTCATGCGCTCTCAGCTCAAGATGCTCCTCGACAACTCGTTCACCCGCGAGGACGGCCACCTTCTCGTTCCGAGGAGAGTCGGGCCCGACGGATGGGCCCGGGAGAGTGAAGGAGACGGCGTCCTGCTCGGCCCGGATGCGATGCGGGTCTACGAGCCGGTCCATGTGTATCACATGTCGATGTCGAAGGAGGACTACGACCTCATCGTCCGGCTGCGGGAGGGAGACAAGGAGCGCGACTGGAACGAGGTGACCTTCCACGGCGACCGCAGAGCGGACTGGGAGACCGAGTACAGCCGGTTCCAGTACTACGACGGGAAGAACCCCGACTGGCCGGAAAAGGCGTTGACGGCCCAGTACCAGCAGGCGGTGGACGCGTATGAGCTGCTGAAGGCAGATGACAGGGACGCGTTCCAGCTTATCGCTGACAACGAGGAGCCTCCGAATCCTGTGTACACGAAGGTGTTGACACAGACGATGCTGGGATCCCCGCATTCCGTCTACCACGGCGGGCTGCTTCGGGCTACAGTGCGGTATTTCGACAAGGACCTCGTGCGGCCCGGCCTGCCGAAGGACGTCGGCGCACTGGTGGACTCGTTGTCGGCCGACGGCGTCGGTATTCAACTCGTGAATCTCAGCCGGTCCGAGACACGGAACGTCATCGTTCAGTCGGGGGCATTCGGGGAACACCAATTTACCGAGTTAAGGGCAGGAGGGAACGTTCGGCCTCTGGACTCCAAGTATTTTGAGGTCCGGCTTCCTCCCTCAACGTCCATCCGGGTTGAGGCCGGGATGCGCCGGTTCGTCAACGACCCCAGCTATGCCTTCCCCTGGCACGGCGGCGCCATCCCGACGCCGTTCCAATACTGAAGGGGAGACTACCCTGAAAATATCCTCCCGTAGGGGCGATTCGCGAATCGCTCCTAACGGACCACGATCTCACGGGGGGAACTCGTCAGGACCTCGCAGCCGTCCTCGGTGACGACCGTCGTCTCGCTGAACGCCGTGCCGTAGCACCCCATCCGCCGAAGCGCGACGGGGTGGTGGAAGACCATACCGGGCCGGAGCACGGTGTCGATGCCTGACATGATTGCCCCAGTATCGTCGGCCCAGGTCGGCGGGAATCCCGCGCCGATCGCGTACCCGAAGTTACCGTGGAAGACGAAATTGTCCCCTGCCAGTTTCATGCCCTCCCAACCGGCCTGCGCGACCTCGTCGGCTGTGACGCCCGCGCGGATGGTGCTGAGCACGTTGTCCAACGCGGTCAGACACGCCTCGGCCATGCGTCTTGCCTCGGCGGGGGGCTCGCCGATGAAGACAGTCCGCATAGTCGGGGCGGTGTACCGGTGAATGCAGCCGCCCATTTCCAACAGGACAACGTCGCCGGATTCAAGACGGTTGCGCTTATGTGTCGAGTGGAGGATGCCGGAACGTCTGCCTGACGTGACGACGGGCGAGAGGCACATATACTCGCTGCCAGCAGCCACGATCGCCTCCGACGCCGCGGCAGCCATGTCGTTGTCGGTTGCGCCCTCGCGGGCCGCGTCGATGGCTGCCGCCATGCCCGCTTCCGTAGTCTTGGCGGCAGCGCGGATGTGCGCGATCTCCCGCGCCGATTTCACCGTCTTGACACCCTCGACGATGCCCGACCCGTCGATGAACCGCGCGTTGGGGAGAGCGGCAACTAGGCCATCGTATGTTGCCGCCGGGAGACCATTGCTTGCTTTCTCTACGCCCACCTTCGCGCCGTCCAGCTTCTTTTCCCGGAGCGTGTCGGCGATGTACTGAGCGTTGCTCCTGTCGGGAGCGTAGCCACGCCGGTCGTCGAGCCACGTGTGTACCAGCGCTCCTCCGAGTTCAGGCGACGGCACGAGCAGGGTAGGATCGCCCTCCAGCGGCACGACCATGCACTCACCAAAGTTCGGCGAGAAGGTCTGGTACCCCGTCATATACAAAACATTCGGCGCGTGCTGCACGAGTAGCACCTCGATATCCCGCTCGCGCATGTAGTCACGGACGGCGGCTAATCGGGTCTCGTACTCCTCAACAGGGAACGCCGGCTCCTGCGGGAGGCCGTCGAGCATGTCGAGGGTGGCGAGTCCGCCGGCGATGGTGGAGTGGACTTTCATGGGGTGGACCTTTCGGGGGGAGATTGGTCTCATGGTATCATCGGCTTCCTACTTTTTGGCGAACCGACCACACGGATGAACGTTATACTGGAATGAACAGATCCGTAGGCCAGACTATATTTGGAGTGGGATTGTTGTGAGTTCGGGAGGGAGAAGGCTTCGGAACGTAAGGGCGCAACGGGCGATCCGCGCATTCCATCGTCTTGGATATGTAACCGCCCGAATCCGGGGGAGTCATCACATCCTTAAACATCCAGATAGAGGTATGATCGTCCTCCCGTTTCACAGAGGGTCGGTGAAGACGGGACTTCTGCTAGACGCCCTTGAGCGGGCAGATATCTCAGTGGAGGATTTTGAAGCACTTCTCTGAGGGAGAGAACCTATGCAGTATTCAGTCGTAGTTCATACAGCCGAAGAGGGCGGGTTCTGGGTTGAAGTTCCGGCATTGCCGGGCTGCTACTCCCAGGGCGAATCGATAGAGGAATCCCTACGGAACGTAAGTGAAGCTATAGAGTTGTATCTCGAAGTGCTTAGGGACGAGGGCCGGGACGTGCCGAAGGATGCCGAGGTAGTCTACCAGGTTAGCGTGCCGGTGTAGGCGACAAACCCCATGCGGTTCTCTCCAAGAACCAGGCCACCATGTCCTCCGCCGGTCCGACTGAAGGGCGCTTATACCCACTTGAGTAAGGTCTAAATCCTTAGCATCGTCAGGCGACGATATAGGGACAGCAGGCGGCGGGGTGAAGGACGTCGAGGGTGGCGCGCCCGACGGGAATCGTGGAGTTAACCCTCATGAGAGACCATCTTTCAAGCTGCGTTACGCCTCATGGTATCATCGGCTGCAGTCTTTTCAACGACAACCAGCAGAGTGGGAGTCCTTCTCGGATTGGAAGGCAAGCCAATTCAGCCCGACCTCTGTCATTCTGAGCGTAGAATAGCGGAGCCGACATTGACGGGGCCACCATGGCGTGGCTGACGTACGTCCCCGACACCGCCGCAACCTTGCGTACCCGTCCATCATAGTCTAATGTAGACCATAGCAGTTCATTGGAGGGGCAGATCGTGGTTGCGTCCGAACCCCGTCGCGCGTGGACGGTCGCCGAGGCGAAGCTGTCGGAAGTCTTGCGTCTTGCCGAGACGGAGGGTCCTCAACGGATCGGCGCGCGGAAGCACTTCGTCGTCGTGCCAGAGAGCATGTGGCGTGCCCATGCGCCGGAGCGCAAGCCCCTCGGCCGGTGGCTCATCGAGGACATGTCGCGCGGAACCAACCTCGAAGTCCCTGATCGTGCCGGTGACTCGCGTCGCTAGATTCCGTTCGTGCATTCGGATGACGACAACCGCACGACAAGTGAACGGATTCCTTCTCGACACGAACGTAGTGTCGGAGATGACCAAGAGTCACCCCAGTCCCCCGGTTATCGCATTTCTCGAGCGTCCGTCAGATCTGTGGCTGGCGTCGATGGTAATGCACGAATTGGAGTTCGGATCGCGGCTCGTGCCGGCGGGACGGTGTCGAGAGCGGCTGCGAGCCGATCTGTCACGGCTCCTCACCGGCTACGCCGATCGCATACTCCCGATCGATGAAGCCGCCGCGTTGTGGGCGGCAAAATTTCGGGCGAACGCGGTCCATTCCGGGCGTCCCCCCGATCTGATCGACATTCTCATCGCGGGGACGGCCAAGGCCCATGATTTGACAGTTGCAACGCGCAATGTCAGGGACTTCGAGGGACTGGGAGTCGAAGTCATCAACCCGTGGGACCCCCTGTGACCACCATCACCGAGGTCGACGTTGAACAGGCCGACCTCCCGTGGGTGACGCGCAGTGGGGACATTGCCGCAACTTATCAATCGGACGCACCGTAACATTGCAAATAGCCGAAGCAAGTGGTCACAATCGAACGATGCGGCCAACCTCCATCATCGTAGGGGCGATTCGCGAATCGCCCCGTCACATCGTCAGGCGGCGGTAGAGGAAGAGCAGGCGGCGTGGGAGTTGGAGGATGTCGTCGAGGATCTCGTAGCCCATGTCCTGGCACATGGTGGCGAGGTAGTCGTGGCCGTTCTTGTCGACGGTCAGCGCGAATGCCGTGATGTCCTTGGCCTTTGCCTCGTCGAGGGCCATCTTGGTGTCGTGGACGGCGTATTCCTTCTCGACCCCTTCGCGGCTGTAGCCGCGGTCCTGCGGCCTGCCGTCGCTGATGAGGAAGAGGAGCTTGGTCTTGGCGTCCAGCGCGTCCAGCTTGGTCGTCGCGTGGCGGATTGCGGGCCCCATGCGCGTGGCGTGGAGGGGCGACACACGGTCAATCCGTCTCTTGATGCTGTCCGAGAAGTTTTCCTCGATGTCCTTGATGGTGTAGAACTCGACGTTCTCCCGACCGTAGCCGGAGAAGGCGTAGATGCCGTAGCGGTCGCCGACTGCCTCGAGGGCGTTGATGAGCAGGACGCACGCCTCCTTTTCGAGGTCGATGATGCGCTTGTATGACCGGCGCATGCCCTCGCCACGTCGCGTCCGCAGCCATGTCATGTACTCGACGGGATCGTCGGGGGCGTCCCAGTCGTCGCCCTTGCGCGACTCGTCGACGGCCTCCGCGGTCGAAGCGCTTGTGTCCAGCAGGAACACGACGGCGACGTCGCGCTGTACCTTATTGCGCCGCCAGTAGAGCTTGTCGCTGGGACTTGAGCCCGTCCTGATATCGACCATCGCCTCGATCACGTCGTCGATGTCGATCTCCTCGCCGTCCTCCAGCTTGCGCTGCTTGCGAAACATCTCCGGCACGAGAAGCTCGAACTGCCGCCTGATCTGGTTCACCAGCGTCGAGTAGCCGGCAAGGGTCTGGCCGTAGTACGCGGGGTCTCCCTCGCTCATCTGCTTCTGGCGCACGACGCACCAGCGCGGCTTGTAGTCCTCAGCGCGGAAGTCCCACTCGTCGTAGACGAACGTCTGCGGCTCGTCCGGGTCGATGGGGCCGCCGTCCTCGTCGACGTGCACGAACTGGCCCTGCCCTCGGTCGGGGTGCGACGGCGCGGTCATGCTGGCCTCTTTGAGCATATTCTGGGCCATGTCGGCGGTCATGTCCTCCGCCTCACCGAACTCCATCGAGTCGAGGTCGAGCTCGGCGCTGTTCTGCATGAGCTCCTGGAGCATCTCCTGAGTGATCTCCTGGGAATCACCGTCGGCGGAGCCCTCGCTGCCCTTCTGCAGGCGAAGCTGTTCGAGGAGCTGCACCATCTCCGGCTTGAAGTCGCCTCGATAGTCGACGTCCTGGCTGGTCTCGTACTCCTGCTCGCCTGGAGACTTCTCCGGCGACTCCGCGCCGAGACCCTCCATGAGCTGCTGGATTATGTCGTCCTCGGCCTCCGATTCCATAGACGACTCGTCCTGGTCGTCGCCCAGGTCGAGGTCCTGGAACTCGTCCTCGTCGAGCGGTGCATTGGGTATCTGCATCAGCACCGCGTAGATGCGAAGCATCGCCTCCGCCGTGTCCTCGACCGTCGTCCCGAAGGCATTGGACCTTCGCGCAATGGACGCGATCTTGCGGGCCTCTTCTTCGTACTTCACCGGCGTGGGCAAACTCTCGTCTTCCCGCAGAGTCACGCGGACGAGGAACTCGACCATGGCCTCGCGGGCGGGCATCTGGGTTATTTCAGGCCTCGAAGCGAGCGCGTCGGTCTGTACCCGTGCGTAGCTCTTCCTCATGCCGAGGTACTCGGTCAGCACGCGCATGTCCAACCGCCCGCCCTCGATGATGGTGAATAGGTCGAGCGAGAGTTTTCTGTCCTCCAAGAGACTGAAGAGACGCTGGATATCGGTCACAGCCTCGTTCAAGTCGTCGTTGGTCCCAACGGTTTCACGGACTTTGCTCTCAAGCGTGGGACGCAGGTCCTTGAACACGGTCGACGCTGTATCGAACTCGAACCAGAAGCTGCCGAACTCCAGTCTGGCAACCTGGTGTGTCGAGACGACCTTGAACAGCGCGAAGTTCTCGTCCTTCGTCTGGTAGCGATCGGCGATGGCCGGGACGTAGACAGTCGAACCCTCGGTGGTCGGAGAGTCGGGAGTAAGCCAGCCTATGCGCTTCTCCGCCAGTTCCTCGCTCGCGGCGACTTTCACCTCCGACCCGGCAAGAGCCTGGCAGTACATCTCCATCAGGTCCTTGATCTTTTCGAATTCGATGTTCGCCGAGAGCGCTTCAAGCTCGCTCTGGGAATGGGAGGACTCCAGCCTGAAGTAGGCCAAGCCGGCGTCGCGATTGCGCTCGAGCACGCGCACGCCTTCGAGGTACCACTGCTGCAACTGGATAATCGTCACTCTTTCGAGGGCCCTGGGACAGCTCTTGATGAAGTCGGGTATCGCGCCCGGTGCATGCGTCATCAGGTCCTCGGACATCTCCAGCACCGACTCGTGGTACTCGTTGTCGAGTTCCCACAGCGCCTGTGACACCTCAAGCATCGAGCCCGAGAGGTTGCCGGTACCACTCTCTCGCAGCGCGTCCGCCAGCGCGATGAAGCGTCCGCGCTGACTCGCCTGAATCCTGGGCAGCGAGCGGGCGGTCGCGTCAAAGACACTCTTGACCTGCCGCCAACCGGTCTCGGCCACCTGGTTGCCCAGCCCGATGAATGCCTGGTTGTGCTCACCAAGCGCCGGGAAGATTCTTTCTCCCAGAACGATGCAGTCGGTCGCCACGTCGTACGAACGTCGCGAGACATACTCGAGGAACGCGACGAACCGGTCAAGGTCCTCGATTTCCAGCGACTGGACCAGCTTGGGGCTCGATTCAAAGAACTTGCAGGCAAGGGTGCCAGACTTCCACGTACCCTTGTACAGGCGCCGTCCCATCATCGCCCACTCTTCGACGTGGCGCGCGCGGAGCTTTTGCAGGGTGCCGTGGCTCGCGTTGAAGTAGCAGGCGGCAAGGGTAGGGGAGTCCTGGCAGAGTCGAATGCCGCATTCCGACCACTCCTCAAAGCGGCTGAACGGCATGAGGCTCACGACCTTGGCGCTTGCCTTGTAGTACTGAGCGGCAGACTCCCACGAGCGGACGGTCTGGCCCGCCAGTCGGAGTCCGGTGTCTGCCCACGTGGCGATCTGAATGGAATTCAGCAGGTCGGACATCTTGTGCCACGACCGGTCGAACTCCTCGATAGCGAGGGGCGGGTATTGCTCGAGCGCTGCGCGCACTCTTTGGCGTACTACATCGTGTTCTTGCACAAGTCCTCTCCGTCGTCGATGGTCTTCAGGATTCGGACAAACCCCTCCAGTATCATCCCGGTCGCCCCCCAGATCAGGTGGCCGTCGTGCGCATACGTCGCCCGCCGCTTGATCTCGCCGTTCACGAGACGGGTGTCGTCTCGAAGGTTCCGCCCCTTCAGGATGGCGTCCAAGGGCACCTCTACGACTTCGGCCACTTCGATGTTCGGTTTGAAGTCATACCCGCCGGGAATCGTCCCCACGTGGGGTGTGACAACAAAGTCCGAGATGGTCACGATGTCGTCCAGCTCACCCAGCACTGTCACGTCCGAAGGGTCTATGGACATCTCTTCCCACGTCTCGCGGAGGGCGGTGTCCAGGATCGTGGCGTCGCCCGACTCCCATCCGCCACCGGGAAAGGCGATCTCGCCCTTGTGCTTCTCGACATGCTCGCTGCGCTTATTGAAGAGAACTTGTGTGATTCCGTCCTTGGGGTACAACAGGACCAGGACGCCGGCGCGGGCCATGGAGGGATCTACGATCTCGCGCTTGCAATGCCCGGCAAGCGCTCGTCGGATCGCGGACTCGACCGGTGTTGCGGGCATGGTTTGTGTTCGCATAGAAAGGGAAGCGCGGTTTACCTTAGAGGGCGAGGAAGAGCTAAACCCTTCACCCTGGGCTTGTCGAAGTGTCGGTCCGCCGTTCATGGTTCGACAAGCTCACCACGAACGGCTTTTGGATACGCAACGAAGTTTTATGGATAGGCAACGAACGGTTTCCGGCGACGCATTTGCCACTCTCTTCGGAGGGATGCCACGATGTTCGCCGTCGCATTACTCGAAAATCGAATTGATCACCTCGTCCACACTGGCCTGCAGCGAGTGATCGTCCGTAACGGCCCAGTTCACCGCCACCTGGCATGCGCGTCGCGGCTCGATGCCTCCGGCGATCATCTTCCCGGCGTAGATCAGGAGGCGCGTGCTTGCGCCCTCGGCCAGACCGTGCTCCTTGAGGTTTCGCACCTTCTCGCCGAGCTTGGCCAGGCCCATCGCCGTTTCCAAGTCGACGCCAGATTCATGCGCCACGATGTCTGCCTCGGTCTCCTTCGGGGGATAGTCAAACTCGATTGCGACGAACCGCTGTCGCGTGCTGTGCTTCAGGTCCTTCAATGCGCTCTGGTAGCCGGGGTTGTAGGACATCACCAGCAGGAAGCCGTCGGCGGCTTCCAGGAGCTCGCCCTTCTTCTCTACTGGGAGGATGCGGCGGTGGTCGGTCAACGGGTGGATGAGCACAGTCGTGTCCTTGCGGGCCTCGACGATCTCGTCGAGGTAGCAGATGCCGCCCGCCTTGACCGCGCGAGTCAGCGGACCGTCGATCCAGATCGTCTCCTCGCCCTGCAGGAGGTAGCGGCCCACGAGATCGCTGGCCGTGAGGTCCTCATGACACGCGATGGTCACGAGGGGCAGGGTTCCGTTGGACGAAGAGTCCGGCGCAGCGCCGTCGTTCTGGGATATCCTCGTCATCGGCTGTCGCAGCCGGTAGGACATGTACTCGACGAAGCGGGTCTTGCCGCAACCGGTCGGGCCCTTGAACAATACGGGAATCTTCGATCTGTACGCGGCCTCGAAGAGCTCGACCTCGTCCCCGATGGGAACGTAGTACGGCTCCTCGGTGAGGTGGTATTCCTCGATGATGTAGCTGCGGTATAGGGTCTGTGTCTTGGTCGTCATCGTGTGGTGTTACATCCTAATTGTGTGGCGCTCGCTCGCGCCAAAGGTTCGTTACCTCGCATCGCAGCCCTTCGAGACTGCCGCTGTTTTCGATGATCGCATCGGCGTACTCGTTCCGCTCTCGCTCCGTCACCTGGGACTCGATTCGCGCCCTGATGGCTGTCTCATCCAGGTCACTCCTCGCCCGCACCCTTTCGATGACCTGCTTTGCGGGGGCGGTGACCACCCATGTCTCATCGAGCATCTTCGTCCACTGGGACTGCTGCTTGATGGCCTCGATCAGCAGGGGGACCTCGACGACTGCGACCCGCGCTCCATCGCGATCAAGTCCGGTGATGCTCTCCTCGAGGAGTCGTCGGACGATAGGGTGGATGATTGCGTTCAGTCTCTTGCGAGCCTCCTCATCGCCGAACACGATGCCGCCGAGCGCCGTTCGGTCGACCTTACCGTCCGCGTCGAGGACGCCTTCCCCGAACGCTTCGACGACCTTCTGCCATCCGGGCGTACCAGGTTCATACGCCGCATGGGCAACCTTGTCCGCCTCGATGACCTCGGCTCCCAGTTCATTAAGGAGCCCGGAGACCGTCGACTTGCCGGTCCCGATCCCGCCTGTAAGTCCTATGACGAACATAGCCTCAGGTCACCGATTTCAACCTACACATCATAGCAACGGCCTTGAAGAAGGGTCAAGCAAACGGGCGGAGGTGGGGGTGAAACTGTTCAGAGTTCATGGGGTGAAAATCCCCAACCCCTGTGGATACCCGCCTTCGCGGGTATGACGGTGGCTGTGTGTGTTGAGCGCTCTCACGAAGCCTGAACAGTTACAAGGCTATTCCACAAGTCATAATTCACCCTAACGGTATGCTAAAGTGGAAAGATAGGGACGGCGCAAGTGTCCCAGACTCCCAGCATCTAGCACCCTACACCCAAGACCCATGTCCTCCATTGAACCTAAGAAAGGCATCCTCTTCGGCTTGGCGTCGGGATTCGTCGCGATAACGTGCTGCGTCTCGCCCGTCGTATTCGTGCTGCTCGGCATCGCGACGGCGGCCGAGGCCGTAACGCTTGGCGACACGCTGTACTACGAGTACGGTTGGTTCTTCCGGACGGCGGGGCTGATCGTTGCCGTGATCGCGGTCGTCCTGTTTCTGCGCGGACGGAACCAGTGCAACATCCGTGGGGCGTACGCCTATCGCTGGATGCTCGTCATCCTCGTCCTGTCGGGTGCGGTGACTTACGCAGGGCTGTTCTGGTTCACGAAGTACCTCGGCATCTGGTTCGGCTGACGCCGCTGAGGCCACACGCCACCGCTAATCTGAGTCCCTCAGTACGTGACCAGGATCTCCGCGTTGGTGAGCACAACGTCGCTGACCACCTGCGGGTTTCGGTGCTCCAGGACGACCTTGACCGTGTGCTTTCCCTTTGCCGCCTCGGTGGTGGTGAGGTCGAGCAGGAACCACGACGCGTCTCCGACATCGTAGATCTGCGCGTCCATCGGATTCCCTGCGGCGTCCTCGGCAAGATGGTACTCACGGCGCACGTCGGAGCGCTCCACGCCGTCCCAGTAGAGCTTCACGACGTCGCCAACAACCCACTCCTGGAGGAGCACCCGCAGTTGTACGCACGCCGGTGCGTTGGCCTCCAGGTCGTCGGCCTGATCGATGGTGATGGTAGGGCCCTCGCCGGTCATCGTCGATTTGAGCGGCACGGGAATTTCGCCCCAGAGGCGGTCATTGTCGAAAGCTCCCGCCCATGACTGGCCGGTCGTGCCGAACGCGTCCCTGTACCGGTGCGCTGCCGCGAAGATCTTGCCGGTGCCCGCCAGCGTGTCAACGGAGCCGACCTGGTTCATGAGCTCCCTGCGGGAGTCGCGGTTGGCATGCCAGTTGAAGAGATAGATGCCGTCCGACCCTGCCGCGTGCCACTGGCTCGCCACAGCGCGGGTCCGCATCTGGTCCTTGAGCAGGGGTGGCTCAGGCCCTACGAATCCCGTCCAGTCCCACCCGTCCACGCGGGCGTCGAAGCCGGGATATACCGCGACATCCGTCCCCTCGCACAACTCGAGATACTCCTCGACGGCGACCAGGGGGTCGGTGTGCGCTCCGCCAGCAGGGATGAGTATGTCCACCAGCCCGTCCTTGATCCACGTCTCCACGTCGTAGCCGATGCGGTACGACATCTCCGGTGTGCCCGACACCCGCACGGCGAGGTAGTACGGCCTGCCTCGCTGCTCCGCCAGCTCGTCCGTGACCCGGCGCGCGGCGCGCTGCACGTCGGTGATGACGTAGCGCATCCGGTAGCCGTAGTCGTCCGGCAGGTGGAACCCGTGACGCTGCCAGTCGAGCTCGATGCCGTCCCACTCCCAGCGCCGGGCTACCTCATCGACGTGCTGGAAGCGAGCCTCTCTCACCTCGGGATGTTCGAGGTTCCAAGAGAGTGCGAACCACGGCGTCGTCTTGTCGCCGAGCACCCATTCGGGGTGTTCTATCCTCATGCGCGTCAACTCGGAGTGACGCATCGTCGACAGGTCGGACGGCTGCGCGCCCCCGAAGTGGTTGTCGTTCATCCGTACCGAGGCCCAGACCGCCATCCCGAGTTCGTGGCCACGCGTGATGATCTCTGCCTGCGGGTCCTCGCCCCTCTTGATCATGGCCCTGACATTTTCGTTGAACGTGTAGGTCCGCGCGCTCTCGTACACCCGGCCATGAACGTCTCCGACGGTCTCCATCTCGTCGCTCTCCCACCGGGCCGCGTGCTCTCCCACGCACCAGAAGTGCGCCTTGACCTGGGTGTCCTCCATGGGACCGTAGACCTTGTCGAGGAACTGCTCCATCGTCTGGGGATACTCCGAGTACCCGTGCGGGTTTCCGTCCCAGTTGTATATCAGTCCATAATCAGGTGGTTTTGGCATGGTGTTTTTCCCTTTGGCAATCTTGCTTGATACACTGTGTTGAGGCGCAACGCATTGTAGTCCAGCGTCATTGGAAATGAAACACGCCAAGAGCTCTAGCCTCCCATGCCCATTGAATACCGCCGAATAACCGAAGACGATCTTGATTCCGCCACGCGTACCCAGGCGTGGGCCTTCCACGAGCAGTTCGATGAGTCGAACTTGCCAAGAGCGCGCGAATGGTTAGAGCTGGGAGAGTACATCGGCGCCTTCGACGGTTCCGACGCCGTGGGAGTCACGGAGCGCTTCCCGCTGGAAATGACCGTCCCCGGCGGAGTCGTCACCACTGCCTGCATCGGCGGGGTGACCGTCCTGCCCTCTCACCGCAGGCGAGGCTTGCTCACGGAGATGATGAAGCGTCAACTCACTGCTGCCCACGAAGACGGCACCATCCTGTCGGCGCTCGAAGCGTCAGAGGCCCCGATCTACGGGCGGTACGGGTACGGTATAGCTGCCATGTATGACAACTGGGAGATCGATCGACGGCGAACAGGGTACCGGCGGGAATACAAGTGGGACGGCTCGATTCACATGGTAACGACCGACCGCGCCCGCGAGGTCTTTCCGGAGGTCTATTGGCGATCGGCCGGGAGCCGCGCCGGAGTCGTTCAGCCGCCGAGTCCATGGTGGCCCAACATGATCGACGACAAGAAGCCCAACTACTACGTGGAGTACCGGGAAGGGGACGTTGAAGGCTGGGCCATCTACCAGATCAAGGAACAGGTGGTCATGGTCAGCATGCTAATTGCCCGCACGGAGGCGGCACACGCCGCTCTGTGGGACTATTGCTTCAACATTGATCTCGTCAAGACCATCAAGGCATGGGCCAGGCCAACCGACGATCCGCTCATGTGGATGCTCCACGATGCCAGGGCACTTGAGCGAAAGCCCTACGACCGCACGTGGCTCCGACTGATCGACGTCCCGAAGGCCCTGTCTTCCAGGACGTACACGCAGGAAGGCGAGATCGTCTTCGAGGTCCGCGACGAGTTCTGCCCATGGAACGACGGTATCTTCGAACTGAAAGGTGGCCCGTCGGGCGCTGCCTGCACGCCGACCACGAAGTCGCCCGACATCAATCTAGCTGCCGACGACCTGGCCGTGCCGTATCTCGGTGGCTTCCCATTCACGCCGCTAGCTCACGCGGGGCGGGTGGCTGAAAACACCTCCGGCGCACTCCAACATGCGGACGCGATGTTCGCGACGCCGTTGAAGCCGTGGTCGCCGATGCTGACGTAGGGGGAAATGCGACCGTGTTTGGGCAATCGTCCAAGCACTGCGGATTCACCAAGCCAACGTCGTCGGAAACTCCGAAGAGCCATATAGGGTCGCACTTCCTAGTTACTGTCCATATTACAGTACTTTTGGAGATATAATACTTCCATTAGCCGCCAAGCTTAGGTATTCTGCACGAAGATGGACGCGTTGCAGGCAGGCATCTCCCGCAACTGAACACCAGAATTGTAGAGAACTTGTATGCCCATCGAATACCGGCCGATAACAGACGAAGAGCTGCCGGCCGCGATGGAGATGGAGTCGTGGGCTTTCGGCGGCCACTTCGACAAGGCACGACTGCCTTTCGCCCAAGAATGGGCAAAGATCGGGCAGAGCATGGCGGCATTCGACGGCCCCGATCCCGTCGGATTCACGGAATGCTATCCCCTCGAAATGACGGTCCCCGGCGGAAGCGTGACTGCCGCCTGCATCGGAGGCGTGACCGTCCTGCCCTCACACCGCAGGCGCGGCCTCCTCACCGAGATGATGAAGCGGCAACTCACTGCGGCCCACGAAGACGGCACCATCCTGTCGGCGCTTGAAGCTTCTGAAGCCCCGATCTATGGTCGCTTCGGGTACGGCATTGCCAGCGAGCACGAAAACTGGAAGATCGAGCCGCATCGCACCGCATACCGGCAGGAATACACGTGGGATGGCTCCATCAAGATAATCAAGCCCGAGCGCGCACGAGAGGTCTTCCCCGAGGTCTACCGGAGGGCCGCGGCGAATCGCGCAGGCGTGGTCCGGCCCCCAAAACCGTGGTGGGACGCCTATTTTGAATTCCCTTCGAAAGGAAAGACCGGCAAAGCAACCAACTTCTATATCGAGTACCGGGAAAGCGAAGTCGAAGGCTGCGCCCTCTACCGCATCAAAGACGGGATTGTGACCGTGCGGCAGCTAGTGGCCTGCACTGACGCGGCCTACGCCGCCCTGTGGAGGTACTGCTTCGACATCGACCTCATCAAGACCATCGAGGCGTGGGGACGGCCCATAAACGATCCGTTGGCATGGATGCTCGAAGACGCTAGGGCGCTAGAACGTAAGCCCCGGGACCGCACGTGGCTCCGACTGATCGACGTCCCGAAGGCCCTGTCTTCCAGGACGTACACGCAGGAAGACGAGATCGTCTTCGAGGTCCGTGACCAGTTCTGCCCATGGAACGACGGGACCTACCACCTAACAGGAAGCCCATCGGGCGCGACCTGCTGGCCCACAAGCAAGTTAGCAGACATCATCCTCTCCGTCGACGACCTGGCCGTGCCGTATCTCGGGGGCTTCCCATTCACGCCGCTGGCTCAGGCCGGGCGGGTGGTTGAAAACACCCCCGGCGCGCTACTGCGCGCGGACGCCATGTTTGCGACCCCGTTGAAGCCGTGGTCGCCGATGTTGACGTAGGGGTAGGTGAGGGCAGTTGGCTCGAGTCAACCCTCAGGGGGACTAGCTAAGACATCGCCCGCGCCCATCTTGCAGCTTCCTCCCACGTATCGCGGGCTTTACGCAACTGTTCTGGATATCGCTGTGTAAACGCGTGGGCTTCTTTCAATAGGTGCACGTTCACCCCAGCCCGCCTTGCCCGTTCGCCCACAAGGGAACCAAACGCTATAACTGGTTTGCCACCTAGAAACTCTAGTTGTCGGGCTAAATAGCGGTCCACACACGCCTTCCAAGCATCGGGGGGCACTCGTTTACCTTGATGTTTAGGAGTTGAACACAGGTAGGAGTTTGTCACCCATGTTTTCCGTAATTGGGAATTGAGGTCGTTCTGATACTCAGGAAATACGAGATTGAGAAAATACGTGAGATTTGTATGGAATTCCCGATCAGTACCGTCTTGGTAGCACTGAAACGCGAATCGTGTTGTTTGCTCTAGTTGATCCACATTAGTGTACCGCTCGTGAGGAAATGGATTACTAGGTCTATCCATGATAATTACAATCCTGACCTCCTCAAGAGACCGGAGCGCTCCAACGAATCCCCGCGGAATCTGACCACAATCTGGCTTCCATTTGGCTGTGCCTTTACACGCACCTTCAAACTCTGGGCAAGGGCAATAGGATCTCTGTAGAATCTCGACAAGCTTCTTATGCGGAGTAGCCATCCGGTTATCCTTTCCAGCGCTTCCTACGACATTGACTACTCACCCAACCAACCCCCGCGCTGCCGCCGCTATGTGGTCTGCCGACAGCCCCACGTACCTCATCAGGTCGTCCGCTGAGCGTCCCGACTTCGGGATGCGCTTGACGTACATCTGGTTGATCTTGAAGTTGCCGCCGTGCTCCAGGAGGGACTCCGCCACCTCGGAGCCGAAGCCTGCGCCGTAGTTGTCCTCGACGGTGACGACGTTGCCGCCGCTGGCCTGGGTAGCATATGCGATTGCCTCGCCGTCGAACGGGAGGGAGTACAGGTCTATGAGCGTAGCTTGGATGCCCTGCTCCGACAGTGCCGTGATTGCCTTTATCGCCTCGTGGACGGCGTAGCCCGACGCCGCGATGAGGACATCACCGCCCTCGGCGAGCACGCCATGGCCACCGAGTGTGAAGTCGGCGTCGAGGTCGTAGAGGAACGGCGTGTCCGGTCTGGCGGCGCGGAGGTAGCATGCGCCCTGGTGCTCCGCCATCTGCACGGTCAGGGCATACGCCGACACCGCGTCGGAAGGATTGAGGATGTACAGGCCGGGGCCGCCCGCGTCTGCCTGTACCTTTGCCATCGACCGGAAGAATGCCACGTCGGCGAGCGCCATCTGGCTCGGGCCGTCCGCCGCAATGTTCACCCCGACGTGCGAGCCGACAACCTTGATGTTGAGCCTGCTGATAAACCCCATCTCGAACTGGTCGTACCCGCGCGCGACGAACTTGCCGAAGCTCGACGCGAAGGGTATCTTGCCTCCGGAGGCCAGTCCCGCCGCACACGATATGAGGTGCTGCTCAGCTATGCGGCACTCGAAGAAACGGTGGGCAAGATCGGGGTCCTGCGAGAAGTACTCGGCAAAGGTGGAGTTCTTCACGTCGCCGTCGAGGGCGACGATGTCGGGGTTCGTATGACCGAGGGCCCGCAAAGCGATCCCGTAGCCCTTTCTGGGTGCGAACTTGCCGTCCGCCAGGGCGCCGGACTGTCCGTAGGTATTCATCGCATCGACAAAGCTCGGCGGTGACTCGCATCCTGCGGATGGCGATGCCGCAGCCGGTGCGGGCTCCCCCTTCAGGTCGCCGTTAGAGACGACGAGAGTCGCCGCCGTCTCTTCCAGTTCCTTGATAGCGGCAGCCTCGTCGTCGCCGGTCAGAGGCTTGCCGTGCAGTCCATCGCCCGCGGTCTTGACGAAGCCCCACCCCTTGACGGTCTTGGCAACGATTGCAAACGGTCTGGCGTGCGGATCGTCGGCATGGCGAGTGTGTTCAGCAAGGGCGTCTCGCACGGCCTCAGGGTCATGTCCGTCGATTTCCGCCACGTCGAAGCCCGCTCCACGCAGCTTGGCCGCGATCACCTCAGGCGACTGTTGACCACTCACCGGGTCGGATTGCCCATACCCGTTGCAGTTGAAGATTGGACACACGGCGTTCAGTTGGTAGTCGACGATGAAGTCAATCGCCTCCCACACCTGACCCTCACGGCTCTCGCCGTCGCCGATGATGCAGAAGATCCGCTTGTCGGAGCCGTCGAGCCGTCCTCCCGCCGCGAGGCCCGAGGCGATGGAGAGTCCCTGTCCCAGCGATCCGGTCGCCGCCGGGAAGAAGGGGAAGCCTTCCGCTGGATTGGGATGCCCATCGATCTCGCTGTCGATGGCACGGAGCGTCATGGCGTCTTCGAGGGTCATCGGACGCCGCTCCGCAGCGCTTCTCCCGATGGCCAGTCCCAGTTCTGAGCCGGCGGCGTAGACGATGGGGCAGGCGTGTCCCTCGGAAAGCACCAGCCTGTCCGCCGCGGGATTCGCCGGATCGGCCGGGTCGAACCGCATGTGTGCATACATCAGGGCGGCCACGATGTGGGCAAGGCTCGACGCGGATGTCGGATGCCCGGAGTCCGCCGCCGCGGTCATCTCGACCGAAAGCCGGCTTAGCTCAATCGCCTTTGCGTGCAGTGATTCAACGTATCCCACAGTGCTGGACTTCCATCCTTTGATATGGTGCAGGGCCATCCCTGTCGCTCGCTCGGAGTATATTATCAAAAACCCCAGTGGCATACGCGTTTTCGGTGAATATCGTAGAACCCGCTTTCGCTGATATTCGCGCAGGCTTGTCTCCGGAGTTTCAGCGCCGCTCCCCGTTGACTGCACCTTGCCCGCCGCTCTATACTACCGGACGACTTTGACTAAATGGAGCATGGGAAAATGCGTCTTTCGTGCCTGCAAGAGAACCTTAGCCGTGGCCTTGGAATAGTTGGCAGCGCAGTAGCGGCCCGGACAACCTATCCGGTCATGCAGAACGTATTGATTACTACGGATAACGCGCGGCTCAAGCTGGCGGCCACCAACCAGGAAATCGCCATCAGCACGTGGATAGGAGCCCAGATCGAGGAAGAGGGGCAGGTTACCATTCCCGCGCGACTGCTCACTGAGTTCGTCAACTCCCTTCCGGCAGAACGCATCGACCTCGATTACACCGAGCAGCCCGTGGGCATATCGATAAAGTGCGCTCGCTTCTCGGCCCAGATCAACGGCACGCCCGCGGCCGATTTCCCTCCCGTTCCCACGGTGGAGTCGGGTGTAGCGGGTCAGATTGCTCCAAACGTGCTGAACGACGCGATCAAGCACGTCACCATCGCAGCGGCAACTGAGGACTCGCGGCCAGTGCTAACCGGCATCAAGGTGGAGATAACGGGCGACGATTTCACCCTTGCCGCCGCTGACGGTTTCCGTCTAGCCGTCTACAAGGGCAAGCTTCTCGAAGCCCTGCCGGAGGATGTCGATTTCATCATCCCGGCCCGCGCCCTCAACGAAGTGTCGCGACTCACCGGTGGACAGTCTGACCCCGTGGAGTTCACCGTAACCGCTTCGAAGAACCAGGCGCTATTCCGGCTCAACAACATCGAAGTCGTGGCGAATCTGCTGCAGGGTACGTTCCCGAATTACCAGCAGCTCGTTCCAGACAGCTATGACACCCGCGCCACCGTCAATCGCGAGGAGTTCATTCGGGCCACCCGCGCCGCGTCCATCTTCGCGCGCGAGGGGAGCAACATCGTGCGTCTCATGGTGGATGCCGATGGCGGCGATGAGACCAAGATGATGGTGCAGTCGAAGTCGGAAGAGGTGGGCGAGAACGAGGGCGAGGTCGCCGCCGAGGTCGAAGGCGGCGAGGCCAAGATTGCCTTTAGCAGCAAGTATCTCACCGACGTGCTCAACGTTCTGGAGACCGACAAGGTGGCTCTGGAGACGACGACCCCGTCCAGTCCTGGAGTCATCAAGCCGGTCGGCGACGACAACTACGTCCACGTGGTGATGCCGATCTTCGTCCAGTGGTGAGGCCGCGGCCACGCCCACGATAGGGTACGTGTCCGATAGACGCTGTTCGTGGGGCGCTGTCTAGGCAGTGTTGGCATTTTCCGTCATTCCCGCCAAAGCGGAAATGAGCGCTTTAGCAGGAACAACGGGGAGACTTACAAGAATATCAACACAATTTAGTCGTCCTCTTGTATGACCTTTTCCAAGCTCTGTGACTGCGGCACCAGCAGCTTGCGGACAGGGTAGTTTACCTCGATGCCCTCGCAGTCGAATCTAGTACGCAGTCGCTTTATCAGTTCGTGCTTTACGATGAACGTTCCCAATCTGTCTTCGGCCTGCATTGAAACTATGAAGTCGATGTTGGACTCTCCAAACGCGGTGAATCTCACTACAGGGTCGAAGTCGTCAATCGCGACGTCAACGTCCTCTCGCACCCCGGACGCCACTTCCAGCGCCACTTCCTCGACTTTCTCCAGATCCGAATCGTAGCTGACCCCACACTCCACGATGACCGACATAACCCTTGAATCGCTGTAGTAGTTGGTCATCACACTTTCCATCATCTTGGAATTGGGAATCATTATCAGGTTGTTGAATCTATCCCTGATCTTCGTGCTGCGCCAGCTAACTTCAACGACGAACCCGGAAGGTCCGCCCTCAAGTTCGATGAAATCGCCCTGGTGCAACTCGCCCTCCGTCAGCATGAATGCCCCCGAAAAAACGTTGCTCAGCGTAGGCTGCAGGGCGAGCGCGGCCGCAATGCCGCCAATCCCCAGACCGGCCATGAGGGGGGTGACGGCGACCCCCATAGTGTCCAGCGCCATTAGCGCACCGAGGGTGTAAATGATGAGCGGCGTGAACCAGCGCGCCTGAGCCAACAGTTTGTTATTCAGGTCACTTGACGTCCCCTCCGGCAGGCGTTCTACGTACCACGCCAGGAGCGTCTGGATGATTTGGGAGCTCAGATAGCTGACCTCTATTATCGTGATCACCAGCCACACCCTTGTCGCCCAGGTACCATGCCCATCAAAGAAGTCGAACGATGGATGGGTCAGCTTGGTCATCAGAAAATATGAAAGAAATACGCCCAACGTAATAAGGAACAAGACAACCGGACCTCTGGATACCTCCAGTATCTTCGTGTCCAGCGCGTCTCGACCGTTTCTTTGGCTGATTTTGATCAGAATGGGGAACGCGAGGTGAGTAATTATGGCAACGATGAGCGTCAATGCGGCTACGCCGAAAACGCCAAGATGACCGTGACCGAAATCACCTGTTACCAATTCAGGGATCATCTCCTACCTCCTCTCGCAAATCTACGTTATGCATCGCCAGCCGCTCTCTACGCGTGTAGTCCGCTCCCTCCGGCCTTACCCTGAAAATAGACGGCAGCAACTCTTTTCGTCGCTACTCTGAAATAAGACTAGGAGCGGAGTGGTAGCGTCCTAACTCTGAAGTTCATTGTACAAAGCGAATGGGCGTGATTCGGGGAAAGTCACCCTCACCCTAGCCCTCTCCCGCGAACGGGAGAGGGGATACTCGCGGGCGGATTTGTTCGGTGAATCTCTGAAACAGGACTGTAGACCCCCAATTCCCCACCTATTCCGCACGAGCCGCATGTAGAGGAGCTAGACACCGGGCAATCACAACGCACTTCGTTGGTGAAAGTGCTTGCTATTGCCAAACATCGTCTCAGGGTCGTTTCCATGCAGTTGATGGGCGAAAACCCTTAGTTTAGGCGGTGGACGTGGGAGACAGCCCTACCTGACGACCTCGCCGTTCTCGGTAATCCGCTTGACCCGCTCCGAGCCCGTGTAGGCGACGACTCTCACTGACGACGAGACCTTCTCGCCGGCCTGCAGCTCCATGACGGTGCCGTTGGACATGGCGTCGGCGATGCCCTGGTTCGTCCAGCTTGAGAAGGGCTCAAGTCCGACGTTGTACGTCCGCCCCCACCAGGGGTAGCCGTACCCTCCGCCGTACGACTGCCAGAACCAGAGGAACTTGTATACATCCGTGGGCCAGTGAACTCCGAGGCCCACTCCCATCTTCTGATTGGTGATGGCGTACCAGCCCTCCGGCATGTCGGCGATGTACGACATGTCGTACCGACGCGCTTCCTTCGGTGCGATCCTGCTGGCATCGATGGGGTTGCCCTCCTGATCTTCGGTCATCGGCCATGGAGTGCGCGCGCCGAGCTTCAGCTTCGCGTTCGGGTGGTGCTGGTCGTCGTGGTTGATGAGCGTGCCGCCCGGCAGGTCGATCACGCAATCCGGGCTGAGAAAAGGAGGTCCAAGGGCGATGTGCTCTCCCCAGACGCAGTGGGCGACCTCTTCGCCCTCATTCGTCAGCGTCTGTTCCAACTCGAGTACGGGAGACCCGGCGTTGAGGGCCAACGTCTTCTCGAAGTAGTAGGGCGTCCTCGCCGTACGCACCCAGCACTTGATTGCGACTCGCTCCGGCGTGTCCTCGACGATAGCCGCGTCCCAAGGCACCATGTTGGCCTCGGCGTGGAGGCCCATGTCGGCCCCTTGGTACTGCGACGGGAAGCCGCCACCGGGGAAGACCGTCTGCCACCCGCCCTCGTAGAAGTCCATCCACGTTCCCACGTTCTCGCCCGTGGTGGGCGTGAACGTCCTCGGATCGCGAACGCCGTGCGGGTCGCGATGCATGAAGTCCACGTCGGTCGGCTTGTGGACGAACTCGTAGACGTCGGCGCCCTTGTCGATGAGAATGACGATGCGCAGCAGGTCGTTCTCCAAGACCGCCGTCTTCAGTCCCCGAAATGTCCAGGCGTCCGATATCCGGCAGCCATAGTTGCGCTCAAGCTGGTAGTGTGTCATGTCAAATGCCCCTTTCGGATTCGCTCGGAGTCTATGAAGGGCGGCGGTTGATGTCAAGGCAGCCCAACGGCAATAGCCCGTTGCCAACCTTCAACCTCTGAGCTCCCTGTGGCGATTCTCCACGCCCTGCTACAATACCGCCCACCAAGATAGGGGGACCTGTCCCATGCTTACCGAGCTTGAGATCACGCAGTACGAGGTATTCGGATTCGTCGTCCTGCGCGGATTCCTCACCCAGCACGACATTGACACTCTGAACGCCGAGTTCGACTCGGCCCTGGAACGTGCGGAGGCGACGATGGAGCGCGCTAGCTTCCGCAAGCAGCTGAACTGGTGGAACTTCAAGCCCGACACGTCGTACACCGCTTCGATGCTCGAACAGCCGCGCTTCCTCGACAAGGTCAAGCAGCTTCTCGGCGAGGACGTGGTCGCTTCCTTCTCGGCCTCCAACTCCTTTTCGGGAGACCGCACCGACTGGCATCCGGACACCTCGCAGAAGTACTGGCGCGGCCTGAAGTTCGGCATCTACCTGCAGTCGCTCGACGGGACCAACGGGGCGCTGAGGCTCATCCCCGGTTCGCACAGGGAACCCATGCACTCCGAGTTCAAGCGCATCCCGCTCAAGGAAGGTTTTGCACATTCCGGCACCAACCTGCAGGAGGACGGCCTCAGCGTTGACCAGGTTCCCTCGCATATCGCCGCGGTCGAGTGTGGCGACGTCCTGATCTTCGACAACTACGCGTGGCATGGGAGCTATGGGGGCGGCGAGGACCGACGCCTCATCACCATGGGCTACTTTGCCGCTCCCAAGACGCCGGAGCAGGAGGATTCCGTTCGGCAGCAGGTGGAAGCCGAAGCGAAGATCAGGGACGTCTTCCCCCTCCTGGTGCGTGACCCGTTCTGGCTGAACAACCCCGACAGCAACCCGGAGCGCGCCAAGTGGATCGCGACCCTCCAGAAGTACGGGTTCATCGGCGGCTAGGGCTTCACGAGTATCCTGAATACGTCCTTCGTCGGCGCCAACATCCGAGGGAAGCCCACGTCGATAACCTCATCGAGACTTATCCGGTCGGTTATCAGGGGCGTTGTCTTCAGCTTCCCCGACGCGATGAGGTCGACGGATGCCTGGACGTCTGAGCGTCCGTAGGCAATCGTCCCTATGACGGTATTCTCATTCGCCACAATCGTATTGAAGTCGAACTCCGGCGTGGACGTGTAGATTGCCACCAGCACCACACGGCCCCCTCTTCGAACGTACCGCACGCAGTCGGCGGGAGTATTCGGCGCTCCGGCGGCGTCTATCACCACGTCAGGGCCGCGCCCATCGGTGAGGCTAGTGAGTACGCTATGCGCGTCCTCTTCAGCCGCGTTGATTGCGACTTCCGCCCCAAGCTCGCTCGCGAGATCGAGGCTCATCTGCTTGACGTCCACCACGAAGACCCTCGCTCCCAGGGCCTTGGCGATCTGCATGGCGAGCGTGCCGACCGTGCCTGCTCCCACGACGGCAACAGTCTCGCCCGGCTGAATGTTTCCACGCTGCACGCAGTGGTGCGCCACACTCGAAGGCTCGATCAGCGCCGCTGCCTCGCTTGGCACGCTGTCGGGCAGGGGAATGAGCTCATTCGCGGGCCAGGCCAGGTACTCAGCCAGTCCGCCGTCCCGGTCGAACCCCACGACCGTGAACTGCTCGCACTGGGGCGTGTCGCCCTTCTTGCACCAGAAGCACGTACCGCAGGTCAATACGGTGTTCAGCGCCACGCGAGTTCCAGGACTCAGCCCGTCGCTCCCGGCGGAAGGCTCCACCACCGTCGCTGTTACCTCGTGACCCGTAATGATGGGCATCTTGCCCTTGGCGATGAACTTCGGGCCGTACACGTACTCCTCGATGTCGGTCGCACAGATCCCGCAGTAATCGACCTTCAGCAGCGCCTCGCCCTCGGCAGGACTGGGATCGGGAACGCTCTCCAGCCGGAGGTCTTGATTCCCGTGGTACACCATTGCCTTCATGTTGTGTTCTCCTTCTACTGCGGAGTGCCGTTCCTACCTCATTGACCGCCTACTGAGAGTCTTCTCCTGATTCAATCTCACGGTTGTAGTTGTCTTCAAGCCTGATGATGTCGTCTTCTCCCAGATATTCGCCCATCTGGGCCTCGATTACTTCCAAGGGCGTCGTTCCCGGGTTTTCCAACCGGTGCCTCATGCCTTGAGGAATGGAGACCGACTCGTTCTCGCCAAGCAGAAAGATTTCGCCACCCTTGGTAACTTTGGCCGTCCCGCGAACGACGATCCAATGCTCCGCTCGATGGCGATGGAATTGAAAGGACACCGACGCACCCGGGGATATCGTCAGGCGCTTGACCTGGAACCCTTCGCCCGCATCCAGTACATCGTAGGATCCCCAGGGACGGTGCACCTTGCGGTGTATGTCCGCCTCCGACCTTCCCTGTTCCCTCAGATGTTCGACTATCCCCTTGATGTCCTGCACCCTGTCCTTGTGCGCAACCAGAACGGCATCCGGAGTCTCGATCACCACAACGTCTTCGAGACCGATGGCCGCAACGAGCCTGTGACCACCGACTATAAGTGAGTTCTTCGTCGCTTCGGTGAACACGTCGCCCTGCAGGACGTTGCCCATGTCATCCTGCTCACGCTGCTCCCACAGCGTCGACCATGAACCGATATCCGACCATCCCACGTCAATCGGCACTACTGCATACCCCTTCGTTCCGTCCCTGCCGCCCTCTACGGTAGAGCCCGCGCCCTCCATGACGGCGTAGTCTATGGAGTCGCTGGGACACATGAGAAACGCGTCCTCGTCGGGCTTGAAGTACTCGTAGAAGTCGCTGCCCTTCTCATACGCCTCACGGACGGCATCGACTATATCCGGTCGGTGCTGTTCAAGCCGCTCAAGCCAGGCCGATGACCTCATCATGAAGAGGCCGCTGTTCCACAGGTACCTGCCCGACGCGCAGAACTCCGTCGCGGTCTGCAGATCGGGCTTTTCCACGAATGAATTGATGGCGTACGCCTGTCCTTCAATGGATGCGAGAGGTCCGCCCCGCTCGATGTACCCATAGCCCGTCTCAGGTCCTGTCGGCGGCACTCCGAACGTCACCAGACTCCCCTCGGACGCCAGTGCCAACCCTACTTTGAATGCTTCGAGGAATCGCGTTGGCTCCGTGATCAGATGATCGGAGTGTGTGACGAGGAGAATCGGGTCCTCGCCGTCGTTCGCCACGTCCAGAGCCTTAAGCGCGCCAAGCGTCAGGGCAGGCGCGGTATTCCTGCCCGCCGGCTCAACGATGACGCTCGTCGCCTCGACTCCGGCCTCGCGCAACTGGTCGGCAAGAATGAACCTATGCAGCTCGCTGCACACCACAATGGGAGGCGCCGCCTCCTCGATCATAGCCAGGCGGGCGAGCGTCTCCTGCAGCATGCTGGAGCCGGCGTTGATGAGCGGCAGGAATTGCTTCGGGTAGTACTCGCGCGACAGGGGCCAGAGACGCGTCCCCGAGCCGCCCGCGAGAATGATGGGATAGACGGTCACATTGTCCCCTCTCAATCTATCCATCGCTTCATTGTCCACTCTCCTGGCGTTCGATTTCCTTCACCACCTGTCCGCGCAGGTCCTCGTAATGGTGCGCCGTTTCCGGCGTCTCTGCCATGTAGCCGTCCATGAGGCGAAGGGCTTCTTGATTATCCCCCTCAACGAGACTTTGGACAATAAGGAGCAGCCGGACCTCGGTCCTCGACGGGGCAAGCTCGACTGCCGTTTCAACGAGTTCACGTGCCTGAACGAGATGCCTCTCATCCATGGCGACGGCCCTCTGATACGCGGCAGCCATGGCGTTCAGCAGCCGCCATTCGTCAGGCTCCATGTTCCGACCCTCCGGGCCATGTTTCGACACAAGCTGAATGGCGGCATCCATCTGGTTGTCACTCAGGGTAATCCACTGGGTCGCGAACGCCGTAAACATGGTGGTGCGAAGGTAGTTTGACTGTGGGGGGAAAGCACCGACAGAGTCTTCGAAGGCCTCAAATCGCTGTTCCCAGGGAAGCCCATCGCTGAGTGCGTCCACGCCCTGTGAAGTCGCTGCTAGCGGCCTTACATTCAGCAGGAATATTGCCGCGATAGTCCCAATTGCCAAGACGAGCGCCGCCGCCCCAAGAGCCATATCGCCTGACAGGGAAGGGAGTAGGGGCCTGCGGTCTGACGTCTCCGAGGAAATGGACACTTCCACCGCCTCCGGTCCGCTTCTTGTCCGGACCATTCCCTCGAGGAAGATCACGAACCCCAGCAACACATAGAGATGCGCCACCGTGCTCGGAGTGTCGAACAGGAAGAGATTCTGGGTAAAGTAGACGATCAGCGCCGCCCCCAGCAGAAAGGCGAATGCCTGCTTGCTTGGCGACAGGTGTCGCGCCTTTCGGAAGAAGACCACCGCCATCGACACCCATACGGCGAGGTATCCCAGCAGCCCCAGCAGTCCCTTTGTCGTAAGCTCTTCGATGAGCTTGTTGTGCGCCTGGTCGAACGAAATCGTCCGCTTGGCGAACACCTCCGGCCCGACGTTGCGGTCATACCCAACGGCGTAGTTCTCCGGACCCCATCCGAGGACCGGACGGTCCAGAAATGCCTCTACGCCGACCTGGGCGGCGGCGATCCGCCCTTCTACCGACCGGTCACGCACGCCTGTGTTCAAGAGGCGCTCGATCATTGCTCCCGGCGCGTCGATCCTCTCGGTGTCGCTGCCGGCACGGACGAGGACGATCACCACGACCACCGATGCCAGCGCCACCATCACGGCCGTGACTCCTATCGCCGCCCTACGGAGTGGTAGTGATCCACCCCAAATGGCATATCCGATGCCGAAGGCGAGTACCCCTGCTGTCAGGGCGGCCGCAGCGCTCCGGGTGCCGCTCAGGAAGACCATGACAAGGCTGAGCACGAGCGCGGCAATCCAGAATGTCCGCCAGAGATGCTCTTCAGGAATCGCTGCTGGCCCTCCGCTCTGCTGTGCGCGGCGTCTCCTTCGTCGATCTACGGCCCGCCCTCTCGTCTCTGCCGCCGACCTGTCGAGGAACGACTCCGCGAGGAATGCCGCCGCGATGAAGAAGCTCACCAACATGTACCCGCCCACGTAGGTCGGGTTGCCAAGGGTGATGTCCAGCCTGTCCCTGTACTGCAGGTAGTCGAAAAGCTGTATGTCGAAGAACTGGGTGAGTCCCAGCAGCCCAATGACGATGCTCACGCCGAGGCTGAAATTGAGCAATGTTCGCCAGTGGGCCCATGACCTGTGCGTCGAGACGAGGACGACCACGAACGAGAACCAGTGGACTAGGTCCACCCATCCCTGCATCCGCTCGAAGGTCGACCACAGGCTTCGGGTTGGACTTACGGAGAAGACCGTCGCCAATAGTGCAATCGCGACGTAGACGCCGAGCACCGCCAGCGTCCACGACTTCGGAAATCGGTACGATGAGTCCCGCAGTACGAGGACGATCCACAGCCCGAACGCGATCTCGATGAGGGTCCGGCTCCAAAGCGCCTTTCCCACCACGTAAGGGAACAGGGCCTTGGGCAAGGGGTCGGTCATAACGATCAGGGGAGCGACCATGACCAGGACGAGGACAATGCGGATTGCGTTGGGGAGGCGTGCGTCCATGGGGTTCATGCTCCGATGACTCTGGCTGCTCTTGTGCCTCGTTCGGGCACAGTCATGCCATACCAGGCGACAAACTTAATCATCGGCATTCCTCATGAAAGCGACCGTCTTCTCCAGGCCCTCGGTAAGTCCCACTTTCGGTTCCCAGCCCAACAGCAGTTTGGCCCTTGATGATTCGAGGGCGATATGCTTGACGTCGCCGGGCCTTGGCGGCCCATACTCAGGGGGCGCGTCCTTTCCCGTCACCTTCTGCAGGTGTCGAAACACCTCGTTTACTGAGGTTCCCACTCCCGTCCCGATGTTTGCGACGAATGAATCTTCATGGCTCATGGCAAGATCATGTGCCTCGACGACGTCGCCGACGTACACGTAGTCCCTTGTGTGCTCGCCGTCACCGTTGATGGTAATCTGCTCTCCCTTCAGCATGCGCCGCGCAAAGATCGCGATAACCCCCGATTCTCCGTGGGGGTCCTGCCTCGGGCCGTAGATATTTGCAGGTCGCAGTACCTTGAGCGGAATGGAGTCCGGCAGCAACGTCCGGAAGTAGCATTCCGAAGTCCACTTGCTGAGCCCGTATGCACTGATGGGGCGGATTGGATGGTCCTCGTCGCACGGCAGGTACTCCGGCTCGCCGTACAGCGCTCCACCGGTGTTGAGGTACACCACCTGTTCGCAGTCGGTCTCCATCGCGGCCCGGAGGACGTTCAGGCCGCCGAGAATATTCACGCGAGCGTCCAGCGCCGGGTTGGCCATGGACACCGGGACAGAGGCCTGTGCCGCGAACTGCGATATCACGTCCGGCTGGAACGTCTTGGCTACTCCTACGAGTGCTTCATCAGCAACGTCAAGGTCCACGAACTCGGCACCGGGTGACAGGTTCGATCGGGCGCCCGAGGAGAGGTCGTCCACGACCAACACGTCGTGCCCCCGCGCAAGCAGACCGTCCACGATGTGAGACCCGACGAATCCCGCGCCGCCCGTCACCAGCACACGCGCCAAACTTCCCTCCTTGAGTTGGTTTTGTCATCGGCAAAGCCCTGACTTCACCGCCTCATATGGTACAGGTTGTGCAAGGAATCTCAAACGTCCTCGACGCGGCTCCATGAATTGGCCCAATACGCCCCGTTCCATAACCCGCCCTTGGCTGCCAACGCCAACCCCAAACCGCCATTCCCGCGTAGGCCGGAATCCATGCCCCGGTCAACCTCCCGTAGGGGCGATTCCCGAATCGCCCTACCGCCATTCTCATGTTTCCCGCTACCGGTGAAAACCGACGTTCGCGATTCCTCGAAAAAACCGGCTATCCGACACTTGTAGGGCCGGGATTTTGGGGAAACATCGGGGCAAATTGGTATAATCCCACTGCTGACGCTCGTAACGAGGTCCAATCACAAGGAGGTCGACAATGGCTCCAACGCACACCATCGGTTTCGTGTGGCCCGGACCTGCCGTGCCGGGTGACGCGGAGGAGGTCTCCCGCTTCGTGCCTGAAGGGGTAGAGTGGCATATCGCCGGCACGCCACGGGAGTACGATGCCGACGCTCCTCCTGCCATCACACGTGAGCGACTGTTCGCCATGGCCGAAAACCCCAACATCGAGGCTACGGCCGCCACTCTCCCGGCCCTAGGAGTCGAGGCCATCGGCTACGGTTGCACCTCCGCCAGCTACGTCCGCGGGGCCGGGGGAGACGTCGACATCTGTGAACGCATCACTGGCATAACCGGTCTTCCATCCACCACCACGTCGACGATGGCCGTCGAGTCCCTGAGACTCCTGGGAGTTTCGCGAGTGACCGTGCTCTCGCCCCACGTCGATGAGCTCAACGAACGTCTCCGGGAGTTCCTCGAAGACCACGGACTCGAAGTCGTGCACCTTCGAGGCCTGAACAAGCTCCGGGACATCGAGGACATCCCGCAAGAGGAAATCTACGAGCTCGTCGTCCAGCTGGTCGACCGCCCGGAGGCTGACGGGATCTTCATCAGCTGTACCGGCATGAGGACATCGGACATCCTCTCCCGCCTCGAAGAGGCCACCGGCAAGCCCGTCGTTTCCGCCATGCAGGCGACCATCTGGGGGACCCTCCGCCTGGCCGGCGCTCCCGCCGAATTGCCGGGGATCGGCTCCCTATACCGGTTTCCTGTTCCTGCTCTAGCCTGAGAGACCTCCAAGTGGAAACGTCATACCGGCGAAGGCCGGTAACCGGGGGGGCGGTGATGGGGTCACCCTGGCGCCTTTCCTGGCCACACGCCGTAAACTTATCCCATGACCAGCGGCCACTCCCTTCAGCCATTCCCGAATCTGGTAGACTTGATGGTTGAATTCAGAGGCGTCCCCCGTGACGCCTCAATACCATTCAAGGAGCCGTCGTCAGCGTGTCAGGACCATTAAAACTCGGCATTCCGAAGGGAAGTCTCCAGGACGCCACCGTTGCCCTTTTTCATCGGGCGGGTTGGCAGATCGACATTAACTCGCGGAGCTATTTTCCGCAGATCGACGACGACGAGCTCGAGTGCTCCATCGCCCGCGCCCAGGAGATGGCGCGGTACGTCGAACACGGCCCCCTCGAGGCTGGCATTACCGGCAAGGACTGGATAGCGGAGAATGCCTCCGACGTTCATGTCGTAACCGACCTCGTCTATTCGAAGGTGAGCGCCCGTCCGGCACGGTGGGTCCTCGCGGTCCCATACGACTCCAAGATCAAGAGCCTGGAGGACCTCGAAGGCAAGACGATTGCAACCGAGCTGGTCATGTTCACCAGGCGCTACTTCGATGAGCGCAACATCAACGTCGAAGTTGAGTTCTCGTGGGGCGCGACGGAGGCCAAGGTTGTTTCCGGGCTCGCCGACGCCATCGTGGAGGTGACCGAGACCGGCAGCACCATCCGAGCTCACGGCCTGACGATTATCCATGACCTGATGGAGACTGTCCCACAGCTGATCGCCAACCACAATGCGTGGAAAGACCCGGTGAAGCGGGCCAAGATCGAGCAGATCGGCCTCCTCCTCAACGGCGCCCTGCAGGGTGAAAAGCTCGTAGGCCTCAAGATGAACGTCTCGGAAGACCGCATCGAGGAGCTCGTTCAGGTGCTCCCCAGCATGAAGGCTCCCACCGTGGCCCGGCTCTACAACACCGACTGGTTCTCGGTGGAAACGGTCGTCAGCCCCGCTGTAGTCCGTGACCTCGCGCCGAAGCTCCTCAGGGCCGGCGCCGAGGACATCATCGAATACCCCCTCAACAAGGTCATCTAGGGCAGGGGGTTGCGGCGGAAACGCCTTGACACCCCAACGTCCCAAGCTACAATGAGCCCAACTCCGCGAGCTGAGGCCACTTCGTCATGAACCCTGCCGACCCGCTCTTCCCGACCTTCGTTGTCGGAAGTCTTCCACGACCCCAGTGGGTCCGCGACCTTATCGAGGACCGCAAGGCAGGCCTCATCAGCGAAGCAGATGCCGACAGGCTCCTCGACTCAGCGGTACCGTCCGCCATCCGGATGCAGGAGCGCGCCGGAGTCGACTACATCTCCGACGGCGAATGGAGGCGTGAGAGCTACGTCAAGGTATTCACCGAGGCGGTGAACGGCTTCACCAACGACCTCGTTTCGTCAGGCGGCACGTCGTCATTCACTCACCTTATGTATCCCGCCGTGACATCCGAGATTTCGACCCGCCGGTCGATGGCCGGTGGCGAGGCCGAGTTCATGCGCAAGCACACCGAATCGAAGGTCCTCGTCGCCATTCCCTCGCCCTACACGGTCGGCCGGCGGATGTGGAGTCCGGACCACTCGACGGGAGCATACCCGACCCGCGAGGAGTTCGTAGAAGCCTGTGTTCCCATCATCAACGAGGAGCTGCTCCGGTTGGCCGCTCTCGGCGTGGACATGATCCAGATCGACGACCCGTGGCTCGGACTTCTCGTCGACCCCGACTACAGGGAGAAGGAAGGCATCACGGATGTCGATCACCAGATAGAGTTGACCGTCCACTCGATGAATCGCGCCGTCGAAGGGCTCGAATCGGTCCCTCTCAGCGTGCACTTCTGCCACGCGCATTTCAACCGTCAACACGGCACCAGGGGGCCATACGACCTCATCATCAACGCCCTCGGGGAGATGAACGTCGAACGTTTCGCCATGGAACTTGCCACTCCCGACGCGGGAGGCATCGGCGTTCTCAAGGACTTCCCTGAGAACAAGACGCTGGGTCTCGGCGTGATCGACCACACCGACCAGCACATCGAGACGCCGGAGGAGGTCGCCGCCCGTGCGGAGGCAGCGATGGAATACGTTTCGATGGAACGACTCACACTCAATCCCGACTGTGGTTTCTCTCCGTCCAGCGTCAACCCCATGGACTTCGACGAAGCCTATCTCAAGCTCAGCGCCCTCAGCAGGGGAGCCAACCTCCTGCGCGAAAAGTACGGGGACTGACGATCACTTTGATGACCTACCGAGGCGAGTCCCATGGTTAGCGGTTCCGTCAGGCCCGTCGCTCTCTGCGTGGTCAGACATGACGGCAAGACCCTCGTATTCGAGAAATACGACATTGCGAAGAAAGACCACTTCTACCGGCCCCTCGGCGGGACCATCGAGTTCGGGGAAACAAGCGCCGAGGCCGCTGCCAGGGAGATGTCCGAAGAGTTGAACACGGAGGTGCGAAACGTTCGCTGGTTGGGCGTTCTGGAGAACATCTTCACCGTCCACGGCGAGACAGGCCACGAGATCGTGATGCTCTACGAGGCCGACTTCGTGGACGAGGCGCTGTACCAACGCAACCCCATCTGGGGCCAGGAAGACGATGGTGGGCTGATAAAGGCGGTCTGGAAGCCCATTGAAGACTTCAAGACGGGTAGGGGACGCCTCGTGCCCGAGGGTCTCCTGGCGATCCTGGAGGGGGAATCGACCGATTAGGACTAGACCCGTGAATTCTCGCCCTTCGACAAGCTCAGGGCGAACGTACTCTGTGTATTGACCCGTTCGTGCTGAGCCTGTCGAAGCACGAGTTGGATGCTCAAGCACTACATGTAACGATATCCATCGCGGCTGACCGGAGGGAAGAACACACATGCCGAACGCTGAAATCGTATCCATCGGTTCAGAGCTCCTGCTCGGCCAGATCGTCGACACGAACTCTGCATGGATGGCCAGACGCCTCACCAACATAGGCGTCGACCTCTACTACAAGACCATCGTCGGCGACAACCCCGACCGCATGAGGTCGGTCATCGACCGTGCGTTAGGCCGATCGGACATCGTCATTACGGGCGGTGGACTCGGTCCCACTCAGGACGATCTCACCCGCCAGACCATCGCTGAAGCTGCCGGCCGAAAGCTCGTCCGCGACCCGGTCCTGCTGGAGGACATCGAGCAGCGCTTTCGCAGGCGGGGCTTCATAATGACGCCCAACAACGAGCGTCAGGCCGATATCCCCGAGGGCGCCATCGCCGTCCACAATCCCAACGGCACAGCGCCTTCCTTCATCGTCGAAGACCCCCGCGGAGTCGTCATCGCCCTGCCCGGCGTGCCCCACGAGCTCAAGTGGCTCTTCGACAACGAGGTTGTCCCATACCTTCGCGAGAAGTTCCAACTCTCAGAGACTCTGACCTATCGCGTGCTCAAGGTCGGCGACCTCGGTGAAAGCAACGTGGACGATCGCATCGGTCACCTGATCGCGAACTCGCGCAACCCGACCGTAGGCGTCCTCGCCCACCCCGGCCAGGTCGACGTGCGCATTGCCGCCAAGGCGTCGAGCATCGAGGAGGCCAACAGGCTCATAGACCCTGTCGAGGCACAGGTCCGTGAGCTTCTCGGCCACCACGTCTTTGCCGTTGACGAGGAGACCCTTGAGGACTCCGTGGGCAGACTCTTGGAACAAGCAAACTCGACTATTGCCGTTTATGAGGACCTCACAAGTGGCATCGTCGCCTCCAAGCTCCACGAGGCCAGCGCCGACCGCTTCGTTGAGGGCACCATCGGCAACAACCTCGGATCGGTCCGCCGTCTGCTCTCCCGCGTCGGTGTTAACGACGCCGATGAATTCATGGAGGACCAGGCCGCCACAACCGGCAAGCTGGCCGAAGCCGTCCGCACCAGCTCAGGAGCGGACATCGGGCTTGCCGTTCACGGCGTGCCCGAGCCCGGAGACATGTCCCTCAATCTCGCGAAGGGGACTACCTACCTGACCGTCACCGATGGGCAGCGCTCCAAGTCGCGTGTCTTCAACTCCGCCGGTCGAGGCGCGCCCGACCGCCAGCGTACGGGGATGTACACCCTCGGACTCCTCCGGTCCGCGCTCATCGAGTGGGGGAGCGAGGATTAGCCTGTGTCTGACCTACCGTCACTCCTCTGAAAATAACCCCCATCCAACCTGTCGTAAGGGCGATTCGCGAATCGCCTTCTTCCGCTCCGCGTACACGTTCATCGCTGGTTGTGCAGGCGGAAAGGCTTAATGAGTGACTCCGCGAATGCGGTAATCCAAAACACCCACTATCCGGATGACCCTCGTTTCCAATGCGTCCTCGGCCGCATCGTGAGTGAAACTGCTCAAACAGCAAGCGGCGATTTCCAACCCGATTCCTGAAAAATGCGACCTTTTTCTCGTTGGTAGTCCCTCGGCCATTCTTGCTATAAAGAAGGAGACGAAGAAGAGGAGGCAGGGTAGAGGACACTATGAGCTATCGAGTCAGCCCCGTCAGCAACGGCAAGAATTCGGCCCCGAAAACGACAGTTCACCGGTCACAGTGCATGTGGGTGCAGCACGACTGGCCGGGCCCCTTCCTCACGAGGGCGAAGGCCATCGCCTGGGCGCAGATGACAGGTCACCCCGTCGACTACTGCCAGAAGTGCGACCCGTAGGGAACGTTGCGAAGTCCATGAAATCCGTTCGTGGTGAGCCTGTCGAACTATAAATTGCCCTTCGACCTGCTCAGGGCGAACGAAATGATGTTGCACAACAGCACCTTTGGGCAGTGCCTCGCAGGGTCTATCCAGAGAGTGGGTTGCAACGATATGAAATGGGCGTCCATGTACTGGACGCGCGTCACGCCTAACCCAGTTGCGACTCCCTGAACGCCACCGCCGCTTCCAGGAAGAACCTCGACGCTCGGTGGGCCGCCACCACCTCGTGTGACATCTTCTTCCCCTTCGCGTGGACGGCCTCCGTCACCTGCCGAGTGAATTCTTTGACCCGGGGATGCTCCATCTGGCCGGGCAGTCCCATCGACTGGGCGAGGTCCTTCGGCCCGATGCCGTAGAAGTCGATGCCCTCCACCGAGAGTATGCCGTCAATGTTGTCGAGCGCGTCCACGTGTTCGATGAGCGCCGTCACGAAGACCTGAGTGTTCGCGTGTGCCATGTACTCCGACCTTGGAGGACCGAACCCGAAGTGTGTCGCCCGGGAGAACGAGAGGCTGCGCCGTCCTTCAGGAGCGTAGCGGCAGCCCTCCGCCAACTTACGCGCGTCTTCCTCGGTGGTGATGTTCGGCGCGTGAATCCCCATGATGCCCCGCTCCAGGAATGAGTGAATCGTCGGCAGCTCCACGTCCGGCACCATGCCGGCCGGCGTCAGGCCGCACATCTGCGCCACCCGGCTCTGTTCCTCAAGGTCGCTCAACGTGAAGCTCCCATGCTCCCCATCGAAGATTACGAAGTCGAACCCAGCGATCCCAAGCAGTTCCACCTGCTCCGACGAAGGCGAATTGAACTGACACCCAAACGCGATCTCTCCCTTCCGCATCTTTGCAAGCACGTTGTTCGTCCGCAGTGTCACGTTGTGTGCGGTCTTATCCTCGAGGGTCATGTGGCTGGTCTCCTTGAAATGGGGTTTTGTCAAAGAGTCGAAATGTAAGGCGATGGTGTTTCTTCGTCCTGACATATTTCAACTCGGCATGCCAACACTTATTCAACGCACAAATGCAGCAATTTGTTTGGCATATAAGTCCCAGTGCATCTTACCTTGTTTCGGTATCGAAAAGTAGTTACCTCCGGGATGTGCCCATGCAGTAACAAACCTCTCCTTGCCAAAACATCTTAGATACCCAGCTTGATTGGCAGCCCATGTCGAAATCTTGAGATCCTTTCGTCTCATTGCCCAAGATTCTCTCTTCGCTACATAGTCGAGGACTTGCTGCCCTAATAGAATTATCATGGGAGGATCAATGGCCTCTATTTCATTCATTAAGTGTCTGCTAGTACATGCATTCGCGACAAACTGCCAATCCTTGCTACAATCCGTTTCCCAACTGGTTGGTGCGTGACACTTGACCAGGTTCGTGATATGAAGACCAAGGCGCTCTCGTGCCAGCAGATGCTTGTTTTGGACATCTTCTGTAATTGGAATACGAGTGATGTCCAAGGGCAAGTTGATCTGTCTAATCTTCCCAACTCTCATCATGATCTCTCCTAGTCCAACAGCGCTCTTGTGTCCTAGAGAGAACTGTGCATTAACAAGGCTTTGGTAGACAGCCTTACTGGTGTCTGCATCGATTGAGCCTGGCTCAGCTCCAATGAGCATGATCTTCGCCCTTGAAACGGTTTGAAACAGTACGGGATGACTTGCACCTTCGACATTGGCCTTGTCCCGATATTCAGTGAGTGTGATACAGCCGAGGTTGTCAGTGTTGCGGCAATGTTCGATATTGTTTCGTATTTCTGAGAGAGTTTTCATTAATCTCCTTTGAGTGTCATGGAAGAGTGTGCTGAAGTATGTTTTTGTTTGTTGCTAGCAACCTGCTAGCATCGTAGTGTTTGAATGGTGTGAATGACGAATCAGGACATTACTTCAGGCTACGTAGTAATAGGGCCGAGTCCATCAGGCGACCCGTTCGGAAGTGGACACCAAGATATTGAATGGGTGCACAAAGTGAAAGTACTACTTGCAATTTGTGCAGTCATCCTGCTTCCGCAACCTCTTGATTGCACTCAAATCGTTCGAGCGCTGCACTTAGTTTAGCCGCGGGCAGGGCTTCACCGTTGGTCCGTGACTGGCGCGTCGCGCCGCCGTATACGACGGTCTTGGCGGAGATGCTTGGGATCAGCTCGGCAACCCGGTTGAGCGACGTGAAGTAGTCGGAGGCAATAGTAGCGCCCGACTTGATCTCGATGGCGTGGATTCCGTGACCGGTCTCATAGAAAAGGTCACACTCCAGGCCTCTCGAGTCTCGGAAGAACGAGAGGTTCGATTCGCGGCCCCTGTTGAAGCGGTGCTTGAGGGCCTCGATGACGACCATGTTCTCGAACAGCCCTCCGCGCAGGGGATGTGTCGTCACTTGCTGCGCGTTTTCGATGCCAATGAGATAGCTGGCCAGTCCCACGTCGTAGAAGTACAGCTTGGGAGACTTGACCAGGCGCTTTCTGATATTGGCGTGATACGGTTGCAGCTGGAAAACGATGTAGCTCGCCTCCAACACCGTAAGCCACTCTCGCACAGTGGTGTGCGACACGCCGGCATCCGAACTCAGCGAACTGAGGTTTACTAACTGCCCAACTCGCCCCGCGCACAGGCGCACGAATCTCCTGAAGCTCGAAAGGTTGCGTATCTCCCCCAGCCGCCGGACGTCGCGCTCGACGTAGGTCTCCACGTAGTCGCCGAGCGCTTGGCGCGGGTCGAGTCCCTGATCGAGAATTCGGGGATAGAACCCCGAATGGATGATGTCGTCTATAGCGCCGCCTGCGCCGATGCTCCGCCGTTCCGTCAGAGATAACGGCAGCAGACGCAGCAGCGCCGTCCTCCCCGCGAGGGACTGACTGATGGCGTCCGAGAGCCTGAATTGCTCGCTGCCCGTGAGCACGAACAGGCCATTGTGCCCTCGTTCGTCGGCGAGAACCTGGAGATAGGACAACAGGGCGGGAACATGCTGCACCTCGTCAATGATTGCCCCCTCGCCAAGCTGCGAGAGAAAGCCACGGGGATCGGACTCGGCGAAGTCCCGCTGATCGGGCGCTTCCAGGTTGACGTACTCCAAGTTCGGGAAGGCCGTGCGGCAGAGCGTAGTTTTGCCGGACTGACGCGGCCCGGTTACGGTCACGAAGGGATACTGGGCAAACAGCTTGGTCAACCGGCCCGTGATTTCGCGTGTGATCATGGTCAACAGGATACCAGACTACTGCACAAATTGAAAGTACTACTTTCAATTTGTGCATATCACACATACGAATTACCCTGATCACTTGCCTAATCACGGGGCCTACACCCGCACCCCGCGCCGCACGATGACCCCCGACCCCTCAGCCATGAACGCCGACACCGGGTCGCGGCTCAGAGGCTCCTCGAACTCCTCGCCGTACAGGTTGGCGACGTCGCACTTGTAGTCCACCTCATCGGCCTGGGCCATGCGCCATCGCGGGTGCTCGACCTTGTATTCCAGCGCCGAGCCGTCCCGCTGAGCTGCGTAGCCCCAGTAGTGCTCGGCGACGAATGACGCCTCCGATGACAGGTCGGGCACGCTCCAGTCCCCGCGCGTCTTCACTGACAACCTGTTCCAAGTCCCTTTGGAATTCCATTCGTAGAGATAGGAGTCGGGCGTGATCTCGTTGCGCATTCGCAAGGTGACGTAGTTCTCGTTGTAGACGGTACGAGCAACCAGTGTGACGGCGGGAAGCGGGACGATCTCCTTGATGAACACGACTCCACGCCGCAGAACTCCGTCGACCTCGCGCCGCACGTAGAACCGAAGGTTGACCTCAGGGAAATCGCGGTGGAACGGTACCGGCACGCCAAGCAGCTTGGTCTTCAGGAACCTCAATCCCACGACGCTGACGTAGCACCGTCCCTCCCACAGGTCAATCTCCGTCCCAGCAGGCACGTATGGCGCGAGAACGTCCGGGTCGATCTCGTAGTTCACAAGGGCGAGGTCGCGCCAGTCGGCTGTGAGGAAGACGCTCTTAGGCGTGGCGATGTCCATTTGATCGTCGGCGTCAGTCATCTAATCGAAGGAGATCACGCCGACGCCCCACTGCGGTACGACTGCGTGAAAGTATTCCCCATCTCTTGGCAGGCTCTCGCTCTTGAGCAGGTCACTCGCACTCGCAACGTTCCAGCGCGGTGCGAAAAACACGTTCGCGTCTCGACGTTCGATGTTGAACAAGAAGAGCAGTGGCCCTCCCTTCGCCGACTCGCGCACTACGGGTATCACGTGGTCGCCGTCCATAGCGACGGGAGCCTGAATGCCGCAGTCGCGCAGGATTCCGTAGAGGATGTCGGGACTTCCGATGTCACCGAACCCCGCAGAAAGGCTGAACCCGTACCATGTCAGCCTGCCGTCCGCCGTCCGCGTGGCGACCGTCTGCCCATCGATCGAGGCGATGGCCTCACTTCCTTCCAGGGGTTCGAGGACCGCATACCCCGTCTCCGAGTCGAAGGCCAGGGTGCCATACGGCGATTCCACCTCGGGCCCGCCTCGCGAAATGTCGAGTTCCGTCACCCGCGAGTAGTCGGCCACACGCACTCCAAACGTCTCGCTGTGTCCCTCCGGCGGGCCATAGCTGGAGAGGCCGTTGTCGGAGTATATGCCGAAGCTGCCCTCTGCGACGAGCTTCACTGATGGGCTGCCGGCTAGTGTCTTTGCAATACGGTCTCGCACTTCTTCGGTCATCAGCGCGACGTTTGTCAGGAACACTACGTCATAGCCCCCCCAGTCCTGGGATGGCGTAACGATGTCCAATGGGATGCCGTTCGACCACAGCGTCCTGTACGTCCCACGAAGGTCGGCGAGGAATCTGTCCCCCTCGCCGTTCATGTTGAACAACTCGTGTGACGCCTGGTGGTTGACTATAGCCACCTTGGCTTTGGGCACGCTAAGCGGCAGGTGTTCTGAAAGACCGTCAATTTGAGACATCGCCTCCGAAACCGCTTCGAGCCTTGAAGTGGGCTGTCCGTCCAGCGCCGCCAGATTATAGCCCGGTGACTCGAACGCGACGTGGTCCGGACGATATTGCCAGAACATCGAGCCTGCCGCGCCGTGCGCGAGCGTCATCCAGAGCAGGGTCGTCAGCTCACGCGGGTCGGTCTGCTTCTTCCATGTAACCCCGCCCTTCGCCATGCCGGAGTAGATCTCCTCATTCCACCAGCGACCGCCCTTGCCTATCGACCGCGACCAGTCGAACGCGAAGGCCCGCTCGGCGATCTTGTACGGGTCCTCGCCGGTGAGCAGGGTGTTCGAGGGCATAGACATCCCCCACGAGTCGGCGTAGCGCGCGCATGTCTCGTCCCACGGACGGGGCATCCAACCGCCGTGCGTTCTCGTTTCATGCACAGTGTCGATCTTGCGCACCTCGCCGATCATCCACTGCAGGTGACCTGCGAGGTTTTCGTAGTTGAACTGCTTGAACAGCAGCATTTCGAGGACGTTGTTGTCGGAGCGCGGAGGCTCGACATCCTCCCAATGCCTGTATCGCCTCAGCGTCCTTTCGTTGAACTCTTCCAGTGTGAAATTTCTCTCTAGCCAGGCCATGTACCGGGCGATGGAATGCTCGCAGTAGCAGGGATACCCGTCGTCCTGGTCGACCCATGCAGAGGAGAGAGCGATCCCGTCCCATATGCCCCATACGAAGGTGGCCGGATGGTCCTTGTACCGCTCCACCACGTGTCTCAGCAGCTTGCCCCCGCGCTCGCGCCATACGGGATGGTCGTAGCAGTGGATCATTCCGCCCTGCGGATACGCCGGATGCGAGTTCGAGTAGTACGTATGGCCCCAGTGATTCACCACGCGAAAGTCGGGGTAGTCTCTCGTCATCCACTCCGGCGCCGCGCCATGCGTCGCCAGCATCACGTCCAGCCACATCGACAGCCCATGCTTGGCCGCCAGATCGAACATTACGTCGTAGTCGTCGAGGTGGTAGACGTCCCGCGACGGCTCCATCCAGTTCCAGTACGACGCGCTCCGAACGATACGGAAGCCCGCCGCTCGGATGTTGGCAAAATCGTCGTCCCAGCACTCCGGCTTCGGAGCCCCGCCGCGATAGTACTCGACACCGATGGGGAACGGCGTGTCGGGGTGAGCGAAGTTTCCTGTCATGAATTCCCACCTACGATAGGTATGCTCGGATTATACTCCGCGTTCATACACGATTGTTAGGGAGCTCTCCAATCGGCATTTCCTAATGCCCTGAACATAAGCTGACCCAGTCGACATACCGGCGATGGCCGGTATCCAGAGGTGTGAGAGTCGAGCGACATTCAAACCTGCCCTTTGGAAGGCGTTGCAACCACTTCGGCCTAGCCTATAGGGTGTAATCACCATGGACATCCCCCTATTCCAGCGCCTGATCCTCGATTGGGGACGTCAAAATCGCCGCGAGATGCCATGGCGGGACACTCGCGATCCGTACAGGATCCTCGTATCCGAGGTGATGCTCCAGCAGACGCAGGTCGCCCGCGTTCTCCCAAAATACGAGGAATTCCTCCATGAGTTTCCCAGTCTCGAAGCCCTCGCCGATGCCTCGCAGGCTCGACTGCTCCGTATGTGGCAGGGCCTCGGCTACTGGAACCGCGCACTCCGACTCCGTGACGCCGCCCGCATGATCGTTCACGAGTTCGGCGGAGTGTTCCCCCAGGATCCAGCCACGCTTCGTGCCCTTCCTGGTATTGGACCCTACACGGCAGGGGCCGTCGCCTGCTTCGCGTTTGGCAGCGCCGAGCCGTTCCTTGACACCAACATCCGGCGTGTCTACCTCTTCTTCTTCTTCCCCGGTGAGGAGGACGTACCCGACGGCCTCGTCATGGATATCGCCCGCAGGGCCGTTTGGCTCGATGACCCCCGGGAGTGGGGTTACGCCCTGTTCGACTACGGCGCAGTCGAGATCCGCGACCGCACCATCAACCGTCGCAGCAGACACCACTCTCGCCAGAGCGCCTTCGAAGGCTCGTTCCGCTCCTACCGGACCCAGGCGCTCCGTCACGTCCTCGCACAGGAGGATACCTCTTTGTCTCGGGCCGAACTCGAGGGTTTCCTCGCAGGACGACTTTCGGCGGAGGACAGTTCATACCTCCCCGAGGAAGTCCTCGATGCTCTCATCAACGACGGCCTGCTGAAGAGTTCGCCCGACGACCGGGTTTACGTTTGACTTCTTCATTTACCTTCCTGACTTAACCTAGCCAGCATCCTGGTTCCTCACCGTCATTCCCGCGATCCAAGACCCGTTCACCCTGAGCATGTCGAAGGGTGCCCCCACGCCGTCTTTCCGGCGACGGCCGGAACCCAGACAGCTCCCTGAGCGAGAACAGGGTAACATCCGCAAGGTCAGCACGATTTCGCTCGTCCCGCCTGCCCTCTCGTGATGCGCTTTTCGCCTATGTCACGTAGACTGTGCCGGCAGGAGGCAGCTTCATGACCGACAAGGTGTACCGAGTCGCCGCCATCGGCTGCGGGAGGAAGGGGACGGAGCACGCCCGCGCCTACAACCTCAATTCCCGAAGTGTCGTCGTCGCGGCTTCCGACCCCGATCCCGAAAACCTCGCCCTCTTCAGCCGGCGCTTCGGTGTACCCGCCTATACCGACTACAACGAGATGCTCCGCAAGGAGAACGTCGACATCGTGCTGGCCGTCCTGCCCGTCATCTCCAACCGGGAGGTCGTGCTGGGTGCCGTACGCCACAACGTGCCCGCCATCTGCACCGAGAAGCCCCTGGCAGCGCGTCTCTCCGATGCCGACGAGATGGTCGCTGCGTGCAGGGAGCGTGGAATCAAATTCGGCTGCGGCGATCTCGAACGCAACCACCACTACTACTGGGAGGCGAAGGACAGGATAGCCGCGGGAGAGGTCGGTGCAGTGCGAAGCATCAACTTCTACCAGGGGAGCGGGACGCAACTTTCCGGGGGCGGTTGCCAGGTATTCGGACTCATCCGACTCTTCGCGGACCATGCCGACGTCGACTGGATTACGGGATGGGTGGCCAGCGACCCTTGGAGCGAGTACGACCAGGGAGGAGCGGGCTATATCCGGTTCACCAACGGAGTCGAGGCGTTCATCCACCGCCGCACCACAGCCCGCTACGGTTTCGAGGTGCTCTGCGACCGAGGTCGATTCACCAGCGACAACATGACCGTCCGCATGTACACCCACGACCAGGACGAGTCCCGCCCGACGCTCATAAACGCAACGGAGGTCGCCAGTCCCTTCTCCGACGATGTGGGCGTCCACGCCAACTTCGGCCAGATTGACGAAGAGGGATGGGAGGACCCGGGCAATCGCCAGCGCGCCACCGTGCAGTCTATGATCGACGCACTTGACCACGACATCGAACCCAGGGGGAACGGCGACAACGGACGCAAGGTGCTCGAAATGGCCATCGCCATCCGCGAGTCGCATCGGAGAGGTCACGCGCCCGTAAAGCTGCCGTTGGAAGACCGAAGCCTGCGACTCTTTCCCAACCCCAGCCGGATGTACAACAAGAAAGAGGTGCTGGGCCGCGAGGCCTACGCCAAGGAGATCGCAAGGTTCACGCGGGGGCAGAAGCAGGCGACGTAGAATTCGTACCGGGCGTTAGCGTCTCGGCACGTAGGAAGTCAGCTATGCGGTGTGAAGCTTATACGAACCCTTCCGGGTTGCAGTACTGCGAATCGTCCTATCAGGTCTAGACATTCTCGATTCACCAATTCGGCTACGGCCTCACCAAGCCCGGAGCGTACACCGGCTGGAAATCGCAGAAGAATGACGCCGACCGATTCCATCCCACTAGCGTACACGAACTGCCCAAAGTCCTTGTCCTCGGTCAGAAGGACGCATCTCTCTTCCAATGCAAGACCTATTACGGACTCATCATCGGCCCCTGATGACAAGTCGGCAATTGCCAGAACCTCGTGTCCTAGCTCGGTAAGTGCACGTACGGCGGCGTAATCGCAACTCTCATCGGCGAGAAACTTCACTTCGCTAAATTCATCAGGCAGGTGCTAGGCACGTTCAGTAAGTACGGTTTCTTCGTGTGCCACCATGTCGGCTGCGTAGCCGATACACGCGTGGATATCCTCAACAGTCATACGAGGATAAGCGTCGAGTAAGTCGCTCATCGACGCGCCTTCGCTTAGTTTTCGCAGAATAAGCTCGACGGGTATGCGGGTTCCCCTCACAACGGGCTTTCCCAACATTACGTTCGGATCGACTTCTATACGATCTGTCACCATGATGATTCTCCCGTCGGCCAACTGTCTATATCTTATCTTATCCAGCCTCATACACGCCGTACTCGACCACGATCTCCAGATCGTCGATCGCTATCCCGCCACCCAATCCCGGCGGCCTCCCGTCCAGCGACACTTCCACAACGTTGTCGCCCTGCTTCGGGCGCACTGACGAAAGTTCGATCTCTATCCACTGGGCGCTGTAGTGCTCGATGCGGTGGGGTGAGACGGGGATGCGGACGTACGCTCCCGGTTCCCTGGTCAACGTCTCGTTCTCAAGCGACGCTCCGTTCAGCCAGACCGATATCCTGTCCGCCGTCACGGTATTGTTGACTCGCATCCGCAGCGTCAGGCGCTTGATGCGGTCGGCCTTGCCTTCGATATCGTCCGCGATGAAGACCGGTATGCCGAATCTTCGCTTCGGCTCCGGCTGCGGAATCTCCAACGGCAGGGTGGTGTCGTAGCCCAACCCGGCCGCCGGCTCCGTGCGGCGGGACAGGCGATACTGCTTGGTGGATTCCGTCATCAGGTCGGCGTTGGCCATCTCCGTGAGCATGTCCCGTTCGGTCGCTCCCAGCGGCCAGTCGAGGAACCACGCGTACACCCCGTCGGTCCCCTTCGCGAGATAGTTGGAGACGGCGGCGCGCATCATCTCCGGTGTGTAGTGCTCGTCGTACCCATGTCCCGGATAACCGACTTCGACGAACGGCTGAAGCATCCCGTACACCGACACATCCACCTCGTGCGCCGCTTCAATCGCCCACTCCACTGGCATTTGCGAGTCGAGCCGCAGGTTCGCATACATCATCGGCGTGAGGTAGTCGACAAGCCCTTCCTTGAGCCACGAACGCACGTCGAATCCCTGCGCTTCGCAGACTTCCTCGATACAGGGGACACGCATCCCCAACTGCATCCCTGCGTCCCGCGTCACTTCGGAGATGCGCCGCACGTGCTCGGTCAGGACCGGCGTATACTCCGCGACGTCCTCGTCTAGCAGCACGGGAGGCATCCCGCCCGGACTTGCCCCGAAATCGAGTTCGATGCCATTGAGGTCGTACTGTGTGGCGATCTCCTCGAAGACCCTGAGCTGGTTCTCCCGTGCCCCAGCGTCGGCCAGACCCCTTCCTCCCTCTGCCGGGTCTGCCTCCGGGCTGCCCACGCCCTCATACGTCCCCATCCTGAAGCTTGCGAAGAACTCCATGCCACGGTCGTGAGCGCGGTCCGCAAGCGCCTGCATAATGTCCACGCCCCCCTCCTGCAGCGACAGGATGTTGTGCCTCACCTTCCAATAGATCGCGCTGTCGATCTCGTCCACGTCGCTGCGGAACGACTTGCCCGCCTTCGACGGATAGAACAGCCCGTCCGCCCGCGCAACCCCGTACACCAGCGTGTCCACGCCCGTGCCCGCCACCTCGTCCACGGGCCGCCACAGGTCTTCCATCCGCATAGGCGGCTCGAACACGAACAGGTAGAAATGCCGCGCGTCGTTGAAATAGATCGTACGCTGCTTCCTCATGGTCCTACGTCCCCCGTGAGTTGATTCCTGCTTAGCAATGTCTGTCGAGACTGTATCAGTTGAGGGTCGCCTTGCGACAGGGAGCAGTAGGCTTGCCCTCAACCGGCCAACACGCATCTCGTCATTCGGGCGCAGGCCGGAATCCAGATTCGATGCATTGAGCCATCTCCTACGCTGCTACCCATCGCCATTCCCGTATTCAGGACAACCTACACCGGGGAACTGTTTCACAGGCATTTCGGCAACGGGCTCCCACCCTCCCACTTGCTTGACACCCAAGGGTGTATCCCATAGGCTGAACGTCAAAATCAATGTAGCTATAGAAGGGGGATTTCTTAGCTATGGGCTATAAGTTTGACCATGTACATCTAAAGTCGTGCGATCCGGGGGTGGCTGCGGACTGGTACGTCAAGGCATTCAACTTCAAGATCACGAGCGACATGGTGCGCCCGTGGGGCGATAGGTTCATCCGTTGCGAGACCGAGGACGGCGTCGTCGTGAACATCTCCAGCGCGCGAAACGAAGAGAAGATGGGGCCGAGCGACCCGAGCGCCCACTATGGACTGGAGCACTTCGGCATTGCGGTGGACGACGTGGCCGCCGAGGTGGAGAGGCTGCGAGGGTTGGGAGCAGAGCTCATGGAAGGCCCAGTCGACGTTCCGGGCGGTCCCGTAATAGCTTTTATCAAGGCCCCCGAGGGCTCTCGTATCGAGTTGCTTAAGTGGCGATAGCCGCCAATCCCTTCAACACGGACCGGCGGACTGTGTTCGCAGCGGCCTGAGATGTGGAACAAACTAAAGACCTTCTATTGGCGCGTCGTCGGCGTACTGAGGCTCAACCCTCAGATCATCGCCGAGATACATGCTGACCAGGGGGCAAATTACCAGGCCGCAATAGTCGTATTTGTTTCCTCCCTCGCGGTGGCCAACCGCGCTCCTGGCGGACTGCTGACCACCTTCTTCATACCCATTGGGTACCTCATTTGGTGGATTGTCGCGGCGTTCGTCATTTACTGGCTGGGAACGACGCTGCTCAGCACAAAGGACTCAGCACCGGCTGCATTCGCGCCACTTGCGCGAGGAATCGGCTTCGCCATGGCCCCTCGCATAGTTCAGATCTTCCTCGCACCCGAACTGATAACACTGCCCGGTCCCCTGTGGTGGCTCGTCCTGTTCCTGTCCACCGGATGGATGTTTGCTGCCATGACGCTTTCAACTCACATCGCGTTCGGTAGGATGTCGTACAATCGAGTGACCGTAATCATCGCCATTGCACTGCTGCCGATGATCGTGCTGGAACCGTTCATACACTTTGTCGGGCGATGACCGGGGATCGTGAGAATGAGTGTGGACTATGGGTGACTGCATATTCTGTAAGATCAACGCCGGGGACATACCGGGAGACTTCGTCTACCGTGACGACGGCGCCTTTGTCATCAGGGACATCGCGCCCCGCGCCCCGGTACACCTGCTCGTCATACCAACACGTCATGTTGAGAAGGTCGCGGAGCTTGGCCCCGACGACCTCTCGATAGTATCGTCAATGTTCTCAGCGGCCAGGGAAGCCGCGAGGAGCGAAGGAATAGCCGAGAGCGGCTATCGGCTGATAGTCAACCAGGGTGAGGAGGGCGGACAGGAAGTCCCCCATCTCCACATGCACGTCCTGGGAGGCACACACCTCCGCGGCTTGGGAATGGGGTAGGGGGCTTCTTGAAAACGCTCCCACCCAGAGTTTCCAAACGTACCGCCGCGCTTCCTAAGGGGATTGCCGACCATCTCTTGCGAACGCGGAAGCTGGCCCGTGAATTGGCCGATCGACACGGCGTAAACGCGGACGCATCCGAGCTTGGCGCTGCGTGCCACGATCTTGCCCGTCACATGAGGCCTAAGGCGCTTCTGAAAGAGGCTGCCCGCCTGGACATCCCCATCGGCACCATCGAGCAACGAGTTCCCATCATGCTCCACGGCCCCGTCGCCGCGAGGTGGTTGGAGCGCGACGGAGAGATCTCAAACTCGAAGGTCATTGAAGCGGTTCGGTGCCACACGACCGGCAAAGCCAAGATGAGGAAGGTGTCGAAGGTCGTCTTCCTCGCGGACAAGCTGGAACCGTACAAGGTGATGCGCAGACCGGACCTCGCCGAGGTGCTCCAGCTCGCGAATGTTGACATGGACATGGCCCTGCTGGAATTCCTCAACCGGCACATCGTCCGCCGAGTGGAGCGAGGCGATCTCGTGCACCCTGCCACCCTGAAGTGTCGCAACAGGCTCATGATGAAGCTACCGGAGAATGAAGTGCTATCCGGCCAGAAGATGCCGGTAGAACAGGGAGTAAGATAGCCATGGTTATGGGCCAGTCATCCGGTGATCGCCAGGTCGCCGTCCTCATCGACGACGAAAACGTCAGCGTGGGATCGGTCGAGTGGCTGTTCGACCGGATCTCCAATCTTGGACGCATCCTCATACGCCGCGCCTACTCCGACTGGTCGAAGGGCGGCAATGTGCGCGACCAGCTCCTGGAGTTCGGCATCGAGCCCGTACACGTCTTTCAGGCATCGAGCTCCGGCAAGAACGCCAGCGACATTCGAATGGCCATAGACGCGATCGACCTCCTCTACTCTTCACCTGTAGATACCTTCGTCATCGTCTCCGGCGATGCCGACTTTCTCCCCTTGGTCAACAAGCTCCGCTCTTCCGGCAAGATGGTGATCGGCGCGGGTCGTCGGAAGTCCACGTCCGCCACGCTCGTCAAGGCGTGCGACCGGTACTACTACCTCGACCAGCAGCAAGAAAAGGATGAAGTAACCGAGCCCCAGCCCAAGAAACGACCTCGCGGCAGCCTGTTGGTCAGAGCCGTCCGTGCGAGCATGGACGCCGACGGCAGGGTTACCGGCAGCCGCCTCCACGCGACCATGCAGCGCCTCGATCCCGGATTCGACTTCCGAGACCGCAACTACAACAGCTTCAAGGCCTTCCTCGAGGCTTCACCAGAGGTCAGGGTCACCCGTCCATCCGACCAGGGCCAGGGCGACGTGGTCATTGAACTTCGCCGAGGCGGTCAGGACAAAGCTGCCCAGGAGAGTCCTTCGGAGGCTGAGAGAATCGATGCCGCGTGGTCGAAGCGCGCTCCTTCGAGTGGAAAATCCATGCCAGGCGCCGTCGCCGCCGGAGACGCCGCGAAAGTCCTGGGTGCATCCAAGCTCAGCGACTCGGAGCATAAGAATCTCCAACACCTCCTCGACGCCATGCCTCAGCTTGCCAGGAACTGGCAGCGCGACGGGAACGTCATTTCCCGGAAATAGGCTCCGTGAGGGTGTTTTCCTTAGTTACGGGAGGCCGTTCGTGGTGAGCTTGTCGAACCATGAACGGCGCCACGACCCTTCGACACGTTCAGGGTGAACGGAGTTCAACTAAAGGCCCCCTACCCCTGCACGAACGACATCCTCACACCCTGCGCCGACTCCGGCGGCACGGCCAGGCTGTCGCCGATGCGCTCCAAGCCCTCTACTCCATTCTCCTTGAGCAGCGATTCGGTAGCGTCCAGGTCCTCGCTGGAAAACACGATTTCGTACGGCCCTTCGCCCCACCTCTCGACAAACCCTGCAATCCCGTCGCCGTCGTCGCCCTGGCAAAAGTCCAGCGAGCAGTTGTCGAACCCCAATCTTACACACGCGGCGCGACCGGAACCGACGTCTGATGCCCCCTCCATCCCGAAGACGTCCTTCCAACGCTGCGCCGCGCCATTCGCGTCCGCAACCGCCAGCGACAACGAGGCTACCCCGGTAACGCCGTTCGGATGGTTGATGGGGTCGGGCGGATCGTTGTATCGCTCCTCGATGGTGTGGTCATGCTGGATGAAGAAGGTCTGGCTTCCCGGCATCGCCTCCGGATCGATCTCCGCCTGCGTCCACGAATACGCCGTCGATCCGTCCGCCGCCTGGCGCGAGCCCTTTACCGGATCGGTTATCAGGACTCCAGCCGCCCTGACGCTCTGCGTCCGCTCAAACACGTCAGAAGTTCCCATGGCGAAGATGAACAGACCCTCGCGTTCGTCCAGGAACGAGGGAAGGTTCGGACGGAACAGGTCTCCATCCGGGTCATGTACCGAGATGAGCTCGAGGTACTCTCCCCCGAACACGACGAGACGGTTGCTCGTCCCCCGTCCGGGGTGCCGTCCCTCCGGCGTCACTTTGAATCCCAGCCTCTCGAAGGTATCCTTAGCGGCATCGAGGTCTCGAACGGCAATGAGGACGTGGTCGAGTGTCAGGTCGGTCATTCTATGCTCCCGCATGTACGGACGAATTGTGGGGAACGGTAAGCCGTAGGACGGTATCGTGTCAACGCTCTACATCGTAGCCACACCCATCGGCAATCTGGAGGACATCACCCTGCGCGCCCTCCGCGTGCTGGGCGAGGTCTCGCTCATCGCCGCGGAGGACACCCGCACCACGAGAAAGCTCCTCTCCCATTACGACATCGACACACCAAGCACCAGCTACCACGACCACAACCGGCTATCCAAGCTGCCCGCCATCCTGGACGCACTCGCGCAGGGGGACGTTGCCCTCGTGTCCGACGCCGGTACTCCCGCGATCAACGATCCCGGCGCTGAACTCGCCGCCGCCGCCGAAGAAGCGGGCCACGCTGTCGTCCCACTCCCCGGCCCGTCCGCCCTGACAGCCGCCCTGAGCGTGGCGGGACTAGAGATCGACCAATTCCTCTACCTCGGCTTCCTCCCGCGACGCGGGGGACAGAGACGCAAATTACTGGAGTCCTTAGTCGATGAACCGCGAGCATGGATCGCCTTCGAGGCTCCGCACCGCCTCATAGACACCCTGAACGATATTCACGCCGTTCTCGGCGATAGAAGAGTCGTCGTATGCCGGGAACTGACGAAAGTGCATGAAGAGGTCTTCCGTGCCACTGTCGTAGCCGCCCTGGAACGATTCTCCGACCCGAAGGGCGAAGTCACCCTAATAGTTCAGCCGGCGGACGATGTCCATGACACCGATGAGGCGGCAATCGATCAGGCCCGCGAGATACTCGCGGAGGAGTCCAGGCGCGGAAGCAAGTCGAAGGACGCCATCGCGGCGGCGTCACTGACCGGTATCTCCAAGAACGACCTCTATCGTCTATGGTTGGAAGTCAGGGAAGGCGGCTCTCGGACCGGTGCGTGACCACTCGCCGCGAGGTGCGTGGTATAGGGGAGCGGGCAGGGTGGTTGTGGTACCATTGATGCAGTCATTCCTGCTGAGCTGTCAATGTCCGATCGCATCCTCGTCGCCGTTGCATGGCCGTACGCCAACGGCTCCATACATATAGGCCATGCGGCAGGCGCATACGTCCCTGCCGATATCTTCGCCCGTTATCACCGCCTCAAGGGCAACGATGTCCTCATGGTCTCCGGCAGCGACTCGCATGGTACGCCAGTTACGCTCGAGGCCGAAAAGCGCGGCATCACGCCGGAAGAGGTATTCAGCCAGTACCACGCCGAGTTCCTCGACTGTTGGGACAGGCTTGGCATCAGCTTCGATCTGTTTACGTCCACCCACACCGAAAACCACTCCGAGGTCTCGCAGGACATCTTCACGCGTCTCTACGAGAACGACTACCTCTACATTCAGACGATGCTCCAGCCGTACAGCGAGGTCGATGGACGGTTCCTTGCCGACCGCTACGTCGAGGGCACCTGTCCTCACTGCGATTTCGACGGTGCACGCGGCGACCAGTGCGACAACTGCGGCCGCACCCTCGACGCGCAGGAACTCATCGACATCCGCAGCCGCCTGAGCGGAGACACTCCCGTCTTCAGGGAGACCGAACACTTCTTCCTCAAGCTCACCGCTTTCGAGGACGAGTTGCTCGATTGGATACGACCGCAGGATCACTGGCGTCCCAGCGTCAAGAACTTCTCCATCGGCTACCTCGAAGGTGGCCTCCAGGACCGGCCAATCACCCGCGACATCGAGTGGGGCATTCCCGTCCCCCTGGACGGCTACGAAAAAAAGCGCATCTACGTGTGGTTCGAGGCGGTGATCGGGTACCTCTCCGCCTCCAAGGAATGGGCCGCCCTGCGCGGCGAACCCGACCGCTGGAAGGACTTCTGGCAGGGTGACGACGCCCGCTCCTACTACTTCATGGGCAAGGACAACATCCCCTTTCATACAGTCATTTGGCCCTCCATGCTCCTCGGGTACGGCGGGCTCAACCTACCCTACGACGTTCCCGCAAACGAGTACATGAACCTTGAGGGTATGAAACTCTCGACCAGCCGCTCGTGGGCCATCTGGCTGCCCGACTACCTCGACCGGTACGATCCCGACCCGCTGCGGTATGTCATTGCCGCGGGCATGCCGGAGACGAGCGATTCCGACTTCTCATGGGCCGAGTATGTCCGGCGAAACAACGATGAACTGGTCGCCACATTCGGCAACCTCGTGCATCGCGTCCTCACGATGTCCTACCGCAACTTCGACGGCGCCGTCCCAACGCCGGGACAGCTCGACGACGATTCCCGCGCGCTGTTGGAGGAGGCCGAGCGTCGCTTCGGCGAGGTGGGGGAGAACATCGCCCTGTGCAAGTTCCGGGCCGCGCTCACCGATAGCGCGATGGCGCTTGCCCAGGCCGCGAACCGCTACCTCGACCGGAAGGCCCCGTGGCAGACGGCCAAGACCGACAGGATCGCGACCGCAACCACGCTGTGGACGGCCTTGACCGTCATAAACTGCCTTAAGAAAGCGCTCTATCCCTTCCTGCCGTTCAGTTGCGAGAAGCTGCATACCATGTTGGGATTACCTGGGTCGGTGGTCGATGAGGGCTGGGAATGGTCTCCAACCGACCTCGAATCCGGCCGGCGCCTTGAGAAGCCGGCTCCCCTGTTCCAGAAGCTCGATGAGTCCATCGCGGAGCAGGAGACCGAACGTCTGGGCCAACAGAGGTGAGCGCCCATCGTCCCCCGACCGTACGTCGGCCCCGTACCCTGTACGAACGCGCCCCCGGCGCAGCCCCCTTTCCAGTAGTGGGAGAGGGCTGGGGTGAGGGCGATAGTCCCAATTCATCAGAGTGTCTCCCTTCCACACTCTGGCTCGATTAGCTGAGAGAGAACGTCAAGTATGTCAACAAAGTCTAGCGGTGCGATACAAAGCGTGAACGGATTCGATTCGCCGAGCGACGCGCTCGCATACATCCATGCTCCGGTTGTCGACGGACTCGAACGTGTCAAGGTATCCCTGCGCGACATGGTCAACCACAGGTCGCCATTCCTCGCACAGCTGCTCGATCATGCGCTGGAGACCAAGGGAAAGCGCATCCGACCAACCCTGACGCTCCTCTCTGCCGGATTTCACCCGAATGACGGCGAGCGTGCTGAGACGATGGCGACCGCCGTCGAGCTTCTGCACATCGCCTCCCTGATCCACGACGACACCGTCGACCAGTCCGAGGTCCGTCGCGGTCGCGCCACCGTCAGCAAGATCTGGGGAGGCAATGCCGCCGTCGTGCTCGGCGACTACCTGTTCGCCGCGTCGGCGACCTACGTTTGCGATACCGGGAATATCAGCGTCATTCGACGGTTTGCCGAGACGATCAAGGAGCTTTCCAGCGGCGAGATGGATGAGATGGTCGTCAGATACGATGCCTCCCAGTCGCGCGAGCAATACTTCACCCGCATATACGAGAAGACTGCCTCACTGTTCACCACGGCGACCGAGTCCGGAGCCGTCCTCAGCGACGCGTCGGAATTGACGGCGAAGAAGCTGCGGGACTACGGCTACTCGCTCGGCATGGCGTTCCAGATCGTCGACGACATTCTCGATGTAGAGGGCTCGACCGACGAGATCGGCAAGCCGGTCGGCAACGATCTCCGGCACGGTGTTCTGACCCTTCCGATGATTCTTGCCCTGGAGAGATGGCCGGACTCCACCGCCATTCGAGACTACTTTGCCGAACCCCAGGATGGGGCCCTGTTGGAGTCGGCCATTGAAGTGATCAGCGACGACAGGATCATCACCGACTCCTACGCCGTTGCAGAGGACTACTGCCGTTCCGCCCTCGATGCCATCAGCGACCTGCCGAAGAATCGCTCCCGCGACTCGCTCGAGGCCCTCGTCGACTACGTGGTCGTACGCCGCAGCTAATAGGACGTGCCGAATCGGCGGTTGACTCTGTTCGTGGTGAGCTTGTCGAACCATGAAGGCGCATGCGCCCTGCGACAGGCTCAGAATCTGCCTCATACCTGATACGGGAGTGAACGGGTGCGTTCAGAGAGCTTACCGCCGAACGCAAGCGGCCCGCTTAGTTCACTGTAAGTACCCGCAGCAGGTTCGTACCGCCGGAGACGCCTATCGGCAGTCCCGCCACCAGTACGACAGGCTGACCATTCCTGAGCCCCGCCGCCTCCTTTGCGTACTGTTCGGCCAAATCAAAGAAGCGGTCAACTTGGTCGAATGACGGCTCAACGTACGGGGTCGCGCCCCACGTCAGGAGGAGCCTTCTCTGCACTCGTTCGGTCGACGTCAGGGCTATGATGTGGGCCTGCGGACGGTACTTGGAGACTCTCCCGGCCGTCGAGCCCGATTCCGTAAACGCGACGATGAGCTTGGAACTGAGTTGCTGCGCGGTGTGACAGGCGTTGTAGGCGATAGCGTCATCTACCTTGTTCTCCGCATGACCGCTGCGTTCCTCGAGCAGCCGGTCGTAGGGAAGATACGCCTCGGCGTACATCGCCGCCTCCGCCATGAAGCGGACCGCCTCAACGGGATGGTCGCCGGTTGCAGTCTCGCCGGACAGCATGATCGCGTCAGTGCCGTCGAATATGGCATTGGCGATGTCCGTCACCTCCGCACGGGTGGGCACCGGTGACGTGACCATCGACTCCAGCATCTGGGTCGCCGTGATGACGGGCTTCCCTCGTTCGTTGCACTCGCGGATCAGCCTCTTCTGGATCATCGGCACCTCGGCTAGCGGCAGCTCCACGCCCATGTCGCCTCGCGCCACCATGATCCCATCGCTCGCGTCGAGGATATCCGAGAAGTTCCTGACCGCCCCTGCCAGTTCGATCTTGGAGACGATGAAGGGATCGTGGCCGTATTCGCTGAGCAATTCTCGTGCGGTCTGGACGGCATCCGCGGACGACACCATTGAGAGTGCAACGAAGTCGGCCTTCTGCTCCGCTGCGAACTTCAGTGCCACCTTCGCCTGCTCGCTGGGGAATTCCTGCGTTGGGTCCCTGCCGGGCACGGTCACGCCGCGCTTCTCCGTCAGCTGGCCGCCCCGAACGACCCTGCAGTGAACGTCCATGCCGTCAATGCCGTGCACGGCCAGCTCCATCAACCCGTCATCGAGCAGCAGGGGCGCGTCGAGCTTGGCGTCTCTATGGATGCCGGGCGGTGAGACCGATACGATGTGCCTGTCGCCGACGATGTCCCGGCTGGTCAGGGTGAATTCCAGTCCCGGTTCGAGGCGCAGGGTTTCAGTTTCCATCGGGCCGGTTCGATACTTCGGCCCCGGTACGTCGACCATCACGGCGGCGGGAATGCCGGTCTCCTCGGCCGCCTCGCGCACCATCCCTATTCGCTCGGCGTGCTCCTCCGGAGTGCCGTGCGACATGTTCAGACGGGCCACGCTCATACCCTCTTCAACCAGGCTTCGAATCCTCCTGGCAGAGGACGTTGAAGGACCCAGGGTGCAGACGACCTTGGTCTTCGTTCTCGTGTGAATTATCACTTGCCAGCCTTCATCGCATTCATTATCGATTGTGCCAAGCGCGAATACGACGGTGCTATTCTAACGGATTGTTAACGTTTGCGGGCATTTGCAAATTTGTCAGGTGGCAACTGTTCAGACTTCGTGAGATTGTACGTATTGCTCTCTCACCGTCATTCTGAGGAGCGCAGCGACGAAGAATCTACAATATCTCGCCCGCCGGGGGAGAGATACAGAGAGGGGGTCGTCGCGATTCAACTCTTAACAGTTTCGTCACGTGTGCTCCGATAGGCAATTGCCCCGGTGCGCGATATACTACAAAGAAGAGGCCGTTGCGAACTGCGGATTGGCCCTATCCTTGATCGGTTGTCTCAAGGCCCGGCATTTCTAAGCAAGATTTCGATGGTTCCCCTCGAGAAGCGGGAGCAAGGGCCAAGTTCGCGTGGGAGCAGGAGCCACGTTCGCCCTGAGCCTGTCGAAGGGTGGTCTAAAGACACTAGAGTTTGCATTGAAATAATCCCTTATGTCTGAGCTTCAACAACTCTACGAACTCCAGGAACTCGACATTCAGATCGATGAACTGAAGGAGTCGCTTGCCGCCACGGAAACGGAACTGGCGGACGATTCCGTGGTGGCGGAGGCGCGAAGGCGAGTCGCCGCCTTGGAGTCACATGCCGACCGGCTTGCCGCCAACCGCAGGTCTCTCGACCGCGCCATTGAGGACCTTCAGACTCGGCTCGGTCGCACCCAGGAGCGGATGTATAGCGGCGCAATCACCAGTGTCAAGGAAATGGAGGCCGCCGAAGACGAGCGCGCCTCCACGGAGAAGGATATCGCCGAGAACGAAGACCGCCTGCTGGAGGTCATGGTCTCGATGGACGAAGTGGACGGCACCCTGGAAAAGGGCCGAGAGGTCGTCCGCCGGTTGGAGGAACAGCGTGCGGCGGCTGTCGAGACCCTCTCGATAAAGGTAGAAGAACTGCGGTCGTCCCTCGATGAGTTGATGCTTCGCCGCGAAGATATGAGGGATTCCGTTCCGCCGCCCTCCCTCCATCGGTACGACACCTTGCGATCGAACAGGGGCGGCACCGCCATTGCCAGAGTCGAACGGGGGATGTGCTCGGCATGCCGAATGGCCCTCAGCACGTCTGAACATCAACGCATCCGGTCGACTGACACGCCGATGCAGTGCGGTTCGTGCCACCGCATCCTCTATCTCGTCTGAGGATGGTCCATTGAGAGCCATCGCATACTTCAAGCTGCCCGACCCAACGCCCGTCGCGCTGGATACCATGCAGCGTGACTTCAAGCGCTTCTGCACCTACAACATGCACCAGACGTACCAGGTCTTCTTCACGGAGGGACCTGAGGTCGGCGTTCCGGATGACGCATTTCAGCGATTGGTGTCATTTCTCGAGTCGTCCGATAGCGAGTTTCTCGTCACGGTGCCCGACTCCACCCACCTGGGGACCGACCTGGAATCGGTCGCCCGGTCGATCATTGAACTCAATAGACACGATGCGGATATCAGGTGCTGGGACGACGAGTATCCCGACCCGTTTCAAAACGTCTTCAACACCCCCGGCATTGCCGGAGTCTCCGTCACGAGGGCACGCCGTATCAAGGAGGCCATGGAGGCCCGCGCGTTGGAGGGGAATGTCCTCGGACGTGTCCTCTATGGTTACCGCGCCGGGGAGAATGGGAATCTCGAAATCGTGCCGGAAGAGGCCAAGGTGGTCGAGCTCATCTTTCGCCTGTACACGCAGGAGGATATGGGGTTCCGCCTCATCGCGCAGGAGCTGAACGAGCGCAGCATCAAGACCCGTCGAGGTGGGAGTTGGAACGTCGTCAGCATTCGCGACATCATTCGCAACCGGTCCTACATCGGCACATACGAACGCTTCGGCATCCGCCGTCCCGGCATGCACGAGGCCATCATCCCCAGGGATGTCTTCAATGAGGCCGCCGAACGCCTCAAGTCTCGCCGACCAACCGGCAGGATAATTCAGCCCGAGCCGTTCCTTCTCTCCGGGTTTGTCTACTGCGGCTACTGCGGCAACAAGATGATGGGCGTCACCCGCCGCCAGTCCTGGCGCCGCAAGACCGACAACCGGCGAGTCACCGGCGTATACCGATATTACCAGTGCCAGTCCAAGAACAACCAGAGCACTTGTGACTACCACACATGGAAGGAAGACCAACTCGAACGCGAGGCCCTCACGCAGGTCAAATATACCGTGCTGGCAAAGGCCGCCGGAGTCCTGAGTGACGAGGGCGAGGCCGATCGTACGCGCGACGTCGCAGCCCTCCGGCGCGAACGCGTAAAGAATGCCGAGCGCCTCTTCAAGCGCTCCATGAGACGCGCCGCCAAGAACGAGATTGGCACCAGGGAAGTGGGGGAGTACCTCGCCGCTCTCGACCTTGCAAGGAAGAGCGAATCTCGCAGCGTGGAGCCGTCCGACGTCATCAACGTGCTCGACCACTGGAGCACCCTCGACATGGAGCGCCGCAAGGATTTCCTCTGGGAGCACGTCGGACGAATCATCGTCCAGGACGACAAAATCGAAGTCGAAGTCTGAAGTCGAAAGGCGAGCATCCCCTCTCCCTTCGCGGGCTGACATGGGTATGTAAAATGGTTTGTAACTATGATCCGGCCCCGTTTCTCTGTCATTCCGAGTGTAGCGAGGATTCTAGAATCCATAACCGCAAGACCGGACAGCTGGTGCCGTGCTTCTATAGTGACCAAGAGCGAAAACAGCGCACGTAACCCCTAAGTCTGCTTTACACTAGGACAGACATTTAGATTCTTCGACTCCGCTGCGCTCCGCTCAGAATGACAGTGCCGGGGGTGCATTCTGGTGAACGTAGACCCCCTCTCCCGTTCGCGGGAGAGGGCTAGGGTGAGGGTGTTGTTGGAGCAATCGACCCAGATCCTTGGGAACTGGTACTAGTGACAACTCGCGGCAGACACGTACAATAGAACGGCAAGGTCGCCGGGCGGCCGCTCCGATTCGTCGGGGAGGAAAGTCCGAGCACCACTGGGCAGGATGCCCGCTAACGGCGGGGCGGGGCGACCCGACGGAAAGTGCCACAGAAAACATACCGTCCCTCATTCACTGGGGGATAAGGGTGAAATGGCGAGGTAAGAGCTCACCGCCTCGGTGGTGACATCGAGGGCACGGTAAACCCCATCCGGTGCAAGGCCAAATAGAGGGACTCAAGGCGCCCAGCCTGTCCCCGGGTTGGCTGCTCGACCCTCTCGGTAACGGGAGGGCTAGATAGATGGTCGCCAAACCGCGCTCCATCGGGAGGAAGCCCTAACGGGCGTAAACCAATATGGCGCGGGGTACAGAACTCGGCTTACAGGCGGCCTTGCGTCTTACCTGCCGTAACGAAGATTGTCGCTCCCGATAGAGCAGACCAATGCGAAACCCTCTCTCCCGTTCGCGGGAGAGGGTTGGGGTGAGGGTGAACGCCCCTATTCCGCATAATTCCCGGCTTACAGGCGGCCTCGCGTCTATCTGCACATCCCGTCATTTTCCCGAAGGCGGGAATCCACTATGGCTACCCATCGACAGGATGGCGCTTCAGACCGAATTGGCATATCTACCGTGCCCACGCCAACCCTGTCCACCTAGCCCCCAAAACCAGTACAATTACCCCGATCTCGCACCCACCCGGAGGCCAAATGACCATCCTGCAAGAGCCGATCACCGATCCAATCGTCGTCCAGAACTACATCGGCGGGGAGTGGCTCCGGTCCGAAGGGGAATACCACGACATCATGGACCCGGCCAGGCAGCGCGTCATCGCCCACGTGCCCACCTCGACTGACGACGAGGTCGACGACGCGATCCAGGAGGCGAAGGACGTCTTCCCCGAATGGCGCTCAACTCCTCCCGTGACTCGGGCCCGCTACCTGCACCGGCTCCGCGAGCTCATGGAGGAGAACTTCGAGGAACTCAGCCGCGTCCAGACTCTGGAGCACGGCAAGACCATCGACGAGTCGCGCGGCGAGACCAGGCGCGGCATCGAGCAGGTGGAGGTCGCCTCCGGCATACCCTCGATGATGATGGGATACAATCTCGAAGACATCGCCAGCGGCATCGACGAGTATGTCATCCGCCAGCCGCTCGGCACGTTCGCCGTAATCGCGCCGTTCAACTTCCCCTTCATGGTGCCCCTGTGGTTCGCACCCTACGCCGTCGCGACCGGCAACTGCGTCATCGTCAAGCCGTCGCCCAGAGACCCCATAAGCCAGACGAAGATTGCCGAGCTCGTCGACGAGGCCGATTTCCCGCCCGGCGTCTGGCAGGTCGTCAACGGTGGCACCGATGCCGCCAACACCCTGATCGAGAACCCGGACGTCGAGGGAGTCGCGTTCGTCGGCTCGACTCCCGTCGCAAGGGAGGTCTACAAGCGTGCCGGCGCGGCCGGTAAGCGCGCCATCGCCCAGGGCGGCGCGAAGAACTACGTCGTCGTCATGCCGGACGCAAATACCCGCGCGACCATCCCCGCGTTGCTGACCTCCTTCTACGGCAATGCCGGACAGCGCTGCCTCTCCGGCGCGAATCTCCTCGTCGTCGGCGACGACTCGTTCCACGACTCCTTCATGGATGAGCTTTCGGAGGCGAGTGCCCGCATCCGCGTCGGCTACGGCCTCGACGAGTCGGTGCAGATGGGCCCCATGCAGTCGCCCGACGGCAAGGACCGCGTCCTCGGCTACATCGAGCAGGGGGTCGACGACGGCGCTCGGCTTCGACTCGACGGTCGCTCCATCGACCTGGTAGGCGAGTACCCCGAAACGTGCTTTCTCAACCCGACGATATTTGAGGACGTCGAACCCGACATGGGCATCGGACGCGAGGAGATATTCGGCCCGGTCATGTCCGTTCTCCGCGCCGGTACGCTCCAGGAGGCCATCGACACGATTCACACGAATCCCTATGGCAACTCCGCCTGCATCTTCACCACGAGCGGAAGGAACGCCCGCGAGTTCCAGTACAACACGCAGGCCGGCAATATCGGCGTCAACATCGGCATAGCAGCGCCCATGGCCTTCTTCCCCTTCGGCGGAATGAAGGACTCCTTCTTCGGCACCCTCCATGGGCAAGGTCCCGACGCCGTCCGCTTCTTCACCGAGGGCAAGGTCGTCGTGCAGAGGTGGCTCTAGGTGAAGCTGAACACCGCCTCGGCTGCCATTAGGTTCGCCAAGCAACTCGAAGACGAGTCCCGTGTCCTCTACGAGCGCGTCTCTGAGCGACGCCCTGACTGGCAGCCGGCCCTCGCGCCGTATATCAAAGAGAATAAGCGCAACGTTGGAAGCATCGACCGCGCGTACATCGGAGTCGTCAGTGACGCCCTCGACACCCAGTTCGCCTTCGAGGGCATCGACACCGACGACTACGAGCTAGCCACCGACCTGCCCGGTTCGCCTGTTGAAGTCGTCGCCGTCCTGGCCGCCAACGAAGACACCATCATCGCCTTCTACCGCGCCGCTGGCGACTCGTCACGCGACCTGCTGGCCGACGTCCCCCGCGCCTTCGACCGGATAGCCTCTAAGCGTTCGCGTCGCACAGTGGAACTCAAAGCGCTTGCCGACGGCCTCTAGGCCCTATATTCTCCGCGCGTTTCGTTCAGCGCGTGGACCATTCCGGCGACACCAGTCCTCCCTCGGCTACCGACAGCGATTCTAATCGGTACGGGAATCACCCAGCTGTGCCCTAGGCGCTTGGCCCCCCGCACCCTGCCATCCTTGCAGAGCCGGCGGACGTACCGCGGGCTGACGCCCAAATGTTCCGCCGCCATCTCCACGCTCAGGTTCTTGATGTCGCCGGTCGCGCCGACGCCGAGCTCGAACTCGGCCTTGTCGTCCCTCGTCAGGGACCGTACGTTTTCGATCATGAAGCCGAGAGACTCGCTGCCGTCCTCGGATACGCGTTCCAGCACACGATCGTCATCCGTTGGCGAGTAGTAGCCGCTGCCGCTCTTCCAACGAGCATGGATCGTGTCGTTCTCTTCGTCATACCAAACTGCTATCTTTCGGTTGTCCATTGCAGTGCCTCACACAGGCCTGTCAGTGAGGAATGCTGTCGAGACCCACGCCTCGTTATCCAGCACTGCCTTACTCAGCGATACTGGACGCTGCGATGGTCCCGAATTCTGATTACCGATTCCTTACCATAATAGTACCGTTATCGGCACTATTATGATTGGGAGGGGTCCGCCCTTACCTGTCCATGACTACTAGGCAAGGCGACATATCCCCGCCTCCTGTCATTCCGAGCGCAGCGTAGCGGAGTGAGGAATCTAAAATTCTCGTCCTCCAAAATTACCCTTTAGTTACTCAGACCCAAATGGCACAGTCACAAACCGTGGAGAACGTTCTTGAGCAGGCTACTGGCCAGACTGCAGCGGCCGAGGTGGCGAGCAGGTAAGGCTCGAAATTGTTCGAGTCTCCCTGTGAGTCCGCACCAGTTTAGGTGCGGACTTGCTTGTCAATTAAAGTGTAACTACACCCAGCCGAGCTTCTCCATCGCCGCGCGCAGCGCCGCCAGTTCCTCGTCGTTGAGCGGTTCCGTCGGCAGGCGAGGCGGCCCTGTGGGATGACCTACTATGTCCATCATCCCCTTGGCCATGCGGTATCCGCCGCCGTTCGCGGAGATCATCGCGCGGACGGGGCCAAACGCCTCGTCCTCCTCTTCGACCATGGCCTCGGCGTCGTCGTACTTGCCGTCGGCGAGGAGCTCAGCGACCTTGAGGTCGTGTGCCGGGTAGGCCGGGGCGAAGGCGCTCACGATACCCGCGCCGCCGTTCTTGAAGCAGCGCGCGTGCTGGCCGGAGTTGTCGATGACGTTGAAGGTGTCCGAAAACTCCTGCATCTTGTCGTACCCGTCGGGATCGGGGTAGTTCCACTTGACAGCCGCAACGTGCTCGGCGTCCTCGAGGCGGTGCATCGTCTCAGGCTCGAGGGGAGCTACCCCGAACCAGTATGTGTTATAGATCATGATCCCGATGTCGATGGCGTCCGAGATCATGGTGAAGTGCTTGACGTACTGGTCCTGGTTCGGCGCGTGGTTGTACGGCAACTCGATCTGGAGGCTGTTCGCGCCCATATCCTGGGCGATCTTCGCGTCCTCGATGGTGCGCAGCGTGTCCTTCGACTTCAGGCCGCACATCACGTTGACGCCCGGCCCCCCGGCGTTGACCACCGTTCGCACGAGATGGGGCCACTCGTTGTCGGAGATGTCAGGCCCCTGCCCCCATGCCGAGCACAGCTTGATCATGGACGTGCTCGTGCCGAGTCCCTCGCTGACCCACCATTGAGTCAGGTCGGTCGCCGCGGCCAGATCGAGCCGGTAGTCACTGTCGAACGGCGTAGGCACTGCGACCGATACGCCCCTGATGATTTGCTTGAGTTCTTCTCGATTCATTTTGCTGCTCCTCGCAGGTAGTTGCCTATGAGGGTATCAAAAAGAGGACCCCGTTCACCCTGAGCTTGTCGAAGGGTGGTTGAGCCGCTGATGGTTCAACGAAAGCGCCATAAGCGGTTTCGGATGATCTCTTGGACACCCCCTATCACATTTAGTTATCCCTTCACCGGCCACCCAATCTCACGGAATATGTCCCTCAGGTCATCCATCAGCTCGTCGGACAGCCAGTGCGAGGGCTCGCGCGTCTCGCCGCAGTCCATGCCCACGACCTTCATGTAGGCCTTGAGATGCTGGTAACCCCCTGAGTGGTCCTTGTTCTTGACTCGCCAGTCTTTGAATTTCGAGTCAACGCTGTCCATCGCTTCCTGCGCCTCGTCGTACTTCTTGGCCTCCAACAGGGACCAGAAGTTGAGGTCGAATGGAGCGTACGCCGTGGCCGTGGACGTGATGTAGCCACGCCCGCCAAGCTGGTGGCAGCGAACGGGCTTGCCGCCGTTGTTGATGACGTTGAAGTGGTCGGAGTACTCCCGCATCTCGTCGTAGTCCCGGTCAGGCGGCGAGCTGTACTTTAGCGCGACGACCTTCTCGGCGTCCCGAAGGCGGTCCATCGTCTCCGGCGTGACGCCGGGACAGCCCCACCAGAACGTGTTGTAGATCATGATGCCGATGTCGATTTGATCCGAAATGTCCGTGAAGAACCGCACGTAGTCGTCCTGGTTCGGATGGAAGGAGAACGGCAAATCGACTTGGAGGCCAACAATCCCTAGATCCTGTGCCTTCTTGGCGTCCTCGATCGTATGGTACGTGCTCTTTGCCTTCAGGGCGCACATGATCACGGCATCCGGCCCGGCGGCGTTCACCGTAGTCCTGATGACCTGCTCCCATTCGGAGTCGGTCAGGGCTGGCCCCTCGCCTCCTGCCGCGCACACCTTGAGCGGAGCCACGTTCGTCCCCAGCCCCTGCTCGACCCACCAGCGCGTGACCTCGGTGATCCGAGCGTAGTCAACCTTCATGTCCTTGTCCATTGGCGTCGGCGTCGTCACAACCGTTCCCTGAATCAGTTTCCTCAGTTCGTCTCTGTCCATGATTTCCCTTCTTCGTTTCGTTTTGGTTTGCTTTGATTTTAGGCGCTGATGGGACTGCCGAAGTTCAGTGCGTAGCCGTTTGGGTCGCGTATCGTGAACTCGCGCATCCCGTAGTCCATGTCCTTCAACGGGTGCTCGATCTCGACCTTGTCCTTGAGTTCATCCCACAGAGTATCAATGTCGTCAGGATAGAAGTACAGGGAGCTTATTGCCGGAGCGTGTACATGTCCGTGATCGTCACCCTCGTGCTCATGCCCAACTTCATCATCATGGTCGTGCGACCCGAGAAACATGATCCTCGTTTGGTCCCGTTTCATGAGGCACCACGTGGGCTCGACTTCGGGCATGGAGCCGGCCAGCTCAAATCCCAACGTGTCGCGATAGTGGGCGATTGCCCTTTGAATATCCTCGGTGATGAGGACGAGAACGGGTCCACTTATTTTGACGTCGGGCATATGCGTCAGATGTCCCTGCCGAAGCTCAGCATATTGCCGTCACAGTCCCGCATCCCAAATTCCCTCATTCCATAGTGAGTGTCGTACAACGGGTACTCAATCTTCGGGTCGTCCTTGAACTCGTTCCAAAGCGCCTCCACGCCTTTAGAGTAGACGTACATCGTCCAAAGGCCTACCGCCCCGGAGTGCTCATGGTCGTGGCTGTGTCCGTCGTCCCCATTGTGGTCATGGCCATGCCCATCGTCGTGGTCGTGGTCATGCTCTTCGGGAGTCGTGAACATGAGTGCCGCATCGTCCCTGAGGAGAAAGCACCAAGTCGGATTCTCATCCGGGATCTGGGCCGTAACCCGAAAGCCGAGGACGTCACGATAGAAGGAGATGGTCTTCTCCATGTCATCAGTGACAAGCATCGGAGTCAGGCGGCTGAATGTAGCCGCGGAACCGGCCACGTTAGCCAACGCTCCAGCCCAACTCTGCCACGACGTCTCTGGCCTCGGCGACCTCGTCTTCCGAGCACGGCAGGGTAGGGGGTCGCGGCGGTCCGACGGGGTTGCCCATCGCCGCCATGATGCCCTTCATCTGGCGATATCCCCCCGACTTGGCGCCCGTCTTCGCGCCCCAGGGGCCGATGATGGAGCCGACGCGGTCTTTTTCAGCCTGAGCCTCGTCGTACTTGCCGGCCTCGAGGAGCTCCCACACCTGCAGGTCATGCTTCGGGTACGCCGCCACCCACGGGCTGATGTATCCCCTGCCGCCGTTCTTATGGCAGCGAACCGGCTGACCGGAGTTGTCGATCACATTGAAGGTGTCGGCGAACTGGGTCATATCGTCGTAGTCGATGTCAGTTCCCTCGGGAGCGCTCCACTTGAGCGCCACCACGTGCTCTGCGTCCTTCAAACGCAGCATCGTCTCGGCTCGCATGGCCTCCACCGACGCATCGGATGTAAACCAGTGAGTGTTGTAGATCATGATGCCGATATCGATGCCGTCGGATATGTCCGAGTAGAACCGAACGAGGTCGTCCTGGTTGGCGTGGTGCATGAATGGAAGGTCGATCTGAAGCCCGATTGCCCCGAGGTCTTGGGCCTTCTTCGCATCCTCGGTCGTGTGAAGCGTGTTCTTCGGTTTGAGGGCGCAGATCACCTTGGTGTCGGGGTTCGCGGCCCGCACGACCGTACGCAGCAGGTGCGGCCATTCGTCGTCGCCGAGGTCAGGGCCTTCACCCATTGCCGCCGAGGTCTTCAGCGGGGATGTGCCGGTGCCGAGCCCCTGCTCGACCCACCACTGCGTTATCTCCGCCGTCCTGGCGAGATCCAGGTTGAAATCGTCGTCCATCGGCGTCGGCAGCGTGGCTATGCACCCGCCGATCATCGTCTTCAACTCTTCCCGGTTCATTCAGTACTCCTTGAGCTCTTGTTCATGCGGCAAATTGACTGGATGTGAAAGGGTCCTCAAACTTCCATGGGCATCGATCCGCGACGTACCCGGCGGAGGTACCATATTGCCAGGACGGCGCCAACGATAATTACGACGCCTACACCCACACCGACCAGGATTATGGGCAGATTCGACTCCTCAGGAGTGGGCTCGCGTTCGAAGATATTGCCGTACATGATGTAGGTAATCCCGGCGTTTGACCTGGCTTCATCAGGGTCGCCAAAATTTGCGGCTGCCACAAGGTCGGCAACTCCGTCTCCGTTAAAGTCACCCACGCCCACGCTGGAACCGAAGTTGTCGATGGCATTTTCACCTTCGACAACCACCTTTGCAGCCGCTTCCACGTCGTATGTGCCGGCCGAAATGGGTCCCTGCAGAATCAGTACCTTGCCCGCTCCGGTTGTCCCCGACACGTCGGACTGGCTTGAGCCGATAACAAGGTCATTGGTGCCGTCCCCGTTTACATCGCCGACGGCCAACGCGCTCTCGGCAGCGGTGTCCTTCTCCGCGTTCCCTTGCAGCGTCACGTCGGCCAGACTCTTCAATTCACCTTCCAGGTGTTGTAGGGGGCCGAAGAATATGTACGTCTCCCCGGCATTTTCAAGGTCGCCAACCTCAGCGCTCCGGGAGTTTACGATCAGATCGTTGATGCCGTCTCCGGTGACGTCGCCGATGGCGACCGCCCCACCCGCGCCGTCGCCTTTCCTGGTGCTTGAGATAGCCCCAGTCGCACCCAGCAGTAGTCCGTCGGTGTCGGTGAGCAGGTCGATGTCCGAGCCGTCGAATGGCCCGAAGATTATCTCCACGCCGCCCTTGCGAAGTTCGTATCCGCCCGGCGATCCGATCGCGAGATCGAGCACGCCGTCGTTATTCAGGTCTCCTGCCGCAAGTCCCTTTCCACTGTGATAGTTCCTGTGAGCTCCGAAGATGCGAAAGGCGGTCTGCGTCGATAGGTCGACCGCGCTAGCGCCGGTCGGTCCCACGGGACCCAGCACTGTATGTATCACGCCCGACTCATGACGGGTGTCGTCCATGGCCATCTTTTCGGAACTGATTATCAGGTCGTTGACCCCGTTCCCATCGACATCGGCAATGAGTACCCCGGAGCCGATTCCTGCCGTGAAGTCAAACCCCTTGATCTTTATCGCGGCCTGTGCCGATTCGGTTACCGTACTGTCTATAGGGCCAAAGAACCCAAGCGCCGCGCCTGCTCTGAAAAGACTGTCCAGTCCTGATCCCGGCGCGCCAACCAGAAGGTCGTCCTGTCCATCGGCGTTGATGTCGCCCACTGACACTGTAGATCCCCACCGGTCTTCCTGCATGGCTCCGGCGATGGCTACGTCGTACTCCTTGGCGACCTTCAGGATGAGTTGGTCGGACTGGGCGGCGATTTCTCTAGTCATCAAGACCACTGCAATCAATCCAACGGTGACGGATGCTGCAAGAACGGCCCACAGGGGCAGGCGCAATCCGGACATGTTTGCGGTCTTTAGCATTTGAGGGAGTACTCCTCATCTGGTTTGGGGTCTATTGCTTTGAAGTCTACCGCAGCTTTATGTGAATGACAACGGGCGCTCATTAAATTAACTGTTCAGACTTCGTGAGAGCGCTCAACACACACTGCCACCGCCATACCTGCGAAAGCGGATATCCACAGGGGGAGAGGGTTCCTCTCATCAACTCTGAACAGTTACTCGTTGAACTATCCCCACGCCTCCGTCAATTCGTCGGAGAAGTCGCGATGCCGTGTCGGACGAATCACAAGCTCCGGTATGGAGCTGTTCTGCGGCAGCCCGGCAATGAGGGCGATGGCCGCCGCCACGTCATCCGCGCTGGTCATGGTAGACCGCGCCTCCGCGCTAGGTGGAACGGGCCGCTTGTCCAGCAGGGGAGTCGAGATCTCGCCCGGAATCACCACGCTTGCCCGGACGTTGGTGTCCTTGAATTCCTCGTTGAGGTGACCCGTAAAGTTGATGACGGCTGCCTTTACCGCCGAGTAGATCATCCCGCCCAGCAGGCCCGGCGACAACCCTGCAATGGAGGAGACGTTGACGATGGTCCCGCTGTCGCGTTCCAGCATCGCCGGCATCACTGCCTGTGCACAGTAGATGCTGCCGAGGAGGTTCGAGTTAATCACTGACGCGATCTCGTCAGGAGGAGTCGAAAGCAGCCTGCGATGCGGTGAGCTGTGCCCTGCGTTGTTCACCAGCACGTCTACGGCGCCGCGTTCGCGCTCAATCTCGGCAACGACCCCGAACACTCCCTCGCGGTCCGCCACGTCCACGCCGTAAGCCTCAGCCTTGCCGCCCGCCTCGATAACCTCAGCGCACACCGCCTCGACTTTTGACGGAGTCCTGCCGACAAGCCGGACGTCCGCACCCTCTGATGCAAATCGTAGGGCCGTGGCTCTTCCTATGCCGCTGCCGGCTCCCGTAATGAGACAGGTCTTGTCGTCAAGCGTCATGGTCGCACTGAGCTGTGGGTCTCCGTCAACGTGTGCCGCCCAACCCGAAAATTATGACTATGAAGAACAGTCCGACGATGGAGAGCGCGACGAAAAGGAGAGCCCCGCCGCATCCTATAGCCACGTACTTGAAGCGGCCCGCGAAACTCTCGTCTTCGTGGTATAGGCTATCGTAGTCCTTGTTCTTCTTCAGCTGACTCTTCACTGGCCGAGCTACGCTCCGCCGATGAAGACCACCAACCCAAAAATGACCGCCGCGACGATCGAGAACAGGATAATCCCGCCACAGGCAACCAACACGCCCATCATCCCCGTAAACCAGTTCCTCTCCGTGAGAGATGGGCTATCGAACCGCGCCCGCTGGCGCGCCAGTGGGTCGTCGATAATCTCGGAGGTTATCGTCTCGAACCGGGCTTCCCGGCCCAGCGCGCCGCTGCCCAATTTGGGCTTCCGCGTTCCGGCCTGGGTCTGTGGACCGGCCTCCACCTGCTTTTCAACCCGGAACGAGGCGCGCATCTTCGCTATCTCCTCGTTCGTGGCAGGTATGTCCCCATATTGCGCCCGGTTGAACGCTTCTGTCGCCGGATCGACCAGCTCATTGGGGAATACGCTTCTCAGGCCCCTGCGAAACTCGTTCGGCGTGTAGTGTTCCGGACGGGCGACCTCATTCTGCTCGGCCGTCGTTATCATCTGGTAGTACAGCCGCAGGGCTTCCACCACGCCGGGAGGGCCGTCCGGCAGACGGAACACCTTTCGCGCCGCGCCCTTGAAGAGGTCCGTGACATTCGACAGAAGATCGGAGAACAGGTCCCCGATATCCGACCCGAAGTTCATCTCATCGAGTATCGACTCACGCTCCGCCTCATCTTTCTTCCTGAGCTTCCGTCCTATCCTTCTCATGAGGACGTACAGGAATAGGCCGGCCACCACCAACGCGGCGACTACCAGTCCATACCGTACTACCTGCGTGAAGTCTTCCAGGACTTTCGGGACTTGTATATCGCCGCCGCTGCCCCCGCCTTCAAATTCCACGCGGGCTCCCGGCGTCGGCGTCGGAGTTGCGGACGCGTCCGGTATGACGTCCATCGGGCCTTCCCGCCCGAAGAACGCTGCCATGGCGGTGTTGATGACTTCCAGGCCCAACACCAGCGGCACACCGATGATGAGGAGCACGCCCTCAACTATCCTGTCAAAGACAAATTTGATGGGCGAGGTGAGCCACTCGAGGAAGCTCTGCTGCAGGAAGCCGAACATCGCGCCAACTATGACCACGACGACCACCGCCAGGCCGATCACCTTGGGCCACGTCTTCGTTTCGGCCGACGTCGACGTCTCCGGAACCAGGTGCCCGATGTTCAGCCCTGCAAGCCCCGAACCGAAGAATATGAGCACCATCGCAAAGACATTCAGCTCCTGCTCGACAAGAATGTCCATGATGGCCGCAAAGCCGATGAAGAACAGCCCCATCCGGAAGCTTATCGTGAGGCTCTTCTCGGGGTAGGGCACCATGGATAGCCGTATCCCGCGGAACCACATTCCGACGGCCAGGATCCCGCCCGCCACTCCTTGGAACGTTTGCCCCTGCGGCTTAATCGTCGAGTCGGTGACCTTGAAGATCCAGTCTAATGTGAAGGGTTCACTATCGAAATACGCCGCCGCAACGACCAGGTAGGCAAGCACCAGTCCCAGTGCCGTTGCGCCGAAGTAGAAGAGCTCGAACGCCTTGAACTCCTTTCGGCGTATGTAGCTGTACAGGAAGGTCGATAGGCCGAGTAGGCCCAGAATGGCAAAGAAACTGATGGGGCTGCCGGAAGCGCCCGCGGCCACACCCAGTATGGAGATGAACGCGAATAGCCACGCGGACTCCGAGACCACAAGTGTGATGAAGGTCAGCCTCTCCCGCGTCAGGGTCATTCCGCTTCGTCCCCCGTGCCGACTACCGTTTCCTTGAGCCTGTCCCACACGGTCTCTTCGACCTCTTCGGTCTCTTCACCGTCCTCGCTGGCTGCGGCCCGTTCCTTCCGCTCGCGCTCTTCCGCCTCAAGGCGGTCTATGTGCTCCCGGATCTCATAATAGATCACCTCGGGAGGCGGGTTCTCCACCTCATCCGAACCTGTATACAACACGGTGAATCGGAACCCCCGCCGCTTAAGCTCGGATATCGCCAGCAGGAGGTTTTCGGTAATGATGTTGGTACACAGCACTATCGTGGAACCGAAGGGGAACTTGCGTGACTGTTCGAGCAGGGCGCTCGACATCGCGCTGGGTGCGAACGGCCTCGTGAGGGCCAGCGCAGTCAGTATCGTGTGCAGGTGCTCCGGCTCCGAGCTCGGAGGCACCGTCATCGACCGTTCGCTGAGTACCGGCATGTCATTGGAGAAGAGTCCCATGCTGTATTGCCGGTTTGATATGTACAGCGCCATCGACGCCGCTATCGAAATCACCCGCTCCAGGTCGTCCGGACTCAGGGAGAGCCAGTACGGTTCCATGGTATCCACCGCCGCCGCGATTATCACCGTGTGGCTCGAACTCGGCTCGAACGTTCTCACCATCAGTCGCTGCTGCTTGGCCGTGGACTTCCAGTCGATGGTCTTGAGGGGGTCGCCTCGGACGTATTCCCGGATTCCCGCCGGTCTCGACGGATCGGGGAAAATCTCAAGCCCTCCGCGAATGTCGCCCAGCGGCCGCGCGGGTGGAATGCCGAGATCTTCCAGTGGATACACCTTGGGATAGACGACTAGCGTGTCCCGGTGGGTGACGATCTTTCGGCTCCTGAAGAACCCGAAAGGGTCGCCGCTCTCCATCCTCGCAGGGCCGATGTGGTACTCGCCTCTACCCACCACGTCCACGCGATACCGCCAGCGGATCCTCTCGTACCACGCCATGGCGGTCGCATGACTCAGGCTGTCGATGCCGGATGTCAGGTTTCGTCGGAGCGATGCGCTTGCGGGGGTAATCCCCGTTGGCAGTTCGTCGTCGACGTTCAGCCACGCCAGCGGGATCGGCTTGCGGTTCGTCAGCACCAGGTCCATGTAGATGTCATCACCGAAGAACGCCCGCTCCTGCGGGAACCTTCGCTCGTAGGTGAGCTTCTGAAGCGCCACGCGGTTCCAGAAGCGGGCCGTCCCGATTGCGACGAGACCCATTAGCCCAAAGGCGATGCCTAGAGCATGACCGAAGATTATGCTTGCCACCAACAAGACCCCGAAGAAGGCCGTCCACAGCGTCTGCCAAGTACGGTCGCTTGAGACCGTTACGATCGGGTCTTGCGGCTCGACCTGAGTCGTCGCCACACTATTGCCTTTCGATTGGGACCGCGACCGTATCCAGCACGTCGTCGATGATCTGGTCGGGGCTATTGCCACGCAGCCGCGCCGCGGAGCTTAGGATGAGTCGATGCGGCAATACCGAGCGTGCCAGCAGCTTCACGTCGTCTGGAGTAACGAAGTCTCGTCCCTCCAGGGCCGCCCATGCCTGTGACGCCTTGTATAGAGCCAGGCCCGCTCGAGGACTCGCGCCGAGGGAAAGGCCCGCGTTGTCGCGTGTGCTCGTTATCAGGTTAACGATGTAAGTGCGAACGGTGTCGTCCATTCTCACCCTAGGCGGGACGCCCTGCAGAGCTTCCAGGTCTGCCGAATTGGTCACAGGGCTCACGGCCGGAGGCACTGGATCGTCCTCGAACCGCTTGTAGATCAGCCCTTCTTCCTCCGGTGTGGGATACCCGATGACGATGCGGACCATGAATCGGTCAAGCTGCGCCTCCGGCAACGGGAACGTGCCCTCCATTTCCACCGGGTTCTGCGTCGCCATCACCATGAACGGCTCCGGAAGCGTCATGCTGTCACCGTCGATAGTCGCTTGGCGCTCCTGCATCGCCTCGAGGAGCGACGACTGGGTTCGAGGCGTGGCGCGGTTTATCTCGTCCGTCAGGATGATCTGACTGAACACCGGCCCCTGGCGAAACTCGAACTCGCCCAACTTCTGGTTATAGAAGTTGACTCCCAGCACGTCGGAGGGCATCAGGTCGGGCGTGCACTGGATCCGTTGAAAGTCGCATCCTAGCGACTGGGCAAGTGCCTTGGCCATCGTCGTCTTCCCCGTGCCGGGCACGTCCTCGAGCAGGGCGTGTCCCTTACAGAGAAGCGCCACCAGCGCGAGGTTTATCGCGTCGTCTTTTCCTACAATGATTTTCTGAACGTTCTCTCGGATGCCTGTCGCGACATCCCTGACATCTTCAACCGTCTTCATGCTTGCCATTTCTCCTCCATTTAACCAGCGCCATTGAGAAGTCTATTTTTCTCATCGTGAAATGCCGTACCTCTACCATTATTGGACAAAGGACGGCATATGTGCAATCGCTTGGAACGCGCCTCGCCGCTTTCCGACCTGCCGTATGTGCGAGACACTGATTGGTCTAAGGCGAGACTGCCATCGTCAGCCATGTGCCGACACGCGGATCGAATATCTCCACCACGTGCCCGGCACTCCCATCATTTCCCCAACCTCCCGCTACTATCACCCGCCCGTCCGACATCATCTGGGCGGAGTGGTCGGTCCTCGACAGCGTCAGGCTGCCGGCCCTCGACCACACATTTTGCTCAGGGTGGTAAATCTCCGCTTGTGCAATGGTAGAGGCCGGACCCGCGCCGCCTACCACCAGGACGCGACCGTCCCTCAATAGCGTTGCGGAGTGACCGGCACGACTGGTCTCTATCTGGCCTGCCGGTGCCCATGTGTCCGTCCTGGGATCGTAGATCTCCGCCGTTTTTCGCATTGCCGCCGGTCCTGCGCCGGTATGGCTCCCTCCGATGACCAGCACTCGGCCATCCTGAAGCACAGAGGCCGTGGGGAACGAACGCGCCTCGAGCATGTCCGCCGCCAAACTCCATTCCTGGGTTACGGGATCGTAGATCTCCGTCGATGACATGGTCCGCCGACCATTGTCGAATCCGCCGAGTACCAGTACCCGGCCGTCATTGAGCAGAGCGGAGGCGTGGAAGACCCGTCCCCGGTGCATGACGCTCGTCGATGTCCACGAGTCGTCCTCCGGATCGAACAGTTCCACCGTGTGAATCACCTCACCTGACACTTTTCGGCCACCCGTGATGAGCACCCTTCCGTCCCACAGCAGTGTCGAAGTGTGCCACAGCCGCTTGTCGGCCAGGTAGGCAGTCGATTGCCAGACGCCCTTAACGGGACTGTAAATGCGCGAGCCGTTCCAAGTGCCGGGGCTGGACAGGTCACCGACGACCAGTATCCTCCCGTCTTCGAGTGTGGTCACCGTATCGCCCCGTTTCGCCCTTGCCTTGACCGCCATGTGCGGAACGTGGGCGGACAGCTGGATTCGCGGCAGGTCGGTGTCGTACAGCAGTGAATCGAGTTCGGAGAGCCCAATGCCCACGAGGGAAGTGTCGACCCTGTCGCCGAGGATTCCCTGGTCTCGAATCGCCGTCCAGGATGCTGCCGTAAGCAACACGGCTGCGCCGACCGCGAGCGTGCCTACGCCAAGCTTGCTCCTTAGTAGCGGACGAAGCGCCCTGCTTCCCCTTTGTATCGCAGAACTCGCCCCGCTCTCAAGGGCGTACCACTCCGCTCCGATCTGCGAAATCCGCCATGTCAGATCCATCGGAATGCCGAGCAACAGTCTGGCAACCACGTGCAGAGCTACTAAGCGATTCGAACTGCCGGACTTTTGAGCGAAGTCGAATTGCTCCCAGGTGTCCGACTCGATCTCCGCAACGCGGGCGTCGCGGTCTTGCAATGGAAGGCCAAAGGTATAGGCCCGTGTCCACCAGCGAACAAAGCGAGCGGCAAAGGGTAGCCTTGATGGCTTCATGTTAGGAGGTCACTAGTTCCCGTCGTCCTGTGGCAGCCGCCAGACCGGCCTGCGTACGGACTGCAAGCAATGCGTTCTGTCCGGCCGTCGTTACCTGGTACAGTCTGCGCCTCGGCCGGCCGCTCTTAGCAGCGTTCTCTTGGTCCTCCCAGCGACTCGTGAGAAGACCCTGCGCTTCCATCCTCGAAAGCGCCTTGTACAGCGTCCCATATGCCGTGAGCTTCCGCGCGCCTTCCCGCTCCGTGAGCTCTTTCGCAATCAGGAACCCGTAAAACTCACCCACCTGCTGGGTATGAAGCTGCAGCCCGGAATCCAGAATCGATATTTCAATTGGTAGTAGTGTGCCCTGTTTCCTTCTCATGCGCCGAATTATAGGAAGACATCCGTCACTTGTCAAACCTTAGCAGCATACAAATTCGCCCTCGAATAAGCTCATTGAAGGCCCCCGTTCACCCTGAGCCCGTCGAAGGGTCGCATTCCTCCAACACCTCCGTCCAATCACCCGTAGTGGCGAATCGCGAATCGCCCCGCCGCCAACCCCAGACCGTCATTCCAGCGAAGGAACGTCACCCCGTACCCCAATACGGGGCGGGAATCCATTCCCCCGTACCCAAGCGACAGCCTGTGGTAGGACTGATCGTCAAGCAGGGTCGAGCGTACTTGGCATACTCGTGACCACGAGGCTGTGTCGACATCCTGTCATTCTGAACGTAGCGGAGCGGAGCGAAGAATCTAAATCGTCGCGCAGTCACAGATTTCAAATTCCACGCTTCACTCGGAGAGACAAAGAGTAGTGGAATAAACGAAAACCTCAACACTGCCTAGTCCGCGACTTCGACGATCGCCTCGATCTCCACCGAAATTCCGAACGGCAGACTCTGCATTCCTACTGCCGACCGCGCGTGCTTGCCCCGCTCGCCGAATACCTCGACCAGCATGTCCGAGCACCCGTTTATCACCGCGGGATGCTCGGTGAAGTCCGCAGTCGCGTTCACCATCCCCAGCAGCTTCACGACCCGCACCACGCGGTCCAGGTCTCCAAGCTCCGCTCTCATCCGGGAAATGATATTCAGGCACACCAGCCGCGCCGCCTCATACCCCTCTTCCTTCGTCAGCTCCGCGCCCACCTTGCCGGTTGGCGTCGTGCCGTCCGCCCGCTTCGCAGGCCCCACGCCTGCAAGATACAAGAGATTCCCCGTCCGCACTGCGGGGACATAGTTCGCCGCCGGCGCCTGCGGAGACGGCAGCTCGATGCCAAGTTCCTTGAGTCTGTCCTCAGTCGTCATGTGTTGCTCCTGGAGAGGTAGTTGTAACGGTCTCACACGCTCGGTTGTGCCATCATACTCAAAGCATGAGGTTCAACAGTCTCTCCCCCGCTCGGCGGGGGAGAGATACAGAGAGGGGGCGTCACTCAAACGCAAGCACCCTCGCCGGATTCTCGACCATGATCTGGTTGATCTGCTCTTCCGGGATTCCCCGGTCCCGCATCCTCGGCACGATGTTCTCTATCAGATGCCCGTACCCGTATCCACCGTAGGAGTAGGTGCGCGACTTGCAGAAAACGTCCTGCGCCAGCACGATCTTGTCCACGTGACCGTCGTCAATGAGCAACTCAACGTAGTCGAGCCGCTGGCCGTCGTGCAGCATGTCGATCGCGCCCAGCGAGTAGTGCGACGTCTCCCAGCCGAACAGGTCGTATTCCAGCATGGACCCTCGTTTGGCATACTCCAACAGGGTGTCCGGATCGTGTACCGTCCGGTCGAGGTGCCCCATGATGACGCGACCGGCATCCGCCCCCGCGCCTTCCAGAATGTCCAGAATCTCGAACGGCGCCCGTGGGTTCCGCCCGGGATGTATCAGAATTCCGGCTCCCGTCTCCTTTTGCGCCCGCGCCCCCGCCCTCAACACCTTCCGCTCGTTGTCAGTGAGGGGCCACGAGCACCCCAGCTCCCCGATGATCCCGGCCTTCACGCCCGTCGACCCAATCCCCACAGTCAACTCGTCGATTATCTGCTTCGTGATCGCGTCTTCCGACCGGGCGTCCATATCGTCCGGATGCACGATGTCGACGTAGTACCCGGCCCCCATCACGATGTTCACGCCCGTAGCCCGGGCAACTCGTGCCAGTCCTAACGGGTCCCTGCCGATCCCGATGGTCGTCGCGTCCACTATCGTGCCGCCGCCCGCCCGGCCGAACAGCGCGATCTCGTAGATCGCCATGTCCTCGTCGAGCAATTCGAGATTGTCAATATTGCGGAACGGGTCGTATCGCACCCACCCAAGGTTCTCCATCGTCACCTGTTCCTCGCCCAGGTGCTTGGAGGTTGCCTCGGTATGAGGCGTATACATGCAGACGAAGTCGATGAAGATATGCTCGTGCGTCGTCGTCATCCCCAGCGTCGAGGGGTCTACCGGCCCCAACACCGTCTGAGCCATTCCCGAAATCTGCGATTTTGCCAACGAATTCACCTCAAGTTGTTTTTGCTATGAATAATTCCACCGGCCAACCTCTCGTTGGGGCGATTCGCGAATCGCCCTTACAGCGAATTCCATCATTGGTGGTGTAGGTGGCGACCCTCACCAGGTATTGCTACGGAATTAACCGTCGTAACTCCCCCGCACCGTCATTCCGGCGGAGGCCGGAATCCAGTCTTCGGACCCTGTCAGGCGAAAATCCCTTTTTCATTTCAGGTGGTGAGAGCAACAACCCTTATGAACTATTCCTACGAAAACAGCGCATCGCCAAACTCACGTAGGGTTGGGCTGCCAAACCGCCCATGGGGCTCTACCCGAGCACCCTCACCGCGTCGCCCAACGCCACCTTGCCTCCCTCTTCCACCGCGGCCAGCATACCACGCCGTCCCATCAACTCCTTCTGAAGTCCCGAACGAATGTCGTCCATCAGACCACACGGGACGCACTCCTTCGAAAGTCTCAGGACGACCTCATCCCCAAGCCCCAACAGCGTCTCCGGCTCAAGGGACTGCAGGTCGATGCCCGCCGTCGTGACGTTCTCCCGCACGACTCCGTGGTCAAGCCCGAGAGCGGCGAGGTTCTCCTCCTGCATGAGCAGCACCTGGTATCCCTGCTGATGCGGCTTGTCCGAGAAGTGCATGTCCCCCTCGATGCCGTTGCCCGCCACGAACACCATCGGCCCCACCTGCCTCATCGGCTGCCGCCGGCCAAGCTTCACCCGTAGACCAACGACCTCTCCCTTTGAGTCGTTCATCCCTCGTACCCCCATCACGAAGTGCCCAATACCCTACATCGGCCCCAACCCAGATTCAAGGCCGTTGCTCGCCGTCAGATTTCGCTGGTCTAGCTGGTGTTCAGGCCCTCACAACGACCAGTGTTCATATCTACCGCGAATCGAAAACGCCAAGCAACCAACGCGCCTGTCATTCCGAGCGCAGCGAAGCGTAGTGAGGAATCTAAGAAATCTGCCTGCACCCCGCTATACCCGTCAGTAACTCCCGTCATACCGGCGAACGCCGGTAACCAGAGTGGCGGTGCAGGGCAGGGGGTCGGACCCTCTGCGGTGACCCCCCCCGATCACGGGAGAGGATTGGGGTGAGGGCGAATGCCCCCTCAGCGCCCTCTGCGGCGAATCCCCCTACACCCACCAGTTCCCGCGAGCTATCGGCCCCGGATTGTCATGCCGAAACGTGCTGTACGTGAGCCCCCTCACCTCCGGATGCGACGCCACCGCCGACTCATACTCCGCGTCACGCTCCTTCCACTGCCAGGCCACATACAGACTCGCGTCGTTCTCCTCCACAACCGGCCCGTAGTTACACGAAACATCCTCTTCCAGGGACAACAGCCCCCAGCCGTCGACGTAGTTCTGCCGGTAGCCGTGACCCCTGTGCATCGGCCAGAGCTGAATCCACAGCGATGGACACTGCACCGAGCTCTGGTCTATCACCAGCTCATCGACGATTCCCTCGCTCAACCACTTGCGCCACTCCAACGTCGTGTTCCCAATGGGAGGCCCAATAATGTCGCCTCTCGCACAGCCGACCGCCAGGCTCATCCCTTTCGTCCGCAACGCCTCCCGCAATTCCCGGAAAAACGTCGTCAGGTACGACCCCTGCAGATCGCGCCAGTCTTGCAGATCAAACTCCTGGTGCGAAATATCCCGCCCATACAGCCGCTCGAATTCACTGCGAATTGGCTCGTTGAATCCGTATTGGTCCGCGTAGTCCGCCGGTCTCGACTGCGTCCGCAGGCATACGAACACCCCGTCCCACTCATACCCGTCGACCACGCTCAGGTACCGCTCGATCATGTACTCGCGCACCTCCGGGTACGCAAGGCACACGACGCCCCAATGGTTATTCCCTTCGCGGTCCTGGAGATTGTATTCGGGATGCTCCTTGATCAGACGGCTCATGCGGGCAAAGTTCTTGCCATGGTACGGATTGTGGTGACTCACCTCGCGCTCCGCCCTCGGCGCAAGCGGACGCCCCTGGTCGAGCAGCGAGACATACGCATATGCCCGCATCCCGCGCTCGTGCGACAGCCTTGGCACCACCTCGAAATCGTCCCACGTGATCGGTGGATACAGCTGCCGCTTCTTGCCGCCATACCCCCGCGCCGCCTTGTACACGTCGTCATGTCCGGTCCGCCCCTGCCGCCAGTGAACGGTATCCGCCCCAAGCTCCTCCCGCCAAGCATCCATCCGCCGCTCCAGCGACTCCACCGTCCTCAGCAGCCCATCACCTTCCCCAAACACAAGGTGGTCGCCCCAAGAGCAGTTCGCGATATTCCCCTTACCATTCGACGTCATCCTTGCAGTCTCCTTCTCCCACGCTTCACAACCTAATGAGCCATGAACCCCGTTCACCCTGAGCTTGTCGAAGGGTTCCGGTTTCCCAATCGACGCCCATCGCGCCCTCCACGGTTTTGCCCCCTCTCCCGTTCGCGGGAGAAGGTTGGGGTGAGGGTGAATACCCCCTCAGTCCACCGCTGCCCCGTCTATCGGCTTGGTGGCCGCGCCTGAGATCATGTCCGAGTACGCCTCCTCGCCGTAGACCTCCTTCTTGTTCAGCCAGCGCCCCTGCTTGGGAACGATCTTCAGGCCCCTGTCCTCGATGGGGAACCTGACCGACGAGTACCCGTTGCGGTGTGACTCGCGGAACCCAATGGCGATCTCGAGCACCTTCCCCATGTTGTCACCGCTGCACCTCGGCTCTATGCCCTTGTCCAGCGAATCGACGATGGACTGGATGCCCGCGCGCTGCCTCCGTCCACTTGGCGTCACCCACCCGTAGTCCGTGCCGCCGAACTCGTCGAAGAAGGTGGCGTCTTCCACCAACTGGCCACCACGCGCCTCTCCCCTCCACAGGTGCCCGCCGTACCAACTCGTGTGATAGATGCCCTTCTCGCAGACCACCTCGATCCCGTCTCGGGGCGAGGGCTTCGTGTGAACGTAGGCGTCGGTGCCGTTGGCGAACCTGATGTACCCGCCCATGTTCTGGTCTTCGTCGCTCCATGGATCGTCCGCGCACCATCCCGTCACCCACTCCACGTCCGCGTCGTCCGCGAACAGCCGTAGGACGCTGAGCCCCTGGCACCCGCCGCCAGAGATCTCGTTCGTCGGCTGGTACAGGTTGATGCTCTGCACCGGCCCAAGCTCCCCGGAGTCGATCAGCGCCTTCACCTTCCAGTGCTGCGGCATATTGCGGTAGGCGTCCCCCGATGCGAACGCGATGCCTCGTGACGACGTCTCCTCCACCATCCGGTCGGCCTCGTCGAGACTCGCCGCCATCGGCTTCTCACAATAGATCGCCTTCACACCCGCGCGGGCGCAGTCGATCACCACGCCGGGATTGGGCTTGACCGGCAATATCGGTGCTGCGATGTCGAGGTCCTCGACGCGCAGCATCTCGTGGTAATCGTCGTACGACGCAACCGTGAACCGCTCCAGGAATATCGCCAAATTCGCCGGATCAGGGTCCGCCGCCGCAACAAGCTCCGTCCGGGGATTTCCCACGTACCCCCTTGCGTGCCCATTTCCCTTCCGCCCCGTGCCAATCAACCCAACGCGATACGTCTTTTCCGTATTCATCACTTACCCCCGCAGTCGGCATTTTGCAACCCACCCCGACCGCGCCGCATACCATACCATACCCGCACTCCATTCCCCTTCCCTCGCTAATTCCCCTCTCCCGTTCGTGGGAGAAGGCAAGGGTGAGGACATGTCACTCCAGCCACCAATATCCCCCCGTTCGCCCTGAGCCAGTCGAAGGGCAGACCCCCACCAACAACCTAACTATCAAGCACCACACAAAATGACCAACACCCAACACCCAGAACCCAGCACCTGCTCCACATGCCCGACCGGCGAGGTCCTGGCGAGGTCCCTTACATGCCCGACCGGCGAGGTCCGCCCGACCGGCGAAGTCCTTGACCCTTCGACCTCTTCGCCGTACCCTTCCGTCCTGACAATCCCCTCTGGAGGAACGCCATGAAAGCAGCCGTGCTCTACGAAGCCCAGACCCCCCTCATCATCGAAGAGCTAGACATTGACGAGCCCGGCCCCGGCCAGGTCATGGTGAAGATGATGTCGAGCGGCGTTTGCCACTCCGACTGGCACGTCGTTAAAGGGGAGTGGACCCACCTGCCCCTGCCAATCATCCTCGGCCACGAGGGTGCGGGCATCGTCGAGGCCACCGGACCCGGCGTCAACAACGTCCAGCCCGGAGACCACGTCATCCTGGCATGGCGTTCACAGTGCGGACTGTGCGAGATGTGCCAGCTCGGATGGCCCGCCCTGTGCTATCACAACAAGTATCCTGAGCAGAAGCCCACCATTCGGCAGTCGGGTCGTGAGATCAACCAGATGGTCGGAGTGGGGAGTTTCGGAAGCTACCAGCTCGTCAGCGAGGTCGCCGCCATCCCCATCGACAAGGATATCCCCTTTCCACAGGCATCCCTCATCGGATGCGGCGTGACCACCGGTGTCGGTGCGGCCATCAACACGGCCAATGTCCAGCCGGGAACGACCGCCGCAGTCTTCGGCGCGGGAGGCGTCGGACTGAACGTCATCCAGGGTTGCCGGATCGCCGGCGCCACCACGATCATCGCCGTCGACCTGCTCGACAACAAGCTCGACATGGCCAGGGAATTCGGCGCTACGCACACCGTCAACGCGGGTGAGGACGATGCCGTCGAAGCCATCAAGGCACTCACCGGCGGACTCGGCGTCCACTACGCCTTCGAGGCAATTGGCCTGGTGGAAAAACCCTTCATCCAGAGCATCCACTGCACACGCAACCGGGGCATGTCGATCTGGGTAGGCCACGCCCCGCACGGCACGCCCGTCACCATCGACGCCCGTGACCTCATGATGGAAAAGACCATCATGGGATCGCTCTACGGCAGCGGTCAGCCGCTGATAACCTTCCCTCGACTCCTCAACCTCTACAAGTCGGGGGAACTGATGCTCGATGAACTCGTCTCCCGGACCTATCCCCTCGAGCAGATCAACGACGCCTTCGAAGCCCTCGGCAATGGCGAAGTCGCCCGAAGCACCCTCTCCTTCGACTAGCGGGCGTCAAGAAGCGACTAACGTCCTACCTAGTATTGAAGGGATACCAGGCCATGATCCGGTAGGGGTGGGTTTCTAACCCGCCCGGTCGCTCTTACCCCCTCTCCCGTTCGCGGGAGAGGGTTGGGGTGAGGGTGTAGCCGCCGGGGAAAAGATGCGCCTGCCCCAATCTCTCCCCCACCAGGGAAGAGACACAGAGAGGGGGCTAGTCCACCGTCTGACTCTTGGAACGAATCGACGACTCAAATGCCGACATCTCGTTCAGCGGCAGGCGAGGCCACGTCCTCTTCCAAGGGTCCGTCACGTTCACCGTCAACAGGCCGAAGTCGCCGATCTCCTCCGTGATCACGTCGCCGTGCTGGATCGGACCAAGCCCCACGTGGTTCGTGCCCGTCGCGATCACGTCGCCCGCCTTCATCGTCGTGATCCACGTGATGAACTCCACGGTCTCCTCGACCGTTCGGCCCATGTCGCTCGTGTTGTGGTCCTGCCGCACCTCGCCGTTAACCCACAGCTTGATGTCGAGATTCTGTGCGTCATCAACCTCGTCCGCCGTCACGATCACCGGTCCCAGAGGGCAGAAGGTGTCCCAGGACTTGCCCCAGAAGAAGCTGCTGCCGCCATTCGGGTTCACGCCCCGCGCCGACACGTCCATGAAGTTCAGGTAGCCGAATATGTGGCCTGCCGCCTTCTCCGCCGGCACGTCGGTCGACGTCTTCCCGATCACCAGCCCAAGCTCCGCCTCGTGGTGAAAGTGGGGCACCGGCGCGTCCGGAAGCTCAACCGTGTCGCCGTCTCCGATCACCGCGCTCGGCGACTTCAGGAACGCTTCCCGGTCGGTCGGAAACGGCAGCTTGCCGTTCTCGAGGTAGTTGCCCGCCATGCAGGCGATGCGCGTCGGCTCCGGCAATGGCGACCTCAGCCGGACGTCCGCTATCGGCACTCCCTCCGAGTTTGCCGCTGCGTCTTCGAGCTTGCCCCTGTAGTCGTCGAACCTGTCTATCAGTCCCCGCATCAACGTCTGCGCGTCGATATGAGGGATGTCCCCGACAACCCCCGACACGTCCACCACGTTGTCACCCCTCAGCACGCCCGGAGTGAAGTCGTTGAATAGTACCAGCCTCATGCACCTATCTCCTTTTCGCTATGTCTTTCAGCCGCGCGATTGTAGCACAGCCCCTTCGAAACCGTCCAAGCGCAGTTGACCTGTGGTAACTGTTCAGAATCGGTGCGAAATGCAGGAATTGTCTGCCATTCTGAGGTGCGCAGCGACGAAGAATCTACAATCTCTCCCCCGGCGGGGAAAAGACACAGAGAGGGGGTCTTCGCTATCCCAAAACGCCAAGACTGAACACTCACCCTCCACACCGCCACGTTGACACGTCTTCACCACCCCGAATACCGTACCTCAAACAATAGACCGACGATCATGAATCGCTACTCCCGAAGGGGAGGGTTTCAAACCCTCCCTTGGATCTCTATCCAATGATCCCCGATTGGCTCCCATACCTCCTAAACGGCCTCCTCCTCCTTGCCATCGCCTCAGTCATCTACTACGGCATCAGGCTCGGCATCACTCCCATGCCGAGCTCGCGGAAGGCCATCGCAACCTTCATCGATCTCATCCCCGACTCGACCGACGGTAAGATCGTTGACCTCGGCGCTGGCTGGGGAACCCTCGCGTATCCCATCGCCAGGCGCTTCCCCGACGCCACGGTTATCGGCTGTGAACTCTCGCCCATACCGTGGCTCTACTCGCGCGCTAAAGGCATCTTCGTCCGACGCCCCAACCTCACGCTGCATAGGCAAAGCGTCTTCGACGCCGACCTGTCCGACGTGGACGTTGTGGTCGTATTCCTCCACCCCGCAGCGATGCGAAAGCTCGGCCCCAAGTTCGAACGAGAGCTCCGCCCCGGTACGCTCGTCCTATCCAACACGTTTGTTGTTCCCACATGGAAAGCCACTCAGACCCACCACCTTGGCAAGTCATGGATCTCCACATCAAACGATATCTACGTCTACCGTGTTTGACGATTGTGATGTAGCATAGCTACCCTAAAACTCAGGAAGCACAGGAGCGGATTTCAGATGTACGAGACCATATCGACCGACGTACTCATCATTGGTGGTGGAGGCGCGGGTTTGAGGGCTGCCGTGGAGGCGCGAGACCAAGGTGCAAGCGTGACCATGGTCGTCAAGGGAAAGTACGGAAACAGCGGCTGCACCCTGAACGTCGGCACCAGCGCCGTAGTGGGTCTCAATGGGCAGAACGGCGACACCAATATGTCCTCGATGTGCGACCTGGTCTCCTTCGGTGGATTCCTCGCCGACCAGAAGCTTGCAAAGATTCTCGTCGATGAGACCATGGACCGGGTCCAGGAGCTCGTCGAATGGGGCGTCGACTTCCAGCGCGAGGACGATGGCAACATCGCCCTCTACCGCTCCGCTGCGCATACTCACATTAGGAACTTCACCTTGAAACCGGGTGACAACGCGCGCGAGCATACGTATGGCGCTCCTCCCGGATGGGCCATGATGGACGCCCTCATGGACCAGGCAGAAGACCGCGGCGTCACGGTCATGGACGACGCCGTGCTCATCGACCTCCTGACGACCGACGGACGCGTCGTCGGCGCTACGGTGCTCGACTGCCGCCGCAATGAAACGCTCGTCGTCCAGGCCAAGTCGACCATCCTTGCGACAGGTACCTATAGCCACATCTTCGCTCCCACCACCGTCTCGCCATTCGAGACCGGCGATGGCCAGTGCGCAGCCTACCGGGTGGGCGCCGACCTGACGGGTATGGAGGCCTCCCAGTTCGTCGCAACGTCCGTCGGATTCCCGCCAGGCACGAGATTCCTCAACTCCGAGAACGAGGACTTCCTTCCAAAATACGGCATTGACGACCCACGGAACTTTGCCAAGGAACCTCTGACCTACGCCGTCTGGAAGGAGATCAAGGAGGGCAGGGGATTCAAGGGCGACAAGGTCATGCTCGATATGAGCGCCGCTTTCGAGAGAGAGAATATGCCGTGGTGGTTTATGGACTTGGTAAAGGAGCAGACCGAGAAGCGCGGCATCGACCTGCGCCACGAACCCGTCGCCTCCGAACCCCGCGCACATACGACGATCGGCGGAATTTCCATAAACGAGAAATGCGAGACAACCGTGCCCGGCCTATACGCGTCCGGCGCGGTTGCCGGAGGCGTCTACGGACACGCCAGGCCCGAGGGATACACCTCCATGATAACCGTCGTATTCGGCCAGCGGGCAGGGCAATACGCCGCCGAGGAGGCCAATGCCATTGGCCACGTCTCCTTAGACTCTGAGCAGGTGCGGGCAAGCCTCGCGGCCGCGGCGGACACAATCGACAATTCCGCAACCGTGAAACCCAGCGACATCAAGCGCAAGATCAAGGCCGCCACCCGGCGCTATGCGTGGGTCATAAAGGACGAAGAGGGTCTCACCAACGGCCTCGATCGCATCAGGCAGATTCAAGCCGAGACCGGAAAGCTGAGAGCCCGGAGCGGGTACGACTGGGCTCGTGCACTGGAAGTCCGCAACCTCTTGCTTTCGGCGGAGTTGCACTTCATCGGATCATTGGAGCGCAGAGAGAGTAGGGGAGCTTTCTTCCGCGACGACTACCCCGAGACCGACAACGTCAACTGGCTGAAGAACATCCTCTACAGGCAGGTCGACGGCGAACTGGTGCTCGACTACGAGGCTCCCGACCTTCTGTACTGCGACCCCGCCACGCATGACGGACGGCTCCAGTACCAGCCGATCTCCAACTACGGAACGCGGACGGCAACCGTCTAGCTGACAGGGACAGCCCTACTCGTCGGTAGGTCGGCGGAAGCGGTTGACGTAGTCCTGGTCCTGTCCCGGCGACTCGTATTCGCCGCCAACCTCGTCCGCTGGTTCCGGTTCCGCCGCTTCCGGCTGGTCTGCCTCCGAGGCCTCGGATTCGGCAACGCCGACCCCTGCGCTCTTGGACGGTCTGTCGCGGTAACGGCTGGCCTGAATGTCCTCCAGCCGGCTCTGAAGATCTTCCCCTTCGAGATGCCCGACAATGCTGCCGTCGCGCATCTCGTTCACCTGGTCTGCCATTGCCAGCAGCGTCGAGTCGTGCGTGGCGGCGACCACCGTGATGCCGTGCGTCTCCACCATCTCGCGGAACAGCCCGAAGATCGACTGAGCGTTCGTGGAGTCCAGCTCGCCTGTAGGCTCGTCCGCCAGGATCAGGGGAGGCCTCGTGACAATTGCGCGAGCGATGGCGACCCTCTGCTGCTCACCGCCCGATAGCTCGTACGGACGGTGGTTCGCGCGCGGGACGAGGCCAACGATGCCCAGCGCCTCCCTCGTACGTTCCTCCCGCTCTCGGACGCCGTAACCCGAAATCCTGAGGGGCAGCTCGACGTTCTCGAACGCCGACAGCAGTGGGAGCAGGCCGAACGCCTGGAACACGAATCCCACCTTATGGCGGCGAATTTCCGTGAGCTCCTTTTCCCCCATCTCGGTCAGGTCCTCTCCTTCAAAGAGGATCTTGCCGGATGTCGGCTTGTCGAGCCCCGCCATGAGGTTCAGAAGCGTAGTCTTGCCCGAACCCGATCTGCCGACGAGCGCAATGAACTGGCCCGGCGGTATCTGCAGGGTCACGCCGTCTACCGCCGTGACCTGCTCCGCCCCCACGTCGTAGACGCGGGAGAGGTTCTCAATGTCGATGATGACCTGTGAACTGCTCATCTTATTCCTCTCCGGAAACGATGGTGACCTTGCCGTCCTCAACCTTCACCCTTGCTCGATCGCGGATCCTGACCTCGTCCAGGTACTCGCGTGGAAGCTGCACTCGCCCGGCTCCGTCGACTAACGTGTACTCTTCGAGAGGCGTCTCTATGTCCACTTCCCCTGTAATCTGCCGCTCGTAGGAATGCGCACGCCTGACCTCAGTCGAGGTCTTCCCGTCTCGGATCATGACCACCCGCCCTACCTTGTAGGCGATGTCCCGGTCGTGCGTGACGATCACGATGGTCGTCCCCAGCTCGCTGTTCACCGAACCGAACAGGTCCAGGATCTCGCTTGCTGTCGCGTCATCCAACTCACCCGTCGGCTCGTCCGCCAGGAGCAGGGGAGGGTGGTTTGCCAGGGCAACCGCAATTGCGACCCTCTGCTGCTCGCCGCCGGACAAGCGCTCCGGCGTGTGGTCGAGTCGGTGGCCCAGTCCCACGAGGTTGAGCAGGTCTTCCGATCGTTCCTGCCTTTCCTTTGGGGAGAGGCTTGTAAGCATCATGGGCAGCGCCACGTTCTCGACGGCGCTCAAGTACGGGAACAGGTTGCGGCTCGTCTGCTGCCACACAAACCCGACCTCATGACGACGATAGTCCTCCACCTCCCGACCTCCCATGCGAAGGAGATCACGGTCTCCGACTCGGACCTTCCCTGCCGAGGGAGTGTCATATCCCGCGAGGATATTGAGCAACGTGGTCTTCCCGCTGCCGCTCGCACCCACGACGGCGATGACCTCGCCTCGCGATACGACAAGGTCGAGACCTCGAAGCGCTACCACTTCCAGGTCGGCGATCTTGTAGATCTTGAACAGGTCTTCGCAGACGATGTAGTCTTCCGTTCTCACGATTGGCCCTCCACGATTCATTCTAACCAATTTCACCCAACCGCAAGACCCGCTGCAGCGAGATGCGGTTGACCAGCCAAATCATTCCCAAGATTATCACGGCGAACACGATGAACATAATCGCGTACGTCAGGATTAGCACGTTCCAATTGACTTGCATCGCGAACGGCGGCATCACCTGCGAGCCGAAATCATCGTGTCCGAGGAACGGCATGATCACAGCGCCCAGTCTTCCACCCATCCACGTTCCCAGCGCCAGTCCTACGAGGATCACCAGCATCTGCTCCAGCCACACCATCGTGACGAGTTGCCGCATGGAGAATCCCACCGTCCGCAGCAGGGCGAACTGGAGCTGTCTGTTTCTAAACGATATGTAGGCGTGCACGAGGAAACCCAAACAACTCAGTACCAGCACCGACGAGAAGGCGATGAACAAGAGAGACCGCCATCCCGCTTTCACCAGCGGGTCGACCTTCGACTCGGCCAGCAGGGCGTCCCTATCCTGGAATGAGTCAATCAGGAAGCCGCCGTTGTTGTTCAGCTCCTCGATCAGCGCCTGACGTTCCGACCCAGTGGACGTCGATGAAATCCAGAGCTCGTTGGGCAGGACCTCGCTGTTCAATGTTCCCATGCTTGCATACTTCACGAGGGAGCTCATGTCGGAAACAAGGAAACTCTTCTCCCGCAAATTCATCGTGGGGAAGAATTCCATTTCATCGATGATTTGCACGGGTACCCGATGTCCTGAGACTGAAACGTCGAACTCTTCTCCGATCTTGTGACCCGTCGACTTGTTGAATCCCTTGCTCGCGAGCACCGGCAGCGGAGTGAATTGACCGGGGAATATGCCACGCACCGAAGCCGCCGCGCCCTCGGCCCATGAGAAGAGGGCCGATCCTGATTCGTCCTCGAAACCGACGTCGGACGCCCGGAGCACGTCCGCGATCGCGGTCTCGGTGGTCCGCAGGAGACTCCAGCCTTCCACGTCATTGAACGACTCGATAACGGTCGTCCCGCCTGCCTCTGTCGTCGCACTGATCTCATCTATCAGGACGGACCCGGGTTGGAGCTGCCTGTCGCCTCGACGCTCCCGGATGGTTATCGAGGCGAGGGAGATCGGCTCCGATGGAGCTGTTGACGGCTGTCCACGTCCTCCGACCGCCGTCAGATCGACGCTCAGCTCCGCCCAGTCGGCGAAGTTAAGCTCTCCAAGAATATAGGTGTAGTATCTGCCCCGCGAGTCCAAGATCCTCGCCGTCATGCGCACGGATGGATGTGGCCGGTCCGGCTTGATTCTCAACGTGAGATGCTTCGATCCATTTGGAATGAACAGCCCCTCCGGTCCGCCATCGAGAGCCAGCGAAGGGAAAAGTTCGTCCACCGGCCGCCCGGCGAAATCTTCGCGGAACCAGGCAACGTCCAGGAAGTCCTCCGGGTTGACCGCCACCATGTCATAGGTGCCCCCGAATAGCTTTGAGAGGTCGTGCCCCGAACTCCTGCGAACGAGACTGACCTTCTCAACTCCGGGGAGGTTCTCATATCGGTCTTTCAGCACACTCGCGGACTTGAACTGGTCTTCCGGAGACAGACCACGCCGGAATCCTGAGATGGGAACATTGCCGTTGAGGCGTACGTCGCTGCCGGTGAAGAAGAGTACCCGCTCGACGAAGCTGCGGTCGAGAGTCGCGCTGAAACTCGCCGCGAAGATTCCCAGCCCCGCCGTCAGAATCAGCAACAGGGACAGTCGGGCGTAGTGCGCCGGGTTTCGCGCCATCTGCCAGACTCCCATCACCATACCCGCCGGCAGCCAGGCGGACAGCAGGCGGCTTGCAAGGTTCATCACAACGGGGAACAGCCGCAACAGCACCATCGCCGACGCGACCAGTATTATCCCCGGCACCGCCAGCAGCATCTGGTTCACCGCGATTTCGCCGAACAGGTTCCTGGCCACTACCGAACCCTGCTCGGTCAACTGTCGAAACAGCAGGATGCCCACGATGAGCAGCAATACGTCGAGATAGTACCTCTGGACGAACGGCAGATCGGTCGGTCTCGCCGACCTTTGACGTTCCTGGGTCACGCTCATTTGCGAGGCTCTGAACGCCGGGAATATCAGGGCCACGAAGCTCAATACCCCGCCCAGCGCCGCCATCATGTACGCGCCGCTTGAAAGGCTGACCGACAGGAGGCCACCGGCGCCCAGATCGGAAAACGCCGGCGTCACGCCCAGCACGCTGATGGCCAACGCCGCCAGAACGGGGCCGACTACCACGGACAATGCCGCGATCGTCAGACCCTCCATGACGAATACCATGAGTATCTGTGTTGAGTTGGCTCCCCGGCTTCTCAGCAGGGCAACCTCGTTCCGTCGGTCTTCCACAACCAGGGAAGACAACGTGGCGACGTAATACAGGATCACGATCGCGATCAACACCAGGACCACGAACATCGGCAATTTGCTGAAGAACAGACGCCTGTCATACTCGTCGAGTGCGTTGTCCAGGGTCGTCGTCTGTCGGAAGCTCGATAGTGTGGAACTCAGAATCGAGTTCGTTACTCTTATGTCCAACAGCGTGGAGGTACTATTTCTGGCGTTGACGCGGTCGGCATCGGTCATCAGGAGCCATGCATAGGTGGCTTCCATCCTCCGGAGTCGAGGTCCCAGGGTCTCAAGGAACGCCTCTTCGGAAATATGGAAGGGCATCGTCCTAAAACTGGTGCCCGTTGCCGCTTCGAGGACCTCTCTCTCAAGCTGCCAGACCTCTGCCTCTGGGTCCTCGCGTAGGAAGATGGCGCTGATGACCACTTCTACGTGGGCGAGATCGTCCGACCACGGCAGCACTGCGGACACCCGGTCTCCTATGCGTGCACCGAATGTCTCCGCCGCCTCGACCGGAATCATCGCCTCTATGGTGAATGTTTCCCCTGGCGCGTTAACCGGGCTGACGCTCGGCGCGGCGCCTCCACGGATAACGATGTGTTGCTCGATATTGGGAACATAGGCGAAGTACGCCCTGGCGTTGTCGTCGCCCGCAACGGCCTCGGCGCCGGGCGCCGTAAGGAACATCGTGGGAGTCTTTGCCGCGCTTAGCCTGCCATCAACGAGCCAGTCGAGTCTGTCCCGAACGGCTTGATTCACGACGCCCGACACGCGATCGGCCTCTTCACGATTCACCGGGCCCCTCTGCCCCTGCATGATGATGTGCAGGTCCGCTTCGGAGTGCTGGTCCAGCGCGCTGCGCAGGGCTATCTCCCTGAGCGCATCGAAATAGATCACCGTTCCCGACATGATTGACGACGCCAACAGCACGCCAAGGACGACCGAAGACAGCAGTCGCCAGTGAGCCAAGCTGCGCTTCAGTACGAACTGCCAAGCGGAAATGAACCGCTGTACGGCTGAAACCATTCCATCTCCCTTAAGCTTCGGGTCCCGCTAAGTCCTATCCCGACCGTTCGGATTGTAGCTGAATCGCCCCGTCGAGAAAAGTTTACTGCCTATTAGTACGTCCGCGACTCTCTAAAGTTACTATCCGTTCGAATCATTTCGGCGGTCTATGCTTCGCCACTGCGTGCCAATTCAAACAGTTTCGTCTTACCGATTGAGCGATAGAGTATGAACATTACAGTAACGAATATCGCCAGGATCATTCCGTATGTCGGAAGCATCAACGTCCAGTCGGTAACGAGAATGAACGGCGGCACTATCGACTGGCCAATATCCGAGACTGCCAGCGGCGCAACCATGAGTCGGCTCATCTGGAAGCCTGCCCAGGTCCCAACCCCAAGCCCCAGCGCCACAACGGTCAAGTGTTCAAAGCTGAGCAGCCCCAGAAGCTGAATCTTCGACAGTCCAAGCGACTGGAGGAATCCCATCTCGTGCTTGTTGCTCTCGCCCACCAGGAGCATGTACGCCACATAACCGAAAATCGCCGCCAGCAGAACGACGCCCAATGCCATGAACACAAGCGCCCTCCACCCGGCGTTCTGCAGCGGGTCTCTGCGAATCTCCTCCCTCTGCTCCGTCGTGTCATTCACCTTGAGGAGGATCCTCTCCATCTCCTGGGAAATCTCCTCGACGGCCTCAGGCGCCTCTCCCGTCTTCCGAAGATACAGTTCATTCGGCACGACGGTTGAAAGCTGGCTCATCATGTTCATGTACTCCAGCAGTGCATCGATGTCGGCCAGCATAAACCCTGAGTTCGCCGTATTGAGCGTTGGGAAGAGGTCGATCACTCCTTTGATCTCGATGGGGACCAGCCAGCCCGAGACGCTCACGATCTGAGTTACTCCGGGGCGCAAGCCCGTTGCCTCGGAGACGCCACGGCTGACAACTACGGGAATTACTCCTCTGCCAGCGGCCTCGTATATCCCGCGAACCGATCGGTTTCTGTTCGTTCCGAAGGTGAAGACTCCGGCCCGGCTCCCCTCGTAAGGGTCGTCCGCAGCAGTGTAGAGAACGTCGGAATTAAAGAAGCTTGTGGGTATCGGCGACCAGACATTGGTTCCCTCGAATCCCTCCAATACCACCTCCGACCCGTCCGCAAGTACCACGTGAACGTTGTCGAACAGCACCGTTCCGGGTGTTCCCCCGCCCGAGGTCTGCGTTGTGGTTCCGGGCTCATACAGCGATACCGCCATGAGATTCAAAGGCTGCACTAGTTCATCGGGCAGGGCGGTGCTCGCACTATGCCAATCGAGACTGCCTACATCTCCGAGGGATATGGCTTTCACCTTGCCTTCAGCGTCTCGTATCACCACCCAAATGGACATCAGAGGCTGAGGTTCAAGAGGCTTGATCCACAGGCCGATGCTCTCCGAGTTCTCCGGGAGTAGAATTCCTCCCTGCTTTCCAGGCACGGCGATCAAGTCCATGATCTCTTCCAGTTCCAGGTCCGCGAAGTCGTCACGGAACCATGCGATATCGGCGAACGCCTTGGGTTCCAGTGCCAGGAGCTGCATGCTCACGCTGCCGAGTGACGCGCTTGACCGGTATCCGAGCGCTCCACTGTCTATCGCCGGAGTCTCCACGAATTCCTCCAGCATTCCCGGAAGCCCCTTCCTCAGAAACAGTGGTGTGCCCTGGATTCGCATGTCGGTTGGAGTACCGAATTGGATCTGCTCGTCCTGGCTGCGGGTCAGCGTGCCCCCCACCGTGGTCGCAAAAATACCGAGGCCGGTTACCAGCACAAGGAGGAGCACCAGCCACGTGTACTGCAGCGGATTTCGGGCCATGTGCCACAGGCTGATTGAAAGCCACGCCGGGGCCGATCGGATAACAAGCGAGAGCAGTTCGTACAGCACTTGGGCCGGCACTAATGCCAGGAGTCCGATCTCCGCGACAAAGAGTGTGTTGGACGGCTGAATATCCCCGGCGAGCGCGTACCCCGCGACAGGAACCGCCTGAACGGCCATGCCTGCCCACATCCACTTTCCACTGAGGTACTGCAGAGTTACGTAGTATGCTACGCCAGCCGCCAATGCCAGGGCCGCAGGTACGTAAGCATCGGAGAGCACACCATCTTGGTAACTCGAGAATAGTGATCCACCCGCCAGTCCAACAACGGAGAAACCGGCGATCAGATGAATGAGACCTCGCGACTCACCGCCGATGTAGCGGACGAACAGGGGAAACAGCCGCATGAAGAACAAGGCAACCACGACGAGAAAGAGGATCGGGCCGAAAAGCAGCGTCTCGTTAACCTGGAGCTCGGTGAAGAGGCCGCTCGAAACGATCTGCTCCCTGCTCTGAAGCTCCCAAAAGACCAGCCCTCCGACGGCCACCAGCCCTACGTCGAAATAGTACCTGTGAAAGAACGACATAGTTGCCGGTCGTGCCGACTTGTTCTTTTGTACGAGTAGGCCGCTCCGTGCTCCGGCCGCCCCGAAGGCCACGTACAGGAACAGACACAGCAGCGCCACTCCCGCGCCGATTGCGAAGGAGAGAGGGTCAGCCCTCACCAGAAGGAGCTCGCCTCCGGTCGTAGCGCGAAACGGAGGCACGAGCCCGACCAGAGCGATCGTCGCAAACGAGATCAGGGGTCCCAGGATGAATGCCAGCAGGCACATCACGACGCCTTCGATCGAGTAGAGACGCAGGAGCTCAGAGAGTCCAACCCCCCGTGTCCGCATTAGCGCCGAGTCCCGTTCCCTGCTCTTAGCAAGGTAGGAGACCATCATCGTCATGTAGAACAACACCGTGACGACCATGATCGTAAGCAGGAAGAGCAGGGGAATCCTTGAGAAGAACACTCGCCGACCGACGTTTGCGATCAGCCCGCGTACCGTTCCTGAGCTTACGGTTGCTCCGGCAATCGAATTGTAGATGTCGTCCTCAAGCAGGTCCAGACGTTGGACGAATCCGGCTGCCGTCCAGGTGCTCAGCTTTTCCTTGTCAATCTTTCCAAAGACGATGGGATTGACCAGCGTCCTCTCGTATGCGGGCCCAATGGCGTCCGTCAAGACCTCGATGCGAACGAAGAGACCTATTGCCAGATTCTGGTTTTCGTCCCACAACACGCCGTCGGGCGGTGGGAATCCCGATTCCTCGCCACCCTGCGCCGGCCTGGATTGGGAGGTGAGTACGAGCGCAGCCATCGACCAGAACTCGTCCGTGATGTCGTCGGCTTGAAAGACCCCCACGATATTTGCCGTGATCCTCGTTTCCACAAACGCGTCCACGGCCACGACAACCGAGTCTCCGGTGCCAAGTTCCGAGTCCTCGGCTACCTGCTCCGATATCACCGCCTCAATCGTAATCCCGTCGGATGTCTCCTCAACCGCCGTACTTGGGGCCCGACCATCTACAAATATCGATCGATTCTCGAAGTTGGTCAGTGTGTGAAAGAAACCGTCCAAGACCACTGGTAGGGACTCCTGGTCGCCAGCGGCCGGCAGGGGCATCTCGTCCGTCCCTACAATGGACGCGGTGCCCCTGAGGTATATCTCCTGTCCCGCGTACAGGTCCTCGATGTGTTCAGTCGCTATCGAATGGACGAGTTGGTCCAGCTCGTCCACGGACTCGGCAGTGAGAGGAATGCGCTTGGCGAAGACGCTGAGGTTGAGCTGGGGCGCGGCAATTTGGTTGAGTGATACCCGGAAAGCCAGCTGTTCAAGGGCGGTGAGGTATACCGTTGACCCCACACTGATAGTCACGGCGACAAGTATGCCGATGAACACGCTCGATAGGAGCTTCCACTCGTCCAATAATCGATTGGACACGAGCCGTGCGTTCGTTAATTTGCGCATCTCTTGTAGTGGGATATGTGTTTCGTTTATTGGGGAAGGCCCTTCTGAACGAGCGCGTAGACACCCAGATCGTGTGGTCTGGTCATTGACGTGCTCGGCGGAAGGATTCTTGGCGACGAAGTTTCTTAGGAAGTCACATTATACTTCAAACGCATAACAGCGCGGGCTCTCAAAGTTGCCGTGGACTTTGGCATGCTAGGCATTACTTCCTTCCTCAGCAAGGAGCCTCGCCACCTCTTGTCTCATAAATTCCTGGACGGCCTCCACCAACTCATCCGAAGTGTTGCCGATGACCCTCGACTCCAGACCATGATCGCCGAACCCGAATTGCAGCTCGTGCTTAACGTGACGCTCCGGCCCGTCGTAATAGTATGGCCGGTTCCCCCGCAGGTTCTCATGGATGTCGGGATCGTCCCCATCCGTGCGGTAGATGATCGGATTCGCCATCACCACCTGCGGGGCGTCCGAACCATACTCAACCGGCCGCGTCTTCACTCGGAAGTCTCCAAGCATCGTCTCGTCGGTAATCTCCGGCGCCCACATCGTCATCGAATACGTCTCGCCCGGTTCGACCCATGGGCGTATCTTCCTCTGCACCTCCACGAAGCCGTACCACCTCTTGAGCTCCGGGTAGTGGTTGGAAGCGTGGGGCATCTTGTCCTCGTACTTCGAGACGTCGCCTCCCGCCCGGAGGTCATTGAACGCGATGAACCAGTTGGCGTAGTCCCTCGCCCCGCGCGACATCCGCATCACCAACCTGTCCTTGCCCTGCCCCACGTTCCGCGCGTCGACGACGATCACGTGCGGCATCTCGCTGCTGAGGTACCGAATCGTCCCACGATCCGGACCGGCGCGGACTCCTGACCTTAGAATCATGTTCGGTACCGTCAGCCGAGTCGACCTGTGGGAGGGCACACGGGGATAGACGATCGTGAAATCGTCCTTAAGATACTCTTCCAACGCCTCGACTCCCCACTGCCTTCCGTACCGGTCGTTGCCGATGATGACAATCGGGCGTGTCGTCTCCGCGCGGAACCTCAGCAGGAACCCAAGCAGCGTATACGCCTCGTAGGCCACTCTCCTTGCCTCGACGAGGTTCTGCCCGTCGAGAACGAGCTCCTCGTAAGTCTGCGGACCGAGCAGGGGCAGATTTACGAACTCATTGTAGGGAGCATTGGTGAACGGGTCGAAGTCGGGCTCGATCTCCTCGTGATAAGCCCAGTTGAACCGGTGGTATTCGAGATCGCGCTCGACCTCATTACTGGGATCGAAGCGTCCCATTCGCGTGTTTTTCCGAAGCCGGTCGATCTCAGCCAGCTTGTCTTTGATCGTCCCCGGCTGAAGGAGATAGTCCTTCAATAACGGCGTCAGGGTCACACCGTCGTGATTCTGCCGGTTGACCCATACGTGCCACTCCGCAAATGTCGTCAACTCATCGGTCGCCTCGTCAACCGAGCGATCACTGAGGAAAGACTCTATCCACGCTTCATCAAATTCGAACCCGTACCGGCGAATGCTGCCGTTGCTCTCTTCATTCAGACGATCGACAACTGCTTGGATCTCGGCTATTTTGCTCATCTCGTCTCCACGCTCAAGGTGTTGGCGACACTACCCTATGCCATTGCGCTGCAGCTTTCTACCCTAAACCAATAGAATACGGCCTCGAACGTGTATGATTCACACAGGATCGAGCTCGACATGGAGGACATTCGTGACACTCTACTGGATATTCGTAGGGCTCTTCATACTCTCAATTGCCATATTCACCTTTGCCGTCTTCACGGGGAACGTCTCCCTCGGCGCACTCGGAGTAATCATCGTCTTCCTCCTCTACCTGTTCCGTCGGTGGTTCCTCCCCGAATCCCCGGATGACAAGGTCAAATGAACGATGCGTGTACATCGAACTGCTGAGAGCGCGGAACGACCAACAGTGCGATGCTCGAAAGGCTGACCATTGGCAGTGAATCGACGCCGCCCGGGAAAACCGCACTTGTTCGCAGCGATAGCCCTCGCGCTTGCCGGCATCCTGCTAGTCTCAGGCCATGCCTTCGCTCAAGAACCACCGCCGCGCTTCGATCACAGTACCTGTCCGGATAACCTCGGTATTCCCGGCGACGTTACCTTGACCTGCGGGTTCGTTACCGTCCTCGAAAATCGAGCCACTCTCAGCGGAAACACGATTGAACTCTACGTTGTCCGAATTCAAGGGATAAGTCGGGTTCTGAACCCCGATCCGGTAATCTACCTCGCAGGCGGCCCCGGCGGAAGCGCGACGAGGTCCGCCCAGCGCTTCATCGACAATGCCCGTTTTCTCTATGCCGAGCGCGACCTCGTCCTGTTCGATCAGCGCGGCATCGGTGGCTCCAAGCCTAGACTGGAATGTGCCGACTATCGACACGGAGCCGCCGAGCTACGCCATCTAGACCCTAGTCCAGAGGAAAGGCTCCAATGGCAAGTGGAGGCGCTCATGGACTGCAGAAAGACACTTTCCACCGAGCAGGGGATCGATCTGGACACCTATAACTCCGCCTCCACGGCCGCCGACGTGGTCGATATCGCCTCCGCCATGGGCTACGACTCGTTCAATCTTTATGGCGTCTCCTATGGAACGGTCTTGGCCCTGACCGTCATGAGGGACTTCCCGGACAACATAAGAAGCGTAGTCCTCGACGGCGTACTTCCCCTTCAGGTAAATCACTATCATTCGCTCTTTGGCAATCAGGCGGCCACCCTGGATGAGCTGTTTCGTCGATGCGAAGTCGATCCTGAATGCTCGAAGCGTTACCCAGATCTGGAGGAGAGCTTCTGGAAGGCGGTTGATCGGTACAACGATGAGCCTTTAGAGCTCCGATACTACGATCGATACGCCGATGACACGTATGAGGAGGAATTCAATGGAGACTTCGTCATCGGACGTGTCGTTTCCTCCATGAGAAGCGAACGTTGGATCCCGTACGTCCCCTTCTTGATAAACGAGCTTGCAAACGGAGACGTCGCTGTCGTCGATGGATGGGCCCGTCCGGTGTACCGGACGAGGCTGGAGCCTATCGACAATTCTGCGGCAACCGTGGCGATGTCATGCTACTCCTTTGGACCAACCTTGGACCACGAAATTCTAGCCTCCGACCGTGAGGCACACCGAAAGTTCTATAGCCCCAAGTATCCGCTCTTGATCCCTGCCTTGTGTGATTGGTGGCAAAGGATGCCCGTCGACCCGATTGAGGACGAGCCTGTTGTGAGTGACATTCCAACGCTCCTGCTATCGGGCCAATTCGACCCGGCAACTCCGCCTCGATGGGCGGACATCGCCTCCGAGACGCTGAGCAGCAGCTATTCGTTCGTCCTCCCAATGACGGGTCATGGAGTTGGGATAGACACTCAGTGCGGTCAGACGCTCATGACCAAATTCCTCAAGTCACCCACCACCAACCCCGTGTCTCCATGCACCGTTGCAAGTGAAACTAGCTTCTCTGACATGTACCTTAACCGGGGTCCCCGTGCTATGGATACGTGGCACTTTGATGCGGTGAATCCACCGATCCCGGAAGGGTTGGAGTCATGGCTGAACAGGGCACACCTGTACGTCACATATTCCGTCTTTACCATATGGCCGCTGCTCTTCCTGTTTAGTATCCTTCGCGGGGGCCCCGGCTCAGTTATTTCGCAACCATGGCTGGCTAGATTGCTCGCCGCCGTGGCACTGTTCGCCACATGGGGATTCACAAGGTGGGTCCTCGATAACGGGGACTTAACCGATAATCTTGTCAGGAACTTCGGATACTTCTCCTCGGTACGCCCGTGGTTCGTCGTGCCTTACCTCGTCTGGGCCGCGACCGCACTGGTTGTCTATCTGACATTCCGCGCATGGTGGAAACGATGGTGGTCGGTCTGGGGGAGGATACATTACACCCTTGCTCTCATTGCTCTGGCATGGTGGCTTGAGCGACTGGTCCGCTGGGACTTCATCGGCCTCTAGTTCTTACGACCGAATCACCCAGCCGTCGTCTCCGAGTGTTCGTGGAGAGTGATAAAGGGAACGCATCTAGTCCATGGGTGGGAAGCCCTCGCAAGCTGCTTCAAGGTACAAAAATCAGTTGACGAACCAACCTTGTGCGTGCTAGCCTAACACTTGCGTAACATTCGAATACTTGAAGTATGCGTGGAAGGGGAGTAGTAGCGGAACGCGCGCGATAGAGAACGGGGTATTTTGGTGGAAGCCCCGGCGTGACAGCGACCGCGAACTCGCCCCCGAGCATCCTTCCTGATACAGGACATCACCTCAGGTGTGAGTCCGGCGTAGGGAAGGGCGGTCAGGCCCCGTTACGGCCCGGCTCCACGGAGCCATGAGTGTCCTCCAAGCACCCACACATGGTCTCTCCCTCGCCGGGAAAGATGCAGTAAGGGTTCGGAGGGAACGAGGGTGGTACCGCGGGAATTGTCTAATCAGCAGTCCCGTCCCTTTGATGGGGCGGGACTTTTTTCTTAGTTCGCCAGGGCGGTGGAAGAAAACACTCCGAAGACGGGAGGTGACGAAGATCATGGGAATCCGAATGAACGGATCGCAGCTACTGTGTGAGAGCCTGGTACGTGAGGGCGTCGTAGAGATCTTTGGTCTTCCCGGCGGAGCGATCCTGCCTCTCTACCAGACCCTGCCGGAGTACCCGCAGATTCGACACATTCTGACTCGTCACGAGCAGGGCGCTGCCCACGCCGCCGACGGCTACGCCCGCGTAACCGGCAAGGTCGGCGTATGCTGGGCCACGTCCGGCCCCGGAGCCACGAACCTCATAACCGGCATAGCGACGGCCCAAATGGACTCCATCCCCGTCGTCGCCGTCGTCGGACAGGTTGCGCGCGCCTCCATTGGAACGGACGCCTTCCAGGAGACCGACACCACGGGCATCACCCTCCCCATCACCAAGCACAACACGCTGGTGATGGACCCCCTGGAGATACCGCAGGTGGTCAAGGAGGCCTTCCACATCGCAGGCACCGGCAGGCCCGGCCCCGTCGTTATCGACGTGCCGAAGGACGTCCAGACCGAGGAGGTCGAGCTTCCCTACGAAACGTTCGATGAATACTACAATGCCCTGGAGATCGACCTGCCAGGTTACAAGCCGAACCTGAAGGGCCATAACAGCCAGATCAAGAAGGCCGTCAAGCTGATCGACGAGGCGGAACGTCCTGTTATTCTCGCTGGTCACGGAATCACCTTTTCAGGCGCCTACGACGAGCTCCGGGAGCTTGCCGAGAAGGCCCAGATCCCGGTTATCACCACCCTTCTTGGCATCAGCTCATTCCCCGACGACCACATCCTGTGCGTCGGGATGCCGGGCATGCACGGCATGGCCTACGCGAGCATCGCCATCGAGGAAGCCGACCTTCTCATCGCCCTGGGCATGCGCTTTGACGACCGCATCACCGGCAAGCCGAGCGCGTTCGCTCGAAGGTCAAAGAAGATCCACATCGACATCGACCCCTCCGAAATCGGCAAGAACATCGAGGTCGACGTACCCATCGTGGGAGACCTCAAACGCGTGCTGACGAAGCTCAACCCACAGGTCAAGGAAAATACCCATACCGACTGGCTCCATCGAATCGAGGAACTCAAGGCGGAGCACCCCTCGCACGTCATCCGCGACGCGAACCAGCTCCTCCCACAGCTCATCGTCAAGGAGCTGTCCGAGGTAACCGGCGGAGACGCCGTCGTCGTGACCGGCGTCGGCCAGCACCAGATGTGGGCGGCCCAGCACTTCACCTACAAGTACCCGTGCACGTTCATCACGTCGGGAGGTTCCGGTGCGATGGGCTACGAGGTACCCGGCGCCATGGGTGTGCAGGTCGGCGCGCCCGATAAGGCCGTCTGGTCGGTCGCCGGAGACGGCGGATTCCAGATGACCATGTGCGAGCTCGCCACCATCGTTGAGAACCGCCTGCCCGTGAAGTTCGCCATCATCAACAACAACGTGCTCGGAATGGTCCACCAGTGGCAGGAGTTCTTCTATGACAAGAGCTACGTTGCCACGGCCTACACCGCGAACCCTGACTTCGTGAAGCTCGCCGAGGCTTTTGGCATCAAGGCCATGCGCGTCACCGACAAAGTGCAGGTGCGCGGGGCCATCGAAGAGGCCATGGCACACGACGGGCCCGTAGTCATCGACTTCATCGTCGAGGAAGAGGAACGCGTCTATCCCATGATCAAGGCCGGCGGCACCATCGAGGACCTCGTCGAGGAGCCCGACTTCGCGCCGTGGGAGGTGGCACGATGACCACGAACGGCACAATCCAGAACCATACCATTACGGCCCTCGTCCGGGACAAACCCGGAGTTCTCAACCGCGTGTCGAGCATGTTCCGGCGTCGTGGCTTCAACATCGTCAGCCTCGCCGTTGGCCACAGCGAAGAGCCCGACCTCTCGCGAATGACATTCGTCGTCGAGGGCGACAAGCGCACCATCGAGCAGGTCAACAAGCACCTGCATAAGCTCATCGACGTAATCCGCGTCTCCGAGGTGTCCAGCGACAACGTGGTCTCCCGCGAGCTCGCCCTCATCAAGATCAGAGCTACCAGCGAGACTCGCTCGGAGATCATCCAGATTGTCGAGATCTTCAACGCCAAGATAGCGGGTGTCTCACCCGACCACCTGATCGTCGAAGTCACCGGCGACCAGGACAAGATCGAGTCCCTGCTTGGCCTTGTGAAACGCTTCGGCATCATGGAGGTCATGAGGACCGGCACCATCGTTATGGAGCGATGGATAGGCCACCTCCACGACCAGCAAGCCGGAGCCAGGCGCCGCAGTTGGGGCGAAGCCGCATCGGTGTAAGTCCCAGTTCGATCTCCTCCCCCGGCGGGGGAGAGACTAAGAGAGGGGGCTCGGAGAAAAATACAACTAAACGGAGTCTATACAAAAAATGCCAGCAGAGATGTTCTACGACAACGACGCCGAACTGTCCCTCTTGGAGGACAAGACCATCGGCATAATCGGCTACGGCAGTCAGGGCCACGCCCACGCCCTCAATTGCAAAGACAATGGCCTCAACGTAATGGTCGGTCTGTACGAGGGTAGCAGGAGCCGGGAGAAGGCCGAGGCCGACGGCCTTCGCGTCGGAACCGTCGATGAGACAGCCGCAGAGTCCGAAGTCGTCATGGTCCTCATCCCCGACCACCTTCAGGCCGATGTATACAACAATGAGATTGCACCGCACATGGGCGCGGGCAAAACGCTCATGTTCGCGCACGGCTTCAACATCCACTACGAGACCATCACTCCCTCGGAGAACATCGACGTATCCATGGTCGCGCCCAAGGCGCCTGGCCACCGCATGCGCGAAGTGTTCACTCGCGGCTCCGGCGTACCGGGTCTCTTGGCCATTCACCAGGACGCATCCGGCTCGGCCCACGATATCGGCCTCGCCTACGCCAGGGGTGTCGGCTGCACGCGAGCCGGTGTGCTCACGACGACCTTCAAAGAGGAGACTGAGACCGATCTGTTCGGTGAGCAGACCATCCTCTGCGGCGGCGTCACAGCCCTCATCAAGGCCGGATTCGAGACACTCGTCGAGGCCGGGTACCAGCCCGAGTCGGCATACTTCGAGTGCATGCACGAGCTCAAGCTCATCGTCGACCTGCTCTACCAGGGCGGGATGGAGTACATGCGCTACTCTATCAGCGACACGGCAGAGTACGGAGACCTCACGCGAGGTCCGGTCGTCGTCGACGAGCATGTCAAGGAGAACATGAAGAAGGTCCTTGAGGCCGTTCAGGACGGCAGCTTCGCCCGCGAGTGGATAGCAGAGAACGACGAGGGCCGCCACCGCTTCACCCAGCTGCGTAAGGAAGCCGCAGAACACTCCATCGAAAAGGTCGGCGCGGAGCTGCGCGGCATGATGAGTTTCCTCAAAGACGCGGACTAACAACCCATAGGAGGCCAGCCAACAATGGGAGAAGGCATTCGAAATCCGGAGGTTTGCTGAAACCGACACGGAGAGCGTCGTCGCGCTGTGGACCAATGTTTTCGGCTACGACGGACTGCACAACGACCCTCTGCTATCCATCAGGCAAAAGACCTCCCGCGACCCCGACCTCTTCCTGGTCGCAGTCGCGGATGACCGGGTGATCGGCACCGTAATGGGCGGCTACGACGGACATCGCGGTTGGGTCTACTCGCTGGCGGTCGACGAGCGCGAGCGACACAGAGGAATCGGAACGGCACTGGTAGAGAAGATCGAACAGTCCCTGAAGGCTCTGGGTTGCCTGAAGGTGAATCTGCAAGTGGTAGGCTCGAATTCAATCGTAGTCGACTTTTACGAAAAACGAGGATTCTCGGTCGAAGACCGCATAAGCATGGGCAAGAGACTGTACTGAGAAAGTGATCTACCACATATCCATTGGAGCCGAATGGGAGTCTCAAGCGAATGAGCCAACCTACGCTCCCAACAGATATCAGGAGGACGGATTCATACACTGCTCGGAGCAGCACCAACTGGAGACCGTTGCTGAGAGAAACTTTCGAGGCAGGGATGATCTGCTCATCCTCGAGCTAATGCCTACCAAGCTGGACCCGGAGACCAGGTACGAGCAGGGCGGCGAGGAAAAGTTCCCGCACATTTACGGCCCCATCAACAAGGATGCCGTCAACAGGACAATTGAAATCTCATGCAACGTTGACGGTCTCTTTGAAGGACTCTTCGACAGCATATAACCGGATATGAAAATGACCACCCAAACAGCGGAGGAATCCCACGTAGTTCGCCAGCAATGGCGGGTCCAGGCAGGGCTCGACATGGCGGACTGCGGCACCCTTAGGTAACGGCCCATCACTAACCGACCAAAGGGTTAGAGAAACTCACAAGCCTGCCGAATAGGGGAGAAACACCATGACAACCAAGGACAACGTACTGATCTTCGACACCACGCTGCGAGACGGCGAGCAGTCCGCCGGGATCGGCCTGACGCTCGACGAGAAGATGGAAATCGCCAGGCAGCTCGAACGACTTGGCGTCGACATCATCGAGGCCGGATTCGCCGCAAGCTCGCCCGGCGACTTCGAGGCGGTCTCCGCTATCGCCGCGGAGGTTCGCACTCCCACCATCGCCTCGCTGGCGCGATGTGTTCCCGGCGACATCGACGCCGCATGGGACGCCATCAAGGGTGCAGACAAGCCTCGCATCCACACTTTCATATCAAGCTCAGACAGCCACCTGATGGACCTCCTTCGCAAGAACCCCGAAGAGGTCCTCGATCAGGCCGTCTCATCCGTCGAACGCGCGCGAAACCTCTGCGACAACGTCGAGTTCTCGCCGATGGACGCCACGCGTACCGACATCGAGTACCTCTACAGGATGCTCGAGGCCTGCATCAACGCCGGGGCCACCACCGTGAACATCCCCGACACCGTCGGCTACGCCCTGCCGTCCGAGTTCGCCGAGCGCATTCGTCTCATCAAGGAAAACGTCCCTAACATCGACAAGGCCATCATCAGCGTCCACTGCCACAACGACCTCGGCAACGCCGCGCCCAACAGCATCGCTGCCGTAATAGAAGGCGCTCGACAGGTGGAGGGATGCATCAACGGCCTCGGCGAGCGAGCGGGCAACGCCTCCCTCGAAGAGGTCATGATGACCATCGAGACACGCGGCGACGCCCTCGGAGTGACGACCAACATCGACACCCGCCAGATCTACCGGACGAGCCGCCTCGTCAGCGACATCACCGGGTTCCCCGTCCAGCCCAACAAGGCCATCGTCGGGGCGAACGCCTTCCGTCACGCCTCCGGCATCCACCAGGACGGCGTCATCAAGTCCCGCACCACCTTCGAGATCATGGACCCGCACACCGTCGGCTGGCCGAGCAGCAGTCTCGTGCTCGGCAAGCTGAGCGGACGCGCCGGTCTCCGGTCCCGGCTGGAAGAGTTGGGCTTCACCCTCGACCAGTCGCAACTCGACTTGGCATTCCAGGCCTTCAAGGAGCTTGCAGACCGCAAGCGCGAGGTGACAGACGCCGACCTCATGTCGCTCATGTCCATGCAGCGCCGGCGCCAGGACGTTGTTCAGGTCTACAAGATGGAGCGCGTGCAGGTCACCTGCGGCAACGGAGAGATCCCCACGGCCACCGTCCAGCTCGTTAATCCTGACGGCGAGACAGTTACCGACGCTGCCACCGGAGCCGGACCCGTCGACGCCGTCTACCAGGCCATCAACCGCATCGTCGGTGTGCCGAATACCCTGACCGAGTTCCGAGTCGACGCCGTCACGGAAGGAGTCGATTCACTGGGCGACGTCACCATCCGCATCCGGCAGAATGGCAACTCGTTCGTCGGACGCGGCTCCGACACCGACATCATCGTCGCCAGCGCCAGAGCCTACATGAACGCCCTCAACCGCGCCCTAGCCGAGATGGAAGACCAGAAGCTCCCCACGGAGCCCGTCCCAACCAGCTAGGGCCGAACGGGCGTAATCGACCGGATACGCCTCACATCAGTAGGATGGAAACCCGCAGGGGCAGGTTTCAAACCTGCCCCTCTTTCGTTTCCCCGCCGGCGCAACCCCCTCTCCCGCTCGTGGGAGAGGGCTGGGGTGAGGGTGCTTCCCCTACCTCTTCCCCGCAATCACATTCATCGTGTCCGCCCGCGTCTCCGTCCCCTTGCGGAGCGTGTAGGGAGACAGATCGATATGCGGCACAGTCGGCGCGCTCTCCTGCACGAACCCTTCGGCGTACGGGACGCCGGACGACATGCCCTGATGGCCCACGGATAACTCCACCCTCCGCGCCCCGTACTCCTCGTTGTGACCCTGCGACTTGTACATCGCCTCGGCCTTCTTGCGGGCGTCGATCTGGTCTGTCACGTCTACGGCGAAGTCCCAATACTCGCGCGCGAAATAAACGCCGGGGAAGTACGTTGCCGGCACCGTATACGGCGCCGTGCGCTGGCCGTATCGAGGCAGCTGCGCCAGCAGCTTGGCCTCCATCGTGGCCATTCCGGTCTCCGTATGGTCGTTCTTTGTGGCCGACGCCATGCCGTGATGCCCGTCGACGAACGGACTCTGCGCCAGTATCACGTGCGGCCTGACCTCCAGAATCAGCTCACGCATCGCCTCGATGGAGTCCGGCTGCCGTTCCACCACGAACGGCTTGTCCGTGAATTTGAGGACTCGAACGTCCGTGACGCCGAACAGTGCTCCGACCTGCTTGAGCTCCGCCGCCTTCTCGGCCGCATAGCTCTCCGCCGACTGGTTCACAATTGCCGGGTTCTGCTCGCTTTCGGGCTTCTTCAGCTCGTCGGCCAAACGCTCGTTGTGGGTCATCCTGCCTGACGTCATAGACACCCAGATCACCTCGTCGCCCAGTCCCGTTTGTACTCCGCACGTGCCCGCCACGTGGGTAAAGTCATGCGGATGCGCCATCACCACCAGAAACCGAAGCTGTTCACGCGCCATTGTCTACTCCTTGTCGTGAGATCTGTATCCTTGCCCAAGGGAACCCATTCCTAAATCCCTATCCTTCCCCTGCTTGGGGAAGGACTAAGGAAGGGGGGCTCCCCTCCCGTAGGCCGTCGCCATGATACCCCATCTGATCCACTCTGTGTCCTCTGTGCTCATTGCGGTGAATCCCCTCATCCCGCGTCGTACTCACTGCTGTCCGACCCTGCACCTGCCACAAGTCCAAACAGCAGCGCGGCCGGCCCCGCAAGGAGCAGCCACATCGCCGTGCCGAGACCCCAGCGATCAGACACCACGCCAAGCCCGAACGGGATCGCCGAGGCGACAATCCCAAAGACGTTGCCGAGCGCCACGATGGTCCCGCTCCGCCCCGCCAGCGATGAATAGGCCCGCCCTTGGAGCACGGAGTACCAACCCGCGCACGCGAACCCCAAAAGCGCGACGAGGACAAGCTTCAACTGGAATGAAGACGCAAGTAGGAACGCAGGATAAATTCCGAGGGCTGCGATCGCGCTGTACCTCAGATATGTCAGTCCCCGCACTCGTTCGAGCAATGGAATCAGAATCAGGTTGCCAACGACGCCCGCTCCTACCCACACCGAGAGCGTCAATGCAGCGCTCGACTCGGATGCTCCGGCAATATCGACCATGTACAGCGCCAGGAAGCCGAGAAGTATGTCGAGCATCAGGTCCGATGCCTGCAGCAATGCAAGCCACTTGACTACCCTGAACCGCTTGAGCGCACTCAACGCGGTTCGTGTCCCGTCCAGGAAGGAACGTGTGCTTCGGTCGGCCTCGTCGCTTGACTGCCCGAGCGACACTCGGGACACCGCGACAATTGCTGGGATCGTGAGAACGGCCATCGCCATGAACGCAACCCGCCACCCCAGACCGACCGCGACGGCCCCTGCCAGTACAAGAGGGCCGAGCGCGACCGCGGCCCACCCCGCGAATTCCCAGCGCACCATGTTCTGCTCGCGGCGCGCAGGATCGAGGTCCATCAACGACGCCTGCGACAGGCTCACGAACCCACCCGACGCCGGATAGAAAATCACCCAGGCTACGAGCAATACGACGAATCCCTGGCTGACCGAAATGAGCCCGACCGCCGCTGCGAATACCACGCCCCCTCCCAGCACCAGCACCCTGCGGTAACCCACGTCGCCCAAAATGCCGATGAACGGCTCCACGAAGCTGGACACGATGCCCGGCACGCTCAACAGCAGTCCGATCTGCACGTATGTCAGATCGAGGTCGTCACGTACAACCGGCCATGCGGCGTTCGCCACGCCACCCACCAGTTCATCCAGGAACACGATTGCCAGAAAGACCAGCAACGTCGTAGACGGCAGCCGAAGGTGACGCATCGCTTGCTAGGATACTATCGCGAGAATCATGTCAGTCAATTCCACGCAGGAGACAGGAACGAAGCAACCGTTCGCCCTGAGCCTGTCGAAGGGCCGAACTCCCTCTGAGCAACTCTATTGTCCCTCCCCCTACCCCGGAGGCCCCTGCCGAAGCCGCTCCCTCGTCCCCTCGATGGTCCCGTACCACGACCCGAAGCTGTAGATTGCCCATGTCAGCCCCGCCTCCTCAAGGGCGGCGACGCGGTCTGCCACCTCGGAAGCATCGTCCATCGGGTTCCCCACGCCGGCGACCATGTCGAACGGCCCGTCGCTCGTCCGGTGCTCACTGACGTAATCGCCGACCTCTCGGAGTACGTCCGGCGTGATAGGTGTGTTGCCTTTGCTGATTATCGGGAACGCCCCGTCCCACCGTGCCGCCCTTCTGAATGGCGCGCGGTTCGGCCACTGGCCGCCCACCCAAATGGGTATGCGCGGCTGCTGTATTGGTCTTGGAAGAAACGTCACGTCATCGATCTTGTGCTCCTGGCCATCATACGAAAATGGCTCGCCGCTCCAGAGCCCCGCTAACACATCGAGTCCCTCGTCTAGCTTCCTTGCCCGTACCTTGTTGTCTGTCTCTTCTCCAAACGCCGCGAACTCGGAGTCAATCGGGCCCCCCAGTCCTACTCCGAAGATCAGTCTCCCGTCGGAGAGATGGTCGAGCGATACCGTCGCACGGGCCACCTGCCAGGGCCTCCTTCGAGCGAGCGGCGTCACCATCGCCCCTATACGAATGCGGTCCGTTCGGGCGGCAATCGCCGACAACGCCACCCACGGATCGACGAAGGGAACCTTCAATCCCAGCCACACGTGGTCCCACGTGAACACCGCGTCCCATCCCGCCTGCTCCGCCTCATACGCAAGCTCCGCCATGAACCGCGGGTCTGCGAACTCTTCAAATGGGGGAATGTCTATACCGTGTTGCAACATCAACTCCTTGCAGGCTCGTAATTGTCGACGCGGGAATCCTACTCACCCTCATTCAAGAGTCCCGCAAGCATATCTTCCGAGCTTGTGGCATTCCACGCAAGAGAAACGACCTGATGCGGTCCACGCCATCTGGAAGAATGGCAGTCGCCAGGAGGTGGACGAATGGGAAGGCGCGAAGAACTACTCGCAGAACAACAGTAAAGGGAGTCCGGTCAAAGAAGAATAGGGAGGAGGAGAAGACGACCGGGTCGACTCAGTTACGAGATGTCCAGATGGTGTGATAGTTGTCGCCGAGGATGGCGGCGGTCATCTCGGACTTTTCACATTGCCTGAGCTCCCTGAGGATGGAGGCGCAGGTGTCTTGCGATTCGCGCTGGTTCGAGCCTGACCGGGAGAACCTCTCAACGAGCTTGGCCCAGATGCCATTCTGCACGAGGGTATCGACGTAGCCGTGCCACGGAAGGACCGTCAGACCGGTCGCGCGTGGGAATCCGGGTCGGAGACGTCGCACGCTTCTGATTCGCTCGCGGGGAGATGAGACCATTGGCATGAGACGGAGCATCGGCCCATCGGACTCATTGCTCCTCATGTCGAAGACGGCGGACCTATCGAAGGTGGGGAAGGATATTGAAACAATTTCGGCGTTATCGATATCGTTGAAAAGCTCCTCAAGGTCGACAGCGAAATCGTCGCGATCCATGAATGGACATCCCTCCCGGAAGCTAATGAATCGGCGCCAAAAGCCTGAAGCGACTCTCGACGACACGACACATCAATTTATAGCACGTTGTGGTCATGAAATTCAAGAGTTCACGAGGTCTCTGACGGTTTCCATGAAGGATGGTATAACAGCCTCCCAGTCGCCTACCACCCCATAAGAGGCGTCCTTAAAGATATTTGCCTCGCGGTCCTTGTTGATGGCGACGATATGCCTCGCCCCGGAGCATCCCGCCATGTGCTGGCTCGCGCCCGAAATCCCGACGGTGATGTAGACGTTCGGCGCAATCGTCCTGCCGGTCAGCCCGACCTGGTACGAGTGGTCGATCCATCCGGCGTCGCACGCCGCCCGCGAGGCCCCCATCGCCCCTCCGAGTACGTCCGCGAGCTGTTCGATGACCTCGAACGGCTCCGGGCCTCCGAGCCCGCGACCGCCTGCCACGACGATGTTCGCGTCTTCAAGCCTCACGCCCTCGCTCGCCTGCGCAACGGTGCGAATGTTCCTCACGCGGTTGAGTGAGGTCGAGAGATCGACTGAAATCGGCACGAAGTCGCCGTTTCGGGAGACGTCCGGATCGAGAGCTTCGTATGCCCTGCCGCGCATGATGACAACCTGCGCGCCATCCCCTGGGAACGTGACTGCTGCCATCGCGCTTCCCCCGTACACGGGCCTCGTAGCAACAACACGTCTCGTATCGCCATCGACTCCGACGCGAATGCAGTCCTGCGCCAGTCCGGCCCCGAGACGGAATGCCACGCGCGGGCCGATCTCGCGACCGTCCTGCGTCCTGCCAATGAGAACGACCTCGGGCCCGACCTGATTGCAGACTTCCGTGAGCGCCGTGACCTTGCGGTCGATTTCCGGCCCGGAGAGAGCGGGGTCGTCGACGACATAGACTGCCGACGCGCCGATCGCAATTGCCTGTCCGGCACTTCCTTCCACCCCTGAACCCAACAGAGCGACGCCGACGTCGTCCGAGAGCTGTAGAGCAGCGGCGATCAGCTCACCCGATACGGGGTTGAGGGAATTGTCGTGATTCAGTTCGCCTAGAACGAGGACTTTGGTCATTTGGGGTAGAGAGTATTGGCTAGTGAGAATTCGGTTCAGATGAGTTTGTCTTCGCGGAGCTTGAGGGCTAGCTTGCGCCCTGCGTCGGCGTCGTCTTCCCCCTCGATTATCTCCACGGAGCGATCGGTAACCGGGACGTAGAGGTCGGTGATGGTGACCTTCGGCGCGAGGGCCGACGCATCGATGCCGAGATCTCCCGCGTTCCAGACCGTCGGGGTCTTTCGCCCCGCTGCCATGATGCCGCGAAGGGTCGCGTATCGGGGCTCTCCGAGCTCGTTCGTTACCGTTACGAGGGCGGGCAGGTCGGCCTCCAGTTCCTGGTAGCCGTCGGGCACGACCTGTTGGACGGATACGGTCCTGTCGGCAACGTCCACCTTCTGCGCGACGGAGAGACAGGGAAGTTCCAGCATCTCTGCTATTCCCAGCGGCACCTGGGCGTTGTCCCAGTCGGACGCCTGTCGGCCGGCGAGGATGAGGTCATAGTCACCGATCTTCCGGACGGCCGCTGACAGGACGGTGGCCGTGGCGAATGAGTCCAGATCGTGGAAGGCCTCGTCTTCCAGGAGCACGAGATCGTCGGCTCCCATCGAAAGAGGCTTCTTGACCACGTCCATGACGAATGATCGGCCCAGGGAGAGCGCGGTTACATGCGCGCCGACGGCGTCCTTGATGCGAAGTGCCGCCTCGACCGCGTTTTCGTCGAATCCGTTGAGGACTGGGGGTGTCCCCTGCGATTCGACCACTCGCTTGGTCTCGGGGTCAACCTTGAACGCCGAAGCGGGCATCTCGGGGTCGAGCACCTGCTTGACACACACGATGATGTTCACGGGTTGGGGAATGGTCTCCGGTAAACGTTGGTTGCAGCCACTATATGGTACGCCAATCGCCCGCCCTCAGCATAGGGAAAGAGACTCTCTTCGAATATATGGCGACGCACGCCGTCAGGACGCCTTCTCGCATCTGTCGAGGAACGACTTGGCGGGCGCACCGACCCACTGCGTCCACGGCGTGCTGAGGAAGCGGATTTTCCGTTCGAGGTAGTAATCGAGATTGTCGTCGCTCACGAGCGCGCCCGCGTGCTTGCCCGCCCCCAGGATGGCCTCGTACCCCCTGTCGGCGGCGGCGAGGACGTCCGGGTGACGGTGCTGGCCGATGAGGCCCATGCTCTGGGAGAGGTCGCCGTTGGCAATGAAGAACACGTCGATGCCGTCGACCTTGACGACTTCCTCGATATTCTCAATGGCGATGATGTCCTCGATGAGGACGATCATCAGCGTCTCGTCGTTGGCCTTATTGTAGTAGTCGTCCACTCCGATGCCCTGGCGACTCGTGGCCATGCCGCGCTTGCCGATGGGATGGAACTTGCCGCCGTCCGCGACGTTCTGCGCCTCCTCCGCCGTGTTGATATGCGGGACCACGACTGCCTGCGCTCCGAGGTCGAGCGTTCGGTAGATCAGTCCCTGCATATTGAGATGAACCCTTACAACGGAGGTCATCCCCCACAGGTCGCAGGCCCGGGTGAGGTTGGGAATGTCCTGGAAGTCGAACGGGCCGTGCTCAGCCTCGATCCACATGCCGTCGAAGCCCAAAGGCCCGAGAAATTCGATAATGTCTCCGCTCATGTTGCCCATGGCGACCGTGGCGACGCCGCCTGCTTCCAGGATATTTTTCGCTTTGTTCTTGCGCAGTTCCGTCATTGGTTGGTGTGTCTCCTTTGATTCCTGCTTGAGGGCGTGGCGATTATATGCGCCGCCGAAGAAGCGCGTCAAACGCTAACTGGGGTTGCCAATGACCTCCCCATGAGCTGGGTCGTGGCACGATGCTGCAACGGACTCCCTCGGGTGTGAGCACCGCTCGCCGCATCTGTTTAGAGTTGGTGAGATTGCACGAATTGTTCTCTCGCTGTCACTCTGAGGAGCGCAGCGACGAAGAATCTATAATTTCTCCCCCGCCGGGGGAGAAATACAGAGAGGGGGTCATCGCGATTCAACTCACCAAGACTGAACAATTACCTCTCGACTCCTTCATTGACGAATGCGAAAGCTTGGTGATACGTTCCCGACGCCGCATTCACCTGGAGCGCCGCTATGCCGACAGTCGAGACCGCGACGGGGCCCGTCGATACGACTGAGCTCGGTTTCACCCTGAGTCACGAGCACGTGTCCATTGGATTCAGTGGTTCGCATGCAATCCCCGAATTCCTCGACCGGTACGCCACGCTTGAGCGAGCAGTTCGTGACCTGACCGACGCGAAACTCGGGGGAGTGGACACCATTGTCGATGTCGCGCCATACGACCAGGCCCGCGACGTGCGGCTGCAGGCTGAGGTATCGAAGAAATCGGGAGTCAACATCATCGTGTCGACCGGCACTTGGCTCGACATGCCGCACCTGTTCGAGATGGTCCCCATCGACAAGATAGCCGACTTCTACGCGCGGGAAATCAGCGAGGGTATAGAGGGCACAGGCATCAGGGCAGGCATCATCAAGTGCGCCAGCGACAGGGGCGGCGTCACGCCGGGCCAGGAGCGCGTGCTTCGTGCGGCTGCCCGCGCCTCCATGAGGACCAATACGCCGATCATGACCCACACCTGGGCCCCGGAGAACATCGGAGAGCAGCAGGCTGCCGTGTTCGAAGACGAGGGAGTCGACCCCGACCGTGTCTGCATCGGACACAGCAACGACACCACCGATCTCGGATACCTGACAGGGCTGCTACGACGCGGCTACTGGCTCGGCATGGACAGACACAAGCTGGCCGGTCTCATGGGGTCGTCGTGGCAGGAGCGTACAGTCGTGCTCAAGCAGCTGATTGACTCCGGCTGGGGCCACCGCATGCTGATCGCGCACGACTGGGACTCGACCATTGGCCTGTCCTCTCCGGAAGACAGGGCGGCAAGGGACGCGCAGAACCCCGACCGCTGGCTGTTCATCACCCGCAAGGTGTTGCCGCTGCTGAGGTCACTCGGCGCGAGCGACGACGACATAAGGAAACTGACGGTAGACAATCCGAGACGATATTTCGAAGGCGAGAATTCGTCCGTTCGCCCTGAGCCTGTCGAAGGGTGAACGGTCGAGCCACTACGCCGTAAAGAGGAGAAACAGTGGAGCACCACGTAATCTACAAACGCGACGGCGTGTACGCCGCGTTCCCGCAGCTCGACCACCTCAAGGACGGTCGAATCGCCGCGAGCTTTTCGATGTCGTACAAGCGCGACCACCACGTGATCGGCGATTGGACCGTGCTCGCCTCGGAAGATGGTGGAAGGACCTGGTCGCCGTCCGTCGATCCGGCGATCCCACACAACTGGCCCGCGCCTACCACACGCGAGTACTCCGACAGGACCAACGTCATCCTGAATGACGGAACATACCTCTGCGCCGGCTCCACGGGGTCGGCGGTCTGGGACGAGGGCCGCCGCGGTGAGGCGGAGGCGGCGGGCATGCGGGTGTTGCCCCACCCGTGGCTGGAGGGAAAGATTGCGGTCCGAGAAACAAAGCTGTTCGTCCAGTACTCCGAAGACAAGGGCCGGACATGGGACCGCAAGGAGTGGAAACTGCCCGGATTCCAGCATGCGATAGCGTTCTCGCGTGGGACTATGTTGGAAGACGGCACGGTAGTCGTGCCGGTCTACGGCGTCGACACGGACGGCAACGGGCGGAGCATGGTCTGGCGCTCAGGCCCCGATGGCAAGAAGGGCTGGCGGCTCCTCCCGCTTGGCAACCAATCGAAGGACATGAACATCAACGAGTCGGCATTCGTGGAGGTCGAACCGGGGCGAGTGCTGGCGCTCTCCCGCAACGCAAGTGGCTATTTCACCCAGATGTGGTCGGACGACGGAGGCCGAAACTGGTCGGAACCGCTGTTGACCGACATCTGGGGGCCTCACTCTCCGCCCCACCTCCTGAAACTCCAGGACGGGCGCATCCTGTGCACCTACGGCTACCGCCGGGCGCCGATGGGCATCCGCGCGGTTCTCAGCAGCGATGGCGGCGAAACGTGGGACACGGCAGACACCGTCATCCTGCGAGAGGACGGCGGCACCCCGACTCAGTCCATGGCCATTTCCGACCCTCCCGACCTCGAGTCGCTCCGCCTCTCTGGAGCGGAATTCCGAAAACGAGTGGCCTCTGCCGTGATCCGAGGAAGCTATCCATCGGAAAACGCCCGCCCGGATCTGGGCTACTCGATCTCGACTCAGCTCGAGGACGGGACGATATTATCGTTGTACTACATCACGCTCGAGGACGGCATCACCCACTGCGCCTCCACCCGCTGGGAGGCTTGAGTCCGGAAGGAGCGGCTTAGAATTACAAGATGAAGAAGCAGGACAGGCTCAGAAGACTCAAGGACAAGGCTCGCGATGTCTCGGATGAGCTGCGAGACTCGACGGCCCGTAAGGCCGGTCGGGTAACGGACAAATCGAGGAAGGTCGGCGATGCTGCTACCTCGAAAGTCGTTGAAGGGTCAAAGACTTACTCTACGAAGATCGCCGACGCCGCGGCCTCGGTTAGGGGACCCGTACAGGACGCCTCCCAAAAGGCGTCCGTCGCAGGGACGGCAGCAGCGGAACGCCTGAAGGGTGACTCCAGGAAGGGGGCTAATACAACGACCTCGGCCGTCAACCTACTGCTCTCTACCACCCAGGCGATGCTGGCCAATAGCCTGACCGCAGAAATAAACGGCCTTCTGCAGAATATGGTCAGTGGCAGCGCGACCATCTATGACAAGGCGATGGACGCCGAGTTCATAGCCACGCACATCGGCGGCGGTCATCACCGCCTGTTCGATGGCGGGCACACCATCATCGGAGCGTTCAGGGCAGGGCACGCAGCGTCACCCGATGACAATGTCATCCAAGAAGCCCTGGGGACGATTCAGGGACTTCTCAGGGACGTGAGCACGCCGAGGGGACTCCCGCTCGCGAACTGGGACTACGAGACCTATCAAAAGGTCGCCGAGTCCCTCGAGTCCAACTTTCATATACCAAAGAGCTGGTTCTACGACCTCAATACCTACGACGCTGCCGATCTGCTCGGCGCCGCAGTGGGCTCGGTCGCCCTGGTATTTAATTGGAATCGCGCGGACACGGAGACCTTCGCTAAACTTGCCGGTGGCATGGGGCTCTCCGCCGTATTCTCAGCGAACCCTCTACTCCTCATCCTGACCGTTGTGGCAATGGCGAGGGCGTTCCAGCTGGCCCGTCAATCCGGAGATTACACGGAATTCGTGGATGGCCAGTTCAAGGGCGTCGTCGGAGCCGGAGCAACGATTGGAGCCGTCTCTGTCGTTGGCATTGCGGGTGGTCCGGCGGGAGTAGCCCTCATAACCGGACTGGTTGTCGGCATTCTGGTGAACAGGGCGATGAAGGATGTGAGCGTGGTCGAAGTGAGCCAGTTGGTGGCAAGTCAGGCCGTCTTAACTGCGTCCGAGGCGAAGAGGATGATGAAAGACCGTTACGTCGAGGACCCGAGTTTCGGTAGTGTCACGGTCACATTCTGAACGCCAAAGTTGAGGGCCGCCCAACAGTGGAGCGGCGACCGGCAGCAGAATGTCGTAGGATACTCGTTGGAATGATAGGGAGTCTTTAGAAGAGCAAAGGAGGCCCCACGATGTTGCGCATGAGTCCACCAATTGGAGACCTGCTCCGGCTTGGAGACGATGGAGCCGAGGGCAGGGCGCTGCTCCTCAAACGGGCGGCGGTAATGGATGTCGATACGGTTTCGGTGAAGGCGTTTCCTGATTGGAGCGACGATGAAGCTCGCGAGGCCAAAGCATGGCTGGACGACAACGGTCTTCGCATCGGCGAGGTCATTCCGTTCTACCAGGGACGACACCTGGGCTTTCATGAACCGGCACTGCACAAGCTGGCTCTTGAAAGCTACTCCTACCAGATTCACATCTCGGCGATACTCGACGCGCAGTGCGTCGGCTTCGGCTGGGGCAAGGAGTTCGGATGGGCCTCACCGGACATCTGGTCGGAGGAGACATGGAAGCAGCGCGTCGCCGCGGTCGCGGAACTCGCGGAAGTTGCGGAGCGCGAGGGAATGGACGTTGCCGCACACCCCCTCTACTTCACGCCGCTAAAGTCGGTCGAGCGATGCAAAGACCTGCTCGACTCCGTCGGATCGCCCCGGCTGAAGATTCTCCTCGACCTCGTCAACATGTGCGAGCCGTATATGTACTATCGCACGACCAACCTCGTGAACCACGCCTTCGACGTGCTCGGCGAGCACATCGCGTCAGTCCACGCCAAGGACGTGAAGATCGCAGGAGGCGGCATCGGGGGCGGGGCCCAGGCCGAGAAAGGCAACCCCATCGTCCACATCGACGAGGCCGTGCCCGGCACGGGAGTCATGGACTACCATACGATCATGAAGCGCCTGGGCGAGCTCCCCCAGGACATCACGATGCACGTCGAGCACTTCGAGTACGAGGACACCATCGTCGGGCAGCAGTACGTCCGCTCCGTCGCCCGAAGCGTCGGGGTTGAGGTGAACTAGCCCTCAGCCCTGCTTGGTATCTCTTCCGCGGCGGGGGCATTACCCTCACCCCAGCCCTCTCCCACGACGGGAGAGGGGGCTTCACCATTTGTCTAGTGCCTTGTGTGCCCCCACCAATTCACCAAGGTCGACAGTGAGTGGGTGCTCACACCTCCAATGCGCCTTCGAGGTAGCGGCGGAACTCGTCGGGTTCGTGGATGAGGGCCTGGATCTCCACAGACGGGATCCTGTACGGGTCAGTCTCTTTGGTGGCGTAACGCGCGGCCATGGGCGGCCCGCCGTCGGCCTCGTCCTCGCCCGGAACGCCGACGAGGTCCGCATATCGGATGATGCGCCCGTCGGCCTTGTACTCCGTCCCGATGATCCAGAGCCTCCCGAACCGAAATCGTTTCTTGACCTCTGCCTCGGCAATACTGCTCCAGCTCGTGCCCGTGAACGCGAAGTCCTTCGGCCGGAAGCCGAGATTCCGCTCGATGAACTCGATGCAACGGTCCAATTCCGTACGCATGCGCTCGCCGTCCGGGTCCTCCTGGCTCAGGTCCGACAGGTTCGGGTGGCTGACCGTGTGCGCCCCGATGGACCAGCCAAGCTCGCGCAACTCACCCACCTCGTCCCAGGTCATGTGCTCGTCAGGCTCGTTGGGCCAAGGCAGGTCGCGATCGTAGTCGGGGTCATAGGGCTTGGTGTACATGAAGAGGTTCCCGACGAAGCCGTACTTGGCCAGCGTGTCGTGCGTCTCGTAGCGCATGTTCTTGATCGGGTGGTCGAAATCGATCAGGACCGGCCGCTCCGGCAGCGTGCCGTTGCCGGAGCGCCAGTCGGCATATTGGTCGTAGGTGATGGACGAAAATCCCATCTCGCTCGCCACGCGCATCAGCGCGTCGAGGCGCTCGACCGGCAGGGGCTTCTCCCCGTCGTCCCGGATGCCGTGACACATGGTGATGGGAATTCTCATTCGCTGCCTCCTCTACAATGGCCATGAATTGTCGGGGCAAGCATATCACGGGGAGGGGATTGGCAGCTTGCGACATGCCGCGCGAGGGTAGGGAGTGCCGTGCAACTCTTTCCGCCAATATAAAGGCAGCATGACTACACAAAACTACTCCATTATGGTATAGTTAGCCATCCGTCGATGGATGGGCCGTGTGATCTTCTCCGGAAGGAATCCACTCGCACGGTGAGACGAAAGGAGGCACAGATGACAATTGAATATCGAGGGGTGACCCTCACCTAGGTATGGCTGAAACCTGAACACGGCAGCTCGACTGGGTTGTCGCGCCGGGTCGAAGCCCTGAAAGGCAGTCGGATGTTCCAAGAGTCCCGGCAACGGCCAACCGGGACAGGGATGTCCGGCTGTCTTTTCTTTTCTGTAGGCGAGTCGTCCGACATTCATGGTGTGGGAACCTGCTGTTGCTGTGACACGTTGGACTCCCTTTTTCGGAGACCTTCGCTTTATCCCCTCTCCCGTCCACGGGCTGATAGGGGTAGGTAAAATGGTTCTGTAGCTATGATCTGGCCCCATTTCTCTGTCATTCCGAGTGCAACGAGGAATCTAGAATCCATAAACGCAAGACCGGACAGCCAGTGCCGCGCTTCTATCGTGACCAAGAGTGGAAGCGGCGTAAGAATGCCCTATGGAGGCCTTACCTTGTGACAGACACCGTAGATTCTTCGACTTTGCTGCGCTCCGCTCAGCATGAGAGTGCCGGGGTTGCGTTCTGGTGAATGTAGACCCCCTCTCCCGTTCGCGGGAGAGGGTTGGGGTAAGGGTAGAATGCCCGATTCCATTGGGCGTCCCGCCTCCGAAATTCCTTCCAATGACCAGCTACGTAAATGTCTCCTTTCGCTGCAGTGGCGAATCGCGAGTGGCCCACGAGGTAGGAAACGACCGGGTGACAACCCTCCAACGTTCCTTTACCATCGAGGCTCTCAATACCAGACTTCACGGAGGGAATGCATGGAAGGCCCGCAGGCGTGTACACAGGAGGACTTCGAGGAGACGATGGCGCTCCTCAACAGCATCTTCAGGCCGGGCTCCGACCAGAAGCTGCAGACCGACTATCCTCACGTCTTCACACCGTCGAGATTCGAATTCATGCGGCTCGTCAAGGAGGACGGAAAAGTCGTCGCTCACGTTCCGGTCGCCCCCCGCGAGGTGATCGTCAACGACGACCGCATGACCGTGGGCATTATAAGTCCCACCGGCACGCACCCCGACTACCGTCACCGCGGACACGGCACGCGGTGTCTCCGAGACTGCCTGCGGATCATGAACGAGAACGACTGGCCCGTCTCCGTCCTCTGGACGCGAGAGGCGACATTCCCGTTCTACCAGCACTCAGGCTACGAGGCCGTCGGGCCGCAGGCGCGGGGGTATTTGCTTCACCCGAGCGACATCGACCTCTTCCGGCGAGGCTCTTACGACATATCGCTCTACAACCCGAACAATCCCGATCACCTCGACGCGATCATCGCGATCCACGACGCCGAGCCACTGAGGATTGGCCGAACGCGGGAGGAGTACGCACACCTCATCAACCTGCACAAGATGAGCACGCTGCTGGCTGAGGACGACGGGCGCATCGTCGCCTACCTCGCGCTCACGCGAGCGTCGAACAAGCCGGGTTTCGTGGAGGGAGGCGGCGAGGCCGCTGCCCTGGAGGCGCTATTCCACCAGGCCCTTGCCCTGAGGGCCAAAGACGACTCCGCCCACGCGGTCGTGCCCCTTCAGCCTACTGTGTTCGGGGACGTGCTGGAGGTCCGCAAGCCGGGCACGTCGGTGCTGGACACGGAGTCGGACATCGGGTTCCAGATGATGCGCGTGAACTCTCTGGGGAGTCTTATAAGCAAGATAACGGGTCATCTTCGGGAGCGGAGCGCGGCGGGCGTTGAGGGCACGGTATGTTTGGTCTGTACCGATGACGGCGAGACGGTCACCATCCGCCTCAGCGGGGGAGACGCGCGGGTAACCACCGAAAGGACGGAAGAAGCGGTCGAACTGACGCGAAGGCAGCTCACGAAGCTCATCTTCGGGCCGCACCCCGCTGCCGACCCGATCACGGCAGACGGGGAAGCGGGCGAGGTTCTGGACGCGATATTCCCGTTCTACTTCCCGGTCTGGGAGTTGGACCACTCGTAGAGGCAAGCCACGCGCCTCTCCTCCTCACAGGGGAGAGGCTATTGTCCGCCTACCCGAACTGGTACTCGCGTGTTCCGGATATCAGCGCCAGGACTCTGCCGGTGACACGAGAGGCGTTGGCGAAGTCCTCGGCGGACTGCCATGAGACGGAGCCGCCCTCGCCCTCTACGTATTCCACGAGCTCCCTTCGGGTCTTGTCCCTGACATCGATGGGGCCCATCAGGTCCAGACAGTGGTCCACGAGTTCTTCAGCGTTCATGGCGACGCCATTGGACGCCGCGACGCGCCGGATGATGTCCTGGACGCCCGGCAAGGACGTGTCGCTGAACTTGTCCGACATGAAGTTCACGCGCTGGACGAGCGCCCCGCTGTTTATCCACTCGTGGCCGGTGTGCCAGCCCTCGACGCTGGGAGGATCGTGGAGGCTCTGGCCCATGAACGTGGGCTCAAGGGCCACCTCTTCCCAGTCGGGGTGCGGCTCCGACAGCGCGCCCGTGATCCGTAGCGTGCCGGCAACCACCTCGGCGGGATTGAGGACCCGCTTGTACATTGACTCCTTGAAGAAGTCCGACATGAAGATGGTCCTCAGCACCGGCTTGATCTCGTAGTCGTTCTTGACGAACGCCTCGCAGATCGTCCTTATCGCCTCGGGATTGCGCGGCGGGTCGATCGGCCAGGCGGGGACTTGCGGCTCGTCCTCAACGAAGAAGTTGTAGAGATGCCGCGCGATGAAAACGTGGCACGCGGGCTGCCGCACGATGATTTCTATGACATCGAACCCGTCGAAATTCCCGGTGTGTCCGAGATAGTACTTCTCGGTGCCGTCGTGGTCCTCCGGATGGAACTCGTAATTCCACAGGTGCGGTCCCCAAAGGAGCCAGTGTATCTTCGTATCGAATGCCCAGCCCGTGAAGGCGCGGGAGGCCTCGAAAACGTCCTTTTCCGTATAGTTGCCGATGCCCATTGAGAAGAGTTCCATGAGCTCGCGACCCCAGTTCTCGTTTGGCGCCCGCTTGTGGTTCTCCTGGTTGTCCAACCAGTAGAGCATCGTAGGATTCTGCGCGAGACGGACGAGGAGGTCCCGGTAGTTGCCGAGGCCGTGCTCGCGGAACATGCCGATCTGCTCCTTGATCTCATACGCGCTCTCGACCTTGTTGTCTCCGGTGGCAAAGACCTGGTGCCAGAAGAGCCCGACCTTCTCCTCGAGGGGACGCTCGGAATTGACCATGCGGTAGAGCCAGTTGACCGAGGCGTGATTGACCTTCGGTGGACGCTCGGAATCCGGGTGATAGCGGTAGAGGAGATACTCGTCGACCTCCGGCTGCTCATCGGGATTGAGGAGCCACTCTACCGTCTCGTCGTATCCCACGTCTGCCCGACGTTCGATCTCCTGGCGACTGGCGCCGAATCCCGCGCGTCGCAGCAGGTGTGCCATAAGGGCGATTTCTTGCTTTGTTGCCATCAAATCCCAACCCTTCCCTGAGGTTGGATTTAGTGTAGTAGGGCACCTATGGCGTGTCAACTACAGCTACGATAGCAATACCCCCAAGCCGCCGAGACCCAGCCTTGACTTAGAAGGGTCAAATCCACCGTCCGCTGCCCACAGACTGCCCAAATCCGTCATTCCGGCGAAGGCCGGAATCCAGGAGGTCCGTCCAACACCCAGCACCCCGACCCCCTATCCCAGCGTCAGCACTGCCGCCGGGTTTCCAACGTAGATCGCGTCGATCTCGTCCTCCGTAACGCCCCGGTCACGCAGGCGCGGAACGATGTGCTCGATGATGTGACCGTAGCCCCATCCGCCGTACTTGACCAGGTGGTGCTTGCCACAGATGTCCTGGCCGATCACGATCTTGTCGGTGTACCCCTCGGCGATGAGCCGCTGGATATGGTCCATCCGCTGCGCGTCGTTCGGGAAGTCCATCACGCCGTACGAGAAGTACGACGACTCCCACCCAAACTGGTCATACTCAAGGTAGCATCCCGTCTTCGCCAGGTCCAGCACGCGCTCGATGTCCTTGTACGTCCTCCCGATGTGCCCCATCACGACCCGCTCAACGTCGGCCCCGGCCCCCGCGAGAATCTCCAGCACCTCGAACGGCGCCTCCTCGTCTCGTCCCGGATGGATGAGGATGGAGGCCCCCGTCTCCTGCTGGGCGATCCCCGCCGCGATCAGCACCTTCCTCTCGTTCTCGTGGAGCGGCCAGCCGCATCCCAGCTCGCCGATCAGTCCTGCCTTGATTCCCGTGTTGCCGACGCCGGTCGTAATGTCCGCTACCAACTCCGCCGCCAGATCGTCCACTGTCACGTCGTCTATGCCGTCAGGGTGAGACGGCGCGATGTAGTACCCGGCGCCCATGACGATGTTCGCCCCGGTCGCCCGCGAGACGTTCGCCAGCCCTTCCGGGTCGCGCCCAATCCCAATCGTCGTGACGTCCACTATCGTGCCTCCGCCCACCCGCGTGAAGTGGGCCACCTCCTCGATTGCCTCATCCTCATCGAGCAGAAGAAGATTCGTGAAACTGCCGAACGGATTGTACCGAACGCGCCCCAGGTTGCTCATCGTCACCGGCTCATACGCCCTGGCCTTCGCCGTCGCCTCCACGGGCGGCTGGAAAACGACCGTGAAGTCGATGAAGAGATGCTCATGAATCGAGGTCATCCCAATCTCGTTGGGCTCTATGTCCCCCAGTACCGTCCTTACCTTGCCCTTCATGCGTATGGTGCTCCTCGTGTTGATGCCGGACCTGCCGCGCGAGTGTATTTTGTGACATAGACCAAGTCAAGCTGACGACCCGCCGCACCCCGTCCGTCACTGGCCATCCGTCATTCCTCTGAAAATAGGCTCATCAGGCAGCCTGGACAGTGACCTTGTACCCTAATCGTTCAATTCTTCTGACAGATGAATCGACTACGTAGTGGTGGGCACGTGTGTCGAAGTAGTTTGCTCCGAGTTCGACGTATTGAGTGCCGCGTTCAAGCATGTGATAGATCGAGACGATGAGCGAGTGAGCCAAGGCAAGAACGGCCCGCTTGCTTCCCCGACGGGCTGCGAGTCGACGGTACTGAGCAGTTGAATACGTATCCTTGCTCCGGGCAGCAGACCAGGCGGCTTGTACAAGGGCCTTTGTCAGCCAGTTGTTGCCATGCCGTGTTCGTCCGCTGCCGCGCTTGCCGGCACTCTCATTGTTCCCAGGACACAGACCCGCCCACGAAGCCAGATGTGATGCTGACGGAAAGCGACTCATATCCGTGCCTATCTCAGCCAACACCTCTTCGGCGATCCGACGCCCCACGCCGGGAATCCCATCGAGCAGGCCTATCTGCTCTTCTAAAGGGACCATCCGCTCTGAGACCTCCCGATTCAACTCATCTATCTCCGCGTCTAGGAAGTCGAGATGACTCAACTGGCTTCTGAGCATCATGCGCTGATGATCGGACATCAGCGCCGCCAGCGCCTGTTCGAGAGCGTCCTGCTTGTTGCGGAGCCTTCCCCTAGCCAACTGCGCCAACTGTTCGGGATCATCGACTCCTCTGACCATTGCATCAAGCATGGCCCGCCCACTGACGCCAAGTATGTCGGTGGCGACCGATGAGAGCTTGACGTTGCCGCCTTCAAGCACCTTCTGAATACGATTGACGACTCGCGACCGTTCCTCAATCATGCTGCGGCGGTATCGAGTCAACTCCCGCAACTCCCTCTGAGGACGGTCGGGAATAAAGCTGGCCCTCAGCAGGCCGTGCCGCAGAAGAGAGGCTATCCACTCTGCGTCTTTGACATCGGTCTTTCGGCCCGGAACCGTCTTGATGTGCCGAGCGTTGACCACCATCACCTCGAAATCGTCTTCAAGCAGGTTGTACACAGGCTTCCAATACACACCCGTGCTCTCCATGGCGACATGAGTGACTCGCTGCTCAGCCAGCCAGTCGGCCATCTCGAGCAGACCCGAAGTCATCGTCGAGAAGGTGCGTGTCGACTGAGATTCCGGGGTGATGACGCAGGCGACCACGGTCTTCTTGTGTACATCCATTCCACAGCAACGTTCGTAGGTTACGTCCATAAGCACTACCCTCCAACTATGATGAATGTCGGTGGGACGACTAGGCGAATGAAGACTTTCCTCTGCGTGCTCTGTGGCGACAATTGGTGATACCTTTGAGTCGTCAGGTCCAGATTGGTACTCGGGCTCTCGGCGCCAATGACTACCGGACTCGCGCACACCGACGGACCCCATTTTCATGATTGGTGGTGTCGGTGACAACCGACATGTGCGATTGGTACGAAAATAACCCCAGCCCTTCCTCTCGTAGGGGCAACCCTTATGGTCATCTGCTCCAACTAATTCACTTTCGGGGTATTTGCGGGACGTTTGAAGCATTTGCGGTTAGCGTATCTAGGGGTGCGTGTGAGCACAAGTTCAGGTGGTGCAGGCAGTATTGTCTCGTCGGGTATGTTTGGGGTGTGAATGCGGGTTCTGCGGGAAGGTCGAATGAAGCCTAGATCACGCCCTCGCTCCACGAATATCTTCACGGGATCCCTGCCTTCATAGGCATACTGTGGCGCATACTCAACCAACAGGCTGATGGACACCTCGAACGGGTCCACCCCGGCTCTGTGAGCTATCTCAAGCCTCAGCGACTGCAGGATTTGCGAGATAATCAACGTCGCCCATATCTGCTGGTAAATCACCACATGCTTGGAAGACCACAGAAGGCGCAGCTTCAGATGTTGCTTGATCAGCTTGAACGCCATCTCGATGTCCCACCTGCGAGCGTAGACCTCGGCCATCGATGAGATCGGGAACGTATGTGGCTCAAGAACGTTGGTGATGTAGCGTCGCATGGTACTGCCCTGTCTGAAGGTCACCAGCCGAACGGCGTATTTGGCCCGATCAGCGCGGTAGGCTCCCAGCCACACAATGCCGTCAAACACCTCGCCCCTCTGATAGAAGGTGTGTACGACCTTGTAGCTGGTCTTTGCTCTCAATCTGCTCAGCCAATAGACATCCCTTTCTGTGAGCCAGTCAAACCAGGCGAAGCCGAAGTAACCAAGGTCTGCCAACACCAGTGTTCCGGCTGGCAGGTCTTGTGCCAACTCCCGTGCCGACACCTTCTCGTTCTGTTGGGGATTCGGATGAAGCTTGACGGTCCGCCACTGCTGTCGTCTCACGTCGAACACGCCTGCCAGCTTGCCAGGCAGCAGACGAGTGTCGCCTTTGGGGATTCTTCTCAGAGGAGGAAGCCTTCTCGACATGGCGTCCAGGGTACTTTCGTCTATGGAGACCACCTGCTTGGCGAACGGCGCCAGTTGCTCAGATGCCAAACCCTGTAATCGTTCTGTCAATACGCTGCTGATGTGCTTGAAGAGTCTCTCGAACGGCTCAGGTCCCGCGTCGTGGAGCCGTTTGTAGACCGCTTGGTCGGTAACGGGAAATCGGGGGAAGAACCACAGTCCGTGCTCGGAGATAAGACGCCATACGGCCAGTTGGCTTTCAAAGCCTCTCAAGACACAGACCAGCAGTCCGGCCCACAGAGCCATGGCAGGCAGAATGCGGGGCCTGCCAGGGCCCTTGTCGTTGTGATCTGGCTCCATGTCCTCCAAACACTGCTGGAGAAACTCCTCTATATTCCCGACCGTGTCTGGGTCGTCGTCGGTCTTGGTCGACATTACGAAGCTCCTCCTGGCGAGTAGTCATATCCTTTTACTACTCAGAGGAGTACTATCCAAAGGCAAAAACGGTAATTAGTTGGAGCAATTGCCCTTATGGTTGCCCTCCCTCGGTTCAGTCCAACTTTCATCCCTCGGTGTGCAGGCCGCAAGGCTGCATGAGTGATTCCTCTGAAAGTAACCCCCGTCCTGCCGTCAACCCCACACCGTCATTCCCGCGTAGGCGGGAATCCATGCCCGTCCAATCTCCCGTAGGGGCGATTCGCGAATCTCCCTGTCGCCAACCCCATACCGTCATTGGCAAGGAGGTGAACGACAAGACCCCTTATCGTCATTCCCGCGAACGCGGGAACCCATCATATCCTCCTGCCGAATACTACAATGTCTTCAACCCATTTCATTCATTGAACCTACAGGTACCGTTCGCCGACGCGCGCCACCCATATACACGCTCCCGTTAGCGGTATACTACTCCCCATGATCACCATGCGAGCGCACGCAAAGATCAACCTGACCCTCGAAATCCTCGGCAAGCGCGACGACGGCTATCACGACATTGCCTCGATTCTCCAGACGGTCAGCCTGCACGACACCCTGACGTTCGAGGAATCCGACGGCGTCACCCTCGACTGCGATCGTCCCGAACTCACCACACCCGACAACCTCGTGCTCAAAGCCGCCCACCTGCTGCGTGACTACGCCGGTGCGTCAAGCGGCGTGTATATCAGCCTATACAAGAGAATCCCCGTCGCCGCCGGACTCGGAGGTGGAAGTTCCGACGCCGCGGCGACCCTGCTTGCGCTCAACAGGCTCTGGGACCTCGAACTTACCACTGACGACCTCCTGCCACTGGCCGCTCAGATCGGTTCCGATGTCCCGTTTTTCCTCTTTGGCGGGACGGGTAGGGTGTTCGGAAGGGGCGAGCGGGTTGAGCCCCTCCCTCCCGCCAACCTCCGGTGGGCCGTTATCCTCACGCCCCGGATCGACGTGCCCAACAAGACCGCCACCATGTTCTCGAAGCTCGGCCCAATGAGCTACACCAACGGCGGCCTCACCCGGAAGCTCGCTGCACGCCTGGGCAGCAAGGGCGACACCCCGCCGCAGTTCCTCTTCAACGCCTTCGACGACGTTGCCAGGGAGTCCCTCCCCGGTCTAGACAAATACTGGGATACATTTCACGCAGTCGGAGCGCGAGAGATACACCTGTGCGGCGCCGGACCATCCCTCTTCGCTCCCGTCTCCACAAGGCACCATGCCACCGCAATCCAGCTGCTCCTCCAGCACCGCCACGGCTGGGAGTCCCACCTCGTCTCCATGGTCGACCGCGAAGGGTTTTCCTCCCTCACCGACGAGTAGAAGCCACACCCCTTTCGACGACCCCTGCACAAGAGAGGACTATGTCACTGCTGCGAAAACGTCCCCCGTCCAACCTCCCGTAGGGGCGATTCGCGATTCGCCCTTACAGCCATAATCATGATTGGTGGTGTCGATGACAATCGACATGAGCAATTGTTACGAAAATAGCCGTCACAGCACCCCCCCACACACCGTCATTCCGGCGGAGGCCGGAATCCAGCCTTCGGCCCCAGTAAGGCGAAAATCCCTTCTTCATTCCAGGTGGTGAGGGCGGCAAACCTCACGAAATTCTCCGAGCCCACCTCTCTGTCACTCCGAGCGCAGCGAGGAATCCAAAATCCACTACCGCAAGACCGGACAGCCGTTGCAGCGCTCATATCGTGACCAAGAGCGAAAACGGCGTAGGTACCCCCTATGTCAGCTTTACGCTAGGACAGGCACCTTTAGATTCTTCGAATCCGCTGCGATCCAGTCAGTATGACAGGGCCGGGGGGGCTTTCTGGTCAATGTAGACCCCCTCTCACGTTCGCGGGAGAGAGCTTGACCCATACTCGACACGGGGGCTGGGGTGAGGGCAAATGCCTACCCCTGTCATCCCCCCGTCGGGGGAGAGACACGGAGCGAGGGCTCCCCTAGGACAAGAAAATCGCAATCCCCGCATGGGGAAAAAACACCTCGAGGTGTCCCTGCCGCTCGCGCTGCATCGTCATCCGGTAGCCCACGCGGTCGGGATCTTCCTCCGGGAGCTCGTGCGGACACGCCTCCCTCCGCTCCTCCTGCGGACAGAGGTGCATCTTCGCCCTGTAGTCCCAGAATCCGACCAGCGTCATGGGATAGTAGAGCGTCTCCGCCGTGGCCCGCAGATCTGCGATGATCTCACTTGCCCGCGTGCCGCCCTGCGCCTCGATGGTGACCGTCACCCGTTCCATACAGTCCCGTTCACCGTGCCCCTTCGTTGCGCCCGGCAGAGAAGTGGTCCCATCCTTCCTCGTCAATATCAATCGCGTCGCCTTCGGAGTCGAGAATAGTCACTCCGGCCGAGGATTCGACGATCTCCCCAATCACCGTCACGGGAGTGTCGACAGCCATACTCGCCCGCCTGACGGTCTCGGTGCCGCCGGTGAACAGGAGTTCGTAGTCCTCCCCGCCGGTCAGCGCAAGAGAAAGCCACTCGTCCGGGAACCGGTGTCGCAGTTCGCGGCTCACAGGGATGTTGCTCCCGTGCACCAATGCCCCCACGCCGCTTGCCTCACACAGCTTCTTCAGATCGCCGACGAGTCCGTCACTGACATCCATGGCCACCCGGACACCGGCTCCCGCGAGCGCCTGCCCCTCGCCAAGACGGGGACTCGGTCGAAAGTGGGCGTCATGAAGCCTCCGGGTGGCCTCATCAAACTCTTCCCCCGCAAGCGCCATCCGAAGACCGCCCGCCGAGTCTCCGAGGCTCCCTGTCACGGCGACCGCGTCGCCCACCTCGGCGGCCCCCCGCGTAAGGATGATGCCCCCTCCGTCCGGCCCGCGTACGCTCGCTTCACCCTCCATCGCCACGTTCACGAAGAAGACCGGCGAGCGGACGACGTCTCCCCCCACGACCCGCCCTCCGAATTCCCGGCACGCCTCCGCCATGCCCCTGTACATCTCGACGAGCCCTTCGACCGGAAGGTCATCCCTCAGCCCCAGAGTAACGACCGAGCAGGTTGGCGCACATCCCATGGCGGCCACGTCACTGAGGTTTACGGCCAGCGCCTTCCATCCGAGGTCGCGCCATGAGGTCAGGCCAAGATCGAAATGGACATCCTCCACCATCGCATCCGCGGTCAGTACCCGGATGCCTGCATCACCCTCCCAGGCCGCCGCGTCGTCTCCTATGCCGAGACCACACGCAGGGGTAACGGATTCGGATCCTCCCGGCCAGTCGACGCCCTCCGCGGCAAGAGTCTCCGCGAGCAGTGCAATTAGGCGAAATTCACCGGAGTCGCGTACCAGCATGGTGGAGTCCTATCGCGTGGTCGCCGGTGACGTTCTAATACCCCACGCCGCCGACGCCGAGGTGCTCCGATTCGAGGTTGCCCTGGCGCTTGAACCTCTCGGCCTTCTCGATGTAGTGCTCCGCCGTCGACGCCATGAGCTGCCTGTGGCGCTCCCGCACCTCTCCGCGCACTCTCCCCGGGACGCCGAGCGCCATCATCCCGGCGGGCACCTTCATGTTCTCAATCAGCATGGCCCCGGAGCCCACAAGGCTGCCCTCACCGATCTCGGCGCCGTCGTTGACGATCGAGCCGTTCCCGATCAGCGCCCCGTCGCCGACAGTCTTCGCATGGCAGAGCACCCTGTGACCGATGACCACGCGGTCGCCAATCTTCACGTCGTCATCCCCGTGCACAACCGAGTTGTCCTGGATGCACGTGAACCTGCCTATCTCGATCTTCCCCGCGTCCGCGCGAATGACCGCGCCGGGCCAGATGCTGGAACCCTCGCCGATCTCAACGTCTCCGACGATATACGCCGTCTCGCTGATGAATGCGGTCGGATGGATCTTCGGCGACTTCCCGTCCAGTCCTCGTATCATCACTCCTCCGGGAACTGCATGTGATTCAGGCTCGATTCGGGTAACTGAACCCTCGGCCCTGCGTTATATCAGCTAAGGCCCGGCCAAGGCTGCGCCTGCGGCCCTAGCGTACACCAATCGCCGGTGCCAAAGTCAATATATGGTATCCTCTAGACCGTCTCACGGAGAGCCGAACATGCTGCACGCCCGGACCGTCATCATACTCCTTGGAGCGCTCATAGCCGTGGCCGCATGGACGGCTTGCGGCGGAGGCGATCCCGCTCCGACGCCCGAGCCTTCCCTCTCCACGCCGACGGTTGAGGCCGCGGCCGACGACTCGCCGCCGGCGGGACCCGCCATGTCCGATGCCGAAATCGAAGATGCCGTCCAGGAAGCTCTGGACGAAAATGGCGCGGACATCACCTTCGACGATGTCGAGCTCCCATCCGGCGTCGACCCCGACTCCGTCCGTGAGCGGGTGGAGGACGAGATCGCCAGGGCCTTGGAGGAAGTCGAAGCCGCCGCGAGCGACGCCACCGACGAAGAGGAGGAATCCGACCCGGACGTTCTCTTCAGGTACATGAACGCCGTCAACACGCTCTATGCCGGCCAGAACGAGGAGTCGCTCACCGCATTCGACCTCATCATCCGCGTGCACCCGGAAATGCCCCGGGCCTACTACTACCGCGGCGTGGCCAACTACCGCTCAGAGATAAACGACCAGGCCATGGACGACTTCAACAAGTCAATCGAGCTTGACCCCGAGTCGGGCGACACCTACCTCCAGCGCGGTCTGCTCCACTATGACCTGGGAGATAAACAGGCCGCTCTGAAGGACTTCAACACCGCCATAGACCTCTTCCCATGGCTCGCCGACGCCTACCGCAACCGGGGAGCGCTCCTCATTAACAACTCGCAGATTGCGCCAGGCAGGGCCGACCTCGAACGCGCGCTCGAGATCTACCGGTTCGAGCGGGACCAGGAACGCGCGGAAGAGGTAACTGAGCTTCTCAACGGCCCGCTCACAGGTCCCATCGAGATGTTCAAGGCCACCGACATCCTCCCGCGACTGCCCTGAAATACCTCCGTTTGGCCTCTCCCCCTCTGAGCGGCGATAGGCAGGTGAGGGACCAATCACGGCTGCAGTTCAGTCCTGTCGACCTGTTGTCGGACCTGCTGCAATCTGTTCCAGCCCCGCGGTACCCCGCATGTGCTTGTAGAGGTGAATCAGCCCCTGCTGCCGTCGCGCTCCTCGCGTATCGACCTCGGAAGGAAGCAGCCGCTTCATCTCCCGCGTAATCTCGTTCTCGGCAAGGCCAGGCGTTCGCCGGAAGACCTCCAGGCTCGCTCCCCGCAGCTCGCGGTCTCGCGTAACGCTGCCCCACGCGTGCATGAACGGCAGCACGACGTTGACCACAATGTCCCGCGTTCGCCCCTCCCCGACATACGGCGGGGCCGTGAGTCTATCGATCACCTGTCTGTGTGTTCCGCGTCGCACCGCACCGGCGAGCGCCGACATGAGCCCCTCGTCCAGTGTGCGTTCAATCAGGACCGCCGCACCCTCGATTCGCCTGAGCGGATGGTTTGACGGCCTCACTCGAGAGGTCTTCCACGGCTGGTCTATCCGATCGACCCTGGGTAGCACGGCAAGGACGCCCCGAAACAGCTCAGCATCCTTGGGGTCGACGGAGCCCATCAGCCCCGCCGCCGATACCAGCATCGCGCGTATGGCCAACGACCGCGTTCCGGGTGGCTGGTCTCTCAGCGCGCGCAGACAGCCCATCGGCACTCTCGCGGCCAGCTCAGCAAATGGCCTTCTATTCGCAGAATATCCCAGGGCCTCCATGATGCCGGCGTACAGGACCTCCTCTGCCTCCCCGGCCTCAATCTCCATCGCGTATCCGTCCGCCTTCGAACGGAACCTGTCATCGCCCGCCCTGTCCAGTTTCTTGTGAATCGTGGATGGCGATACGTTGCCGTCGGGTTGGATACTTTGCCCTGCTTCGGGTACGTCCTGCGCCGAAGAAACGCCTATGGCGGCCACCGGCGCCTCCGCTCGCGATTCCAGCGTGGTTGTCGTCTTCCCGCTTGAACTCGGGACGAGCACGACGTGGAGCACGACGCCGTTGTAGTTGCGGTCCACGTGGTGCCCGTGCGCGCTCCAGCCTCCCTCGGTTACGTGTACCTCGACGTCGCCCACGACGATCTCGCCGGACTCGGTGGTGAGCACGCAGTCTCGGAAGTCCGGCCCCGCCGATACGTTCCTTCGACCCGGGTACAGCACCTTGAGCCTTCTCCCGTCCTGCGTCACAAGACCCGAGGCAAGCCGGTCCGCGTTCTGCCAGAGCTCGGCCACCGCCTCCTCCGGTCCTCGCCTCGGTTCCCCGATCCGGCCGTCACGGATTCCCGGCCACTCCGGGTATGTAGGACTGAGAACTGCCACGCCCGATGCCCTCCCGGTCGGGATTGTAGCACGATTTTGCCACCCACCCTCCAACTGAATTGTTCGATTTTAGCCATAACGACGCCCGGCAAGGGTAACGCGAGAACCGATCGTAATCTTGCGTCGTATGTATTAATACCCCCCTTTTACAGAGGCGGTGTCCGGTGAATGTGATGGGAGTGGAGGATAACCGGACACCGCCCTCTTGCTCTGAGAACAACCCCCGTCCAATCTCCCGTAGGGGCGATTCGCGAATCGCCCCTACTACTCCGCTCAGAGCGACAGTGCCGGAACTGCGTGCAGGTGAATGTAGATCCCTCTCCCGTTCGCGGGCTGACAGGGGTAGGTATTTTCCTATCGCTCCGCTCTCCATTGACCAGAAAGCAACCCAGCGCTGTCATTCTGAGCGGAGCGTAGCGGAGTCGAAGAATCTAAAGTGTCTGTCTCAAGGTGAGGCTGACATAAGGAGTTCTTACGCTGTTCTCGCTCCTGGTCACGATACAAGCACAGCATCGGCTGTCCGGTCTTGCAGTTATGGATTCTTAGATTCCTCGCTACGCTCGGAATGACAGAGAGACGGGGCCAGATCATAGTTGCAAGTCCGTTTTACCTACCCCTGTCAGCCCGCCATGGGTGCGCAATAGAGAAAGGGGATCTCGGAACAACTCAAAAGCCGTCCGAATGGCTTTGCAGAGCTAATGCCGGGAATCTTGCAACGCCAACCGTTACGGGTTCACCGCCGCAAAAAGCCCCCACTTCATATAATCCCAAAGTGAATAGGGTATGCGTGAGGGTCTGAGGGTACTTGTCTTCTGAGGACTGCCGGAGAAAGGGAACGACGACATGACCGGTTCCGGCTCTTCGGTTCCCCTTGTAATCCCCGCGAATTCCGCGCGTGTGAAGAATTCTCGCCGCGCGGCGAGCGCTCCTACGTGCCACTCATCCGGAAACGGCGATTGAACCGCTCCACGCGGCCCTCCGTGTCCACGATGCGCTGCTCACCCGTGAAGAACGGGTGGCACTCCTTGCAGATCTCCACGTAGAGTTCCGGCTTGGTGGACCCGGTCGTATACGACTTGCCGCAGGAGCAGGTGACGATTGCGTTGGGATAGTAGGTTGGATGAATATCGGTCTTCATGGATCGGTCCTCTAGCTCATGGGGTAGACGCTGGCCCGCTTCTTGTCGCGTCGCGCCTGCTCAAACTTGACGGTGCCGTCGATCAGCGCAAACAGCGTGTGGTCTCGTCCGACTCCGACGTTGCTGCCCGCCTCGATCCTCGTGCCGCGCTGCCGGACGATGATGCTTCCGGCGCTCACATACTCAGTGTCGTACCGCTTCACGCCCAGCCGCTGGCCCTGGCTGTCTCTTCCGTTCCGCGTGCTGCCGCCACCTTTTTTATGCGCCATCTTTAGTCTCCTTCACTTCGTCCGTTTCGTTCGGCTCCTCTGCCGCTTCGGGTTCCGACGTGTCGGCCGGCTCATCAACTGCCTCAGACTCCGACGTGTCGGCCGATTCCTCAACTGCTTCGGGTTCCGACGTATCGTCCGCCCCTTCGACCGCCTCGGGCTCCGACGAGTCGACCGGCTCATCCGACGCTTCCTCGTCCGCCTGTTCGGACTCGGCTACCGCTTCATCGTCGCCGTCATCGTCCTGCGGGTCATCGGATTCATCTTCCGGCGTTTCCTCGTCCACCGCATCTTCGACGCTGTCCATTGTCTCCTCGATCTCGTCCATTACCTCGAGGGACTCTTCCTGCTCTTCAACCGCTGCAAGGGACTCGCCATCCACCGAGATATCGATGATCCGCAGATCGGTGTACGACTGCCGATGGCCCTTCTTTCGCCGGTACCGGACCTTCGACTTGTACTTGAAGACGGTGATCTTCTTCCCGCGTCCCCTGGAGGTGACCTGGGCCCGGACCCGCGCCCCGGATACCACCGGAGTGCCCACGGCTACGTCGCCCTCGCGCGACACCATCAGCACATCGTCGATATTGACGATTTCGCCGGTATAGACGGGTAGGGACTCGACCCGAATATTGTCGCCCGCTTGGACGCGGTACTGCTTACTGCCAGTCTGGACAATTGCATACGTATTCAACAGCTCACGTACTCCACTCACAAAGACACGGGCCGCCAAGTCAATTGCGGCCCGACAACACAGTATATCATAAGCGACTCAGGCTCAACGCAGCGTGATGGTTCCTCAACGACGAACGGTACGCGGTTTCCTTATTGAGAAAGCAGAGCTCAGGGATTTCAAAGGATGCACGCACCCCGCGTCTTCGTAGAAGCCGGATTGGAGAATTCCGTTCCTGCCCCCACGATAATGACCGAGCGCGACAAATCGTCGCTCTGTCTGCGCCTTGGCGGTCCAGCGCTGCCGATTCAGCCACCGAAGGAACCAAGAACCACGATGCAGGCACACGTGGATGCTTGCATCAAGTTCTCGAGTTTGTGCAGGTGACCTTTCGGCCTAGCCCTCTTCCTCGATGCCCTTCGCACGCAGCTTGTCGGCCTCGGCGGCACTCAAGATGCGGAAAACGGAAGTGTCGGGATCCTCGTCCGCCACGCCGCGCACGGCGGGACGCCCATTTTTCAGCATCACCAGCTTTGGGTCGCGTATCACGACGTTCTTTCGAAGCTTGAACGAGTAGGCGGTGAGGTCGGCCATATCAGTCTCCATTATGCAAGATGTACTTGGCTTTAATTCCCGGAATCGTGCGGGAATAGGCGAAGGACGTTTCCCAGCAATCTATCGTGAGTGCGCCGGTAACCGTGCCTCGTGCACGATGGTTAAGCTCCCGTCAGCCTCAGTGCCGTAAGTTGCTGGGGATTCCCCCCTTCAATTCCTAGCCAAAAGATACCTGCAACACCAACCGTTGTCAAGAGATTGGACTCTGGCAAAGTAAAACCAACACACGGGCTGCCTCCTGCTCCCCCTGGGAAACGTATGGCGCCTACTCCGTACTGGACGTTGCCGTCGGTACGTGAGAAGGTAGGCACACACCCAACCGTAGGTCGCTGAGGGCTAGTACCGTTTCCTCTTTACTGTGACAGTCGAATAGAGAGGCGCCTATACCCTCTCCCGTCGTGGGCTGACAGGTGTAGGTAAATCGGATTTGTAGCAATGATCCAGCCCCGTATCCCTGTCATTCCGAGTGCAGCGAGGAATCTAAAATCCACAACCGCAAAACCAGGCAGCCGGTGCTAGGCTTCTATTGTGACCAAGAGCGAAAACGGCGTAAGAACCCCCTATGTCAGCTCTATGTCAGGACAGACACCCTGGATTCTTCGACTGCGCTCCGCTCAGAATGATAGTGCCGGGGTTGCGTTCTGGTGAATGTAGACCCCCACTCCCGTGAACTGGAGAGGGCTGGGGTGAGGGCAAATACCTGCCCATGTCAGCCTGTGGTAGGAGAGGGCTGGGGTTGAGGGTGTTTGAGTAGGCTGACAAAATCATGTGGGACCGACAATAGCGCGATTCGCCCAAAGGAGGGACTGACGACATGACGGAGCCAAAACACAGGATAGCCATGATCGGTGTTGGACGCATGGGTACGAATCACGCCAGGGGATACGAGCTCCATCCGGGATGCGAGGTGGTGGCTGCCGCGGACCCCGACCGTCGAAACCTCGATCTCTTCCGGGAGCGGTTTGGCGTCACCGCCGTCTACGAGGACTACAGGGATCTCCTCGCCAACGAGGAGATTGACATCGCCGCGCCGGTGCTTCCGGTGAGCGCAAACCCCGAGGTCGTCATCGCCTGCGCCGAGTCAGGCGTGCGCGCAATCTTCAGCGAAAAACCGATTGCCGCGAGCCTTCAGGAGGCCGACAACATGGTCGAGGCCTGCCGCTCTCGCGGAATCCCCTTCGCCTCAGGGGACGCGTGGAGAAACCTGCCGCAGTTCTGGCAATTCCGCTCCATGATCGACAGAGGCGAGGTCGGCGAGGTGCGCAGCATCAACATCTACCACCCGCACGACGAGATTTCCGGCGGCGGATGCCAGAGCCTCGGAGTCATGAGACTCATGGCGGGCGACTCCGATGTCGACTGGGTCGTCGGCTGGGTAAAGGACGACCCGCTCGATGACGGCGACCAGGGCATGGGCGGAGTCGTCCGCTTCACCAACGGCGTCGAGGCATTCATCCACATGAACTCCGTCGGCAAATTCGGCATCGAGGTAAACACCAGCAGGGCAGCCTTCTTCAGCGACTGGAAGACCTTCCGGCTGTGGCCTCTGTCCGAAGATACTCCGCCGTATTCCACCGGCTGGCCGGATAACGAAACGCCCGGCGTCTTCGAGGACGCCGCCAACCCCGTCGAACCCTACGGCGAGGATGGTCGAAAGCTGCCGAACTATCGGCAGAGCGCCAGCATCAATGCGATAGTCCAGGCGTTGGAGGAGGGCAGGGAACCGTGGACCAGCGGCGACAATATGCGAAAGGCTCTCGAAATCGGCATCGCCCTCCGCGAGTCGCACCGTCGCGACCACGTGCCCGTGAAACTCCCTCTCGAGGACCGCACCCTCCGCATCCTCCCGCGTCCCGGACGCTGGCTCAATAAACGAGAGGTCTACGGCGACGAATGGTACGAAGAAGCCATGTCCATGCACCGAAAGGCATAGCTCCCTTGCAACCGTTACTGCTCAGACTTCGAGAGATCCCTCGACGCATACACAGCCACCGTCATACCCGCGAAGGCGGGTATCCACAGTAGTAAGGGGTGTTCGCCTCCTCAACTCTGAACCATTACTCGAATCTTCACGAAGGCAACCGATGCCCTAGGGGATAGGTATAATGGCTCGCTTGTGGACAGCCTTGCCGATGAACTTTTCGCCCTCGTGGGCCTCGATCTCGTAGGTAAGTCTGCTCCCGTCCACCTCGGTGAGCTCTGCGACGACCGTGACCTCTCCTCCTATCGGCGTCGGCGCAATGTGCCTCATCTGGTCCACCCCGTACCCCACCGTCGTCTTACCTTCAGGCAGCAGGTGGTCGGTGCTGTGAATGCTCGACCACTCCATCAACGCCAGTAGTGACGGGGTGGAGAGCACCTCCGCGCCCGGCTTGCCCATACGATTGATCGTCTGGTCCTCGCTCACGGTGTCTTTCAACTCGTAACGAATACCCGGTCTTATCGCGTCCATTCCAATCTTCCTTCTACTCCTCTTTCGATGTTTCCTTAGAGCGAGTCCTCCCAAAAAGACCCGTCTACCGGAGAGTGTCCATGAGGTACCCCGTTCACCCTGAGCCTGTCGAAGGGTTCATGACTTCACGACATACCCTCATACGGTTTCGGCTGACTTTCTGGACACCCCCTCCATCTCTGAGCCCCCCCTAATCTTGTCGGAACAAGATTCCCTTCCGAGCTGTTCCCGACAACCGAAGCAACGGCATAGTTCTTCGAATGGGACAGCGACAACGCGATGTCAGTCAGCCCGATTCGCTCGGCGCGTGCGCGCGCCGTTCCATGCAATACAACTCGGGGCGCCATGCCCGGAGGCCTAACGACCTCGATGTCCCGCCATTGGACGCCTCGCACGCCCGTGCCTAGCAGCTTCATCACGGCCTCCTTCGCCGCGAACCTGCTCGCAAGCTGAGGAGCGCGACCCCGCGCGTACCGTATCTCGCCCTCGCTGTAAATTCGCTGGAGAAACCGGTCGCCGTATCGCTCGAATACCCCCGCAACGCGATCGATCTCTATGATGTCCACGCCGGTGACCAGCATCTTCAATAGTTCTCAGTTGCCAGATGATCGGGTCTATGCGCCGCGCCCGAGCCCCGCCGCTTCAAGTATCGCCGGTATACGTGATTCCCACCCGATGGCCATGATGTGGGTCCCGTCGCACATCCCACGCACCTCGTCGATCAGCCGGGCCGTTATCCGCACTCCGGCCGCCGCCCTGTCTTCCGCGCTGTCCATCTCGTCGACAATGCCCTGCGGCACGCTCACACCGGGCAGCTTGTCATTCAAGAACCGGGCCATGCGCCCCGACTTCAGGACGATCATGCCCGCGAGCACCGGCACCCCGAAACCTCGCGCGCCTTCCATGAATGTCTCGAACGATGCGGCGTCGTAGACGGCCTGCGTCTGGAAGAACGAGGCCCCCCTGCGTACCTTCTCTTCCATGCGTGCAAGTTCGTTATCCACGTCGTCCGAGCCGGGATTGGCGACCGCTCCCGCAAACAGGGTGGGAGTGCCCTTGAGCTCGTTCCCGTACATGTCCGTGCCTGAGTTCATCGACGTCACCGCTTCCAGGAGAGTTTCGGCCTTGAGGTCGAAAACTCCCTTGGCGTCAGGATGGTCGCCCCGGCCGGGCGGATCCCCGCTCATGCACAGAACGTTTCGGATGCCGAGCGCCGCCGCCGCGAGGATCTCTCCCTCCAGTGCGATGCGGTTCCTATCCCGTCCCGTCACCTGCAGGATCGGTTCGATGCCCCTGTCGATCATCAGGTGGGCGGCCGCAATGGGCGCCATCGACATGTTCGCCCCTGCCGAGTCCGTTACGTTTAACGCCCGGGCCATTCCGCTCAGCGCCTCCGCCTGGCGCATCAACGGCTCCAGGTCAGTGCCCTTCGGCGGATTCAACTCGGTCGTCACGACGAACTCACCGGAACTCAACGAGTCGGGAAATGACTCCAATGGGGCCTCCTTGACCAGGCGACATGCGGCCGGTCCTTCCCATGCCATATTTCGCGCGCATTATAGTCTCGCAGGAGGGCAATTGAAAGCGTCCCCCCATCCCCAGACGGCCCACCACTCACCTCTTCGACTGTGCGAATTACTGCACTCCCTCTCCCGGTCCCAGAGAGAGCCTTCCTCGTTTCCGGTACGCGGCTATGGCATGTATCCCCTCTCCCGTTTTGGGAGAGGGCTAGAGCCTGCCCCGCACTTGATGCGGGGGTGAAGGTGAATTGACATATCGAAAATGTGTTGGCTTGCTACCAACTATGCAACAGCCGCCACTTCGAGAGTGACGCAGTCAGGGCACATGATACAATCGCAACGAAGAACAGCCTTGCTATGAAATTGCTGGAGGACACGTGAGCGCGAAGATCATCGACGGAGCAAGGATTGCGGCGGACGTCCGGGCTGAGGTGGCTGTGGACGTAAAGGCATTCACCGGACAGCACGGCTTTGCCCCGCACCTCGCTGTCGTACTTGTCGGGGAAGACCCTGCCTCAAAAGTATACGTGCGCAACAAGCACCGGGCCGCCGCGGAGGCCGGTATGACCTCCAGCGATATCACCATGCCCGACTCCACGACCCAGGAAGACCTCACTGCCGAGGTGCGAAAACTCGGCGAAGATCCGAACGTCCACGGCATTCTCGTGCAGCTGCCCTTGCCCGATCACCTCGATCAGTACCCCGTAATCGAGGCGATCAGTCCCCTCAAGGACGTGGACGCTCTCCACCCCTTCAACGTCGGTCTGCTCTCCCAGGGTCGTGAGCGGTTTGCCCCCGCCACTCCGGCCGGCATCCGTGAGATGCTCATCCGTGACGGTCACGACCCAGCCGGTAAGCACGTCGTCGTCGTCGGACGCAGCGAGATCGTAGGCAAGCCCGTCGCCTCAATCCTCGTGCAAAAGCAGTCCGGCGCCAACGCCACCGTCACCGTCTGCCATTCCCGCACTGCCGACATGCCGTCCATAACACGACAGGCGGACATCCTCGTCGCCGCCATCGGCCAGCCTCTCTACATCACGGGCGATATGGTCCGCGAGGGAGCCGTGGTCATCGACGTCGGCATCAACCGCATCGATGCGCCCGAAAGAAAACGCGGCTACCGACTCGTGGGCGACGTTGACTTCGATTCAGTGTCCGAAAAAGCCGCGGCCATCACTCCAGTCCCCGGCGGCGTCGGCCCCATGACCATCGCCATGCTCCTCCGCAACACCCTCAAAGCCGCCGGTTTGGCCGCCGCCGACGCATGACCGTACCTTGTCCATCTGAAAGAAGGGTGAAGCTATGCAAGAAAACCCTGACTGGCAAGATGATCAGCTACGGCTTGAAGAGGGTGTCCAAAGGTACGAATACCGATTAGGGAAAGCGGAACGGGCTCATGCGCACGCACATCGTGTCCATACGGGCGGCATTGGGAGGATCCGCAACTGGCTGCTGGCAGTGTTCACGAGTGTAGTGGTCATTGGCGTGATAGTCACGGTCTATATACTGGCAAGCGGGACTTCCACCGAAGATCCGCCTTTCCTGAGATGCGAGCCTACTGACGAATGCCCTACGCAGGTGCCAATTGAGTAAACCCTTCCACGGAAGGCCCTCGATTGACGCATCGTGGACGCCGTTGCTACCATGCGCGCGGAGTACCACGTGACCGACATTGTCCTCAATGCAGACTTGGATGAGATAGACCGCCTCATCTCCACCTGTACCCTCTGCACGCTCGGTTCCAAGAGGACCACGGCCGTGCCGGGCAACGGCTCCCGCACGGCAGACGTGATGTTCATCGGCGAGGGACCCGGGTACTACGAAGACCAGCAGGGCCTGCCGTTCGTCGGACGCGCGGGAAAGCTGCTCAACGACATGCTGGCGACGATCGGCATGAGACGAGAGGACGTATTCGTCACCAACATGATCAAGTGCCGCGCGCCTAACAACCGCGACCCACTCCCTATCGAAATCAGTTCGTGCGGCCCCTACCTCGACAGACAGATCGAGCTGATCGCCCCCAGGGTAATCGTCACGCTCGGCAGATATTCCACGGCCAAGTTCTTCCCCAACGAGCCGATCGGCAAGCTCCGCGGAAGTCCCGCCAGGTGGCGAGGCATTACCGTCTATCCGATGTACCATCCGGCCGCCGCCCTCAGGAACTCGAGCATCCGCGCCTCCTTGGAACGGGACTTCCTCAATCTCCCCGGCCTGCTGGAGGTGGCGCCGCCTCAGGCAGCCACGCCCCCGCCGCCGACTGAGACGCCGACTCCCCAGCTTGGACTCCTCGACTCGCCACCGGCTGCGGCTCCAGCAACACCCGTGGATGAACCCGTCGTCCCGCCACAGGAAGAGCCCCGCCGCGACCCGAAACAGCTCGGCCTCTTCTAGCCGCGAACGGGGGAAAACCTCCCTTCCCCATATCGTGGAAACCCTTACCCCTGCATGGTCGTTCTAGTAGAATGGAAGCTGTGCCCCCCATTTCCACCGGAAGAGAAATCCCCTAAATGAACGACACCCCTTTGCGAGTGATCCCGCTGGGCGGCCTCGGCGAGATCGGCAAGAATATGATGGTCATTGAGTACGGGGATGAGGCCGTGGTCATCGACTCGGGCGTCCTGTTCCCCGAGGAAAACATGCCGGGAGTCGATTTCGTGATTCCCGACGTTTCCTACCTCGTGGAAAATAGCGACAAGCTCAAGGCCATCCTGATAACCCATGGGCACGAGGACCACATTGGAGCACTTCCCTATGTCCTCGAACATCTCGACGTTCCCGTCTATTCCTCGAGGCTGACGCATGGACTGATCACCGTCAAGCTCAAGGAGCATGGACGCCTCGCCGACGCTCGACTCAACGTCGTCCAGCCCAACGAGCCGTTCACCATTGGCAAGCTCGGCATCGAATTCTTCCGGGTCTGCCATTCCATTCCCGACGCCATGGGCATCGCCATCAGGACTCCCCTGGGGCTCGTGGTTCACACCGGGGACTTCAAGGTCGATCACACGCCCGCCGACGGCAAACCGACCGACTTCTCCGTGCTTGCCAGGATGGCGGACGAAGGAGTCCTTCTCCTCTGCTCCGACTCTACCTACGCCGAGGTCGACGGCTACACCCCGTCTGAGAAGCTTGTCGGCGAGTCGCTCGACCGCGAAATCTCGCAGGCTCACGGCCGGGTAATGGTCGCCACATTCGCCTCCCTCATCTCGCGCGTCCAGCAGGTCGTCGACGCCGCCGTCAGGTACGACCGCAAGGTAACCGTCGTCGGACGCAGCATGGTCAACAACGTGAAGATGGCCAGGAACCTTGGCTACCTCCAGGTCCCGGAAGACACCATCATCTCCATGAACGAGGCCCGCAAGCTTCCACATGAAGAGGTCGTGATCATCGCAACCGGAGCTCAGGGAGAGCCCACTTCCGCCTTGGTGCGCATCGCCAACGGCGAGCACCAGGACGTCGAAATCGAAGAGGGCGACACCGTCATCGTCTCCGCATCTCCCATACCCGGCAACGAGACACTCGTGGCTCGCACCCTCGACAACCTCCTGCGCCAGGGCGCAAAGGTCCTCTACAGCCGAATCGCCACGGTCCACGTGCATGGCCACGCAAGCCGCGAAGAGCTGAAGATGATGCTCAGCCTCGTCAAGCCGAAGTTCTTTGTTCCCGTTCACGGCGAGTATCGTCACCTCGTCGCACACGCCGATCTCGCACTCTCCCTTGGAATTCCCACCGAAAACACGTTCGTGCTCGAAGACGGCGAGGTCCTCGCCCTCTGGGATGACTACGGCGAGGTCGTGGACGACGTGCCGGCCGGACACGTGTATATCGATGGTCGCACCACCTGGGACGACACCAGCAGGGTCCTCGACGAGCGCCGCAGGCTTGCCACCGATGGCGTTGTCGCCTTCACCCTCATGATCGACAAGGAGTCCGGCGACTTCCTCAATCACCCACTCATAAAGTCTTCAGGCTTCCTGGAAATGAATGGGGACGACGGTCTACTCGAGCAGGCCTCCGAAGTTGCCCTCGACGCCCTTGAAGAGCTTGAAGGAAACGAGCGGCGCAACGGCAAGTTCGAGATGAAGATCAAGCGGGCAGTCTCAAAATACCTCTACGATGAGACGCGGATGCGTCCGACCATACTCGTCCAAACGGAGCTAGTCTGATAATGCGTGTGATTCATCGAGTACATAACGCCGCCCGCCGCATCCGTGGCCGGATCGACGAGTCCAACGACGGATTCACGCTCATCGAACTGATTGTCGTGATCGCCATTCTCGGCATCCTCATTGCTATAGCCGTTCCCACGATTCGAGGCTTCCTCGAAAACTCAAGAGAGCAGGCATACGAAGCAGACCAGAGAGTGATTCAGCTTGCCGTAGACGCTTACTACTTCAGCCCCCGAAACGAGCGATACAACAACGATCGCCAGTACCCGATAGTGGGCAAGCGCCACCAGGACGCCCCAGTCCAGGAAGGGAGCGTCTGGCAAGACTCTAATGCTCGCTTCTACCTGGACAGCTGCGAAAGTCTAAGCGCGAACTCTCCTGTAAATTTTGAAGAAAATGAGGGACGGCCTCCTGAGAATCCATTGCTTGGGACCGAGGGCGGCACCCCTATATGGCTGGACGGGACCGGTGTCTACAGCGACGATGTCAGGAACGACCCATCCCGGGATAAGCAACTTATCTACTGTCCCCCCAAAGATGACTCCGACAATATCGTCCGAGACGAAGACCGCTTCGACCATTGGCAGGCAGTCGTCGTGACGCCTCAGGGCGAATCATGCAATCCTGTGGGCACCACGGGCTGCATCGTGATCAGCAGCCGCGACTTCATCATCGACTTCTGCGAATTGGAGCGTGCCGGCTTCATCGAAGACGTCCCTAAGTCGGCGTCCCCCGATCACGATCTCGCCTGCGCCGGCCCTTCAGGCGCCGAAACGGACGAGTCCTCTTCCCTTGATGAAGAAAGTGGCAGCTATACGTGGTTCGTAGACGACATGGGCAAGGTCCAGAGCCTGTACTTCTTCCTGCCCACGGATGATCGTCGAGGCTACTGGGGCGTGTACCCCTAGCCGCTGTCAAGAGGGACAACCCTGTTCACCCTGAGCAGCGCAGCGTCCCGCATTTGGCGCCATGCCGGGGTGTCAGCAACTGCCATGCAATCACCCTTAATCTCTCCCCCGCCGGGGGCGAGATACAGAGTGGGGGTTCCCGCCCCCCAACTAGCCCCCTGCCACTCCCCACCCGCATCGGACTCAACACGCCCAATCGCCCGACAGATACTCGCCAAAAGACTAGCAAAATTCTAGAAATAGTCTAAAATTAAGTCGGATAGCCAACTCTAATCATAAACGCTGTTGGTATCCGTCGCTGCGAATTCTTCCCTGGTGGTGAGTCGATGGCAAGAGAAGCTAGCAACGCGAACATGACCTCGATCCTCTTCCGCGCGATAATGTCGTCGTGGTACGCAAAGATCACCCTTCTCTTCCTGTTCGCGGCAGGGGCGGGCGCCGTCTACTGGTACCGCGACTCCCTCTCGCTGACGGCTGGCTCTATCGAAGAGAGCGTCATATCGCGACTCGGCCTTGGCGTCGTCGCGGTCGCCCTCTGGATCGCCGTGTTCATGCTGGCCCTCTTCGTGCATACCTCGCTGTTCCGCCACTACCGCCTGTGGCTAGCCTCGCCGGTCTTCCTTGCGGCCCTCCTCGGCCTCCTATCGTTCTTCGCCCCGTTCCAGGGTCCTCTCGCCCGCTTCACCCTCGAAGGAGACATTACCCTCGGCGGCACCATCGGCTACGCCATAGCTGGCGAGGTCGTCTGGTTGGGCGCCATAAGAGTCGCCGCGGTCTTCGCGATAGCCGTCGCCATCGTATCGCCCCGCGTCGCTTGGGGCACACTTGCCATCGCAGGCACTGGCCTGATCGGCATATTCACCATGATCATGAGTTTCGGAGGCGCCATCGGTCGCACCAATGGCTCCAAGTCCAAGAGTGCAAAGACCTCGGATGAACAGGCCGTTCAGTCCGGCGCCGATTCTAAGGCGCAAGGCCGCTGGAGCGAGAGTCTTCGCCGCACTATGGAGAAGGAGGAGTTCCGAGAAAGGACTTCCTCAAGCTCTTCCTGGGAACCTCGCCCGGAACGGCCGGAACCACAGGAAATTGTGACCGAAGATCCGGAGGCCCGCTCTCTGGGGTCGGTGCTCAACGGACTGTCCGAACGACTCAACGGCTCCCGATTTCGCGACCGCTCGAGGGACACTGCCCAGGAGCATGCAAACGCCAACGTTGACCGCATCCACGAAGTGGTAGAGGAGCCGGAAGCCACCGTCTCGTCCGCCGGTACGGTTGATAGGCATGATCCGGCATCCGATGAGATGTCCGGCGGCAAATTCAACAAGCTGTGGGACAGCCAGGCGCCCGTACCCGGAAACGGAGTTGCCAAAGCACCTGTCGCCGGCGAAGACACGAACGGCGGCCCCGGACGGATGAGGTCAGTGGTACAGGCCGTCATGGGCGCGTCCTCGTGGACCAGGCCCGCCCTCTCCATGTTCGTCGATGCCAACGAAGGCGGAATCACGAAGGAAGAGATGGAGGACACCGCCCGTACCATCCGCGAGACACTCGGACACTACGGCGTCGAAGTTGAGGTCGAGGACGCCCGGCCGGGCCCGACCGTAACCATGTACGGCCTTGTCCCCGGCTGGATTCGCAGGCAGAAGCAGGTCAACGTCACCGACTCCGACGGCAGGCCCCAGCTGGACGAAAAGGGCAGGCAGATGAAGAGCCGCGTCGAGACCAAGACGAGAGTCAAGGTCGACGCCATTACCGCTCGCGAAAAGGACCTCTCCCTCGCCCTGAGGACCCCCAGCATCCGTATCGAAACGCCGGTCATGGGCAAGTCCCTCGTCGGTGTCGAGGTGCCCAACCCCAATCCTGCCCTCGTGACGCTTCGAAACGTCATGCAGGACAGGGAGTTCGATCAGCTTCGCAGGAAGGCCAAACTGCCCGTCGCGATCGGCAAAGGCGGCAGCGGTGAGACCGTCGCTATCGATCTCTCCAAGATGCCTCACCTCCTGGTGGCCGGTTCCACCGGAAGCGGCAAGAGCGTCTTCATCAACACCATCATCTCCTGCCTCCTCATCGAAAAGGACCCGTCCGAACTCCGCCTCCTCCTTATCGACCCGAAACGCGTCGAGCTCACCCCGTACAACGGCATCCCACACCTCCTCACTCCGGTGGTCGTCGAGACCGATCAGGTCGTCAGCCTCCTGCGTGGCCTCATCCGCGAGATGATGGACCGCTACCGCCAGATGGAGGAGATCGGCGTCCGCAACATAGACAGCTTCAACAAGAAGTCGTCCGAGAAAATGCCGTACCTCGTCGTCGCAGTCGACGAACTCGCCGACCTCATGATGACAGCCTCCGTCGACGTCGAGCAGGCCCTGTGTCGCCTGGCCCAGCTTGGACGAGCGACGGGTATCCACCTCATCGTGGCGACCCAGCGTCCTTCCGTTGACGTGCTCACCGGCCTCATCAAGGCCAACTTCCCGAGCCGCGTGAGCTTCGCCCTCACATCGCAGATCGACTCGCGCACCATCCTCGACACCTCCGGCGCGGAGAAGCTCCTCGGCAAGGGAGACATGCTCTACCAGAGCGTAGACATGTCCAGGCCGGAGCGCGTCCAGGGAGTGTTCATCTCCGATCAGGAGATAGAAGACCTCGTCAAATTCTGGCAGACCACGCCTCGCGGACCCATGGCGGACCTCAGCCTCGAGCCTGTCGGTGGAGCCGAGTCCGAGAGCATGGATAGTGAAGATGAAGACGATGTCGAGGGAAGGGACGACATGATGGACAAGGCCATCGAGCTCGCCACCCGGCAGAAGAAGCTGTCCACATCGCTCCTCCAGCGACGCCTGAGGATCGGGTACCCGCGAGCCGCCCGCCTCATGGACCAGCTCGAGGAGGAAGGTATTGTCGGCCCAAGCGACGGCTCGAAGTCGCGCGATGTTATAATAGGACACGTATAGCCGGGTATCTGTCGTACCGCTGCGCAGACCGCGCAGGCGAATCGGTACCGATTCCCGGAACTCTATGAGCCGGGTGACTCGGTCCGAGAGGCCACAGATGGTACGAAACATCGCCGATATGCTCAGTTCCGTCATGAGTCGGACCGACCCCGACGTGGAGACCGCCTCGCGGGAAACATGCCTCGTCTGTGACGAGTCCCTCGTCGATTCCGAACTCTACCAGAGGCACAACGTCTGCCCGAGGTGCCGGTTCCACTACACCCTGACCGCCAGGGAACGCATCGACACGCTGGCCGACCCCGGATCGTTCAAGGAAATCAACCGCACCGTTACATCGCTCGATCCGCTCTCGTTCTCGTCCAGAACGTCATACAGACAGAGCGTCTTTCACGACCAGCGCCGGACCGGCCTGACGGAGGCTGCCGTCACGGGCACTTGCTCCATCGGCGGCACCAGGGCGGTTCTCATAGTCCTCGACTTCGGGTTCATGGGCGGTACCATGGGATGCGTCGTCGGCGAAAAGGTTGCCCTCGCGTTTGAATACGCCACCCGCCGCAAGCAGCCCGTGGTCGCCGTTGTCACAAGCGGCGGCGTTCGCATCCAGGAGGGAGTGCTCTCCCTCATGCAGATGGCCAAGACCGCCATGGCAGCCAACCGCCTTGCCGACGCCGGACTCCCCTACATCTCCATCCTGGCGAATCCCTCCACGGGACACGCGTACGCCAGCTTCGCAAACCTCGCCGACATCATCGTGGCCGAACCTGGCGCAATTGTCGGTCTCGCGTCCATGCGGGCCATCAAGAACTCAACCGAAGAGACCGGCCCGGACGACTCTCACACTGCGGAGTCGCGGCTTCGACACGGCATGATTGACGCCGTCGTCGACCGCACCCAGTCGAAGGACACCGTTTCGGCGCTCCTCGACATGCTCATGTCCAGGTACCACCTGACGCGGCGCGACAGCCAGGAAGGTTACGTTCTCCCTCCACGGTCCGAGTCGCTCACCGCGTGGGAGGCCGTGAATCTCGCCCGCCACTCCGAACGCCCCACGAGCCTCGACTACATGAGCCACATGGTCACCAACTTCGTCGAGCTTCATGGCGACAGGGTGTATGGTGATGACGAGTCGCTCATATGGGGACTCGGACAAATCGGAGGCCAAACTGTTGTCGTCATCGGCCAGGAACGTGGCCACTCCGATTCCACGGCGCAGGGCGGCCGGATAACTCCTGAGGGCTTCCGCGAGACACGGAGAGCGGTCGGACTTGCCGCAAAATTCGACCTCCCCATAATTACCCTGATAGATACTCCCGGCCCACACATCAGTGCGGACGCCGAGCAGCGAGGGCTTGGCGGCGCAATTGCCACCGCCATGGCCGAAGTCGCGCGGGTTGAAGTGCCCTCCATCGCAGTGATCATCGGCGAGGGTGGAAGCGAGGGCGCCCTTCCTCTGGCGGTTGCCGACCGTCTCCTCATGCTCGAGAACGCAATTTACTCCGTAATCTCTCCGGAAGACGCCGCCGCGCTCATCTACCAGGATGCCGCGCGCGCCGATGAGGCCGCTGAGTCCCTGAGACTCACCGCCCACGACTGCTTCGAGCTCGGCATCGTCGATCTGATCGTTCAGGAACCGTCGGGAGGCGCGCATACGAACCCCATGGAAGCAGCGCGACACCTTCGTCGCGTCCTGCTCCAGGAACTGTCGGTCCTCCAGGCCGGATCAAGAAAACGACTTCTCCGTTCCCGGTATAAGAAGTTCCGGAAGATGGGTGAGTACAGTTCCCATTTCGGCACCGCAATTACCCGCGAGGTCAACTCCCTTCGGGGAATCGTCTCCACGCGAGTCCGCCGTATGCGCCGAAGTCCCCAACCTGATCCGGAGCACGAAGAGCCCATCGCCGACGGCTTCTCGAATCCCAACGGCAACAACGGCAAGGCCTGACGTGCGGACCCCTTGGTCGATCAGACCGGCGATCTTCCCCTTCCCCCTGGGACAGTCGCCAATCGGCATCGAGCAATCTTGAAGACCGCCTTTCCCGAGTGAGATCAGTGGCTGACGGAATCCGCCTCCAGGGTGAAGTGAGGAAACACACCAGTTGATGAACGAACGTAGATGGCTGAAAGCCATCGAGCAGACCTTCGTAGTCAGGTTCCCAAAACAGCACCTGGCCACATTCGGTGCGACCAACATCAAGTACTACGTCGTTACTGAGCCCGCCTTTCAGGAAGAGGTCCCTGAGACATTCGAGGGCGTCGTTAGGACTGGCAAGGTCGTGGCCGAGCGACCCGCCATTGTCACTCCTTCCTACATGTCCAACCTGGAGGGGTTCAGTTCGGAAGCGTACGAGTTCTTTCACGAGATTATGCGAAGCACCGGTCCCAACAGCCCCGGCATCATGTACACCTACAGGAACAAGCCCGAGAACCTCGAGGTCGTCGGCGGGGTGCCGACCGATATCGCGCATCGCATCAGCAAGGACCTGAACGACCGGAAGGAAGAATTGTCGGTCGTCATGGTCGGAGTAGACGAGCTATGGGACGTCGCTCTTCTGAAGTTCATCTATGAGTTCACTGCTTCATCCGTTGCCGGCAATGTGCAGGAGTTCAGTTCCCGTGGTCTGCTGAATCCGGAGGAGAACTTCGGCGGAGCCCCTTCCGCGGCCATCCAGCAAATCGATCGCCTCTTCCGCGACGTGGAACGTGGCAACCGCGGCGGCATCGACCTCCTGAAGCAGGAAATCGACCGCTGGGGACTCTTCGAGTTCTACCAGGACAGGTTCCTCAACCTCTTCAGATAATAACCCATCGCTAGCTCACGTCCCCTCTACCGTCGCGGAATGCGCTAGGGTGGCGGAGAAAAAGCCCGCCCTGCATTCACCGATACGCACGTGAAGGCAAGAGCCCCCGCTTATCCCCTCTCCTGCACTCAAGACATAGCCTCTACCACTTCCGTCATCACCCTGAAACCAAGTATCCCGTAAGGGCGATTCGCGAATCGCCCTTACGGCCAAATTCATGATTGGTGGTTTCGGTGACAACCGACATTAGCGATTGGTATGAAAGTGAACGCCAAGACCACTTATCGTTATTCCCCCAAAAGCGGGAATCCAGCCACCGTGTACCACCGTCCACAATAATCTCCCCAGGCTGACAGGGGTAAGCAAAACGGACCTGCAGCTATTATTCTGCCCTCTTGCCTGTCATTCCGAGCGGAGCGAGGAATCTAGAATCCATAACCACAACACCGGACAGCCGGTGCCGTGCTTCTATCGTGACCTAGAGTGAAAACGGGCGTAAGAACGCCCTATGGTGGCTTTACCTTGCGACATACACCTTAGATACTTCGACTCCGCTACGCACCGCTCAGAATGACAGTGCCAGGGTAGCGTTCAGGTGAACGTAGACTCCCTTCTCCCATTTGCGAAATGCGGTAGGGTGAGGGTTAGACCCGCGGACCCAAGCGACCTAGGACGCAGCCATACTTGTCTTCGTCACTCCCGCGCAGGCGGGAGTCCAATCTCTCCCCCGCCGGGGGAGAGAACAGAGAAGGGGCGCGGCCCCTCACTCAAGCTCCAGCTTGACCTCCGGCGCCACGAACGCGTGGTCCTTCGCATATACCTGCAGCCGCCCGCAGGCGTCCGCCACGATAATGCGGTCCTGCTCGTCGACCTCGATGCCCGTGGGACGCTGGAACCGTCCCATCTGCGTGTAGTCCTTGACCTGGCGGTATGCCTTGATCGTGCCGGGGTCGCGCCGGATGATGTACTCCCCCGCCTTCGACAGCGTCGTCGCGTCTCCGTAGAAGGCCGTCAGGATGTCGCCGTTCGGCTCGTACACCTGCACCCGACGGTTGCCGAAGTCCGTCACGTACACGTCGCCCTCGCTGTCCACCGCCACATTCGCCGGATGGTTCAACTCTCCGCCAAACTCCGTGCCGAAGGACATCACATATTCGCCATCGGATGAGAACTTCTGCACCCGGCTGTTGCCCCAGTCGACAACATAGATGTAACCGTCCTTATCGATGGTGATCCCCCAGGGCCGGTCAAACTCGCCCACTCCGGTGCCATGGCCTCCGAAGCCCGATAGGTACTGCCCGTCTTTCGTGAACTTCTGGACGCGATGATTTCGGCTCTCGACGACGTGTAAATTGCCCTCGGAATCGAACGCGATGCAGGTCGGCCCGTCCAGCTGGCCCGGTCCGCTTCCCGCCTCGCCCCAACTGGAGACCCATTCGCCGCTCGGGTCGTTGCCAGGATACGCCCGGACTCCCTCAGGGTCGTAGCGACGCACCACGTTGAGGTACTCATCTGTCACGTAGACCCATCCGTCGCCGTCGAGGGCTATTCCCCCCGGCCAGACGAAGTCCTGCCGAGCAAAGTCCCCCAGGTGGTGCTCATCGAGCGTCGTCTTGCCGATTCGTCCATTGTCCCGGTGGTCCATCTGCTCCGTGATCTGGTATCCCTTGTTCAGCACGAAGAGTATCTCGCCAGGCGCAATCGCCAGGTCGGTAGGGTAGCGGAATCCGCCTACATTGCCGTTGTGTTCATTCGTCGGGCGTCCCAGCGAACGGTCGAAGTGCCACGTTCTCCCCGCGGCCATTGTCGTAATCATCCTACTCCAGCTCCAGTTTCACTTCCGGCGCCACGAACTCATGGTCCTTGACGTATACCTGCAACCTTCCGCACAGGTCTGCCACCAGCACGCGGTCCTCGCCGTCGATCTCGATACCAGTCGGTCTCTGGAACCTGCCCATGGACGTGTAGTCCTTGACCTGCCGGTACGCCTTGATGGTTCCGGGATCACGTCGGATTATGTACTCTCCCGCCTTCGACAACGTAGTCGCGTCTCCTTGGAATGTTGTCAGGATATCGCCGTTGGGCTCGTACACCCGCACCCGTCGGTTCCCGAAGTCTGTGACATAGATGTCGCCCTCGCTGTCCACGGCGACGTTCGCCGGACGCTTGAGTTCGCCGCCATACTCCTCGCCGAAGCTCATGAGGTGCTGGCCGTCGGGCGTGAACTTCTGCACGCGGTCGTTTCCCCAGTCGGCAACATAGATGTCACCGTTCCCGTCGAAGGTGATCCCCCACGGCCTGTTGAACTCGCCCGCCCCGGTACCCGGACTGCCGAACGCCACCAGAAAATCCCCGTCCTTCGTGAACTTCTGGACTCGGTTGTTCCTGCTCTCGACCACCCAGAGATGGTCGTCCGAATCGAACTGGATTCCCGTCGGGCCGTCCAGCTGACCGGGTCCCGCGCCATGCGTCCCGAACGTGGCAATCGCCTCGCCATCGGGGTCGAACGTGGGAAACGGTTGAGTGGCCTCTGGATCGAATTTCTTGACGACGTTCTCGTACTCATCGGAAACGTAGACCCATCCCTCCGAGTCCACCGCGATGCCTGCGGGCCACGTGAACTCCTTGCGGGCGAAGTCCCCTAGATGGTGCTCGTCAAGCGTCGTTTTGCCGACGCGTCCGTTGTCACGGTAGGCGATCTGTCCCTGGCCGAACTGGTTTCCGCGGCTCAGCACGAATATGTTGCCGTCAGGGGCGATGGCAAGATCGACCGGATAGCGGTAGCCGCCGACCTTCCCGTTGTGCTCGTTCGTAGGCCGCCCCAGCGACCGGTCGAAGTGCCACGTTCGCCCCGCAGCGGTTGTAGTAATCATGGGCCATTCACCACGGTACCTCTCTCAACGCGAGAGATCATACGCCTCGTCCCTATGGATCAATTCTGGATGAGCGCCGGCTTCTCGAACGTCCCGTTCACGATGGGCTTGGCGTCAAGCGCAAACCAGTCTTCGAGTATCGAAGTGTAGACCCCGCGGAAGTCCTGGTCCGGCGCGAGATCGCCCTCTCTCAGGTCCTCGAGCTTCATAGACGGGAAATCGTTGTGCTGTCCACCGACCGCCTTCGGGCCGATGATGAACGAGACTCCGCCCGCGCCGTGGTCGGTGCCGGTGCCGTTCTCCTTCACGCGCCGTCCGAACTCCGTGAAGACGAACATGATCACGTTGTCCGCCGCATCCTGCTCTTTCAGGTCATCCCAGAAGTCCGTTACCGCCGAGGCCACGTCGCCGAGGAGCTTCGGGTGATTGTTCGCCTGGCTTGCATGGGTATCGTACCCGCCATGCTCCGTATAGAAGATTCGCGTCCCGAGATCGGCCGCGTGGACCATCGCCACGTCACGCAGCTTCTTGGCGAGAGGCGTGTTGGCGTACTCCACGTTCGACTGATAGCCTGCCGGAGCCGTCTTGAGCATGTCCGCGCCCCTCAGTGCGTCCAGTCCCGTCTGCGCCAGGTAGTCCATGACCGGACCCGACCCGACTGCGGGCGAGTAGATGTTGGCGAAGCGGTCGAGCATCTTCGCCCGTTCCTGCTGCTCCTCGATGCCGGTCAGCAGACCGTACGTCGAGAGGTCAGCCACCGACGCCACGGACGCGCCCGGTGCCACCAGCGCCCTGGGAAGTCCCTGTCCGATGTTCACCGCCGTCACGGGGTTCTCACCCTCAGGATCGAGGTCGCGAATCGCTCGTCCCAGCCACCCCTCAGTCCCCACCTTGTGCGGCTCGGACGTGTGCCAGATGTCCATCGCCCTGAAGTGCGAGCGGGTAGATTCCGGGAAGCCGACCCCGTGAATGACCGCCATCTCCCCACTATCGTAGATATCCTTGAGCGGGCCCAGAGCCGGGTTGAAGCCCACCTTATCGTCGATTTTCACGACCTCGTCCTCAGGCACGCCCAGGGTCGTTCGATTGTCGTAGTACAAAGGATCACTGTACGGGACGACCGTGTTCATGTAGTCGTTCCCGCCCGTGAGTTGCAAAACCACCAAAACGGGGTGCTTGCCGTTGCCGTCTGTGCCCATGCCTTCCTCCTTCTAATCGGCACCGTATACTATCAAACGAACCTCCGGTTCGCTAGGCAAAGTCCGATGCGCGAGTCGACGACAGTCTAGTCATCACCTCTCTTGGAGGACAGCAACGCACCCTAAGTCGTCACTCCCACGAATTGACATCACTGCATAACCTCCCGTAGGGGCGATTCGCGATTCGCCCTTACCGCCAACCCCACACCGTCATTCCCCTGTAGGCCTGAAGCCAGCCGCCGTGTACCACAGTCCACAAGAACCTCCCCCCCTATAGGCTGACAGGGGTAGGCAAAACGGATCTGTAGGTATGACTCCGCCCCCTTGCCTGTCATTCCGAGTGCAGCGAGGAATCTAAAAGCCATAACCGCAAGACCGGACAGCCGGCGCCGCGCTTATCTCGTGACTAAGAATGGAAACGGTGTTAAGAACGCCCTATGGTGGTTATACCTTGCAACAGACACTTTAGATTCTTCGACTTCGCTGCGCTCCGCTCAGAGTGGCAGTGCCGGGGTTGCGTCTTGGTGAATGAAGAACCCCCTCTCCCGTTTGCGGCGTAGAGCTTGCCCCGTACTCGATTCGAGGGCTGAGGTGACGGCAAATGCCTAGCCCTGCCAGCCCCTAATGAATCAGCTGTCCCCTCGGCTGGTCCTCCGGGTCTGCCCCATGCGCGATCAGGAGCTCGCCTATCTCCGGTGCACGGGTGCGTCGCGGGCTCGGCCAATTCGTCCCAAGCGCCGTCGCTCCCCACGAGTTTGTCAGACGAACGTCAGCGCCTCTCTCCAGAGCCAGCGCAACCATCTCGACCGAACCGCTGTAGACGGCTCCATGCAGCACCGTGCTCGCCCCATTGCCTCCGCCCGGAAGGGTAATCTGCCCGTTGATGTCCGCTCCCCGGTCGAGCAGCAGATTACAGACTCCCATTTCGGCCATGTTCGCAGCGATCTTGAGTGGAGTCTGCTCGTCCATTGGTCGGTCTACGTAGAGCGCTTCCAACAGCGTCGGGTCGGCGTCCAGCATCGCACGGACAAGCTCCACTCGCCCCAGCGCCGCCGCCGCGTGGATCGTCATGGGAGCACCTCGCTCGACCAAGACATCGACCACGTCGACCTTCCTATTGAATGCCGCTTCGTGGAGGAGCGACACGCGAAATACGTTGGAATCCATCAGCGACGGCACTTCATCCAATACCCTCGCCACCTCATCCGCGGTTCCGTCAATATACGCATCGAGCAGCATCCGTCTTTGCGCCAGCACGTTACCCGCCACGTCTTCCGGCAACTTGCGTATCTCGGCATGTTCCTCCAAGAGCTCGATTGTCGAGGCGTGCCGCTCCTTCCGCGCCAACTGCACCGCCGTCATCCTGTCCCTGCCCACGTACTCCGGGTCCGCCCCGTGGCAGATCAGCAACTCTACCGCCAAGGTCTGCCCGTTGCCCGCCGCGATGCCCAGGTCCTCACGCCCCAGTCCGCCGGGCGGACAGTCCCTCCCGACGACCCGCCCGTGATCGAGCAGCACCTTGATCTTGGCGACGTTTCCGCCCCACGCACCGAAGAAGTTGTCTGCCAGGTTCGCGTCTGCCCCCGCCTCCAGCAGCATCTTCAATCCACCTAAAGTTCCGTTCCGCAGTGCGACGCGGATTGTCGTCGAGCGGTCATCATCCCCCTTGAACTCCGGATCGGCCCCGTAGTCCAGCATCAGGCGCACCGCATCGTCGTCCTGATGCGAGACCACCATGTCCAGCGCGGTCTTGGCGAAGTGGTCGACATTGCGCCAGACGTTCGGTTCCGCGCCCGCTTCGAGCAGCATCCTGATGATCTCGCGGTCGCCGTACCGTCCCGCCCAGATCAAGGGCACTGGCCCTTCTCCCAGGGGATTCGCCGCACTAGGATCGTCCCTCAGCAATTCCCTAATCAGGTCGGCGTCCCTGTCCATGATCGCCCCGAAGATGTCCTGCGATACCCCGCGCTCCAAGAGGGCCTGTACGCCCGCGTAATCCCCCATGGAACGTGCAGCCATCAGGGGCGTATATCCCTGCGGGTCACGGGCATTCACATCGGCGCCCCGCTCCAGCAGCAGATTGAAAATGTCCCGTTCTCCCGCCGCAAGAATCAGCGGCACCTCACCCTCCGGCCAGCGTGGGTCGGCCCTCTTCGTCCTGTTCAACAACCCCGGATCGGCGTCCAGCAGTTCTCGCGTCTCCTCCAGCATCCCCATTCGAATCGTGTGCTGTATGCCGTACGTTGCCCCCGCCTCGATCAACAGCTTGAAGATCTCCTTCCGCCCGTGACTCACCGCCGTGCTGACAGGATTGTAGTCGACCCCTTCGTGGCCGCCCTTTTCCGGATCGGCCCCGTTCGCGAGCAACAGCCTCACCATGCCCACTCTGCCTGCCCACGTAGCCGCGTCGAGAGCCGTTGATCCTACGGTGTTTTCGTGTCCCCCCACCGCGTCGATGTCGGCCCCGTGGTCGATCAGCAGCTGCGCCACCTGCAGGTGGGGATCGTCGGGATGCGTGCCGTCGTCGACTTGATGCGGAGCGGACCGGTGGAGCAGGGTATCACCCTCCTCGAAGTCGCTCCGAACGCGAACGTGGACAAGCGCGGGATCGTCATCGAGCAACGCTCTTACCCGGTTGACATCGGCATCCTCGACCGCCCTGAGAATGGCCGCGACCCGTTCCGGCAGATCACCCTCGGGGTAGACCGGCCCTTGCTTGCCGGATGAGACAGCCTCTACGTGCCGTCTGAGGGACTCCCAATCGGCAAACCCATACTCGGCCGCAATCGCCCGCTGGGCATCTTTCAATCCGAGCTTCGCGCCAAAGACATCCGTGTCCGACAGACTGGCCAGCTGAGGTATCGACTCGCGAAAACGCAGCGCCGCCTCGGGGCTGCCGTACTTGAAGGCCCTCCATAGGTCCTTCGCCTGGTTCCTGAGCTGCCTGAGGTTGGGATTGGGCGGCAGCGATAGATGAGGGGACATGAGACACTCCTTCCTCTAGCCCGTGGTCCGCGTGCATCAGGCAGAAAGAGCGTCGAGTGAACGACAGCTGATTCGTGAATAACGATGAGGTGGCCTCAGGCCTTTCCGCGAACTCGGCGGCTCCCTCATGAGCACGGCTCGAATGTAGCAGACCCTGGATAGCGCGTCAAACGGCTCGTAATGTCACTCAAGTTGCTCCTATGAAAATTACCCTCGTCCAACCTCCCTTAGGGGCGATTCGCGAATCGCCCCTGCCGCGAACCCCTTATCGTCATTCCCGCGTAGGTAGAAATCCATTCCCAGAAGAGAAGGAATGTGGCCCCGATACCGTCATCCCCGCCCCTTATCGAGATACGGGGTCAAACTCCTTCATTGAAATGATGGAAATCGTCAACACAATATGCCCCAATTTTGTTATCGCCACAGGACGCGGTAAACTGGTATGACTGGTTCGAAATATCCGAAGCAAGATACGGACATCCAAACAGGACATGGCAACTATAGTTCAAAAATACGGAGGGACCTCCGTCGCCGACGCTGCGAAGATTAAGAACGTCGCGCAGCGGATCGACGCCGCATGCCATCGCGGCGACCGTGTCGTAGCCGTGGTGTCCGCGATGGGCGACACGACCGACAGGCTCATCGAGCTGGCCGGTCAGGTCTCCGATCGTCCCGAGTCACGCGAACTCGATGCGCTCCTTTCTACGGGTGAGCAGATGAGCTGCACCCTCGTCGCTATGGCTCTGAAATCACTGGGACTCGACGCCGTGAGCCTCAGCGGGGCACAGGCGGGCATCCGCACCGACTCTCGGTACGGAAAGGCCCGCATCGCCGCCGTCGATTCGGGTCGAATCCGGGGCGAGTTGGAAGAGGGTCGCGTCGTGGTCGTCGCGGGCTTTCAGGGCATCACGGAGGACATGGACGTGACCACCCTCGGCAGGGGAGCGTCTGACCTGTCCGCGGTCGCCATCGCCGCTGCAATCGAGGCAGACGCCTGCGAGGTCTACACGGATGTCGAGGGCATCTACACCGCCGACCCACGGCACGTGCCGAACGCGCGAAAGCTGAATGAAGTCGGCTACGAAGAGATGCTCGAGATGGCCAGCTTAGGAGCGAAGATGCAGCCGCGCTCTATCGAACTGGCAATGCAGCACCACGTTCCCGTCGTCGTCGCCTCCAGCTTCGGCGACGCGCCGGGAACGCTCATTCACAAGGGGGCCGATATGGGACCTAGGGTAGGGGAGATTCGCAACAGGGCGCGCGCCGTCGCCACCGACCGCAACGTCGCCAAGATCACGGTCACCGGTATCGTCGACCGTCCAGGCATCTCCGCAAGCCTCCTCGAACCACTGGCCGAAGCAGACATCAGCGTGGACATCATCGTTCAGAACGCCTCCGTGCGCGACACCACCGACCTCGCCTTTACCGTCAGCGGTGACGATGCCGGCCGTGCACTGGAAATCCTGCAGCACGTCGCCTACACCATCGGCGCGAACGACGTGATCAGGACGGACAACCTCGCCAAGGTCAGCGTCGTAGGCGCCGCCATGCAAAACACTCCCGGTTACGCCAGCCGCATGTTCCGGGCCCTCGCCGAGGAGCGCATCAACATCGAGATGATTACCACGTCGGAGATTCGCATCACCTGCGTCGTGGACGCCGACAGAGTTGGCGATGCAGCCCGCGCCCTTCACACAGCCTTCGGACTTGAAGAACCGGACTAGACGGGTTCCACCCACGCCCTGAACACGGAATCCCGCCAACTCGGAGTGATGACCCTTGGCCCTATCAGTGTAAGTCTGTAATGCAGCAAGCGATGTCCGAAAATGTCCGGAAATGTCCGGTTAATCCAGACTCCGCCAAGTGGGTTACAAGAAAGTACCCCATTCACCCTTTCCGGGGTCATAGTCCCATGACAAAACCAAGATACAGGGAATCTGAAATTCCCTGCCGTCCGGATTCATGCCATTCCAGCCACGGAACTTGGCATGGAGGATAATGGCCCTGGATTCCCCATTGCGCTCCGCTACATTCGCAATGACAGGTTCGAGGGCTCCACCCGCGAAAATAACGACTTGAACTAGGGTTTCGAGATAGAATTCAGCCCATGTCTACACCCAGGTTCAAGGCAATAATCTTCGATTTCGACGGCCTGATCGTCGATACCGAAGTCCCCGAGTATGAGGCGTGGCTGAACATATTTCGCTCATACGGCGTCGATCTGCCCCTGTCGGTGTGGACGCCTCATATCGGCGGAGGCAACGAGAACTTCAACATCTATGACCACCTGGGGGAGCTTACCGGCAGGCAGTTTGACCGCGACAAGATGCGAATCCGGAGAAGTGCGGAGTTCGCAGAGCTATTCAAGAATGCGGTCCCACTTCCTGGCGTCGAAGACTACATTGCCTCCGCACGAGAGCGAGCCATGCGGATCGGTATTGCTTCTAGTTCTCCTCGCAGGTGGGTGCATCCCAAGCTGGAGCAGCTCGGGCTTGCCAACACATTCGACACCGTCGTGTGCTCCGACGACGTGGGCAGCTCTAAGCCCAATCCCGCTTCCTACCTCAGGGCCCTCGCCGACCTCGGCGTGACGCCGGACGAGGCATTTGCCCTGGAGGACTCCCCAACCGGAGTACAGGGGGCGAAGAACGCGGGCCTGCTCTGTGTCGCCGTCCCCGGCACTTTGACCCGCGACCGCTCCTACGATCACGCCGACATGCAGCTTGAGTCCCTTACAGACATGTCGCTCGCACACCTCATGGAGACGCTGGCTTGACGAACGACATGGTCATGTTCTCCAACGGCGAGATCACCTTCATGTATCGCGTTGGTGGCATCGCCGTGCATGAAGGACGCCTGCTGGTCGAACACAACGTCAAGCACGACTTCAGCTTCGTCCCCGGCGGTCGTGTTGAGTATGGCGAAAACGCCGTCCAGGCATTGTCGAGAGAACTGGACGAAGAGTTCGGCGGTGGCGTTCAGATTGGGCGGCTGGTAATCGTCGCCGACAACCTGTTTGAGTTGGACGGCGTGCGCTACCAGGAAGCCTGCTTGTACTTCCTCATGGAGTTTGACCCGGGTCACCACATCATCGGGCGTGAGGGAAAGTTCGAGGCGGAGGAACCCAATCTCGTCTACGAATGGCTGTCCCTCGACGATCTCGAAGAGGCGGAACTCTTCCCCCGATTTCTCCGGGATCTGGTGCTGGACATTCCCCAGACCCCGAAATATGTCATACAATCAGACATCGATGGTTGCTGGACGAATTCCATTACCTGACGCGACGGAGAACTAGACCGCTTCCAATTGAATGTGACAGTCGAATAGAGTGGCGCCTTATCCCCTCTCCCATAGTGGGAGAGGGCTAGGGTGAGGGTGTCTTGAGCAAGCTATCAAAATCATGTGGAACCGGTACTAGGACACACCGTATGCAAGACCACGCGCGAGTAGTAATCATAGGGGCTGGCCTGGCTGGGACCAGCGTGGCCTACCACCTCGCGCAATTGGGCTGGAAGGACATCGTCGTCCTCGACAAGGGCCCCATGTTCGAGACCGGCGGCTCGACCTCCCACGCTCCCGGCCTCGTATTCCAGGTCAACTTCTCCAAGATGATGTCCGTATTTGCAAGGGAGACCGTTGAGCTCTTCGAAGCTCTCAATCCACCCGACGGCGATCCCCTCTGGCACGGCGTGGGAGGCCTTGAGGTCGCCTGGACGCCCGAGCGCTTCGAGGACGTGAAGCGCAAGGTCGGCGCCGGCAAGGCGTGGGGAGTCGAGACCTACGTCCTCGGCCCATCCGAGACCCGCGAGTTGGTCCCCCTCCTCTCCGACAAGATCTACGGCGCGATGTATACACCCGGCGACGGCAACGCCCGTGCCTGGATGCTCGCAGGGGAACTGGGACGCCGCGCCCAGGAGAACGGCAGCGCCACCTTCTACGGCGACACAACCGTCACGGGCATCGACGTGGTAGACGGCAGAGTGACCGCCGTCCAAACGTCGAACGGCACGATCAAGACGGAGAGTGTCGTGTGCGCCGCTGGGATCTGGGGAAGTCTCATCGGACAAATGGCTGGCGTCACCCTCCCGCTCCCTCCCATGCGACACCAGTACGCCCTCACCGCGCCTATTCCCGAACTGGCAGGGGAGACCGAGCAGCATCGCGAACCAATCGTCCGGCACCAGGACCGCGCCATGTACTTCCGCCAGGAGTACGACGCCTACATCATTGGTTCCTACGATCACGAGCCGCTGCTCCTCGAGCCGGAGGATATCTGGAGCCACGCGGACGCCACCGAGATGCCCTCCATGATGCCGTGGTCCGACTCCGCATTCCGCAAGGGCATGATATCGGCCGGCGAGTTCATCCCCGCCCTTCAGAATGCCGAGTTGGTGCAGAAGGTCAACGGCATGTTCGTCTTCACGCCGGACGGGATGCCCGTCCTCGGCGAGTCGCCGGAGGTCAAGGGATTCTGGTCGGCGGAGGCCGTTTGGATCACCCACGGCGGCGGAATCGGCAAGGCGGTCGCCGAGTGGATTGTCAACGGACAGCCCACAATTGACCTCCGCGAGGGCGATATCACACGGTTCCACCCCCATCAGCTCACCCACTCGTACATCAGCAAGCGTGGCGCTCAGCAGTACCGCGAGGTCTACGACATCATTCACCCGTCCCAGCAGATGGACGATCCCCGCGGACTCCGCACGCTGCCGTACCACGACCAATTCGAAGATCTCGGCGCCTACTTCGTCGAGAATGCCGGATGGGAGCGCTCCCAGTGGTTCGAGGCCAACGCCGACCTTCTCGACGGCTCGACCGACCACGACCACAGCCGCACCGGGTGGGAGGCGCGTTTCTGGTCGCCAATCATCGGCGCGGAACACAGGGCCGTCCGCGAGCGGGTTGGACTCTTCGACCTCACCCCATTCACCAAGCTCGACGTGAGCGGCCCCGGCGCCCTGGCCTTCCTGGAGCGCATCACCGCAAACCGCATGGACAGGCCCGTTGGCGCCATCACCTACACATCCATGCTCACGCCGACCGGCGGCATCAAGTGTGACCTCACCACCACCCGTCTGGCGCACGACCGTTTCATGGTCGTTACCGGCGGCGGGACCGCCGAGCACGACAAGGCTTGGATCAGCAGCCACCTGCCCGACGACGGGTCGGTCTCCATCATCGACGAGAGCACGAAATGGTGCTGCATCGGCGTATGGGGTCCCATGGCCCGTGAACTGATGCGCAACGCCACCGACGACGATGTCTCCAGCACCGGGTTCCCGTATCTCAGGGCCCGACACATCTCCATCGGAGAGATTCCCGCCCTCGCCCTGCGTATCTCCTACGTCGGCGAGCTCGGATGGGAGGTCTACGCGCCCTTCGAGTTTGGCCGCAAGCTCTGGGACGCCCTGTGGGATGCCGGACGGCACATGGGAGTGGTAGCCGCCGGACTCGGCACGTTCGACTCGCTCCGTCTCGAAAAGGGCTACCGCCTCTGGGGCAATGAGCTTCACACTGAGTACAACCCCTTCGAGGCCGGCATCGGATTCGCCGTCCGCATGCGCAAGGGCGACTTCATCGGTCGTGACGCCCTGAGGGAATCACGCGCTAACGGTCTCACCCGCAAGCTGTGTTGCCTGGTCCTCGATCTGCCCGACTCCGTCTTGATGGGCAAGGAGCCCATTTTCATAGGGGACGACGTGGTGGGCTATGTCACCAGCGCCAACTACGGCTACTCCATCGATGCGGGAATCGCGTACGGCTACCTCCCCGTCGAGCACTCGGACGTGGGTACCTCCGTCGAAATCGAGTACTTCGGTGAGCGCTATCCGGCTACGGTATCCGAAGAACCCCTGTGGGACCCGAAGTCCGAGCGGATGAAGCGCTGATTCTCGGCAATCCATCACATCAGAAATCACAAGATAGGCAGCGCCTCATGGTCAACAAAGGCATCCTCGAACGACTGGAAGAAGGCGTAGTCCTCGGCGACGGCGGCTACATAATCGAGCTGGAGCAGCGCGGGTGGGTCGTCACCGGCGCGTTTACGCCCGAGATCACCATGACGCACCCGAACGCCGTGCGCGAGCTCCACACGGAAATGAAGAATGCGGGCTGCGACGTCCTGCAGGTCATGGCCTTCTACGGCAGCCGCGAGAAGCTGGAGACAGTGGGCTACGGCGACTTGACCCGTGAGATCAACAAGGCCGCGACCGACATCGCCCGTGAGGTCGCCGGAGACGAAATGCTCGTGGCCGGCAACCTCAGCACGACGTGGATGTGGGAACCGGACGACGAGCGCTCCGACCGCCTGGTCGCTGAGATGTTCGACGAGCAGATCGAGGCTCAGGAAGGGGTCGACTTCGTCCTGGGCGAGTTGTTTTTCTACTTGGGCGAGGCCTTCCTGTGCGCCGAGCGGATCAAGGCAAAGACCTCTCTTCCGTCTATGATTACCATGTCCTTCCGTGCCGACAATGTCACCGCCGACGGCTTCACGGCCGCCGAGTGCGCCAGGCGACTCCATGACGCCGGAGTGGACATCATCGGCCTCAACTGCATGAGAGACCCCACGCACATGTACCCCCTGATCCAGGAGATGCGCGACGCTTTCGACGGCTACCTCGCCGCGCAGCCCGTCGGCTTCCGCACTACGGACGAGATCCCATGGTTTAGCGGTCTCCCGTCCTTCCCGGACAGGCTGGAGCCGACGCAGCTCACTCGCTATGAGCTTGGCGAATTCGCCGCGAAGGCCAGGGACATGGGCGTCAACTACATAGGGGGATGCTGCGGCTGCAAGTCGACCCACATGCGCGAGATGGCGAAGGAACTCGGCAAGTTCAAGGAACAGCATCACTGGAACCGCAGGGCCATTCCCATGAGCGACACTGAGTACAACCGCCAGACGGTAGGGAAGGGAACGTAGCCCTTGCAAGACCGACGCTGGCTCGACGTGCCCGGAGCCTACAACGTCCGCGACCTCGGAGGCTATCCCACTGTAGACGGCAGGACCACGCGCTGGCAGGCCTTCCTCCGCGCCGACAGTCTCCACGACCTGTCTGACTCTGCCAGGACGGGCCTGATCGACTACGGAGTTCGCACCGCCATCGACCTGCGTCGCACCAATGAGACCGTCGAGACTCCCAACGTCCTCGCAGGTATGGAGGGCGTCGAGTATGTCCATGTGAACATGATCGGAGATACGAATCCTCCAGGATACGATTCTCCCCCATCCGGTGATTCGTCGATCGCTACGTGGACGGCAAACACGTACTGCGTCCTGCTCGATCAGAGACAGGGAGCGATAGCCGAGACCCTCGTCAGGCTCGCCAACTCCGTGGGGCACGTCGCCATCTACCACTGCGCCGCCGGCACCGACCGGACGGGCATCATATCGGCCCTGTTGCTCGGCCTCGCCGATGTCCACGACAGCACCATCGTCGATGACTACGCCCTTTGCGCTCATGGCCTCAAACGCCGCTACTTGACTGAGGGGATTCCCGAGTCCCTTGATGAAAGAGACTTCACCCACGAGGAGCCGCCGCAATTCCTCGCGCCGCCAGGGGCAATGGTGAAGACCCTCAAGCACCTCGACGACCAGTACGGCGGCATCGAGTCCTATGTCCGACACATCGGCCTGACCGACACCCACATAGCCGACATCAGAACCATGCTGCGGGAGTGAGACAACCATGACAAACCCGACCGAACACACCCGTGTCCTCGATGTCGAGGGCGCCTACAACGTCCGCGACATCGGCGGCTACGAGACATCCGACGGACGAACGACCCGCTGGGGCAGGTACTTCCGCTCCGACACGCTGGCGAACCTGACGCCCGCAGGCGTCCAGACTCTCGTCGACTACGGCGTCCGCAATATTATCGACCTGCGCCGCAGCAGCGACCTGCAGTTCAGGCCCAGCCCGTTCATTGGCTCGGAGGATGTCACCTACTACCATCAGAACATGGCGGGCGACGTGCCGCTTCAAAACAGGGAGGCGGTGGACAGCATCGATGACTCGGCCGAGCGGCGGGGTAGGGTGTACTGTTCCATTCTCGACCAGCGAAAGCACATCCTCCACCAGATTTTCTCGATTCTAGCCGATTCGGACGGCCTCCCCGCCCTCGTCCACTGCAACGCGGGAAAAGACCGGGCGGGCATCTCAGCCGCATTCGTCCTCAGCATCTGCGGCGTCCCCCGCGAGACCATCATCGAGGACTACGGCCTCACTGCCAGGTACCTCGTGCGCCGCTACTACGAACTCAATCCCGACGTCAGCCCCGACGAATACACGTGGCAGCACTACCAGCGCGACGCCTGCGATCCCCACAGCATGAGTGTCACCCTCGACCACCTCGACGCGAACTACGGAGGCGTCGAGGGCTACCTGCGTGAGACCGGCATCACCGATGAACAGCTCAACACCATCCGGGAGGCAATGATCGAATGAACGCGGCCAATCACCCCGAAATCGACCCTAGAAGGAGCATTCCCGTTGAAGGCGCGTACAACGTACGAGACCTCGGAGGCTACGCTACTGTGGACGGCGGCCAGACCCGCTGGCGCACCCTTTTCCGCGCCGCGGACATCCACGCTCTTTCCCCATCCGCTCAGGCCACCCTTACGGATGCGGGAGTAAAGCACGTCATAGACCTGCGCGGGTCCCAGGAGTTGGTCGAAGCGCCCAGCGTCTTCAGGGATAGACCGGACGTGGATTACCGCCCTTGTAACATGACCGGAGACAACCTGATAAACAGGTGGGGCTCGATTCCCGTGCCCGAAGACTCATCCGTTAGGCTCTCGACCATGTACTCCACGGTCATAGACGAGCGCGGCGATATGGTAAAGACCATTCTCGAATCGGTCTCACAGCACGGAGCTCTTCCCGCCGTCTTCCACTGCACAGCGGGTAAGGACCGCACCGGCGTTCTCTCCGCCATCTTGCTCGGTATCGCCGGCGTTCCCCGCGAGAGCATCGTCGAGGACTACGCCCTGAGCGCCAGGTTCCTCTACGGCACCTCGGTCGTCCCTCCCGACGGCTCCGGCGAAAACGCGTCCCCACCCTTCGAGGAGTACCAGCTAAAGTGGTGCCCGCCCGACGCCATGGGACTCACCCTCGACCACCTCGACACCAAGTACGGGGGCATCCAAAACTACGTCCGCCACATAGGCGTCGACAACGCCACGGTCTCGAAAATCAGAGGAACCCTCGTCGAGTAGCGCCACCACCCAACAACCCGTTCAGCTGCCGTCGATCTCTCCCCCGGCGGGGGAGAGACACAGAGAGGGGGTCCTAGGCCGCCGCTACACCAACTCCCAGTCGCTCGAACACGGCCTTCAGGTCGACGTTCTCCGTCAGCAGCGCGCCGAATCGCTCCACCTTGTCCGGATGGTCGAATGCCGCGCTCTCCTGCAGCGAGTTGAGCGCCGCCATCGTGTCCAGGGTGCTCGTCTCAACGACCACAATGGGCGCTTCTTCCAGCTCCGCCTCGTGGACGATGTACTCCACCGGTTCCGTCCCGTTCGTGAGGATCAGGCACGATGTCGGCGTGTGCAACGCCGCCATCTGAACGTCGGGCCTGTCTCCCCGGACGATCACGGCCTTGTCCTCGAGGATGCCGAAGTACAAGGTCCCTTTGTCGAGTCCCATCCCGCCGATCAGGAAGTCCTCGATGATGCGGTTGCCGTGCTCTTCGCCCTGCAGGTACCGGCCGTCCAGGTGCTCGACGATCTGATCGATCGTGGAGGAGAGCAGCTTCCGGTCCTCGGGCACGACGCCAAGCGTCCTGACGCCCAGACCTTCGAGAGCCGGCAGGAACTCGGTCTCGACCTCGGTGCTCTGGTACTGCGTCCTGCCATTGACGACCACTCCAATCAAGCGGTCGCCGAAGCTCGCCGCCCACTCCCGCATCCCGTCCGCGTCCTTGCCGTGAATGTGACGTGTCACACCCAGCGCCACAGAGTCGAGTGCTTCCGCAAGATGCCCCGCCGTCTTGGCGTCAACCTCAGTCGACCCCTCCACGATCAGGACGTCGCTTCCGGATCCTGCCTGCCTGCACCACTCAGCTACCCCGTCCACCGAGTCGGATAGAGAGGGTGGGGTGCCAACATCAACTGGCTGGCCCAGCAGTACCGCATAGTCCTGACCGCCGTTCCCAACAAACGGGTTCACAACGACTGCGGAACCGCCCTCACGACCGATCACGTTCGCAAGCGTCACCGCCAGCGCCGTCTTGCCGGCCCCAGCCTCATCGGAAAAAAGGTATATTGCTTTCATAACATCCTTCGCTGCATCCCACGGCCGCGAAGATTATACCAAACGCAATCACCAACCGTGCCAATCTCCCCACACTGTCTATTCGGCATGGCCCGGAATCCAGGTATCCCACTCAGCGCTCCCTCTGCCCACTGCGGTGAGTCCTGAATCTCCCGCCCCCTTTGTGGTACGCTGATTTGGTACATGAATTCACCTGCAGCCAACACACTCCTGCCCCCTCTCGCGTTCGCAATCCTCCTTGCAGCGATCATGGCCGCATCTCTTGCCTGCGGGGCCGACGAGGAACTCCCGGTGCTTGAGGCCCGTGCGCAGGAGATCAACAAGACCGTCATGTGCCCTGTCTGTCCGGGCGAGTCCATCGACCAGTCCCAGCACCCCCGCGCCACTGCCATGCGCGCCGTCGTCGACGAGAAGCTCGCGGAAGGTTCTTCCAACGATGACATTAGGCGGTACTTCGTCGACCGGTACGGCCCCAGCGTCCTCCTTGAACCACCTCGCGAGGGACTCAACTGGCTCGTATGGATCGTCCCACCCGTGGGACTCCTTGCCGCGGCCATCGCACTCTATCTCGTGCTTCGAATGGCCGTCCGTAACTCTCCTGGTACTGACGCCTCAGCGACCGGCGTCGCTGCGCTGACCGACACCGAACGCGACGACTACTTCCGACGCATCGAGGCCGCTCTGGCCTCCGACTCCGACGACGAGCGCCCTTTACCCAAGAAGGGGGAATCACGGGACTCGGGAGAAGCCGTTGCTGGTTGACGCCGGGTACGTCGCCCTGCCCATCGCCCTCGCCGTGGGAGCATACGTCGCCATCGCCTCATTCCTGGGGGCGTGGATGCGGGCCCCCGTCCTCGTCCTGAGCGCTCGATACGGCATGATGACCGTGCCCGTCCTGCTCGCCATTTCGACCCTTGCTCTCGTCTACGCTTTCGTCACCCACGACTTCTCCGTGCGCTACGTCGCCGAGAACAGCAGCCTTGCCCTACCGCAGATATACACCTGGGTCGCCCTGTACGCCGGGAACTCCGGCTCGCTTCTCTTCATTGCCACCGTCTACGCCTTCCTTTCCGTGGCCGCCGTAGCAGGCATGGCACGCAAGCTGCCCTATACCGCTCCATACGCCACCAGCGTCATGGCCCTCGTCATGGCGTTCTTCCTCGGGGTCATCGTCTTCCTCGCCAACCCGCTCGAACGTCTCGCAATCGCCCCGCTGGACGGGCAGGGGATAAATCCCCTCCTGATCCACTTCGGCATGTTCATCCACCCTCCCATGCAGATGATGGGCCTCATTTCCGTCGCCATCCCGTTCAGCATCGCCATCGGCGCCCTTCTCGCCGGTCGAGGCGGCCGCGACGAGTGGGTCGATCTCGGCAGGGTGTGGGGAATGGTCTCATGGACCATCCTGACCGTCGGACTGCTCCTCGGTTCGTGGTGGGCGTACACCATCCTCGGATGGGGCGGCTACTGGGCGTGGGACCCCGTCGAGAACTCCGCCCTCATGCCCTGGCTAGCAATGACAGCGTTCGTCCACTCCATCATGGTGCAGAAGAGACGCGGCATGTTCCGCATGTGGAACATCATCCTCGTCTCCGTCGCCTTCGTCCTCGCCGAGATGGGCATGTTTATCAATCGCGGAGGCCCTGTCCCCTCAGTGCATTCCTTCGCGCAATCGACCATGGGTTGGGTCTTCCTTGGATTCATGGCGTTCACCCTCATAGCCGCTCTCGCCGCCTTCATGTGGCGCATCAACACCCTCAAGAGCAGGGAACGCCTCGACTCAATGCTCTCCCGCGAGAGCGCCTTCCTGACCCAGAACGTCCTCTTTCTCGCCGTCGCCTTCATCACCCTGTGGGGCACCATCTACCCCGTATTCTCAGAGGCCGCCTCGGACGAGGTCATCACGGTCGGCCAGCCGTTCTTCGACCGCGTCAACGGCCCCATCCTCCTCGCGCTCGTATTCCTCATGGGAGTCGGGCCGCTCCTTCCTTGGAGAAGGGCGAACATGCAGAACGTCCTCACCATACTTCGGGTTCCCCTGGCCGGCGCGGCCATCGTCACCGTCGCACTCATCGCTCTCGGCATCCGGGAGCCTTTGCCCCTCCTGGCCGTCGCCGTCTGTTTCATAACATTCGTCGCCATAGGCCACGAGTGGCTGCGCGGCTCGCGCGTCAGGCACCGCAGGGGAGAGAGCTACCCCCTCGCACTTGCGAGACTCCTGGGAGCGAACCGGCCCCGCTACGGCGGCTACATCGTCCACCTTGGAATCGCCATGCTCGCCATCGGGGCAATCGGTTCGTCCTTCTACGCAGTCCAGCGCGACTACAATATGTCCCTTGGCGAGAGCGATTCACTGGGCGACTACCGTTTCACCTACGTAAATTTCAATTCCACACCGCTTGCCGATCGCATCGAGATGACCGCGCAGTTCGACGTCTCCAGGCAGGGACGGGACATCGGCAGTCTCGACGCGCGCAGGACCTTCTACATCAGCCACGAGGTGGCCGCCACCCGAGCCGCCATTCGCAGCACGCCCATCGAGGACTTTTACATAGTCCCCTCGGAGTTCACCGAGAGCGGCGCTGCCGTCTTTCGTGTCTACATAAACCCCCTCGTATGGTGGATGTGGATGGCCGGCCCTCTCTTCGTGCTCGGCTCTGTCCTGGCGTTGTCGCCCCGTCGCCGATCGGTCCCCGCGACGTTCCCTCTGCCGAAGGGCGTCCGCATGGCGGGAGTGTAGGAGCAGCAGGCCATGCTCGTTCTCATCGCAGTCCTTCTGGCTCTGATTCCGGCCGCCGCGATTCTCTACCCCTTCGTCTTCAAAAGGGGCCTCTCATCCGTCTTTCGCGATGAGACATCCACCTACTCCGAGCTCACCCGCCGGTGGGAAGCCGCAATTGCCGGACTCAAAAGCACCGAGCTCGAACATGCCATCGGCAACCTCACCGAGGAAGACTACCTCGACCTGCGGGAGCAGTACATGCTCGAGGCCGCGGCCATCATGAAGTCGATGGAATTGGAGGACCAGCAGGAAGAGGAGCTTCTAGCAACCGTAGCCGAGGAGGTCAGGGCCGTCCGCGAGGGCATCACGGGTACCTCACCTGAAAGCGATGACGACAACGAGGCGACGAGCGATGCGTAGGCTGCTGGAGATAGGTGCCGCAGGACTATTGACGGTCTTCTTCGCCGCCTCAATCCTCAACGTCGCCGCTCAGGACGCCGTCCAACTCCGCGACGTCAAGGGCCAGATCGTCAACGGCACCGAAAACTCACTCCCCCCGTTCGGACTCACCGTCACCCTGCACAAACAGGGTCCTGACACATACGAAGAGGAAGCCACAATCACCGACACCAAGGGCAACTTCAGTTTCGAAAACGTTCCCCTTGACCCCGATGCCCTGTACGGGGTGACCATTCGCTACCAGGGCGTCGTCTACGGTACCGACATCGACCTTCGACAGGAGACGTTCCCTCCACTGCTCGTGACCATTTACGAGACCTCCGACGATGACTCTCTTCTGGAAGTGTCGAGCTCATCCCTGCTCATCCCGCAGGTCGACAAGATCAATCAAGACGTCTACGCGCTGGAAATCGTCAACGTCCTAAACTCAAGCGACCGCACCTACGTGCCTGGCCCCCAACCCATGGACCTCCTCCGCTTCGGACTCCCGCCCGGAGCCAAGGGCCTTCAGATCGACACCGGACTCGTTGCCGCAGACGCCATCCAGGTCGATAGGGGCTTTGCCATCACGGCCAACGTCCCGCCCGGCGAACACGAGGTCATGTTCTCCTACAACTTTGGCTACGAGGGAGACTCTGTTGCCTTCGACAAGTCCTACCTCTACGGCGCGGACAATGCTCGCATCCTCGTTCCGTACGAGATCGGTGACCTGTCGAGCGCCGACCTGGGAGACCCCGGCGAGGTACAGATTGGCGAGAAGAGCTACCAGCTTATTGAGGCGTCGGACATCACCCGCGAGTCCCGCGCCTCACTCCGGATCTCCTCGCTCCCCCAGGCAACCCTCTGGGACAGGACGAAGGCTACCGCAACCGACATCCCCTACGAGCTGGCGGCCCCGGCCCTGCTCGGTCTGCTCATGCTCTCACTCATAGCGTTGGCGTTGGCCCGCCGCGAGGGACTCTTCGGGGCCCGTACCTCGACAGGCCCGATATCCAAAGGCGATCCCCACTCGGCCATCATCTCCCAAATCGCCGACCTGGATCGCGCATTGGAAGAGGGCAAAGTCCGCGAGACCGACTACCACGAAAAGCGTCAGGCCCTCCTCGACCGCCTCACAGCCGAGTCCTCTGCACCCTCAACAGGGCAGGGGAGCACACCCGCCTGATCGACCCTACCTTACACACCCCACACCCCCAATCGTCATTCCCGCGCACGCGGGAATCCAGCACCCCAACCCCCTTGTCTGTCAAGCCGAGCGGAGCGAGGAATCCAAAATCCCCGCAGTCCACACCCGGCCCTCAGTGGCACACCAAGGCATTGCCGCTGCACCCTATTTCTCCAGACTCTGCGGCCTCCGCGATCTCTGCGGTGAGACCCCTCCTGCGTTCGTACCGACCCTCCTACCCTTCCTGCCAGTACTCCGTAGAGAGCATCCCCATCACCACCGAATCGAATCTCGCCCCCTCATGAGGACGGCTCTTCCTCAGCGTACCCTCGTGCGTGAAACCAAGCCGATCGAACATCCTCCTGGCCCACGTGTTGTATTCCGGCACATCGACCCAGACGCGATACAGCCCCCACTTGCCAAAGCACAAGTTCAGCCCCGCGCTCATGGTTGCCGTCCCATAGCCCTTGTGCCACATATCCTTCCGGCCGATCAGGATCGAGATCTGCCCGTCACCCGACATCTCCTCGATCGCCACGTGAAACTCGCCGATGTGCTCTCCCCCCTCCGTGTAGACCGACAGAATGTGGTGAGTGGGATCATCGAAGATATCCCCCAACTCCTCCTCGCCTAGTTCCGCGATCTCGTTCGGGTTGTAGCCCAGGTGAGCCGGATTGCCGTACGAGTACCGCCCGAACCAGCTCTCCGCCACCTCGTCGTCATCCAGCCAACCCTTCAGCCGATCAACGTCCTCCCTCGATACGTGCCTTAGAGAAATAGTCTGGTCTGGCATGTTCTCACCTCCGGGCCAGATATTATGCCACGCCACAAGCCCCGCGTGCTGAACGCCACCCCACCAACCCCGCTCACCCTGAACCAGTCGAAGGACGAACCCTAACCCAACCAACGCACCCTACGTACATCCACCCCACACCCTAACCTTCCCATACATCCCGTCATATCCCGGCTCGATACGAATGTCACCCCTCCTCACCCGGTCGATGCCCTCCGCCGTCCTCTCATCCGAAACCAGCCCAATCTCATCAACCGAAGCCTCCATCAGCACGGAAAGCTCGGACCCAAACCGTTCGACCAGCTCATCGTAGACCCCAGCAACGCGCTTCGTCTTTACCCCAAAACCGAGGCTCTCCGACAAGATCTCTCGCAACGGCACCATCGACCTGAACGGCGGACGTCCCGTGTCCCCATGTACCAGCCCATCCTCGCCGGTCCACGTGTTCACCTGCCTCCCGCCAAGCTCCTCCACACGATACGACACTCCCACCGTAACCCGGCGTCCGCACTGCTGGCACGTCGCCCCGTCCTCGCGGACCTCCTCCGCACTCATCCTCACGCCACAGGCCCGATGCCCCGAACTGTGGTACTTCCCCTCCTCCGGAAAGAACTCCACAGTGTAGGCAATATCCTGTTTCCGCATGGCCTCAGCCAGGCCGTCGTATGTCATCTCGCCGTTCATCACCGTCAGCTCGCGCCCCAAGTTCGGAGCGGAATGCGCGTCCGAAAACGACATGATCGCCACGTCGTCCAGTGAGGGGACCTTCCAGTTCATCGCCGGATCGCTCGACAGCCCCGTCTCGATCGCTGGGATCTCACAGGCGTCGTCTCCGAAGCACTCTTCCAGCGAGTCGTAACCCGACTTCGAGCCGTACAGCCCAAACCACGGCGTCCACAGGTGCGCCGGAATCAGGAAGCACCTCGCGTCGATGTCCTTGATCAGCCCAAGCAACTCGCGCGGCAGCATCCCCAAGGAAGGTCGCCCGTCCGCGTCCAGCCTGCCGTATCGCCCCAGCGCCCCATTGATGCGCTCGACGCAATCAAGACTTGGGGCGAACACTAGAACGTGAACGCGCCGGTTTCGCCCGCCCTGCTTCCCATGACACTCGACCTCGGTGCCCAGGATGAACGACGTCCCGCCGTACTCGAACAGCCCCGCGCCGGTCTCCCTGAGCTTGTTGCGAGACTCATCGAACCATTCAGGATGCGTGAAGTCGGCGCTCGCAAGCAGGTCAATACCCTTGATCTTGGCGTGTCGGGATAGACTCTCGAAATCCAGCGCCTTGCTCGTGGCGTACGCATATCGCGAGTGATCATGCAGGTCAACAACATAGCTCATCGCAGGATTCTACCGCACACGACCAACACCGGTCCGACAGGGCAGGGAACGTTTCTTCACGGCAATGGCTCAACAGACCCCCTCTCCCATCGAGGAAGAGAGCCGGGGGGAGGCGATACCGGCAGAGATGCAAACACCCCCCGTTCACCCTGGGCTTCGTTACGCCCCGCGCGCCCTTCGACAAGCTCAGGACGAACGGAGCCGTGTAGGGAAGTCGGTAACTGCCTCCAGTTCCACTATTCGCCGACTCCGTGGTCTCTGTGATCTCTGTGGTGAATCCCCGCGCCTACCGCTCGGAAATCGTAATCGTCCGAATCCGGTCTCCCGGTTCTCGCGCCGACCCCGGATCGCGTGGGGAAATCGCGAATACTTGGTCCATCCCCTCGACCACCCGCCCAAAGACGGGGTGACACGACTCGCGCGAGCAGTTCTTGGCGGAGCCGTCAGGGTTCAGACCGTCCAGAAAGGGTGTCGCCACGAACGTGATGAAGAACTGGCTGCCGTTCGTTCCTCGACCTCCCTGGACGCCAGCATTCGCCATGGAGAGCACGCCGGGCCCGTCGTGTCGGGCCTCCGGGTGAAACTCGTTATCGATCCGGTAACCAGGGTCGCCTCGTCCCGTTCCGGTTGGGTCTCCCGTCTGCGCCATGAACCCCTCGATCACCCGGTGGAACGTCACGCCGTCGTAGTACCCCTGCCTCGCAAGAAACACGAAATTGTTCACGATAGTCGGGGTCTTGTCGGCGTAGAGTTCCACCTCGACCCTCCCGCCATCCTTCTCCAACTCGATGGTCGCTGTGTACTGCTTCCCCGAATCGATCTCCATTGCCGGCGCCGAGTCCCATTGCATATCAGGCTTTTCCTCACAGGCCGCCGAAACCACGACCAAGCACACCCCTGCTGCTGCCGCGGGCAAGAGCCGACGAAGTCCGTCAATCGAAAGGGTGGGGAACACAGGTCGTAATTCGGCGAAGATTTCTCGGATTAAAGCAGATGCTTGGAGCAGAGTCTAGCGCCGCTCCTTAGCGGTATACCTTGTCACGTCTTTCAACTGCCAGTGCCAAAATATACAGGGCGCCATCTTGAATATCGCAGATAACGCGATAGTCGCCTACACGATAGCGCCAGTAGCCACTATAGGGACCACTGAGAGCCTTGCCCCTGCTCCGCGGATTGTCCAACGACGCTACGCGCTCATCCATGTACTCCGTGATGCGTCGAGCCGTGTTTCTGTTGAGTTTTTTGAGTCGAGCCTTCGCCGCGCGAGAGTAATCAATCGTCCAGGCCAAGCTCTTTCCTCACCTCGGCGGACGAGTACACCCGTTCTTGGCCGTCGCGGATGCGCCTGTGGACGTTCACTGCAATAGCATAGTCCGCCACGTCCTCGACCGTCTCCGCCGTATCGCTCTCTACGGACGGGTAACGGGACGGACGATCAAACACCTCTGGCTTGTCCAGAATCAGATCCACCAGCACGGGGACGACGAACGCCAGAATTTCCGTGCCATCCTTGATCTGGCTCCGATTCACGTACCGGTTCCACGTCGCCTCGCCGCGAAATATCTGGTTACGGACGACGCACAGACGCTCGAATGCCGCGGCCAGCGACTCGACCGCATCCCCATCCTCAAGCCGAACGCTCACCCGCTCCACGTCACTGATCAGAAGTTCCTGCCATTCGTCGTCCGAGTCCGAGTTCCCGTTGTAGCAGTCCCAGAACGGTTCGAATATGTAGGGGTTAGCAACTACTTCCAGGATCGTATCGGCGAGATCGCCCAAGACTTCGTCCCTGATTGTGTTCCGCGTGTCTGCCGCCGCCGCTTTCTCAAAAAATTCTCTGAAATCTCCCCTTTGAGTCTGCGCTTCACGTGTCCACTCGGCGTAGACGGCCTCGAACGCAATCCAATAAAACATGAACGCCCCGTCCTGATCGTCCTCCTCCTGTCGAGCTCGCTCTAGCCAGCTCAAGACACGACGTACCCTCGTTCTCATGTCAGTCGAGAGCGAGTCTTCTATCAAGTCGCGCTTCGCCGTGAGCGAACCGAGAGTGAACCGATCGTCGGGGGAAAGGAGTACGTCAACCATGAGCCTTCGCTCCCTTTGTCGTGCATTACCGTCATCAAAGATCAATCACTCAGTATGGTATCACGCTCGAGAACGTCGGCTCCTGTTCAAAAGCTCATCGCTCCATCCTCTTGAGTTTCTTCTCTACCAACTTCTCGATGCGCCTGTCTTCATCATCGCCCTTGAACATTCCGATCAGCCCGATCCCCGCCATGATGACTCCGCAGACCACCATGATCATTCCGCCGAAACGGATGACCCACTGCAAGATCCACAGATCGAGCAAGAAACTCATGAACACGCCAAGCACGGCAAGGGCTAGGCCGACGAGCAGCACTGCCACTCCCCATACCTTCTCCAGCGCCCCGCCGTAAACCGCCGACGCCCCTCCCACTATGGCGATGATTATCCCAACGGCAATGAGAAGGGTGGCCGCAACATCGAAGAAGAGCGAGAGAGATAGCCCCGCCACTACCAAAACAATGCCGAAAACCATCATGCCGACCATCTATTCGTCCTCCACATTCGGATCATTCAAACGCCAAATATACAGGAACGCCCACAAATACGCTGGCGGGCGTGGAATTGATGTAGTCAGGTCGCCATCCTCCCCTGCGCTCACCGCAGCCAGCCCGCTCAGGACCGGCGCATCACTCGTGATCAGTCTGGTCCGACCAGGACGTCCGGGTCCGTTTTTGCGCCCAACCCAGGGCGGCGATTGCCGCTACCGCCAACACAGCGGCCATGGTGTTGAAGACGATGTCCAATGGATCAAACACCCGGTTGGGAATGAAATGCTGTATGAATTCGTCAAGCACTCCAATCAATGCCGTAACGAGGACTGCTAGTACCGAGCGGAAGGGAACGAATCTGCCCTGGCTCGCTCTCTCCTCCAGTGCTTCATGAATGAAGGCGGCGATGACTCCATACTCGATGAGGTGACTGCGTTCCTCGGTGCTGGTGAATCTCACGAACACCAAGACGTAGGTCGCCACGACGCCGAGTACGACGCTGAGGTTCAGACCTGTCAGTCGTAACTTCAGGCCCCGGACAACGACAGTCGCTCCGACCAGCATCATGCCTAGCAAGAACAGCGCCGCGTTCAGGTTCCTGAACAGCGGTGAAGCGGCCACCATCGGTGTCACCCAGAGGGTCGAGTAGAGCACGCCCACGACGACAAGCGTCCACACCCAAAGGCGACGTTCCCGTCTCGACGAAAATAGAGTCATGCGTACATCCTAACGTGCGGAGCTCTTGTATCGCACCAAGTGAGGCAACTTTCGACGACGCTGAGTCCGAAGTCTGAGAACGAACGCTCGGCACAACCTCGTACCGTTCCCATTTGAATGTGACAGTCGAAAAGAGATGCTCTTATCCCCTCTCCCGTCGGAGGCTGTCTCATAGCTTCACGTGGCGTGCAGTGATTGAGTACACGCTGGGGATGTGATGGGGGATGACCGGTAGACTCTATAGAGTCTGCGAGTGGCGATTCGTGGTCGGGCCGTCGACAACGGTGCCAAGCGGTTGTGGGCGGCATCAGTGGCGCCGCGACCACAGCGTGGATGTAGTCGTGGCGAGCCGGTGTGAGGCGAGTTCGACGGCGAGGCGGCACTCCACACCCTGTGAAGGCTCTTGAGGTTGAACGCCGCAGCCAGCAGACACCACTCGGAGAGGACGTTCTCGCGGCCTCGCAGCAGGAACCGCCTGGCGCTGTGATGCTCCTTGAGGAGGCCGAACACCGGCTCAACCAGCCCCTGACGCCGCTTATAACTCGCCCTGGCAGACTCGGTAGACATCATCTCTCTGTGTCGTCTCAACTCAGGTTCGTATTCGCTGATTCTTATGGTTCGACCGTTGGTAGAGGTGGTGCATTCTCCAAAGGCAGGGCAGGTACGGCAGAGCGCACCCTCGGCCCTGTAGCGTCTGAGTCTGTAGCCGTTCGCGTGTCTGAACGTGTCCTTGAAGATGAGAGGTTGCTGATTCGGGCACAGGTATGTGTCGTTCTCAGGGTCGTACGTGAAGTGGTCCTTGTGGTACGGGGAGCGGCGTCTGCGGTTATGAGTGTCCGGCATGAGCACGCGGTGTCCGGAGGACGCGCAGTCGGCAAGGTTGGTCCCTGAGTGATATCCGGCGTCGGCGACGGTCACCGCATGGTCTGTCCCCGTATTCTCTGCAGACGCCTGGATCATCGGAACGAGCTGCGGGTGGTCGTCCGAGCCGGAGGTCACATCCGCAGCCGTGATGATCATGCCGGAGGCATCGCCGGACGTGATGGGCGCCACCATCGACTGGGCGTTGTAGCCGGCTATAACGCCACCTTCCTTGCTCTTGAGCAGCCCCGCGTCAGGGTCGGTAAGGTTCGCGTGGTTGGCTCCCTCCTCCTCCAGCACGAGGCCAAGGGCGTCGACCACTCGGTCGCGCAATGCCTCGGCGCTCGCAATCTCCGATGGTAGTTCGACTGGTGCAGGCTCCCCTCCGGTCGAGTTCTTTGCTTCCAGGTCCGCAATGGCTGCTTCCGTACGCTCCAAGAGCCGTCTGAGACCCTCCGCGTCGTAGGTGCGGTCACTGGACGCGTTACCGGCGATTCGTGTCCCGTCCACCGCCTGAAGCGCCAAGTCCACCAAGCCGGCCTTCACAGCCGTGCGCACCGTGCGACTCAGGAGAACCCTCATCCGCTCTCGGTGAGACCTGTAGAACCTCCACAGCGTGTTGTGGTCCGGCCTCTGCCTCCCGGTCAGCCACATGAAGGCCACCTGTTCGCGGCAGGCCGTCTCCAGCTTGCGGCTGGAACGCACACCCGTCATGAACCCATATATCCACACGCTCAGCAACGCGCGAGGGTGATAGGACGATGCTCCCATAGGATCGCCTCGCAGGTCGATCCCCAACTCCTTCCACGTCTCCTCATCGAGAGAGTCCACAAAGGTCGCGGCGAATCGTGCGGGATGATTGGGGCCTACTAACTCTCCCAGATCAGGCGGCAGAAGCCACCCCTGTTCCCGATTGAAGTCCCGAAATGGCATGCCACTTCTCCTAAAGCAGGTGCAACAACACAAACTTACCCCTAGAACCTCTGTATTTTCAATAAGGCAACCTACTTATGAGACAGCCTCCGTCGTGGGAGAGGGTTAGGGTGCTTTAGGTAAGCTGCCAGAATCACATGGAACCTGTACTTGTAACTCCAGCAAAATACGGTGGAAAAAGTATACGCTCCCGACGTAGCCGGGAGCGTATTGCGTTTCTTGGTTGCGGGGGCAGGACTCGAACCTGCGACCTTTGGGTTATGAGCCCAACGAGCTGCCGCTGCTCCACCCCGCGACGTTATATTACCGAATCCTGAGTAAACGAGTCGAAATGTGGGTCAAGTCCTCGGGCTATTAGTACCGCTCAGCTACATCCGTTACCGGACTTCCACTTGCGGCCTATCCACCAGGTAGTCTACCTGGGCCCTTACTCCTGACCTAAGTCAATTTGGGAGATCTTATCTTGGAGTTGGCTTCGTGCTTAGATGCTTTCAGCGCTTATCACATCCGGACATAGCTACCCGGCGGTGCTTCTGGCGAAACAACCGGTACACTAGAGGTCCGTCCTTCCCGGTCCTCTCGTACTAGGGAAAGCTCTCCTCAAATCTCCTGCGCCCACGACGGATAGAGACCGAACTGTCTCACGACGTTCTGAACCCAGCTCGCGTGCCGCTTTCACGGGCGAACAGACCGACCCTTGGGACCTTCTCCAGCCCCAGGATGCGACGAGCCGACATCGAGGTGCCAAACCACGCCGTCGATATGAACTCTTGGGCGTGATTAGCCTGTTATCCCCGGGGTAGCTTTTATCCGATAAGCTACGGCCTTTCCACACAGAGCCGTAGGATCACTTTGCCCGACTTTCGTCTCTGCTCGACTTGTAGGTCTCACAGTCAAGCTCCCTTATGCCAATGCACTCTGCAGGTGATTTCCATCCACCTTGAGGGAACCTTTGGGCGCCTCCGTTACCGTTTAGGAGGCGACCGCCCCAGTCAAACTGCCCATCAGGCAATGTCCCTCGGTTTCTCCGAGGTTAGAGCCAAAATGATGAAAGAGCGGTATTTCAAGGTTGACTCCACGCCGGCTGGCGCCGACGCTTCACAGTCTCCCGCCTATCCTACACATCCATAATCTCGACCCATTGCCAAACTACAGTAAAGCTCCACGGGGTCTTCTTGTCCTGTCGCGGGTAACCAGCATCTTTACTGGTCTTGCAATTTCACCGAGCCCCTCGTTGAGACAACGCTCAGGTCGTGACGCCATTCGTGCGGGTCGGAACTTACCCGACAAGGGATTTCGCTACCTTAGGACCGTTATAGTTACGGCCGCCGTTCACCGGGGCTTCGGATCAAGGCTTTGTCCGAAGACGAACCTCTCCCCTTAACCTTCCGGCACTGGGCAGGCGTCAGCCCCTATACATCACCTTTCGGTTTAGCAGAGACCTGTGTTTTTGGTAAACAGTCGCCTGAGCCTGTTCACTGCGGCCCGAAAGGGCTCACGTCCGGCTAGCGGACGGTACCCTCCGGGCACCCTTTCTCCCGAAGTTACAGGGCTAAGTTGTCGAATTCCTTAACGAGGGTTCTCTCGTTCACCTCGGGGCTTTTACCCCTGCCTACCTGTGTCGGTTTGCGGTACGGTCACCAAGACCCCTATCGACGAGGTTTTTCTCGACGGCATAGGATCAGCGAAATTCCCCAGGGCTTTAGCCCTAGAGTTTTCTCCCCTCTCAGCTCCCAGGGCGGATTTTCCTACCCCGGTCGTCGCCTACAAGGGAAAACGCACCATGTCCGTTGGGCGCGCTCCGCCTACCTTTCCGTGTCCCCCCTTCGCTTAACAGGGTTTCGGTGGTGCAGGAATTTTGACCTGCTGTCCATCGCCTTCGCTTCTACGCTACGGCTTAGGACCGACTTACCCTACGCTGATCAGCATTGCGTAGGAAACCTTAGGCTTCCGGTGTCCTGGATTCTCACCAGGATTGTCGCTACTCATGCCGGCATTCTCACTTGTCAGCGCTCCACTCTGGCTCACGCCGAGAGCTTCAGCGCCCTGACAACGCTCCCCTACCTCCCTCCGGATAAATCCGGTAGGGACCGCGGCTTCGGTGATGTGCTTAGCCCCGTTACATTTTCAGCGCAGGATTCCTCGACTAGTGAGCTGTTACGCACTCTTTAAAGGATGGCGGCTTCTAAGCCAACCTCCTAGCTGTTTTAGCAATCCCACTTCTTTTCACACTTAGCACACACTTAGGGACCTTAGCCTGCGGTCTGGGCTGTTTCCCTTTCGACAATGGAGCTTATCCCCCACTGTCTCACTCCCAATGATCATCTCGATGGCATTTGTGGTTTGGTTGAGTTTGGTAGGCTCTCGCCCCCTTACCCATCCAGAGCCCTACCTCCATGAGACTTCAATTGAGGCTGCACCTAAATACATTTCGGGGAGAACCAGCTATCTCCAGGTTCGGTTGGCATTTCACCCCTACCCACAGCTCATCCCAGCCTTTTGCACTAGACACGGGTTCGGTCCTCCACTCGGAGACTATCCGAGCTTCAACCTGGCCATGGGTAGCTCACCTGGTTTCGGGTCTAATCCATGCAACTATGCGCGCCCTATTCAGACTCGCTTTCGCTGCGGCTCCGGAACTGATATCCCTTAACCAGCTACATAGATTAACTCGCCGGCTCATTCTTCAATAGGCACGCGGTCAGCCATTACGACGAATCGCAACAACCTCCCACGGCTTGTAAGTCTACGGTTTCAGGAACTATTTCACTCCCCTTCCGGGGTTCTTTTCACCTTTCCCTCACGGTACTGGTTCACTATCGGTGGCCAAGGGTATTTAGCCTTGGAGGGTGGTCCCCCCAGCTTCCGACAGGATTTCACGTGTCCCGCCGTACTCAACATCTCGCCAGGAGCCTCTAACCTTTTACCTACGGGACTATCACCCTCTATGGTCGTCCTTTCCAGATTCATTCGGTTAGATCAGAGGTTTCTTACTCCTCCTCCCTTGCTGAGGTTGGGAGAGGCGAGTGTTACAACACCCGAGCGGCATAGGACCTCAGTCCACTAAGCCCCACGGGTTTGGGCTCTTCCCCGTTCGTTCACCACTACTAGGGGAATCTCTGTTGATTTATTTTCCTCAAGGTACTGAGATGTTTCAGTTCCCTCACTTACCATCCTAGATGGATTTCCTAGTATGACCTAGGAAGGGTTTCCCCATTCGGGCATCCCCGGCTAAGCTTGCTAGGCAGCAAACCGAGGCTTTTCGTAGCCTTGCCACGCCCTTCTTCGGCCCTTGGCCCCAAGGCATCCACCGTAGACCCTTAACAACTTGACCCACATTTTGACTCGTTTATTCAATAAGCAAGTGTCTCGTCTCTCACGTACACCCAAAAGGGCCCCGCTTCAAGACAGACATACTCGCAGGATTCGGTTGTTAAGGTGCTCTGCGACGCCGACTACTTGCCGACGCGCCGACTCTCAAAGAACATCGTTCTCCGTCAAGAGTCGAAAAACCATTCTACCGAACCTCCCACCCGGAGTCAATCCTTTTCCCAACATTTGAGATAAGTCCAAATTCAAAACCGCCCACTCTCTCAATCCCCCGGTCGAATCTCCCCCACGGCCACTGCCACACCGTCATTCCGGCGGAGGCCGGAATCCAGTATTCGGCCCCTGTCAGGCGAAAATCCCAGGTAGTGAGGGTGGCAACCCTCATAACATATGCCAGCAAAGGAATGCCACCTCGTATGTCGGTACGGGCCAACCCCTGAGCCCATCGAAGGGTGGACACGCCGCTCACGACTAAACTGGATCCATACGTCCTGTATTGACTGACTCATAAGACACCCTGAGAGCCCACCGGTCCTCCGAGCAACCTCGCCCCCTCAGTTCCCCTTGATGAGGTCCGCCGCCCGCTCCGCCATCGCGAGCACCGTCAGGTTGAGGTTCGCTCGGACCGTGTCAGGCATTATCGAAGCATCTATGACGCGAAGCCCGTCGACGCCGTATACCCTCCCGTATTGGTCCACCACCGCAAGCCGGTCGCTGGAAGGCCCCATCTTGCAGGTGCTTGAGACGTGGTGCGCCGTGATCACCTCCCGCATCATCCATGAGTCCAGGGCATGATCGTCATTCATTACTTCGTCCGACGGCGCAATCCGCTCATCCACAATCTCACCGAAGGCTTCATGCCTGAACAGCTCAGCACACGTTCTCAGGCCCTCACGAAGCCTCGACCTGTCGAAGGGGTCGTCCAGGAGATTGAAGTTGAGGTAGGGCGGCTGCCCGGGGTCAGCGGATTGGAGACCCAGCTCGCCCTGGCTCACCGCCAGGTAAAGGCAGAGACTTACGCCCACTCCTACGGGATTCTTATGGTCTTCCCCCCTCAATGGCCTGCTCGCTGCGTAGTTGCCCATGTAGATGACCAGGTCGTTCTCGAATTGGGAACCCGAGGCGGTGAAGCGCAGGGTCACCGTGCCCGTCGCAACCTGATCCACGTTCAGCGGGAATCCTTCGCGTGTACGCCATGCCATTGGAACATCCGGATGATCGCGTAAATTGCGCCCAACTCCGGGGAGGTCCTGTACAACGGGTATGTCCAGCCGTCGTAGTTGGTCCCCGGGCCCGATTCCCGATAGACCAAGTATGTGTGGACTTCCGATAGCCCCGGCGCAGAGAATCACCTCGTCGCCGAACACGGAAAACTCTTCAAGTCCGCTAGTCCCGCGTACCCCAACTGCTCGATTGCCCTCGAAGATGATCCCATGAACAGGGCTGCATTGCCTGATGGTCAGACCCTTCCTGTTGCGGGCGGGGTCGAGGTAGCCAACCGCCGAGCTCACCCGGGTTCGGTCGGCGACGTTGAACGCCAGGGGCCCTACGCCCGTGGAGTTTGGGCGATTATGGTCGGGACAGTCAGGGAATCCGGCGTCCAGGCATGCGCGATGGAATGCATGCTGCTGTGGCCCCCATTCGCTGGGCCGATACCTGCGACAGACGATGGGCCCGTCATTGCCATGGAATTCGTCCTCGAAGTCCCTGTCTGATTCCAGCTTCCGCATATACGGCAAGAGCTTGTCGTAGCTCCACTCGCTGTTACCCCATTCCACCCACCGGTCGAAGTCCTCCGGCATTCCCCGGAGAAACTGGGCGTCGTTCACTGCGCTCGAACCGCCGGTGATCTTGCCACGAGGAATATCTATATCGGCCGTGTCCGTGGCCCTCGCGCGAAACCTCCACATGTGTTCGCTATCCCAGAGATCCGTCCCAGTACCGTATGCGTACCTTATCGGACCGGGCATCCGCTCCGGCGAAGGGTAGTCCGCACCGGCTTCGAGAAGCAGGACCGACCGGTTGCCGTCCTCCGTCAGACGGGCCGCCAGGACTGCGCCTGCCGAACCCGCCCCTACGACGATGTGATCGAATCCCTCGGTCATCGTGCTCGCCCAGACATTGCTACGAAAATAGCCGTCGTCACACCCCCACGCCGTCATTCCGGTGGAGGCCGGAATCCAGTCTTCGGACCCTGTCAGGCGAAAATCCCACTTTCATCCCAGGTGGTGAGCGTAGCAACCCTCATGAAATATTCCAGCGTGCAACGCAATCCGATGCAACCCTATCGTCTCATCATGTCAGCGGGCAAATCGCTCCGTCCCTTCAGCCCGGAATCCCAATCGATCTGGTCGGCTACGTTTCCACCTTCGCCCATCGACTCCTTCGACGGTCTTGTAACCCCCTCCCAGCCGCCATAGACTCCCAATCAGACCCGCAGGTATAATATTCCCAATGCGTTCTCACTCCCTCAGGTCCCACCCTTCCGCTTCCCGCGTAGCCTCCTCTTGTGAACGTACTCACCGGCCTCTCAGGGTCATAGGTCGTGGACAAGAGTCATAGGATTTACAAGACACTCTTCGTCGCAGCCGCAATTGCGGTGCTCGTTGCATCGTTCCCCACAATAGTTCAGGCCAACGGCCGCGTCACCAGCTTCGAAAAGAAGTCGGCCGGCCCCTATGAGATCGGCCTCGGCACCATCCCGCCCAGCCCCTCCGTCGGCAATCTCCACCTCGCTCTCACCGTCACCGACACTGCAACGAAGTCCCCCGTCCTCGATGCCAATCTGGAACTCCAGGGCACCGGCCCCGACTCCAGGGAAATCGAGATCGGTCCCTTCATCGCCGCCAACAGCACCCAGGAACCCACCTACTACGAGGTCAACACGGAGGTTGACCGCGAGGGCATCTGGCTCTTCACTACAACCGTAACCGACGACAACGGCACCTACTCTGCCGAATTCCAGGTCGAGGTCAAGAACGCCAGCCCCATCCCTGGCATATTCACCCTCGTCGTCCTTCTCGCATTTCTCATCATCTTCGGACTCTCCCTACGCGCCTCCCTCGGCGGAAGACGCAGACGAAGAAAGAAATCGACCGCCTGACAGCACCCACTAGGACTTCATGACAAACCCTTGCCAAGTACAGTACCGCCATTCCGGCGAAAGAAGCGCTATGTGCGACTTCCGCCATTGCTATGAAAATAAACCCCGTCCCTCCTCCCGTAGGGGCGATTCGCGAATCGCCCTTACCGCCAACCCCAAACCGTCATCGCCGCACACGCGGGAATCCAAGGAGACGGGTAAGCACCGCCTGCTAAAGACTCCGTACAGGTTCACCCCATAGGGGTTTCAATGCCATTGCCCTGCATAACAAGAGGCTCACTCCCCTGGAAGGGCGCAGTCCTGGCCCTCCTCGTTGCCGTTCTTGTACTCTCCCTTCCCGATTCCGCATCCGCACATGCAAACCTTGCCGATGCCGAACCCGCCCCGAACTCCGTACTCGAGTCCCTCCCGGCCAAGATCACCATCTGGTTCACCGAACCTCTCGAACCTTCCTTCAGTGCCATTGAAGTGCTTGACTCCCAGGGTCGGCGCGTGGACAACGACGACAGCGCCGTCGACCCCGCCAACCCCACCGTCATGTCCGTCACCCTTGTTGACGACCTCCCGAACGGCACCTACACCGTCGCCTGGCGCAATCTCTCCACCGTAGACGGCCACACCATACGCGGCACGTTCTTCTACTCAGTCGGCGAGCCACTGTCCGCCACACCGCAGGTCAACGAACCCGAGCCAGTCCTCCAGTCGCCCGCCGAGCCTTTCGTACGGTGGGCAGTCCTCCTCGGGGGCCTCTCCGTGCTCGGCGTCCTCATGCTGTGGCTCGTCGTCGTCCGACCTCCATTAGTGTCGATTAACGATGCCGAGCCGCTGCTCTCGGCAGTCCGCGACCGGATAAACATGATCGCCATCGCTGGCATCATCGTGGCGCTGGCCGGATCGTTCGCTCACCTCTTGGTCCAGGCCTCCTCCGTCCACGAGGTATCAATCTTCGATGCAATCGGCGAACCCGTCCGCTTCGTAATATCCCAGACCGAATGGGGCAGGGGATGGCTGCAACGTACTTCCCTTCTGATCGGCGCACTCGGTCCTACTCTCGCCGTCATGCGACTCCGCAGGGCCCCCTCGGATCGCCGTGATGCCGCCCTCTGGCTGTCGACATTCCTCGTCACCGCCCTCGCCATGGCGACCCTGAGCACCACCAGCCATGGGGCCGCCACCCCGGGCATCGAGTTGGCCGCCACCGTGACCGACTTCATCCACCTCGTCGCCGCCGCCTTCTGGGTCGGCGGACTCTTCGGACTCGCGCTCATTCTGCCCCTGTTCTTCTCCCAACCGCCGGAGGGAGGAGCTCGGCAGGTCATTCTTGCCGTGCTGCCTCGATTCTCTCTCGTCGCTGGACTCAGCGTCGCCGCCCTGGTCGTAACCGGCCTCTACAGCGCATGGGCCCACGTCACCGTCCTGCCCGCTCTCGCCGTGCCGTACGGGCAGACTCTTGTGATTAAGAACGTCCTCGTCGGTGTCCTCCTGGTCTTCGGGGCCACGAACCTGCTCTGGCTCATCCCCGCCATCCGTTCGGACCGCACTGCTGCATCACGCCTGCGCCTCACGGTCACCGCCGAAGCTGTCGTCGGTGTCCTGGTCATCCTCGCCGCAGCCTACCTGACGAGCCTCGAGCCCGCGCGCCAGGTCGCCTCTCGCGAGGGCATCGGAGTCCCTCAAAGCCTTACCTTCCAGGACACCGCCGAAGGCGCCACCATCGACGTCGATATCAAGCCGGGACACGTGGGCGCCAACACCGTCACCGTCACGCTGACCGACCGCCGCGGCGACCGGATCACCAACGCCACGGGAGTGGATGTGCGGCTCACCTATCTGGACGCCGATCTTGGCGAGGACCCAGTCCTGACTGCCCCGGGCGGTGAGGGCGAATTCGTCGCCGGAGACGCCCGCATCAATATCGCCGGACCGTACCAGCTGGAGGTCGCCGTCCGCCGTCCCGACACCTTCGACGCTCGCACTGCCTTCCGCTTCGAGGTCGCTTCCGGCGGTGGCGTCAGCAGCTCCGCCATCGCCCCCTCGGCAGACACAGGCCGTCTGCTGTTCGGCGTGGAACTCGCCGTGCTCGGATTCCTGTTCCTCGCCGTGGGCATACCTCTCGGCGGCTGGTACTCGCGCCGCGGACTGGCCGTCATGACTCCGGGTCTCGTAGTGTTCATGATCGGAGCCGGAGTATTCTTCACCGCCCAGTTCGGGGAAGACCCGTCGTCAGCCGAAAGAAATCCGTTCGCCCCCAATCCCGAATCGCTCGCCATCGGGGAGAGAGTTTACGGGGAGACCTGCGCCACCTGTCACGGCGTGCAGGGCAGGGGAGACGGCCCAACAGGCGCCGGTCTCGACCCTCCGCCCGCCAATCTCATAGTCCACGTGCCGCTCCATCCCGACAGGATCCTGTTCGACTTCATCAGCGAAGGCATTTCCGGCACCGCGATGGTCGGCCTTGCCGGACGCTACACCGACGAGGAGATCTGGCATGTCATCAACTACATCAAGACGCTAGAATAGAGGGGTACTCCTCGAATGGACAGGCCATGCCACTGAGAAGAATCGCAGTCATAGCCGCCCTCGTCGCAGCGGCGTCGGCACTGGCGATGTCTCCCGTTTACGCTCACGCATTTGGGGAGAGGTACGATCTCCCGCTTCCGCTCAACCTGTTCATGATCGCCGCGGCCGCTGCCGTCGCAGCCTCCTTCGTTGTCATCGGTCTCTTTGTCAATAAGCAGCCTGGCGAGTTCCGGTATCCCACCCTCAACCTCCTTGGCGTCCCCGTGCTTGGCGCAGTCCTTCGGAGCAAGGTGTTCATCTACGCCTTCAAGCTCCTCGGAGTCGCCGTGTTCCTGCTCGTGATCGCCACGAGCCTCTTCGGAGTCAACAAGCCCGTCGAGAACCTCTCGCCCACCTTCGTCTGGATCATCTGGTGGGTCGGCATGGGCTACATATCCGCACTGCTCGGTAACTTCTGGATGCTCGTAAACCCGTGGAAGACCATGTTCGAGTGGGTCGAGGGCTTCCTCACCGGCGATGACGAGGGAGACGAGGGACTTATCGAATACCCCGAAAGCTGGGGAGTCTGGCCCGCCGTCATCCTGTTCTTCATCTTCGCCTGGCTCGAGAACGTCTATAACGGCGCGCAGGCGCCCTTCAAGCTCGGACTCTTCATACTCGTTTACTCGGCAATCACGTGGGGAGGCATGCTCCTCTTCGGCAAGCACGTCTGGCTCAGGCGAGGCGAGGCATTCTCCGTGCTTTTCAGCCTCTTCGCCCGCTTCTCTCCCACCGAGGCAACGACCTCCAACGACGACCTTTGCTCCGACTGCGAAGGTTGCGCCCAGCAGCAGGGCCCCTGCATGGACTGCTACGAATGCTTCGAAATCGCCGAGCCCCATGAACGCCGGTTCAACCTTCGCCCGTACTCGGTCGGCCTCGCAACCCGAGGCCTTGTATCGGCATCCATGGCGGTATTCGTCATCCTAGCGCTATCGACCGTCACCTTCGACGGCATCACGGAGACCAACGCCTGGCTCGAGGTGCAGGACGCCCTGTACCCCGTATTCTCCCCTCTGCCCGTGGACACCTTCGGTACCATCGATACGCTCGGCCTGCTCGTGCTGCCTGTCCTGTTCATCACGGTCTATCTCGCATTCTCGTGGGTCCTCCGTCAGTTCGAGGGAACGACCGACTCCCCCGTCTTCGACGTAGCCAAGGTCTTCGTCCTCTCACTCGTCCCCATCGCCCTGGCCTACAACATGGCCCACTTCATCTCGCTCCTCACCATTCAGGGACAGGGGATCATCCCGCTCCTGTCCGACCCGTTCGGCTTCGAATGGAACATCTTCGGCACCTCCGGATACCTCATAAATATCAACCTCGTCTCCGTCCAATTCGTCTGGTGGGTCTCTATCATCGCAATCGTCCTGGGGCACATCCTCTCCGTCTACGTCGCCCACATCATCTCGCTCCGCCGAATGCCCACGTCCGCACAGGCCGTCAAGAGCCAATATCCCATGCTCGCCCTGATGATCGTCTACACGGCCACCAGCCTCTGGATAATCGCCCAGCCCATCGCCAACTGAATTCCCCCTCGTCTCCCCTCGTCATTCCGGCGGAGCCCGGTATCCAGAGAAACCCGCCGTCGCAGGCGAGCCTCGCCACCACACCACTCCGTTCACCCTGAGCCCGTCGAAGGGCGTTCCCCCCCACAACCAGCCTCCGCCCTCTCCCTTCGCTCTTACCCCCTCTCCCGTTCACGGGAGAGAGTTGGGGTGAGGGTTATGACGAACGTGCCCCCCAACCCGTCCCACCTTCACCCCTCACCCCGATACTGGGCCACCAACCCGGGACATCATCAACAACCATCCCGACACGGCAACACACCCAGAATCCTGAACCTTACGCCTTACAAAACTCTACGTAACCGAGATAGCAATGTCCGAAAATGTCCGGAAATGTACGGCAAATTCCAGGGGGTGCAGCACTGTGGTAACATTTCAACCCCTCCCACTCACCCAGCACCCGGAGCCCTACACAAAAAATGCAAAAGATGCTCGCCGCGCTCTATAACGGAATCGACAACGTCGAGATCAAGCAAATCGAGCGTCTCGAACCCGGCCCCGGCGACGCCCTCGTAAGGGTCCGCGCCGAGGGTATTTGCGGCTCCGATCTCAACCAGTACCGCAAGTTGACCGAGCCCGAGACCCTCCCCGCCGGACACGAGACCGCTGGCGAGATCGTCGAGGTTGGAGAGGGTGTGTATCCAGCAAGGGTGGGGCAGCATGTCGCCGTTGAGGTCGTCGGCCACGGCAAGGCGTGCCTAACGTGCTGGTTCTGCCGTCAGGGCCAGTTCAGGAACTGCACCGACAAGGGCGAGTACACTGGTGGCGGTTTCGCCGAATACGTCACCCGTAACGCCGTCGCCTGCTACCCCCTCGGCGACACAATGACGTGGGAGGAGGGCGCTCTCGTCGAGCCCCTCGCCGTGTCCATTCGAGGGATGCGTCGCGGAGGCCTGATCGCGGGCGACACAGTCGTCGTGCTCGGCGCCGGAAACATCGGTCTCACGGCCATCGCTGCAGCCAGGGCCCTTGGCGCCGGAAACATCATCGCGACCGCTAGGCACGCCCATCAGGCCCGGCTGGCAAGGACGCTGGGCGCCGACGTAGTGCTCGATCCCAACGACGATAATGCGACTACTGCTGTTGAAGACCTCACCGGCGGCCTCGGAGCCGACATCACGGTCGAGACTGTCGGAGGATTCGGCAGCAACGCCACCCTCGTACAGGCCGTCGACATGACCCGCGTCATGGGCCGGATTGTCGTTCTCGGAGTCTTCCACGACCCCGTCATGACAGACTGGATGGAGCCGCTCCTCAAGGAGCAGTCCTTCATATTCTCCGTCTGCTACGGAATCATGGACGGCAGACACGACTTCGAGATGGCCATCGACCTTATGTCATCCGGCAAGATCGACCTCAAGCCCATGGTCACCCACACCTACCCCCTCGCCGAAATGCCCCAGGCCCTCGACACCGCCTACGACAAGTCCACCGGCTCCATCAAAGTCCAACTGCGAATGTGACTGGCAGCACCGCGATCAAACTCGCGAACGCAGGTATCCAGAGGGGCCGGGTAGGAGACAACATCCTGTTCACCTTGATCATCGCTACGCCCCCCGTCGGCGACCATGCCGGGGCGTCAGTAACGGGGGACGCAGGTAAGAGAAAGTACGTTCACCCTGAGCCTGTCGAAGGGTTGACCCACCCATGGCAATGCCTCCCTCTCTCCCGTTCGCGGGAGAGGGCTGGGGTGAGGGTAGTGACTAGAGTGAAGCCCAGAACCGGTACCACCGTCAAACCCGCGAAAGAACGTCACCTCGTACCCTGTTAGGGACGGGAATTCAGAGGGGCAGGGAAGGGGACTAAACTCCCTCTTCCCTCTGCGACCTCTGCGCTCTCTGCGGTGAATCCCCTTCGGTCATTCCACCACCGGAAGTCCCCCTACCTCACATTCCGAATCCCCTCCGCCAACCACCGGTCCCGAATCGTCGCCACCTCGATAGCAACGTCCTCAACCGTCCCCGGATGGTTCGTCGCCAGCACCTCCATCGTCCACGCGCCGTCGAATCCAATGTCGGCAAGCGCCTGACCGAACGAGTCGAAGTCAATCACCCCGTGACCCGGAGGTAGGTGGTCGTCAGCATCCGTAGAACCGTCCTGGATGTGCAGCGCATACAAACGCTCCGACGCGATTCGTGTCTCCTCCGCAATGTCGAGTTTCCGTAGGCGCGTGTGCCCAATGTCGTGACAGATGCCGACGTGCTCCGCCGGTAGGTCCGCCATGAACGACCGCAGCTCCTGCATCGTCTCCAGCGGACGGGCAGGGAACCCCATCTTCCCAACGAGGTTTTCCAGCGCCATCCTCACTCCAGTCTCCTCTGCCACCTGCACCAACTCCGATATCGATCGGTGCGCCTGCTCCGTGGCCGCGCCAACATTCTCCCACGTGTACAGAGGCACGTCCGGCGATGTCGGGCTCCCCGACGGATGCACGATGATCGTCCGTCCTCCCACCTCGGCGTGAAACCTCATCGCCGCCGCGACCTGCGCCACGCTCTCCTTCCGCTCGTCTTCATCGAAGCCGGCGAGGTTGATGCTCTTGAACGGGGCGTGAATCGTGTGGGGAAACAGCCCCGAACTCTCCAGCGCTTCCCTGTACGGAGCAGGGTCGGGCGGCCCCTCCTCCCACTCGACTCCCTCCGCAATGAGTTCCACCTCGGAGTAGCCGCTCGCCGCGACCGACCTCACCGCCTCGATCGGGTCCCCGACAAAGTCTCCCGTTTTGTCAGCCATGTACAGGGCACTGGCAATACTGTAATTCGGCATCATCTCTCCTCTTTTCGCACAGTCCGGCCGCTGCGCCAGAAATGGAATGACCTCATGGTGACACGCTTGGCAACGTCCTTCAAGCGTCGGTCACATCCGCACCCGCCTCCCTCTTCGGTCGTACGGAGCCGTTAGCCGCACCTTTGCAGGGAACCGTTCCGCCGCAACCTCCAACTCATACGCCCCGCCTCGGACCCACTGATTAGTGACACCGTCCTCGTCTTCCACGTATCCCATCCCCACCGACACGCCCAGCGTATGCCCGAACGCCCCTGAGGTCGTCCTTCCCACCAGCTGCCCGTCACGCCAGATCGGCTCATTGCCCAGAAGCAATGGTTCCGGGTCCTCGAGCGTGAATACCGCCAGCCGTCGCGTCACGCCCTCGTCGCGCTGACGGAGCACCGCGTCGCGCCCAATGAAGTTGACGCCCTTGCCCAAGGCGACCGCAAAGGTCAGACCCGCCTCTACGACCGTGTCCACGTCACAGATGTCATGTCCCCACGCCCTGTACGCCTTCTCCAGCCGCAGCGTCTCCATCGCGTGGAACCCCGCCGGAAGTAGTCCATGCTTCGGCGCGACCTCCATGATCCGCTCGAGCACGTGTCCCGCGAACTCCGTCGGGATATACAGCTCCCAGCCAAGCTCACCGACATATGTCACCCTCGACGCCCGCACCGGCGCATACCCGATGGCGATCTCCCTCGAGGTCAAGTACGGAAAGGCCTCATTCGAAACGTCGGCGTCGGTAACCTCCGAGAGCAGCGCCCTCGAGTTCGGCCCCATAAGTCCCAGCACGGCGCTCCCGGACGAAACGTCAGTCAGGAACGCGTGAGCACTGTCGGGTACACGGCTCCGTATCCAACCGAAGTCGCGCCTCGCGGTCGATCCCGCAGTCACGATCAGGTACTCCTCGTCCCCCGTCCGCGTCACCGTCAGATCGGACTCGAAGCCGCCCCGCTCGTTGAGCATCGCCGTGTACACGATACTCCCCGGCTTGACCGCCATATCCCCAGCGAAGATTGTCTGGGCCACCCGCTCCGCGTCCCTGCCTTGCAGCAGGAACTTCGCGAACGATGTCTGGTCGAATAGCCCCACGCGCTCACGTACCGCCCGGTGCTCCTCGGCAGAGTAGGGGAACCAGTTCTGCCGTCCAAAGGAGTACCCGTACACCGGCTCCACGCCCGGAGGCGCGTACCAGTTGGGACGTTCCCATCCTCCCACCTCGCCAAAGCATGCCCCCATTGCCGCCAGCTTCTCGTGGAACGGCGACTGCCGCGCTCCCCGTGCCGTCTCCATCTGTTTGTGCGGCCAGTGCATCCCGTACAGCGTCCCGACCGACTCCACCGTCCGGTCGTGCAGGTATGTCTTGACGTTCTGGAACTGGTGGAACCGGCGAATGTCCACTTCCCAAAGGTCCATCGTCGGCTCCCCCGCCACGATCCACTCCGCCACGGCCTTGCCCACTCCCGGTGCCGCCGCGATGCCTGTCGAATTCAGCCCCGTCGCCAGGTAGAAGTTCCTCAGGTCGGGCGACTCGCCCATCAGGTACCTGTTGTCCGGCGTGAAACTCTCGGCACTCACGCAGAACCGGTTGATGCCTGCCTCTCCCATCGCGGGAACTCGATGCACTGCGTTCTCCCAAAACACCTTGAAGTGCTCCCAATCGGGCTCCAGCAATCCGAAGTGATAGTCGTCTGGAATCGCGTCGTCGCCCCACGGCTTGGCCGTCGTCTCGAACCCGCCCATGAGGATCGCCCCTTGCTCCTCGGCGTCCCTCCGGAAGTAGATCTGCTCGTCCGGGTCCCGCAACCCGGCTATGTCCTCGGATATCCCCATCTTGTTGGTAACCAGCCACATGTGCTCCGCCGCATGAAGCGGAATGTCGACGCCCGCGCTAAGCCCAAGCTGCCTCGACCACATTCCCGCCGCGCACACGACCACCTCGCACTCGATGTCTCCACGGTCAGTCGAAACGCCGGTCACCCCGCCCGCGTCCTGTGTGACGCCCGTAACCTGCACGTTTTCGATGATTCGCGTTCCGCCCATCTCGGCCCCTCGCGCCACCGACATCGCCGCGCTCGCCGGAATCGCCTCGCCGTCCTTCGGAATATAGATGCCCCCCTTGAGGTCCTCCGTCCGCATGAGCGGCCACATCGTCCCGGCGTCCTCTGCCGTGATCTCGTGGATCTCTATCCCGTAGCACCTGCCCAGCGACAGGATGCGCTTGAGTTCGTCCATGCGTCCGTCCGTCGTCGTCACCGTCAAGCTTCCAAACGCGCGAAATCCCGTCGGTATTCCTGTCTCCTCGTGCAGTGTTGAATACAACTGCACCCCCACGCGGTTGATGTCGATCATCGTCCTCGTAGACCTGAGCTGCGTCACCATCCCCGCCGCGTGCCATGTCGACCCGCCCGCAATGGTCTTGCGTTCCAGCACCACAACGTCGTTCCACCCCTGCTTCGTCAGGTAGTAGGCGACGCTGCACCCCACGATGCCCCCGCCGATTATCACCACTCGCGCCCTGTCCGGAATGCTGTCCGTGAGACTCATATCCAGTTCCCCCAAAATGAATGTACCGAGCCAAGATGTTCTCACTACAGGGCCGCCAATTCAATCCTGACCTGTCATATCCTCCTCCCGTCGTTGGATAGGGCTGGGATGAGGGCGCCATCTTCCGTCGGGCCGCGCATCCTACTGGCCGCCGCCAAGAAGCTGGCACCCCAGACTCTCCCCCAGCGGAGGAGAAACACAGAGAGGTGCCCCCCACCTCCGCAATTGCCCGCCATATCACGTCAAAGGTGGCCCCACCCCCGTTCGTCCTGAGCCTGTCGAAGGACAATTTCTCGCAACCACCACGACCCCAATCGCTCCCCCGACGGGGGGTGAGACACAGAGAGGGGGCTCCGCACCTACTCGAATCCCCGCAAAACATACCCAACGTCGCCGAAAACAGTCCCCAAAATCCAATCCCAAGCGCTATGGACTACCCTCTTTGATGTAAACTCTTGCCACATACCATCGACAGTGGGGGAAGGCGACATGGCTCATCAGCGTTTTCGAAGAGGCAGCACGAAGGGCGGCCCGATGCTCCCCGATCTGGACTTCCAAGCATGCCAGGTCGTTCGCGCCGGCAACCAGGTCTTCCTTGTGGGCCTGACCGGTTTCGACCGCGACACGAAGGACTTTATCGGCAAGGGAGATCCTGCGGCACAGGCGGAGAAGGCGATGGAAAACGCCAAGGTACTTCTTGAAGAGGCCGGCTCTCGCTTGGATGATATCTGCAAGATAACCACGTACGTCACCGAGCGTGAGTACCGTAAGGACGTGTACCCGGTAATCGCGAAGCACCTCGGAGACGTGAGCCCGGTCTCGACCGGCCTCGTAGTCAGGGGTCTGGCGGAGACCTATGTCGACTTCGAGATCGACATCTTCGCCGTCATCCCCGACGACAGATTGTAGCCCCGCCACCCCAATCGCACCCTTCGCTCTTGTCCCCTCACCCGTCATGGGAGAGGGCTAGGGTGAGGGTGATGCCCCCGCCCGGAGCCCCCCCGAATCACATCAAAGGTGCCCCCACCTCGTTCGTCCTGAGCTTGTCGAAGGACAATTCACCGCAACCACCACCGTCATACCGGCGGAGGCCGAAATCCAGAATCCCCACAGTTAGACCAGACGCCGCCGAAACCAGCCCCCGCCACTCAGTCCCCTGCGCTATGAAACACCCTCTCTGATGTAAACTCTCCCGACACAACGAAGACATCGGAGGCAATAACCATGGCACATCAGCGATTTCGGCGCGTCAGCACACGAGGCGGCCCAATGCTCCCCGACTTGGACTTCCAGTCATGTCAGGCCGTAAGGGCTGGCAACCAGGTCTTCCTCGTCGGCCTCACCGGCTTCGACCGCGACACAAGGGAGTTTATCGGTAGGGGAGACCCCGCCGCGCAGGCGGAGAAGGCAATGGAGAACTGCAAGGTACTCCTCGAAGAGGCCGGCGCTCGGATGGAGGACATCTGCAAAATCACCACCTACGTCACCCAGCGCGAGTATCGCTACGATGTCTACCCGGTTCTCGGCAAGCACCTCAAGGACGTCTACCCTGTCTCGACCGGCCTGGTCGTCGACGGACTCGCTGAGACCTACATCGACTTCGAGATCGACATCTTCGCCGTCATCCCCGACGACAGACTGTAGCCCCAAGATCCCAATCTCTCCCCCGCCGGGGGAGAGACACAGAGAGGGGGAGGGCCCACACCTACCTCACCCTTCGCTCTTACCCCCTCTCCCGTTCGCGGGAGAGGGCTGGGGTGAGGGTTCCACCACCTACCCAATAACCCGTCAACCCACGAACGGGGAACCCCGTTCGTCTCACTCTCCCGGCGAGAGGCTCTGACTCGTCTCAGCGCCCGCCACGATCTTGTCCCAGCTGTATGTCATCGGGATGAAGTCGACATCAGCCCAGGTCGTCGATTGGTCGGCGAAGTGTGCACTCGCCGGATGCCCCGATGCCCCGAAAGGTACGATCCAACGCGAGTTGTCCCAGTTGCTCAGGTCGTAGATGTACCGCGCTACCGACGACCCGGAGATCCCGAAAGGCTCGGCGTGCGAGTAGCTTGCGGCGAGGGGCGTGTCTCCGTCACCGCCGAGCGGCATCGCGGGGCCCTCCAGTTCCGTGGCCCATTCGTAGTGGTTCGCCAGCCAGTGAGGCCGGTTCGTCTGGTGAATTCGCCCCCACGTCCACTCGCTCATGTCGTCGCCAAGACGTTCCGTCAGGTACTCGACCGCGCTTCCAAGCGACTCGGCCATGAGCGAACTCCACGTAGTCCCGTCCGGTAGAAACGACGAGTCTTCGGCCTCCGCCATGCGAACGAACTGGGCCTTGAGCAGCGATACGTGATGGGGCGCGCCGCGTCCGCCCGCGCCAAGTGCATAGTCCCCCAGAGGCCCGAGTAGTCCCCTCAATATCTTGTCGTCGAGACGGTGCCGGAACGTGCTGTAGAGGGTCGGCCCGACCGCGTCCACGTCCATTCTTCCGTCCCAACTCGTGAGTATCTCCTTCGCCGTCGCCGATCGCTCGTCAATGGGCTCCACGTCTGCCAGTAGCGTCCGGTACGCAAGGCCCGGGATCGACACGCTCTCGGCGTGAACATCCCCCATGTCCTCGACTGTCGCACTCGGAATCTCGACGAGCCGGTCATAGATTCGACGCGCGCGGTGCTCCGTCGCGTACTGGACGCTGATGTAGTGGAGGAAATCGTCACCCACCTGCTTGTTGTTTGCCGTGACGATGAACCCGTTCTCAGGATTCCGAATGCGCGGCATCTCCTCGAACGGGATGAACCCGTCCCACTCGTGTTCACCCGTCCAGCCCGGCACCGGAAGCCAGGCGTTCGCCATACTGCGTACGGGCACCTTCCCCCTCGTGAGGTACGCGATGTCCCCGTCGACATCTCCGAAGACGTAGTTGTTGCACGGGTCTACCCATCCCCGCATCGCCTCATCCATCTCATCCACCGAGCTTGACCTCAATTGCAGAAGCAGCGCCTCGTGCGCGGTGTTCGCGCCATGCGTCGCCGTGTACTTGAAGGCGATCGCCCTCCCGCTGCTCGGCTCCCCAACCACAATGGGCCCGTGATGAGTGGTCGTGACCTCGATCTCCACCGCCTCCGAGCCTCTCACCTGGATCACCTCAGTGTGAGTCTCGGCATGCTTCCAGCTACCCTTGTATTCGTAGTGGAGCGATCCACCGCCTCGGAACGACTCGATGTACATGTCCTGGTAGTCAGCCGCCGCATGGGTCACGCACCATGCCACGCGGGCGTTGTGACCGAAATGAGGAAATGCCGGACAACCCGGAAACGACAGCCCAATAGCGTCGAAATCGTCGCAGGCGATGTGGTTCTGATAGTAGACGCTCGGAGTCTCGATGGGACGGTGCGGGTCCCCCGCTATCAGGGGCTTGCCCGACTTCGTCCTGCTCCCATGCACGGCCCAGTTGTTGCTGCCTGAGTCCGCATCAGCCATCCCGTCCACGTACTCCGCGCCCGACACGTATTCACTCAACACGTCGTAGTTGTCCCCGAGGTACTCCGCCCCCGGCGGGGCGATCAGCAGACCTCCTTCTTCATACTGGGGCATGAGCTCCGCCGCTCGCTCCGGGCCGAGTGCAGCCACCATCTTTGCCCGCCACAGCTTTGCCTCCATGTGACCCATCAACACGTGCCGCGCCTTGAAGACCGCCAGGCAGTCATGCGCCGTCCACGCCTCAGGAGACTCTCCAAGCATCGCGTACTCGACCGGAAGCGACTCGGTCGTCTCGATGAATCCGTTCACTCCCTCCACGTACGCCTCGAACATCTCCCGCGTCTCGTCGTTGATCGCCGCGTAGTCTCGCTCAACGGATTTCCGAAGCTGGAACTTCCGCATGAGGACGTCCTGCTCGACCGCGCTCTCGCCCGCAAACTCGGCCCACCGCCCATACGCCCATCGGCGGTCGTGGTCCATCTGGAATAGGCGGTCCTGCGCCGTGGTAAACCCCTGGCCGAAGAAGGCGTCGTGCGCCGTTGTCGCCTTAACGTGCGGAATGCCGTGGGCGTCGCGGTAAACGGTCACCGGACCGTCCAGTTCGCTGAACGACAGGGTGACCTTGACATTCGGGACTGAGGCGTCAAGGGCGCTTTGGGATACTGCTCGGGTTTCGGACAAGGGGATACTCCTCACATGGGACTGCTGTGGACGTGCAGTGTAGGAGTATAGACCTTTCGCGTCAACGCGAGATTCGGCTCGCAGGCCCACGTCCTGGCCCCAAAGAAAAGAGGTGGGCCCAAAAAGACCCACCTCTCGAATCGTCATTGGTCGAAAATCGTTACTGCACGTTCACTGACAGCATCCTGCAATCGTTCGGGTCCGCGCTCGCGGCCGTTTCCAGTCGTACGCAGGCAGTGATGTTCAATGTTGTGCCGCTTGCTACATTGGGTGCGACCCCCCGCACTTCGATCTCTGCCGCCACTCCAATATTGCGGCCGCCCACGTCGCAGGTTATCGTTCCCCCTGCTGTCTCGGTAAAGGTGCCGGTTCCGTCCTCTTCGAACTTCTCCAGCACGTTCGGATGAGTGCAGTTGGGATGGCTGGGATACAGCCTCTCGTCGATAAACCGCTGGAGAGTACTGGCCGTCAGCTCGTTCGGCATGAAGATGTCGATCGTTAGTTCCTGGACTGACTCGTCGGTTCCACCAATGGTCTCATGGTCGACGACGAATGCGAATGTCCCTCCGGGTGCTACCGACTCCTCCAGAGACCTGATGCCTAGACTCCTGGACACGAACGCCAGCGATGTGCAGCCCAGGGGTTCGCTTGAAATCCCACCGCCCGATCCTGTGACTGCCTTGAGCCTGGTGCAGTTGTTCGACCAGATGTCTTCGTCCTTGGCCACGTTGTCGGTCTGGTATGTCGTGAGCCAGAGATCGAGGTTGAGGGTTGTGCCGTCGGCCACGTCGCCGACATCCGCCTCAAGTGTGATGGTTCCCTGGGCGTTTGTCGCCCGCGTTCCGAGGAGGCAGGTCATTGTGCCTCCCGGTTCGCCCGTTATTTCTCCCGCTTCCTGACTCGCAAACCGCTCGAGCTTGCTCGCCTGGCTGCATGCGGGTGTCCCCGGTTCCACTCTGGTTGCGGTCAGTGCGTCCGGCATCTCGATATCGACCGTTACCGCACCCGCCTCCGACCCCCCCTGGTTAAGGTGAATGATCTTGAAGATGACGGTGTCGCCCTTGGAAATCGAAGTCTTGTCCGCCGTGATCGTTGCCGTCATGTCGGGCGCGGGTCGGAAGTCGAGGTGTCCAACATCGCGGGCAATCCAAAAGACCAGTCCGGCCAGGGTAGCTATCGATAGGACGGCCAAAATTGACGTCCACCAGAATATACCGCCGCGCTTCCTCCACCACACGAGGAAACCGATCAGCCCACTGGGCTCCTCCTCGCTGAGCCGTAGTGGCTTTATCGGTTCTCTCGACCCTGGACCTGTTTCAGGTGTGAAACGTTCCGCCAACGATCTCCTCCTCGTCCGTTAATCGCCATCGCGCCAAGACGACACGAGACTAATGTAGTCTCGGCCCGCCTTCGATGCAAGTTTTATTGCACCGTGACAACCGCCGTCGCAGTGTTGTTGTCTTTCACCGTCTCAGACTTCTTTTCGTCGCGCGTTGTAGCAGTCTCAATCATTGCCTGGGCCTGCAGTTCCGTGCCTTTTGCCGCCGAGGAATCTATCGTTGCCGTGACGGTCACGGCGCCGCTTCTCTGTGGATTCTGAGTGCCCAGCCTGCAGGTGACAGTTGTGCCGGAGGGCGTGCACGCCGCCGAAGGAACGATCTCTCCGATGGTCGATCCGGCCGGCAAGGAGATGGTCATTGAGACCGACCCGGCGGGGTTCTCACCCTTGTTCTGATACCCGACCGTATAGGTCACTTCTCCGCCGGCGGCAACCTGGCTGGAGGAAGTCGTCATAGTCGCCGCCATATCCGGGGGCCCGCCCAACTCAACCGTTCCCAAATTTACGGCTAAGTAGAACCCGCCTCCAATGATGAGGCCGGCCATGAGAAGCCCTAGTACCAGTACGAACCAGAACGCGGGGCCTTGGCGTAGCATGAAACACCTTCTCTCTCGACGCCCATCGAACACCGAAATCCCAGCGTCGGGCGTCAATTCATTTTCCGGTGTGCCGAGCGAGACCGAGTATATTGGCACCGCCTACTACAGTCAAGCAGAATGGCCAGGGTTTCCAACACCCTGTCATCGAAGGCCAATGGGCCCCATGCACGGCAGGGGAGGGTCGGAAACCCGCCCTGTCGATGGAGAACTCGAGTCCATCCCCCAATTGCCCCGTCATTTCAACGACGTCGGAGCAGAAGGGAAGGTGACTACGCCGCAAGAGACTCGCGAATGTTCATGAGGTCACGCCGGAGACGCGTGTCCGCCTCGAGCTGACGCTCGATCCTCCGGCATGCATGGATAACCGTCGAGTGGTCTCTGCCGCCCATGACCCGTCCGATGGTCGCGAGGGGTAGCTGCACTTCCTCTCGCAGCAGGTACATCGACACATGCCGCGCCTGTGCCGTCGTCCTGTCGCGCTTCTTACCCTTCAGCGTGGACTTGTCGATGGAGAAGTACCGTGCGACCGCGCCCAGCACGTCCTCCTCGGATACTCTCCTGGCGCTCTCCTTGAGCGAATCCTCCAAGGCCTGCTCCACCAGGTCCAGGTCAACGTCCGAATCGGTGGCTCCGTCTAATGTCTTGTGGCCCAGACCCGCATACGCAGCCACGATGTTCAGGCATCCTTCCAGCTCCCGCACGTTCCGCTGGACGCGCCCCGCAATGAATTCCAGCACGTTGTTGGGAAACTCCCTGTCGATCTGCTCGGCCTTTGACCTCAGTATCGCCAGCCGGGTCTCCAGGTCGGGTATCTGGATGTCAACTACCAGGCCTCCCGCCAGCCTGGAAGACACGCGGTCCTGCAGCAGCGAAAGCTCGCTTACCGGCCTGTCGCACGTAATGACGATCTGCTTGCCCGCCATGTGGAGCGCATTGAACGTGTGGAAGAACCCTTCCTGCGTCTGCTCCTTGCCGATGATGAACTGTATGTCATCCAGGAGCAACACGTCGGCACTCCGGTACCTGTCCCGAAACTCCTCCGTCGTACCCTCCCGGATCGCCCTGATGTACTCGTTCGTGAACTCCTCCGTCGTCGTGTACAGGACGTCGTGCCCCGCCTCCTTAACCCTGTGGCCGATGGCGTGCATCAAATGTGTCTTTCCAAGTCCGACCCCCGAGTAGATCACCAGCGGGTTGTACACGAATCCAGGATTCTCGGATACCGCCACCGACGCCGCATGGGCCAAGTTGTTGGAGCTGCCGACGATGAAGTTCTCGAATCGGTACCGTGCATTTAATCCCACCCTTCGGTGGGAGGGTCGAGACGCGGCTCCGTCTTGGTCCAGCGACATTCGAGGAGTCCCGGCATCCCCGGCGCCATTCGTTCGGGGAGTCGATCCTGCGCTTGACCGGATCTCGCCGCCGACTTCAAACCGAATTTCCAGATGCTCCCCGGAAATCCCTTCGAGGCACCTGGAAATGAGGGCGTACATTCGCGTGTCCAGCATCTCGGAAACGAAGGCGTTGGGCGTCCTTACCACGAGCGCCCCATCCTCGACGGAAACGCCCGTCGTTCCCTTCAGCCAAGTCTCGTAGCTCGGCTTGGGTACCTGTAGTTGAAGTTCACCAAGAACGGAGTCCCACATCTCGTGTGGGCTGATGTTTCCTGCTTCGTCGGTCACGTATAGGAGTTCCAGGAAAGTGGTTTGGGAGTGCGGATTCTAACACGGTGTAACCCCTCTGGAGCGGAAGTCTGAGGGAGTTTCCCCACACTTTATCCACACCCCGACTCCCGCCTGCCCTCTTCAAACCTGAACAGGCCGTGAGCCGCTTGATATAGGCGCTGCCCGTCTACAGGCCATTCGTTCTGTTCGCCAAAGTTTCGGAGTATTCCCAAATAATGTTGAAGAACGTAGCGCCTCATTCTCTTGAGGAGACGATTCCATGGGCACCATGTTTGACTGCGTGGTTCCATCCGACTACACCAATCTCAACTCACAGGGTTTAGTCGATTCCTAACCTTTGGAAAAGAAAAATCAAAAATGCTGGACATGTGGAATCTGTACTTTCCTCACGACAATGGTTATCGATACCGGCCTTGCACAGGTGTTCGGTATGCCTTTGTACTTCGCATTCACGCACCATTCATTGAACTTTGGTGGATAACCTACCCGAACCGTACGGTACATACGCCCGCTCGACGAATTCCAAGTACTGCTGCTCCCAAGGGAACCCCATAGTTGACCCCAACACACCGCCAGGGTATGACCCCGTTCACCCTCACCTACGACCACAACCCCGTTCACCCTGAGCATCGCTACGCCCCACCTTGAGCCATGCCGGAGTGTCATTAACGGGGGACACAAGTAAGAGAAAGTACGTTCGCCCTGAGCCTGTCGAAGGAGTCCCATCCAGCCGCCTGGTCCTGCATGCGCCCCAAGAGACCCGAGGCGCCAATAGCGACTACCAAGCGGCAGATCGGTCTCGCCACTGGAGATATCCCATCCAGATCAGCGCGGACCCGAAGGCCAAGACAGCGAGAAACCGCAGTCCAATAGCAATCCCGCTCAACCCAAATGTCAGGCCGCCGAACCACAAGAGATGTCCCGCCCACCGGTGGAATACACCGGCCGAAGCGGTCGAGCGCCCAAAGAGAAAGAGACCAATTCCCAGCAACAGGAAGGAAGGCCAGTAGATCACATCGAACCGTAGTTCACCGAGCAGGAAGAATTCGAAATCGACGAGTTCAGGGGCTTCGGCAGCAAGCCTGGGCCACAAGAGCGTCTGCTCGCTCTGCACCCATACAAACATCACAGATCCGAGAAGGGACAGATAGAACCCCACCTGTCCTGCTTTGGATAACGTCCCTTTTTGGGCCAGGTAGAAGCTCACGAGCACGCCGGGGAGCAGGATGGCTGCAATCATCCCGGACAAGTTGAGAGGCACCCACAGCGCGTCTTCCACGATGTCAAGGATCTCCACCGTCGGGTCCAAGGAGGGCAGAAGCGTCGCGACCGGAATCCACCAGACCAGCAGCAGTGCGCCGCTGACCATGGCAATCATGCCGTCCCATCGGGTCAATTGTGTTCCCATGCTTCCCCCGTAGTCCGTCCGGCCTTCGCCTGCTTACCCGTTTCCTAGGATCTCCCGATAACCGTCGACAATCGCCTTCGCACCCCTCGATATCAGGTCCAGTTCGCTCGTTTCCTCGAAGAAGAGCGCTCCCTTGCCGATCCAACGAGCGGCCGACTCGTGCCCCTTGACGCTCGTCCCGAACGACACGCCGTGCTTAAGACATAGTTCGAGCACATGCTCCATTGGTCCCAACACGTCGGGATGGTCCCAGTCGCCCGGGTGATCGAACTCCAGCGACGTGTCTCCCGGGCCGCAGTACACCATGTCCACGCCAGGCGTGCTCACGATCTCCTCGGCGTTGGCATATCCTGTCCGCGTCTCGATGTGGACGACCAGCGTCGTCTCCGCGTCCTGACCCGCTATCCATCCGTGGCGGTCAGAGGGCTTGATGTAGTCGCTGCTCCCGTATCCCGTCGCGCTCGCCCTGCTCCCCTTGGGATACAGCTTGATCAGGTCCACCAGCGTCTCGATCTCTTCCCGAGTCTCCGTTCGCGGCAGTTGAATCCCTACGATGCCGCACTCCAGGAGCTTCGCCACCTCTTGACGCTCCAGCTGTGGCGTCTTCGCAACGACCGGCATCCCGTTGTCCCGCGCCGACACCACCATGTCCGCCAGTTCCGTGAGACCGAAATAGGCGTGCTCGTATTCGATGTATACGAAGTCGTACCCCGCCTGCTGGTACAGCTTCATAAGACTGGGACGCGTGTACTCGCACACCATCCCGCCTACCAGGACCTCGCGGGCCGCGAGTCTCCCCTTGAGCTGGCGTCCCGGCCCGCCCTCAGGATAGAGGGCCTTCACCCGCGCTTCAGCCGAGGCCGCTATCTCCGACTTGGGCATCGAACATCCTCCAGTTAAACGTCATGATGCAGGGGGTTCCCCCATCCACCGCGAAGTGTATCCGATTGGAGGGTAGGGCGCTACCGAGCGCCGGCCGCCGCCTCTCGCAGTCCCTCATGCACTGCAATGACCCGCGCAACCGCCGCATCGAGACTCTCCCCGAATGCCACCGTACCCGTATGTGCCTTGTCCCACTCTGGCCAGTGGTCCTTCAGGACTACGTACTGCCCAAGGTCCTCGATGACCTCCTCCACCGAGTACGGCAGGTCGACCGTCCCCGCATCCCCGAACCGCGTCGTCTCAACTACCCTGAGACGCTCCCACGCCTCCCGTGATACGGACGAGTACAGTAGCTCAGTATTCTCATGAACATGCACAATCGCCTTGATCTGCGGATACTTCCGGTAGAAGTGCCAGTGAAGAATGCTCTCGGATGAAGGGAGTTTCTCCCCGGAGTAGTAGGCCCTCGAAAGCATCTCGTTCGTCTCGTCGAACGTGTACCGCTCCAGGCGCACAAAGTCGTCCGGCTTGAGGCCTCGCTTGGAGGGCAGCTGGGTTGCCGTGACGATCATTGCCCCCTCGTCGCTAACCCGCGCGCTCACATTCCCATTGCTCCCAGGGGGATTCCCCTCAGCATACGAAGCGAGTAGGTCGAGCGCGTCCAGCGCGTCACACGCCTCACTGAGCGGCCTCGTCTCCGATTCCGCGGGCGGGCAGGGGGAAATACGCTCCCAACTGAACTTAACCAACTCGGAGCTTAGACCGGGAGTGTAGGGCATCTGCGTGTAGAGGTCTCTCCTATGAGTGGCATGGACGGCGAATGAGTATATCCGTTCACCCCCGAGCCTGTCGAAGGGTCGCCGAACGATGCGCCTCGTGCAGTGGTTGGTCGAGAGGCCCATAACTATTGGAAGCTGCCCACAATCTCTCTCTGGAGGGGAAAGATACAGAGAGGGGGGCCCGACCGCTACACCTTCACGACGTCGTCGTCTACGTGCGTCGCCATCTGCTTCATGTACGCCTCCCGGCCGACCTGCAGCTTCTTGTAGTTCATGCGCGAGGCGTGGGGAATCATCCGCAGGCTCCTGTCCTCTAGCGGGAACCGAACGGGCGCGTGACCCTGACGGTGCGACTCCCGCAGACCGATGGCGATTTCGAGTACCTTCCTACCGTTGTCGCCGCTTCCCGGCGGGTCGAGGTCCTGCTCCAGGTAGTCCACGAACAGCGAAACGCTCGCCAGGTTCCTGTCACCCGGCCACAGCCATCCGTCCGGCTCGCGATGACTACTCGTCTTGCCCACGACGTTGGTCTCTGGGAATAGTCCCTCGATCTCCTCCATCGACTCCCAGGAAGACCCACCGCCGGGCGACCTGTACATGTGCAGGACATCCGCATTGCTGACGAACACGCCCTCTGTGCAGTTCACCTGGAATCCGGAGCCCCTGGCGTCCGGCTCGCGACTGATGAACGCCTCAACCCCGTTGACGAACCTCACGTATCCCGATCCCCCCTGGTCGTAGTCCTTCCACGGGTCGTCGTCAACCCATCCAATGCACCACGCCACGTCTGCGTACCCCGCAAACATTCTCATCAGGCTGAACTGCTGAATGCCGCCACCCGAAAGCTCCGAGCCCCCTCCGCCATAGAAATGAATGCTCTTGACCTCCCCGATCTCCCCATCCGTGATCATCTTTACCGCCTTCTGGTACGCAGGAAGGTTGATGTTCAGGTCGCCCGCGCCGATCCTCACGCCGTTCGCCCTGCACGCCGCCACCATCGCGTCCGCCTCCTGCAGCGACGGCGCGAACGGCTTCTCGCACAGGATTCCCTTAACCCCGGCCTCAGCACTGCCGATCACGATACCGGGGTTCGGCCCCACCGGCAGGATCGGAGCCGCGATGTCCACGTTCTCTTCCCGGAGCATTTCCTTGTAGTCCGTATACCCTCGGGCCCCAAACCGCTTGCAGAATACCTCGAGGTTCTCCTCGTCGGTATCCGCCGCCGCCACGATCTCCGTCCTCGGATCGAGCCGGTACGCCCTCGCATGCTGTGCCCCCTTGCGACCAATCCCGATCATCCCCACCCGGTACATCGCGTTGCCTTCCTCCGTCATGCGTTCCTCCTCGCCGGCTCTTGCCCAAGCCCGCGCAGTTGATTCCGCGCCAATTCTATACCCCGCTCACACGAATGTGAACGACAGCCCTCTCCCTTCGTTCCTACCTTCTGCTAGCTCGGCGGGGGTTGGCGTGTATCTCTCGGCAGGGGAGAGTTTGTCAGGTCTTGAAGTCCAGGACCCTTGAAATACCCGGACATTTCCGGACATTTCCGGACATTGCTTTCTGTATTACGGGACTTCGTGTAACTACGTTAGTGATTCTGTGTCGGGTGGAGAAGGCGCCCCTTCATTGTTGTGCGCGGAACATTTCATGAGGGTTGCACTATCACCACCTGGAATGTGAAAGACAGTGGAGGTTGGCCGGGGGTATTGTCGTAGCGCGAACAGGTAGACGAGGGTCAGATCGTAGTTGCAAATTGGGTTTGTCTACCCCTGTCAGCCAGTCATGGGAGAGAGAGCCTGTCGAAGGGCGGCCACCACAGCAGCACCCCATCACCCGTGAGACTCGACTTCCCCGCAGAACTCCATTTCACCGAAATAGAGCGTGCTGCCCAGATTCCGCAGGACATCGGGAACACATCCCGTCAGCTCGTTCCCCGAAAGATCAAGCTCTATTCCCACCCGCAGGTTTCCCAGCTCCGAAGGAATCTCGCCGCTGAGCATGTTGTTCTCCAAGTACAGGAAGCTGAGATTCGACAGTTTGCCCAACTCAGGAGGTATCCCCCCTGACAGCATGTTATTCGATAGATCGATTTTCTTTGCGTTCGATAGGCTGCTCAATTCCACAGGTATATCGCCGCTCAGCGAATTCTCCCATAGGTGAAGTTCTTCGAGGCTGGAGAGCCTCCCCAACTCCGGCGGGATCACACCTATCAGCTCGTTTTGGTTGAGGATTAATTCTTTCAGATTGGAGAGGCCGCCCAGTTCCGGGGGAATTCTGCCGCTTAGAGAGTTCTCATGAAGGTACAAATCGACCAAGTTGGAAAGCCCGCCTAAGTCTGCAGGAATCTCCCCCGTCAAGCTGTTTGCCGATAGATACAATCCCGTCAGGCTCGATAGACTCCCCAGTTCAGCCGGAATCTCCCCGCCCAAGGAGTTTCCCCATAGATGCAGTCCTGTCAGGCTCGATAGGTTCCCCAGTTCCGGCGGAATCTCCCCGCTCAATTGGTTCTCTGAAAGGGAGAGTTCCTTCAAATCAGAGAGGTCCCCCAACTCAGGCGGGATCTCTCCACTCAACTGGTTAAGAGACAGGTATAGGGCTTCCAGTTCCGGGAAACTGCCTAGTTCCTGCGGTATCTTGCCGGTGAGACGGTTGCCCCAAAGTCCCAGCACTTTCAGGCTGGACAGTCGCGCCAATTCCGAGGGAATCTCCCCGCTGAGAACGTTGTTCGACAAGCCCAGGTCTGTCAGTTCGGAGAGTTTGCCAAACTCCAACGGAATCTCCCCACTCAACCGGTTATCACTTAGGTATAGCTCCTTCAAGCTGGTGAGTTGGGCCAACTCCAACGGCGCCTCCCCTTCCAGCCAGTTCTGTTGAAGGTATAGCTTTTTCAAGCTGGAGAGCTTCGCAAGCTCCAGCGGGATTTCCCCGCTCAACAGGTTATCGTTCAAATACAAATCGGTCAGGATGGAGAGCTTTCCCAGTTCTGCAGGAATCTCGCCCGACAGTTGGTTGTTCCATAGGCCCAAAGTCTCCAATTCAGAGAGGTTGCCCAACTCCGCCGGAATCGGCCCCTTGAGCCAGTTTCCCTGCAAATCCAACTCGGTCAGCGTGGAGAGCAGCCCCAATTCCGAGGGGATCTCCCCCTTCAGGCGGTTATCGCCCAGGGACAGCCTGATGACGTTCCCCGCTTCATCTGTGACTACCCCATACCACCAATCAAGCGGCCGGCCGCTCAACCAGTAGTCGTTGTTCTCCCAGTTGGGACCATCCGTGGCGTTGTAGAGTGCAACGAGCACGTCCTTCGAATCGTCCCCCGCATCATCTGGTTCGCTCTGCGCATTGCTGGTGGCACAGGCAGGAACGCCCGGCTTGCCAATTCCGGCAAGTCTCCCTGGTGCGCACCCGGTCAGTTGGTTTCCCCAGAGTTCCAGCTCCGTGAGGTTCTCCAGGTTGCCCAGCCCGGCCGGAATTTCACCACTTAGGTCATTTGATGCAAGGTGCAGGGCGGTTAGGAATATTAGCCTCGCCAGCTCCGCGGGGATCTCCCCAGTCAGGTTATTGCGGGACAAATCCAGCCACTCCAAGAACGAAATCTTGGCAAGCTCCGGTGGTATTTCCCCAGACAGTTGGTTGCCCCAGGCACTCAACCAACTGAGCCGGGAGAGATTGCCCAATTCAGGAGGAATCGAACCGCTCAATCGGTTTTCGCTAACGTATAGCCATTCGAGGACGGAAAGGTTCCCCAGTTCAACGGGAATCTCGCCACTCAAATCATTGGTGTGGAGGGCCAGACCAATCAGCCGGGTAAGCTGGGCCAGTTCTGGCGGTATCCGCCCACTCAGATTGTTCTCTGAGAGGTCGAGCCTCCTCAGATTGCGGAGATAAGCTATCTCAGGAGGGATTTCTCCCCTCAATCCGTTGTCTGCAAGGGACAGCCATTCGACGTCTCCTCGGGAGTCGGTCGTTATTCCATACCACTCGCTCAACGGCGCATCGCTCAGCCAGTTGTCGTTGTTCTTCCAATTCGGCCCGTCCGTGGACTCGTACAGCGCTGCCAAGGCTTCCGTCGGACCGCAGGTCTCCTGGACTAGGACCGGCAAGTCGGCAGCGCTCTTCGGTACGCACCCCGTCAGATCGTTCCTCGAAAAGTCCAGCACAGTCAGATTGGTAAGATCCACCAACTCCATCGGCACAATTCCAGTGAAACCGTTCGCCGAAAGGTCCAACACCTTCAGGTTGGCGAGCTCACCAAGTTCGGGAGGTATCTCGCCCAGTAACCAGTTCTCCGACAGGTCCAACTCCGTCAGGGTTCTGAGTTTGCCTAGTTCCGGCGGAATCTCACCGGACAACTGGTTATCAGAAAGATCGAGTCTCTCCAATTTGCCTAGGCTGCCCAACTCCCGTGGTATCTCACCTATCAACCTGTTCTGAGACAGGTCGAGATTGGTCAGATCGGAAAGGTTCCCAAGCTCGGTCGGTATCAGCCCCAGCAGCCAGTTTCCCCGAAAATCCAGCACCCTCAGGCTGGAAAGCTCACCCAAATCAGCCGCGATACTCCCTGTCACCTCGTTCTCGATGAGCGCCAGTTCAGTAACCCGGCCATCGTCGTCGGTCGTAACCCCGTGCCACTCACCAATTGGCCTGTCACTCAGCCAGTTGTCGCTCCTCGTCCAATTCTCCCCACCCGCCGACTCGTAGAGCGCCAACAACGCGTCCCTATCGGGACTCCTTGCAGACGTAGTGGGGACCGCCGTTGGAACGGGCGTAGGCGAGGGCGATGCTGTGGGACTTGGTACAGACGTGGCCGTTGCCACTGGCGCGACAGCCTCCGCCGTAGGAACAACCGTTGGCGCCGGTCGCGACTCCCCACACGCTACCACCGCCACGACTGCCAAACACCACACCGCCAACGTAAACGCGGTGTCTCTCGCCGTTGTCCCAACAGTATTGGGCTCCAAGAGATTCCTCGCGCCGTAAGTTCTCATGATGTAAACACTCGACTTAATGCGGGCAGTATACCAAGAAAAAATACTCTCCCAACCGTGCCCAGCCTTTATCGCCATGACCCACATTCCGCAATTCTACACTCTCCCCCTTCGTGGGAGAGAGCCTGTCGAAGGGCGGCCACGGTAGCTCCCCACATCCCCCGTCCTACTCAACCTCCCTGCAGAACTTCAATTCCCCCAGATAAATCTCGCTGCCCAAATTCTGAAGACTATCGGGAACACACCCCGAAAAGTCGTTGCCAGTCGCGTCGAGCGTTATCCCTCTGGACAGGTTGCCAAGCTCCGGCGGTATTTCACCACTCAGCATGTTGTTCCACAAATAAAGGACCTTTAGGTTCGATAGATTACCCAACTCAGGTGGAATCTCCCCGGTCAGCTTATTCCGTGAAAGACTCAGTTTCTCAAGATTGGTGAGATTGCCCAGTTCCGCCGGAATCTCTCCGCTCAACAAAGTATTCCAGAGGTTGAGGAACTTGAGATTGGTGAGCCTCCCCAACTCAGGTGGGATCCCCCCGGTCACCTCGTTCTGTGCGAGCGAAAGATATGTCAGGTTGGAGAGGTTGCCCAGTTCGGCCGGTATCTCCCCAATCAGTCTATTCTTCGAGAGTGCCAGTTCTCCAAGGCTCTCTATATTGGCAAGTTCCACCGGAACCACACCGCTCAGCATGTTGTCCCACAGGTAGAGATCCTGCAGACCGGTAAGGCTTCCCAGCTCTGGCGGGATCTCTCCACTCAACTGGTTTTGAGACAGGTATAGCGCTTCCAGTTCCGGGAAACTGCCTAGTTCAGGCGGTATCTTGCCGGTGAGACGGTTGCCCCAAAGTCCCAGCTCTCTCAGGCTGGACAGTCGCGCCAATTCCGAGGGAATCTCCCCGCTGAGAACGTTGTTTGATAAGCCCAGTTCTGTCAATTCGGAGAGTTCGCCCAACTCCAACGGAATCTCTCCGCTCAGCCGGTTCTGCCAGAGATGCAACTCTTTCAAATTGGAGAGTTGCGCCAACTCCAACGGAATTTCCCCTTCCAGCCAGTTCTGTTGAAGGTATAGCTTTTTCAAGCTGGAGAGCTTCGCAAGCTCCGGCGGTATCTCCCCGCTCAGCAGGTTATCGTTCAAATACAAATCGGTCAGGTTGGAGAGCTTTCCCAGTTCTGCAGGAATCTCGCCGGACAACTGGTTGTTCCATAGGCCCAGTATCTTCAATTCAGAGAGGTTGCCCATCTCCGCCGGGATCGGCCCCCTGAGCCAGTTTCCCTGCAGATCCAACTCGGTCAGCTTAGAGAGCAGTCCCAGTTCCGCGGGGATCGACCCCTTCAGGCGGTTATCGCCCAGGGATAGCCTGATGACGTTCCCCGCTTCATCTGTGACTACCCCATACCACCAAACAAGCGGCCGGCCGCTCAACCAATTGTCATTGTTCTCCCAGTTCTCTCCCTCCGTGGCATGGTAGAGCGCCGTTAGCGCATCCAGGGCCACGCACCCCGGACCGACAAGATCAACGAAATGCTCGAGCCCCTTCGCAGAGCACCCGCTAAGTCGCAGGCCCTCAAGCCCCACTTCCGTCAACTTGGAGAGTTGACCGAGCTCCCGGGGTATCTCACCCCTCAGCCCTGTCATCGAGAGGTCCAGCTTCCTCAAATCGGTAAGACTGCCCAACTCCGGTGGAATCCCCCCCTGCAGACCGTTCACTGAAAGGTCAAGCACTTCCAGGTTGTCAAGACTGCCCAACTCCGGTGGGATTTCACTGACCAACTTGTTGTCGTGAAGGTCCAGCAATTCCAGCTTGGGGAGGTTGCCCAACTCCGGCGGAATCTCGCCTGTCAAGTTGTTATCCGAAAGGTCTAGCACAACAAGGTTCGAAAGCTCGCCTAACTCCTCCGGGATCAGCCCGACTAGCCAGCCCCCATGGAGCTCTAACTTTGTCAATCTGGAGAGTTGGCCTAGCTCCTGCGGGATATTTCCCGCCACCCTGTTATCAACAATGACCAGCTCAGTAACCCGGCCATCGTCGTCGGTCGTAACCCCGTGCCACTCACCAATTGGCCTGTCACTCAGCCAGTTGTCGCTCCTCGTCCAATTTTCTCCACCCGCCGACTCGTAGAGCGCGACCAGGGCTGCCCTGTCCAGAAGCGTCGCATCAACAGAGGGCGTCGCCGTCGGCTCAGGCGTAGGCGAGGGCACTACCGTGGGACTCGGCAGAGACGTGGCCGTCGCCACTGGCGTGGCCGTGTCGCCAGTTTGAGGGACCGCGGTGGGCGCTTGCAGGGTGTCCCCACACGCCGCCAAGAGCACGACCGCCACCGAGAACAGCGCTAGCGCGACGTCTCTCACTGATGTCCCCAAGGTAGAAAACCCCAAGTCAACCCTCACTTCGTAAGTTCTCAAGATGTAAGAACCTTACTCGAGTCAGGAATTGTACCACGAAGACTGGCTCATGCATCTATGTGGTGGGACGCCATGAGGTGGCCGCCTCAAGTCCCCGGAAACGAAAAAGAGCCCCGCGAAGGGGCTCTTCTCAATTCCACGTTTCTATCATATCAGGTTCCATCCACAACTGTCAAATGAGAATTACTAAAAACGACGTACATGACTCATCAGGCGTCGTGAGTGTGTGAATAATGCCTGAGATGGTAAATCATATGCCGCAATATGGAACATTATTGTACGAATAACGTCTTCATGGTAAGCTGGTCGCCATCACCTTCGACCCCAACGAGGAGACACCTTGACGACCACCTCTGCCGGCGACGGCTACACCCTCAGCCTCGTTCTCCGCGAGGTTCGCGGGCAATGGCGCACACTCGCAGTTGTCGTCGCCCTCATGTTCCTCGGCACGGCCTCCGCCCTTGCCACGCCTCTTCTGCTCCGTGAGCTGATCGACAGCGCGATCCCCGGCTCCGACACCGCCATGATTCTCGCCCTCGTAGTCGCGATGACCCTCCTCCCCATCGTCGACGTGGGGCTTGGACTGGTCCGCAACTTTGCTCGCGCATCCGTGGGAGAGGCCGTCACCCGCCGGCTCCGCACCGACCTCTTTAGTCACCTCATCCACGCCCGGCTCGACGACATCGAGCGCACCAGGCTCGGCCACATAGTCACCGTCATCACGCAATGCTGCGGCCGTGTCGGTGAGGTCTTCGTCGCCCAGACCGTCGTGCTGTCGATCTATCACCTAATGCTCGTCCTCGTGACCGCCGGAATCATGTTCTCCCTCAACTGGAAGCTGGCGCTCATAACACTGCTCGCGTTTCCGCCCTCGTATCTCCTCGCCCGCGTCGCCGGAAGTCGCGAGCGTCGGCTCAACAACGAACAGAACGACATCCTCTCCTCCGGCCAGTCATACGTCACCGAAGTCTTCGACAACATCAAGACCGTCAAGTCGTTCACCGGCGAGAAACGAGAGATAGCCTGGTGGGAAGGATGGACCCGCCGCAACTGGCGAAACAAAGCCCGCATGATCGCGCACCACGATCTCTTTCAGTTCGGCTTCTGGGTGGCAATCCAAAACGTTGTGCGCGGCCTCATCTTCGGCTACGGCGCTTTCGAGGTCGTCAACGGTCGCGCGACGGTCGGCGACCTCGTCGCCTTCCTCGCCTACCTGCCGGGGCTCTACGAGTCAATCAGGAGAATCCTCGATTTCATCACGTTCAGTGAGTCCATGAAGGCCGACACCGATCGTATCGACGACCTCATGGCCCTGCCCGCTGAGCAAGTGTCCATCCCCAACGACTTCGTACGGAAGACTCGCGCAATGTCGGTCGAGTTCTCCAACGTAAGCTTCCGATTCGCCCGGGAAGGGTTCGGTATCGAGGACCTGAGCCTCCAGGCGAAAGCCGGCGAATTCATCGGCATCGTCGGCCCAACTGGCGGTGGCAAGAGCACCGTCCTGGAGCTCATCCAGGGCTTCTACGAGCCGTTGAATGGCCGCATCCTTATCAACGGAGAGGACATCCGCGACCTCTCCATCCGCGACCTGCGCCGCCAAATCTCAGTTGTCCCGCAGGACGCCTGGCTGTGGAACGACACCGTACTCGCCAACATCATCTACCCCGAGACCCAACCCGATACGGACCTCGTCGACCAGGTCGTCAGAGACGCCCAGCTTGCCGACTTCATCGAATCCCTACCCAACGGCCTCGACGAAAAACTCGGCCCGAAGGGCCTCGACCTATCCGGCGGCGAGCGCCAGCGCATTGCCATCGCCCGCGCGCTCTACCGAAACGCCGCCCTCGTCCTCCTCGACGAGCCGACCTCCGCCCTCGACGCCCGCACCGAGTTCCACCTCACCACCGCGCTCGAAACCATCCGCCGCCGCAGCACGCTCATCGTCGTAGCCCACCGCCTCAAGACCGTCGTCAACGCCGACAGTATCCTCGTCATTGACGGCGGCCGCATCGTCGAGTCCGGCACGCCCCAAGACTTGCGCCAAGCCTCCGGCCTCTTCGCCACCATGTATGAGATGCAGTCCTTGGAGTCCCGCGACTAACTCCGGCCGTCCTTCAGCGCCCTGTACCACCCATCCGTCATTCCCGCGCAGGCGTGAATCCAGTCCCTACGACCCAACAGCCCGTTCACCCTGAGCCTGTCGAAGGGTCGCTTAGATGCCGAAGTGAAGAATCCCACGACAAGTTGTGTATCATTGTTGCCAGCATGGCTTCTTGTCAAAAAGGAACCACCGCCCATGAAGACAACCAAAATCCTCTACATGCTCTGGACCAACGACATGGATAGGGCAGTGGCCTTCTACCGCGATGTATTCGGCCTTAACGTCCACGCGCAGTCGCCCAACTGGTCGGAACTGACGCTCGGCGACTCCACCGTCGCGCTTCATCAAGGGACCAACGACGACTTCCGCATGACCGGCCTCAGCTTCGAGGTCGACGACATCGACGAGGCCTGCCGTGCAATCGAGGCTGGTGGAGGGAGCATCGTCCATCCTCCGCGCGATGGCGGCATTCCCGGCCTGCTTCTCGCCGATGTGACCGACATCGACGGAAACCGCATCCAACTCGGCAGTCACGGCAACTAGCGATGCCGCTCGGAATCCCCAGACACAGCGCCGTGGTCGCACCGTACGACCCCGAATGGCCCGTGCTATTCGAGGAGGAACGTCGCCACATCATGAACGCCGTCGGGCACATCGTCGCCGGCGTCCACCATGTCGGGAGTACGTCGATTCCGGGTATGCCCGCCAAACCAATCCTCGATATCGCCGTGCTAATCCACAAATTCGAGGACGGGGAGCGGTGCATTGAACCGTTGGAGAGTATCGGCTACTTTCACAAGGGAGTGGACGAAGTCGACATCCCCGACGACCGCTTTTTTCTCAGGGGCCATTCTCCGCAAGGGAGTTGCTCAGACGGCGAGGAGATTAGGACTCAGGTTCTCCACATGTACACGCTCGACAGTCCCATCCTGCGGAACCACTTCATGTTTCGCGACTACCTCATCGCCCACCCGGAGTTGGCGGCTGAGTACGCACAGCTTAAACTCGCTCTCGCGGCGAAGCACTCGGACGACCGGACATCCTACAGCACGGGTAAGCGGTCTTTCATTGGAGAAGTCATTGCAAAGGCCGCTAGGGAGATCGAATAATGCCTCACAAGGGGATCGCCGTCACCGATGCCGATCACCTGGCCGACCTTCTCCGCCGGGACTCTTCCTTCATCGACTGCACCTTCGACGGAGGATCATTCACCGACTTTTTCGTCGATGCCCTCGAACTGACCGGCTGCTCGCTCCAAGACGCCGACTTCTCGCACCTGACCTGCGCCGAGCTCCGGATTTCACGCTCCGACCTTCAGAGCGCCAACTTCTACCGCGCAGACATCAAGGAGTCCCACGTCACCGTCTCCAACTGCGCCTCTGCCAAATTTCAAAACGCCAAGCTGAACCTCTCGCGCCTCAACGACTGCGACTTCTCGCTCAGCAGCTTCGATGGGGCAAGCCTCTTCGGCGCCGATCTCACCGGCTCCCGCTTCCGCGCCGTCACCTTCGGATCGACCAACCTCGACGGAGTAACCATCGACCGCGCCGGATTCGTGATGGCGACTCTAGCCCACAAGAACTTCCGTAAACAGCGCATTGTTGGCGTGGACTTCACTGAGGCCGACCTCTCCGGCTGCGACTTCGCCGAGTCGGTCTTCGAGGACTGCCGCATCGAAAACGTCACCGTCAGCCCGGAGACCTCCTTCGCCGGCGCAGACCTTCGAGGCGCGCGCCTCTCCAACCTCCGCCTCGACATCGCACGCGCCACCGGCGCCGTCATCACCCCATCCCAGGCCGCCGGCATCCTCCACGACACCTACGGAGTCATCGTCACAGACGGGTAGGGGACCTTGCATCCATTCGTCCTGAGCTTGCCGAAGGGCCGTCCTCCGCGGCAGCACCCACCCGCCATTCCCGCGCAGGCTGGAATCCAGCCCCCGCTCTACATGCCCGACTGGCGAAGTCTGCCCGACTGGCGAAGTCCCCTACATGCCCGACCGGCGAGGTCCGCCCGACTGACGAAGTCCCCTACATGCCCGACTGGCGAAGTCTGCCCGACCGGCGAGGTCTGCCCGACTGGCGAAGTCCTCTACATGCCCGACCGGCGAGGTCTGCCCGACTGGCGATTTCCCCTACATGCCTGACCGGCGAGGTCTGCCTGACTGGCGAAGTCCTCTACATGCCCGACCGGCGAGGTCCGCCCGCACGATCCTCTCAGCCACCACGCCTATATCCCCGTCCGGCTCATGACTGACCATCCCCTCCAGCTCAGCTGGAACGGTCGCCCCAACACAGTACGGATGGCCCACCGCCAGGAGCATCGGCACATCCCCATTCGAATCGCCCACTGCCGCAACGTCTCTCATCTCTACGCCAAGCTCACGCGCCAGCCCTGCGACCCATGTCGCCTTGTCCTCAGGCCAGAAGTGAGCTATCCCCCCGTCTCGCGTGAGCCCGGTGCCAACGCCATAGTCCGCCTCGAACCTCTCCACGCACCACTCCACCGCGAATTCCCACGTGAGCGATACAAGTGCAATCTGGAACCCGTGTTCATGGAGCAGCGCGAATCCCTCATCCACTCCGGGAGCAGCCCGCATTGACACGACATGCTCACGGAGCTCATCGATCGGAAATGCCCGAAACCACTCCGTGAACTCCTCCCTGGCGGCAGCTATGGCCTCCTTCCGGGTGAAGTCCAACTGCTCAAACTCCCGCACCCGCTCCGGACAGCCGATGACTCGCCCGATAGCTTCCCACACGGATTCTCCCCGCAACAGCGTCCCGTCCAGGTCGAACGCGACAAGCTTCAAGACGTCACACGGAAACTGGAAGACGCGAAAGGGTAGGGCAGTTGGCGTGCTTTATCAGCACAAAGAGGTAATGCTGAGCCGGGACTCTCGCCCCCGACTCTCACCGAGCGGTGATCGGCGACTGAAGGAACTTGAAGATATCCGAGTCCGCCGGCAGCACGACGGTTGTGTTCCCACCAAGGAACTCGGCGTAGGCGTCCAACGACCGAAGGAAGGTGTAGAATTCCGGGTCTTGCTCCAGCGCTTCGGCGTAAATCGCGATGGATTGAGCCTCAGCCTCACCCTTTATGATGTCAGCTTCCTTCCGCGCCGTCGACCGAATCTCGACGGCCTCACGGTCGACCTCCGCTCGCTTTTGCAGGTCGGCTTCCGCACCCTCTGCACGTTCTCGGTCTGCAATGCGCTGGCGTTCAGCCTTCATGCGCTCATAGACGCTGCCCGCGATGGCCTGCGGGAAGTCCGCACGCTTGATCCTCACGTCCACCACGTCGATCCCAAGCTCGTTGATGAGCGGCCGGACCGCGTCGCGCACGTCGTTCTCGATCTGCTCGCGCTTGGTCTTGATGATCTCAAGCTGCTCGTCGCTGGCGATCTCGCGGCGCAATTCCGACGCAACGATGTCGATAACCCGCGACCGTGCCTGAGTGACGTTGCGCACAGTCTGGAAGAACAGCAGCGGGTCGGTGACCCTGCCCCTCGCGTACACGTCGATGATCAACCGCTTCTTGTCGGAGGTCAGAAGCGACTCGGCCGGCGCGTCGAAGATGAGGAGCCGTTTCTCGAATTTCGTCACGCTATCTATCAGCGGCGCCTTAACGTACAGACCCGGGGACCTGATCGATCGCTGCGGGTCACCCAGCCTCGTGATGATCGCAAGCTCCGTCTCGTCAACCACGACCAGCACCTGCGGCAATATTATTGCCGACAGCACCAGCAGCGTTATGAGAAGCGTAGCGAGGAATCTCATTGCGAAGTCGTGTCCGTCTGTTGGATAGTCGGTAGGGGACCCACGGGCTGCGCCGGCGCCTGTGGTGCGGCGAACGGAGCCTGGTCCACTTCATTCAGGTTCAGCAGCTGCAACAGGCCACCGCCCACTTCGCCGTCCACGATGAATATCTCTACAGCGGGCAGGATGTCTTCCATGCTCTCGAGGTACAGCCGTTGCGCCGTTACGTCAGGGGCCTCTTCATATGCGTTCAGGATGGACGTGAACCGTTCGGCCAGACCCGTCGCCTCGTTGACCCGCTGCGCCTTGAAGGCCTGTGCTTCCTGCAGGAGTCGCTCCGCGTCACCCCTGGCCCTCGGAAGAATGTCCTCTCCATAGGCGTCCGCCAGGTTGATGATGCGCTCTTTGTCCTCTCGGGCTCGCACCACGTCGTCGAAAGCGTCCTGCACCTCGGCTGGCGGGTTCACGTTCAACAGCTTCAACTCAGCCACGCGGATACCCGCTTCATACGTGTCGAGAAGCTGCTGCAGCAGGTCCTTCGTTTCGGCCTGTACGGCCTCCTTTTCGGTCGTCAGCACGTCGTCGATGTCACGGCTGCCAACGACCTGCCTTAATGCTGATTCGGAGGCGTCCTTTATCGTCTTGCCGGCCGGGTCCACCGTGCGGAACAGGAATTTCTCAATGTCCTTGATCTCGAACTGCACGAGAAGCTGCACGTCGACGATGTTCTCGTCGCCCGTGATCATCAGGGACTCTTCGAGGAAGGGGGTGTCGCCACGGATGCCGATTTCAAGTCGGCGGCGCTGCCGGACGTCGACGATGGCGCGATTGCCTATTGGATTCGGCCACCACCAGTGAAGGCCCGGTCCTGCCGTGTCTTCGAAGATGCCGAAACGGCGGAGCGCCGCAACCTCGGCGGGCTCGACCGTATAGAACCCCGTGCCCAGCCATCCGATGGCCCCGAGCAAGATGATTGCGAGTATGCCGTATACAAGACCGCCGCCTCCGCCCCCTAAGCCGAACCGGCCAAATACGCCCTTGATCCGTGAGCTGATCTGCTCGAAGTTTAATTCCGGCTCGTCTTGCCTATACATCCGGTCCCGATTGCGTCCGACACAAGTGTTGAATTCATAGTACCACACTCACGCTCCCAATCTTCCAACCCCTTCATCAAAAGCTGCCCTATATGCCACCGCACGACACTCCAAGTAGCAGATCCGGTCACCCTACGAATCCTCTACCTTGTGTCCCTATCCTCTACTCTCTTTCCCCTCCAACTCCTCCAACCGCTCCAGGAACTGCGCGTAACTCGATATTCCCCCCATCTCAGAAACGAATGTCTTTAGGTCCGGCATCAGCTCTCGAAACCTGTGCAACTGCCCCGCGATAGGGCTCGACGACGCGGCATTTTCGGCATACGTCCCGTGGAACGCAAAGTACGCCTGGTTCAGTCGCCTTATCGGAAACCCGTTCTCCACGAACTTCAGGCGACGCTCCTCCATGTACTCCTCAGCCTCGTTCACCTTGCCCTCCGCCAGCAGCTCGTCCACCCTTAACCGCGTCTCACGCATCTCCTCGCGATATCCGAAATGCTCGTCCCTGCCGTGAAGACCACTCTCAGGCGCGGGTTGCGGGGTCGCTGAATCATTTTCAATCTCTCCCCCGGCGGGGGTGAGATGCAGAGAGGGGGACTCCTCCTCAGTAAATACCAACTCCCTCGCCGCGTCACCGATCTCCCGCCCTACTATGTCCGCCAGCGTCTCATTCAGCGTCACCATCTCGCCGGACGTGAACATCTTCTGTCCCAGCGGCCGGAACGCCATGTAGTGGTGCATCCACTCGTGCGCCCCCGCCCGAAACGTGTGCTCCAATGGAATCGTGTCCAGCACCGATGCCGGATACGCCGCAAGCCCTCCCACCTGGAAGCTGATCGCCGCCACGTCCTCCTCATCCATCAACCTGTCTTCGAGTCGCTCCCGCACCACGAGGCTGACGTCCGGCTCAATCAACACCTCGTGCTGCCGCTCGATGCGGTCCCGCGGCGAGGTCAACAGCACTATCGGCGGTCCCGCCAACCGGATATCGACCGGCGGAAACACGAACCTCTCCCACTCGCTCAGACCCACATCCCGTATCGCCGTGCTCAACGCGCTCTCAATCGTCTCCTCCACGCTGTCCCGCAACGCCGATCGCTCGTCTGAGAGTCTTTCAACCTCCTCCTGGAGCTCCTCGACTCCCGCGCCACTCATACCGGACATCGCCCGGTCCAACGCATAGTCCGCCCCCAGGAGGTCGCGACCCAAGTCAAAGTACCGCTCCAGTTCGTCCAATCGTTCCGACTGCGACGTTTCCCGCCCGAACAGTCTCGTCCACAGCAGGTGCGCCCACTTGTCAGGGAAATTACGCACCTCCCACTCGCTGATGCTGTACCGGTACGGCAGGGCGACCCGCTGGACCGGGTTCAGGTTCAGCGTATCCCTAGCCACCCCGAACACCAACACCACCGGAAGCAGAATGAAAAACACCGACCTGAGTACCCGCCGCACCCTGCGAATAGGAACATACCTCCACAACACTGCTACTCACCATCATATCGCCCCCTCCCTCTCCCACGCACATCCAGCACCCAGCCTCTGCACTATATGCCCGACCAGCGAGGCCCCTTTACGCCCGACCGGCGAGGTCCCCTTATGCCCGGCCAGCGAGGCCCTCTACACGCCTGACCGGCGAGGTCCGCCCGACTGGCGAAGTCCTGGCGAGGCCTTTTTGTGGTGAATCTTCTCCGCCCGTCTGCTATCGTATGCACCCGGAGGCAGTCGATCACACATGAACAAGAGACTCTCCCTATGCATCGTCGGTTGCGGCAAGTACGCCCACGTGGTCATGGAGTACATAGCCGATATGACCGACGAGGTGGACTACTCCTTCGCCAGCCGCGACATCGAAAAGGCCAGGGAGTACTGCGAGCAGTACGGCGGCTCCGCCTACTATGGCTCCTACGAGGACGCCGCTGCCGATCCCCGCGTCGACGGTCTGTACTTCATCACCCCCCACGATCTCCACCTTGACAACGCCCGCCTTGCTGCTCGGCACGGCAAACACGTTCTCATGGAAAAACCCATCGCCCGGACCATTACCGAGGCCCGTGAACTCATCGACGTCACCAGTCAAGCGGGCGTAACCCTCATGGTAGGCGAGAATTTCCGCTTCGATCCCGCCACCGAAAAAACCAAGGAACTCATTGCAGACGGCGCAATCGGCGACCTGAGCCTCATCGACATTCAATCCGAAAATCTCGACGACGGCTGCGTCGGGTGGCGTTTGAGCTTGGAACGATGCGGCGGTGGACGCATGATCGACGGCGGCATCCACTATGTAGACATTCTGCGAAACCTCGCCGGCAGTCCGGAGAGCGTCTTTGCACTGGCTCCCGAACACAAGATGATCCCCGGCCTCGAGGGCGAGGACAGCATGGCCCTAACGGCCTCCTTCCCCGAAGGCGTGACAGGATTCCTTCGATACGCCGGCTGGACGCCCCACGACTCAAGACGTGATGTGCGCCTGACCGGCACAAGGGGGCGGATCCGCTACGAGGTTTTCGGCAGCGAGGTCACCGTCGAGACCAGGGACGGCACCCGCTCCCATCCGGTCGAGCCCGAGATTCGAGGCATGAAGCGAATGGTCCGCGACTTCATTGGAGCAGTCCAGGAAGGACGCGAGCCCACCATGAACGGACAGGAAGCCCTCGACGACCTCGCAGTCGTCCTCGCCTCCTACGAATCGGTGCGCGCTGGAAACCCTGTAAAGGTGGTTGATGTCCTGTGACTGAGGTATATCGCGCCATATGGGTCGTCGCCTACCGCGAGCTGCTGCGCTTCATTGCCGACCGCTCCCGTCTAGTCTCGGCCTTTGCCTTTCCCCTGATGTTCCTCGTCGTCTTCGGCGCGGGTTTCAGCCGGATCATAGGTGATCTGGGTGGTGAGGTCAGCTTCGTCCAGTTCATGTACCCCGGCATTATGGCAATGACCGTCATCATGTCCTCCCTATTTGCCGGGATGTCCGTCGTCTGGGACCGCGAGTTCGGTTTCCTCAAGGAGGTCCTCGTCGCTCCGCTCAGCAGGGTCGGCATCGTCATCGGCAAGGCAGTCGGCGGCTCATTCGCAGCAATGGTGCAGGGGACGGTCATGCTCGTCATAGCTCCCATAATCGGTGTGTCGCTCACACCGCTCATCGTCCTCAAGCTCCTGCCAATAATCCTCATCCTCTCCCTGTCGCTTTCCGGCATCGGCATCCTCGTCGCCACGCGGATGCGCTCACAGCAGGGCTTCCAATTCGTAGTCCAGCTGATGATCTTCCCCCTCATCTTCCTTTCAGGCGTCTTCTTCCCCATCGACGGAGTCCCGACGTGGCTCCAGATAATCGCCAAGATCAACCCGCTCACCTACGGAGTCGACGCCATCCGGCAGATATTCCTCGGCCCTCAAATCGTCAACCCTCTCGCCGAATCCGCCGACGGCTTCATCCTTGGAGTAACCCTCTTCGGCCACCGCATGACCATCATCGAAGACGCCATCCTCGTAGGCGCAATCGGCTCCGTCTTCCTCATCGCCGGAGTCTGGTCCTTCTCCCGCCAGGATTGACCCCAATCCACCAGCTACGACACTCCTCCGACAGACTTTCGCCTAATCTCAGGGCAACCGGGTTTGGGGATAGTAAGCACACCGTCAATCGTCACTCCGGCGAAGGCCGGAGTCCAGACGGATGGGTTGGAGGCCCTCACGAGGCTGGCTCTGAGTGAAATGCAGTAGCTCTGCGCCATACCCCCTCTCCCTTCGTCGGAGAGAGCCCGCCCCGCTCTCGCTACGGTAGTCGGGGTGAGTGCAAGATTTCCCCTCTCCCATCGCGGGAGAGGGCCAGTTCCGTACAGGACACGGGAGTCAGGGTGAGTGAACAACAACCCCTCTCCCGTCGCGGGTGAGGGCTAATTCCCTCCCACATCGGGCGGAGACACACAGCTAAGGCAAGCGAGAGACCTGTTCACCCTGAGCCCGTCGAAGGGCGAACGGGCTTCGGAGGCACACACTACACGCAGCCCTACAGTTCCTTGATCTCCGTGATCACCCGCGTCAGCGAGTCCTGCGCGTCCCCGAAGAGCATCATCGTGTTCTCTTTGTAGAACAGCTCGTTGTCCAGCCCAGCGAATCCGGGATTCAGGCTTCGCTTGAGGACGAGCACCTGCCGCGACTTGTCCACCTCGAGGATCGGCATCCCGTAGATCGGGCTGCCCTGCTCGTCGCGGGCCGCCGGATTGACCACGTCGTTCGCGCCTATCACCAGCACAAAGTCCGTATCGGGGAACCGGTCGTTGATCTCGTCGAGATCATAGAGCTTGTCGTAGGGCACGTCAGCCTCTGCCAGCAGCACGTTCATGTGACCCGGCATCCTGCCCGCGACGGGGTGGATCGCGTATCGCACGTCCACGCCCCTCGATTCGAGGAGCTCGCCAACTTCCTTGAGCTGGTGCTGCGCCCGCGCAACCGCAAGTCCATAACCGGGCACGAGTATTGCTGACCCGGAATACGCCATCGCTACTGCGGCATCCTCTGCCGTCGCCTCCCGGACGACCTTCTCCCCCGCGCTCTCCGCCGCACCACTCGACGCCTCTGCACCAAACGCCCCGAACAGCACGTTCGCCAGCGAGCGGTTCATCGCCTTAATCATGATCTGCGTGAGTATCAGCCCCGCCGCTCCGACAAGCGCCCCAGCGATGATGAGCATCACGTTGCCAAGGGCGAATCCTGCCATCGCCGCCGCGATGCCGGAGTACGAGTTCAGCAGTGAGATAACCACCGGCATGTCCGCCCCGCCGATCGGTATCACCAGCAGCAGGCCCAGTATCAGGCACAGTGCGACCAGTCCGTAGTACGCCACGGGGTCGCCGCCCGCCACGAGATACACGATCACCCCCACGATGGCAAGAAACACCACTGCGCTGACGGTCTTCTGAAGCGGGTACGTGATGGGCTTGCCGTCGATAAGCTCCTGGAGCTTCCCGTACGCAACAAGGCTCCCGGTGAAGGTGACAAGCCCGATGAGCGTGCCGAGCATGATCGTCACGGAAACGTCGATGTGCATCTCGCCGCCGCTGTCCGACAGCCGCAGGAACTCCGCCGCTGCCACAACAGCCGATCCAGCCCCGCCGAATCCGTTGAACAGCGCCACAAGCTGCGGCATCGCCGTCATGCGAATCGCCCGTGCGAACACTCCTCCAATGGCCGCGCCGACGACAATTCCCGCCACGATGATCTCGAACCTGACGATCTCCCGGTCGAGCAACGTCACGACTACGGCAACCAGCATGCCCAGCGCCGCGATGCGGTTGCCCTCGCGCGCCGTCGCGGGCGAGCCGAGACGCTTCAGCCCCAGGAATATGAGTACCGCCGCAACAAGGTAGAAGGCGTTGATGAGAATCGGGAAGTCGAAAGCGTCCATCAGCGGTCCTCCGTCGGCCCTCTTCTGAACATCTGCAGCATCCGGTCAGTCACCGCGAACCCTCCGACCACGTTGATCGTCGCCAGAACGACCGCCAGGAACCCGAGGACTACGGCGAGAGTCGAGTCACCGCGCCCCGCCACCAGAAGCGCCCCCAATATCGTAATGCCGGAGATCGCGTTCGCCCCCGACATCAGCGGCGTGTGCAGGGTAGGGGGCACCTTCGTTATCAGGTCGAACCCCACGAATACCGCAAGCACAAAGATGAAAACTTTTGTAAGGAGTTCGCTTTCGATCATGGTTCTCTCCGCAGGAGTTTTCCCCTTGTCATTGTCGCACTCTCTTCGTCATTCATAGGAGAATAGGCTTTGGCAGACCTGTTGTAGGGGCAACCCTTGTGGTTGCCCGTTCCCGACGCCATCCGATTTTCATCTCCTTATGTGGCCTTCGCGAGGCCATGGTCATTCCCTCGGAAGCGGGAATCCATTTTCCCTATTCCGATTACCCATCATTCGCCCCCATCGCGGCGATGGTCGCCTCGTGGACGATCTCGCCGTCGTGGGTAATCAAACAACCCTTCGTGATCTCGTCCTCGGTGTCCACTATGATCTCGCCATCCTTGGCGATGTGGTTGATGAAGTTCAACATATTGCGCGCGTACATCTGGCTGGCGTGAGTCGGCATCGCGCTCGGCAGGTTCAGCGGTCCGACGATCGATACGCCGTTCTCCACTACCGTCTCGCCGGGTCTCGTCAGTTCACAGTTCCCGCCTGTCTCCGCTGCCAGGTCTACGATGACCGCTCCGGGCCGCATGTCGCGCACCATTTCCGCGTCGATGAGCCGGGGCGCCGCCCTTCCCGGAATCGCCGCCGTCGTAATGACGAAGTCCATCTCCTGAACGGCGGAATGGACCAGCTCCTGTCCCTTCCGTTTCGCTTCCTCCGACAACTCGCGGGCGTAGCCACCGGCGTCTTCCGCTTCCTCGTCAAGCTCGACCTCGAGGAAGGTCGCTCCCAGGCTCTCCACCTGCTCACGCACGACCGGCCGCACGTCATACCCCGACAGCACGGCTCCGAGCCTGCGCGCAGTCGCGATGGCCTGCAGCCCTGCCACACCGGCGCCGAGCACCAGTCCCTTTGCGGGTGGCGTCGTTCCGGATGCCGCCATCATCATGGGGAAGAGCTTTCCAAGTGCGTCCGCCGCGATGATTGCGGCCTTGTACCCGGCGAGCGATGCCATCGACGAAAGAACGTCCATGCTCTGTGCCCGCGCGATGCGGGGAATGGTATCCATGCTAAAGGTCGTCACACCTGCCTCGGCAAGCGATTTGACCGACGCATGATCGACCAGCGGTTGGATCGTGGCCGCCAACGCTGTCCCCGAATTCAGGGACGTCACATCGACCGGCTTGCGCACACCGACAATGAGATCGGCGGATTCGAAGACCGACTGTGCCGTCGTAGCGCCTGCCTGCAGGTACTCCTCGTCCGAGAAGAACGACTCATCACCGGCCCCCGATTCCACAACGACCTGGACGCCGTCTTTCGCGAGCCGAGAAACCGAGTTTGGGGTCAGTGCGACCCTTCGTTCGCCTTCAACCCTCTCTTTCGGTACTCCGACGATCACCTCGGTATCCTCCGTTTGTAGTCAACCGGGACCGTTCGTGGTGAGCTTGTCGAACTATGAACCGCCCATCGACAGGCTCAGGGCAAACGGTCTTATCGGTCCCTGTATACGCCCCACAACCATTTCTCCTCTACCTGTGCCCACTAGTCCTGGGGTTCCACCACCACCTGGCGCTGATCACCATGACCTTCGCTCGCGGTCGTGACGTTTGGGTCATCTGCGAGCGTGAGGTGCACTATTCGGCGTTCATTGGGCGGCATGGGTTCGAGGGGGATCGGCCGTCCGCCGTCGGTAACCCGCTGGGCGACCTTGCGTGCCAGATTTCGCAACGAATTGTACCTGCGCTCCTGGTAGCCGGCCACATCCACGAACAGGTTAACGCGCTCGCCCATCCGCTTCGCGCAGATGAAGCTCACAATGAACTGGAGCGAACGCAGCGTTTCACCCCGCCTGCCGATCAGTAGTCCGGAGTCCTCGCCGTCAACCTCGATTATCGGACCGTCCACCTCTTCGTTGTACGCCTGCTTGAGGTGTACGGAGGCGGAGACGTCCATGCGCTCGATGAGGTCTTCCAATACCCCCGTTGCGACGCGTGCGAGGTCCGAGGGCTGCTCGATGAGCGTTACCCGGACTTTTGCGGGCTCTCCTCCAATGCCGAGGATGCCCGACTTGCCGCGACTAACGACGTCGATTTCTACCTCGCCGCGCTCTGCGTCGAGCTCCTTTAGAGCGAACTCGATCGCTTCTTCGGGCGTCTTGCCCGTCATTTCCACGGTGTTCATCGGATCCTGCCTCCTCTGAACGATGGTCGGACTCGGAGCCATCGCCGTCTTCCGAGTCCCTTCCGCCGTTCTTATTAGTCGATGTGTCGGAATCGGCCTTCTTGTCTCCCGCAGGGGGCTTTCCCCAGAGGGCGCCGAGCGAGCCGAAAGAAAACGCCTCCTTCACCTGGCCCCATCCGCCTATGAATCCCTGCACGATGATTCCTGCGATGTTGGAGACGGTCCAGTATATGGTAAGCCCCGTTTCGAACTGCAGGGAGAAAACACCGATCATGATGGGCATGAACCACAGGAGCATCTTGCTCGTCTGCTCTTGCTGCGGGCTCGTCGCACGTGACGTGCTCATCTTCTGCATGAGCCACGTCGAAGCCGCCACGATCAATGCCAGGAATGGGCCGTACCCACTCGCGGAGGTGAGGTCCCCTAGGTTCAGTCCAAGGAAGAAAGGGTCGATGGGTATGGACTCGCCCACGCCTGGGAGCCACGGATAGAGCTTGGTCGCGAGATCAGCCAGGCTTTCCGGCGTCGAGGCCAGCGTCGCCCGCAGGGCCCAGAACAGGCCGATGAAGATCGGCATCTGCAGGACCAGCGGCCCCAGGCAGCCCACAGGATTCACGCCCGACTCCCGGTAGAGCTTCATCGTCTCCTGGGAACGGCGTTGCGGGTCCTCCTTGTACTTTTCGCTAATTTCCTGGGCCTTGGGCGCAAGATCGCTCATGGCCCTTGTCATCTTCACCTGGCGCATGGTCAGCGGCACCATGAGCAGACGTGTTACAAGTGTGAACACGATGATGCTCAGGCCGAAGTTGCTGAAACAGACCCAGTACAGGAATACCAGGCTGTTGATCATCGGCCTGTTGATGACCAGGTCCCAGATGTCGCCGATTAGCTCCAAGAGTCCGCCTTCATCGTTGTTGGTTCAAGCATCAGCGCCTGACTGAATGCCGAAGCGCAGTAGCTGTGGTTAGCTCTCATATTTAGCAGGACCTCGTCCAGTCCCGGGACACCGGGTCGTCTTGGTCCGACCGGTGTATCCAGACCTCGTCGGGATTTCCGTTCGCATTGACTTCCAGGGCTCGAATACTCCGGTCATCAGCCCGGAAGAAGAGAAACTTCTCATGTGCCGTTATGGGCGCCTTGACGTCGGCGCCGATATTGCACTGAGTCTCATCGAGGCCGTCCTGCTGCCGCACCAGCCTTACCCTTCCGTCGGTGGAAGCGAAGGCGACCCGGTCTCCAACTAGGGCAGGGGAGCCGACTATGGAACCGTTGGTCGAGGCCGCCCACTGCAGCAGCCCGGAAGCCGCGTCGAGCGCGTAGAGATTGCCGTCGGTCGAACCGACGAACAGGGTGTTGCCGTTCGAGACCGCGCCGCTCCAGTACCAGCCGGTAGCTCCGGAGAACTTCCAGATCTGCTGGCCGGTCTGCGCATCAAGAGCGTAGAAATCGCTGCTGAATGAGCCGATGTAAACCCGGCCGTCCTGCACCAACGGTTCGGCCGTCACGGCCCCGCCGGTGCCAAATTCCCAAACTGGCCGACCATCCAGGTCGAGCGAGTACACGTTCTGGTCCATCGACCCGAAATAGACCTTGCCGTTCGCCACGGCCGGTGTGGCCCAGATGCTATTGCCGGTCTCGAAGTTCCATTGGAAGGAACCGTCTTCTTCGCTATAGGTGTAGAGCCCACCGTCACTCGACCCTACGAAGACTCGACCGCCTCCAACTGCAGGCCCGCCAACAATCGGGTCCCCTATCCCCACGGTCGCATCCCAAATGTCGTTGCCGTTGGCCACGTTCAGAGCCATGAGCGTCCCATCGTAGCTGCCGACATAGGCAACGCCGTTTGAGACTGCGGGAGTGCCGTAGACCGCACGGTTTGATTCGACTTCGCCACGAAGCTGCGAGCGCCACAAGGTCTCGCCCGTTTCGAAGTCCAGCGCCCGAATGTCCTGGTCCTGCGTGCCTACATAGAGTCGCTCGTTTTCAACGACGACGCCCGACCACCCCTGGGGTGTCCCGGCGCGCACACAGCCGGTGATGATGAGGGTCATTGCCACAGATGCGACAATCAGCCAACGCAGGCCTGAACGGCCCAAGTGAAGTCTGTTAGTTCCGGTTTTCGTTTTCAAATGCTGGGAGATTGTCCGAGAAGTCGGGACCGTATTTGGCTTGCTGTCGCGCGACTTCTCATATCAAGATCATTCATGGAACGGGGTCGTACCCGCTGGAGCCGAATGGTCGGCAACGACTGAGGCGCTTGATGCCGAACCACGCGCCATTCAATACTCCATACCTCTGGATAGCCTCGTAGGCGTACTCTGAGCAGGACGGATAATACCTGCAGACCCCTCGAAAAAATACCTGCGATAGCGTCATCTGGTACAGCGTTATTGCCCCTAGGGCCGCCCTACGCATCGTGACCCCCGTTAGTGCCTGCTGGACTGCTCATCGACACACCGTCCTCCGCTTGCCGAAGTACGCCGGACCGCCTGAGCAGATTGCGAATTGAACGTTCGATTCTCCCGAATTCGACATCGGCGGCTCCGCTGCGAGCGGCGATTACGATATCGAACCCAGCCTCCACCGCCGTTGCCCGCGTCACCTCGCGAAGGCGGCGTTTCACTAGATTGCGAGCGACCGCATTTCCGATGCGCTTGCTTACGGAAAAGCCGATTCGAGTTACTCCTAGACCGTTGGGACGTACTCTAACTACGAAGAGCCTATCGACCTTCGATCGGCCCTCCGACCACACTGCCGCAAAGTCCGCCGTCTTTCGCAACCGGCTTTCCTGCTGCATCGTGCACAGCTACACGGTCAGACGGGTGCGGCCCTTGAACATCCGTCGCTTGAGTACCTTTCGGCCATGTCTGCTCCGCATACGCGAACGGAAACCGTGCACACGCATCCGGCGGCGTTTCTTTGGTTGATATGTTCTTTTCATAGGTTACTTCCAATCATCGATTATACTCACCGTACGAAAATACTGTCAATTTACTCTAGGTCTTTCATCACCATCTTGGCGATCATCCTGCCCATGCGGACACTGTAGTTCGTGCCCCTGTCCTCCGGGTAGACCTGCGCCGTGTTGGCGAGATACACACCCCTGATCGGCGTACGATGTGCGGGCATCTTCTCCGAGTAGCCGGTGCCGATAATGGGCTGGGCAGCGTCCACGTGCTGCCGGTAACTCTCGACAATCCACGACGGGTCGAAGTCGGGATTGATCTTTCTCAGATGAGGCAGGTACTCGTTCATCAGTTCATCGTGGCTAAGCTTGTACAGCCGGTCATCACGGGATAGGTAGTTGGACAGGTACACAATGTGCCGTCCGCCGTAGTGCTCGGACTCGACCATATTGGTCTGCTCGATCACCCCGACGAAGGGAATCGAGCGGTCGGCAACATTCAGCCAGTATACATGTGAAAGTGGCCTGTCGAGCACGAGGACAAGAAGGAGCGCCGAGAGATATCGGGTGTCCTTCAGCTTCTTCATGTACTCCGCCGGCAGATCGGGTAGAAGTCGCGCGAATATGTGGCACTGGGTGGTGGAAATAACCGCATCGAAGGGAACGGGGTCCGATCTATCCTGATCGAGAAACTCGACTTGAAGGGTCGTCTCTGCGTTCCGTTGGGTATCGATCGCCGTCACTTCGGCGTTGGTATGCACCTCCCCGCCCATTTCACGCACTCGTTCGCCGAGAATGTCGAAGACCTCGCCGAAACTCCCGATCGGATAGCCGAGCATCTCACGGGACATGCTCTTGCCGCGCGACGCGAACCGCGTGTTGATCTTTCCCCAAATCCACGGCATCCCGATCTGGTCGTAGAACTCTTCGCCGAACTTTCCGCGCAGCATCGGCCCCCAGAACACCTCGTACGCCTGCTCACCCGCGTAACGACGCAGCCAGTCCGCGGCGGGGATATTCTCCAATTGCCGCCATTCTTTCATCCGTCGCAGCAGCAGCGTCGAGATGCCGAGCCGGAACCGGTTTACGAGACTGAGCGGTTTGAACTTCAGCAAGTCGATAGGAGTGACGAAGTTATAGATCCTGCCGTCGTACAGAGTCCCCACCTTCGAACCGTACCACCGCATCTGTTCGCCCAGACCTATCTCGTCGACCAGATCGAGGATGTCGGTGTCGCCGGTGAACAGGTGATGGTAGCCGCGTTCGAGCGGAGCGCCCCCAACGTTGAACGTGGAGGCCTGACCTCCCAGGAATGACGCGCGTTCATAGACGGCCACGTCGTGACCGTCCTTGCATAGCTCGTAAGCTGCCGTTAGTCCCGTCGCTCCTGCCCCAATGATCCCGACCCTCATGACGGCGGCTCCTGATCGTCGCCCTGGCCGAGCTTCGTGAGGCTCCGAAGGGACACGTGCTGCTGCCAGAGGAAGAACTGGCCGAGGACGATCATCGGTATGAGCAGGCAGGCGTGGACCACTGCCACGTACCCGCCCGCGACCGCCCGGTCTACGGCGGCGAGGGGCAGTAGGACCAACGTTTCGCGCGCAATGAGCTCGAACAAGCCGATGCCGCCGGGCCCCGCGGGAATTGATGCGCCGATGTTGGCTATGGCCGTGACGAGCACCATCGCGACTATCAGTTCGGGCAGGCTGTCATATATCTCGTGGAATCCAAATGAGTACCCAACGAGGACGAAAAGACCCGCTTCAAAGAGCCAGACCGGGACCGAAAGTACGAAAACGACAAGGATGGTCGAGGGGCTCTTGAGAGACTGCAGTCCTTCCAGGAACATATCGACAATGTGCATGAGACGGCTCTCAAGGCCCGAAGGCAAGGAGCGCAGCAACATTCCAATGAGTGTTCTGACTCTTGCCGGCGCGTAGGCGACCACGACGAGAAGACTGAAGGCCACAACAAAGGGCAGGCTGATCGTTCCTGCCAGTAGCGGCCACGGCAGACTCCAACGCTCGCCGAAAGCCTCAGCCAGGCCAATCAGCGGAACGAATATAGCGATCACTAGAATGAAGAGCAACAGCGTCAGGGCATCGAGGAGCCGCTCGATGAAGATGGTGACCAGCGCCGCCGTCTTGCTGACTTTTTCGCGGTCACCGATGTAGTAGCTCCGAACCAGTTCACCAAGTCGAAGCGGCAGCAGATTGTTCGCCATGTACCCAACAACCACGACGGGAAATAGCCGCGTGCTCGATATTGGCCGAATATGCAGGAGAAGGCGTCTCCAGCGCACGGTGCGAAACCATACGCCTATCAGGTAGAGCCCGATGCCCGGGACCACGTAGATGTAATTCGCCCCCATGAGGGCGTCCATGAGGCGTCGGAAATCGACCGTGACGAAAAAAAGCGCCACGAAAATGGCGCTGAGCAAAAGCCCGATCCAGACCCTCTTCCCGCCGTTCAACGTCCGTAATCCCAATGCCAATCGGCTCTCGATCTACTATACCACGATGAGCTTCATGGACGACGTTTCAGCCGTATAGTCATGCGACGTTCATGGAGCCCTGAGACGTGCGGCTGCACCAAAGCTCTGGAAACCATGGATATGAATTGCTTGACACGTGAACCGTGACTGTTAGCATAGATTTGTAGCTATGCGCCGGTGCTCCCGGCATTCAACGCAGAACGTCGCTTTTCCCCAATGCAGCAGCAAGATTCCTATCGTCGAATTGTTGTAAAGGCCGGTACGGCTTTACTGACAGACGACTCGGGCAGCCCCAATCATGCGGTCATGACGGGGCTCGTCGAGCAGTTGGCGCGTCTCCACAGGGAAGGCGTAAGGATCATCCTCGTCTCATCGGGAGCGGTAGCGGCGGGGCGAGGGGCCGTTGCCGGCGCCGATGACACAAGCGTGCAGTTCCGCCAGGCCCTCGCCGCGGTGGGACAGAGTCACCTGATGCACATCTATCAGGACCTCTTCAGTGAGTCGGACATCACCGTTGCCCAGGTGCTCCTGACCCTTAACGACGTCGGCGAACGACGCACGCGGGGGCAGAAGCTGCGCGACCTGAACGTTCGAAACACGCTCGCGTCGCTTCTCGATCTGGGCGTCGTCCCGATTGTGAACGAGAACGACGTCGTGGCAGTGGATGAGCTTGCGGGCGCGGGATTCGGCGATAACGACAACCTGGCCGCGAGGGTAGCCAGGGCCATGGACGCCGACCTGCTCATTCTGTTGGGCATAGTCAACGGGCTGTACACATCCGATCCCACCGTCGATTCGGATGCGGAGCTGATCTCGGTCATCTCACGGTTCGATAGGAAGATGCGGGCCCGTGCCGGGGCGCCGCGCGATCGGAAGGGGCGCGGCGGCATGGCCACGAAGTTCGAGGCTGCAAAGTTTGCCACCGAGGGTGGAGTGGATGTTGTCATCGCCAGCGGGGAGGAGCCGAATGTGGTGACCCGGCTGGCTAATGGTGAAAGAGTCGGGACGTTTTGCCCTGCGAGCCATAGAGCGAAGGAGAGCCGGAAGAACTGGCTGAGAATGAACGTCTCGAAGTCCGGATGGGTGGTCGTCGATGACGGTGCGGCAGACGTGCTCCTGCAGAGGGACCGAAGCCTCCTGCCAGTCGGAGTTACGTCGGTTGTGGGAACATTCCAACGCGGCGAGGCCGTGCAGATTCGCAACGCTCGAGGCATCCAGGTGGCTGCGGGCATTGCAAACTATAGCTCGAAGGAGCTTGACCGGATCAAGGGCGTTCGTTCGGACCGCGTAGCCGAAATCCTCGGTGACCGCTACAGCGACGAGGTCGTCCATCGACGGGACATGATAAGGTTATAGGTAGCCTGCCGGCGGAGGGTGACAACGTGGACGGCAAGACCGATCTTCAGCAGATGGGCAAGCGCGCTCGCGCAGCCTCACGTGCTCTTGCAAAGACCTCCTCCTCGGTGAAGAATCAGGCACTGCAAGGCGTGGCCGACGCGCTGGAGGCGCGGTGCGACGAGATAGTGGCGGCCAACTCGGAAGACATTGACGCTGGACGCCTAGATGGTCTTAGCGAATCGGTCCTCGGCCGACTTTCGCTGGACCGCAGCAAGCTCGAGGGTATCGCCAGGGACGTGCGAAAGGTCGCTTCTCTTCCAGACCCGACGGAGGAGTTCTACGACGCGACTACGCTGGAAAACGGCCTCCAGGTTGAAAAGCGCCGCGTCCCCCTTGGTGTGATAGGCGTCATCTACGAGAGCCGTCCTAATGTGACCATCGATATTTCTTCGCTCTGCCTCAAGTCCGGCAACGCGGTGATCCTTCGCGGCGGCAAGGAGGCAATTCGCTCCAACGGGGTTCTCGCACGCATCACGCGCGATGCTGTTGCAGCCTCAGGCATCGAGCAGGACGCGGTACAGTTCGTCGAGTCAACCGACCGGTCGCTGGTGGGCGAGATGCTCGGCATGACCGAGTACATCGACCTCGTTGTGCCCCGCGGAAGCGCCGAGCTTGTTCATCGCGTCGGACGCGAGGCGCAGATGCCCGCGATAACCGGCGGAGTCGGTGTGTGTCACACCTTCGTCGATAAGTCCGCGGACGTCGGCATGGCCGTCGATATCGCCTTCAACGCCAAGACATCATCCCCTCACGTCTGCAACGCTTTGGACACGCTCATCGTGCACTCCGGCGTCGCGCCGGACTTCCTTCCCCGCGTTGCTGAACGGCTGGGCGAATCGGGTGTCGAGATGCGTTGCGACAGGCGAGCTCTGAGCATCATTGGAAACTCAAACGGCCTGAACGTTGCCTCTGCAACCGACGACGACTGGGGCACCGAGTTCCTTGCTCTGACCGCGGCAATCAAGGTTGTCGACTCCATCGACGAGGCCCTCGACCATATCGAGGTGCATGGCTCCGGTCACACCGATGTGATCGTGACTCAGGACGACTCGTCTTCGAATCGATTCTTGGATGAGGTCGATTCTAGCGTAGTCCTCGTCAATGCCAGCTCTCGGTTCAACGACGGTGGGCAGCTCGGTCTCGGGGCCGAGGTCGCAATCAGCACGAATAAGATGCACGCTCGGGGTCCCGTGGGACTGAAAGAGCTGACATCGTACAAGTGGACAGTGGTCGGCTCCGGCCAGGTCCGAAATTAGCATTCACGCACTCCCTGAACACGAGAGGTGAGCCCCATGAGCAGATTCGAGTTCGAGAGGGAGTGTCGCACTCCGTATTCCGAGTGCTATACCGTGCTGCGCGATGAGGACACTGTCGGCAGGGTGGATATCCACTTCGCCGACGGCATGGTCCACTCGACCCTCAACGCCTCAGACGTGCTGTCCAACGACGACATTCAGGACCTGATCGACACCGTGGACGCAGACCTCATCGGCCCCGTGGCCAGCAGCAGGCAGGATGTCATCGTCCACGTCCATCAGGGCCGAGACCTCGGTGCGTTCCGCGCCCGCGAATTCGAGGGTGAGGGCGGCGGCTACCACCACATGAGCTAGGATCGGGCGAGTTAGAACGGCCCATCTCACCTCTACTCGGCGTCGCGGGAGTTACCCTCAAGCTCCTTGATTCGCCCCTCGATGGCTGTCAGCTTGGCGTAGTCCTCGTGTACGAGGTGATAGCTGCGCTGGAGGTACACGTCGGCGAGCTCCGCTGAACGGCTGTCGTTCGATTTCACCGCCTCGACCAGTTGGGAGATATTGTGCGATTGCGGGAGGTGATTGGCGACGAGCGCGATCTCCGTCTCGGTCTCCGATACGAGTCTGTCGTCCGAACCGTCCACGGCGAAGCGAAGTCTCCCAATCAGCTTGCTGAGCTCTCCGAGCTTGTCGCTGTCGCTCATCAGCCCGTAGAGAACGTCATTAACGTGCAGTCCCTCCACCTCTTCACTCGACTCTGAGATGGCGGCGTCTCCTCCGGAGGTCGACGGGCTGACTACTTGTGCGCACTCTTCGGTGTACGTCTGCACTGCTTCGCTGACGCGATTCATCGCCCCCGTTACGTCCGAAGGATTGTGCGCCCCTATGTACAGTATGTCGTCGTCCCGCATCTCCGCCATCTGCTCGATTGCTCCGTACCCCCCGACCAACTCCGGCGCCGGCGGGAAGGCGAATGCCGAGAGGTTCTTCTCGTCCATCTCTCCGATCTGGTTCATCAGGAACGGTGGAACATACTTTGACAAATCGACGGTAATTGGCAGAACGACAACATACGTCGCCCATACCTCCTCATTGTCCAGCGAGTTCCGCAAGTATATGAAGGCATGGCCCTTCGGCCTTACCCAATCGCCTCTGTGATATTCGACGCTCATTCTCGCTGTCCCGCCTTGGTTCGATTATATGCTAATGCCCCGCTTCGCGTAAGTCGTCCCGGTGCCGCCTCACCCCTCGCTGTTATAATCGTCGTTGAGGGCCATTCGCGGAACAGGAACAATTCGTGCTCATTCTCAACACCGACGCCTACAGGCATCTCGTCCGCCCCCTGTTATTCAGGTTCCCGGCGGAACCGGTCCAGAAGTTCGTTGAGAAGTCCCTTTACAGGCCGCTTCTCTGGAAGACGCTTCGCCCGGGCTTCCAGGTCCGAGACCGCAGGCTGAACACGACGATGTGCGGGCTGACCATCTCAAACCCCGTGGGACTTGCCGCCGGTTTCGACAAGGACTGCGAAATGGTCTCGTCGCTTGCGTCGCTCGGTTTCGGATACCTCACCGTCGGCACCGTAACGGCTCAACCCCGTCCCGGAAATCCGAAGCCCCGGCTGTTCCGCATCGAGGACGACTCCTCCCTCATCAATGCCATGGGGTTTCCCTCGAAGGGCCTCGTGCCGGCTGCAAGAAGGCTTGAACTCTTCAGGTCAGAGCGAAGCGCCGTTCCCCTCGTTGTCAGCATCTCCGGTGTAACAGTCGACGAGATTGTCCAGTGTCACCGACGTCTCGAAGCGCTGGCGGACGTCGTGGAGATAAACATCAGCTCGCCCAACACTGCCGGACTCAGGCTGTTCCACGCTCCCGAGGCGCTCGAAGGACTTCTGCAGGCCGTCAACGAAGCGCGCCATCGTCCCTTGATCGTAAAGCTCCCACCCTATCCCGCACCAGACGTCCCCGCAGACGACTTTGCAAGTTCGCGAGACTCCCTCATGGCGCTGGTTCGCGTCTGCAGTGACAACGGCGTAGACGGTCTAACCGTTGCCAACACGAGGCCGACGATAGACTCTCGGCTCTCCGTCGGCTCCGGAGGCCTGAGCGGAAGTCCCATATTCTCCCGGATGCTCGAAATGGTGCGCGACGTGCGCTCCGAGGTCGGCGGGCGCATGACCATAAACGCCTGCGGCGGCATCTTCACCGGCGATGACGCGATATCGGCCATTCGAGCCGGGGCAAACACCGTTCAACTCTATACCTCGTTCGTCTATCGCGGACCCACGGTCGCCCGCGAGATAAACAGGGAAATTCTCACCGCGATGTCACGGGAAGACCCCGTAGCCCCGTGAAGGACTGCCCCCGTCAAATCACTGAATCGTGTGATGCGCCCATGGGTGGTCACCCGCGTATGATTACCCCAGGACGGTCGAACGGCTGACACTTCGGAGACCAAGCGTGGACAGCGTTATTCATACGAAGGATCTCTCAAAATCGTTCGGCGAGATCGAGGCCGTCGTGGACGTTGACCTCGACGTTCGCCCCGGCGAGGTCTTCGGCTACCTCGGACCGAACGGCGCCGGGAAGTCCACTACCATTCGTATGCTGCTCGACCACATCCGGCCCACGCGCGGAACCGCCACGGTTCTCGGACTGGACGCACGTCGTGACAGTGTGGAGATCCGACGCCACGTCGGGTACCTGCCCGGCGAATTCGCCCTCTACGACCATATGACCGGCCGCGCCATGCTCAACTATTTTGCAAACCTGCGACGTGGCGTCGATTGGCAATACGTGGACGCTCTCACGAATCGACTGGACGCGGACTTGGACCGCAGATTCGCTCACCTCTCCCGCGGCAACAAGCAGAAGATCGGCCTCCTGCAGGCCCTCATGCACAAGCCGAAGCTCGTCATCCTGGACGAACCGACGAGCGGCCTTGATCCTCTCATCCAACATGAATTTTACGAAATCCTCGATGAATTGAAGGCGGAAGGAAGCACCGTCTTCTTCTCCTCTCACGTCCTGCCAGAAGTCCAGTTGGTATCTGACCGCGTTGGCATTATCCGAAAGGGGAAGCTGGTCGCCGTCGAGGATGTGAGCACCCTCATTGACCGCGTAACCCTCCATCGATTCGAGATCGAATTCGCCTCCGAAGTCCCCGAGTCGGACTTTCAGAACATTCAAGGTGCTTCGGACATCGCGATCGAAGGCCGAACGCTCACCGTCTCCATAACTGGCAGTCCCGACGCGTTGATCAAGGCAGCCGCCAACCATGAGATCGTGAAGCTCGTGACCCACGAGGCGTCCCTCGACGACATATTCCTGACGTTCTACAGCGAGGACGAGGAGGGCCGCAATGCTGGGTAACGTCTTCCTCAAGTCGATACACGACCTGCGCCGTCCAATCGTTTGGTGGTCGCTTGGGCTGTTCCTGTATGCCTTCGTAATCGTCCTGTTCTATCCGAGCGTCAGCGACATTCCGGAGCTCAACGAGATACTGGGTGACGAGAATTCAATATTCCGGGTATTCGTCGGCGACATAGAAGACATCGCTTCGCCGGAGGGATTCCTGACCGCCGAGATGCTGTCGTTCACCTTCCCACTGCTCTTTATCGTCTTCAACCTTTGGCTGGGAACAAGCTCACTGGCGGGCGAGGAGCGCCGTGGCTCGTTGGAGGTCCTCCTGTCCCACCCGGTGCGTCGTTCGACTATCCTGCTGCAGAAATTCGCGGCCATGGTGACGGGCACGGCGGCTCTTATCGTCGTTGTATTTGTCGGGACTGTTGCTGGAGCGCTTACGGTCGATGTTGACTTGAATCTGCTCAATGTGATCCAGGCCTACCTCAGCCTCGGACTGCTGGGAGTGACGTTCGGGGCGCTGGCGCTATTCGTCGGAGCATTGACGGGAAAGCCGAGCACCACCATTTCTGTCGGCGGGGCGGTCGGCATCGTCGCGTATGTCGCCAACGTGTTTGGCCCAATAGTGGATGGGCTGGAGTGGGCGCAGTACCTCTCCCCAATCTACTACTACATCGGCAGCGATCCCATGACAAACGGCCTGAACGCCGCACACGTGGGCGTCCTTGTCGGGGCGTCCGTGCTACTCGTGGGAGCGGCTGGCTACCTCTTTGAACGGAGAGACCTCGCGGTCTGATCAGCGACTATTGCCGCTGTTCCTTGATGGCCGCAATGTCTGCTTCCATAATTGAACGGTCGTGTCCCAGGGACACAGCCTCATCGACATCCTGTTCCGCCTCGTCGTCTCTGCCAAGAAGCGTATTGGCCACTGCGCGCGCCGCATAGGTCGGGCCGTAAGACTCGTCGATGCGAATGGCCTCGTTCAGGTCAACCAACGCCGCCTCCGCCAGTCCCACTTGGGCGTAGGCCAGGCCCCTTCCGTGGTGACCTCCCAGGAAACTTGGATCGCGTTCAATGACCACCGAGTAGTCTGCGATCGCTTGGTCCAGTTGCCCCAAACGCTGGTAGGCCCTGGCCCGGTGGTAGTACGAGGCAACGCTGTCGGGTCGCCACCTTAGCGCTTCGTTGAGGTCCTCGATGGCCCTCGCGGGCTCACCAATCTCGATGTAAGACGCCCCCCGCCCGGTGTGCGCTTCCGGCAACTCACGCTCGATCAGGAGTGCGGCGTCGTAATCGGAAATGGCTTGCTCGAACCGCCCCAGGCCGAAATATCCCTCTGCACGCCCGAAATGAGCGTCCGGGTTCTCCGGCTCCAGGCGCAAGGCGTTGTCAAAATTCCAGATCGCCTTCTGGTATTCGCCGTATTCCAGGTAGACCGTGCCTATGCCGTAGAACGCGTCGCGGTAGCCCGGATCGATGCCGACAGCGTCGAGATAGTCCAGAAGTGCGAATTCCAGCGCCCCCGCTCGTTCGAACGCGAGGCCCCGGTTGTAGTAGAAGTAGGGTACGAACGGGTTCTGGAGAATGGCGTTCGAGAAATTCTCGACAGCCTTGTCGTAGTTTCCCAAGTCCATGTAGGCCACGCCGCGGTTGCTGTACGCCTCGGTGAACTCGTCGTCGAGGTTCAGGACCTTGGAGTATTCATCGATCGCCGCCTCGAGTTCACCATCGTTCTGGAGAGTCACGGCGCGCCGGTAGTGCTCTTCTACGCGGTCTTTGTTGAGAGTTTGAAATCCCCAGTAGCCGCCACCGGCCACGATGCCGAGTACCAGCACGACAACGCCGACTATGATCGCGATCTTGGTGAGACGTGCTTTCATTGGCACTGTTGTTGGTTCATTTGGAATAGTGGTTACCGGCGCTCGTTGAGGCTATCTACCCGTACACTGCGGCTTCTGGCGTATGGTCATTAGGCTACGGTTGAGGTCTGCAACCTCGGCCCCCAGCTCTTCGGCTATATTTGCGTCCACCAGCGCTTCCTCTTCCATGCACAGTTCCGCCTTCGCGATGGCCCGAAGCGACCAGAGTGTGTCGTCCCTGGGATCGTTGGTCTGCTCGACGATCTGCTCGTGGATGTCGATTGCACGATTGAGGTCGGCTAGAGTCTGCTGATGGTTGCCGACGCTGCCGTGGGCGAGGGCGCGACTCTTGTAGTATTCGACCTCCTGTATTGCTTCCGCAGCCGTCCCGCTTTCAGAATTTAGCTCGATGGCCTTGGTGAAGTCGGCTATGGCGCGGTTGAAGTCGCCAACGAGGCTGAATATCTCTCCTCGTCCCCCGTAGGCTTCAGGACTCCGCGTGTCCATGATTATCGCGTCCTCGAAGTCCACGATCGCTCGGTCGTAGTAGCCGGTCTGCTTCCAGAGCGTTCCGCGCCTCGCGAGTATTCGCCCGCTCGTCGGCTGGATCTCCAGCGCGGTATTGTAGTCGTTAAGGGCCGCCTGGAAGTCCTCGATCGCAAGCCACGAATCGCCTCTCTCCACGAGCCACCCTGCGTTGTCCGGGATCAACTGCAGGGCCGAGCTCAGGTCACGGATCGCCTTCTCATGGTTCGGCATCCGCTTGTAGACCTCCGCCCTTTGAGCGTAAAGTTCCGCGTTGTCCGGGTCGCGGGCGATCGACTCAGTCAGGTTCTGCGTCGACTGGTAGAGGATCCCTATCTCGCCGTAGATCGTACCCCGGTCATGGAATACCTTCTCGTTGTCGGGTTCAAGCTGTACGGCCTTTTCGAGGTGGATGAAGGCGTCCTCGTACAGCTCGAGGGCCGCGTAAGCTGCCCCTCGATTGAAGTAGGCCTCCGCGTTCTCAGGGTCGAGTCGAATAGCCTCGCCGAACTCCTGGATGGACCGCTTGGGCTGACCGAGAAGCGCGTATTCGGTTCCGCGATTTGTCCAAGCAAGGGAACTCTCCGGTTCTATCTCGATGGCAATGTCGTAGCTCTTCAGCGCTTCGTAGTGCTTGCCCAGTCGCGACAGCGTCGTTCCCCGGTTCAGATGAAGCCTGAAGCTGTCGTCGCCCAATTCAACGGCCTGGTCATAGTCGACGAGGGCAGTCTTGTACTCCGAAATCCGTGAATAGGCGACCGCGCGATCGATGTATAACGACGCGTTGTCGGGATTGTGCTCCAGTGCCGTGTTGTAGTCCTGGATTGCCTCAGGATACATGCCGAGGTCGGCCCGCGCCCTGCCGCGCGCAATGTATGCGTCAGTAAGGCCGGGATTCAGGACAATCGCCTGGTCAAGCTGCGTGACCGCCGCCTGCAGATTCCCGGTGTTGCCGAACTCGATCCCTGATTCGTAGTGAATCTGGGCCTGATTTCGCTGAGCTTCACCGATCTCCTCTTCCCCAGAACCAAAGAGGCCGCATGATGTCGCGAACAGCAAGAACAGTGCAAATGGCGCAATCAGGCGGCTCGCACCAACCATACCTTCAACCTCCGAAGTGAGCGCTCGACGAGCGAGATATACCTTTAACGACATTCTTCGCATTTGGTCAACTATGCCTCGGTGAGCGATGCCCCAAAGCCCCTTGTGCATGGACTAGGCCAGGACCTGCTTGAGATGGGTTTGGGAGAGATTGCCACCGCTCAAGACGAGGGCCACCTTCTTCCCTTGGAGCGAGTCCTTGATCTTGATGGCCGCGGCCAGCGGCGATGCCCCGGCGTGCTCAGCGAGGTTGTGCGTCGTCTCGAGATAGATGCCCACTGCCTCGATCATCTCTTCCTCCGAGACCAGAATGAAGTCGTCCATCAGCTCGCGCATGATCCCCTGCGTAAGCTCGAATCCCACAGTTGTCGCGAGTCCCTCGGCCATCGTCTCCATCTTGGCCTCGATAATCTCGCCTTCCTTCCATGACAGGTACGCGCCCGGCGCGCTCTCCGCCTGCACTCCGATAACGCGGACATCGGGATTGAGCGCATTGGCGACGATACTGGCGCCGCAGGCCCCGCTTCCGCCGCCAACGGGCACGATGATCACGTCCACGTCCGGCAGGTCCTCGAAGATTTCCAGCGAGTACGTGGCAACGCCCGGAATCAGCCTCGGCTCGTTCGCCGAGTGAATGTAGACGTAGCCCTCTTCCTTCGACAGCCGCTCGCAGTGCGCGCGGCAGTCGTCGAAGTTTTCGCCGTGGAGAATGAGGTTGGCCCCTAGCACGCGCATCGCCTCGCACTTCTCCGGGTTGGCGTCTTCCGGCACGACCACGGTCGCCTGGACCCCGAAAACTCCCGCTGCGTAGGCGATGCCCTGGCCGAAGTTTCCGGTCGAGGCGCATACCACACCGTGCGCCTTCTCTTCATCCGTCAACTGAGACACCACGTTCAACGCGCCCCGGATCTTGAACGCCCCCAACGACTGGTGGTTTTCGTGCTTGACGTAGACCTCGCCGCCGATGATCCGGTCGAGTCGGGGATAGTGGTGCAAAGGCGTTCGGGTGATGTACGCCCCGATCCTCCTGCGGGCCTCGTACACATCAAGAAGCGTGGGAAATGCCGCCAACATGAATCTCCTACGGTTTTCTACAAACTAGCATACGACAATCCCGCGCCTCAGTCATAGGACGACCAGGCCATCGAATACGGCAATCGCGTACCTCCGGCTTGCATAAGGTGAATCAAGCCATGCCCCCTGGGCTCAAAGAAGTCCCACCGTTCGCCCTGAGCCAGTCGAAGGGTAAACCACCCGGCAAATGCCCCCAATCTCTCCCACGCCGGGGGCTGACAGCGGTAGGCAAAACGGATTTGTAGCGATGGTCCAGCCCCGTATTCCTGTCATTCCGAGTGTAGCGAGGAATCTAAAATCCAGAACCGCAAGACTGGACAGCCGGTGCTGCGCTTCTATCGTGACCAAGAGTGAAAACAGCGCAAGTACACCCTATGTCAGTTCTACCTCATGACAGACACTTTAGATTCTTCGACTTCGCTGCGCTCCGCTCAGAATGACAGTACCAAGGATGCGTTCTGGTGAGTGTAGTCCCCCTCTCCCGTTCGCGGGAGAGGGCTGAGGTGAGGGCAAATACCCCCAATCTCTCCCCCGCCGGGGGAGAGATACAGAGAGGGGGCTCCCATCGTCCAATCCTATCCCCACTTTGCCCTCTCTGCGGTGGGTCCTCTTCGCCCCCGGAGTGGTACTCTATAACGGCCATGCCCATCCGAGTGCTCAGCCCACAAATCGCCTCGAAGATCGCCGCTGGGGAGGTCACCGAGCGGCCGATGTCCGTCGTCAAGGAACTCGTCGAAAACTCCCTCGACGCCGGCGCCACGAGATTGACCGTCGAGATACGGGGCGGCGGTATCGAGTACATCCGCGTGACCGACAACGGCATCGGCATTTCCGAGGACGAGATCGCCGTTGCCTTCGAGCGCTTCGCCACCAGCAAGCTTCATAGCGACGAGGACCTCGAATCGGTTGGAACATTCGGATTTCGAGGGGAGGCCCTTCCCAGCATCGCCGCCGTCTCGCGCGTCACCATGGTCTCCCGCCCAAAGGGTGAGGACTCCGGCATCCAGGTCGATGTAGACGCAGGCGCCCTGGTCCGAAAGCAGCGAGTCGGGGCCGCCCCCGGCACGTCCGTGACCGTCCGGGGGCTGTTCCACAACCTCCCCGCTAGACGAAAATTCCTCCGCTCCGCCGCCTCCGAGGCGACAAGAGTACAGTCCGCAGTGGGACGATTCGCCCTGGCGCGACCCGACGTTAGTGTCGGCCTCACCGTGCAGGACAAATCGCTGTTTATCACCAGCGGCTCCGGCAGCCTCCGCGAAGCCATGGCGGCCGTGTACGGAGCCGACGTCGCTGAGGCGATGCTCGACATCGAGACGCCCGGTCGAGAGGATGCCCCCATCCAGGTCAGAGGTATCATCGGAAGACCCTCGCTTGCCCGCTCGAACAGAAACCACGTGACGCTCTACGTCAACGGCCGCTGGGTCCAGAATCGAAGCCTGACGTACGCCCTCCATGAGGCGTACCGCGGCTTCCTCATGGAACGCCGGTTCCCCATCGCGGTCGTCAGTATCGACATTCCCTACGGCGAGGTCGACGTGAACGTCCATCCGTCCAAAACGGAGGTGCGTATCAGGGACGAGGGCCGCGTATTCGCCGCCCTTCAACGCGCCGTGCGGGAGACCCTCGTTGCCAACCTGCCGGTGCAGGAGCTTTCCTCTCGGCAGACGACGCCTTCCGTTGGAACCGCTCCTGCCGATGTCCGCTCATACTGGCCGATTCCCCTCCCGCAGGACCAGGCCGCAACGGATACCGCGACTGCAGGCGCACCTCTGCAGGCCGAGCTGCCCCAGCCGTCTCAGCAGCCGCTGATCCCCCATCGAGCGCTTCCCGCCCTGCGAGTTGTCGGACAGATCAAGACGACTTATATTGCGGCGGAGGGCCCCGACGGCATGTACCTCATTGACCAGCACGCCGCCCACGAACGCGTCCTCTTCGAGACGATCAAGGAGGCGGCCGGCACGGGCACTCCCTCCGTTCAGGGCCTCATGGAACCCGCCACCGTCGACCTTACGCCCGAGCAGGTCGAGATCGTCGAGGCGCACCGTCCCAGCGTCAACGGCCTCGGCTTCGAATTCGAGGAGTTCGGCGGTACCACGTTCATCCTACGGGGTGTTCCCGCTCTCCTCGTGGCCGAGGACCCGCCCGGCGCATTGCGCGATGTCCTCGACCTCATGGCCGAGGGCGGGGGATACGAGTCATGGGAGGAACGCGCCGCCTACTCTCTCGCCTGCCACGGCGCCATCCGGGCGGGCAAGGTCCTCAGCCTGCGCGAGACCGAAGAGCTCGTCCGTCAGCTTGAGCAGTGCAGCCAGCCCCACACCTGCCCCCATGGCCGCCCAACCATGATCCACCTCAGCCAAGCACGCCTCGAGGAGGAGTTCGGTCGGCGCGGGTAGGGCGGCGGGTTTCGATCACACTCGTCCTCATCGTTTTGTCGCCCAGCCTCCTTTCCATCTGAGCGTTTTCGCACCCCGCTCAAAATGTCCTAAACACGTCCCAACCTTGTACTAGACTTGCTCTTGTCCTACCCGATTTTGGACTATACAATGCCGCGACACCCCGACCGGACTCTGAGAGAGGACTATGCACCTGGGCGACGTTCTGATCTCCGAACGGGAGATAGCCCACGCGGTTGAAAGACTTGCGGGCAAGGTCAGCGAGAACCACAATCTTTCAAGGCTGATCTTGGTCGGCGCGATGGATGGGGCGGTCTGCTTCCTGTCGGACTTGATGAGGGCCTTCGCGCAGCCGGTGGATGTGACGACGGTGCGGATGCGAAGGTATGACGGGACCGAGGGAGGCGAGGTGACCGTCAGCTGGCTGCCTCTCCGTGACCGGATCGAGGGTCGGCAAGTCCTGATTGTCGAGGGCATCGTAGATACCGGGGCGACATGCGCGGTATTGGGCGAGAGGCTGCTGGAACTGGGCGCGGAGTCGGTCAACATTTGCGCGCTGCTGGACAAGCCCTCACGCCGGACCCATGACGTCGATGCGACGTACGTCGGGTTCGAGGTGCCGGACGTGTTCGTAGTCGGCTACGGCATGGACTACGACGGCGCGTATCGGAACCTTCGGGATGTCTGCGTTCTGGAGGGAGGTGAGAGCGAATTGAGCTAAGACCACTCGCCTTTGGCACCTCCTAAGAAAGCGCCCCTACTTATTGAAGTTGGAAAGGAGCAAGTATGCGATTCACCGGCACATTCATCATCGTCGTCACCGTATTCGTTGCCGTTTTGATAACGTCCAACATCATAGCGGTGAAGCCCATAGAACTCATTAACCTGCCGTTCGAGTTTATCGGCAGCAAGTCGGTAGTTATTCCGGCCTCGATCATCATCTTTCCCATCAGCTACATCGTTGGAGACGTACTGACCGAGGTATACGGCTTCCGAATAGCCCGCGGAGTCATCTGGTTGGGATTCGGGGCCAACCTTCTGGTGGTCATCGCCCTCTGGCTCGGCGGCCTCATTCCCGCCGCCGGATTCTGGGGAGACCAGGAAGCTTACGACACCATCCTCGGCCAGGTGCCCTGGATTCTCGTGGCATCCTTCATCGCCTACCTCATTGGGGAGTTCTCCAACTCCACGGTGCTGGCCCTGCTCAAGTTCAAGATGCAAGGGCGAAAGCTCTTCGTCCGGACCATCGGCTCGACCGTAGTGGGGCAGGGGCTCGACTCCTTCATCTTCATCTACATCGCATTCGGCATCGGCAGCGACTGGAGCGCACAGGGACTCCTCCAGGCCGCGGTCGCTCAGTGGATCACAAAGATCCTCTACGAGACCGTCGCCACACCGCTCACCTACGCCGTCATCAACTACATGAAGAAGAAGGAAGAGATGGACGTCACCGACGTTCCGCGCTCCCTCAACCCACTCGGAATCTTCGCATAGGCGCTTTGGGGATGTTGGACTCCCCGCTTACCAAGACCTTCCCCTAACCCCCTCTCTCGTTCGCGGGAGAGGGTTGGGGAGAGGGTGAATGGCCCCTGATAGCGCTACAAGCAATGAAGGTCGGGCAAATCTCGGTAGGGGAGGGTTTCAAACCAATTGCTCCAACTAATTACCGTTTTTGCCTTTGGATAGTACTCCTCTGAGTAGTAAAAGGATATGACTACTCGCCAGGAGGAGCTTCGTAATGTCGACCAAGACCGACGACGACCCAGACACGGTCGGGAATATAGAGGAGTTTCTCCAGCAGTGTTTGGAGGACATGGAGCCAGATCACAACGACAAGGGCCCTGGCAGGCCCCGCATTCTGCCTGCCATGGCTCTGTGGGCCGGACTGCTGGTCTGTGTCTTGAGAGGCTTTGAAAGCCAACTGGCCGTATGGCGTCTTATCTCCGAGCACGGACTGTGGTTCTTCCCCCGATTTCCCGTTACCGACCAAGCGGTCTACAAACGGCTCCACGACGCGGGACCTGAGCCGTTCGAGAGACTCTTCAAGCACATCAGCAGCGTATTGACAGAACGATTACAGGGTTTGGCATCTGAGCAACTGGCGCCGTTCGCCAAGCAGGTGGTCTCCATAGACGAAAGTACCCTGGACGCCATGTCGAGAAGGCTTCCTCCTCTGAGAAGAATCCCCAAAGGCGACACTCGTCTGCTGCCTGGCAAGCTGGCAGGCGTGTTCGACGTGAGACGACAGCAGTGGCGGACCGTCAAGCTTCATCCGAATCCCCAACAGAACGAGAAGGTGTCGGCACGGGAGTTGGCACAAGACCTGCCAGCCGGAACACTGGTGTTGGCAGACCTTGGTTACTTCGGCTTCGCCTGGTTTGACTGGCTCACAGAAAGGGATGTCTATTGGCTGAGCAGATTGAGAGCAAAGACCAGCTACAAGGTCGTACACACCTTCTATCAGAGGGGCGAGGTGTTTGACGGCATTGTGTGGCTGGGAGCCTACCGCGCTGATCGGGCCAAATACGCCGTTCGGCTGGTGACCTTCAGACAGGGCAGTACCATGCGACGCTACATCACCAACGTTCTTGAGCCACATACGTTCCCGATCTCATCGATGGCCGAGGTCTACGCTCGCAGGTGGGACATCGAGATGGCGTTCAAGCTGATCAAGCAACATCTGAAGCTGCGCCTTCTGTGGTCTTCCAAGCATGTGGTGATTTACCAGCAGATATGGGCGACGTTGATTATCTCGCAAATCCTGCAGTCGCTGAGGCTTGAGATAGCTCACAGAGCCGGGGTGGACCCGTTCGAGGTGTCCATCAGCCTGTTGGTTGAGTATGCGCCACAGTATGCCTATGAAGGCAGGGATCCCGTGAAGATATTCGTGGAGCGAGGGCGTGATCTAGGCTTCATTCGACCTTCCCGCAGAACCCGCATTCACACCCCAAACATACCCGACGAGACAATACTGCCTGCACCACCTGAACTTGTGCTCACACGCACCCCTAGATACGCTAACCGCAAATGCTTCAAACGTCCCGCAAATACCCCGAAAGTGAATTAGTTGGAGCAGATGGTTTCAAACCCGCCCATGGCATGCGCGACGTATCTGCAGAACAACCTACGCCCCATAGGAGGCCCCCCATGGCATTCGACACCCTCATACAAAACGGCACAGTCGTGGACGGCACCGGCGAGCCACGCTTCAATGCCGACGTCGGCATCACCAACGGCCGCATCGAGGCCATCGGCGCACTCGCCCACGCCGAAACGTCGCGTCGCATCGACGCCACGGGCCACGTCGTGGCTCCGGGCTTCATCGACATGCATTCGCACTCCGACATCACCCTGCTCGACGACCCCGGCGGCGAGAGCAAGGCCCACCAGGGCGTGACCACCGAGGTCACCGGAAACTGCAGCTACACCCCCTGGCCTGCCGGGAAGGGTGGCCCCGAGGCGTTGCAGAAAAACATTGGCAGGACTCTCATCGGCAACGTCAAGTGGGAGTGGTATTCCCTCGACGACTGGGCCAATGCGATGGAGTCCAACGGGATAAGCATAAACGTAGCCCCGCAGCTTGGACACTCCGGCCTCCAGATTTCGTCCGGCGCAGTTGAGGACAGGCCCGCAACCCCGGACGAGTTCCGCGAAATGAAGCGCCTCGCTGCCGAAGCCATGGAGATGGGCGCGTTCTCGCTGTCGACAGGACTCTCCGTCGCTCCTTCGGCGTACGGCACCACCGACGACATCGTCGAGCTCTGCGCTTCGATCCGTCACTACGAGGGGGCCTTCTACGCCACCCACGCAAGGGTGGGCAACGGACTCCACATGTCGGCCATCAATGAGGCCGTTGAGATAGGACAGCGTGCCGACATACCCGTGCAGTTCTCTCATCTGGCCATAACCGACCGTCGCGTGTACGGTCAGGGCGAGACGCTGACGGAACCTTTCGTAAAGGCGCGCGAGGGCGGACTGGATGTTACCTACGACATGTATCCCTACACCGCCGCCGGTGCGGGCTACAACCAGCTCGTCCCCCTCTGGGCGCAGGAAGGCGGCATCGCGAACTTCATGGCCCGCCTCAGCGACCCGGAAACGAGGACGCAGATTCGAGACGAAGTCAGAGCCGGACTCGGAGGTCTGTCGCCGCAATGGGAGACGTGGTACGTCTCCTATATCGAATCTGATGCTAACCGTCATTGCGTAGGCATGAACGTCTTGGAGATCGCGGAGGAACGAGGCGTCGAGCCGGCAGAGGCCGTCCTGCAAATGCTGCACGAGGAGAATGGCTCCGTCCCGACCCGTGTTCACAACCGCGTGGAGGATGATGTCCGCTACTTCATGGGCCACGATCTCGCAATGATCGGCTCCGACGGCAGGGCGGTGTCCCCGTACGGCCCGTACAAGAACGCCCTCCCGCATCCACGCTTCTATGGCACCTACCCACGCATACTCGGCCGCTACGTCCGGGAACAGCCCGCCGTCCTGACCCTGGAGAACGCCATTTACAAGATGACCGGCTTCCCCGCCGAGCGCCTGCATCTGAAGGACCGCGGCCTCATAAGGGAAGGCCTTACCGCCGACCTCGCGGTCTTCGATCCCGACACGGTCATCGACAGGTCCACGTGGGAAGACCCGCACCAGTACGCCGAAGGTATACCCTACGTACTCGTCAAGGGCGTGCCGGTCGTCGATGAGGGAGTGCACACCGGCGCGAGGCCGGGTAGGGTATTGAGGCGAGGTCAGGCCTAGACATGCCCGTGCGCTTCGAGTGCGCGGAGTTCGCGGTAGTAGAAGTAACGCCGTGGACGGAATGGACATTCGCCCGCCTTCGCGCCCAAAATGGCGCCTACGCCGACGTTGAGATTACCGGCCCCGGGGATGTCGCCTCCCTCATTGCGGGGCAGCTGGAGTTTCTGGACGGCAAATCCATAGACTCCGAGACCGACGTTCCCCGCATCTTGAACTTGGACGACCACCGCTTGAACGGCGACCTGTCACTGGCCACCGCCGTGAGCGCACTGCGAACCGGAATCTCGATAATTCAGGCCATCGAGGACGGGATAACCCTCACTGAGGCTCTAAGCGGAGATCCGGCCGACAGCGTCCCGCTCTACGCGAACATCAACCGGGGCCTATTCGCAACCGAGCGCAAACTTGCCGACTTCGCGAAGGCCGCCGAACGTGCAGTGGGGGAGGGGTTCAATGCCGTTAAGTGCGCCCCGTTCGACGAGGTTTCGCCAGGCGGAGACTCCGCCGAAGCCGCCCAGAATGCCCACGCAGGCATCCAACGTGTCGCTGCAATCAGGGATGCAGTGGGGGGCGGCGTAACCCTCATGGTCGACTGTCACGGGCGATTCGACGTCAAGTCGGCAGTGACAATCGCCGGGGACCTTGCTGAACTAGGCGTATCTTGGTTTGAGGAGCCCGTTCGCCCGAATACAGACCCCGAAAGCTCCGCCCGAATCGCCGACCGCGTGCCGATGGCCGTGGCAGGTGGCGAGATGGGCTACGGCGAGGAAATATTCGCCGACCTGATAGCCATGGACGCGGTTTCGGTCATCATGCCTGACGTCATGTTCTGCGGCGGCGCTGCCGTGGCCGCCCGTTCCGGCAGGGCCTCTATCGACGCGGGTGGCCGTGTATCCCTCCACAGCCCTTCAGGCCCGCTCTCCCTGCTTATCGGAGCACACGTCACCGCCTCCGTCCCCGGCGCTATGCCCCTGGAGCACGCCGTCCACGAAGCCGACTGGCGAACGACGCTGCTCACCCCACCCGAACGCATATCAGGAGGTCGGCTGTACCTGACTTCGTCCCCCGGCTTGGGCGCCGAACTGGACTGGGACCTCCTGCGCCGAATCGGACGCGTGTGGAGGAAATGACCACGCTGATCCTTCACGAGTAGTTCCACCGTCCGCCACCTCCGTCATTCCGGCGAAGGCCGGAATCCAGATTCCACGCCAACCACAATTCGCCCAGCGTCTCGATAGAAAACCGCTCGACCTTGCGGTCCATCGATCTCATTCTCCTCTGTTGCGCTCTCGGATCAGTCTGCCATAATGCTCAGGTTGGATACCACAGTGCAGACACACGACACCATAATCGTCGGGGCCGGTTCTGCCGGCTCCATTCTGGCCGCACGGCTCACGGAGGACGCCGACCGCTCCGTCCTTCTCATCGAGGCTGGGCCGGACTACCCCGACCCGGACACCCTGCCCGACGAAGTCAAGTACGGGTACGGCCCTCGCAGACCGTTCCCCTTTTCATACATCACCGAGAACGTACAGGCATTCGTCGCAAGGTACACGGACGAGGCGCCGGCTCGCCTTGTCCCGCGAGGACGCGTGACCGGCGGATCAAGCGCGGTGAACGCCCAGATACTCCTTCGCGGCGCGCCGGAGGACTATGACGGCTGGGCCGCAAGGGGCAACGACGAGTGGAGCTTCCAGAAGCTCCTGCCATACTTCCGCCGCTTTGAGACCGACCTCGACTTCGCCGGAGACTTCCACGGCTCGGATGGCCCCATTCCAGTGAAGCGGTTTTCCAGGGAACAGTTGAATCAGGACCAGCAGGCCTTTCACCTTGCCTGTCTCGCTTACGGATTCCCCGACTGTCCCGACCACAACGACCCCGACTCCACGGGGGTTGGCCCCACGCCGCTCAACAGCATCGACGGCGTCAGGTGGAGCACCGCGATGGGCTACCTTAATGCTGCCCGCGACCGTCCCAACCTGACGATCTCTCCCCTCACGCAGTCACGGAAAGTCCTGTTCGAAGGACGGCGGGCAGTCGGCGTGGAGGTCGAGTCCGATGGGCAGGCCGCCGAATACCACGCCGACGAGGTCATACTCGCCGGTGGAGCCATCGGTTCTCCCCACCTTCTCATGCTGTCGGGCGTTGGTCCTGCCAGTCACCTGGACAAGATGGGAGTCAACGTCGTTCAGGACACGCCCGGTGTTGGACGCAATCTGCGCGACCATCCACACGTGGCGGTGGATTGGCGAACGCGGAAGGACTATCGCCCCGATACTTCCAGGGCGGGCATCCAGACCACCCTCCGGTACACGGCCACTGGGTCGCATCTGCGCAACGATATGCTGATTCACCCCTCTTCGTTCAGTGTGGTGCCTCCCGTTCCGCCCGTTATCGATGAGCATACGGAACTCGGAGTCAGCATGGTCGTCTGCCTCGATCTCGCCGTTAGCTCCGGCAGTCTTGAGCTCCGGTGCGACGACTACCGTATCCAGCCCAGGCTGGACTACAACCTCCTGGCCGAACCGTTCGACCGCTCGCGAATGAGGGAGGGAGTCCGCATCTCCCTCGAGCTCGCCAATCACCCTCAATACAGGGAATTGCTGCTGGAGCGCTTCGACCCGACCGACGCCGATCTGAAATCCGACTACAGCCTCGACGCATGGATGAAGAGGACCGTCAGCACCAGCCATCACGTATCCGGCACCTGCAGGATGGGTCCCGCCTCCGACGACATGGCAGTCGTCGACCAGTACGGACACGTACACGGCCTCGACGCCCTCCGCGTCGTCGACGCCTCCATCATGCCCGACTGCATCCGCGCCAACACCAACGCCACCACCCTCGCCATCGCCGAACGCGTCTCCGACTTCATACGAGAAGGGAAGTAGGGGCTGGGAGTCACCCCCTTTACCTTGAGCGACCCGCCCTGTGGCAGGTATACTTTCCCCACGGTCGCGACTGCCCAGGGGGCTTCAGGTGAAAGTAGGCATAATCAACGTCACGGGATACTCCGGCATCGAGCTTGCCCGCATCCTGTCGCGACACCCCGAAGCCGAGATCACAACGGTCACCGGTCGTAGCACCGTCGGGCAGAGGCTCGGCGACGTCTTCCCCCACCTCTCGGCGGTCGATCTCACCATCACTGAGGACGTGACCGAGAGCGTCGACGTCGTCTTCTCAGCACTGCCGCACCAGGCCAGCGCCGAGCGACTCGCCCCTTTCATCGAGAGCGGCGTCAGGGCCATCGATATCAGCGCCGACTACCGCCTCAAGGACCTCGGCGAATATGAGGACTGGTACGGCGAGCACCCGTACCCCTCACACGTCGAGGACGCCGTCTACGGCCTGCCCGAACTGCACCGCGACGAGGTCGCCGGAGCGCGCCTCGTGGCCAATCCGGGATGTTTTCCAACGCCCTCGATCCTCGGCCTCGCACCCGTCGCCGCCGCGGGGCTCATCGAGTCCGACATCATCGTCGACGCCAAGTCCGGCGTCTCCGGCGCCGGCAGAAGCGTTGACGTTGGATTCCTGTTCTCCGAGGTGAACGAGAGTGTCAAGGCATACAAGGTGGGCGGTCATCGCCACATGCCGGAAATCCGGCAGGAGCTGAGCCGCCTCGACGGTGTCGGCCCGGTGGAAGTTACCTTCCTCCCTCACCTCATCCCGATGACACGCGGCATCCTCGCAAGCTGCTACGCCAGGCTCAGGGCAGGGGAGTCATTCTCAGGCCCCAAAGGACAGGCCCGTCTCACGGACCTCTACCGCGACTACTACGACGACCACCCATTCGTCCACATTACCGACGAGCCGCCTGCAACCAAGCAGACCCTCGGCAACAATGACTGTCGCATCTTCCCCACCGTCGACCAGACCACCGGACGCCTCATCGCCGTCGGCTGCATCGACAACCTCGTCAAGGGCGCTGCCGGACAGGCTGTGCAGAATATGAACATCATGTTCGGGATGCCCGAGCAGCTTGGCCTGGAGGAACTAGCCCTCTATCCTTGATATAATCGCAAAATGGGTGTAAATAGATAGCACAACCCATTTGCCCTGAGCATTTCGAAGGGTTGCCCAAACGAAGACTGAGCACAAAGGACCACGTTGAGAAAGAAAAAAATTATCCTCCGAGCGCTGATCGTGGTCTTTCTGGCCGTCGGCGCGTGCTCGACAACGATGTTCACCTGGGTCGCCTTCGACACCAACGACTCCGCGGGAGTGGCGGAGCAATTCCTCCATCTCCTCCATGAGAGGAACACGGCCGAGGCCTATAGCGCCAACACGACCGCACACTTCCGCGCCCTTCAGACCCCCGAAGAGTTCGACAAGATGATGGAGCTGGTCGGACTCCCCCTCACCTACCGGCTGGATGTCTGGAGAGACCGCACCCTCGAACTCAGCAATCGCTCTCGAATCCGTGGCACCCTCATCGACCTCGGAGGTCAGGACGTCAAGTTCACGGTCGATGTCGTCCGCGAGGAGGGCGACTGGAAGATCAACGCCTTCGTCGGCGACGACCGCGCCAACGTCGGGCCGGGCGCATGGTTCAAGCAGATCCCATTCCGCGAAGACCTCAACCAGCTCACGGGCGAGACTATCATGGTCTTCCGTGAGTCGATCGAGGCCGGCGACATGGCATCCTTCTACAATTTCATGTCCGACTCTTTCACCATCGGCATCACGCTCGAACGTATCCAGGTCGCCTACCAGCCGTATATCGATGCTGATGTTGACCTGACGGGAATTGAGACACTCGCTCCCGTTTACCTTGAATTGCCCACCTTCGAGGACGTGGGCCTCGGTATTGACGAAGAAGACTTCACCACCATTGAGGACGTCATGGTCCTCCGGGGATTCTACCCGGTGGAGCCTAAACCCGTCCCGTTCAAGCTCAGCTACGTATACGAGCATCCCGAGTGGAAGCTCTTCCAATTCCTGGTGTGCCAGCCGACCATCAAGAACCTGCCCCCCAAATACTGTCTCCCCTGGCTGTCCCGGCAGGAAAACAAGGACCCGTCACAGTGCTTCGACGTCGAAGCGGACGACCTTCAGCGACAGACTACCCTCGGCGACCGCGACGCGATCCACTGCGAGAAAAACACGCCCGCCGAGCCCGAAGAGGCCTAGCGTCCCACGGCGCCTCTCCGTACCCGTGCGCCCTTCACGAATTCCAGCCGGCCAAACATCTCCTGCGTGATTTCCTCAATCCCGTCGCATGCAACTGTTCAGAGTTGGTGAGATTGCGCGAATTGTTCTCTCGCTGTCATTCTGAGGAGCTTATCGACGAAGAAAATAAATCTCTCCCCCGCCGGGGAGAGATACTAGAGAGAGGGTCTTCGCGACTCAACTCACCAAGACTGAACAGTCCCGTCACGCGAAAAACGTGGCGACAGCCGGATAAGTTGGTACAATACTACTGTTGGTCGGCGTTGGGACTTCCACGTCTCACCGCGGTTTCAAGACCGATAACGGCCTCGAGATCACACTCGCAGGTCAAGACGTGGCCCCATCGTCTAGAGGACTAGGACGCTGGCCTTTCAAGCCGGAAACACGGATTCGAATTCCGTTGGGGCCACCAACATTGACTCCTTCCCGGTTCCACCCTTGACTGACCTCCCCCTGAAGCGCGCCGTCATGTCCGGCTGGGACCAGATGTCTGACCGCTACCAGCGCCACGCCATCATCTCCACTGACGACGTTCACTACGGCCCCCTCATTCCCGGCGAGAAGGAACTCCGCCTCCTCGGAAACGTCCGTGACAAACGCGCCCTCGAACTCGCCTGTGGAGCCGCCCAGAACTCCATCGCTCTGGCGGGGTGGGGCGCCTCCGTCACCGCCGTCGATCTCTCGGCCAATCAACTGGCCCACGCCCGCCGCCTCGTGACTTGCAAAGGCGCCGTCGTATCCCTCATCCAGGCCGACATCCAGCGCCTCACCATGTTTCCCGACGAGTCGTTCGACATCATCCTCTCGTCGAACGGCATCGAATTTGTCGCCGATATCGAAGCGAGTCTGCGAGAGTGGTATCGCGTCCTCAGCCCCGGGGGCTTCGCCGTGATCTCGACCGTCCACCCGCTCGCGGCGTTCGAGTGGGACGAGAGCCGGAACGCCCTTCTCGTGGAAAACTACTTCAACATGCCGGTCGAGGTCTGGCACGACGTGGCCGAAACGGACGGACAACGTGGACTCACCTTCTTCCGCACCGTCGAGGAGATGTTCTCCACCCTCACCGGCGTCGGCTTCTCCGTCGAGCGAATCCTGGAGCCTGTCCCGTATCCCATCCATCGGATGTCCGACGCCGAGAAGGCCAAAATCCCGTACCGTGGATCAACCTGGGAGTCCGACTATCAGCGGATGAGTAAGGTACCCTTCAACATCATCTACGTTGCCAGAAAGCCGGCTTGAGTGGGTGTCCTGGAGAGAAATTCGTTATCCCCGCACCGAATACTCGTCACGCTCTGAGCCTCAGAGAAAGACCCTTTTACCCTGAGCCTGTCGAAGGGCAAATGCTCAATAAGGTCGTCAAACTCACCAGGATCAGATTCGGCCACTTCCGGAAACCCGCTACTCGTCCTCCGACTCGAGCTCCTGGTACTTGATGTCCTTTTCCATCACCTCCCGAATCCTCGCGGCATCGGGGTGATCGCCAAAGTAGAGGATGTAGAGGCCGCGCTCGTGATAGGACGCGCCGGGGTTCTCGGCGTCATATCCCCAGAAGCCCGTTCCGGCCCTGATGATGTCGTCGATCGCGATTAGGGCCTCGCGGAGATCGTCGCGGTCGTTGAACCGGTAGATGAGAACATCTCGCCCGTTCACCTTGACGCTCGTATCATGCGGCGCGCCGATGAACACCAGTCTCTCGTCACTCTCCGGTCCCACGTTGAAACCGTTGCTCTTCAGGATACCGATCACCTCGCTCGTCGCCTCGCCGCAGGCGGACGCGAGAAGCCCAACTATCGCCAGAGTGAGAACAGTAAGAGAAATCTTGATGACCTGTCGTTTCATAGCTCCGTCCCATCGCAAGTTCATTGGCGTCGTAAGCATATCAGCACGCCGTCCCCGACGCCTGTCCAGGACGACGGCATTCATTATATCCCAAAGCGACCAGCAGCCCGACGCTTTTTTCTAAGGGCCCAACTCGAGTTTGATTGACATATCTGTTCATATCTTCCTAAAATACGACTCGTATGTCGTCTGACGTAGGCCATTAGCGTGTCGCCCACGAAGGTGCTTGAATGGTAGGTCGTGCTATCCTGTTATTGCTTGCCGTTCCACTGCTTGCGCTGGCCTCTCTCGCCTGTGGCAACGGTTCAGGCGGGGACATCGAGGCTCGCCCGACCCCAACGCCGTCCTCCGATGATGTGACTGCGGACATCTACGACGGCGACCATCCGGACATCAACATCTATGTAGGCAACCGAATACGGTGGCGCAACCTCGGTGACATAGCCCACTCCGTAACGGCCAAGAACGGTGCATTCGATACCGGTCCAATCGAAGAGGGGCGGCGTACTGGGTACATTCTGTTCCCTAGGGTCGGCAAGTTCGAGTACTACGACAAGCTCAACCCGGGTATGGAAGGGTTGATTCAGGTATTCGAGAAAGAATAATGGTGGCAACTGTTCAGAGTTGGTGAGATTGCACGAAAAGTTCTCTCGCTGTCATTCTGGGGAGCGCAGCGACGAAGAATCTACAATCTCTCCCCCGCCGGGGGAGAGATACAGAGAGGGGGGTCTTCGTGATTCATCTCACCAAGACTGAACAATTACTAATGGTGCATAGTGCTCCGCACAGGTGAACAAGCCGTCTATACTTAGAGCTACGAGACAATAAGGTACTGGGTTGCGCAACTCGCGCGGCCCGCTTTCGGAGAGCCTGCTCTCCACTGGAGGAAAATCAATGCGGCCGACTATCGTCATTCAGACCACCGGCCTTCTCTTCGCCGCCGCTATCGTGGCCATCGTGGGCTTCGCTTGTGGAGGAGCGTCCGAACCGGAGGGGTTCACTAAGACCACCGTAGACCGGGGCGACCTTCCACCGCCGACCATGCTCGACGACGGGACGTATATCGCCCCCAAGATTCCGCCGGGAGGATATCCCACCTACGCATGGGACGGACCCATCCCTACGAGATTCAACGAGTCCCCCTTCTCAGCGGAACTCGTGAAGGAAGGCAAGATTCTCCCCGTCGAGGAACGCCTCCCCATACAGGAAGACGTTCTCGTAGTCCTTCTCGATAACGAAGTCGGCATCTACGGCGGCACCATGCGCCTGACCGGCAGCATCCCCGGCAGGATCGACTCGCTGACCACCACCGGCTGCTTCCGCCGTGACGCGGACGGCATCGGCCGGGTAGTCGCCATCTGCAAGGACATGAAACTGAGCGCCGACGGCAGGACCTACCAATTCACCCTCCGCAGGGGCGCCCGATGGTCGGATGGGTATCCCCTTACCATGGAGGACTTCCGGTTCGCGTGGGAGGAACTCAACCTGAACCGCGAGTACATTCCGCGCCTTCCGCTTACCCTCGTCAACCCCATTACCGGCAACGGGCCTAAATTCAATGTGATCGACGACCTCAACTGGACCCTCACCTTCGACAGCCCGACGTACACCCTGATCGAGTCCAAGAGTGGTGCGATATACAGCGGCACAAAGTCGTGCCAGGGCGGGAACCCCTGCTTCTACTCGGCCGCTCACGTCTACAAGCGATACCATCCGAAATATGGCGACGAGGACGAAATCCGCCAGCTTATGCGCTTCTACTCCCGGGATACCTGGAAGGGACTTATGGAGGAGATGCAGCAGAAGCGTCACTTCCTCGGCGTCCAGTCGAAACCCGTACCCACCGAGTTCGATCCTGAGTACATCTACGATGGCGATCACTATGCCCCTTGGCCGGGCGGCTATGTCACGACCGAGCTCTCGGACGGGAGGAACGAGTACGACCGCAACCATTACTTTATGGGCGTCGACCCCCTCGGCAACCAGCTTCCCTACATGGACGGAGTCGTCTCCTACCAGGTCGAGAGCCGCGAGGTCGCCGTGTTCCGCTGCATGGCCGGAGAATGTGACCTCGGCAGCGGTGATCTCATCCTCCAGGAAGTGCCCCTCTATCTCGCCAACGCACAGAAGGGTGACTACAGCCTGGAAATCTATCGCGCCGCCGCTGGCGGTGACACGACGGTTCTCGTCAACCAGGAGTACAACGAGGACCCCGAGCTCGGCGAGGCCATGCGGACCCACGACTTCCGGCTCGCGCTGTCCTACGGTTGGAACAGGGACACCACCAACGAGACCGTCCTTGCCGGCCTCGGCTCTCCACAGAACTGGACTCCCCATCCGACAACACCCTACTACCCCGGTGAGGAATGGGCGAAACTGGATCTCGGCCACGACATCGAAAAGGCCAAACAGCTTCTCGCCGGACTTGGCTATACCGACGGCGACGGCGACGGCTACGTCGATAGGAAGGACGGCACAGGGCCGCTGACCCTCTACTTTGAGGCCTACGACCAGCACTTCTCAATCATCGAGCTTCTCCGGGCGGACTGGAGGAAGATAGGCATCAAGCTCACCATCCGTGAGGGCGCGCGCGCATACAGGGCCGCGGAACGAAACAAGCAGTACTTCGTCATGCTCTCTTCGAGCTATGGCGATAACCCCTGGCAGGTCGCATGGACTCGCCTGGTGCCGCTCGTCAGGGGCAATCAGCTTGCACCCACTATCGGTGAGGCCTACCAGACGAATTTCCGAGAGGGGATGTCGATCGGCCCCAGTCCGGACTTCCTGCCTCAAGCGCCCGCAGATACCTTCCCCGCGGATACGAGTGGGAAGCTCAGGCACATGCAGGATCTTTGGACCGAAGGACGAAGAATCGCCCAGTTTAGCAGCGAACGCATCGAACTTGGCAAGGAGATTTACCGCACGATCGCCGAGAGCAAGTACCACATCGGCGGGTTGGCCTTTACAGGCATCTTCCGTGGCATGCGCATGAGACGCAACAACGTTCGGAACACGCCAAAGAATCACTTCCCGTCCGGCTTCGGTGGCACCAAAGAGGCCTTCTACTTCGAAGATGGCATCGACAACATAAGCAACCAGGGTAATCGGTCCAAGAAATACACGAGCGTCCACTTCCTCGACCCCGACTACTGGGAATAGGAATTCAACCACAGACATACGAATTCCGGACTTGTGCAACAGAGAATAGGGGCGGTTTACGACCCGCCCCTATTTCTTTCTCATATCCAACCCACCGCCACCTCCCGCAACGCCACAAACAAATCCCCGTTCGCCCTGAGCCTGTCGAAGGGCAGATCCCAACACCCAGGAAACCAACGACCAGCTATCCCCCCACCCGTCATTCCCGCGCGTGGGAATCCCCCCCCCCACCCCTTACGCCCGACCGGCGAGGTCCGCCCGACCGGCGAGGCCCTCCCAATCCCCCGAATTGGACAAAACAGAACACACGTGCTACACTCGATCCAGACCCTCTGCTGGTGACTTCCCCCCGCCCGCAAAACTCTGAGGGCCAAAAGGATCGTAAGAATGTCACCAAACGTAAGGCCAACCGATAACTCCCTCTCGACCAGGCAGGTTCAGGCTCTACCACATCTCGCAGCCGGTAACACACTTGCGCACACCGCCACTGCCGTCAACGTATCGGAAAAGACCCTTAGTAGGTGGATGAACGAACCCGACTTCAAGGCCAGCTACCTGGCACTCCGGGAGTTGGAAGCGGAGATCGCAACGGCAGAGCTTCGTGGACTCGGCCTGAAGGCCGCGATGGTACTGTCCAGGACTATGGACAACCCCGACCCCTACATTAGCCTTCGCGCCGCGCAGACCTCCGTGAACATCAGTACAAAGCTCGACTTCTCCGAGGATGCCAAGCGCATCGCCCGTTACCTCTCTCAACTGGCAAAGGAAGAGAATGATACGAACGGTCCCCACGCGACTCGCTAGTCACACGATCACTCGCAGATCCACCCACAACCCAATAACCTCTCCTCCCCTTGGGAAAAATGCTGGCAATTCCGATCTCTCCCTCACCGGGAGAGACACTGCCAACAATCCCGATCCCTCCCCCGCCGAGGGACAGACACTGCCAACAATTCTCTCCCCTGCCGGGGGGCAGACACTGCCGACAATTCTGATCCCTCCCCCGCCGGGGGAGAGACATAGAGAGGGGGCCTCCCGCAACGCCAAAAGTGAAGACCCGTTCGCCCTGACCCTGTCGAAGGGCAGACCCCCAGCAACAACCTAACTGCCAAGAACCAACACCCAGAACCCAGCACCTGCCCAATACGGCCGGCCGGCGAGGCCCTCAATACGCCCGACCGGCGAGATCCTCTATACGCCCGACCGGCGAGGTCCCGTTCGCCCTGAGACCGTCGAAGGGCAGGGGACGTAACACCTGGGAAATAATCCCGATCCCTCCTCCGCCGGGGGAGAGACATAGAGAGGGGGCCTCCCGCAACGCCAAAAGTGAAGACCCGTTCGCCCTGAGCCTGTCGAAGGGCAGACCCCCAGCAACAACCTAACTGCCAAGAACCAACACCCAGAACCCAGCACCTGCCCAATACGCCCGACCGGCGAGGCTCTCAATACGCCCGACCGGCGAGGTCTGCCCGACCAGCGAGGTTCTCTATACGCCCGACCGGCGAGGTCCTCAATACGCCTGCCCGGCGAGGTCCTCAATACGCCCGACCGGCGAGGTCCTCAATACGCCCGCCCGGCGAGGTCCCGTTCGCCCTGAGACCGTCGAAGGGCAGGGGACGTAACACCTGGGAAATAATCCCGATCTCTCCCCCGCCGGGGGACAGACACAGAGAGTGGGCCTCCCTCTCCTCGCAAACTCACCCCGCCTGTAAGTGTGTAATGCCGAAAGAATTGACCGAAAATGTCCGGAAATGTCCGGCTAATCACGCCCCCTGACTGCCAGGTCCCACGCCTCCCTAGATGCAACGGCGCTGCAACTAGTATATTAACCCGCACCCGTACTCGGAGGCCGAAGAATGCCGACTCTCGATGAACTGCTTGCCCAGGTCGACGCCGCCCGTGACGACATCGTAAGACTGGAACAGGACCTCGTCCGGATCCCATCCGTCAATACGGGCTTCATGCCCACCGGCAACGAGACCGCCGTCTGCGACTACATCCGCAACTGGCTTGCGGAGGACGGAGTGGACAGCGAGACCCTCGAGTCCGCCCCTGGACGCGGCAACATCATCGCAAGTCTGAAGGGCCTCTCCGGCACGCCCGGCCTCATGTTCATGGCCCACCTCGACGTGGTCCCGGTCGAGGATGAGACCAAGTGGACCTATCCTCCATTCAGCGCCACCATCGCCGACGGTAGGGTATACGGCAGGGGATCGTCTGACTGCAAGGCCCTCCTGACGGCTCAGATGATGGCGAGCCGAATCCTCCACCGGAACTCCATCGAGCTGAAGGACGACCTCCTGCTCTCGTTCTCCGCCGATGAGGAGCACGGCGGACGCTTCGGCGTCGGCTGGCTTGCCGACAACCACCCTGAAAAGATCACCGCCCCGTACGCGGTCAATGAGGGTGGCGGCCAGCCTGCGGACGCCGCCGGCAACCTGGCATACATCGTCAACCTCGGCGAGAAGGGTCGCCTCCAGATCGAGATTGAAGTGAAGGGCACGAGCGCCCACGCCTCCGTCCCCTGGATGGGCACCAACGCCCTCTACCGGGTGGCGCAGGTACTCAACAGAATCGAAAGCTATGAGCCCGAGCGGGACACGTCCGCGGTCATCTTCCGGCACCTGTCCAAGTTCGCCATCGAGGACATACCCTCACCCGCCAACATCGACTCGATCATCGAAGAGTTCGAGACCCGCGATCCCCGCATGGCCACCACCCTCCGCGCGGCCTCGCGCATGACGCTCACGCCCACCATCATCGGCGGCGGTATCAAATCGAACAGCGTGCCCGAATCGATCAACATCACCTGCGACGTCCGCACCCTCCCGCACCAGGACGATGAGTACGTCCGCGCCGAACTAAACCGCCTCTTCGATGGCATTCCCGGGGTCAGCGTCGACATCGACTACATGGCCGTCCCGAACTCGTCGTCGCCCGACACCGAGTTCATGCAGCACATCCAGAACGTAACCGAATACGTCCTCGGCGGTCGCTCGATTGAGTGGATACCGGGCCTGTGCGTGGGGTTCACCGACTCCCGTTTCACGCGACCCCTCGGTGTTGTCACCTACGGCTTTGACGGCACACACCCGGAGGATAACCCCCTGGAGAACAACGTCCACGGCACCGACGAGTCCGTCAGCATACGCACCCTCGTCACCAGCACCAAGATAATGCTCGCCCTGGCCTACGAGATGCTGGCCGTCAAGTGACTATGGCGTCCAGCGAACGCCGCCGACCCGTTCGAGCGTCTTCCAATTGATCGTCGCCCCCGTGCCGACGCCGCCGGGGAACACGAGATGCCCGTTCTCTACGACCTCCGGAGGATCGACCAGCTCTGCCCGCCAGTCGTTCTCCCACAACGCGTGTTCAAGCGCATGAGGATTCGGAGTTGCCGCGTGGACGTGAGCGCTGGCCAGGTTCGACAGCGGACCGAACGGACTGTGGCACGAAATCCGCGCTCCACGCCTCGCGCCCGCCTGCCCGGCTCGAGCCGCCGTCCCAACCCCTCCGCAGCGCATGACATCCTGCATCGTATATCTCACGCCCGCCTCCACAAGCTCGGCAATTGACTCCTCACCGTAGTCATCTCCGCCCGCCGCCAGGGGAATGCCGACCCCATTTGCGACCCTGCGCAGCTCGTCACTGCCCCGGGTCCTGCGGATAGGGTCCTCGAACCACGTGACACCCAGCCTCTCCAACTCCGGCGCGATCGCAATGGCCGTCTCGACATTGAACGCCCCGTGACAGTCCACCTGCAGAGAAACATCGGCCCCGGCCGCCGACCTCATCGCGCCGAGCCGTTCCAGGCTCACCGACGCCACGTCAAAGACCTCAACCACTGTGTGAGTCGGCCGTACCTCGTCAAACGGGTCGGTCTTCAGAATGGTGAACCCCTCTCGGACTGCCCCCTCCGCCGCCTCCCCAAAGTCCGCAGGCGTTCGGCTCTTCTTCACGTCCCGCAGGTACCGATTGAGGTTTGCATACAGCAGTTGCCGTTCCTTCGGCTCCCCGCCGAGCGCCTCGGTCATACTCCAACCGGAGTACTGGCACTGGAACTCCACAACCGCCGTGGCAAGTGCGCTGACCGCTCGTGAATTCGCCTTGGCCTCCACCTTCGTTAGCCCCAGTGACTGTTCTATTCCCTCGTCACTGTGGACAGGTACGCCACGCAGCTTCTCTACCAATTCGGTTAGCACGACATGGCTCCTATCCTCCGGCCTCACCCCCAGGCACTCGACCGTCACCGTTTCGCCGTTCGCGTCCGTGATCTCGGCAAACGACCAGCTCTTCGTCCCGTTGGCCGCTACCCAAGCGAAGGCAACGCTGTCGAACATGACGGGTTCTGTAATTTTAGACACCTCGGTAGTCCATTCTCCGATGAGCGCGCATTCTACCCTCCGCGAGACGGTTGAGCCACCGCCGAGACTGGTGATATCCTCAGATGGAAGGGTAGGGCAAAGGATCGGAAATGGACTATTTGCGAATTCATGAGATTCCGAAGCAGCCGCTTCCCTATATGGTCGCCGCGTTTGGCGGTTGGGCCGACGCTGCGGAGGCGACCACACGGGCCATCCGCTACCTCAATCGTACCCTCGAATCGAAGAAGGTCGCGGAGGTCGCGCCGGAGGAGTTCTACGACTTCACCTCCACCCGACCTCGCACCCTCTTGGACGACGATGGCGAGCGATACATCTCATGGCCCTCCAACGACTTCTACGCCCATGTCCCGGATGACGGTTCGCCGGGAATTCTCCTCTTTTCCGGTATCGAGCCGAATCTCAAGTGGAAGACCTACTGCGAGACCATAATCGCCATCGCCGATCGCTTCGGTGTCGAGCTGATGGTCACCCTGGGTTCGCTCTTCAACACCGTCCCTCATACGAGGTCCTTCCCCGTGACCTCTGTAGTCAGTTCAAGAGAAAAGCTCGAATTCCGGGCAAAGGCCGTAGGAGCCTTTAGCTCCCCCTATCAGGGTCCGACCGCAATCCACACGGTGCTGGCCGACGCATGCAGGCAGCACGGTCTCGACCACGTGAGCCTATGGGGACACGGTCCCCACTACCTTCCCTCAATGCCAAACCCGAAGCTTAGCCATACTCTCTTGGAGAAAGTTCGGCGACTCTTTGACATTCATCTGGACCTCGAAGACCTGCGTCGAGCCGGCGAGCGGTTTGAACAGAAGGCCACCGAGTCCATTGCCGACAATGCCGAAATAGTTGAGTATGTCCGTCGCCTCGAAGAGGCTTTTGACGCCTCTCAAGCGCCCAAGCCCTTGCCGGACGATGTGCCTAGTCCGGACGAGGTGATCAGAGACCTGGAGGAGTTCCTCAAGAGCGAACGTAGCGGATCCGACACGGACTGAAGGATCGTCTAGAATCTAGGCGACCCTCGTCATATTGGGGAATGTGGGCTCGTGATACCCGTTCGTGTAGGGTAGGCCAACGGCGGCAGTCTCCTTATTTACAAGGCTGTCAAGTTCTGGGGCCAGGATTTGGTCCGTCTCGGCTGCTTGGCTCTCGCGGGCAGGGATGCCCGTTGCCACCAAGGTCACCCGCACCCGCTTCTTCCACTTCGGGTCCTGTACGACCCCAAACACTACTTGGGTCTGCGTTTTGCTCGCTCCCTCGATCATGTCCGCGATTTCGTGTACCTGCCCGATGGAGAAGTCCGGGCCTCCCCGCACGTTGAACAGGATGCCCCGGGCCCCCTCAATCGGTGCGGTGAACATGGGATTGGATAGGGCAGCTTCTACGGCGTCCTTCGCTGCGGTCTTTCCCTTGCCTTCACCCAGCGCCATGAACGACGCGCCACGGTTCATCATGACCGACTTGACGTCCGCAAAGTCGACGTTAATGGTGCCGGGAACGGTGATGATCTCTGATATCCCTTCCACGCCTTGGCGAAGCACCTCGTCTGCCATCCTGAAACCGTGTTCCAGCGATATCTCGCCGTCCAACGATGAGAGCAGCCTGTCGTTCTCGATGGTGATTAGGGTATCGACCTTTCGCTCCAGTTGCTTGAGCCCCTTTTCGGCCGCGACCGTTCGGGCCTCCCCCTCAAAGGAGAAGGGACGGGTGACGACGCCGACGGTGAGAGCGCCCTGTCGCCTGGCTATTTCTGCAGCGATAGGAGCCGCGCCGGTACCCGTGCCACCGCCCATACCGGCGGTCACGAATACCATATCCGATCCTGCCAGGAGTTCTCCAATGTGATCCTCGTTTTCCCGGATGGCCTTGCGCCCCAGGTCGGGACTCCCTCCTGATCCCATCCCGTTGGTGGTGATGGGTCCGATGGCATAGGTGGGTAGGCGCCTGAGCCGCCTCAGCGCCTGGATGTCTGTGTTGATGGCCAGGAACTCGACGCCCTGTAGTCCTGCGTTGGCCATCCGAGCGACCGCGTTGCCTCCTGCTCCTCCTACACCCACGACTTTCACCCGTACGTCGCCCTTTGCGGCGGCGCGTGACAGGTCGAAGCCCTTCTTCAGTCCACTGTCGACTCCTCCCGATGTTCCGTATCTTCCTGCCGTACCGGTTCCGTCACCATTGAACAGGTTCTTCAGTGAGTTAAGCATGTCGTACTCCTTATCTATGCGGCTTTGAGACTTGTCGAGAGAAAATAGAATGGGATATGCCAGACACCCCATCCCTGAAGGTTGACCACAACACGCCTGCCGCGTATCTCCTGGACAACGCCGGTGGCGCCAAAGCTGGGCCCACCCTTAATGTGTCCCCTATACGTCACCTCGACCCCGGGACTCAGGGGGCCACCGCTAATCGCCGATTGAAAAGGGGTGGTATCGTCCATCCCTGGCATGATCATCTGTATAGCCCTGGCTGTGCTTGGGGGATTCATATCGTCCTCCTCGTAGGTGAGCGGAACGCCTTTCCGCGAAGGATAAAACAGAACGCGCGTACTGTCAACCATTTGTTCTATTCTATTTGCGGAAGTTGCCTCCTCCGTCGAATTCCGTCTTATCGCCTGAAACGAGTCCGGCGAACCTGGCTCGCCTAAGCTGGCGGTGCGGCCTGCTGAACGACCAATGGGCTGCTCGGCATCCGGTCAGCATCTCAAGGAGCGTGTGAGTGGAAAAGGAAGTTGCCTTACCCTGGCGAAGCTCCGTTTTAGTCATCAACTCCGGTACTGGTGTGCTACGATGGTATTTCCGCCATGACCAGTCCAACCATCGCCATCGTCGACTACCAGGCAGGAAACCTGCGCAGCGTTCAGAAGGCCCTCGAACGCTTCGGGGCCAACGCCATCGTTACCAGTGAGCCGGAGACAATCCGAGCAGCCCAGGGACTGGTGTTTCCCGGCCAGGGGGCGAACGATCCTTCTATGTGCGCCCTCCGCGACCGGGCCCTTATCGACCCGATCAAGAACTTTCTCGACTCCGGCAAGCCCTTCATGGGAGTCTGTCTCGGTCTGCAGCTGCTGTTGGAATCTTCCGACGAGGGAGTCGAACCGGGTCTGGGTGTAGTGGCAGGACGCGTGAGACGCCTCCCGGAGGGACTCAAGGTCCCGCACATGGGCTGGAATGAGGTCGGTTTTAGGTCTGAACACCCGGTGCTGAGCGGCGTTCCCAGCGGCAGCCATTTCTATTTCGTCCATAGCTACTATGCTGATCCAGCCGACGAGTCGCTCGTTGTTGGGACGACGTCGTACGGCGTCGATTTCTGCAGCGTGGCTGCCAAGGAAAACTGGATCGCATTTCAGTTTCACCCGGAGAAGAGCGGCGCCATTGGGCTAAAACTCTACGAGAACTTCGTCGATATGGTAGGGCAGGGTGGAACATGAAACTGACGGCGTCCCAACGCACGATGAAATCCTCATGGAAGTAATCCCTGCCGTCGACATACGAGGTGGCAAGGCCGTTCGCCTGTTCCAAGGAGACTACGGACGAGAGACCGTATTCAACGACTCCCCCATCGAAGCAGCGCAGCGATGGATCGATATCGGCGTAACTAGGCTTCACGTTGTAGACCTTGATGGCGCGAAGACCGGCGAGCAGGTGAACCTCGACTTGGTGGAACGAATCACCTCCATATCCGAAGTGCCCGTCCAGCTTGGCGGCGGCGTACGTACCATTGAAGCGGCTCAGAGAGCTGTCGATAAGGGGGTCGATCGGGTCATCGTCGGCACGGCGGCGCTGGAGAACGGCGACTTTGTCGAGAGTCTCTGCAACAGCATAGGTTCGGAGCGGGTTGTCGTCGGAGTGGACGCCCGAGATGGATACGTGGCTGTTCGCGGCTGGACCGAGGAGAGTACGACGTCCGCTCATGACTTGATAGCTCGGATGCAAGAGATCGGCGTTCTCCGGATGGTCTATACCGACATCGCCCGCGACGGGACTCGGACCGAGCCGAACTTTCAGCAGGTGGAACAGCTGGTGCACAATTCGCATCTCAAGTTGCTTGTCGCCGGGGGCGTCTCTCACCTAGAACACATACGCCGCCTTGCGGACTTGGGTGCTGAGGGAGCAATTATCGGCACTGCAGCATATACAGGAGATGTTGATATGAGGCAGGCGGTAGAGGAGCAACTACGCCGAGGATTGCAGCAAGGTCCTGCATTGTCGCCATGAATGCCACAACCCTCGAGCCGCTCAAGGTGATGAACCACATCCCAATCATGCCGTATCACGAAGTCGCGGACATCGGAGCAGGCGTGGGACGTGTTGCTATCCCCATGGCTAAGTTCCTGCACGACGGTAGAGTCCACGCCGTGGATATCGACGAAGAGAAGATTTCCACACTCCAAGATGCCGTTCAGGAAGCAAAGCTCTCAAACGTTGAGGCCGAGGTGATCGGCGTGGGTAAGGAGCTCCCGATTCAGAATGAGAGTGTTGAGGGAGTTATGCTGTCGATGGTTTTGCACCACGTCGACGATCCCGCATTCGTCCTGTCGGAAGCTCGGCGGATCCTCAAGCGCAACGGCTGGCTGGCGGTCGTCGAACTCCACAAGCGGGAGGACGTTGAAGGACATCCCTTAGAAGAACGTCTCGACGAGGCCGATGCGAACGTGCTGCTCACCGAGCAAGAGTTCCGTTCTCGCGGACGCCACGACCTGGATGGCCGCCACTATCTCCTTGTCGCAAAGAAGTAGACCACAGTCCCTAAGGAGGAAACTCCATGCTGACGAAGCGCATCATCCCGTGCCTGGACATCGATAGGGGTCGCGTTGTTAAGGGTGTTTCGTTCGTCAACATCCGTGACGCCGGCGATCCCGCCGAACTAGCCTCGCTCTACGACCATGCAGGCGCGGACGAGCTAGTCTTTCTTGATATTACCGCCAGTGCCGAAGAGCGGGACATAATGGTCGATGTCGTAAGGCAGGTTTCAGAGCGGGTCTTCATTCCGCTGACTGTCGGCGGAGGAATGCGCTCGGTGAGTGACGTCCGGAGGATGTTGGAGGCCGGGGCCGACAAGGTGTCTCTGAACACGGCCGCAGTCCACGATCCCGGTCTCGTGAGGGAAGCTTCGGGCTTCTTCGGGAGCCAATGCATCGTGGTCGCTATCGACTACAAGGCTATCGATGGCGAAGTGCCGGATCGCACACCGATCAACGATGAATTGAAAGTCAGCCTCGACATGGGCTCACGATGGGAAGTCTACACCCATGGCGGACGACGCCCAACGGGCATAGACGCGCTGAAGTGGGCAAAGCACGTCGAAGATCTGGGAGCAGGCGAATTGCTCATCACCAGCATGAACGCCGACGGTCAACTGACCGGCTACGACCTGGAATATACGCGAGCGTGTTCAGAAAGTGTGTCGATCCCGGTCATAGCCAGCGGAGGAGTCGGAACCCTGGAGCATCTCTATCACGGCATTGTCGATGGGAAGGCCGACGCGGTGCTCGCCGCCAGCATCTTCCACTTCGGCACGCACTCCATCGGCGAGGCCAAGGAATTCCTTAGGGAAAAGAGTGTTCCGGTTCGTCCAATCGTCGGCGGATAGTGCACCCTTAAGTCTCGTAGGCGTAGAATCAGTAGCGGGAACACTACGAGGGAATTCAAAGACAATGAGAGGCCTGCCGGTGGGAATGCACCGGCAGGCCTCTTTTTTCCGTCACTATGGTCGGGATGAGCGTTTGGCCTCACCCCCAATGGGGCCAGTTTACCGCAGCGGCGCGGAGTATATCTGTCCACCCTTCGGGCAGTCGCTGCAAGGCGCTGCACTCCACAGGGCGTTCCGGTCGCCGTCAGTCCTCGGCAGGTTGATGCCGCTAGGTCCGAGGTTCCGGTTGTAGATCTCACCGTAGTTGCCGACAGACCTGATCACGGTCTGCGCAGCGGTATTGGATAGGCCCAGGCTCTCCTGACCCCACGAACCTTCCAGGCCAAAGAGTCGGTCGACCTTCGTGTCTCCCGTCTTGGAAGACGGTACGCTGGCCTGGTCTACTCCGTATGCCTCGGCGTAGATGAGCATGCCCATCGTTGTCTTTACGATGTCGAACCACTGGTCGTCACCGTGCGGTACCACGGGACCAAGCGGCTCTTCGGATATCGTCTCCGGCAGGATCGTGTGCGCGGATGGGTCCTCGAGCGCCGTGCTCAGGGCCGCAAGCTGCGAGCGGTCGTTGGTGAACGAGTCACACTGCTCCGCCTCATAGGCGGCGAGCACCGCATCGGTGTCCTCAAACGCCAGTACCTGGATGTTCAGGTTGTTCTGATTCGAGAAGTCCTGGAGGTTCAGTTCCGTCGTCGTGCCCTGGGTTACGCAGACCGACGCGTCACTGAGTTCAAGCGCGCTGCTGATGTTCAGGTCCTTCCGCACCAGGAATCCCTGGCCATCGAAGAACATCGTCTGGGCGTAGTTGCCCCACTGTGAGTCACGAGAGGTCGTCCAGGTGACCGTTCGGACGAGCATGTCAACCTCGCCGGACTGGATGGTCGGCCCGCGCTCGGCAGCGGTAATCAGGCGGATCTCGATCTTATTCGGATCGCCCAGCACCGCAGCAGCCAGCGCTCGACAAAGGTCTATGTCAAACCCGACGTTATTGCCGGATTCGTCCAGATACCCATAACCCGGTACGTCGTTCCGGCTGGCGCAAATAACCTTATCTCGACTCTTCACGGTGTCGAGACGTGACTCCGTCGCTTCCATCGCGGGTGCCGACGCGTCGCCGCCCGACGTATCCGTCTCTTCATCGTCATCTCCACATGCGACCATTGCAATCAAGGCCGCCGCGAAGAGTATCATTGCTAAACCACGAATGACGGTTTTCATTGCTGATTTACCTCCACTTTGAATGACAACTTCCGTACCTAAGAATGTACCGGCACGACTGCCGCATTTGACGATGAGTAGGGTACAACATCAGTGCTAAGATTTCAATCGGAAAAGGCATGGACTTTTCCGAAAAAATGTCCTCCGAGTACGTCTGGTAATGACTTCCATTCGAGGGAGTACATTAGTTGGAGTCGAAGTCCAGAGGACTGCAGGACCGTGATGAATGTTTCCTATCCGGTAGCGGATAAATACTATAGGGTAGCCGGGAAGGTGTGCAGGATGCCCTCCGAAGGATATGAAGTGGTATCATGTTTTCCTGGTTGGCCTGTTACACCCCCATGAACGAGGGGTAATTGCCGAGAGCCGAGTTCTCACTCTTGCCGACCACGCGCCACATGGGCCGGTAGCTCAGTTTGGTCAGAGCATCGGACTTTTAATCCGAGTGTCCTGGGTTCGAATCCCAGCCGGCTCACTTTTCCCGGGCGTTTCTTGCTGTATACAGAACCCTACTTGACGATATTGGCGATTCACCGTGCTTTCCCTGGCTTAGGCGGTTCGGCAGAGACTCGTCTAGAAAACACTGAGCGGTCGTACCTAGGCGCGAAGCTGACAACCTCCAATGGTTCTGGACCATTCAATACGATCGTGGTGCTACTCGCCTAGGGTGGTCAGAAACGCTACAGGTGTCATGTGTGACCCCAACGAGGTGGGAATAATTCGTATGGGGTTCCTGTAGAATCGAGGGATCGTCAGGAGACTAGATAAAAGCCATGACCACGCGTGTGCTACAGCAATTGACAGGACAACGGATGAAGGTCCCTGTACGGCAGTACGGTGCTCTCCTGCTCAAGTACCTCCGGCAGCAGAAGGGCATCGTGGCTCTCGCCTCGGTGTTTATCCTGACCAACATCGCCCTCCAGCTCGTCAATCCGCAGATTATGCGGTACTTCATCGACGAGGCGGTGGCAGGCAGTCCTCTCGGCAGACTCGTGGCTGCCGCCGGAGTGTTCATCGCCGTGGCGTTGGTGCAGCAGTTCGTTAGCGTGCTTGCGACGTACACGAGCGGTCAGGTCGGGTGGAACGCCACCAACGCCCTGCGCTCAGATCTCGCTCGCCACGCGCTTTCGCTCGACATGCCATTTCACAACAGCCGCACGCCGGGGGAGATGATCGAGCGCATCGACGGCGACTCGGAGACGCTCGGAGAGTTCTTCTCGACCTTCGCCGTCCAAATTGTGGGCAACATCATCATGCTGGTGGCCGTCCTCGCACTTCTTTTCCGCGAGAGCTGGCTGGCCGGTCTCGCACTCTCGGCGTTTGCCTTCGTTTCGATAGCGGTCATCATACGGATGCGAAACGTGTCCATAGCAAGCTGGAGGGCCGACCGAGAGGCGAGCACCGAGACGTACGGATTCATCGAGGAGCGCCTCGCGGGCCGGGAGGACGTAAGAACAAGTGCCGCCCAGTCCCACGTCATGAAGGGGTTCTTCGACCATATGTGGTCGTGGTTCCGCGTCCGCATCAAGGCTGAGACCATTGCCAGTGTTGTCGTGAACACCTCACAGTTCGTCAACAGCGCGGGCTTGGCCGTGTCGTTGTTGGTTGGAGCGTATCTGTTTTATGGGGACTTGATCAGTATCGGTACGGTCTTCCTCATTTACCAGTACTCAAGACTGCTTAGTCGGCCGGTATTTGTGGTCTCCCACGAGATGGAAGGGCTTCAGCGAGCCGGGGCGAGCGTCATCAGAATTCACGACCTACTCAGCACCCGTCAAGAGGTAATCGATGGACGCGGTGTCCGTTTCCCCAATGGCCCGCTCCCAGTCCGGTTCGAGTCCGTCTCTTTCGCATACGGCAGCGGTGAGTCGGTGCTGCGGGATGTCACCCTTGACCTCCGTCCCGGCAGGCTACTCGGACTCCTTGGCAGGACGGGAAGCGGCAAGACCACGATGACGAGACTCCTCTTTCGTCTGTACGATCCGGATGAAGGCAGGATAATTATAGGAGGACAGGACATCCGAGAGGCACGGATAGCCGATCTTCGCGACAGGGTCGGCCTCGTACAGCAGGACGTTCGTCTCTTCCACGGAACTGTGCGTGACAATCTGACGTTCTTCGACCGGAGCGTGCCCGATGCTCATCTGCTCGACGTGCTCGGCGAGATGAACCTGACACGATGGTTCGACTCGTTGCCCGACGGCCTCGACACGATGCTACAACCGGATGGCGGTGGCCTCTCTTCGGGTGAAGCACAGATGCTCGCCTTCGCGCGAGTATTCCTCAAGGACCCTGGTCTCGTGATCCTCGACGAGGCCACGTCGCGGCTAGACCCCAGTACCGAGGCATCCATCAACGCGGCGATAGATAGGTTAGTCCAGGGTAGGACCGTACTGATAATCGCCCATCACCTGGCTACCATCCAGAGGTGTGACGACATCGTCATCCTCGAGAACGGTCGACTTGTGGAGAAAGGAGAGCGGGAGATACTCGCGTCTAACCCGACCACCCGCTTCCACCGTCTTCTTCAGACCGGTCTCGAGGAGGTCCTGTCATGAGCACATGGCGGTACCTCACTTCTCTCTCATGGACGTTCAAGTGGACGCTTGCGCTCGACCTTTTGGGCTCTGTGGTCGTAATCGTCGGACTCGAACAGGCACTCGCGCTGACCTTGAGAGAGGTCTTCAACACCCTGACCGGGGATGCGTTAACCTCGCTGAGTGTGTGGACCCTCTGCGCGGTGCTGGTGGGGTTTGGGGCTGCTCATTTTGTGGTGTTCGTGGGCACACTTGCCTTGCATTCCGCCAACGCGTTCATGATCGGCGCCCTTCTGCAGAGAAACGTATTCGCACATCTCATGAACTTGAGTGGCGACCGCGGCCTTCCCGCATCGTCCGGCGAGGCAGTGACCAGGTTCCGTGGTGATGCCTCAAGTGTGGGAGAGTTTCTAGTTGTGCTGAAGTTCATCGCGGCGGAGCTTGTATTCGCCGCGGTCGCGGTCTTAATCATGATTCGCATCTCTCCTCTGATCACCTTGGTGGCATTTGTCCCTCCGATAGTGATACTCACCGTCTTTATCGTCGCGCGAACCCTGATTGGACGGACGCGAAAGAGGAGCCGCGAGGCAACCGGAGACGTGGTCGGATTCCTCGGCGAGATGTTCGGGTCCGCCGAGACGATCAAGGTCGCCGGAGCCGAGCCGCACGTCCTCGGCGAGTTCGACCGAGTGAACGCGGCGCGCAAACACGCCGGCCTGAAAGACACGCTTCTCACTCAGACACTGAGCGCCATCTTCCTCAACTTGCAGAGCATTGGCACGGGCGCAATTCTGATCGTTGCCGGCCAGGCAATGCTCAGCGGGCAGTTCACCGTTGGTGACCTCGTCCTATTCGTCTTCTATTTGGAGGCGTTCACGATGCTTTTTGCGGGCATCGGGGCGATGTTGACGGTATATAGGCAGACTGGTGTCAGCATCGAGCGGCTCCTTGAATTGATGCCGGGTTCACCGCCGGAGAAGCTGGTCGAACGTAATCCAACCAATCTGATTACAAGAGCTCCCGATCCGGTCCCCGTTGAGAAGACTGAAGAAGACCGTCTCGAAACTCTGGAGGCCCGGGGGGTGTCCTACGTGTACCCGGACTCCGAGCACGGTGTGCACGATATCGATCTCTCCCTACAGAAGGGGTCGTTCACCGTTATCACGGGAAGGGTCAGTTCTGGCAAGAGCACGCTGCTGCGAGTGTTGCTGGGTTCCCTACCTCTGAAGGAGGGCGATCTGAGGTGGAATGGCAAGACGGTCAAGGACGCCAGCAAGGTATTGATACCTCCGCGCGTCGCATATACGTCCCAGGTCCCGCGCCTGTTCAGCGAAGAGCTCCGCGGTAACATCCTTCTGGGTCTTCCTGAGGACAGGGTGGATCTGCCCAGAGCCCTCCGCTCCGCTGTGCTGGAACGCGACATTGATGACCTCGAAAGCGGCCTTGACACCATCGTCGGGCCACGAGGGGTAAAGCTCTCCGGCGGTCAGCAGAGGAGGGCCGCCGCCGCCCGAATGTTCGTCCGGCAGCCTGAGCTGTTCGTCTTCGACGATCTCTCGAGTGGCCTCGACGTGGAGACCGAGCAGACCCTCTGGGAGCGACTCTCCGACCGTCCGAACAGCACCGTCTTAGCGGTATCCCACCGGCGGGACGCTCTCCAACGCGCCGACCACATCATCGTCCTCAAGGATGGTCGCGTCGACGCCGAGGGAAAGCTCGACGACCTGCTTGTTACCTCCCCCGAGATGAAGCAACTGTGGGCGGGCGAGATCGACAGTCCTGACTCGACGACGGACCAACAGGCAGGAACAAAGTGACAAATAGGGTGGGAAAACCACCACACGTCTGCGATCACATAGAAGGCAGTCTACCCGAAAAGATTGATGTTAGAAGGGGCCAAAATCCCGCTGGCGAAGTCTGATCCGAACATGTCAACTGAACTCGAACCTTCAATTTCTACTACGATTCCTAGCTAATCCTTAGTTCGAAAGTTCTGTCTACAGTAAGAATCGGGTCACTTTCCCCGGGCCTTTCTTACTGTAGGCGGAACTGCATTCTTCTAGCGGTGCGGTTCCCTACCCTGTACGAGTAGTAGAGGCCCGCCGGCTACGTAGCCCTGAACCAAGCATCTGGTTTGGAATGGCCGTACGGGAGATCAGTACTTGCTCGATTGAGTTATAGCGCTCGCCGTCTTCCAGACCGCAAGACCGTCTCCCAGGTTCCCAAACGAAACGCGAATACACTTGATCAAAGTAGTAGTGTCATAGCTAGCCAGCTTGCCTTACTCTCAATTTGATAGTTCGTGTGTAGTAAGTGCCCTATTCCCATGGATAGAACAGAAAATCGCGCTCGGTTGGTTCCCAAAGAGGACCATGCAATTGTGTTGCTGAAGAGCAGCCTCCTTGGCAGCTGGAATTGGAATTTCAGTCTTAGATGCCAATCTCAGATGCGGTCACGTCTGTCTAGACTTTCGGGACCGTGCGGCCTTGTTGGCCGACGACAATCTCCCGAAGCCCGCGATCGGCTATCGACCACATGGTGGCATCAAACGAATAGACAGGTGAATCCGGACGCAGAGTAGCAGCATGGCCGAAACGCATTCCCGGCAAGGAAGGACCGAATCGTCTCCTTAAAATGGACATGATGGACATGCTTGGGCTTTACTCGCTGTTTGGTTGGTTCGCAAGGAACCGTTATTCCCAGTTGATCGAGTGGGTCAAGGTTTGAACGGCCGTGTGGATTATCTAATCCTCTGCCGGCCGGCAGAGATACCGATCGCTGAGGACTCTAACAGCATTTGGGAGGCTCCTAGAATAGAGGTGGGGCCAACACTAAGCCACCTGCAAGAACGTTCGGAAGATTCAAGGTCAGGCGGAGAACTCTTGAGAAGATGTAAGCCTGATCAGACCAGCCCCATATGCATGTCTATGTAGGGGTCGGCACGCCGTGCCACACGTGCTGCATTGACCGAGTGGAAGATGTTGGTCATAGGAATGTATGGCACTCCACAAGGTACCCCGAATGCGCCCGCCAAGTCAGAGGATTGACGCGATGCGCTACAGCATCCTGCTCTGCGTGATCACTAGGGTAGCCGACGTATTCTGGGCAGCCCCACTGCCGCCAAGAGGCCCACGATTGCCAGGATTGCGCCGTTCACCAGCAGTGCCCCCGGCGCGCCTATAGTCTCGCCCAGCGCCCCCACGCCCAGTTTGCCCACCGGTCCAACACCGATGCTCAAAGTCCACGAGCCCATAGCCCGGCCGCGCTGCTCGTTGGGCACATTCTCCTGCATCAGCGTACGGTTCAGGGTGTCTAAACTCATGGCGCAGCCATTTACCCAGGCCAGTATCGCCAGGAAGACCAGCATGTGCGAAGCTAACGAAAATGTCATCAAGCCCAATCCGAAGCCTATGGTTATAACCAACACCAGCAGGCCCTTCCGTCTGAAGTTTCCCAGATTGGCCAAAGTCATCACACCCAGCAGGCCTCCCATCTGGCCGGCAGCAGTCATGACCCCCAGGCCCGTCGCCCCAACGCCGAGGACATCCTTGGCAAACACAGGCAGCAGCGTATAGTGGCTGAAGCCGAATATTTCGATGGCGATTGTCATTAGCATGAGGGTCATCAAAGTGCGGTTTAAACGTAGAAGCTGCACGTAGCTCACCAGGTTCTCCAGCACCGACCCTCGCTCGGCCACCGCCGCCTGACCCACGTCTCTTGTGCCCATCAGCACCACGACTGCAAGGCCGTAGATGCCCGCCACCACCAGGTATTGCTCCCCTATGCCCAGAACCGAGATGATGACGCCACTGAGCAACGCGCCTGCGACACTTCCCAGCGACATCGATACGCTGCTCAGGGCCATCCCGTTAAGCGCGTGAGTCGGCCCGGTGATGTCGTAGGTGTATGCCTGTCGGACGGTCATGAGGAAAGCCGAAACGGTGCCGGTAAGCATGGCCAGACCCAGAACTTGCCATACTTGGGCTACGCCCGTCAGCAGTACAAGCGCCATCAGACTCGCGGAACCCGCGGCGGCGAGGACAAGAAAGCGAACGAACAGCTTGCGGTTCGCCCAGTCGGCGACCGCACCCGATACGATTCCCAAGAAGAAAGCCGGCGCCATGTTCGCAGCGGTCGCGACACCCAGCATAAACACTGAATCGGTCATCTCGAAGATCAGCCACCCCAGGCTAACCCTCTCCATGCCAAAACTGATCGACTGAATGACAGTGGAGCCCCACAGCAGTCGAAAGTCCCGGTAGCGAAAAGAGGCAGCCCACCTGGCCTGTGAAAAGTATTTCATCATAGCGGCGGTATTCAACCTATGGCTGCCGGGCCGGAGAGCAGTCGGTCGAATTCGGCTGGGTGTTGAACACTCCCGAGGCTGCATGCCCCGGAGGCAGGCATGTAGATAGGGCGGTTGTTGTGTTCCTCAGCGCCAGCCGTACAAGACACGCTATGAAAGCTCACTACTGAATGCAGAAAGACCTGTGAGAGATGACATTGACAAACTCTTTTCATATGTTTGAGGGGATTACCCGAATCAAGTTGCTGTGACCCAAGCAAGGTGCCATGTGGAGGTCCCCGGCTGGAACGGCATCGCCGGCCGTGTGCAGCCATCGCAGGCAACGCGCTTCATATACGGAACCCGATACTCGAAGGAAGTTTCGTCACCCTTACCGGGTCCCACCCTCGATTCTAGCGATCGCCTGTAACGACATACGACCCCGGAGAATATCTCCCTAGACCCAGAGTACTACGTTTGTCCGCGTCGTAGATCACGCGTCAACATCCATTACGTGAGCGGCCGTTCCTCCAATGATCGACCGGCGCTCACTCTCGGACAGGAACTCACAGTGCTTGCGGTAGTAGTCGAGAGTCTGGCGATAAGTGCAAAACCGGGAAACCATAGGCATGTCCGTGCCGTACATCAGCCTATCGGCGCCCACGTGCTTGACACACTCACTCAAGGCCGACTCCGTCTCGGACCAAGGGTACTCGAAGAGATTGCCCAGTTGTATGACAAAAAGCAGCTGCAGGTGGCACTGCGGGGCCTCGAAAGTCTTCCAGATCGCGTCTGGAAAAGCGAACCTATCGCCGTCGAGGAATAGACGCCAGTTCAGTCCGTGTGTAATCACCACGGTGAGGTCGGGGTATCGGTCCATCCATCTCTGCAGAATACTGTGCTCGTTCAGATATCCCTCTTGATTCTCACTTCTGTCTCGACCTTTGCTTTGCCCCACTCCTAAGCTGAAATAGACGGGTAAACCTATTGCCGCTATGCCGTCCCAGAATGGGCGCATCGGCTCGGAGTCCCAAGGCTCAGTATGGCCGCCGAGGTAGTAGAACTTGGTGTGAAACTGGTACCCGGCTGCACCATCCGTCGCCAGCCATCGAGCCGCTTCGGTCGCCGCAGCGTTGGGGTCGGGCAGGATGTGGGCTTCGGGAATATTGACCAGCCACCGCAGCCGGTCAGGATACTGACTGGCTGCATCCGCCAGGTAATCGTTGAGCCGGCCGAGTTGGGGCGACGTGTGCAGCAATGCCATATCGATGCCCACATAGTCCATCTCGGTAATCAGGAGTTCAGCTGGCGCGTCTCCTCGGTACAGCATTGGCGGGTAGTACTGTTTGGTGTACGTCTCGCCCTCATAGTCCCACGTGAACCGGTTCCGGTGTACGGCGAACTCAACGTCGTGAAACTCTTTCGTCTCCGGATCGATGAGGGTCGAGTTGTCGGCGGGAGCCCTGTCTCTGACCCGCCACACCGGCTGGTGGTGTCCGCTTAGCTCACGCTGGAACTCGTGCCACCTCTCGTCAACCGAGGGGTATCCGGCCGCCTGGTCTCTCGCGGGAAAGCAGTAGGCGTGACCGTCGATAATCATGTTGACTCCTACTAAGAGTTATTCAAACGAATGTCTTCATCATCACCGGAGGGAACCTCCGGTGTTCCCTAGTTCAGGCGTCAATACCCATGACGCGTGCGGCCGTTCCTCCTGTAATCGCCTGACGCTCGCTCTCGGTCAGGAAATCGCAGTGAGTGCGGTACTGGTCGAGGGTCTGGCGGTAGGTGCAGAACCTGCCGACCATGGGCATGTCGGTACCGTATATGAGCCTGTCTGCGCCTATATGCTCAATGCACTGCTGCAAGGCGGACTCGGTCTCGGTCCAGGGATATTCGAAGAGATTGCCCAGTTGTATGGCAAAGAGCAGCTGCAAATGGCACTGCGGGGCCTCGAACACGTCCCAGAGATCATCCGGGAGTACGATGCGGCCATCCTGGATGTAGCTTCTGAAGGGAAAGCCGTGTGTAATTACCACGGTGACGTCAGGGTATCGCTCCATCCAACGCGCCAGCGTTTTCTGTTCTTCGATGTAGGTCTCTTTTTCAGCCACCGTGTGTCTCGATTCAGGTCGCGCCCCCAGAATCGTGAAGTAAACGGTGGAACCGGGGGTTGCAATGCCGTCCCAGAATGGGCGCATCGGCTCGGCGTCCCACGGCTCGGTTTGGCCGCCCAGGTAGTAGAACTTGGAGTGGAATTGGTACCCGGCTGCGCTGTCCGTCGCCAGCCATCGAGCAGCTTCGGCTACCGCGGCGTCCGGGTCGTCCGGGATGTGGGCTTCGGGAATGTTGACCAGCCACCGCAGCCGGTCAGGATACTGACTGGCTGCATCCGCCAGGTAATCGTTGAGCCGGCCGAGTTGGGGCGACGTGTGCAGCAATGCCATATCGATGCCCACGTAGTCCATCTCGGTAATCAGGAGTTCAGCCGGCGCGTCTCCTCGGTACAGCATTGGCGGGTAGTACTGTTTGGTGTACCTCTCGCCCTCATAGTCCCACGTGAACCGGTTCCGGTGTACGGCGAACTCAACGTCGTGAAACTCTTTCGTCTCCGGATCGATGAGGGTCGAGTTGTCGGCGGGAGCCCTGTCTCTGACCCTCCACACCGGCTGGTGGTGCCCACTTAGCTCGCGTTGGAATTCGTGCCACCTCTCATCAACCGAGGGGTATCCGGCCGCCTGGTCTCTCGCGGGAAAGCTGTACGCGTGACCGTCGATAATCATGTTGACTCCTACTGAAAGTGCTTCTAGCGACTTCCTTCATCAACGGCGGAGGAAGCCTCCGACGCTCCCTCCCACTGAAGCTGACGGAGGAACTGCCTAGTTCGCTCATGGCGCGCGTTATGGAAGATCTCCTGTGGCGGGCCTTCCTCGACTATAGTTCCTTCATCTATGAACATCACTCGGTGGGCCACGAGCTCGGCGAAGACCATCTCATGGGTGACCACGATCATGGTCATCCCTTCCACGGCCAACAGTCGCATGCTGTCTAGCACCTCGGCCACGAGTTCGGGGTCCAGCGCCGATGTCGGTTCATCGAACATCATCACCTTCGGCTGCATGGCGAGGGATCGAGCAATTGCAACCCGTTGCTGCTGGCCGCCGGACAACATTGCCGGCTTCACATCCCTCTTATCTGCGACGCCGACTTTTTCAAGCAGCTCAATAGCGACATGTTCCGCTTCTTCCTTCGACATCTTTAGGACTGTTCGGGGACCTTCGGCGACATTTCCGAGCGCTGTCATATGAGGGAATAGATTGAAATTCTGAAAGACCATCCCGATCTTCGCCCTCATTGCCGGCAGGTCAGTCTTCGGGTCAGTCGCGTCCGCGCCGTCTATGACGATCTTTCCGGAGTCAGGTTCCTCGAGCCGGTTCAGGCAACGAAGGAGCGTGCTCTTACCCGAGCCGCTCGCGCCTACTACGACCAGAACTTCGCCGCGTTTGATTGAAAAAGTCAATCCGCGCAGGACTTTAAGGTCACCATAGCTCAGGTGCAGATCTTCGACTTCTACGACAAGGTCGTCCATGTTACCCAACACCCCCTCTAGTTTCTTACCCGCATGCGCTCGTAAATCCAGTCCGCGAACCGGGCTTGCGGCCACGTGATGACGAAATACACCAGTGCAATTACTGTGTAAATTTCGAGCGGACGGTAAGTCTGCACTGCGAGAATTCTCGCCTGATACATCAGCTCGGGCACAATGATTACGGAAAGCAATGCCGTGTCCTTGAACAAAGATACCCAAGCGCTCGCTACAGGCGGAACGACGTGCCTGACTGCCTGCGGCAGGATGACTCGCTGGAGAGCCTGCCTCTGTGTCATTCCCAACGACAATGCCGCGTGCCGCTGACCTAGTGTGACTGACTGGATGCCAGCCCTATAGATCTCGGCCACGAAGGCAGTCAAATTTATCGACATCGCGATGATGCCTGTAGGGATAGCCGGAAGAGGTGTCCCCGTTGCAATTGGGACGGTGAAAAACGCCCAGAATACCAACACCAAGAGCGGAACCCCGCGGAAGAAATCGATATATGCCGCGCTGATTAGCCGCAGCCACACATAGGAGGAGATGCGAGCCAAAGCCAAAACGAGACCCAGAATCAGGCTTATGGCCATGCACGCCACTACGATCAGTACCGTCACCCAGAGTCCCTCGAGCAGGAAGGGCAAGGATTCCCAAACTACATCGAAGTGCCACTCGTAAGACATCTACCTGAGCTTCCCACGCAACGCGCTTATTCTCCCCGTCAACGATCGACCCTGTACATACTCCGGGCTCATGCGCCGGTTCACATAGTTGACCACCAGAGACAGCGGTATGACGAGAAGTATGACGTAGAAGAATGCCACTACTGTGAACGCTTCCAGTTCCCGCAACGTGTACCCGCCTACGACTTGGGCTTGCCAGGTCAACTCTACGACGCCAACTATAGAGACCAGCGCCGAATCTTTTATAAGGCCAATGAATATATTCCCCGTGGGAGGCAGCATACGTCCTACGGCTTGTGGTAGAACGACCCGAAGGAATACCTGAGACGGCCGCATCCCGAGAGAGAGCGCGGCGTGTCTTTGTCCTTGCTCTATGGACAGAATCCCCGCACGGAATACTTCTCCTAGGAACGCCGCGCTGTGCAGGCTTAGCGTCAGGACTCCCGCCACCAAGGGAGTAAATGAAAGCCCCGTCAGTATTGGGAGGGCAAAGAATATCCACAAGAGCAGAACGAGCAGAGGTGTGGAGCGGATAAAGTCGATAAACACCCTTGCCGTCCAGTCGACCGGCTTGAAGGGCGCAAGACGCATGAGCACAACTATCAGGCCGAATACTGAACCAAGAATGATAGACAACACCGCTACCAAGAGGGTCAGCTTCAGGCCCTCGGCCATGAATTGCCACTGTTCTAAGACTAGGATGAAACCGTTGATGCTCATCCAATACTCCACCACTGCCAATCAGACTGAATCGTAAACGTCAGACCTGACTCCAACGAGTCTGCTTTGATTTGGCCGACCCAAGTTACCTATTCGCATAAGTTTGAGAAGAGATGAGGCGACAGGAAGTGGCCCATACTGATGACGAGTCTACCTCACATGAGGGGGGACAAGGGGACCGATTCGCACCTTGTTCGGTGACTCTGTCGATATTTGCTACACCCGCTTTCATCATCTACTAGGCAGATCTCAAGACGAGAGGGCAACCACGCCTGAGTCTGCCCCTATGCCAGGCGTGATTCTCTTCGGGTCTGACATTGTGCCGACATATTGGTCTACGAGCCCGGTGTGCGTCGAACTACCGCGCACCGGCCGTGTACTTCAATTCGACGAATCTCTCAGGAGGCCTTCCACGCCTGGGTATTCGCCCGGCGAGTGCTGTGAAACCGACACCTAACTCCTTAGCGGCAGTGTCAGTCAAGCCCCGGTCCCCACAGCCAATTTCGGTGCCGGCTCCCATCAAGTTGGGGTCAGCCCATAATGCTCCGCGCAGACCATAAGCTCAGTCAGGATCATAAGTTTGTCACACATATTCGGCTGTATGCCAATGACTGACTAGCTTTATTCTCCTGTGAGCTCGTCCTGGACAACCGGATCACTCCAGTGCAAGAGTTCCTCCTGCAACTGAGCTTCCCACTTCGTAGCAACTGCCGCCAAGAACTTATTCAGCTCGGGCTCGTTCTTGAGGTGGAACAGACCGATTTCACGAGTAGCATGGGGATTCGCTATGCATTCTTCCGCCCCGCCGGGAATAATCTGCAAGTCCGGGAACTCTCGTTCAACCGCGAGGGCCATTGGCGAATCGAACGGTACGGCGTCGCTCCGACCTGCCAGCAGTAGGTTCTGCGAAAAGCTCACTCCGGGGGCGGGCGGGATAGCTTCGATATTCGCGTTCGGAAGCGTTGCCCTGGTGGTCTGCTCTGTACCGGTTCCCATGCCGATGACCATCTTTACATCGGAGGAATTCAAATCTTCAATCGTCTTTAGGCCTGAGGCCTTTAGCACGCTGAAGCACAGCCCGGCCTCGCTCCAGTTCACGAAGTCCACGACCTCTCTTCTCTCGGGAGTGTCGTAGGTGGCGGCAACGGATATGTCGAACTTGTCCGCAAGCGCCCCCGGAAGCAACGCATCCCATGTGGTAAACACGGGCGTGATCTTAACCCCCAGAATTTCAGCAACCTTCTCGGCAAGCGTCCACGCCGGACCCACGAGTTCACTGTTTGAAGGGTTTTGACCGAGCCATGGTAGAGCCATCGCAACGGCTACTCTCAACTCCCCGCGCTCCCTGACATTGTCAAGAATAGCGCTCGCGCCTTTCGGAGGGATCGTGATCCCTTGCACCACCTCAGGGGCATCGGCGTCCGAGGTTGTTTCAGCAGCCGGCGCTGTATCTTCATCGTCGTCGCCGCAGGCCACCACCATGAACATGGTGAAAAGAGCGAGCAGACCGAATACCAAAGCCAATCTATTGGAACCGTTCCACACTTTGTGAAGCATCACAACTCCTTATTCGTAGCCTTGGCATCCCGTTCTAGACGAATCAGTACACCAAACTATCTGAAGTAGGGTAAACCTACTATAGCGCTAGGCCATTGTCAACGGACTCATTGTGGCACACAGTTGTTCTAGATACAGGTTGATGTTCAATCGTCGTTCAAGTCAACAGAGTACGATTGTGCGGTTTCTGCTGGGGCGTATGCTTGTACTTTTGGAAGGAGACTTGCTAAGAGCGGAGCCATTAGTGAACCGGACTGGGTTCTGTGCTTTTGTCCGGTCTGGCCTGCTAGCCAAAGCTCGAACAGAGAATTTGGTTTGGTATCTCTGGACCTTTTGCGAACAAGATCGGATCCCCGGAACTATCCTCTGGGTTCCGCGTGCTTTGCATTGTTGCTCGGCAACAATAGGGATTCCTGTAGCGGGGTCATGAAAATGTTCCAAGCCAACAAAATTGGAGTTGTCGAGACGCTATATGTAGACCAAGAGCTCGAAAGTTCTGTCTACAGTAAGAAACGGCTCACCAAAATGGACTCGAACCAAGCGGTCACTACTAGAGTGCCAAGCTAATCCCTAGTGGAAAAGTTCTGTCTTCAGTAAGAAGCGAGTCACTTTCTCCCGTGCGATTCTGACTGCGGATTGAACCACGCTTGACAATAATAGCGGTTCACCGTTACGAACAGAATCGAGAACCTTCGCGTTAAGGTTCGTGTAGATCCCGCAATCCCGAAATCGAATCCATTTCCGGTCCACCCGACTGTCGGCTCTCTAAATTCGGAACGACATCCTGACCTTCAAGGCTTGGTTGTCAAGCGCGGGACGAACTACGTCAGGCAGCGGATACAAATGACAATTGGCATGCTAGAAAGAAGGTTTCCTATATAGGCAACTGTTCGAGTGTCTAAGTGAATACCGTGTGGAACAAATGGAACACAGGAATCGAGGAAGCGTTTATCAGTGGGAGGAGAGGTTCGTTGAGGTCAACGAGTCTCGATCCACATCATCCCGTCTGAGGCTTGACCAAACCAGTCTTGGCCCCAGCAAACGACCTCACCGTCAGATCGTAGCCCACAGGCGTGGGTGGGAGTAGCGCTAATGGATATGAACTTCTCTCCTTCAGGCGGGGATGTGAGACCGGAATCCACATACTTGGTCCAGCATACCGGGGTCCCGTCCGTTCTGAGTCCACAGTGGGGGCCATCGTTGCCCAGCGATACAAGCCGCTCGTCTTCAGGCGGCGACTGAGGAATGGGATCTGTACTCCCTTCAGAATGGCAACTGTAGGACAGCTGTGGAGTAACCGTGCATGTTGAGTTGCCCCCGTTGCCCCAGCACACGACCACGCCGTCTTCTCGCAATCCGCAAGATTGCTCTGGACCGGTGCTAATTGCGACAAAATTCTCGTCTCGTGGCGCCGCGGTGGCTTGGTTTATGCCGTTGCCCCAGCACGTTGCGGTGCCGTCCAACCGCAAAGCGCAGGTATGGCCTGTTCCGCTGCTGATTGCCGTGAACCTTTCGCCGGGTGGAGGAGAGGCTTTCCCATACTGGTTGCTACCCCAACAGACAGGTGTGCCATCTTCTGGTAGTGCACAGGTGTGAGTCCAGCCTACGCTAATTGCCTTGAATTCTTGGCCCGCGGGAGGAGTCTGGTCATAGTACCCTTGAATTTTGGTAATGGTGCGACTGACGGTAGTGCCTCCGTCTCGGTCATTCGTCGTCGCCGATGGAATACCCTGTCCATCGAGCTTGCAGTAAATCCCGCCGTCTTCTTCTGCCTGGCAAGTATGTTCGCCTTCTTCTGCGAAATCCCAACACACGGGCGTGCCATCCCCACGGAGTGCGCACGTGTGTCCCCCTCTGCTAATCGACACGAAATCACCCTGTGGCGTGTCGGTGCCGATCCCTTCAACACTTCGCCTCCCCCAGCACAATGGGGTTCCGTCATGAAGTAGACCGCATGTTTGGAGTAGACCGGCGCTAACAGCCTTGAATTGGAGTGGTGGTGGACCTGCCGGCTGCCCTGAGACTGTGAGTTCAAATGATCTTGGCATGGCGCGATTGTCGGTAATCGCTCCTACGATGTATTTCCCAGGTGGCAGGAGAACGTGAGCCCAACTCCACGTTTGCCCCTCTTTACAGTATGGTCCACCCGGGAGGAAACCGGTTGTACTCAACTCCACCTCCGTTTGTCCGGTGGTTTCGACTTTCAGCAGTTTCAAGGACGTTTCGTCAGGTGAAGACAAATCGAATCGTACGAACGTCCAGTCTTTGAGCTCAAAACCGTAGGGGCGGACATAGCCATCCTCAATGGTTCCCTGCAGGCATTCTCTAGCCCAATGCCCGTACCGGCGAATGAACCCTTTGAGGACGCCTAGTTGTTCGAGATCACAATTCTCTATCAAGTCGGAATTTTGCCTTACCTCTTCGGGGAATGCGAAGTCGATGCCATACCGGCCGTCTCGGGCTTCTATGAGGTAACTGCCACAAGCCGAATCATTCAGTGTCCAATTCATGCTGTACTCTGATATCGAATAGGTCTCCCGATCAATGACTATTGTGATATCCACGTTTTCGGCATCCGGACCGTTCGCCACCCCGGACATTTCCAACCCTATCCGGAGCGTAGCCCATCCGTCAGCGTTTTCAGATACCTCGACTCCTGCCCAGTTGGCGTACTGCAGTATGGTTTCGAGCATGTAGTTGGGATCCGACAGGTCCCCACGCCAACCCGGCACTGTGTTGGAAATGATATCGACATCGACCTGTTCCCATCCGGTCTGCATCCTGCGCCAGTATTCGGATTCATCGAACTGGGCCCGGAGTCCATACACCTGATTTTCGTCGTTGTTCAGTCTCGCCCATCCGAAGAAGGGATGGCTGTCGGTCAGGTTCCCTACTTCGTAAACGGACCAAGGGAGTTCCTTGGTGCATTCCGGCAATGAAGACCGAACCTTGAAGCTGGCCGTAGTCGCTCGCCTGAGTTCGGTGTACGCATTTGAAAGAAGAGTCCATGCTGTTATGTGTGAATCTACCGAGTCGGAGTCCAGAAGCTGATCTTCAAAGACTATGAGGCGCTCGATTTCCTGCATCTTCATTCCCGGTTTCACCAGCTCGTGCGAATGCAGGCGCAGCAACGCCTCGTCCATTGGGTTGAACTTCCCACTTTGGTGGGCTTCTGCGTTTATGATACTGAGCACTTCAGTCCGATGACTCGTGGAACTTAAGGCGTGGACGAGCTCGTGAAGCATCGCGTGCCTGAGGAGTTTCTTTTTTTCTTCATCGAATTCGCCGAAGTCTGTTCCTCGTTGAGGCCACAAGTTATAGACGACGATTCGACTCCGAACCACTTCGTCGTTACTTATGACATTTTCGGCGCAGCCAAATGCTTCAGTGAAACAGGCAACCCTTTGTGAAACAGCTTCCGGAATCGTTAGACCGACGTATGCTCTGATATCGACTGGTTGCACCGGATCGACCAATTCGAACTGATGGTTCAAGGTGGACGCCACGTATTGAAGTACGTCCTTGAATTCCGCAACAAACCCTTGACCTCCGATCACGGCGACGCGTAGCGGCGACTCCTGGTCCCATTTCCGAATGAGTTCCCCAGACCACCCCGCACAGCCAACACCCTCGTCTTCTTCCCAGATCGTGCCTACGTTCGACGTGTCACTAAAGCACTCCCAGACGTCGCGGTCAACGCCGACGATGCGCTCTGGGACCTCGATGTTGAGGATTTCAGTCTTCCTCCTGTCGTACGATATCTCGAAGGAAACGTCTCCCATTGGAACCCGAAACGAAAATGCTGTGTCAGTAGATCCGAAACCATTCGCGAGCGTGACCGTCGCCGCCAGTCCGCAGTCACTTATGACCTCACCGCCATGGCGACATGTGACGGCTATGGGCTGAGTCCCCTCCGCTCGAAGGTTGCCTTCATTTCTCAGAGATACGAGGACCTCGACGGCTGCTGTACCGTCAGACCAGTAACCGGCCACGCTTCCTTCAGCATCGAGCACAAGCTGTACTGATGGGGCAGGCGTGCTAGTGGGAGCAGCGGTAGGAGTAGGCGTACTGGTTGGCGAATTGGTCGGAGCAACCGTTGGTTCGAGAGTAGGCGTACTGGTTGGTGAATTGGTCGGAGTAACAGTTGGTCTAGGAATCGGAGTGTTGGTTGGCGTAGAGGTCGGAGTAGCCGTTGGCTCCGAGGTAGGTGTGTAGGTTGGCGTAGGGGTCGGAGTAGCCGTTGGTTGCGGCGTCGAAGTGGTGGTTGGGAGAGGCGCAACCGTGGGCTTTGGTGTGGAGGCAGGACTCGGAACGGTCTTTGCAACGGGAGCGACCGTTTCAACCACTGGAGTCTGTCTAATTGAATTCTGAAGGAACGAGCATCCGGTTAGCAGCACCGCGATGAGCACCGTTCCGGCGCAAAGTAACCTGGCAACTGAATTTGACACTTAGGCCCTTCCCGGTCAACTGGAGTACAGCCGCGCGCCACCGGAGACCTTCCTACATGCTAACTGTACTGTTTCGGATAAGCCGATGCCACCCAGCTAGTCTCTAAGTAGCCACTTCCCGCTTAGATCCCAAGCTAATCGTGAGTACAAGAGTTCTGTCTTCAGTAAGAAACGGCTCACGTTCCCCGCTACTCATTAACTCTAGGCAGAATCATTTTGACAATAATGGAGAGTCACCAATACGAACTGAATGGTGAACACTCAGCTTGAGATTCGTTTTGTCTGTATAGAAATCAGGACTCCCTCTTTGACCGAACGGGATAGCATTCGAAGGTAAACTGGGAATTCAGTGACGGCTAGTCCATAGTCCGTCCAGCTCGATCGATTACTAGTCAGAGCAACTCGGAAGGCCAAGAGTGTTGAAGTCTGTGTCCACCACAGAGGACAGTCCCGCAGGCACACAGCCGGTGAGTCGATTGTCGGCGAACCGCCACTGAACTAGGCTGCTCAGCCCATCCAACTCCGCCGGTATCGGACCGGAGAGCCTGTTTTCACTCAGCCACAATCTCTCCAAACTTGCTAGACTCCCCAACGAGGCGGGTATCGACCCGCCCAGCTTATTCCCGTGCAGCCACATGAAACGCAGGTCTTCAAGGTTGCCCAACTGTGACGGTATTCCTCCCGTTAGCATATTGCGATGGAGCCGTAGCCGTAGCAAACTGTCCATATCCTGCAACTCCGCCGGAATCGCTCCAGTCAGTTTATTGGAGTGCAGGTTCAAGTCCAAAAGGTTGGAGAGTTGACCCAACTCTGCCGGAATACTTCCCACCAACTCGTTGCTGTGAATCCACAGGTACCTTAGGTTGGTCATTCCGCCCAACTCGGACGGGATACTTCCGCCCAACGGGTTGTTATGTAAGTACAGGTACCTTAAGTGGTTCATCTCTCCGAACCACTTTGGGACGCCGCCCGTGAACCGGTTGTTTTGAAGTTTCAACCGGTCCAGGCTCACCATGCCGCTGAGGTCCGGGATCGGCCCTTCCAGTACGTTGCCCCAGAGCCACAATTCCTTAACTTCAGTCAGCGAACCCAACCAGTCCGGCAAACCACCACTTAGATTATTATTCGACAGGTACAGATCCTCCAGGTTGGTCAGGTCTCTAAGGTCGGGGATCGGCCCGCTCAGCCTGTTGTTGTTAAGGCCCAGATATAGGAGGTTCGTGAGGTTGCCCAACGTACTCGGAATCGGGCCGGCCAGGCCGTTATCGCGGAGATTCAGGTACGTCAGGCCGGAGAGCCGACCTAGCTCAGCCGGGACGGATCCGCCGAGTCCCTCGCCACGGATGTTCAGCCCCGCAACGCGCGCAGGCGTTCCTCCAATGGTGATGCCGTGCCACTGGGCGATGGGAGTATAGGAAGACCAGTTCAATGCCGCCGTGCCTGCCAGCGTGTCGCGAGAAGCAAGCAGCGCCTCGCAGTCGGACACCAGCCCGGTGTTCGTCACAACAGCAACCGCGCCGCCGGTGAAGCAAACGCTCGGCGTCTTCGGCGTTCCAGTAAACGTCACTGACCAAGGACCTGGACCCGTCGCATCAATGGCCCTCACCTGAACGTCAAAGCGGGTCCCTACGGCCAGCCCGATCACGTCATTCTCAAGCTCTCCTCCGTCACTGGCGCTCCATACTTTTTCCACCAAAGTCCAATTGGAGTCTACCGTCCCATCATCCGCCGTAGGAACGTGGCGAAGGTCGTAGGAGACTATGTCAGCGGTACCTCGTTCCTCCGGTGCGTTCCAGGAGACAGTCAGAAAACCTGAATTAGGTGTCACGGTGCCTATGGTTGGGGGCCCGAGCGCCAAGTTCACTTCATTGCCGCAGGTCGCTGCATTTTCAGCAAGCACAAACGCCGGAGACCAGTTGGAGACTGGTGTTCCTGGGTGGCCGCGCTCAAGGATCCTCACGGTGATTACTACCCTGTCAAGATGCCCCCACAGTCGACGCCAGATCCCGTTCTCACTGATCGTGATGCGTGTCCCGTTGTTACTTATTAATTCGGGTCCAATATCAAGGAACTCTCGGTGGCGCGAAGTAACCTTCCTGAACTGGAGGGCAAGGTCCCGTCGATCTGCCATTCCTTCGACCATGAGGCTCAAGGTCCTGGCGTCTGTTCGCGGCGAGTTGCGAATGATACAGGATGGGGGTTCAGGATCGACCGACTGGAATGTGACCGGGTACTCGGGTACGGGAGCCTCGATCGTTTGCTGTTCTGCTGGCTCAGGCTTGTTGTTGAATGGATTACGATACACGAGCACTCGAGCGCGATTGATATCGCCGACATAGAGATTGTCGTTTTCATCGAAGGTTGCCGTGTACGGCATAGACCCGAAGTCATGTAGGAACGATGTTGGGTGTTCCTGCTGGCCCAAGGGATCATCGTATATGCCCACGAATCTGGGGCCCTCATAGGCGTTATATCCAACGACCATTCTGTTCGTGCTGTCGAATGCCGGTTCCCAGGTGGCTGCCGAGAGACTGTCGTATGGAGACCGCCCGTTTTCCCGGATGACTGCTCCAGGCACCCAGGGATCTACCCACAAGTTGTCCCGACCCACGGCCGAACGCGTGAAAACCTTAGTCGCCAGCGGTGCGAAGATCGCCTCCGAATTGGTGGAGGGCGTTGATTCCGCCGAAAAGACCAGCAGGCGTCGATTTCCGTTTATCTCCAGCGCGTGATCGGAAACGTAGAGGTTTCCGGCTCTGTCGACGGACAGCGCCCCAGGAAAACAGAGTAGGTCGAGGTTCTCGCCACTCTGTATTTCCGAAGGTTCCCCTGCTGGGAACCTTCCCCGATTGCATTGACCGCCCGCGGCGTCCTCTTGCCCGAGTATCACGTCCACTACCGGGTCAGTCAGTGGGTCGCGGATGCGAAGGACACGGTGATTGTCCGTATCGCTAATCCAAAGGCTTTCGCCACTTCCTTCGGGCGCTAGGCCGACAACTCCTCCCCCAAGAGCAGTCCGCTCCACAGTCCCCAGTACCGGGAAGGAAGCCGACTCCTTCCATATAGTGTGTATGGGTACGGAGCTTTCGGTCAAGGGGAGTTGGTAGACGTCAAGGAAATGTCTACCCTCGAATCCCAGTACCCACAGTCTGCCTGCCGCGTCTACCTTGATCCTGCCGCAGCAATACGGCCAACCCTCAACTGCAAACTCATCCCCAACCACACCGTCGGAGGGTTGTCCGTTGACCAGTTTGTCCAGTCCATTCCAGAACATGAGCCTCTTGATGTCGGATACTATGAACTGATCTTGCCACGTTGCGACGCCCCTTGCGGAATGAATGCCCTTCCTGTCCCTGAAATTGTCCTCAAGAGGCGGGAAAAAGAACCTTCTGTCGGGATTACGGGATTGGGTGCCATCAATCTGTGCAGCTAAAGTAGCAAAGCGGAAGACATCAGCTGCACCGTGATATACGGGAACGAGTAAATTTCCTCGGCTGTCAAGTCCAACACCTCCACCAAATGGACACAAGTGGGAACCGCCGGGTACCCCAGTCATTGGAGGGCCACATTCACGATTCGGCTGATAGGAGTCTTTCCCCAAGACTTGCAATACGTTGGTTCCCGTTGTGTCCCACAACTCCACCATATAGTTCCCGGAGTCTACGACCCATACGCCCCGACCGAACGGATCGACTTCGAGTGACGATGGGTGGTGAAGCTGGGAACCATACGTCTTGGCTGCTGGAGCACCCGACACGAACGGAGGCTCGAAGACCAAGACTCTGTCGTTGGCGGCGTCGGCGACATAGAGCAAGCCCAGCGAATCGAACCTGATAGCGGACGGGGCGTGTAACTTGGTGGGTGAGCTCCCTGGTTCCGCCGTGATGAAGTCGGTTTGGCCCAGGACCAGGTCAGCGCTCTCGGCGATCTCGCCCGTACTGGGGTGTGCGGGAAAGCGCAGCACCCGGTTGTTCCCTGTATCCGCCACCCACATATTGCCCCCAGAATCGATCTCCACTCCAGCCCCGTGACGATTCAGCGTGAAACGAATCGAGTCTGAGTGGAAGCAGAGGGACTCTGCGGTGGGATTGTCTAGGTCACCTCGATTGCAGACCATGCCCGAAAAATCAGTCTGCCCCCAGACTTTATCGGCGATGGAGTCGCTCTCAAAGGGGCTGTTGTACTTCAGGACCCTGTGATTGTAGGAGTCTGGAACGTAGAGGTTCCCATCGCCGTCGACTGCCATCGTTACGAACGAATACCCCTCCCACGGGCTGAGGGAATGGTCGGGGATTCCGCACAAGGTTTCTGCCGTTGGGCGTGCCCGCATTGGGAAGTTCTGCACTCCATTATCACCATTGCAAGCCGCATGGTCGTATCCAGAAGGCTGGCCGATAATTATGTCGGCTGAGCAGGGAGTGGCTCCTTCATAGCACACTCCAAGGTCTATCCCTAGAATTCGACTGTTGCCGGAGTCCCAAACGTATGCTCTACCCGGATCAACTGAGCGATCCACCACAACTCCCGTTGGGTTATTCACCTTAAACGGCACGACACTCTTCGGGGCTATCTGCGTGAAATCAGGCTTTCCAAGGATGATATCCGCCCAAAAGTCGCCGGCGATTCCCCGAATAGGCGAAGTGGAAGGGAATGGCCTCGGCAAACCACAACTCGACTCATCGTGAGCCAGTATGAATTCATCGGACCACTTTGAGGCCAATCCTGAGGTTTCTGCCGAAACGATTCGTACCCTGAGACGTATTCGGCTTTCTGGACGAAAGGACTGCTGTACCAATGCCATGTCAACCGTTATCCGACGAGGGTCCAACCAATCGACATCCTGAGCAATGGGATCCGTGATCGCTCCGGTAGCGACTTCAAGGAACTCGACTCGTCCACTCCCCCCGGCGGCGGTCAGATTTTCTCCGGTCAACGTAAGTAGTCTGTCACTTTCATAAGGTGAATCGTGCAATACGCAGTGAGGTGGCTCGGGGTGCACCGAGTGGATGGCTGGCCTCGATATCTGAGCAGATGCCGTTCCCCAAGATAGGACATTGGTAGATGACATTACCGACATGACGGAAAGCGCGGCCAATGCCAGCGTCACCAGGAGTGATGATCGTATTGTCAGGCCATGATCCACCGCTAGACGGAAGCGGAAACCGATTTTCTCAAGCAACATAACACCTAATAGCTTCAGGAGGTGTCTCAATCCGCTCAACAGACATCCGAATCAGATCGATTTCGTCACTTCTTCGGACACATTAGGTGTCAAGGGCAGAGCGAACGAACTGCCGGAGGCTTCCAGGTCCGAAGGATGTGCTTCCTGCATGGCGATGCCGATTTCAAGCCTGACGACACGTTAGCGGGCCACGTTCTGGAACTCTTCGGGTTGGATTAGACGACTTCATTGTCACTGAAAGTTGCGATGCGACCGTAGATGCCGACAACCTCACACTGAGTTGGCCTGTGGTGCAGCAACCTAGGGACGCCAACGGACAAGTCAGGCTGACCTTGAAGGAGCTCGCAAAGCTTTGACCTAATTCCGATTTTGGTGTAGCAACTAACACATACTCAGCTCAAAAGAAGTGTAAACACAGCCAAGTCTTCACGGGAGAGTGTCGCCGGTCACGAGAGGAGAGGGGGACTCAAAACCCAGCCACCGGCGACTCTCAGGTGTCCATTTGCCATGACAGCTATTGGTGGGCGTGGGCGACCCTACAGAAGCTACGAGTGTCTCGATCATTCGCGCCGCCCAAGCTCAGCGGTGCCCGGCTGTAAGTCCGTCACCTCTGAGCACTCCTTCGCCCCTGTGCACATTAGATCCTATTCAGGTTGCGGAGGTACTACATCCCATGCTTGCCAGACTGGCCTGTCTATCCTAACAGGGTGCATATGACTTGGGCGTTAACGGGTGCCAATTGTCTATAACCTTCTATGATCTTCCAAAGAAAAAGAAGTGGTAGCTCTGGATGAGTCCGTAACTTGGCAGGAAGCCGAGTAGGAACTAGCGGAACATGTGCTCCTACACTAGAGAGCCCTTATGTGGCAGATGACCCGGGTTTCCACCCAATGCCGATAGCGATCCACTCTGGCAGGCTAGAGGTTCTGCCCGATTCTACGTACTGCCCTTCGGCATTCGGTAGCCGACTCGGGCCTCGGTAAAAATAAAGGAGGGACTATCGGCGTCGTCCCCCAGCTTGCGACGGAGCTTGCTAACGATGGTTCGCATGGGCCGCACGTCTCCGCTGTTCTTTTCACCCCAGACTCGCTCCAACAGATATTCGTAGGTCACGACGCGTCCTGCGTTGGCGGAAAGCTCGGCGAGCATCCGGTACTCCATGGGTACCAGTTCCACCAGACGACCGGCTAGGGTCACTCTACGATTGGCGTAGTCAATGGTCAGTTCGCCCGTCTTGTACGGTTCCGTTGGTTCGAAGGCTTCGCGCCGTCGGAGGGCGGCCCTAATCCTCGCCGCCAACTCCGTCGGCGAAAAGGGCTTGACGACGTAGTCGACGGCCCCCATGTCGAATGCCCTTGCAATAAGCTCTTCTCTACCATAGGCCGAGAGGAAGATGACCGGCACGTCTGCCTTTTTCAAGATGGTCTTCATCAGCTCAATGCCATCAGTCTCCGGAAGCATGAGATCGAGCAGGACGAGGTTCGGTTTCTCCTCCTCCATGAGACGCAGCGCATCCGCCGGGTCACCTGTCACAATTGGAGCGTAGCCCGATTGGGAGAGAATGTCACGGACGTACTTGAGGGTCTGAGGGTCGTCGTCCACTACGAGGACGGATATCGGTTCTCCTTCATTGCCCCGCCTTTGTCGGCGAGGGCGAGTAGAGACTGTTTGGGATCCGATCGCCGTGCTGCTCACTGGTTCCTCGATCGTCGGAAGTGTGAAAGTGAAGCGTGCGCCGAGACCCGGTCCGTCGCTCTCGGCCCAGATGCGGCCCCCATGTGCCTCCACAATCCCTTTGCAGATGGCTAGGCCCAAACCCGTGTCGCCTCCCTGTTCCTCGGACTTAATCATGGAGAACTTGTTAAACAAATTTGGCAGGCTCTCCGCCGGGATGCCTCGTCCCTCGTCAGCAACCGAGATTGCAACGTAAACGTCCTCTTGCACGGCGGTCACCTTGATTAGTGTCGATTCAGAGGAGTGTCGAGCTGCGTTAGAAAGCAAGTTGCCCATCACCTGGACAATGCGTCTTTTGTCCGCCATTACCAGGGGAAGGCCCGGTTCGATATCAACCGCGAGGTTGTTCCTGCCCCCCGCGTTTATGAAGCCGTTTCTGGCCCGGTCCACCAGCACGGCCGCTTCTGCGGGTTCCTGACTGACCGGCAGCGTACCCGTCTCTATGCGCGCCACGTCCAGCAGGTCGGAGACTAGGGCGTTCATGTGGTCGGCCTGATCCTCAATGATACGGAAAAACTGGCGGACCACCGCGGAGTCGAGGTCCACTGATGAACCCAGCACGGTAGCGGCTGAACCCTTAATGGAGGTCAGGGGGGCCCTGAGCTCGTGGCTGACCATCGCTAAGAACTCTGCCCGTAGCCGCTCCAGTTCCTCTACTGCCGCCATGTCCTGCAGTGTGACGATCATCGACTCAACTACGCCTTCACTGGAAAGAATCGGAGTTGCGTTGACGATGGTTGTGACGCTCGCGCCGTTGGGAACTCGCATGACGATTTCCTCGGCCCGCAACGTCTCTCCAATGCTCAGAAGCTCGGACATTTGAAACTCTTTCAGAGAAATCTCCTGACCGTCGGCGCGCTTGAGGGTCATTATTTCGAGCAATTGCTCCGTAGTCTGATCGGGTTTACGCAGGATGTCGCCAATCCTCCGTGCCTCCCTATTGACGGACTCAGGCATTCCCGTCCTGGCGTTGAAGACCACCACGCCTACCGGAGAAGTGTCTATCAAAGTCTCCAGGTCGGACTTGGCCCGCTGCTCTTTCCTATGTCTGCGCGCGTTGGCAATGGCCGTCGCAGCTTGGGAGGCGAAAAGCACCAGAGTCTCCTCGTCCTCCTGTGTGAATTCCCGACCTTCCGCTCCATGGGACAAATAGATCGTGCCGACTCCCACTGCTTGATGACGGATCGGCGCCACCAGCAGGGAGGTCACGGAAACCGAAGGCAGGAACTCGGGCATGTTCAATGCTTTCAAATGGCTGTCGATATTCGATACCCGCAGAGGCATGCTAACCCTGCTGAGATACTGAAAGAATCTCTGTCCCTCCGGCATGCCCCACAACCCCTGGTGCTCATCCTTGGTCAAACCAGAGACGATGAAGTCGGGCATCTGCCCAGCTTCGCCAAAGACGGTTATGGCCCCGTAGCGGGATTCCGTTAGTGTTCGTGCACTGTCAACGACCTCCTGCAAGACGGTGTCAAAGTCCAGGCTCTCGTTGATGCGAAGACTGGCCTCACTCAGCCTGGTGAGTCGTTCTCGAAGTGCCTCATTCTCTCGCATCAGTTCGTCATGTCGCGTCATCTCTTCACCTCATTTGGACAGCGTATGTCCCGAATACACTTGTCCTCGCTGACCAATAGGATTCGCAACTCGCGGGGGCAATCATATCAGTATCCACCTAAGGTTACAAGAAATCATTGAATATAGGCCAAAAATTAACGTCCAGGTTACATGAATAGTGTATGGTGATGCACCATGGTTGCCGTTGGTACACGCTGGCTTCAAGTCGCCTACACTGGCATGTTTCTAGGTACATACCTTGGTCAAGCCTACGGACGCAGGTACTCCGGCTCCAAAGGATCGGCGACTGTGGGCACCGCAGCCAGAAGATCAGAATGAGAAAACTAGCCAACTTCCTCGTATGTGCAATTCGTGTTGAAACCCCACTCACTCTTAGAAGCGTGGCGGATTCACTTTCCGGACGAGTGATCAAAGTGAGGAGCCATGTTTGAGGCCTTGATTGTGTTGGTTTCGCTGGTGATCTTCTTTCTGGCTATCTATGCCTTATTCAGAGGCATGTAACCATGGAGAACCAATCGGGGTGTCGGCCGGTCGTGCCAGCGGCGAGGACATGCGTCGTTTCTCCCACTTGCCGACAAGCAATCCGGCGTTCATGGCACTACAGCGTCGGCCCCGGTCTTCCCGCCCCTGTATCTTCAGAAGTCCAAGGGCTTCATGGCAGAGTCCGCTAGCGAGAATTGCGGTTACTTACTAGCGAACTGGATGGAGTGGATCTTGGTCCGACAGCGTCGGGGACAGTGGTGCCATGAATCTGTAATACGCCCAACACGAATACAGACGACGAATGCGCAGAGTAAGGTAAGCCTGTTGAGTCTACAGCGCACTTTCAAGAACCCGGTGGAATAGACTGAAACCCACCGTAGTCTCACGCTAGCGCTATAGCGCGGCTATGTCAAATCCTCGACCTGCCAACTTCAAGGCAGGCCTGCTATGTTTGCGTCTATTGCGTGGGTCACCGATGGCGCCATTGCCTTGAATCTGTTCAAGGTATATTGGTATCTGCCGAAGGGTAGGCACTATGCACTGGGCAAACCTGCAGGAACAATGCGAGAAGAGTCAAGGGATGAGATTTGCAGTATCCTCCACGAGGAACTGAGAGTCCCATGACGTCCTTTGTAGGTTTCGATTCATGACTGGCGATAGGCATTGACGGCGCCGAACTGCCTCAACCGGAGGCACTGCCAATTCGATCATCTTGAGTTCCGGCGAGGCAGGAACCAAAGACCTTCGACCTTGGAACAACCGCCCCCCTCCGTTCAAGAAGGGTAGGGTTTTCGCGCAAATTCAGACTCCTTGCCCGCCCGTGAGCGCTTCGAGGAAGGATGGTCGTGGGACCGTGATTTCAAGCAAGACTTGATAGATGCAGTCATGGACGCGAGGTGAGGAGCCCAGGTCGTGATCGAGGCGGGGTAAGTCTACAACCGCCCTACGGTCATGAAGGATATTGACCATCGACGACTTTGCATTTATGCACGTCCGCCTGCTTTTGTTATTCCTCCTTCTTCCAATGCTTATCGTATTGTGGAAGAGGCGATAGAAGAGGCCCATCGGAGAGGATCCAATCATGGGTCATTCGAGTGTCCAATTGATAAGTTGCGGCCCCGGACCCTATGGGCGCAGTTAGGGTGAGTCGGCTAGAAGTCACTCAGACTTAATAGGAGGAGTTCGCCGGTGGACTCTCCCGGGCTAGAATGGGGTCCGCGTCTTCAACCAAATGCAAGCTGTATTCATTCGGCTTGAAGAGCCGTACGTACCAGCTTGCCCGACTGCCCAATCTCAACATGTGGATGGGAGCCCCGAGACCCTCGGTGCTCCCATCCATAGACACTGACAGGAGTTGGTGCCAACAGCCACAGTGCTGCGATTGCCGACGAAAGATTATAAAATACCACAAATATCGCCCGAATAGTAACACTTAGGTCACACAACCGCATTTTATCTGTTGTACAATGGAGATTTAGCATGGTGTTTAATAGAGACAATACAGGTGATATTGGATTGGTAGCATCCTGTTTTAGGATTCTCAATGCCTGCTGGAATCCATGGCGTGACGCGATACGTGAACAATCGGGGGAACTCTCTAACCCATAGGGAAGGTTGCCCGAGTTGGCTTCCGATTCTCTGGGCCAGAGGATTCGGAGGAGTGAACGCCCTGCCAGTCATTCTCCCACCTGCACGAAAGCACCGTAGATATTCCCCTATTCCCACGATATTGACATCTCGGTTTCTGGTGCCTAGTTAATCACAACGGATTCATTCGGACTAAACTGAATTAGGAGGATACGACAGATACCCCTATGACCGACCAAAGGTCGGCGACGCCAGACTACACGATGGGCTTCAGCGAAGAGTTTCTGCAGTCACTAAGGCGATATACGGCACAGGCCAGCGCAGCGCATTTGCTCCCGCATCTCAGGCCGGGCCTTCGCGCTCTCGACTTCGGTTGCGGACCGGGCACCATTTCGGTCGGTCTGGCCAAGGCCGTAGCGCCCGGCGAGTTACACGGCGTCGACATGGAGGAGTCCCAGATTGAGTTGGCCAGGGCCGTGGTCGATGCAAGTGGACAGGAGAACGCGATATTTCACGTAGGGGACGTGACCGACCTTCCCTTTGAAGACGACTTCTTCGATGTCGCTCACTGCCATAACGTTCTTGTGCACGTTCCGGACACATCCGCCGTGCTCACGGAGGTTAAACGCGTCCTGAAGCCCGGAGGAATAATCGGCTGTCGTGAGATGATATGCGCGTCCAGCTTCACTCATCCCGACTTCGGCGTCATCAGAAAAGCTTGGGACATGATGGAAGACCTTCTGGTGGCTGACGACGGACATCCTCAGATGGGGAAAGAGTTGAAAGGCCACATTCTCGATGCCGGGTTCGCAAATCCCCGGATAACCGCTTCTTTTGATGTCTACGGCACGCCCGAGGACGTCATCTTCATCTACGGCCTGGCCGATCTGTGGTTCCTGTCGCCCGAGATCACGGAGGCGGCCATAAAGTACGGGGCCGCGACTGAAGAACTATGCAAAGCCATAGGCGTCGCCTATGACAGGTGGAAAGATCACCCAGGCGCGATCTGCGGCGTAGCATTCGGCGAAGCCGTAGCCAACAAGCCGCTATCCTGACGGGTTTAGCCCGGCGGCGAGGCGTCTCAGGACCTTACCAGAGATCGTTGGCTATGAGCCTTTTGAACCGCAAAAGGGCTCTTCGACAAGCTTAGTCCAAACGGCCATCCGCCACACTGTACAGAGAGCTCATATATTTATTAATAGTGGGAAGTATTGTGCATGACGCTCGATCGGCAGCAGCTCTGTGCAAGACCGCCAAAATATCTACCGGCAACCGTAAAACCACGAGGTGACATGCTTCATTTTGCCCGGTTACGAGGAAAATTCTTCATGTTCAATAAGGGAACTACGAGGACACGCAACGGACTTCTCGCCGGTGGTGGAGACGACACAGGTCGCTCGTTTGTTCGGTCCATATACTTTCTGAAACTGCGGATTGCCAACTCATTGATGAAAGTGGAGCGATTTTGACAATGACTCACCAGACGTCAGCGACGCCCGACTACACGATGGGCTTCAGTGAAGAGATGCTTCAGTCCCTCCGACGACGAACGGCCGAGTCCAGCGCCGCGTATCTGCTCCCACATCTCAGACCCGGCCAACGCATTCTTGACTTCGGCTGCGGACCGGGCACCTTATCGGTTAGTCTGGCCAAGGCCGTGGCGCCCGGCGAACTCCACGGCGTCGACATGGAGGAGTCCCAGATTGAGTTGGCCCGATCCGTGGCCGAGGCGAGTGGTCAGGACAACACGACATTCCACGTTGGCGACGTTACCGATCTTCCCTTCGAAGACGGCTTCTTTGACGTCGCTCACTGCCGCAACGTCCTCATGCACGTCCCGGACACTGCCACGGTGCTTGCCGAGGTCAAGCGCGTCCTGAAGCCGGGAGGTCTCATCGGCTGCCGTGAAATGATAACCGCGTCCTGCTTCACGTATCCCGACTTCGACGACGTCATAGGAAGATCTTGGGACATGTTCGAGGATCTCGTGGCGGCTGACGACGGGCATCCACAGATGGGCAAAGAGTTGAAGGGCCACGTCCTCAATGCCGGGTTTGCCAATCCCCGGATAACCGCATCTTTCGATGTCTACAGCTCTCCCGAAGATGTTCTGTTCATCTTTTGCTTTGCCAGTGAGTGGTTACTGTCGTCCGAGATCACGGGGGCGGCTATAAAGTACGGGGCTGCGACCAAAGAACTGGGCAACGCCATAAGCGTCGCCTACGACAGATGGAAGGACCACCCCAGCGCGATCTGCTGCGTCGCCTTTGGTGAAGCAGTAGCCAACAAGCCGCTACCCTGACCCGCGTAGCTCGGCTGCGAGGCGTCTCCGGGGCCTTGCCAAAGTTCGTTCGCTTCGAGCCTATCGAAACGTGAACCGGCAATTCGACAAGCTCAATTCGGACGGCCAACTACTATGTTGTACAATGAACTTCTGATGTCGTTCACAATGGGAAGTAAGGTGTATGACGCTTGTCCGAAAGCAGCCCAGTGCAAGACTGCTCTATATGAGCACCGCTAGGACCGGCAACCTATTCTACGGAGGCGGAAGCGGAGACGACATCGGAGCCTTTGTTTCAGTCCGCAGACTTCCTGAAGCTTCGGATTGATGACGGTGCAGCGAGTATGACAACGACTCAAGAGACGTCGGCGACACCCGACTATACCATGGGTTTCAATGAAGGAATTCTCCAGTCCCTCAGGCGATTCAAGGCGGAGGTCAACGCCGCGTATTTGCTCCCACACCTCAGGCCGGGCCATCGCATTCTGGACTTCGGCTGCGGGCCGGGCACCATATCGGTTGGTCTGGCCAAGGCCGTAGCTCCCGGCGAGTTGCACGGCGTCGATATGGAGGAGTCCCAGGTTGAGCTGGCTAGGGCCGTGGCAGAGGCGGGTGGACAGGACAACGCGATATTCCATGTTGGCGACGTGACCGATCTTCCGTTCGAAGACGATTTCTTCGATGTCGCTCACTGCCATAATCTTCTCATGCACGTCCCGGACACCACTGCTGTACTCGCGGAGGTCAAGCGCGTCCTGAAGCCCGGCGGCATGATCGGCTGCCGTGAAATGATAAGTGCGTCGAGCTTCACGTATCCCGACTTCGGAATTATTAGAAAATCGTGGGACATTTTCGAAGATCTTCTGAGGGCCGACGACGGGCATCCGCAAATGGGCAAAGAGTTGAAGGAACACATCCTCGATGCCGGGTTTGCCAACGTCCGCGTGACCGCTTCCTTCTCCCCCTACTCCACACCCGATGAAATCACCTTTATCTACGGTCTCGCCAATGACTGGTTCCTGTCCCCCGAGATCACTGAGGCGGCCATAAAGTACGGTGCTGCGACTGAAGACCTGTGCAACGCCATACGCGTAGCCTATGACAGGTGGAAGGACCATGCCGCCGCGTTCGTTACCATCGCGTATGGTGAAGCGGTAGCCAACAAGCCGTTATCGTAACCAGTCGAGCAGGGCGGTGAGTGGCGCTACGGTGACGGACATGATCCCTCTGTGATTAAGAGGACCCTTCCATCGCTTCGTGGTTGGCGAGTATCTTGGAGGCGACTGACGCCAGTACGTCTATCTCTTCCTCGCTAACGCCATCCGTGAGCTTCGCTTCATATTCCTGTATGCGGCTGTGCAGCATGGAGATCAATTCCTTGCCCTCGTCAGACAGTCGCAGCATGACGATGCGCCGATCACTGCGTAGACGGCGTCTGACAAGTAGGTCCATGTCAACCAGTCTGTTCACCATGCGACTTATGCGGGACGCGTCGATAGGCAGCACTTTCGCCAGGTCGGTAGCCGTGCACTCCCGCTCTTCCAGGCAGGTTCTCAGAAGATCGAACTCCACGGAGTTGAGGCCGTACGGCGCCGTTTCGTTCGTCACTCCCTTGGTGAGCGCATTCACCAGGCCCCCCACGCTTCTTTCCAAATTTACAAGGCTGCTTTGACTGCGCTGCGGTTGCTTTTCCGGGTTTGTCATTCTTCAGGCCTGCGGGAGCGAAGTGGGGGTAGTATAAAACATTGAGAGTATCGACTCCATAGGGAGCTCGAGTCTCTTTTCTCTGAATGTGCGGGTGGTGTGAATTGGCGCATTTAGCCGGCCCTCTTTATCCCGCCCCGTACTTTGGGTGCAGACCTGCCTTGCGCCGGATTCACCATTGGCCGTGAAGGCCGCACGAGGTAAGGAAGACCGGACCGAACCGCATCTGCGCACCCAGCGTTCACAACTCCGTAAGGTACGTAATCAGGTGGTAACCATTGGTCCGTACCATCATCCGCAAACAAGGAACGGGAATGACTGATGGACACCATAGATTCTGCCCTCGCGCCTCTTAAGGATGTACCTCGACTCGCTGCGCGACCTCCGGTCGGCATCTTCAGTCCGTGTAAGGCAACCGTGCCATCCCCACCGATTGGCGTGGAAGGCCCGGCGTGGCTGCTCATAGACGATATGATTGAGGTTTTCAATATACCCTCTGACAAAAGATGCTGTTGACAATCATACTGTCGACATGTATTGTGTGCCATAACATATCAATTTACAACTATTCTCTTGACAACGATTTGTATTGCATGTATTGTAGCTCACAACAACGTCAAAGGCAGATGTACTTGAAACCGAGATACCACAAATGACGGACTTGAGCATGAATACAGAACCAATTGGCAGATCGACAAGAGAGGCGACGATGCGTCGGAGCAGCCTGATGACGGATGAACATGAGGACATCGGACATTTGATAACGGGCTTGACCGCCGCGAATGCGAGGGTGACCGAATTGAGCCTCGCGCCGTACATGCTCTCACCTTTGGAGTACAGGATTCTCGACAGGTGCCACAGAGGAAAGGCAAGTACGGTGACGGAGCTGTCGCGGCTCTTCCCCGTGGACGCATCGGTGATGAGCCGACTCGTGAGCAAGCTGGTGGACAGGAAGCTTATCGGCAGGCAGCGCCTGTCGAGAGACCGGCGGACGGTTCGACTGAGCTTGACGGAGGAAGGGCGCCACCTGGCCCAACGGCTCGGCGAGTGCATGAAGACGAGCCAAGCCCTTCTTATGAATGGCGTCAGCGATGACGAGCGGACCGCCTTCAAGTCGACCGCTCACAAGATACTGGCAAACCTGGAAGACGGCATTACGCCATCGTCGCCGCAGGGTGAACGCGATGACGTGGCTCGATCGGGCGTTTTTCACTATACGGCATCAGAAGCGAAAGGACAGAAGAATGGAAGATCTCACGCCGTGCGTCTATAGAGACCCGGCCCTTTCGAAGGGCCGGGTCTCACACAGCGTGGCTCCGATGCGGCCGACTCTCACCTCGATTACGCATCAGGAACCGCAGCCTCACTCATATTACCCCCCACGCGTTCGGCCCACAAGGTGCCTAACGCGCATGATTCCTCCTTTCGGGCAAGGGGATTGCGGAAGCGCTCCGCTCGTCATGCCCTTTGGACCCGCTCCCCCAAGAGTCGGCGCTTCACCCTAGCCCCCGCCTGCCTTACCCGTATGCGGTTGTGTTTAGATTTCTCGCCCCTGTTGCCTCCGTGCGGCTCTGCGGACCGGGTCAACTCCACGAAGAATTGAGGAACCAAAGATGAACGTGATCACTAGCAACCTTAGGGAACCTCTGAACAACCAGCTGTGGAGTTGGGCTGAGTTGATTGTAGGCGTTTTCGGAGATGTTGAGCCTTTACTTGGAGCTTAGGTGGGGTTATTTCGTCCTGCTTTTGCCTCTGGCGGGACATCTTCGTCCCTGTCAGCCCTGATTGGGCCCACGTATACAAGGTCACTCACACTGCCAAGTATCGCTCGGCTCTCATCAGGTTGGCGAACCCCAGCAGCAATGCCAGCCGCTGCGTGTTCTTGGCCAGCCCTCGGTAGCGGACCTTCGTGTAGCCAAAGCGCCTCTTGACGTACAGGAACGGATGCTCCACCTTCGCCCTTACTGATGCCTTGCGCTTCTCCCTCGCCGCATCATCGCTCCCAACCTTCAGTTTTCGACGCTGACCAGGCCTCATCGCCACCTGCCACTCCACCTCCAAGTCTCGATTCTCAGGCCTCTTGTCCACCCCCTGATACCCCGCATCACCCCACACTTGTGTCTCCCCACCGTGCAGTAACCGAGGCGTTTCAGTCACGTCATGCACGTTCGCCGGCGTTGTGGACACGCTATGCACCACTCCCGTCTCAGAGTCCACTCCGATATGCAACTTCATACCGAAGTGCCACTCGTTACCCTTCTTGGTCTGGCGCATCTCAGGGTCGCGCTCCTTACTCCGATTCTTCGTCGACGACGGCGCGGCGATGATGCTCGCGTCCACTATAGTCCCCTCCTGTAGACGAAGTCCCTGAGACTCTAGATGACGGTTTATCTCCTCCATCAGGCCCGTGCCCAACTCGTGCTTGTCCAACAGATGGCGGAAGTTCAGGATCGTCGTCTCGTCCGGCAACGGCCCAGATAGCCTCAGACCTACGAAGCGTCTCACCGACTCGACCTCGTAAAGCATGTCTTCTATCCCGGGGTCGCTCAGGTTATAGAACAACTGCACGCAATGTATCCGAAGCATCGTCGACAACTCATAGGGGCGCCGACCACGGCCAGCCTTGGGGTAGAACGGTCGGATGCGCTCTTCCAACTCTTCCCAAGGGATCAGACCGTCCATGCGTTCAAGAAACTTCTCCCTGCGAGTCTTTCGCTTCTTGCCCTCGTATTCCAAGTCGGCGAAGGTTGGCTGGTCCATCGAATCTCTCCTCGGCTATCGTGATGACCCCCATGATACTATGCCTTAGAACATAGACTTGTTCAGAGGTTCCTTAGCTTGAAGGTCAGCCTTAAGCGTACGGCGTCAATCACTCTACTACTTGTCCTGGCCGCGCTGGCCGCCGTCCTGTTCTCCTCGCCGTCGGCTGCAGCACAAGGGTCGACTCTCCCGTTGCAAGTCTCCGTCACGGCGAGCCCTGCTAGTACCGCTTCAATCTGAATGTGATGGATAGATATGTTGAAGTTTAGTCCGAGCGTCCTGAGTGGAGAAGCGCCAGTCTATGATGGCGACAGCCTCATTGCGTTCACGTTCCAGCGCCGAGACCTCTCGTTTCAGTACCGCCTCGTCACTGATTCGACGGTTGAGACATTGATTACTGAAGACGCTCAACTCTATCTCCGCCATGTTCAGCCAACTGCCGTGTACCGGAGTGTAATGGAACTCCAGGCGCTTGGCGATGCGCCACGCTTCGGCTGGCTCGAAGGCATCGTACAACGAACCCAGCTTGTGAGTGTTGAGATTGTCCAGCACCAGCCGTATCGTCTCTGTGTGAGGGTATGCCTCATCAACCAGCCACCTCATCTGCTGTGCGAAGTCCACAGCAGTGCGTTGCTCGGTCACCTCGACATGCCTCCAACCGGCTTTCGGCTCACAGAACATGAACAGGTTTCGCGTCCCGTTTCGCTTGTACTCGTAGTCATATCGTTCCACCCGACCCGGCTTGGCCCTGATAGCGGGCCTCTTATCAGCCACCAGTTGCTTGGATGTCTCGTCGAAGCAGACCACGGGATGGTCGGGGTCGTAGTCTTGATGGTACAGGTCCAACACATCCTCCATCCGAGCCACGAACTCTCCGCTCACCTCGGGGATGCACCACTCCTTCTTCTTCCACGGTTTGAGTTCGTTTTTTTGAGTATCTGGCGCACCGTCTCGAGGGAGATGCTCTCGGCAAACCCCATCGCCACCGCCTTGTCCGCAATGAGCTGCAGCGTCCAGTCCGCGTGTCCTTCGGGTGCATCGCTGCACGCGACGGCTATAAGGTGCGCTTCCTGTCTGCCGTCCAACTTGCGCTTCTGTCCCGGTCGCGTGCGTTCATTGAGCGCGCTGTCGAGTCCCTCCTCCACAAACCGCGTGCGCACACGTCCCACCGTGGATGCGCTTATCAATAGTCCGCTGGCGATGTCACGGTCGATCAGACCTTCGTCTGCCTTAAGCAACACCAGCGCTCGCTTGACCTTACGGGCCGAAGTCTCCCCACGACTCGCTATCTCTTTGAGACGTGTCCGTTCCGATTTATTCAACTCCACCTTGTACTGGAGAGCAGGCATGTCTTCGTATGTCCTCCTTATGGGATCATACACAAGACTAACCTATTTCTTATATTTGTCAAATATACCTAGAAACGGTACTAGTCCACTGGTCGAAGAAGCGGTGACGCTGAGCGCAAACATTGCCAACGCCCCCTCTGGCTCCGGCCCTTCGTACAGTTGGGAGCTGAATCTGGGCGGCAGCTGGCATTCTTTTGGGTCGGGCCCCACCTTCTCGTATCTCACCGGCAGGGCCGAATCTCAAGCCTTCCGGGTCACGGTAACTTACGGCTCCGGAGCTTCGGCCTCAGCGACGACCACCGTAACGTGGTCCGCCCCGAAACCCAAGCCCACTCCCGAGCCGACACCTGAGCCGACTCCCGAACCCACACCCGAACCAACGCCTGAGCCGACTCCCGAACCCGATCCTGCCCCCGAGCCTGAGCCGGTAGTCAGCGTACCGGCTGAGCCCACGGGCTTGCAGGCTGACACCACTACCGGCTCGCTGACTTCGTCGGTGGACTGGTACGACGTCACCGGAGCGAGCCACTACCTGGTCCGCTGGCGAGTGGCTGGCCCGGGCAACACGCTGAACACCGGTGTGGAGGTGCAGTCCTCGAACGCCAACATCACCGTCGCCGACTATGGCGAATGGGTGGTGCGCGTGGAGGCGTGCAGCAGCGCGGGCTGCGGTTCGCATACCGCAACGCGGTTTGAGGTCCAGTCTGGAACCAATCTGACGCCGTCTTTCTCCCTTGCGATCAGCGGCCTGTCGCTAACGGAAGGCGAGGAGATTGCCGGAACCACGCTGCCCGAGGCTGAGAGCGGCGATGGCGACCTGACGTACAGCCTGACATCGGATTTGCCCGAGGGACTGTCTTTCGATGCGGCGACCCGCGCCATTACCGGCACGCCTGCTGAGGCGGGCCAGTTCGAGATGACCTATACCGCCACCGACGAGGACGGCGACGAGGCCTCGTTCACCTTTACCATCACCGTGCAGCCGGACCAGCGGACGGAGCGTTCCACTACCGGAAACTCGACGCCGCGGCGCACCGGCACGGTGACCCCTCCGAATCCCGCACCGTGGGGAGGCACCTCCACCTTCGATCTCGATGAAATCTTCACGGACGATAACGACGATGACCTGACCTACACTGTCTCTGTCCAGAACCCCGGCCTGCTAGGCGCCAGCGTGTCAGACTCCACCCTTAGCATGTCCTACCTCAATCCTGGCTCATCGCAGCTAACCATTACGGCCGATGACGGCTACTATTTCGGGACAGTCTCCTACACCGTCGATACCACCATCAGCGGGAACAGGACCCTGAGCGTCGTGGAGAATGCGGCCGAGGGCACGGTGGTGGGATCGGTGACCGGGAACCCCTATAACGGCGAGATACTGAGCTATTCCCTGGCAGGGGCGGCAGATACGTACTTCGACATCAATTCGGCAACCGGTCAGATCACCGTCTCGAGCGGGGGATCGCTGAATGTCGGCTCGGTTTCGGGGACGGTGAGCTACGAAGTGGATGAGATTGCAGTATCCGTTGGCCTCACGGTCAATGTCACGGAAGCCCCGTCGTCGGACATTGCCCTGAGCGTGAGCCCGGCCTCATTTGCCGAGGACGCTGAGAATGACGATATTACGGTTACGGCCACCCGCGCCAGCGGTGCCGATACCACCGATGCGGTTACGGTTTCCCTTTCGCTTGCGGGCACGGCCGCCGGTACCGACTATACCGTGAGCGGCACGCAGTCGATTACGATTGCCGTGGGTCAAACCAGCGGGACGACGACTCTGACCTTCACCGGCGTCGACGACTCTGACGTGGAAGAAGACGAGACCATCACCGTGTCGGGGACGGCCACCGATCTGACAGTTGGCGGCACTGAGATCACCCTCACCGACAATGACGAACCACCGGCGCCTGACATCACCTTGAGCGTGAGCCCGTCCTCATTTACCGAGAGTGATTACGCTGCCGGCATTACGGTTACGGCGACCCGCACCGGCACGTCTGGCGCGGTGACACTTACCGTGTCGACATCAGGAGGCACCGCCACCGATGCTAAGGACTACGTCACGTGGTCCTTCCCGAAGTTGACGATCGCTGACGGAAGTACAACTGGGACGGCGAAACTGGGCTTCACCGCGAACGACGACACGGTTGTGGAAGGCGACGAGACCATCAACGTATTGGGGACGGCCACCGGGCTGACCATCGGCAGCACCGTCATTATCCTCAAGGACAACGAGGACACATCCGCATATGCACCGGGCACGCCGTCGCTCACCCGCAAGTCGTTCAGCTGGACGTCGAACCCGGCCTTGGACGTCAGTTGGACGGCCCCGACGAACAATGACATCAGTGAGTATAAGGCGCGGTACCGCAAGAAGGGAGATGCGTCGTGGACGGCATACAGCGGCGCTCTGTCCGCGACGGCGACCAGCCTCACCCTGTCGGACCTGGAAGCCGGCGCCATCTATGAGGTACAGGTGCGCGCTATCATCAGCGGCCGGGGCGATGGCCCCTGGTCCGGCACCGGATTGGGCAGGGCCAATCAGCCACCCACCATCGTTATCGACGAAGCCATTGACTCGACGAGTATTGGCGTTGGCACAACCACCACGATAGGAAATTCGCTCTCCGGGGTGTTCACCGACGCAGACGGCGACACCTTGACGTATTCCGCCTCCGCAGAGCACCAGGGCGTACTTTGGGCCGGCGTATCCAACGGCTCGCTCTCCGGTAATGCTTACAATCCCAGCACGACGACGGTTACCTACGAGGCACGAGACGCATACGGCGGCTATGCCTACGCTACACTGCAGGTAACCGCTACCGCGTCCGCCACCCGCAGCGTCGCCGACGGCTCCGCCGGAGGCACAGCGGTTGGCGCTCCGGTCACGGGGCAGGCCTATGGGGGCCAGGCGCTGAGCTACTCCCTGACGGGAGACGCCACATCTGCCTTCTCTATCGACTCCACCACCGGTCAAATCAGCGTGAAGCAAGGCGCCACTCTGGACCTTGCGACCAAGAGCTCTTACACGGGGCAGGTTAACTGGACGGTGCAGGGCCTGGCAGCAACCGTTAGCCTCACTATCAAAGTGACGAGTGACGGAACGCCAACACCCGATATTACCCTGAGCGTAAACCCGAGCTCATTTGACGAGGACGATGAGAATGACAATGGCATTGTGGTTACGGCCACCCGCGCAGCCGCTGACGCCGATGCGGTCACGGTTAACCTCGCACTGGCGAACACGACCGCCAGTAGTACCGACTACAGTGTGTCTGGCACCCAATCAATTACGATCGCGGCGAGCGCAACCAGCGGGGCCACGACCCTGTCTTTCAGCGGCGTGGATGACTCTGATGTTGAAGGAGACGAGACCATCACCGTGTCCGGGACGGCCGCCGGGCTGAACGTCGGCAATGCCGTCATTACCATCATCGACGACGAAAACCCACCCCCCATCACCCTGAGCGTAAACCCGACCTCATTTGCCGAGGACGACACCGCAGCCGATATTGTGGTTACGGCGACCCGGGACAGCGACGATTCCGACGAAGAAGCCACTATTACCCTCACGCTGGCGGGCACGGCAACCTTTACTACCGACTATACCGTGACCAGCGCGCGATCGATTTCGTTCGGAGAAGACGAATCCACTGGAACAATAACTCTGACCTTCAAAGGCGTGGACGACGCTCTGGTGGAAAGAGACGAGACCATCACCGTGTCGGGGACGGCCTCGACCGTCGGCAGCGCCGTCATTACCATCATCGACAACGACAGCTACAGCGACGCCGAATTGAAGCCGAGCACGCTGACACTTACCCGCACCGAGTTCAGCCACCGTTCGAACCCGGCCCTGGACGTCTCCTGGACTGCCCCGACCGCTGCCGGCCTGACCATCACCGGCTACAAGGCGCAGTACCGCAAGAAGGGCACCTCGGGATGGACCGCGTACAGCGGTACGGTGACGACGACGAGCCTCACCATCCCAAACCTGCAAGCCAGCTCAACCTACGAGGTGCAGGTGCGCGCCGTCAACAACGACGGGGGCGAGGGCCCCTGGTCGGACACCGGGTCGGGCAGAACTAACACCCCGCCGAATACCAATGGCACGTATATCCCCTACGCGACGGTTGTGTGGGGCCACTCCATCAATCGTGACATCGAAATCCATTTCGAAGACGCCGATGGCGACAAGCCTAAGTTTACCTACACGGCCACCGCCGCCGATTCCGACGTGATCACCGTCTCGATCAATGGACCGAAACTGCTGGTGAGGCCAAACGGCGCCGGCTCCTCCAAAATGACTTACGGCGCCCTGGACCCCTACGGCGGGTATGTTTCCAAGTTCACGATCTACTATGTCCCCTCAAAGGGCGAGACTCGTAGCATCGCGGAGAATTCCCCCACGAGCACTGCGGTGGGCGCTCCGATGCCGTGGTATCCCATGAGCGGCGTAACGCTGAACTACTCCCTGACCGGGGATGCGGCTGACGCCTTCGTTATCAACGCGAGCCGTCAGATCAGTGTAAAAGCTGGGGCGAGCCTCAACTACGAAACTACAGACTCCTACAGCGGGATGGTGAATTACAGAGTCGGCAAAAACACCACGCTCTTCTCGATTCCCATCACCATCAACGTATTGGACGTGAAGGAGCCCCCGGCCCGGCCCGACGCGCCGACCGTGACCAGGAACGCCTCTAACCCCGATACGACCTTGGACGTGGCGTGGACGGCGCCTGACGTGACGGGCAGGCCTGCCATTACCGACTACGATGTTCGGTACCGAGCGCAGGGCGACCTCGAGTGGACGGAGCCCGCATTCACTGGGACGCAGACATCTGCAACGATCACCGGCCTGACGAAGGACACCACATACATATTCCGGGTGCGGGCTAGTAACGTGGAAGGCGTCGGTGATTGGTCGAAGCCGGGCGAAGCCTCCACGGCCCTCCACGGCCCGCCGTCAGTGACCCCGCCGTCTGTGACCCCGCCGACGACCCCGACCGCTCCCTCGGTCGCTATCCGCCTGCCGACGACGTTCAAGGACCTACAGGCGATGGACGTGACCTTTAGGTTCTCGTCAGACGTGACCGGGTTCGACGCGTCCGACATTACCGTTGAAAATGGCACACTGGGGAGTCTCTCGGGCAGCGGAGCAGTCTACTCGAGCACGGTGACGCCGGTCGGAGAAGGCGACGTGACAGTTACCATTGCGGCGAATGCGGCCACGACGGGTACCGGGGTAGGGAGCCCGCCATCGGCAACGTCGGCGAAGTCGACCTATCTGTGGCTAAAGCTCACGGGTCCCTCCGGTCCGCTCCTGAGCGGAGACCCCTATGATGTTGTGGCCACGTTCTCCCACGAGCCTGGTAACACAATCAATCCCCGGGGCCTCAACATTGATACGACCATACCAGTGAGTCTCAATGGAACGACCGCAACCTTCACCCTCACACCGAAATACCACAAGTATCGCTGGGGCACCTGGCCGTTCGAAAACCAGGTATGGTTCACATGGAAAGGCATCACCGGATTCTGGAGTGTATACATCGACCCGGACCCACCGCGGGTGCACCGGATCAGCGGCCCGACGTCGACCCAGACCGGGCCCTTTAGCATCCACATTCAATTGACCGAGGATGCCGTGGGGTTCACGGCAGAGGACTTGACCGTCGTCAACGGCGAGGTCGCGGATTTCAGGCAGTTGGGAGCGTGGGACTACGAGGCGGATATCACCCCGACGAGCAGTGGACGATTGACCGTTGACATCGCCGCAGACGTGTTCCAGGATCTCGTTGGTTGGGACAACACGGCAGCGAAGCAGTACTCAGTGAACGTCGATCTTTCATCGCCGACACTGACACCCACGCCCACTCCGGTCTCGCCCTACAGCGTGGCCGAGAACTCGCCAGCCGGCTACACCATTGGCCCTCCAACGGTCATCGAGGTCGGCGAAGGCGAGACGCAGGTCTACTCCATCAGCGGTGCCGACGAATTCACCATCGACAGCGCCACAGGGCAGATTAGCGTGGCTGAGGGCGGCGTCTTGGACTACGAGTCGACTGCGTCATACAACGTCACGGTGGGCATAACCGGCGGCCAGACCTCCGAAGAAAGCAAGTCCGTCACTATCAGCGTAACCGACGTGGACGAACCCCCGGCCAAACCGGACGCCCCGTCGGCGACCCAATCCTCATCCTCACCAGCGTCCGCGTTGGACGTGGCGTGGACTGAGCCGGACATGACGGGCAAGCCTGCCGTTACCGACTATGACGTGCGGTACCGGGCGCAGGGCGACGCGGAGTGGACCGACCACGCCTTCACGGGCAAGGGAACGCAGACTGCCATCTCCGGCCTGACGGAGGGCACGGCCTACAAGGTGCAGGTGCTCGCGCGGAACGACGAGGGCGACAGCCCCTGGTCGGATTCCGGAGTTGACACCACTGCCGCCTCAGTCTCCATCCACACGCCGGACGACCCGGTGGGGGAGGGTTCCACGGTTGGTCTGCCGGTCAGTCTCTCGGTGCCTGTAGACGCCACAGTCACGGTTTCGTGGTCGACCGGCGGATCGGGCGCGAATGGGGCCGGTGGGGCGTCGGGGTCCTCGGGCGGGGCACGGTCCCAGGTAGTAGTGCATGAACACGAACCCAGCTCTGGTACAGTGACCTTCCAGCCCGGACAGACGACGGCAACCATCACGATAAACATACTCGACGACGAGGAGCACGAGGACCCGGAAAGCTTCTTGATAGTGCTGACCGAGGTGGTCGTCTCATCGCCCGACGATGACGTCTCGATGGGCCGCCGGACCGCAATGGTGACCATAGCGGACGACGACGCGCTGCCGAAATTCATAGAGGGCGATGACGCCGCCCGCTCAGTGGCCGAGAACACGCCGACGGGCACGGAAATCGGCGCGCCCATCTCGGCGACCGATGCGGAAAACGATCCGCTCTCATACACGCTCACCGGGGCCGATGCCGGTGTGTTCACCATCGACGGCGACACCGGCCAGCTGAGGACCAAGTCCCCCCTGGACTTCGAGACTAAACGTGCCTATGACGCCCTCACAGTGACCGTGGATGACGGACATAGCCATACGAATACTCTGTCCCTCACCGTCAGCGTGACTGACGTGAAGGAGCCCCCGGCCAGACCCGCCGCTCCGACGGTGACTAGATCCTCAAGCTCTCCCACGTCCGCGTTGGACGTATCGTGGACGGCACCTGATATGAGAGGCAAGCCGGCCATCTTCGACTATGACGTGCGGTACAGGGTAGTGAGGACGGGACAGTGGAGTGATCATGCCTTCACCGGCAGTGAAACCCAAACCACCCTCACCGGCCTGGCGGCTGGGACGAGCTACGAGATTCAGGTGCTTGCGAGGAACCATGAGGGCAAGAGTCCCTGGTCGGATCCCGGGACAGGTACCACAGATGTAGAAACGCTGGGGACCGAACCGAGTCTTGAGCTCACACCGGAGCCTACGCCTGAGCCCACGCCTGAGCCTACACCGGAGCCTACGCCTGAGCCCACGCCTGAGCCTACACCGGAGCCCAAGCCTGAGCCTACGCCTGAGCCCACTCCTGAACCTACACCGGAGCCGACGCCTGAGCCAACGCCTGAGCCCACACCGGAGCCTACACCGGAGCCCACGCCTGAGCCTACACCGGAGCCTACACCGGAGCCCACGCCTGAGCCGACGCCTGAACCTGAGTCTGAGCCAACACCAGAATCGGAGTCTGAGCCGACGCCTGAACCAACGCCAGAATCGGAGTCTGAGCTGGCGCCGGAATCCACGCCGGAATCCGAGTCTGAGCCGACGCCTGGTACGACTCCCGAGCAGACATCGCTTGAACCGGAGTCTGAGTCGAAGACTGGGACTACCTCCGAGCAGACGTCGCCAGATTCGAAAGCTGAGCCTACTCACGAGCCCGCATCCGGAACGGGGTCTGAGCCGAAGTCCGAAATTGCGGATGCATCGTCCACATCCGGTCTTGGTGGCTATCTAGGGACTGTGTGGGGCCAACAAGGAGATGGCTATAGTGGAAGCGGTTACCGCAACGGAGGTGGAATTAACACCCCGCCTGTAATCATCAAGCCGGATGACAAGATCTACTCCCAGGGACAGACCATAAACCCATTCGGCATCCTCGTGGTTGACGACGACCCATCGCCCACTGTGACGCTGGTGGGTCTGCCGGACAACCTGTTCTACGATGCTGAGAAGAGTATGACGCGCGGAATGGTCACGGACGATTCGGAGGTCGGTGACTACACAGTGACGATCACGGCCGACGATGGTGAACACACGGTTACTGAGACCTTTACCATAACGGTGCGCCTGAGCGCGTTATCCGCCCCCGAGTCCGGCCAGTCGACCGGTGAAGATACCTCGGCGACTCCTACCCTTGTGACCGGTCAGTCGATTGGCGGCGAGGAGACGGCAGCAACACCTTCCGCTGTACCGGACCAGTCGACGGACGACGGTTCAGGCATGGGTCTGGCGGCGTCTAGTCCAATTCCGTCTCCTACTCCTGCTCCGGCATCGGGCATGGCGCTGACGACTGGATTGCCGTCCGCACTTGCCTCCGACTTGATTGCCTTGCCCCAGATCATGAGATCGATGAGTGTCGGCGACAAGGCACTTGTGCCCATCGGCCTACTGGGGTTGTTGCTGTTGCTCCTCTTGCTGATCGCAGCGTTGAAGAGACGGAAACGGTCCGCTGAGAAGAGTTCGGGCATGAAGAGCTCGACAGTTTACCTTGTCAGTCCCAAGTCCGGACTCTAGGAGCGTAGTTAGAGTGAGTCCGCTGAATGCCTCTCAGACTAATCGAGGCAGCTCGCGGGCGGACTCACTCGGGCTGAAGCAGCATCGAGGTCATCAGCTTCGCTTGTGTGCAAACCGACCTATTGTCACATCGATTGGGCTGCCAAGACCCGGTGCTCCGTCCTCACTCCCCGACATGATTCGGAGCAAAGGAGTACAACCGTGCGGGCTTCAGCGCAACGTTACAGAAGGTCATATGCGATCGGGAGTTTACGCTCGAGATTTACGCATGCTGTGTGCTTCGGCCACAAGATGGATCCAGATGGTACGTAGTTGGCGGTCACTCGACCGGCGACATCGTGGAGGAGCGGTATGAGACTTAAATGGTCGATCGGATCAATCTTGGCTGTGGTCTGCTTGTCTATTCTGATTTCGGTGGTGATTACATACCCTTTGACGTTATTGGTGCTCATCTCAATCCCACTGATTTACGCAATGCACATACCCAGTAAGTATCCCTGAGAAGAACACAGTGATTGGGAACGACAAATCGAGGAATACTATTGGGATTCGAAGACTTGTGGTTCAACATTATAGTTTCGAAGGGTGACGACGACCCTGGGATTTGGTAGGGGCGGGTTTCAAACCCGCCCTGTCGCTGTAATACGCAAATCCAGCCCCTGGTGCCGCCCGTCATTTCAAAGATTTCGGTCCACTAGGAGCGCAAGTAGCGTGAGTCCGCTGGAAGCCCCTCAGACAAATCAAGGCAACTTGCGGGCGGACTCACCCGGGCCAAAAAGGCATCGAGGTCGCGAGCTTCGCTAGTGTGCAAGCCGACCTCTTGTCACCTCGCTTGGCCTGCCAACGCCCCGGTGCTCCGTCCTCACTCACCGACACGATTCGGAGCAAACGAGTACAACCATGCGGGCTTAGGCGTTAGCTCACAAGAACTCAAAACAGAACGTCCAAGAGGTAACAACCAAGTTACATGCGTTGGTTTAGGATGATCGATGAGCCTGCTAAACGCAGGCTCAGCGCGTCACAACGTGGCCGCAGACAAAAGAGCCAAGTCAAAGATGAGGCTATGTGAGAATAGCTCTACTGATAGTAGCAGTAGGGTTCTTGCTCGCCTGCTCTTCGACGGAGCAAGCGCCAGCAGCAACCGAGCGGGAAGGGGCGGGCATAACCGAGCCTCAGCCGGTTGCTCCCGAAATGCTGGCTATTACGGAAGATGGGGATAAAGCAAGGACGACCACCGCGCCCCGGCAGACAGCTCCCCCACCAGTCGCGGCAGCACCGGTTCCGTACTTCGGGCAGACCTCGCTCGAAGAGAGAATCGTCAGCCGTCAAATCGTCGTGAAGGGAACACTTGACAACACCACGAGCGAGGTCGTGGCGGCATCCGGGAAGTGGCAGGGTCAGTATGTAATTGCCATCAAGTTCCATCTGACCGTCAGCGAGTATCTGAAGGGCTCCGGAGCAGACAACGTGGTGGCTGTATGGGGATCATCGAGCCCGTATCCCACCGAGCAGGAGGTCGAGGCCGCACGACCCACCATAGTGAGCGGAAGGCCAACCACCTGGGACGATCAGGAGGCGGTTTTCTTCTTGCATGATGAGACGTTCGACCTGTTCAGTGCGCTGGAGGACAACAACGTATTCTTCATCGGCTACGGCAGGGACTTTGGCCACGATGACGGATTCAGTCTGAACAGCAGATTTAACCGTGTCTGGCTCCCAGCTGTCCCGGACAGCGAGGCGAGTGGGGTAAGCGGAGCAAGTGACGGCGACCAGGAGTTCATGTTGGGGACGCCTATTCCGCCGACTCCGCCGACAGAAGGAGCAGGCGGGCTTAAAGAGGTTGTAGGACCGACCGTGACTCTGCAACGAATCAAAGTTGTGGTGACAATCCTCAATGCAGAAATTGCCGCAGGCGACGGAAGCGACGAATACGAGCTATGCGTCAATTCCAAGTATCGAATCATCCGCGAGGATGCGTACTTGCAGCTGGCTACCGGTGTAGGGCCGCTTTACGCTCCCGTTATTCTTGAACGCAGTTCAGGCCGAGGGGCCAGCACTCCCATTATCAAGAATAGTGGTAGCTTCAACTCTGTAACTCGAAAGACCAAGTTCACCATAGATGGAGACGACGCGGATATGTTCACCATCACGGAGGCCGCTCCTAGGAAAGTGATTGACGGACTGAGCGTATTCAACTTCGAGGTCCGCGCGAACCGGCCCATTCCAATAGGGACGTACAGCTTTCGTGCGCACTACACCCATTACTCCGCCCTCCCGTGTGCAGAGCACCCGCAACTGTCGTACGAGGTGGAGTACACCGCCCCCGCTGGCACCCTCCACGAGCTATTCTTCGACCCCGTCACCGACGGCTCGGCCATCGCCGCAGACTCCTCCAACGGCGTCCTCAAACCAGCGGACTTCACTGACGCCAACAACGCCTCCGCGACCATCCAGCGCATCGAGTGGGCATCCGGCACGGTCAAGATGAAGGTCAGTCCGCACACGGCGCTTACAGGCCAGATATTGCACATCATCGAATTGGAAGGCTCGGTGTCACTGTCGTTGAACGTCGACGCCGCGACCATCGACCCCGCCAACAACACCCTGAGTTGGAGCGTATCGTCTCAGCCCTGGCATGACGGCGACAAGCTCATGCTGCGGATTCACAAGGCCGTGCCCACTCCGTAAGACCTGACCGTGTCCCTGTCGGAAAATACGTTCACCGTCTCATGGAGCGCCATCACCGGCGCGGCCGAGTACCGGGTACAGCACCGCACGGGCGATTCCGACGGCGAGTGGACGTACCTCGACGCCACGTCAGGCACGAAAGTGACATTCGGTCGAGCCGGTGTCTCACACAGGCTAGCGCCCCTCCCTGCACGTGAAGGCGGCGGCAAAAGAGTCAGCACATCACCCAACTAGACGAAATAGCCTCTTCTGACACATCGAAACTTGACCGATTTCCAACGTTGGTTTCGTTGGCCACGGCGACATCGAGGCGTCACTATTTCGGCAACCGGAATTGGGCGCCTTAACACGGCCTCCTAACTAGCGGTCCAAGGTGCCCGTTGGTACATTGGACGAACGGGCCAGGACCACCGGCGCCGAAGTCCCCATTTGAAGCACTCAGCGAGTTGCTCAATGCCATCTCTCGCGCCTGAAATCGCCTACTTACCCTTCCTTCACATTGTCATAACACTTATGTGTTACCCTCAGATGAGGGGCACGTGGCTTGCGTTGATGACTTTCACCCAGCACGTGTCCGGCGCACGTTTCTTGTAGGAGCGAGGAGGAAGGGTTGCGCTCGGGAATTAGTCCGCCGTACAGGCCGGGCCCAAAGAGGCAGGCGCCGGAGAACCCTGAAGGCCCTTCGACGCCTCGATCGTCCTCCTGGAGTAGGCTCTATCGCACGCTGCGCAGACGTTCCGCCCCGATAGTATGGGGCGTCCTCGGCGTAATGTCGCTGCTGCTCGTGCTGCTAATCTGGCAGATCTATGGCAGCGATGAAATCCGACTCACCACTGATGACGTGGACGACGCGGTCGCGGAGGCAATCGACGCCGAGCTGCCGGACCAGGTCGAACCGAACGAAGTCTATCGATCGATCCTTCCGTCCCTGGTTGTCGTTCAGACCGACAAGGGCGGTGAAGATGAGGGCATTGGCGTCGGAAGTGGCGTTGTTGTAAATGACCATGGCGAGGTAATTACCGCTCTGCATGTCGTCGACGGTGCTGCGGAGATACATATCTCCTTCGCGGACGGGACCCTGACGACCGCCGCTATCGCGGATTCCGACCCGTTCCGAGACGTGGCGGTCTTGGCGCCCTACACGATGCCCAACCTCATCGTGCCGGCGACCATCGGCGCGTCGTCCTCGTTGCGTGTTGGAGACGAGGTCTTCGCACTAGGCAACCCGCTCGGGCTCGTGGGCTCGATGAGTGCGGGCGTTGTTTCCGGCCTGCAGCGCGAGTTCAAGCTTGCTGGCAGGGAGCAGTCGCTGAGGGGACTCATTCAATTTGATGCCGCGGTGAATCCCGGCAGCTCAGGCGGGCCGCTACTAGACCGAAGAGGCCAGGTCGTCGGCATCGTTACAGGGCTGGTCAACCCGACCGATCAGGAAGTCTTCATTGGTATAGGATTTGCGGTGCCGATCGACGAGGCCGTGGTCGTATCGGGCGGCCCCGCCCAGTAGCTGATCGAGAGGTGAATGGAAGGAATGACAAATAGCGCCAATAGCCAACCGATGGAACGCGTACTCTACGAGGTGAAGAAGGTCATTGTGGGCCAAGACCACCTGCTTGAACGTATGGTGGTGGCCTTGCTTGCGAGAGGCCATATCCTCGTCGAAGGAGTGCCCGGGCTGGCCAAGACGATGGCCGTAAAGACCCTCGCGCAAGCAATAGGCGGGGAGTTTCAACGCATCCAGTTCACTCCCGATCTGATGCCCGCCGATCTGGTGGGCACCCGAATCTACAATCAAAAGACCGGCGAATTCAACACGTCCCTTGGGCCTGTATTCACCAACCTGCTGCTGGCGGATGAGATAAACCGCGCACCGGCAAAGGTCCAGAGCGCCCTCCTAGAAGTGATGCAGGAGCGGCAAGTCACCATCGGACGCGAGACCCACCCCGTGCCCAACCCGTTCCTCGTTATGGCGACGCAAAACCCAATCGAGGCGGAGGGCACGTACCCTCTCCCCGAGGCGCAGGTCGACCGTTTCATGCTCAAAGTGCTCGTCGGCTATCCCAACGCTACCGAGGAATTCGTGATCGTTGAACGTATGACGAGCGCACTGCAGGACGTGCAGTCCGTCCTGAGCATCGAGGACACAATCGCCCTGCAGCGTCAGGCGGACGGAGTCTACGTGGACCCTGCCCTCATCGACTACTCGGTGAGGTTGGTAACCGCCACTCGCCAACCGGATTCGTGCGGGCTCGAAGAACTCAGCCGCTACATACAGTTCGGCGCAAGCCCTCGTGCGTCCATCAACATGATCATCGCAGGCCGGGCCTTGGCCTTCGTGCGCGGACGCGACTACGCCCTTCCGGAAGACGTTCGAGACGTGGCGCTTGATGTAATGAGGCACCGCCTCGTACTCTCATATGAGGCGCTGTCTGACAATGTGGACAGCGATGAAATACTGGGCAGGTTCATGGACGTTATCCCAATGCCCGAGGTTCCGCTACGTGAGTACGCAGGCTCTCGTACAATCTAGCGATCGGACGACTCCCGACCGCGTGCTTCACCGCCTTGAATGGCAGGTGCTGCGCCGACTCGATGGAATACTCCAGGGCGATTACCACAGCCTCTTCATGGGCGGTGGCCTGGACTTTGCCGAGTTGCGCGAGTACCAACCGCCTGACGACATACGTCACATCGACTGGAACGTCACCGCGCGTATGGACTTTCCCTACGTTCGCAAGTTCCTGGAGGACCGGGAGATCAATGCGTGGTTCCTGCTGGACCTCAGCCCCTCGATGGCCTTTGGTGCCCTGGAGCGACGCAAAGAGTCTGTCCTTCTCGACTTTGTAGGTGTGCTGGCACGTCTTCTAACCCGAAATGGGAATCGCGTGGGCGCTGTCCTCTTTGACAATAGCACCCAGGTGACGATTCCTCCCAGAAGGGGTCGGCTTCAAGTGCTCCGCCTGATTAACGATATCCAGATACAACATTCATCTTCCGCCGGAGCAATGACCGACTTGACCCAACTGCTTGAGTCCGCCTTCAACAGCATCAAGCGGCGGTCACTGGTCTTCTTGGTATCCGACTTTATATGTATGCCCGGCTGGGACAGAGCAGTGGACCAGCTCAACAGAAGGCACGAGTTGTTGGCCGTCAGGCTCTGGGACCCGCGTGAACTCGATCTCCCTGATGTCGGCGTCGTCCTGGTCGAAGACTCCGAAACGGGTGCCCAGCTGAGCGTCGACACAAGCGACAGGGGATTTAGGCAGCGATTCCACGACGCGTCACGCCGTAGGGAGACGGAGTTGGCGCAAACCTTCAAGCGTGCAGGTGTGCAAGAATTGCCGCTGTCCACGGAGGACGATCTCGTGCTGGCAATCATGCGGTTCGCCTCGTTGCGCCGTCGCGCCCGGGTGCGAATGCGTCAGGGGGTATAGAAGGTGTCGTTCGTCTGGTCCTGGGCTCTCCTCTCCCTTCTCGCCATACCCGTGTGCGTAGTTGGCTATTTATACTTGCAGCAGAAGCGGAACAGGGACGCGGCCGGCCTGGGGACCCTGGGCGTCGTACGGGAAGGGACCTCACTTACAGCGGGTAGGCGACGCCACATGCCGCCTCTAATCCTGTTGTTTGGCATAGCGCTCTTGGCACTAGCTTCGGCCCGACCGATGCTTACACTCCCGTTGCCGCGGATGGAGGGCACAGTCGTGCTGGCGTTTGACGTTTCGGCCAGCATGGCCGCCGAAGATGTCGAGCCTTCCAGGATCGACGCAGCAAAGGAGGTTGCGAGAACACTCGTCGACGGGCGACCTGCAGGTGCCAAGATAGGAGCCGTGGCCTTTGGAGAGGGTGGACTCGTCGTGCAGCCGCCTACCGACGATGACGAGGAACTGTACGCTACTATCAACCGTCTGGTCCCCCAGACTGGGACGTCCCTTGGAAGAGGGATTCTCACCGCACTGGACTTGGTCACGGCGGACGCCGGCAATGGCACTGAGAATGATGCCCCGGATCAAGAAACTGCACGCGCCCTGGCACCCGCCGTAATCGTGCTGCTAACGGACGGAGAGAATACGGAAGACCCCGAACCTCTCGATGTCGCGCAGATGGCAATCGAGAGGGGCGTTCGTGTCCACACGGTTGGACTGGGCACTTCGGAAGGAACGGTCATTGAAGTTGACGGATTCAACCTCTTCACCAGTCTGAATGAGCCCATCCTGGAGGAAATTGCGTCACTGACCGAGGGTATCTACTTCAAGATAGAGGATATGGATAACGTGCCGTCGGTCTACAGGAAGCTGGAGACCGAATTCATCGTCGAGCCCCGAGAGGTTGAGATAACGTCCACCTTGGGAGGGGTGAGTGCGCTGATACTCCTCGCCGGAAGCGCTCTGTCGCTGCTTTGGTTCGGGCGAATGCCGTAGCCGGAGGACACACATGGGACTGCTCTGGCCCACATATCTTCTTCTACTGGCGGCAATACCGCTGGTTGTACTGGCGTACGCGCTGGTGCTGAGGCGAAGAAGACGGTTTGCCGTCCATTACTCAAGCCTGTCGCTGATCAGGCAGGCGATGCCCTCCGGAATGAGGTGGCGACGACACTTGCCATTCGTCCTTCTCGTGCTCGCGCTTGCTTTGCTCGTCCTTGCGATGTCCCGCCCGTTCGCAAACGTCACCGTCGCTTCCAGCAGAACAACGGTCATGCTGGCGCTTGATGTGTCCCTGAGCATGTGTGCCAACGATATCTATCCCAATAGACTTACGGTCGCCCAGGATGCCGCCGAGCGCTTCATAGAGAGCCAGGAGCCGGGCACACATGTGGGCATCGTCGCATTCGCCGGTATCGCTCAGCTGATCGTGCCGCCCACGACTGACAGGGAGGTCCTCAAGGATGCCGTGTCGAACCTGACAACAGCACGCATGACGGCGGTGGGAAGCGCCATCACGCGTTCGCTCGATGCGCTTGCCGAAATAAACCCGAACATTCCCGCCACTCGCGTCTATTCGGTTCCGCTCGAAGACCGGCAGGACTCATTTGCCGAAGACAATATGCAGCCGGACGTTATCGTGCTCCTCACCGACGGAGCGAGCAATCGGGGTGTATTCCCGCTGGTGGCAGCCCAGGCGGCCAGCGACCGTGGCGTTCGTGTCTATACGATCGGTTTCGGCACAACTGACCCTTCGCTCCTGCAGTGCACGTCTGAACAGCTGGGCTCGGACGATCTGGCCAATCGCATTGGTCGAGGTGGCTTCGGGAGATTCGGACGCATCGGGTTTCTCCAACTGGACGAGCAGACGCTCATGAACGTCGCAGAGATGACCGAGGCGGAGTACTACTTGGCCGAAAGCGCCGACGAGCTAATCGATGTCTTCGCCACGATTCCTGTGCAATTGAGAAAGAACACGGTGCGTATGGAAGTCTCTGCAGTCTTCACGGCATTGGCCGCTCTGCTCGCCCTTGCCGCCGTTGCCCTCGGTCTTCGCTGGAACCCACTGCCGTGAGGCTGCATTCGGTTCCCCTAAGCTCAAGTAACCGTATCTTGCCTGGACGTCTCCAATGAAAATCGACCCTCTAGACACGGCCCAAGGCAGTTCGCGAGATTAATCCAACCTAGTCCGAAGGTATTCCAGCCACTATCGTTTCTAGGGGACGCTCACGAGTCAGAGCAGGTTTGCAGGCCGAGACTGGTCATGTCACTGTCCTCTACCGATGCAAGGCCGGCGGGTAGGCAGCCCGTGAACTGGTTCTCGCCGCCGCTGAGACGCCACTGGACTAGGCTGTGACCACTCAACCCTCCTAGTTCAGCCGGGATCGCTCCTGTTAGACTGTTTTCACTCAGCCACAGCCCCTCAAGATTCTCCAGGCTTCCCAAGGAGGCGGGAATTGACCCGTCCAGCATATTCCCATGAAGCCACATGAATCTCAGGCTGTCTAGGTTGCCAAGCTCACTGGGTATTGCCCCGGTCAGCTCATTGCGGTGAAGCCTCAGATGAGTCAGGTTGCCAAGGTCTCCAATTCCGGCGGGAATGGCTCCGCTCAATTGGTTGCCGTACAAGTTCAAGCCCCGAAGATTGTCGAGATTGCCTAGCCCCGATGGGAGACTGCCGGTCAACTCGTTGCTGTGAAGCCACAGATACCGCAGGCTTGACATTCCTCCCAATTCTGACGGTATCGCCCCGTCCAATTCATTACTGTGGAGGTACAGGTATGTCAGGTTTGTCATATCGCCGAATGAGGACGGGATGTCGCCTGTAAGCGAATTGTCCCTGAGTTCCAGCCTGTCGAGATTTGCCAATCCGCTGAGGTCAGGTAGCTCGCCATCAAGCCCGCCGTCACTGAGATTCAACGTCGTCACGCGCTCAGGAGACCCTTGGAGGGTGATGCCCTCCCATTCCGCGATTGCCGTTCCCTCCGACCAGTTAAGGGTTGCACTTCCTGCCAGCGTATCCCTTGCCAGCAGGAGGGACTCGCAGTCCGTGATGAGTCCGGTATTGGTCTCGTCGTTGACCGCTCCTCCGGTGAGGCAGATACTGCGTTCGTCTTCCGCCACGATTACACTTGGGCCGAGGGTCTCAGTCCGCCATCGCGGGTTGTAGTACGAATACACCTTGGAAGTGGTGGGCTTCGTAATGACCTGATGCCCTGCAATGGCTTCAAACTGTACGTCGAAGGTCTCGTTGGCAACCAGGTCTTGCAAATAAAGCTCAACCCTTCCCTCAGGCAAGTCATAACGCCAGACCTTCGGATCGTCGTCGACAAGGGCGTCCAGCGTCTCAAGAACCGGGGAGAATCCCGTGGGTAGCGCAACGTCGAGTATGACCATCCCTGCGTCCAATTCAACCGGCGGCTCGAAGTCCACCGTCGCCGATACCGTGATGCGATCGCCAACCTTGATGCTGTCAGGACTGTAGTCAACGTCGAGTGAGAATATCTCGCTGGCTTGCAACAGGTCCTCTGGCAGATTGAACCTGTGGACAACCTGTACTACCGCCTCACCTTCGCCGTCCGCGACCAGTTGGATGTCTTCACCAACAGGTACGCTCACAACCTGGACGATGTCGGCGTTCTCGGCGTCAATTTCCACTACCCGGGTCCAATCACCTGATGTCATGGTGACCGTCATGCCGGCGTCATTTTGAGTCTCGACGCTGTACTGAATCAAGGCCTGGAGCCCTACGACGGTATCCTGCGTGGAACGAAAACCTCCGTAGGCGTTCCGTTGAGTGACCAGCCACCGCGCCGCTTCACGGGCATTGTCTCGATCTCCATGCTCGAGGAGGGCGAGGACGGCGTAGCCGGTGTTCTCAACCGCAGTGCTCCTCGCCCAATCGGAACGTGGAGAGTCCGCCTGAGGCCCGGTCGTATCCCAGAACAGCCCGTTCTCGTCGCGAGTGCCCTTCGCCAATAGCTGGCCATAGGCGTCGTCTGCACTGGTGCTTTCCCCTAGCTCGAGGGCGTAGGAAACCAGCGCCAATGTGTAGGGGTCCTCGACTTCGTCTAGCTGGTCTTCCAAATACCCGATTGCGAGGTCTGCGCTGCTCGTCTCCCCTGCCTCAAGCAGCGCGATGGCTACGTATGCAGCTAGCGTCGTGGCCCCCTTGAGTCCGCCGTAGAGATAATCATTGGGAACGCCGCCAACCTGTTCAAATGACCCGTCTTCATTTTGGTGTTCGAGTATCCATTGGGCCGCTCCGGAAATGACCTCCGGGTCAACATAGATGAAGCTCTTGGCTTGGGAGAGGGTCTTGAGCACAAACGCCGTGAGCCAGATGCTCCCGCTCGGGCTGCGGTCGCCCCATGTTGCAAAGCTTCCATCTGCCCTTCTGAACATCAGCTGTTGCTGATAGCCGGTGAGCATCAGTTTCTCGGCCTTCGACATCACCTTCGGCTTCAACTGTCCCGTCTGCTCCAGGTACCTTGCAACGAAGACGTTGGGTGCGAAGAGCACCATGTTCTGCTCCCCGCAGCCATACGACATTCGCAAGAGGTTGTCCAAGCCTTCAAGGGTCTGGCTGAGGACGCTTCCGCTGAGCGCCACGTGCGTGCGGGCCGATCCGTCTATTGATCCCGGCGGCAATGCGTTGGAGAATACGGCTGATTCGCCTGCCAGGACAAACTTATTCGTGACGACTTCCTGTGGAACGCCCTCTGGCTTTACTAGCAATTCCTTGATGACTGCGTCCGCTTCATCACGACTCCGTGCGGTCACCTTCAAGGGCAGGTTTCCCACTTCAGTTAGGCGGATCTTGAAATTCACCACTTTCAGGTCGTTCGGCCCCACCGTCACCGTCTTCACCGCTTCATCGAGCAGCTCAAAGCCGTCGGACTCCTCCAGTTCCACGAAGAATTGCTGAGAGGTGTCAAGGTAGTTGTGGAGGACGACTCTAGCCGAGAACTCCTCGCCCCTTATGGCGGAGTACGGCAGATCCACCTGCAGGAAGAAGGGCTGGAAGACCCTCAATTGCGTCTCCGTGATCCCAAGGCCATGCTCCTTGGACATTCCGACCGCGCGCAACATCCAAGTCGTGATGGTGTCGGGAGCCTCCGCGGATATCGACGCGCTTCCCGCCTCGTCTGTCATCACGTCGGTCCACAGCCAGGTCTCCGGGAAGAACTGGCGCACCCGCCGGACATCGGCAAGGTCACCTGAGCCCGCTGTAGGAGCCGGAGCTGAGAGAGCGGCAACACCTGCAGATTCTCCTCCTCCCGATCCCAGGGGCCGCCTATAGTGCGTCTGTCCAACGGGAACCTTGCGGTTGGACATGACGACCAGACCTGCGTCCTTCAAGGTTTCTGCGGCGCCCAGCGTCGTGATCTCTCTATAGTTATAGCCATAGTAGTTATCGCTCTCAGGCTCTAGGTTTAGCCTTTCTAGTTCATCGAACACCTGCCGGAGATTAATGCGATTGTCACCAAGGAGGTAGACCGAGCGGTCAACAGCGGTAACGCCCACCTTGGCCTGCCCGTCAGTCGTTAGCGTGACTTCTACCTCGTCGCCGGGGCCCACTTCGGCCTTGTCAAATGCCGCATCGATGTTCAGGGGATAGCTGTCAGCCACGGCAAACGGGAGAGTGTCCGCGGCCACCTCGCCGTTCGACATCACCTGGTACACCACCAGCTCCGGCATGCTCGCCATAACCGGCGTGACCGCAAAGCTGATTTCGGAACTTGCCGAAACGTCGGACAATACAACCCTTCCACGCGATATCACCTCGTAATGGAAGTTGCCTTCCGGCTCGGTCGAATGTACCTTGAACTGCGCTTGGTCTCCGGCAGAGAGGGAGCTCGAGACCTGTTCCAGGTGGATGAAGCTGTTCGACGGAGAGTGCGCGGCCTTCAGGGTTGTTGACGCATAGCTTCCTCCGGCATCCGCCAGGATTGCGACCGCCACAGAACCTGCAGGCGGGTTGATTGTGAGGAGCGCCTTCCCGTCAACCGTCTTGAGGCGGCTTTCTTCGGCGTACGTGACAATCAGACCGTCATCTAGGGAACCTCTGAACAACCAGCTGTGGAGTTGGGCTGAGTTGATTGTAGGCGTTTTCGGAGATGTTGAGCCTTTACTTGGAGCTTAGGTGGGGTTATTTCGTCCTGCTTTTGCCTCTGGCGGGACATCTTCGTCCCTGTCAGCCCTGATTGGGCCCACGTATACAAGGTCACTCACACTGCCAAGTATCGCTCGGCTCTCATCAGGTTGGCGAACCCCAGCAGCAATGCCAGCCGCTGCGTGTTCTTGGCCAGCCCTCGGTAGCGGACCTTCGTGTAGCCAAAGCGCCTCTTGACGTACAGGAACGGATGCTCCACCTTCGCCCTTACTGATGCCTTGCGCTTCTCCCTCGCCGCATCATCGCTCCCAACCTTCAGTTTTCGACGCTGACCAGGCCTCATCGCCACCTGCCACTCCACCTCCAAGTCTCGATTCTCAGGCCTCTTGTCCACCCCCTGATACCCCGCATCACCCCACACTTGTGTCTCCCCACCGTGCAGTAACCGAGGCGTTTCAGTCACGTCATGCACGTTCGCCGGCGTTGTGGACACGCTATGCACCACTCCCGTCTCAGAGTCCACTCCGATATGCAACTTCATACCGAAGTGCCACTCGTTACCCTTCTTGGTCTGGCGCATCTCAGGGTCGCGCTCCTTACTCCGATTCTTCGTCGACGACGGCGCGGCGATGATGCTCGCGTCCACTATAGTCCCCTCCTGTAGACGAAGTCCCTGAGACTCTAGATGACGGTTTATCTCCTCCATCAGGCCCGTGCCCAACTCGTGCTTGTCCAACAGATGGCGGAAGTTCAGGATCGTCGTCTCGTCCGGCAACGGCCCAGATAGCCTCAGACCTACGAAGCGTCTCACCGACTCGACCTCGTAAAGCATGTCTTCTATCCCGGGGTCGCTCAGGTTATAGAACAACTGCACGCAATGTATCCGAAGCATCGTCGACAACTCATAGGGGCGCCGACCACGGCCAGCCTTGGGGTAGAACGGTCGGATGCGCTCTTCCAACTCTTCCCAAGGGATCAGACCGTCCATGCGTTCAAGAAACTTCTCCCTGCGAGTCTTTCGCTTCTTGCCCTCGTATTCCAAGTCGGCGAAGGTTGGCTGGTCCATCGAATCTCTCCTCGGCTATCGTGATGACCCCCATGATACTATGCCTTAGAACATAGACTTGTTCAGAGGTTCCCTAGGTAATAGGTCTCCAGTCCGACTTCGTAATCTGTGAGGCTGCGATCAGGGGACTCGGTCAAGAGAAGCACGGAGAAGGGCAGGGAAGGCTTGAAGGAAGAGCCTTCCGGTATGAGCCGGAGACTGACGGGAGAGTGCACGACCGTATGAGAAGCGGTGGCCGTTTCAGTGTACCCCGTTTCCTTCTCTTCAACGGTGACCTCAAGCGATATGTTGCCCGCCCCGTCTGGGCCCCGACCGCTTCTGACATAGCCGGGCGCAGGGAGCTCGAATGAGCCCGTACCGTCGAATTCGGTTGTGAATTCGGCAAATTCCACCCACTCCCAGGTGTACCGCGAAGCGACGATCCGTAACTCTCCTTTGACCGGCTTCCCGAAGTTGTATTCTGCCGTCACGGTTCCAGTGATAGGCTCGTCGACAAGCCCCCAGTCTTGAGAAAAGTCCACTTCTATTCCGTACTTGGGCAGAACATAACGCTCGACGCTTACCAACGTGTCGGCTTCCTGTTCCCCGAACGACGCGCTGATACTCCAATTCCCGAGGATGGGCTCGTTGGAAAGCGGCATCGTCAGGTTCGCCATCCCAAACTCGTCCGACCGCACGACCTCTCGAAAGACCTTGTTGCCCTTCGCGTCCCGTACCTCGACCGTAATGTCCCCGGTCAGTGGCTTGAGCTCAATGTCCAACAAAAGCACACGGATGTGCATATCTTGCCCGGGTTTGTAGAGAGGCTTGTCGGTCTCTACAAAGAGAATATCGCCCGATGCTACATTTACCGTAGCGGACTCCGAGAATCCAGGACCACTGGCACTTAGATGATAGGTACCCGCGGGGACTCGTGGAACAGATAGGGAAATGGCCCCGGTTCCCTCGATATCACCCGAAGCCGATGCCAGAAAAGCACCATCTCCGAATAGAGAAAGACCGACGGTTCCCCTCGCCGGGTTCTGACCAGAGAAAAGAGACACCGATATACTCTCGGTCTGTCCTGACCTCAGGACTGACGGAGCCAGCACCATGTAGCCGTCGACAGCATCCGACGTGACGGCGGGACGTTCCGTTTCTGCAGGTGTTTGGGCGGAAACGGAACCGGGCATGTCGCTGCCCACTGCCCAGAACAGGCTTAGCGTGACAGCCGTCGCCAACACTGCGATTCGACTATAGCTCATGCCCAAACTTCATCCTTCCCGCAAGCATTGGAACCCCCGAAACCCGCCCGACCTATCCATCAATGAAGTCCTCATACGCATAGACAGCCCTGATTCCCCTAAAGCTTGAATTGCCCACAAACACACTGTCTCCTGCAACCCCCACCGGGACTCCAATTCGATCGTAGCTATATCCGGACCAATTGCCGAAAACATTGAAAGGAGCTGCGGAGGCTGATTCCCAACCCCCTTCCGGTTTGGTAAACACGTATGCATCGTACGACCTTGTATATGACCTGCTACCTTGGCCACCGACGACTACCGCATCGCCGTCAATCGCTACGGAGGATCCGAACAAGTCCCTCAGTTCGCTGGTTTCAGGCGTAAGCTTGGCAGCGTCCGACGTGGACGCCCAACCGGAGGCTGCTTTGGTAAACACGTACACCGCGCCGGTGAGGTCATGGTCGCCATTACCCGACGCGCCTACTACAACCGTGTCCCCGCTTACAGCGACTGATTCTCCAAACATGTCGCCATCGTTTCCGTCGGCGGGAGTGAGCTTGATTGGGTCCGAAACGGACGCCCAACCACCTGCCGGCTTGGTGTACACGTAAACTGCTCCCCGGCCTGAACTGTCTGGCATACCCACTGCTAGCGTGTCGTCGGTGATTGAAACGGACCAACCGAACAGAGGCTTGCCCTCTCCCTGCGGAGCGCGTACATCAATCGCCTCGGCGGTCGATTGCCACGTTCCTGCCTGGGGCTTAGCAAAAAGATATACCGAACCGGCTGCTTCCCCTCGAATCGCTCCTACTGCCGCTATCTCTCCCGCCAGGGATACCGAAATCCCGAAGTAGCGGTCGGTATTTCCAAGGGGAGAACTGAGCTTGGCAGCGTCCGATGAGGATTCCCAGCCCTCGTTGGGCTTGGTGTATACATATGCCGTGCCCGCGTCACTCCAACGACCCGGAGCGCCGACGGCCATCGCGTCCGCGGTTAGTGAAACGGACCAACCGAAACTCCACTCCGCGGTCCCGTCTGGAGGACTGAGCTTAGCGGCATCGCCTATGGCAAACAGACTATTGAACGGAGCCTCAAACACGTAAGCCGCCCCGGAGTTGCTACCCCTGACAAAGTACGGTGCGCCTACGGCGATTGCCTCGGTAGTTGGTGAGATGGAATATCCAAAATTCTGTCCAATATGCCAGTCCGGCGGTACTAAGGCGGCCGTGTGACCCATTGGTCCGGTGGTGTAGTCCCATCCTTCCGAAGGTACGCTGAATACATACGCCGCGCCGAAGTTTTCGCCGCTGTCGTCCGACTGCAGCGCTCCCACAACAACACTGGTCGCGCCCGCAGACACTACTCCGCCAAACCCGTCGTATTCACCACCATGCCGGTCAGCCAGTCTCGCGGGAACACCGACGAACACGCCTCCTTCAGGAGGTATAGGGAATACGTATACAGTTCCTGAACCGTCCGCACCGACATAAATCGCATCATCGCTCATCGAAACCGTTGCACCGAAGTGGGAGGAGTAATCGGATTCTGGAGCAGTGAGTTTGGAAACGATATACGGGTTGTCCCATCCCCCTTCAGGTCGCGTGAACACGTACGCAGCACTGCCTGAATAGTAGCCCGGCGCACCGATTACAATCTTGTCTTTTCTGATCTCAATCGAAGTCCCAAATCGGCTACTGGACCACCCCCACCAACCATCGGGCGATGTCAGTTTCGCGGACTCGAACGTGGAGACCCAGCCCCCTTCAGGCCTCGTGAACACATAGGCAGATCCTGAGCGGCCACCTCTAATGTTCCTATCTCCGGGTGCGCCGACAACAATCGTTTCTTCCCAAACGGCGACAACACGCCCGAACTCGTCTCTTGGATCACCTGCAGCGGCGGCAAGTTTGGCCGCATTGGAAGTTGAGGCCCATCCTCCATTGGGTTTCGTATACACGAATACGGAACCATTGTATTGGGGTCCATCATATTTGTCGGTTCCGAAAGCGCCAACGACGATAGTGTCGCCGCTGACTGACACCGAGTGTCCGAAGCTGCCTTCCATCTCGCCGTCCGGCATCGTTAACTTGGCAGCAGCAGAAGTTGAAGCCCAACCTCCCTGCGGCCTGGAAAATACCAGCACGTAGTTTGACCCTGATGTCGTTTCCATGGCTTCGCGCGAGTTACCCACAGCAACGGTGTTCCCATTCTCAGAGATCGCCAGTCCATGCTGCGAGAAAGTACCGCCGTCAGGCAGCGAGAGCGTCACAGGTGAGGAAGTGTCCCACTCGCCATCCTCCCTTGTATATACGAAGGCCTTAGCCGTATTTGAGGAAGACGTGTCGGTGACAACGGCTTGCACCGTTCCCACGACTGCCGTGTTTCCGTCCGCAGAAAGCACCGTCCCGAAAATGCGGGCAGTTTCCGCGTTTGGCGGTCTGATCTTGAACGCTTCCGGAGTATCTACCCAGTAAAAGCCCGGCCACGTAAAGACTCTAGCCGCTCCGGATCTAACCCCCCGCAAACTGTAGTATTCTTGGATTTCGGACGTTGGCGCACCGGCAGCTGCCGCATCTCCATCCACCGACACGGCATACCCGAACGATTCATCCGGCGCAACTTTCTTGGCTGTAAGCTTCTGGTCCTCGGAGGATGTGGCCCAGCCGTCCTGAGGCCTCCTGAACGCATACACCGCGCCTGCATCGTCAGACACTTCAATTCCCGCAGTGATATCGCTCCCATGTGCCCCCACGACTATAAACTCGTCGCTTACCGACACGGCATGCCCGAACCAATCTCCCGCAGCTCCATCGGAGGCAGTCAATTTGGCGGCCGCCGACGAATTACTCCATCCTGCCTCCGGCTTCGTGAACACGTATGCAGCCCCTGAATCTTCCCCGCTCTCATTGCCCGGCGCTCCTACGATGACCGTGCTTCCACTAGCGGAAACGGCGTATCCGAAACGGTCTCCCGATGCTGCGTCGGTAGCTGTCAACCTTGCAGATGATGATGTGTCCGACCATCCCGTGTCGGGCTTGGTAAAGACGTAGGAAACTCCCGTGCCGCTAACAGCGGGTCCCCCAACCACAATTGTCCCTTCTGAAATGGAAACCGCATGGCCGAATCGGGCGCTGGCCATAGCGTTGGGCACAGTCAGCTTTGCGGGCGCAGTTGTATCTGCCCATCCGGTGTCCGGCCTCGTGTATACGTAGACCGCGTTCTCGCCCGGCGCGCCCACGACCACGGAATTACTATCCGTTGCGACTGAATGTCCGAAGCGATCGTCGACTTCTGCATCCGGCAACGCAAGCTTGACCGAGTACCCAAGATCGTAAATTCGTGCCCATCCGTCGGCTGGCGTCGTGAATACATACACCGCGCCTGTAACGTCGCCGTCCTCCGTGCCGGGCGCTCCAACGGCGATAGTGTCACCGCTTACTGATACGGAACTTCCAAACCGACCGCCAGGGGTTGCATCGGACGGCTCGAGCCTGACACTTCCATAGCTCCATTCGATGTTTTGCCTCACGTAAACGTAGGCTGCTCCGGGTACTCTGCCATGATCCCCCGGCACACCAACCACCACCAGGTCTCCGTCCATGTCGACTGAGTGGCCGAATCGGTCTCCGGCGGGACTGTCAAATGCCTTGAGCATCACCGGATCGGAGAGCGGCGTGTCGGATGTCCATCCCTCCGCTGGCTTCTCAAACAAGAAGGCCGATCCCGCGTTGGTACCGTTTTCGTTGTCGTCCTCCTGCACACCGACAATCACCATGTCCCCGCTCACGAAGACCGATGATCCATAGCGGTCGTACCGCATGCCATCGGGCATGGGTAGTTCTCTGGACTCGCTGGCGGAACTCCAGCCTTCCGTCGGCTTGGCGAATACGTAGGCAGTGCCGCTTGTAATATCTTGATAGCCTCCGGGCTCGCTGGCGCTGCGACTTTCCGGTTCCCCAACGGCAATCGTGTCACCGTCCACGGACACGGACAATCCGAATCTTGTCCAAAGGAAACCGTCAGGCGAGGTGATTTTCACCGGACTGGGGGCATCGGACCAATTTACGTTCGCTATGTTGTACACATATACCGAACCCAGGTAAGGAGTCTTGTCCTCCGCCTCTCTGGCCACACGGTAGACCTCGTAAGGGGAGTAGCGTCCGCTGAATGGGGCCCCGACAACCAGAGTGTCACTGTCTAGTGACAGCGATCGCCCGAACTCCCGCCCTTCAGCTCCGTCCGGAGCGACAAGTTTTACCGTCTCGGTGGCATCCGCCCAACCGTCACTCGGTTTGGTGAAAACGTATGCTGCTCCGAAATCCTCCTCTTCGGCTTCCAGCTCGTCGACTTCAAGATCGGCAAGAAATGCTCCAACGATGACGGTGTCGCCGTTAACAGCGACCGACTGCCCAAACATATCGTAGTTGGAGCCGTCCGAGGCAGTGAGTTTGGCTGCTTCCGACAGATCGGACCATCCATCGCTCGGTTTGGTGTACACATATGCGGAACCCTCTGTCCAACGGCCTCCTGATCCAACGACAATCGTGTCATTGCTAATCGCTGCAGATGTCCCAAAGAATTCCTCTGAGAGTGCATCTGGAGGTGTTAGCCTTGCTGCGTCGGAAGTGGAAGTCCAGCCTCCGGTGGGCTTCGTAAACACATACGCCGCCCCGAATCGCTGCCATTCATGCAATTCCTCGTCGCGTTCCCAAGGTGCGCCAACGACTATTGTCTCCCCGCTGATTGATACGGCATGGCCGAAACCGTCTCCGTCAGTAGACCTGGGAGACGAAAGCACGATCCTATCGTCCACGGGGGTTGATTCGCTGCCGGAAGCGGAGAACAGGTACACTGCCCCTGGGCCGTCCCACCAACCACCGTCGGACGCTCCGACTACAACAGTGTCTCCACTAACGGAAATCGAGATGCCGAACTCTCGTCGCGGGTAGTCCGCATATCCGACAAGATTAGCCTTCTCTAAGAAAGGATCGATGGTGACGGGATACTCTGCACCTTCGTCGTCCACCAGGATTGACAGTCCGGAGGCCGTTTCCTGCAAGCGCGCCCCCAACTCGGCGCCGTTGGCGTCATATGCGTACAGGCCACCATACCTGAGCGAGCTGAGCGACTCTTGGTGGCTGAGGACGGCGGATGTCCCGTACTTATCCACCTCCACGGTGACATCGCCTGAAATGTTCAATCCGACGACCAGCGGTCCCTCTGCCGAGGACAAGGGCTTGCTCTCAAAGTTAAAGCCCTGCTGCAGGCCCAGCGGGCCATTGACGTACCACTCGGTTATTCCTCTGGCATACTGATACTCAACCCGACTGCCTGTGGCCGTTATGCTGGGATCGGGGACCGTATTGAATGACGTGCCCCTTCCGTACTCCTCGAATCCAATATTCCAAGTCCATTCAACCTCATCGTCCGAGGAGATACTCACGCCGCCCGGTCCGAGCTTCGCCCCCAGAGAGTGAACAGGGTTTTCAAAGCTGTATTCCTGCTCTCCCGAGAAGTCCTGCACGGCGCCGTAGACTTCAATTGCGCCCTTCAACTGCAGGGTCTCGGTAATCTCGGGAAATAGCGATGGAGGGACCCGTTCCCTGAGATCCTGGACATCCGTGGTCACATTGAGAGGTGGCGACACGCCCGGAAGAGTTGTTGAATCGTTCGTAGACTCCGGTTTGGGCGGGTCAGAGGCGGAAACCGATTCAACACTCACCAGGAGGAAGCCGGCCAATGCGGTCAAAGCTGCGAGACCAAGCAAAGAGAGTCCACGGCGGCGATTGCCGCTATTCTCTTGCCCGCTGCGATTTAGCATGGCTGAGCCTGCGTCCTGCCATCTACTGGCAATTGATCGCCGTTCTGCGTGGAGTATGCTGGTGCGGTCAAACCTTGAAGGGACGAAGAATCGGGGGATCGGGCTCCGCACTTTGATCCTGGGTCACGTCACTGATAAATACGCTTGGGTTGCGCTAGCGGTTTTCGCCACCCCGACTTTGTAATTGCTCTTCGGTCTAAGTGAAGTCCCGATTAGAAATTCGCCGATTTGGAGAATGAGACTCTTGGATGTCCCCTAAACCGGTGCGATTCACGCCATAATCAGGAATCGAGAGTGAGCCTACCCTGAGTATATAGCAAATGTGAATTGGAAACTGGGCAGCTTACGTCGCGGTCTACATCATTTTCTGTTCAGTATCGTCGTTCAGCGCCATCCAGTGAAATTCACTTGGAACGATGGTAGGGCTTCGGGCACTTGGAAATGCCACATAGTGACCCTGCAAGGTGATTCAACGTAGGGTCCTCGGCGCAATCACCGAGATGGAACACCCTGCCGCACGTGCTGCCCCGCACACCTGCACACGAACCAGTGAGTTCCTCCTGGTGTGCTGGGGGCCAGTCCCTGGACCAAAAGACCTTCTAACAGTGGCAAGCTTCTCGCCATCCTACGCAACAAAATCCATTGACCAACCGTCATTCCCTTCGATCACCTTGCAACGGACACGGCGTCGGCGAGGAGTGCGATCCCTTCCCGGATTTCCTCTTCCGTGTTGAAGCTGAAGCACAGGCGGGCCTTGTTGCGTCCGGGATCGTCGCCGGTTGCGAAGTTCGTGCCTAGGTCATACGTGACGCCGCGCTCGGCCGCTGCTCCCGCAGCGTCGACAAGATCAACGTCGTCCTGCATCGTGAGCCACGTGTAGAGTCCGCCCTCAGGCGTGCCCCACGTAGCCGTAGCGCCGAAGTTCTCCGCCAATGATGCAAACATCGCGTCTCGCCTCGACCTGAGAACGCCATTCAGTCTCTCAAGGTGGTCGTCCAGCCTCGTCGTGGCGAATCGGTGGACGGCTAGGGCGCCGAACTGCGTTACACCCCGTGTCCCCTTGATAGGCATAATCGTCTCGAGAAAGGGTCGCTGGGCTATGAGATATCCGATCCGCATACCCGGGACAATGATCTTGCTGAACGTGCCCGTGTGGATTACCACTCCGGAGTCATCGACCGCAGCGACCGCCGGCACGTGGTCGCCTTCGAAACGGAACTCCGCAATGCCGTCGTCTTCGAGTATCGGCACCCCATGCCTCGTTGCAACCTCGACGATCTCCCGTCGACGCTCGACCGGCATCGTCCAGGTCTGCGGATTCTGAAATGTGGGGATGAGATAAATCATCTTGGGCCGCTTCCCGTCCTTAACGGTCTGGTCTATCGCCTCCTCAAGTGCGTCGGGCACCATCCCGGCGGCATCACTGACTACCCCTCTGATGTCCGCACCGAACCTCCTCAAGGACCACAGAGTCCCGCCGTAGACGAAGTCATCAACAATGACGACGTCGCCGGGATCGACGAGCGCCTCCGTCACAAAGTGGATGGCCTGCCCCGATCCCTCCGTGAGAAGAATGTCGTCGGGTCCCACGGGAAACTCTCGCCGCTCACCGAGTCGCTGTGCAATGAACTCCCTCAGGGGCAGGTAACCCTGCGGATCGGGATAGACGGACACCGTCGACCCAACCTCGGCCAAGACCTCTCCCAACGCGGCGTGGGCCTCCATGATCGGTAGGTTCGCAGGGTCAGGATAGGACATCACGAACGGGTACTTTGGGAGCGGTTTCTTGTCTCCCGGAAGGGGAGTGGGCTCCGGGGCCGTCTTTGCCCTGAGCGGCCCAAAGTCCAGTTGTGATTCGTTCATTGCAGTGACCTCCTATGAATACCGGTCGAATAATGTAACACAGCCGGCCGGGACGAATTCTGCTATGCGCCGTGTCCAAGTCATCGCAGTGCAACTTGTTCAGGATACTGCCGCTCGCCCTGAGCATCGCTACGCCCCGCGTTTGGGGCCATGCGGGTGTCAGTAACTGCCGTGCAATCACCTCTAATCTCTCCCCCGGCGGGGGAGAGATACAGAGAGGGGGTTCCCGCAGTTACTTGAAAGCTTGTAGTAGGGCCGGATCATAGCCAAAGGCTTCGACTGGGTCGCGGTGAACATTTCCGGATGATCTAGTGGAAACCCTCTAGCAGACCGATGGAATCCAGCTACCTGGCTCGACTCTACCGAAGAGTACCCTTGGACGCGACGAGTCACACGCCTTCAAGTGCGATTCAATTGAACGACACCTTACGTATCGAATATACTCTTCCCCAGCGAAGCCAAGACCACCATTGCACCGGCGGCTTTACAAAATCCCCCTACACGGGGCTATATAGGAACCTGGCCACCCTTGACTATTCAAACGACCTATCCCGCGGCTCCCGAACTAGCCGTCACCCGCTGGTTCAACACAGCCGAAAGTCCCACTCTCGCAGGTCTCAAGGGCGAGGTAGTGGTCATCGAGGCCTTTCAGATGCTCTGCCCGGGTTGCGTCTCCCACGGGCTACCGCAGGCCAAGCGCATCCAACAGGCATTTGGCGACGACCTCACAGTGCTTGGCATTCACACCGTGTTCGAACACCACGAGGCCATGACTCCCGTTTCTCTCGAAGCTTTCCTGCACGAGTACCGAATCACCTTCCCCGTCGGTGTCGACGCCCACGAGCCGGGAGAATCACTGCCCGTAACCATGGGAATGTACCAGTTGCGAGGAACTCCCAGCCTCCTGGTAGTCGACCGCGCCGGACGTCTCCGCTTCAACGCATTTGGCCAGGTCGACGACCTCGCCATCGGTGCTATCCTCGCCCGCCTGATCGACGAACCTCGCCCCGAGTCGGAGACCGATTGCGATCCCGAATTCGGATGTCCAGCTCCCGGCATGTAGATTGACGCCATTCCTGCTTCAGTGACCGCAGTCTTCCCATCAGGGATACTCGTTCATCCTGAGCCTGTAGCCTGACAGGGGTAGGCAAAACGGACCTGTAGCTATGATCCGGCCCCTAGCCTGTCATTCCGAGTGCAGGGAGGAATCTAAAATCCATAGCCGCAAGACCGGACAGCCGGTGGCGCGCTTATTTCGTGACTAAGAGTGGAAACGGCACAAGACTCGCATTGTCAGCTTTACCTTGTGGCAGACACTTTAGACACTTCGACTTCGCTCCGCTCCGCCCAAAATGACAGTGCAGGGGCTGCGCTCTGGTGAATGTAGCCCTCCTCTCCCGTCGCGGGAGAGAGCTTGCCCCGTACTCGATACGGGGGCAGGGGTGAGGGCATATGCCTATAACTCTCAGCTTGAAGTAGGGGAGTACGCAAAATAATTCGATGAACTGCTAGGACGCAAGACACCAACTGTTCCAATCCCATCGACTAGGACAACAATGTGCAAAAGAAACTTGAACCGACGGCACTGATACTCGTCCGCCATGGCCAGGCACAACCCGGCCCCTCCGGGTTCTACGGCCACGACGCCCCGCTGAGCGAACTGGGACGCCGCCAAGCGGACGCCGTTGCCGCCTGCCTTGCCTCGGGACCTGCCGTGAATGCCATCTACTCCAGCAACCTTCCTCGCGCTGTGGAGACATCTTCTCCGGTCGCAGAGCAACTGGGGTTGGAGGTCCTGGTAGACGAAAGACTAGCCGAGTTCGACGTAGACATGGCCCTAGCGACACCGTCCAACCAGCGTCCTGACCTGTATTACTGGCTCCCGGACCAAGCGGGTGTGGATGGCGAGACCCTGGCCCAGTTCGCCTCAAGGGTGATGGAGTTCCACGAAGAGGTTGTGGATAGCCATCCCGGCCAGCGAGTAGTTGTTATCAGCCACGCCGGTACGATTGAGATGGCGATTCGTTGGTCGCTAGGCATCGATAAGAGAAGCCCTTGGCAGTACGAGTTTGCAGAACTCCAGAATGCTTCGTTCACCGAGATCGAGGTGTGGCCGCATGGTCGCGTCCCTGGTGGAGCGCCTCGCTACTCCGTACTCAGAAAAATCGGCGATGTCGGACACTTGGGCGATCTCGTCACTGACCGCTAGAATCTCGCGCTCCCAAATGCCTATCATCACTCGCTGCGAAAACAGCCGTCTCAGTACCCCAAACACCGTCATTCCGGCGGAGGCCGGAATCCAGTCTTCGGACCCTGTTAGGCGAACCCGCCTTTTTCAATAAAGCTGTAGAGGGTGATGCCCTCTTGAAATACTCCGAAGGAATCTCACGACCTTTTTCCCAACACCTGCGCGGAAACGAGTTGGGCATACAGCCCGCCGCGGTCGAGGAGTTCACGGTGCTTGCCCTGCTCAACCACCCTTCCTTCATCGAGCACAACGATCTTGTCCGCGTCACGAATCGTCGATAACCTGTGCGCGATTACGATGGTCGTCCTTCCTTCCATGAGTCTCGTGAGAGCGTCTCGCACTGTTGACTCGCTGATTGCGTCCAGGTGCGAAGTCGCCTCGTCCAGGATCAGCACAGGCGCGTTCTTGAGTATCGCTCGGGCAATCGCTACCCTCTGCCTCTGTCCCCCGGAAAGCTGCATCCCCCTCTCGCCAACTCGGGTGTCGTAACCCTCTGGGAATGACTCGATGAACTCCGAGGCATTCGCCTGTATCGCTGCATCCTCGACCTCCCCGTCGGTGGCGTCCTGTCTCCCAAGCCGTATGTTCTCGCGTATCGTGTCATTGAACAGATACGTGTCCTGCGCCACGAGTGCCATTCGACCGCGAAGATCATCGAGCCGGAAGTCGTCCAGCCGTTGGTCCTCCAGTGTAATCCTGCCCTCTGCGGGGTCCCAGAACCGCATCATCAGATAGGCGCTCGTCGTCTTGCCCGCACCCGAGCGGCCCACGATGGCCACTGTCTGGCCGGAACCGATCTCGAACGACACGTCGGCCAGAGCTTCAGGGTCTCCCTCGGAGTAGGCAAATGCCACATCTTGAAATTCAATCGACGGCGTCGACTGGAGACTCCCGTCGAGGTCTCCCTCAACTCCGGGGCCGTCCAGCACCGGTACCCCTTCGTCCTGGATTGCCAGGATTCGCCGCGACGAGGCGAGCGTCTCCATCATCTGCTTCATCGTGCGCGCCAGCTCCATCACCGGACTGAATGCCGCCAGCGCTAGAACGCTCACCAGCGGCAGATGCTCCCTGGCGATCTGTCCGTCATACGTGAGCCACGCCCCGACGGAGAGCACTGCCAGCCCACCTAGCCCCATCATGGCCTCCATGAACCCCATCTGAAACGCCTGCGACTTCTGGAACCTCACAAGATGTCCGGCATATGCCCAGCCTTTCCGTGTCAGCTCTTCACTCCGGTCGCGGCCCCGCCCGAATGCCGAGATCTCTCGCATTCCCTGGATGCTGTCCACCATGAAGGCATGAATGTCACCCATGCGTCCGCGAATCTCGTCGCCGAGTCTTTCGATACGCGTGTTGGCGAAGAACGGACTCACTGCCACCGCCACGAGGAACGGTGCCAGCACGACGGCCACCGGCCATGCCACGAACGCCAGCGCCACGAGCAGCCCGCCCGGTATCAGCACCGCAACGATCATCGGAGAAATCGCGTGCCCGAAGAAATACTCTACCGTCTCCACATCGCCCCCGACCACGCTCACGATGTCACCCGAACGACGGCGCACCATGTATGCGGGCGCAAGCGGTTCCAGTTTGTTGTACAAGTCGATCCTCATCCTGGCCAGAAGCCGGAACGCCATGTCGTGCGCCTGCCACGACTCCATGTAGAACAGTAGCGCCGAAAGCGGCGCGAAGACGCACACGAGCACCAATAGCGTTGTTATAGGTTCGTCACGGAATACCGCGCCTACCAGGAGCGCGCTGAAAGCGCCAAGGACAATCACCGATCCGTGATGGAGCATCCCCAACGCCAGCGTTATCAGAAACTGGAACCTGACGGGCCGTATCATACCGAAGAGCCGCATCCAGACCATCAGCGACCGAACGTTCACCTCTTCGGTCTCTCCCTCACGAGCGGACGCAGTGGGTTGATGGTGTCCGTGCCCGGAAGAGAGATGAGAAAGATCGGGCGCATCATGCGCCGCGACACGAGTTCGCGCAGTCTCCATGGCGGGGGCGGCATCCCCAACCTCCAACTGCGTCTGCTGACGCATGAGGCCCGCATATGTGCCGTCGGCATCGATAAGCTCAGAATGTGTACCGACCTCCACGACCCGTCCCTCGTCCAAGACCAGGATACGGTCCGCGTCGATCACGCTCGAAAGTCGGTGAGCGATGACCAGCGTCGTCCTGTTCTCCATCAGCCGGTCGAGCGCGCCCTGGATGGCGGACTCGTTCTCGGCGTCCACGCTGGAAAGCGCTTCGTCCAGCAGAAGGATCGGCGCGTCCTTCAGCAGCGCCCTCGCAATCGCCAGCCTTTGGCGCTGACCACCCGAAAGTCGCACCGCACGCTCGCCGACCACGGTGTCGTAGCCATGAGGCAGGTGAGAAATGAACTCATGGGCGTTCGCCGCGCGGGCTGCCTCCTCCAGTTCGGTCTGCGTCGCGTCCGGCTTTCCGAAGCGAAGATTGTCGGCTACCGTCCCGTGAAACAGGTACGTATCCTGTGTGACAACCGATATGTTCTCCCTGATCGTTCTCAGGGGAAGTTCTCTAAGATCGTGACCATCCAGCCTGATCGATCCGTCCTGTGGATCATAGAACCGGTACATGAGCCAGACCAGCGTCGACTTCCCCGCTCCGCTCGCTCCCACCACACCGAGCGTCTCCCCCTCGCGAAGCTCGAACGACACGTCTCGAAGCGCCGGTCTTTGACCTCCGTCATACCCGAACGTGACCTCATCGAATGTCACCCTCGGCCTGATGTCGATGGCCTGCGGAACCTCAGCAGGTTCTGGATCAACAACCGAGACCTGCTCGTCCATGATTTCGAATACGCTCTGCGCCGAAGACAGTACGGCCATCCCTTGGTGGTAAAGGTTGGTGAGCTCCCGCATCGGCCTGAACACCTCAACCCCGAGCATGAGTACGATCAACAGGGGACGGAGTTCCATTTCGCCGCTACTGACGCGAATTGCTCCCACGGCAAGCGCCACAGCTGCTCCCGTTGCCATGAAGAATATGGATGTGCCGCTCGTCGCGCTGTTGGCCGCGACCACGCCCATCGTGCTTCTATAGAGGCGGTGCGCCCTCTCCTCAAGGGCACGTCCGCGACTCTTGCTCTGCCCGAAAGCCTTGAGAGTAGCCAGACCTTGAACGCTGTCCAGAAAGTCGGCCCCCAACGCCCCATACGCCTTGCGACGCCCGAAGCTGCTGTCTCGATTCCACCGGTGAAACATGGCTGGCACTGCAAGCGTAAGGAACGCGAACACTAGGAATATGAGCGCGATGTAGGCATCGAGCGTCACCATGTACGCAAAGATCGCCAGCGGAGCTATGGCTGAAACCAGGATCTGCGAGAGATACTGTCCGAAGAACGTCTCAAGACGCTCGATGCCTTCGACCAGCGTCAGGACCACGTCTCCAGTCCTGTTCCTGTCGAAGTATCCCGGCCCCAGGTTGAGGGCGTGTGCGTATACGTCTTGCCGCAGACCTATCTTGACGATGTTGGCCGTATGGTGACTGACCGCGTTCTGCCAGTACTGAAACAGGCTCCGCACTCCAATCAGCGCGGAGATTGCTAGCAGTGACAATACCAGTTCAGAAAAGCTCGCTTGCCCCGCAAGCACCCGGTAGATGATTACACCGGAGATGGCCAACCGTGCCACCCCTGATCCTACCGCGATCAGGCCCAGTGCCGCCGCGAAGAATATCCGTAGCCTTACACCCCGAGTCAGGCCGAATAGCCGCCGATCAAAGTACATCCATTCACTCCTCGATTATGCCGAGAGTCACTTTAGCAGGATGTTGGACTATCCATAAGGCCGAAGGGGAGTCCAGAATACGTACTACGCGTTATATTCGACGCGTCACCATGCAGTGCCGCCCTCAATCCTCGTGAGGAAATACATGCGCACGACATCGCCGTCCACGAAATACCACGTGTCATTGATGCTGCCCCTTGCCAGGCTGAACATTTCTTCATGTCCCCACTCCGTAGAATGCGTGCGTCCGTACTTTCAGAACTAGCCCTGCTGCCGACACCGGCTTGCCCAACCTCCAACCTGAATGCAACCTTCAAATTGGCGAAAGCGAAAACAGCCCCAACCCTTCTTCGCAGTTGCGAGAGTCGGGCCATTCAGGTCTCCCATGTGTTCGCATTTGTGCCCATCCTCCCGCGAAGCGCGTGATAGACTGCGCCCAACCCGCTCCATGACCACTTGGAAGGAGGTCTCAAACTTATGATTAAGCTAGGATGCCTCGTCGACCCGGCGATACGACAACGAGACCGCAATCATACCGACTTGCTATCCGTGGACGAATTTGTCCAGTTCGCCAAAGAGCTTCGGCTGGACACCATCGATTTCCACCTCTTCGATATGCCCATGGACCTCGAACACCTCTCCCACGTCAAACGGCTGTCCCACAGCAACGGCATGCCCATCGGCTACATCGGGAGGGGAGGTGGCCTCTTCGGTCACGAAATCCAGCAGGGTCGTATGACCGTCGAGATGGCGAAGCGCGAGGTCGACGCCGCCCTTACCATCGGAGCGCCCATGGTCCGCCTCCGCATAGGCGGCCCGCCCGACGCGAGAACGCCCGACGGCACACTCATTGAGGAGTACTGGCCGGGCTTGATCGAGCGGCTCCGCCAGATCTCCGACTATGCGGCCGGCAAGGGGGTCATCGTGGGAGTGCAGAATCACGACAGCGGCGCAGCCATCGCCACGGCTGACGACGTGATCAGGATGATGAGCGACGTCGACCGTCCCAATTTCACCTACATCATGGACTGCGGCCAGTGGATGGGCTCTCCCGGAGGCAACCCTATCGGAGAAGTCGACCCCGATGTCGATATCTACTCATACATGGAAACGGTCGCCCCCTACGCGTCCTGTGTCCGTGCCAAGATGTACCGCATCGACAACGGGTACGAAGAGTGGATCGACTACGACCGCATCATGAGAATCCTCAAGGACGTCGGCTACAACGGCGCCATCTCAATGGTCTTCGAACTGCGCCCGGACACTCAGGCCTCCACCCCCGACGCCGTCCGCATGGCCACCAACCATCTGCGGGAACTCCTCGCTAGGCACGGCGTATAAAGTAGGGCAGGGGAGTTATCCAATTCTTCTAGATGAGTTGGATCCCAGAAGCGCCTGGTACCGTTTCCATTTGAATGTGACAGTCGAATAGAGAGGCGCCTGTCCCCTCTCACGTCGTAGCCTGACAGGGGTAGGCAAAATGGATTGCAGCCATGATCCGCCCCCGTCTTCTCTGTTATTCCTCAGAAAACAACCTCCCGCAAGGGCGATTCGCGAATCGCATCTGCTCCAACTAATTCGACGAAATAGTGGGGTTCGTAGCTAATTTGCCCATGTTCGACCACTATGGCCGCCCTCGAAAGGCACCAATGCACACATAGACCGGGCCACCCGGCAGTACGATTGTATTTGAGCGACTCGAATCTGGACGAAAACGACACACCTCGATCTGGCTCTCGGACGCTTTTCCATAGCTAAATTGGCAATTAGTTGGAACAATTGTTCGCGAATCGCCCCTCCTACTCCACTCAGAATGACAGTGCCGGGGCTGTGTTCCGTTGAATACAGGCCCCCTCTCCCATCATGGGAGAGGGCTAGGGTGAGGGTGCTTTGAGCAAGCTACCAAAATCATGTGGAACCGGCACTACTGGTTCAACATCATAGTATCGAAGGGTGACGATGACCCTGGGATCTGGAAGGGACGAGTTTCAAACCCGCCCTGTCGTGCTAGGGAGACGGATGACCGCTCCTATAGAGCCTCCCCAAGCACGCGCAGCACATTGCCGCCGAGAATCTTCGCCGCCTCCTCAGCAGTGTACCCACCTTCCACCAACGCCTCCGTAAACTCCTTCCACTGCGGTACGTTCTGCGCGTGTGACGAGAGTCCGACATGGTCGATGCCCGCAACATCCACCGCGTGGTTGATGGAAGCGAGGTCGAGCTTCGTCCCCCACACCTGAGCGTCCGCGAGCTTCGCCGCCGCTAATTCGAACGGGTCCTCGTATCTCTCCACGAGATTCTTGTCCCTCTTGAGTCGAGCTGCGTGACGCTCCTCTGCTGTCCGCGGCGTCGGAGCTAGTACGCACACCACCCCGCCGGTTTCGGCGACGCCCCGTAACACGTCGTCGCTCATGTCTCGCAGACTTTCGGTGGTGGCCCTGACCTTCGTGTGCGTGGCGATAACCGGCCTCTTGGCGATCTCCAGGACACCACGGCAGGTATAGTCGGAACAGTGAGCAAGATCTACGAGCACTCCGATCTCGTTGCACGTGCGAATCACATCGCGTCCGAAGTCGTTCAGACCGGGAGGGTCGTTCAGCTCCGCACTAGAATCGGCCCACAAAGTAGCCGCCAAGTGACTGGGACACATAACACGGATGCCAAGCTCGTGAAATTCCTTTAAGACATCGAGACTGTCCGCAATGTATCCGCTGACCAGCATCAGCACCATCGCAATCCTGCCGTCGGAGACGATTTGCCGAACGTCCGCCTCCGTTAGGGCTGCCTCGATATGCTCTTCGTGAGCCTTCGAGAAACGCAGGTGCTCGTCGATGCCGATCTTAATCCGCTCGACCAACTCGTCCCCCTCGAAGACCGGTTGCCATGAACGCACCCCGCGCGGCGGCTCGTCCGCCGGATTCTGCATCTCCTCCTGGACGAACAACTCCTCCGGTCCCAGCGCCTGAATGACCACATCGATACCGCCGCGCTGCAGTTCTTCGATGTCAACCAGCGCCGAGTACGCATCAACGATCGTCGTCTCACGGTGCAAACGATCATATGGCCCGCATTCGAACCGGTCGTCGGTCACATAGTTAGCCGTCCCGTCCAGATGGCCTACTCGGTACCCGGGCCGCAGTCCCAGCTTTTCCAACTCTCTGCTGTTGGCAAAATCCTTAGCCAGTCCCGGACGTCGTTTCTTTGAGCTCATATCCCCAATTTTCTACTGAATTGCTACGAAAATAGCCGTCGTAGCTCCCCCACACCGTCATTCCCGCGCACGCGGGAATCCACTCCCCCTACACGTCCTCCTACACGCCCGACCGGCGAGGTCCCCCACACCGTCATTCCGGTGAAGGCCGGAATCCAGTCTTCGGACCCTGTCAGGCGAAAATCCCATTTTCATTCCAGGAGGTGAGGGTAGCAACCCTTACGAAAATTCCGACCGCGAAGAATCTGCAGGAGCCGGCAATTACGCGTCCAACATTTCAGATCTCACCGGCTCAGGAACTCCATCAACTCATTGGCGATAACCATGTGACCCGTATGGTTCGGATGTACCGGCTCAGGACAGAAAACGCTGGCTGGCCGGTACTTCAGGTGCTCTTGGAATACGTCGTGCAGATTGAGCACCATCGTCCCGTAATTCGTGCTCATCTCTTCCACAATTCCAATGTACTCGGGAATCATGCTGAGTACCGTACCCTCCACCTCGTCATTGGCGTTCGTCGAGATGTAGAACGGTGTTACGAGAAGGATGGGAATCTCGCCCAGCGTCTTACGGGTGGATCTCAGGATCTCCTCGTAATTCCTCCTATACTCCTCAGGCGGGACGCCGTCGTGGTCGCCAATCCGGAAACTGTTCAGGTCGTTGATCCCGATCTTTATGGACAGACGGTTCGGCCTCAAATCGAGCACATCGGTCTGCCAGCGTTCCTTCAGGTGCGTGGTCCTATTGCCCCCAATGCCCATATTGATCCACTCGATGTCCCGGTTCGGATGCCTCGCCGTGGCAAGCTCCGTGAACATGCTTACGTACCCGTCACCAAGCGGAGCGGCACGGTCCCGCCTGCCACAGTCCGTTATGCTGTCCCCAATGAACAGCATCCTCTCTCCGTCCTGAATCCAAAAGTCTCCCATTTCACTCATTCTCCCTATTTCACGTGACTTCTCACACTAGGAGGGTGTCCAATAGAGACGCGCTGTTCACCCTGAGCCTGTCGAAGGGTGGAAATGCTGCCCATCTTTTCACGAGCAACCATCGTACGCGTTCAGTTACCCAATTGGACATCTTCTAGTCGTCCCTCTCTCGTTGCCTCGGTTTCTCAAGATAGGCGTTCCACGCTTCCATCGATGAGTATCGTGGACGGAATCCCATCTCGCGCTCGATCTTCTCCGTGCTCGCGAACCACGGATACCGGATCATGTTCAGACCCACAGCCGGCGAGTCCGACTGTAGCCTCAGCGCCCACGTGATCTGTGTGGCCGCGAATAGCGGCCACGGCGGTAGCGAGACGACATACCGGCCGCGCGCCGCCGCCATCTCATTCCACCTTATCGGACTGGCACTCCCGACGTTGAGCAGCCCCTCGGCGTCTCCAAACACTGCCAGCTCCATGCAGCGCACCACGTCCTCCTCGTGAATTAGTTGCATCGGAGGATTGGCTCCCGAAATCGCCACGAGGAAAGGCTTGTCAAATGCACTGGAAATGAAGTTGTCGGCGTTGAGGCCCATGACTGGACAGCACCGCAATACACAAACGCTCACTCCGTCCGACGCCGAGGCATACTCGTACAGCATCCGCTCCGATTCGAGTTTGTCTTCGCTGTACTGGAATCCCGAAACTGGACGGGCGGGCATATCCTCCGTCAAAGCCTCAGGATTGTCGGCGTGAGCTCCATAGACGCTGGTGCTGCTGAGGTAGATGACCCGCCTGACCCGACCCTCGCGACACGCTTCGATAGTATTGCGGGTACCCCCCACGTTTACTCGCCGATTCGCCTCACGGTCCCTTCCCTGTCGTAGCACGTACGCCAAGTGTACTACCGTGTCCACGTTGTGTTCGGCGAACAGGCCGGGAAACGCCTTCGATACGTCCTGCCGAACAAACGACACCTTGCTTCCGAAATCCTGACGCGGCTTCCTCACATCGATGGCAAGAATGCCCGATACGTCGTCACGCTCCACAAGCCGGCGTATCAGCACCGTCCCGATGTATCCCGATGCCCCCGTCACGGCGATTCGCCGAGTTTTCTCACCCATCCGCCAATTCGTCGGTAAAGTCGAATTTCATCGTGCCCAGCCCCGGAACGTCGAACCCCATCTCCACCGTATGCACGCCCGGTTCCAGAGAAATGCCGTCGGTCCACACGGTAATCGTCCTGTTGATCTCCAGGCTGAAGGTGTTCTCGGCAGACACATCGGTGAAAGGAGTTTCCCTGCCTCCGACATTGAAGTAGCTACAATCGGCCGGAAGTTCCTGACCGTCGACATTCAGCGGCCAGACTTTGGTCGCGTAGCCCGAACCAAGGGTGTTCCTGAGCTCGAACTCGAACCCCGACGCGGTATTCTTGAGGCTTCCCTTCACGTACAAGCGTCGCAGAATAAAGCCGGGTACGGATACCATGGGTAGGTCCTCTTTGAACTGTTTCGGTCCCTATGAGTCTAGCGTAATCTGGCTGCTTCGGGCAGTCCTGCGCATTTCGAAAATTGCTGCCTCGGACGCCACCACCTCGTCGGGTAGAGTAGTGGGACACCCAAAAACCGACGACAGCACGAAAATCTGGGCCACGCGCTCAGTAAGGACCGATGCCTCAAGGGCAGTTCGAACGTCCAAGCCCACTCCGACCGCACCGTGATTGCGGATGAGCGCCGCGTCCCTGTTCCCAAGTGCTTCGCATACTCGTTCCGCCACAGCCTCCGAGGCGGGAGGCGCATACTCCGACACCCTCACCTCTCCACCCAGGTTCACGACCATTTCATCGACGATTGGCGGTATGTTCACGCCGGCAGCCGCTACCGCGCTCGAGTAGACCGCGTGAGTGTGTACTATGCCCCCAATGTCCGGTCGTGCCGCGTATATCGCCGCGTGTAGCAGCGACTCCGATGACGGCATCAGGTCTCCATCGACCGGATTCAGGTCACCGTCCACAACGACGACATCCTCCGCCGCCATCCCTTCATAGCTCCTGCCCATCGGCGTGATCGCCATGAGTCCGCCCGCCACCCGCGCGCTGACATTGCCGCTCGTTCCGGAAACGAGATCAAGCTCCGCCATCTCCCTCGCCACCTCGGCGACATGCTCTTTGGCTCGTTCTATACCCATAGCCTAAAGCCGGTCAAGAACTTAGCGTCATTCCTCAGAAAATAACCTCCCGTAGGGGCGATTCGCGAATCGCCCTTCCCGCCAACCCCAAACCGTCACTCCCGCGAAGGCAGGAATCCATCCCCGGACGTTGCCATGCGACAATCGACGACGAAGGAACCGGTGCCCCTTTGCATTTCTGGTTGTGCAGGTCGCAACGTTGCATGAGTGATTCCTCTGAGAAGGTGTCAAATAGGGATACCGTTCGCCCTGAGCCTGTCGAAGGGTGAAAACGCTACCAATGATTCCAGGCTATACCTGCGTACGATCTTGGCTGACCCCTCTGAGAATAGCTTCAATGTACTACTCCAACAGTCATGCCCGCGAAGGGAGACCTCTGAGCAACTTTCGCGGGAACTCATCTTTCTTTGGGCCATGTGCAATTCAGGCTCATCATTCGCGCCGCTCTACATCCCAGCCGACCCCATGTGCTTGCCAGTCTCGTTCCACATTCGATAGTGATCGTCGTATTCCGCCGCACCCACGGCGCTCGGCGTGATTGTCTTCGTCTCCGCGCTCGCCTCTGCCAATTCTACCAGCGAATCACACCCGTCAAGCGCCGCAATTGCCGAAACGTAAGCTCCCGCCGCCGTCACGTTTTCCGTAGTCGCCACCTCAACTGGACGCCCCAACACGTCTGGCAGCATTTCGACCCACGTCGATGTGCCTATCATACCCCCTCCCACTGCAACTTTGGACGCTTTGAATCCGCCTACACATTCCAACTGTTCAAGGTTCGCTCGGGCCGCGTAAGCTATCGACTCAAGTGCCGCTCTCGTTAAGTGCCCGCGTCCGATTCCGCTGTACGTCAGGGGTATCGGAAAGCTGAACCCGCCGGTCCGCATTCCTATCCTGCTCATATCCATCCGGGACGCCCCCAAATACGCCAGGACTCCGTCCGAACCGGCAGATATGCCGCCAGCTGCCTCATCCATTCTGTCGAACGAATCAGTCCTACCTCCCCACAACGTATCCGCCAGCCAGCGGTACGAGTTGCCGGCGTCCCCGCATGTACTCTCCAGACTCCAAAACCCTTGACCCGCATAACAGCCTGTCCAGATCCTTCGTTCCGTGTCGAAAATTGGCTCCTCCGTGACCGTAAGTAGGGGTATGCTCCACCCCGCCACGATTCCCACCTGCCCCACACGACCGGTCCCCAGCCCCAGGAGCCCGCATTGCGTATCCGCCGGACACACAACCACCGGAACGCCGGCCGGAATGCCAATGGCGTCAGCTGCCTCTCGCCGAACGCTGCCGGCCATCGTACCGGCCTTCTCGATGGGAACTCCGAAAATGTCCTTTATCCCAAGCTCATCGAACAGTCCCGAGCACCACTCGCGCTTCCTAACGTCCAACAGTCCCGCCTCTGCCGCCAGCGTCGCTTCGCTAACCAGTTCACCCGACAACTTCCACCTCAGCCAGTCCGCCAGTGTGACCACCCGGTCGATTCTCTCGTAGACTTCCGGGTTGTGCAGACTGAACCATCTCAACTTGGCCGCCGTGAACAATAGCGATGGTTGCCGCCCAGTCACCTGGAAGACCTGCTCACCCATTGCGTCGTCTATTACGCCGCCTTCGAAAATTGCCCTGATATCGGTATTCGGCCCTGCGTACAAGACGCCGCCTTCCTTGTCGAGAAACACGACTCCCTGTCGCTGGGTGGTGGCAGCGATGGCAGCGATTCGCCGTGCCTCAATCTTGCTGTCACCGATACAGTTCGATATCAGTCCGGCCATCGAGTGCCACACTCTCTCGGCGTCTAGCTCCCAGATATACGGCGACGGCACCTCAGGCTCGACGTAGCTCCAGGCGGCCGAGCGTTCCGCCACCACTCCGCCGTCCGAGCCAAACACGTAGCATCGAATCCGCGTCGACCCCGCATCCACGACGACTACGTATCGCTCGCTCACAACGTCTCCCAAACGGCTGAATTCACGAGATTCAACGGCCTCTCTCCATCGAGAAAACGCACAATGTCGTCGGCCATCATCTTGGAATATCGCTCGATGGTCTCCTCCGTAGCTCCGCCCAGGTGAGGTGTCAGGACCACGTTGTCGAGCCCCAACAGGGGGTGGTCCGGGGCGATGGGATGACTCTCGAACACATCCAGGGCAGCCCCAGCTATCATTCGGCACTTGAGCGAGGTTACAAGATCGTCTCGGTCCACAATTCTGGCATCCGAGAGGTTCAATAGATACGCCGTCGGCTTCATGAGCGCCAGCCTTCGCGAATCGATCATCCCCTCCGTCTCCACCGTCAGCGGCGCATGAATCGATACAAAGTCGGAACCCGCCAACAAGCTGTCCAAATCCCTGAGTTCCACGCCGGACATAGTGGCGTCAACATACGGGTCATAAGCAATACACCTCATGCCCAAGGCTCCCGTAATTTTCGCAAGCTGGCTTCCTATGGCTCCGAGTCCCACGATGCCCAGGGTCCTGCCTGCCAGTTCCACGCCCCTCAATTCGACGTATGGCCCAACCGGATTGACCCATCGCCCTGCCTTGATATACTCGTGCCCCTCGGTAATACGTCTCGACAGCCCCAGCATCAGCCCCAAGGCATGTTCCGCCACGGCTCTCGCGTTACGCGTCGGAGTGTTGACGACCGCGACTCCCTTGGCCGTAGCCGCCTCGATATCCACGTGGTTCGTCGCAGTCCTGCAAACTCCCACAAATTTGAGCGTCGGGACCGCCTCGAACACCTCCTCGAAAACGAAGTCCAGCTCAACCATCAGCACCGCCGCCCCAAGCTTGTTCAGCTTGCCTGCAAGCTCTTCGGGATCATGTAGCCGCCCGGTCTCCATCCAGCTCTCATACTGGACATCCAACCTCCCCGACAGCCGCTGCAACTCCCCCTCCGCAAACGGCGCAAGTATCAACCCGCGGGGTCGACCAATTCCGTCAGCCATTTGACTCATGGAAAACAAGACTCACTAAGTTGAACAGAATTGAGTGCGATAGTGTCCCGTTTCTGAAGTTCATTACATAAATGCGACGACCATCGACACCCATTCGTCATTCCGGCGAAGGCCGGAATCCAGTTCCTGCCCCCTATAAGACTAGCCCAAATAATCCGACGAACTTGCGAAACAGAACACATGCGGACGCCTCATCAGTGGGATACGGTTTAGCTACTCATACGTCCACAGGTCGAAGTTCAAATTCGCCCCGATGCCGCCGTCGGCATGCATCAGCCTATCCTCCGGATTCGGGAAGGAGAATCCCGCAATCTGACTCTCCCCGGCGACGAGCGTGGGCTTGCCCTCCGCGTCCGCGTCGAACGTTAGTGTATCCGTCCCGCTCCCGCCAAGCAGTGGAAGACCCCAGCCACCCGTCTTCGGTTCCAGCACATAGAGCTCAACGATGCCTTCCACGGCAACCGGCTCGCTGAATGTCACCTCCACGTCGCCTTGAGCATTCTTCACCAGTCCCACGACCATTGGTGCCTCAGTGGGACCCGAGTCCATCATCCCGTCTGGAATGGCGACGGCATCCGCCGGAGGTTCAATCTCGACCGTCTCGTTATACCCGCCGTACGTGATAGCAATGATGTTGCCGACTTCGCCATTCCCCCCGGTAGTCGCAACCGTGATCTCTCTTGTGAGGAAGTCCTCGGCTCCCACTATCCAGGTCGTCTTGGCGCCGGGGAAGGGGAGTGGGCCCGCTGCGCCGCTCGAACCCGGCTGCTCCGAGACGAGTGAGTAGCCCTTCGATCCATCCTCGAATTCGACGAGCTCGCCGAGAGTCACATTGGGGTCATTCGGAATCTGGAACATTCCGACAATCTGTATGGAGACTAGGAAATCCGCGTCCTGCGGGATTCCCTGGAACCACTGCCCCGATATTGGGTCCTGCAGATAGGCGTCCTGACCAACCATCACCCCATTGACCTCGATGCTCTCACCCGCGGGTCCCATCAGGATGCTGAACTTGAGCCTGTCGGGCGTAGCGATTGCCCCACTCAGTTTCACCCGCCCGTCCTCCGCTCCACCAACCCCGTCGATGGGGAACAAGGCCAAAAGGTCGATCTCCCCGTCAAAAGAAAAACTCTCAACCTGCAATAATGCTTGAAGAGTGCAGTCAACGACCGCTGCGGCCTCACTTACCGCACCGCCGGCAAGGCATGAATCCGGCAGATTGGGAACTGCATCCATCTCCGCCGCCGGCTCTGGCTCTGGGACCGCCGTTGCCGTGGGTTCCGGCGTCGGCTCAACTGTCGCTGTCGGCTCAGCTGTCGCGGTGGGCGCGGGCACGGCCGTTGGGACCGTTGTCGGTACAGCCGTCGGCTCAGTCGCCTGGGCAGTTTCAACGGAATTAGGTTGCGTCGTCGTGGACGAGTCATCGCCACAGCCAAGGACCCCGACAATTGCCAGCCCTGTCACAAGAATCGCAAGGAATCCCATTTTCATTGCCAATGCTCCTGCCCAATTTGGGCGCCGCGCCCCAATCTTCAGACCTGTATGTCCATTTAACCCATTAACGCCATCAGCCACGATAGCGTTGCTTGGGTCTCAATACTGCTAAAAGAAAATGGCCCGGCACGATCGCCGGACCACAATGTCAAATATCCTCACCAAGAACAGGTCGTAGTTGACCGCCTAGCCCGAACGACCCATCGGCCCCTTGTCTCGCCCCGCCGGATGATTCGCCATCCGGTTCTCTGCGGCCATCGCGACCGTCTTCGCAATCCTTGTAGCCCGCGTCTCCGGCCTTCGCGCCGACTTTATCCACCACAGAATGTTCTTCTTCGACGAGTCCGGGAAGTTCGAAAAGTAGTCCCCCGCAGCTCCGTCCGCCGAGAGGGCGGAGGCCAGGTCCGGTGGTATGACCTGGTCCTCGATCTCGTCGTAAATATTCCAGGACCCGTCAGCCTTCGCCGCCTCCACAAGCCTCATCCCCGACGCGGTCATCCGTCCCTCATCCTCCAGTCGCGCGACCTTCCCCTTGTTGATTCGCGACCACGGACTCTTCGGGTTCCTCGGCGTGAACAACCGCATCGCCCTCTCCTCATCCAGCTTGTTGATCTTCGAGTCCACCCACCCAAAGCACAGTGCCTCATCCACCGCGTCCATAAACGGCACGAACGGCTTCCCCGTAGCCTTCTTCCACGACACCAGCCACACGCCGCCCGATTCCCCGTGGTTCCCTTCAAGCCATCCACTCCACTCGCCCCGCGTCTCCACGAGCAGCATCGGCTTCCCATCCTTCGGATGCCGCCCAATCTCACCGACCATTCTCCGCTCCCTTCACTCCCTTCATGCCCCGACGTACTCAAAAATAGATCGTCCTGAAATATCCCTTGGCCAGCAATCCCGCAAACGGCGCGGAGGAAAACGCGTTCACCCTGAGCCTGTCGAAGGGCTATTCCCTGCCACCGAGCTACCCCTTTCTTTCCTCTGTGTTCTCTGTGATGAATCTAGGTCCAACCTCCCGTAGGGGCGATTCGCGAATCGCCCTTGCCGCCAACCCCAAACCGCCATTCCCACGAAGGCGGTAATCCATCTTTCCTCTGAAAACAGCCCCCGTCCAGTCTCCCGTAGGGGCGATTCGCGAATCGCCCTTACCGCCATTTTCATGATTGGTGGTGTCGGTGACAACCGACTGAGCGATTGCTAGGAAAATAACCGTCGTAGCACCCCCACCGTCATTCCGGCGGAGGCCGGAATCCAGTCTTCGGACCCTTTCATGCAGAGCCACTATTTTCATTCCACGTGGTGAGGGTGGCAACCCTCATGAGATATTCCGAGCGTAGCGAGAAATCTAACGTCCGTGTCCTGGACCACGCGTGCACTGGCACGACGATCACACGATCAATTCCCCCTCCGCGACCTCCACGCTCTCTGCGGTGAATCCCTACGCCTCAGCAGCGCGCCTTAACCCCTCGATGTCGATCTTCTGCATCATTAGCAGCGCCTCCATCACGGCCTTCGGGTTCCCCTCCATGATCTCATTCAACGCCTCGGGAACCACCTGCCAAGAAACCCCGAACCTGTCCTCCAACCATCCGCACTGGCTCTTCATTCCGCCCTCCGAGAGCCTCTCCCAGTAGTAGTCGATCTCCTCCTGCGAGTCGCACGCAACAGCGAACGATATGGCCGGAGTAAACTTGAACATCGGCCCGCCGTCCACGGCCCCGAACTTCAGACCCTCGATCTCGAACTCCACGATCGCGTTGTCCTCTGCAGGGCCTGCGGAAATCTCCTCGACCTTCAGCAACTTCGAGTTCGGGAACACCGAGACGTAGAACTCCGCTGCTTCTTTCGACCGCCCGTCAAACCAGAGAAATGGACTAATCTTGTTGGCGCCGATGTTCATTCCGAATCCCTCTCGCTCTCATGTATCTGCACAATCCCCTCTGCGGTGAATCATCACCCCGCACACGCCATCCCAGCCAGCTCCCCTAAATCCGCCACCACCAGGTCCGGCACCGCCTCAGTCCGCCGCGTCCCACCTCCCCGGTCCCCCCGATTCACCCACACACTCGCAATCCCCAGGCGGTTCGCCGATCCGATGTCATGATACAAACTCTCCGCCACGTGCAGCCACCGCTCCTTCTCAACACCCATCCGCTCCATCGCGACCTCGAAGTTCCGTATGGCAGGCTTGTAGCTCCCCACCTGCTCTGCCGTCACGACCGCATCGAACTCCACGCCCAACCCCTCGGCCGTCCTCGCGAACAGATCGCCGTCCACATTCGAGATCACCGCCAGCCTGTATCCCTCCTTCAACGCCGTCAGCGCGCCAACCGCATCCGGAAACACCGGCCAGTCGGGCAGGGAATCCCCCAGACACCCCAGCTCCGACTCACTCAACTCAACCCCCAACTCTATCCCCATCAACCCCATCACCCGCCGCAACACCTCACGATACCTCAAGTACCCCTCAGAACCCTGCTGCACCCTCGGCTCCACCTCCGCAAACACCCCCAGGATCTCCCCCCTCGACATCCTCACCCCCCGCGACTCCAACACTCCTCCCACCTCTTCCGAAATCCCCGTCTCCCAGTCCACCAACGTCCCATAACAATCAAAACTCACCCACTCAAACCGACTCAAATCGAGCATTCGGATTCTCCTCTTGACTAACAATTTGGTAGCCTCGCGGCGTGATACCACCGCACTGAAACGCTATCAAGCTTATTCCAATGGCGCCTACTGAACTTGAATCCCCTTTCCACAAACCAGCAAATGATCCTCTGTAGCCTCGAGCAAGATGCAAAGCGTAGTAATTCAGTCCTGTGCAGAGAGTTGGTGATATAATTCGTCTGTCTCTCAGTTGACTCTGAATACATAGAACTCATTGAGTAGCACAAAGGATCAATGACCTTATGTCAAAGACGCCAAATGCACAATCAGATAGTGATGGCGATCAGATACGGACTGTGCTCGAAATGACCCATGTTGAAGCGAAGGCGTTTTTTCTTAAGCATGAAAGCTACTGCAGTATTGATCTCCCTCCATACTACCGTTTTTAAGGCATGCTTAATGATGTAGCAAATGTACTTGAAAAAACTCCATTGAAGCGATTAAGACGTAAACGGGTTCGGGATTGTGATCAAGTCAACCATGTATTGTTGCACAACAGAGATGGAAAGTATGCATGGCGACCATTGGAACTAATGCATCCGGCCCTTTACGTGTCTCTGGTCACCAACATTACGCAACCGGAACATTGGAAGTTGATCAAGCAGCGATTCCGCAATTTTGCGAGCGATTCTAGGATTCAATGCCTAAGTATACCTGTTGAGTCGGCTACAAGAGAGAAAGACAAGGCAGCTCAGGTAAACAGATGGTGGACTGCTATTGAACAGCGGTCAATAGAATTGTCATTGGATTACAAATTCATGGCACAAACGGATATAACTGCCTGTTACGCTTCAATATACACTCATTCAATTGCGTGGGCACTGCACTCTAGAGCGGTTGCGAAGAACAAGAAGAACTGTACAGAAATGACCGGATACATAGTCGATAATCATATTCAAGATATGAGACAGGGCCAGACGAACGGTATACCCCAAGGATCGGTTCTAATGGACCTAATGGCGGAATTGGTTCTCGGTTATGCAGATAGTATGCTCATGCGCAAGCTAAGTTCAGGCTGTGTGAAGGATTTCCAAATCCTAAGGTATCGCGACGATTACCGGATCTTTGTCAATAGTTCGGAAGTTGGTGAATCTATCTTAAAGAGTCTGTCGGATACCATGATAGACTTAGGTCTAAGGCTTAATCCCACGAAGACTAAATTCACCGGTGATGTAATTGCTTCTTCCATTAAACCTGACAAGCTTCAGTGGAATGCAAGGAAACAAGGCGTGAGGAATATTAGAAAACACTTATTCTTGATAAACGGTCATAGCATTGATCATCCCCATTCCGGAAGTATTGCCGTTGCTTTGGAGAAGTACTATAAGGCGATTGCCAAGAAGAACAAGAAGAAAGATGAACTATTGGAGTCGCCAATTCCACTAATTGGCATCGTCACTGACATCGCTTATCGAAATCCAAGAGTCTATCCAGTTTGTGCTGCAATCATAAGCCTTTTGATGGAGGCCATTGAGTCGAAGAGTGAAAAGCGGGAAGTAATGTGCAGGATAATTAGAAAATTATCCGACTTACCGAATACTGGACATCTACTAATATGGTTGCAACGTTTGAGTTACACGTTCGACCCAGCGATCCAATATGATGAGACCCTATGTAAAGTACTCACCCATGATAGCACGGATGTTGAAATTTGGAACAATGAATGGATATCAGCTAGAAGGCTTAGGGAGGCGATGGAAGTGAGCAAAGTTATCGACGAGAAGATTCTTGATGAAATGTCGCCCATGATACAACTTGAGGAGTTTGAGTTGTTTACGTCCGACTATTACGGTTGACTATTACAGTGGTTAATAGTTTGAATGTCGGTCTCACTTGATGGATCCGGTTCCTATTTGCCGTGGTGAAGGCGGTGAGTAGTAGGGCTGGCGTGACGCCCCTGATCCCCCTACTCCCCAGCCCCCCGCGCCGTCTCCACCACCCGCTGCACCGTCGTAACCACCGTCAGCGCCGCGATTACCCCCAGCACGATCAGCACCGCCGGCTCCCACCATTGCCCCACGATGATCCCCACCCCCAGCGACGCCACCCGCTCCGGCCGCTGCATCAGACCGCCCTTGCACTCGATTCCCAGCCCTTCGGCGCGCGCCCGCGCATAGCTCACCATCGTCGACCCCACGATCGCCACGTACACCAGCACAGCCCCAAGCTGCTCGCCGTCCTCGAGGTAGAACCACAGCAGACCCAGCAGCACGATAGCCTCCGACACCCGGTCCATCACCGAGTCGAAGAAGGCCCCGAACTTCGTCGCCCGGTTCGTCATTCGGGCGACCGCCCCGTCGAACATGTCGAACACCCCGGCGATCAGCACCACCACCCCGCCAACGGCCAGCATCCCCTGCGCGATAAGCGCCGCCGCAACACACGCGACCAGCACCCCGATCACCGTCAACCCGCTCGGCGAGAATCCCAGCTTCACAAGAACGCGCGCGATGGCGTCGACAATGGGAGAAAGAATACTGCGTAGTCTGTGCATAGTTTAGGGTAGGGGACTACGGCGTACTCGACGCCAGGACTTCCTGCGACCGCTGCGCGCTGTCCATGCAAGCCCTATAGTAGTCCAGCACCTGCCTCGCCACGCGCTCCCACCGGAAGTCGTCTGCCCTCCTCAGGGAATTCTCCGCCAACTGACCCTTGAGATCGCCGTCCTCAAGCAGCTGTCCCAACGCCTCCGCCAGCGCCCCAACGTCCTTCGGCGGGAATGTCATCGCCTCGACGCCGCTCCGCACCACCGTCATGTACCCCGGAATCTCACTCGCCACGATCGGCAGACCCGCTGCCATCGCCTCAACGAGCACGATTCCGAAACTTTCGCCCCCCGTTGCAGGCGAGCAGTAGATGTCCGCCGTCTTGAGATAGCGGAACTTCTCTTCGTCCGATACCGCCCCCACGAACTCTATGTCCTGCAGGCTCCGCTCGGCGATGATCCTCTGGCACTCGTCGTTCGGATTCCCAGGCCCCAGCACAATCAGCCTCAGATTCGGCCAGTCCCACTTCAACTTGCTGTAAGCCAACAGCAGGTACTTCAGCCCCTTCCGCTTGTCTGCCCGGCCGAGAAACAGCAGGTTGATCATCCCGTCCTGAAGGTGAGGGAAAGGCTCCACACCCTGCTGGTACTGATCAATCCTCACCCCGTTGGGTATCAGCTCATATTCCCCATCGAAGTGACTGCTGATGTACTCCTTCGCCGGCTGCGACACGGCGATCCTGCCATCAAGCATCTTGAAATAGGGCTGCGCGATCCTCGCTCCCCCCAGGTCGTACACCCGAGAGCCCGGATACGCGTGGAACGTCGCGATATTCACCGCGTTCGACTGGCTCAGCATCCCCACGCAAACATAGCTCGAAAACGGCTCGTGCATGTGGATAACGTCGAATTGCTGCTCGTCCAACATCTCCTTGATCTTCGGACGTAGCCACACCGACACCGAAATCCGCCCGACCGAACCCCTGCTCGGCAGGGGGAACGGCCTCCCCATGGGAATGAACCCCTCGTCTGCCACCTTGCTTGGGTCGGCGCACGGCGCAATGATCCGAACGTCGTGACCCCACGCCCTCAGTTGCTGGGCGAGCTCGCGAATATGCGTCTGCACGCCACCGCGAGAGGCGAAGTCGTATGCCGACGCAAGGCCGATTTTGAGCGGACGGTCGAAACCACTGTGATCAGTGCCCTCGACTATCTGCCCGTTTCCAACAGCTGCCAGATGGTCCATAGACCCCCTCAGATCACGGCCCCTCTTAGTACTGCAATCGCGTTAACCGCATGACCGATATCCCGGCAGCGGCCGGTATCCGGAAAGGCGGGGACGAGGTGCGAATGGCGCGACACTTGCAATCGACCAAATCGCCCCGTCCGGCAAGTGAAGTTTGGGCAATCCTAGACCAGAAAGACGCCCCTAGGCAAGCGGAGCTTACCACGTTCACCACAAGCCTATCTAAGGCCAGCCTAGCAGACGCGCTTCGAGGCAGAAAAGAGGAAGGAAAACCCACGTTCGCCCTGAGCAACCCTACGCCCTGCGACGGGGCCATGCCGGAGTGTCAGTAACTGCCCAATCTCTCCCTCGCCGGGGGAGAGATATAGAGACGAGGTTCCCGCTGTTGCCTGAAAGCCTGTCGAAGAGCAATCCGGCACTCACGCGCCGACGAATTCTAGACGGAGAAGCCAATAGAGAGACCCAAAACCCCTCTTACTCCCCCCCGTCACGCCCCGCTATGAAGTCCTCCACCATCTCCCGCGCCACGTCATCATGGTACTGGACGGGCGGCGACTTCATGAAATACGCCGACGGCGCCAGGATCGGACCGCCGACGCCACGGTCCCTAGCAATCTTCGCGCAGCGGATGGCGTCGATCACCACGCCGGCTGAGTTGGGACTGTCCCAGACTTCCAGCTTCAGTTCGACGTTCAGAGGTACGTCGCCGAAGCTCGTGCCCTCCAGACGGATGTATGCCCACTTACGGTCGGTCAACCATGGAACGTGATCGCTGGGCCCGATGTGGATGTTCTCAGCCTGTATCTCGTTGTCGATCTGCGACCGCACAGACTGCGTCTTCGAGACCTTCTTGCTCGTCAGGCGCTCACGCTCAAGCATGTTCAGGAAGTCCGTGTTCCCACCGAAATTGAGCTGATAGGTATTGTCTAGCTGGACGCCCCGGTCCATGAACAGCCGCGCCAACGCGCGATGCACGATGGTAGCCCCCACCTGCGACTTGATGTCGTCGCCGATGATCGGCGCTCCGGCGTCACGGAACCGTTTTTGCCAGTAATCGTTCTCGCCGCTCGCGATGAAAACCGGTATGCAGTTGATGAACCCAACCTTCGCCGCCAGCACCTGCTCGGCGTACCACCGCGTCGCCTCTTCGGAACCAACCGGCAGGTAGTTGATCACCACGTCCACCTCGCGCTCCTGGAGCGTCCCCGAGATGTCCGCCGTGCCTCCCGGCGCCTTCTTCACCATGTCCGACACGTACTGCCCGATGCCGTCGTGCGTCATCCCCCGCTGTACCGTCACGCCCGTCTGCGGGACCTCCTGGAACGTTACCGTGTTGTTCGGTTCCGCGAGGATCGCCTCCGACAGGTCGAGCCCCACTTTGGTCTCGTTGATGTCGAATGCCGCCACAACCTCGATGTCGCCGACACCATACTCACCCATGACCGGGTGCATGATTCCCGGCACTTCGTCCTCTTCCCCAACGTGCTTATATTTCTCGATGCCCTGCACCAGGGAAGACGCGCAGTTTCCCACGCCGATTATCGCTACTTTAATACTGTTTGCCACCGAGTCCCTCCACCCCGTTTCTTTCGTCTATACTGCGGCTCAGCCGTCAAAACCATCCCGGATTGTAGCACAGCGCCAACCTACGGCGATAGTATGACCCCACACGGGTAACCGTTCAGACTTCCCGGGAGCCCACAACGCTCAACGCCGCCGTCATACCCGCGACAGCGGGTATCCAACAGGTGTTGGGGGCGCTCGCCTCATCAACTCTGAACAATAACCCACACGGACGCTTGCTCGACCGAGTCTTCCATAACTCCCCCTGCCGTAGTATTCTTTGCCAGTCCAACAAGCAGACAAGAAAATTGCTCCCCGTGGGCCTTTCAACACAGAATTGGGAACGCTCGTTATGCACCGTCCTCACCTCATCTACTACAACGACGGCCACCACTTCCACGGCAAGCGCGTAGAGCCGCCCGTCAGCATCGACAAGCTCTGGCAGCCGGTCAACGAATTACTCGGCACCGGCGCCGATCTCCTCGTGCTCGGCCTCGGATACGGTGACGTCTACTTCCACGATAGCAAGGTCGGCCGAGTCGTCGGCGATGCGAAGGATGTCTGGGAGAGCTACATCGACTGGCGCATTTTGCGAATGGTGCAGGTGGCTAAGGAGAAGGGCACCGATCAGGTACGCGAGGTTATCGAACAAGGTCGACGTACCGGCCTGAAAGTCTTCCCCAGCCTCCGGCTTCAGGACGCTCAGGCCCCTGGCTCGGAGAGGTGCGGCTGGCTGCGATGGCAGCATGAGCAAGCAGTGTGCCACGGGGTGAACGACCCTCGCTGGCCAAAGCACCAGACCCGCTGGGCATACGACTTTACCAACCACCTCGTGTGGGAAGACAAAAAGGCAATGATTCGCGAGATGCTCGTCGACTACGAGGCCGATGGCATTGAGCTCGACTTCATGTTCTTCCCGCTCTACTTCCGCATGGAGGAGACGGAGTCCGGCATCTCGACCATGAACCGCTTCATGGAAGAAATCCGAGACCTCGTGGACTCCATCGGCGCCCAGCAGGACCGCAAGATTCCAATCATGGCCCGCGTATTCGCCGACGAACAGTCAAACCTCGATATCGGTCTCGACGTCGCCACGTGGATACGCGAGGGCGATGTCGATATCGTCGTCGGAAGCGAGAGGGCGAACCTCATCGACACCTGCATGTCGAACAACTGGCTCCCCGATGTTGCTAACCGTGTCGGCGTTCCCGCCTACTATCGCCCTCCACGCCGCATTTACGACCACCGCGTTGGTAAGCCCGACCCCGAGATGTTCCGCGCCTTGTCCCAAACGCTCAGCTATCATGGCTGGGCTGGCGTCTTCGACGGCTACTACCCCTGGCCCTTCGGCGAGCGCGAGTACCAGGTCCTCCGCGAACTTGGCCGTCCCGACATCTACCAACGCCGCAACAAACGCTACCTGCTCGCCCCCCGCGAGGGAAGCGAGGGTGAAGAGACAACCACTCCCGACCGGCATCTCCCCGTAGCCCTCGTGGAAGGGGAGACCGTTACCCTGAATGTTCCCATCGCCGACGACCTGGAATCGGCAAGGAAGGATGGCGAGTTGCGAAGGCCCGTCCTGAGCATCCGATTCTCCTTCTTCTGCGTTGAGGATGAAATAGAATTCCGCTTCAACGAGCGTGTCCTCCCCCTGGAAAAGGCTGAGATCACCGACGAGCGCGCCCTCCGCATGGCCACTGTCATGGCCGGAGGCATGGACGTTCAGGCCCCGTTTGGCATGTCCGCCCACTTCTTCGAATTCACCCTCGAATTGGACGATCTGGTCCAGGGCGACAACGTCCTGGAGATAGAGACCAAGCGCCAGGAAAAGACCGCCGGTTTCACACGCAGCGTCAACGGTGTAGAAGTCCACGTCCGCTACAAGGAATTCGAACGCCCCCTCGGCCTCACCATAGACCGCGTCGCCCCACTGTGACGCCGTCCTAAACGGTGTCCAAAACCTGAGCCCGTTGGCCCTGAGTAGCGTTACAACCCGCGCCGAGGCCGTACCGGGGTGTCAGTAACGGGGGTCACGCAGGTAAGAGAAAGTACGTTCGGCCTGAGCCTGTCGAAGGCTGAAGATGGCCGTGCATCGTCGCTGATATGAAGCAGCTACTCGAATGCCTGTCGAAGGACTACTCTCATTCCCTACAGAACCCCCAACTCCTCCATCACAACGTGCGCCGCGTTGTGCCCCGGCGCGCCCGTCACCTCGCCGCCCGGATGAGTGCCCGCACCGCACAGATACAGCCCTTCCACGGGCGTCCTGTAGTCCGACCACCCCGGCAGCGGCCTTCGCGACATCATCTGCTGAGGAATCATATCGATGTGCCGGATGTTCCCGTCCGTCAGGCCAATGCGCTCCTCGATGTCCTCCGGCGTCAGCAGCGTCCAATCGATGATCGCGTCCCTGAAATTCGGCGCGTACTTCGTCACCTCGTCGATGAGCCGCTCGCCAAACCCTTGACGCTCCTCCGCCCACGACCCGTCCCGCACGTGAGTTGGCAGGAACAGCACCCACAGCGACAGTACGTGCCGGCCGTCGGGAGCAACCGTCTTGTCATATACCGAAGGGATCTGCACCTGGATTATCGGTGTGTCAGGCACCCTCCCGTTCTTAGCGTCGTTCCACGTTATCTCCGACTGCTCCACCGAGGGACACAGCGAGATCATCGCCAGGTGCTCCGGGTTATACTCCGTGCCGAGATATCCGGAAAAGTCAGGCAGTTCTCGCAACGAGCACAGGAACTTCGCCGACCCCGACATGGTCTTCAAGGCGGTCACCTCGTCCACGAATTCCTGATCGAGGTCACCCTCCTCAAGCAGCTTGAGGTACGTCCTCTTCGGGTCCGCGTTTGACAATACGAGGTCTCCCTCGATCATCTCGCCGTCGATTAACCGCACTCCGACCGCTCTTCCGCTCTGTGTCACGATACGTTCAACCTCCGCTCCCGTCCGTATCGTCACCCCCGCTGCCTCCGCTGAACGCGCCATCGACTGCGTGATACCTCCCATCCCGCCACGAACGATCCCATAGTTCTCCGTGTCATCCCGGAACGCACTGAACCTGTACAGCCCAATCAGGTACGAGCTCCCCGGAGCGCTTATGTCCCCCACGTCCGTGGCACCGTTGCTCACGGCGGCCTTGATCTCGTCCGACACGAAATAACGGTCGATCAGATCCCTGTAGGGCACCGTGAGCAGCGTCTCCAGCAGTTCTTCCTCTCCCTCCTCGCGGAACCTTTCGGCAAGTTCCGTCAGCGAAGGCGGCGGGCCAAGATAGTAGTCGCTCAGAATTCGCACAGCCCTGTGCCACAGGTTCGCCCAGTCCATCCACGCTTCCGCGTCCTCTGGTGAGATCTTCCGCACCTCGTCAACCGTCTTCTCATCGTCATGCCAAAAGGTAATGACCTTGCCGTTGGGAAACGGATGAACGCGCATCGGGTCTATGGGATAAACGTGGAACCCGTACTTCCGAAGCTCCAGTTCGTCGATCACCTTCTTCTGCAATATGTGACACACATACGAGCACGTGGAGATCTTGTATCCCGGGAACCACTCCTCCGTAACCGCCGCTCCCCCGACAACGTCCCGCCGCTCCAGCACCTGTACTTCCAGTCCCGCCCTCGCCAGGTACCCCGCTGCCACCAGCCCGTTATGCCCGGCCCCAACGATTACCACCTTCGTCTTATCGGCCATTCTCTGCTCCTCTCGGCCCCAGCCTTGCTGTGTTGGCAGACTAGGCGCTGTACAACCCCTTGTCAATCTCCCCGAACGCTCGGGCCGTCACACGAGCGAAATCACCACGACTCCGGCAACAATTAAGGATGTTGCAACGGTCTTAACTATCACCGCACGCCATCCCACCTGTTCTCCGAGCATTCCCCTGAATCGAAGACCCAGCAGGGTGCTGTATGCCAGGAGGAAGATTGACGAGCTTGCCGTCAATGCCGAAACCAGCGAGACCGGGCCGAGCGAAGTGGCCCACAGGTTCAGGATCATTCCCGTGTTGACGATCACGAACTCGTTCAGGGCGAAGATTCCAAGTGCAGGGCTCCTCTCGGCTACCATCCTGCGGACCTCGCTGAGCGGTTCGTGCCGGGCGCCGAACGCCATCAGCACTGCTGCGACTCCGAACGACCGGAGACCATGCACCAGCAGTACGGGAAGCGTTTCGACCGCCTGCTTGGCGGCGATGTTCATTCCCGCCAATAGCAGGCTCGCCCCCAGCAGCTCGTAGAAGGACCGGTCGATCACGATGCCACGTCCTCTGGAGTCCTGACGCATAGACATCATCACCGCTCCTGCCACCGTTACCAGGATGGCAAACCAGTGGAAAGCCTTCAAACTCTCGTCCAGGAAAAGGATGGCCAGAGGCGCGACGAAGATCGGGTACGTCTGAACGACCGGGATCGTGCGCGTCACTTCCCGTTTCGCCATGACTTTGAAAAACACCACGGCGCTCAGCCCGCCAAGCACACCGGCAGCCAGTCCCCATCCCGCCGCTGCTAAGGTCAAATCCTCGAACGGTGAGATCGCGATGAACACGATCCCTATAGGCACGTGCCCGATGGCGATCAGGAGCGGAAGCGTTCTGAGAGACCGGGCGTAGTGGTACAGAAACGCCTTATCGAGGACGCCGATCATCCCCAGGACGGCGGCGCTGATAAGGGTAACGGCTATCCAGGACACTGCTGTTTAATCACGGTCGAATGCTGAGGCTGGTTGGGCGGTCGCAACTGTTCAGTCTTCGTTAGAGCGCTCGACGCATACAGCTACCCCCATACTCGCGAAGGCGGGTATCCATGAGGATGGCGGATGTTCTCCCCATGAACTCGCAAACGGCATTGGTAAGGTGTATCCTGTTGGCCGCTCGTCGCGGTTGCGTGGCGTTCCATTATAGACGAACTCAGACACGGACGGACAATGATCAAAATCGGCTGCAACTACCTCAGCTACAAGAGCGTCGGCATTGAGGTCGAGGACTTCATTCGCACCTGCTACGACCTCCGCCTCGACTGCCTCGATTTCCATCTGCGCGCCTTCCCATCCACCGACGTGTCGTACCTGCTCGGCATCAAGCGCCAATGCCTCGATCTGGGGCTTCCCATCGGCTACCTTGGCGTGGCCGGCGGCTTCGCCGGAGACGAGGACACCCAGCGCGCCAGGGTAGAGGACGCCAAGGCCGCCATCGACGTGGCTCTCGTCCTCGGCTCGCCCCTCATCCGCGTGTTTGGCTGGCAGACTCAGGAGACCGACGGCCGCGACCCTCTATTCGCCGCTCTGGCGCGATGCCTTAGGGAAGTATCCGAGTATGGCGCTGAAAGAGGCGTTGTCGTTGCTCTCCAGAACCACGACAACCGCAACCTCGCGGCAACGGGGCCCGATGTCCTGCGCATCATGAACGATGTTGACCATCCGAACTTCTCGCTGATCATGGATACCGGCCAGTGGCAGGGCTCCCCTGGCGCGGCAGGCGAACCCGACCCCGACGCAGACATCTACGGTTACATGGAGCAGACCCTCCCTTACGCGAGCTACGTGCGGTGCAAGTTCTACAAGATCGCCAGCGGAAGGGAAGAAGTCCTCGACTACGAACGCATCGCCGGCATCATTAAGGCCGCCAACTACAACGGGAGCATTTCCATCGTCTACGAGGGCCAGGAACCCGACGACCGCACCGAGCTTATCGGAAAGGCCGCCCGGTACCTGCGCGACCTCTTGGCCGAATAGGGCTGGGCGCTCCCAAACTCATTTCGAGGAGAAAACCGTGATCGTCGATACTCATCTGCACGTGTGGAGCAGCGACTACGATACCTACCCCATGGACGGCGGCAGGACCTCCAATGAGGACGGCAGCGTCGAGTTCCTCAACACCAGGATGGACGAGGTAGGCGTCGACAAGGCCGTAATCGTCCAGCCAATCCACTATGTCTTCGACAACACCTACGTCAGTGATGTCCTGAAACGCTTCCCCGGCAGGTTCGCCGCCATAGGACTCGTCAACCAATTTGAGCCTGGTGCTGCCGATCGTCTCGAGACACTCGTCGCAGAGCACGGCTTCAGCGGCCTCCGCATCCACCTTACCCGCCCCGTCCATCCCTCCATGTGGGCGGGACCCGACCAGGATGCCATCTGGGAACGGGCCGCCAGGCTCGGCGCGAGCTTCATCTCGCACGGCCCTTCCATCCACTACCCGGACATCGAGCCAATCATCGCTCGACACCCCGGTGTGCCCATCGCCCTTGACCACAACGGCGGTGCGCCCCGCATCGAGGACCCGCCGTACCCCGGCATGAAGCCCGTCCTCGATCTCGCCAAGTACCCGAACGTCTACGTCAAGCTCATCCCTCATAAAGAGCAGGAGCCGTTTCCCTACAAAGACTCGCACGACGGATTCAAGCGGATCTACGACGCCTTCGGCCCTCAGCGCCTCATGTGGGGTACGAACTTCCCCGGCGTCGAACGCGAGACAATGTACGGCCCCGCCCTCGAAATGTTCCAGGAACACATCGACTGGCTCACCGAAGAGGACAAACAATGGGTCCTCGGCAAGACCGCCATCGGCCTATACAACTTCAACGACGCCTGACACCCCAAACCGCCTGCAATTGGTGTCAAGGAATACGACAAACACCGTATATCGTCATTCCCCTGAAAATTACCCCAGCCCTGCCTCCCGTAGGGGCGTTTCGCGAATCGCCCTGCTGCCTGCTCCCACACCGTCATTCCGAGCGAAGCGAGGAATCTGAAATCCATGACCGCAACCCAGCGCTCCCCAGCCACACCCCGTTCGCCCTGAGCCTGTCGAAGGGCACCCCCACGGGCCATATCCGCCTGTCAGTAGCTGCCACGCAGTCGCCTCTAATCTCTCCCCCGGCGGGGGAGAGACACAGAGAGGGGGTTCCCGCAGTTACCCGAGAGCCTCCCGAAGCGCAATTCCTTGCCCTGCGCGACTCACCACCGTACTATCGCCATCCAGCAGTAGTCCCCCGCTGTACAACTTGCACTCTGAAACGACCCAACACCCAACCCATGCCTGACCGAATCCAACTACCCAACTGGACCGACGGATATCCCGACCCGGAACGCCTTCGCCACGAGGTCTCCTGCATGACCCAGGCCATCGTGGAAGCCCTCCTCGACCACATCCCTAATGACGAGATCCGCGCGATCTATCTCAAAGGCTCGGCCAAGAAACAGTGGGACACTCCCATCGACTACGTCCCCGAGGCCAGCGACCTCGACCTCCACATCTGGTTCCATGACAACGATGGCGAGCGAAACCATCTCGGCAACCTTGACCAGGCCCTGGCGGTCCAGCAAGACATTGAATCGCGCTACCGCGCCAAGTGTCCACGTCCTATTCACACGCCGCGTCCACAGCTCATCACTCTCAACCATTTGATGAGCAGGCCGACCTACATGCACTCCCCACCCGATGCCGCCGAAGTCCTGGTCGGTGAGACATATCCCACCGCGGACTACTCCGATGACGACGAACTCAAGCGATACAAGTGCCACGACCTGCTCCAATACGCTGACATGTTGGAGCGCCTGCCCATGCGAGTCGTCGACCGTCCGGACAAGTACCTCGCCGAGCTGTTCCGAGACCTCTCCTACCGTGTGTCTCCGGTCGGCCCCATCGTCCTGCATCTCGCGGGCCTCGAACCTATGTCCGCCTGGAGCATGAACCGGACGGAGGTCACTCGCGCGTTGGAGAACATTGGAGAATGCGACTTGGCCGTATCCTATGTCGACTACTACCTCGCCCGTTGGCGCTGGTTCCTCTCAGACTCCAGGGATATTGACGCCGTCCGAGACGCCATCAGGGCTGCGGTGAAGGTCCTGAAACGCTCCGAATCCGTCGCCAAGACCTACCTCTCCCAACGAGATTCCTGATACCCTAGTCTCAATCCGAGACGGAGGGCCAACATGGACCTGTACATACTCCGGCACGGCAAGGCCGAACCCTACGGAAACAGGTACCCCTCCGACAACATTCGTCCCCTGTCCCCGAAGGGAAAGCGACGCACCAAGCTCTCAACTAAGGGGATGAAAGCCACCAACGTCAGCGTGGACCTGATCGTGTCCAGTCCGCTCTTACGGGCACGTCAGACGGCCGAAATCGTCCATGATGGACTCGGCATCGCGGAACCGATCGAGTTCTCCGACACCCTCGCGTCAGGCAACGTCAGGGCAATTCTGAGCACTATCGACGCTCGCTCCTCACTCAACGGGCTCATGCTCGTCGGCCACGAGCCGACCCTGAGCGAGCTAATCTCGACAATGGCCTCCGGCTCGTACCACACCGCCTTCAACCTCAAGCCGGGCGGAATGTGCAAGCTCAACGTGACAGCGGTTCGCTACGGCCAGTGCGCCACCATAGAGTGGTTCGTGACACCCAAACAGCTCGTCGCAATGGGCTAGCACCCAGTCAGCTTGAACATGATGACTTGGCAGATGCCGCGTATCCCCTCTCCCATGGTGGGCCGACAGAGGTAGGTAACACGGACTTGTAGCTACGATCCGGCCCCGCGCTCCCCAGGCACACCCCGTTCCCCCTGAGCATCATTGCGCCCCGGTTCTGGGGCCACGCCGGGGTGTCAGTAAAGGGGGGTCCGGTAAAAGAAAGTACGTTCGCCCTGAGCCTGTCGAAGGGCTATTCCCAGCCTCCGAACTACCCACTCTCTTCCCTCTGTGCTCTCTGTGTTCTCTGTGGTGAATCTCTTCGTCCTATCCAGCGCAGATTCTCAAATGCCTGTCGAAGTGCACTCCCCCCCCTTCTGCAACACGATTACACCCCTACGCGTAAGCAAAGATGTCCGATAGCAAAGTCCGAAAATGTCTGGAAATGTCCGGTAAATTCGCTCCTTCAAACTCCAATCCGTCCTACGTCTCCTGCACAACTCACCTTTAGTTATCCCCGGCAATCCAAGACATTTGGCCCACCGTGAGATAGTATGCACGTCACGGAGCTAAGCACCATTCATGCAGCGTTTTCGCGGTAAAGTTGCGATCGTCACCGGCGCCGGTCAGGGAGCTGGCCATGCCGTGAGTATCCTGCTCGCCGCCGAAGGGGCATCCGTCGTCGTGAATGACAAGGACCCCGATACAACCGAACGCGTTGTTAAGGCGATCGATCTTGCGGGCGGTACCGCCGTCTCCGACCTCGGCGACGTCTCGACACTCGAAGGCTCCGAGGAAATCGTCGCACGTGCCGTCGAGTCCTTCGGCGGCCTCGACATCCTCATGAACGCCCGCACGTCCACATGCGAACTGCCCCTGTTGGAGACGTCCGCAGAAGCCTTCGATGAAGTCGTCCGCCACACACTGAAGGGAGCCTTCATGCCCACGCGAGCCGCCAGCGTGCAGTTCCGGCAGCAGAGGAGGGGAGGGCGAGTGGTAACCATCACCTCGAACGCTGGCCTGGGCGACTCAAGGGGCGTGAGCGTGGCTGCTGCTTCCGAGGGCATCGTCGGCATGTCTAGAACCGTCGCCCGCGACCTTGGAAGGTACGGCGTCACGTGCAACGCCATAGCCATTTCCGAATTCAACGAAATCGGCAACGGGAGCGCCGCCGCGCTGGCAGCCACCCTCTGCCTCGACTCGACTGCCCACGTCAACGGCATCGTCTTTGGAGTAAGCGACGGCAACCTCTCGACATACACCAACCCCGCGATTGAACGCAGCTTCCATAAGTGGGGACAATCCTCGATGGATGAGATTGACCGGCACTTTCCGACGCTGTTCGAGTAGGGCAATGGCCACTTTCGCTTCGACCAACTGCATTTTGACCTTGGGCTCGCTCATCTTCTGCGCGGGAGTACTCCTCGGCTGCTCATCGCCGAGAGACGACCCACTCCTATCGGCGGAGGAGCTGCACACTCCGACACCCATGCCGACCCCCACGCCGTTGCAAACGTCGCAGACGACCGTCTCCCCGGCGGAACCTGAATCGACGACCGATGCATCATCCGACGAGACTGAAGAGTCGAACGAACCCGCAGACCTCTTCGGGTTCGACTACAACGGGAAGGTCACCTTGGCCCATTGGGAAGACCCCGCCGTCCAGATGGAGAACTTCATCGTCGGATACATCATCGTGCACGGCATGGTCTATGAGACGAAACTGGCTGAGGTAGCCGAAAGCGAATACCCGTCGGCCCTGCAGTCCGGCGACGTTGACATCGTCCTGAAGGTCCCAAGCTCCGAGCCGCTCTTGGACTCCGACGAAGTCATCAATGTCGGCTCTCTCTACGGCGAGTCCTCCACTGACCGCATTGGAGTCCGCGCTCAGCTGAAGGAGACCGCCCCTCCGGTATTCGACCTCTTGGGCAAAGTCGAGGCCGACGAGGAAGTCCTAGCCGGTCTGGCCTCGCAGATCAGGGGAGGCCGAGTCGGCGTTTCGTACACGGTCGCGGGGATGATGTTCCTGCAGCGCCATGAAGACGTCTGGACCACCTGGGTCTCGCCCGAGGTTGCAGCCTCCGTGAAAGCGGCGATGGAAGAAGGCAAGACCGGCCTCAAGTACAAGTGCCTTACGGTTCGGGGCGAGACCGTACGACATTGCAAGTAATGGGCAATCGACTGACAGGAAGGGTCGCGATCGTAACCGGCGCCGGACGCGGGATAGGTCGCGGTGTGGCGAAGCTCCTTGCCGAGGAAGGCGCTGCCGTCATCGTCAACGATCTCGGAGGAAGCGTAGACGGCTCGGAGTCCTCCGCTGCGCCAGCCGACGTCGTTGTTGGCGAGATCAAGGAAGACGGCGGCCATGCCGTAGCCAGCTACGACTCCGTCGCCGAATTCGGTTCGGCACGCCAAATCGTTCAGACTGCGCTTGACGAGTTCGGCAGACTCGACATACTCATTAATGCAGCCGGAATCCTCCGCGACCGCATGATCTTCAATATGAACGAGGAGGAGTGGGAATCCGTCGTTCGCGTCCACCTCAACGGGTCATTCAATATGGTCCGCCACAGCGTCCCCCACATGATCGAACAACAGCACGGTCGCATAGTCCTCTTCTCTTCCATCTCTGCACTCGGATCGCCCGGGCAGACCAACTACTCCGCCGCCAAGGAGGGCATCGTTGGGCTCGCTCGCTCTGCCTCTAACGAACTGCGCCGGCACGGCATCACGGTAAACGCCGTCTATCCCGGCGGACGCACCCGGATGGTCGAGTCGATACCCGAAAGCGCCGTCGACTGGCTCCGAGATCAGGCTGCCACCCGTCCCGGAAGCTATCCAGTCGCCGACCTCGTCGCCTCACCCGAACCTGACGAGGCGCTCGTTCCCGAGAGCAACGCCCCCAAGATCGTCTACCTCTGCACCGATGCCGCCTCCAACATCTCCGGCCAGGTCATCGGAACCCACGGCTGGGGTACCTCCCTCTTCTCACCTCGCCGACCCCTCAAGTCCATCCACAAAGACTCCGCATGGACACTCGACGAACTCGAACGACTCGTTCCCATATCCCTCGCCACAGGCCTGGCAAACCCCTCGCCACCCGACCCCGACTAGTACCGTTTCTAGGTATATTTGACAAATATAAGAAATAGGTTAGTCTTATGTATGATCCCATAAGGAGGACATACGAAGACATGCCTGCTCTCCAGTACAAGGTGGAGTTGAATAAATCGGAACGGACACGTCTCAAAGAGATAGCGAGTCGTGGGGAGACTTCGGCCCGTAAGGTCAAGCGAGCGCTGGTGTTGCTTAAGGCAGACGAAGGTCTGATCGACCGTGACATCGCCAGCGGACTATTGATAAGCGCATCCACGGTGGGACGTGTGCGCACGCGGTTTGTGGAGGAGGGACTCGACAGCGCGCTCAATGAACGCACGCGACCGGGACAGAAGCGCAAGTTGGACGGCAGACAGGAAGCGCACCTTATAGCCGTCGCGTGCAGCGATGCACCCGAAGGACACGCGGACTGGACGCTGCAGCTCATTGCGGACAAGGCGGTGGCGATGGGGTTTGCCGAGAGCATCTCCCTCGAGACGGTGCGCCAGATACTCAAAAAAACGAACTCAAACCGTGGAAGAAGAAGGAGTGGTGCATCCCCGAGGTGAGCGGAGAGTTCGTGGCTCGGATGGAGGATGTGTTGGACCTGTACCATCAAGACTACGACCCCGACCATCCCGTGGTCTGCTTCGACGAGACATCCAAGCAACTGGTGGCTGATAAGAGGCCCGCTATCAGGGCCAAGCCGGGTCGGGTGGAACGATATGACTACGAGTACAAGCGAAACGGGACGCGAAACCTGTTCATGTTCTGTGAGCCGAAAGCCGGTTGGAGGCATGTCGAGGTGACCGAGCAACGCACTGCTGTGGACTTCGCACAGCAGATGAGGTGGCTGGTTGATGAGGCATACCCTCACACAGAGACGATACGGCTGGTGCTGGACAATCTCAACACTCACAAGCTGGGTTCGTTGTACGATGCCTTCGAGCCAGCCGAAGCGTGGCGCATCGCCAAGCGCCTGGAGTTCCATTACACTCCGGTACACGGCAGTTGGCTGAACATGGCGGAGATAGAGTTGAGCGTCTTCAGTAATCAATGTCTCAACCGTCGAATCAGTGACGAGGCGGTACTGAAACGAGAGGTCTCGGCGCTGGAACGTGAACGCAATGAGGCTGTCGCCATCATAGACTGGCGCTTCTCCACTCAGGACGCTCGGACTAAACTTCAACATATCTATCCATCACATTCAGATTGAAGCGGTACTAGTACTGTTTCCATATGAAGGTGATAGTCGAATAGGGAGGTGCTCCATCCCCTCTTCCGTCGTGGGCTGACAGGGGTAGGCAAGACGGATCCGTAGCTATAACTCTGCCCCCTGCCTGTCATTCCGAGTGCAGCGAGGAATCTGAAGTCCATGACAGCAACCCCGCGCTCTCCAGCCACACCACGTTCGCCCTGAGCCTGTCGAACGGCAGACCCCCCACCAACAACCTAACCCAAAAACCAGCCCCCAAACCCTCCTCCATACGCCCGACCGGCGAGGTCCTCTATATGCCCGACCGGCGAGGCCCCCCAATATGCCTGGCCGGCGAGGCCCCCGATCGGCGAGGCCCCCAATATGCCCGGCCGGCGAGGCCCCCGACTGGCGAAGTCCCCTATACGCCCGGCCGCCGAGGCCCTTTTGACAACCTCCCAGATCACCCCTAACATAGAACGTATGAACTACCAAAACCTTCACACCACACTCGACGAACTCGGCATCAAATCAGAAGAAGAGGCCGGGGAACTGGAATACGAACTCGACCTGCGCTTTCAGGAGTTCTCTCCCTCCGACTGCGAGACATGGGTCCGCCAGACCGACTATCTGAAGCACTTCTCGCGGACTGGGACCACCACCTCAGCCGCGCGAGTAGCGAACGTCGCTGTCTACAAGGCGCTGAGATGGCAGAGTGACGACGTGCTGAGTTTCAACCGTAGACTTGAGATGGCCACTCTGGCATTCAACGACAGCCTTCAGGAGATTGCTCTCATGCGCGCGGGCGAACCCATGGCCCCCGCGTCGCTGATCATCGCCCTGCTCAGCGCAAACATGCCGGAGAAGTACTCCGAAAAGGGCGAAAACGACGACCGGGCTAAGGCTAAGGCTAAAGCTGAGGAACTCGAACAGCTCCGCCGCTACAGGGTGCAGGCCCGCCGTGAGAAAGCCGCCGGACACCCATACTTCAGCAAATTGGCCGAGGGCGCTGAGAATGCATATCCCAAAAATGATCTCGAGCCATCCTCGCCCAATCTCTCCCCCACCGGGGAGCCTTCGAATTCCCATCTCTCCCCCGCCGGGGGAGAGAAACAGAGAGGGGGTTCCCCACATCCGACCCCTTACGACCACGAGCCATCCTCGCCCAACAACACCGACGATGAGTGGTATCCAGAAGACGTCTCCGCGCCCACACCGGTGAATCCCCCCTCCCGCGCCGTGCGCCGCGAATTCCTCAGACAACAAAGAAAGGCCGAAAAGAAAAACACCTTCCCCGTAAAGCGCTTCTAACCCTCTCCCGTCGCGGGCTGACAAGGGCAGAAAGAACGGAACTCTAGCTAAAACTCGGTCCCCTTAACCGTCATTCCGAGTGGAGGGAGGAATCTAAGATCCATAACCGCAAGACCGGACAGCCGGTGCCGCGCTTATTTCGTGACAAGGAGTGAAAACGGCGATCGAACCCCATGTGTCAGCTTTAGATTAGGACAGACACTCTAGATTCTTCGACTCCGCCGCACTCCGCACAGAATGACAGTGCCAGGGTTGCATTCTGGTGAGTGTAGACCGCTCTCCCGTTCGCGGGAGAGGGCTAGAGCCTGCCCCGCACTCAATACGGGGGTGAGGTTGAATCGAAATATCAGACTCATGTGCAGCCGGTACCATTAACCAATCCAAGATGACTAGCCGTGCAGTCACCCTTAATCTCTCCCCCGCCGGGATTGAGATACAGAGAGGGGGTCCCGCAGTTACTCAGAAGCCTGTCGAAGGACACACCCCCCACCAACAACCTAACCACCAAGTACCAAACCCAGCCCCTGCTCTACACGCCCGACCGGCGAGGTCCCCTGCTCTATACGCCCGACCGGCGAGGTCCGCCCGACTGGCGAGGCCCCGACTGGCAAAGTCCCGTTCGCCCTGAGCCTATCGAAGGGCAGACCCCCACCAACTACCTAGCACCCAAAACCCAGCACCTTGCCCTTATATGCCCGACTGGCGAGGCCCTCTATACGCCTGGCCGGCGAGGCCCCCGACCGGCGACGCCCTCTATACGCCCGACTGGCGAAGTCCCCGACCGGCGACGCCCTCTATACGCCCGACTGGCGAAGTCCCCGACCGGCGAGGTCCGCCTGGCCGGCGAGGCCCCAAGACCTGCTTACTCTGCAGCTCTGTACTCCGGCAGAGGCTTCACGTTGTAACCGCCCTGTCCTGTCGCAAGACTCTCCACAGCCGCCCGTGCCGTATCGAGCGATGTGAAGCAGGGAATTCGTACCTCAGCCGCCGCACGTCGTATCTCGAAACCGTCTTCGAGAGTCGTCTTATCCCCCGTCACCGTATTGACGGCTGCCTGCACCGTCCCATCGGCCACGATATCGACGGTGTTCGGGCGCCCCGGCTCGTGGGCCTTGGCAACGGTCGTTACATCAATGCCCATTGCCCGGATCATCGTCGCCGTCCCGTTGGTCGCGTAAATCGAATAGCCCTGCTCGGCGAGGTCCTTGACCAGCGTGACCGCGTCCGCCTTATGTCGGTCTGCGATGCTCAGCAGGATGGAACCCTTCGGCGGGAGCATCATCCCCGCAGCCATCAGCGCCTTTGCCAAAGCGGGCCTGAACTCCGTATCGATGCCCATCACCTCACCGGTGGATTTCATCTCCGGCCCAAGATAGGAGTCCACTCCTACCAGCTTCGACATCGAAAACACCGGCGCCTTGACTGCTACGAGCTTCTGCCGCTTCCAGAGTCCCCCTTCGTACCCCTGCTCCTTGAGCGACTTGCCGGTCATGGCATTCACCGCAATCCGGACCATAGGCACACCTGTCACCTTCGAGATGAAGGGAATCGTCCTGCTGGAGCGAGGATTCACCTCGATCACATACACTTGCGTACCGGCTCCATCGCCGGTTCCGTTCTCAGAGGAAGGCCGGTTTGGCGTACGGTAGGCGTCGCCCCCCACCACGACGTATTGGATGTTCATCAGGCCGCGCACGTCCAGCGCCAGCCCGATGCGCCGCGTGTAGTCGACGATCGTGTCAACCTCTGCTTCGGATAGCGTGAGCCCGGGATAGATCGCCGTAGAGTCGCCGCTGTGTACCCCCGCACGCTCGACGTGCTCCATGATCCCGGGCACCAGCACCGTCTCACCGTCACACACCGCGTCGACCTCCACCTCTCGGCCCTCAAAATACTTGTCGATAAGGACGCGCCTGCCCTCAGCCGCGGCAACCGCTTCCGACCAGAACTTCAGCAGTTCCGTGGCGTTCTGGACGATCTCCATCGCCCGTCCTCCAAGGACGTACGACGGCCTGACGAGAACGGGATACCCGATCTCCTGCGCCACGCTCAACGCCTGCTCCACCGTGGCGACCGCGGCGCCCGGCGGATTGGGTATTCCTATCCTGGCGAGAAACTCTTCGAAGAGATGTCTGTCGGACGCGGTGTCGATGGACCCCGCAGTAGAGCCCAGAATTGGCAGCTTGGCCTTATCGAGCACTTGCGAAAGGTTGATCGCCGTCTGCCCGCCGAACTGGACCACCGTGGGCGGTACCGCGCTCTCCATTCCGTCCTTCTCTTCAGCGTTCCCGTCCCACACCTCGTTCTCAATGATGTCGCGAACGCTTTCCTCGTCAAGCGGCTCGAAATACAGTCGGTCACTCGTGTCGAAATCGGTCGACACCGTTTCCGGATTGGAGTTCACCAGGATGCTCTTGATACCCTCCCGCTGTAGCGCCCAAGCCGCGTGTACCGAGCAGTAGTCGAACTCGATTCCTTGCCCAATGCGTATCGGGCCGCTGCCCACCACAATCGCCTTGGATGCTTGGAGCGGTTCCGCCTCGTTCTCTTCCTCATAGGTGCTGTAGAAATACGGAGTCTGTGCTTCGAACTCTGCCGCGCAGGTATCGACCATCTTGTACACGGGCCTGATGTCCCACTGCCTCCGCATCGAGCGTATCTGCTCATGAGTGCGATCGGTCAATAACCCTATTCGGTCGTCGCCGAATCCTAGCCGCTTCGCCTGCCACAGAAGATCCTGCGTCAGCGTCTCTCCGAGAAGCCGCCCCTCCATGTGGACGATGTTCTCAAAAGCGCGCGTAAACCAGGGGTCTATGCCCGTCACCCTCGAAAGCTCTTCGGGCGTTACCCCCCGCCGCAAGGCGAACAGCAGCGCCCAGAGTCGCTCGTCGTTGGGGTGAAGCGGCAGGCCTGTCTTCCAGTCCTTGAGGTCCTTGGGCCATCCTTCGGACTCCCACAAGATTGACCTGCCAGTGATCTCCAGCGACCGAACTGCCTTCTGAAAAGCAGCCTCGAACGATCGGTCGATAGACATCACCTCGCCCGTTGCCTTCATCTGCGTAGTAACCGAACGGTCGCCGCTGGGAAACTTGTCGAACGGCCATCGAGGTATCTTGACCACGCAGTAATCAAGGGCCGGCTCAAAGGCAGCCACGGTCTTCTGCGTAACCGCGTTCGGTATCTCATCCAGCCGTTTGCCCGTCGCAATCTTCGCCGCCACGCGAGCAATCGGATATCCCGTCGCCTTGCTGGCGAGCGCCGAGCTGCGGCTGACCCTGGGATTGACCTCGATGACATAGTACGTGCTATCCTGCCTTCCGCCTCCAGGAAGCGTCTCACCGACCACGTCTCCCGGTTCGAGTGCAAATTGGATGTTGCACCCACCTTCGATGCCAAGCGACCGGATGATCTTCAAGCCCGCCGACCGGAGCATCTGGTACTCCTTGTCGGAGAGCGTCTGGCTGGGCGCGACGACGATGCTGTCACCCGTGTGCGCTCCCATCGGATCGATGTTCTCCATGTTGCACACGGTGATGCAATTGTCGCCTGAGTCACGCATCACCTCGTACTCAAGCTCCTTCCACCCGACCAGCGACTTCTCCAACAGCACCTGGTCGATGGGACTGGCTGCCAACCCGGACCCCACGAAGCGCTCGAACTCGTCTACAGTGTTGGCGATACCGCCCCCCGTGCCGCCTAGCGTGTAGGCAGGGCGAATGACCAACGGCAGCCCCAACAAGCCCTCCAGTGCCTCTTGTGCCTCTTCCATGGACCCGACTGTCACGCTAGGAGGGACGGGCTCGCCGATGTCCAACAACAACTGGCGGAACAGGTCGCGGTCTTCCGCCTTGCGTATCGAATCGAGAGGCGTCCCAAGCAGGCGAACGTCATACTTTTCCAGAACGCCGGCGTCTGCGAGGTCAACGGCAAGATTGAGACCGGTCTGCCCACCCAGAGTCGGCAACAGCCCGTCCGGCCTCTCCTGGGCAATTATCCGCTCAACTACTTCCACCGTCAGCGGCTCGATGTACACAACATCGGCGATGTCCTCGTCCGTCATAATCGTAGCCGGGTTCGAGTTGACGAGAACTGTAGTGACCCCCTCCTCGCGGAGCGCCTTGCACGCCTGCGTCCCTGCATAGTCAAACTCAGCCGCCTGCCCGATGACGATAGGCCCGGAGCCGATTACGAGTACTTTATTCGGTTTGTTGACCATTGATTGCGGAGTCCTTATGAGCCGTGTTTGGAAACTCTGGGCTTCGGTCCTATACTGGTAATAGCGCTTCAGGAAGCTCACTCATCGATTGCACCTCCAGATCGGGCTTGACGTCCGTCGGACGATATTCACCGTTGCGATTGAGCCAGACGCTCCTAATACCGAAATCGTTGGCCCCTCGCACGTCATACTCGATGTGGTCTCCGACGTGCAAAAGCTCGCAAGGTTCGCACCCGGCCTCACGGACCGCGATCTCAAATATTCGGGGGTCCGGTTTTTCTATGCCTCCGTGTTCGACCGACATCACCCGAAAGTCAAAGAACTGCTCCAGCCCCAACCGTTCCGGGCGCATGCTGCCATTGGTTAGCGTCCCAATGGCAAAGGTCCCGTGCAGGACTTCTAGCGTCGGCACAACGTCGTCAAACGGAATGGTGCTGCGGTCCCGCTCTTCCAGGTAGGCTTGGGTGGCTCGATTGGCAAGGAGGTCGTCCGACGTGTCGATTCCAGCGAATGCCCGTCGCATCGCGTCGTGCCTTAGTTGAACGAGATCGGTAATCGTTCCCTGTTGCCTGTCGTGCTCAACAAGCCATGCTTGGTCGAGATGGTCGACTGTGAGGCCCTGAGTTTCCTCTGGATTCAGCCGCTGCACTTCGCGCAATGCCGCTTCTAGCCCACGCCACATCGTCCCTTCGAAGTCCCAGAGAGTCCCGTCCACATCGAACGTGATCGCCTTGATGCCGGAAAGCGTGGTCACTGCGTGGTCACTTCCTGGATCTCGATAGGGACCTTGATGCCCTTGAGATAGTAGCTGTCCGACCATACCTCTTCTGCGCCAATCAGTTCATACACCAAGGCGTCGAACGAACGCTGTGGATTGTCACGGCTGATGCTGTCCTCGCTCCCTTTCCAGAGGTTCACTCCCCTGTTCAACATCCTTGCGCGCCCGTTATCGAACTCGTACTTTCCTGAAATCAATTCCAAACCTTCCCAACTGATTCAGGATTTCATCCATGAATGAAGTACTTCATTCATGGAGAGTAATTTTTGATTGACATCACTCTCCCGCACCATCTCTATGAACCGGTCGAAGATGTACTCGTTGTCCAATGGACCCGGCGATGCCTCGGAATGGTACTGGATGGTCATAATCGGCAAGTTCCTGTGACGGAGTCCCTCCACCGTGCCGTCGTTGAGATTCACATGACTCACCTCAAGCTCCGAGGGTAGGGAATCGGGATCGACGGCATATCCGTGGTTCTGCGCTGTGATGTATACACGACCCGTAGCGAGGTCCTTGACAGGATGGTTTGCCCCGCGATGCCCAAACTTGAGCTTGAACGTCTTTCCTCCGAATGCGCGACCAATCATTTGGTTCCCGAGGCAAATGCCGAGAATGGGCACTTTCCCGGCAATTCCTCGCGCCGCCTCGACCGCGTAGTCGAGCAGTTCCGGGTCCCCCGGCCCCGGCGACATCACAACACCATCCGGCTTCTGTGCCAGGATGTCCTCCGCCGATGTCTGGGCTGGCAGAGCCTTCACCTCGCAGCCCCGCGCTCTGAGCATCCGCAGAATGTTGTACTTCAGCCCGCAGTCGTCGACGAGAATGCGGTATGGCCTACTACCGTCCCCCGTACGGTCAGCGGGTACGGGTTCATCCCAGTCATACGCCTCCGGTGTTGACACCCGCTCCACGAAGTCTGTGTCCCCGTAGTCCGGCAGATCGCTGAGGCGCTCGAGGGCTTGCTCCGGCTTCTCATCGACAGCAATAACACCCTTCATAACACCGCGCGTACGCAGCCTCCGTGTTATGGCACGCGTATCGACTCCGCTTATGCCGGTTACACCCTGGGACTTGAGAAACTCATCGAGCGTTGAGGTACTCAATGAGTGACTAGGACGGGCCGAATGCTCCCGCACCACAAACCCCGCGACCTGCACCCGCACCGACTCGAAATCACGCTCATTGACCCCGTAGTTGCCAATCAATGGGTACGTCGGCACCACGATCTGCCCCGCAAACGACGGGTCAGTCAGCATCTCCTGGTATCCCGTCATAGACGTGCTGAATACCACCTCGCCATGCGCAGAACCCGCAGCCCCAAAGGCCGCGCCCCGGTACACGGACCCGTCTTCGAGCACGAGGTGTGCGAGATTACTCTGTAATGACATAACTCATAACCTTTGCCCTCGACACTTCATAGCAATGACAGGGCGATTCACAAATCGAGTGTGGAACTGAGATTACGTTCCTCACCCACTCTCCCCCAAATCCTCATACACCACTCGCCCCTCGAACACTGTCGCAACCACACGCCCCCTCAAAGTCGCACCCGCAAGCGGCGTATTCTTGCCCTTCGAACGGAATTCTGACGGATCCACAATCCACTCAGCATCAGGATCGATTACCGTTACGTCGGCCTCCGAGCCCGCTCTGAGTGTTCCAAGATCGCCCCTACCGAGGAACCGTGCAGGCGAAGCCGTCAGCTTTCCCACAAGGACGGGCAGGGGAACGGCATCGGAATGCACCAGCCCCATCAGTGAGCCCAATGCAGTTTCGAGTACGCTGATCCCATTGGCGGCGTCCTCATACGTCGTCTGCTTATCCACAGTGCCATGGGGCGCATGGTCCGTAGCAATGAAGTCGATTACGCCCTCCTTGAGCGCCTTGACCATCGCCTCCATATCGGCACGAGCTCTCAGTGGAGGCGCCACCTTGGTGGCCGTGTCATAAGCGGCTTCGGTGAGCAAGTCAAACGGGCCTTCTGTGCTCAGGTACCCCATCACCGCTTCGTCCGTGAGGGTCAAGTGATGAGGTGTTACCTCGCACGTAACGTTGATGCCCTTGTCCTTCGCCCGTCGAACGAGATCAATCGTCCCGGCCGTGCTGGCATGCGCGATGTGGACACGCCCTCCCGTGAGATCGGCAAGCTCTATGTCCCGCGCGACCATGATCTCTTCAGCGGAGGTCGGAATGCCCTTGAGTCCCAGCCGGGTCGCTACCCAGCCTTCGTTCATCATGCCGCTGGCCGAAAGTGATTTGACCTCTGCGTGGTTGATGACCGGAAGTCCCAGCGACGAGGCATAACTCAGGGCCTGCCTCATGATGTTGGTATCCGTTACAGGATGTCCGTCGTCACTGAACCCGATAGCACCCACATCGGCAAGTTCACCCATCTCGGCCAGTTCCTTCCCATGGCTCCCCTTGGTGACCGCCCCAATCGGCAGGACTCTAACCACTCCCTCTTCCGCGGCCTTGGCGAGCACAAAGTCCACGATGGAGCGTGAGTCCATTACAGGGCTGGTGTTTGGCATGGCGCAAACGGTCGTGAAGCCACCTCTCGCCGCTGCCGCAGTGCCCGTCGCAATGGTCTCTTTGTATTCGATCCCCGGCTCCCTGAGATGGGTATGCAGGTCGATGAATCCCGGACACACGATCATACCGGTCGCATCTATGACCTCGGCGCCAACCGGGTCCCAGTTGGCGTCGACGCCAACTACCTTCCCGTCATCGATTACGACGTTGGCTACCTCGTCGATACCCTGGGAGGGATCGACCACTCGACCGTTCTTGATGACAATCGGAGAAGAGGGCGTCATATGCTCAGAGCCTCAAGAATAGAATCAACGTGAGAATAAATCGGAATGCTGCCCCTCCGATTCCACCACAGGTACTCGTGAATTTCCGGGCCCGCTTGTACCTCGCCTTCGGCCTCAGCCAGGCAAACGTGGTGTCTATGCCCACCCGTTTCCAGGATGAATTGAAACTGGCAATTTGTTGCTTTCAGGCCCGTTTCCTCAAGAAGCTCGCGTTCTGCCGCATCCTCAGGTGACTCGCCTGGCTCAATTCCGCCCCCCGGCATGGCGAATGTTGGCGTGCGACCATGGACCAGTAGGACCTTGCCGTCCCGTCTTACAACTACCGTAGCCCTTTCGCGGAGTGGCGCCCTTCCCATTTCGGTCACCCGCCACTTCCGTTGGTGCCCACGAGGCTGTACAACAGGGCCATTCTTACGGCAACGCCGTTCGTGACCTGCTCCTCGATAACCGATGCGGCCCCGTGTGCAACGTCCGCGTCGATCTCAACTCCCTCGTTCATCGGTCCCGGATGCATGACAAGGGCGTTTGGCTTTGCCAACTTCATCCGTGAAGCATTCACCCCGTACATCCGGGAATACTCTCTGAGGCTCGGCAGATGCCCCGCCCGTTGACGCTCGATCTGGAGCCGTAACGCCATCACGACGTCCGCTCCTTCTACTGCGGCATCCACGCTGTTATCGATCGTCACTCCCGCAAATGGATGTTCCTCCGGGAATCCCTTCAGAAAGTCGGGCGGTATCAGCGTGGGAGGCCCGCACAAAGTCACTTGCGCCCCCATCGTGGTAAGGCCCCACAGGTTTGAGCGCACCACCCTGCTGTAGAGAATGTCTCCAACGATGGTCACCTTCAGGCCTTCGATTCGTCCCAGATGCGTCTGTATCGTGTACAGGTCGAGGAGCGCCTGCGTCGGGTGAGCATGTGCCCCGTCACCTGCGTTAACGATTGGGGAATCGAGGTTGCGTGCCAGGAAGTAGGGCGCACCCGGATGTGAGTGCCGCATAATGATCATGTCGGCGTTCATGGCCTGGAGCGTAAGTGCCGTGTCGTATAGAGACTCGCCCTTCTCAACGCTCGATCCACCGGCGGAGACGTTGATTACGTCCGCGCTCATCACCTTCCCCGCCTGCTCGAACGAGGCCCTTGTCCTCGTGCTTGCCTCGTAGAAGAGTGTATAAATTGTCTTGCCTCGAAGGGTCGGCACCTTCCGAATGTCCCGGCTCAGGACCTCCTTCATCACGTCCGTGTTCTGAAGGATCTCTTCAATCTCCTCACGGGAAAAGTCGTCGAGATCTAGCACGTGACGCCGGTTCGCGAGGTGGGACCTAGACGCCGAAGTGGTCATCGCTAGACCGGAACCTCTGGTAGTCATGCTCTCCTCCTCAGAATGACAACTTCGTCATCGTCCGTGGTCTCTCGAAGATGTACCCTGACCTCCTCATCAAGCGAAGTGGGGATGTTTCTGCCCACGTAGTCGGCGCGGATCGGTAGTTCCCGGTGGCCTCGGTCAATGAGCACAGCAAGCTGTACGCGACTGGGCCTTCCAAAGTCGTTGAGCGCGTCCATCGCCGCACGCACGGTGCGCCCCGTGTAGAGCACGTCGTCAATCAATACGACCGGCCTTCCCTCGATGGGCACGGGGATGCTGGTAGGCCGCATGACAGGCCGTCCCCTGCGATTCAGATCGTCGCGATACAATCCGATGTCGAGTTGACCGACCGGCGGTCTCCTCCCCTCGAATTCCTCAATGAAATCCGCCGTCCGTTCCGCCAGAGGGACGCCACCCGAATGAATGCCCACAACGACGATCTCGGGGTCCCGAACGTTACCTTCGAGTATCTCGTGTGCGATGCGGATGAGGGCACGACGTATCTGCTCACGGTCGAGCACCTGCCGACCACCATTCGCAGTTTCTTCCCGTGCGATGTCCGAAGGACGTTCTACCACAAAAAAACCCTCTTGCCGGAGGTGGCAGAGGGCCGTATCAACCCGCCTACCAAGAAGGTAGGTCGGTGTCGTTCACGCCTTGCCAGCCTCGCGGGACTGCCTTAAAGGTCGCTGGATCTGTTTGCGAATATTCTAGAGCTATGAACGGTGGAGTGCAAGCCTTTCTCCAGTTGAGCATTGAGGCAATCGCCCAACAATGCGCTACAATGGCGTTCGCATGAAGTTCAGCACGGGAGCGCAATCATGACGAAGAAAGTACTGGTGACCGACTACGTTTGGCCTACTACCGATCCGGAGCGAGAGGTAATAGAAGCCGCCGGGGCAGAATTGATCGTTGCCCCTTCGGGCGATGAGGAGACATTGATCAAACTCGCACGTGACGTGGACGGCATTATGACGTGCTTCGCCAAGGTTACTGAGAACGTCGTCAGGGCCGCGGAGCGCTGCATCGTCATCAGCCGATACGGTGTGGGCGTCGACAACATCGCGGTGGACACTGCCACTGAACTCGGGATAGTTGTTACCTACGTTCCCGACTACTGCGTGGACGAGGTGTCCGACCACGTCGTCGGTCTCATGCTCGGTTGGAACCGCCGGATCGTTATGCACAACGACGACACCAAGCGAAACGGCTGGGGTAACGCCGGCCTTGGTTTTCGCATAATGCGCCTGCGGGCCAAGACATTTGGTGTTGTGGGATTTGGACGAATCGGACGTTCCGCCGCCGAGAAGGCCAGGGCGTTCGGCATGGAGGCCATCGCATCAGACCCGTTCGTCAGCGAGGAGGCCATGGCTGAAGTCGGTGTACGCAAGGTTGAGTTGGACGACCTCCTGAGGGAGTCTCATTTTGTTACGCTCCACTCACCGCTAATTCCGCCGACCGCAAACATGATGAGCACTGCCCAATTCAAAATGATGCGCGACGATGCCTTTCTCATCAACTGCGCGCGTGGCGGTCTGATAGATGAAGACGCCCTCCACGACGCCCTCACGACAGGCAAGATTGCGGGCGCCGGACTGGATGTCTTGGTCGATATTGACCCTCCGCTGGATCATCGCATCATCCAGCTTGATAACGTAGTCGTCACGCCTCACACCGCGTTCTTCTCACAGGAAGCCACCCTCGAACTGGAGCAACGCGCCGCTGCCGAGGTCGTCCGCGTCTTCAACGGCCAAATGCCGGACAATCTCGTCAACTCGCCCGTGCTCGACCACGCGAGGCAGCCGGTCTCATAGCTGGCCCACCCTTTGCGCCGGTTCGACCGCGAGGGTCTTCTCGCACAAGTGGTCGTCTCCGCTCTGGACTGGGGTTTCTGCATAGCAGGTGGAGCTTCGAACCTGCTATACTTTCCTTAGTCCGCCATCAGGCGGAGGCACACAATTTCGTCTAGGAATTTCAGATGACTGCGGTGATACAACTAATCCATCGTGGCGGTGTGGCGTCAGCTCAGGGGTTCACTGCTGGCGGCGTATACGCAGGAATCAAGACTGCAGGCGATGATGTCCTCGATCTTGGAATGGTCGTATCCGATGCGCCCGCTGCCGCCGCTGGCGTGTTTAGCCGGAACAAGGTCCTCTCGCCTTCCGTCACACTCAGCAAACGCCGCGTAGCTAACGGAAGCGCCCGCGCAATCGTTGCAAATAGTGGCTGTGCCAACTGCTCGGTCGGGGCACAGGGACTCACCGATGCTGAGGAGATGACCGCACTGGCTGCCGTCCACGCCGAAGTCGATCCGGAAGAAGTCCTTATCGGCAGCACAGGTCTCATCGGCGTCGAGCTCCCCATGGCGCTCGTTAGGCAAAACCTTGGGAACATCGTCTTGAGCGACGACGGAGGTAACCGTTTCGCCCGCTCCATCATGACCACTGACACCCATCCAAAGGAAGTCGCCGTCTCAACACAAATTGATGGCCGCGAGATCGTCATCGGTGGATGTGCAAAAGGGTCGGGCATGATCCATCCAAACATGGCTACAATGCTCTCATTCATCACTACCGACGCTTCCGTAGAACAGTCCTTCCTGCAGCAGTCCCTAAGGAACGCGGCAGACGCGTCATTCAACATGATCGATGTGGACGGCGACCAGAGCACCAACGACACGCTTGTCGTACTGGCTAACGGTAGGGCAGGTGGAGCCGAAGTCTCAGGTGCCACATCCGCTGCTGACGACTTTCAAGAGGCTTTGACCTACGTCTGCGTCGAGTTGGCAAAGGAAATGGCCCGCGACGGTGAAGGAGCCACCCACCTCTTGGAAGTGACCGTCGAAGGTGCCGGCACCTTGCAGGAAGCTCGCCTCGCCGCTCGCAAAATCGTGTCTTCTATGCTCGTTAAGGCCATGATCTATGGCCGCGACCCGAATTGGGGACGCGTTATGATGGCACTCGGCAACAGTGGCGCCGACTTCCAGGAGTTGGACGTAGACATATTCGTCAACGACATTCATATCGTCCACGAAGGGATGAGCATCGCCTACTTGAAGGACTCCGTCGTTAGTTCTATGAGCGACGAAGAGGTTAGGATTAGGGTCCGCATCGGTACAGGTCCTGGCACTGCTTCGGCTTGGGGATCCGATCTCACTGAAGGATACGTAATCGAGAATTCCGCCTACAGCACGTAGCGAAGTTTGTGAATGAGCGATCAAGTGCCGGGGTAGAGAGATGTGCCCGGACAATTTAGATCGATTTGGCAGGTCGCCTAGGGGCGTTGGCTAGCCCCATTTGGCAAATGAACTAGCGGAGGGATGACTGTGACGCTGTTCCTGCGAGACGTCGGTAACTACATCATCCATTTCATCTTCATGTTCGTTGTCTTCGCCACACTCTTGGGTATCATCCTGATGGTTGTTGGATTAGCCGTGGGACTCGTACTCCACTTCGCCCTGGGCAGCGACGAGCTTTCCAACTCGCCAGCAGCCTTAGGCGGGCTCGCGGTCGGGGTATCCCTGGGAATAATCGCCGCCTTCTTCATTGCCATTTGGGGCACCATCAAGGTTGCCCCAACCGAGGCCAGCAGGGAGGAGTTCTTCACCAGGACGGCCAAGACCCTTGGTAAGCCGGATCTCGCCAGCGAGCTGGGTTACGGAGAAGAAGATGATGACGACGACGACGACGATGGAGACTGGTACACCCAAGCTCGTGACCGCGCTCGAGGTGACGACGAAGACCTCGTAATGCGCCGTCATAAGCCCTAAACTCTAGACGACACCGCTCACGTCCGTATGGTATCTTCAATACGGACGATTCCCTTGCAGGAACACCGAATCGGCAATCACACCGAAATGACATGCTATCGCGGCCAGAATTCGTCGAGAACGAACCACAGCGCTCAGAACTGCCTTCCAGCCAATTGGAGAATTCCCACAATGGGGCGATCGTAGTAAAAATAGGCGGCAGTACTCTTGGAAGTGACGACACCACGATCGAAGACCTCATTGCCGTTCAACGCGAGGGTGTCCAGCCCATCGTTGTACACGGCGGCGGCAAGGCCGTTACGGACTGGATGGAAAAGCAGGGCGTCCGCACACGCTTTGTAAAAGGCCTGCGCTTCACCGACGAACCGAGCCTCGACATCGTAGTCGCCGTCCTCACGGGACTGATCAATAAACAACTCGTCTCCAAAGTACTCTCCCTCGGCGGAAAAGCAATTGGCCTCTCCGGCGTGGACGGAGGGATTCTTCAGGGCGAAATACTCGACCCGGAACTTGGATATGTCGGCAAAGTCACCCAGGTAACCACCGACGCGATTCAAGCCGCTATCAATGCAGGCTTCATGCCGGTTATCGCCCCTGTAGCGTTACGGTTGAACGACGATGGACCAGCTATGTTGAACGTGAACGCCGATACCGCGGCCGGTGAAATCGCCGCAGCCCTCGGCGTTCCGAATCTGGTGTTCATGACAGACGTGGAAGGTGTTTTGGACTCGTCGCGTCGATTGATTCCAAGGCTCACGGAGCGGCAGGCCAAAACGCTCATGAACTCCAACGTCATCGCCGGAGGCATGATTCCCAAGATCGGTGCGTGCCTATTGAACGTCGGCGACGGACGCACCGCCCGGATCATTGACGGCAGAAAACCGCACGCCCTTCGCAACTTCTTGGATGGTGAAGCGGTGGGAACGCGGGTAGGGTAAATCTTCCGTTTTACAACCGAATCGGTTGAACACGGAGTCGCCCTCTGATACGTTTTCTCCGCAGGCTGGCGCAAAGAAAGCTCGCCGCAAGTAGAAAAGGATACTATGGCCTACGAATTCCCATCGGAGTCAAATCTACCATTCGACCTGAGCAACTTCATAACACCGGAGTTGCGCAACCGAATCAAGTGGGGCTCAATCATCGTCGCCCTCGTCGCCATCTACGCGACGTTGAACTTTGGACGCACGATCTATACCGACCTCCTGTGGTTCGACGCCGTCGGCTACCTTGGAGTCTTCCGCACGGTATTGCTCACTAGACTCGCCCTCTTTCTGGGTGGGGGAGCCGTAATTGGGGTATTTGGCGGACTGAGCGTCTATCTCGCCCACCGCTTCGCTCAGGGACCGGCGGAGATGCCACTCCCTCCTCAGACTCACCGCTTCCTTAAGTCCCTCTTCAAGTGGGGCAGTATCGTTGCCGTCCTCGCGGTCGCCGTCATCTTCGGTGCGATTGCCGCCTCGAAGTGGGACCTGTTCCTGAAATTTGAAAACTCGGTGCCGTTCGGGGTTACGGATCCGGTCTTTGGTCGGGACGTCGGATTCTACATCTTTACCCTGCCTCTGCTTGACACGGTTCGCAGTTGGATCTTCACCTCCACGATCACAATCGGCGTGCTGACACTGCTCATCTACTTCATAAACTTCAACCTGAGAGGCGTTGGATTTCTCTTTACCGGTGCCTTCAAAGTCCATATATCCGTAATCTTGGCGTTTATCATGTTCACGCTAGCGGCCGGCCACTGGATCGACCGCTGGGAGCTGGTTCTTTCCGAGAGTGGAGCGGTTTACGGAGCGGCATACGCCGACATCCACGCTAGACTGCCTGGGCTGCTCATCATGACGATTGTCGCCGCGGTTGCCGGCGTACTGATGATAGTCAACGCCTATCAGCGCGGCATCAGGGTAATGATTGGTGCCATCGCCCTATGGATACTAATGTCCCTAATTCTCACAATCGCCTGGCCGAATGCCCTGCAGAGGTTCGCCGTCAACCCGAACGAATTCACCCGCGAGTCCGAGTACATCGAACGCAACATTGACCTTACTCGCAAGGCATTCGGACTCGATGCAATCAGCACGCAGCCTTATCCCGCAGTCGCAGGCCTGGACGCTGAAGTCCTGGACGCCAACCAAGTCACAATTGATAACCTTCGATTGTGGGATAACGGGCCCGTTTCGGACGTCTACAAACAGATCCAGAAGATTCGCCTCTACTACGATTTCAACGTCGCCGACGTAGACCGCTACACCGTCAACGGTCATTACCGCCAGGTAATGGTCGCGGCCCGCGAAGTCAGTCCCGATGATTTGGAACCCGAGGCCCAGACATGGGTGAACCGGCGCCTGCGCTACACTCACGGGTTCGGGATTGCCATGAGTCCGGTTACCGAATTCACTTCCGAGGGCAGACCGGAGTTCTTCGCCAAGGACATCCCCGCCGACGGCGTAATTGCCGTCCAGGCGGAGGACCAGACCGATCCGCCGGAGACAGTGATCGACAATCCTCGAATCTACTACGGCGAGATGACGAGTGAATACGTCGTCGTCAATACCAACACCGAGGAGCTCGACTATCAGGCAGAGGGCAAGGATATCCGTAACAATCGCTACGATGGAACAGGCGGGGTAACCGTGGGTTCAATACTGAATCGGGCCGCATTTGCCTGGCAGTTCGGCGACCTCAACTTGTTTATCAGCGGGGAGATTAACAACCGGAGCCGCATCCAGTACCGACGCCAGGTAGCCGAGCGTGTCTCCACCATTGCACCGTTCCTCCGGCTTGACAACGATCCGTACATTGTCGCCGCAGAGGGCAGGCTGTTCTGGATCCAGGATGCCTACACTGTCTCGGATCACTATCCCTACTCCGACCCCGTGCAGGAGTCCCTCGACTCTCCTGCGGGGTTCAACTACATGCGAAACAGCGTAAAAGTGACCATCGACGCATACCACGGTACGCCTACCTTCTACATTGTCGATTCCGGCGATCCGCTCGTACAGGCCTACAGTTCCATGTTCCCTGAGCTATTTGTACCCTTCGAAGACATGCCGGAGTCGTTGAAGAGCCACATTAGGTACCCACTCGACATCTTCTCGGTGCAGGCGGAGAAGTACCTGCGTTACCACATGCTCGACCCCCGCGACTTCTACAACCTCGAAGATATTTGGAATATTGCTACTGAGAAGTTCGGGCAGGGAGCTACGCAGCTTCAGCCCGTCGAACCGTACCGCGCCATCATGAAACTCCCTGGGGAAGACATGGCCGAGTTCGTGCTCCTGACCCCATACACCCGTAACGATCCCCCGATTCTGGCCGGATGGATCGCCGCACGAAACGATGCGCCCAACTACGGACAACTCGTCGCCTTCGACTTTCCGAAGGACAGACAGCTTGACAGCCCGGAGCAAATCGAGGCAAAAATCGACAATGACCCTACAATATCCGAGTGGTTCACACTCCGCTGCCAGGAAGGCTCGGAATGTATCCGCGGCAACCTCTTGGTCCTGCCTATGGCCTTGGGCGACAATTTCAGTCTTCTCTACGCCGAACCCATCTACCTCCGAGCCGAGGGAATTGAATTCCCTGAGCTAAAGCAGGTGATTCTGGCGACCGGTACTACCGTGGTCATGAGAGGATCCGTCGAAGAGGCGGTTGAGGCCTTGATCGGTGAAATGCGACAGGAAATTGCCGCAGAAGACGAAGAGGCCGCCCCAACGGCCCCAACCCGTGTACCTGGGTCGACGGTTGAGGAGATCGACGAAGCCATACAACAGTTGAAGGACAGCATCAGCATACTGGAAGACGCATTGGAAAGACTCAAACAGGGAGATCAGTAAGATGACCGACTGGAAGGCAATCGAAAGCAAGTACTACCTGCATGTGGTTAACCGTCAGCCCATTGTCCTTGTTCGAGGCGAAGGTACGAAGGTCTGGGACGATGAGGGCAGGGAGTATCTCGACTTCACGTCGGGGTGGGCCGTCACGAACATCGGCCACGCCAACCCCGTCTTGGCCAAGGCCATTGCCGAACAGGCCAGTACCCTGATCCAGACCTCCAACCAGTTCTACACCGTCCCGCAACTCAAACTCGCCGAACTGCTGGTCGAGAACAGCTGCCTAGACAAGGTATTCTTCGCTAACAGCGGCGCGGAGGCCAACGAGGGCGCTATCAAGAACGCCCGCAAGTGGGGCATTCAGAATCGAAACGGCGCCTCGGAAATCATCACCGTCTCCCACGCCTTCCATGGCAGAACGCTCAACACCATGGCTGCCGGCGATAAACCCATTGATGACTTCGCCCCTGTCCCCCAGGGCTTCGTCAACGTCGAGTTCGGCGACATTGAGGCCATCATGTCGGCCACCACCGAAAAGACCGCCGCCGTGATGATGGAGCCGGTGCAGGGCGAGGGCGGCGTCAACATCCCCACGGAAGAGTACCTGCGTGGCGTTCGACAGTGGTGCGATGACAAAGGCCTGCTCCTCATCTTTGACGAGGTCCAGACCGGATTCGGTCGCCTGGGTACCCTATTCGGATATGAGGCATTTGGAGTAGAGCCGGATATCATGACCCTGGCAAAGGGCCTCGGTGGTGGCGTCCCGATAGGCGCGTTCTTGCTTAAAGACGACGCCATCGCACTCGTACCGGGAGACCACGGTTCCACCTACGGCGGTAACGTCCTGACGACCGCCGCCGCCTACGCCTCCACGAAGTACATCATCGACAACGACGTCCCCGCGCACGCGGCCGCGATGGGCGATTACATGCGGTCTGCCCTCGAAGAAATGAAGAGCCGGCACGACTTCATCACCGACGTGCGCGGCATGGGCCTCCTAAACGCCGTTGAGTTCGACAGGGAAATGGCAGCCGCCACGCTGACGGCGTGCAACGCTCGCGGTCTCCTCCTGAACTTCACGCGCCCGCAGCTCATCCGCATCATGCCGCCCCTCACCGTCTCCGAGTCCGAGATCGATACGGCTGTGGAGCGACTCGAGACGGGTCTCGTCGAGGCTGCGGCGTCCACGTAGGCTACCAATGAGGGACTACTGTAGTTGCATACACGGTCAGGGCAAAGGAGTGCCGTCGTTGACGAAAGTCAGGTAACGGCCCCAGGTCCCCGGATCCACGATCTGGACGCTCTGCGCGCATTCGCCATGCTGCTGGGAATAGTCCTCCACACTGCCTTATTCTTCATGCCCGATGCATGGTCCGAGGCCAACGCGTCAGAAGGCTATCCTGCAGAAGTCTCCGGAGTCTATTCCCTGCTGTTCTTCGCAATCCATGGGTTTAGGATGCCCGTTTTCTTCATGCTTAGCGGCTTCTTCACCGCCCTACTGTGGAAGAGGCGAGGACTGCGACAACTCGCCATTCAGCGCCTCAAGCGCGTAGGCCTGCCACTCGCCATCGGCGCATTCACCGTCATTCCCGTCACCACGTTCTCCTTCCTTTGGGCCTTCGAAGTCAAGGAGACCTCCATCTTCTGGTGGCCCTTCATCTGGCTGTCCACCCTCAATCACCTTTGGTTCCTGTGGATTCTCCTTTGGCTTTGCGCCGGATTCCTTCTCACAGTACGGCTACGTCTGAAATTCAGCAATCCGATAATCTGGTGGCTCGCGATTCCCCTCACGTTCTTGCTCCAATTGCTGATGTCGGAGCCAGTCTTCGGACCCGATACATCCGAAGGTCTTGTATTCAATCCGGTCGTACTAGGCTACTACGCTCTCTTCTTCGTCTTCGGAGCCCACCTAAATCAGAAAAACATCAAAATCAGCCGATGGTTGACGCTTGCCCTGGTGCCCGCACTGACAGTGGTGTTCTTCGTCGGACTGGGACTGCTATTTGAGTCCAAAGAGGATTGGGCTAAACCGGCCTCTAACTTGCTTCAGGCGGGCTTTGCCTGGTTTATGTGCTTCGGATTGATCGGTCTCTTCCGTTTGATAGCCGACCGGGAGCGATTCTGGGTACGCTACCTGTCGGATGCCTCGTATTGGCTTTACCTATGGCACCTTCCATTGATAGTTGTAGTCTTTGAGTTGCTTGTTGGCTGGCAACTCGGGACCCATTTCAAGTTCGTGTTGATTAACGTTTCCGTGACCGGCATCCTGCTTGTGGTCTACCAATTTGGCGTCCGCTATACTCCAATAGGTACGATGTTGAACGGCAAACGTCTCCGCAGTGCGGCAGCCGGCGATAGTGGATAGAGCTGGACGCATCCGCGATTCGGCAAACTTGCAAACAGAACCTCTGAAAACTCGAATCTGCAGGAGCCCTCAAATGCCTGATAAAGACCAAGACCTCAACCTGAGTACGATTGGCCAAATCGCCATTAGCGTGTTTGACATCGACCGCGCGACCGAATTCTATCGCGACATGCTTGGGCTGAGGTTTCTATTCAGTGCTCCGCCTAGCATGTCATTCTTCGACTGCGACGGCGTTCGCCTCATGCTGACCGTACCCGAACACGACGAAGAACCAAAGGCCAGCAGCAACGTCGACTTCCCCAACGCAGATGTTGATGCAGGGGAGGTTCACCCACGCCGGATAGCGCACGGCTTCGCCATCTACTTCACCGTCCCCGACGTGCCACGGGCGACCCAAATGCTGAAGTCGCGAGGCGTCCAGTTCATCGGTGAGCCGCACGTCATTCACAGTACCGATACCTACGAGCTCTGGATGTCATTCTTCACCGACCCCGACGGAAACACCCTAGCCCTCATGGCCGAGGTTCAGAAATAAACGCTATGCTATAATTGCAACGTAGACGTCCCGGAGAGATGGCAGAGCGGACGAATGCGCCGGTCTCGAAAACCGGTATGGGGGCAACCTCATCGTGGGTTCGAATCCCACTCTCTCCGCCACCCTTCTACGACGCCGCAGAGAACCGAAACGTAGGACTTTCTTCCTCCAATCGGTACGCCGCGGAGAGTTGCCAGAGTGGACGATTGGGCACGACTGGAAATCGTGTGTGCCCGCAAGGGTACCGTGGGTTCGAATCCCACACTCTCCGCCACTTACCCCTCCCTCATCGGCTCAATCTGTTCCAGATTGTCCCTTGTCCGTAGCTATTGAAGCCTTGAGTGGCACTCAAACTGTGCCTCGCGTTCCTCCAGTATCCCGTCCGAAGTGTGGTAATATACGTGGTAATATTTCATCATGGAGCGGATACATGACACTATCGGCGACGCGGGTTAGGGCCCTCAAGGAACCGGGACGATACTCTGATGGTGGGGGTCTACACCTATTCATCAGCAAGGCTAGGCGCAAGTCATGGGTGCATCGCATCACCATCGACGGGCGCCGTCGGGATATCGGACTGGGAGGATTTCCTTCGGTAAGCCTGGCTCAAGCGCGAGAGAAGGCGGCTGCCAATCGGACGGCCGTCGCGGGCGGTCGCGATCCACTGGCCGACCGTCGCAGGCCTGCGATGCCGACGTTCAAGGAAGCCACCCATACCGTCCATGAGGCGAACAGACCACGTTGGCGTAATGGCAAGCACGCCGCAGGCTGGATGGGGAGTCTTGAGCGACACGCAATGCCGATACTGGGCGGCATGCCCATCGATCGGATAGGCCGTGCCGACGTGCTGCGAGTTCTTACACCGATATGGACGACGCACCCGGAGACCGCTCGAAGGGTACGTCAGCGGATGCGGACTGTCTTCCGATGGGCGATGGCGCACGGCTTCACGGAGAGCAACCCGGCGGGTGAAGTCATCGACGGCGCGCTTCCGCCTATGCCGAAGGTGAGAGCGCATTTCAGGTCGCTACCCTATCAAGAAGTCGGGTCGGCGCTCGAAACCGTCGAGGCTTCGCAGGCTTCAGTAGCAGCCAAGCTGTGTTTCCGCTTTCTGGTTCTGACGGCTGCGCGCTCCGGGGAGGCCAGGGGAGCAACGTGGGACGAAGTTGACGTAGTGGGGCAAGTTTGGCGGATACCGTCCGAGCGAATGAAGGCAGGCGTTGAGCAACGAGTGCCTCTGAGCAGTCAGGCCCTCGAGGTGCTAGCCAAGGCGAGCGCCCTGCGCGATGAGTCCGGCTTGGTATTCCCGTCACCGCTGAAGCCGGGTGTGCCGATGTCCGATATGACGCTTACGAAGGTACTCCGTTCAACCGGCCTGGCCGAACGTGCGACCGTTCATGGGTTCCGCAGCAGCTTCAAGAACTGGACGCTGGAGCAAACGGAGACGCCTTGGGCCGTCTCGGAGGCGGCGCTTGCGCATACCCTGGGCAATTCGACCGAACAGGCCTATGCAAGGTCCGACCTGTTCGAGCGCCGCCGCGCATTGATGCAGTTGTGGGCGGACTATACAGCAGGCTGTTGGGAAACGGGAGACGACGACGCTTCGACCTAAGCCGGATGGTGGGTAGTGATCGGATTTGAAATTATCTTGCTTGCTCCCCTTGTGTGAGGTTCAGTACAATACCTCACAGGAGAGCTTCATGTGGCCTAAACGATTTATCATTCGACGCAACGATCACTATGAACTCACGTCAGTAGGTATTGATGGTACTACTAATGTTCACACGGATTACCCGTTGACAAACCCACCCCCACGCGGCGGGTTCTTCACGAGTGAAGGTAACTATCGTCGAGCAATTAAGGCGGCACAGGCGGAAGCGCCACGTCGAACACCTTAGGGTTCATTATCAAGGCAATGTCGATGCGACGGTTCGCAAGGCATGGGCGAGCGTCAATGCCTGTTCACGTGATAACCCCGTGACGGAACCTCGACTACTTCGGTCATAAAACCCTGTGCTTAGTTCGACATATCAGTCCTTCGCTGAGACTCAGCCGTATTGCTTCCCACCCCCGACCTTATCAATCGGGATTTTCATGCCTTCGATGTTCATAACATTGCCTGCCTTTGAACATATCGGTTATCCAATCGAGACCAAAAACTCAGGTATACGTGGGAAGTGGGACTTCAAGCAAATCGACTGGCCTGATTCGATAGTAGGGAGAACCCATCCAACGGTTGAGTGGAAGAGCCCTCTAGAACGCATCAAGGGGATGAAGAAACGATTACATGAGAAGACTGTTCATTATGAAGTTGGATGTGGCTACGCGGCAGCGGGTGAAGATCCTATAACCTCGGGGAATATCGATTCAGAATTAGTCGCCAGTCACACGAGACTTACGCCCGCCCTTAGTCTCCCACCCGTTCTATCCATCCTTCTATATCCAAGCCAGCACGATCACAAGCGTACAAGACAATTTCTGCCGCCGCCAGTGCGTCATCTGCTGCATCGTGATGCCTAAATGATATTCCCAAGTCCCCTGCGATCTTCGACAGCCCCCATTGGGACCGGTACTTTCGCGGCCAAGCGCGACGTGCAATCACCGCGCTGTCGAGCCAAACCACCGAAAGCGGGTCGAGACCGTGCTTTTCCGCCGCCCCTTCGAGTGCGAGACGATCAAACCCCGTATGACTTACGAGAGGTACGCCAGCTAGGCGACGATAGAGTTCGCCGTAAATCCGGGGGAACTCAGGGCTGTCTTTGACGGCCTCCTCGTCAATGCCGTGCAGTCTAATGTTGAAGGGATTGAACCGCTCTTCAGGGTTGACTAGGATAGACACTCGGTCCCAAATCACACTGTCGCGGACACACACGATGCCAATCTGACAAATGCTGGCCGGGCTCGCGTTGGCAGTCTCGACGTCAATGGCGTTGAAGGTCAAGTTGTTCACGGGTGTCCTCGACTCTGCTGTGTTGGGAAGCGTAGTCTACCTGCATCAACCGTTGCCTGCATGGGGGATGCTACTTATGAGACAAGAGAGGAACACCTAGTGGTCGAACATTGTTGAAATGAAGGTCTGAAAGGGCATATTCCTCCGAGAGGCTCAATCATACGATTGAGTGGAGGAGGAATCACCATGTCAACCAAGAAGTACCGTATCAGACTGACTACCGACGAACAACAGGAACTCAACGCCTTGGTCTCACGCGGTCGGGCTGCGGCGTACAAACAGACGCATGCGCGCATTCTGCTGATGAGCGATGAGTCACGCTCGGACGGGGGAATGAAGGACGCGGACATTACCAGCGCGCTCGGAGTGGGACAGTCAACGGTCGAGCGTATACGCAAGCGCTGTGTGGAGGAGGGGATCGAGTCGGCGCTGAATCGCAAAGAGCAGTTGCGTCGGCGCCAAAAGAGACTGGACGGCGAAGGTGAAGCCCACCTGGTAGCGATAGCTTGTAGCGAACCGCCGGATGGTCGTGTGAGCTGGACTCTCAAGCTGTTGGCTGAGCAATTGGTGGAGAGTGAGATCGTTGAGACCATCAGCACCGAGACGGTACGGAGGGTGTTGAAAAAAACGAACTCAAGCCGTGGTTGAAGCAAAGTTGGTGCATCCCGCCCGGTCAGAGCGCCGAGTTTGTGTGCGCAATGGAAGACGTGCTGGATACATACCAGCGTTCGTATGACGATAATGAGGCGCTGGTGTGCATGGATGAGACGAGCAAGCAGCAGGTCAAGGAGACGCGAGTGCCGCGTTCGGCAGCGCCCGGCGTATCGGCGGCCTACGACTACGAATACGAGCGCAATGGGGTGAGCAGCCTGTTCGTGCTGTTTGCACCGTTGGACGGATGGCGCCGAGTCGAGGTCAGGGAGCGTCGTACCAAAGTGGACTGGGCGCATGTGATAAAGCAACTGGTCGATGAGGACTATGCAGACAGAGAGCGGATCGTGCTGGTGATGGACAATCTCAACACCCACAAGCTGTCATCGCTCTACGAGGCGTTCGAGCCTTCAGAGGCGAGACGTATCGCTGAGAGATTGGAGATACACTACACTCCGAAACACGGCAGTTGGCTGAATATGGCGGAGATAGAAATCGGCGTACTGTCTCGGCAATGTCTGGACCGCCGTATTGCCGACCAAGACATCCTGTGCGGCGAGGTCAATGCATGGCAGAATCGACGCAACCGGGATGTGATACGAGTGGACTGGCGCTTCACCACCGAGGATGCCCGCATCAAACTAAAGTCACTCTACCCATCAATACAAAAAAGTTGAACCACTAGATGACGGAAGAAAAGCCGCCCCCGGCTTATACTCGATACCAGTGGGCGAAGTCCGACCGAAGGGACCCTGGACGCATTCACCTGCTTGAACACCATCTCGCCGACGTTGGCGCGTGCTTCGATGCCGTGATGCGCCAGCCCACTATCAGGAAACGGCTCGCCACGACGGGCGGACTCGACGACCTCGACGAGTCGCTCATTGCCCGCCTCTCCGTATTCGCCGCGCTCCACGACATCGGCAAGGTCAACATGGGGTTTCAGACGCGGATATGGAAGCCGGAGGACTTCCAGGGCAGACGAAGGCCGCATTGGGCAGGGCACACTGCCGATATGACACCGGTGCTCACGGATCAGGATTACGCGACGGCCGAGTGGTTCTTCGACGCCCTGGGCTGGGACGACTTCCTAACTTGGGACGACAGGGACGGCGAGACGGTGTGCGCAATGTTCGTCGCCACGCTGTCGCATCACGGCAGGCCCTTGCAGCTGGAAGGAGGGCCGAGCGAAAACCCGGCTATTTGGCGCAAGTTCGGCGACCTGAAGCCAGAGGACGGCGTGCGTCGTATCGGCCGGCTGCTTCGCCGATGGTTCCCCGCCGCGTTCGCGCCCGGCGCGACTTCGCTGCCATTCGATCCACACTTCCAGCACATGTTTCTCGGGCTTTGCAACTGGGCCGACTGGATCGGTTCCGACGAGCGCTATTTCAAATACTGCGACCAGCCTCATGACGACTATATCGAGACTGCGAGGAAACGGGCGAAGCAAGCCATCGACGCGATAGGACTCGACCTGTCCGACCAAAGATGCGACTTCAAGGACGTACCCGAATTCGGGAATCTGTTCAACATTGACGGTTTCCCGAACGCGATACAGGAGACCGTTCGCCAAACCCCGCTCGATCAACGCCTCCTCATCATCGAGTCAGAGACCGGCTCCGGCAAGACCGAGGCCGCGCTCTGGCGGTTCGCCCGCATGTACAAGAAAGGACTGGTGGACGGCCTCTACTTCGCCCTCCCAACTCGCTCCGCCGCCGTCCAGATACACGAACGGGTTAAGCGCTTCACTGCTAAACTCTTCCCGGAAAAGACTCCTCCTGTTGTGTTCGCGGTCCCCGGCTACGAACCCGGTGTAAGCTCCGCTCGTGTCGAGATGCCCGAATACAACTATGCAGCGTCCGGTCACCATGACGACGAAAGACCATGGGCGTCGAGCAACCCAAAGCGATACCTCGCCGCGCAGATCGCGGTCGGTACGGTAGACCAAGCGATGATGGGCGCGCTCCAGGTCAAGAACGCCCACATGCGTGCCGCCTGCCTTGCGCGGAATCTTCTCGTCGTCGATGAGGTGCACGCATCCGATACCTACATGAGCGTCATTCTCGAAGCGCTGCTCGACGCCCACGTCGGCGCGGGTGGCTACGCTCTGCTCATGTCGGCAACGCTCGGTTCCACCGCTCGCCATCGCTGGCTGCATCACGGGAAGAGGACCGACGGCGGCGGTCCCCCTCTCGATGAGGCCATTCACGCTCGATACCCCGCCGTCAGCACGCCAAGCGGCGAGGGCGAGGACCTCGTGCCCGCGGGCGAGAACGACCAGAAAAAGAGCGTGTCCATCAAGGCGAGTCCCACCATGCGCGACTTCAAGGACGCTGCCCAACGCGCCCTAACCGCCGCACGCGCCGACGCAAAGGTGCTGGTCGTTCGCAACACCGTTGACCACGCGGTGAAGACGCAGCAAGCGCTGGAAGAACTCGCCGAAGACGACGAAGGGGAGTTGCTGTTCGACGTCAAGGGGAAGACGACGCTGCATCACGGGCGGTTCGCCGCCTGCGACCGCGCGATGCTCGATAAGCGCGTAGAGCGGCTGCTCGGCAAGGGCCGGGAGCCCGGAGGCCGCGTCGTCGTCGGCACCCAGACGCTCGAACAGTCCCTCGACATCGACGCTGACCTGCTCATAACCGACCTGTGCCCCGTAGACGTTCTCCTCCAGCGCATCGGCCGCCTCCACCGACACAAGAACAACGACCCGAACAGGCCCACCAGCTACAAGAAGCCCACTTGCATTGTCCTCACGCCCCCCGACAACAACCTCACGCCCCTACTGACCGACGGCAAACACGCCAACGGCTTGGGGCCAAAGGGTTATGTGTACGGTAGCCTCAGCATACTTGAGGCCACGCGGCGGCTCATCGACGAACATCCCGAGTGGCGCATCCCCGACATGAACCGAATGCTCGTCGAGTGCGCGACCCATCCCGACGCGCTGAGCGCCATCGCAGAGGAGATGGACGAGGACTGGCAGGTACACGCCCTGAACACCGAGGGCGGCGATATAGCGGACGATCTGCACGCTCGAGGCCACACCATCAAGCGCGGCAAGTCGTTCTTCGAGGACAACAGGGACGTGCTGTTCGTGAGCGACGAAGAGAGGATACGGACACGGCTTGGCGACGATCGCATCGACATAGCCCTTGATCCGCCTCAAGAAAGCCCGTTCGACGACTCGATGAAGATCGACAAGCTGGCCGTCTCCGTGCGCTGGATGCCGGACGGGGATGCGCCTGAATCCGTCAGGCCGTCTCCCACCGATGGCGGCTTCACCTTCGCCGTCGGTGAAAAGCGCTTCGTGTACGACCGCATGGGACTGCGCCGCGCCTAGCAGCGGCACAGCCCCGAACGGCCAGAGACTCCGCGTGTGCGGAGGAACCTGCGTTCGGTTGGTACAGGCGGGTCTATTCTCGCATGGGCGAGAGATGTCCCTTGACTCTGGGCAGAGAACTTTCTATAATGCCTGTATTAACTGAACTATACCAAACCAGGGAGATGATATGACAGAAGCACCACCCCATCAACTTGAGAATATCTTGCGGAGCAAAGAAGCGCAACTCGCCAAAGCCAAAGATAGGTACGACAACCTCAGCTATGAGTGCAGGACTATCCGGTCCATGATCGAGATACTTGCCTCTAAAGTGGAACAAAGGTTTGACAGGTCCAAAGACTACCTGTAAAATAGCACGCCCGTTCCTTGGAACGAATGAGCGGTAAGGAGAATCTGGCCTATGTACAACATCCTGACCGAACGCTTGATTCGGATGGACAAATCCGACGGTTCTCGTGTCGAAGCGTCTTTGCCGGCGGTCTACGCCGCGCTCATGGCCGACGAAGTGGAAGCCTTCCCTGCCCTCCGTCCGCACCAACGCCACTCATGGCACGCCTTCCTCGTACAGCTCGGAGCAATGGCCATGCACAAGGCGGGCATGACCGAACCCCCAGCGGACCCCGATATCTGGACCGATCTCATACGCGCACTGACCGCCGACTTCCCCGACGATGAACCGTGGCAACTCGTGGTGAACGACATCACCAAGCCTGCTTTTATCCAGCCGCCGGCGTCTTTCGAAGACAAACTGGCGGAGTACAAAGATGGGATCGAAACTCCTGATGAGTTGGATATGCTTGTCATGGCCAAGAATCATGACGTCAAGAGGTTCTCAGCTGGGCTGGGACAGATCGACGACTGGATTTACTCGTTGATTACCTTGCAAACTATGGATGGCAACCCAGGACGAAACCCCGGTATAGCGCGAATGAATGGCGCTTATGGAAATCGTCCCGCGTTTAGTCTCACGCCATCCACTCGATTCGGTGCCCACGTCCGTCGTGACATCATGGTGCTCCTGGAGCTTTACGAGGACTTGCTTGACAACTTCCCCATGCAGGACGGTGGCGCCCAACTTCTCTGGATGCAACCCTGGGACGGAACAAAGCCAGAGGCGTTGCTCCTAAAGCAACTCGATCCTCTCTACATCGAGGTCTGCCGACGGATACGGTTTCGCGTCAGTGCCGACGGAAAGCTCAGTGCTGTCAAGGCAACCGCCAAGGAGGCGCGCATCGAGGCCAAGGCGCTCAACGGCGTTACTGGCGATCCGTGGACTCCCGTTGACCGCAGTAACGGCAAATCCCTGACACTGGCCGCCGGGGGCTTTACGTACAAGCGAACGGTGGAGTATCTGGTAGGCGGCTGGGATCGTCCGATCCTGTGCAAGCTGACGGATGAGGAAATACGCTCTTCAGACACGATGCACCTCGTCGCGCGTGGGATGGTGCGGGGGCAAGGGAAGACGGAGGGCTACTACGAGCGCACGATTCCAATACGGAAGAAACTGGGGTCGGCGATGATGCGGCAAGGCCCCGGAACGGACGATCTTGGTCGTATCGCCAATGATCGCATCGAGGATGTCGGTAAGGTCCAACGAATACTCAGCCACGCGATCCAAGTGTTCTTGGCCAGAGGCGAGACCGACAAGATTAGCCCGGAGCATCGAAATCTTGCACGTCTCTGGCTGAATAGGCTGGACGAGACCGTAGATGCCCGATTCTTCGAACACCTGCAAGAGGAATTCGAGGCCGATGACAGGGATGAACGGCAGCATATCCGCAATAACTGGCAGAGGGACGTGGTGGACCATGCCCGCGAGTTCCTGGACGACGCCATGGACTCCCTCCCCTGTCCCGAGATCGAGCGCTACAAGGCCCGTGTCCGTGCCGAAGGACTGTTCGAGGGCCGCATACGTGGCAACAAGGGCCTGCCATCCTTATTCACCGAGAAAGGAGACGATGATGACCACTAATCCACCGGGGAACGCCGCATTAACACAGCAGGAACAACTTAAGAGTTGGGGTGAAGTCGCTGTCGATGTTGCGCAAGAACTAGCATCTCCAAAACTGTATAGGCCCGGTGACCTCGCCGAGCTCCGCCGAATGGACCCGGACGCTTACGATGTGCCCGTCTTCTGGAAAATAATGGTCCAGCATGAAGATCGGTTCAGGGGCCGCAAAGTTGAACGGAAGTGGGGTCTGATCTTGCATGGAATTGCCTTGATGACGCCGACAAGTCGAGGGGATGGGAACACGCGTTACGCTCACGATCCTTATACGTCGGTGGGGCGAGCGTTGTACCTTGGGGACGCTGATACTAGGGAGAAGGGCTTCTACAGCGAGATTCGCCTCAACCGTCTCTTGACCGCGCGAGGGCCAATGTTTCGTTCACTGCTGGCCAGGACGTTCCGGATGCTGGCCGCCTCAAACGTGTCTTTCGACTGGAAAGAAATGGCAAGCTTGATTCGGGATGAAGGGGACTTTGAAAAATCAACCGAAATCGCGCGCCGTCGCATCGCAAGTGAGTACTTCCAAGCTCAGTATAGATCGCAATCCGACACCGCAGAAAACGAATAGCAAACCCACAACAAGGAGAAACGATATGACCACACCAAGATTCCTACAGATCCACACGCTGCATTCCTACCCTGCCGCACTGCTGAACCGCGACGACAGTGGCCTTGCCAAGCGGATGCCGTTCGGCGGTGTCACCCGGACGCGCGTTTCATCGCAGTGCCTCAAGCGACACTGGCGCATGGCGAATGACGAGTTCTCGGTGGGCAACATCGACGGTTCGCAAGACGCCGTACGCTCGCGGGAAATTGTGACGCGCAGCGTTATGCAGCCGCTCCGCGAATCAGGCAACTACTCCGACGATCTTCTCAACTCAGTGGAGGAAGAATTCCAAAAGGGCGTGTACGGCTCCAGTGGAACAACCAGAAGCGGACGGCAGCCCCTTCTGCTCGGACTGCCCGAAGTTGAATATCTCCAGGTCCACGCGAAGGCCATATGTGAAGCGCATGTCGAAGACGCTGACGCCGCGGTTGAGGCCGCAAAACTGCTGTTCAGCGACCGGCGCTCCAACGAGCAGCGCGAGAACTTCCGCGCGTTCAGGCAGAGCGCCGCCTTGCCGGGCGGACTGATCGGCGCGCTATTCGGCAGGATGGTGACGTCCGACCCCGCCGCCAACATCGACGCCGCCGTCCACGTCGCCCACGCCTTCACCGTACACCCGGAAGAGTCCGAGAGCGACTACTTCTCCGTCGTGGACGACTTGCAGCCCGCCGAGGATGACCCCGGAGCCGACCACATCGGCGACGTCGAACTCACCGCCGGCCTCTACTACGGCTACGTCGTGGTGGACGTGCCGGGGCTGATTTCCAACCTGGAGGGCTGTAAGGCGGGAGATTGGCAGGCCGCCGACCGCGAGCTTGCGGCAAAAGTGGTCGAGCACCTCATTCACCTGATCGCAACCGTGTCGCCGGGAGCGAAGCTCGGCTCCACCGCGCCTTACGCCTATGCCAACCTGATGCTGGTCGAAGCAGGGTCGCGACAGCCGCGCAGCCTCGCCAATGCCTTCCGTGAGCCCGTTGAGAAGCCGCAGGACGACAAGGCGGCGTTGGCCCTGTCGTGCCACCTGTCGAAGCTGGACGCGGCGTACGGCGCGCGGGAAAGCCGCAGGATCATGTCGCTGGACGACTGCGACGTCCCCAACGCCGAGCGGCTGAACTGCGACGACCTTGCGTCGTGGGCCGCCGATGTGGTCCGCGACGGGAAAGCGGCGTGAACCATGCGATACCTGATACTAAACCTCGAATCGCCGCTGATGTCCTTCGGTGGAGAGACGATCGACAACTACGGCGTCATCCGCCGGTTTCCGGCAGCGTCCATGCTGACCGGCCTGTTCGCCAACGCGTTAGGCTGGCGACGTGTAGAACGGGAACGCCATCAGCGACTGCAAGACCGCCTCGTATTCGCCGCCCGCATCGACCGCGAACCAGCTGGCGGCGTGCGGCTGACCGACTTCCAGACCGCCCAGCTGAGCAAAGACGACAAGGGCTGGACGACCCGGGGCCGACCCGAGGGCCGAACACCTACGACGCGCCTCACCTGCGCTACCGTGACTACTTCGCCGACATGCGCGTCACCGTCGCCCTACGCCTGGACCCGGAAGATGAGTCGCCCACACTCGACGAGCTGGCCGATGCCTTGCAAGAACCGGCGCGGCCTCTCTTCATCGGGCGAAAGCCTTGCTTACCATCCAGACCACTGTTAGATGCGCCACCATGCCGTCGGTTCGTCGAGGCGCGCAACACCCTCGCCGCACTGCTCAAGGTTCCCTTGAAACGCGAGAAGCGCGAGCGAGACGTCCGCCGCGTTCGCCTGCTCTGGTCGGACGGTGAGGGCGTGGACTACGTTCACGTAGACAGGGACTTCATGCTGACCGACGAGCGCAACTGGGTCTCCGGTCTTCACGGCGGTGGGCGGCGTGTCTTCGAGGGAACGAGTCCGAGTGACTGCTTCGGCATCAAGGAGAACCAGCCATGACCACCAACATGATACGCGCGGATATCGACGTGCGCTCCTTCTACCGCTGGGCCGGGACGAGAGGCATGATCAGCCGGAACGCCTTCGATCCCGGCTTCGCCATGCACTGTCTACTCACCGAGAGCTTCGGACGCGACCTCGCGCCCAAGCCGTTTCGAGTCATCATTCCACGAGACCGAAACCACGCCCCCGGGACGTTCTACGCATACTCGACTTCGCCCGCCGAAGAGCTCCGCGACAAGGCGCAGACCTTCGCCTGCCCGCTCCAGTCCAAGATACTCCCCCCGTCGACCATAGACAGCAAGACAATGCCGAACTCATGGCGGACAGGACAGCGGCTGGGCTTCGAGGCCCTGATCCGCCCGGTTGTGAGATGCGGACGAGGTTCCGATAGACCGGGCAAAGAACGAGACGCCTTCCAGGCCGAGGCAGAGCGCCACCCGAAGGGGGAAATGCCGCGCAGCCGGGAGGAGGTCTACGTGGACTGGTTGTTCGACAGGCTTGCCCGGCGCGGCGCGCGTCTGGAGGAAGCGCGGCTGCGGTCCTTCCAGAGGGTGCGCGTCGTCCGCAAGCTCAGTAAACACGCCTCCGAAGGCCCGGACGCCGTGATGCAAGGAACCCTCGAAGTGACCGATCAGACGGAATTTGCCAACCTCGTTTCCGATGGCGTGGGACGCCACCGCGCCTACGGATACGGAATGCTCTTGTTGCGTCCCGCGTCCACGTTGGCGCAGTGACAAGCGCGTTCAATCCTCAATTCACGCACCTTAACATCCGAATATCACAAGTGGGAGGCGAATGCACATGCTGCGAGGAAGACTGGGACTTGAGACCGCGAGGATTCCCCATGCCGACCGGCAAGGGCTTCTCTGGCTGAGTCGAGGGGCGTTGACCGTCCGGGACGGCACCCTGCGCTTCGAGCGCCAAGCCGACGCCGATTCGGGAAGCTCCCTCGACTCCGGCGAATACGGCATCCCGTTTCAGTCCCTTTCGATGATCCTGTTAGGTCCAGGATCCACCGTCAGCCACGACGCGCTACGATTGATGGCGCGCCACGGAACCGGTCTCGTCGCAGTCGGGGAAGACGGTGTAAGGTGTTATACGGCCCCGCCGTTGATGCCTGACACGTCCGACATCGCCCGTCGGCAGATGCGCGCATGGGGAGACGCCGAAGGCAGCCGCATCACCGTGGCCCGCAAGATGTACGCCCTGCGTCTCGGCGAAGTGCTCCCGAATCAGAACATCGAAGCCTTGCGAGGTATCGAGGGTGCCCGCATGAGGCGAACGTACAGGAACCTGGCTCAGCGGTACGGGATCACGTGGAGGGGCCGCCGCTACGACAGGGCCAATCCCCTCGCGGCCGATGTTCCGAATCAGGCGATCAATCATGCGTCCGTCGCGGTCACTTCGGCGGCAGTAATTGCCGTGATGTCGGTGGGCGCTATTCCTCAACTGGGCTTCATCCACGAGCACAGCGGAGACGCATTCGCGTTGGACATAGCCGATCTGTTCCGCGACACGGTCCTGCTTCCAGCCGCGTTCAAGTCGGCCAGAGCCGTCATCGAAAACCCGACGCTCGATATCGAAAGGCACACTCGGCGCATGACGGGAGAGATGCTGCGAACCGAGCGCGTGATACCCAAAATGATAGACCGCATCAAGGTACTCTTTCAGGATGTCGTTCCGCCGGAAGATGGGGCGGCAGCACCGTCGGAAGAGAGTTTGTGAGGTGCAGAGTGACCGTAGTTGTCACAGTTAACGTCGAGGCGCGATACCGCGGATTCCTGGCGTCGGTGATGCTGGAAATAGCGCCCGGTGTATACACCAGCCCACGAATGACCAGCGGAATTCGAGACAGAATCTGGGATGTCCTGAGCAAATGGTACTATGACTCAGGTCGAGGCGCGATAGTTATGACGTGGAGCGATCCCGCAGCCATCGGAGAGCAGCGGATACGACTCTTGGGCGAAGCACCCAAGTCCATCGTGGATGCCGATGGCGTGTACTTGGTAAAGTACAACTAACAATATTCGATATATGAATAATATCGGGCGTACTCAATTACGTTAGCAAGAGGTTCCCCCGCACACGCGGGGATAGACCTGATAAGAGCAGTCACCGCAGATGAAGCCAAGGGGTTCCCCCGCACACGCGGGGATAGACCCCTCATGAGGGGCTACGCGGCGGTACGGGAGGCGGTTCCCCCGCACACGCGGGGATAGACCGTTGGCGGGTCAGTTTCAGGATGGGTCGCCGGTGGTTCCCCCGCACACGCGGGGATAGACCGCCGCGATGAAGGTCTGGAATCCTGATAAGGCGGGTTCCCCCGCACACGCGGGGATAGACCCCTGTCATCAGGGTTGAGGTTGACGCGAGGCCAGGTTCCCCCGCACACGCGGGGATAGACCGTAGAGGGTGAACGTCCACCAGGCCCATATCACGGTTCCCCCGCACACGCGGGGATAGACCGCGGTCTGACGTATCGATCCTCTGCCACGCTCGGGTTCCCCCGCACACGCGGGGATAGACCGATAGGATGGTTGCCCATGTTCTTGAGGAAGCTGGTTCCCCCGCACACGCGGGGATAGACCTTGTAGTCACCAGCTCCCACGTACCGGGGAGGGGGTTCCCCCGCACACGCGGGGATAGACCCTCCTTAAGCCCGCGTTAATCGCGTCTAAACGTGGTTCCCCCGCACACGCGGGGATAGACCTATCCCGCTCAACAAATGGGCCATTGCGTTCTAGGTTCCCCCGCACACGCGGGGATAGACCTCGGTAGGCAATGTGGTGAGCAAAACGAGGATGGGTTCCCCCGCACACGCGGGGATAGACCGTGACCTGCTTACTGAAACGAGTCTGAGACCCCGGTTCCCCCGCACACGCGGGGATAGACCTCCCATGACCGGCTCGTATCAGGATAGGCCGACGGTTCCCCCGCACACGCGGGGATAGACCGTCTGTAAGTGGCTCATGGCAGGCAGACCCGGTGGTTCCCCCGCACACGCGGGGATAGACCTTCATTGACGACACTCCTTGCACCGCACCGCACGGTTCCCCCGCACACGCGGGGATAGACCGTATCAATCCCGACAGCCGCCAACGCCGTATGCGGTTCCCCCGCACACGCGGGGATAGACCCGCCCACACGCTAAGGCGCTACACCCAATGAGTGGTTCCCCCGCACACGCGGGGATAGACCGACGTGACCATTGTTCCTACCGAGACAAGAAAGGGTTCCCCCGCACACGCGGGGATAGACCCGAGGCAGCGTCCAGCGCTTCCGCTGGAGTGTAGGTTCCCCCGCACACGCGGGGATAGACCCCACGTAGTGCGGTACACGACGAAGTACGCCACGGTTCCCCCGCACACGCGGGGATAGACCTGGTCAAGCCTGGACACGAGGACGCCGGACGTGGGTTCCCCCGCACACACGGGGATAGACCGGATAATCCAGCCACGGGGGCCGGGATTCGTTCGGTTCCCCCGCACACGCGGGGATAGACCGTCGTCTACGAGCGACAACAAGAAGGCGGCGGAGGTTCCCCCGCACACGCGGGGATAGACCCTCATCTATACGACCTTCGGCCGTAAGACCTTCGGTTCCCCCGCACACGCGGGGATAGACCGCCTCACTCTAACCGAGCCCTTGACAAGCAAGAGGTTCCCCCGCACACGCGGGGATAGACCCTTCGTCGTGTTCGGCCGCATGACTCTCGAGGTGGTTCCCCCGCACACGCGGGGATAGACCTTACTATAGGACATATCCAATACCATTTTTTGGGGTTCCCCCGCACACGCGGGGATAGACCCTCCATGCCGATGCCTCCGCGCGTCTGGATGGCGGTTCCCCCGCACACGCGGGGATAGACCCCATCCGTGTCACCTCCAGCGTATGTATGGAGGGGTTCCCCCGCACACGCGGGGATAGACCTCGCGCCTCTTCTTCCTCGATCTCGCGGAACACGGTTCCCCCGCACACGCGGGGATAGACCCGTTGAATCAACGGTATGGGATGGCGTTGTACTGGTTCCCCCGCACACGCGGGGATAGACCCGAGGAAGCCCCGGTCCACCGTCATAATCAGGAGGTTCCCCCGCACACGCGGGGATAGACCGGGGGATATGCGGCGGCACGGGCAGCGGGCGTGGGTTCCCCCGCACACGCGGGGATAGACCCATGCTCTGGGCGATCTCCTCGGCCGTCGCATCGGTTCCCCCGCACACGCGGGGATAGACCGCCCTGGGCGATGAGGTTCGGGCGGTCGCTGTCGGTTCCCCCGCACACGCGGGGATAGACCGGACGCATAGAGAGCGCAGTCATCATGTGCGGAGGTTCCCCCGCACACGCGGGGATAGACCCGGGTATGTGGTCGGGTACCGGGTGGTATCTACGGTTCCCCCGCACACGCGGGGATAGACCTGCCCGATGTTTCATGGGAGCATGGGCTCTGGTGGTTCCCCCGCACACGCGGGGATAGACCGTTGTATCTGTCCGGCTTCATTCAGCTTGTTGTGGTTCCCCCGCACACGCGGGGATAGACCCAAAGACTACCTCGACATGATGGACGCTGGGGAGGTTCCCCCGCACACGCGGGGATAGACCCCGAAAGTCGTAGTTGAAAAAGTTGTAGGCGTTGGTTCCCCCGCACACGCGGGGATAGACCCCATAGCCTAATGGGGTTGTCGTTCGCCTATGGGGTTCCCCCGCACACGCGGGGATAGACCTACAGCAAGGTGGTAGCGATTCGGCCTTGCTCGGGTTCCCCCGCACACGCGGGGATAGACCCAGTGGATAGACTGGGCGGGGGGACAGTGGATAGGTTCCCCCGCACACGCGGGGATAGACCGAGGCGAACTGATATAGTGCCAGCACCGCCTAGGGTTCCCCCGCACACGCGGGGATAGACCGAGGCGAACTGATATAGTGCCAGCACCGCCTAGGGTTCCCCCGCACACGCGGGGATAGACCGCTCGTTAGGGTCGACTCCGTCCAGCAGGTCGAGGTTCCCCCGCACACGCGGGGATAGACCCTACTAGGAAACCTGTCCATCATCTACCACCTCGGTTCCCCCGCACACGCGGGGATAGACCCACCTCGCACCTTCACCCGACACCCCTCATAGAGGTTCCCCCGCACACGCGGGGATAGACCGCACCGCCAGAACGCCAAGCACCGCCATACCACGGTTCCCCCGCACACGCGGGGATAGACCGTGCTCGCGAGAAAGGCCGCGGTATGAGCAAAAAGTTCCCCCGCACACGCGGGGATAGACCCGCCAGTGATAGGACCGCACAGCGCCCCCACTGGGTTCCCCCGCACACGCGGGGATAGACCCTTACCTCCTCCACGACGGTTACGCCTTCGATCGGTTCCCCCGCACACGCGGGGATAGACCTGTGCCAGGCTGAGTAGATGTGCCAGGCTGAGTGGTTCCCCCGCACACGCGGGGATAGACCGCACATAAACCAACCCGAAGGGACACCGAACTAGGTTCCCCCGCACACGCGGGGATAGACCCCCTCGCCACATGCCCACGTACGCGGTGCGGAAGGTTCCCCCGCACACGCGGGGATAGACCTCGAGAGCGCCGCCACGGTAACCTAGGAGATCGGGTTCCCCCGCACACGCGGGGATAGACCCTATCCGCATGACCGGCGCGCGAAGAACACGTCGGTTCCCCCGCACACGCGGGGATAGACCTTCCCGTCATGCGATGGCGCCGAGCCACGGGTTGGTTCCCCCGCACACGCGGGGATAGACCGGTCGCTCTGGTCGGCCTTGGCCGAGAGCTGGGGGTTCCCCCGCACACGCGGGGATAGACCCCAGACCGAGTCGCTCCATGTGACTCCGCACACGGTTCCCCCGCACACGCGGGGATAGACCGCATAGCGTCTCTGAGTATGTCCGAGGTATGGCGGTTCCCCCGCACACGCGGGGATAGACCGCCATCCCTGAACTGCCATCAGACGCCGCCATAGGTTCCCCCGCACACGCGGGGATAGACCGTATCTGCCCTACGTCCTGCCGGTTACATACCTGGTTCCCCCGCACACGCGGGGATAGACCGTATTCCGACACCTACTCGGATTCAACGCTACAGGTTCCCCCGCACACGCGGGGATAGACCCCACCTATACTGCGCCGTGTGCTTCCTCGACAAGGTTCCCCCGCACACGCGGGGATAGACCGCCTCTGCCGCTCATGTAGTGGCTAGAGAACCCGGTTCCCCCGCACACGCGGGGATAGACCTACTTCTCCGCCCTTATAAGGTCTCTTAATATCGGTTCCCCCGCACACGCGGGGATAGACCCGTGAGGAGCGGCTCGCGGTCTGTGGCTTCCTCGGTTCCCCCGCACACGCGGGGATAGACCGTTGCCCGCGGTTACCGGAGCAGCGTAGAACACGGTTCCCCCGCACACGCGGGGATAGACCCGCACCAGATGTGCCAAGACCACCGATGGAGCCGGTTCCCCCGCACACGCGGGGATAGACCGACAGGCGTAGCAATGGCGTTCAACGCTACTTCGGTTCCCCCGCACACGCGGGGATAGACCGCCTTTCGGCTGCCCGTAGCGTTCTCAAACCGTGGTTCCCCCGCACACGCGGGGATAGACCGCTCCATGCTTTCTTACATCCATCACAATCGCCGGTTCCCCCGCACACGCGGGGATAGACCCTAGCTGACGTGGCTGGCGCTTGTTGGACCTTGGGTTCCCCCGCACACGCGGGGATAGACCTCGAGAGATAACGCGGTGTACAGGGGCGGGAATGGTTCCCCCGCACACGCGGGGATAGACCGGCTCAACGAGTAGGCGTTACGAGGGCGAAGGTGGTTCCCCCGCACACGCGGGGATAGACCGAATACCAGGGCGGCAAGCCCAAGCCCCTACGAGGTTCCCCCGCACACGCGGGGATAGACCCATCGTAGAGTGTCCAGTCTGTCCGCATGCTATGGTTCCCCCGCACACGCGGGGATAGACCCTGGACAATGGCAACCCGCAAGGCATAGCTTGGGGTTCCCCCGCACACGCGGGGATAGACCCTTCTCCCCTCTGGCTATCGCCTCAAGCTCGTCGGTTCCCCCGCACACGCGGGGATAGACCGCCACCAGTCGCCGCCCTGTCCTATCTTCCGTTGGTTCCCCCGCACACGCGGGGATAGACCCGGCAGCGTCGCCGCCGGCCCCGCCTGGACGAAGGTTCCCCCGCACACGCGGGGATAGACCGCAAGCGACGCAAGGCAAGGGTACAGAGTAGGAGGTTCCCCCGCACACGCGGGGATAGACCCACTTCGGGGAAGCATAAGGCATCTACGTGGTTGGTTCCCCCGCACACGCGGGGATAGACCGACGCCACACGCCTCCGATCCGAGGATCGACAAGGTTCCCCCGCACACGCGGGGATAGACCCTTCGCCCAGGCGTAACTCCGATCACGTGCTGCCGGTTCCCCCGCACACGCGGGGATAGACCACCGGGAGCTATCAACTCGCTGTTCACGGCGCTGGTTCCCCCGCACACGCGGGGATAGACCCGTCAGGCCGACGGTCAGCAGGATGCCGCCGATGGTTCCCCCGCACACGCGGGGATAGACCTTTCGGTGACACGCTAGCCTCCCCGGCCGCCGCGGTTCCCCCGCACACGCGGGGATAGACCTTTTGTGGGGTTGTGCCTAGTTGCATTACTGGTGGTTCCCCCGCACACGCGGGGATAGACCGCATCGCTTTACCCTTATGCGCTACCCTTATTTGGTTCCCCCGCACACGCGGGGATAGACCCGACGATAGCAAGGCGAACACGAACCCGAAACAGGTTCCCCCGCACACGCGGGGATAGACCCGTTGTAATTGCCCCAGACCTCGACTCCAACATGGTTCCCCCGCACACGCGGGGATAGACCGTGGACGAGGGGGAGTTCGGGCGCGACCTCGCTGGTTCCCCCGCACACGCGGGGATAGACCCGCTTCCGGTAGGGATAAGGCATCAACTTGGCTGGTTCCCCCGCACACGCGGGGATAGACCGATCCGCCACAGCACAACGATGAACTCCGGATCGGTTCCCCCGCACACGCGGGGATAGACCGCATGAGCACGGAGAATCCCCCGCATACGTTGAGGTTCCCCCGCACACGCGGGGATAGACCTGCCTGATTCACGCCTCACTAGGCGTTCTCAATGGTTCCCCCGCACACGCGGGGATAGACCGGGCTAGGTAGTGGTTTACTACCTTTTACCCTGGGTTCCCCCGCACACGCGGGGATAGACCTGCCTGATTCACGCCTCACTAGGCGTTCTCAATGGTTCCCCCGCACACGCGGGGATAGACCGGGCTAGGTAGTGGTTTACTACCTTTTACCCTGGGTTCCCCCGCACACGCGGGGATAGACCCGCTACGGTAGCGCCTACCATGCCGTAGTCGTAGGTTCCCCCGCACACGCGGGGATAGACCTACAGGGAGCACACGCGCTCCCCCGCTGGACATGGTTCCCCCGCACACGCGGGGATAGACCTCTCCCTGAAATACCGATTTATCCCCTTCCCCCGGTTCCCCCGCACACGCGGGGATAGACCTCAGGGAAGAGCAAGGCATCTACATGGCTAATAGGTTCCCCCGCACACGCGGGGATAGACCCTCGATATTTGGGAGAAAGAGGACTAATGACCCGGTTCCCCCGCACACGCGGGGATAGACCGAGCGTAGCCCCCCAGAGTCCCGGAGGCTTTTCGGTTCCCCCGCACACGCGGGGATAGACCCGCTATGTACTGGAATGTCGGAACAGCCATCGTGGTTCCCCCGCACACGCGGGGATAGACCCTACGTTCTTGCGCGGCAAGCTGACGGCAAAACGGTTCCCCCGCACACGCGGGGATAGACCGCAATGGGAGAATGCCTATAGACAGAATGTTGAGGTTCCCCCGCACACGCGGGGATAGACCTCCTAGCCTAGAGTGTAGGTGGGCGGCTCCGTAGGTTCCCCCGCACACGCGGGGATAGACCTCAGCAAGAGGGCATCACCCTCTCAGATGCTATGGTTCCCCCGCACACGCGGGGATAGACCCGACAACGAGACCGGATTCGGATTGTTCGAACGGGTTCCCCCGCACACGCGGGGATAGACCCCCGGCGAATGAACCCATCGAGGACACGTGCAAGGTTCCCCCGCACACGCGGGGATAGACCTGATCCCCGTCTTGGACTGTAGTGTCTACGAAAGGTTCCCCCGCACACGCGGGGATAGACCCCGAAGTGACCAGAAGATTTTGGGTCCCCCCCGGGTTCCCCCGCACACGCGGGGATAGACCCCGTCGCACAGGTCGACCGCGGTCGCTCCCTGGGGTTCCCCCGCACACGCGGGGATAGACCGCCTGACATTCGCGAAGATCACGAGCTCGCACCGGTTCCCCCGCACACGCGGGGATAGACCCCAGCCAAGCGTGGGCTTAATGTGCATAACACTGGTTCCCCCGCACACGCGGGGATAGACCCTAGGACACGCCGACCTTACAACCTGCATACCCGATTCCCCGCACACGCGGGGATAGACCCGTCGCACACGTCATTCAGGGGAGACTGCACGTGGTTTCCCCGCACACGCGGGGATAGACCGGGCAAGTATGCCCCCCACCTTACCATCGAACGGGTTCCCCCGCACACGCGGGGATAGACCTTGTTGGCGGGGTTGGCGCTACTGTTCTCTGGAGGTTCCCCCGCACACGCGGGGATAGACCGGGCGAACCATGCTGCGCTTGTGCTGACGATCCGGTTCCCCCGCCCACGCGTGGATAGACCGGACTTGGCCGGAGGACGCCCTAAGCGAGCCATGGTTCCCCCGCACACGCGGGGATAGACCTTACGCCGAAGACGGCAGACTGAGTAACCCGCCGAGTTGCGTTGGGTACAGGGTATGAATTGCACCCCTACGACTAGGGATTCCGGTCAACCCGGCAAGTCCAAGTGGAGTTTGTCGGCTCGGACTCACCGGTCGCCGGTGGCCGCGACTCTAACCAGGCCCTGATATCGCTCGCCTTCCACCTGACGGCGGATGGGCCGACCCTCACGGGTGACGGGAATTCTCCGTTCCTCATCAACCGATAGATTGACGAGCGACTTAGACCAGTGATGTCCTCAACCTGTCGACGTCTTAGCAATCTGTCATTCACGTTCATTCTCAACTCCTCTACTCATTTCCCAAATACGTCCGAGTGGAACTTGCTTCTTAAAGCGCTGAGGGACGAAGCTGGCGTACTCACCAAACCCGCCGAGTGGTGACACCTCTACCGTCGCTCCGTCGGTTCTTTCACACTCCACAGTGCCCCTCGCACTCATTACCGAACCTGTCCCTTTGCTCTTCGCCTCCGAGCTTCGCCTCGTCAAGAGCGACGGCCTCGTCCAGAGGCATCCGCAAGGAATGCAGGTACGGTTCTTTAGCGAAGGCGAGTCCGTCTCGCATCTTCACGTCGATTTCCACCGCCTCGGCGAACAGCTCCGGCCATCGATGTTTCGTCTCGACCCACCGCCGCCGGGACTGGAACGGGCAGGCGACGCAAGCTGATCGCTCCAAGGGCCTGTCGTAGCGGGCTGTTCACCAGTCGATGCAGTCCTGTCGGGACATCCCCGTCTCGATCAAGGGGTAGCGGTTCGTCACCCACCGGTCACGTGAGTCCTTCATGCGGACGGCCTCGTCGGTTGAGATGCCGAGCCACAGCTCGACCATCGTGCCTGACGGGACCCGTTGCCCTTTTCGCAGCCCAAGCAGTTCACGTATCTTGTTGTGTATGGGGCTGATCTTGTAGTTGGTGGTGCACTGCCGGCGTCCGATGCCGTCTCTCTCTCCGTCTCTTCCCTTCATATAGACGGGAATATCCACGTAGTTGTTGGAGCCGGAGTGGTTTGTGAGGGCCTTCACGTCCTCTCGGAGGCTTCTTTCCTTGTCTACGACATAGAGGGGAATCGAAGTTGATCCTTGAGCCACTCGACGTGATCGTAGACGCTGGGCGGCTCCCAGTGTGTATCGGCGAAGATAGCGCAGTCGGGTAGTGATCCTAAGGTTCCTTCTCCTGCCATGAGCGCCATGACCGAGGACTGAACTCCACCGCCGAGACTGATGACGGTTAGGGTCGGGCCGGACTGCATCAGGCTTCCTCCCCGGCATGGTTTTTGCAATTCACAGCGTCGATGTGAGCGTCCTTCTTCGTCGTGGCCTGCCTGTCCCTGTTGGCGTGCCTGAGGAGGATGGTGAAGATCCGCCAGAGCCTGTCCTCGGCGTTCGGGCCAACGTTGTAGTCGATCCCTACCACCGTCAGTTCCTGGGAGTCGGCGCAGGAGTTTCTCGGCTTGTTTTGTCCGTTTACGTCCTTCATGTATCACCGTTCTTGGTATTCCACGCCCTGAGCGCAGAGCGCACGGGACTCCTACGCTCACCCTGTCGGTTTTTCTTCGGGAGCCGCCCTTGGTCGCACTTTTTCGGAACGGCGGGCTTCGATGGGAACCCGGTCCGAAGTCCTTCAGTGCGAGCGGTATGCAATCGTCATATTCACCTGCGAGGGACTAGAGGAAGCCCTCTACTCCTCAGAAGCCCGGGAGCCTAGGACGCCGGTCCCTCCCCAGGGGCAACATGTGCCCGAGGTTGAGACTGTCCGCGAACTCCTTAAGCGCTATGAGATGCTCGGAGGTGGGACGAACCCCGTTCCTCCACCGCTTGACGGTGTTCGTACTGACTCCCAACCGGCGGGCCAGTTCGCTCGCCGACAGTCCGGCAGCCTCCATGAATCGCTCAAGGCACCGCGGAAAGTCGTCGGGGAAGGCGGACTCGACTCTCGGGTAGTGATGTCGTTGCCGGGGCATGGTTCTAGTCCCTCCAGAGGGCCATCTGGAGACCGTTGTCTCCGAGGATGTCGGATCCGCCGTCGATCCAGCTCGCGAGCTGGAAGAGGGCGCGCATGGCTCCCCCGCTGGGCTCGATGCCCTTGCGCCACCTGAGCACCTGCCTGCGGTCGACTCCGAGTACCTGGGCGAAGCCTGTCCAGGTAAGGCCGGTGGCCTCCTTGAGCATCTCGATGCGGCGTCCGAAGTCGTCGGGCAGCACCGCGCTCAGGTATGGAGCCGGGCGGCCTCGTACGGTGAGTCCGTTCGTACGGCCGTCGTTCAGGGTGGGTTCGTTACTCGTCATTGCACTCCTCCAGGGTGAACAGCTCGCCGAAGTCCTCGACTCCGAGCGCCCTCTGCATCCGCCGTCGGATGCGTCCCGAGGGAGCCCGTCCCTCCCCAATCAGCATGGAAAGGTATCCCGGGCTGACGCCGATCTTTCGGGCGAGCCATCTCTGGGAGCGGTTCAGCGTGTCGAGCCTGTCCCAGAGGGCTCGCGCATCGAGGCGGACTATTGCCCGTCGCCGGGGTCTCCGCGAGTTTTTTGACCTGTTGATTCCGTGTGTTTCGCATGTTTCGTGTGATTCGTGATGTTGCATGTCTCAAAAAAGACCTCTCTACGGGTGCGCGGGCGCGGCGTGGGTGGGTTCGTATTCGTCGGGTGTGAGCCATGCGGGTCCTAGCGGCCCGGCCCTCTCCATGAGTCCTCGGTGGGAGACCCAAAGGGGGAGCGTGACTCCCGTCCTGTCCGTCTCCTCCCGCACCACGCGGAGGAAGCGCGTAGCAGCGAGGTCGTCGTGGAAGACGACGAGGACGGCGGGCCTCTGGCCGTGATCGTCGGCGGGCCGGTGTGAGGCGTAGTAGCGCAGGTAGGGTGCGATGCGTGACGCCATGGTTGCCGGTCGCACGGCGCGGCGTTCCCACTCCAGGAAGAACGGCCAGACGGCGCGGCCCCTTCGGAGGACGCCGAAGGCGTCGGGCTGGACGGATCGCAGGCTGCCTTCATGACGAAAATACCTTGAAGCGCGGTGCGGCGGGTCGAGCTGCGCGATCTCCCATTCCAGTGCTCGGGACTGCTCCGCGAGGGCGGCGACGAAGGCGTGGACGCCGCCGGTGTGCTCGACGTTCCTGAGCAGCTGCTTGCTCCTCGAACCTGAGAGGTTTCTCCAGTCAAGTGGGGCGTCCGGGTCGCTCGGCTCGAGGCTCCAGCGTTTCTTGGCGATTGCGAGGGAGGCGCGGTCCCTGTGTGCAAGGACGGCGAGTCCCCGGTCGGTGAGAACGAGCCGGGTGCGGCTCCCCGAAGCGAGACGCGCCACCACTCGAAAATCTTCGAGTCCGCTCACCACCTGAGAGGCCCTCGACTCCGATACGTTCAGCAGGTCTGCTAGATTCTTCAAGGTGATCCAGGGCCAGTCCGAGAGCAGGTCGAGCGCTCTTTTCTCGGCAGACTTGAGGATGGCGGGCAGAACGTGGTCGGGCAGATCACTCCCCGGACCGCCTGCAGGCATGTCCCAGGGAAGCGATACCCGCGAGAGCGGCGGCTCCTCCGGAAGATCGGAGCCCGGACGTATCTCCTGTATAACCGTCCGAAGGTCGACGGCCTCGCCGGATGCGAGAAGACTCCATATTGAGTCGACCGGGCCTGCGGCCGCCGCGTCGCTTTCCACGGCCAGGAAGACGGGAACGGGAGCGCCGGAGAGCAGCCTGCGCGCGTGCCTGAGCCGCACGTCGTCGGACACGATCATGAGGAATCCACCGGGAAAAGGTCCTTCCAGAACCCTCCGCATCCGCTTCGAGAACGCCGTCCTGTCCTGGGTGCGTCCCCATCTCACGACGGCGACTGTCCTCTGGTCAGGGAGCTCTATGGCGGCATCCATTGGGAGTGCCCGGTACCACTGAAAGCGCTCAAGGCGGTTGACCTCGGCGACCGCCGATACGAGCCGGTAGACGACGGCGACGGCGTCGAGGCGCTTGAGCATGACGGCCCGCCACTGGAGGGAGACGGGACGGGAGCGCAGCAGGTCGTCGAGGGACACTGCCCCCTCTCTCGCGAGGCGGCGCACTCCTTCCGCGGTGAGATAGTACCGCGCGGTGAGCGGGGTGAAGTCGGTCGCGTAAGGGACAGGGGCCGCGAGCCCCTCGTCCTCCAGCTCCCTCACGGCCTCGTAGACAGCCGCACGCGACCACCCCGAAACGGCGGCCATCTCCAGGCGATCGAGGAAGGGCATCGACGCCAAGAGGCGAAGTGTTTCGTATAGGCATCCATCTGGCTTCATTCGGCGCTCTCCTCGTTCTCAGTGTCTCGGTCGTCTTTCTCAACTGCTTTATCCCACTTCGAGCGACGCTTCTTGTTCCCTGATCCCGAAGGTTGTTCGGCGGCGCTCTCCTCCTTATCGGGCGCGGCCTCGGCGTCCCTCAGGGCCTTCATGCCGTCCTTGAACCTCTGGACGCGCTTCCTGCGCTCCTCGTCATCCTCTGCATCGGGGGTGTACTCGGCGGCGATCCGGCGGATGAGCTCCGCCGTATAGGGATTTCCGGAGTTGGGCTTTCTGACGGTCATGGAGAAGGCGGGCATACGCTCCGTTCCCACCGTCGCCCGCACGTAGCACTGGTGCACCGCAAGCGACGTCACGTCGTCCTCGGTCACGCGCTCCTTGCCGAGCTCCCAGACGAGGTGCCGGGCGTCCGAGGCGGCCACCTGGAAGACCGCAAGGCACCCGACGTTCGCGAGGATCGTGTCCCGCATCGTGGGGGACAGGTCGTCGAGCTTTGCGAGGCTCTGGGTGGCGAGGATGAACGACGCGCCGAACTTGCCGAGCTCGCTGAGCATCGACTCGTAGTCCACGCCCGGCATCGACTGCATCTCATCGACTACCACCAGAGCTCCTCGTCGTTTCTCAGGCGGCACGTCGCCCTGCTCGCGGATCACGGCGTCCACGAGGTTCAGGAGCGACGCGCCTACGAGGGCTGCCACGTCCCTGCCCACGCTCCCCTGCGCGGTGGAGACGAAGAGTATCCCGCCGCCAAGGATGGTCTTGCGCAGGTCGATGGTGGAGCGCGACTGGCCGAGGATGGCCCTGGCCCTCTTGGACGAGGCGTAATAGGAGAGCCTCGTCTGCACCGGCGCGAGAGCCTCGGCCTTGTACTGGCGGTGCCAGTTCTTGAAATCCCTTTCCCACCACTCGATGAGATACGAATCGTTCAGCTTCTCCAACAGCTTGTTGCGGAACGGGTCGTTCGACAGGAGCTTCAGGCCGTCGAGGATGGTGTACTGCTCCTCTTCGTCCATGGACTCGTTGGCCTCATGGAGGGTCTTTACGGTCTGTTCGAGGATCGACTGCATCCTCGGCCCCCACTGGTCCCAGAGCCCTCGCGCAACGCGCACCACAGAGTCGGCGGTGCGATCGCGGTCCGCGAAGACGCGGGTGTCGAGCAGGTTGATGCCGGGAGCGCCGGACCGGTCGGCGAGGTCGATGAGGCGGACCCCGTCCGCGAGGGAAAGGGGGACGTGTTCCAGCAGTCCGGACACGAGGTCGGCGTGGGGATCGACGACGACGATGGCGTCGCCGTCCCTGCCCGCCGCCTTCTCGCGCAGCTTGTGCGCGACGATGTGCTGCATGAGCGTGGACTTGCCCATGCGTGTACGCGCGACGTAGAGGTGGTGCCTCCTGAGCAGGTCGCCGGGGAAATGGATTTCGCGTAGTGTTCCCGCAGAGGCATTGCCCACAAGGGCTCCTCCCTTCACGCCTCGGGCAGAGGGCAAGAGCGTCCTGGCTCCCGAACGTTCCACGAGGGGTGTCTCATCCCGCGCTCCCGGCGGGTGCCACAGGGAGGCGACCTCGCGGACTCCGAGGATGCTACGCCCGCCGAAGAGTCCGGGGCCTGCGGGATGTAGGGAGACGGCGGGGTCGGCGGGCCTGACCTTGCCGGCGTCGAACCTCGCTCCTGCGGGGTTGTCGTAGTGGCGGTAGGCCGACGCCACCTGTTCGAGGAGTTCGCTCGCTCGTTTAAGCCGGTCTCCTGCGGGCAGGACGGCGACGATCTCGATCTCGGCGTCGAAGGCGATGCGCGAGACTTTTTCGCGTATCTGAATGGGGTCGTGGACGCGGGAGTGAGCTTTCTTCCAGCGATGCCAGGCCCAGCCTCCAACGGCAAGGGCTAAGGAGATTCCAGCGCCCATGAGAACGGCCTTCCAGGCCTCGCCGTCCCGCACCCACAGGTAGCCTTTGAGACCTACCATGACCGCCGCTCCGAGGACGGCCATCGTAACGCCGTCGGTGCGGTGGGCGCGGGCCTGTCCGGTGTACGACGACTCTTGCTTTTCCGGCACGGCGCGCCTGTGTCCCTTGTCCTGGTGGGCCTCCGCCCAGTCGGGGCCGAGGGAGCGGAGCAGCAGACGCGCCACGACGCGCTCGCCGTCCTTCAGGTCTGACAGGGCTCCCATCAGGGCGATGAGTGGATCGGAGCCGGGGTCGAGCAGGTCGTCGTCCCTGAAGACCCTGAGCGGCGCGTAGTCTGGCCCGTTCGACCGGAGGGACATGCTCCACGCCTGCTCACCCTCGTCGAGACCCAGCGGGTCGTCCTCTTCGGAGACCACGTGAATGCGGGCCTGGGGATAGTGTGCGGACAGCTGGGCCCTGACGGCCTGCTCGTCGAGGCATCGGGCCATGAGGGTCACCCCGTCGGCGTCGCCCGCAAGCTCGAGGGAGAACGGCTCCGGCACGGCGATGGAGGCGAGCATGTTCTCGACGCCGAGGAGCGTTCGCTCCCCCGTGCGCGGAGGCGTGACCGCCAGAAGGACGGGTTCTTTTTCCTCGCCGTCGCCGAAGAGTCGTCTGATCAGGCTTTGTTTCATGGTCTGGGTCCTTCCCTATACGGCTATCTGTGATAGCCGGGCCGCCACTCGATTACCGCCGTCTCTTCCGGGGTCGCCTCGATGCGTACCGGGAACTTTTGTCCACGTGCAATCAGGAGTCCGTCTCCGCGAGGGCAGGAGACAAGCCATCGCTGGAGGTCCTCCGGCAGGTCGAAGGCGTCTCCCACGGTGCTGATCGCCGCGGCATCCTGCTGGAGCAGGAGCTTGAAGGCGGCGTTCTGGAGGAGGGCGCGCCCACTGTGTCCCGTGATCGCTCTCGAAGAGTCCTCGGACAGAAGGTCCTGGACGTCCTGCGTGATGAACTGGAGACCCAGCCGGTGCTTGCGGGCCCGCTTGGCAACCGACACGAGGAAGGCAGCGCCCTCGGGGTGCTGCATGATGCTCCACACCTCGTCTACGACCAGTAGGCGGGGCTTTGGGTCCTGCGCGGCGGCGGCCCACACCGTCTCGGTGCAGACCATCGCGGCTGCGGGCCGCAGTTCCGGTTCCAACAATCGCAGGTCGAAGACGGTGACGAGGGCCTCGTTGCCGAGGAGGTCGTCTCCCTCGTCGGAGAGCAGGTGTCTCAGGCTCCCGGTGGCGAATGGCCGGAGCAGCCTTGCCAGGGCCGGGTCTCCCGCCTCGTCCTCTTGAAGATATTTGTAGAAATCGAGGAAACCGGTTCTATCGCGGGGACGGGCGTAGTAGCCCGCAAGGGCGTGGTCGAGCGAAGCTCGCCGCTCGGCGGAAAGACGCTCACCCACCATCACCTCGATGAGGCGTCGCAGACTGCCGATGCGCTGGAGAAGCTCCTCGGAGTCTCCCTTGTCGATGACGAAGGGGTTCATGCCCTCTCCGGGAACTCCGGGAGACAGGACTCTGCCGCCCGCGGCGCGGGCCATGTCCGCGTACTCTCCCTCCGGGTCGATCACGTAGGCGGTGACGCCGCGCGTCAGGCCTCTGAGCACGCCGAGCTTGGTCGAGAACGATTTGCCCGAGCCGGAGCGGGCCAATACCGCCGTGTTCGCGTTGAGGTGCGACCCGTCCCAGGGGTCGTAGACCACCGGGGAACAGGCGCGCATGTCGATGCCGTAGAGGGTGCCGCTCCGGGTGTCGAGGTCGGGCGGAGAAAAGGGAAAGAGCCGCGCAAGGCTGGAAGTGTCCAGCGTCCTCCACACCGCCACGGCGTTCAGTCCGAGTGGTAGCCCGGACAAGAAACCATCGCGCTGGCGGAAGGCGAGGTTGTCCAGCTTCCCGAGGGTGGCTGCGAAGTGACCCTTCGCCCGCTGGGTTATTTCTTTCAAGGAGTCCTCGTCTTGCGCGTGGAGGGTGACCGACAGGGATGCGTGAAACAGCCGTTCCCGTCCGCGCTGCACCTCGTCGCGCAGGCGCGTCACGTCCTCCAACGCGATCTCCGCCTCCGGGGACATCGTCCGCCCACGCTTGAGCGACAGGGACTGGGCCGACTCGAACTTGACCTTCTGCCACTCAAGGGTGCGGGCCGCCTGCTCGGGCGGTATCGGCCCGAGGTGAATGGACAGGTCCATCGGTGCTCCCGCCGCCATCAGCCCCTGCAGGAAGCCGGGAGCAAGTGACCGGGGCCACTTGCCGAGGTGCAGCGAGCGGACGAGAGTATCGCCGATATTCATATCACGACGGTTGACCTCGACCTCGATCTCTTCGTTCCCGTCGAACTCGGCTGGCGAGCCGCCCAGGGCCGTCGATACGAAGAACATTCGTAGCTGGCGGTCGCTCAGGGCGTGGACGGACAGTCCCGCTCGCGCAAGCAACCCGCGCAGTTCGTCGACGTGCCCGGACTCGCAGACGGCGTAGAAGCGCCGGTCGAGGATGCCGTCGCGGGACTCAAGGTCTCCGAGCAGACGCTGGAGCGACTCAGAGGCCGCTCTCGTCTGCGGGGGCAGTTCGGACGGCTGGGTCTCCTTGAGCCTGTCTCTCAGTGCGCCGAGGCGCGGCGGGTGCTGTCTGATCAGGAGCTGGAAGGGGAAGTCGCAGGCGTTGAGCGCCCCCGCGAAGGCTCCGAGCTTCGGCTCGTCGATCTCGACACCCATCACCTCGCACGCCGCCACCTTCACCCCGTCGAGCCGCACGATGGCGTCGTCCTCCATGTGCGAAACCATGAAGAAGGGCGACAACTCCGGAGGCGGCTTCGCCTCGGCGACCGGCTGTGAGGTAGACAATTCATTCTTCATGAACCGGCCAATGCCGAGCCGGAACGCGAGACCACGCAGTCTGTTAAGAACAGACGCCAGTCGTTCCTTCGATGTGGATGTCGGTTTCAAGTCTCTTTACTCCTCGGCTCTACGGGATGGGCACGATTCCGCCGCGCAGCGCGAGGGCCACGCCCTTGGCTGACAGCACGAGCACCAGCCCGACGACCGCTCCGATCACGGCGCGTTTCGCAGTGGCCGATCCGCGCTCGTCGCTCCCGTCCGCCATCAGCATGAACCCCGCCCACACGATGGCGAAGAACGACAGGCCGGACGCGGCGTAGGCCATCCCCGACAGCGCCTCGTCGAAGGCGTGAAGCATCTCAAGCTCAGCAGGCGAAGCCCCCAGTGAGACGAGCGCCGCGAGGACGGAGGCCGCCAGTGTCGTTAAACGCCTTACCACGGCCTCCCCCATCCCCAGAGATCGAACAAAATATTCGCCTCCTCGTCGGTAAGGGGGCTCTGATCGGCTCTCTCCGGCTCCGGTTCGGGCTGCGGAGGAGTGAAGACCGCGTAGGGATCGTCGGACCCGACGCTCGCGTGCAGCGACAGCCTCTCCTGCCTGACCGGGGTCATCGGCTCGCGCTCGGCGACCTCCGCCTCGACCCGCTCCGGGTGCAAAATGGTCAAGGTCACGTCGCGGTAGACCGTCCTGCTCGGTATCGAAAGCGTGGCCGATACGACGTGCTGGGTCCGCGTCCCGTCGTCGTGCGTCACCGTCACCGTCTCGCTCACGGTCTCGGTCGTCCCAGGCCTCAGCAGTGTCACCGTCTCGGTGCGGTTCTCGGCCCTCTGCGGGCTGTGCGTGAGCGTCACGAGCGGGGGAATCGGGACGCTGAGGGCGGCCTCCATATCAACGCCGATGGTCACTGGGTGAATTGCCTCGCCGGTTGCGACCGGAAGGGAAAAGGTCGTTTCGCCGTCAGGCACGAACGGGACGCTCGCGTGCGACGCGCCGGACATGACGGCTACCGTCCCAGCTACAGCAGTAACCTCGGCCTCCATCACCGCCGTTTCGGTGACGTTCTCGTGTCCCGCCACCGTCTGGAGCTCGACGAGTTCCTCGACGGCGACCGCGCACTCGGACTCGACCGCTCCCTCGATGGCTCCGAGCGTCCAATCCAGGGAAGTGATACGTAGGTCGCATATCTCACCGCCGATCTCAGGCAGCGGAAAGGGGAGCTGCGCTCCCTCGATGGCGAACGCGCCCGCCTGTCCGATTCCGTCCTCCCAAGAGAAGGTGAGGGACGGGCGCTCGCCCGACAGGGGCAGAGAGTAGGAGATGGCCTCGCCCTCTGCGACGTTGGCGATGCCGAAGAAGCGCAACGCGCTGCCTCCCCTCCCACCGTAGGCTCGCACCCGCAGCTTCAGGTCGGTGGCCGCCCTGAGCGCGACGTCGGCTCGGTCATTCGATACGTGTAGGCCCTCGAAGTAGAGCCGACGTCCCGGCACGGGCTCGGCGGGTTCGTAGTCGATGTCGTCGAGCCAGTGCCCGTCCGCTTGCACCGTCTGCGGAGTCGCGATGGCGGCAATGGTGAGGGCGAGGAACGCCAGCACGACCCCCACGAGCTTTCGTTCCGGTCGCCGCTCCCTTGATCCGCGGCCCTTCCTTCGTCTCTTGCGGCGGCCCGATCTCTTGTATGGCGTGGTGGGTGCTGGAGCGCTCTGCTCTCGGGTCTTGGCGGGGAGAGCGGGGAGCTTCCGCTCGTCTTCCTTCTCCGTCTGCACGTCGGGGATATTTTGCGTACGCCGGAAGACCGGGGAAGACAGACTGCCGACCACCTCATTGACTCTGGACCGCACCCCGCGAGAGACGTGATCGCGGGACTTTGCCCACCGCGCCCTGAGGGTTTTTCCCCCGTCGCCCAGACGCGCCACCAATGCGCCTTTCGTCGGTAAGGGCCTTCGGCCCTTGCCGAACCACATGTGAAGTCGGAAGGGCCGCCGTCCCCGGTTGCGACGCATCCCGGCCTGCCCGCGCCTCGCCATCAACCGCATCCTGCGAGAGCCACTCCCGGCTCTCCGGGCCACCATCGTCAGGGGGTTGGGAGCGTTCTCGGGAACAGGCGGCGGTTCGCTGCGCGTCAATCCGGAAACGGGACCGGCATAGAGCCTCCCCCCCAGCCGGTACCTGAGAAGGTCTGCGGCAACGAGCGGCAGGCTCCTGCCTCCAACCTTGCCCACGATCCCGGCGATTCCCACGACTCCGAAGACGACGGACAGCCCGATCCGTGCGCCCGTAGGTCCTACGGGCGCGTAGCTGTACGCGCCGTAGGACAACGCGCAGACCGCCGTGATCGCCACGATCTGCGGAAACGAGAACCACAGAAGAACCCTGTCCTCGGCCTGCACATGAGTCGGCACCTCGTGTTCTCTCATTCTTTTTTCTCCTTTCAGTCCGCTTAGCTGGTACTTTCACCTTCGCCGGCATCACCGCTCTCACCACCGGAATCTTCCTGCGTGGGCTGCGGCAGCTCGACCTCGACCGCCGGATCGACCACGGCGTTCATCACCAGCTCGATGACGCCGTAGGCCAGCATCGCAAGCACCACGCCCGCGATCGCTGTCATCATGGCGCTCTTGCCCCGCTCCATCTGGTGCGGAGCTCCGCTCGCCGTCAGATAGAGGTAGGCCCCGTATACGAAAAACCCGACGCCCACTGCCCCGACCGCCCCTAGGAGCATGCCCACCAGGTTCGAAATCGTCTGCGTGATCTGTTCCATTTCGTTTTTCTTCTCCTCTCGATACCGGACGATGTTCTCGCCTGGACTTTCGGTCTCGTGCTGTTGGTCCCCTTGCGCTACTCGCCGCCGCTCCTCGGCGCTCCTGTACCGCCTCCTCCGGCTGACGGGGTAGCCATCGAGGCCGCCGAGTTGACCGTGCCCGCAACCGCCGAGACGCCCGCGGTCGCAGCCACCGCTCCAACCGCCATCCCACCCGGTCCCGCTGCCGCTCCTCCGGCGATCAGTCCGACCGACTTCATCGACCGCATCATCGATCCCGGCAGAGACATGCCGAAGTAGAGCGTGCTCAGCCACGCGTCGAAGGTGCCCGCCTGTCCGAGCATCGACGGCACCCGCGTCGCCAGGTAGACGAACGCCAGCGACATCAGGAGCTTCCAGATCAGGTCCTGCACCGGCTCGAAGGCCGCAATCTCGGCGAACTGCTCCAGGAATCCGAATCCCAGCGCGAGAGCGATGAGCTGCACGGCCTGCTGGAAGACCGTCGTCATGAACATCCGCAGCCACTGCCTGCCCCAGCCCGCCGTGTGCGGCAATATCCAGAGGCCTAGCGCAATCGGCGCGAGGGCCAGTAGCAGGTCGATCAGCGCGAGGCGCACGATCATCTGCACCAGGACGTAGAGCACGAAGAACCCGTAGACCAGGTAGAGCAGGGCCATGAGCTGCGCCATTCCGACGCTCCCAGACTCGACGGCCGTGAGCAGCGTTTGCAGCGGAGCCCTGAGCAGGTCGCCGGGGTTTACCTCGAGCGACTCCGCCACGAATCCCGACACCCCCGCCGCGACCTCGATCACCAGGGAGCACCACCATAGGGACGTGGCTGCCGCCACCAGCCCCAGCACGAGCCGGGGAAACATCTCACGCCATCCGGCGCTGCGGCCTCCCACGTGCTCGCTCATGATGAGACTCAGCCCCATCCAGCCGACGATCACGACCAGCGCTCCGGACGTGACGGCCCACACGACCGTCCACGCCTGACGCACCAGTTCGTTGGCGTAGGTCAGATCCGCGGGAGTCCCGGTGAGGATGTCGCTCATGGCCTAGCCTCCCCGGCACTCGTCGGCGTTCGCGCCGCTCGCCTTCTCCACGACGCCGCACAGCGTCCCGTGCACTCCCTCGATCACCCAGCGGGCGAAGGCCCGCGCCCAGCGCGAGGGGTCGAAGGCTCCGATCACCCGGTCCCACAGGCCGGTCGGCTCGTGGGCCGGGATCACGACGTGGAAGCGGTCAGGCTCGCCGGGGGTCGTCTCCGCCGCCATCATGAAGAGCACGTAGACGCGCTCGGGGTCGAGCTCAGGCTGGTCGTCGTGGCCGGGGTACTCCCACGACCGCTCCCAGCCGTGGCTCAGCCTCTTCTCGCCTCCGTGCACCTGCGTGACGCCGGTGAGCCACTCGCCGGTGTCGGGGTCGCGAACGGCGTAGGCGAGGAAGGCCAGAGGCCGGTCGAACACCGGGCGGGCGACGAATCCACCCTCCTTGTTGCGCTCGACGAACCTCGCGCTCTCGTTGACCAGCGAGACGCCGGACCCCTGAGCCACGAGCGTTCCAACGGACGCGACGAACAGGAGCGTCGACAGAAGCAGCGACACGAGAAGAGGTGCAAGCCGCCTCGTGCGTCCGGTGTTTGTTCTCGATTGCAGCGCCATGTAGCGGCCTCCCTGCGTTCCGCGCCGTCACCATCTGCCGACGCTCCGGCAAACGAGTGTGAACGATGAAATCTCCCGCCGTAATGCCCTGTGAGGCGTACACGCGTGTACGCCCTACGAGGCATTCACCGGACGGGGTCTCCTGTGGTGTCATTACCGTGTACAGAGAATCGAGCTTTTTGTGAGAAGGCGTGATGGGACGGGAACGCGGCGGCGCAGGCGCGGAAGGCTTCCCCCTACAGGAAAAAGTGAACAGCCGGACTTGAGTCCCCGTTCCGGACGGGGGGTACATCGGGCGTAGCTGGAAAGTACATCTTGTACCCCTGCCCACGATGAGGGCGGGTACATTGGGCATACCTGGAAAGTGCATCTTGTACCCCTGAAAGAACGGGGCCTGGGCGCAAGAGCCGTAGCTGGAGGTTTCTCCCCGCTTTGACAAAAGAGCCGGAAAATCGGAGGAAATTGGTGCAAAAGAGCAGATACGTGGCAGACGTTCACCATCTGCGGCTCATGTCGCTACTCAATGAGTTGGTGCGGGACAGAGGAAACAAGGGCGCGGCAAGAATGTTGGGGATAGACCGAAGAACCGTGGCTGCAAGCGTGAGGTCGGGAGTCCTGTCGGGCAGGGCGCGCGAGGCGTTGGAGCGAGCCCTGGTGGAAGGGGACTGTACGTCAGAGTCACGGGAGCGGCGGGACCAAGAGGAGTTGCGTCGACGGCTGGAAGCGTTCGAGGAGGAGATGAGAGGAGCTGTCGAAGCAGTACGGGGTGATGTCCAGACGCTGGGCAAGGAGCACGCTCGGACGACGCGTCTGGTCGAGCGTCTGATCAGGCACGTGGGAGTTACTAGAGATGGCGGGAGCGATGCGTTAGCCCCCGGCGGACGCGGGCGACGTGGCACGGTGATCGAGTCAAGGCGAGAATATCCCGAACTGGTGACCCGTGAGCCTGCCCAGGACGACGAGGAGGTCTACGGCGATGCGTGGACCCTGGTGAACGAGTGGCGGACGTTGGAGGTGCGGCGCGAGGTTGGCACGAAGCTCGACCGCGCAAGGACGAGGGAACGGATCATGGAGCTCGAGATTGCAATGATCGACGAGCAAGGCCTGACGCTGCCGCCAGCGAACTCACCGATGCACCTGTCGGAGAAGAGAGTCCATCTGGGTTGGCGGATGAAGACTCTGGACGACTTGCGAAGGGAGCGAGGAAGGCTGGAGGTGCTGGGCCGCGTACGGCGTTTGCTGACCTTCGGACTGTGGAGGGAATAGCGGCAGTCTCTCAGTTGCGTATCTGCGAATAGTCCAAAGTAGGACTGTCTGGGCATCAGCCCCTCGCTTAGTCCGATTCGTAGCAAAAAACGGTTGCGCTTAGGTTGTCTGGCCGTTCTCCTGCATCCTTTCCAGCACAGCCTCCAAGTGGGGCTTGAACGTGCCCGGGAACCTGGTGACGTGTTCGATCATCCAGGTTCTGATCTCGTCCAACTCCTCATCCGAGTTGTCGATATGCCCTGGTCGAGACACCACCACCCTGCTCATTTTTGCATCGTCCAGGCGTTCCCATTTCATCGAACCGAGTTCATCTTCGATCTGCGACTTCGACTCCATGAGCAGATCGAACGCAGCTTCGTTCCATTCTTTGTCCGGACTCTTGATCGCCAGTTCCACACGGGCCTCGCCCTCCCACGTGAGCCGCATGGTACGCCCGAAGCTGGCGGAGCCCAAACCGCCACCAGCTTCATACGAGGAGTACTTGTTCTGTGTCCCAATATTCCACCCGTGCGTTCGGCGCAGTTCCTCCAAGATGGGTCTCCAGAATCGAATGTATTTCTCCTGCGTTGGCGTCACCTCTGCTTCGCTCTCCTTGACGTCTTTCGACCACGTGTTGGGAGCGGCCGCGAGGCGGAAGAGCGGGGCTGGAAGCGAATCGCCGATTCTCACCGCTTGGACTTCGACGCCGAAGAAATTCAGCGAGTCTCTGGTCCCCTCGTTGAGCCAGTCCAGCGCCGCCCTGTGTTCGTCGCGGAACTCGGTGGCTATCCATACCACGATCCCTGCGTTCCTGCCCGCCGAATACGTCAGTAGCTGGCCGAGGTGGGTATGGTCAGTGCCAGCGATCTGGTTCTCGATAGCCACCACTGCTTCGCTCTTGTTGTCTCTGGCAAGAATGTCGAGCGAGAAGTTCCCGACAGGTACTTCCGTCCCCTCCAACTCCAGTTCCATCCCAAGCTCTTCCCCAAGCAATCCGAGATTGTCTGCTAGCCAGGGGGTGAAGTCGTTGGCCTCGTGGGGCCAGACATTGGTGATGGTGACTTTCTCAATCTTGCCGATACCTTGCTGATTCATTCGTAAAGTCCTCCCTCGGATTGCGTGAATGGTACCAGACGAGTGGGCGGCGAAGGGAGGCAGAACCCCTGACTTTTGCCTTCGCCAAATGGACCAAGGTTTTGGGGTTTGGTCTCCGACAAAATTTTTGTGGAAGATTTGTTAATCCAAAGTGAACACTTTTGGCGGTGGGACGCTTAAGGCATTCCATTCGGGTTCGTGGTCCGGCAATACTGGTTGCACTGTCAGGCTTTTCCAGTGTTTCCCGCCCTAGAAACCTGGGGGTTCCGTCTCTGAACCCGGGATTTTTCGTGAAGGGTCGAGCTTTGCTCCTTGAACGATCTCCCAAGTCGGACGACCCGAAGGGTTGAGCCTTGCTCCCCCGAAGGCGGTCCTCGAGAGACGAAATGCTTCCCGCAGCGTGAGGCGGTGGTAAAGGGTCGAGCCATGCTCCCCCGAACGCCGCTTCGAAGGTCGGGGCTGGTTCTGGTCGGAGTGCGTTCCGCACTGCGTCCACCGAGGAAAGTCCGGTCGTCGGAGCGCACGCCGCTTTGACGATTGGGCCATTTGGTCGGAGTGCGTCTGCCGCTCCGTCTGGTTCCTCATGCCTGCTGAACAGCTTCTGATGGCCTAGACGCAGGCTTCTTACACGCGCCAGTCCGTGATGATGACGTCGCAGTCTGGCCGCTCCCCCTTCGACGCAGCTCCTCAGATCGAACACCTCGACTCTGGTGGTCTGCGTCACCTTTCCCTTCAACTCTTTCGTCTTGCGGTCGGCACTAGGTCGGTTCGCATTTCCCCCGTCGCAGCCCCCTGGCGTATCCCCATGACCCCAGGGCAAGCTGCGCCCTTTTCCCCTCGAGCCGTCCCGCGACTCCCCCGTTGCGGTCGACGCATTTTCCACGCGCCCGCGTTCGATGGCATCCGTCGAGCGGTGCTGCGCAATGGTAATGGCAGCACAACACAAGGTTCCCTGCGCTTCGGATGCCGCGCGGGGCAGGCAATGAAGGAGGTGAAGATATGCACGTTTTGAGACGGGTTAGGCAGGTCATTGAAGCGGTCGTCGGGATCGTAGTGAGGCGCCGAAAGTTAGTGGTCGCGGTCGTCGTGGCGCTGTTGCTAGTTGTGCCGCTGGCGCTCACCGGGGACGGAGAGGTCTTCGCGCTGAACGCGGTGGGACTCGGCGTCGCGTGGCTGCTGTTCAGGCGGCTCGCAAAGTTCGGAAGGAGGAGGACGAATGGAGATCGGTAGACGGGTCGAATGGAGGCCGCTCATCGCTCGACGCCTGGCGAGCGCGAGTTCGAGGGGCGTGAGGGCGGCGGTTCGACCCGTTCGCTGGCTGGGCGCGCACAGATCGGAGTTTATGGCGGTGGCAACGCTGACGCTCATGCTCGCGCCGCTGCTGCTGTGAATCAGGCACTTCAGAAATTCTCACAAAGGAGAGAGAACGATGACGACGGCAACCATGACGACACACGGACGGACGATGGATACGGTGGCAGTGAGGGGCCGGCGGAGCCTCGAAGAGCTGGTCGAGGGGGTGTTCGAGGCCTTGTTCGCGGACGAGACGGAGACGGCGGAGACGGGCGCGGCGCGCTCGATCCACGAGGCGCGGAGACTCCGGCAGGCGGGGGACATCGACGGGGCCTTGGCGCTCCTCGCCGAGGTGGACACGGCGAGTGCGGAGACGAACCAGGCGCGGTGGGCCTTCACTGAGTGGAAACAGCTGGTGAAGCGGAGGTTCGGTGACCGTGAAGCGTTGGTCTACAGCCAAGGCACCGGGCGGGCGGCCGCTCTTGTGCCCCACCGCGATGGGATGCTGGAGGTCGCTGCAGTCCTGGGGATGCGCTGGCGGCCCGGCAAGGTCGTCTCGGCCCGCAGCCTGCGCGGGCTCCGGCCCCTCGCCGGAGGAGCGTGATGGTCTCGGCCAATGCGACGGTTGACATCCCCGCGCTGAAGGCGCGACACCCGCTCGCTGACGTGGTGGAGTCAGCAGGCCTGAAGTTGAAAGGAAGGGGCCGGGTCCGCCAGGGCGTCTGCCCCTTCCACGAAGAGTCCGAGGGCTCCTTCACTGCCTATGGCGATAGTGAGCGATGGTATTGCTTCGGCTGCGGCCTCGGAGGGGACGTGCTTGATTTCGTGCAGCGGATCGAGGGTCTCACATTGCCGGAAGCGATCCGGCGTCTTGACGTGGGCGGCCATAGGCCGGTTTCCGAGACGGCTCCTCGTCCGGTCCCCACGCGGCGTCCAAAGGCAGCACTGCTGCCACCGCGCGACCCCACCCTGCTGACGGCGGCGGCGCGCTTCTACGCCGGTCAACTCCGGCGTTCCTCAGAAGCGCGGGAGTACCTCGCCTCGCGTGGCGTAGGACTTGAGGCGGCCGTGCGGCTCGGCCTCGGCTTCGCACCGGGGCACGGGCTTGGGCAGGCCCTTGAGTCGGTCGGCTTCGATGCCGGTCGGTTCAGGGACTGCGGGCTGTTCACCGAGCGGGGTTCGGAGCGGTTCGCCGGAATGGTGGTCGTTCCCGACCTCTCCGGCGGCCTCGTCCGCTGGCTCAAGGGCCGGGCTCTGGACTCGGGCGCGAGGCCGCGGTTCCAGGCCCTTCCCGGTCCCAAGCCGGTGCTTGGACTCGGCAGGCTCGGTCCTGCACCCTCCTGGGTCGTCGTGGCCGAGGGGGTATTCGACTGGCTCCTCCTTACAGGCTGGGGCCTTCCCGCAGTTGCTGCCCTGGGAACCCAGGGCAGCGAGCGCATCGCCTCGGCCCTGCGGGGCTGCCCCCGCGTCTTCCTCGCCTTCGACAACGACGACGCGGGCCGGGAGGCGACGGATCGGCTAATGACCCTGCTCGGACGCAGGGCCGCCGCCGTCATTCTTCCCCAGGGCATCGGCGACGTGGCCGAGCTCGCCACCCTCCCCCAAGGTCGCGCCGCCTTCCTTCGCCTGCTCTCGCAGGCCGCCCGCTCAGCCCGATAGCGGCTCCTCGCCGCTCTCATCCGGGCTTCGCGGCCTACCACTTCCCCAACCCCACTTTCCACCTACAGGTCTTACCCCAAGCTTTGCCCTGCGGGACGGCCTGTGCCCAACGTTCGTCGGGCTCTGCCCGCACACGGTTTCCTCCAGCGGAAACCGCATCGCTCATTCGCTACAGGAACCACACCAAGGTAAGGAGATACGAAATGTCCAACGGCAGCAACAACGGACACAACCGCAACGGGGCCGGCAACGGCCTCGTACATAGCCTGCCCCGTGCTGGAAACGGGGTAAACGGGAACGGGCACAAGCCCGACTCCGCAATCGTCACCGAGCACGACCCCGCATCGAGTGCGGGGCATGACCTGCTATGGGACGGGCTCTCGCCCGCCGTCACGAAGGCGCTCGGACAGCCCCTGGACCCCGCGCTGGTCTCCCGGCGCAAGGGACGCGGCGGCAAGACCTTCTCCTACATCGAGGGCCACACCGCCATCGACGAGGCCAACAAGGTCTTCGGCTATGGAGGATGGGGATTCGAGCTGGTTGAGAACGTGACCCTTCGGCAGATCGAGACGGTGGATGCCCAAACGGGCGAGGTGAAGGTCGTCAACATCTACACGGCCCCGGTCCGGGTCACCGTCCCGGGCGCTCCTCCCCGCACCGACATAGGCTTTCACACCGTAACGGACGAGACCGCCGACGGTCACGAGACTGCGATCAAGGGATCGGTTACCGACGGAATGAAGCGGGCGCTCCGCAGCTTTGGCGACCGCTTCGGAAACGGTCTCTACGGAGATCAGGCCCCGGCAATCGCTCCGGCCAAGGTCGAGCGCGCGCCCGCTCGGGCCAACGGCAGATCCAACCAGTCTCAGGCCAACCGCCGCGACAAGTCCCAGGCCGAGAAGCTGCGCAAGCGGCTCATCGAGATCGCCGTTGAGCAGGGCTTCGACGAGGACGGCGTTCGCACCGCCGTCGTGAACCGGACGGGCAAGAGCATCGACGACCTGACGGCCGACGAGCTGGAGCCGCTGGTGGAGGCCGCCGCCGCCAAGCTCAACCAGATGAGGCAGGCTGCCTAGTTCGCTTGGGCGACCGGCACACGCAATGGAGCGGGGTCATCTCTCACGGGGGCGGCCTCGCTCTCCATCTACAGGACAAGGAAGGAGAAGACCGATGGTCACGACGACGATGCACACACCCTGGGGTTGGACGAAGGACGTTGTGGAAGTGGCAGAAGGCGTCCTGAGAGTCACGACGCCGAGCCACGGCGGGCTGAAGCTCAGCCGCGAGCGGTGGGACGAGCTTCCCGCCGCCGTCCGGGAAGCTATGCACACTCCCACCTACGCGGAAGAGGACTGCGAGGAGCCCATAGTCAGAACGCTCCTGGGCGTCGGCGACGACGGGGAACGGGAGATGGCGCTCACGGTGGCGGGGTACTTCGACAGGTACGCCCCCGTGCTTCCGTTCCTACGCCGTTGCCCGCCCGGCCTCCACTACCACGCAGTCGCCTTCCGGCGCGGACTGCCGACGGCCCCGTTCGGGCGGTTCGACACCCGCGTGGAGGCCGAGTCGTTTACGGGCGATGCGGAAACGATGCGGGCCTACGGAAGGATGGAGGCAATCGAGTGCACTCGGACCGGCCCGCTCTGCCTGGGCAAGGAGGGACGGCCATGACCGCGATGACACGGGACAGGCCGCGCAGCCTTCCCAGCACGACGACCAAGCTCCAGACGGAGATGGGGAGCCTGTTCATCACCGTCTCGACGGATGAGGACGGCGAGCCGTTTGAGGTCTTTGGATGGCTCGGCAAAGGCGGAAGTTTCCAGCATGGAGTCACCGAACTGGCCTGTCGCCTGATCTCCCTCCACCTTCGGAGAGGAACTCCGGTGGAGGAGGTGATCGAACAGTGCCAGGGGATAGCCGAGATGCAGCCGTTCTTCAACGTCCTCCCGGACGGGTCGAGCGTCCCCGTCCTGGGACTCGGCGACGGGATAGCCCACATCCTCAGGGCTCACAAGAGGGCCGGAGAGCGGGTGAAGGAGGTCGAGACGAAGGCCGCGTGAGCGGCGCCGGACGACCTCTCATCTACTGGACATCAGGAGGCACAGACGATGGCAACTAAGACTGAAGACAGGGCGGAGGCATTCTCGCGCCCTGCGGCACGATTCGGCGACGACGGCAACCTGGAGGTGCGTGCCTCGGCGGCCCTGAACTGCCGCCGAGCCCTCTGGTATGCCGCAACCGAATACGAACCTACGAATCCCCCCAGCGAGGATTCGCTGACGGCGATGGAGGCGGGCAACGCCCTTGAGCCGGTGATGGTGAAGGCGATGGAACGGGCGGACTGGAAGGTAGATCCCGCCGATCCCCTCAACCCGCAGCCGGTGGCTGTGAGGGTAGGCCCGAACATGATGGTCACCGGTCACCCCGACGGCACGGTCCGGATGCCCCACGACGGCGACAATACGGAGACTGACACGCTCCAGATGTTCCTCTTCGAGGGCGAGTCCGACTCGCTTTCCTACGGCAAGGAAATGACCGTCGAGATCAAGACCCGGGGGCCGGAGGCGTTCAAGCGCTGGCGGACGCTTGGGGCCGAGCGCAGCCACCCGGCGTCGGTGGCCCAGGCAGCCTTCTACACCCTCGGCCAGTTCGGGCAGATGCGGGACGCCGTGATCGCCACGATGGACACCGGCAGCCGAACCTGGGACTGGGAAGTTATTCCAGCCGCCCGATTGGAATGGGCCTTGCAGGACGCCTGCGCATGGCTGGGCAAATTGGCTGCCCACCACGTCCTGAACGGGCCCGACCCCGACGTGCTGCCTGAGCGAGACTTCTCTGCCAGTTCCTGGCAGTGCCGGTCGTGCCCCTTCCTCGACATCTGTCTGCCGGGGATGGAGGAGGCGGACAGAGAGACGGAGATGGAATGCGAAGACGTGAGCGACGAGGAGGCGCGCGACGCGGTGTCGGCCTACACGGAGGTTCAGGACGCGATCAGGGAGCCCGAAAAGGCCAAGCGCGAGGCGCTCAAATCCCTGAAGGCGTGGATGCGCCAGCGGGGGGACGCGAAGGCGACCGTCGACGGGCGCACGGTCAGCCTCGTGCAATCGAAGCGGTACTCCGTCAACTACCGCAAGCTCAACGAACTGCTCGACCCTGAGACCAGGGCCGGGATAGTCACCGAGAGCGAGTCGGAGTACGTGCGGGTCAGCTAGACGCTCCCTGGCGGAGCGCGGGACGGGGCCTGTTCCCATCTACCGGGACGGCCCCGCCGAGTCCCAACACGCCCCACATGAAAGGAGACACCATGACCACCACAACTGGGACCGCCACGGTCACGACGATGTGGCAGGACAAGCACAGCGGCCCCCGCGGGCACAAGCTGATGACGAAGGAGCTGGGTGAGAAGATCCCCGCCCTCTACGCCAACGAGAACGTCGAGAACTACGACGACGTGCTCGCCTCCGTAAAGCTTTTCTCGCCCTACGGCAACTGGACCTGGTACGTGACCGAATGGGACGCCGAGACCGGCGAATGCTTCGGCCTCGTCCAGGGGTTCGAGACCGAGCTTGGCTACTTCTCGCTCGACGAGCTGGCGGAGGCGACCGTGTTCGTCGGCGTCCCCGCCGTGGAGCGCGACCTGTACTGGGAGCCGAAGACCATCGGCGAGATCAGGAGACGGTCGCGTTGAGACCGGCGGCATTCTGGACGCTCCGTAAGTCGGAGCGCAGGACGGGGCTGCCTTTCTTCTACAGGGAGGAACCCCCGCTCCCGTATCGGAGTACGGGACAAGCTTCATTCAACCGGGCGCGGTCTGACCGCGCCACTTCACACAGGAGGAGAAATCGAAATGGCAAGGACGATCAACAAAGTCGAGCTTTTGGGCAGAGTGGGCACGGAGCCGGAGATGAGCTATACGCCGAACGGCACCGCCGTCACCAAGCTGCGGATGGCGACTGACCGCTACCGCAAGGACGCCGAGAATGGGACGGATTGGCATAATCTCGTAGTTTGGGGTGCGACGGCGGAGGCCGTGAACCAGTACGTCGCGAAGGGTCAGAGAATCTACGTCGCAGGCCGCCTCGTACAGAACTCCTGGGACGGAGACGACGGCCAGCGCCGCCACCGCACCGAGGTCCACGCCTCCGAGGTCGTGTTCCTCGACTCCTCGAACGGAAACGGGAACGGCGGGAGCCACAACGGCGAGGAGGACTCGCCCTTCTAGCTCGCACAACTAACAACCGAACATCGACGCCCGACTCAGCCGGGCGCAACTACGGGGCCGCTTCCCATCTACAGGGGACGGCCCCGCTCTATGTACCAACGAAAATAAGGAGGCCGACATGACAAGGAAGAAGAAGTCCCCCAAGGCAACCCTCGCCGCCAGCCCTGAAGGACAGGCCGTTCTGGACGCACTGCGAAGCAACCAGAGCCTGCTGGGAGAGTTGGCGGCGCGCTACGAGGTCTCCATCAGGCCCGATGGCCCGGAAGACCCGCCGTCCATCAGTTCCCCGTACGACGTTTACCGCCTGCTGGGGCCGGAGATGTCCGTGCTGGCCCAAGAGCAGTTGCGAGTGTTGCTGCTCGACAGCAAGAACAGCGTGGTGGGTCAGCGGGTCATATACCAGGGCAACGTGTCTTCGTCGATGGTTCGCGCGGCGGAGGTGCTCAGGCCCGCCGTCGTCGAGGCCGTGCCCGGCGTCATCGTGGTTCACAACCACCCGTCCGGTGATCCCGACCCCAGCCCCAACGACGTGCAGATCACGCGGAAGCTCAGGCAGGCGGCGGAACTGCTGGACATCGAGCTCCTCGACCACGTGGTGATCGGAATGAAACGGCACGTCAGCCTCAAGGACCGAGGTCTGATGACGGGCTAGAAACCACCTCCTGCACGCGGCGCGCAGCCCGTCTGCTGCGCCGCATCCGGGCGTACGGAAGAGAGGACGCAATGAACGAGCGAGAGACACGCGGAGACATTCGGAATGCGGAGATTAAGTGGAAGATTCCGGGGGCCGGGTTCGTAATGCAAGGCGCGTTCGTCGTCCTGGTCGACAGGGATCCGGACCCGTACGCCTGCACCGCCTACGGCGGCCCTCCGGAGGACGTGGAGGCCCACCTGAGAACGTGCCGGGAGACCTGGGCCACCGTGTGGGCGCTGGAGGGCGACACGCTCGAAGAGGCCAGGCAGTCCCTGGCGGAGCGCCGCTTTTGCGGGTCCGCCTACCACGTGAACGACTGCGAGCTTCTGGACGACCGGCCGCAGGAGGACGCGCGCTAGTGCAGAGGAGATGCATCGACCCCTACCAGGGGCTCCACGCGAGGGAGTCGCTCCTGCCGCGCATCGAACACACCGAAGACAAGGAGATTCACCATGCTCGCGACACACACCATAGATCCCGATGACCCCGCATCGAGTGCGGGGCTGGTTCTCTACACCATCTCGGCGGGAGGATTTTCGGCCACCGTGGATGCCTTCGCCCGCGACGAGCAGACCGACGGCCTCTGGTTCGTCTCGATGGTAGGCTCCCAGACCGCGCTCAAGGCGATCTGGGCCTCGCTGCTCAAGCAGCCGCCCGACACGGCACACATCATCGAGGGCGCGGAGGGTGTGCCCCTGAGCGGCGGCTACCAGAGGTGCGTGGTTCCGTACGAAACGGTTGGGAGCTGGACGACGAAGATCGCCCGGCTGCCCGTGTCCGGCGGATGGCACGCGCTCGTGTTTACCAAACAGGCCGAGTTCGGCTTTGAGAAGGACTCGTTCCTCCTGCTGGTGCAGAGCGAGGAGGATGCTCCCGATCTGCACCATCGCTTCCTCGACAAGCGCAGTCCTCTGCCGCTCCACGACTCCTGGGCCGGATGGCTCTGGGAGCGGGGCCTAGAAGAGGAGGAGATAGTCCCGCTGCAGTCGGTGGGCATCTCCGCCTACCGGTGCTCCCCCAAGGCCAAGAAGCTCCGCGAAGACCTGTCCCACGCCGTTGCGTCGGGCGGGCTCACACTGCCCGGAGAGGCGTCCGATGGATAGGACGCTGAAGCGGGCCAAGCGCAACAACAAGCGGCGAGGCCGGCGCAACTACGCCGCCTGGCAGCGCCTCTCCCCGGACGGGAAGACCTGCCGGTTCTGCCCCCACGACAACACCGAGCATCTCATGAGTTCGGGGCAGCCGCACTTCTTTCGCCCGGCGACTGAGCGGGAGAGGCGCGACCCCCACCTCATGCTCTACCGGCACAACTTGCCGGACGGCGGCTCTCTGCTGGTGCGGCGGATGACCGTGGCCAACAGGGCCGAGCTGATAACCGCCTACTGCACGTCCTGCGCCGAGAATATGGGCACTGACCAGGTGCTCTGCTACCAGCGCAACCTTGCAATAGGAGAGGTGGTCGGGCTCAAGGCCGATAACAACGATATCGCAATCGCCGCCTGAACGCGGCGGGAAGGAGACGAACCATGACGGAACAGACGCTCTTCTTCACCTGCCCGCACTGCGAGGAGCGGTTCGCGCAGGTTGAGGAGCCCGACAGGGACATCCACACCGGAGAGGTCTACCACTGCGGCAACTGCGGCATCCAGATCATCCTGCAGGCGGTGACGGTCGAGGACTACGTGCCGCCTCCCAGGGCGAGGAGGGACTGCCACTTCTGCCAGCCCGAACCCTGCCGGTTCGGGCCGAACACGACCGAAGACACACAGAAAGGAGAGACGCCATGAGACTGGCTGCACAGAGCAAGGGCGGGTACTACCCGACGCCCGACCGGGTGGTGGACCTGATCGCCGACCTGATTCACACCCCAACCGGCTACTACTACAGGGAGCGGGAGACGCTGCGCATCCTCGACCCCTGCTGCGGGGCCGGGGACGCGCTCCAGAGGCTGGCCGAGCGCCTCGACAGGCCCGAGGCCATATCGCTCGAGACCTACGGCGTCGAGCTTCATCGAGACCGTGCGGAGGAGGCCGAGAGGCGGCTCGACCGCACCCTCGCGGTGGACCTCTTCAGCACCTCCATAGCGAACGGGGCCTTCGGCCTGCTGCTTCTCAATCCTCCGTATGATTGGGACTCGGAGGACAAGCGGGTCGAACACGCCTTCCTGACGCACACGACGCGCTACCTGGCCGAGGGCGGCCTGCTGGTCTTCATCGTCCCGCGCCAGCGCCTGGCGGTTTCGGCCCGCTACCTGTCGACCCACTACGGGCGGATGCGGTGCTGGGCGTTCCCGGTCCCAGAGCGGGAGGTCTTCGACCAGGTAGTCTTGTTCGGCTACAGGAAGAAGGACCCCGTGCCCGACGCCCAAGCCGAGAGCATGGTGATGGAGTGGGCGTACGAAGAGCCGGAGCCCCTTCACTCCCGGCGAGACTCCTACTCCTACGGGGAGTACACCCCGGCCACCACGCCGAGCGGGGACATCCTGTTCACCAGCCGCACGGTCGATCCCGTCGCCGCGGCGACCGAGGCCAGGCGGTCGGGGCTGTGGGCGAACACGGAGATCACCGACACCCTCTGGCCCGCGACGGACAACCGCACCCGACCGCTGATGCCCCTGAGGCGGGGCCATCTGGCGATGCTGGTGGCGGCGGGGTTCCTCGACAACCTCGTCCTCGAAGGGGACGGGCGGCGCATCCTGGTCAAGGGGCGCACCAGCAAGGAGATGGAGCTGGTGGAGGACTCTCCCGAGAAGGAAGTCCACCGCGAGAGGCTCAAGACCACCGTCGTGGCCCTGGATCTGGAGGTCGGGGAGATCACTGACATCGCGGCGTAGACGGCTCGCCCGGAGCCGCAGACACGGACGCTCATACACAGGAAGGAGAAGGAAGATGGAGACTCAGACCTTCATGGTCCTTGAAACCTGCTGCCGGTGCGGTCAGCCGATAGCACCCGGCGAGCCCGCCATGCAGACGGCATCGGTGGACATCGACGACTACGGCAGAATCGTGTCCTCCCCAGTGAAGGCGTACCACCTGCGGGGACAGTGCTACGAGGAGCACCGTCGCAGGGAGCGCGCCGAGATCGACGCTCTCAGGGCCTCCCTGAAAGCCGCATAGACGGATCACACAGAGCCGGATCACGGGGCCCGCTGCCGTGGGGCCTCGCACAGCGCAAACCAGGCAGTGCAACACTGCCCCGAAACCGCATAGCACGAGAGAGGGCGCTCCACGGCGCTCCCATGCACCCCGCCCTGTGGGGCGCCCTCAAGACCACTCACCCCCTGGGGCGAAGTGGGCGAGGTGCGCCTTGCTCCAGGACCGCTCATGCGACCTGGCCAGGAAATGGGTGCTTTCGGGATTCCGTGGATGTCCTCACGAAAGGAGACATCCATGAACCTCGGAGAGTTCATAGACACGTTCAAGGAGGCGATAGCGCGTCGGGTGGTTGAGTCCTACCCGCCGCTCTACCGCCCCTCGGAGAACGGCGGCATCCTGCCCCGCCTGCTCCGCACGCCCCTGGGGGCGCAGGCCGACGCCATCAAGGGCGCAGCCCTCTCGCTGAAGGCCCACCGGGGCACCACCGTCGTCGGCGAGATGGGCACCGGAAAGACGTTCATTGGCGCGGCGGCGGCGCACATGGCGGGCTTCAAGCGCATCTTGGTGCTGGGGCCGCCGCACCTGGTTCCCAAGTGGAAACGGGAGGTGGAGATGACGGTGCCCGGCGCCCGCGCCGTCATCGTCAAGTCCATCACCGACCTGGAGAGGCTGCGCCACTCGGTGGGCTCCGGCCCGCTGTTCGCGGTGATGAGCAGGGAGCGGGCGAAGCTCTCCTACCGCTGGAAGGCCGCCGTCACGTACAGGTGGGCGACGTCGAATGGGAGGCTCATCAGGATGGAGAAGACGGGGGAACCGTTCCGCGTGCCCTGCTGCACCGACTGCACGGCGCAGGTCACGGACAAGGACGGCGTGCCCCTCACCGACGCCGCACTGAACCGCCGGAAGCGCAAGTGTGTCGAGTGCGGATCACCCCTCTGGCAGGCCGACAACTCCGGCCCCGCCCGCTACCCGCTGGCCGACTACGTGAAGCACAGGATGAAGGGCTTCTTCGATCTGCTGCTGGCTGACGAGGTCCACGAGTACAAGGGGAGAGGATCGGCCCAGGGCATCGCCGCCGGAGTCCTCGCAGACGCCTGCGGCAAGTCCCTGAGCCTGAGCGGAACGCTCATGGGCGGGTACGCCTCGACGCTGTTCCATCTGCTGTACAGGTTCTCGCCGGAGATCAGGACGGAGTTCGGACGCTCCGATGAGGGCCGCTGGATCAAGCGGTACGGCTTCGAGGAGGTCACCATCGGAAGGCCGGACGACGACGCCATCGAGGACGGGCGCAACAGTCGCCGCCGCAAGTACCGCAAGGTGGTCAGGGAGAGGCCGGGACTCGTACCCAGCGCCCTCTTCCACATCATCGCCAACACGGTGTTCTTGCGGCTGTCCGACGTGGCCTCGGGGCTGCCGGAGTACGAGGAGCAGATACTCCTGTCCGGGATGGACACGGAGGAGGACTCGACGGGGTACTCCCAGCGCACGGCCTACAACACCGTGTTCGAGGAGTTTCGGAAGGAGCTGGCGAACGCGCTGAAAGCGGGCTCGAAGAGGCTGCTGGCGACGTACCTTCAGACACTATTGGCCTACCCCGAAGGGTGCACGAAGGGGGAGACGGTCTTCGACCCCCGTAGCGGCGACGTCATCGTCTCGGTGCCGCCCCTGTCCGAGGAGCGGCTCTACCCCAAGGAGAAGGCGCTGGTCGACCTGGTGGCCGCCGAGCGGCTGGAGGGAAGGCGAGTGCTGGTCTACGCGACCCACACGGGCACGCGGGACATCACCGGGCGGATGGAGGACATCCTCACCCGGCACGGGTTCAGGGTGGCGGTGATGAAGGCCGACGCCGTGGCCCCGGACCGCAGGGAGAAGTGGGTTGCCGACAGGGTCAGCGAGGGAGTGGACGTACTGATAAGCCACCCCCGGCTGGTGCAGACCGGCCTCGACCTGATCGACTTCCCGACACTTTGCTGGTTCGAGACGGATTACAGCGTGTATGTGTCGAGGCAGGCTTCGCGCCGGTCGTGGCGCATCGGGCAGACCCGCCCGGTCAAGGTGGTCTACATGGCCTACCGGAACACGCTGCAGGCTGACGCCCTGAAGCTGGTGGCGAAGAAGATGCAGAGCTCCCTCGCCGTCGAGGGCGAGCTGCCGGAGGACGGGCTGGCCGCATTCGGCGACGACGGGGACGACATGATGATGGCCCTGGCCCGCAAGATCGTAAACGGCGAGGAGGAGGACGAGGCCGAGACGGTGGAGCAGGCCTTCGCCCAGGCGCGGAATGCCGAGGGCGAGGCCGAGGAGCTTCTCGTGGACGACGGCTGGAAGCCGGTGGAACCGGAAGCTGAGGCTGTCCCGGTCAACGGGAACGGGCACAGCGCCAACGACCACGGGTTCGACGTCATCGGGCCGACGGTCGAGTTGGCTCTGGTCAGTGGCCGCCACGCTAACGGCAATGGAAACGGCCACCACGACGAGGCCCAGGAGCAGTCCGCCAGTGGCGGATCGCTGTTCTCCTGGGCGGAGTTCATGGCCGAGGAGCTCGCGAAGCCGAAGCGCCGGGGCGGGAAGCCCCGGCCCGCAAGCCTCTCGATGTTCGAGTGGGCGATGGAGCAGGCGCGGGAGAAGGAGCCGGTCGGCGCGGGACGCTAGACCGCAGTTCACGGGAGAGGCCGTCGCCAACGGAGCGGCGGCCTCCCCGCAGATAGCAACCGATACAAGCATCAGTGACCTGAAAGGAGACCAACCATGGCACGCGTGTTTGTCTACGACGACAGAGAGTTCCCGGACCCCGACCCCGAGATGAGCGTCGACCAGGTGAAGGCGACCTTGGCGGACTTCTACGGCGAGATCGCCAACGCCTCGGTGAAGGAGACCAAGCGCGGCGACGACACCGTCTACGAGTTCCAGCGGCGGGTGGGCACCAAGGGGGCCTTCACCCTCACCCGGAGCTAGAGGAGGGAATCCGATGGACAACCGGACTTTCGCAGGTCTGCTGGCGGCCACCCCGCCGACGGACCTCAAGATAATCGAGCTCACGGCGGAGCTCACACGGCCCGACGGCGCCCTCGATCTGGACGCCGCGGCCGCCCGGCAGAAGGAGGTGGAGATGGCCTGCGCCCAGGCGCAGGACTACGCGTCGTCCACCGGGCGGCTGCTTGAGGCGATGCGATGGAAGCTGCGGCCCCGGCGAGCCTGAGCGGTCTTGCGAAAAAACTTCTGCGGCGTCCGCCGTCGCTGCGGGAGCTGATAACGCTCATCGGATACGCCGACGACTACGCATGGTTCGCGGGGCTGGTGCGCCGCCTCTTTCCCGATGAGGCGGAGACGGTGCTGGCCGCCCCCGACACACGCAGGAGGGTGGAACGGTTCGCCAATCTCTTCGGGGAGCGGCACTTCCCCCTCTACGCACCGGTGATCGAATTCTGGACGGAGGAAGGGGACGATCCCCCGTGGTCATGGCTGAGGCGGGGCATCCCCTTCGACCTGATGGGATTCGGCTACGACGGCTTGCATGAGCTGTGGCACGGCTACAGGGACGGCATCTCGGCCCTGCTCCTGCTGGTCAGGCCGCCAGACTCCTTCTATGGGGAGTCCGACGAGATACGGGTGGCCTGGCTTGAATCCGCCGCCGAGCGCATCCCCAAGGAGACCCTGGAGAGGATTCCCGAAGGGGGCATACCCCCGGAGGACCTCACCGAGGCGCTCAGGGGGACCAGGTTCGAGGGGGCGGCGCAAGCCTGCTCCTGGGCGCTGGCCGAAACCGGCAACTTCTTCCTCGACCACTGCTTCGACGATGGGTCCTACGACGGCTTCGCCGACCCCTGGGAGGACGAAATCATCAAGGAGGGCACCGAGCAGTGGCGCAAGGCCAGCGCCCTCATGGACTCGGTGAGCCGGTTGACCGACTGGCTGGAGGACGACCTTCCCGGTCGCTTCGCCGAGATGCTGGACTTCGTTCTGGAGCGGATACCCAACAGAGAACAGGAGGACAACGATGACAGGTGATGCCAACGCGACCGAGTGGTCTCTGCCGGGGCCTGATGACGCGCCAAGGGACGACCTCAAGGTGCAGCTCGAGGTGTACGGCGAGACCATCCTGCTCCGGGGCTTCGGAGACGACTCCAACTGGGTCAGGACAGTCTCGGCGGACGAGATCGCCAACGTGTTCACCCAGCACCTGGGCTTCTCCTCGGGGTTGTTGCCCAGGGACGCCCTCTGGTGGAACCAGGGCGAGACCGGACAGGTGGTGGCCCTCTGGCGGCCGCCGCAGGTCTGGTCCGTGGCCCTGCAACGGGAGGCGTTCAAGCCCCCCGCACGGCTCCGGCTTCCCATGCCGGGGCTGGTCTTCGTCTGCTCGCCGGGCCGCGCCCCCTGGGTCTACGCCGCAGCGGAGCGGCCCACCGACGCCGAGCAGCATCTCTTCCGGGCCCCGGCCTTCAACGTCTTCAGGGACGGGCGTGTCTGCCCCGGAAGCCATAAGTTCCCCGAGGAGGTGGGACGGATACCGGAGTCTTTCTTCCAGTCCTTCTTCTCCCTTACCGGAGACTCGCGGGACCGGTCGAAGAAGCACCCCGAAAACCTGGTTGAACTGTGGGAGGAGATAGATGGAAAGACCGAGTACCCGATGGAGGACCTTGTTCCCCAGTGTTCTGTGGCCCACGCGATGGCGGTCTCCGAGGGAAGACGTGGCTACCGCTACGGCTAGCCCCAAGCAGGGTCCGGTGGGCTACCTGGTCAACCACCCCGGCGGGCTCGCCGGAGCCCACGGCATCGGCTACGACTACGTGCTCGGATCGGGCGGCCTCTACGTCCAGTCCGAGAGCGCCCACCTGACGGCGCGGGTGTCGGTGGCGGCCTGCGAGGTGCGGGGGCTCGCTCGCGTTGCGGAGAAGGTGGAGCTAACGAACGGCCCCATCCCGGCAGCGCTCTTCGAGCTGGGGCTGCGCTGGTTCCAGGACGACCCGGAGACCGAGCGGCTCTTCGCAATCCGCTGGGACGGGGACGGCTACCGGCTGGTCGTTCCCCCGCAGGTTGGGACCGGAACGAGGCTTGCCTACGTGCCGCCCGTAGGGGTGGTCGCCGAGTTCCACTCCCACGGAAGCTCCCGCGCATTCTTCTCGAAGACAGACGACAGGGACGAGCAGGGGTTCCGCATATACGGCGTCGCCGGACGCCTCGGCAGCGACCGGCCCGAGCTGAGCCTCCGTGTCGGCGTCTACGGCCACTTCGCACCTGTGAAGTGGTCCCAGGTGTTCGACGGGCTGGAGCCGGGCGTCCGGCTGGCGGGGGAAGAGCCGGAGACGACAGAAGACATCAATCGAACGGACAAGGAGGTAAGCAACGAATGCCCTACTACCTGGACAACGAGTTCCTGCTGGACAACCCATGGATAACGGTGGTCGGCTGCGGCGGGACCGGCGGCTTCGTGGCGGAGGGACTCTGCCGCCTCTTCCAGGGGCGGGAGGCCACCATCGTCTTGGTCGACCACGACCGGGTCGAGCCCCACAACCTGCTCCGTCAGAACTTCTACGCTGAGGACGTGGGGCGCTTCAAGAGCGAGGCTCTTGCGAACCGGCTCGCACGGGCCTACCGAAGGCCCGTAGGCTACTCGGTCTACGCCTTCCGGGGGGACGATGCCCGTCCCTATGGATACCACTGGCCGGGCCTTCCCCAATACGGCGAATGCCTGATCATCGGCTGCGCCGACAACGCCGCCGCTCGTGCGGCGATGGCGGAGAGTCTCAGGGGCGGCCCGCAACGGTGGCTCATCGACGCTGGCAACGACACCAACTGGGGGCAGGTGCTGGTCGGAAACGTGGCCGACCGGGAGTCCTGGGACGAGCCCGCCTTCGTCGACGAGACCTGCCACTTGCTGCCCGCGCCCACGCTGCAACGGCCAGACCTGCTGACCGCCGCGTCGAGCAGGCCGCCAGACGTGGACTGCGCCGCCGCCCTCGACCTCACCGACCAGGACCCGACCATCAACCAGATGATGGCCTCCCTGGTGCTACAGGTCGTCCGCCGCATGGTGGCGGGCACCTGCCCCTTCATGGGCCTCTACCTCGACATGGACCTGGGGACGGTCACCCCCACCTACGCAACGCCGGAAGCGGCGGAGCGCATCGTGGGGTTCGACCCCGAGTCTGAGACCGGGTGAGCTCACGTCGCACATGGGAAGGAAGACCTCCCCGGTGAGCGGCGTCGATCAACGCAGTCAAGAGAAGCAATTAGGAAAGGAGAAACCATGTCTAACGCAAACGGAAGCGCCACGATCTGGCAGGACAACCACAGCGGGCTACGCAGGCACAAGCTCATGACGAAGGAGCTCGCCGACACCATCCCGCCCCTGTACGCCAATGACGGGGCGGATGAACCTGACTCCGTCGTTGCCAGGGTGAAGCTGTTCAGTCCCTACGCCAACTGGACCTGGTACATCACCGAGTGGAACGCCGAGACCGGTGAGTGCTTCGGCCTCGTGGAGGGATTCGAGACGGAGCTTGGCTACTTCACACTCGACGAGCTGGCGGAGGCGACAGTCTTCGGCGACGTCCCCGCGGTGGAGCGCGACCTGTATTGGAAACCGAAGACCCTCGGCGAGATCAGGAGGGAGTCATCAATGATGGCCTCCTAGTGACCGGTTCTCCTGAACAAGGCGAGACTGGAACAATGAAAGGAGAGACCATGCCTGACGAAGTTGGAACGGAAGCGACCCGCTCGGATGCTCCGGGCGCGGACGATAGTCCCGTTGGCGACATCGCGGACGACAAGCCCGCCGCGCCAGTAGAAGAGAAGGATGCCCCCAGGGCTGAGGCCGCACCGGAACCGCAGGATTCCGATGAGGCCCAGAAACTGGCCGCTCCCTCGGAGGAGCTAAAGGTGGTCGTGGCCATCAAAGGAAGCCGGGCCACCATCGGGGTGCAGCGGCCCTCAGCGGACCCGCACATCGAGACCTTCGACGACAGTGACCTGCCCGGGCTGGCGCAGGAGGTTCTGGCGGTGACCGAGAGGGCGAGGGCCAGGTGGGAAGACCAGCCCAAGCACCCGGCCTACGCGAGACCTGCTTCCCCGGCCAGGCGGCGGGGCAGGCGTCAGCAGGGCGACGCGCAGGCTGCAAACGCTGAGGGAGAGACGGCCCACCAACAGACGCTGAGGCTGTTCTAGGCGCCGCGCCGAGAGGGCGAGCTGGTCGGGGCGGGACGCTGACAGCAGGAGTACGGGGGAAGGCCGTCGCATTCGCGGCGATGGCCTCCCCCCGCCCAAACCCATATGTGGGGCCATTTTGCATTTACGAGAGGATCAGAGCATATGAGAGTCCGAGACGATGACACCTTGAATGTGACGGAACGAGCCAGAAGGAGGTACGAAGCTATGGGATACCAAGTGATGGAGATGCGCCCGTTCGACATCGAAGCCGACTAAGAGAAGGCCCTCTGCGGAGGGGACACCCCAGGCAAACTGAGAGCCGTGGACTACTACCTGGAGGACCGTCTGCGAGGGGTGCAAGGTCAAGGTAGTACAGTTCGTCATCGACATCAGCCGCGACCTGGATGCCGGAGGTCTACCGGATGAGGCGGAGGACTGCCGCGATCTGCCGGACGGATTGGCGAGGGAGACGGGACTGGACCGCACGAGGGGGTAGGAGGACGCCCGTTCACCCATATGTGGGCCTTTCTTGCGTTTCAGAAAAATCGCTCCTTCCCTCCCACGGCCGTGCGCGCGCTCTTTCTTTGCGCCCCAGGGATACGAGCGATGGGCCGGGGTTCGATTTGCTCGTTTCCCTAGGCGATCAGGTCCTGAACTACGGTGCCGCCGCACCTCTGCAAATCTGGAGAGACACACCTACCTAACGGATCTCGACAGGTCCGCCACACCCCCGGATAGGCCAAGGGCAAGCTGGTGGACGAGGAATTCCGAGGCCGCGAGTGGGAGTACCCCATTCGGTGGCGCTCGATTCTCAGACAGCTGAGCAACACACCAGGCCTGATGGTATGATGTCTCCTGCCCTAAGAACACGGAGGTTTGGCTCAAGATGAGCTCCGTTGACTTTCCCCAGTGGCTTGATCAGCTTCGAGAGCTACCTACTAGTGCTCCTCAGTGGGAACATGCCCAGCAATTCATCGATGACTTCACCAAAATCATCGAAGAGAAAGAGACACAGCGTAGCCAGGTAAAGGAACTGGCATCTGCTGTCCGCGACATCAGCGAACGTTTCTCGGACGAGTTGACGTTCCTTGGTATAACCCCAGATACGCTGTCATGGCCTGATCTGAGGTCTCCCTCTGACCCCTACATGGTCCTAGAGGCTATCAGTCAGATCGAGTCTAGTCTAATAGAATTCCAAGGAGCCAGATCAGTAAGCCTAGAGACTCTACAGAAAGCGGCCGCTCGCGTCGGGCGTAACGTAGAAGCACTTAAGGAACACATGGCTGAGGCCCAGTCAGAGGATCCCGTTGAAGCTGGCTCCCGTGCTGCGGACATCGTCGATGAATCTACAATAGTTCCACCTCAGCACACGGAACCAAGCGGCTCGGAGCCCTCCCCCAAGGCGGAAGACAACGAAACAGCGACCCTCTTAGACAAAGAGAACAATCTGGTTGACGAATGGCAGCCTGATGAAGAATCGACAGCAATTCCCGACAGTATCCCTAACGGTGAACCTACTGGCGATCTCGAAGAGTCCTCGACAACCCTCTTGGAGAGTATCGACCGGGAGAGCAAGGTAGTTGGTCAGCAGCCTGACGACCACGTCGAAGAATCAGGGGACTCCGGGGATAACGGGAATACTCGGCAAAGATACGGACTTGAAGCATCGGAAGAGGTTGCAAGACGCTTTCTGGCCTCAGAGTCGCTCTATGACCTTGAAACACTTATGTGGACCCTCATTGCAGAGGAAGATCTGGCAGGTGCGTACTGGCTTGCTCAGTCTCTGTACGAAGAGGATTCTGATTGTGTTTTGTCACCTACACTGTTGCAGGCCTTGCAGGCCTTACAGGCATCAAGGTGGCTATCTCCTCAGTCGAATCAATATATTGAAGACGTACTGGAAATTGTCGCCAACTATGATGACACTGCATTGACCCCAGCAATTGAACTGCTCTTGTTCGCTACTTCAATTCATGCTTCGTTAATTGCTCCTCATTCCAACATTGTAGGCTGGTTGAGAGTACCTAAACTATGTCCCGAGTTGAAGGGTGTTGAATCAGCTGTCTCAAACTATGTCCTAACGGGTAATCCGCCTTTGCGACCAGAGTACATCACAGGCACAGGAGAGTCCGTGCGGCGTCAGGATGGCATTTTGAAAGCCAGCTTGCGTGCAACGAAGTGGATGGCGGACGCCGCAATGAAATTTGGCCCCTTTGGGCGCGCCACGAGTGTCTGGAAGTTCCTTACCGGCCCTAAAGGCAAAATTACCGAGATGCTCTCTCCCGTAAAGGAAAACGATCACACTAGAGTCGATACTGTCAGAACAGCAATCTCCGAGTTGCAAGGTGACGCAGCCGTCGAAATGATCCATCGTACCGACCAACTGCTGGAAGAAGGCAAGACACCCAAGCCTGAGATCACAGGTAAGGCTCGCAATTGGCTCCTCAAGGGGATAGCTGAAGCGACAGCGATAGGCAACCACTGGTGTGAGCTTGTCGAGTACGAGAATGCAGTGCGCGAAGGTCCAAGAGACACTTACCTGATTCAACGGGTTAATGCTCTACGCGATGAAGTGGAAAGTGTATCCCGCTTAGCTATTGAAACACTAACGGAGTTTACAGGCGAAGCAAGTCCGACGGACGTAGCCGCAGCGGCAGAATGTGCCAAACGTTCGTTGGAGCACGTCTACAGATCTCTGAATATCCAGACAGACTGTGAAATTCCTGATTTGCCAGCAACAGTTGCGGAATTCCACCGCATACCTCGTGAGACCGACGACTTGGCAATCTCAATGACAAACCGGCTGCTGTGGACGAAAGTCCAAGATATCGACGACGAGGGTTGATTGACGGAGAGTGCCAGTCCAACCGACTTGGTGCCTGACCTTGTTGCAGGTATCTCAGAGTCTATGTCGCTGGAGCAGGCTATTGAACAACGGATTGAGCTCCAGGACTACAGGTTCTTTGAAAAGATGAGTTCTGGCGTTGCTATCGAAGAAAGGGAACGCTTGGAGAGTCTCTGCTCCAAAGCTATGCAAGACTCCAATACAACGCTCAAGAGAAACGTTGAAGATATCGAAAAGAGTGTTCAACAGTCGGTGAGAGACGGAGTCATCGACATTGACGATGACAATTGGATCATGGCTCACGTAACCATAGAGGACGTCATAAGGGCCACTGAATTGGATCACATCACCATCAGTTATCCAGCACAATTCGGTCAGCTTGCCGACATTCAGGACAGCTTAGATGCGGAGGAAAGACGTAGGCTCGCACAGCTCCAAGGTGAGTGGGAACAGGAAGCCACCAACTTGGCCAATAGGAACACTCCAGCCGTTGCCGCGTGGGAAGAGAAGTTTAATACGGCGCAAGAAAGTGCCAATATCAGAGTGATGGAAGAGTGTGTCATCCGCATACGAAACCACTCTAGTGGTGAGCCTCTTCCCCTTGCTGAATGGGATGATAGTGGCGAAACTACGAGCACCGAGATTGTCAACTTCGTTGCATTCGTCGATGCCATTGCCGATATTGAGGAACATGCCCGCACGGGAAGTGGGCTGAACGCCCTCCAGGATAGGTTGTCGGCCATAGATGGTTGAGCCCGAGTCTGTATATTGCCCGCACACGCGACGGGGTCCAATTCCTACCAGCGCCGGAGATACCATACAATGACCAGTCTACCTTCACACTTGGTCGATTCTCCATCTCGCAGGAACGATGTGCTGGAAGCCATTGAAGCCTGGCAGACCCTGAGGAAAACCCAATGGAACAATCGTTCACAGAGGCCAGCCTTAGAGAATATCGTGAAGATACTTCAATTCCTAGGCTTGCAGTGTGATACGCAAGGTGTCACGAACGACTCCACAAGAAGTAAGGCTGGGAATAGCCCGGCGCGAAGACATATCACCGTCGAAGTGGCACAGGAAGAGATTATCACGTTGAGAGGCATTCCGCAGTTCGGCTCCAACTCCAACGGGGTCTATCATATAGTCTGTGCTTGGAATCACAGGCCTCATATGATTACGACACTTACGCCGGTACGAAATGGCGCAGTGGGCGGACAGGATGCAGTCATCGTGCTTTACATGAATGGACTAACAACGGCAGAACGCGGCGAAATCAGAAAGAGCAGCATCGCAGACAATCTGTCCTTCGCGTTGTTGGATGAACTGGTGTTTGAGTATCTAGCTACGATAGACCGCGATTATCGCTGGATGTCTTTCCTGAAGTGTGCGCTTGCCTACTCGGCCCCCAATCCCTACATTCCCGAGGAGAGTTGGGGAGCACCTGTGCCGGCGGAGATCTTCTATGGTAGAGAAGACGTAGCCACCGATATAGAAGATATGAGCGGGGGTACACACTTCTTGTTCGGAGGACGCCAAGTCGGGAAAACCGCGCTCCTGCGAAATATCGAAAGGCGAGTCCATGATCCGGAGGTCCATCGCTTCGCATGGTTTGTTGACCTCATAGACCGCGGCTACATCCTAGATGGAATAGCGAAAGACCCGATGGACATTTGGGAGATTCTGTTGAATCAGTTCGTCGAGCAGGGCCTAACTGACAAAGACGCTCTCAGCTTGAACTCGGAATCTGTCCGGGAGCACTTGGGAAAGCTGTTTCAGAAGGACCCTAGGCTACGAGTATTGGTCATGTTCGATGAGGCGGACAGGTTCCTTGAACTGGATGCTGCGAAGGGTTCTCCAATTGTTGGGTCGATGAGAACTCTAATGGTAGAGGCTAATAACAGATTCAAGATTGTGTTTGCCGGACTCCACAGTGTTCAGCGACTGGCGCGTAGCAAGAACACACCCTACCGCAATCTTCGCTTTGATCCCAACAATCCTAGACGCGGGGGCCTAGGTCCACTGAAGTATAGCGAAGCGCAGCGATTCATTCTGGAACCCATGCGTGCGATGGGCTTTGCGTTCGAAGATCCTCTACTTGTTGATACTATCCTGACCCATACGGAGTGTCATCCGTCAGAGATCCAGTTCTTCTGTCACAACCTAGTCAAGCTGCTACGTGAGAAAGGTTTGGTTGGCGAAGCGCCATACATGATTAGACAGGATCACGTCGATGAAGTGGCCATGAGTCGAGAGATACGAGATGGAATTCGGGGAAGGTTCGATGAGACGTTTCGGTTAGATGTGCGATACCGAGCCATCAGTTTGTCGATGATGTATCACTACCACGGTCCAGATACGGCTTCACAGCAGAGCCTTACAATCGGCGAAGTGAGAGATTGTGTCCTTGACCTGGTCAACGCCGAGGCATTGGCGAGTCAGTTTGCGAAAGACAATCTCAGTGATCTAGATTTGGAATCACTATTGAACGAGCTGGTCGGTCTCGGGATACTGGTACAGCATGGTATGGGATATCGCATACGAAGCCAGCGTATGGCACGGGTATTTGGCACTGGGGAGGCCGTGTTGGAGGAGATCATCAAGCTGAATGAAAGTAGGTAGAAGAGGATGACCATAGTTCCTCGCCAGTGACGATCGAAAAGACCATTCTGACACTGCCATCTATACGAGCATTCACCGATACCGTATCCAGTTCTGTACGTCATAGTTCAGTCGTTGTGTTGATCCCAGACACGGTGAGTCGCGATATGGTGGCGAGACTGATTGACAACAGACTGGGGGTCCAACGTCTAGTTGTGCGAGACGTCTCGTACACAGCGGATCAAGTGCCAGCACTATCACTTTCTGACCAGCTGAACACTTCCTGGCCCAGCCCAAGCACTGTAAAGAGTATTAGGAACTTACTTCAATGCGAAGGGTTACCCAGTCTAATTCACATTCGTGATTTCGACACATCCGACTCCGCTTATCCTATGGAACGTGCGAGATGGTTGGATCTGGCTCAAGATTGGGCCGATGAATCGAAGAGACTGGAAAGCCGGGGCACTAGTCACCTTCCCCGGCTGTGCTTGGTCGCCAAGCTAAAGGATTTCGATTTTGACCCTCCTAGTCCAGAATCTGGGGTCGCGATTCACTGGTGGTGGGGATTGCCATCGACGCTAGAGGTTAGATTGGCATGTCGAATAGCGAACGAAGAAGAAGGCGTTGATGAGGCTAGAACCCGATGGCGGGAACAGGTCTTGCCAGCACTGGTCTCCAACGACTGGAAGCTGGCAGATTACTTGTGGGACGATGTTTTCAAATCCAAAGAGGAGGTCTTAGACAGTCTAATCGAGTACGTCCGCACGGAGAACCTAGCGTTCGAAGACGTCTCAGACTTGCTGGATGTCGAAGTCCCCGTGTCGGCATTGAGTCCCCCACGGGACTTGTGGAGGCAGTGGGCTGGTGGCGACGTGGTATTCACTCCTGAGTATGGTGCAGAGCATCACACAGCTGCACTAGCCTACGTTGGCCGACCAGCAGATGTCGAACACAAGCTTTGGCGTGGACAGTCGGATTGTCTTCTCCCAATATTGAACGAGATCAGAATCAAAATATGCGATCACTTGACCGCGACCTTTGGTCAGGACTGGCCCACTAATCCCTATTCACCGCAGGAGAGATACGAACTTGAAGCCGTGACCAACAATCCTCGTGGTGCCGGACTTGGCTACATTGAATATCTCCTCAGAAATGTCCCGAAGTTCAAGAGCGAGAGGGGGTTCCTGCCAATAGTGTCTATGAGTCGTTTGATTCGGAACGAAATTGCCCACTACCGTGCCGTGTCTTTCGGCGAGTTTAGCGAGCTGCTGAAAGAGAGGAACAGGTTGAATCTGACGTGAGGTCTTCGCCCAAGCGCGGAACAACGAGGCCACCGCCGAAGAGCTGCTGGTTGACGAGGGCTGGAAGCTGGTCGAGCTGGAGACCATCGTGGTCAACGGCAACGGCCATGACGACCTGTTCGGCATCGGGCCGACGGTTGAGCTGGTTCCGGTCAACGGGCACGCGCCCGCCAACGGCAATGGCAACAGGAGGTCGACGAGCCGCAGCAGTCTCTGTTCTCCTGGACCGAGTTCATGGCCGAGGAGCCGACCAAGCCGAAGGGCCGCAAGAGCAAAGCGCAGGCCCCATCCCTGTCCCTCTTCGAGTGGGCGGTGGAACGTGAGCGGGAGCCGGTCGTAGCGGGAAACTATGCCGCAAAACTACAGGGGGAAGACACCTAGTTTCGGGCGTCTTCCCCCTGCGAGTCCATGTATGAGCCTGTCTCATAAGCGATGTTGCGACCGACTTGGATCAACGATGGTCACCGAACAGGTTAGCCTGTAGGACAACAGGCAGGTAAGGGGACTCACGACCAATGGTGACCGCTGTTATCGTGACAATTCTAGGAAGCGAAGTAAGGCTTTGGGCCGCGAAGAAGTAGGTCGGCAAAGACGCCGGAGCACCACACCTTCCAGAGGGTGCGCAGGTTGAAGGCTGTGGCTAGCAAAGTCCACTCGGATGACACGTTGACCCTGCCGCGCAGCAGGAACCGCCGAGCCTTCAGTTGCTCCTTGATGATTCCGAAGACCGGTTCGACCAACAGCTTCCTCCGCTTGTACGCATCCTTTGCTTCGTCGGTAGACATCCAGACACGATGACGGCGCAACGCGGCGTCGTAAGGCCCTATCGTCACACTACGGCCGAACCTTTCGGACCTCGTACAGACTCCGAAGGCTGGGCACGCCTGGCAGACGCCTTCAGAGGTTCGGTACAGACGCCACGGGACTCCATTCAAGCGTTGGATACGAAGAAACTGAAGCTCCTGTCCCTGCGGACACCTGAAGCTGTCGCTGTGCTTGTCGTACCTGAATCGGTCTTTGTGATAGGGGTCCCCGAGCGACCGTTGGCTCGTCGTCTCCGGCATCGCAACTGACTGGCCTCTACGAGCGCATTCTTCCAAGCCCTTCCCGGAGTGGTAAGCGGCATCGGCCAACGTCATCTCTGATTTCGTTCCCGTCGTCTCCTCAGCCTGCTCTATCATGGGAACCAACTGTGTTTCGTCACGACTACTGTCTGCCATGTCAACCGCCGTGATAAACATGCCGGTCGCTCCCCCGTCAGGTTCCAAGGGTGAGACCATAGCCTGGGCGTTGTAGCCGAGCAACACGCTGCCACGCGTCTTCATCAGCCGGGCGTCTCCGTCCGTGAGGTTGATGCGCTTCTGGCGTTCCATACTCTCAAGGTCGGCCATCGCCTGCCTCACTTGCTCCCTCAGCATCTCCTTATTGGCCAGTTCCCCCGGCAGATGGACGGCGGGCGTATCTTCTCCCGCTTCGTTCTGAGCCTCAAGGTCACGTATCGCCGCTTCTACCCGGTCCAATAACTTGCGCAGTTCCTCAGCACTGTGGGTCCTGTATACCGATGCGTTGGCACTCACCTTCGTACCATCCACCGCCTGTACCGCCAGGTCCAACAGCTTCATCGTGACTGCCGTGTGAACTGTTCTCTCAAACAGCTTCCTCATGGACTGCCTGTGTGCTTTGTAGAATCGCCACAGGGTATTGTGGTCTGGATGCTGCCATCCTGTCAGCCACAGGTACGGTATCTGGTCCCGGCAGGCCGTCTCCAACTTGCGACAAGAGCGAACCCCGGTCATGAAGCCGTACAGCCAAATGCTCAACAGCGCCCGAGGATGGTAGGCTGGAGCCCCCATCGGGTCTCCTTCTATCTCCACGCCAAGCTCCGCCCAGTCGTCCCTATCCAACGCGTCCACGAACTCAGCCACGAACCGCGCCGGGTGGTCCAGTGGCAACAGATCGTCAAGAGATGGCGGCAACAGCCAAGCCTGCTCTCGGTCCATGTCTCGAAGCGGCATCACATTCGCTCCTAACTCAATGTCGCTTGAGAAGGTACACCGAACACAGTTCTTATCGCCAGCTCTCACGACTTATGAGACAGGCTCGTATGTGGCCCTTTTTGCGTTTAAGGCGGATCGCTCGTCCATGTTGGGCGGGCTTTCTTGCCATGAATCCGGCTGCCCACTACTCTAGCCGCCCATCAGATATTCAATCTTCATCCTCGGCGGTCTCGTTGTCAGGGGGGGTATTACGTCTGTCCAGCATCGCGTTGACCGGTCCGATACTGTGGGAACAGGGGAACGGTGCCCGAGGGCGGTTCTCGCTTACGTAGGGCGGTGACAGGAGCCAGACGATACGACATCAAGCACCGCATAGACGTTCAAGGTTACTGGGAGAGCGAGAGGGTGGCCGAAGCGACCAGTCTGTCAAGGGCGGAGCGAAAATGTACCGGAGCAGTGAGGTAGGCGAAGAGAGAAGGCGCTTGCAAACTGTACCACCTACCGCCTTCCATCGAGTTGCAAGGAACTCGATGGAGGGTGTGAAGGATGTACAAAGTGGATATGTACGTGCGGGTCCGCAGGGCATGTATGGTCGAGGGTATGAGCATCCGGGAGGCTGCTCGGGTGTTCGGACTGCACCGAGATACGGTCCGAAAGATGCTGATGTATTCAGTGCCTCCGGGGTACCGTCGAGAGCGTCCGCCGCGGCGTCCGAAGCTGGAGCCGTACACGGGGGTGATCGACCGGATACTGGATGAGGACCTGGCCCTTCCAAAGAAGCAGCGTCACACGGCCAAGCGCATCTATGACCGCTTGAGAGACGAGTACGGGTTCACCGGCAAGTACACGATAGTCAAGGACTACGTGCGCGAGCGCCGTCGTCGGGGTCAGGAGATGTTCGTTCCGCTATCGCATCCTCCGGGGCACGCCCAGTGCGACTTCGGTCAGGCGCGTGCGGTCATCGGTGGAGTCGAGCAGCGGATCCACTACTTCGTTCTGGACCTTCCCCACAGCGATGGATGCTTCGTCAAGTCGTACCCAGCAGAGACGACCGAGGCGTTCTGCGATGGACACGTGTCGGCGTTCTCGTTCTTGGGCGGAGTGCCTCAGAGCATCGTGTACGACAACACGAAGCTGGCAGTGGCAAAGATACTGGGCGATGGGCGTCGCAAGCGGACCCGGGTGTTCTCGGAGCTTCAGTCGCACTACCTGTTCGAGGACCGGTTCGGTAGACCGGGCAAGGGGAACGACAAGGGGAAGGTAGAAGGATTGGTGGGGTACGTGCGACGGAACTTCCTGGTGCCCATTCCGTCCTTCAAGAGTTATGAGGCGCTCAACGCCTACTTGGAGGAGCGGTGCCTAGGACGAATGGAAGACCGGTTGCGGGGTCATGACGAGACGATAGGCCAACGAATGGAGCGAGACCTGGAGGCCCTGCTGCCGCTCCCTGCTGCGCCGTACGAGGCCAGCGACAAGCACGTGAGCCGGGTCAGCTCCCTGTCATTGGTACGGTACCGTACCAATGACTACTCGGTGCCAGTGGCCTACGGTCACAGGGACGTGTTGGTGCGGGGCTACGTGAACGAGGTGGTGATCAGCTGCGGGTCTGAGATCATCGCCCGTCACCGACGTTCCTACGAACGTGACGACTTCGTGTTCGATCCGCTTCACTACCTGCCGTTGCTGGAACGCAAGACGGGGGCACTTGACCAGGCTGCTCCATTGGCCGGATGGGAGTTGCCCAAGGAGTTCGGGGTATTGCGCCGGCTGTTGGAGTCACGGATGGGCAAGCAAGGCAAGAGGGAGTTCGTACAGGTGCTGCGGTTGATGGAGAGCTTCCGCAAGGGGGAGGTCCACGTCGCGGTACGAGAGGCCCTCAAGCTTGGGGCCATCAGCTCCGACGCGGTCAAGCACCTGGTGCTTTGCAGGATCGACGGTAGACCTCCGAGACTGGACCTCGAACTGTATCCCTATCTTCCCAGAGTCACCGTGACGAAGACATCCGCCAGGGACTACATGACGCTTGTGTCGGGAGGCAGATCATGAGTGAGAGATCGACGGTGTTGTTGGAGCACCATCTGAAGGAGTTGAAGCTTCCAACCTTCCTCAGGGAGTACGGCAAGGTGGCGGAGCAGTGCGCTGCAGAGAGCGTCGACCATCCCAGCTACCTGCTGAGGCTGTCGGAGCTTGAGTTGATCGACCGCCATCATCGGATGGTGGACCGCAGGATCAAAGCTGCGCGCTTCCCAGCTACCAAGAGTCTCGATACCTTCGACTTCCCGGCCATACCGTCGGTGAACAAGCACCTGGTCATGCAACTCGCCCGCTGCGAGTACATCGAGCGCAACGAGAACGTCATCGCCGTCGGTAACAGTGGCACAGGCAAGACTCACGTCGCCCTCGGACTGGGACTTGCAGCCTGTCAGAGGGGGTTGTCGGTCGGCTTCACCACCGCTGCCGCCCTGGTCCACGAGCTGATCGAGGCCAGGGATGAAAGACGATTGCTAAACCTTCAGAAGAAGCTGGCTTGTCTCAAGCTGCTCATTGTCGATGAGCTTGGCTTCGTCCCTCTGTCGAAGACCGGCGCTGAGCTCCTGTTCGAGGTCTTCAGCCAGCGTTACGAGAGAGGATCGATCCTCGTAACCACAAATCTACCCTTCGACGAATGGACCGAGATCTTCGGGTCAGAGCGTCTCACAGGCGCTCTCCTCGACCGTCTCACTCATCGAGTTCACATCCTGGAGATGAACGGCGAAAGCTATCGACTCAGAGAGAGCAGACGGGCGATGTCTCTCTCAATCACTAACTCAGAGAGTACCAAAGACCTGTAGTTCGGACTCCGTTCAGCAAGATCAACTCCAACGAACTGCCAACCATCGTCTCACTGACTAAATGTAAATTGAGTGGTACGGATTTGCTCCGCCGCTCCGGTACATTTTCGCTCCGCCCTTGACACTTCAAGAACCTGGACGTGGACGTTCCGAAGCATCAACTGGTGGCTTTCACGGGCGTCAGCGTCAGCGGCAAGTCGTCTCTGGTGTTCGACACCATCTACACTGGGGCGCAGCGTCAGCTCATCGAGACGTTCAGCACGTACGCCCGCCGCCGTCTGCCGAAATTCACGCGCCCGCCGGTCGACGAGATCCAGGGCATCTCGCCCTGCATCGTGATTCAGAACCAGCGTCGGCCGGCACCTTGCCATGAATCCTGGCATCGTCCGGTCGTATCCGCGAGTGTGACGCCCCGTGCCTTCCCTTCATCGCATCCCTCCATTTCAGGCCGCCGGCAGTCTGTCCTCATCCATGACCCCCTGCAATTAGTTTCTGAAATTGTGCAATTTCGTTGAAGGCTATGCCACAACCGTCATACCTGCGAAGCAGGGACTTCGCGCCGAGATTTGGGCACAAGGTTAGCAACCACCTGCCGCTGCCGACTCGTTAGAACCGAACCTCCCACCGAAAAGTTCGCAAATCGGTACGCCTTGGCCCAGGGTGAAGGGCTCGAACTGGTGCCAGTGAACGGCGAGATCGGGGTCGTCTATGAGGGGGTTTCTCGTGATGCTTCCGCCGTATCCGGGGTCTCCTCCGAGGAAGTGGGTGAGGCTGTCTGCGACGTTGGCGAGTTTGTAGAGTGGGCCTGGGAGCGACTTTGGGTTTCGATGTACTGGTGGGTCGATGGCGTATCCGACGTGGCATCGACCGGTTGTTGTGCTCTGGACTATCCAGGTGGGCGTTATGCGGGGCTTGCCGTGCCATCCGTTGGGGTTCGGCTCATCGACGTCGAAGACGAGGGCGACGTAGGAGTTGGGCGGTTGGAGTTCGACGCGAGAGAAGAGATCACATGCGACGTGCGCCGGCCGGCGGCCGCGGGGGTTCTTGTGCTGGTCGAGGACGAGAGGGTACTGGTGGACGTCGGTGATTTCTTGGTCGTGGAACTTGGGCGGAATGAAGACGGAACGGGGCTTGGAGGTAATTGCGTTGTCGGGATTTGGTTGGTATTCTTTTGGCACGGCGGGAAGCGGGCACTTCCTGCTACAGGACATGCGGGGGCCTCGATGGGTAGTCGGGGCCTCTTCACTTTAACGGCCTGTAGTCTGTGAGATTTTGCTGAGTGTAAGGCTGGGGGCGTACAAGGGGTTTGCGACGTCCGTGTGGTCGCTCGTATGGTGTTGGACTCGTTCGGGGGTGACTCTTGTTTGCCGTGAATGTCGATTACTCGACTGAGATGGCGATGGTCCATGTCTGGCCGGATGGACAGCCGTTGAATGGTCGGTGTCAGAGGCGTGACAAGAAGGCGAAGAACGGGGCCTGGTACGTTTTCGAGCGGTACGCCGATGTGCGTAAGAGGGTGAGTAGTGATTCGCTGCGCTTGCAGATCAGGTACTGTTCGTCGTGCGATTCGCAGCGTGTGGCCGGTCGGGAGGGTTGAGCGGAGATCGTTGTTGATGGTAGGGTGTGGTTGTAGCGAGGCTATCGTCATGTCCTCGCGCACCTCCTTCAGGGAGCCTCGAAGTCGCTGGGGATTCGGGGCTCCCTTCTTTTAAGGCGTGGTTGACGGATTTCGTCGGCGGGAATTCGCCGGTCTGCAAATTCGCTCGTAAAGATTCGCGGCTGTTGTGACGAGAACCGGTCAAATTCCGAGCTGCCGACCGAGCGGTTTTCGTAATTGGGCCGTCTTGCTTGCTGTGGTAAAGTTGTCGTGGGAGCGGGCGGTCGTGAGGTCCTAGCCAATGCTTCTCTATGGGCCGATCGGCCGGCCGCTCTCGTTCGCAACGCTAGTGAATAGGAGGAACGAGCCCACTCGTGAAGTGGGCTCGTTGTCGTTTCGGCTGTTAGCGGGTGCTGTCGAGGGCCTTGAGTCGTTTGAGCGTTTCGAGGTCAACTGGGCGGTCGAGGCCGGCGAAGAGGTTGTCGCGGACGTTCTTGCGGACGTGGGTTGCTGGGGAGGCGGTTGTGATGCCGTTGGCGTCGAGCTCGATGCTCTCGGGTGTGTCGTTGAGGAGGGCTGTGAGGCGGGCGTCAATATGCTCGGCGATTGTTACGACCCTGTCGTCGTTGAGGGGGTGGTTGATGCCGGCTGATTCTATGAAGACGTTTATGTTGCTCGTACCGTAGAGGACGTTGTTGGTTTCGATTGCTCCGGCGTCGACGTCGAGGGCGTCGCCGAGATAGATGCGTATTCCGATGAACTGTTCGCCGATTTCGGGTAGGTCGTCGATCTTGACCTCGAGGAGCGTCTCGAATGTTAAAGTATCGCTATAGAGCCTGATGGTGTGGTAGGCGGTGTCGAGGATGGCGCTGTCGGTGTTGTCGTAGATGACTGTTCGACAGAAGACGGATGCGGTTTCTGTGGAGTTTAGCCAGTTGGTGATGTAGCTGAACGACCAGCCCCGGCCGTTGTGGTCCCATTCTAATATGGGGTGGTCGAATGTTTCGGTGTAGGGTTCGCCGAAGGTGGTGTTGATGTCCTCGGCGTTGCAGTGGCCTTCAGACATGACGTCGCCGATGGTGATTTGACTCGATTGGGGCGTGGGTGGTGGTGTAGGAGTAGCTGCCGGGGGAGTTGGATTCGGCTCGCCGGTGCTGTCGCAGAAAGAGAGGCCGGCGGCGGCGACGTCGTTATTGGGAACGTCGCTGAGGCCGGCGGGGATGCATCCGGTGAATGTGTTGCCGGAGAGGTAGAGGTTCTGGAGGGCGTCGAGCTCTGCGATGCGTTCCGGAATGGTGCCATCGAGTCCTCGGTCGCGGAGATCGAGGCCGGTGACGCGGCTGTTGCTCACAGTGATGCCGTTCCATTGGGTCATGGATTTGCCGGCCCACCAATTGAGGCTACCGGATCCTTTGATGGCGCCCTTGGAGTTGATGAGTGCGTCGCAATCGTTGAGGAGCTCGGCGGATGCGTCGGCGGGGACGGCTTTCGTGTCGGCGCAGATTGAGGTTTGTGCGTCGGCGGTGGTGTTCTGCTGGATGACGGTGGCCAGGGCCAGGACGGCGATGACGAGAATAGCTGCTGGGGCTGTTCGTTTGATGAATGTAGGCATATGGACCTTTCTTCGTTGTGATGACTTGTAGGTCAAGGTGGGTTCGATGGGGCTTGCCATGACGCTCAATTGATGTGAGCGTAGTTACAAAGTGCGGACGTCTTCGTCTGTTAGTTGTGGCAATGCGCGCCAGTTGTAGTTGTAGGCGGCCTGTTGGTCAGCCTGCCATCCGGCTGTCGATGGTTCATATCCGTCGCCGGGTTCGCCATAGTCCTTCGTCACGACCAAGGATGTCAGGTGGGGCAAGGCGTTTCTCGTACAAAAGTGGGCTATAGGGTCAAGGTGTGTAGATCCTATGCTCCTGGGACTGGCCGCTCCGGTTTTGCGACAAAGTTCCGTGTACGTGATCGTTCGTTGTCTTGTGGCACAGTCCACAAGCTCGGCAAAGACGGTTCTGATTTCTTCAAAGGTCTTGTCATCAAGATAACGGCGGGGCGTGTCATTATTCTCCCTTATAAGCTGGTCGGATCAAACTACCAGATGATCGGGGTTCGGGATAGAGCCTAGCTGTTCAGTCGGTTGAGTGAACGCGAAGTGGTGGTGCTATACTAAGGCGAAGCTAAGTAAGGAGTGGTTGGGATGGAATGGGTCATTTCGTCTTAACGTCTTCCTGGTGGTGGTCTTGGCTGTGTACGAGGCTTATAAGAACGAGAAGAAGAAGAAAATACGGGTTCGGTGCGATAGTTGCGGGGCCTAGATGTCGTACGGTCGTTGGAAGGAGAATGACGGGTGTACTCAGTGTGGGTCGTACCTGTTCTTTGTGGATCTTGAAGGACGCGGGCGTGGCGGGGCTCTGAGGAGACTTTGATGCGGCACGAGCCGGAGGAGCTGGGGCCGGAACAGGATGCTCGGGACGAGTCGTATGGTCGAAGGGAGTTTTGGGTGTATGTGCTGACGACTGAGTACGGGCACTACGTGGGGCATACATCGAATCCTACGGCCCGGATGGAGCGGCATCGCTGGGATGAGGTCGAGAGTACGGCCGGGGGCAATGCGGTTTTGGCCTGGATGACGGAGCTGCCTTTCGACACTTGGCGTGGTGCGGTGGGATATGAGGCTGCGCTGAAGTCGTGGAGGGACTCGGAGAGCATTGAGTTTACGAAGCATACGGGATTGGTTCCCGTCCCCTGGAGGGGCTGGAGCGCGTGGGTTGAAGCTGGTCGAGTTCAGTCTGCGTGGGAGAAGCGTGTCGAGCGTACTAAGCGTCGGAAGGTGCGGACTGAGGGGTCTTTCATCCAGTGGGAGGATCTGGGTTATTTGTTGCTGGGTTGTCTGATTGTGCTTGCGGTTGGAATTGTGGTGGTTGCGATCGTGCGTTGGATCTTCGAGGGGTTGTTAGGAGGGGGTGGGTGATTGAGTTCACTTGATTACGAAATGGCGTTGCTCAGGCGTCGTCACGTCACGGAATGCGTCGGTGGTCGGATCGCGATTATGGAGAGTTTGTATGTGACGAGGGCCTCCGGACGTCGAGCTGCAGGAGTTCGGCCGGTGACGGATTTCGTAGAGGAGGTGTTGGAATGGTGGACTTAGATGGAATATTGGGGATACGAGTTAGTGTGGTCGCCGTTCTGATAGGTCAAGCCATCGTTCTAGGAGGGCTGGCCTTCTTGGGCTACCGGATATATCGTAATGAGTCCGAGGTTGAGGTCCTGAGGGTGGTTGGGCTGATCGCCATGTTCATTTGCCTGGTCGTCATCGTTATTCGTTTGGAACCACTTATGTTTTGGATTGTGGGTCGGTAAGTCTCAGCTCGTCATCGAGGGAAAGGTAGGTAGTGGTATGGATACCGAAGGCATGAAGATCGCGATTGATAAGGTCGGAGGAGGGAATCAATACGTGTGGGTGGCAGTGAAGGACGGGTATGTCGAACTTAGCATAGGATCTTATAGCGCAGCTATGCGTGCGGCCATTGCCGGTTTGTCACGTGAACAGGCATTGACGCTTGCTCATGCTTTGCGGACCGTGGCATCGACATTGCCTTGATTCTGTAGACAGGTATTGGTCTAACGGACTAGATGACGACCCACGTTCAGGAGACAGGTCGTACAGTAAGCAGGGTTTTGGAATTCTTGTTCCGCATCCTGTAGTGATGGGAAGCGGCGCCAATAGTCACGGGGAGGATTTGGGATTTGTCGGCAATCCAGTCTGTGAATCATGCCATCAAGGTCATCTCGTGCATTGCGGTTCCGGTAGTCATTAACTATTACTCTCACAGTTAGCTCCTTGTGTGTTTGGTTGCGTTATAGTACTGGATTGGTAACCGCTTCATATTTGTCGTGCGTCTGTATTCCGTTCAGCTGGGTTCGGCCAGGGCCTCGGTGTAGTCTCAGTTGCTCGATCTCCTGCACGTCGCTCACCAGGGCGTCCGGTAACTCTCAGTTCGTCTATCAGGGCTTTGAAGTGCTAGGTGGTGCTGGCTCTTGAGAGGTCTTGTAGACGCGGGTATTTCGAGGTGATTGGATGAGTAAGCAGATTGACAAGTTGATAAAGCGGATGAATAGGGTGGGGCTTAGGGGGCGGTCTGATTTTCATAGGTATGCGTTGGAGCGTTATGTTAGGTGGGATTGTCGTGAGGGTTGGGTGTTGTTTGAGGCTAAGTATGATCAGTTGATGGTGGGTTTTGGGGCTTGCACGTGGAGTTTTGGGAGATATGGCCGTGAATTGTTGCGTGGGCTTGATGAGGATGGGCATGAAAAGATTTGGGAGCTAATCGAGTTCGATGAGGTTGATGTCACGAGGAGATACCGTGACGGCAATGGGACTTGGGTTAGTGATGGGAATTCTAGGGCGCGTTGTGTTTGTGGGTGGACTGTGAAGGCGTATTTCTTGTCTTCGTTTTGGGAAATGGTTGACGTGCATTTGTTCGAGGAGCACGATTTTGAGCTGGTGGCTGGTTTGCCGGACTCATCAAACGGCTGAGTTGGTCGCTTGGTCGTTAGTCCTGGTGGAGGTGCTCGACGTGGGCGTCGGTCCTCAGCTGCTCGATCTCCTGCACGTCGTTTACCAGGGCGGCCGGTAACTCTCAGTTCGTCTATTAGGGCTTTGAAGTGCTAGGTGGTGCTGGCTCTTGAGAGGTCTTGTAGACGCGAATATTTCTGTGTGCTAATGTGACTGCTGAGCGGGGGTTTGGTTACGGGCACTCGCCTTCCTCCTTCTCCTTCTTCTTGGTGGGGGGCATCCCTTTCGGACATGCGAGGGGTGTCCTCCAATTTACGTTATCTTGCTCGATTCGATTCCGGCGTGTCTCGCTTGCTCCTGCGGTCTATCTTTTGAAGAGAATGTGTATGACGTAGATGAGCGCTGCGACGGCTGTTAAGGCTACGAGGACCTGCATGATTGCCTTGATGATCGTGGGAGCTCCTAAGACGTGATCCTGGTTGCGAGCGCATTGTCGACGAATGCTTGTAGTCTGTCGAGGGTGAAGTCGTCGACTAGGCCGTCGGCCAGCTCCTCGAGGTCGTCCACCAGGGCGTGGCTAAACCAGTAGGAAGGAAGATTCTATGATCGGCTACATCAAAGATCGTGTTGTAGCAACTGCTGTGTCTGCAACTATTGAAGTTCTGAAGCAGAAAGGACACACCGTGAGGGGGTCCGTGACTATTAGGTCTGAATCCTTGCTTCCTTTGGTTGATGACTTGCCAAGCCAGGGGCGTGAGAGTCTGGAACGCTACGTAGGCGATGGACTGCGGGTCGACTTCGAGGTGAGGCTGCCGCCGGAGAAAGAAAGCTGACCGGCTGATCGTGGGGCTGATCGAAGTCGGTATGACATATGAAATGAGACGGGTGTTATTATGGGTCTTCTGGGCTGCTGTCGTCGTCGTAACCTTGTTTGCCGTGCTCGGCTGTTCCGAGAGTCGCGCCACTGTTGAAGACATCCAAGGTGAGTTCGAGTCGCGAGGGTTCGAACTTCACGTGTTGGAGTTTCGCTATGCGGACGATGTCCTGAAGGGCTTTTCGCCTGCCCGTGGAACAATCTTGTTGATAAAGGGACAATCGCCGAAAAAAGGTGTGGCTTGGGATAGCGTCGAGTTGGCGTTCAATAACTTGGCAGGGTGGCGTTATGACGCAGAACTGCAGGCTGAGTACATATTCGTTTTAGCTTCGATATTGATGCCAAACACGATAGACGACTTTACAGAGTGGCTTGTGGACGCGGGGACGGGCAGAGGCATAGACATCCGACGCTTCGGCAATATGACGGTTCAACATGAACACGGCGGGGATACAACAAGAATTACGTTTTGGCCAGATAAAGACTAAATCAAGTGCAAGGCATTCGATGGATAGTCACCGTAATTGGGGCGGTCGCAATCGTTCTTGTTGGTGCGATTCGCAATGCTCCGGAGTGGTGTTGTCCGTTGAGGTAAGTACGGTGGTGCAGTGGGGAGCTTAAGGTGGAAGGCCGGGTGAAAGTAGGTAAATGTGACTGAATTATTCGCCGCAATGTTGGCGTCGTTGGCTATGTTCGTGAATGTAGCCGTGTTCCACTTCAATGAGGGAGAGACAATCTTTATAGAAAGAAAGGTCTGGAGTGGTGAGGAATGTACTCGGAGCATCCGATTCTATGGAGATCGTCTTCCTTCAGACGCTGTTTGGTATTTAAACCAAAATGACAGAATCAAACGGGTACCCGACAGGTTATTGGATGAAGGGATGTTGTTCGAGAGTTCGTGTGATATGTCTACTGCGAAGCTTTACTGGATCGTGAAGCCAGGTTCGTGGGAAGAGAACGATAATGCTGAGAGTTGGACGAAGATCGTATATGAGAATACCAACTAGTGTCCTGAATCGTAAGTAGGCGGTATAATGGTGGGCATGAGTTGACTTTGTTGTGGGAGGAAGTCATGCCCCGTGGTAGACCGTTGGAGCCGTTGGAAATCAGCACACAGGAGCGAGAAACCCTGGAGCGATTGGTCGCACGTCGGAAGACAACGCAAGCGCTGGGCCAGCGTGCTCGTTTGGTACTTGGCTGCGCCGAAGGTAAGTCCAACAAGGCAGTGAGTGCCCAAGAGGGGCTCTCTCCCCAGACCGTGGGGAAGTGGCGTCGTCGATTTCTCGAAAGACGCTTGGACGGGCTGTTTGACGAGCCGCGGCCTGGTGCGCCCCGCAAGATCACCGACACCGACGTGGAGAGAGTCGTCACTCTGACACTGGAGACGACACCTGACGACGCTACTCACTGGAGCACTCGTTCGATGGCCAGACGCACCGGCATGAGCCAGAGCGCCATAAGCCGTATCTGGCGAGCCTTCGCTCTTCAACCTCATCGCACAGAGACCTTCAAACTGTCCACCGATCCTCTTTTCATCGAAAAGGTTCGAGACATCGTAGGGCTGTACCTCAACCCGCCGGACAAGGCTCTCATACTGTGTGTAGACGAAAAATCGGGTATCCAAGCGCTGGACCGTACCGCGCCTTTGTTGCCCATGCGTCCGGGCCAAGTCGAAAGACGTACTCACGACTACTCTCGTCACGGAACCACCGACCTGTTCGCTGCCCTTGACGTAGCTACCGGCAGGGTGATCGGCTCCTGCCAACGGCGCCATCGTTCGGTAGAGTTCCGCAAGTTCCTCGACAAGATCGATGACTCGGTACCCCCAGACCTGGATGTGCACATCATCCTGGATAACTCCTCAACCCACAAGACCGCGCTTATCCAACGATGGCTGCTGAAGCGGCCCCGTTATCATCTCCACTTCACTCCCACCAGTTCATCATGGCTCAATCTTGTGGAGCGCTGGTTCGCCACGCTGACGGAAAAGCAACTCAGACGGGGTGTCCACCGCAGCACACGAGAGCTTGAGGAAGCGATCCTTCAGTACATCGAGTCTACCTGCGCCGATCCCCAGCCTTTCCGATGGACCAAAACAGCTGACGAAATCCTAGCCTCACTGGTGAAATATTGCACACGAACTTACGATTCAGGACACTAGTAGGAATACGGACATGGACGTAGCATGGCAGGCATTCGACAAATATCGGCAAAGGCGAAAAGTCTTCGCCATGGCTGGAATTGGCGCTATTGCACTTGGCTTCATGGTGGGGCTAATCCTGTTGAGCGGTGACGGACAGAATGACAGTGCTAGCACCGACATCAGTGAGGGGTCGAGACAGCCTGTGTGGGGAACAGCCGAAGAGCGCCAAAGTGCTAGGGAACCTCTGAACAACCAGCTGTGGAGTTGGGCTGAGTTGATTGTAGGCGTTTTCGGAGATGTTGAGCCTTTACTTGGAGCTTAGGTGGGGTTATTTCGTCCTGCTTTTGCCTCTGGCGGGACATCTTCGTCCCTGTCAGCCCTGATTGGGCCCACGTATACAAGGTCACTCACACTGCCAAGTATCGCTCGGCTCTCATCAGGTTGGCGAACCCCAGCAGCAATGCCAGCCGCTGCGTGTTCTTGGCCAGCCCTCGGTAGCGGACCTTCGTGTAGCCAAAGCGCCTCTTGACGTACAGGAACGGATGCTCCACCTTCGCCCTTACTGATGCCTTGCGCTTCTCCCTCGCCGCATCATCGCTCCCAACCTTCAGTTTTCGACGCTGACCAGGCCTCATCGCCACCTGCCACTCCACCTCCAAGTCTCGATTCTCAGGCCTCTTGTCCACCCCCTGATACCCCGCATCACCCCACACTTGTGTCTCCCCACCGTGCAGTAACCGAGGCGTTTCAGTCACGTCATGCACGTTCGCCGGCGTTGTGGACACGCTATGCACCACTCCCGTCTCAGAGTCCACTCCGATATGCAACTTCATACCGAAGTGCCACTCGTTACCCTTCTTGGTCTGGCGCATCTCAGGGTCGCGCTCCTTACTCCGATTCTTCGTCGACGACGGCGCGGCGATGATGCTCGCGTCCACTATAGTCCCCTCCTGTAGACGAAGTCCCTGAGACTCCAGATGACGGTTTATCTCCTCCATCAGGCCCGTGCCCAACTCGTGCTTGTCCAACAGATGGCGGAAGTTCAGGATCGTCGTCTCGTCCGGCAACGGCCCAGATAGCCTCAGACCTACGAAGCGTCTCACCGACTCGACCTCGTAAAGCATGTCTTCTATCCCGGGGTCGCTCAGGTTATAGAACAACTGCACGCAATGTATCCGAAGCATCGTCGACAACTCATAGGGGCGCCGACCACGGCCAGCCTTGGGGTAGAACGGTCGGATGCGCTCTTCCAACTCTTCCCAAGGGATCAGACCGTCCATGCGTTCAAGAAACTTCTCCCTGCGAGTCTTTCGCTTCTTGCCCTCGTATTCCAAGTCGGCGAAGGTTGGCTGGTCCATCGAATCTCTCCTCGGCTATCGTGATGACCCCCATGATACTATGCCTTAGAACATAGACTTGTTCAGAGGTTCCCTAGAACTAACAGCAGTGCTGGCGTCAATGCTGGCGTCAATAGGGAAAAGCAACTCTACTACGAGATGGCAGTTGCGGAAGACCGTGGAGACATAGAGGCGCTAAGGCGGTCTGGCGGTTGCGCATCGGATAGTTGGAATATGGATGTAGTAATGTATGCATCGCTGTCAAAGCAGTTGATGGCGCACTACGGCGATGAGGTGCTCGCTGAGCATGGAGTATCGCGAAGACAATGGAGCGAGATTATTTTGAAAGGTGCGTTTGGACGCTGGGAGACACCAAATGTGCCGACGTGCTGATTGTTGCCTGTTGTTGTAGTGGACGTCGGCGACGTCGGTATTGCGCCGCTGTTGTGTCGCGCTGCTTGGTAGAGACGTTCTTTGAGCGTGCCTAGTGTTTCTGGATACCTCTGGAAAGATTGAAGGGCCTCTATGGGCCTTCTAGGTCTGTTTTATTGTCAAATTGCGTCGACCGCAGCTTCGATTTGGCCTGTCGAGGGCAGTTTTGTGTAGAACCGTGAGGGCCTCGACCTGGTCGACGTCGCGGGGGTTGCTGAGGTCCTCGTTGGTTTCGAGTGCTCCGGATTGTGGGCGCCGTCAGGCTCGTGCGAGCCTGTTCAGCGAGGCGAGTAAGCGGTGGTAGTGAGGGAATACTCGTCGTCTGTCGCGTTGACTGTGTAGTCAATCTCGACTTGCGTTGGGTACCCAAACTCACTGTGGTAACTCACGCTAAGTTGATTGGCCTCGCCGGTGCTGGCGTCTTGAATCACGCCGAACAAGCTGTCGAGGGTGTGGTAGCGAGGTAGCGTTGTCGGAGGCCCACCAGATTTGGTGTAGCGGGCGGATTCAACGAATCCTGCGCTCACGACTGATTCGATATCCCCGTCCACGACGGTGACCTTGACGGTAGTGCTGGTATGATCCGAGCATTCGCAAACTACGTTGTACTCGAACGTGTAGGCGGGGGAGCGACTGTGGTCCCACCAAGCACGATGCCTGTCCAGTTCGACCTGTGCGCGAGCAAGCACATGGGCTGGTTCTGCATTGTTGCAGGCCAATACGGAGGCTGGGAGAATCCCGACGAAGGCCAGAATTACCATGGCGAGCTTAGTTTGCACGCTGTATAGGCCTCCGTTGCTCTTTCGGGGAAGAGGTCGGGCGTAATCCATTTTACCACCGGTCCATCCTTGAGCGGAATGGTGTTGGGGCTTTGCACCGTTGGAACACTGAGTAGCGGTGTGGTGGACCCTGCGGCGTACATCCGCTGACGTGCTAATTGTTACCTGGTCGGGGCGTTATATGACCTGTAGTAATATTCTATCCGCGCTATCAAGCACAGAGTTGTGTCCAGACATAGCCGTGTTCTCGACAAGGAGCGGCCGTCTGGGTCCCTCTTGAGGTACAGGGTGTGGAAACGGCGAGTTGTGCTAGAGAAGCCAATCGTTGTTGCAAGGGGGCACCTTGATGAGAGTCGTCACGCTTTTCGCAGCGTTAATAGCTGTACTTGTTGTCGCATCGGTCGCGAGCGTCCGCTTCGTTAGCGGACAGACCGACGCCGGCACACCCATACCGCTCCAAAACCCGGCGATTCCTCCCGATCGTGTCGGTGGGCAGGGGCCTCTCTTGACACCTTTGGAGATGGGGGAGTCCTCCTCCGCGGCTGAAGGGGCCGGACCCGTCGTCGCTTCCTCACTGAGGAGCACAAGTCCGGATCAGCCGTCGGTGAGATTCTTGACCGAGAAGCAGTACATGCTCGGCCTCATCAACGCGGAGCGAAAGAAGGCGGGGGTTCCGGAAGTGTCGTTGGGGGACAACATCGCGGCTCAGATACACGCCGAGAACTCAATAAGAGATTGCGTTTCGGGTCACTGGGGGACAGACGGGCTGGGCCCCCCGATGAGGTACTCCCTCGCCGGAGGCTACCAGTCGAACGGCGAAAATGTTTCGGGACTTGATTATTGCCTTACGGACGAAGAACGGCCCTCCTATGCTTCCATAAGTGCACAGGGCGGCATTCAAAACGAACTGCGCCAAATAATGAACGGATACATGAACAGCCCCGGGCATAAGAGGAACATCTTGAATCCGTGGCATCGGAAGGTGAACCTTGGGGTTGCATGGGATACTCACCAAATGTGGAACGTACAGCAGTTCGAGGGGGACTACGCGGATTGCAGCGTACCACCGACGATAGAGGGGACGACACTGCGGGTAAGCTGCACCGCGAAGGAGGTGTTTCCATCAAATGCCTTCGCCCAGCAAATTTACTACGACCCTCCCTCTCATGCATTGACGCGGGGACAGATCGCTCGGGTCTATGGTTATAGATCCGGGAATAAAGTGGCGCTGCTGAGAGAGCAGGCGGGGCAGGGATACTACTGGCCGACCAACGAGGCGGAAGTCACACACTTTACCGGGTGCACTCCTTACGATGTCGATCCGACCTTGCCTCCACCCTCATCACCTGATGAGGCGTCGTCGCTGCACAACAACGCAAAGCTCTGTGAGCGAAGTGAGGAGACCGTTATGGTGCCGTGGATAACAGGAGAGAAGACGATAGACGGGCGTTCCATTTCGCTCTCTCACGACATCGGGCCGGTGTTGAGAAAGCACGGCACAGACTTCCGACTCTACGCCGGCGCCTACTGCGACGCCGACGCCCGTTACCGCGTCGACCACCTCAGCGCCGCGAGTGGACTGCGGCTCCGCCGTAGCGGACACGTCCAATACCGCGCTGGTGGCAGACTGCGAGTATCTGCTTGGCATGAAGTCCGACCTCCGGGGCAGCAGAAAGTTGAACTGGTGGTCGGGTCGTTCGCTTGACAAGTGGGACGGCATAAAGATTCAGGAAGGCCGGGTGACCGAGTTGTCACTGCCCAACCAAAACCTTGACGGCATCCTCCCTATCGGTATCGGCAATCTGTCCGCTTTGAAGACGCTCGACCTTAGTTTCAACAGCCTGACGGGTACGATACCCGCGTCGCTGAACAACCTGACCTCTATGACCAAATGGCGGCTCGCCGGCAACAGCTTGAGCGGGTGCGTTCCGTACAACTTCGCGCAGGTGAGCGACAACGACGCGGCGAGCCTAAATCTGCCCACGTGCGGAGGGTCGGGGCCGCCGGTTCCGACGGCTACGCCGACGCCTGGCGCAGATGACGCGACGACGTTGCTTGCCGAGGGCCATTGCACTCAGGAGGACCTTTCCCAAAGCCTGGGCGGGACGTACACGCGCACGGATTTCTCGCCGTTCGCAAAGTACGACGTAAACGGATGGGGACTGTACGCATTCGCGAAATCCCAATGGGTCAAGGACGATGATGCCGATAAGTACGTCTACTGCTTGACCGTCCTCTACGGCAACGTGTCCAGCGCGATTCTGGACGTTTCCTACGACAGGATGAGGCACTTGGTAGAAGGGAACTTCGACGTACTGGGGCAGAGCAAGGCTTCACAACTGCCTGAGATTGGGCATCGTTTCATGGCCTTGCACATCCAGCTTGGGGATGCCGACGTGGACGGCGATCGTTGGATACGAGAGAACGAGCTCGATGCTGTTCCTATAGGAGGGGAGACCATTTCCCTGCTGCGGCGGGGGGCTTTAATCGTCGTGGTCAGTGAATCGAGCTACGGCCCTGAATATGCCGACAGGCGTCCGCCTGCCGTGGATGGAGTCGTCGCAATAGCGCGGCGAATAGACGCTCGGCTGGTTGAGGCACTCGCCGAGAGGGCTTATGAGGGCGCCACCATCGACATGGGCGTGAAGCACGAGCGGTGACGGATTGCGTAAACGAAGCGGCCCTAGGAGTTAGGAGGAAGAGGATGATTCGGATTGTCATTTTCGCGACTATGTTGCCGTTCCTGGTGGGCTGTGGGTGGTTGGGTGGTGAGAGTACGGAAGTTGAAGATACTGTTTGGGAGGATGATGGCAACGAGGGTTGGCCTTTTTTCTGGTGGGGTGAGACTACGATTGAGGAGCGGATTCTGGAAGCTGGAACGATCGTGAGGGCGCGTCTGGTCTCGAACAGCTTGGACGTGGTGCAGGGTGAGGGTAGGTGGGAGGAGTGGTACTACATCTTCCAGACGTTCGAGCTGGCTGTGAGTGAATACTTGGTGGGTAGTGGGCCGGCGACTATAAGGGCGGTTCTGGAGATGACGGGCGAGTACGATTCGGAGGAGGAAGCCAGGGCTGATGTAGTGGCGGTTGAAGCTCGTCGAAATACGGAGTGGGACGACCGTGAGGCGATATTCTTCCTGAAGGATGGTGAGAAGTCGAGATTCGTGGAGTATTTCGAAGAGGCTCCGGTGGGTACTCACTACTTTGGAGACGAGGCATACGAGGAGAGGCCGAGGAAGGACATGTATAGCTTGGATAGTCCTGGGAACAGGTTGTGGTTGCCTGCGGATACGAGGTCTAGTGCAAGCGGGGACGGGCAGGTCTTTCTGATGGCGCCTATTGGAGCTAATCTGCATTATCGAGGGGGCCAGACTATGCCCGATACGATTACTCTTGGGGAGCTGAAGGCGAACATCGCGGCGTTGAATGCTGAACTTGCAGGGGGAGATGGTACGGATAGTTATTGGTGGTGTGTGTTGGGGACGTATGAGCAGAAGCGGATGGATGCATACTTTGGTAGGGAGGGTGGATCACAGTACATAAAGCATAGGTCGTTGTCGTTGGGTTCAGGAAAGGCCGGTGGGACGGTGATTCACTCGGATGGTGGGATCGGAGTGGCCTTGTCGGACGGTATGAGAACGAAGGTTACGCTAGGTGGGGAGGATTCAGAATATTTCGTGGTCCGTGAGGGAGACGAGTTTAGTTCTCCGCCGGATGATGGCAGTCCCAGAATGCTGTTCGTCGTCCATGTGGACGCGGCGCGGCCGCTTGCCGCGGGGGAGTATGTTTTCGAGCAGAATTACGTTCCGGTGGGTCTATCCTATTGCGGGTCAACGTTTACGTCTGAGTGGACGGTGACGGTGACTCCGCCGGATGGGACTAGGCACGAGCTGCTCTTCGATCCGGTGGCTGTCGGTGGGGCTGTCGGTGCTGACGCGACGAATGGCGGTCTGGTAGGTGGGTCGTACTGGGATTGGCCGGGCTACACGGGCAGGATTGAGAGTATCAGGTGGGAGGATGGGGCGGTGAGGGTGACGGTCGGTCCGCATATCAGGCTTACGGCGGAGGTGTTGGACTTCATCGGTATGGACGGCGGAGTGACGGTGTCATTCGACGCGGCGGATGCTGTTTCCTTTGTTGAATGGCCGAATATCGTTTATACCTGGGATGTGGCGTCGCGGCCCTGGGACGATGGGGATAAGTTGATGGTTCGTATCCGGGGAGGCGAAGCGGTTGGGGAGGTTACGGTGGAGGCGGATGGTCCTGGTGCGCAGGAAGGTTCCAGTGCTGTGGCTGGTGGGGGTTCGTGACGTCGACGGCGGCGGTTGGGACTGTTGAGGGCCTGGTGGTGCTTGGAAGTTAGTCGGGGTACCGATCGGGGTCCGTCCAGTTGATTGTGGTAGATCCGTCGTCTTGCTTTCGCCAGTAGAAGGTCACGGAATTTTCTTCTACTTTGACTGTGGTTCGTTTTCCGTTCTCGTCTAATAGGGGTTCGCCTACGTGGAGGAATAACCCTTTGCCTCGGCAAGTGAGATCGTTTTCGGACTTGTGGACTTGCTCGATGTCGGTTACCTGCAGGAGATTCGTGTCGTATCCTGACGGGTCGTTAGGTCGTATTGCGTGGAATAGCCATCCGTGTGTTATGCGTTGAGCGTGAGGGAGGAGCGTCTGGCAGCTCAAGTTGGGTGGTGGTGGGCCGGTGTTGCAAGCGGCGGCGGCTAGGGCTACGAGGAGAGCTGTGCTGACCTTGATAAGTATGGCGTATTTCATGAGTGGGTTGTGCTCTTGTGAGGGACTTGCGGGTTTGAGTTGCTATGTTCTGGTTGGATTCTAAGGTTTTGACGGTGTGGTCGCTAGGTGGTGTAACGTATTTGAAGCGTTTGGGTTGTCCTAAGACGGTGGTTTCGTCCTGGTGGAAGTGCTCGACCTGGGTGGCGTTCGTCGGCACTAACGACGGGCCGGAGCTTGGCAGTTGGTGGTCTCAGCTGCTCGATCTGTCCGGCCTCGATGTTCTCCTGGGGTCTCCCTGGGCCTGTGCGAGAACGTGGGTTGATTCCTTGAAGTCGGCAAGGGGTTGGTACTTCTTGGCGGATTCGAGGGCCTCTACGGGCCTTCTCCGGCGTCGATCGCGGCGGGTTTCGGCTGAAAACGGGGTGATCGGGTCTCTCCGGCCTGATTCCTGGTGGACGGCGGTTTCTCATCCAGCTGGTCGTCGGCCCTGGGGAAGTGCTTGACCTGGCGGACGTTCTCGACCTCGACCTGGGCGGCGGTCGTCGGGACTATCGAGGGGCCGGACGTTGGCAGCTGGTGGTTGGAGCTCGTTGACGTGGCTGGCCTCGATGCTCATCTGCGGTCGCGGTGGGCCTGTGTGAGAATGCGGGGGTTGACAGGGATCATAAGCTTGGAGAGCGTTCGAAGGATTAGGAGGGAGAGATGAAAGAGTCTCTTATTTGGACAGGGGTTCTGGTGGTTACTGGGTTTCTTCTTATTGCGGGGTGTAATTTGTTCATCTCGGCGGGTATCGGATGAATGGCAGATAGCTAGTCTTGTACCGGGGCGTCGTCTAGCTCCTGGAGGTTCGTGTGCTCTACCAGGGCATCGTTCAGCTCCTCTTGTCCCAAATCCCCCACCTAACCATGTTGGTGTGGCCTTAGTGGTTCTCCAGGACGTGTTCGTTGTCGACTCGGCGTCACATATGCTCAGATTGGGCCGTAGAGAGGGTTTTGGGCGACGTTTTTGAGAGTAGTGGAGCCCCCCACATGCCCAATGGTGGCTCTCTCGAGGCCAAGGAAGGCATGACCCGACACGGCAACTCGAATGAGTCGCCTTCAACTGATGCTCCGGCACAGGTCACCTACGCTCAGGGCTCGGCAGCCAGCGCCAGTAGTTTCTCCCGCGCCCTGAGTAGCAACTCGTATGAGGGATGCCCACGCGCCAGGCGGATGATCAATCGCCTGGCGTGACGCTCCACACGGCCAGCAAGGGCGATCAGGGTGAACCGGACTGCCTTCAGTCGCCTGCTCACCCACTCTCGGCCCAGCACCAGCCGTTTCATCGCTGAGTTCAGATTGAATGCCAGCACCGCTATGGCCCACCATGCAGCGTTGGCCCCGAACAGACCCGAAGGCAACCTGCCACCAGCCAGATCGTTCTTCAGAACGCTATGCACCTCCTCGCCTTTGCCGCACCTCTGCCTCGACCACCGGACCAACTCGTCTCCCGGAAGGTCTCGCTTGGTCACTACTCCGAAGACCTTGTGCCAACCTCCGTTTGGACATCCTCATCGCCGGGAAGGGAAGTTCCAACTGTCTCTCCAGCCCAGGCAGAGGCTGTTCTTTCAGTTGTTCCCTGATGGCGATGAACCGATACTCAGGGCTGTTCTTGGAGTGCCCTATCCAGTTGGGCACGAAGTTCACCTCAGCCCACTGCTGACCCGTGTCCACACGATGCTCCCCAACCTTTCGGTACAGCGTCCGCCAGTCTTGCTCGGCAACCTCGGACACCGCACGGCGAAACTCCGACGTCACGTCAACCCCCACCGCGAACTCGATCACCCCGAACCGCTCGTCTCTACCCTCGGCGCAGTACCGCAGCAACTCCTGCTGATACCCCGCCGTGTCAGACCTCAGCATCACCCTCTCCACCCCATCAGGCAGTTGCCCCAGCGCTTCAGTCAACACGCGCAACTGCTGATGGCCCGATGGTACGTTGCCGTCTCGGAACTCCGAATGCACGATCAGATCGGCCTCCGACCAGTAGGTCGTCAGCGGCTGGTATGCCCTGTACTTTTTGTAGCTGTAGAGCGCCTCCTGCTTGTGCGTCTCCACCAGCGTCGCGTCCATGTCCAGCGTGGCCTCCCGCTGAGGCGAACGGCTCTGCACGAAGCCCACAAGGTCGGCGTTGACCTGATGCAGTCCCCTCAGCGCTTCGTTGGGAGAAGGTATGAATGCCCGGTGAGCTTCCCGCTTCGCCTCCTCGCCCGCGTCATGGAACATCTCCAAGTACCGGAACACCGCAGACTCCGACGGCAGACTCCGACGACGCTCCACACGCCACCGCTCTTCCAACGCCCTGCGCTCTCTGCGACCCATTCCCCAAGTCTCGACCTCGCGAACCACCCTGCAGAACCCCGCGTCCTTCTCCAGGATATCGAGATCGACCACCGACTCGCCCTCTGCCAGGTTCAGCAGTATCAGCGAGTTGACTATCTGGCTGTCCGTCCAGCCCTGACCATACTCTCGCAGCCCGACGTGGCGCTCTATCGATGACTTCAAGCCGGATGCGTGTAGCAACTCCAAGTAGATAATCAGGCCGGACAGCGCCGTCATACCTGTCAATCTCTTCTCCTGCTCGTACTGGAACGGCAGAACTCCTTGCTTCATAATAGGTGCACCTCGTTGGTGATAGGTTCTCTTTTGCAAGAAACATCTTAGCCCGCTTCACGGCGGGCGCCAACGAGGTCTTCCTCTTATCTAGGTGGGGAATCTAGGTTGTTCGGTTATGTTGACTGATTGAGGGGGTGCGGTATGGGTAGGTTGCGACGATTGCTTGATCGGTGGTGGATTCGGGGACTGGTGATCGGCGTCGCTTGCGGAGTTGGAACGGGCTGGATGTACGGCGTGGACCACTTTGGCGTGGGGTCGGATTGGGACGCCTGGTTGCTGTCGATCTGGTGTGGTATTCCTCTTGGCGTTTTGGTTCATCGGTTGCTTCCGGGTGAACGGGTGTCGTGATGGTGTGAGCACTTCGTCGGGTCTGTGCTTGCGTGTGCGGGGGTATTCGGTTAGGGTGCGGCCATATTCTGACTGACGGAGGCATGAAATGTTGAAACTGATTGCAGGTTAGGGAGCGGTGGCGGTTACGGTGGCGTTCATTGTGTCGGGTGTGGTCTACGCCCAGAGTAATGAGAGAAAGCCAGAGCCAGGGGACTACCTGAACGCGACACAGCTTAAGGACTTCAAGGCGCTAAGGACTGATGTGAAGAACGGATTGGAGGATGGGTTTCTTGTCGATCTGGCGTCTCAGACGGCACTGACGGAAGAGGACAAGAAAAACTTTTTCGCGGCGGTCGTGGAAATGGAGAAGAAGGCGCCGGCTGTGGGTGAGCATGTTCATGCAAGAGACGAGACCTCGCGTCATTCCCATTGCTCGAGGCCAGCAAATGTGACGTTTAGCGTCGGGTCGCGTGTAGGGGCGTTTTCGTCTGCGGCATGTGTCCGGACAATCCGGTCGTTCCATTCATGGTCGAAGATATTCAGCAATCCGGGGTATTCGTATTCGGGCCGTAGATTCGAGAATGCGACGTATACGTCCTCGTGGACTTATGCAGACTACCGGGCGAATAACAAGTACAAGTACTGTGGAGGGTTCTGGGCGCACGTCCTAGACGAGCCTACGCCTGTGCCTACCAGAAATGAGATTTGCTATTGGTACGAAACATAGGGGTTATGGTGGGGTTGTGAGACTGCTGCTGATCGGAGCGATATTTCTGGCGGTCGGTTGTTCCTTCGGGGCAAGCGACCGCCAGGTTGAGTTGCCTGATGCTGTGTCCATTCTTGCGGATGAGTACCATGTAGCCTATCGACTATTGCCTAGCGATGGTCATTCGTTGGAGCGCATAGAGGCTGAATTCGCGGGCTTCGACCTAGGGTGGTGGCAGGCGCTTGAGTGGAATACAGAGGGCTACGACGTGGCTCCGCCTGGTCTGAACGTCAGTAGCGTCTTGCCGATGCTAGAGAGTGCGGCGGGGCGGACTGAGGATAGGAATTGGGTCGCGGGCCGGATCCGGGTGTTTGAGCCTGGTGCGGCAGATCGGTTTCTTGCCGGTGGGGACGTTTTTGCTCTCACGGCTATTCTGAAGGAGCTTGTTGAGGAGCGGGGTTTCTATCGTGAGGTAGAGGAACTGACTGTTCGATTCGACGGAATGAAGGCGGGGGAATCAGAGGAGATGATAGAGAGGGCTGTTGCTCAGCACTTCGTGATCATGGACCACCTGGCGGCGTCGGGCGGGCTTGGGGACAAGGAGAGGGTCGTTCGCGAGAACGAGATCGGCGTATGCGTGTTGTTGATGGAGTTGGTGGTTGGAGCGGATCCGTTCGAGGTAATCGGTATAGGTGGGTGTGATATAGGGCTGGCGTTAGAGCTGGCTTCTCGGCCTAGGTCATAGTTTTGGCGTTGGTTTAGGAGCTCGGGGTGGTTGGCAGAGTGCGAATGGATCTTCAGCGTCTACCAGCGGGTGGTTATGTCGACTTTCAAGGCCGGCATTTTGAGCCGTGCTCTGAGCGTTGTAACCTCGACTGCGAGCTGAGCGAGGCGTTTGACGTCACGATGTCTCCAGACCCTGCAGGTGGATGAACAGAAACCCGGGTATCGGTAGCGCTTAGCCTGGTACTCCTTCGAGCAGTAGTCTCATGACCTGGTCGACGTCTGTGTGACGATCATCGTGTGATAAGGGCCTCATCGTTACAGGATTTGGTAATGATACCAGTTCGAGGGCGTGAACGTTACAGCCAGGCGTAACGTTTGCTGGCGATCGCCGCTATCGTTGCACGGATCGGGGAAACGATAAGAGCTGCGGCTCAGGTGGTCGGTTCTGGCGGATGTTCTGGAGCTCGGCGGTGGTCGTCGGGTTAATCGAGGGACCGGCCTGGATATTCTGCTGGGGTCTCGACGGGCCTGTGAGAGAACGTGGGGCGATTCGTCGTGGGGCCGGTGAGTTTGGTTGCGTCGATTGAGTGAATGGTCTCTTCATCCCAAGCGTGAGCTTCCTCGAAGGTGAAGGCGTGGCACAGGCAGGGTGGGTCGACGTCGAGAAGTTCCGCGACTGTTTCTTGAAGTGCTGCGCTTGCGGGTGCTGGTATGGGGGGAGAGTCGTGCGTGGGTTGGATGTCGGGCGAGCTGGTGGTGGAGCAAGCCGTGAGGATGATTAGGATGGTTAGGATGGTTAGTGTCATATCTTTAGGGTATTCATTAGTGAGCATGGTTTCAAGTTGTTGGTGTCGGCTTTCGGCGCGGATCGGCTCGACTGGTGCTTGATGTGAGGTCGTCGCCCTGGTGGACGTGCTCGACGGAGACCGTCGCGCACATGCCCATGGCCATGGTGAAAAACATGCGTCGAAGCGGCCCCCCGCGCAGGTGGTCAATCGAAGGCTTGAAGTAGCTCGGGCCAGTCGTTAGCTATTGATTGTCTCAATGCTGTGATGGCTATCGCTAAATCGAACGTGTCATCTTCGCACGAACTGAGTTCTGATAAGTGCCATTTCCTGTAGTCCTGATGAAAGCAAGTTTCTACATAAGCATATTCATAGGTTGCACTGAGACCAAAGTTATCTGATACCACGTGGTTGAGCTGTAGGGAAACCATGGTCCCATTACTGAAGTTGATGGCGAAGAACCAGTAGACCGTCCATTTGTGATCATAGGTTACACAAGCTCCTTGCTCGTCACGGATGAAACAGATGTATTCAGGGCCTTCCCAAAAACTCTGTGCAAAACGTTGAAGAGATGCTTGTTGTGATTCGGTGGTGGTGGTGTTCGGCTGCGGCGTCGCGTTTCTGAAGGCGTTTCTGGCCCGATCCACCAATTGTGATTCGGTGGTCGTGAGAGTCGGCTGGGGCGTGGGTACGGTCGTGGGAGTCGGTAAAGGGGCTGGTGTCGGTGTCGAATCAACCGTGCAAGCTGTGGCTAGAGTCAGCGCAAGCAACAAGGCTAGGGCTGAGACGATGTCCACCGAGGACCTCGGTAGGGCGTGCTTCATGTGGTCACTCTGTCAAGTGGGTGGGCCTTCTTATGATCGGGGCTGCCGGCTTAGGGGTGTAGTGGACGATGGTGACTACCTGATTGTAGCTGACTCCGTGGATGTCGGCTATCTTTTGATAGGTCATACCTTGTGCTCGTAGCTCTTTGACGTCGTCAATTCGTTCATCGGGGGTGAGATGTTGGTGCTGGGCGCGCATCTCGGCTAATCGGTGGGCTGCGTCCTGGCGTTCCTCTTGCATTCGTGCTCGGTGTTTCTCTACGGAGTACCGTGGCGGACTGTCGGTTGTTTCGGTCAGTCTCGTTGCTGTGTGGACTATCTGCGTGAGTTCCTCGATCTCGATGTTCGCCTGGGCGTTCATGCGTAGTGCTTCAATGGTGAGGCTGGCGATATTGCCTCGTAGTGAGGGGCGTTCGTTGGCCAGGTTGACGAGGGCCGACTGGAGGAGCGCGGCCGGTGACTTCAGGTCGTGGGTTCCTTCGCTATCGGAGAGTTGCGGGTTTGAGTTGCTCTGGTGGGACTCGAACTCTGCTAAAGGATTGGATGAGTTGGTGGGCCATTCCCACATTTACTACCACGTGTTGGAAGGGGATTGGAGCACTTAGCGACAGGGGGAGAAGTTTTGGGTTGCGTAGATAGAGGATCCTTTGACTGCAATGCCAACACCGAAGCTGCGTGATGTGGCGTCGAGGATATTCTGTCGATGGCCGGGACTGTTCATCCATCCGGTTACCAGGTCTGCCGCTATTGCTTCGTCGCGGGTGCCGTAGCCAGTGGGGACATTGTCGGTGGGGTAGAGGAAGATGTTTTCGGAAAAGCCGTAGCTGTAGGACCCGTCTGTTAGTTTCGCGGCGCAATCGTATCCGGCTTGCAAGGCTCTGTCGGTGGGACCTTTGCCGTCCAGATCGTGGGAGTATCCAGAGACGATCATGTTCTCACTGTGAGCCCGGGCGATGGCGGAGATCCTGTCCTCGAGTCTGAGGACACGTAGTCCGTTGTCCTGTCGAGTTTGGTTGGTGTATGTGGCGACGAACCGTTCGATTGCTGTGGCATCGGGGGGTTCAGGTGAAATTAGGTCCGGGTCGTAGGAATAGATGATGGCGTACGTGATGAGGCCAGCGAAAACTATGAAGATGAATGGCCAGGGAAATCTGAACTTGTAGTGGTTTCGCCTACGAAGTCGACGAGGTGTTGAGTGTTTGAGTGGCTTGGAATGTCTGCTGGCAGTGGTAGGACGACGGGATTTTGAATGCCAGGTTTGTTGGACTTGGCGTAAGCGTCTGTTGGTGCAACGTTGACAGCTGCACTTAGGAGGGTGAGGAGAGAGCCAGTTCGGAGGCGTCATCTGTTGTGGGTCTCAGGGGGAGTAGTCGGTGAAGGTGGCTATCAGCCGATAATGAAGAGGGTTGGGCGATTCGTGTTGTGGCTCAGAGGCGTTTCTACCATATGTGTGAGAAGCCATCTTCGTCTTCCTCCCAACGGAATTCTAGCGGGCCTTCTTCGACTTTTGCCGGTACGTGTTGTCCCCGGTTGCGCAAGTCACCTGCGAGGAAGTGTGTGGCGTCGCCTCGGCAGACGAGTTCTGTTTCTGAAAAGCGGACTTGCTCGATATTGGTTACACCCAGGATGGTTATGCTGTATCCGGCGCGGCCGGTGGGTTTGATTGGTTCAACGATCAGGTCCATGGACATTTTTCGATCTCAGAGAAGAGGAGGCGCTACTCCTGATGACGCAACACAGCCCCCGCCTAGCCCTGCTGGACCTGATGCTGTCGGAGCACGACGGAGTGGAACTGATGGGGGACATTTGGATTCAAGGTTATTCCTCCCCCTTGGCCATCCGGTAGCCGACGCGCGGTTCGGTGAATATGTACCTGGGGCTGCTGGCGACGTCGCCCAGCTTGCGGCGGAGCCTCTTCACCACGTCTCGCACCAGCCAGGGTTCGCCGACCTTCTCCGGACCCCAGACCCGCTGGAGCAGCACGGTGTGGGTCAGCACCCGTGGGGCGTGGACGGTAAGCTCGTAGAGCACCGCGTACTCCGTGGCCGTCAGCTCCACCGGCTCCCCGTCCAGCGTCACCCGGCGCAGGGCGTAGTCGATGCCCAGCCCCCCGGCGGCGTAGGGTCCCGACGGCTCGCCCTTGAAGGGTTCCAGCCGTTTCCTGAGCGCCGCCCTGATCCTCGCCGCCAGTTCCGTCGGTGAGAAGGGCTTGACCACATAGTCCGCCGCCCCCATGTCGAGAGCCCTGGCGACGGTCTCGTCCTGGCCGTACACCGACAGGAAGATGACCGGCACGTCCGCCGTCTTCCGGATGCCGTTCATCAGCTCGATTCCGTCGCTCCCCGGCAGCACCATGTCCAACAGCGCCAGATGGGGCTTCTCCTCCGCCATGAGCCGGGGAACCTCGGCGGGGTCGCCGGTCGGGATGGGCATGTAGCCCGCCCTGGTGAGGGCGTCGCAAACGTACCTCAACGCGTGGGGGTCATCATCCACGGCCAGGACTCGTACCCGGGGCGTGCGTCGCGACCCGGTAGAGGCGGGACCGGAAACGGTTGTTGCGACCTCCTCCACCGCCGGCAACGTAAAGGTGTACCGCGCGCCAAGGCCCGGGCCTTCGCTCTCGGCCCGGATGCGGCCCCCGTGGGCCTCAACGATTCCTTTGCAGACAGCGAGACCAAGGCCCGACCCGTCGACGCCCGATGCCTGCGAGAACTTGCGAAACAGCCCCGGTAGTAGGTCCGCCGGTGTCCCTCGTCCCTGGACGGAGACGGAGACCGCGACGTGGACCTCCTCCCGCACGGCGGTCACCAGGATAGGCGACCCTTTAGGCGAGTACCCGGCAGCGTTGGAGAGCAGACTGCTCAGCACCTGGACGATGCGCCTCTTGTCGGCCATCACAAGGGGCAGGTGCTCCGCAAGATCCACGTTCAGCGTGTTGTCGGAGTCTCCGGCCATGAACCTGCTAGAGGCTTCGTCCACCAGCACATGCGAGTCCGTGGGCTCCGGGTCCACCTGGAGGGCGCCCGTCTCGATGCGGGCCACGTCCAAGAGCTCGCCGATGAGGTATCGCATCTGGTCCGACTGGTCGCGGATGATGTGAAAGAACTGAGTCATCTCGGCAGGGTCCAACTCGTCGGCGGTCTCCAGCAGCGTGGTGATCGAGCCCTTGACGGCCGCAAGGGGCGTCCTCAGCTCGTGGCTAACCATGGCCAGGAACTCGGCCCGCAGCCGCACCTGCTCCTCCAGGGGCGACATGTCCTGTATGGTGAGGATAAAAGACGCTAGCCGGCCGTCGTCCGAGTGGAAGGGCGTGGCGTTGAGCAGGACGCTGACGCTCCTCCCGTCTGGCACCCGCAGCATAATCTCCTCTGCCCGGACCGTCTCTCCGCCTCTCAAGGCCTCGGCCAAGGGCAGCTCCCTGAGGGAGACTTCCCGGCCGTCGGAACGCACGCAGGTCACCACCTCCAGGAGACCCTCCGCTGGCTGTTCCCCTTCCCGCAGACCGTCCACGATGCGCATGGCCTCACTGTTGAACGACACAAGAGTTCCGGTATGGGCGTCTAGGACGACAACACCCACAGGCGAGGTGTTTATCAGCGTCTCCAAGTCGGCCCTAGCCTGCCGCTCCTCCCGGTGAGTGCGCGCGTTGGCGATGACCAGCGCCGCTTGGGAGGCGAACATCACGAGGGTCTCCACATCCGCTCGGCTGAACTCCTCTCCGCCGTCCTTGTCGCCCATGAAGACTTGGCCCACGCGAACGCCCCGGTGAAACATGGGCGCCGCCATGAAGCGGAAGACTTCCACCGGCAGGGGGATGGTGAACTCCGTGAAACCCAAGGCATGCACGTGCTCCACGAGGTCAGGGACTCTCATGGGTTCGGAGATGTTGGTCAGGGCCTCGAAGATCTGCCACCTGTCCGGGGTGAGCCAGAGCTGCTCGGCCTCCTCGGCCGTCAGCCCGGAGGACAGGAAGTCCTGGACACCGCCCTCGTCGTCGAGCAGCGTCATCACCCCGTAGCGGGCTTCCGTCAGGGAGCGGGCGGAGTCGAGGACGCCCTGGAGCACCGTGTCGAAGTCCAGGCTCTCGTTGATGCGCAGGCTGGCCTCGCTGAGGCGCGACAGGCGTTCCTGGAGCGCCTCGAAGTCCCGGTCCGGCTGGTCTGAACGCACGGAATCTTCCCTCCTGGGTTGGGAGTGGTGGAACCGTCTTCCGTCCCGGAAATATTAGGAATCATACAGGATTATACACAAAACAATACAAAAGAGGCACTGAATACTACGCGTGTCATAGAGATGAGGAGATACCATAACCGTAGTCCTATGTGTCTGATTCGATGCGCGAGGCTCACGTAATTGAGACAGAAGGTAACCGCGCATTTGGAGGAACTCCCCTGCCGCCGGGGGTTGTGACTCCGCCTGTTCCCTACAGGGAAGGCGAGCCGTTGTTGAAAGGAGGCATGATCGCCATGTTGGACACTCGCAGCAGCGGCAGGAAGGTACGTTGCCTCTTGGAAGAGTGACGAACTGCTGTACAGGACATTTGTATCTATTGCACAACAAGCCCTCATAGTAACTTCGGTCGATAGTGGAGTAGTGGACTAAGATGGAAGCCTTTCTGAAGACTTTGCGGTTCCCCCAGACGGCCAAGCATGTAATCCCAGCGTTGCGAATCGGACTGGCGGCGACGTTCGCCTTTGGATTAGCATCGCTCTTTCTGGTCGTCCTGGTCAGTCCACTCAAGGCACAGGAAGGCTCGGAAACCCCAATCCCTGATACGCTAGGCCGCTCAGAAACCTCAACCCCTCCTCTTATAGGTCAGGGATCTGCGGTTGAGCCGCCTTCGACGCCTGGGAGGCCGTCGGTCACCGGAATCAGCCACAACTCCATCTCGCTCAGTTGGAGGGCCGAATCCGGAGCGACGCATTACGACGCCAGGTACCGAAACCGGGACGCCGGAGGCAGAGGCGTTCCCGGGAGTTGGTCGCAGACCAGCGGCATCAGCGGCACAAGTCAAACGTTCAGCGGATTGAGTCCGAGTACGCGCTATGTGTTTGAAATCCGCGCCGGCAACGCCGGGGGAGATTCGTCATGGTCTCCCATACGGTATGGAACCACCACCTCCGCGCCGATTCCTCTGAGTCTCCCTGTCCCGTCGAACCGGACGCTGACGAAGGATGTGTTTACGTCGTTCACGCTGCCTGTGGCGCGCGGCGGGACCGCGCCTTACAAGCACAGCGTGAGCGGCCTCCCCGCGGGGTTGTCGTTCACTGCGTCTAGCCGCACAGTCAGCGGCGAGCCGTCTGCCATAGGCACATCGACGGTGACGTACATCGTTACGGACAGTGCGTCGGCATCTGACCGGAAGACGTTCACGATCACCGTCACGACCTCCCCTGTGCCCTCCGCTCCCGGAAGGCCTTCAGTCACGGGAACCACACAAACTTCGGTCTCACTGAGTTGGGGAGCGGTAACGGGAGCGACCCATTACGACGCTCGGTACAGGAATCGGGATGCTGGGGGCGCCGACGTGCCGGGCACCTGGTCGCAGACCGACAACATCCAGGGCACAACCCAAACGTTCTCCGGCTTGACTCCGGGCACGCGCTATGAGTTCGAGGTCCGCGCCGGGAATGCCGCAGGCTCTTCGGCTTGGTCTCTCGTGCGTTATGGGACAACCAAGCCGTCTACTATCATGCCCACCACGCCGACGGGATCCCTGAGCGCGTCGCCTTCGACCATATTCATAGGAGAAGAAGTGACGCTCGATCCTTCCGACGTGACCCCGTCCAATACGCAGGTCAAACTCGTCTACGACACCAAGCTCACGCACCGAGGATCGTGTCCGGAGATAGTGGGCCAGTCGACTCATAATACCGTCACCCTCGCCTCCCCGGACAACCCGGTCACGTTCATCGGATGCTGGCCCGGCACCGCTGGCGTCAGTCTGCGGACGGTCAGCGGCGACGCGTTGCTGGACAGCGTCAGCATAAGGATCGAGACTCCGAGCGTCGAAATGTCGGAACTCGTCTCTTCACTGCCACAGGGCGATCCCGAAACCTTCAGCTACAATTTCAAGGTAACCGCGTCGAACCTGTCGAGTACGGTTACCTACAGCATCAAGGTGCTGGCCGGCGATGCCGACCTTGGATTCGATGCCGCGTGCTCGCAGAATACAGCCAGTTCAGGAAGCCTTTCGGGTAGCCCTCCGCTCAGCAACGAGTTCACCCTCCATGCGTGCCATGTCGGGGGCGCAAGAGTCTTTGCGTCCGTCCTGCACGGAAACCGCACCATCGCCTCGACCAACAAGTTCGTCAGGGTAACGAAGCAGCCACCGCCTGTTGACTCAGGTCCAGCGCCGCCACCAACCGTTGACAGAAAACCCGCAGCGCCGGGCAATTTGACATTTGAGATCGGAGGCACTAAAGGATTGGTCAAGCTCGATTGGAGTTCGTCTGCGCGTGTAGAACGCTATACAGTCGAACACTGGAAGCCAAACTCTAGGGCTCAGGACTTCCGTTGGCGCGAGCTTGGAACCGGTGACGTCCGAATTGATTTCCCCAACAGCAGAGCAGAGGTCAGCAACCTCGATCCAGAGAACATCGCAAGACTCAGGGTCGTAGCCCACAACTCGCATGGCACGGCCACCTCGGCTGAGATCCGCGTCAATCTGAGGGCTGCTCCGGGAAAACCGACCGGCGTCTACGAGCAGTATCGGAAGATAAAGCTCACATGGGATCCGGTTCTTCATGCTACCGGCTACATCGTTGAACAGCACCACCCCGTACTTATAGGTCCCGATTGGCGCGCTTTGCCGTTCAATCCTTTCACGGTCACCATCCCAACTTTGAACTCAACCGGAAAGATGCAGGCTATAGTCGGAGGGCTGACCGATGGCGTGAGCTACAAGCATAGGATCAGGGCCATTACTCCGCAAACTCCAGAGGGAACGGCGACTGATGCGTCGGAGTATGATACGACCGTCGTGAACGACGAGAGACCTACAGGTGCTCCGAGTGACCTCAAAGCTGTAGATATAGTCGGCGGCCGGGGCATCAGGATCATGTGGGAAGATACGAATGTACAGAATGAGGACGGCTATATCATTAGTCATACGCCCAGCACTTCGACCATAGTCGTAGATGTGAGTACTCCATTGAAAGCCGAGTTCTTGGGGGTCGAGCCTGGAACAAGCTACACATTCACAGTCCGAGCTCGGAATGCCGCCGGGCTGGGTCCGGCCGCCAAGGAGACTCGCAAGGCCCCGACGCCGGCATACTGGTGGGGACACCAGGCCGACCACACCGTCAAGTATGCGAAGGGGACTATCTCCAATAGCTTCATCAAGGGTGCAATTAAGTTGGGCGCCGAGGCTTGGAATACTATGATGGGGCACGGCCTGTTGATCTGTGATGACGAGAGCATGGGCATCAGTTGCAATAGCCGAATGATGGATGGCGGAATCGTCACGATCAAGACTGTTGCCACCACCAGGGACACTCCCTCGGCCGGGTGTGGGAAAAACAGCATGGCCTGCGTGATCAAAGACGGCGATGGCGACCCGCCTGCCTCGCCTGCGTTAGCGCCGGGCAGGCACATGCTCGATATGGATATGGTGTTCGAGGCCCCTGGATTTAGTTGTCCCAAAGATGATGATGAGTGTGACAACGCGGATCAATTACGGATTTTCTGGACCAACGACAGCGGTAAGCACGGTATGGCGGGGTTAAATGGGAGCGACGAAGTCTACGTGTACGTGAACTACATAGTGATCCACGAGTTTGGGCATACCTTGGGGATGCCGGACTTTTACAGGGGTGGTGGGGCGGACGTATATGACGACCGGCTCGCCAACGAGACTCCAGCCATAATGAATTCGCCTTCAGACGCAAAGCGTGTCCGGGATAAGGATTTAGAGCAGTTGAATGCGATCTACCGTCGTCATACGAGGCAATGAGGAAGATGAAAAAGGTGAGGACGATGAAATTAGCACTCTTGGCTCTACTGGCTTGCGTTATGCTGGCCTCCGGCTCGATCACCTGCGATCGGGTCACAGAGGTCGATCAAGGTCAAACCTCAACTGCTGGGATCGGCATAGGGGCTCCATTCAGAGGGGCAACGTCGCTTGAAGAGCGAATCTCCAACCACCCGACCATCGTGAAGGCCACATTGACTTCCGTTTCCGCTGATGTGGTCGCGGGCGCTGAGCGACTTCAAGGCAGTTTCTACGTCGTCTTGAAGTTCAATCTCTCAGTCAGCGAGTACCTGAAGGGAAGCGGCGGCAACAGCATCGCCGCAATGCGGGTTGTGTCGGAAGACTATAGCTCCCGTAAGGAGGCCGAGGACGCGATTCCCGGCATCCATGATAGGAGAGATACTCAATGGGACGACAGAGACGCGATTTTCTTCCTAAAGGACGTGAGAGAAGATATCTTTCCGTCATTGCGGGGCCAGAATCGGTACTTTTTAGGGCACCCCAACAGATCGGACAACTACAGCATAGCCAGCAGGCTCGAAAAGGCGTGGCTACCTGCTGTCGCTCCGAACTCTTCGGCTACTACGGGTGACAGCCAGGAGTTCCTGCTGGATGTGCCGTCTCCGTCGGGTTCGACCACGCCGACGATCACCCTCGGCAATTTGAAGAAGCGGGTCGCAGAGATTGCTGCTGAGTTGAATGGCGGAGACGGCTCGGAGGCGTACAGAGAGTGCGTCAAGTATAAGTACAAAGTCGAACGACTAGACAGGCACAGAGAGTCGACGGGTCAACCGGGCAGGAATTTCAGAGTGTCGACGAGCTACGAATTCGGATCGGGACAATCCGCCGACACCGTGCTTTACGAAGATGAGTTAGGTGGCGCATACTCAGCCGAGGAGAAAGCCGAACTCCAGATCGACGGGCGTGACTCTGGTCTGTTCTCCGTATTGCTTGGTGATCTTGTGCCGTTCAAGGATCCCGACGGAGCTGAGCTGACTGAGGTCTTATTCGTCTTTGACCAGATCATCGTGGCATCGCGACCACTTCCGGCGGGCGAGTACCGGTTCAACCGCCACTTTATTCCGCTTCCCTTCCTCGCGTGCAACCATACGCTTACCGACGAACTGACGGTTACCGTTTCCGCTCCGGCGGGGACGTTGCACGAGGCATTCTTCGACCCAGTGACGGTCGGCAGCGCAGTTACTGCGGACGCGACCAACGGCGTGTTGAAGCCCGTGGCGTTCACCGATGCCAACGGCGCTTCGGCGACCATCGAGAGCATCTCGTATGAGTCCGGCACGGTAAGAGTGAAAGTTGTCCCTTGGTCGGAGTTGTCGGGTCAGATTCTGGACTTCATCGAGTTGGACGGTAGGGTATCACTGTCGCTGAGCGTTACCAACTCGACGGTTCACACTGCGGACGACGTGTTCGCCTGGTCGGTGGGATCGCAGCCGTGGGAGGACGGAGACAAGCTGATGGTTCGCATCCGGCCGGGCATTGCGACGTTTGCTTCTCCGCCTGCTAGAGTGACGGCGGCAGCGTCTGGGGATGATTCGGTTAACCTGTCGTGGGATGCTGGCAGAGGCGCAGCGGGGTACCAGGTCCAGCGTCGTGAGAGCGGGGAGGAGACGTGGGAGATGGAGGATGATAGCGTCACTGAAAGGAGCTACGTCGTTTCAGGGCTCTCCTGCGAGACAAGCTATGACTTTCGAGTGGGCGCGTACGGAGACGGTAGAAGGTACGAGGCGGAGGTGAGGTCGTGGTCTGCGCCGGTGAGCGAGACGACCGGCGCTTGCACTCAGCCTCCTGTGTTCGATGCGGCGTCATACTCGTTCGAGGTGAGTGAGGACGCTGTTGCGGGAACGCAGGTGGGAACGGTGTCGGCGACGGACCCGGATGCGGGAGATACGTTGACGTACTCCGTTGTGTCTGGGAACGAGGCCGAGAAGTTCGCCATCGACGCGAGCGCGGGGGTCATCACCGTTGCAGGGACTTTGGACTACGAGACCGCCTCATCGTACACGCTGACGGTGGAGGCAAGCGACGGCAAGGGCGGCACGGCGAGGGCAACGGTAACGATAGGCGTGGTTGAGGTGGCGGATACCGGGGCTCCCGTGTTTGGAGCCAGCGCCTATGCCTTCTCGGTGATCGAGGGCGCTTCGGTCGGGAGTACAGTGGGAGCGGTGTCGGCGACGGACCCGAATGAGGGCGATACTGTGGCGTACTCTATCTCGGCCGGCAATGACGCCGGGAAGTTCGCCATCGACGGGAGCACGGGCCGGATTACGCTGGCGGGGACGCTGGACTACCAGACGGCGTCGTCGTATACGCTGACGGTCACTGCAAGCGATAGGAAGGGTGGCAAGGGAAGGGCCGTAGTGACGGTATCGGTCGAGCAGGCTTCGTGCTCCAACGGCACGGCGGTTGCGAGTCCGTCCGACAACGCCGGGCTGGTTGCGGACTGTTTGACGCTCCTGGCGTTGAGGGACTCGCTCGAAGGAACGGTCGTGTTGAACTGGAGTTCCGACGTCGCTATCGGCAAATGGAAGGGCGTGGGCGTCGCGGGCACACCCGGTCGAGTACAATCGCTGTCGCTCTCCGGTCTGGAACTGGACGGCACGGTTCCGTCGGCGCTTGCGAAGCTGTCCGGGTTGGAGTTGTTGGAGTTGAGTGAGAACAATCTCACGGGAGCGATACCTACGGAGTTGGGAGGTCTGACACGTTTGGGCCGGTTGTCACTTGGGCAGAACCGGTTGACGGGGTCTATTCCGCCTTCGTTGGGTCGTCTGTCGAACCTGTATAGCCTCGCGGTTGCTGATAACGATTTATCGGGATCGATACCGTCGACGCTGGGAAGTTTGAGCCGGTTGCTCTACCTGAGCTTGGGTGGTAACGACCTGAGTGGGACGGTGCCGTCCGAGTTGGGTTCACTTGCCAGTTTACAGTACCTCTACCTGGACACGAACGACCTGACGGGTGGGATACCGACTCAGTTGGGCAGCCTCGCCAAGCTCGAGATTCTGTCGCTGTACGGGAACAAGCTGACGGGAGGGATTCCGTCGGAGTTGGGGAACCTGTCCAAGCTCGAGGAGCTCATGCTGAGCCGGAATGGTCTGACGGGAAGCATACCGTCATCGTTGGAGAGGCTGTCGAAGCTGGTGTATCTCAGGTTGAGTGGGAACCGGTTGACGGGCTGCATACCGGCGGGACTTCGGAACGTCGCTGATCACGACCTTGGCAGCTTGGGACTAGCCTACTGCGCGTCTGAAGCCTGATAGGGAAGTAGGTAACCGGGTTCGAGATTGATTGGGGCACTGATCGACGTGGTCGGCCAGGGCCTCGTCGTGTCTAGAGATTTGAATTCTCCATCAGGACTTAAACCTGCTGCGGTGGGGACCTTAACCAGACCTGTTCCCACGTTTCTTGCCACTGTGAATATGTTAGGGAACCTCTGAACAAGGCTACGTTCTGCGGCATAGTATCATGGGAGTAAACACGACAGCCGAGGAGAGATTTGATGGACCAGCCAACTTTTGCCGACTTGGAATACGAGGGCAAGAAGCGAAAGACTCGCAGGGAGAAGTTTCTTGAACGCATGGACGGTCTGATCCCTTGGGAAGAGTTGGAAGAGCGCATCAGACATTTCTACCCCAAGGCTGGTCGTGGTCGACGACCCTATGAGTTGTCGACGATGCTTCGGATACATTGCGTGCAGTTGTTCTATAACCCCCGCCTTCGCGGGGGCAGGCTCTGAGCGACCCCGGAATGGAAGACGTGCTCTACGAGGTCGAGTCAGTGAGACGATTCGTAGGTCTGGGGCTATCTGGGCCGTTGCCGGATGAGACGACGATCATGAACTTCCGCCATCTGTTGGACAAGCACGAGTTGGGCACGGGCCTGATGGAGGAGATAAACCGTCATCTGGAGTCTTAGGGACTTCGTCTACAGGAGGGGACTGTAGTGGACTCGAGCATAATCGCGGCGCCGTCGTCGACGAAGAATCGGAGTAAGGAGCGCGACCCTGAGATGCGCCAGACCAAGAAGGGTAACGAGTGGCACTTCGGTATGAAGTTGCATATCGGAGTGGACTCTGAGACGGGAGTGGTGCATAGCGTGTCCACAACGCCGGCGAACGTGCATGACGTGACTGAATCGCCTCGGTTACTGCACGGTGGGGAGACACAAGTGTGGGGTGATGCGGGGTATCAGGGGGTGGATAAGAGGCCTGAGAATCGAGACTTGGAGGTGGAGTGGCAGGTGGCGATGAGGCCTGGTCAGCGTCGAAGACTGAAGGTTGGGAGCGATGATGCGGCGAGGGAGAAGCGCAAGGCATCAGTAAGGGCGAAGGTGGAGCATCCGTTCCTGTACGTCAAGAGGCGCTTTGGCTACACAAAGGTCCGCTACCGAGGGCTGGCCAAGAACACGCAGCGGCTGGCATTGCTGCTGGGGTTCGCCAACCTGATGAGAGCCGAGCGATACTTGGCAGTGTGAGTAAACCTCGTATACCGTCTGCCCAAATCAGGGCTGTCGGGGACGAAGATGTCCCGCCATAGGCAAGAACAGGACGAAATAACCCCCACATAGGCTCCACCTGAAGGCTCAACATCTCCGAAAACGCCCTCAATCAACTCAACCCTACTCCACAGCGGGTTGTTCAGAGGTTCCTTAGTTTAGGGCTTCCGTCGCCTGTTTGCGTATTGGGCGAAGAACAGTATCACGGCAACACGGTCCCCGACGCTATTGGACCAAGACCCACTCCATCCAGTTCGCTTGTATGTGGTTGTAGTCCACGCAAGTGGACTCTGCCATGAAGCCCTTGGACTCTGAAGGTTTCGGTGGCGGAAAGACCGGGGCCGACGGGGTAGTGCCACAGACGCCGGATTGCTTGTCGGCAGGCGGGAGAAACGACGCATGTCCTCGCCGCTGGCACGACCAGCCGACACCCCGATTGGTTCTCCATGCTTACATGCCTTTAAATAGGGCGTAGATAGCCAGAAAGAATATCGCCAGTGAAACCAAAACGATCACGGCCTCAAACATGGCTCCTCACTTTGGCCACTCTTCCTGAAAGTGAATCCGCCACACTTCCGAGGATGAGTGGGGTACCAACACGAAATGCAAATATCAGGAAGTAAGTTAGTGTTCTCATTCCGGTCTTCTGGCTGCGGTGCCCACATTCCCCAGTCCTTCTAGTGACGCGTCCAGACCCGCGACGGAAGCTCGAAAAGACTCTCTGGTGTTGGTGGAGTCCTGTTGAACCGGTTGTGCTCGAACACACTCCGGCGCTCGAAATTGGGATCTTCTATTCCAAACCTTGAAGGTCTTACCATCGCTTAGTTCACTAGCAGATTCGTCAATTCCGGTTATCGGGTCTAAATACAGAAGTGAACTACTCGATCCAACCAGGTACCGAGTCGAGTTGGGGGTACCTCGCAAATCAGTTTTGCGAGATCTCTGTTGTTGTAATCTGACGTATCCGTGCATTTGGTCGTAGGAACTCACGCCGCAGTTTACGTTGGTTGGTTTAAGCTACTTGGTCGCCAAGGGCCGGTTTGCAGTACTGGCAGTGGGCGATTTCGAGGTTGGTCTGGCGGGCGAAGTACAGGGCCTGCTCGACGGTCGCGAAGTGTCGCCATTCGCCGTTGGCTGGGCTTTTTTCGCGCTGTCGGCACTGGGGGTGGCGCGGGTGGCCGTTGGGCCATTCGTGGATGCGGATGAGATAAATTGGGTAGGCGACGTTGACGGCGAACATGGTTAACTCACACTTACAGATCCGTGAGGCCTTCATCTCTGCCGCGACCGCTCCTGTCGAGGGAGAACAGATCGGAGCCGCAGGTGGCGCAGCCGTCGTTCTCCTTCCACCGCCTGTAGGTCATTGCCGCTCCGCAGCTATCGCACAAGATGCGCATCTTCTCCCGCTTCTTCTCCTTCTCGCCCGCACTGATCGCAAACCAGCCGATGAGTACGACTATAGCTGTAAAGACCGGTACCCATACTTCCATTTCTGGTTTCTCCTTAGGGTCCTTGGCTTGTGTCGAAATGTTCCTCATGGAAGAATCTGCAGGGGTACGACTCGCTCCCCTCGACTGAACGTGTTGCGTCCTCCTCCGTCTCGAATCGGCGCCAATTCCAGTGACCTGCCCTGGATCGTCGACCGGGCAAGGTGGCAAAGCTCTGTACAGTTCCGCATGGCTCGCGATGAACCATAGGGACGCCCATGAAGCCCTTTACATTTACCTAGACTGCCATTACATGTCCTTCCATGAGGGTTTCGATGCCGTAGCGGCCGCGGGTGGAATGGGTGGCCAAGAGTCGCACATACCCAGCAATAATTGTAAGGTTTGGCGAGTAACTTGTGGGTAAATATGCGAATAAATGTTATAACTTAACGGTAACTTGTAGCCATAATCGCTAGAATTACCCCAGACAGGGACGATACACCCCGACTTTCAGGACCCGGTCCCCAGGAGGTAAATAGTTGGAGAATGCCGGTCAGCCGCTCCAGGAAACGAAACCCATGGAAGACCGCCTCTCCCGTCTCAGCCAGGCCAGCCTCCGCATCAACGAGAGCCTGGACGTGGATGCAGCCCTGCGGGCCGTGATGGCCCGCGCCAGGTCCCTGACACGGGCGCCCTACCTCGTGATCACCATTTTGGATGATTCTGGGCGCGTGGACGACCACCTGGCATTGGGCTTGGACCCCGACGACGTGGAGCGGCTGTGGCAGGCACCAGAGGGGACCAGGTTCTTCGAGTACTTGAACGCCCTTCAGGGTCAGACGAGAGCGGGGCTGCTGGAGGAGGTCACTAGGTCGATTGGGCTTGGGAAGTTCCGCTCACCCGTATCGCTCAACGCCTTCATGGCGGCCCCTATACTCCACCAGGGCGTGAGATCGGGCAACATCTACGTGGGGAGCGACAAGCCGGGCCGGGAGTTCTCACAGGAAGACGAGGAGACCCTGGTGCTGTTCGCCTCTCAAGCGGCGCAGATGATCGCCAATTCCCGACGGCACCGGGAGGAACAGCAGGCTAGGACTTTGGCGTCCTGTCGGAAGAGGTCGTCGCTTTCGTTTGTTAGTGCGGGTGATGCGGTCGTAGGGGACGACCTGGTAGACGTGGTCGCAGAGGGTGTTACCGTTTCGACTCACTCTGGCGGGGAGTGGGGCGTGAGGTTCCACCGCCTGGAGAAGGTGTCGCTCTGGATCGTGAAGATGATAGTCATTGCTGTATCAGTTCTTTTCGTGTGGATGAATCCCGGATGGCGATAATGAGGAATGTGCTCTTTAGGAGCGCCCGCATATCGTCGTCCGTAATTTCTCCAAAGGTGGCTCTTTCCGAGGGTGTGAGTTGCGGCGCTTGTAGCCGACTGTACGCGGCGGGCGTCATGAAATAAAAGGCGTGTAGGCTGTCGTCATATAGCATGGAGCTATGGTTAATCCCGTTTGAATCAAGTAGAGAGTGAGATCCAAGCACAACGACCCTGCTTGCTGCGCCAGATGGGCCGAGAGACCCGATTGCTCCCTTTGGCCTCTGCCGACCAGTAGGACCGGCCGAGCCGGAGTCACTGCGTACGGCTGTTAGTAGGAACGCCAGAACGGCAACGACTGTGATCTCCACGTTCATGTACATTCTCATTTGCGGCGGATAGTCATGGGGTGGCATTGGTGTGTGGTCTACCTCCTGAACATGGAATGCGCGAGCCACACGAGCAGCGCGATGGAGATGAAGGCAATTACGATTTGAGCAATGGTTTCAATGATGTGACCGGGTCTCCTTACGGTTTGAGTTTCGTGGGGTGGCGCCCCGAAAGATTTCGACGATTTTCCCCGCGTACTCACCTCTGAGTTTGTAGGCGTCAGCGCGGTTGCCTGATACACGCGTCGTCCCGTGCGAGTGTGCGCGAATGAAAGTGCGCAACCGGTCATTGTTGGGGAACCTGCCGAGTGCTACAGCACCGATGCGGATATGTAAGTCACCGTTCGGGGTTAAGTAGACGGACTTGCCGTGTTCCCAATCCAGCATCGGAAACCGCATCGTGCCGTTTCCGCGAATGACCGGAGGTTGAAAGAGTCCGCTGCGTCTCAACTGTTCTCGTACTGACATCATGGCCTCGCTAGGGTCTCTTTTCGGCTATTGGTGGCCGGGGCGGGCGGCAACGGAAGCATCGGTATATCTGGGACACGCGCCCGCCTCGACCGTGTCGAGGCTGAGAGGATGCACCAATCTACTCCTGCGGGAAAGTGTCCACGCTCTTGGCGGTGACGGTGATGTACTCGCCGGTCTCGGTGTAGAGGCCGACGAGGTAGGTGTCGATTCTGGCCCGTGCTCCACGGAAGGTGGAGTTTTCCGCGTTGTCGTTGATACGAACACGTGAGCCTTTTCTAGGCGGCTTCGTGCCGGACTCGATGAGATCGTGCAGGTTCATGGTCGTTCTCCTTTCCGTTGTTGGTGGCCGCGGCGGGCGGGTGAAGGGGGCGCCTTAGATCCGCCCGCCGCGGCCGTGTTGGGGCTGAGAGAGCGCGCCGGGTCCTCTCACGTTGGCCGGGGGTTGCATGCTGACAAAGGGGGTTGGCGCTCCCCCGGCGCCCCGTGTGGATTACTCTTGTGGGTTTCGATGTTGAAGGCAAAGCCCATGGGTTTGATGACGACGTAGAACCGGCCGGTGGCGGTGTCGTTCGCGAGTGTATGATCGATAGACCCTGAGACGCCGCCAAGACGAGCCCGGCACCAGCATGACAAGATATCGGTGCCCCCTTTGCCAACGAAGGCGCCAGGGGCAAAGTCGCGTCCGACGAAGTGTGTGCCCGGCTCCATCTTGGAATCGGGTTCGACGGGCGCGGGTCAGTGGCGACGAGGTCGACGGTCTCGGAGTTCATGCCGCGGAGGAACGGGAGGATGTCGCCGTGGAATAGCGTGCGGTTTTGGCGGGTCGGAGTGGTCATCAACGGACCTCCATCAAACGACTAACCGCAAATCAGAGCCAGCCATGGGAGAGCGCCCAGCACGACAACCGTTGTCGCAACGTTTACGAGCATCCAGCGTCCTAAGCGAAATCGCCCGTTAGCGTCTCGAAGGAAGCCTAGAGACTCACCACGTTGAAAGTCACTGGCCCCAACACGCGGTAGAACCTTCTTCGGGAGTTTACTGACGCGCTTGGCGCGCTCCTTACTCATGATCCAGTTCCATTATTGTCGTAAAGACAAATCTTGATCTTGTCATCGATACAGGTTCGTCATAACGCTCGATGCATCGGAATTAACAGCCCTTGAACCCGTCCTCTGCGAGCGCGTTCAACGCTATCTCGATGTCGTCCATGCCATCCTCAAAGACAATCTTGTAGACTTTCATCTATCTCCGTCTCAAATCGGCGCCAATTCCGGTGACCTGCCCTGAATCGTCGACCGGGCAAGGGGGCATATTTCTGTACACTACCGCATGGCTCGCGATGAACCATAGGGACGCCCATGAAGCCTTTTGCATTTACCTAGACTGCCATTACATGTCCTTCCATGAGGGTTTCGATGCCGTAGCGGCCGCGGGTGGAATGGGTGGCCAAGAGTCGCACATACCCAGCAATAATTGTAAGGATTAGCGAGTAACTTGTGGGTAAACATGTGGATCAGTTTTATAACATAGTGGTAACTTATAGCCAATATCGCTAGAATTGCCCCCGAAAGGGATGATACATCCAGACTTTCAGGACCCGGTCCCCAGGAGGTGAATAGTTGGAGAACGCCGGTCAGCGGCTCCAGGAAACGAAACCCATGGGAGACCGCCTCTCCCGTCTCAGCCAGGCCAGCCTCCGCATCAACGAGAGCCTGGACGTGGATACAGTTCTGCGGGCCGTGATGGACGGCGCACGCTCCCTGACGAGGGCGCCCTACTCCGTGATCACCATTTTGGATGATTCTGGGCGCGTGGACGACCACCTGGCATTGGGCTTGGACCCCGACGACGTGGAGCGGCTGTGGCAGGCCCCTGGGGGGACCAAGTTCTTCGAGTACCTGAACTCCCTTCGGGGACCGCTGAGGGCGGGCCGGCTAGAGGAGTTCACCGCGTCGGTCGGCCTTGCGGAGTTCCGCTCGCCCGTATCGCTCACCGCTTTCATGGCGGCCCCGATACTCCACAAAGGCGTGCGCTCGGGCAACATCTACGTGGGGAGCGACGAGCCGGGCTGGGAGTTCAGCCGGGAGGACGAAGAGACCCTGGTGCTGTTCGCCTCCCAGGCGGCGCAGGTGATCGCCAACGCCCGAAGGCACCGGGAGGAGCAGCGGGCCAGGGCGGGCCTGGAGACCCTCATCGACACCTCGCCGGTGGGCGTCGTCGTCTTCGACATGAGGAAGGGTGCTGCGGTGTCATTCAACCGGGAAGGAAGAAGGATCGTCGACGAGCTTCGGGATCCGGACCAACCACCGGAGGACCTACTGGGATTGTTGACCGTGCGCCGCGCCGACGGGCGAGAGTTCTCCCTGATGGAGTTCCCCTTGGCCGAAGTCATCGGCTCCGGCGAGACTGTGCGCGCCGAGGAGATCGTCATGGGCGTCCCCGACGGGCGAAGCGTGACCGTGCTGCTCAACGCCACGCCCATTCGCTCCGGGGAGTTGGAGTTGGAGTCGGTGGTAGTCACCATGCAGGACATGACGGCCGTCGAGGAGGCGGAGCGGCTGAGGGCAGAGTTCCTGGCCATGGTTAGCCACGAGTTGCGGATGCCCCTGACATCCATCAGGGGCGCGGCCACCGCCCTTCTGGACTCGGCGCAGGATCTGGACCCGGCCGAGATGCGCCAGTTCCACCGAATCATCGTCGACCGGGCCGACCACATGCGGGAGCTCATCGGCGACCTGCTGGACGTGGCCCGCATCGAGACGGGCGCGCTGCCAGTGGACCCGGAACCGGTGGAGGTGACGGCCCTGGTGGACCGGGCCCGGAACGCTTTCACCAGCGCCGGGGGCAGGAATGACCTGGCTATCGACGTCGCGCCCGGCCTGCCCTCAGTCATGGCGGACCGCAGGCGTATCGTCCAGGTCATCGGCAACCTGCTGTCCAACGCGGCCAGCCACTCCCCGGAATCGTCAGTCATCCGGGTGTCCGCCTTGCGGGAGGGCAGTCACGTCGAGGTCGCGGTGGCCGACCAGGGCCGGGGGATTCCCGCCGAAGACCTGCCGCTCCTGTTTAGAAAATTCTCCCGTAGGGAGGACCGGGACACGCCGGGCGACACCGGCCTGGGGCTGGCCATCTGCAAGGGGATAGTGGAGGCCCACGGGGGCCGTATCCGGGCCGAGAGCGACGGGCCCGGCCTGGGAGCGCGGTTCGTCTTTACACTGCCGGTGTTCCGGGACGCAGAGTCCACCTCCCGCCCCACCCGTTCTCAGGGCAACGGGGCATCTGCGGAAACGGTCTTGGTGGTGGACGACGACCCCCTGGTGCTCAGGTCCGTGCGGGACGCCCTTTCGTCCGCAGGTTTCCGGCCGGTCGTGACCGCAGACTCGGAGGAGGCGCTACTCCTGATGACGGAACACAGCCCCCGCCTAGCCCTGCTGGACCTGATGCTGCCGGAGCACGACGGGGTAGAGCTGATGGGGGACATTCTGGCCGTCTCCCATATCCCGGTCATCTTCCTGTCGGCGTACGGCAGGGACGAGGTTGTCGCCAGGGTCTTGGAGCAGGGGGCCTCCGACTACATCGTCAAGCCATTCTCGCCGACGGAACTGGTGGCCAGGGTGAGGGCGGCCCTGCGCCGGTTCGGGGAACCGGAGCGCCACGAGCCGGAGGAGCCCTTCGTGCTGGGCGGTCTGACCATCGACTACGCCGAGCGGAGGGTGACTGTCTCGGGGCGTCCGGTGCAGCTGACGCCCACAGAGTTCGACCTGCTGGCCGAGCTCGCAGTGGAGGCTGGACGGGTGGTGCCCCACGACCGGCTGCTGAGGCGGGTGTGGAGTCCGGGAAAGCCGGGAAACCTGCGGGTTCTGCGTACCCACCTGATGAGGCTGCGCCGCAAGCTGGGCGAGGACGCCAAGAATCCCACCTACCTCTTCGCCGAGCCTCGCGTCGGCTACAGGATGCCCAGAGGGGAGACGCGTCGAGGAGAATAGTAACCCGTACGGATGCCGTCGTCTGACTAGGTACCGGTTTCAAGCCCATCCCTCACGAGAACTTAGCTGCTCCTGTCGATTGTGTACGGGGAATATCTCCCTTCACAGGAGAGCGAAAAACAGACCTCTGCAACGTACTCTTAGCCGCTTCGTGTAGGCGTGGAAAGCAAGCTAAGCCGATGGTCTGAGCTGCGAAACGTAGCTGGACGGGGAGAATCGCTTCCACAATTTGGACAGTCGCCACTAGGTAGGAACCACTACGGCGAGCGCCAACAGAAAGGGCCTTGCCGAATCAGGGCAAAAAGAGCCTATGAGTTAAAGACTACCGGCCAGAGCTCTTACGGACGAGAGACTCGCTAGCGTAGCTTGAACTTTGCTTCCGACGGACAGTTAGAGAGTAATCTCCATGTCGCATTTGCCTCTCTTGAACGGATTCTTAAAGTCAAGCCCCTCCCGTAGTCTGAACGGTTCTTGATAAATCGCAAAGTGCCTCCACCTTTTCCCTGAAACAGACCAAATGACATCTTTTCTCTCGGGATCGGTGCCGCGACAGGTATGCAGCGTCGCGGCGCCATTCTTCCTGAGGGTGACGGTGGAGACGCCCAAGGTGTGTACCCTATTACTATATAGAATTCTGGTACACTACTCCGGAGTCAGTTCACAGTGAGGGCACAAATATCTTGGGAGTGCCTATTTCACAAGCGTGTACAGTAGCCTTGCATGTGGCAAAGCAGCGTTTGGCGCGACGTGAGCGCTATCCACTTGTTCTCATGTTGGAGCCCCTGCTGCGTTGTAATCTCGCCTGTGCGGGCTGTGGAAAGATCCAGTACCCGCCTCACGTGCTCAAACGCGCGCTCACGGTTGATCAGTGCATCGCCGCGGTGGAGGAGTGTGGAGCGCCCATCGTTAGCATCCCCGGTGGAGAACCGCTGCTTTATCCACACATCGGCGAGTTGGTGGAAGAACTCACTCGGCGTAAGAAGTACGTCTACCTCTGCACCAACGCTCTGCTGCTCAAGCAGAAGCTGGAGGAGAATGTCTTCACCCCCTCCAAGCGCCTTAATTTCAGCGTCCACATGGATGGTCTGCGAGAAGAGCACGACTCCTCAGTCTGCCGGAACGGCGTTTACGACATCGCTGTCGCGGCGATTCGGGAGGCGGTTCGGCGTGGCTTTCGCGTCACCACCAATACCACGCTGTTCAACACGGCGGAGCCAATGCGCGTTCGCGACTTCTTCGATGCGATGATGGACCTGGACGTGGAGGGCATGATGGTGTCCCCGGGGTTCAACTATGAGAAAGCCCCGGATCAGGACTCCTTCCTTGAGCGGGAGCGTACACGGGAGCTCTTCTCCCAGGTGCTTGCCGACAAGAAGAAGGGCTGGCGATTAAACCAGTCGCCACTGTTTCTCCAGTTCCTCATGGGTAAACGAGACTTCGAATGTACGCCGTGGGGCAACCCACTGTATACGATATTCGGGTGGCAGCGCCCGTGTTACCTCCTGCAGGACGGCTATGCTGCTACCTTCCGGGAATTGATGGACGAAACAGCCTGGGAGGAGTATGGCCGCGCGAGTGGGAATCATAATTGCCAAGACTGCATGGTCCACTGCGGCTACGAGCCCTCCGCCATCAACGCGACCTTCACGACTTGGCGCGGTCTGCGGGACTCCACGGTTGCTACGCTTACCGGCAGGCTGTGAACAATGAACGATCCTCAGTCGCCACTTCATGCTGAAAGCCAAGGGGCCGGACAGCACGTCGAAGGCCTCGTCGAACGGGCCTTCCACTACCGCGGCGACGTTACTATCAGGACGATTGACGACGGGTCGCTGACCGGCTACCTCTTCAACCGGGACGCCCGTGCGAGCGAACCGTTTGCCCAGTTGTTCGAGACCGAGACCGGACGCGAGATTTCGATCCCTTACCGAGATATCACCCAAGTGCTGTTCACCGGTCGGGATGTCGCTGCGGCATCGGTCAAGCATTTCGAAGCTTTCCAAGACCGGCAAGATGGGCCGTCACAGACCGGCTCGCGGGCACATCGCAAGCGGACGGACTGACATGGGTACTGACACCATCGCTGCCCCTCTCCTGACAGTTGCCCCGACGCAGCGTGAACTGGGAGGACTGGACTACGGCAACGACCGTACTCGCGCGAGCGTTGTCGGCATAGGACGCAACGCGGGTGAACAGGTCGTAGACCTTCTCGATGCCGCGCCGTGCAGGCTGCTCGTCTCCCTGGGATACGCCGGGGCGCTCGTGCCTCATCTTCATCCCGGTCAACTCGTAGTGGGAAACTCCTATCTTCACGGCGCCAGCGCGGCGATCCCCGGCACTCCTCATACGACACGCGCGGCAATGCTGCTCCGTCAGTCGGGCCTCTCGGTGCTGGAAGGAGCTATCCTCACCGTGGATGAACCGCTCCTAACCCCACGGGCCAAGCAACGCGCGCACAATGGCACCGGCGCAATAGTTGTTGACATGGAAGGGCGCTGGATAGCGAATGCGGCAGCATCGAGAGACATCCCACTCATAGGGATCCGCGCGGTGCTGGACGAAGCTCATTTCCCCCTCCCTTTGTTCATTGCAGCCATCATCGCGGATGGAGGCCGGCGCGAGTGGGCACACGCTTTCCGGGCGATATCTCATCCTTCTGCGGTCAGGAGCTTCCTGCCTCTTGCATTGAAATCGCGCAGGGCGTCACGTGCCCTGGCGTTGGCTGTGCAAGGCATCCTCCCGGCTATCGCCCGTCAACTGTGACCCGGGTCCTCGTAACCGGTGCGTCCGGCTTTATCGGGCGACATGTCGTCGAAGCTGCCGTGCGCCGGGGCTATGAAGTTGTGGCTCTGGTACGGAACATAAGCGCGTACCAAGCGCCGCGGCATTCGGTTGTTCCTGCTGCGGGAGATGTGCGCGACCCGGAGTCCGTTCGTTCAGCATTGAAGGGCTGTGACGCCGTCATCCATCTAGCCGCGCTGTATACGTTCGATTCCACGCAGACAGAAGTAATGCGCGAGGTAAACGTGGACGGCACGCAGAACGTGTTGCGCATGGTACTCAAGGCAGGCGTCGAACGGATTGTTTACACCGGCACTGTGGGAGGGACTGCCTTCTCGATAGACGGTCTTGCCACCGAGAGAGATTTGGCGGGGCCGGAGACAATGAAGGGTCCGTATAAGCGCTCCAAATTTGAGGCGGAATGCGTCGTGCGGCAGATGGCAATGCAGAGCGCGCCGGTCGTGACCGTTTGTCCGACGGCACCCATAGGGCCCGGCGATGAGAAGCCCACTCCGACAGGGAGAATTGTTCGGGACTTCATGCGGCGGCGGATGCCTGCCTACGTGGACACGGGTCTGAACTTTGTGCACGTTCGAGATGTGGCGGAAGGCCACTTGCTTGCGCTCGAGCGAGGTCAACTTGGCGCGCGCTACCTCCTTGGGAACGCAGATGGGAATCTGACGCTCTCACAAGCGTTCGGAATTCTCTCAGAACTGACCGGCGTGCCTGCCCCGCGCCTTCGTTTGCCGCATACAGCGGTCTTGGCCGCGGCGCGGGTGAGCGAGATCACCGGAAGGATACTTCGGCGTCCGCCGCCAATAGCCCTCGAAGCGGCCCAAATGGCCTCGACCCGAATGTGGGTAGACCCATCGTGGAGTGTGAGAGAGCTGCGTATGCCGCAGACACCGGTGCGGCAAGCATTCCGGGAGGCCGTTGAATGGTTCGCGGCGCGTGGAGAGACGGCGGGGGGATAAGCTGCGCCACTCCGTGGACGTGTGAACCCGTCGCCTTAGCGCATACAACACGTGAGTTGGCTGCCGAAATAGGATTCAGTTGATAGACGATCTAAGGACCGGGTGGCGAAGTTGATCGAACAGGGTATGGAGAACCGTCTCCGAGAAGCATTGAAGCGGACACAGCGGTACTTCTTCCGCACGCAGCATGAGGAAGGGCACTGGTGGGGAGAGTTGGAGTCCAATCCAACTATGGAGGCGGAGTACATCATGCTCACGCACTTCTTGGGATCAGACGAGGGAGACCGCATACCTCGCATTGCGGAAGACATCCGACGCAGGCAATCGGCCGACGGCTCATGGCGGATGTACTACGGCGCTCCGGGAGACCTTAGCACATCCATCGAGTGTTACTTCGCGCTCAAGCTCGCCGGCGATTCCCCGGAAGCTCCTCACATGGCAAAGGCCCGAGCCTTCATCCTGGCGTGCGGAGGTGTGCCCAAGGCGCGCGTATTCACCAAGATATGGCTTGCCCTCTTCGGCCAGTGGGATTGGAAGGGAACGCCTGCCATGCCTCCCGACATGCTGCTGCTGCCGAGGTGGGCGCCCTTCAACATCTACCGTTTCGCGAGTTGGGCGCGAGCCACCATCGTGCCCATGACCATCATTCTCACACTCCATCCCACTCGACCCCCACACGAGAGCGCCTGGGTGACAGAACTCTACCCGGAAGGCCCGGTCACGTTCACGTTGTCCCGCTGGAAGGCAAAGCCCTTTTCCCTCAAGGGTTGGTTCCTGGTGTTGGACAGGGCCATACGCATCTATCGCAAGCTTCCTTTCATCCCCGGCCGGGAAAGAGCAATCAAGGCCGCCGTAGATTGGATCGTCAGACATCAGGAGGCAGACGGTTCGTGGGCGGGAATTCAGCCCCCGTGGGTGTACTCCCTCATCGCATTGAGCGCCATCGGCTACCCACTGGATCATCCCATCATCTCAAATGGGCTGGAAGGATTCAGGCGGAATTGGAGCGTTCCCTCAGAAGACGGTGATGCGCTCAGAGTACAGGCGTGCCTCTCTCCTGTGTGGGATACGTGTCTGGCGATGCGCGGACTCCTCGACTCGGGTGTACCGTCTAATCACCCTACAATGCAACGTGCAGCAGCCTGGCTCATTAATCAAGAGATCCGATTCAAAGGCGACTGGGCCGTGTACAGACCCCACCTGGAACCCAGTGGATGGGCCTTTGAGTTCGATAATGTCCACTATCCGGACATTGACGACTCTGCCATTGTGGTGGCGGACCTCGCAGCCACTAGTATGCACGACGATGCTGGAGAGCGGGCACGGACGGAGGCTCTCGACCGTGCCGTCAACTGGCTGACGGGGATGCAGTGCTCAAACGGCGGGTGGGCCGCATTCGACTGGAACAACGACTCCCGCGAGCTGGCGAAAATCCCGTTCGCAGACTTTGGTGAGCTCCTTGATCCACCCAGCGTTGACGTGACGGCACACGTACTAGAGATGTATTCGAAGCTGGGGTATACGGTGGAACACCCAGCCGTTCGCCGGGGGCTTTCCTATATCTGGGAACAGCAGGAGCACGACGGCCCATGGTTCGGGCGCTGGGGAGTGAACTACATCTACGGAACAGGCGCCGTGCTCCCTGCGCTGGAAGCCCTGGGGGTGGACATGATGCAACCTCGGGTACGCCGGGCCGTCGAATGGCTTCTGGCACATCAGAATTCGGATGGAGGTTGGGGCGAAACCTGTGTCAGCTACGCAGACCCGTCCCTTCGAGGACAAGGCGAGAGCACACCATCACAGACTTCTTGGGCTCTTATTGCACTCATTGCGGCAGGTGAGGCGCGGCACGAGTCCGTAGCACGAGGCATCGAATTCCTTCTTGAACGTCAACAAGAAGACGGAAATTGGGATGAGCCTCAATTCACAGGATGCGGCTTCCCCGGTTACGGACCTGGCGAAAGGCCAAACAAGCAAGAACCGCTCGACGGCCCTAACTCTCAGGGCCCTGAGTTGGGCGCAGCCTTCATGATCAAATATCACTTGTACCGCAACTACTTCCCGCTCTCGGCGCTTGGCCGGTATGCGCAGTTGCTGTACCCATGAAAATACCGCCTTAAGGGTGTGCATAGTCAAAGATCTGAAGTCTTGAGCAAGCGGTCTTCTGGATACCCGCAGCCGAATATTCCACCGAAGAAGTCGCAGTACGGTATACGTTGGCCCACCGAAAGAGCACAGGTGAGAAGGCGACTGGCGGATCGACAGGCGGCACACTCTACAAGAGATGGGACATTTTTCGGAAGGCCACCGTAAAGGTCTGTGGAGGTCCGATGGTGCATACTCAGCAATAAGGCACCGCGCTGCACGGATATGGATTACTGGATTATCAACTCTTCGACCAACCTATAGATCTCAGCATGTCCGCGTGCTGCGCTAAACACTGGGGTATTCTCGCCGGAGGCGAGGCGCTGGAACCGGAGAAGAAGGTGTCTAGATCCTGAATCGAGGCGGCTTCCTGCAAGCAGTCAATGAGACCCTGCAGGGCGGGGTCGTGCATGAGCCACAGCAGGCTTACCTGGTTGAACGCCCCCTCCCCGCCTTCGCCGGGAGTGGGTATCGGGAAGAACTCCAAGCCGCAGGATTGGAGGACTTGAACGGTCTCCGCTGGCGCCATCTGGGACGAGTCTCCCCAAATGGCCTCTACAAACCGCTCAATGCCGGTCAGTTCATCCACACACCTGAGCGCGGACGAACTGAATTCGGGTATTGCGTAGTTACCGGTCAACGAGAGGAGCCTTTGCCATTCATCATCAGTCAGGCAGAGCAGGAAACGAAAGACCAGGAGGGTAGCTTCCGGGTCTTCCCTTGGGCCCGGTTGGAGTCTAGCCATGTCCGTACCAGTCATGTCCGTAGTGGCGTACAAGGTTCTCAGGCAAGCCTCGCTGTCCATCGTCAAACCGCCGGCAGCAGCGGACACGGCGAAAATGGCAAGGTCCACGGGACCAGGAGATAGCGTGGGAGTCGGGGGCAGCGAAGCAGTTGGTGTCTGCTCAGAGTCGCCGCACGCTCCAGCCAGCACAAGGCATAGAAGGGCCACGGCCAACAGTGACAGTATGCGTATCCGAGAAGCAACCGGCTGGGTCGCCCTCATCTTACGTTGATCCCGGAGGAGTCCTCGGGAATCAGCGACCAGTCGGCCGACACCGTCTGCGCTGTCCCCTGCGTCTTCGCCGTGCCGAACAGGTTGTGGGCGAAGAGCACGGCGCCCAGGACAAGCGCAGACAGCAACAGGAAGGGGAGAAGGACGGGAAGGCAAGTGTTGGATTTCAGGTACTGTGTGGTCATCGGTTCTCACTCTTCTGACTTGAAGCCGACATTTCCCTGATCGGATTGATCGGAGATTGACTGGCCTTGCAGGACCTGACTATGATTGCCACTATCTCGTTTGGACTGGCCTCTGAGTCTGAAGACTCCAAGTATTGGCAATGTCGGCTGACATATCCTAGCGATTGACAGTAGCGCTAGTCACACGAACTTACCAACTGCCTTCCCCAGGAGGGCACCCAGGCGCCATACCATGAAACCCCACCAACTTCTCACCACGTCAATCCTAACCATCGCCCTTCTCGTCCCCTTAATGGTCACACTGACTTCCTGCCTCAGCGACTCCCCCTCTGCCCAACCTACGGCCACCAACCATAACTCTCCCGAACCCGCCACCCCAACCCCTTCCTTCAGCAATTCCCCCTCTGCCAAGCCCACCGCCACCAACGATAGCTCTCCCGAACCCGCCACCCCAACCCCATCCCTCAGCGACCGCGAGATCCTCGAAATCCTATATGACGCCACCGGCGGCCCCCACTGGACGCACACCGGCTGGCTCGACGACCGCCTCCCTCTGTCCTACTGGCATGGTATCAGCACCAATCCACAGGGGCGCGTCACCCACATCCAGCTTTCCAACAACAACCTCACCGGTACGATCCCACCGGAGCTCGGGAATCTATCTGAGCTTCAATCAATCTCCCTAAACTACAACCAACTCACTGGCCCGGTCGCGCCCGAACTCGGCAACCTCTCCCAGCTCAGAAGACTCTACCTTCTAAGCAACCAGCTCACCGGCCCGATCCCGCCCGAACTCGGCAACCTCTCCCAACTCGGAACGCTCTCCCTCCAAAGCAACCAACTCACTGGTCCCATCCCGCCTGAGCTCGGCAACCTCTCCCTCCTCACCGGACTCTCCCTCGACAACAACCAACTCACCGGCCCAATCCCACCCACATTCGGGAAGCTCTCCCAGCTCGTCCAACTCTCCCTCCAAAGTAACCAACTCACCGGCCCGATCCCACCCGCACTGGGCAACCTGTCCAACCTCGTAGTACTCACCCTTCACCACAACGAGCTTACCGGTACAATCCCGCCGGAGATCGGCAACCTCTCCCGCCTAAGAACACTCTCCCTCCACCTCAACAAGCTCACCGGCCCCATCCCATCGGAACTTCGCCACCTCCGTCACCTCACGACCCTCGAACTGTCTTCCAACAAGCTCGCTGGCCCCATCCCGCGCGAACTCGACAACCTAACCAACCTCACAACCCTCAATCTATCCTCCAACGAACTCAGCGGCCCCATCTCACCGCAAGTCGGCAACCTCTACCAGCTCGACGGACTCTACCTGCACGACAACGAACTCACGGGCCCGATCCCGCCCGAACTCGGCAATCTCACTAACCTCAAGAACCTCTACCTCAACAACAACCAACTCACGGGCCCGATCCCGCCCGAACTTGGAAAACTCTCCGAGCTTCAAATTCTCTACCTCAACAGCAACCAGCTCACCGGCACCATTCCACACAACCTCACCGAATTACGCCTCGAAGCCCTAACCTTCAACGACAACTCCGGTCTTTGCGCCCCCACCAACGAGCCATTCCCACAATGGCTAATAACCATAAGTGATTCCGCAGGCCCCAGTTGCCCCACCGACCCCTGACCACAATCCATTCCCCGAAGAAGCCCGTAGAATCCAACGGAACTTCAATGGACCACCAGTCACACCGGCCCGTTGAGGAATCGCCCCGTTCATGACTCACGGAGTCGGAAAGGACGAACTTCGAAGCCAACGCCGAATTCGTAAAGCGGTACCTCCAAGCAAATTTTGCAACGGAAGGGATTTACACGGCACATCCACAAACATCCACGCGACCAAGAACCGCCACATGGAGAAGGTAGGAACCGCCCACAGCAAGTTCCCGGTCGTTGGCATGAAGGACCGCGCGACGAACCAGGTCAAGGCCGAGGTGGTCGAGGCTACCGACAAGCTGACGCTCCAGGGCTTCGTGCATCGCAACACGGAACCCGACGACCTGGTCTACACCGACGAAGCAAAGGCGTACATCGGGATGCGTCGTCGGCATGAGACGGTCCGGCACAGCGTCGGAGAGTATGTACGAGATATGGCCCACACGAACGGCCTTGAGTCGTTCTGGGCGATGCTCCGCCGAGGACACATCGGAACGTACCACAAGCTGAGCCTCAAACACTTGCCCCGCTACGTCTGCGAGTTCTCCGGGCACCACAACAGCCGACCGTTGGACACCGCCGCTCAAATGGAGAAGATTGTGCACGAAACGGTCGGCAAGCGGCTACGGTACGCTGACCTGACCGGGCGGTCGAACTTCTTGGAATCGCAGCTGGAGATGCGCCTTTAGGCTATGACCACGTTCCGAATCCCCTACGGGTTAGATAGCGATGATCGAATAGTCCATGTCGACGACGTTCCACGCGGCAAAGCCTGCGGCGCACGGTGCGCATCCTGTGATTCCGAGTTAGTGGCAAAGAAGGGCGACGTGAGGATACATCATTTTGCCCACCATCAGGCCGATGGTTATGAATGTGAAGGCCAGTTGCACAGTACCGCAAAACGGATTCTATCCCAACGCTTCACTGACGCCATGGCAAACGGAGCACCGGTCTCTATCAAATGGCCTTGCCAAGACGAAGTGTCAAGAAGCTCCCATGAGGTCAATTTGCTGCGTAAAGGGATTCTGAACAGCATCCGGGTTGAGCAGCATCTCTCACCCTGGAACATCAGGCCCGATATTACTTTGATGTCGGGAGACACGCCCAGGGGATTGGTGGAGGTCGTCGACACGCATCCACCAGAACCGGCGGTTATCGACTCTGGTCTGCCTGTGTTGGAAGTTCATGTCTCCGAACCGGCGGACTTGGCAGTGCTGGTCGAAGGCACAATCCCTGTTGCGGTAATGCACAACTATCCTTGTCCAGATCCGATATGCGACATTTGTGAACGCCGGAATTCTTCGGGGTGCCGCTACTGCAAGGTATGCGGAAGGCACGCTACACCCAAACACGCTTACTGCGGAAAGTGCAAGACTTGTGCGGATGACGCGCATCGCCACCGTTATTGCTCTCAATGCGACGTCGTAGTAACAGAGATAGAGTTGGGTGATCCAGAAAGTGGGCACGGAGACTGGAGCCACCAGCACTGCGAAGGCTGTGGGGTGTGGATGCAAAACGTGGGAGTGAGGTTCTGCGGATGCTTGCATACCCACTGTCGCCGCTGCTGGAACGCCCTCTGAACACTCACAGTTGCGCTTGACAACATCAAGCCTTCGGGGTAGGCTTTCTCCAATACCAGAACAGTTGTTTTCCCCCAAAATGACACCTTCAAACGCGGGAATGTCTGAGGGTGTCGGGTTCGGCGGAAGCCTCGCCGATAGGGTTCTGACACATCCTACCCGTTACAAGGGCAGGCTGTCAATTAACGCCGGATACACTAATACAACATCGGACGGAGAGTGGAATGGTCGAACTGACGGCGTATTCGATGAAGCTGAGGAAGAAGGTGTCCATCAAGGATCCTGAATTGGTGACTATGAAGAGTGGACGCAAGGCCGTTCGTGGGGTGGCAGCAGAGGATCCGACGACCAGAGTTTTCAGGATCATTAGTGATGATCAAGTGGAAGAGGTCAGGCGACTGATCGGCTGAATGACATCCGCTATGGTTGGCGGGTCTGCATAATCGACCGAATCATCCATCGTGTCGATCAGAGCAGGCATATAGGATTCCCGATCGGGAGCGGCATTCCTTTCGGCTCAGACCTAAGTAGCTTTGGCTGAGGTGCTTGAGTTCGCCGACTTATGAGAAGGCCATCTGCATCGCCCTACATGGTTTAGAGGCGTTTCGGTCGCTTCCCCGTCCGCCCTTGACAGGTCGGTATTCTTTTGGCACGGCGGGAAGGTGCGACTTCCTGCAACAGGACTTGCGGGGGCCTCGATGGGTGTCGGGGCCTCTTCGCCTTAACGGCCTGTAGTCTTTGAGGTTTTGTCGAGTGTAAGGTTGGCCGGCGTATTGGTCAAGGGGTTTGCGGCGTCCGTGTGGTCGCTCGTATGGTGCTGGACTGCTCTGGAGGTGACTCTTGTTTGCTGTGAATGTCGATTATCCGACTGAGATGGCGATGGTCCATGTCTGGCAGGATGGACAGCCGTAGAATGGTCGGTGTCAGAGGCGTGACAAGAAGGCGAAGAATGGGGCCTGGTACGTTTTCGACCGTATGGCGATGTGCGTAAGAGGGTAAGTGGTGATTCGCGGCGTTTGCAGATCAGGTACCGTTCGTCGTGCGATTCGCAGCGTGCGGCCGCTCGGGAGGGTTGAGTCAAGATCGTCGTTGATGGTAGGGTGTGATTGTAGCGGGGGTTGTAGTTATGTCCTCGCGCACCTCCTAACGGGGGCCTCGAAGTCGCTGGGGTTTCGGGGCTCCTATCCTTTTAAGCTTGATGGCGGATTTCGTCGGTGGGAATTCACTGAACTGCAAATTCGCTCGTAAAGATTCGCGGCTGTTGTTACGAGAACCGGTCAAATAATGCATAGACCTCGGAGTGGTTTTCGTAATTAGGCCGTCTTGCCTGCTGTGGCAAAGTTGTCGCGGGAGCGGGTGGCCGTGAGGTCCCGGCCAATGCTCGTGTAGGGGCTGATCGGTCGGCCGTTCTCGTTCGTAACGCTAGTGAATAGGAGGAGCGAGCCCACTCCTGAAGTGGGCTCGCTGTCGTTTCGGCTGTTAGCGAGTGCTCTCGAGGGCCTTGAGTCGTTTGAGCGTTTCGAGGTCAATTGGGCGTTCGAGGTCGGCGAAGAGGTTGTCGCGGACGTTGCTTAGGACGTGGGTAGCTGGCGAGGTGGTGGTGGTGCCGTTGGGGTGGAGCTCGATGCTCTCAGGTGTGTCGTTCAGGAGGACTGTGAGGCGGGTGTCAATACGCTCCGCGATTGTTACGACCCTGTCATCGTCGAGGGGGTGGTTGAAGCCGAATGAGCTGATGAAGACGTTGATTTTTTCTTTACCGTAGAGCACATTGTTGGTTTCGAGTGCTCCGGCGTCGACGACGAGGATGTTGCCGAGATAAATACGTATTCCGATGAGCTTGTTGCCGATTTCGGGTAGATCGTCCATCTTGAGCTCGAGGTGCGTTTCGAGAGTGCTGACGTCGTTATCGAGCCTGATGGCGTGGTAGTTGGTGTCGAGGATGGCGAACGAGAGATAAAGAACGCACAGCAGGACTGGGCAAGATCGAAGGGAATCCCATTCTACTCGCGCGGCTATGATCTGGAGGTTGAAGACAACTTATGGCAATCTCTTTCGCCTCTCAGAGCCTTGAAAGAGGGGCTGGCTCCGAACTGAGTGGGCACATGCTGGCGCTGCACTCATCCTCGGCATTGGCCTTAAACTTCTTCGACTACTGGACCGATAGGGATAAGACTCCCATCCTGTCGGCGTTGGGCATCGATTCCCAAGGCGGGCATTCACTGGACTTCGAGTCGCAATTCCATACGGGGCATGCAGGCACCCCGCCTCATCTTGACGTCGCTATGACCTACGGCACTGGTTGCGTCATCGCGGTCGAGGGCAAGTTCACCGAGCACTTGAAGCGTTCCACTACAGGCAAGTACAATTTCACGACGTCGTATTTCCCGAAGTCCACCGGCCGCTGGATCGGAAAGGAGTGTTCAGGACACCCAAGGTAGCCGAGTGCATCATATCTCCTGGAAACCATGGACGTGGTTACGTTCTTGCCGAATCGATCCCACAGATGGAACGACGAGGCAGACTGCACGAGCGATGGGGTAGCCCACACTGATGCTCGCCTTTCGTTGTCCCGTAAAGTCACCGCTGCCACAGTCATTGTCCTTCTGCTGGGGGCTGTTGGATACTGGATCTTCATGCTTGGACTCGGGTACGACGGCGGCAGGCCTGACCAACTTACCGGCTCAAACGAATCCCCCGCAATAATGGGTCTCCAGTCTCCTACACCAGAGTGGCAACTCCCCTGATCCACAGGTTTCAAGAGACTGATCAGAGAGAGGGTGCAGGCACGCTTCCCCAGCCTGAGTGTCGAACGCCATCATGGGCCGGGCACGACTTCGAACCGGACAGTTGGGAAACCTCTGAAGGAGGTGGCATATTGCCAAGAATTCGCATCCACACCGGAGATTTGGTCTCTCCAATACGGTCTTTGACAGATTACTTCCGTGAGGGGGGAGTATCTATCATCCAAGCTGCTTTCGCCCATACCTATTTCGTCCACCCCGACGCGGTTCGGAAGGAGACACCCTACTTCCCTGATCGAGCCCGACGGAGCCGGGAACACTATTCCGGACTTGACAAGGGGGAGAGCGCCACCTGGAATGCCGGAGACAGACGACAAGTCATCTTGGACGACAACTCCTATGCCCAGATGGCTTGGACGAGGTACACCGGGCACAGATTGGAGAGGGGCACCGGCTACGGAGTACGCCACATTTTTGGAAATACCCATAACCCCAACGCGTTCACCGCCGGCTGGAACCTATGTTACATGCCGTTCTGGGCAGGTATGCTGACCGAGGAGCAACACCCCCACCGCGAATTACAACAGGCGATCCGCCAAGCATCGTGGGACCTGTTCTTCTTCGGAAACCCTGTGTGCGAGCCGCCCGACTTCGTCGAGGAACCAGGCATGGACCTAAACGCTGTCCTTGAAGGAAGACCCCTGCTGGTATTGTCTCGAGAAGCCCGTGCGGGTTCCCAGCCGCCGTGCAGGAGTGGACAGGTCTCCCCCCTCCCAATTACCCTGGAACCAGCGAACTCCAGAGATTTCCTGGATTCTTTGCTACGCACCAAGGAAGCGTGGCTCGAAGTGTCGTACACTGATGGGCGCAAAGAGGTCCGCCGCTGGAACGCCGAACGCATGAGGCGGTCATCGAACGTAATCGGTAACCTGAGAAGCAGGCCGGAATTTCGAGCCGGAACCTGGCAGAAAAAAGACATCGCCAGCCTACGGGTGAGCATTGAGCGTCCGAGAAGCGCAGACGGATGAACTGTCCACCGTCCAACTCCCTTGCCGAAGCGGCTGCTTCCACCACAGCCTAGGGTCGGAACTAGGGGGATTCACCCCAACAACTCCCGCTTGGCCCGACCCGCCCTTGGCGACTCGAACGGGACCGGACCTACCGATCGTCATCGGCTTCAACTGGGACGCAGATCCACAGCCGATGTGTATCTGATTTTTTTCTCGATTGAATAACCGATATCTTACACTTCATGGTGAGTGAGGGTATGAGATGATCTGGAATGATGATGTGGTTGTCGAAGCTGTTGGCTGGACTGTCCATCTTATCTTCATGTTGATCTCCTGGAGCATTTTGACTGCTCCAATCTGGGTTGCAATCTGGCTAGTGGTTGATTGGGTCTACAAGAGGCGTAGAAAAGCAGAAGGGAGGTAGCCCTTGACAGGTCAACGTCACCCTTCGGTTGGTCGCGTCGCTCGATATCGGGTTCTCGGACGAGGCCGTGATCATCACGGAGACGGGCCTCCACTCAGCCGTCACCGAACGCGAGGTCGCCGTCTCGCCTGACGAATTGCTTACAATCCCCCGCCGCAACATGAGATGAGGAATCACGTCAAGGCGTGGGTGGATGCGAAGGTGCAGGTGCGGGTGCAGTCAGTCCAGAGGAAAGTGCCGTGGGTGACTCCGGTGTGGCGGTTCGAGGAGACGGATTAGGCTAGGCGCCCTCACCCCAACCCTCTCCCGCGAACGGGAGAGGGGGAAAAGCGGGTGCCGGGGCGGGCTGGGGGAGAGGAGGTTGGCGAGGCACCGGATGCGTCGGGCCCCTTCTTTCAAGTGGTAGGAAGCGGTGAAGGGCTAGGGGAGGTCACGACGTTCTTTCGGAGGAGGGTTCCGTTCAAGTCACACGAGTCAGCAGGGCGGCGATCAGCGCGAAGGCTGCCAAGGCTGTGAGATAGACCGTTGCGGACACCAACGCAGCCATTACTACAATCTTGGTCACCAGCCATGCCAAGTCATCGAACGGTATCTCAACGCCCGTGATGACGACTTCCGTTGGTTGTCGGTCCTGGTTTTCCAATATGCTCTCCTTTTGAAGTCGTTGCGAGTTGTGAATGCCCGGGTGCCGGGGCGGGCTGGTGCACGCTGCTCTTGGAGGAAAAGCCGGCGGCGCCCCGACATGAGGGGAGATGCGGCTATGGCGTGGTCAGCATGGCCCCACCTCTGGAAGCTGAACGCAAGGGTAGACGGACTCAGCACCTCGACGGTGGACGTTATTCCGCGCACGGTTTTCTCCACCTTGTCCTTGCCCTCGCTGAGGCCGTCGAACAGCGATTCAAGTTGCCGCCACTCGACACTGATAATACCCGCTAACTCGCTTAAGACTAGCACGTTCCCGAACTGGTCATCATTTGTCGAAATCAATATATTCGCCTTGATCAGGGTCGAATAGGACGACATCCGTCGAACCCCTTGTTGCAATCACACCGCTGCCTGAGGATTTGAACTGATACCCCCATTCCTTCAAGATCGATTGGATGCCGTGCCGTGAGACGCCCCAGCCCTGGGCACACTTTAGTGGTGTTATCGGGGTGCCATATGGTGTATATGGCGTTCGCACCCATCCCGATCACGGAGTGGCCGTAGGCTTAGGAGTGGGGGACGGCGTCGTGGTGAATACGACATGTATCGGTGCAGGTGTCGGCACCGGCGTGGCGGCGGCGGGGATGGCGAGTGGAATCATAGTCCGGTTGTCCAGGGGAGTGTGACGTATTCCGCTACGGCGATGCCTATGACAAGAACCGCGGCGATGAGGACGACGACCAGCGTTAGGAGGAGGAAGAGGCCGAGGCAAGCATAGAAGACCTGGAGGAGCCTGTTGGCGCGGCGAGCGCTTCTGATGCGGTCGGCTTTGCGGTGTAGGTCCTCAAGGAGGCGCTCCACGTGCCGCAGGTCCCGCTCGAGGCGCTCGTAGTCGTCCCCGGTCAGTTCGCCAGAACGCTCGCGCTCGCGCATTTCCTCAAGGCGCTCTATACGCTCGTCCATCAACTCGTCTTCGCCGGGCCGATCGCGCATTGTGTGTCTCCTATTCTTGCGTGAGGATGTCGACGCTTTTGGCGGTGACGACAATGTGCTCGCCGGTATCGGTATATAAGCCGACAAGATAGGTGCTGCTCCAAGCGCGCGCTCCACGGAAGGCGTAGTTCTTGGCGTTGTTGTTGATGCGGACACGCGTGCCTTTCCTAGGCGGCTTCGTGCCTGTTTCTATGAGATCATGCAGGTTCATGTGGGTTCTCCTTTCGAGTTAGAGCCGCGGCGGGCCGCCTAGCAGTTGCACCGGCGTTGAGGCACGCCCGCCACGGCAATTCGGGGCTGAGACGGTGCGCCTGGTCCTCTCACGGTGGCCGGGACATCTCCTATCGAGGGCGGCGCAACCCCAGCGCCCCGGGTTGGATTACTCTTTAGTTTTGGCTGCGCGTGAGTTTGTCCACGACGTGGTATGCGCGCTCGTCGGCCTTGGGCTCGTTGACAACGAGGATGGCGTGGACGGCTCCGGTCACCCTGAGCGGCATGGTTAGGCCGAGGTTCAGCAGGGCGGGGAATGGCCGTCCCGTGAGGAAGGCGGAGCGGGTGGCGGGGTCGTCGGTGGCGGATCTGTAGGTTATCATTGAGCACTCGATGCTGTGGATGTGGTTGGCATAGGCGAAGAGTTCGTCGTAGGTCATAAGAGTTTCCTTCTCTTAGAGACAAGTCTCTCGGCGTACTTGAAACATTTCCGGGCCTCAGACTCTACAGGGCGAGACAGATGGCAACAGTATACTGCAGGAGTGCCTTGAAAATGGGACACTCCAAATGTCTGCCAGTTTTGTCCATGATTGCGTTCGACTTTATCCCAACGAATGCCGAAAGCTCTTGAAGTTTCTTGCCCAAAAACCATCACTACCTTCGGCTCGATCACTCTGACTAGTCGTTCTACCCATTTGACTGAGTGGCGACGCCAAACTGAGTAAGGCTCCTTCTCGTTCCTCCAATGCTTCGTTTCCTTGTCCTGAGGGAAGACAGCTGGAAACGCCATGGTGGATTCTTCGAGTGACGGATAGAGCCCTGTATCACGGCACAGTTTTCGAAGGTTCGTACCGAATTTGTACGGGCTGTCAACGTACAGCAGTTTCTTCGGCCACTCCTTTTGTACCTTCTTATCGTCACCGGCTCCCTGAAAAGACAGGAGTAGGAGGTCGGGTTTGTGGATCGGAGGGCCATACGATATCGAAAGCCCATCCTTTACAACTGAGCTTAGTTCCGGATCATTGAGCATTTCATGCGTTTCCGAATATGCCTGTCGGAGAAGGGCTTCGATCTTTCTCAAGTTCTCTACGTCTGATTTTGACATGTCAGCTTCCTTTCTCAACAAGCGCGGTCTACTCTCTTAATGAGATTGTCGAAATCGTCCAATCTCTCCCACATTTCGCGTGTTCCTATTCCCCTATCAAGACCTTGCTGTGCCGCATTCCTGAGAAAGTTGGCGTCGAGTGCGTCGAAAATGTCGACAGGAGCAATTGGGCCATACTTTTCTTCCATCTCATTTCTCCACGCAAGTACAATCCTTAAAGCATCCTGACAGTCGGCAACGGATGGAGACAGGGCAAGCGCCCACCACAGGGTGCTCAGGTCGTCGGCGCGGCGCAGGACTTCCCGCCTCGTCGGTGGCGGCGCGGGTTCGGAGTTCATAACCTCGGAAACTTTGTCAGTGGTGCTCGAGCAAAGACCACTAACCGTTTCCTGAGCGCCTGCCGTATCGGACCACACGATATAGGCGGCGATGGCAACCGCAAGGCCAATAAACAACCAGGGCATTCTGTATCTCCTGCGCCTTCCTCTCTTCCTCCCGGATCCGATGTTCAGCGGCTTCGGTGGTCTGGAGCCAGAAGGCGTTGGTGGTAGCACAGGCTAAAGGTCCGCTTGCACCTTACGCAGGCGTCTATCTGTACAACTTTGGCACGTGCACGCCTTCGGGTGTTCGTCATGCCAATTTTGTCTCTTCACCTCACACCCCGTTCTTCGGTAGTGTTACATTTTGAAATCAAGCCCTCGTTTACTAGGCATTGATGAGCGTTGCGGCGCAGGTGTCAACATCAACTTTCACCTCACTGACTACAGGGATGTAATCGCCGGATGAATTCGTGATTTCGTAAGTCATCACCCATAGTTGGTCTGGGTGACATATTGTCGACTACTTCCCCATCGAACTCAACGCTATATCCCCAACCCACATTTCCCATATCAACCCTGCATGGCGTGCCGTAAGCAGCAACATAGGCGACCGTTGTAGCCGAATAGCGGAGCATAGCAGTTATCATGAGTGCTAGACTGGTCGTGACCGACAGCTTTAGTTCTTGATTACGTACCCACTCTGGAGGCACCCTATGGGTGAAAGCACCAACCGCCGCGCCAAGCTCCGTTTCGACCGACGTGTACGGTTGGAGTTTCGCGGCGCCACCATCACCTCAGACGCCGGACTGTTGGCCTGTCGCGAGCTGGATGATGCACTGGGACTGACGGAAACGGCGAATGAGTGTCTGCAGGAGAGTCGGGGCGGTCGTAACGTCCAGCACCGATTGGTGGGCCTCCTCGGGCAGTCGGTGTACAGTCGTCTGGCAGGCTACGAGGATACCAACGACGCTGAACGGCTGGCCCAGGACCCGACGATGCGGATCATCGTTGGACGGAGAGGTGGTCATGAGAGACCGGCCGCCTACACCAACACCATGAGCCGGTTCGAGACCGAGGTGCTTACCCAAGACGGCAACGTGGAAGGGTTGGGTCGACTGAACTCCAAGTGGGTGGACGGAGCTATGTCCCGCACGCCGCACCGGCGGGTGATCTTGGACATGGACAGTTCGGAGAGTCCGGTGCATGGAGAACAGGAGGGAGCATCGTACAACGGTCACTTTGGGAGCACGTGCTATCACCCTTTGTTCGTGTTCAACCAGTTCGGTGACTGCGAGGGCGCCAAGCTGCGGGCAGGGAACGTACATAGCGCGCACAGGTGGAGGCAGGTGCTGGATCCGATCCTTTCCCGCTAAGGGTCGATAGGAGTGCGCCGGTACTTTCGCGCCGACGCCGCATTCGCTAAGCCGGACATCTATGAGTACCTGGAGGAGCAGCGAGTCTTCTACGCAATACGGCTGCCGAGCAACAAGGTGCTGTAATACGAGATCGCTCCCTTGCTGATACGACCTGTGGGGAGGCCGCCGAAGCGTCCAGTGATCCTATACGACGACTTTTGGTATCGTGCTGAGAGTTGGGACCGTGCACGCCGGGTGGTGGCCAAGGTGGAGTAGCATAGGGGAGAGCTGTTCCCTCGGGTGGGCTTCATTGTCACGAACACGACGGCTGGCCCCGAAGGAGTGGTGCGATTCTACAATGGTCGTGGGACAGCCGAGCAGTGGATCAAGGAAGGGAAGTACGCGCTGAACTGGACTCGGCAGTCGTGCCATCGATTCGTGGCCAACCGGGTGCGTCTGACTCTGTTCGTCCTGGCGTACAACCTTGGGAACTTCCTTCGCCGGTTATGTCTGCCCAAGGCGGTCAGGCGCTGTTCGCTGCGGAGCGTACAGGTCAAGCTGATCAAGATGGGAGGTCGTCTGGTTCGGCACTCCCGGCGGTTGATCTTCCAGTTGTCCGAGGTGTCGGTTCCTCGACGGTTGTTCGAGGGAGTGTTGGATCGTATCGGCCGGTTATCACCGGCACCAAACTGAGGAAGGGTATAACCACGATTGTGCCAAGAGGGAGAGAGCTCCAGGGAGTCGGCTTGTCTTCACTGCGTTTTCACCCCATTGGCGAGGGCCCGAAGACGACAAAGATGAACAAGAAGCAAGGTTCACGGCTCGAAACGCATTCCTAATTGGATTGACCGGAGATTGAATGACCTTGCAGGACCTGACTATGATGCCATTATCTCGTTTGGACTGCCAATTGAGCCTGAAGACTCCCTATATGAGGAATACCGGGTAGAAACTGAACGCGTCAAGGTCCCGCAGATCGCGGAAGTCGCGCTTGGCCTGCTCTCGCGTCGGCGCACCGGTGGGGTCGAGCCGCTGGAGCTTCTGAAGGTACCGCTCGAATTTGGCACCGGGCCCGGCGGGCTTGATGAACTTGATGATTGCCTTCAACATACCTGCCTCCTTTCTTGAATTACTCGTGGTCCCAACCTCTGTCTTTTGTGGCATTACGCATCAAGTGGCTCGTATGACATAAAGTATCAATAGAATAAGCCATTATGCCGGTCAGAACTTCTACAGAACGAGATATAATATCATTAACATACTCGCTTGTCAACAGCCCATTTCCTAGTTGGTGGCACGGAGATGTCGCCATTGGCACCTATACAGGGCATTGACGGTACATAGTTTCCTAACCTTGGTGGCGCTATTGGTCGTTCTCTTTGCCCTCGTCGCCTGTGGGACCGAGACGACACCCTCGGGCGATACGCCTAGCACCGGAGCTTCGTCCCCAGTGAGTACCCCAGCCTCGTCGGGGGCTGCCCAAGCGCAAGATACTTCCCGATTAGGATTGAGCCGACCTTTGGGAGCCGCCGTATCAGCAGAGCGGGCTATTCCGACTGAATGGCCTTGCAGGACCCGAAATCATGCTATCATCTCGTTTGGACTGCCCATTGAGCCTGAAGACCCCCGATATGGAGAATCCTGGGAAAGATGAGTACTCCCATGCCGACAGCAACAGTAGTTAGCCTACTCTTCACGTTGATCATTGGCGGTGTCTTTGTCGGTATCGCCTTCGTCGCTTGGAGAATCTATAAGCGGGCTGATGAGTCGGGGGCTGTTAGAGCCGTCGCTTTGGGATCGACATTCCTGGCAATCATCGGCGTAATCTATGTTCTGTTCTTAATGTTCTTTGGCATTGCATATGAGACAACCGAACACGATGTCTCAGTGGCTCCACTCGAACAAGTCCGATGACAGACAGCACAATGAAGCATGGTGAACCTTTTGTCAGAGAAGCGCAAGTTACATGGAGAAACACCATGCGAATACTGTACAATCCTAGGCTCTATGAGGTCGCAGCAGTCTCTATATTGGTAGGCGGCATACTCTACACCGTCTGGAATTTGGTAGACTTGCTCTTCTTTTTCACTGGTGCCTCTCTTGACAGTCCGACAGATATACTTCGTGCATCAGCGTCTACTATATTTACCATGCCAATTGTGTTTATGGGAACCGCAGTATGTATAGGAGTAGCAAAGTATCTGCGAAGTAAGCCCTGAACCATGATGAGAAAGCCCCAACCTACGTATCACACCAAGGCTTGAATTCGTACCACCCGTCATATTGTACGATCATCAAAAAGCCCATACCGAACAAGCTAATCCCCATTATGCCGAGGAATCCCGGCAACGTATCAGGGTTGCCACCAAAGACAGCCCACAACCCAACGGCAGTCACCCAACCAATCACATCTACGGTTGCGCGATTCCAACGCCTACGGAGTCTGCAAACTATTGCGGGCCTCATCAGTCAATCTCTCATGTCCCTCGAACCATGCCTTATACTCCGCCTCGTTCGGTGGGACCTTTCCGGACAGCAGGGCACCGTTCGCCAGTTCTAGGGTTTTCTCTAGGTCGCACTCATTGTTTTCTATCACATCGAGGGTATGACGTACTCCGACAAGCTCGGACATAAGCAATCGGCAGACTCGAAGTTCGTTGTGCCTGATAATCATTTCCTTCTCGGAAACCGTATACCACAGATCCGAAACCTGCATCATTTGGAGGGTCCGGGCTATGTCTTGGTCTACTTCTTCCCATGTCATGCCCGAGAGTAACGCCTGCCAACGGAAATATAATTCTGCCACAAACACTTCACTCCGAACCGCTCCGGCCATAACTGCCTCATCGAGGACTGCAATTCTAGTATCAGTGGTATGAGCATCGTTGAACCTATCCGAGTAGTCGGGAGCAAGTTCTCTTACTTTAGATTCCACCCACTCCTTGTCAGCTTCTAGGACTCGCTTCAAATTGAACACGTCCCCTGCATCGAATGGGGTTATGGGGATAGTGGCATTGACCGGGTCAGTGTCACTTGCCCTTGCAAACCGGTCCCGATCAAAGTCGTCAAACGTGGTGTGCAGGTAGAACTTCTGCGCCCACTCCCCATCAGGTAGCAACCTGAATGCCTCTTGGTAGTCAACTGAGAGAACTTGCACGGCTGGCGGCAAATTGCTCGGCTCAGGGGTTGGAGTGAGCGGGGGTGGCGTTGGGCTGCGAGTCGGAGTCGGAGGCAGTGCGGTCGGTTCGGCAGTGGCCTGCGTCTTCGCCTGGACAGCGTGGGTCACCTGCGAGGGCTGCCCTGAATGAGGGGACGTCCCACAGGCCGCCACGACCACGACCACGAGCACGGCAACGATGAAGAAAAACCGCATGTGCTTTATCCCTTTCATATGCGTAGCCTCCTTGCGCTGCGTGTACCATCGCCCGTTTCCCTGTAACCCCAGGTTACGCGGCCTTCCCGGCGCCTGTAATCACACGATCGTGTGATTCTCCCGGCCTTCTGTGCCGCTTCACGCGCAACCGCTACGAATCTGCACGGCTGTCGGTCCAGATCTTGACTCGGTCTTCCAAGTCGGCCCCAAGCGCGTCCAGGAATTCATCGTGTGGGGTATTGAAGGACATCACAGGTCCTCCCCCGCGAGGGTCGATAACCCACCCGATAATGATGGAATCCGCAATGACGCGCTCGAGCTGCTGTCGGGACTCATCGGAGAGTGTCGCGTAGCGGGCTGTCCCTTCCCGCGACAGCAGGGATTCGGCGGTGGGCGCGGTCGTCGTGGGGATGTAGAGGATGCCGCGTTCGAGCTTGGATATCTCGCAGAAGCCCTTTTGGGGCGAGAAAGGTCCGGACCACTTCCATCGGTCTTCAAAGGCCGCCCGGAGCTTCGAGTCCAGCTCGTTCAGCCGGCCCAATGCCTCGGAAGAGAGCGCGTCCTCGAACGGGGGAAGGAAGACGGCCGGTCGGTCTCCAAAGCTCTCCGGCATCCTCGCCGCCACCGAATCCGGCCACGTGGTGGGCCCTCCCAGGCATGCGAACGTCGTTCCCACGTGTGAGAACTCCGGCACCGGCATGATCCCTTGGTTGAAGGTAGTCAAGGCCTCGGGTTCCGAGAGTACCTGGATGTACTCATCCCGCATGACAGAGTAGGTGCTCAGGCTTCCCCTTGTGACCAGTTCGTGCGCCACCTACTTCCAGAGCCAGTCTCGCATCTCGGCTGGAAGCGCGCGGAATTGCGCGATGCTCGCATCGGAAAGGCCCAGTTCCGCCAGGGACGGCATTTCCCTGGGTGCCGTCAGCAGACCGCCCTCCACGCGCTTGATCGAATCATCCACCTCCGTCAGGCGGGGCTTTTCTTCGGCCCACGCAAGCCTGAATGCCCGCGACAGGGGCGCGTCCATGGAGTCGAGCTTCGCCTGCGCGTCCGCCGAAAGCGCCTCTTCGATGGGCGGCAGCTTCACCCCGCGATTGTCGAACACGGTTCCCACCATGTGCTTGTACGAGAACTTGACCCCCTTGAAGTCTCGGCTTGCTTGCGCGTTCCTTCGGTAGAGCTCCGGGTACCCCTCCAATAGGAGAAAGCGCTGATCGCTCGGCTGCAAGACGCCGAACCATCCAAGAGCCGCAGGATCCAACATCTCCGAGATCGTAGGTGTCTCGTCAGGGAGGCCGCGTAGATAACCGAGCGCTTTGGCCTCGCCCTCCTCATCGAACTCTTGCCGCAGTGCGTCCTGGAACTCCGAGGGCAGGCCCTTGAACTTGGCGAGGTCGTCGCCCTCAAGGGTCCCTTCGAACTCCGGCACGGCTGTCGATTCGGGAGTGGCCCGCGTGTTCGCTTGGGTCGCGTTGGTCACCGGCGAGGGCTGCACCGGAGGAGAGGACGTCCCACAGGCCGCCATGACCACGACCACGGCAACGATGAAGATAAACCGCATGTGTTCGTTGTCCCTTTCATTTCCGTCACCTCTTTGTGGTGCTTGCATCGTTCCGAACGCTTCCTGTAATCCCAGGTTACGCGGCCTTCTGGGCCTCGAGGATGGTTCTTGCAAGTCAGATGCATCCTGAATTTCTCAGAGTGCTCGCTGTCTCAGGCGAGAGGCCCTCGGCCGCTTGGGTCAATACCTCTTCCAACGGGTCGAGGGTTGCGGCTTCCTTCCGAATCTCGATACTGTCTACGTATTGGCCATGGTGCTTCGTCCGCGCGAGGTCGTGCATTCCCTTCAGGCTTGCCAGCTTCGCCTCGTGGAACTCTTCCAGCCCGGGCGGCGCCGGGTCGATGGCCTCAGCCTCTCGTATCGGAACGACGAGGACCTCTGCGATATTGCCCCAACCCGACACTCCCCTGCCTCTGTCCAATTCCTTGACCACGGGGTCGCCCAATCTGCCGCACCACCTCGCATACTCCTCTACGGTCTCGACCGAAAAGTCCAGATCAGCGTTGAAGCCGACGACCCGGATCATGGTGAGTGCGCCAAGGACCAACACTGCCATGATTACAGCCGCTACGCTATAGGCAATCACATTCGGCCTTTTCATCGTTGATCTCCTCCCGCAAAACACAGGACCTAGCGTTGAATCTCGACAGCCCCTTCCCAACAGTGGCCGTCAGGTTCGTCGGCATCGCACGGGATCGAGGTGTTCGGAATGTTGTCGACTCGCTCGCAGTCAGAGCGGTGAACGCCAAAGGCGTGCCTGAACGAGTCGGCGTCCGGCGGGAAGTGCTGCCGGGTGTAGAGGTTCACGCCCGCAACAACCGCGTTGTCCCGCGTATGGAAGCCAAGCGGGTAATATTTGATGACGTCAGTTATGTAGACATACTCGACTGCAGACCTGGGCAACAGCCGAACCGCCGTTCCGTGTAATGCTCTCAACATGGTGCTCGCCTCCTCCTCGTCTCACAGCCGGTTCCCATTGCGCCTCTGTTAGACCTTACTCGTCAAAGCTGCCTAGGGATTAATGAGGGTAGGAGAGGTTGGACGCCGAGAGCGCTGCCACGTCCTCGACGTCCGCACCCTCATGACCTTCATGCCGGACGTCGCCGCCACCGCTTGCCGACCTTTATCATCTGCGGTGTAAGCGCCAGGACTCCGACGGTTGCCACCGCGATGCCGATAGCCAGATTTCTCTTGCTCATTGCTTTACCTCCTCGAATGTTCTCTCGGATAATCACGTCGGAGACGCGCTTTGGACTCGTCATGCGATCCTTCCTTGCCCCTGCGCATCCGGATGAAGAGCTGTCCTTCATCCTCTACTGGCAGGGGCATCGACAGATGCACCGCTTTACGCACTGCCCCTTGGTATGAATCGGATATCCAGTCACTTGGCGCCTCCGATAACTCGTGATGCTATTTACGATAAGGGGTCGATATGAAATGGCCATGAAAAACCATCCCACTTCCATGAAAGAACCCATGAAAGTTTCCCGTGTTTCCATGAAAGCCCTACTGGTGACCGTGATACAATCGCCGGGGCGCCACCTGACGGACACGAGGCCGTGAGGTGATGCAGGAACTCACCAGGGGCGGTCATTGAAGAGGGACGATTCGGAGCTGCGAGAGGTCGACAGGCTGAGGGCGCGCCTCTCCAAGCTGAGCGAGGTCGGCCTCCGCATCACCCAGAGCTGGGACCTCGACACCGTGTTGCAGGAGGTCGCCGACGGGGCGCGCTCCCTGACCGACGCCACTAGGGGGTGCATCATCGTTGTCGACCGGTCCCGGCAACTGGAGGCGTTCGTCACCTCCGGCGTCACCGAGGAGGAGCACCGGCTGTTCGTCGACCTGCCGGGCGGCATGGAGTTCTTCCACTACCTGACCGGGATGTCCGAACCGCTGAGGGTGGCGGACTTCTCGTCCCACATCGCGTCGGCGGGCCTTCCCGAGGTCGGCCCTCCCCTGGGGCCGATCAAGAGCTTCTTGGGCGCGGCCATACGACACCGGGGCCAGTACCTCGGCAATCTGTACCTATCGGACAAAGAGGGTGGCTTGGAGTTCACCCAGGAGGACGAGGACACGCTGCTGATGTTCGCCTCCCACGCGGCGATGGCCATCGTCAACGCCCGCAGGCACCGGGAGGAGCAGCGGGCTAGGGATGAGTCGGAGACCGAAAGGCGTCGATTGGCGGCGCTGGTCGAGTCGTCGCCTGTGGGTGTCATGGTGGTTGACGCCGCCACGAGGACATTCGCGTCTGTCAACCAGGAAGCCGAGCGCATCCTGGGCATGTCGCCCGAGCCCGGCTCCACGCTCGTGCGGTACCACGAGGTGGCGATCTACCGAAGGACGGACGGAAGGAAATACGAGAGCCACGAACGTCCGCTAGCGAGGGCGCTGGACCACGGCGAGGTGGTGCGGGCCGAAGAGATATTACTGAATCTCCCCGACGGGCGGAAGGTGACCACTCTCGTCAACGCGACACCGATCTACTCCGATGACGGGAAGATCGTATCCGCCGTCGCGGTGATCCAGGACATGACACCTTTGGAGGAGATCGAACGCCAGCGCAATGAGTTCCTCGCCATGGTGAGTCACGAGCTGCGAACGCCCCTGACCACCATCAAGGGCTGCACGAGTATCGTGCTGAGCAGTTCCGACCCGATGGATATATCGGAGGTGCTCCAGTACTTCCGAATGATAGACGAACAGTCCGATCACCTGCGGGGCCTCGTCAACAACCTTCTCGACATGACGCGGATAGAGGCGGGGGCCTTATCGGTAACTCTCAAATCCACGGATGTGAAGTCCCTGGTCGACGAAGCGAAGGCCGCGTTCATCCGTCGTGGGGCACGGAACACCGTTGATGTAAACCTTGACCAGGACCTGCCTCCAATCACTGCGGACAGAAGGCGCATCACCCAGGTGATGGACAACCTGCTGTCCAATGCAGCCAAGTATTCGCCGGAGTTCTCCACGATCAGGGTGACCGGATCGCGAAAGGGACACCACGTGCGAATCTCGGTAACGGATGACGGCATGGGAATCCCTTCCGATCAGTTGGTGAGGCTGTTCAAGAAATTCTCACGGATAGATGGCGACGGCCGCGAGCGGAAGATTGCAGGTGAAGGTCTGGGGCTTGCGATCTGCAAGGGGATAGTCGAGGCGCATGGAGGCCGCATCACAGCCGAGAGTGGTGGCGATGAGCGCGGCACACGGATCACGTTTACTATTCCCGTGGCCGCCGCCCCCGCTCCACTGTCCTACGGCGATGCTGCCGTAGCGCCGAGTGATCAGGTTAGGATTCTCGCGGTGGACGACGAGTCTCAAGCGCTGTGGCTTCTCCGGAACATCCTCTCCGAACACGGGTACAAGCTCTTTGGGACCGGCAACCCGGACGAGATGATGCGGCTATTGGAGATAGAGCAGCCGCATCTCGTCCTGCTGGACCTGATGCTTCCCGGCGTCAGCGGATTCGAGCTGATGGGCCGCATCCGCGAGGTGTCCGATGTGCCGATCATCTTCCTGTCGGCGAACGACCAGGAGGAGAACGTAGCGAAGGCTCTCGACATGGGAGCCGAGGACTATGTCGTAAAGCCCTTCTCTTCGACCGAACTCCTCGCTAGAGTCGCCTCGTCCCTGCGGAAGCGGAGAGGGGTAGGTGCGAACGGGTCCCGTCAGCCTTACAAGCGGGAAGACTTGACGATCAACTATACGGACCGCAGTGTGACCGTATCCGGGCGTCCGGTGAAGTTGTCAGCGACGGAGTACAAGCTTCTCTTCGAGCTGTCGATCAGTGCCGGTCGGGTACTGACCCACGACCAGATCTTGCAGCGGGTCTGGGGATTGGAGTACTCAGGAGACGTTGATCTGCTTCGGAGTACCGTGAAGAACCTGCGTCGCAAGCTAGGAGACGATGCCAACAATTCAAGGTACATCTTTACCGAGCCCCGCGTCGGCTACCGGATGCCAAAACCATAGCTCGTCGTAGCCTCTCTGGGTGCAGGTACCCAACGTTCACTGCTGCAGTCACCTATTGGATTTCCCTACTGTCGTATACAGACCTCCCACCGAAAAGTACGCAGTAAAGTCCCCTCTAGCCCACCACCGCATACGGTAGATACCGCCGTCTTTGAGATGTGGCTGGGTAGCCTGTCGATGCACCGAGGACTCGCGATTCCTGTAGTGTGACGGTCAAATCTCTTCTGGGATGACTCCCTTGCGGTTCAGGGCGTCCGCACCTGTGTACAGCATTTTCCTATGTCTCACATTCTAACAAAATGGTAGAATGGCGGGTGTAGGAGCACGCCTTGAAAGGAGGATGCATGAGGGACGCAGACACCCCAGCGCCCACGCAGCCCATCAGACACACGTCGCCGCCGAGCCGGCCCAAAGAAGAGACGGCCCGTCTGGGCAAGGAGATATACGAGCGCGATATCCGGCAGCAGGTCGAGGCCGACCACGACGGGGAGCTCGTCGCCATAGATGTGGAGAGCGGCAGATGGGCCATCGGCGGGGATGTCCTTGAAGCAGTGGACCGCCTGCAAGCGCAATGGCCTGATGCCTATGACATCTGGTGTGCGCGAGTAGGGTATAGGGCCTTGGCCAGCTTCGGGGGCGGGTCCCTGCGGAGCGCCCAGTGATTGAGGGGATGGTAAACGCCGCCCTGGAAGCCGTCGTATCCCTCAAGGTGCAAGGTCCGTCAGGGCAGAGCCGGGAGATCGAGGCTGTGATAGACACCGGGTTCAACGACTTCCTAACCCTGCCGTCGGCGTTGGCCTCGGAGTTGGGGTTGACCTACCGGAACCGAGGCCAAATGATCCTGGCCGATGGCAGCGAGGTGACCTTCGACATCTACAGAGCCGCCTTGCTCTGGGACGGCCAGCCAAGGCACATCTATGTCTATGCTGCCGACGCAACGCCCCTCGTAGGTATGCGGATGCTGGACCGCCACAACCTGAACATCGACGTGGAAGACGGCGGCCGCGTCGTCATCCAGGCCAAAGAGTAGCCGGTCTCCCCTTCCTTCCCGCTCCGCACCTTCCCCCTGCGCGCCCGCCCGCCGAAAATCGGGCAGAATCCCCGCCCGGCGTATTGACAAAGAGACCGGCTTTCAGGTAGTGTCGTGGTGACATATTGGACTTATTATGCTCCATGCGTGGATGGTAGGCGCTTTCCGTTGCCCTTCGGTAGAGAGTGCGTCGACCGTGTGCGACGGGGTATTCCAGTAGAAGAATGGCAGAGGTTGGATTGCTGAGAAGGCTGGGCCTGACCAAGAACTGACCGATGCAAGGCGGGTGAGAAGGCCCGCCACCATGAACGCCAAGGAGGTAGTGATTCGATGAACCTGCTAACCGCCTTTTCTGATGCCCTCTCAACTCCGAGCCGCCTGTTGAGGGCGGCCCTGCCCGTTACCCCCCCCGAACCTACGTTCTAGTCTAGCCCTCCTCGCCCCAAACCCCTCCCATCTGCTCCTCCTGGCCGCCGCGCTGATTGCGCTGGCGGTCTTCTTTGCGCCCGGCGCACAGCCTGCTCAGGCCCAGCAGTCTGGCACCGAGGTATGGTCCGCCACGCTGACCCCGGGGGACACTGTCGGTACCGGTATAGTCCTTGGCTGCGAGAATCCCCTTGCTGGCGTTTCGTGCAGTTCAACGAGCGTGCTCACGGACGATGACTTCACGTATGGCGGTGTGGATTATGACGTCATTCGGCTCGATCTCTTCGGCGGCACTCTCCGCTTCACCTTCAACAAAGCAATCCCCGATAGCCTCAAGTCGGCCTTGACGCTGCACGTCGACAACAGGCAGCTTCCCCTTGCAGATGCCACTCTCACCAACAGCGACACCCGCGTAGCCTGGACCAACTCCGGCCTGAACTGGTCCGTAGGCGACACGGTGTCACTGAGGCTGACGGAGACCCCGCCCACGACGCTGACGCTGCGCGCCTCCGGGCCGCTCCGGGAGGGCGGAAACCCGGTGACCATTACCGGGACCTTCGACCCGCCCCTGCCCAGGGCTATGGTTCTCGGGACCTACTACGAGTTCGAGGGGTCCGGGTACGAGGACCTCGAGTACATAGACCCCGGCCCCGGCGTTATGCCGCAGGGCACGAGGACGTTCACCACAAAGCTCGGCCACATTGACGACGACATCGTGGAGCGGGAAGAGAGCTTCTCCATCACCTATTCAGTGCTGGACCCGGCACTGGGCCAGACGTCGAGCGCGGTGGTGGCGGAGGCCACGATTACCCTGGTCATGACCGACGACGACCGGGGCAGGCTGACCCTGACCGCCGACAGGACCCCGGCCGAGGGAGCCGATGGCGGGGGCCGCGTCACCATAAGCGTCACGCTGGACAATCCGGCGCCGGTGCGCGGCACGCGGGTGGAGATCATTCCCTCCGGCACCGCGCAGCTCGCCCCTCTTATTACCACGCGCAGCCGCACCGCCTTCGACTACGAATCCTCGGACATCGGGTCGTCCGGCGGGTACGATGACGGCCAGACCGACGGGAGGCGTGCGTTCCTCCACATAGCCGAGGGCGAGACGGAAGCCGCATTCACGATCTTCATCATCGACGACGCTGTGGTAGACCCCGGCGAGACCATCATCTTCACCGCCTCCAGCGAAAGCCCGGACCTGGATGCGACGCTGACGCTCACCATCAGGGACAACGACGCCGGCGGCGGCAGCGGCCAGGAGGAAGGGCCCATCGGGGTCCTGCCGGAGCCGGAGGACTCGGGGCAGCCGGAAGAGGAAGATTCCCAGCAGCAGCAACAGGGGGAGCACGCTGACCTCATTGCGCAGATGTACGAGTGGCGGAACGACCCGGAGTCGGTGGACAACAAGACCCACACCGACCGCTGGGACCGGGCGCTTCTGGCCTTCGGCGAGACGGTGGCCGATGCGTCGCTGACGCCCATGACGGCGGATGAGGCCCAGGCCCTGGCCGACCGGGGCTGGAGCCGCTGGCAGCAGGTGGCCGACGCGCTGCGGGACATCGAGTCCGGCGGGCAGCAGGAGACGCCCAACCAGGCCCCTACGGTGTCCGCCGCCCTGGGAGACGCCACCATCGTCAACGAGAGCGGGACGCGGGAAGTGTCCCTGTCGGGAGTGTTCGCCGACGCCGACGCCGACGAACTGACCATCACCGCCGCTTCCTCCGATGAGGCCGTTGCCACAGTGTCCGTCGCCGCCGACCAGAGCAGCCTGACGGTGAACGCCCAGGCCCGAGGGACGGCGACGATTACGGTGACGGCCAACGACGGCAACGGCGGCGTGGTGGAGGACGCCTTCACCGTAGCGGTGAAGGCCGCGCCGGTGGTGGCCTCGGCCCTGGCCGATGTGACCGACCTGCCCGCGGGGGATGAGCAGTTCGTGCTCCTGTCCGGCGCGTTCAGCGACGCCGACGGCGACGCCCTGACCATAACCGCCGCATCCTCGGATGACGCCAAGGCAACCGTAACCGTGTCGGCGGACCAGTTCACGCTGACGGTGGCGGGTGTAGCGGAAGGAACGGCGACGATCACCGTGACGGCGGAGGACGCCGACGGCAACCGGGTCAGCGACGCCTTCGACGTGTCGGTGGTCAAGACCGAGGAGCCGCAGGACTTGGGGCAGCCGGAAGAGGAAGACTCCCAGCAGCAGCAACAGGGGGAGTACGCCGAGCTCATTGCGCAGATATACGAGTGGCGCAACGACCCGAAATGGGTGGACGACAAGACCCACACCGACCGCTGGGACCGGGCGCTCTTGGCCTTCGGCGAGACCGTGTCCGACGCGTCGCTGACGCCCATGACGGCATCCGAGGCCCAGAGCTACGCCGACAAGGGCTGGCAACGCTGGGTGGAAGTGGCGAAGGCGCTGCGGGACATCGAGGGCGGCTAGCCGGAGCGGCAGGCGCCGAACCATAGGCCCATGCACGCGGGCGTCCGGCTCCGGCTGGACGCCCGCTTTTGTTCTCAGTCTCGCGGGCTCGCCTATGCGGATCGACCTGGACGCTCCCCCGCCCGGAGGCAGTCTTGACGAGTTTTCCGGAGGACCGGCCCGATGCCGAGACAGCGCGTACACCACAGCAGGAAGCCACCCGGCTTCCCCAAGGACTTCTCTGAGCGCCTCGTGCGGTTCAAGGAGGAGTCCGACCTGCCGTGGGCGGAGATATGCCGGCGTCTCGACGTCCATCCCGAGACCGTGAGGCGCTGGAGGGAGAAGGGCGTGCTGCCCAACACGCAGAACTATACGGCGCTGCTGCAAATCGCGGACTCGCTGGGGCTCGGCCACATCTACAGAGACTGAGCGGGGCGGCGCGGCGGTGAGGGGCCGAGTCCCATAGAGGCTGAAACGCCAAAAGCCCGTCATACACCGAGTCCTCACCGCCAAGCCCGCATTGCATTCCGGGAACGGTTTCGCCATCATGGAGGCGTCCCCGCGTCGGTCCCACGCCGCGAGGGAGAGACCGCATCGGCGTCGGGAGCCTGTACCCCATCCCGGCAGCCGCCTCCGCAACGGGGGAACGCGTCCGATAGAGGAAAGATCAAGACACACGGGAGGAGCGTCATGAACGAGGAGCATGGCGGGATCGACCCGGAGGAGCCATCGAAAGAGTACCGCCGGTTCGTGGACGGCGCGGGGCGCGAGGGCCTTCAGCGGATGGTCGAGCATCTGACGGAGCGGATCGAGGCGAATCCCCGCGACACCGAAGCCCTGTCCGCCAGGGGGCTGGTGTACGCCGAGCTTGGGGAGCACCGAATCGCGGCGGAGGACTACGGCGGGGTCATCGCCCTCGAACCCGACAACGCCGGGGCCTACCTCGACAGAGCCCGCGCCTACGCTAGGTTGGAGGAGCGCCGCCCGGCGGTGGAGGACTACGACGCCGCAATCCGGCTGGCCCCCGGCGACGCCGTGGCGCACTACAGCCGGGGGGCGTGCAAGGCGGAGTTGGGCGACCTTGCGGGGGCGATGAGCGACTTCGACGTGGCCGTCACCCTGGCCCCCGGCGACGCCGAGGCCCACTACAACCGGGGGCTTACCCGCCTGGCGATGGGCAGTCGCCACCGTGCGGTGAAGGACCTGAGCAGGGCGATAGACTTGAATCCCAGCCTCGCCGAGGCCCGCTACCACCGGGGCATGGCATACCGCGACATGGGCCGGATGGACAGGGCGCTCAGGGACTTCGACGCCGCCATCGTGCTGGAACAGAGGTTCGGCCTGGCCCTCTACGCTAGGGGGATCACCAACCTCAACCTTGAGGCATATGACGCCGCACTGGGCGACTTCGACGCCGTGCTGGGGCTCGACCCCGACAACGCACCGGCGCTCCGGGGCAGGGGCGTCGCCCTCGGCGGCCTGGGACGCTACGACGAGGCGGTCGGGGACTTCGACCGGTCCCTGGAGCTCGACCCCGGCAACGTCGAGGCCCTGTCGGCCAGGGGTCTGGCCCACGCCAGCCTGGAGCGACACGAGCTGGCGATAGAGGACTACACCGGGGTCCTCGACCTTGACCCTCGTAACACTGCCGTCCTCTACAGCAGGGGGATCTCCCGCATGTACGCGGCGCGGTTCGAGAGCGCGGTCGAGGACTTCGAGGCCATCATCGGCATCCAGCCGGGCAACGCCGCGGCGAGGGGGGCGAGGGAGTTGGCCCGCGAGGCGCTGGGAACGCGGGGAGGCGAGGGGGAGGAGGCGCGGTAGCCGCCGCCGCGCGGACGGGCGATGATTTCGGGCAACAAAAAAGGCCCGCACACATGGCGATGCAGGGGAAGACGCCACACCATCGCGGCGTCCTCCCCTGTGCCTGCGGCCTAGCTGCCCGCGCCGACCGGCTCCTCCTCCCGCTCCTGTTCCACCGCCCACTCGAACAGGGACAGTGACGGGGCCTGGGTCCTCCGGCCCCTGGGCTTCACCGGCTCCTCGGCCATGAACTCGGCCCAGGAGAACAGCGACTGCTGCGGCTCCGGGGTCTCGTCATCGTGGCGGCCCCCGTATCCAGTACGGGGCAGGCTGTTGGCCGGGACGAGCTCAACCGTCGGCCCGAACAGGTCGTCGTGGTGGCCATTGCCATTCCCGTTCCCGTTGACCGCAACGGTCTCCGGCTCGATCTCGACGACCTTCCAGCCGTCGTCCACCAGCAGTTCCTCGGCCTCGCTCTCGGCGTTCCTGGCCTGGGCGAACACCTCCTCCATCGTCTCGGCCTCGTCCTCCTCCTCGCCGCTGACGATTCTGCGGGCCAGGGCCATCATCATGTCGTCGCCGTCGTCTCCGTATGCGGCGAGGCCGTCCTCCGGCAGCTCCCCCTCGACGGCCAGGGAGCTCTGCATCTTCTTCGCCACCAGCTTCAGCGCGTCGGCCTGGAGCGTGTTCCGGTAGGCCAGGAACACCACCTTCACCGGGCGGGTCTGCCCGATGCGCCAAGACCGCCGCGACGCCTGCCGGACGACGTACACCGAGTAGTCCGTTTCGTCCCAGACGATTGTCGGGAAATCGATGAGGTCGAGGCCGGTCTGCACCAGCCGCGGGTGGCAGATGAGGACGTCTATGCCCTCCTTCACCTTGTCCGCCACCCACTTCTCCCTGCGGTTCGGGGCCACCGCGTCGGCCTTCATCACCGCCACCCGGAAGCCGTGCCGGGTGAGGATGTCGTCCATTCGCCCGGTGATGTCCCGCGTCCCCGTGTGGGTCACGTAGACCAGCACCCGCCGTCCTTCCAGCCGTTCGGCGGCCACCAGGTCGACGAGCGCCTGCTCCTTCGGGTAGAGCTTGTCTTCCGACAACGGCGGCACCTGCACGATCACGTCCCCGCTCCGGGGATCGAAGACGGTCTCCCCCCTGGTGCAGCCGTCGGGGTAGGCGAGCAGGGTTTGCAAGTAGGTTGCCAGCAGGCGCTTGGAACCCGCCTTCAGCGCGGCCGCCAACTCCTTCTTCAGCTCCTCGAACACGGTGTTGTAGGCGCTGCGCTGGGAGTACCCGGTGGCGTCCTCCTCCGAGTCCATCGAGGACACGAGGATCTTCTCCTCGTAGTCCGGCAGGCCGGAGGCAACGTCGGCCAGTCTGAGGAACACCGTGTTCCCGATGATGTGGAACAAAGCGCTGGGCACGAGGCCCGGCCTCTCCCTGGTGACCTTGCGGTAGCTGCGGCGGCGGCTGTTGCGCCCGTCCTCCACCGCGTCGTCGTCGGGCTTGCCGACGGTGACCTCCTCGAAGCCGTACCGCTGAATCCAGCGATGCTCGTCCGACCGCCCGAACTCCGTCCGTATCTCCGGCGAGAACCGGTAGAGGAGGTGGAAGATGGTCGAGGAGTACCCTCCCAGAAGGGTCCCGGTCAGGCTGAGGGACCTGCCGCACACGTCGGCGAGGATGCCCGCGGCGATGCCCTGGGCCGAGCCTCGGCCCTTGAACTCGTGGACCTCATCCCCGATGAGCAGGTCGAAGAAGCCCTTCATCCGGTGCTTGATGTAGTCGGCCAAGGGGTAGCGGGCCGGGCCGGACCTGTCGGCCTGCCAGAGGGGGGCGGCGCAGGCGGCGCAGGTGTGCTTGCGGCGGTTCAGGTCGGCGTCCGTGAGGGGCACGCCGTCCTTGTCGACGATCTGCGCGGTGCAGTCGGGGCAGCAGGGGATGCGGAAGGGCTCCCCCGTCTCATCGTCCCGCAACAGCCTTCCCCTGGACGTGGCCCACCGCTGTATCACGGCGGGCATCCAGCGGTAGGACAGCTTTGCCTTCTCCCGACTCATCACCGCGAATAGGGGGCCGGAGCCGACGGAGAGGCGCAGCCGCTCCAGGTCGGTGATGGACTCGACGATGGCGGCGCGGACGCCGGGCACCGTCATCTCCACCTCCCGCTTCCACTTGGGCACCAGGTGGGGCGGGCAGATGATGAGCACCCGCTCGAAGCCCGCCATGTACGCGGCCGCCGCGCCGATGTAGGTCTTTCCGGTGCCCATTTCGCCGACGACGGTGGTGCCCCGGTGGGCCTTGAGGGAGAGGGCCGCGCCCCTGATGGCGTCGGCCTGCGCCCCCAGGGGCCTGCGGAGCAGCCTGGGGAGCCTGCCGCCGTTCTCCGAGGGACGGTAGAGGGGCGGGTAGGACTCGACCACCCTCCTGGCTATGGCGTCCTTGAACGTGTCGATGAAACCTCCGAGGTTCATGTGAGTCGTCCTCCTTTTCGTGGTGGTTAGAGGACGACGCCGGAACCCGGACGCACGTCTCCATCAGTCGCCGCCGCCAGGCGGAGAGCGACGGGAGACGGACTGCACCGCCCCATCGGGGGCGGTCGGGTTCCGGCAACGCCCCCAGGCGAATGCTTGAACGTGCGAAGGCCCGCCCACGGCGGGACTCGCGTATGCGGCCCGGTGCGGGCCGTCCCAGGCTGTTTCGAGGCAGCCGCCCATCATGCGGTACGTCACGGGCGCCTCACGCGGCGGCCGTCTCCGGCTGCTTCAGCATGGCGGAGTAGCCCCTCTGGACGACATGCGTGACCGACAACCGGCCCATGCCGTCGTACCCGGCGCGGTAGGCGTACTCCGCCTTCGCGCCCCAGGGCACCCGACCGCCGGTCCGAATCGTCCCGCCGCCGGACCTGGCGCCGCGCCCGGGGCCACCGGCGCCACGCACCACCATCCCGCTGCGCTCGCCCTTGCGCCAGCCCAGCACCTTCACCTCGGCGGGCATGACCCGTTCCGCCTTCGTGGGCCGGAACAGCGCCCCGTGCAGACCCTTCAGCACGCCCGCCGAGGGGCTGGACTTGCCGTTCATGATCTGGGAGAGGTGGGCGGAGCTGATGCCCGCTCGGCGGGCGGCCTCGTTCTGGCTGATGCCGTGGGCGTCCATCCTCTCCCACAGGACCTGCCGGTCGACGGCGGCAAGCTGCGCCGGGGCCACCTTCGCCGGACTCTCCAGCGCCGACTGGACCCTCGCCTGGAGCTTGACGCCCATGCTCCTGTGGCCGCGAGCCACCATGCTCATGTAGCTGGCGGACACGCCGACCTTCTCGGCAAGCTCCCGCATGGTCATGCCCAGAGCGCGGGCGCGCTCCCGGATGACGGTGCTCTCCCCGTTCACGACGCTCGCCTGGCGGTTGGCGCAGGTGGCGGGAGCGATCTTTGCCGGGGCCTGCAACACCGACTCGACCCTGGCCTGCACCTTCACGCCCATGGTCTGGCGGCCACGGGCCGCCTGCGTCATGAATCCGTAGGACACGCCAACGCGGTCGGCCAGTTCCTTCATGGTCATGCCCAGCGTGCAGGCGCGCTCCCGGATGACGCTGCTCTCGCTGTTCACTGCGGCCCCACCCTGGCGGTAGACGGTGTCCTGCCCGGGGACCTCTCCCAGGACCGCCGCGACCTTCTCCCGCATCTTCGGCGTCCACGGCCTGCGCCCCGTCGCAATCTGCGACAGGTATCCCGCCGAGACGCCCATCAGGGCCGCCAGCTCCTTCACGGTGAGCCCGCGCCGCCTCGCAGCAGCCCTCAGCTCGCTCTCCGCTCCCGCCGTCTTCGCCGTCATCGTTCCGGTTGCCATCGTTGCCGTCGTCATCGGTCCGTCCTCCTTCTGTTGTGTTGTGTTGCCTCTGGCCTGCGCCCGCTTGCGGGCAAAGAAGAAGGGCCGCCTCGAACGAGACGGCCCTTGTGGGTTGGGGTGTGTTGTGAGACCCGGAGACCCCGCCGTCAGCGGTGATGGACCTCCATGACGTGCATGGACTCCTCCTTTCAGTCGTTATTGACCCGTGCCGAGCATCCGTGGCGCGGGCGTTTGTGATGGGACCGGTTGACGCTGGACGCACTCCGCCCACGGTCGGATGCAGGACGCGGGAGACGGAGCGGGTGTGAAAAGAAGACGCAGCTCGGCCCAAGGGTGATTCGTTGGGAATCGACTCCGGGAGAGCTGCTACGAGGGGAGCGGCCGTCCTACGACTTCGTCGAAGACCAGCGCATGGGAGAAAGGCGCAGCTTGGCCCAAGGGGGAATAAGTCAGTGGGGGAAGCTGCGAGGCGTGAAGCGGCCGGCCTGCTCGGAACGGCAGACCGGCGCATGTCGAAGCTGCGGCCTAGCTGTCAGTCAGCCATGCCGCGGGCATGAGGAATCGGTCGAAACGACAGACGCATTTCGACCGACTGGTGGAGGGCGGGGCGCAGGGTGCACTCCGTCCTGGCGTCCAACGGAAGGAGCGATCAACCCCGACCATCAGGCAGGTGCCCGGTGACGGAAGCGATCAACTCCCAACCACCGGACGGGTGTCCAACGGGCGAAGGGCTTGTCACTCCAACCGCCGGACTTGGACCGAGGACGAAGGACCAGCGTCAACTCCGTCGTCTCTGCCCGCGCTGCCTGCGAAGGACCAACGTCAACTCCGCTTCGGCAGCAGTACCCTCGTGGGAGACAGGGGGAGAGCGAATCATCCTCCGGTCGTACCCGTGCAACAGGGATCGCGCACCCAGGTTTCTATGGTCGGAAACCTCGGAGAAAGCCAAACAGTGAGGCTAGTATCGCCGCTTCGAGACCCGCAAAAGAGGGCCTGCAACACCCCTTTCGAAGATTGCCGCCAAATCGTTCACAAAAGTTGACTGCAAACCCGCCGCCTCCCGGCCCGGCTACCGCCACAACAGCCGGAGGGTCAGCGTGTTCAGAAGCTCCCGCTTCTTCAGCGCTCTCCGCGTGTCGGAGAGCGCCGTCCGGCGATGGGTGACCTGCCCGTTGCGGTCGAAGCCCCGCAGCGGAAACCTGGCCGGGGGGAGCGTCATGCCGTGGTCCTCCAACAACGCCAGCTCCAGCGCCAGGAACCGCTCCTCGGTGCGCAGCCATTCCAGACTCTTCCCGCTGTTGGAGTGAGCGTCCTTCAGCTCCCGCCATGCGACGATCATCGGCCACGCTTCCCCGAACACCTCCTCGTCGTCGGGGGCGGGCTCCAGGGTCACCAGGTCGGGGTACTCCCGTCGCAGCCTGGGCCTCGGCGGGTGTTTTCTGCCCATGCCCGGCGCACCGCTCTCCGAGCCGTCCGCTTCCGCCTGGGAGGGACCGGCGCCGGCATGACCGGCCCCGGTCCCCTGTGCCCCGTCCCGACGCAGGGCTTCGACCCTGCCCTCGACGGCGGCCACTCGTCTCCGCACCTCCTTGCCCAGGTCGTCATAGCCCTTTTCCAATGCCTCGTGCCCCTTCTCAAGCGTCTCGACCCGGCTCTCCAGCTTATCGTTGCGCTCCCGCTGCCGGGCCGCAGCAGAACCGACGCCCTCCTGCAACGCCCGCTCCAGGGCCTGCCGCACCCGCCGTGAGAGCTGCCCCGTCCTGGCGCACTCGGCCACCGTCCGCTGGTCCAACTCCAGCACCCGCGCTGCGCCCTTGAAGCCCTTGTCCCGCACCAGCTCCTTCAGCAGCGCCATGAGCCTCATGTGGTAGACGTTCTCCACGTCCCTGCTGTCCTCGATGCCGTGTTCCGTCGTTTTCATGGCTCTTTTCTCCCTCGCAGAATCTCCACTTGAACCTCCGGTCAACTGCCGTCCGGCCATCTTCCCGCTCTCAGGCCACGTTTTTGGGCATGTCATGCACCCCCACTCCGAGCGCATTTTTCGGGGCCTAATGTCATTGGGACGCCGCTCCAACCGGCCCGCCGATGTCATTCCCCTCGTTTGGCGATGTCATTGCAGTCCGGAACGCACCCTTTCTGAAAGTGTTCACTGGTTACGTCCTGTAGGGGGGCGATTTACCCCTGTTCCAGCTACGAAATCACGACTCTGGCCGTTCTGTTGCCAAACTCAAACTCCTGTACACCCCCAATACTGCACGAAAGGGGCCGGAAAGAAGAGGGTTTATAGCCCCCCGCATCCCTGCGCAGAGCCACGGGGGAACGGCCCGTAACGCCCCGCATCCTTGCGCAGAGCTATGAGGGGTCTTTTTTCTCGTTTGATTTGTTCACACTTTTTTGCGACTGCCGCGTTCCGGTGAACCGCGGCGAAACGGAAGAGAGGTGAACGAGTTGGCGCTGAAATCGAAAGTCCGGTCGGTTAGAAGGTTCATTCCCCTGGCCTCCGCGCTGCTCCTGGCGGCGCTGGTGGCAATCCCGTCCAGCGGGACCGCCCTGGCCCAGGAGCCGTGGGGCGACCACATCGTCCTGGTCAATGCCGACCGGGAGTTCGTGGAACGCAAGGGCGGCGGCGGGTTCGTGGCCCGCCCCGTCTTCGACCGGAAGATCGCCGTCCTCCACTACGCCGTGCGCGACGCCGACACCGGCGATTGGATCAGCGCCGTTTACCTGGTCAAGGGCGGGGAGAAGGAGCGCAGCGACGGCTGGGAATATTCCTGGGAGTACCCGGCCCTGGACGAGCAGCCCGACCTCGACCGCGACAAGGCGTACCTGCTGGTGATGCTGGCCCAGTCCGAGGACGGGCTGCGGGGTGACTTCTACAGCGTCATTCCCTTCCACGAGCCGGGACGCATCTGGGACAAGATTCTCTCCGCCCTCAACCCCGGTCGCTGGGCGAGGGCCTTCGCCGGCTGGATCATCGAGGGCACCCACGGGACGCTCTGCGGCGTGGTCGAGGAGTTCTCCCAAGAGGACGCCGACAACTGCGGGGGCGGGTAGCCGATGAGCGACATCATCACCGGCACGCCCCCCGACCTCACCTACGCCCACGACATCGTGCGCCAGGCGTGGATGGTCGTCTGGGCCGTCACCTCGGGCGCGCTCATCGTCATCCTCGGCTGGATGGGGCTGACCCTCATCATGTCCGAGCACCTGGGCAGCCGCCAGGCCGGGTGGCGGGAGATGGTGCCCCGGCTGGCGCTGGGCCTCGTGGCCGCCGCGTCGTCCCTGTGGTGGTGCGCCCTGGTCCTGGACGTTGCCGACGCCGTCTCCGGCTTCGTCGCCGTCTCCCTGAACGTCACCGCCGGAGACATGCTGCGCTCCACCCTCAAGACTTTGCTCACCGCGGTACAGGCCGGGAGCGTGGGCATGGCCCTGCTGCTGGCGGTGCTCTATCTCGTCTACGGCTTCTTCGTCCTCTACGTCATCGTCCAGATGGTGCTGCGCCTGGCGTTGATCGACGTGCTGTTGGCCCTGGCCCCCATCGCACTGGGGCTGTGGATTCTGCCTCACACGGCGGGCTGGGGCCGCCACTGGCTGCGGCTCTTCATGACGACGACCTTCCAGCAGGCCATCCAACTCATCGCCCTTGCGATGGGGTTCGCCTTCCTGAACGAGGTGGCGGCCATCGCCGCCTTCGAGCCGGTGCAGGACCTCATCTGGAAGCTCCTCATGTCCCTGGCCTTCATCTACATGGCGACCCGGGTGCCGTCGCTGCTGGGCAACGCCGGGACCTTCGACTCCTGGCTCTCGATGCTCTATTTCGGCATGAACCTGCCCGGCTCCTTCGTGCGCTCGGCCCGGACCATCGGGCTGGTGGCGGGCGGAGCGGCGGGAGGACCGGGGGGCGCTGCGGTGGGAGCGATGGCGGCCAGCGCTGGCTTGTCGGCAGCCGCCGGCGGCATCAGCTCCGCCGCTTCGATGGCGACCCCATCGGCGGGCGGAGACGGCGCGGGAGCGCCCAGGAGCAGCGGCGAGTGAGCCGCAACGCCAGGACGGAGGCGCAGCGATGTGCAGCTAGATGAGCCAACGAAACCCACCGATAGAGACGAGCGGAAGCGCTCGATGGAAGAGGAGAAAGAACGAATGGAACAACTGACACAGACCATCTCGAACCTGGTGGGCATCCTGCTGGGCGTCGTGGGGGCGATAGGCGTCGGATTCTTCATCTACGGCGCCTACCTGTACCTGACGGCCAGCGGAGCGCCCCACCAGATGGAGCGCGGCAAGAGCGCCATGATGACCGCCCTCGCGGGCATCGTCCTGGCCCTGGTCGCCTACGGCGTCGTGGAGCTGGTGATGAACGCCGTCGTGGACCCCGGTATCGACATCGACGATGCGCTGCCCGACCCGCAAGCCCCCGGCGGCGGCGACAGCAGCAGCGGCGGCTAGGCCCGGCGCGAGGAAGGAGGAAGAAGACATGAGAGAACACGAGGTGCCAACTCACGTCCAGGCCGAGGACCGGGTGCTGCTGGGGTTCACATTCCCGCAGATCGTGGCGGTGGTGGCGGTGTGCGCCCTGTCCTACGGGGCGTACCGCTACGCCCCCGTCGGCCCGTCCGAGGTGAGGATGGCGATTGCCGTCGTCTTCGGACTGGTGGGAATCGCGATGGTGGTGGGGAAGGTGGGCGGTCGGCGGCTGCCGTTGGTGGCCGCCGACCTGCTCAAGTACCGGCTGGGGGCGCGGGTCTACGCAGGCCCGGTGTCCCAGCTGGTGCGGGCCGAGTCGCCGGCGCCGGCGCAGCCGGTCAGGAGCGGCCCCGGACCCCTTCGCCTGATGGCGAAACGCGCCGGGCGCGGACTGGGAAGGCTGCGCAAGAGCAGGAAGACCCGTAAGAACAAGGAGCGCCGCAACGGGCGGATGCGCTGGTTCGGCAAGCGCAGGGGCAGGGACGGCGCGGGCCGGCAGGGCCGCGACCACCGGGCCGAGACGCTCCAGAGCAGGAGCCGGAAGCCCCGCAAGGGCTACCTGGCCTTCGCGGTTCTGGCCGTCCTTACCCTGGCCGTGGTGACCGTACCCCAGGTCGCCTTGGCCGACGGACACGAGGACGATGAGCGCTGGCGTGACGAGATCGATTTCGAGGTCACGGAGCCGGTGGAGGGACGGCGGGTATTCGTCGAAGGGCTGACCGTCTCCGGCGACCGCGCCGCCGTCACCCTCCGGGCAGCCACGGACGTCGACATCCGCGTCCGCGCCTTCGGGGGGAGCGAGGGCCGCTCCCTCCGCTTCTGGGGCTCGGCAACGCTGGCCGAGGGGGAGCGCATCGACTACTCCCTCCCCCTCCACGGACCCGTCCCGTCCTTCACCGTGTCCTGGGAGGACGGGACGGGACAGGCCGGGGCGCTGACGGTTGAGAACGAGCAGATCCCGTACCCGCTCCCGGAGATCGAGGGCGAGCTCTGCGATCTGCGCATGACCTCCCTGGGCTGGACGACCGGAACGGTCAGCGGGGTGGTCGAGTCCGAGTGCGTCACGGGCATCGAGCACCCCGTGGAGCTTCAGACGGTGGCCGGACACGAGAGCGTCACCGAGACGACGGTGATGGACGCCGGGGTCACCTCAGTCACGGGAACGCTCTCCGCTGCGACGGGAGCGTCGAGCGCGAGCGTCGTCTTCGTCCCCGACGGCGAGACCCTTTTCAGGCTGCCCGTGTTTACCGGCAAGGCGATTCACGCCGTGAGCGTGGACGTGAGCCTGGAGGCGACCCTACTCATCCCCATCCCCCCGCTGACCGTGCTCACCCACCACCCGGAGCGGGTGGAGCAGGTCACAAAGACCGTGCACGTCCATCGCCCGGGGGACAGCGACTCCGACAGCCAGACGGCGACGGCCGCCTGCGAGGACGGCGCCACGGCGTCCGCCACCGCGACGGCCTACGCCCACGTCCCCAGCGCCACCATCACCAAAGAGGTGACGGTGGACGTCCTGCACAAGGAACACGTCAAGGCCGAGACGGTGGAGCGGGGGCCGCTCACCCGCACGCGGGAGGAATCCCTGTCACTGGAATCCGCCATTGGGTCCGACGACCCCTTCGCCGTACTGGTCCTGCCGGAGCCGGAACCCGAAGACCCGCCCGCCGAGCAGGAGCCGGCGGACGGGCTGCGCGGCTGGTTCGACCGGCTGGGATGGGAGTGGCCCTGGTGAGGCGGGCACTTGCAATCACGCTACTGGCCGGGGCTGCGCTGGCGACGACCGGCGCAGCCCCGGCAGAGAAGGAAGCGATGCTGGCCGCCTTCGACCGCGTGCTCACCGCCATGTCCTACGCCGGGTCCGGCCTGTGCGTCTTCGCCATCGTCTGGGCGGGATTCGTGCTGATGGCCGAGGGGGGCGAGGAGCGCGGCGGCAGGGCCAAGAGCGCCGTCGTCTTGGCGGTGGTCGGCCTGGTCCTGGTGCTCTCGGCCAAGGGCGTAGCCGCCCTGCTGAAGCACGGCGTCCTTCCATCCATCCCAACACCATAGAGATAAGGAAGCCAACGAGTTGAAAAAGCTGCTTGAACGAATCACGAGACGACGGACGGAGACCCCGCCAAGGGAGTCCACCGCCCCGCAGGAGATGCCTGAGGGCGGACTCTCTGCGGAACCAGGCGGAACGACGGAGCCTGCGCTGAAGCTCCCGCCGGCCCTGCCCCTGTTCTTCATGCTGTCCCACCTGGACGACGACGGTCCGGTGCGCCTGGACGGTGTGAAGCTCGGCGTGTGCGAGGTGATGGGGCTGGAGATCGACGAGCCGAAGCTGGGGGCCTTCGCCGGGGCGCTCAACGCCCTCGACTTCCCGGCGCAGCTGCTCATCCGGCAGCACCCACCACACCTGGAAGGGATGCGAGAGAAGCTCAGGCAGGCCCAGCCGGAGGACCTTCCCCCGCAGACGAGTGCGGCCTCCGAGTCCCTTCAGCGACTGCTCAGCGACCTTGAGAACCGAGACGGAATACTCGACCGGCGCTTCTACGCCGTCTGCGAGTTCGACCGCATCGACGACCTGCGCGGCCTGCTGGCAAGGGCCGGGCTGTCAGTCCATTCACTGAGAGGACGGCAGCTTCGGATGTTCCTCGTGTCGGCGGCCCTGGGAGGCTCGCCCTCCGAGTTCGACGAGGACGCAACCGTCGAGGTGGAGATCAACCGGCGCGACATGCGCATCGGAGACCGCCTCCTGCGCTCCCTTCACCTGGGCAAGTGGCCCCGGTCACTGGCCCCCGGCTTCCTGCAAGGACTGATGGCGGCGGGAGCGCCCATGGACCTGTCCGTTCATGTCGGCCCGATACCGGCGGAGCAGGCGGCGAGGACGCTGGAGTGGCAGAAGGTGCGCTTCGAGTCGGCGCAGTCCCTCTCCTTCAAGCGGGGCCGCACCATGTCCCCCGAGGCGGAGATCGCCCTGGAGGACATCACCCGGCTCAGGGACGAGGTGCAGCGAGGCAGGGAGCGGCTGTTTCACGCATCGCTGTCCGTGACCCTTCACGCGAAGGACGAGGCGTCCCTCAAGGAGATGACCCAGCGGGCCAAGGCCCACTTCGCCGCCACCCTGGGCAAGCTCGACAACCTTGCGTTCAGGCAGCGCGAGGGGCTGCTCTCGACGCTGCCCCTGGCCCTGAACGCCGTCGCCGAGTGGCGCAGTCTGGACACCTCCAGCATCGCCCGTCTCTTCCCCTTCTCGCCGCCGGACCTGGACACCCGCTCGGGCACCCTCTACGGCATCGACATGCGGGCCTGCTCCCCGGCGGTCTACGACCCCTGGGACGGCACCCACCTGAACGCGAACACGGCGGTGCTGGCCCGCTCCGGCTCCGGCAAGTCCTTCGCCACCAAGCTCGGCGTGCTCAGGGGCCTAACGAGAGGCATCACCGCCTACGTCATCGACCCGGAGGGCGAGTACGCGGACATGGCCCGCGCAGCGGGCGGGAGAGTTCTCTCCCCCGGCGTCCCCGGACAGGGCATGAACCCCTTTGTTATCGACAAGGGGGACTCGGAGGAGCTGTTGCAGCGCATCGGCAGTCTGCGCCGCCTCATCGAGGTCATGGTGGGAGAGAGTCTCGGTGCGGAGCGCCGGGCCTCCCTCGACCACGCCCTGGCGGGCTACTACGCGAAGCCCAGGGAGCGCACCGGCTTCCGCGATTTCTATTCGTTCCTTCAGGAGGACGAGGCGGGAGACCCCGGCCTCGCACGGCTGCTGCGGCCCTTTGCCACCGGCAGCCTGAGACACCTGCTGTCCGACGAGGGCGACGACCTGCTGGGCAGCGAGGCGCTGGTGACGGTCTTCGATCTTCGATTGCTGGAGCCGGAGCTGCGGCCCGCCGCCGCGATGGTGTGCACCGAGACGGTGTGGGCCGCGGCAGCCCAGGACCCCAAGCCCCGCCTGTTGGTGGTGGACGAGGTGTGGAGCATCATGCAGCACCCCGAAGGGGCCGCCTTCATGGTCAGCATGGCCAAGCGCGCCCGCAAGCACCGGCTGGGGTTGCAGTTCATCACCCAGGACGTGCAGGACCTCCTCTCCGAGGATTCTTCACGAACCATCACCGGCCACTCCGGTCGCGCCCTGCTCCAGAACGCCGCCTTCAAGCTGCTCTTGCAGCAGGACGCCGCCGCCATCAGCACGGTGGGAGACGCCTTCGATTTGCCCGAAGACCTCCAACGCTGGCTCCTCTCCTGCCCCCGTGGAGACGGGCTGCTTCTCGCCAGGGGCAACCGCTTCCCCGTCCGCATCGAGGCCACCCCGGAGGAGACGGCGGTCATCGAGTGGCGACCGGGCCAGCACAGGTAGGCAACGAAACGACTGACACATAGATACAGGCCCATAGAGGAAGGAGTAGAGCATTGAAGCTGAACCCGAAGGAATTCCTGTTTGGAGACGATGACGAGAAGAAGCCCGTGCTGCTGGCGGTGACGCCGCCCCGCGCCGGGGAGCGCACGCTGCTGGGCGTGGAGAACATGCTCGGCTCCATAGCGGTGCCGGAGCCCTTCTCACTGGAGCTTGCCGCCGACATGGACGGCGTGACCCTCTTGGCCCGCTGCCTCGACGACGAGGTGGTGCGCGGCCAGCTGTCGGCCCACTACCCCCAGGCCCGAATACAGCAAGTGGAGCGGGACGACGACCCCCTGCGCCTGGACGAGGGCGAGCGGGCGTGGAGCATGACCCTGCGGGCCGACGGCCCGGAGTACGTGCCCCTGCGCACCTTCCGGGACGACGACCTGCTCGACCCCGGCTCCGACCCCCTCATCGCCCTGATGGGCGCGCTCTCCGAGCTGAAGGACGACGAGCGCGTGGTGGCGCGGCTGATGCTGCGCTCCCTGGGACCCGACTGGTCCCAGCCCCACATGGAGAAGGCCCACAAGCGGCCCGGCATGGAGCCCAGGGAGCCCGCCTACACCTTCCAGACCAAGCCCCTGCAGATGGACGGCATCACGATGGCCGTGCTCGGCATCGGGGCGCTGGCAGCCCTGAAGGGCTACCTGTGGGTGCAGGACGGCGAGATATGGAAGGCCGCGCTCCTGGGAACGGGAACCGCCCTGGGCCTGCTCGCGGGCGGCTGGGCGTGGTGGCGGTTGAAGAAGTCCCGCAAGCGCGTCGAGGACCCCATCCTGATACAGGAAAAGGTCTCCCGCATCGCCTTCGACGCCGAGCTACAGGTCACGGCGATCCTGCCGGAGACGACCCGGCCCCAGCGTGCCGCCGAGCTTCTCGGGCCGGTGGCAGCCGCCTACCGCCACTTCGACAACCCCGCCGGGGCGAGGTTCAAGGTCGGCAGAGTCAGGCCCATAACGCCGGACCCCGACGTGCTCCATCCGGCAGGCCCCGGCCTGTTCGGCGGGCGCAGCGTCATGGGAATACGCGAGATCGCCTGCCTGTGGCACCCGCCCGGAGCGGGCGACGAGACCCCCCTTGTGGAGCGGTCCGGCGCGAGGGCGCTCCTGCCTTCCGCGAAGGGCGTCAGGGGAGGCGCGCTGGTGGGAGACACCACGGCGGGCAAGCCCCGGCCCATCCGCTTCCCCGACGACCTGCTCCGCCGTCACCACCTCTACGTCGCACGTACCCGCATGGGCAAGTCCACCCTCATGCACCATCTCGTCACCCACAAGATGAGAGAGAAGGCCGAGGGCAGGGACAACGACGCCATCGTGGTCATAGACCCCCACACCGACCTGGTGGCCGAGCTGATGGAGCACGTCCCCGAGTCCCTGATAGACAGCGTTCGGCTGATAGACCTGTCCGACGAGACCCGCTCCCCCGGCATCAACCTGCTCGACACCCGCATCTTCTCCGACCGCGACCGCACCGCCGACTCGGTGGTGCGCGTCGCCAAGGGCCTGTGGGAGCAGTGGGGGCCGAGGATGCAGTCCATCCTCGAACAGACCGTCAAGACCCTCCACGAGGCCAACGAGCAGGTGGAGGCCGAGCGGCAGTACACCATCCTCGACGGGCTGCGCCTGCTGTCCAACGCCCCGTTCCGCACCTCCGTCCTGTCGAAGATCGAGGACCCGTATCTCCTTGAGTGGTGGGCCAGGGACTTCGGAAGCTGGCACCGCCAGTACCGGGCCGACGCATTGGCCCCCGTCCAGACCCGCCTCTCCTACTACGCATCCTCGAAGCGGGCGCGGGCCATCCTGGGCCAGCGCCGCTCCACCATCGACCTGCGCCGGACCATCCACGACGGCGGAGTCCTGCTGGTCTCCACGTCCCAGGGAACCGTCGGCAGGGACGTGGCCGCCCTGGTGGGCGCGTCCCTCCTCAACCTCGTGGACGCCGTGATCCGGGAGCAGGGAAGCCTGCCGTTGCACCGGCGCAGGGGCGCTCTCGTGGTTGTGGACGAGATGCAGTCCATGCCCGGCGTGGACTACGAGAGCATGTTGTCCGAGCTGGGCAAGTTCGGCGCCAGCTTCGTGCTCGCCACCCAGAGCCTCGCCAAGCTGGACGATCTCTCCCGAACCATGCGGGACACGCTTCTCGCCAACGTCGGCTGCCTCGCCGTCTTCCAGGTGGCGGGCAACGACGCCAGGACGCTGGTCTGGGAGCTGGGCAAGGACCGGGTGAGCGAGGACGACATCGTTTCCCTGCCCGTCCACCACTGCTACGTCCGCGCCACCGTGGGCAAGGAGCGGATGCCCGCCTTCTCGATGATGGTCAGAAAGCCCGAGGAGGGAGAACCCGACACCGCCGACCGCATCCGCGCGGCGGCGTCCGCATACACCGTCCCGGCCCGGCAGATCGCCTACGGCGACGCGGAGGGCGACCTGAAGGTGGAGGAGTTCCGCAGGGCCGTCGAAGACCCGCAGAGCGACGGTGAACAGCAGCAGAAGCCGGAAGCGGAGCCGGAGCGCAGGCGGAGGAGCAGGCGGAGGCCGGCCGCCGACGCCGGGACGCAGGAGGAGGCCGGAGAATGAGACCTGAAGGATGCGAGGCCGACCTGCTCCGCGCCCTGTCGCGGATGCCCTTCCTCGACCGGCTGGAGATGGTCGCCGTCTGCGGCTGGTCCAGGGGCGCGGTCTACGAGGCCATCGAGAGGCTGGAGTCCGGGGGGTTCTGCGCCTCCGTGCCCCACGCCACTGGGCTGCTTCCCCCCTCCCGGAGGTTCCACCTCACCGCCGAGGGGCTGAGGCGGCTCGCCGCAGAGGAGGAGGTCTCCCTCGACGAGCTGCTTCGCAGCCGCCCCGTCTCGGCCCAGTGGCGGCGCAGCCTGATGGAGCGCCTCGACGCCGTGGCATCCGTCTACGGCGTCGCCTCCACCGTCTCCACCGTGGCATTCCCCGTCCGGTTCCGCTGGTACCGCTCCGTCCCCCTCGACGCCGCCATGACCCTTCCCGATGGGAGGACCGTCGGCATCGTCCGGCAGGGACTGACCGCCGACAGGTCGGGCTTCTCCCGGCGTATCTGGGGGCTGCGCGACTGGCCCATGCCCGGAACGGTGCTGGCGCTCATGGCCGACGAGGTGAGGCTCAGGCACGCCCGAAGGCTGCTCTCCACCACCGACGTTCCGGCCCTGCTCGCCGTGGAACGCCTTGCGGCGCTCACGGGGGCGGGCGACCCGATATGGAGCCCGCCCAAGGTCGGCGCCGAGATCGGCCTGCGCTACGCCCTCGACCGGGCGGCTCCCGGCGGCCAACTTCCAATAGAGCCGGAACCGCAGCGAGCCGACGCCCCCGCCGACTTCGCCGTCGAGGGTCCGGGATGGGACATCCCCGACCACATGCTGCCGGTCCTTCTCAAGCCCATCGAGAAGCGCGCCCTCGACCTGATCTCCGACTGGCCCTGGATCGCCCTGGGGGAGCTGGCCGGGCTGCTGGGCGTATCGTCCCAGAGGGCCTCCCAGAGCGTCATCCCCCTCGAAGGCTTCGGTCTCGCGGCCCGGCCCCGCGAAACGGGCGGACGCCTGGCCCTCACCGACCGGGGGCTGGCCCTCCTGGCCCGCAGGGACCGCACCTCCGTGGCCGTGGCGAGGAAGCGGTGGAGCGTCGCCCTGGAGGACGCCGAAGGCCCCTTCGAGTGGCGCAACGTCACCGGCAGGCGGACCCGCCAACTGCTCAGGAACACGGAGCACACCGCCGCCGTCCACGGCTTCCTGGCAGCCCTCGCCGCCCAGGCCCCCCTGCTGGGGTGGGAGGTCGTCCAGCTCGACCCGCCCAGGAGGGCCTCCCGCCACTTCCGGCACGACGGAGGTATGCGCGCCGTCAACCCCGACGCCTTCGGCGTCCTGCGCAAGGACGACAGGACATGGCCCTTCTTCCTGGAGTGGGAGCGACGCGCCGTGCGGCCATCAACCATGTCGGAGCGTCTCGCCCCCTATCTGCGCTACTACTCATCTCACAGGCCCACCGACGACCACGGCACACGGCCCGCCGTTCTGGTCGTCTTCGACGACGAGATCGCACAGACCCACTTCCTGCGCGTGGCGCGGGAGGAGACCAACGAATCGAGAGTAAACGTGCCCCTGTTGGTGTCCCACAGGGAGGCCATCGACGCCCTGGGGCCGTTGGGACACGCCTGGCGCGCTCCCGCCGACCCGCAGTCGCCCCAGGCCCTGCCCCCCCAATGAACGACGAGGGACGAAGACCCATGCCCACACAGGATACCCATAAGCAGGAAGGCCCCCGGAGGCGCAGAGGACGGATCGTTGTCCGGCTCGACACGGCGGCCGTCTGGAAGCGTCTGGCGCTGCTGAACCGCTCCCAGAACTGGCTCGCCAAGGAGATCGGGGTCAGCCCCGGTTACGTGTCGATGCTGGTCAACTCGGGGCGCTCGCCCTCCGGTCGCATCCGCCGCCGGATGCTCAAGGCCCTGGAAGTGACCGAGTTCCAAGACCTATTCAGATTGGAGGATAGCGATGAACCACAACAGTAACGACCCGGCCCGTTTCGACGGGCGCGACAACCCCGCGGCCGATGGGACCCAGCCCCTTGAGGGCGGCGTCCTGCCCGAGGACTTCGGTGAGCGCCTCGAACGCCTGAAGGAGGCCGCCGGCCTCTCGTGGCGCGGCTTCGCCAAGGCCCTCGGCGTGGACCCCAAGCAGCTGCGCATGTGGCGCAGGAAGGGCGTCGAGCCCTGCGGGGGAGCCATGCTCTCCATAGCCCGCTTCGCCTCCGGCATACCCGGAGGCATGGAGATCCTCCTGGGCGAGGGGTTCCAGATGACCTTCTTCGAGGAGGGTAGCTAGACCGGAGGCCCCGCCCGGCGCCCGGCGCGCATCGGCGGTACGGCAGGGCCTGAACTGGCATGGAGGCCGTAGGCGCTCGCCCCTTCCGTCGGCGCCGGCGGCCCCCCGGCCACACAACCTGCAACGAGAGGCCAGCGGCCCAACTCACCGCCGCTGCGACCACGCACCATGAAAGATCCCAGAAGAAACAACGGACGAAAGAGGCCCGGAGAGCAGGAGCTTGAAGACGCCCTGGAGCGCTCCATGCCGTCCTACACGCCGGAACACCGCAGGGCGGTCCTGAAGGGGCTGCGCATCCTCGCCCGCGTCGCCATCCGCTCCTACATGGAGGAGCAGGCGGCCGCATCGTCCCAGCCCGAGGTTCCGCAGGACGGCGGCGGGGAGGAGGGCTGATGCGGTGTGGGGGAAAGAGGCGGACGCCGGTGCAGGAATCGGGAGCCTGAGATGGCGGGCGTACACGACGGTAGGGAGCGCGGCGTGCGCCGCACTCTACTAGTACATGATCAGATGGGTGGGAACGAGTCGCTGCGAGGTGGGGTCCACCGCCAGGGCCAGGCCCTCCAGGGTGTACGCGCCCAGCAGCGCCGGGGCGTCTTCTTCCCCGAAGACTACGATGGTCACCTCGCTGGAGCCATTGATCGTCGCCCAGGCTCTCCCATACTTCATATCGACCCGCCGCCCATCCGCCAGCAAGAACGTTCGCTTGTCTATCGGCTCGATCCCCAGATCGGTCAGCAGGCTCGATGGCAGCGTCGTGTAGGCGGCCCCGGTGTCCACCGTCGCCTCTACGTTCCGCTCCTGCTGCCCATCCATGCTGGAGATGCGCAGAGGCCACCTGAAAGTCCCCATCGAGAGAGCTTCTCCTTCTCAGTGTCTACGACCCCATTTTACCTCATTCGGAACGTCTCCAATAGGGGCTGCGGCCCTTGACACCGGTATCCCGGTTCGTTCATGATACTGCTATGACATCGTATGACAGTTAGGAGCAAAAAGAGAGAATATGACCACTCCCAGGAAGTCCAAGGTCATCACCTTCTCCCTGCCCCCGCAGATGGAAGAGCAGGTCAGGCAGTTGATGCAGGAGGAGGGCCGCACCATGAGCGAGCTGATCCGTGAGGCCCTCCGCCTGTACATGGACGAGCGGGAGTGGCTGCGGCAGGAACGCCGCCAACGGGCCGAGGCCCGCCGGAACGAACAGCAGGAATCAGAAGGAGGAACAGATGAGTGAACGAAACGACCGCACGCCGGCAGCCCTCTACGCCCGGGTTTCCAGCGACCGCCAGGACGTGGATTTGTCCGTGTCAGCCCAGCTGAGGGCGCTCAGGGACTACGCCGACAAGAACGACTACGAGGTCGTCCGAGAGTTCGTGGACGAGGCGGAGAGCGGACGCGTGATGAACCGCCCCGAGTTCCAGAAAATGCTGGACGAGGCCAAGAGGACCGAGGCCCCCTTCGAGGAGATACTGGTCTGGAAATTCTCCAGGTTCACCAGGAAGCGTGAGCACGCCGTCGTCCTGAAGTCCATGCTCCGGCGCAAGGGCCTCCGCGTCGTCTCCATCACCGAGCAGGCCGAGGACAACCCCACGGGCAGGCTCCTGGAAGGCATCATCGAGACCGTGGACGAGTTCTACAGCGAGAATCTGGCGATGGAGGTCTTGCGGGGCATGAGGGAGGCCGCTTCCCGCGGCTTCTGGGTCGCTCCCATAGCCCCCTACGGCTACAGGAAGGTCAAGGTGCAGGATGGCCCGAAGGAGAGGCCCGCACTGGAGCCGGACCCCGAAACGACCGGCATCGTCAAGCGCATCTTCGACCTGGCCGAGACTCGCAAGGGGATGATGAAGATCGTCCGCATCCTCAACGACGACGGCATCGCCAGCCCCAGGGGTAAGCTCTGGAACAAGCCCACCGTCCACAACATCCTCAGAAACGAGGCGTACCTGGGCACCCTGGTCTGGGGCAACAACGCCAAGGACGGGGCCGACCCGGTGCGGGTGGACAAGGCGTTCCCCGCCACTGTCGCCAAGGACCAGTTCGACCGGGTGAACAGCATACTGCGCTCCCGCGCTCCCAGGGTCTCCCACCCCCGCAGAGTCGGAAGCACCTTCCTGCTGAGCGGCCTGGTCAAGTGCTACAGGTGCAAGAGGGCGCTCTCGGGCCGCTACTCCAGCAGGGGCACGTTTCCCTACTACGTCTGCCACTCCTTCGTGAAGCGCGCCCCCGGGTCCTGCGATTCGCCCAGGGTGGACGCCCGGCAGTTCGAGGAGCTGGTCGTCGGCCTGATTCGCTCCAACATCCTCACCGAGGGCAACATTCGGAGTCTGGTCAACGTCGTGGACGAGCAGATGGACGACGTGGCCGGAGACGAGCGCAAGCGGCTGGAGACCATCGAGTCGGAGCTTGCCGACGTGAGGGGCAGGCTCGACCGGCTCTACGACCTCGTGGAGACGACGACCGAGTTCAACATGGCCGACTTCGCTCACCGCATCCGAGACCACAAGGAGCGAAAGGAGCGCCTTGAGTCCGCCGCAGAAGGGGCGAGGGCAATCCTGGCTCAGCGCAGGGCGGTCCTCGATGACGTCAAGACGATCACAGCCTACGCCAAGGACATGAGCAGGTTCCTGCAAAAGAGCGAGCTGCCAGAGCGGAGGGCCTTCATCGAGACCTTCATCAAGGAGATCGAGCTTCTACCCGACAACGCCGTCGTCCGCTACACCGTTCCCATGCCCGACGACAGCTTGATTCCGGGGAAAAAAGTCCAGGAGATACCGCTGAACGGCTCGGTGGTATCTTCCGTAAACGGTAGTCCACAAGACTGGACTCGAACTACTCATGTACCTTTGCTGCACACCGTGTTTGAAAATGGTCGCTAGGGTCGTCTTGATACTGGGCGGAATGATATAGTGCACAAACGGGTATGGTTCGGTGAATCCCCCGGCTCAATTCGGTGGTAACGAGTGTGGGAATTTGTAGCAAAAGCCCCCTGTATCATAGCTAGATACGAATCCCACACTCTCCGCCATGCGATCCCCTCACTACACCCTATATTCTCAACGCGTTTCCCTAGCTTGACCTGCTCGCCCGTTCCTGAATACACTCCTGCTGCCGCAACAAATCTGTTTCTAGGACGTGACTACTTCTACGTTGGGTACTGCGACGAGAGAGCAACTGAACAGGCCACGATTGGGGTCCACAATCGTGGTGCTCTTGCTCATGGGAGTGCCGGGTGCCGTGGTCCGATTCTCCGGGATGTCGCTCGACCCGATAGTCGCCGCTGCCGTCTACGGTTTGGGAATTGTGGCTGGGGCATTCTTGCTCTCGTGGGCTGCGGAGGTGGCGGAGTTGGATGTTTCCGCCTCACTAGCTATCGCTGTGCTCGCCCTGATCGCCGTACTCCCGGAGTACGCCATTGAGGCGGTCCTCGCTTGGGACGCTGGCTCCTCGTTCGACACCGCTTCCGGGGCGGTCACGACCGAGACGTCACGTGTCGCCGCGAACGTCACGGGATCAAACCGCCTGTTGATCGGACTGGGTTGGTCCGCTGTCATCTTGATCTTCTGGCTGAAACGCCGGAGAACGCTCGATGTTCGTGGAGAAATAGGCCTTGAAATAGGCATGTTGACGATCGTGACTGTCGTCACCCTGTTGGTCTTCTTCATGCAGCAGATCCATATCCTGGTGGCGGTTGGCCTGATCGGCCTCTATGTCGCATACCTGTGGCGCAGCTCAACCAGCGACGTTGACGAACCGGAGCTCATCGGTGCCGCGGCATTGATCGGTTCGCTCCCTGTGATGTGGCGACGAATGATGGTGGTCTTCCTATTCATCTTCGCTGCGGGAGTCATTCTCGTAGCAGCGGAGCCATTCGTAGGAAGCTTGATCGAGACGGGCGAAAGCTTCGGAATCGACGAGTTCATCCTTATCCAGTGGATTGCACCGCTTGCTTCGGAGTCTCCGGAGATTATCGTGGCGGTGCTGTTCAGCCTGAGAGCAAATCCGGTTGCCGGTCTGACGGCGTTGATCTCATCCTCGTTGAATCAGTTGACCTTGCTCGTAGGGAGTATGGCGGTGATCTTCAGCATTTCGGCAGGTGAGTTACTCAGTTTCCCTCTCGACGACAGGCAGACGGTTGAGTTTCTTCTGACGACAGCGGTCTCCTTGGCCGCTCTGATGCTGATCGCCAAGCGGGTAGTCAGCTGGAACGCCGGTGCGATCTTGCTCCTGCTGTTCGTCGCGCACCTGTTCTTCCCGGATTCGGACGACAGGTTGCGCTTCTCATTCCTGTACTTCGGGCTGGGGCTCGGTCTGGTCGCGATAGACTGGCATAGAGTAAAGTTTCTCTTCCGAGAGGAGCCGCAGGCTCTCGAATAGCTCAGACAAAGAGCGTCAATTTAGCCGGATGTTACCGTTCGTGGTGAGCTTGTCGAACCATGAACGGAGGTGACACCCTTCCACAGGCTCAATCTGACGTGAACCACATGCGAACATTCGCGTAGAGCACGATGTTGAGAGTGGACTTTATTGAAGGAATTGGCCGATCAGTCGAAAACGAGCACCGTTCGTGCTACTGATCCTGCAATCATGTCGTCGAACGCCTCGTTGATCTCGTCAAGCGGCCGGGACCGCGATATGAGCTCGTCGAGCTTCAACCTGCCTTGATTGTAGAGGTCGAGCAGCCACAGGAAGTCGACACGTGCACGTGCCGACCCGTGAAATGCCCCAATCAGCGCGCGGTCCTGAAGCAGGTGCCACCCTTCAACGGAGATCTCCTGGCCGCTGGGTTGTACTCCCACGACTACCGCAGTCCCCGTCGTCCGCACCGAGTCGATGGCCTGTCGCACGAGGGCGGGATACCCCACCACCTCGAAAGCGTAGTCCGCTCCTCCGCCCGTGATCTCCTTGATCCGTTCCACAGGGTCTTCTTTATCGGCGTTTACGAAGTGAGTCGCCCCCATCTGCTCGGCGAGCTCCAACTTGTAGGGCACCTTGTCAACGGCGATGATCTTTCCTGCCGATGCCAGTACTCCCCCCTGCACGACGTTCAACCCGACACCGCCGCATCCAAAGACGGCCATGCTTGCGCCTGGCTCAACTTTTGCACGGTTCACGACCGCTCCTACGCCGGTTATCACGCCGCAACTGATGAGGCAGCCGACCACGAGGTTCGTGTCGTCCGGCACCTTTACACAAGCGTCGGCCAGCGCGATTGTCTGCTCGGCGAAGGTGGGCCGAATATGGTAAGTCGGCTTCCCGTCCAGCGTCATGCGTGTGACGGGCACCCTTGAGTACGTCTCGCAGAGTGCAGGGCTGCCCAGCGAGCAGGTGCGGCAGTAACCGCACATCGCGTCGAGCGATAGGATTACCTTGTCGCCCGTTGCCACACTCGATACCCCGGGGCCGACATCCCTGACGACACCCGCTCCCTCATGCCCAAGTATCCACGGCAGCGCCCAAGGCGTCATGTGACCGTCTATGAAGTGGTAGTCGCTGTGGCATACTCCTGCGCCGACCATGTCGAGCACGACCTCTCCCTGTCCCGGTTCTTGGATTTCAAGGTCTCTCACAGGTACTCGCGTCTTTGGCTGTTCGAGAACTGCGGCTCTCATGATTAGCTCCTTCGACTATTCGGCATTGGTATCGGTAACCAGTATGCGGATGGACGGGCTGTTCCCCTTGGCTGCAATGGAGTACGTCGTTCCCGGCTCGGCAACTACGACATCGCCTTCGATGGTCTCGAATTCGCCATTTCGCGTGCTCACCATTGCCGTACCGGCCAACATCACCCACCACTCATCCCGTGACGGCGTCCGCTCGTCAGAAATTGTCCCCGGAAGCTGACTGATGATCGTAGCCGTGTTGCGATTGTCCTTCACCACGACCTCCGTCCACGCGGAATCACCACCGTTCGTGGCCAGTAGGTCCGAGAACCGGGTGTGAAGGAGGTTGGGCAACGGCAGGTCGTAGTCTATGGGCACGTACCTCGTGGGGGATACCCCCCGAATGTCGTGGTTGCTGTTCGGTGTGGACACGTGGAGCCGCCGGGCAATCTCCGTCCCCTTAGAGCGGATGTCGTGACAGTAGCCCGCAGGCGCTATGACGATGTCGCCCCACTCGGCCAACAGCGGCTCGTACTGGCCGATCTGCCACTGCGTCGTCCCGCCGAGGTTGATCCACCACTCGTTGTAGTCAGGGTGAATGTGAGGGTCGGGTGGTGTCCCTGGCAGCGCGCAAATGAGCCCGACCCGATTGCGCCCGTCCATCACGACTACCTCGTACCACGAGCCGCCCGCGTCACGCTCAGCCGCGAGGTCCCTCGTTCGAGTAAATTGCACCCCTGCAGGAACGTCCGTCATGCGATTGCCCTCATCGAAATTGCGAGTGAGCATAGCACAATCGCCGTTTGACGGTGAATGACGGAAACCGCCTCGTGGTCTATACTGGCCGGACTCGCAATTTGGAGGCGGAAATGAAAATCGAAAAAGTTAATCCCGACACTCTCGCAAAGCCGCTGGCGGCCTACTCTCAGGTGGTCCGGGCAGGTTCACTGGTCACAACGGCAGGCCTGATAGCCCTCGATTCCGACGGCAAGGTTGTCGGAGAAGGCGATGTGGGGGCCCAAGTGCGAAAGACCCTGGAAAACATGGTCGCCGCCCTCGACGCAGTCGGCGCTACCCTCGACGACGTTGTCAAGACCACGCTCTACCTCGCCGACATGGGCGACTACGCTGCCATGAACGCCGTCTACAACGAATTCTTCGAGGATTCGAGACCCGCCAGGGCAACGGTGCAGGCCCCACTGGTACTCCCATCCCTCCTATTCGAAATGGACGCAATCGCGGTCGTGGGAGAGTAGAAGGACGGAGATAGACTCAACCGTCATGGGAGACGGCAGGTGCAGACGACGCTCTTGAGTGCATACTGGACGTTCTAGCCGACTGGCCGGGGGTCATCGTGAGGAGCTTGAGCGGTCTGTTGGAGGGCTTAGCCCAATGGATCCCCCAACTAGCGGCCCCCTTGCGGGTTAAGAATGTTTCGTCGTTGCTGATCTGCGGTAGTCTATTCGAACTGATCCTCTATCCCGTCGAAGTCGGTATCGACTATGATGAACTGGTGTTGATAATAGTCGTGGATAGTGCCGGCCTCGATGAGAGTTCTGTAATAGCTCCTTGATACCGATTCATCGTTGGTAATGGTGATTGGAAACCTTCCCTGCATATCGAACCGCCACTCACTCGATCTGAAAACGGCCACGCCGTTGCTGATCGGGGCGGTGTGAGCTTTGCCACCGATAGTGATTTCCGCTCTACCCTCAGCTACCCCGTCTATTCCGATCATGATGACGTATTCGGATTCTCTATCCTGTTCGAAGTCCTCGAGGCCGAAGAAATAGTAGCTATCCCTGGCCCCTTCGTCGTGCTCGACATAATCGGTGAAGGTCACCGTCCCTTGGTATAGCCCTATAGGGAAATTGTCCATCTCGAGTTCTTCGGCGTAGGACCATCCGAATCCGGCCGGAGAGCCATCAGGATACCTATCCCATTCAGTTTTGAAGTCGTAGGTGGCGTACTCCTGTCCGTATGCGTCAGTGACTTCCACGAAGAAGGGGGAACGTTGCGTATCAATGTAGTGTAGTCCATTTTCCCCAGCTCTTGTCGATATCCATTCCGGGACGTCCTTGAGATCTTCGTCTGACATGTTCCACAATTTTCCCCCTGGAATTGCGTAGGCTAGGGCGAACTGTTGATCGCCAAATTCCCCATAGGACCGAAGTGCTTGCATTACGTACGCGCCTTCGTCAAGTTCCCTTCCGTTGAATACCGGCAGAGTGTCCAAGTGTTCACTTAGGCGATTGCCGTTCAGCTCCGGAACCACGGTCTCCCACAAATTAACCATATCTTTGCGGTTGGGACGCCAGTCCGGATCTTCTCGAATCATTTCATAGTAGAGCGACATAAACTCTTTCATGAAATTGGGGTTCTCTCGGACCATCATCTGGACGGTCGTTGCAGCAATGGAGTATCTGTTGTCCGCCCCACTCGGAGGGTTCCAGAAGTCACCTGCCCCCGTCCACCTGAGATTCTTGATGGCGTCGTAGATAGCAGTCCCTGAGCTCCAATACTGAGCGGACCTCTCTTCCAGAAGCTGCAAGGTCGCGGGATCGTTAGGATAGCTGCGCACATACTCGTGGACGATCTCAAAGGCCATCCCCTCGGCGGTCCCCTCTTCGAAACCACTCAGCGCGGTATCATACTCCCAGTTCTCATCTGCGGCTATGATGTACCTGCCCTTCCAAGCGTGCGCCATCTCATGGACGATCAGCCTGGGTATGAAGCTCGCATCGGACAGCAGAGTACGTCCGTAGTCAGCTATCTCAATAGCGTCGCTGTCCTCTCCCACACTCTCGATAAAGACATTCAAAGTTTCTGCCGGGGGGCCCAGATACTTATACAGAATAGGGAATACTCGCTTCAGAAATTCCCTGTATTGGCTCTCCGCCTCTACAGGAAAGTCATTCGAAAATGTGTAGCTGATCCTGTTGGATGAGTCGCCTATTGACGACGGTTCCGGAAACTCCCTTGTGGATAGACGAATGCCGAACTCAGAATAGTAGTTTGCTGCGAGTTCGGGTTCTTGGGGAAAACTGGAGGCGTCGAGGGGATCGAATCCGTATTTGTTCTCTGCCACGTCCGTCATTCCGTCTCCATCGGAGTCAGTGAAATCCCCGGACAAGTACTTGGTCAACCCGATGGGAGCTGCAGAGTTCTGCTCAGTGGTTTGCGTGGCCGTCGGCTCGGAGGTTGGCGTGACCGTTAGGCTGGGCAGAGGAGAGGGAGTAGCTGTTGATGTTGGGCTTTGAGCGGGAGTCGACGTTGGTGTCCGACTGTTAGGGAGAGTGATCGCAGGAGTAAGCGTTGGCGTTCCGGAGGCCGCCGGTGTGGGTGTGGGAGATGCCGTGGGCGTGTTAATAAGCGTCGGTGTTAGTGTAAGAATAGCCTCCTTGGTCGCCCGAACGTCCGCGTCTATTGCAGCCTGTCTTGACGCTTGATCGTCAAGTCTTTCTGCGACCCTCGCCTCGACCGTCGCATTCAAGTCAAGCGGGTCGTCACCACAAGCCGTCACAGTGACGACAAGAATCGCCACAAAAGCGGCTGCTGTTACTTGGACGTTAAGCAACGGCTTCCCAACGATTTGGGCGGAGCTCAATGCCCCGCCCGTCTGGAATACCAGTGTGTCTCCCTAAGCCAACGTGGCCTCCACACTGAGTTCGACGTTTCCTGCAATTGCCTTTGAGATAGGACACCCGTCTTTCGCGGCCTCCGCTGCCTCTTGGAAGCTCTCGGCGGTCGCCCCGGGGACGGTGCCGGTGACTGTCAGGGCGCTGCTAGCGACCTTCCAGCCGACCTCCTGCTGAGCGAACGTGACCGTCGCGCTCACTTCCAGCTTGGTCGGCGGGGTGTCGGCTTGTGTAAGCATGTTTGACAGGGCCATGCAGTAGCATGCCGCATGTGACGATGCCAATAGCTCTTCAGGGCTGGTCGTCGTGATTCCCCGATCTGTCCTCGCGACCCATGAGACCGCCTGATCGCTGAACGCGCCGCTGGACGCGCTTACCTCGCCGGATCCTTCAAGAAGCGATCCCTCCCATACTGCACTCGCGGTGCTCTTCGCTGTTGCCAATGCCATTTGTAATCTCCTTCCTCAATATCTGGTTGCCTCTCGGCATTATTTCGCCGACCTATCATACTCCGTGAAGTGCTCGGTGTGCAGTAGACATGCGTAGTATGCTCCCGGGCGCGATTCGCGTAGCTGTTTGAACGTCAATTGCCCTCGTCCAAATGTCTCAAATTGGATTCACCGTAGGACCTTCCCGTGCTAGCATGGTTGGTATGGACTCCCGGTACGTTCGTAACTTCTGCATCATCGCGCACATCGACCACGGCAAGTCGACGCTTGCCGACCGGCTACTCGAAGTCACTGGTGCGCTCGACAAACGGGAGATGGTTGAACAGGTCCTCGACTCGATGGAGCTCGAACGAGAACGTGGCATCACCATCAAGGCTCAGGCCGTGCGTCTTTCGTACAAGGGAATAGACGGGCAGCCGTACCAGCTAAACCTCATAGACACGCCCGGTCACGTCGACTTTTCTTATGAGGTGTCCCGAAGCTTGGCCGCCTGCGAGGGTGCCCTGCTCATCGTGGACGCTACTCAGGGAATTCAGGCCCAGACTCTGGCCAACGTGTATCTGGCTCTCGAAAATGACCTTGAGATCATTCCCGTAATCAACAAGGTAGACCTCGACGCCGCGGAGCCGGAGCGCATTGCCGAGGAGGTGATGCAGGCCTTTGGATTCAAGCGGGACGAGCTTCTCTTTGTGTCGGGAAAGACGGGGACCGGCGTCTCCGAACTGCTGGATGCCGTTGTCGAGCGAGTGCCGCCTCCGGTCGGTGAACCGGAAGAGCCGTTCCGCGCGCTGATATTCGATTCCAAGTATGACAGCTACAAAGGAGTGGTGGCGTACGTCCGCGTCCGTGACGGCGAGATTCTCCCGAACAGTCGTGTCCGCATCATGTCCAACGGCAAGGAGAGCCAGGCCCTGGAGTTGGGATACTTCAGCCCCGACGCGGTCGAGGCTAACTCTCTTGAGGCCGGGCAGGTTGGCTACATCGCCACCGGGCTCAAGTCGGTTGGTGACGCCCCTGTGGGAGACACGATAACCCTCGCAGACAAACCCGCCGAAGAGACGCTTGCGGCGTACCGACCTCTGAAGCCCATGGTCTTCGCCGGACTCTATCCCGCCGACGGAGAGGAATATCTCGGTCTCCGCGACGCACTCGAAAAGCTCCAGCTGAATGACGCTGCACTAACTTACGAACCGGAGAGCTCCGCTGCACTGGGCACAGGGTTCCGGTGCGGTTTCCTGGGTCTGCTCCACATGGACGTGGTACAAGAGCGGCTTGAACGCGAATACGACATCAACCTCATCGCCACCTCCCCGAGTGTGGCCTTTCGCGTGCTTACTACTGACGGCGCTCTGACCGAGATTGACAACCCCTCTCGCCTTCCTGACGTGAGCCTGATAGAGGAGATTCAGGAGCCCTGGGTCGACCTTACGATCATCGTGCCCGCCAACTACATCGGTACCATGATGGACCTCGTCACGGAGCGTCGTGGCGTCTTCAACCGGATGGAGTACATCCAGTACGGCTCCTCGGACAACGGGGCAGGGGACAACGGCGTGTCGGCCGACATCGGGGCGCAGTCGGTCTCCAAGACGCGCGTGATGATGGAATTCTCCATGCCGCTCGCCGAAATGCTCGTCGACTTCTACGATCGCCTCAAGTCTACTACCCAGGGCTACGCCTCGATGGACTACTCCCTAGGTGACTATCGTACCGAGAGACTCGTCAAGCTCGAAGTCCTTGTCAATGGTCAGCCGGTCGACGCACTCTCGGTCATCGTCCATCGCGAAGGCGCCTACGAGCGGGGACGTGATCTTGTCAGGAAGCTGCAAAAGCTGATACCGCGCCAGATGTTCGAGGTCCCCATCCAAGCCGCCATCGGTGGAAAAATTCTCGCCCGAGAGACCGTCAAAGCCCTGCGAAAGAACGTTCTCGCCAAGTGCTACGGCGGAGACGTGACCCGCAAGCGGAAGCTGCTCGAACAGCAGGCCGAGGGCAAGAAGCGCATGAAGAAGGTCGGCAGCGTCGAGATTCCCCAGGAGGCCTTCATGAGCATCCTGAAGGTGGAGCGGTAGGGGCGCTAACCGGCCGACGCATAACCCTTCAGACGGGTTCTATAGGTGTGCTGAGACGGCGCCCTTTCACTTGCAACACTCGCACCACCCGCGGTCGAGAATGCCATTCTTGCCTGTCATTGAGGACGGCTGCAACTTTACAATAACGAGTCAAATGCATCAAAAGGCATCAGTTTGCATCACTTTTCCGGAATTCCGGTAGCAAGCGTGGCATTGCATAGTTTGCGTGAGCCATGCCACAAGAGGTGACGGGCATACAATAAGGAACGTTGGGATTGTGCTGTTCCGATTTCGTGACTCCATTGCGGAGTCACCCCCTAATTCACTACAATTGGCACTCGCATCTACCCAACACCCGGAGAGGAGATCGGAATGGCGACCCACGATACGGACCACTTGCGCAACGTTGTGCTTCTATCCCACAGCGGTGCAGGCAAGACCATTCTCTCCGAAGCAGCGCTTTTCGCGACCAATGCGACGACCCGGCTGGGTCGGGTTGAAGACGAGACGACCACCTCCGACTACGAGCCGGAAGAGCACAAGCGCCAAAACAGCGTCCAGACCTCAGTCCTTCCGGTCATCCACAAGGACTACAAACTCAACCTCATCGACAGCCCCGGCTATGCCGACTATCGCGGCGAGGTCACCTCGGCCCTTCGCGCCGCGGACGCTGCCCTCGTGTTGGTCTCCGCCCCCGCGGGAGTCGAGGTCGGCACCATCCAGATGTGGCAGATGGCTGAAGACCTGCCCAAGCTGATCGTCGTGAGCAAGCTCGACAGGGAAAACTCCGACTTCGACCGCGTCATGGAAGCCCTCGTCGAGGCGTTCGGTCGAGAGTGCGTGCCAGTCCAGCTTCCAATAGGCTCCGAGGCCGACTTTACTGGAGTCGTGAATCTGCTGGACCCGAAGGCTCAGGTTCCCGACGACCTCGCCGATGAGGCAGAGGTGGCCCGCGAGAGAATCATCGAGGCGGCGGCCGAGTCCGATGAGGAGTTGGCGGACAAGTACCTCGAGGGTGAGGAACTGACGCAGGAGGAGATTTACGCCGGCATCAAGGCGGGAATGTCGGAAGGGACCTTCATACCCGTATTGGCAACCTCCGCCCTCAACGGGATCGGCGTGGACGAGCTGCTCGAAGCCATAGTGGGCCTCCTGCCTTCTCCCGCCGACCGTCCAGCCCACACCGCTCAGAAAGGTGATCAGGACATCGAGCTGACTGCGGACAGTTCCGGCCCGCTCGCTGCGCAGGTCTTCAAGACCTCCGCCGACCCGTTCGTGGGCAAGCTCTCCTACTTCAAGGTTTTCAGCGGAACCCTCAAGAGCGATTCGCAGGTGTGGAATGCCACTCGGAAGGAGGGCGAGCGCACCGGTACGGCATACACCATTCGAGGAAAGGACCAGGAGGCCGTTGATGAGCTGGCCGCCGGTGACATCGGAGCGCTTGCCAAGCTGAATTCGGCGCTTACGGGCGACACGCTTTCTGATAGGGCTAACCCGATCACTCTTCCCGCCCTCGAGTTCCCTCCGCCCGTGTTCTCCATGGCCGCTTTCCCCAAGTCGAAGGCCGACGTTGACAAGCTAACCAACGCGATCTCGCGAATGGCCGAGGAGGATCCCAGCCTGAGCGTGAGCCGCGAGCCGAACACCGCGGAACTGCTTCTCGGTGGTCTGGGCGATGTTCACGTCGATGTGGCGGTCGAGAAGATGAAGCGCAAGTTTGGCGTTGAGATTCTGCTCATGACTCCCAAGGTGCCATACAAGGAGACCATCAGCCGGCAGTCGAACTCACACTATCGCCATAAGAAGCAGAGCGGAGGGCACGGCCAGTTTGCCGAGGTCTACCTAGAGATTCAACCCCTGCCGCGTGGGTCCGGCTTCGAGTTCGACGAACGCGTTGTCGGCGGGGCCGTGCCGCGAGAGTACATCCCGTCCGTGCAGAAGGGCTGCGTAAGGGCCCTCGACTCCGGCGTCATCGGCGGATTTCCCGTTGTGGACGTGAAGGCCACCCTGTACGACGGCAGCTTCCATCCGGTCGACTCTTCGGGCGTGTCGTTCGAGATCGCCGGCAGCAATGCCTTCTCCGACGGCATAAATCAGGCGACCCCGCAACTCTTGGAACCGATCATGTATGCCCAAATCCTCGTGCCGGATGGCGACACAGGTGACGTTATGGGCGATCTCAACAGCAAGCGCGCCCGCATCCTCGGCATGAACCCCGAAGGCAACGGATTCACGACGATTGAGGTCGAGGCGCCGCAGGCCGAGATGATGCGCTACGCGACCGACCTCCGCTCACAGACCCAGGGTCGGGGCACGTTTACAATGCGCTTCGACCGGTACCAGGAAGTCCCGACGCATCTCGTTGAACGGGCTGTCGAGCAGCAGAAAGAGCTTGAAGAGGCGAGGGAGTAGGACTCCAAGCGCACCAGATGTGGAAGTGAAGGTAAGGGGGAGGCCATGCACAATAAGTACGTGATAGTCGGCGGGGGCATGACCGGCGACGCCGCTATTTGCGGCATCCGCGAGGTCGATCCTGACGGTTCCATCGCCCTCTTCGGAGACGAAGACGAAGTACCATACAACCGCCCGCACCTCTCCAAGGGACTTTGGCACGGGAAGTCCCTCGATGACATCCAGCGCGACACCAACCGCGACGGCGTCGATCTACACCTCGGTCGCCGAATAGAGTGCCTCGACCTTGACATCAAGACCGTAACCGACGATCAGGGTGCAAGGTACACATTCGACAAGCTCCTCCTTGCGACCGGAGGGGCTCCCCGCCGGCTCCCGTTCGGCGGAGACAGCGTAATCTACTTTCGTACGGTCGACGACTACCAACGTCTCCGGGCACTCTCCGACAACGGGGACCACTTCCTTGTAGTCGGCGGAGGATTCATCGGCTCCGAAATTGTGGCGTCCCTCGCGCAAAACGACAAACGGGTCACGATGGTCTTCCCCGAACCATCGATAGGAAGCAGCATCTATCCTGCAGACCTGAGTGCATTCCTCAATGACTACTACCGCGAGCACGGCGTCGAGGTGCTGGCCGAACATCTCGTGTCGAACGTCGAGACACAGGGAGACCGCGTCGCGGTCACGGTAACGTCCAACGACTCGTCGAGCTCCCGTGAAATCGTCGTCGACGGTGTGGTTGCCGGACTGGGCATCGAGCCGAACGTCGGGCTTGCCCAGCAGGCCAGACTTAAGGTTGACGATGGCATATTGGTCGACGGGAACCTCAACGTTTCACACCCCGATATCTTCGCTGCGGGCGATGTCGCAAATTACTGCAACGACGTGCTGGAGCGGAGGATTCGCGTCGAACACGAGGACAGCGCCAATACCATGGGGGCCGCCGCCGGAAAGGCGATGGCCGGCGAGGGAGAGCCCTTCAGCAACGTCCCGTACTTCTGGTCGGACATGTTCGATCTGGGCTACGAGGTGATGGGCCACATCGATTCACGCATGATGACCGTCGCCGACTGGAAGGACGAGTTCAAGGAAGGCGTCGTCTACTACCTGGAGGGCACCCGTGTGCGCGGCGTGCTCCTCTGGAACACGTGGGACAAGTGGGGCCCCGCAGGCGATCTCGTCGCCGATGTCGGTCCGCACACTGCCGCCGACCTCATAGGCCGAATCCAGTGATCGGTGGTCCGACTACACAGCGCCGACTCCCGGCTCTATGCTAAAGGTCGTGAGTGAGGGTCGGCGGAACGCTCAATGATTAACCCTCTGCGGTTCTGGACGCGGGCCCCGCAGGCACGCCGAACTCTCCTCTTCGCCTCGGCAACGCACGTCTGGAGCGATCTCTTCTTCGCCCTCTACGCGCCGCTGCTCCCACTCATCAAGGATGACCTCGACCTGACCTTTACCCAAGTCGCCATGCTCAAGTCGCTCTACGCGGCGGCCATGGCCGTCCTCCAGGTGCCTGTGGGCTTCATGGCCGACAGAGTAGGGGAGTTCTGGCTGCTCGTTGGCGGCAATATCTGGGTGGCCGTGGGACTGATCGCCATGTCCCTTGCACCAAGCTTCTTCCTCCTTCTGGCGTTTACGCTGCTCGGAGGACTGGGTGGAGGCACACAGCACCCTCTCGCCTCCGGAATCGTATCCCGCGCCTACGACAGCAGGGCGCGAGCAACCGCCGTCGGCACCGTCAACTTCGCGGGCGACCTCGGAAAGATGGCCGCACCCGCGATTGCTCTAGTCGTGGCCATATCCCACGGCTGGCGTGGGACGATGCTCATCATCGGCATCGGTGCCATTGCCTTCTTTCTCGCTTCCATGTTCATTAAGCGCAGCGTAGATATCGGTCGAGCGGAATCGGTCGATACGAAGCCGGCCGACGCTTACGACGGCACCGACAAGCCGACCACAGGCTTCAAGATTCTCAGCGTCGTGGGGTTCGTAGATTCCGCCATCCGCGCTGCCGCCCTGACTTTCGTGCCATTCATCCTCGATGACAGGGGGATGGAGAGTACCGAGATATTCATCATGCTCATCCTGCTTCTGGCGGGAGGCGCATTCGGCAAGTTCATCTGTGGCTGGTTAAGCGAGCGGCACGGCCTAATCAGCATAGTATGGATCACGAAGGCGCTGGCGGCCGTGCTTTTGGTCGCGACGGTCTACGCGCCAATTTTGACGATTGCGCCGCTCATGGTGCTGCTCGGCATCGGGCTGAACGGCACGTCGTCGTCCCTCTACGCCACTGTCGCGATCTTCGCGCCACAGGCCCGTCGGTCTCGAATGTACGGGTTCTTCTACACCACCAACGAAATCGGCGCTTTCGCGGCCCCACTCCTCTTTGGCCGTCTCGCGGACATCTTCAACATACGAGTCAGTATGGCCCTCATGGGGCTGTTCACTACGACTATCCTGCCTGTTAGCCTGGCCCTTCGCGGTTACCTCCGTCCGTCACCGGCTTGGGAGGAATTGTAGGGGAATTAGATCATGGGCTGTTAGTTAGGCAGAGACCCTAACCTCGACCCCACGAACTCCGGGTAGCCCTGCACAAAGTCCCGCGCATCCGACGGACGCCTTCCCTCCAACTGGAGTCTGCCGACCGACAATAGGCCATCGCCCGTGCCGATGCCTACGCGATCATTGCCCAACTCGACCACATGCCCAACTGGGACACTTCCAGCCGATGAACAGGCCTCCAGTATCTTGAGCAGCTTCCCGCCCCAATGAGTAAACGTCCCCGGCCACGCCTGATATGCCCTCACCATCCTCGCAATCTGAGTCGCGCCGCAACTCCAATCGACCTCACCGTCCTCTTTCCTAACGAGTGAGGTGAAGGTAGCTTGGCTCTCATCCTGAGGTTTCGCACGTATGTCGCCGAACGACCATCCGGGCAGAGCCTCTACAAGCACGTCGGCCCCCAATTCGAACAGCCGGCGAGTCAGTTCAGGGGCTGATTCCATGTCCGCTATCGGGACTTCCTTCTGCGCAACAACGGGCCCACTGTCCATCCCCTCATCCAGCTTCATGATCGTCACGCCTGTCCCCTTATCGCCACTGAGGATGGCTGAAACAACCGGAGAGGGCCCCCTGTATCGCGGCAGCAGGGAGGGATGAATGTTCAGACACCCCATAGGCGGAATCTCAAGAGCATCTGGCGGTAGAAATATCCCATAAGCTGCCACCACGATCACCTCCGGGCCCAACGCCTCCAAGGCCACGTTCTCGTCGTACGAGCGCAACGACTTGGGCTGCCTCACCTCAATCCCTCGCTCCTCTGCGAAACGTTTCGTCGGTGTAGCTACGAGCTTGCGCCCCCGGCCCGACGGCCTGTCGGGCTGCGAGTACACGGCGGCGATATCGTGGCCTGCTTCCACCAGCCGGCTCAGTACTGGCACCACGAAGTCCGGTGTGCCCATGAATACGATTCTCATGAGGGGTAGGGTAACATGGCGGTGGGCGAGGGGCGCGTAACATAAGGAGTTGGGATACCTGAGGATGAACAGGCCGACGTTCGTATTGATTTCGGGCGCTCCGGGTACTGGTAAGACGTTCCTAGCGCGGCGACTGGTGGAAGCGCTGCCGGTCGTCGTGCTCGAAAAGGATGTCATCAAGGAGACCCTCTTCGACACCGTGGGTGAAGGCGACCGTGAGTGGTCGAAGAAGTTGGGGAATGCCTCCTTTGTGCTTCTGCACATGCTTGTTCAACTACAGATTAAGGCGGGGCAGTCAGTTGTCGCCGAGGCCGCCTTTTGGAGCGAATACGAGGGGCCCTGGCTCGACCGCATCAGGGAGAAATACGACTTCGATACGCTGGAACTGCATTGCCACGCCGACCCCGAAGTAGAAATCCAGAGGTTTATCGGACGGGTCGACTCGGACGACCGCCACAGCGGACACCAATCGGGAATGAGTCGGGAAGCTCTGGAAAGAGAGATACGTGGCCAGCTTGAACGTTACGGTGCTGTAACAGAAGGGGAAGGGCTGGTCCGCATCGATACGACCGACTTCTCGACAGTGGACTACTGCGCTATCGTGGAGAGGGTCAGGACTGCGCTTTACAGTGGCGGCTGCCCTTAGTTTGAGCGAACCGGTTCGCTGGATACCGGCCCTATGACGAAGCCGCGCCCTCGTATTGCTGCGCTTGTCCGACGATATCGATGCCCACGGCCTCGCCCCAAGCTGCCAGAAGACGCTGGGACATCGGCCCCGGCTTGCCGTCTCCGATGGGACGCCGGTCGACCTGTGTCATGGGCATGACGCACATGCTCGTCGTCGTCCAGAACGCTTCGTCCGCCGTGTAAAGATCGTACGGCTGGAGGTCTTCCTCGACGAGCGGGATGTCGAGCCGACGCGTCAGGTCTATCGCCATCCCGCGTGACACCCCCTGCAGAGCGGCATAGTCACTCGGTGTGCGGATGACGCCGTCGGTCACGATGAACACGTTCTGGCCGTTGCCCTCCGCAAGGAAGCCACGGTCGTCCAACAGGATAGGCCACGCGTCCGGCTCCACGTCGTGCGCCTCCTGGTGCGCCAGGACGAAATTCATCCGGCTGTAGTGCTTGATCTTGGGATCGAGGGCCTGAGGAGAGTATGCCCGCGTCTTCGATATCACCCCGTGCAATCCCGTGTCGTACAGGTCGGCGTACCAGAAACCCTGCTCTCCAACTTGCACCAGGACGGTGGGATCGGGTGGGTCGAACAGGTCGACCGTGCCCCGCGTGACGATCTGCCGCATCCAGAAGTCCGTCACTTCGGGGTGATCGGCCTTCGCTCGCTGCACCGCCTCATCGGTGATCGCCGTCATCTCCTCCGCGCTCAGCCCCGATTCCATGCGAACGTAGGTCAGCGAGCGGTACAGCCGCTCGATGTGCTCCTTCAGCCGGAACGGCTTGCCGTTGAACGTCCGCTCGACCTCGAACACGAGATCGCCCACGGTAAACCCACGGTCGGAGGGCGAAATCATTACTTCGCCTTCCAGCATCCACTCGCCATTGAAATACGCCTGATAGCCGGCCATCTCGCTCTCCTCGTATGGACGTGTCCTTGCCCTTCGGTATCCTGGGAGCTAGCGCCCGTAGATTGTGTCGATCAAAGCCTTCGTGTACCCCATCGCGTGTGCGCGGGCGCGGTATTTGTTCGCATCGTCTCCGGTCATCATGGGAACGTGGTCTTCGATGACCGGCCCACTGAATCCAACCTCCTTGTACACTCTGACGACATCGGCCATGTCCACGTAGCCTTCGTCGATAAACGACTCCGAGAACTTGGGGAACCGCCCCGTGACGTTGCGGAAGTGGACGTACACGATCCGGTTGCGGCCTCCGAAATAGCGGATCGCCTCGTGGAGGTCGCCTTGCTGCACGGCCATCGAACCTTGGCAGAAGTCCAGCGCGTTGTACTCGCTGTCCACGATCTGCGTCAGGCGTTTGAGGCCCTCGAAGCTGTTGAGGATGCGCGCCACGCCGCCAATCGACTGCGCCGGTGGGTCGTCCGGGTGGACGGCCATTCGCACGCCCGCCTCCTCGGCGACGGGCACCACGGCCTTGAGGAAGTACTCCAGGTTGCCCCACATCCGCTCGGCGGACACCTCGCCATAGTCACCGAAGGGGTGGTCCTTTATGAGGTCGTAGTCGAAGGCCGTCTGCTTCGCTCCGCCGCGTCCTGGCGCGCTCTGCGAGGTTCGAACGCCGTACCCCGTCACGGTCGGCGGACGAAAGTTGTAGCCAATGGCGGGTATTCCCGCTGCCCCCATGTTGCGGAGGCTTGTACAAAACTTGTCGATCTGCTCGTCGCGACCGGGCAGGCCCAGCTTGATCTTGTCAGTCCACTCCCACGGCATGTTCTCTATGGCAAACAGCCGCATGCCCGCGCTCTCGACGCGCTGCCTGAACACCACAAGCTCCAGGAACTCGAAGTACCCGCTGTTCGACGGCATACAGGCGTCCCCGCCGATCGCGTCGGTCGCCCCAAGCTGCGCCCCGAACGTCAACTGCTCGTCGTCCACTCCGCCCCTGATATCAAGCCCAAGTCGCATGTAAACCCTTATGCTCCAGGAAAGTAACCGTTGATTCGAGGGCAGAGTATATCAAAGCGTGGAAGCGTACTCGTGGTACAGGTCTCTCCATTCCTCGATGCTCAGCGTCTGGGCTCGTCGGGTGGGCGAAATTCCGGCGTCACTTAACATCGTCAATACGGCATCAGGCTCCATGTCGAGGCCGTTCCTCAGGCTGTTGTGGAGCTGCTTGCGTCGGGCGCTGAATCCCGCCCTCACGAGCGTAAAGAACCTATCGGCTCTGTCAAATGCCACGGCAGGTTCGTCAAAGGTGTCGATGCGAAGGACTGCCGAAGTCACGTTCGGCGATGGCCGAAACGCCTTTGGTGGGACTGTTGCTACGATGCGTGGTCTGCCGTACACCTGCGTTGCAACGGAGAGAATGCCCATCTTGCCGGGAGATGCGGTCATCTCCTGACCGACCTCGCGCTGCACCATTACTACCAGCGTCGTCGGCCTGTGCTCGTCCTCCAAGAACCGTCGAACGATTGGAGTCGCGGCATAGTAGGGGAGATTGGCGACGACCTTGTACTCCCTTGCCGCTCCCAGAAGGGAGTCGATGTCGATGGTTCGTGCGTCGCCATGTACTATCTCGACATTGTGTGATAATGCGAACGACTCGCGAAGCCGAGGAACGAGTCCATTGTCCAACTCGACGGCGACAACTCGTCCGGCTCGTTCAGCCAGCGCTTTCGTGAGGAACCCTCGACCCGGACCAATCTCCACGATCGTGTCCTGCGACGAAATGTCTGCCGCTTTTGTGATCGTCGCGCGGACTCGACCGTCCACGAGAAAGTTCTGGCCGAGCGACTTCTTCGCCCTTGCGGCGGGTTCAGAGGTCGCGGCGGCGTCCGCATGCAACTTCGTCACGCTTGACGTCGCCGCGCGAGCTGTGTGGGGTTGGTCGCGCACCTTCCTTCGATCTCCACTCGGGACATGACACCTGGAGCAGGCTCAAGCTAGGCACTCCCACGGCGCCCGGATCTTCACTGCTTACCGCTGCTTCCTTCCGGACCTGACGGGGTTCACAGGCATCCGCCGCGTGGGACCCGGCTCTCAACACCCCCTGCCAGGGACAGAGGCCACGAGCTTCGACCTCAGGGAGGACTTCAGCCCCGCTATGGCGGATTGCGGGTTCAAGGCTCCGCCAGTGCCCCGCCTAGCACGACCTGGGTACTATGATATCCCATGATTGAGGCACGGCGCTAGCGGTTCGACAGCCCGGCAAGAGGCAGGCGTATTCGTGAGGGTCCTGGTCAAGATTCAAGGCCGTGGGTTGACTGGACTTGCTGCCCCTCCTTATCATGGCCGCCATCTGCCCAATACTATTCGTTGAATTCTGAAGAATCTGAATGCCCATACAAGCGGATTTGAAAGTTCACTCCCTCCCCTGTAAGGTGTTGCCATGACCAATCTCACTACGGCGGAAGTACCCTCCTCGTCAGTCGTCCCAACGCACGGCATCCCTCCGAAGATTCTGCGCAAGGTTGAGGCCGCCCTGCCCGGGGAGATCATCAGCGATACATACCCCTATCCAACAAAGCTGTCAACGAGGAAGTACGAGTCCGACAAGGCCAAGCTGCAGATTGAATTGCTCAAGATGCAGAAGTGGGTCAAGGAATCCGGCCAGCGCATCGTTTTTCTATTTGAGGGCCGGGACGCCGCGGGCAAGGGCGGGACGATTCAACGTTTCATGGAACACCTTAATCCCAGAGACGCCTCGATCGTGGCTCTTCCTGCACCCTCCGATAGGGAGCGAGGGCAGTGGTATTTTCAGCGGTACGTCGAGCACCTCCCCACCAAAGGGGAGATGGTGTTCTTTGACCGCTCCTGGTACAACAGGGCAGTGGTAGAGCCGGTAATGGGATTCTGCACTCCGGCAGAGACCCTGCGCTTTCTCAGAGACACCGTCATGTTCGAGGAAATGCTCATCAACGAAGGCATGCAGATATACAAGTTCTGGTTTTCCGTGAGCCGGGAGGAGCAGCTCAGGCGTGTCATCTCCCGCGCTAAAGACGAGCTCAAGCAGTGGAAGGTGAGCGACGTCGATGTTCGGTCATTGCCCCGGTGGGACGATTACACGGAGGCGAAGAAGGCGATGTTCGCCGCCACCGATACGAAGGCGTCGCCTTGGGTCGTCGTAAAGTCCGATGACAAAAAGCGCGCCCGCCTGGCATGCATGCGTTACGTGTTGCGCAGCGTAGAATCCGACAACGACGTGGAGAGCAGAGTTGCTAAGCCCGACCCGAAGCTGATTGGTCCTGCGGAAAAACTCTACGCCAAGGGCGAGATTTGGTAAAGCTCGTCACGTAGAAGACGCTGCCAATATTGTATGGAAACCCCGTGGCCTGCACCCTGAGAGAGTGAAGCATGCCCAATAGCTCAGCAGATGTGGTCGTCATTGGCGGCGGCGTCAACGGCACGAGCATAGCCATGCACCTGGCCCGCATGGGAGCGGGGAAAGTCCAGTTGATCGAAAGGGGTCACCTGGCCAGTGGCGCCACCGGACGTTCCGGGTCCATGGTGCGCGAACACTACCTCCACCCGACGCTGGTAAAGATGGCGGCGGAGGCTGCGCAGGTATTCCGTAACTTCGAGGACACAATTGGCGGGGACGCTGGGTTTACGGAGACGGGCAGGCTGCTGCTCTTCGGTGAGCAGGACGAGCAGGCCGCGCGAGCAAACGTGGAGATGAACCGTGAGCTCGGCGTGAACATCCATACCCTCACACCCGCTGAGATCACCGAAATAGTTCCCCAAGTTCATCTCGACGGCATCGTCCTGGGTGTATACGAGCCGAACGCCGGGCACGCCGATCCCATGGCAACGACCTACGCATTCGCCGAACAGGCCCAAAGTCGTGGCGCGGCTATCCGGACGGAATGCGCGGTTGAGAGCATCAGGGTTGCCGGAGGTCGGGTAGTCGGTGTGCAGACCGAAGACGGGTTGATCGAGACGAACACCGTCGTGGCGGCGACGGGACCCTGGAGCAACAAGCTGGCCGTACCGCTCGGCGAACCGCTGCCAATTACACCGATCCGGGTGCAGATGGTGCACCTGCGACGCCCGCCGTCGCTGGAGTCTCTTACCACCATCGTGATCGACTACACAACCGGCATGTACGTTCGGATGAATGCGGGGTACAAGAGCTTGGTGGGCGGCGAGTCGAAGAAAGACCTGAGCGAGGTCGTGAACCCGGATGGGTTCGCCCTTAACGCCGATCACGACACGATCACCAGATACTGGGACCGGGCAAATTCCCGCATCCCGGAATTCGCAGCGGCAACACCCATGGGAGGATACGGCTCGATTTACGATATGGCACCCGACGGCAACCCGATCTTGGACAGGTCGGCGGTCGTCGAAGGTCTGCACTGGGCCGTGGGATTCAGCGGCCACGGGTTCAAGCTTTCGCCCGTAGTTGGCCGGATGGTGGCGGAACTCGTCCTCCACGGCGAAAGCGAAGATCACCCAATCCGCGACTTCCGCGCCAGCCGCTTTGTAGAAGGCGACCCACTAGAAGGGGAACATCCATACGAAGGCATGGGGCACCAGTGATTCCGTAATGTCGGGCATATGCAATAGCGGTGGCATTCGCTGACCCCGGCGCGACCCCATCGACCTTGACAACTACTGTCCGGATAAGTTGAGATTGTGACCGCTAGTCTTCCACCTCCACTATCGACGACTGCCATTAGTTCTTCGTGTCGAGGGGGAAGCAAGCTACTACGTTCATAGGAGCAGCACCAAATAGATGACGAAGAAAATCATGTTCATGGGAGCGGGCGCCATCGGTGGTACGCTCGCGGGCTATCTCTCGAGGGCAGGACGCGACGTAACTGTCGTGGACGCTTGGCCCGCTCATATCGACAAGATCAAGTCGGACGGCCTGACCGTCACCACGATGGAGGGTGCCTTCACCGCCCATCCCAATGCTATGCACATCGGTGAGCTTTCGGCGACGACGAACCAGTACGACGTGATCTTCGTCTCGGTCAAGTCGTACGATACGGCTTGGGTAACCACGCTCGTGGAGCCGCATCTGGCGCCCGGAGGGGTGATCGTCTCGGCGCAGAACGGTATTAACGAGGACATCATCGCCGGAATCGTGGGATGGGACCGCGTTATCGGTTGCATCGTCACCATCGGCGCGACCACCGTTGGTCCTGGCCACGTGGAACGGACCAGCAAGGAGAGGGGCAGACGCTCCTTCGCCCTGGGCGACCCCACCAACGTGAACTCACCTCGCCTCGACATGTTGGGCGAGATACTCGAAGACTGCGGCGAGGTCGCGACCACGACGAATCTGCTGGGAGAACGGTGGGCGAAGATCGTCACAAACAGCATGGCGAACTCGGTGTGCGGCATAACAGGGCAGTCATCGGCAGGCATGAGGCTGAATCCTGTGACCCTCGATCTCTCCATGCTGCTTGCCGCCGAAGTAGTGGCGGTTGGGACGGCGCACGGGGTGGCAATCGAAAATATCGGATCGGTGCCCGCGCTGGACTTCGTCGAGGCGCGCACCGACCCGGCCGTTCGTGCGGAGGTCGCACGCAAACTGGCGGAGGACGCCCACAAGATCGGCACCGGCCGCCCTTCATTGGCGCAAGACCTCGCCAAGGGTCGGCGGACGGAAATCGACTACCTCAACGGCTACGTCATCCAGAAGGGCAAAGAGGCGGGCGTCCGGACAACCTTCAATGAAGCCATTGTCGAACTAACGGACAAGGTCGAGTCGGGCGTGCTTCAACCAATGGTCGACAATATCTGGCTGGTGATGGACTACCCGCCGGAATAGGGAGCCGAGTTCGAGTCGAGGGCACTATGAGCGTATACAGAGATGCCAGGGACGCGGGTTGCAGGTACCTGCTCAGCCAACTCCGTGATGACGGCAGTTTCGGTGACGGCACCGTAGGTGATTATTACAAGGTGCCCGCGGCCCTGCAGGTCTGCGGTCAGACGAATGCCGCGAATCGCCTGTGCTCCTGGATACGTAGAAACGGCATGGGCCCGGACGGCGACTTCGGACCGCGCACCGACTTCACGTCGGGATACTTCTACGCCTACTTCAACATCTGGGTGATCCTCGGCGCTCAGCGACTTGGGCAGTTCGATCTCGCTCAGCGCGGTATGGACTTCCTGATGGACTTCTACGACGAGGAGAGCGGCGGATTCTATTCGAGCCGTACGGAGCGGAGTACGACGACCAAGCAGGACCTGTGGGTCGTCAGCGGCTGCGGGCAGGCCGCCCTGTATGCGAGCCGCCTCGACGTGGCGAGGGGCGTAGGCAGGTGGATGCAGCGGATGATGGACGAGCAGCCGAACTACCCGGAGGTCATGTACACGGTCATGACTCCGGGCGACGGTCTTGTCACCGATGTTGACCCGTCGGACCCCATCCGGTACATCCTGGTGAACGCCGAGGAGGGCGACCAGTACTTCTTCCATCCCGGCATTGCGGGCGGCTTTCTGGCGCGGCTCTACCAGTCCACCGGCGAGACGCAGTGGCTGGAGCTCGCCAAGCGGTACATGCTCTTCGCGGAGACCGCGACCGACAACCTCCTGAGGCTGCTCCGCGCGGGGAAGGTCGCCTGGGCATCGTCGGTACTCTACACCCTCAGCGGCGAGCAGAAGTACCGGGATATGGCCATCAACATCGGGAACAACATCGTTGAGCAGCAGACGTCCGAAGGTTGGTGGGCGTCCGTCGGAACGGAAGGCCCCAGCAACGACGCCACAGCGGAGATGGTCGTCTGGCTCGACGAGGTCTATCAGTCGGTGGGGTAGGAGCCTAGTAGCGGTTCCATTAGATTCTGGTCCACCACCAAAGAGAACCCTCACCCTAGCCCTCTCCCACGGCGGGAGAGGGGATAGATCGGCATCTGGCTGTTCGTCACATTCAGATTGAAACGGTACTAGGCCGCCAGGCTGCTGATCGCCTCCTCCATAGATTCTGCTATGCGGCGGTACTCGTTGCGGACTGCCTTGCTGGTCAGCACGGTCGGCCGGGAGACGTCCTTGTAGTCCGACCTCATCTCGGTCCTGCCGAGGAATGCGAGATCGAGCTCCTGTGCCAGCTCCTCACCGGCGCCGGAACCGAAGATGTCGCCGGAGAAGTTCTCCACGACGCCGAGAACATCCACACGCATCGTCTTGATCATGTTGATGGAGCGGGTGGCGTCCACCTTTGCGAGGTCCTGCGGAGTGGTGACAACGACGAACCCGTCGATGGTCAGCGCCTGCATGATCGTCAGGGGCGCGTCCGAGGTCCCGGGCGGGAGGTCCATGATGAGGTAGTCGAGGGTGCCCCAGATGGTAGTCTGGAGGATCTGGTTGATGGCGTTGTGGATCATGGGCCCGCGCCAGATTGTTGCCTCGTTCTCGTTCTGCTGGAAAAAGCCCATCGACATGACGCTCACACCGAATTGCTCAGGGGGGATCATGCGATTCGTTTCACCCACCGTCGGCGGCTCCGAGACGCGCATGGCGCGGATCACATTGGGACAGTCGATGTCGACGTCGAGAATCCCTACCTTAGCGCCCTGCTGGGCGAGCGTGACGGCGAGGTTCACGGCGACCGTGGTCTTTCCGACGCCGCCCTTGCCGCTGTAGACGCCGATCTTATGCCTGATCTCAGAGAGGCTGTCGGCGATGGCCTTCTTCTGCTCGAACTGGCGCTTCATCCCCTCGATCCGGGCGCGCGCCTGGGCTGCCTGATTGGCGTCCGGGGGACCGCCGCCGTGGCTGTGCCCTTGATGGGACTGGGTCATAAGAGTTGTCTCCAGGTGGACCGTTCGTGGTGAGCTTGTCGAACCATGAACCGCCCTTCGACAGGCTCAAGTTGAACGGCTTGTACAGATTCTTGCGTTCTTGTCATCTTCTGACAGTCGAAGAGACGCCTTGAGAGGCGTCTCTACAAATCAATTCTATCGTTCGGCTGATTGAGAATTCGTTCAGTCGAGACCGAGTTGGAGCTTGCCGTCCTCGGTAATGAGGTCCGGGCTCCAGGGCGGCTCAAAGACCATCTCGACGTTCACGTCCTCGACGGCGTCGATTTCGGCGATGCGCCACTCGGCCTGCTGGGCGATGTATGGCCCCATGCCGCAGCCGGGAAATGTGAGGGTCATCTTGATATCGACCGTGCCGCCGTCCTGCACCTCGCAGTCGTAAATCAGACCGAGGTCGACGACGTTGACCGGGATCTCCGGGTCGTATACATCCTTCAGGGCCTCAATTACTTCTTCTTTGGTTAGGGTCGCTGCCGCTTCTGCCATCATCGTCCTCCCATAGGGCGTATCAAGTAGGGCGTATCAAGTCTATTGTAGTGTGACGCCAATATGCCGTCAAATGAATCAGGGTCCCCGTCACGTCGACTTATCTATCTTCACGACATCGTCGGCTATGACCTTTCGTAGGTCTATGACCTGGTCGCGGAGGAGAGCGGCCTTCTCGAATTCGAGGTTCTGCGCCGCCTCCTTCATCTGCTTTTCGAGGTCCTTCACGAGCCGCGTGAGATCGTCCTTCGGTATGTCGCCCTGGGCAGCGTAAGGGGTCTTCGTCTCGGCAATTGCCTTTACGCGCTCGGTAATGTCGTGGATCGTCTTTTGAATCCCTTGGGGCGTGATTCCGTGCTGTTGGTTGTACGCCTCCTGCATGACCCGGCGTCGCGATGTCTCGTCGATGGCCTGCTTCATCGAGTCGGTTATGCGGTCGGCGTACATGATTACGCTGCCGTCAATGTGACGCGCCGCCCTGCCGATGGTCTGGATCAGCGCAGTCTTTGAGCGGAGGTACCCCTCTTTGTCGGCGTCCAAGATCGCCACGAGACTCACCTCCGGCAGGTCAAGGCCCTCGCGCAGGAGGTTGATGCCCACGATCACGTCGTACACGCCCAGCCGCAGGTCGCGCAGTATCTCGCTTCGTTCGAGCGTGTCGACCTCGGAGTGGAGATAGTGCGTCCGGATGCCGGCCTCCTTGAGGTAGTCGGCCAGCTCTTCGGCCATGCGTTTTGTCAGTGTGGTAACCAGGCACCGCTGTCCACGCTCGGTGCGTACACGAATCTGGTGCAGCAGGTCGTCGATCTGGCCGGTGGTTGGCTTGACCTCGACGATCGGGTCGGTCAGCCCCGTCGGACGCAGCACCTGCTCCACCATCTGCTGGGAATGCTCGTACTCATAGGGGCCCGGCGTGGCCGAGACGTAGATGACCTGATTGACGCGCTCTTCGAACTCGCCGAAGTTGAGAGGTCGGTTGTCGAGGGCGGAGGGGAGCCGGAAGCCGTATTCGACCAGCACTTCCTTGCGTGACTTGTCGCCGCCGTACATCGCGCGAACCTGTGGAAGCGTCATGTGCGACTCATCGACGAAGAGCAGGAAGTCGTCGGGGAAGTAGTCGAGCAGGGTGTATGGCGTGCTTCCCGCCGTGCGCTGGGCGAGGTGACGGGAGTAGTTCTCAACACCCGCGCAATAGCCCGTCTCGCGGAGCATTTCCAGGTCGTAATTCGTTCGCGACTCCAGACGCTGGGCCTCGAGGATCTTGCCCGCAGTCCTGAGGTGGTCCAACTGTTCCTGCAGTTCGTTCTCAATGTCCTCAATCGCCTGCCGCAGCTTCTCCTCCGAGGTAACGAAATGCTTTGCAGGGTAGATCTCGATCTCGTCGCGCTCCGCCAGGACCTCCCCTGTCAGAGGATCGACCTGTATGATGCGGTCGATCTCGTCGCCCCAAAACTCGATGCGGATGCCGACCTCGTTCTCGTATGCGGGAAGTATTTCTATGGTGTCGCCTTGCGCGCGGAAGCGGCCCCGACCGAGGTCGAAGTCGTTGCGGTCGTACTGCATGTCCACGAGCTGGCGCATGAGCCGTTGCCGGCTTCGTATCTCCCCCTTGCGGACTGACGCGACAAAGTTCTGGTACTCCTCGGGCGAACCAAGTCCAAAGATGCAGGAGACGGAGGCGACGATGAGCACGTCTCGCCGTGTCAGCAGCGAGCGAGTGGCTGCGTGACGCAGCTTGTCGAGCTGCTCGTTGATGTCGGCGTCCTTCTCGATGTAGGTGTCCGTGCGTGGAACGTAGGCCTCGGGCTGGTAGTAGTCGTAGTAGCTCACGAAGTACTCGACGGAGTTCTTGGGTAAGAACTCCTTGAACTCGGTTGCGAGCTGGGCGGCGAGGGTCTTGTTGTGGGCGAGGACGAGGGTGGGACGCTGGAGCTGCTCGACGATGCAGGCCATCGTGAAGGTCTTGCCGCTGCCGGTCACGCCCATGAGGGACTGGTGGTGCAGGTCGTTGCCGGAACCCCTTACCAGGCGTTCGATAGCGTCCGGTTGATCCCCGGTGGGCCTGAAGTCCGAAACGATTTCAAATGCGGGCACGGGCGTTCCCTTTGTTGCTGGTGGCTCTGCTTGGCTCGGACGCTTGATCCCAATCTTATCCGATATAGCCGATACACACATTGTACCGTGTTGCGGCCTAGTACCGGTTCCACATGATTTTGATGTGACGATTCACCCTCACCTTAGCCCTCTCCCACGACGGGAGAGGAGAAAAGGCGACATCTTCAGCGTTGGAGGATGGCTCCCCGAGCTGTGAGGGGCGGGAGTCGAGCATGAGACGGTTTGAGAAAGTGAGACGAATTGAGAATGGGAGAAAATCTGCGGGGATGAGACGGATTGAGAAAGTGAGAGGTTTTGAGAGTGGGAGAAAATCTGCGGGGATGAGACGGATTGAGAAAGTGAGAGGTTTTGAGAGTGGGAGAAAATCTGCGGGGATGAGACGGATTGAGAAAGTGAGAGGTTTTGAGAGTGGGAGAAAATCTGCGGGGATGAGACGGATTGAGAAAGTGAGAGGTTTTGAGAGTGGGAGAAATTCTGCGAGGATGAGACGGTTTGAGAAAGTGAGAGGTCTTGAGAATGTGAGAATTTCTGCGGGGATGAGACGGTTTGAGAAAGTGAGACGAATTGAGAATGGGAGATGTTCTGCGGGAATGAGACGGTTTGAGAAAGTGAGAGGTTTTGAGAGTGGGAGAAAATCTGCGGGGATGAGACGGATTGAGAAAGTGAGAGGTTTTGAGAGTGGGAGAAATGCTGGGGGAATGAGACGGATTGAGAGAGTGAGGCGATTTGAGAATGGGAGAAAATCTGCGGGGATGAGACGGATTGAGAAAGTGAGAGGTATTGAGAATGGGAGAATTTCTGGGGGCATGAGACGGTCTGAGAGTGGGAAACAAATTGAGATGCCTTCCGAATCTCACATGGTCTCGTTCGACTTCGTCCGTACAGCCGAGTCACTCCAGGCTGAATCAGTGACTTGCAGTCGGCAGATGATGGGTCGTGAGACGATTTGAGAGTCCTACAGAAGTGTAGAATTTTCGTGCGGTGTTATCAGTCTTCCTCCAACAGATTTTCGGGTTGCGGGGAGCCGTCAAATGATGAACCCTTAGAGGAACACAGATTAGAGCATGTGTTCTCGTGCGTCAAATTGGATTCGTTTTAGCAAAGTGCCCGTTCATTGGTTAGGGCAGGCGTGGAGTCCATTTGAAGGTGGGGGGTGCGCCAAGTCACCCTTCAATTCGCGGTGTCTGGCCACTTGGGCTGGGGGAGAATCTCCGTCAGGGATTGCGGGCCGTTGCAACCCAGACCATTTCTCCGCTTTCATCGTCGAAGGGTGTTCCGTCGAAGTCCCCGTGGAGGTCGACGACTTCGAATCCGCACCTTTCGAGCAGGTGCAGAGTCTCGTATCGATGGGCGTATCGTATCTGGTAGTCACAGTAGAACCTGTTTCCCACCTTGCCCTGTTGGTCGGTCTCATCGACGATGAGCCTGATGGACAGGACCTGGTTGTGGTTGTCCACTCTCGTCTGCTGCCACACGATCGACGTGCGGCCGGTGTTGGGATCGGCGACATCGCGGAGGTGGAAGGCGGCGTCCTCGTCTTCAACGAGCATTTGCGGGTCGGGCACAAAGATGTTGAATATGAGCCGTCCATCCGGTTGGAGGTGGCTTTTGACGCTGGTCAGGCAAGTGACCTGGTCTTCCACACTGAGCAGCGAAAGGAATCCGCGAAAAGGTACGATGATGAGCGGGAATGTCCGGCCAAGCGAGAACTCTCGCATGTCTCCCATTTGAAGGTCGATGCTGCCATGTCCCGGTTCGAGTTCTCGTGCCTTGCCCCTGGCACGTTCCAGCATTCCTTCCGAGTTGTCCAGTCCGACGATATCTATGCCGGCTTGTGCGATGGGCACGGTCACGCGTCCGGTACCGCACCCCAGTTCAAGAACGGGGCCGCCCGAACGTAACGCTTCCTGCACGTAGAAGGGGATGTCCTCCCGGACGTAGGCGTAGATCGAATCGTAGACATCCGCCCAGTCGTCGTAGGAGGTCATGTCGTGCTACACACCTGCCAGGTATTCGAGGGAGTGACGCACCTTGTCTTCGAACTCCAGCGGCTCGTCTCGTGGGAGGCTCGCAACTGCTTCCATCACCTCGGACATGCTGTAGCCCAGCGCCGTGAGCGCTTCCGTCAGCTCGGCGTCGGGTCGTGCTGTCGGGGCGGCAGTCATTTCGATTTCTAGCTTGCCCTTGAGCTCCAAAACGATCCGCTGCGCAATCCTGGCGCCGACTCCCGATACGCCTTTGAATTCCGACGGGTCCTCGGTCGCCACGGCGAGAGCGAGGGTCTCCGGGGCCATTCTCGACAGGATGGAAAGGGCGAGTCGCGGGCCAACGCCGTTGACGCCGAGCAGGGCCTCGAAGGCCTGCCGACCGTCGGAGTTTGGGAAGCCGTACAGGGTGAGGCTGTCCTCCTTGACCTGAAGCGACGTGAAGAGCTTCACTCCGTCGCCCACCTGACCGACCTCGTCTATGAGCGAAGAGGGCACGTTCACCCGTAGGCCCACGCCACCGACCGAGACTTCGACCCAATCGAGTCCAACCGAAGACAGCGTGCCTGATAGGGAAGTAATCAATTGATCAGTCCAGGAATACGAGTTCGGAGGCTTGAGTGGCGTGTACGTGACATAGGGCTACGGCCAGTGCGTCGGACTCGTCCGACTGTTCGATCTCACCGTGCATTTCCAACATGACGGCGACCATCTCCCTGACCTGTTCTTTGGAGCTTCCGCCGTAGTCGGTCACGGCCTGCTTGATCTGGCGCGGGGCGTATGTCGTTGTGGGCATCTGGTTCTGGGCGGCGACGAGCATCGCTATCGCCTGCGCGTGTCCGATCGCCATCGCGGAGCTGACGTTCTTGGAAGCGAACGGCTGCTCGATCGCCATCTCATCAGGTGACCATTGAGCGACGATCTGGCTCAGGCCTTCATAGAGATGCGCCAGACGCTCCGGGAGCTTCTTGCTCCTCTTGGGGCTGACGATCGCCGAATACACGTGGTGCGGATCGTCGTCGTAGTCGACCACGCCTACTCCGAGGTGGTACGTTCCGGGGTCGATTCCGAGCACTCGCACTGGGGCGATCCTCTCATCCTGCGGAATGTCGGCCTGGAAAGGGCAGGGGAGCGCCCATGCAGCGTCCTCCCACAGGCTCGGCCGTGAAGCCTATGACTGCTGACTGTAGTCAGCGAGCACCTGGTCCGGGAAGTCGGCGTTCGAGAACACCCTCTGCACGTCGTCAAGCTCTTCTAGCTGGTCGAGAAGCCTGAGCGTACGCACAGCTTCTCTATCTTCGAGCTCCACGGTGTTCTGTGGGACCATAGACAGCTCGGAGGACCGTATCGAGGCACCCGCATCGTCGAGCGCTTCTCGTACGCTCTCGAGGTCCGACGGGGTCGCGAAGAAGCTGACCACACCTTCGTCGGCGTCGAAGTCTATGATGCCGGCGTCAATGGCCGCCAGGGCGAGGTCTTCGGCGTCATCGTCGTCCGCCTCGGCAATCACAACTCCGCGTTGGTCGAACTGCCAGGCCACGGCGCCTGAGTTCGCGAGGTTCCCCCCACCCTTGGTGAGAGTCGACCGCACGTCGGATACCGTCCGGTTCCTGTTGTCGGTCAAGACCTCGACGAGTATGCCGATTCCCCCGGGGCCGTAGCCTTCGTAGGTCGCTTCAACCATTTGCGCGCCGTCGGCACCCTCGCCGGACGCACGTTTTATCGCCCTGTCGATGGTATCGCCGGGAAGGTTCTGGTCCTTGGCACGCTGGACAGCCATGCGCAGTTTGAAGTTGGCGTCGGGATCGGCGCCGCCCTGCTTAACGGCGACGATGATTTCCTTCGTTAGCTTGGTGAACAGCTTCCCGCGCCGGGCGTCGTTGACGCCCTTCGTGTGCTTGATGGTCGACCACTTTGAGTGACCCGACAACTCAGGCCTCCTTCACTCAAACTCAGTGGCCCGATTCTAGCACGGGCGTTAGTAACGGTCAAAAAATGGGACTACTGCTTGCGCATGGCATCGAGGTATCCGTCAGGAAGGGACACCGTCATGACGCCGCGCTCGACATCGATTTCGTCAACATACTCACGCGCAGCGGGGATCATCACCTCTCCCCCGTCTCCACGGACTAGGTAGACGTCATTGCCGCCTGAGGAGATTATCTCGGCGACCCGGCCAAGCTCGTCGCCGTCCGCCGTCTGCACGGCCATATCGATGATGTCGAAGTAGAAGAAGGTGCCACGGTCGAGCTCAGGCATCTCAGAGGTGGGAACGGTCAGCCGCTTGCCACGCAGTCGCTCTGCCGCCGTCCGGTCGGGCACCGCGTCGAGACCGACTACGAAGCCGACCTTGTGCTGATGCACCCGGAGAATGACGCAGCGGTCGTTGTCCATGTAAACGACGCCGCCGGGGATAAATCTATCGGGGAAGTCGCTCTGGGCTTCGACCTTGACGTCGCCTCGAAGACCCCATGCGCCGATGATGTTTCCGACAACGACGTGGTCATCGGCAATCACGGTGTGCGCCTCATTGCGCTCTGATCGAGTCAACTACCTGATGTCGGGGAGCTTATTCGATCTCGAGAACGGTGTGAACGTCTTGCTTGACCGCCGCTACGCGCAGGAGAGATCGGATGGACTGGGCTACACGACCGTCTCGCCCGATGACCTTGCCCTTGTCCTCGGGCGCCACCTCGAGACGTACGTAGACGCGTTCGTCGTCGCCCTCTTCGGTCACGCGGACCTCATCGGGATTGGACGCTATGGAACATGCGATGTATTCGACGAGTTCCTTCAAGCCTCTTCCTTCACCTTGTCGAGGGTGCCCATTCGCCGGAGGATGCCCTCGACGGCCTCGGTCGGCTGAGCACCGACGCGGAGCCACTTGATGGCCTTTTCTTCGTCAATGACGACTTCCGGCGGGTCCTGCCGGGCGTTGTAGTGGCCGAGGTGGTCGACGAACTTACCGTCTCGCGCCTCCCTGGAATCGGCGACGACGACACGGAATGAGGGCTGCTTCTTCGCCCCGACACGTCTGAGTCTAATCTTTAGCATCTATCACCACGCTGCAAATTTCTACTGCTCCAACAACAGATACTATCGGCAGGGTTAACACCTTGTCAACGGATTCGGGGTTCCCCCGCTACGAATCCTGTTGAACGGACTTGACCATTATGGTATGATTTGGGCTAAGTTGGGGATTCGTCTAGTGGTAGGACGACAGACTCTGGATCTGTAAGCAGAGGTTCGAATCCTCTATCCCCAGCCAGGCCGATGAGCGTGGCGCATTCGTCTAGCGGCCTAGGACACCGCCCTCTCAAGGCGGAGATCACGGGTTCGAATCCCGTATGCGCTACCAACCACTTCCTCACACGTCCGCGTGACCTAGCGTCTCGTGTCCGGCGTGCCTCTCTCTGGTACTGCAGTGCCGTCGCGCATTCCATCCCCCTTTTCTCCGCTAAACCACGTTCACTATGCGACCTACATTGGGGTCGCGTGCAGTCACGCTTTTCGGCGTTTCCATCTCCTTTTCATCCATCCAGCTGCATCGTTTTGATCAGTGGGACGGCGGGCTATGTTCGTAGCTGAGACACATTGCAATCGCTAACGCGATAAAAGGCCGGTCGTTTGATTAAGCAAGAACGAATCTGGAGGTTCTATGGGATTTTCCTAAGTGGCCAGTACGAATAAAGCAGCACTCAAGGAGAGCTAGCATGGCAAGACCATTTACCACAGTATTCATTGCCGCGATTGTTATTTTCTTTTCTACCCAGGTAGTCCATGCCCAGGAAGCCGCCGACGACGGTTCGGGCCTTGACGTAACGGTTCGAAACGTGATGAGGGGCCAGCCGATTACGCCGCCGGTCATCATCGTTCACACGGGTTCGCTCGTCAGTTTACCCGAGGACCCGGAGGCCATCAGCGGTCTGCCTGCCCTCGCCGAGTCGGGCGATCCCTCCGGCTTCGCGGCTGCGGTCGCTGAGTGGGAAGGGGTCAAGTCCGCTACGATCATGGACGTGGAAGGCCCGCTGCCACCCGGTTCCGAGGCTACCCAGACGGGCGTAACGGCCTCTCCCGGCGACTATGTGAGCGTCATCGGGATGCTTGCCTGCACCAACGACGCGATCACCTACGCGACAGCGCGTCTGTCAGCGAACGGTGGGAGATTCGCGATGTCGTCCGGGGCCGTGTGGGACGCCGGTACGGAGGCGAATGACGAGACGAGGGCCACCGTCCCCTGTCTCGGAGGAGAGGCGGCCGGCCTGTCCGACGGACTTGCCGAGGGCAAGATTGCGATTCACCCAGGCATTGTCGGAGAGGCCGATCTTTCCAAGGAGGACCACGGGTGGGACGGCCCCGGGATGCAGATCTTTGTGACTCCTGCCGGGGAAACTGCTCCTGAGTCCGTCGAATTCGGCCTCACGCTCGAGAACCTCACGGGCGGACAGCCGATCACCCCGCCGGTCGTGGTAGTGCATGACCCCGCAGTTGACGTGTTCCACTACGAAAGCCCAACAGAGCTGGACGGCATTGACGACCTGGCTGAGGGTGGTGTGCAGGGCGACCTGGTTGCCACGCTCAGCACGAGGCCCGGAGTGGTCTGGGTATACGCCATCGACAGCGGCGGCCCGATCGGCCCCGGCGGGTCCTTCACGGCGGAGAAGCTGTATGGAGTCGCCGGAGCGGACGTGACGGTAGTGGGAATGTTTGCCTGCACCAACGACGCGTACATCCGCGCGACGGGAAGTTTGACGGCAGACGACGGGGTGCTCTCCTTCGGCGATCCGGTCACGGCGCTGGTATTCGATTCCGGATCGGAAACGAACGACGAGACAACGGCGACCGTCCCGTGCCTGGGTGGTGGAGAGGCAGCACTATCGGAGGGTTTGGGCGAAGGGATGAGATCGGTCCACGCGGGGATTGTAGGAATGAACGATCTGAGCAAGGAGACTCACGGTTGGACCGCGGATGCCACGGCTCTCCTGACGCTCCATGCCGCGCCCATGGCGGAAGAGGAGACCAACGAGGTGGAGGAGAGTCCCGCACCTGAACCCACACCTGAACCCGCACCACCTGTGACGGGTGACTACTCTCCCGGCGGAGCACTGTTGCTGGCCACCGGGATCATCGGGGCGCTGACGGCGACCTTCGGGGTCTTCCTCTTCATCGGTCCGCGCCGAAAGGCAAAGGAGGTGATCAAGTAGGGATCTAGGCTGAAGCGCTGACTCCGTATATAGGGTGAGGAGCAACGACTGCTCCTCGCCCTTCTTGTTTCAAAGGGAAGACGAGTATGCGATCAAGTAGGGCAGCGCCGTCCAAGAACTCGACTTCACTGCCGTTCATGTGGAGGATCAGACGACTCGAATCGGATGCTGCAACGGCTGGTTGAACAGGTAGCCCTTTTCGTTGAACGGCACTTCGTCGGGTTGGGTGTTGCCCTCGGCATCGGTGGCGCGGGTCATTATTGTGCGGTCGCCCGCCTCGGCGTCCCAGACGAACTCGAAGCGCGCCCATGAGTAGTCCGGTTGACTGCCCGATAGTTCCGCATCATTCCAGGTGACTCCGGAGTCGGAACTCCACCGCACGCGTGAGATTGGTCCCGCCGGCGAGTGTGCGTAGCCGTGGATGCGGCGGCGTCCTGCCGAGAGCTCCGCAGGCCAGGGCAGGGCGAGAGCACTCTTGATGACCTGCTCCGTCACGGGGCTGCCCAATGACTCTCCCTCAGGCGGATAGTCATCACCCATGAGTGTGTACGAGGTTGTATTGTTGCGCGTCCACATCTGCTCGGAAGACACGACGATGCGCCCAAGCCACTTGATATTGGCGCTCCCCACCCAGCCGGGAACGAGTGCGCGCAGCGGGAAACCATGGTCCTTGGGCAGTGTTTCCCCGTTCAGCGCGTAGGCCAGGACGGTGTCGGGATGCATCGCCTTTTCCACCGGCAGGACGAACCGGAAACCCTCCTCAGGCGATTCCTTGTCCAGGCCCACAAGCAGCACGCTGACGGCGCTCGCGTGAATGCCCGCCAGGGCCAGCACATCGCGCAACGCGACGCCGACCCATTCACCGTTGCCAATTGCGCCTGTCATCCACTGGGTGCCGGAGGACCTTTGCCCCTTCAGGAGACCGAACATGGCGCGGTGATTTCCGGCGCACTCGAGGTATGAAATTAGAGTGCGGCTGGGGAGGCTCATGAGGTTCTCGTAGGTGAGTTCCAGGGGATCGTCCACCGCGTCACCTTCAACGGCGAGCCGCCAGTCTGCGGTGTCCAAGCTCACGCTCGAGGAATTGTTGCGGACAAAGAACAGCCGGTTCGGCGTGATCATCCCCTGCATGTCTTCCAGCCGGGCCTCCAGGCCCTTGTCCTCGCGCTGAATGAACGGCGTGGGGTCCTTGAACCATGGGGAAGCCAAGGTCTGGATAGCATCCGTCCGTTCCGACGCCAACTTGGTCGGATCGCCAGGGGAGGTCCCGATGCCGCAGGCGGTGAGGACGGCCGAGGTACCCCCGGCCATCATGAGTTGGAGAAATCGGCGGCGCTCCATTCCGCGCGACCGGACTAAGTCCCACAGCGATTCGTGGGGTTGAAGCACGTCGCCGAGTTCGGGATGGCTCTGACTCATGCGGCAACACTCCTGTAACGGTGCACATTATACCCTCAGGCGTCCAAATTCATTTGGCCGGTGCACGTGGGGCGAGGGAGATTCCGGCAGCGGCGCACACTTTGGTTAGTCACAATTGGCGGTTGTTATAGAATAGCCACCCCAATGGAGTGACGGCATTGCGAGCGACCTCCGGCGGACGTTGACATTAGTCACGATTACCATTGGTTCCGCAATCGAGGGTGTAAACGAGTAACCAATCATGCCAAAACAAGCCTTGATAGTCCGCCATGCCGAGCCGGAGACCCTGGCTGAAAACTACACATCAACCCTAGCCGAACGTGGATTCGAGTTCTGCGAAGTAAGAATCTTTGAAGGCGCTCCGGAATTCGCGCAGTTCGATCCGCCACCGCTGGAGAAGATCGATCTGATCGTCGTGCTTGGAGGGCCACAATCGGCCAACGACGACTATGCCGCGCTGAGAGCAGAGCGTCGGTACTACGTCGATGCCATGGCCTCCGGTGTGCCGGTGTTCGGCGTGTGCCTGGGGGCACAGCTCATGGCCCGGGCGCTGGGCGGGAAGGTTGAGCCCACCGGTGGATACGAGTTCGGTCTGAGAAAGATCTGGATCACCGAAGAGGGGAGCCGTGACCCCGTTTTCGGCAAGCTGCGCGTTCCGCTGGTCCCAACCCTCCATGCAGAGTGCTTCACCGTGCCGCCCGGAGCGACGGAACTGGCCTATGGATACATGCTCTGCCGGGACGGGACGTTCAGAAGACAGAGCCTCGCCTTTCGTTACGGCACTTCCTACGGCTTTCAGTTCGAGCCTCAACTCACCCTCAATGAGCTGCGAATCTGGAACAGGGAATTGGCGGGCGATTACGAGCTGATGGGCCCCTTGTTCGATCCCAAGTTGGAGGCGGAGACCAACCTCAGGGAATTTGAAGGCTATTCGCCGATCTACGAATCCCAGTCCCGAGAGATGCTGGAAGCATTCTGCGACAACGCGGGGTTGATCTGAGGGTTTCGCATGAGGCAGTTGGGACTATTATTGCCCTTCGACAGGCTTTCGAGTAACTGTGGGAACCCCCCTCTCTTTGTCTCTCCCCCGCGAACGGGAGAGAGGGTCTACATTCGCCAGAACGCAACCCCGGCCCTGTCATTCTGAGCGGAGCCCAGCGAAGTCGAGGAATCTAAAGTGTCTGTCATAAGGCAAAGCCACCATCGGGCGTTCTTTCGCCGGTTTCACTCTCAGTCACGAAATGAGCGCGGCACTGGCTGTCCGGTCTTGTGGTTATGGATTTCAGATTCCTCGCTCCACTCGGAATGACAGGGATACGGGGCCGGATCATAACTACAGATCCGTTTTGCCTACCCCTGACAGTTCACGACGGGAAAGGGGCTACATTCACTGGAACGCAACCCCGGCACTGTCATTCTGGGCGGAGCGCAGCGGAGTCGAAGAATCTAAGAGGGTGTCCAATAGGCCGCCGGATCCGTTCGTGGTGAGCTTGTCGAACCACAAACGACCCTTCGACAGGCTCAGGGTGAACGGAGTTTTTAGACACTCTCTAAGGTGTTTGTCCTAACGTATAGCTGACATAGGGGGTTCTTGCGCTGTTTTCGCTCTTGGTCACGATAGAAGCCCGCACCGGCTGTCCGGTCTTGTGGTTATGGATTTTAGATTCCTCGCTCCACTCGGAATGACAGGGATACGGGGCTGGATCATAGCTACAAATCCGTTTTGCCTACCCCTGTCAGTTCACGACGGGAGAGAGGACATAGCGGCATCCGCCAGTTCATCGTATTGAAGTTGACGGACTAGTGGGGGTTCCACATGATCTTGATTTTTCGCTTCACCCTCACCCTAGCCCTCTCCCACAACGGGAGAGGGGATAGAGCACATCCCTATTCGACTATCACCTTCATATAGAACCAGTACTAGCCATGTCGTACCTCGTGATGCGCCTTCGTTTCGTTGACCGGATTCAGGTTGGTAAGTAAGATACGCAAGCGCGTACTGTGGGCGCTGCGCCCCGTTCGGAAGGGCTCCTCAGACCGCATAATTCATGAAACACACAGATGGCGCATCCCCCAAAGACCTCCTTGTAGTCGGCGGCGCCGACGGCATCGGCATGTGGCTTGTCAAGCGCGTGTTTGGGAGGGTACCGGACATCGGACGGATCACCCTGGCCGACGTCAAGCCTCTTGCCCGCGAAGGTGATACGCGTGGCCACAATCCGGACGCCAAGCATGCGGCTGAACTGACACAGACGCCCTGTCCGGTCGACGCAGTAAGGTTGGAGAACGGCTGTGAGTTCGCCGACTGGGTCGCCGTCGATACGGCCGCGACTCCTCCTTCCGCGCCACTGGCGCTCGACGACTACGACCTGGTGATGCTGGCCGTTCCGGAGAACCAGGTCGAGGCTGCCGCCTCCGCAATCCTGCCGCGTCTCAGTTCCGGAGCGACCGTATTCGACGTGGTCTCTACGAAGACTCGGACTATAGCGGCAATGCTGAAGCACGCCCCCGAAGGCGTGGGAGTTCTGGGTACCCACCCGCTCTTCGGGCCGGCAGTTCTGAATGTCATCGGCCAGACGTTCATGATGGTGCCAACGGAACGCACCGATCAGGGCATCTACTCCTGGATGACGACCCTTCTCCGCTCGCAAGGCGCGATCGTCGAGGAAACGGATTCAGAAACACACGACAAGTACATGCTGCTCGTCCAGACCCTCGCGCACTATGCCTACCTGGTATTCGGCAAGACCCTGGCGAAGGCCTCCGACTTGGGGTACACGTTCGAGGAGTCGCTGCGATACAGCACGCCCCCGTACAGCATCCTGGCGGCATTCACCTCAAGGATCATCGGCGGCAACCCGGACCTTCACGCCCAAATCCAGGGCCAGGCGGATTCGGACGCAGTCCGCTCCCTGTTCGTGGAGGCGGCAAGTGAACTCGCGGGTCGGTTCGCGAAGGGTGAGGACGAGACGCTGGAGGCCATCGAGGAGATTGTCAGGCTCTTCAAGGGCAGTGAAGTGGCCCGGGCCTATGCGAATTCAATAGCCCTAGTGGACAGCGTCCAGCAGAGCTACCGCGATCTGCATCAAAGGATGGAGTCGAAGGAACTCACGATAGTACAGGTGCGCGACCCGTTCTCATTCGACAGCGCAGTCCGGCTGCACGTGGGCATCGTTACCGACGTGGACGGGCACAGCGTCGAGATCGCCAAGCGCCAGGCCGTTGTCGACGGCAAGTGGTACCTAGCGTATGACGACGAGTCCGAGTCAACACTCAAAAGGGCCGGCAAGGGCGCGCGCAGGAATACTGCCCGCATCGAGCGTCGAAACATCCGCCACGTCTATACGCCTGAGGAGACTAGGGAGTGGCGCGCCGCCAACCTCGACCATCACCTGCGAGACATTGCCGTGCTCGCGGACGAATCTGTAGACGTGGAGCATATCTGTTCCGTGCTCACGCGACTCAATGACAACGTCCTGTCCGGCGAGGCACTCAAGCCGGAGGGCGCCCAGTGGCTGACCAGCTACGGAATGAACAACATGCTCCTGCGCTTCACCATCTTTGGGGACCGAGACCCCCAGGCATGTGTGCGGGAACTGACGGAATCGCTGCGCCTGTTCGGTATCAGGACTCGTCAGTAGTCGATTTCGGCGCGCGTCGCAGGGGGTACGACCCGAAGACCTTTAGCAGGGAGACGCGACGTTCCATCGCCTCGATTGCTCTTGATACCGAATCGTCCTCACGGTGGCCTGCCATGTCGGCAAGGAACACATAGCTGCCCAACTCGTGACGTGTAGGACGCGACTCGATTTTCGCCAGGTTGATGTTCTGGCGGGCGAACTCTTCCAGGGCAGTGTAGAGCTGTCCGGGAACATCGTCGTCAAACCCGAAGCATATGGACGTCTTGTCGTCGCCGGTCCGAGGCGGACGGTTTCGTCCCATCGCCACGAATCGGGTCATGTTGTTGGGGTTGTCCTCGATGCCGTCCTGCAGCACTGTCGCGCCAAACAGCTCCGCTGCACGGCGGTTGCCGATGGCCGCCGAAGACTTTCCCTCTTCCAGCGCCTCTTCCACCGCGCCGGCCGTGCTAATCGAGGCGATGAGTTCCGCCTCTGGGAACTCCCGCTGCAGGTACGTTTGGCACTGCGCAAGGGCCTGGGGATGCGAGCGGATCGTCTCGATGTCCTCGGCGCGCGCGTCCTCTACAACAATGAGACACTGCCGGATGGCCAGGATGACCTCTCCGACTATGGAAAGCGTCGAGTCGTGAATGAGGTAGTCGAGGGTCATGTTCACTGAACCCTCGATGCTGTTTTCGATGGGCAGGACCGCCTCGTCGGTCATTCCCGACTCGGCCGCCATGGCCGCCTCGCGGATGGTCGGGTAAGGTACGTGCTCAGAATCCGCGACATAGAGAATCGCTGCCTCTTCGCTGAAGGTGCCCCGCGGCCCGAGATATGCGACGGTACCGGATGTCACAGGTCACTCCATCGAGTACGGCTTCCAGCGGACCAGGTCGGTATCCGGCAGCACCGATGGGTTCACGCATGCGCGCGGCCAGCGGCCTCTAAGGACGAGTGCGAGTTCGCGCCCGACACGGCGACGGCGTTCTGGGTCCATGCGGGCCGAGGCGGAACCGACGTGCGGCGACAGAATGACGTTTTCCATCTTGAGGATCGGATTGTCGAGGTCCGGTGGTTCCTTCTCAAGAACGTCGAGACCGGCGGCGGAAATCCACTTCTCGTCGAGTGCGCGAATGAGGGCCTGCTCATCCACGGTGTCTCCGCGGCTCGTGTTCACGAATATCGAGTGTGGACTCATGAGCCGGAACTGCTCCTCGCCCATCATGTGATGAGTCTCGCGAGTGGCGGGAGCGTGCATCGACACGATGTCGGAACGCTGTAAGAGCTCGGTCATGCCCACGGGCTCGACTCCCGCCTTCGTCATGGCAAGCTCGCTGAGATAGGGATCGTGGGCGAGAATCCGCAGACCAAACGGGGCCGCCCGATGGGCCACGGCGCGGGAGATATTGCCGAAGGAGATGAGTCCGAGAGTCATGCCGAACAGGCGCGGAAAGGCGGAAAGCACGCCGCGCCCCTGTGTCCAGCGCTCATCGCGGGACAACTGGTCCATGAGGGTCACACGGCGGTACATCGAGAGGATCAACACCATCGTGTGGTCGGCGACCTCTTCGATGAAGACGTCCGGAACATTGGTCACGGGGATGCCGCACTCCGTGGCCGCTCCCACGTCTATCTTGTCGACACCGACGCTTCCGGTCGAGATCACCCTGCATTTTTCGAGAGACTCGATCGCCCGTCTCGTCAGCTGAGAGCGGTGGACGTATATCGCGTCCGCGTCGCGCGCCTCGGCGATGAACTCGTCCTCGTCGTCCGTCGCGACCTCTTTGAGCTCCACATCAAGCTGCCCCAGGGCCTCCATCTCCAAGTCGTAGTTGGAAGGCGGCCCTCCTGCCGCGCCCGGTGGACGCTGACTGACAATCTTGTACATGGCGAATTGCTCTCTCGGTATTGGTATTCTCTCTACAAAACACAGAATACGTGAGGCGAAGGAGCGTGTCCAGCAGGGGGCGCCGGGACGCTCACGTTGAATCCCTCCGGTACCGGAGATACAATCGCGATCAATGGGACGAAAAACGCGCAACGCGCCAGTGGACGCCGCGAGAGAGGTGCTATGACGCATAAGGCGTCAAGGGAAATTGGAGGAGACTCCGTCGTCATCCGCGACGGGTACAAGCGGCCTTTTGACCTCGCCCTGATAATATTGGCTCACATTGCGTTGTTTCCCTTCTTCGTGGTTCTCTGGATCGGCATACCCATCGTCATCTGGATTGGAGACCGCGGTCCGATCTTCTACGTGCAGGAGCGAGTGGGTCGGAACGGCAGCCGCTTCAATGTCATAAAGTTCCGCACCATGATCATGGATGCCGAGTCTGAGACAGGGCCGGTGTGGGCAGAGGAGCGTGACCGCCGCGCCACCCCTATTGGGCGCGTCCTTCGCAAGCTCCATCTCGATGAGCTGCCGCAGGTGGTGAACATCCTGAAGGGCGAGATGAGTGTCGTTGGGCCGCGTCCTGAGCGTCCGGAATTGGTCGAACGGTTCAGCCGGGAGGTCCCAACCTTCTCGGAGCGGCTGCGTGTGCGACCCGGGGTTGCAGGACTGGCGCAGGTGCGGGGGAGCGCACAGACGCACCCTCGAAACAAGCTGCGATATGACAACCTGTACATCGAGACCCTCAGTCCCTGGATGGATGTCAAACTCCTGTTCCTCTCAGTCGTCGCCGCCCTCAAGCGGAGCGTTCGCTGAGCGGAAACATAGTGACTCAAGAATGGGCCGCTCACTCCGACCGTACCTGCCTCATTGCGCGTGTGGCTGGCTGATTGCTACAATTCTCCTCACCCCGAAATCGACCGCTGGGCAGGACACACGCGCATGGTATTGAGCGACCGAACGATACGAGAGGAGATCGACAACGGCAGCATCGTCGTCGATCCATTGGGAGAGGGCTGCATACAGCCCGCGAGCGTGGATGTTCACCTTGGCCCGCAGATTCTCGTTTTCCGCAACTCACGCCGTCCCTACATCGACATCGGCCAGGACATGACCGACCTCACCGAGATGGTCGAGACTGGGGACGACGATCCCTTCATTCTCCATCCGGGGGAGTTCGTGCTGGGCACCACTTTGGAGCACATCGAGATACCCGGGCATCTGGTTGCACGCCTGGAGGGAAAGAGCTCACTGGGACGAATAGGGCTGCTCATACACTCGACGGCCGGTTACGTCGATCCGGGCTGGAAGGGACACCTCACGCTCGAATTGAGCAACGTCGCAAACCTGCCCATCACCCTCTACCAGGGGATGAAGATAGGCCAGCTCTCGTTCCTGCGGCTCACGACGCCCGCCGAGCAGCTCTACGGCTCTCCCGGTCTCGGCAGCAAGTACCAGGGTCAGGTCGTACCCACAGCGAGTCGCATGTACATGGATTTCAAGGACGAGACCTCCACGGACTAGGGCCATGAACCACATGCGAAGGGCGGTTACCCTCGCGCGTCAGGCCCTCGGCTCGACGAGTCCCAACCCTGCGGTCGGGGCCGTTATCGTCAAGGACGGAGAGATCGTCGGCGAGGGCTACACGCAGCCGCCGGGTGGCGACCACGCGGAAGTCGTCGCCCTCAAGCAGGCCGGATCCCTTGCGAAAGGCGGGACGCTTCACGTCACTCTCGAACCGTGCAACCACCTGGGTCGAACGCCGCCATGTACCGACGCGATTATCGAGGCTGGGATTTCCAGTGCGCACGTCGCCCTCCGCGATCCGAACCCCGTCGTCTCAGGCGGGGGGCTGGAGCGGTTGGAGTCCGATGGAATTCGCACCCAACTAGGGGCGGAGTCGGCAGCGGTGCAGCGTCAGCTTGAGGCGTGGCTAAAGTTCGTTACAATCGGCAGGTCATTCATCACAGCCAAATTCGCCATGAGCCTCGATGGCAAGATCGCCACTCCCTCAGGGGACTCGAAGTGGATAACGGGTGACAAGGCCCGCTGGCACGTCCAAAGGATGCGTGCCCGTTCCGATGCGGTGATGGTAGGCATCGGCACCGCGCTGGCTGATGATCCCCGGCTTACCGCCCGCGACGAACGCGGGAACCCCCTGGCCCGCCAGCCGCTCCGCGTGGTCGTGGACTCTCGTAGTAGGCTTTCGGACTCGGCGCGTCTCCTCTCGGAGCCCGGCAAGACCTTGATCGCCGTGGGGCCGGAAGTCGCCAGCTCTGGTTCTTCGAACCATCGCAAGGGTGTCGACATACGCCCCTTCACCCTGAGAGACGGGCATATTGACCTACAGGTCCTCACGAATTTCCTTGCGCAAGAGCGGGACATCACCAGCATAATGGTGGAAGGCGGAGGAACATTGCTCGGCGCCCTGTTCGACCTTGACCTCGTCGACAAGGTAGTAGCGTTCGTTGCTCCCACAGTCATCGGCGGTGCGAACGCTCCATCGCCGGTCGGAGGCGCGGGCGTCGAGATGATGGCCGACGCCCTCGAACTTGAACGAGTGCGTTGGAAGCGGTTGGGACGGGACATGCTCATCGAAGGTTACTGCTGAGGCACTATGTTCACGGGGATCACCATGGCCTTACGAAGGCCACATAAGGGGATGAAAATGGGACTGGCTCAATTCTGCCCTTCGACAAGCTCAGGGCGAACGTACTCACCATATCTTTTTTCATAGCAATCGCTCATGTCGGTTTTCACCGACACCACCAAACATGAAAATGGCGGTAAGGGCGATTCGCGAATCGCCCCTACGGGAGGTTGGCTGGGGGTTATTTTCAGAGGAATCGCTCATGTGGGCTGTCACAGACACCACCAACCATGAGAATGGCGGCAGGGAGATTGGACGGGGGGTATTTTCGGAGGCACTATGTTCACGGGAATCGTAGAGGAAGTCGGTACAGTCAGATCGTTCGGTCAGGGACGGCTGACTATAGCCGCCCACACGGTAATGCCCACACTGGAACTCGGTGGGAGCATCAGCGTCAACGGAGTGTGTCTGACCGTCACCTCGCTGGAAGAAGACGACTTCAGGGTCGATGTCGTACCCGAGACGCTCAGACGCACGAACCTCGGTGACTTGAGTATCGACAGCCCTGTAAATTTCGAGCGTCCTCTTCGCGCCGACGGTCGATTGGACGGGCATATCGTTCAAGGCCACGTGGACGGGACCGGCACGATTAGCGATATATCAGCGGACGGCGAAGCTCTCATGGTGCGGATTGACGTGCCGCCTCAGGTTGCGCGATATGTCGTTGAGAAGGGGTTCATAGCTGTGGACGGCGTGAGTCTCACGGTTGTACACTGTGACGAGATAGGCTTTTCGGTCACGGTGATACCACATACCCGCGACCATACGATATTCGGTTCGCGCAGGGTGGGAGACGCCGTCAACATCGAGATCGACATCCTCGCAAAGTACGTCGAGCGGTTGACGACAGGGAGTCAGGGGTAGGGAACGATGCCGGAGATATCGGTCGACCAGGCAGTTACCGAGATCGGGATGGGGCGAATGGTCATCGTCGTAGACGACGAGGACCGCGAGAATGAGGGCGACCTCATCATGGCCGCCGAGAAGGCGACCCCCGAGGCCATCAACTTCATCGTCCGTCACTCCAGCGGCATCGTTTGCGTTCCACTGACCGCCCAACGCCTCGAAGATCTGCAGTTGCCCATGATGGTGCGCGACAACACCGCGCGTCTGAGCACGGCCTTCACGATCTCCGTCGACGCGCTGGAAGGCACCACCACCGGAGTCTCCGCCCACGATCGATGGGTGACGGTGCAGAGGCTCGTCTCTCCCGATACGAAACCGGAAGACCTCGGCAGACCGGGTCACGTCTTCCCGCTGAGGTACACCGACGGCGGAGTGCTCGTGCGTGCAGGCCATACCGAGGCTGCCGTGGACCTGTCCCGCATGTCGGGACTCGACCCTTCCGGTGTCCTTTGCGAGTTGGTCAACGAGGACGGGACGATGATGCGAATGCCCGACCTGCTGCGGTTCTCCGAAGAGCACGGCATCGGCATCGTTAGCATCGCGAGCATCATCGCGTATCGCCGCGAGCACGAGCGCATCATCGAGCGGGTCGCGGATGCCCGTCTACCGGCCAAGCGTGGCGAGTTCACGATCACGTCCTACCGAAGCCTTGTCGACACCGCCGAGCACGTGGCACTCGTCCTGGGTGATTTATCGACCGAAGAGCCCGTACTCGTCAGGGTGCATAGCGAGTGTCTCACGGGAGATGTCTTTGGGAGCCTGCGCTGCGACTGTGGGGAGCAGGTCGATCTGGCCCTCCAGGCAATCGAGCGCGAGGGCAGGGGGGTCTTCCTCTACATGCGCCAGGAGGGCAGGGGGATCGGCATCCACAATAAGATCAAGGCCTACAACCTGCAGGACCTCGGCCTCGACACCGTGGACGCCAACGTTCACCTTGGATACGCTCCGGACATCCGGCACTACGGCGTCGGCGCACAGATACTGGACGATCTGGGTGTCAGCAGGATGCGCATCCTCACCAACAATCCTCGCAAGCTGAGCGGCCTCGACGGCTTTGGCCTGGAGGTGGTCGAGAGAGTGCCGATCAAGGCCCAACCGACGAAGGAAAACAGCCGCTATCTCGAGACCAAGCGCACTCGGCTTGGGCACCTTCTTGACGAGTCCGACACTCACGTCAATGGTTCCGATTCATCACTCGTCGACATCCCGGAGACCAGCGATGCCAAATGAACTCAAGGGCAGCCTGCAGGGCGAGGGCCTGAAAGTCGCGGTCGTCGTCGCGCGATTCAACGATTTCATCACATCGCGCCTGCTCGAAGGAGCAATCTCTGCCCTGTCCCAGTACGGCGTGGCCGACGACGACGTAACGGTCGTGTCGGTTCCGGGCTCGTTCGAAGTGCCGTTCGCCGCAAAGCGACTTGCAGCGGCGAACAAGCACGACGCCGTTGTCTGCCTCGGCGCGGTAATTCGAGGTGAGACCGACCATTACGAGCACGTGGCGGGAGAGGCCGCCAAGGGCATCGCGGCAGCCGGTATGGCCTCAGGTCTTCCCGTCATCTTCGGCATACTCACGACCGACACGGTCGAGCAGGCCATCAACAGGGCGGGCGGCAAGAGCGGCAACCATGGCTACAGCGCCGCGGTCACGGCCATCGAAATGGCGAACCTTGCGAGGGCAATCGACGCAGAGTAGCCTTCTCGGTGGGTTGGCCCAAGTACCGGACCCACATGATTCTGATATTGCGATTCACCCTCAGCCTAGCCCTCTCCCACGACGGAGGCTGTCTCATAGCTTCACGTGGCGTGCAGTGATTGAGTACACGCTGGGGATGTGATGGGGGATGACCGGTAGACTCTATAGAGTCTGCGAGTGGCGATTCGTGGTCGGGCCGTCGACAACGGTGCCAAGCGGTTGCGGGCGGCATCAGTGGCGCCGCGACCACAGCGTGGATGTAGTCGTGGCGAGCCAGTGTGAGGCGAGTTCGACGGCGAGGAGGCACTCCACACCCTGTGAAGGCTCTTGAGGTTGAACGCTGCAGCCAGCAGACACCACTCGGAGAGGACGTTCTCGCGGCCTCGCAGCAGGAACCGCCTGGCGCTGTGATGCTCCTTGAGGAGGCCGAACACCGGCTCGACCAGCCCCTGACGCCGCTTATAACTCGCCCTGGCAGACTCGGTAGACATCATCTCTCTGTGTCGTCTCAACTCAGGTTCGTATTCGCTGATTCTTATGGTTCGACCGTTGGTAGAGGTGGTGCATTCTCCAAAGGCAGGGCAGATACGGCAGAGCGCACCATCGGCCCTGTAGCGTCTGAGTCTGTAGCCGTTCGCGTGTCTGAACGTGTCCTTGAAGATGAGAGGTTGCTGATTCGGGCACAGGTATGTGTCATTCTCAGGGTCGTACGTGAAGTGGTCCTTGTGGTACGGGGAGCGGCGTCGGCGGTTATGGGTGTCCGGCATGAGCACGCGGTGTCCGGAGGACGCGCAGTCGGCAAGGTTGGTCCCTGAGTGATATCCGGCGTCGGCGACGGTCACCGCATGGTCTGTCCCCGTATTCTCTGCAGACGCCTCGATCATCGGAACGAGCTGCGCGTGGTCGTCCGAGCCGGAGGTCACATCCGCGGCCGTGATGATCATGCCGGAGGCATCGTCGGACGTGATGGGCGCCACCATCGACTGGGCGTTGTAGCCGGCTATAAAGCCACCTTCCTTGCTCTTGAGCAGCCCCGCGTCAGGGTCGGTAAGGTTCGCGTGGTTGGCTCCCTCCTCCTCCAGCACGAGGCCAAGGGCGTCGACCACTCGGTCGCGCAATGCCTCGGCGCTCGCAATCTCCGATGGTAGTTCGACTGGTGCAGGCTCCCCTCCAGTCGAGTTCTTTGCTTCCAGATCCGCAATGGCTGCTTCCGTACGCTCCAAGAGCCGTCTGAGACCCTCCGCGTCGTAGGTGCGGTCACTGGACGCGTTACCGGCGATTCGTGTCCCGTCCACCGCCTGAAGTGCCAAGTCCACCAAGCCGGCCTTCACAGCCGTGCGCACCGTGCGATTCAGGAGAACCCTCATCCGCTCTCGGTGAGACCTGTAGAACCTCCACAGCGTGTTGTGGTCCGGCCTCTGCCTCCCGGTCAGCCACATGAAGGCCACCTGTTCGCGGCAGGCCGTCTCCAGCTTGCGGCTGGAACGCACACCCGTCATGAACCCATATATCCACACGCTCAGCAACGCGCGAGGGTGATAGGACGATGCTCCCATAGGATCGCCTCGCAGGTCGATCCCCAACTCCTTCCACGTCTCCTCATCAAGAGAGTCCACGAAGGTCGCGGCGAATCGCGCGGGATGATTGGGGCCTACTAACTCTCCCAGATCAGGCGGCAGAAGCCACCCCTGTTCCCGATTGAAGTCCCGAAATGGCATGCCACTTCTCCTAAAGCAGGTGCAACAACACAAACTTACCCCTAGAACCTCTGTATTTTCAATAAGGCAACCTACTTATGAGACAGCCTCCGACGGGAGAGGGGATAAAGCGGCATCTGCCAGTTCATCATATTCAAGTTGACTGAGTTCCAGTCGGCCCAATCAGTCCATCCGGAATATTCGGATCGCGTCCTCGTCGAACTCAAGACCGAGTCCGGGCGTCTGCGGCAATACCAACTCACCGTCCTCGATCTTGGGCGGCTCCTTGTAGAGCGGCAGTGACCATGGCATGTACTCCGTGTAGATGCCGTTGGGAATTGCGGCCATGGCGTGACAGAGGAACTCCGGGACCAGGTGACTAACGACCGGCACGTTGAACGCCTCCGCCATGTGGGCGACCTTCATCCAGCGCGAGAGTCCCCCAACACGCACGAGGTCGATCATCACGATGTCGATCGACCGCCGTTCGAGCAAGTAGCGGAAGGGCTCTATGCCATAGTGGTACTCGCCGGCCGCGATGGGCACGGTCAATGCGTCGGCGACCCGGGCCTGCCCCTCCAGATCGAGATGGTCGATCGGGTCTTCGAGCCAGTACAGCCCATATTCCTCCAGCTGCTTCCCGATGGTCACGGCCTGATTCACGGTCCATCCCCGGTTGACGTCAACCATGAGATCGATATCGCCGCCGACGGCTTCTCGCAGAACGCGAAGTCGCTCGACCTCCTTCGCCGGACTAGACTCCCCTCCGACGCGCAGCTTCATGGCTTTGAATCCCTGCTCGACGAACGCTTGCGCTGCTTCCGGCATGTCTTCGGGACGATGAGGTCTCCAGAAGCTGCCGCTGGCGTACACCTTCACCCGGTCGGTGAATCCGCCCAATAGCTTGTGAACAGGCTGGCCGGTCTGCTTACCGCGAATGTCCCACAATGCAACCTCGATGGCCGCAATCGCGTGGACTGCCACGCCGGCAGTCGATCCGGCTCCTGCTGCCCAGTACAGGTCGGCGACTATGCTCTCGAGGTCCATGGGATCGCGTCCCACGACCTCTTCCGCTAGCGCGTCTACGGCAGCCTTGAGGGCGTTGTTCATCGCCCACGGCACGAGGGTGGCGTGGCCCAAACCCTCGACGCCATCGTTCGTGCGCAACTGCAGCGTCACGAACACCGTCGCGGGCGGCCTATCGGCTATATCGGTCGAAGCGCCGGGCTCACGTGGCACAGCGACAACGTGCGTTTCATAACTCTGTATTTTGGACATCTGGGCCTCGGCCAATGAATGCTCCAGGGCACCCGGTGTGGCATAATTTGCGAGAGTCTACTGGCTGTTCTGAACCGCCAACACGAGAATGACGACGACAACCGGAATGATGATCATCCAAAGTATGCGTCGAGGGCTGATTTTCACTATCCGCTCCTTGTGATGCCGTTTCGCCCAGAATCTTACCACAGGCCCTTCTTCTGACCCGACATGGGATATAAGCTGATAGCGCTGGACATCGACGGCACGATCCGCAGCAACGACTATCCCCTGTCGAAGAGGACGTGTCAGGCCATGGAAGCCGCGCGCGAGGCGGGGGCGATCGTTACGATCGTCACTGGAAGAATGTACCTTTCGGCGCTCCACGTGACCGCCAGCCTGAATTTGCAGTCGCCGGTCGCGACCTATCAGGGCGCGCACATCGCTGATCCTCTCACCGATCAGGTCCTGTGGCACCGGCCTCTCACGTCTGAAATGCTCTGCGAGGCGCTCGACGTTGTTGAATCCGGGGACAATGAGATACTTGCCCACCACCGCGGCCACGTCTACGTGGACCGTACATCGGATTGGACCGACGCCTACGTCGAGCGCAACCACGTTCGTGTGCATGTCGTCAACGACCTTCGCAGCCTGGGAGAGGAGGGTGTGACCAGGCTGATCGTTGGTGGTGATGACGACTCCGTGGGCAGGGCAACATCAACGCTGAAAGAGTCATTCGACTCGCGTCTTGCGATAGTGAGGTCCCTGCCGTACTTTTGCGAGGTACTGCATCCCGACACAGGCAAGGGACCGGCGTTGGAGCGCCTATGCAGGATGCTCGATATCCGGCGTGAAGACGCCATCGCATTCGGCAACGGCGACGAGGACGCCGCGATGATATCGTGGGCAGGACTCGGTGTCGCGGTGGGCGATGGAAGTGCCCCCGCAAAAGCGGCTGCCGACGAGGTGGCTCACCCGCTCTGCGAAGACGGTGTGGCGAAGGTTGTCGAGCGGTTGGCAGGCGAGGGTCTGCTGGGGTAAGCATGGGGAGCGGAGAGTCGCTGACTGCTTTGGGACTGATATACTAACGATGTCGTTGCGGGATCGCTTTTGACGTTCATTCTGAAGGCGTTGTCTTATGAGAGAGGAGAAATGTGCAATGTCCTCCAATCCTTCTGAGATCATTTTCGAAGTCAGCGAGGATGAGATCGACGGCGGATTCTCTGCTAGCGCGTTGGGATACGGTATTCACACCCAAGGCGATACGATTGAAGAACTTCGAGCTAATGTCAAAGAAGCGGCTGACTGCTACTTTGACGAAACGATGACTCGGCCAGCATTGATTCGCCTGCACTTTGTCCGAGATGAAGTCTTGGCGCTGTGAGAATGCCGCGTAATGTAAGTGGCTCGGACTTAGAAAAAGCGCTTCGGCGTATGGGTTATGTGGCTACACGTCAACGCGGTTCTCATGTTCGGGTTACGACGCAGACGAACGGAGAACACCACGAAGTTATCCCACGCCATAGTCCCATAGGGATAAAGACACTATCGAGTATCTTGAAGAACGTTTCAACCCATCACGGCATGAGTGTCGAGGAATTACTTAGGATACTCCGGTTGTAGCCTGTTATCAGTTCAGGGCTGTGGCTACATTGATTTTCGGTGAATGTGGTGAAAGAGCCTAAGCCCAAGATCGTCGTTCTCGGCAGTATCAATATGGACTTGGTTGCTATTGCGCCGTCGCTGCCCGCGCCCGGCGGGACGGTGATGGGAAGTGAGTTCGCAACACTTCCGGGTGGCAAGGGAGCCAACCAAGCCGTGGCGGCCGCTCTTCTAGGAGCGGACGTTCGCATGATCGGCAGGGTGGGGGACGACGTGTTCGGTCCCACGCTGATCGAGAGCCTACAGGCGACCGGGGTGGACGTATCGGACGTGACGACCACCCCTGGTACGTCGTCCGGCATTGCCGTGATCCTCCTCGACGATGACCGGCAGAACTACATCGTCGGCATCTACGGGGCGAACATGGCGTGCGACGAAGCGCAGTTGCGGGCCGCGAGTCGTGCGCTCGATGGAGCCGATGCGCTGCTGCTTCAAATGGAAATCCCGCTCGAAGTATCCCTGGAAGCCGCCAAGATTGCTCGCCGAAAGGGAGTTCGAGTCATCTACGATCCGGCTCCACCATCGAAGATTCCGCCTCAGGCCTACGCCGCATTCGACATCATTGCTCCCAACCAGTCCGAAGCCGAAGTCCTTACCGGCATCACGGTAAGCGACATAGCGTCCGCACATGAGGCGGCGACGGTACTCAGCTGGCGCGGCGCTCCCACGGCAATCGTCAAGCTCGGTGAGGACGGAGTCGTGTACGCGTCCGGCGATTGCTCCGGCCACGTACCCGCGTTTCAGGTTGAAGCCGTCGATACCGTGGCGGCGGGAGACGGATTCGCCGGGGCGCTCGCCGTAGCCCTCGCTGAGGGACGGACTTTGGAGGATGCTCTGCGATTCGCCAATGCAGCCGGAGGGTTGGTCGTGACGAAGCGTGGAGCGCAGGACGCCATGCCCGACCGCGCCGAAGTCGAGAAACTCCTTAATTCGGCATAGTCCAAGACGCTGCTCTTGGTGTGTGTGTCCCCGTGGTGCGCTCGTTCGGCTATAATCGGGGGAAACCTGACCCTCAAGCGATCCTTCCCATGAAAAACACTCGTACTGAGTACATTGCCTACGGTGACGGGCGGCTTCCCGTCGACGTGCCAGAGCACACCCGCACCATCGTTGCGAAGCCTCCCATGCCCCCCGTGCCTGATATCGAGGGCGCAGTGCGCGAGGCGATGGCGAATCCCATCGCACACGAACCCCTGCACAAGCTGGTAGGCCCGTCATCCAAGGTCACAATCGCGTTCGACGACGCGTCGGGCTCGTACTTCCAGACCAAGCGCACCGACTTTCGCCAGACCGCCATCGAGATCATCGTCGAGGAGCTTCGCAAGGCTGGAGTGGAGCTTGGAAACATCACGCTGCTGCTCTCGCAGGGACTTCACCGGAAGCTGACGCGCACCGAGATGGAGACTTTCCTCGGTCACAAGCTCGTCCTCCAGTTCGGCTACAACCAACTCTACAGCCACGACGCTGAGGACCCGGAACAGCTTGTCCACCTCGGCTACACGAAGCGCCGCTGGGACGTGGAGGTGAACCGTGCGGTGGTCGACTCCGACCAGTTCATCTACCTGAACACGATGTGGGCGCCGTTCAACGGGGGCTGGAAGTCGACAGCGGTCGGCTTGGGAACCTTCCGCAGCATCCGGCACCACCACAGGCCCTTCCCAAGTGCTTCGGGGCAGTCGGTCGACGATCCGAAGAGCTCCTCCTTCAAGAAGCTGGTCTGGGAGCAGGGGGAGATCATCAAGGACGCGCTTGAAGAAAAGGGACGGCGCATATTCACCATCGAGACCGTCTATGACAACGGCGATCCCCGCAAGGACCTGATCGCCATGTTCGCCGGTCATCCGACCGAGGTACATCCGCACACGCTTAAGGCGATCGACGAGCAGCTGACCGTCGGCGTTGACGGACAGTCGGACATTCTCATAGCAGGGCTATCGAACGTCGAGTGCTACTCCAAGTTCTCGGTAATGAACCCAATCCTGGCGGCCAATCAGTCGATGGCCAACACGATCATGCAGTTCCAGGGCAAGCCGGTCGTCCGCAAGGGCGGGATCGCCATCATTGCCCATCCCCTGCACGCACGATTCGACAGGGCGAGGTTCGCGTCCTATGTAGAATTCTACGAGCGGCTGCTCTCCCAGGAGCACGACCCCTACTGGCTATGGGAGAACCACGTTGAGGACTTCGCGCACAGGCCCGAGTACATCTACGGGTATCGCCACAAGTACGCCTATCACGGCGCGCATCCTTTCTTCATGTGGAACAGCACGCTGATGCCGAAGCGTTACCTGAGCGACATCTACTTTGCCGGCGTCAAGGACTTCGACGCTGCGGAGCGTTGCGGTTTCCGCGCATTCGCGACCGTGGAGGAGGCCATCGAGGTCGCGCAGTCTGAGCTCGGCAGCGACGCCAGCATCTCGCTCCTCAAGCGCCCGCCGACGTTCATACCGCGAGTCTCGTAGAGGGCGGTGGGGCTACAACATCGCCTCGTTCAGTACCACGCCAAATCCCGGGCGGTCCAACGGAGTGAGATACCCGTCGACGACCCTTGGCTCGTCCAGCCATAGCACGTCCGCCGACTCTTCCCAACGTTCGGGGTGCGTCTCGGCGAGGTCCTCGCAGTCCGTCGCCGCGATGAATTGCAAGCCCCAGATTTCGCCTCCGCGATGAGGTACGACCGGCACGTTGTGCTCGGACGCGAGTTCGAGAATCCGAAGCGTCTCGGTAATCCCTCCGCACCACGCAATATCGGGCTGCCAGATATCGAGCGCGCCGGCCCTGGCGATCTGGGCGAACCCGAATCTCGTGAACTCGTGCTCGCCTCCGGCCAAATTGATCGGATGGATGATCTCCCGCAACGCTGCCTGTTCTTCCAGGTGGTCCGGGGTTGTAACGTCCTCGAACCAGTGGAAGTTGAACTCACGCAGGGCGTCGGCCATCACCTTCGTCGTCTCGAAGTCCCATGCCATGTAGCAATCGGTCATGATGAGCGCGTCGTCGCCGAAGAGTGCTCGCGCCTGCCCTGCCTTCTCCGTGGTCTGCCGTATGTCAGCCTCAGACGCCGATTTCCCAGGTGGGAATTTGACCGCCGTATACCCCAAGTCCCGGTACTGTTCTTGCCTCCCCCCTGTCGCATATCCACGCACCTCTGGCTTCCGAATTCCACCGAGAAGGTCGTACACCGGCCTTCCCTGCGACTTGCCCAGGAGGTCCCAGAGCGCCAGATCGAGGCCGCTGAGCGCCATCACAGGCAGGCCCTTCCTCCCATAGGGAAGTGACAGAGCGTAGACGTGGTCCCAGAGCGCTCGAATATCCTCAACCGTCTCGATCTCACTTCCGACGACGAGCTCGCGGAAGTGCTGATTGACCACGAGGCACGCCGGTTCTCCGCCGCCGCCATAACCGTAGCCGACGACGCCGTTGTCAGCCTCGACCCGAACTACGATCTGCCAGAAATGCGACTGCCAGACGCCTTTGGGGAGGCGCTGCCACCTGGGATAGACCGCGCTGACGTCGGTGATTCTCAAGATTGTCTCCAAATCGAATGCTGCACAGTAGCCTACATACCGGTGAACTGCGTGGCAACGCTCCACCATCCCACGCGATCCCCCACTAAGGTATAATCGCCGCACTCTCCCAGTCTGGATCGCACGGTGACAACGAACGGCCCGAAGTCCATGCTTGACGCCAAACCGCTCCTCATGCTGATGGACGGTCATGCCCTCGTGCATCGCGCCTGGCACGCAATCCGTGAGCCGTTGACCGTCAGTTTGACAGGCGAGGATGTTCGAGGCGTCTACGGCTTTGTAAACTCACTGCTCAGCAACCTTCAGGAGTGGCAGCCGACCCACTGCGCCATCGCCTTCGACCTGCCGGCGCCGACCTTTAGGCACAAGCGCTTCAAGGACTACAAGGCGCACCGACCTCCAACCCCGCCGGAACTGCGAGCGCAGTTCGATCACGTCCGGCAACTCATCGCTGCGTTTGAGATTCCGGTCTTCCAATGCGAGGGCTTCGAGGCCGACGACGTGCTCGGCACACTGAGCCGCCAGGCCGAGGAGAAGGAGATTGAGACGGTCATCCTCACGGGTGACTCCGACATGCTGCAGCTGGTCTCTCCGTGGGTCCGGATATGGATGACAAGCGGGTTTCGGCCGCCAAGGGTCTATGACGTTGGCGGCGTTCGAGAGCGATACGGGGGAGTGGGCCCGGAGAACATAGCGGATCTCAAGGCGCTTCAGGGGGACACGTCCGACAACATTCCGGGCGTTCCGGGCATCGGCGAGAAGACCGCCATCAACCTCGTAAGCAAGTACGGCGACGTCGAGCAGATCATCGCCCACGTTGATGAGGTCACGCCTCCCCGCGCCAAGAAGAATATCAGCGCCGGAGTCGACCAACTCCGCGAGAGCAAGGTCCTGACTACCATCGTCCGAGACGCTCCGGTTGCGCTCGATCTCGAGGAGAGTCGCTTCGGACAATACGACCGCTCAAAGGTTGTCGGCTTTCTCACCGATCTTGAGTTCGTGAGCGTGGTCTCACGAGTTCCTGCGCCTACGGGAGGTATGGCTGAAGGTGAACAGCAGTCTTTCGATACGGGTTTCGACGCGCCGGATGTGGACTACCGAATCGTCGATACGCCGGAGTTACTAAGCGCCCTTGTGAAGCAACTCGATTCGCCGCAGGGTTTCTCATTCGACACCGAGACCACCGGCGTCGATCCGATGTCGGCTGATCTCGTGGGACTGTCCTTTTCAAACGAGCCTCACAAGGGCTGGTACGTACCGGTTGGACACAACGAAGGCCAACAGCTTCCGAAGGATGACGTGCTGGAGACCCTGCGTGCGCTATTCGAATGCGAGAACGTCCCAAAGTGCGCCCACAACGCCAACTACGACATGACCGTACTCAAGAATCACGGCGTCGAGGTGCGTGGAGTTACGTTCGACACGATGATCGCCGCTGCCCTGATCGGTCGAAGGAGCATCGGTCTCAAACACCTTGCGCTCAATGAACTTGGTATCGAGATGACCGAGTTATCCGATCTGATCGGCACGGGCCGCAGTCAGATCACCATGGCCGAGGTGCCGGTCCACCAGGCCGCAGACTACGCCGCCGCCGACGCGGACCTGACGTGGCAGCTTCGCCCTCGTTTCGAGCAAGAGCTTGAGAGCAAGAACTCGACGGGTGCGATGATGGAAGTGGAGATGCCGCTCCTGCCGGTGCTGGTCCGGATGCAGGAGAGCGGCGTGTCGATCGATGCCAACCTTCTCACGCAGATGTCTCAGAAGCTGGGCGAAGACATGGGCCGCATTCAGGACGAGATGTACCAGTCGGTTGGACGCCCCTTCAATCTCAATTCTCCCCAGCAACTCAGCGACATATTGTTCGATCAGCTTCGACTGCCGCCCACCAAGAAACGAAAGAGGGGGTTCGCCACCGACGCCGCCTCTCTCGAGGGCCTGAAGGCCACTCTCGACGCCGGCAGAGGCGGGGATGTCGATCCCGTTGCCCGCCAGGTGCTCGACAGCATCCTGGGCTACCGGCAACTATCAAAGATCAAGTCCACCTACACCGACTCGCTGCCAGGTCTTGTCAACAAGAGGACCGGCCGGATCCACACGAGCTACAACCAGGTCGGCTCCGCAACCGGTCGCGTATCCAGCAACGATCCTAACATCCAGAACATACCCGTCCGCACGGAGTTGGGCAACGAAGTCCGCAAGGGATTCGTGGCCCGGGGCTGGCCCGACTGGACGCTTCTTGGGGCCGACTACTCGCAGATCGAGCTCCGCATACTCGCGCACATCTCCCAGGACCCGGCGCTCCTGCAGGCGTTCCACGATGGGCAGGATATCCACGCCGCCACGGCGTCCCTGGTGTACGGTGTGAGCCCCGATGAGGTCGACTCGGAGATGAGGCGGGTCGCCAAGATACTGAATTTCGGCGTCGTCTACGGAATCAGTCCCTATGGCATCAGCCAGCGGGCGGCCCTGTCCGTCGAAGAGGGCAAGGCATTCATCGACACGTACTTCGGCAGCTACCCCGGCATCAACGACTACATCGACGGCATAAAGGCCAAGGCCAAGAATCTCGGCTACGTTGAAACGCTCATGGGACGCAAGCGATACATCCCTGAGATCAACTCGAGCAGCTTCCCTTCGCGCAGCGGGGCCGAACGCGTTGCGATCAACACGCCCATCCAGGGCACAGCCGCCGATGTCATCAAACTCGCGATGATCATGCTCCAGGACCGCATGGATGATATGGGGCTTCGTTCCCTGATGATCGTCCAGGTGCACGACGAGCTGATTTTCGAGGTCCCTTCCGAGGAAGTGGAAGACATGCAGGCCATCATTCTCGACATCATGCCCCGAGCGATGGAACTTGCAGTCCCACTGGAGGTTGACCTCAAGTCGGGTCAAAACTGGGGCGTGATGAATTGAACTCGTGGCGCCTGAGCCGCGTTGACACCTTTCGGCCCATTCTCTAAGATGGAGTCGTGACGGGAATCAGACGCAAATCCTGAATGGGTGGCGGGGAGGACGTATTACCTTGACTCAAGCTACTAAGTCGATGACTGTGTTGGAAGCGGTTGGAGCGTACGCGGGGAGTCTTCGACCAAAGGACGGTGTGCAGAACGAGTCGCACAAGCAGCTATTGCGCTTCGTTAGCTGGTGTGGGGCGGAGCGTAGGATTTCTGAGCTCGCGCCCTCAGAGATTGGTGAATACAGCGATCAGTCGAACGGGGGAACGCAGTCCGCCGAGCGGCTGCAGGAGGTCAAGAAGTTTCTTGCCTTCGCCAGCAAGCAGGGACTCACGGAGCAAAACCTGGCCCGCCATCTGCGCATTCGCAAGGCGCGCTCCCGTGCAAAGTCTGCAAGCGACGAAGCTCGTCGCGCCAGTCTCATTGAGCTTACTCCTGAGGGCCACAAGAGCCTGATGGCGGAGCTTGAGGACCTCAAGTCCCAGCGGGGCCCCATTGCAGCCCAGATCCGCAGCGCCGCTGCCGACAAGGACGTGCGTGAGAATGTCCCGCTCGAAGCCGCCAGGGAACACCTCGGACAGGTCGAGACACGTATCCTGGAAATCGAGAACACCCTGACCGCCGCGGTTGTCGTCGACCCATCCGCCCGCAAGAAGTCCACCGTGCAGGTGGGCTCTCGCGTATGGCTCAAGGACTCTGCGTCAGGTCGAGAGAGCCAGTACACCGTCGTGAGCGCATCCGAAGCCAAGCCCTTGGAAGGCAAGGTCTCGGACGAGTCTCCGGTTGGCAAGGCGGTCATCCGACAACGCGAAGGGGACAACGTCGACGTTCAGACACCTCGAGGGATGACGGTCACCTACACGATTCTCAAGGTCGCGTAGCTTCGGTTTACCGTTGCCAGCCTCTCAACCTCGGCTCGGCATTGGAAATCCAGGGTCTTGGTAGTCTCCCATACCCCTGTTCGCCGCGCCTTCGGTCATTTGAATCGCACGATTGGCGCCTGATCTCGGTTATCGCCCCTGGGCCTGCCAGGCGTGTTACTTGACAATAACGCGGACAAATGGCTCAGAATGGCACACTCTTGCCGCTGTTCACCATCATGCCGGTGTCATGAGGTCTCATGGTAGCCCTCGCGCGTGATGTACAATTGCACCTTGCGATACCGGCGACTATAGCCTGTTCTATTGGGTCGATTCTCGAAACATAACCATGCTTGCCAAAGACGTTGATCGAGACAGCGGCGAACTCGTGGAGGAACTGCTCCGGGAGGTTGACGGCGAGGTCCGGGCCGACCGCATGTCCCGCCTGCTGTACAGCACCGACGCGAGCATCTACCAGGTCGAGCCGGTAGCCGTAGTCCTGCCCAGGACGGCGGATGACGTTGTGGCTGTGGTCACGACCGCCGCCCGATACGGGGTACCCGTCCTACCGCGCGGTGGAGGAACGAGTCTCGCCGGACAGACGGTCAATCACGCCATCGTCATCGACTTTTCCAAGTACATGAGGAATGTGCTGGAGGTCAACGTCGAGGAGCGCCGGGTGCGTACGCAGCCGGGCATCATCCTCGATGAACTGAACGATCACCTCCGAGATACCGGCCTCATGTTCGCTCCCGACCCCAGCACGAGCAACAGGGGGAACGTCGGAGGGGCGCTGGGAAACAACTCCTGCGGGTCTCACTCCATCGTGTGGGGCAAGACGGTAGACAACACTATCGGTCTTTCAACAGTACTATCGAATGGAGATACTGCTGCATTTGGCGCTTCCACCGGCGACGCCCTCGACGCCAAGCGTCGCCTCACCGGGCTGGAGGGAGACATCTACCGGAGCCTCGACGCCATTGGACGAGCCGGTCGTGACGAGGTGCTCAAGCGGTATCCCAAGATCCAGCGACGGGTATCCGGCTATAACCTCGATGAGCTTCTCGACCCGGACGAGGTTGACCTCGCACGCTTCGTCGTCGGCTCGGAGGGGACCTTGCTCACGATAACCGAAGCCACGCTGAAGCTCGTGCCTCGTCCTGAATTCAAGGGGCTGGCGGTCATACACTTTAACGAGCTCATAGAGTCCATGGAAGCCACGGTCGCGGCGCTGGAGCTGGACCCGACAGCCGTGGAACACATCGGTGGCATGATCCTCAATCAGGCCCAGGCCAACCTGGAATACTCGCGCATGACCGGATTCATCGAGGGTCGCCCTGATTCCCTCCTGGTCGTCGAGTTCACCGGCGCATCCGAGTCCGAGGTTGTGTCGAAGATCGATGCTTGCGCTGCCCACATGGCAAAGCGCGGCCTCGGCTATTCCACGAAGAAACTCATCTCCCCAGCCGAACAGGCGATGGTCTGGAACGTCAGGAAGGCCGGACTCGGCCTGATGATGAACGTACCCGGCGACGCCAAGCCCCTGCCATTCGTCGAGGACACCGCCGTTCCGCCCGAGGTGCTCCCGCAGTTCGTCGCGCGCTTCGATGAGATCGTCAAGGAGCACGGCACCGAGGCGGGCTACTATGGACACGCGAGCGTGGGGTGCCTTCACATCCGCCCCCTCGTCGATCTGAAACGGCAGGAAGGCGTATCGCAGATGGCATCGATCGCCAATGCCGTAAGCGACCTCGTCCTGGAGTTCGGTGGTTCCATGTCCGGGGAACACGGCGATGGCCGTGCGCGCAGCATCTGGAACGAGAAGATGTTTGGTCCGCAGATATACGACGCCTTCAGGCAGGTCAAGCGGACATTCGACCCCGCGGGCATCATGAACCCCGGCAACATCGTTGACTCTCCGCCAATGACGGAGCATCTGAAGATCGGTCCTTCCTACCGTCCCCTCGAGGTGACGACGGGATTCCGATTCGCGCAGGAGGGCAGCTTCGCCCACGCGATAGAGATGTGCAACGGGCAGGGCGCGTGCAGGAAGCTGAACGGGACGATGTGTCCGTCCTACATGGTCACCCGCGACGAGGAGCAATCCACGCGCGGACGCGCCAACGCGCTCCGGTCTGCAATGTCCGGCGCGCTCCCGGTCGACTCACTGACGGGAGAACGCCTCCGTGAAGTCCTCGACCTGTGCCTTGAATGCAAGGGCTGCAAGGCCGAGTGCCCCTCGAACGTGGACATGGCGAAGCTCAAGTACGAGTTCTCCTATCGCTACCACAGGGCAAATGGCTACCCGCTCCGCAACCGCATGCTCGCCAATGTCAGTCAATTGGGCAGGCTCGGGTCATTCTTCGCCCCGCTCTCGAACTGGTCGATGAAGCTGGGCCCGGTCAAGGGGATTGCCGAGAGCATGGCCGGAATCGACCGGCGACGCTCCCTCCCGCCTTTTGCGAGTCAGACCTTTTCCCAGTGGTTCCGCGCCCGAGGCGGAGCACATGTGGTTGGCCCGCCCCAACGGCGGGTTGTCCTGTTCTCCGACACCTTCACCGAGTACAACCACCCCGATCTTGGTCGCGCCGCCGTCAAGGTGCTCGAGCACATGGGATACCAGGTCATCGTGCCAAAGCCGCTGTGTTGCGGACGCCCGATGCTCTCCAAGGGAATGTTAGACTCCGCCAAGCGCAATGCCGAGCGAAACGTCGCGGCCGTACTGCCCTACGTGGAACAGGGTGCCAAGCTCGTTGGCCTCGAACCAAGCTGTATCCTCAGCTTCCGCGATGACTACGTAGACCTCCTGGAGGGCGATGCGGCTCGGAAGGTCTCGGAAAGCACCATGCTCATCGAGGAATTCGTCCTTCACGCACAGGCAAACGACGCCGCTGCCATCCGCTACTCCAGCGAGCCGGGCCGCGTGCTGCTCCAAGGACACTGCCACCAGAAAGCCCTCGTGGGAATGGGCAAGGCGATGGACGTCCTATCCGCCATGCCGGGCTGTGACGTCTCGGAGATACCCTCGGGCTGTTGTGGCATGGCCGGATCGTTCGGTCTGGAGAAGGAGCACTACGACGTTTCCATGAAGATCGGGGAGCAAGTCCTGTTCCCTGCAGTCCGCGAGCGCCAAGACGGAGCGGTAGTCGTCAGCGAAGGGATGTCCTGCCGTCACCAGATCGAGGACGGCACCGGCGTCACGGCCAAGCACCTGGTGGAAGTACTCGCCGACGCCATTTAGCACGGCGCGTTGCTTCCCGACGATTGACTCGCCAAGCCGTCGCGCCTACACTCTTGCCACACATCCACCCCTGAGGTAATTCATGGACCGAGAAGAGATTCGCAGACAGATGGTCGGAGTCGTTGCAACAGCGCCCACGCCTTTCGACGACGAATTCAGGGTCGACTACGGCCTGATTGCAGCCGCAACGGAGACTTGGGTCGATAGGGGACTCCTCAAGGGCAAAGCCGTGCTGAAGGTCGCCGCCGCCATGGGCGAAGGGCCCCAGCTCCGCGAAAATGAGTGGCAAGGCCTGATCCAGACGGTCGTGCAGGCGGCCGACGGTCGGGTTCCCGTCATGGGAGCCGTGCACTACAAGGATACCGTCCGCACCATTGAGGACATTAACATCGCCGCCGACGCCGGGGCAATCGGCTGCCAGGTATCCCCGCCCATATTCAACCAGCCCACCGAGGACGACATCCTCCGGTTCTTTGGAGACGTGTCCGACGGCATCGACATAGGAGTGCTGGTCTACAACACCCACTGGCTTCCCCACGGGGGCATCTATCCCAAGACGTTCGAGAAGATGACCGACTTCGAGCACATAGTCGCCATCAAGTGGAATCCGCCCGATGGGGCCGAGTACGAGGACATCTTTTCGCTGACCGACACCTTCAACATCATGGACAACTCCGACCGTCCCGTCGACTGCCACCGACTCGGTGGACGGGGCTTCCTGACGGATGGAGTGGACGCCTACCCGCCGTTCTATCTCAATGTCTGGGAACTCCTGGAAGAGGGCAAGTACACCGAGGCGCAGGCCGAGTGGGACAGGGTCATTCCCGAACTGCGCGCGTACTACCGCGACGTCACCCAGTTCTCCGGCGGCGAGGGGCGTGTCGCAAAGGGACTGTCCGAGCTGATGGGCGTACCGGTCGGTCCTCCGCGTCCGCCGTCTCAGCCACTCAGCGACGACGACATGGACAAGCTCCGCGCGTTGGCCATCGGATGGGGCTGGCCCGTGCCGGACGACGAGTAAGGCGGGGGAGAACCGGCGTTGCGAGCCTGAGAGAAGTGCTCCAGATGATTGGGCAGTGCTCTTGCGCCGAACATGGTTCAGTCCATGTGCCGCCTGATCTCCTTAGCGATCTCGTACTCGCGTTCAAGGCTAACAGTCACGTCATGCTTTGGACTCGTCGGTTCTTTGCCTTCGAGTCTCGCGATATGTGGAGGGCCGTTGCCCCAGTCGCTGCCCACTTTGCGGCGGGGGACGACGTGCATGTGGAAGTGCGGCGCGTCCTGTCCTGCGACGATGCCGTTGTTCTGAATGAGGTTGAGGCCGTCAGGGTCATACGTTAGGGCTAGCGCGTCGGACACCCTGAGGACGGCCCGCATGATTGCGATTGCCTCGTCGTCCGTAAGGTCGAAGAGCGTTGGAGCGTGGCGTCGTGGAATGACGTAGACCTGTCCCAGTTCGAACTGCTTCCAGTTGACCATGGTAAAGGTCAGTTCCGTCTCCTCGACTATCGCCTTGTCCTCACGTCCGGCAATTACCTCGCAAAGGAAGCACGGATCTTCCGGGCGGGGTTGAGTTCCACGTCGCGCCCCACCGGGATTGGGAGGTACATCAATAGGCATTGCGGACTCCTTACCGGGCAATTCGGCACGTGCAGAATCGAGGATGACTCAGCTCGGGTGGCCGGTTCGAGGCGAGACGCGCGCGTTTACACCAACACCGCCGTCTTGGTAGCAGACGCATGTTGCTCGTCCGCGTGGTACGAGCTTCGCACCAGCGGGCCGGAGGCGACGTGACTGAACCCCAGCGACATGCCGATCTCCGCCAACTCGTCGAACTCGCCGGGGGTATACCACTTGGAGAGGGCAACATGCTTCTTCGAGGGGCGCAGGTACTGACCGATGGTCAGGAGGTCGCAGTCGACCGAGCGCAGGTCGCGCATCGTCTCGATGATCTCGTCCCAGCTTTCCCCGAGTCCGACCATCATGCCGGACTTCGTCACGGCGTTTGGAGCGATTTCCTTGGCGTTCGCGAGCAATTCGAGTGACTCGTCGTAGTCGCCCTTGGGACGGACGCGGGTGAACACGCGGCGGACGGTCTCGATGTTGTGGTTGAGCGTGTCAGGCTCGGCATCCACCACTTTCTTCAGTGCATCACGGTCGCCCTGAAAGTCCGGGATCAAAACCTCGATCTTGGTGTTGGGCATCCGGCTGCGGACCTGCCGGATGGTCTGCGCGAATATGAATGCTCCGCCGTCCGGCAGATCGTCGCGGTCGACCGACGTAATCACGGCATAGCGAAGGCCCATCTGCTCCACCGTATCGGCCACACGGATGGGTTCCAAGAGGTCGATTCCTTCCGGCTTACCGGTATCGACGGCGCAGTAGGCGCAGGCACGAGTGCAGATATCGCCCAGAATCATGAACGTCGCCGTGCCGCGGTCCCAGCACTCGCCGATGTTGGGACACTGGGCCTCGGCGCAAACGGTGTTCAGTTGCGCGCCCTCCAGCAGACCCTTGACCTGCCGGTAGCCCTCGCTGCCCGGCATCTTGACCTTTAGCCACTGTGGCAACCGTCGTTCTGCGACCATAGATCCCCCGTCGAAACGTGGACTTATGATACCAGAGAAGCGAAGGGGAGGACGCCGAATGTATGTGTCGTGTCGCAACGCTCAAATTTGACACGATAGAACACACGTCCTACCATTTGATAAACATTCGAGGACGAATCGGCAAAATCGCAGTCCGCAAGAGGAGGCATGTCAGAACGTGTCAGGATGGTTCCACGTTTTCGCGCTGTTGGACGTCAGTCCTTTACCAATCTCTCTCTTGCCTGGAGAGACACCTCACCACATACGAATAAGCTTACGTCCTTACAAGACACCTCGCATCACAGAAAGCAATGTCCGAAAATGTCCGAAAATGTCCGGTCAGATCGCACCCCCTGCGTAGGTACCAGCAATCTCTCCCCTGCCGGGAGAGACGCCACACCACTAATCTCTCCCCCGCGGGGAGAGAGACACAGAGAAGGGGTCATCCCCACACCACATACAAAAAGTTACGTCCTTACAAATTACCTCGCATCACAGAAAGCAATGTCCGAAAATGTCCGGAAATGTCTGGGTATAACGTACCCCCTGAATGAGAACAGCCCCTACGTTCCTTCTGCCTTCACCTTTGATCAATCACAGTCCGACGCACTCTATGTCGGGAAGATCCTTCTACCGATTGTAGGATGTTCCAACTGGTGGACCCCGTTGCCCTACGCATCCCTGGACAGGAAACCTTCGACCACACGAAGGGCTTTACCGTCAGGTCTCGCTTCACTATACTGCCCGCATGGAACCGCTCAGCGCGACTCCCAACCCCTTCGGCGGGATTGTCCCTGACCCCGACGTTCTCCCCGCCGACCCGACGGAATTCGCACTCCGGCTTAACCGCTCCCTCAGAGATTGGATCGGCGTAGGCTATAAGTTGGTCTGGCTGGAAGTCCCTCTGAACAGGGCAGGGCTCGTTCCCGTCGCCGCCGTCGAGGGGTTCACCTACCACCACGCCGACGACAGCTACGTGATGATGCTCAAGCGGCTGGAGGAAGAGGCCTTCGTCCCGAACTACTCGACGCACTACATCGGCGCGGGCGGGGTTGTGATTAACGCAGACAACGAAATCCTGGTGGTGCGCGAGAAACGGGGAGGAGTCGGTTCCGGCTCCTTCAAGCTGCCGGGAGGGCACCTGCACGAGGAGGAGCATCTGGCCGACGCCGTTGTACGCGAGGTGTTGGAGGAGACGGGCATTCAGTCACGATTCGTCTCTCTCGTCTGCTTTCGCCATCAGCACGCCTACCGGCACGGCAAGTCGGACATCTACTTTGTATGCCGTTTGGAGCCGCTGACAGACAGCATCGCCTTGCAGGAAGACGAGATCGCCGAGTGTGTGTGGATGCCGGTAGAAGCGTACCTGAACGCCGAGAGCGTCAGCATCTTCAACAAGGAAATCGTACGCGCGGCGATCGAGATGCCGGGATTCGGGCCGATCACCATCGACGGCTATCGGGACCCCGCCAAGGTCGAGGTGTTTTTTCCGAAGGATGGGACGGAGTGAGGGTAGTCTAGAGCTGTGACGACTGATGTCTCCATAGAACGAATTACGCGAGCGCTCGAACACGCTAATCAGCGGAGCGAAGCTCTTCTCGGAGTGCTGCGCGCCCTCCAGAGGGCCGTGCCCACACACGGTGGAGAGTCGTCGTCCGAGATGAAGGAGACCTTGACCAACCTCATCATCATGAGGACGCGCCTGAACGAGCGCCAGGCGGCGTTGCCTGAACTTTTGCGGGAGATTGCAGGGCAGGGGATTACTTCGGTCGAACTGCCGGACGACGTGGCTGAGCAGTTAGGCCTGAGGTGAAGTACCGGGCCGTTCTCTTTGATCTGTACGGGACGTTGGTGGATGAGCTCCGGTATCCGCACAGACAGGAAGTGAAGTACCGGCGTTGGAAGTCGAAAGCGGCTGCTATTCTCCGAGTTCCCGTCGACGACTTTACGCATGTGTGGTCGGAGACGGTCCCGCATCAGAGTGTTGGCAAGATCGCAGGGGGCCATGCTCCATACGAGTTCATTTGTGACACCCTCGACATTGACGTGGCTGAAGATGAATTGAAACACGCCGCCGAAGTTGGACTGGAATACGTCAGATGTGCACTGAAACCAAGGGAGGGTACCGTTGAGACGCTGGGAAGACTCCGCGATGCAAGCACAAAGATCGGACTCATAAGCAACTGCCTCGGCGACACCAGCGAACTGTGGCCTTCCACGCGATTTGCTCAACTATTGGACGCGTCCATCCTCTCGTTTGACGTTGGCCTGGTGAAACCCGACCCGAGAATCTACCATCTGGCCTGCGAGCGTCTCGAAGTTGAGCCGCGCGACTGCTTATTCATCGGGGACGGGGGCAGTGGCGAGCTTACGGGCGCGTCCAAAGTGGGTATGGATGCGGTGCTCATCCGGGCCCCTTACGACACCGAAAACGGTGACCGCGAGGACTGGCAGGGTACCCGAATCTCGTCCGTGGCTGAGGTTCTAACGCTGGTGGAGTGAGCCGACTCTAGCCGCCATTCGCCCAGCCGGCGATGAACGATTCCGTATCGACGCCGTCCGGCAGGTCGCTGAAGTAGTAGCGGATGGGGCCTGACTGGAACGACGGCTCGAACATCTCCTCGTCTCCCTGGAGCATGCCGTCCAACGGCTCGAATCGCTCCCAAAGGACCCTCGACTCCTCGTCTGTAAACCGGTCGGCGAATTTGGGTCCCCAGTTCAGGGTGATGTCATGGGTCGACGCGGCGCGGCTCCGGGACTCCTCGGTCACGTCGAATCCGGGGTCCTTCAGCGCCCGGATGTGGAGCGCGGCCTTCGACAGGTAGATCGTCAGAACCGTCTTGCCGTGGGGGCCTGCGCCGGGCTGCAGCGACTCCAGCGCAGCCCGGTACCCGCCAGCATCCCTGGAGATGACGGCGCGGAGGGCAGCCTCGGTGGCGTCCTTCATCTCCTCGCCCCGGCGAGCGAAGGACTCGAACTTCTCCCTTGACGAGGGAGCGAGGCTATCGGCGAATCCCATCTCCGGGTATTGCCCGAATATCGCGTGGCCGCCGTGGAGCGTCCGCCGCTTCTTCGTCGTGTAGTTGCTCCCGGTGTGGAGGAGGAAGTTGCTGTAGACGACGCCGTCCCCGGCGTTCAGCTGGACGGAAATGCCTTCGGCGGCGCTTTGCAGGCGTTCGTTCGAGATCTCCGAATACCCCGCCATGTCCTTCATGAACTCGGTATTTTCCCTTTCAGTGTTGCGCCTCCGGTGGCTGCCGGGGACGACCCACAGGACGCTGTCGTCGTACATCGGCACGTTCCACTGGGTGTATCTCGGACCGTTCTCCATCAGGTCCGCCGCAAGCGCGTCCATCGGCGCCATGTCGGTCGGGTGGACGTCACGATGCCAGCCGGTGCCGCCCGGCCAGTCACGCACGGGGTTGCACATCATCATCATGCTGGTGACGTTGGGCTGGGGATTGCACAGGAGCTGCGACGCAATGTCCAGCGTCTGGTCAGCGACCCAGAAGTCCTCGACGACATTTGCCGTCTTCTCGTCGATCAGTCCAGGTTGCTCCATGTGGACACGGGGCTGCCGGGCGGTCTCGTACTGTCCGCCCGGTGGGTCATCGGGCGCTCGTTCGGCGGCCCATACCACTTTCTGCCTGTCCAGGATCGTCTCGCAGCCGGCGCGCATGGCCTCCAGCTTGTCTGGCGGAATCACATTCCGAAGTATCAGGAATCCCTGCTCCATGAACCTGTCCCTGTCAACTTTCATCACTTGTGCTCCTCTCGCCGGACGTGAATTGCTCGACGCTTCCCGTGACCGCTTGGAGTTGTGGCAGTTTGGGCGCGTTTGTGCGGGCGATTAAAGCATGGGGGAGTGGTGGTTGCAAGAGAACTGGGTGATGGGTAATTGTTCAGTCTGGGTGAATTGAATCGCGAAGACCCCCTCTCTGTATCTCTCTCCCAGCGGGGGAGAAATTGTAGATTCTTCGTCGATGCGCTCCTCAGAAAGACGGCGAGAGAACAATTCGCGCAATCTCACCAACTCTGAACAGCTGCAGCGATGGGAGTCGAGAGGGGCTAGCGACATTGACGGCCGAGCCGCAAGCTGCCATGTGACTTATGCGAGAGGGAGCGTCTGTAAACTGAAACAGCGAATCTCGTCGACTCCGGGAATGGCGAACGGGAGGTCTGGCAGGGCGGGAGGAACTCGTAGGTGGTGGAAGCACCTGAACGCCAGGGCTGAACTAACGCGAACGTCACGATGATATCGGGGTTGATGCGTCCATTTTGCCATCAGGCGGTGCCGTGCGAGAAATTGTTCAATATCATGCCATTTTGGTGCTACACTACCTCGCAGGGCCTTTTCAGCGGGCCGCAAGCATTATCCCTGAGCAAGTTGGTTGTGGTATAACTGCGTGTCGCGTCTCGGGCAGAACCAACTTCGATCAAGAGGAATTCGGAATAAAGGAACTGACGTGAACGGCCAGTCGGACAACATAGTCATTCGCGCATCGAGCATAGCGAAGCTGTATGGAGAGGTCGTCGCCGTCGATGGCGTTTCCTTCGAAGTGCGCCGTGGCGAGACCTATGGGCTGCTGGGTCCCAACGGGGCAGGTAAGACCACGACGATGCGACTCATGAGCGGTCTTTCTCCGCTGACCGGCGGGGAGTTGACCGTGGCGGGCATCGACGTGTCCCGGCAGGCGAGGGAAGTACGCAATGTCCTGGGCGTGGTGACTCAGCAGGACGGGCTCGACACAGACCTCAACGCAAGGGACAACCTCATCGTGTACGGTTTCATCGCCGGGCTTTCGCACTCACTGGCCGAGCAAAGGGCCGACGCCGTTTTGATGTATTTCGATCTCACCGACAAGGCCGATGAGGAAATCGACAACCTCTCCGGCGGCATGAAGAGACGCCTCGCCATCGCAAGGGCATTCATGACGAAGCCCCAGGTCATCGTCCTCGACGAGCCCACGACCGGCCTTGACCCGCACGGACGCAATAGCGTCTGGCAGGAGCTTGAGACCATGAAGCAGGCCGGGGTAACAGTCTTCATGTCCACGCACTACATGGATGAGGCCGCGGCGCTGTGCGACAGGCTGGCCATCATGCACCACGGCAAGATCCTGGCCGAGGGAGCGCCGGATGAGCTCGTGAATCGTCACGCAGGTACGGAAATGGCACAGGTGAGAGTCTCAAACGGGTCGCGCCAAGACGTGGTCAGATGGATACAGGAGTCAGGGTTCGACTATCGGGAGGCGGGCGCGATGATTACGGTAGCCTCAAGAGGCGGCGTCCGGCCGGACCTGTCCGCTCTCGAGGGCGTGCGCGTGTCGTATCGGCCCTCCAACCTGGAAGATGTCTTCCTTACCGTTGCGGGCACGAAGCTGACGGAAGAGTAATGTTAGCTGCACAAGGAAGGTACATAGGTGGAGTCAGACTACGCAGCGTAACCGGCATCTGGTTTCGTCACGCCCTGGTGCTGAGGCGTACGTGGATACCCTCTTCGACCTGGTACTTCGTTGAGCCCTTCGTTGCGCTTATGGCGCTTGCCCTCGGCGTTGGCGCACTGGTAGGCGACGTCAACGGCGTGCCCTATGCTCGATTCGTCACGCCCGGCATCATTGCCGGTTCCGCCATGTTCCATGCCATTTTCGAGTGTTCGTGGGGGGCCTTCTTCCGCATCCAGAAGGGACTCTACGAAACGACAATGACCGCGCCAGTCAACACGCGGGAGATCGCCATGGGCGATATATCGTGGGCCATGAGCAGGGCGCTGATAACGGCCACTTGCATCGGGACAGTAGCTGCTATCCTGGGGTGGATCGATCCCCTAACGATATTCGGCATATTGCTGGTGGCCGCGATGATCGGAATGCAGTTCGGTGCTATGGGCCTCATATTCGCCGCCCTGTCGCCGAACGTACACATCCTTTCCCTGACCTTTACGGTGGTGGCATCGCCCCTATTCTTCTTCAGCGGGGCTTTCTTCCCCGTATCCGTCCTGCCGGGGTGGGTGGAGCCCATTGCATGGGTCGCGCCTCTGACGCCATTGGTACACCTTGCCCGAGGATTCGTCACAGAATCCCTGGATATCTCGCACCTCTATTCCGCCCTGTACGTGCTGGTCCTGACGGCCGTCATGTTCCCGATCGCCTCGAGGTTGCTGCATCGGCGGCTGGTTAAGTAGGGGGAGCCGCAGTCTGCTTTTGAGCGGGTAGGGTTCGGGCGTCGATCCAGAGTACGCGTTGGCGAGGCGGTCGTCGCGGTGGGGTCGGGTGGTGTGGCCTGAGACCGTGAATCCCCATGTGGCAAGGTCTAGTTCGAGGGAGTAGGGCTTGCCGACCTCTTCGCTGTCGTCTACATCAGCTGTGTGGAATGAACTCAGCACCCCAAAGCGTGGGACCGTGCTAGCCACATACCCCGCCCTTTCATATAACCTCTGTTCCCTGAGGATCTCGTATTCCTGACAGTATCGCGATTATGTTGACAACTGATGCTGTTGCTTCCGCGCAAAGCGCGGCGTCACGAAACGTTGCAGTGCGTTTGTGTTGTAACTCATTGGCGAGATTGAGGGAAACTCTTGCGTGCTTGCGTGCGGTGGCGTTTGACCTGCCAGCGACCTCTCTCGCAAGGTACCTTTCAAGCATCCGCTTCGCATCAGTGTCACTAGCTTCCACCTGATCAATGGGCGGATGTTGGTCTGGGTCGAAGACAGTTTGAGCTAATGAAATCAGCGTTTCGCGACACAAGAGGCCCACAGTCTGGAATTGTTCCGCGGTTGAAGAGGCTTCCAATTGGGTTCGTACCTCCCCCAGTGTTCGATCTACGCGATGCCACCCCGTAGGCTCTGAAAAAACCTCCGCACCGCGAGAGGATGGGCCTTCACGTAGACGCTTTTCTAGGGGCGCACAGAGATCACGGATGTACTCACGCCGAGATTGGTATGACGGAAGATCCCCGCCGCTCCATTTCCCATACCAGTCCCACAGGTCAGTGTACGGAATGGGATTCTGTAGTCCCCAAGTTTCCAACTCCTCCGTCAGTTGGTTGTAAACCTCCTTGTACTCTGCGTTCACTTCATCAATGCGAGGTCCGCCAGTAGAGACCGATATCATGGTGTTTCGGAGACGGTCTAACTGTTGAATGAGGGCATCTGCGTTGTACGATTCGTCCCTGAGAGAACTCTGGTCGAGTCGATATCCAATTTGATTGATCGCCATACCGCCTTCTCGTTCCTCATACGGCCAAATCTCTTGAACCGCTTCGAGAATATGGTGATTGTCTTGTTTGGAGAGGGATCTAAGAAGATCATAGTCGGAAATCGGCGCACAGATATCGGCCTTGCCAATTACTACTGTCATTCCAGTTGGAATGATGGACGCTTCATCTATCTCGAAGAATTCCACTGTGGACTGTGATAATAGCCTGGCGAGGTCATGGCGACGTCTGTGACGCAGAAGGTTGACCACGTCCTCAAGTGATTCCATTGAATATCCTCCAATGAAGCGACTCGGCGCGCCCCTTTTGAGTGGCATAAGGTTTGATTCATTATACTAATTTGTTGCTGTGTGACTATGATTTCGCTGGCTGACACTAGAGGATCACTGGTTCGTACTTGGAGCTTGGGTGATGTTCCTCTGCCGAGATCACTGATGCAACCTTGTGGCTTGCACGACTAGCAATCTCAACTAGAAATGAGAATTTCGTTTATTGTCGCCATTGGATCTGTGGCAGCGACCAAAGATGGATTCCCGCCTGCGCGGGAATGACGCTAAACGGTCTTTTCCTACCAATCGCACATGTCGGTTGTCACCGACACCACCAATCATGAAAATGGGGTCCGTCGGTGTGCGCGAGTCCGGTAGTCATTGGCGCCGAGAGCCCGAGTACCAATCTGGACCTGACGACTCAAAGGTATCACCAATTGTCGCCACAGAGCACGCAGAGGAAAGTCTTCATTCGCCTAGTCGTCCCACCGACATTCATCATAGTTGGAGGGTAGTGCTTATGGACGTAACCTACGAACGTTGCTGTGGAATGGATGTACACAAGAAGACCGTGGTCGCCTGCGTCATCACCCCGGAATCTCAGTCGACACGCACCTTCTCGACGATGACTTCGGGTCTGCTCGAGATGGCCGACTGGCTGGCTGAGCAGCGAGTCACTCATGTCGCCATGGAGAGCACGGGTGTGTATTGGAAGCCTGTGTACAACCTGCTTGAAGACGATTTCGAGGTGATGGTGGTCAACGCTCGGCACATCAAGACGGTTCCGGGCCGAAAGACCGATGTCAAAGACGCAGAGTGGATAGCCTCTCTTCTGCGGCACGGCCTGCTGAGGGCCAGCTTTATTCCCGACCGTCCTCAGAGGGAGTTGCGGGAGTTGACTCGATACCGCCGCAGCATGATTGAGGAACGGTCGCGAGTCGTCAATCGTATTCAGAAGGTGCTTGAAGGCGGCAACGTCAAGCTCTCATCGGTCGCCACCGACATACTTGGCGTCAGTGGGCGGGCCATGCTTGATGCAATGGTCAGAGGAGTCGATGATCCCGAACAGTTGGCGCAGTTGGCTAGGGGAAGGCTCCGCAACAAGCAGGACGCTCTCGAACAGGCGCTGGCGGCGCTGATGTCCGATCATCAGCGCATGATGCTCAGAAGCCAGTTGAGTCATCTCGACTTCCTAGACGCGGAGATAGATGAGTTGAATCGGGAGGTCTCAGAGCGGATGGTCCCTTTAGAAGAGCAGATAGGCCTGCTCGATGGGATTCCCGGCGTGGGGCGTCGGATCGCCGAAGAGGTGTTGGCTGAGATAGGCACGGATATGAGTCGCTTTCCGTCAGCATCACATCTGGCTTCGTGGGCGGGTCTGTGTCCTGGGAACAATGAGAGTGCCGGCAAGCGCGGCAGCGGACGAACACGGCATGGCAACAACTGGCTGACAAAGGCCCTTGTACAAGCCGCCTGGTCTGCTGCCCGGAGCAAGGATACGTATTCAACTGCTCAGTACCGTCGACTCGCAGCCCGTCGGGGAAGCAAGCGGGCCGTTCTTGCCTTGGCTCACTCGCTCATCGTCTCGATCTATCACATGCTTGAACGCGGCACTCAATACGTCGAACTCGGAGCAAACTACTTCGACACACGTGCCCACCACTACGTAGTCGATTCATCTGTCAGAAGAATTGAACGATTAGGGTACAAGGTCACTGTCCAGGCTGCCTGATGAGCCTATTTTCAGAGGAATGACTGGTGGAAGGAGGCACGAAGGCTGTTTTCGAATGGGTGGGGTCGGGGCGGGTTTGAAACCCGCCTCTGCATATACGGGATGTGCACCCAGGGGCGCGGCTCCTACTCGATTGGAACTGAGTCGCCGTGCCAGGGGAAGGCGTAGCTGGGGTCGTTGGAGAAGCGGTCGAGGCCGCATTCGAGGCGGACGGAGGTCATCGGCGGGAGCTCGACGGAGAAGTGCTTGCCGTTTACGGATGTCGATGAACAGCCAGTGGTCTGTTCGGCGCGGGTGCGGAGGCCGGGATTGATGCCGGTGTAGCTGTAGGACGTCTCGTCGAAGGACACGTCGGTGAATGAATGCTCGCCGAAGGCGCCCGCCTGGACGATCAGGGAGCGTTTCTCGCTGCTGCTCGTGTTGACGAGCTGGATGCAGACCCTGTTTGCCGAAAGGTCGTCGACTAGGGCGGACACATCGGGCGGGAGTCCCGGACGTTGCTCGCAGGCATCGAAGTAGCGGACGGTCGCGCGGAGGATGCCGCCGTTGTACAGCGGCGCGGGCGATCCCATGGTCGTCTGGATGAGTGCCTTGACGATAACGGGATTGGGAGGCCAGTTGTTGTCGTCGATGATCTCCTGGACTGTGCGGGTGTCGCGCTCCATAGCCTCGATGTAGTCGGCCACCTGAATGTAGTCGGCATTCATGGTCCGGACGGGCCAGTCGGGGTTCTTGCCGTCGTAGTACTGGAACCGGGAGTACTCCGTCCGGGCGCCACCGCGGTCGCCGGTCGGCTCAATGTCATTCCAGTCGTCTCCACCGCCGTTCATCCAACGGTCTCGGACGCGGGTGACGGTATCATAGTCTCCATCGGACATCGAGGCGTGGTGCAGATGCGTGAGGTGTGGAGGACCGCCACGGATGCTGAAGTCGCCGTATGTCGCCCAGCCGTCGGCACCATGGCTGGTAGGCGCCACCATGCAGCGGCTCTCGTTGCCCGATTCAATGGAGTTCTCCATGAGTACGTGGACCTGTGAACGCAGAAGTTCAAGGTAGGAATCGTCGCCGCCGCTGAGCAGGTGAGCGCACTCAGCGCCGATGATGAGGCCGAGGAAGAGGCGGTCGATGGCGCGCTCACTGGCGCTCCAGCCATGGAGGCCGCCCCACCACTGCCCGTCGCGGGCCTCGCCCACTACGCCGGTGGGACCGACGTTGTCGGGGATGATGCCGCCATTGGCCTCGATGCGGTCGATCCAGCTTTGCACGTAGTCGAGCACCCACTTCTTGTACTTTTCGTCGCCGGTGTAGAGGTAGGCGTTCGTCACGAGAGCGGTGGCGCAGAGGTTGCTAGGCTCGTCGCCCTGGAGGACCATCTCGTCGAAGATGTCGAGTATCTCCTCGCGGCGGGCGTCGTCCTCGTACCACCGGGGTTCGAGTTCCTTGACCCTCGGATAGAGGAAGTGTGGGAGTAGAGGCTCCGTGCTGGGGTTGTCCTCCATGGTGCCGCGGTGACCAAAGTCGCCCAGTGACCTTGGGTCGAGCCAGTGGCGGACGAGATGAACGTAGTCCGACTCGTTGCCGTCGGTGTGGACTATTGCTTTGTGCTGCCTCACGGAGGTCATGGGACCGGCCCCGCCGTGCAGAGGCGACCTGAAGATCTTGTACTCAGGATCCCAGTTGGGCGCGTCGGGGTCCTCGCCTATGTACATAGCGGCGAACTTGCGGGCGCGTTCGCGATTTGAGGGGTTGGTCGGGTCTGCGACGCCGAAGTCGTAGAGCATCTGGTTGCCCTCGCCCATGTGGAACCAGTCGGCGTTGAAGGGGATGTCGAGGTTCCAGTACTCGTTTCGGAGCTGCGGCATGTACATGGGGTGATTGGGGTCTTCGTCCGTGAGTTGCCGCTCCTCGCTGTAGAGCCAGGTGATGGCGTCCCACTCGCGCTTGGCGATGTCAAGGAAGCGACGCGGTCCGCCGAGAGCGTAGTAGATCCCGCGCATGGAGCGGCTCTCGTAGGCGTCGTCGACGTCGAAGAAGTGGTAGACGCGGCCGTCGGGCCTGGCGTACTTCTCGGTGGCGACGTCACCAGCGCGCGCGATGATGTCGAAGAGTTGGCGTTGCAGGAGTGCCCAGTCGGGTGGGGGAGCTATCTTGGTTGCGGTGATTGTTGGTGGTGAGTTGTCCATGGTGCCCCCTTGAATTGAATCGTGGGATTGGTCGGGTGATTATAGACGAAAACGGGGGAGGGGGCAGGACTTTGAGACTTTCCTACAGTCCTTTGAGTTGGCGAAGGATTGCCCTTCGACTGGCTCAGGGCGAACGTGTATTCACTGTACAGGTGTTTGAAGAACTCGTTTGAGCGTGTGGGAGGCGGAGAGACACGCCAGAGTGCATCATGTTTCCGATGACGCGTCCGCAAGCCTTCCGACATACAGGAGATGGTTGGCCATCCCCAAGATGCTGGGGTCACCGGCAGTCTGCATGATCATAGCCAAGGCCGCTTGATAGGCCGTTGGATCGGTCGTCGACAATTCGGAGAGCGACCCTTGGCTGTTTACTGCCATGCCTTCTGCCGACAATAGGGCCAGCGTTGTGAAGCCATGACGTTCGAAGAAGGGAGACACCTCTTCGGGCAAGACTCCATAGCCATCCGCAAACCGGCCCGGCACGTCATTGATAAACACTCCCTCGTTTAGCACACGCTCAATGAAGTCCGGCTGAGCCAAGTGGTGGCGCTCGTCCGGAATAGCCAAGGTGCGTCGCAGGAAGGCGTATCGTGGCATTAGCGCCACGAACGCAGTGCCATTAGCACGAAGAACGCGGCGCAGTTCGGCGGCGGCACGATTCCGGTCGTTGGGATCAGGAAGATGGTAGAACGGTCCCAGACTGAGCACCGCATCGAATGAGTTGTCGGCCCAGTGAGTTAGGTCGCGGGCGTCGGCTTCGATGACTTCCTCAACCAATTTATCCGCCCCGGCCTGGCTAATCTTTGTACGAGCTATGGATAGTAGCTCAGGACAGAGATCGGCGAGAGCTACGTGATGGCCTTGTTGCGCCAGCCAGATGGTGTAGCGGCCAGGTCCACCACCAATATCAAGTACCCGTGCGTGAGGCGGCAGGTATGTGGAGAGCACCTGACTGGTAACTTCAAACTCGATTGCGCCATCGTCCGGATTCTCGAGTCTTGCCCACTCTCGCTCACCGATGCCGGCATAGTAGGCCCGAACGGCATCAGTGTTCATGGATCGTGCTCCTCTCTTGTTCTTCGAGGCGGCGGATGGCTGTGCAATGGACAGGTCCGAAACGTGCCCCTGCCGGAACCTTCAGGGTGTGGTCGATGTTACTTGGGATCATAGCATTGACAGCCCGGCTCCTCCCGCCGCCGAGAGGAGGACGACGAGCCAGGGGGGCCATTTCCAGAAGGCGAGGAGGCCGAAGGCGGCGGCACCGAGGGCGAGGTCTTCGCGTGAGGTGATGGCGGTTGTCCAGACGGGGTCGTAGAGGGCGGCGCCGACGAGTCCGACGACGGCGGCGTTGATTCCCATAAGGGCGGCGCGGAAGCCTGAGTGGGACCGCAGGTTGTCCCAGAATGGGAGGATGCCGATGACGAGGAGGAATGACGGGAGGAAGATTGCGCCGAGGGCGAAGAGGCCGACCGTCCAGCCGCCGTTGACGGTTCCGAGGTAGGCAGAGAAGGTGAGCAGGGGACCGGGGACGGCCTGAGCCGCGCCGTAGCCCGCGATGAACTGGTCTTTGGTGGCCCAGCCCTGCGGGACGACCTCGGCCTGGAGGAGGGGCAGGATGACGTGGCCTCCGCCGAATACGAGGGAGCCGCTGCGGTAGAAACCATCGAAGATGTTCAGCCATTCGGTCTCGGCGGCCTGGCGAATTATTGGAGTCCCGATCAGGAGGATGAGGAAGACGGCGAGGCACGTAAGGGCGAGCCAGCGGCTGATGGAGATTTCTTGTGTAGGTGAATCGTCTGAGTCGGATTGGTCGCGGAGGAGACGCCAGCCGACGAGTCCGGCGACGGCGATGACGGCTATGTTGGCGACGGGGTGGTGCCAGAATAGGAGGGCGATGCCGGAGACAACGGCAATGGTGGCGCGCTGCTTGTCGGGGGCGAGGTTCTTTGCCATGCCCCAGACGGCTAAGGCGACGACGGCGACGGCGACGGTCTTGAGGCCTCTCAGCCAGCCCTCAGTGACGAGATCGTCGAACTCGGTGACGCCGTAGGCGAAGAGGATGAGCAGTGCGGCGGAGGGCAAGGTGAAGCCAAGCCAAGCGGCGATGCCTCCGAGTAGTCCGCCACGGGTGATGCCAACGGCGATGCCGAGCTGGCTGCTGGCGGGGCCGGGGAGGAACTGGCACAGGGCAACGAGGTCGGCGTAGGAGCGCTCGTCGAGCCACTTGCGGGCGACGACGTACTCTTCCCGGAAGTAGCCGAGGTGGGCTATCGGACCGCCGAAGGAGGTCAGGCCCAGGCGGAATGCGACGAGAAGTATCTCAACCAGCCGACGGGGTGATGCGGGTGTCGGGGAGGGTGGAGATTCTAGGGTTCCGGCGTTCAAGGCATACTAATACTGGAAGGGCACCGGAATGGCGTCTCCGTGCCAGGGGAAGGCGTAGCTGGGCTTGTTGGAGAAACGGTCCAGGCCTGCGTCGAGCCTGATGGATGTGGCCGGAGGCAGGTCGACGGTGAAGTACTTGCCGTTCACCTCGGTGGCCTGAAGGCCGTCGCCGGTGCTTGTGGTCACGGTGGTGAAGGTGTGCTCGCCGAAGGCGCCCGACTGGATGACTACGCGGCGGGACTCGTTGCGGTTGGTGTTGACGAGCTGGACTCCGACGCCATCGGCGCGAAGCTCGTCGACGAGGACGGCGACGTCGGGCGGGAGGCCGGGACGCCTGCGGTCGGGGTCGAAGTAGCGGACGGTCGCGCGGAGCAGGCCGCCGTGGTAGAAGTACTGGGGCGAGCCGAACATGACGTGGGTGAGTATCTTGGTGAATACGGCGTTTCTCGGTTCCTGGTTGTCTCGGAGAATTTCGAGGACTGTACGATCGTCGTTCTCCATCGTGTGGTAATTCTCCAGCGCCGTCTGGTACTGGAGGGAGAGGGTCTTTTCGGGCCAGTCCGGGTTCTTGCCATCGTAGTACTGGAAGCGGCTGTACTCGCTGTCATGCTCGGCCCTGGCCGGTCCGAGGTTCTCCTCGTTCCAGTCGCGCAGGTGGTCTCCCTCGCGGACCCGCAGAATGAGATCGTAGTCCTCCTGCGACATGGAGGCGTGGTAGAGGTGGGCGAGCTCGTAGAGGCGCAGATTGGTCGACGAGGTGGCGTCCCACTTGTCCTCCTCAACGTGGGCGTGTACCCACCCGTCGGGCGTGGCGCGGTTGGGGACGAGAAGCTGGCCGTTGTCGTCGGTGATCGAGTTGTCGAGGAGGACGTTAATCTGCGAGCGCAGCAGTTCGAGATAGGAGGCGTCCTGCGTCACGAGATGGGCGCACTCGGCTGCGACTCCTAGCGAGTGGAATATGTGGCTCCATCCAACATAGCTGTTCCAGCCGTAGAGGGTTCCCCACCAGACGCCGTCGCGGTGCTCGCCGGGCTTGCCGGTGGGCCCGACGTTGTCGGGGATGATGCCGTTGTTCTGCTCGATGCGGTCCATCCAGGCTTCCACGTAGTCGACGACCCATTGCTTGTACTTGTCGTCGCCGGTGTAGAGATAGGCGTTCGTGACGAGGCCGGTCGCGGCGAGGTTCGCGGCGGAGTCGCCGTTGAGAACAACTTGATTGAAGATGCTTACAATATCCCTTGCCTGTCTGGGATCATCCCACCAGCCGGGTTGAAGGTCCTTGACGACGGGGTAGAGAGAACCGCGCACGCCCATGGGCTTCGCCTTCCAACCGGGTGAAGTCGAGTGCCCTCCATGCAGGTAAGTCTTCACCATGTCGAGCGTGGCGTCGTGGAATGGCCCAAGGCTGCCGTGCATGGGAGAGCGGATGATCTTGTGGACGGGGTCGTAGATGGGAGACTCGGGGTCTTCGCCGAGGAACATGTCGGCGAACCTTCGCGAACGTCGGACATTCTCGGAGATGGTCGGATCTCCGAGGGCGAGGTCGTAGAAGGCCATGTTGCCCTCGCCCATGTGGTGCCACTCGGCGTCGCCAGGGTGGGCGATGCTGAAGTACTCGTTATGAATGTTGTGCTTCAACCGCATAGGGTTCGCGCCGTGGTGGTAGTCCATGTTGTTGATGCGGTTGCCGTCGCGGTCATCGAAGAGGCGCGTCGTCGCGTTCCAATGTTTCAGAGCGAGGTCGACGAGACTTTCATCTCCTCCCATGTTGTAGAGGAGGCACCAGTTGTAGGAGCGCTCGTAGTAGTCGTCGAGGTCGTCGGACCAGTACCACGCGCCGCTGCGCTCGGCGTACTTGCGGCTCATCATGTGCGCGCCCTTTTCCATGAGGGCGATGAGCTTCAGCTCGAGCAGCGCCCACGATGGGGGAGTTGAGACCTGGCTGGCAGTTATTGTCGGCATGTTAGTCATGGGGTACCTCGTGTATGGGAAGGCGGCCCCGGTTGTGGGGCCGCTCTTGTCGATAGGGTGGCTACTCGTGGAAGGGGATGGGGACGCTCTCGCCGTGCCACGGGAAGGCGTAGCTGGGCTTGTTGACGTAGCGGTTCATTCCAGCGTTTAGTCGGATGGCCGTTGACGGTGGGAGCTCTACGACGAAGGCCTTGCCGTGAACCGGCAGGACGGTGTCGCTGTCGTCGCCCTCCCGGTGGAAGGCGACCTCGGTGAAGTCGTGCTCGCCGAAAGCGCCGGCCTGTACGATCAGGCGTCGGGTCTCGGCGTGGTTCGTGTTGACGAGCTGGACGCCCGCGCCGTCCGGTCGGAGCTCGTCGACGAGGGCGGCAGTGTCGGGCGGGAGGCCTGGACGTCCGCGGTCCTTGTCAAAGTAGCGTACGGTCGAGCGCATAAGGCCGCCGTTGTAGGTCGCCTGTGGGGTGCCCATCGTAACCTGGGTCAACCCCTTCGTTAGGACGAGATGCTGAGGCAATTGGTTCGTGGTGATGATGTCGTATGGCAGCCGGTCGTCCTCCATCATCTCTTCGTACTTTGTTATGGCCTCGTTGTACTCGGCGGTGAGAATCTTCATGGGCCAGTCCGGGTTCTTGCCGTCGTAGTACTGGAAGCGGGAGAACTCGGTCTCGCCAGAGTTCTTCTCACCGAGGCGTTCGCCGACCTCGTTCCAGTCGCGGCGAACGTCCTGATCGCGGATGTGGGTGATGAATTCGTAGTCCTGCTGTTCCATCGAGGCGTGGTACAGGTGCATCATCTCCTGGGCACGCATGGGGCTGGGGCCCTGCATGACGCCGCGCGAGGGGATGCCGTCGTTCATGCCACGTCCGACGGGGGGAGTAAGAATCCAGCCCTCGGGGCCGTATCGAACTGGCGTGATGAGCTGGCCGTCGTCCTCGATCTTCGCGGCGTCGACGATGACCTTGAGCTGCGAGCGTAGGAGGTCGAGGTACTCGTAGTCGCCGGTGAGCATCAGGGCGCACTCGACGGCGGTGTTGATGCCGTGGAACATGATGTTGTAGCCCTGGTAGTGGTTCCAGCCGTACTGTCCGCCCCAGAACACGCCCTCGCGCCCGCCGCCGATGACGCCGTCGTGGTCGACGTTGTCAGGCGTGATTCCGCCGTTCTTCTTCGTGCGGTCGATCCAGGCCTCGAGGTAGTCGAGGACCCACTGCTTGTACTTGTCGTCGCCTGTGTAGAGGTAGGCGTCGGTGACGAGGGCCGCTGCAGCGAGTGTGTTGGGGGTGTCCCGCTGGAGGACTAGCTTGTTGAAGAGATCGATGATGTAGGCGCGGCGTTGTGGATTCTCGAACCACCGGGCTTCGAGGTTAGGGACGATCGGGTAGAGGCTGGCGCGGACGCCGTAGTAGTTGACCTCGCCGCCGAGGTAGCGGCCCGCGAGGAGCATCGTGTTCGCCCAGTTGACGTCGCCTTCGAGCATGGGGCCCTGGCTCGACTGGAAGGGAGAGCGGATGATCCGATTGCTGGCATCCCAGAGGTCGGCTTCAGGATCCTCGCCGATATACATGCCCGCGAAGCGACGTGAACGACGTGCGTTCTCGGAAATCGTCGGGTCGGCGACGCCCATGTCGTACCACGCCATCAGGCCTTCGCCGAGATGGTGCCACTCCATGGGGTGATTCATGCCCCAGAACTCGTTGTGCTGAGCGGGGGTGAACTTCTTGGTGTGGTTGTTATGAATTGGACGGTGGTTGAAGCCCTGATCGCTGATGCGGTTCGTGGCGTTCCACTGCTGCAGGTGCAGGTCGAGCATGTCGTCGGCACCGCCTAGCGCGTAGAACAGGCCGAAGTTGTAGAACTGCTCGTAGAGGTCGTCAAGGTCTTCGGCCAGCAGGGTGGCGCCCCCGCGTTCGGCGTATTTCGAAGTGTAGGTCCGTGCCGACTCTTCCATCAGGGAGAAGAGTTGCCGTTCCATCAGCGCCCATGCTGGAGGTGCTGTGACCTTGGTAGCCGTGATGGTCGTGCCGTTGGGTATATTTACGGGTCGTGCGTACATGTGGGGCCTCCCCCTTTTATTGCGGATCGAGTTTTCGGATTCTAATAGAGGCTTCCCTGCCTAGTGACCGGACACCACCGAGCGGTCATCAGGTGGTCGATGAGAATTTCGGTGGCCTCGGGCGTGCCTATGCGCTTCAGGGCCTCCGTGGCGTTTCCCAGAACGTAGCGGTTCGAGTCGTTCAGCAGGGCGGAAAGTGAGTCGACGGCCTCAACGGCTGTTGGGCCGAGCTTAGCGATCGCGAGTGCCGCGTTTCTCCTCACGGTCTCATCCTCGTCGGACAGCGCGTCTATGAGCGCGGGTACGGCTTCGGAGGTGCCCTGCGCGACCTGGCCGAGGGCCTCGACCGCCTGGGTACGCACGGCAGGGTGGATGTCGCGGCTTGCTTCGGTGAGTGGCTGCACGGCGTCACGGGCGCCTAGTCCGATGTCGCCGAGTGTTTCGGCGGCAAGGGCCTTGTTCCATTCCTCTGATGTTGTCATTGAATCGACGAGGGCCTGGACGGCCGGCGTTCCCATGGCGGTGAGAGCGTAGCTGGCGTTTGCAGACTGCTCCATCTGTCCGGGAATGCGGCGGAGTCGATCCTTGTCGTTGTACCAGTTGTCGGCGCTGCCGGAACGCATGGTGTCGATCAGGGGGCCTACGGCGGGCTCGCCGATGGCGCTCAACTGATATGCGGCGTCGAGTGCGGCAGGCTCGGAGTCGCCGGAGAGGGCGGGGATGAGGTCGCTCACCGATGCGCCGTTTCCGCGACTTCCGCCGTTGGACTCGGCGCGGAACCAGTCCCATGCGTGCGACAAGAGTCCGCCGTATTCGCCGTCTTCGTCACCCCACTCGGCGCCGTCGTTGTCCCAGCTTGGGGCGGTAGGCTCGCCCATGCGATTGAAGAGGAACTTGACCATGTACCGCTTGCGGTCGGTGTGGTTCGGCATTCCCCGATGAACAATATCGTAGTTGGCGATGACAACGCGTCCCGCATCGCCCGCGGCGCCGATTTCGCGGTCGTAGGAGTCTTCGGGGATGACGTTGGTGTACTGCGTGCCCGGCACAATGCCGGTTGGACCCATTTCCAGCGGCGTGTCCTGGGGATAGTAGAACGTAACCAACCAGCGCGCGTGATGCCGTCTTCGGGTGAAAGAGTCCTTGTGCAGGGTCTGGCCCTTGCTGTGGGGCTGGTTGAAGTGGACGAAGCGGTGCGGTTCGAGGTAATAGTCGTCGCCCATGATGCTGGCGAGAGCGCCGCGCGTCACGGGATCGTCGTAAATCTGCTGGAGTTCGGGGATTCGAGGGAGGACGTTGTTGCCGGGGTTGCCCTCCGCCTGGAAGATCTCATCGACCTTGGCGAACATCTCATCGTGGTATTCCCTGGGCAGGGTTGGCCGCACGATAACGTAGCCTTCGCGGACGAATGTCCGCATCTGGTCGTCGGTGAGCTTGACCGCGTCCATGGCACACCTCTCAAAGTGCGGGTAGGCTATGCCAAGCACAATCGAGTGTCAAGCGGAAGGGGGCCTATTCCACCGTCACCGTCTTGGCGAGGTTTCGCGGCTGGTCGATGTCGCACCCACGGCGCAGGCCGATGTGATAGGCGAGCAACTGCATGGGCGGCGCCAGCAGCATTGGCGTGATCTCCGGTGAGGCGGACGGAATGTAGATCACGTAGTCGACCATGTCCTGCATGGCATCGTCACCCTCGGTGGCTATCGCGACTATCCTGCCGCCTCTCGCCCTGGCTTCACTAATGTTATTGAGCATCTTTTCGTGAAGAGGTCCCTGGGGATTCAGCGCCACAATCGGCAGGTCCTTGTCGATTAGCGAGATGGGTCCGTGCTTCATCTCGCCCGCGGGGTATCCCTCGGCGTGAATATAGCTGATCTCCTTGAGTTTCAGCGCACCCTCCATGGCGAGGGGAAACGCCAGCCCCCGCCCGAGGAAGAGAAAGTCCGATAGGCTGAAGAACTCGTTTGCCAAGGACACATACGGCGATTCGTCGGCCACCAGGTCACCGAGCATCAGGGGGAGGTGGCCCAGTTCGCTAATGAGCTTGGAGGCGCGCTCTCGGGGGAGCGTTCCTCGTGACAGTCCCATTCGCATGGCAAACATCAGCAGGCAGGTCAGGGAACTTATGAACGTCTTTGTGGAGGCCACGCAAATCTCGGGTCCGGCACGGAGGAGGATCGTACCGTCGGCAACCTGCGCAGCCTGAGATCCGGCATTGTTCACGAGGGTGACTTGCTTCGCTCCATACCTGGCGGCGATGTCCATCGCCGCGAGGGTGTCCGCCGTTTCGCCCGACTGGCTGATCGACACTACGAGCGTACGTTCGTCGATGACCGGCTCGCGGTAACGGAACTCAGAGGAGTTGTCCACCTCGCTTGGTATGCGGGCCAACGACTCCATCCACAATCGTCCGACCATCGCGGAGTGAAGGCTAGTGCCCATGCCGATGAAGACGACTCGGTCGATCCCTGCGATCTCGTCGTCAGTGAGCGGGAACTCATCCGGGTTAATCGTCTCCTTGTTGAAGGAGACACGGCCCCGGATGGTATCGAGCGCTGCCTCCGGCTGCTCGTGGATTTCCTTGTGCATGAAGTGCTTGTAGTCACCCTTTGCGACCGACAATGCATCATAGGGGACGGCCAGTGGCAGCTTTTCAATCGTGGCGCCGTCGAGTGTTTGATAGACGGCTCTTTCCGGCGTGATGGAGACAAGCTCACCGCTGGCGAGATAGACGACATTGCGCGTGTGGTCGAGCAGGGCGGGGAGGTCGCTCGCGAGCAGTGTCTCACCGTCGCCGTAGCCGACGACGATCCCTCCGGCGTTGCCTGTCCGGAACGCCACGAGTTTCGACGGCTCGATGTTCGACGCGATCACCACGGCGTTCGTCCCACGCAAGCGGCTTGCCGTCTTTGCCGCGGCTTCCTCCAGGGAGTAACCGTCCCGAAGGAGGAGCGAAATAAGAAACGGTATGCATTCACTATCGGTCTGTGATGTAAATTCGAAGCCGGCAGCTTCCAGTTCCTGCCGCAGCTCCAAGAAATTCTCAACTATGCCGTTGTGAACTACTGCTACCTGACCATCAGGGTCTGCTAAAGGGTGGGCATTCTCATCTGAGGGTCTTCCGTGAGTCGCCCACCGGGTATGGCCAATACCTACAACTCCCTGGAGACTCCGTCCGTCCAGATATTCCCGAAGCCCTGATAGCTTGCCCTCTTTCTTACGGACGGATATTGCCCGTCCGTCGGACACGACTGCTAATCCGGCGCTGTCATAGCCGCGATATTCGAGCTTGGCAAGCCCGTCCAGCAGTATGGGAGTCGCCGGTCTGGAGCCGGTATAGCCGAAAATCCCGCACATATAGTTCTCTCAGTTGCCTATCTTCTGAAGGGTTAGGGTCGAGGGATATCCGATGTCACTGAATCGGATTGCACCGGGTCGTTCTGTGGATCTTCACCCTCCGTTCGATACACCCCTTGGTACTCGGGTGGGAGCTGCATGGCCACGCGCTCCATGATCATATCCGATAACGAATTGAGTACGGCGGCATTCGGCCGCCCCTCGATCTGGGGCAGGGTAAAGGCCCGTCCGATGTTGATGCGAAGCCGACCAGTCGGATGGAATACTTGGAGTGGATTATTCATGCCACTCGTACCGGTGATGCCCACGGGCACAATAGCGGCCTGCGACTTCATGGCCATGCGTACGACGCCAGGTTGGGCCTTCTTCATCGCACCAGTTCGGCTCCGTGTGCCCTCCGGGAAGATCATCAGACACTGGTCGTTCGCCAGCTTTTCAAGCGCCCATCGGTAAGCCGCCGGATCGGTGGCAGACCGGTTCACGGGATGTGCGCCGTAGGTCGTAAAGAACCACTTGCCCGGGCCTTTGAACAGTTCCTTCTTTGCCAGGAACCATATGCGGCGTGGGAAGCTTGCTGACATGAGGGGAGGGTCGAAATTGCTCACATGGTTTGCGACGACTATGAGCGGCCCCATCGGAGGGACATTCTCCTGACCGTGAACGTTCCAATCGGAAAATAGGCGCAGAGTCCCGCGTTGAGTGATGCTACAGGCAGTATTGAGGAGGTCGGTCATGCGCCCTCTATGAGGTCGATTATGCGGCGCGCGGTCTCGCAGGCGTCGAGGCTGTCGGTGTCGATAGTGACTGCGCCATCGGCAGGTTTAAGGGGAGAGTCGCTGCGCTCGGAGTCCATTCTATCACGGGCAATGAGGCTATCGAGCACTTCTTCGTACGTAGGCGAATGGGGCGTATCCTTCCGTTCCTCAAAGCGTCGCACCGCCCGCGTCTCCGCGGATGCGTCGAGGTAGATCTTGAGCGGCGCGTCGGGAAGGACTACCGTTCCTATGTCGCGTCCGGTCATCACAATCGGGCCGTCCTCGGCAATCACGCGCTGCTGGTAGACGAGCGCCCTTCTCACACCGGGTATGGCGGCAACCGTGGAAGCGCCCTGATCCACTTGGGGTTCGAATAGCAGGTCGGTGACATCGCGTCCGTCGATAAGCAGACGCTCCCCTGATTCCGTCTGCAAGAGCCGCATAGTCAGTCTCTCGGCAAGACCGCTCATCTCCTTCTGGTCGTGAAGGTTGAGATGTGCGCTAAGCCCGGCGTGAGCGACGGCACGATACATCCAGCCGGTATCGAGGAACCTGAAGCCGAGCTTCTTTGCGACGATTCTGCCCACAGTCGTCTTCCCTGACGCGACGGGGCCATCGATGGCGATTGTGATTTGGGAGGTCATGGAACCCCTCGGTTGAGGGTAGCGGAATGTGCCGATTATATCCGCGACCTCGTTGCGGCGGCAACGCGGGTGTCGGACTTGTGACACCCTGCGTTGCGCGCCTACAATGCCGTTTCCATGGAGGTGTTGCGATGATAACCAAGTTCGGGAGCCTGTACGCCGGACATGTCGACCTGGAGGACATTGGCTTCGATGGGTTGCCGGTCAACGACCGCTGGCTCTCGGACGAGCGGCTGGCAAGCGTTTTCGACAAAGCGGAGGCAATAGCGAAGACTCTCGACGATGGCGGATTCGACGCCATGTGGCTGGCAGAGCATCACTTCCAGCGAGAAGGTCACGAGTGCATACCGAACATTCTGATGCTGGCCGTCCACTTGAGCCACCTGACGAAGAGGATCAAGTTCGGGTGTGGGTTCAACATCACCCCTATGTGGCACCCCCTTCGACTTGCGGAGGACTACGCCATGGCCGATCAACTCACGAACGGGCGGGTAATTTTCGGCATCGGACGCGGGTATCACACGCGAGAGGTCGAGGTGTTCGATGCGCCGCTTCTCGACAACGACGCCAACCGCAGGCTGTTTGACGAACAGGTGGAGATCATCTTCAAGGCGCTGCACGAGCCTTCGTTCTCGCACCGGGGCGAGCACTACACCATTCCGCCCGCCGTTCCGTACCGGGGCTACGAGCTGGAGAACATAACCCTCGTTCCGCCTCCGCGTAGTCGGCCGGTCGAGTGCTACCAGCCCATCGTCAGCGCGAATCCGAGCTCTCTCGATAAGATGGCACGATACGGAATCAAGGGCATGATCGGTGGAGGGGCGGCTGCAGGGGGGGCGCACGATGGGACCATGATGGCGTGGCGGGACGCCCTGGCCCGGGCCGGACGGGATACGGAGCTTGGAGAGGACCTCATCATCGGCCTGGTGTTCCACATCGCCGAGAGCAGGGAACAGGCCATCGCCGAGGCTCGCCCCTTCTACGAGGAGAACATGAAGATGTTCGCGCCTCTCGGATTCGTGCGCGGACTAACGGACGATCAGATCGCCGCGACGGGCGATCCTTCGCGCATTCATAATGCAGGACTGCCTACTCTGGAGGAGGCTGCAGAGTCGGGTTCGTGGATGGTGGGGCCACCTGAGGCGGTCATCGAGTCGCTGATGGAGCTGCAAGAGCGGTACCCGGGTCTGCGGGAGGTCAACGTCGGGTCAGTCGTAGGTACGCCGGAGAGCGTGGTGGTAGAGCAGTTGCAGCGGTTTTCGGAAGAGGTGATGCCCGCGTTCAAGGGTGGGTAGTGGGATGTGGATCGCCCTTCGACAGGCTCAGGGCAAACGCGTCGTTCCTATCGATTTATCCATCCAGAGCAAGCTGCCACGAATGCTGAGATGGACTCCCAGTGTGTCAGCCATGAATTACGGTTTGTTAAGCAGAATGAAGTGCCCGCGAGAATTACCCTCACCCTAGCCCTCTCCCACGACGGGAGAGGAGATAGAGCGGCATCTGCCAGTTCAACGTATTAGAGTTGACAGAGTATTAGTCTTTGAAGTCTTCGGCCGAGTCTTGGGGGATGTAGCCGAGGACTCGGCGGGCGTGCTCGATATCGCGGTAGTTCCACTTGTTGTTGGAGACGGCGAAGAAGATGTCGTACAGCAGGTCGGCGGGTGCTTCGATGCACCTGTGCAGGACATCAGCAACGTCGCGATGGCTGAGCCACGCCGCTTTCTCCCGGGCGGTTGTCGGGCGGTTCGCCGCGGGGCACGCTCCAATGCGGACGCAGAGGACGGACAGGCCGTAGTCGGCGGAGTAGACCCGGCCAAGGACCTCTCCCCATACCTTGGATGCCCCATAGATGGTCCCCGGCCTCACGAGGTCCTTCGTAACTTTCGGCCACTCCCAGCGCGATACCGCCTCGTAGTCGCCGGCAATTATCTGGCTGTAGGGAGGGTCATGGTCGACGCCCCGTATGGTGTCGCCCGAACTGGCAAACACCACCCGCTTCACTCCGGCCTCACGAGCAGCCTCGTAGACGTTCCACGTGCCTGCGAGGTTGCCGCGAACAACGTCCTCCATCGGCTCGCTGGCAACGTGCGCAGCGAGGTGCACGACGACGTCCTGCCCCTCGAAGGCCGGGCGGATGGATTCGAGGTCGCCGATGTCAGCTTGGACAGTTCGCACGCCGTCGACGGGACGGCGGTTGAGGGCGGTGAGCTGGTAGCCGCCAAGGGAGTCAAGGTGGAAGCGGAGAATTCCGCCGATGAGTCCCGACATTCCGGTTATGAGAATGTTTTGCATATCTCGCCTTTCGCAGTCTTCTTGAACGCTTTGCCAATAATCTACAACGCGGATTCGCTCTTGACTACAGAATTCCCGTTTGTTGGTGAATCGCAGACCGATTTCTAGGGCAAACTTAATGAACCCAGGCCCCGGCATCGTTCTCCCTTTGGCAACCACCATGACGGTCAAAATTCCTCTTCCTGCGGTGTATTCAGCAAATGCTATTTGATTCAGAATCTCCGAAAATGCAGGGCTGCGCGGTGTCAGCGAAATGATTTGAATCTCACTAACGAGATCTGTTGAAGTTATTGTGCGGTCCTCTTTGGCACACCGAATGAGAATCTGCCGAACCTCTTCTCGGGCTTTCTCCCAGATCAGTAAAGGATAGCCAAAGGTCTCAGTCATCCGATATCTCCTCAAGGTCGTAGAGTGGAATGTTCAGCTACCCCCGGCCTACATAGTCTTGTTTGACAGGTAGTACGGTCGTATCGAGCATGTTGGCGTAGGGTGGCAGCAGGGCCATCGCCAACGCGGCAATCGCTATGTCGTCGGGTGACATCATCGGCTCCATGTCCGAATCTCGGGTGCTGGCGGCCCGCCATTCGACCTCGACGTTTCCGGGGTGCAGCGCGCCCACGGAGATGCCGTATTCCCTGCCTTCGAGGGCAGTTGACTTCGTGAGGCCGATTATCCCGTGCTTGGAAGTGGTGTAGGGGGCCGAGTTCATTCTCGGCATCCGTGACGAGATGCTGCCGATGTTGATGATTCGCCCGCTACGCTGCTGCTTCATGATCTTCATCGCTTCTCTCGTGCAGAGGAAGACTCCGGTGAGATTCACGTTGATGACCTTCATCCAGGTGTCCAGCGGGATCTCGTCAATCGGACCGCCGTCGAATGCGCCCGAGTTGTTTACGAGGATGTCCAGCCGACCAAACTTGGTCATCGTCGTCTCGAACAGCTTCATGACCTGGTCTTCACCGGTCACGTCCGTCTGCACCGCTAGGGCCTCAACACCGTAGCTTCGCATCTCCTCGGCGCTCTCATTGAGCCTGTCGACCTGCCGCGCGGCAAGTACGAGAGACGCTCCCTCCTTTGCGAATGCGCGAGCGGTGCCTCGCCCGATCCCGGTGCCCCCGCCTGTGATGATACAGACCTTTCCTTCGAGTTTGCTCATGATTTGCTCCCATTTCCCTGTTGTACGACGGGGTTCAGTTAAACAACCACCCGCCGTGATGTCAAGGCGCGGCGATCGGTCCGGACGCGAATGCCGAAGAGTGAGGCCGACTGTAAGACAGATGAGATTTGCATAAATCAGGTGTCTCAATATTGCTTGAAAGCCTTTTGAAGCGTGATTATAATTGGCCGCGTATGAGGAGTGGTACCTTCCGCCCCATTGATCAGGAGGTCTGTTGATGACTTACGTTATTGCCGAGCCGTGTATAGGAGTCAAGGACGCGGCTTGCGTTGATGTCTGCCCCGTCGACTGCATCTATGAGTCTGAGGAGCACAACATGCTGCTCATCAGCCCGGAAGAGTGCATCGACTGCGCCGCGTGTGAACCGGTCTGTCCCGTAGTTGCCATCTTCGCCGAGGAAGACACGCCGCCGGAGTGGGACAGCTACATTGATCTGAATTACGAGTATTTCGGCGAGACACGATAAGCCGGACTGTTTGGACATGACCAGTTGACCCGGGGGCGGCCCGCCTCCGGGTCTTCTTTGTGCCTAGACAATTTTTTTGCGACAATGACGGCTGAGAGAATCCCGCCTAAACACACCTAAGGGCGAATGAAGGAGAGGGACACATGCAAGTCGACTCCACCCCGCTCATGGTAGCCAACACCTACGCTACCATGCGAAAAAATCTCAAGGTCATCCGCAGGCGAGTCGGAGGACCTCTCACTCTGGCCGACAAGATTCTTCTAGGACACGCCGTCGACCCGGAAAATCAGGAGATTGAGCCTGGGATAAGCCAACTCTCGCTCAACCCGGACCGTGTGGCCCTGCAGGATGTCCTCGGTCAGACGGTCATGCTGAACTTCATGCAGACGATGCGGGAGCAGGTCGCCGTGCCGACCACCGTTCACTGCGACCACCTCATCCAGGCCAGGACCGAGGGAGGCATCGATCTCGTCCAGTCCATGGAGGAAAATAAAGAGGTATACGAGTTTCTCAAAACCGCCGCCGCAAAATTCGGCGCGGGATTTTGGGGGCCGGGCGCAGGCATCATCCACCAGGTCGTCCTGGAAAACTACGCCTATCCCGGCGCGCTCATAATCGGCACCGATTCTCACACGACCAACGCCGGCGGCCTTGGCGCCTGCGCCGTGGGTGTGGGGGGCGCCGACGCCGTCGAAGTTATGGCAGGGCTCCCCTGGGAAGTCCTCTATCCGCGTCACGTAGGCGTCTACCTCACCGGAGAGAAGAATGGTTGGACGGCTCCGAAAGACGTTATTCTCAAGGTGGCAGGAGAACTGACGGTATCCGGCGGCACTAACGCGATTCTGGAGTACTTCGGTCCAGGCGCAAGCTCGATCAGCTGCACCGGCAAGGCGACGATAACCAATATGGGCGCCGAGATCGGTGCGACGACCTCTATATTCGCGCACGACAGCCGCATGACGAAGTACCTCAATGCGACCCGCAGGGCGGCAATTGGACGCCTCGCGGAAGAGAACCGCGACCTTTTGACTCCCGACGCGGAAGTAGAGGCCGACCCGGAGAGCTACTATGACCGGGTGGTAGAAATCGACCTCTCCAAGTTGGAGCCGCATGTCGTCGGCCCACACTCACCTGATCGCGCCCGCCCGATTTCCGCCCTTGCGGCTGAGGTGCATGAAAAAGGCAATGACTTCATAGACGAGATTCAGACGGCTCTCATTGGAAGCTGCACCAATTCATCATACGAGGACATGAGCCGTTCGGCTGACGTTGCGGGGCAAGCGAGCGCACACGGTCTCAGATCCCATGCGGAATTCATGGTGACTCCCGGCTCCGAGCAGATCCGGGCGACCATAGAGCGCGATGGACAAATGGGAGCACTCAAGGAGATCGAAGGCACCGTCCTCGCGAATGCCTGCGGTCCTTGCATCGGCCAGTGGAAGCGCGAAAAGGTGCTTGATGGAGTCCCAAACACCATCGTCACCTCCTACAACCGCAACTTTCCTCGCCGCAACGACGGACGCTCCGAGACCATGAATTTCATCGCGAGCCCCGAGATAGTCACGGCATTCGCAATTGCCGGGAAGCTGTCTTTCAACCCGCTCACCGATGAACTCACCGGCGCAGATGGGGAGACGTTTAAGTTGGAGCCGCCGAAAGAGGCGCCTGAGGTCCCATCCAAGGGCTTCGACGCAGGGAATCCCGCGTTCTTCGCCCCGCCCGAAAATGGAAGCAACATCGATATAACCGTCGACCCGGAGAGCGAGCGAATCGAGCTCCTGAAGCCCTGGGAACCCTGGGACGGCGAGGACTACGTCGACCTGCCCGTTCTGATGAAGACATCTGGTAAGACGACCACCGATCACATTTCTCCGGCTGGCCCGTGGCTGCGCTTCCGCGGTCACCTGAGCAAGTTCTCTGAGAACATGTTCATGGGTGCAATCAACGCCTTCACGGGCGAAACGGGAAAGGGCAAGAACGTCGTAACCGGCGACACCGGACATGCTATCTCGCGTATAGCCACATCCTATCGCGATTCCGGACTTCGCTGGATAGTCGTTGGAGATTCAAACTACGGTGAGGGAAGCAGCCGCGAGCATGCTGCATTGTCTCCCAGGCTTCTCGGCGGCGCGGCCGTAATTGCCAGGAGCTTTGCCCGAATCCACGAAACGAATCTCAAGAAGCAGGGCCTGCTGCCTCTCACATTCCAGGACCCTGATGACTACGACCTCATCCGGGAAGATGACCGCATTAGCCTTATCGACCTCGACAAGCTGACGGAGAACATGCCGGTTACGTGCGTTATCAAGCACGCGGACGGCAGTGAAGACAGGTTGGAACTCGACCACACCTTCGCGGAGTCCCAGGTGGCGTGGTTCAAGGCCGGCTCGGCGCTGAACCTGCTTCACGAGGGTGGATAGAGAGACGAGAGTGAATACTCCCCAAGGGGAGCGTTCATCAAAATAAGGAAGGACTGTTCAGGGCTGAGGTTCTACTCGCCAGGGTGTTGGCCGTTCTTGTTGGCTTTCTTGGCGCCGGCACCAACCCAACCTATCTGGGAGATATCGATCATCACACCGTCAGGGCCGGAGTAATTCAAAGCGACGTTGCGCCCGCCATGACCCTCTCCCATCTCCGACTTACGGACGGAATTGATGTCGGAACTGGGCTGCACCTCGGCCGCCTGCAAACGTGCATCGGCCTCCGAGAGATCATCCACCTGAAATCCAATGTGATGGAGACCGCTGTACTCTACGCCGAAGTCTTCGCCGGCCAGCGTCTCATTCTTGAATCTCAGGACTGCTATGCTTATGTCCCCGTCGCTGAGGTAGACACCCTCGGCGTTCTCACCGTCCACATTTCCCACCTGCTTGAGCCCGAACACCTTGCGGTAGAATTCCGCCGTCTTCTTCGGCTCCTGACTTGCAATAGCAATATGCTTCAGTTTTGCCATAGTACTCCCTGCAAGGGATATCATTGCGACACCATGCCGCAATGTGATTTAGACCAATGGTCCGTCCATAATCACACCGAATGAAGTATAGAAAAGGCTTTCTTGCGATGTCAAATAATGGCCACCGCTCACATGCCGTTGACATGCTGGAAGGGCCGTTGCTACGATTTCACGGTCAAATGACTTACTGGTCATGCGCAACGGCAGTTGGGGAGGTCTCTGAGTGACGAACGTCACGCCCGACGCATCGAGTCCGCCTCCCCCACCGCTCCCCTCCGTCTTCAAGCGGTACCAAGAGTCCATCGATACAGCACTGCGCGACCGTCTGTCCGTTTCAGATCCCTTCGTCTACTCGATGCTCCGCTATGCGATGGGGTGGTCGGACACATCGGGTTCACCAGTGTCCGCCCCACAGGGAAAGGCACTACGACCAACTCTATGCCTGCTTACTTGTGAAGCCTTATGCGGAGACTCCAGGCGCGCCATCCCTCCCGCGGCCTGCCTTGAACTAATCCACAACTTTTCCCTAGTCCACGACGACATTCAGGACCGTGATGAGTATCGGCGCCACCGTCCGACACTCTGGAAGGTCTGGGGTGAGCCGAAGGCTCTGACGGCCGGCAACGTAATGCGAATCGTGGCAGATGCTACGGTCCTGGGACTCAGAACCGACTCCGTGCCCGATTCGGAAATTAACACGGTAAATCGTGTCCTCACGGAGGCATCGTTGGAGATGATCGAGGGACAACACCTCGATGTCGCGTTTGAGGGTCGGTCGGACATTGGCATGCAGAGCTACCTCGACATGATTTCACGGAAGACCGGCGCACTTATCCGAACGCCCATGCACGTCGGTGCGATTATGGGCACGAGCGACCCAAATGTCATCGATTCGTTCCGGGAGTGTGGGCGTTCCCTGGGCTACGTGTTCCAGATACGGGACGACGTTCTAGGGATATTCAGCGAGGAAGAGACCACCGGCAAGCCTGTTGGTGCCGACATCCGACGCAAGAAGAATTCTCTGCCCATAGTTCACGCCATGGCCCAAGCAGACCGTGTGCAGAGACGGATGCTTGAAGACACGTATGCGCACGAGACAGTCTCGGACACCGATGTCGAAGCGGTCCTCGACATTATGGATGGCCTCGGTACCGAGGAGTACGCTAATTCCCTGGCCTCGGAGCATTGCGAACGTGCCCTCGAATCGCTGGCGGGCGTCGAAATTCCCATGAACGCCCGTGCCGAAATTGAAGAGCTTGCGACATTCCTTCTCATTCGCCAGCACTGACGGAGATCCCGCTGCCCAATGACGAGCAGGTGTATTCTTCGCCTGGAAATTCAACACAACCCTAATGATGGGGCGCGACGCCTTAGCCGGGTAGGGGCGGGGTTACGACCCGATATATCGCCTTATGACGTAAGGCCCAGACCATTGGAGCTTCCGGAATCGTTACGATGGCGACCTATTAGTCTCCGACCGGCGCCATTTCGTCGATCAGTCCCTCCTCCTTTAGCTCCGTCCACAGATCTGACGGAATTGGGTGTTGGGCCATCTTGAAATTCTCCTCCACCTCATCGACCGATCGGGGCCCCGGTATGGTTGCCGCCACAACCGGATTCAGAAGGCCGAACTGGAGCGCCGCAGCCTTGAGAGGCACGCCGTAGCGGTCGCAGACGAGCTTGATCTTCCGGGCCTTCTCTATGATCGCAGCCGGCGCTGCTTCGTAGTCATACTTCGCACGGGGACTCAAGTCCGACGCGAGGATTCCAGAGTTGTACGGACCACCGAGGACGAGTTTTATGTTCTTCTCCATGCACAGGGGCATAAGCTCAGGCAGGCTAGACTGATCGAGCAGGGTATACCGGCCCGCGAGGAGGAAGCAGTCGAAGTCCCCTTCACGGGCGAAGCGGGCCTCCATTTCCCACTGATTCATCCCAGCACCGATGGCTCCAACGACGCCCTGCGAACGCAGGTCCTCAAGGGTTGGATACGTCTCGCCGATTGCCTGTTCCCAGTGGTCATCGGCGTCGTGTATGTACGTAATATCGACCCGGTCGAGGTTGAGACGTTGGAGGCTCTCATCCAAAGAGCGCAGAGTGCCTTCGCGACTGTAGTCGAAGACCGGCTCCAACATCGGAAGCGATTCGAAGTGGGGACTGACCGGCTCTTCATCAACCGAGTTGAGCACACGGCCAACCTTTGTTGAAAGAACGAAGCTGTTGCGTGGCACGTCCTTGAGGACATGTCCAAGTCGTATTTCGCTGATGCCGTGTCCGTAGAGTGGAGCCGTGTCGACGTAGTTTAGGCCCAGTTCAAGCCCACGCTTGACGGTGGCGGCCGCTTCGTAATCACTTACCTCGCGAAACAGGCTGCCTATGGGAGCGCCACCGATGCCGAGCCGCGTGACCCGCAGCCCAGCGCTGCCGATCTGCGCGGTATCGAGTGGATGCACCATTGTCTTCGCCAGTATCCTGTATCTGAAGTTCGCTGTATAAAGCGGATTGGGTGTGGTCACCCTCACCCCAGCCCTCTCCCGCGACGGGAGAGGGAATAAAGCGCCTCTCTATCTGACTGTCACATTCAGATGGAAACGGTACTAGTCCTGTTGGAATAACCCTGGATTCAGTAGGGCGCGGGCCTGCATTCGCAGACGGTCGCGGTCCGATATCAACGGTTCGATCTTCTCGACGAATTCGGCCATCGTCTCTTCGACTGAAGCCGTGGTCGTGTCGAGCTCGAATCGGTACCGCAGTATGGAATGGCTGTAGTGATATTGGAACCGCTCAAGAATGTGCTCAATATCCTCTTCTTTGATCGTGTTGCGCTCATGCGGTGACTCTCTCATCCGCCTGCGGATCTCGTCCGCAGTTGCCTTGACGTGTATGAGCACGGTTTCCGGCCCTTGCTCGATGATCTCCTTCTCGATACTGCGCGCCATGCTCTGTCGGTCGCCGTACTCGCCTGCCTTGCCGTACCCGTAGTACAGCGGAGCATAGACTGCCTCTTCGATGTGGAAGCCGAGGAGGATGTGGTCGCTGTCCCGGTAGAGCTGCGGCGAGAGGTGGTACGCGAACTGGTAGCGCGTAAACATCTCTTTGAGCGTGGGGCCGAGCTCCATGTACTTTTCCAGGTCCTCATCCGGAATTTCATCCCAGTGACCGAACCATGGAGGAGTGAAGTGATCGTGGTAGGTGACGATTCCGAGCGGAGTCGGCGGGCCCATGACTTTGTCACGCCACTTGACGATCTCCTCCGCCAGCGTCGTCGTTCCTGAGTATTCGCTACCGACAAGTATGAGCCTCATGTGCGTTCTCCTCGCGATGGGATGAAAGTGGGCGCCATTATACCGTCAAGAAGCGTTGCACGTGTGTCAGATCCATGGTGACTTCGGACCGATTCCGCTATTCGGCAAGGTCTTGTAGTACCTGCGTTCAAGAATCTGAAACGATTTAGAACGATTGGGGTTGATAGAAGTTATTATTGTCTATATGATTACGTCGCTCTAAGGCTGGATTAAGACAATTAGGGAGGTGCATTCGATGCTGAATACAGGTCGAGCTATACTAATTGCGTTTGTGCTGGTGGCCTTGGCCTTGGCCGCCTGTGAGCGCGACGATGAAGGGGATGGAGATGCCGCGTCATCGGGCCCATCCGCCAATTCGGTACTGCGCGTCGGCAATGGAGGTGAGGTCCAGTTCTTGGACGCGGCGAAGAGCCAGTCCGGTACGGACATCATCTTCTCGGAGATGATCTACAATCGTCTCCTCCAGTACGACGCCACGATGATGGATCCCAAGCCTGACCTTGCCGAAAGCTGGGAGGTCTCTGCCGACGGACTCACGTATACCTTCAAGATACGTGACGACGTCAAGTTCCACAACGGTAAGGATCTGACGGCTGCGGACATCGAATACAGCTGGAACCGCTGCCGGAACGAGATTGCAGATAAGGGTCGCTGCAAGGGCGAACTTAACGACGTTGTTTCGTTCAGCGCCACGGGCGATTACGAATTCCAGGTCGTCCTTGACAAGGCGACCCCGGTATTCCTACCTTCGATGGCCCACTGGTCCCTTGCTATCGTCGACGAGGGCAGCATCGGCCAGATCGATACCAACCCCATCGGCACCGGGCCCTACAAGTTCGTGAGCCAGGTAGTGGACGATAAGATCGAACTTGAGAAGTTTGACGACTACTTCGAAGAGGACATCCTCAATGTGAGGCCGGAGAAGGTCTTCATCCTTCCGATCAAGGACCCGCAGACTCGAATGGCCGCCATTCGCAGCGGCGAGATCGACTTTGCAGTGGATGTGCCGTTGGAGCAGGTAGCAAGGCTCGCGACGACTCCGGGCGTACAGTTGCTGCAGCAGCGTGACGGCATCACGGCCTCCTACATGACCGTCATCTTCAACGTCCGAGAGGGTCCGATGACGGACGTGCGAGTGAGGAAGGCAGTCCAACTCTCGGTTGACGCAAATGCGATCAACAGCGCAATCTACTTCGGGCTTGGAGAGGTCAGCTGTAACCCGATCCTCGAATCGCACTGGGCATACCTGCCGTTCGAGTGCCCACAGAGGGACGTGGAAAAGGCCAAGGCGCTCCTGGCCGAGGCCGGTTACGGTCCTGACAATCCACTCCAGCTGAAGTACATGCCGGAGAACATTCCCGTCACGCAGAAGATGGCGGAGGTCATCCAGCAGAACCTGGCTGAGGCCGGCATCGAAATGGAGATCGTGATTGTCGACAGCCCGACGTGGCTCGACAAGGTGTGGTTCGGCGTCGATTGCGACACAGGTGACTGGCCGGAGTCGCGGTGCTGGGCCGGCAAGCACAAGGAATTCGACCTTGGCGACGCCTGGTACACCCGCGAACCCGATCCCGACGGCCTGATGCAGAGCGTCTTCCGCGCCGACTCCGAAACGGAGGGATTCAAGGGCAACAACGGTATGCGGTACTACAACCCTGAGATCGAGCGGTTGTTCGATCAGGCCAAGAGCACGACCGATCGTAAGATCCGGTCTGAAGCCTACCGCAACATCGTCGACATCGTAGTCAACCAAGACGTGCCGCTGATCAAGCTACAGAGCATGCCGCGCTTCTTCGCGGCGGGCGAAGTGGTGCAGGGTGGCTATGTAAGCCCGAAGGGCTACTGGAACGCCAAGGACTGGTCCTGGCAAGAGCCTTCCGACGAGTAGTAGATCGAACATACCGGGCCGCCGGGCATTGTCCTTTGAAATGTTGAGCGTTCGGCGGCCTCAGGCTCAAACTTGGTCCCAGATTCCCATTAGATATGGAAGGGTCGGTTTCAGGAACTCATCCTGAAACCGACTCTTACGTCGCGTCCCGGAGGTCCCAGCCATCCAGGCTTATATTGCCCGCCGTGTTCTTCAAACGCTATACGTCGTCGTCGTCCTCTCATTCATCATATTCGCCGCGGTGCGTTTTGCACCCGGAGACCCGGCCGTTACACGGCTGGGAATGGAAGCCACCAGGGAGGCGCTCGTACAGGAACGCCATGATCTTGGCCTCGATAAGCCGATTTACGAGCAGTACGTCATCTGGGTAGGAAAGGTCTTGAGGGGCGACATGGGAGTCTCTCTCGCCTATGCTTCCGACCATCCCGTTGCTCCGCTCGTGTGGGAGAAGTTCAAGAGGACGATTCCTCTCACCCTGGCGGCAATGGCGATTGGACTGGGCGTATCAATTCCGGTGGGCATTTTAGCCGGCCTGCGTCCGTACAGCCTTCTCGACAACATCATCTCGGGCTCGTCGCTATTCGGCGTGGCGGCTCCGAGCTTCTGGGTCGGGCTCATGCTGATATTGCTGTTCGCCGTGCGGCTGGACTGGCTTCCGTCCTTCGGGTATGGGCCCATAGGGCAGGGGTTCCACTGGAAGTACTTCATTTTGCCGTCCTTGGCGCTCGGATTTCAGCTTATGGGCGCACTGACGAGATACATGCGGTCGGGGATGTTGGACGTGATGAGCTCCGACTATGTTCGTACTGCCCAAGCGAAGGGACTCCCGTACCGCACGGTGGTGGCAAGGCACGCCGTGAAGAACGCGATGCTCTCGGTCGTCACGGTGATTGCGCTCGACCTGGGAGCTCTGCTGGCAGGGGCACTCGTCACGGAGACCGTCTTCCAGTGGCCCGGCGTCGGACTGCTATTGGTGAACGCCATCCAGGCCCGGGACTATGCGATCGTTCAGATGATCGTCCTCGTTACTTCCGTCTGGTACATATCGGTGAACCTTCTTGCCGACATCCTGTACGGATATCTTGACCCACGGATTCGATACGAATGAGATCCGACGCCCAAGAGAGAGCTATCGAGCTGCAAGTAAGCGATGACTTCGCCGATAGGCGACGCGCGCGAATGCTGCGGCTGTTCATGGCGAGTTTCGCAAGAAATCGAACTGCCGTTTTCGGGGCTGTCACGATCATTGTGTTCGTCGTGGCCGCCCTCATCGCTCCGTTGCTCCCTACAGATCCCCTGGAGCAGGACTATGACGCCCTCATGCTTCCTCCCTCCATTGAGCATCCCATAGGCACGGACTCTTTGGGACGCGACAACCTGACCCGCCTCATCTACGGTGGGAGGGTTTCGCTACAAGTTGGACTTCTCGCCATGCTGTTGGCCACGACTGTTGGCGTGACGGTCGGGCTTGTCGCTGGATTCTTCGGCAGGTGGACAGACAGCATTCTCATGCGGATCGTGGACGTGATTCTCGCGTTCCCCGCCCTGCTATTGGCGATTCTCATGGTAGCCATTCTCGGTCCTTCGCTGCGAAACGCGATGCTAGCCATCGCCGTTGGCTTCATTCCGCCATTCGCGCGAATCACGAGGGCGAATACCCTGTCCCTGCGTGAAAAGGAATTCGTGGAAAGCGCACGCGCCATAGGCTGCGGCCCGGTTCGCATCATGTTCAGGACTATCCTGCCAAACACGGTGTCTCCCATTATCGTTCAGGCCTCACTGGGAATGAGTTACGCCATCCTCATCGAGGCAAGCCTGAGCTTCCTCGGCCTTGGCATCCAGCCACCTACGCCGTCTTGGGGCTACATGCTCACTGCGGGCCGCGAATTCATCACCATTGCATGGTGGCTCACAACGTTCCCCGGACTCGCCATCTTCCTCGTGGTGATTGCCTGGAACTTTATCGGCGACGGCATACGCGAGGCACTCGACCCACGCCAGCGCCGCAGATAGCGACACCCAAAATGATGGTGGATTGATTCCCATCATGTAGCGTCCCTGGCTCCGAACGCGATACCCTATTTCCATGTCCACCATCAAGGCCATCGCCTACGCGGCGTTCATTGTCGCCATTCCGCTGTTTCTCATCATCACAAACCTGCGCGTGGTCGTGAACACGCCTCTGCTCTACAGTTACGGCTTCGACCAGTACGAGATTGAGAAGGTGACGGGTATCGAACGTGCCGAGCTCATCTCCGCAGGCAGGCAGATCCGCGACTACTTCAGCAACGAGGAGCGCTGGCTCGACGTCAAGGTCCAATTCGGCGGGGCAGTGTACTCCCTCTATAACGAGACTGAAATCCTGCACATGTATGACGTGAAGGTGCTCATACGCACCTTCTACAACGTGCAGCTCATTGCGGGGCTGTACATTCTCCTGTTCATTCCGGTGGGACTCGCGATCGCACCTCGGACCTTCCCTCGAGTCCTCGTGAGACTGGTCTTATGGGGAGCCGCCGCTACCCTCGCCATAGTATTTGCCGCCGGACTGCTTTCGCTGACAGGGTTCAGCCAGACCTTCTACGTTTTCCACCTGATCGCATTCACCAATGATCTGTGGAAGCTCGATCCGGCACGCGACTTCCTGATCGCAATGTTCCCGGAGGGGTTCTTCTTCGACACCACAATGGTCCTGGCCGGCCTGACCGTCATACAAGGACTCTGGCTGCTGTTCCTGTCGAATGCGTTGCACAAGGCGTTCCCGGCATCCGTATTCCACAGGGTCACGGTCATCCAGACGCTCACGGTGGTTGTTGCTGCGATATTCATCCTGCGGGTGTATCCGGATGGGTTCTTCTTCGAGGCGGTGATGATCGTCGTCGTTGCGTCAGTACTGCAGTCGCTCGTGGCCCTCGCCACCTGGCGACGGTTCTCGAAGGGTGCGATCTCCCCAACAACCATGGAAGACGGGAAAGATTCTAGGCTCAGCGCCGCCACTTCAAAGTCCGCCCACGCACGGGAAACCGGGCATCAAAACTCGTCTCAGCTCAGGTCCGAGCGCGCGGAGAGCGTGGCAAATTACGCCATAGTCGGGTACAACGTGATCGAGGCCGCACTGTTTCTCCTGACGCCCTCCGTCAGACAGTGGCGAGGCTCCCCTCGTGATGAGGCGCGGTCGGATTCCGCCGTCACCTGAGGCATTCTTGTCCTCCATAGTCAGTCCGACTGAGCCGACTCTATTCCGCCCCGATGACATCCGCGCTCGGCTGGGACCCGGGCCGTGGCGGGTGGACTTGTTCCACGATGGACGGAACGATGTCGCACTTGTATGTGACGCTCCACCATCGAAGGCCGAAGAAGCACCTCTTCAGATCGACTCCGGCGAGTTCTGGTTCGTACTGAACGGCGAGTACGAGTGCAGTATCGGGAGCCAGCCTCCATTTCGCGCTGAAAAGGGCGACATCGTCATGTGTCCCGCTGGCCTGAAGGGACAATGTCGCACTATTGCAGACGAGGGCGCTTTACGAGTTTCAGTCTCCACGATTGGGGAGAACGCAACCTCGGAAGAACATGAGGAGCACGACGAGCCCGAGACACTCACCCAACCGGCCGGCGTGTTACATACCCGCACAAGCGACCTGCTGGCAAGCTCCGACCAGAGACGCTTTACAGTCATCGAAGATGCCATCAACACCGTCTACCTGATACGTGTGCCTCCCGGTGACGTAAGCAAGGCGCACTGGCACTTCGACTTCGATGAGTGGTGGGTGATTGGCGGTGGTGAGCTCGTGTTCGAGGTAGGAGAGGGGAGACCGAGTCTGCACGCAAGCCCGGGAGATATCGTCTTCACGCCGCGCGGGTTCCGGCACCAGATAACCACAGTGGGGCGGGTGGAGTCCCTGCGATTGCCCGTCACGAATCCCGGGAACGTCCACATCTGGACCGACGACGACACCGGCGCGCCTCCGCCGAGGGCGTAGTGAGCTAGATCCTGCGCAGCAGGTATATGCTCGGCGCAATGTACCCACGGTGAAACGACACTCGAAGCGGTACCTCAGCGGTGCGTCTCCACGATTCGGCGTGTCGATCGAGGGTGTCTTCAAACAGTTTGCGTCGTGCAGTTATGACGGTGAATGCCCCATCCTCAACGACCAGCCGCGCCGCTTCACGCAGGGCAGATTCGTAGAGACTATCGAGACCGACATCGGTGTTGGCGAGCATACCGAACGGCAGGTCGGCGACCGCAGCGTCGAACGACCGGTCCGGCAGCGGTGGCGAGTGGATGTCTCCGCGCAGGAGTTCGATTCCATGAAGAGCGCCGGCGGCGGAGAGGTTTATCTGTGTGCAGGCGATAGCCTCCTGATCGATGTCGAGTCCGACGGCGCTGGCGAATGGCCCTGCGGCCGCGCGTTCCGCGAGCAGGGTACCTGAGCCGCATCCTAGGTTGAGAAACCTGTCGTCTCCGGAGTGACCGGGGAGTGTGACCATGGCGTGTGCGATTGTTGCGTTTAGGGCGTCGGGACGGTTGCAGACACGCCAAGTCCTCGCCGAGAGCGGCATGGGGGACAGTCGCACCAGCACCTCCCAGCCATCTCCCGACGAGGAGCGGCGAATCGCGAGGTTCAGGTGAGCCTCATCGACCTGCTCGTCCAAGCGCGTGGCTGCTGCAATCTCGCCGCGAAGACGTCTCATGGTGGCCGACTCCGTTCCAGCGGCGCTAACGCGGAAGGTAGTAAACGTACCAGTCGGATGGAGAGCGAGCACTTCCTTAATCACGTCCACGAGTCGGGTGAAGTGTTGATGTCCCAAGAGGGCCTTGGGACGTGGTACATCGAAGCGTAGGACCAGATGCGCCGAGACGGGGGTTAGCAGGCCCATCAAACGTTCGACCGTCCCCGCATACCTGATGGACATCCGCCCTTCCCTTGGGTAGCCGGTCAAACGGTACGCGCGCCGTCCGAGGGTTGTTGCCAGTTCATCATCGACGAAGCGTTCCAGCCCTGGAATCAATTCGATTTCATACTCTTGAGCTTCCGTGGCAGCGGGTTTTTTCGGTGTGTTTCGTCGGCGAGGCATGACGGCCTTATCGTATCGCATAGGCGGCGTGAAGAGTAAAAGGTGTCGCCTGAGAGAGGAGAGAAGGGGGCAATTGGTGCAAAGGGTAGTTCACAGAGAATTCCGGGGTGGGCAGCAGGGCAGGCGGTTGATCAATGGCCTGCCTCCCCAAGACTCTTGGAACTATTCGAGGACGGCGTGCGTCTATACATGTAGGAGTGATCATTGATTATGTCGTCATCAGTGTAATGGGAGGTCTCTGTGTTATGATTTCGACTATGAAACGCCTGCTAATTTTCCTTCTCGTGATCCTGTCGCTAGGTGTGTTGGGATGCGGCATGTCCGACAGCGATGACAGTGGCGAGAGCTTCACGTCTTCACGCGATTTTGCAGGCATGGCCCCTGCTCCCGCGGCACAACCGGCTGCCATGGCTTTCGAAACGTCCGAGGAGGCCATGGAATCCGGAGAAGACTCGGGCGCAATGGTGAAATCCGTAGTCCAGTCGGCTGGTGCGCCGGGACCAGCAGGAGCGCCCGCGAGAATTGCTGGGGATCAGGCCGTCGCGGAAGACGGGGGCAACGAGACGCTACCGGTTAGCGATACCGCTACGCTTGTCCAGCAGAGGCGGATAATAGTTCGTACCGTTGACATGGGTGTTGCCGTGGACGACGTTGGGGAGTCGATTGACGCGATCGGCGGATTGGCAGAGGAGATGGGTGGCTGGCTCGTGTCGTCCTCCCGAGCGGAGGAGCACAGGGGATTCGTGTCCATCCGTGTGCCGGCCGAACGGCTGGAAGAGGCGATCCTCAGGCTTAGGGCCATGGCGCAGGACGTCAAGAGCGAAATCACGTCCAGCAGGGATGTGACGGACGAGTACTATGACATCCAGGCGCGCCTCACGAACCTGGAGGCCACCGAAGGGGCGCTCATCAAGCTTCTCGACCGTGCGGAAAAGGTCGAGGACGCCCTGTCCATCCAGGAATCGTTGAGCCAGGTCCAGGAGGATATCGAGCGTCTGCAAGGACGCATCAAGCTCCTGGAGCAGACGGCTGCGTATTCCCTCATCAATGTAAGCCTGGAGTTGGTCAAGGGCAAAATGAGCATCAACGCGGGCGAGGACAAGTCGACCGCAGTCGATGATCCTGTAAGGTTCCGTGCTACCTTCACTCCACCTGCCGATATTGAAGAGTTCACCTTCACGTGGGACTTCGGGGATGGGTCGCATCCGGTCAGCAGCAATCGCACAGCCCCGACGCAGAACGCCTCGGAGAGGGTGACCGCAACGATCACACACGTATTCGCAGACGAGCGGGACTCTCCGTATATCGCACAGATCAAGATGTCCGGTTACGGAGAGGCGGGTGAGTTCGAGGGCGAGGACACGGTCATCGTGACGGTGTCACGCGCGCCCGCCATTGAGGTCTTTGCCGGAGAGCACTACTCAATCGAGTCGGGAGAGACCGTGCAGTTCAGCGGGTCGTTCACCCGTCCGAGCGAACTCAGGGACATCGAGTATGTCTGGGACTTCGGAGACGGGTCCGATCCCCTGAGGGGTTCGGTGCTTGAGGGAGCTACGACGGTTGTCGCCTCTCACACTTACAAGAATCATCGTCCGTACTCGTACGATGTGCGGCTCACCATCATGGCGCAGAGTGATGCGGGACTGGTGGAAAAGTCGTCTACGGCAACCGTGTTCGTTTCTGAACCCCTGGGCTGGACCGTCGGGGGTTGGGAAGTGGGAGACCAGATGAAGGGGGCCGTGCGGTCGCTGTCCGCCGTAGTTTTGGGGCTTGTAACCCTGGGAATCTGGGTAGCCATATTCTCGCCGGTATGGGGCACGGTCGTGGTCATCGCGTTCTTTGTGGTGCGCCGGAGGCGAGCAAACGCCCCTCATCAGACAGATCCGGACTCCGAATTCGAACAGGATGTCGATGAAGACTCCGGCGAGTCGGAAGAATAGGTGGCTAGCCGGAGCGCATGACACTCGTACGACACTTCACTGCGACGGCGTTCGTCGTTCATAAGGACAGCGTCGTGCTCCACTGGCACCCGAAGGTGAAAGCATGGCTCCCGCCCGGGGGGCACATCGAAGAGAATGAGGACCCCGTGCAGGCCGCCCTCCGCGAAGTACATGAGGAGACGGGCCTGCACGCGGAGATCGTTCCGACGAGCGAAGTCATTGAGCTCGCCTATCCTACGCAGGTACTCCCGCCGTTCACCATCATGGTGGAGGACATCGACGACCCCGTACAGGAGTTCCACAACCACATTGACATGATCTACTTCTGCCGTCTTTCCGGCCCGTCTGAGCCGCTCCATGAAGGTTGGCAATGGGTATCGAGGCAGGATATAGCCGACTCGACGCCACTAACACTTCCAGACGGCAGATCAGAGGTCCCGCCGGAAGATGTACGGACGCTGGCGCTTCATGCGTTCAGGGTGGTGGGAGACGGCTAAGGTTAGCCAGCCCGAATGATGGCTGGATTTGTGCCATCCAATCGCGGCGGCATATAATGGCGTAGCTTCCTCTAAAGTACTGCCCCGCTTCGAACTGCGAGGTCGAGAGGCCCAGGTGGCGGAATGGTAGACGCGGCAGACTTAAAATCTGCTGTCCGAGAGGGCGTACAGGTTCAAGTCCTGTCCTGGGCACCAAACAGACAATTAACGATGGGTCGCAATAGGTAGAGGCTATCTGTGCAGCAACTCTTTGGAATACCCACATTCTGGCTGGCGGTCGTTCTGCTTTGCATCCTGATCGTATTCGCGGTCATCATCGGATACTACGCGAAGTCGCGTCCCATCCTGGTCAAGCTTGGCGTCCGAAACGTGCCGAGACGCCTGGCGCAGAGCATCCTCATAACAATGGGGCTGATGCTGAGCACGACGATCATCGCCACGTCGTTGGGAATCGGCGACACGGTGACGAACTCGATCCGAGTGGACGCGCTCACGGCGCTTGGGCACACGGACGAGATAATCTCCTCTCCGCAGGCGCAGCTCTTTGGGGGCGTGCACCTGCCGGATGGGGCCATCGAGGAAATCCGGCAGGTAGCGGCAGCGGACAATCGCATCGACGGGGTCATGCCGGTATTCCACGCAAGCCTGCCGACGATTGACCCAAGGACGACCAGAACCGAAGCCCAGATGCGTGTTACGGGGTACGATCCTGGCGCGCAGACGGGGTTCGGGGACTTGGTGACGGCCAAGCCGGAGTGGGACGGCGGGTCGCAGGCCGGGAAGGTTGTGAAGCTGTCCGACCTGCGGGCCACGAATACCGAAGAGAACGCGAGGAACGACCTCTTCCTCAACGAAGACGCGGCACGCGAATTAAGCGCCAAGAAGGGCGACCGCGTAATCATCGTCACGCCGACGGACAGCTGGCAAATGAACGTGCTGGCAATAGTTCGGAACGGTGGGCTCGCGGGTGGTGGAGGGAGCAATCCCATCGCCATCGTCCGGTTGGATCTTGCCCAGGCCATGATGGGTCAGCCCGGCAAGTACACCGAAGTGCTGATCTCCAACCGTGGCGGACTCGAGGGTGGGCTCGACCTCTCGGACGATGTCACGGGGTCTCTGAGACTGCGATTCTCAGATAGGGAGACGGCACAACAGATATACGAGATTCTAGGCGACCGAAGGGCGCTCGCACTGTATGACTTCGCCATCGAGGGCGAGAACGCCTCCCGCGATCTGCAGGATGACATCGCGGCCCTCCGGTCGGAGCTTGGCCGGGGGACGATGTCGGACGAGTTCATATCGCTCGTGGCGGACCGTCAGTTCTCCGCGACACTGGTGACCATTCTGATTCGCGGTGGACTAACGGCCGAGGCAGAGCGGTTGAATGCCCTGAACCTCGAGTTCTTCCGTCTTTCCGTCGATGATGTGAAGGCCGACCGGCTGGAGCTCGCGGAGCAGACGGGGAGCCAGTTCATATCGCTGTTTTCGGTCTTCGGATCGATATCCATCATTGTCGGACTGCTCCTGATATTCCTAGTCTTCGTTCTCCTTGCCGCCGCGCGTTCGTCAGAGATCGGCATGTCACGCGCTGTAGGTATGAGGCAGGGCCATGTTGTTCAGATATTCACCTTCGAGGGAGTTTCCTACACGATCGCCGCCGCGCTGCTGGGTACGCTGGGCGGAGTAGTCGCCAGCATTATTCTCGCGGGGTTCCTCCAGAATGTCGTGTCGGCGGAACAGTTCACGATACATAACAGCTTCACGATTCGTTCCGGAGTTATCGCCTTCTGTGCGGGGATCATTCTCACGCTAGTGACGGTCTTCGTGTCCGCATCGTGGGTCAGCCGACTGAACATCATCGTCGCCATCCGAGGGCTGCGTGAGGAGACTGTCAAGCGGCGAGGAATTGTCGAGCGAATCGTCCGGCAGGGATGGCCCATCATGGTCCTGGGCGGAATTGTCATCGCCTCCGGACTGGCCATTGATGAGGCTGTCTCCACGCTGGGAGTGGGTCTTAGCCTCTTCTACATTGGCGTCAGCATCGTCGTCATCGGTGTGGGACAACTGTTGCGAACTGTCCTTGGTCGCTCTGCGACGGCGGGTAGAGTGGTTGGCACCCTTGAAGGGCTATGCCTCCTGGTGTTCTGGTCGCTTCCGTTGGACACATACGACGCGGTGGTCGGCGAGTTGAAGGCGGGCCCTGAGATTTTCGTGCTGAGCGGCGTCGCGATGGTCGGGTCGGCGGTATGGCTCATCATGAACAATACGCCGGTGATCGTAGCCATAGTGTACGGCGTATTGGGCAGGATCAAATCACTCAAGGCCGTCATGAGGACAGCCGTCGCATATCCGATGGCCGCTCGCTTCCTGACAGGACTGACGGTGGCGATGTTCGCGATGATCATCTTCAACTTGATGATCTTCGCCATCTTGAATAACCTCGGCAATCTCGCCCGCGAAGAGCCTACTCGCGTGACGGGGGGCTACGACATCACCGCTATAGTCAGTCCTGAAATCCCCATTGGCGACTTCAAGCAGACCCTCGCCGATGAGTCGATCGGGAGCCGGACGGACATCCAGGTCTACGCGGCCCAGGAAGTGAACAGGCGCGTCCACGACGCGGGAGGTTCTGTGCTGGTGCCGGTGGAGGCGAGGCAGGTTGGAAGCGCCGACCTCGAGTTCAAGGCGCTCCAGCTCATGGCCGTGGACGATACCTTTCTCGAGGCGAACGAATGGCGTGTCAGCCACTACGATCCGTCGAGGCTTCTGGGATCCACCGACGCGAATCGGGACATGTGGCTGGCTTTGAGGAGCGATCCCTCCCTCGCAATCCTGAATCACACCGCTCTGCCAAAGGACGACTCGTTCTCGCCAAACGACCCGTTCGATCCCAATTTCGGAGGCTTCACGGCCGAGGGAATCACAGCCAGCGGCCCTAAGCGGATCAGGCCGTTCGAGGTCGAGATTCGGCCCGTCGGAGGCGGAGAGCCGACGAAACGGACGGTGATCGCCGTCCTGGAGTCCCTTGCCGACCAGCTGGCCATCGAGCAGCGTACTAGGGCCGACGCCTTGACACAGGCACGGCCAGCGACGCTGTTTACCAGTGACGATGTGCTGACCGAGATCTCAGATGTGCCCGTGCCATTCACGACATTCCACGTACGAAGGAGCGGAAGGGGAGAGAAGAACGTGACGGCGGAGGACGTCGCGGCCCGCATGGAGACTGCATTCATGGACCGAAGCATGGTCGCCGTTTCTACTGAGCGCGAGCTGCAGCTCAGCCTTTCGCAGGACGATGCCTTCAACCAGCTATTCCAGGGCTTCATGGGCATAGGGCTCATAGTTGGCGTCGCAGCCATTGGCGTGCTTTCCTTCAGGGCTGTGGAAGAGCGGCGGCAATCGATAGGGATGCTCCGCGCACTCGGATTCAGAGCGAAAATGGTACTCATCCAGTTCCTGCTGGAGGCAACGTTCGTGACGCTGTTGGGGACCGTGCTCGGTCTCGCGCTGGGTACGATGACCTCGTGGAATATCTTCAACGAGCTTGCGCAGCAGACGGACGGACTGCGCTTCGATATCCCGTGGATTAATGTCGCAATCATCGTGGGCGTGGCATGGGTCTTCTCGCTGGCTATGACCACGCTTCCTGCGCTGCAGGCCGGACGAATCTATCCGGCCGAGGCCCTTCGTTACGAGTAACCGCGCAATGGCGACCGACGAACAGGTGCAGCGGGTGTTGGATGTCTACTACGATGGGCTGTCGTGCACCGATTGCGGGGCGTCCGTACGCATCGGCGAGTACGAATGCGCCCACTGCGCAATGGACTTCGAAGTGCTCCTGCGCGAATGGGCTGGGCGGGTAATCGACGGGTTGGGTGGAGGAGAGGGTGAGTAGGGACTTGCCTGGAAGAAGCTGTCGAGATGATGATCAGTCGTTGTGCTCAGCTAGGGTGTGAGTTATGTTGAAGCGCCTTGTTCATCCGGGTGAGATTCTGAAGGACGAACTCGAAGAACTGAGTGTTACGCCGACGGAGTTCGCGCGCCAGATCGCTGTGCCACCGAACAGAGTAAGTCAGATTATTGCCGGCAAACGTTCAATCACGGGCGATACGGCCCTGCGATTCGGTCACTGGTTCGGAGTAGACCCTCAGTTTTGGCTGAACCTCCAATCGCAATTCGATTTGGCGGTTGCTGATCGACGGGTTGGTTCGGCTGTGCGCGCACTGCCGACAGCGGTGCGAAACGTGTAGGATGGGATTTTGACTTGGTGGGCCATGACCCTAGACGAGTTCGGAGAATGAAGATGCTTGAACCTACAACCGTCGAAGCACGAGACGGATACAAGATATGGCTCCAGTATTCGGACGGCACTTCAGGAGAGGTCGACCTGTCTGATTTGGCTGGCCGGGGTGTGTTTAGGGCGTGGGATACACAGGGATGCTTTGAGAAGGTCCACATCGCGCCACACAGGGCCATAGTTTGGAATGAAGACTTGGAGCTTTGCCCCGATGCGCTTTATATGGAACTAACCGGCAAAAGATCTTTCGACGAACTCACGAATGACATTGATTCATAGCCCACGATGCCTGAACTTTGCCGCTTCTATGGAATCATCATAAGGATTTATTTCCGCGATCACGCTCCGGCGCACTTCCATGCAGAGTATAGCGGGCATGAAGCCCTGGTGGAGATTCAAGATCTCACCGAGATTCGGGGTCGCCTCCCCATTCGAGCACGGAAGCTTGTATTGGAGTGGGCGTCGCTCCATCAAGACGAACTCTTGGCGGCTTGGAACAAGGCAAAACTAATGGAAGATCCCGGCAAGATAGCTCCGTTGGAGTGACGCTTGGTATAGTCACCTGTACAATCCGGTGTCAATTGGGTTATCTGATATCACCTGATTAGGACCACTTCCGACCAACCTGTCCACTTCGATTTAGCCAACATTCTCACTTTGGTGCTTCTAGCAATCCCGACATGACCGAAGACCGCTCTGACCTTCAAGGCCGTCTCCTGTGGGAGCCGACCCCCGAGACTATCGCCGACGCAAACGTCACCCGCTTCATGGGCTGGTTGAGAGAGACGGGCGGGCACCACTTCGCGACGTACGACGAGTTGTGGCGGTGGTCGGTCAGCGACCTCGAAGGCTTTTGGGGGGCCGTTTGGGACTATTTTGGCGTGCGTTCCAAGTCACCCTATGAAAAGGTGCTGGCTACCCGAAAAATGCCCGGGGCGGTGTGGTTCCCCGGCGCGGAGTTGAACTACGCAGAGCACGCGCTATCGCGCCGTGATAACCATGTTGCCATAGTATCGGAGTCGGAGCTTCGTGAGCGTGAGGAAATTACCTTCGCAGAGCTTCACCGGCAGGTCGCCAACTTCGCGGCAGGACTCCGAGCAATGGGCGTTAAGAAGGGCGACCGCGTTATCGCCCTCATGCCCAATGTCCCGGAGACCGTGGTGGCCGCACTTGCAACGGCCTCAATCGGGGCCATCTGGTCGGCGTGCTCACCGGAATTCGGTATTCCCAGCGTCATCGAGCGATTCCGGCAGATCGAGCCGAAGGTGCTGATTGCAGTGGACGGCTATAGATATCGAGGGAGAGACTTCGACAAGCGCGACGCCGTCCGGGAGCTGCAACTGAACCTACCGACCCTGGAAGCAACCGTTGTACTCCCGTACTTGTCCGATGAACCCGATCTGTCCGGCCTTTCGCGGCATGTGCTGTGGGATGAAGCGCTTGTCGATGCTGACAGTATCGAGTTTGAGGCCGTGCCGTTCGATCATCCTCTCTGGGTGCTGTATTCTTCGGGCACGACGGGTCTGCCCAAACCAATCGTGCATGGCCATGGGAATGTCCTGCTCGAACACCTCAAGACACTCGCATTTCACATGGACCTCGGCGAGAATGACAGGTTCTTCTGGTATACGACGACAGGCTGGATGATGTGGAATTTCCTTATCGGCGGACTGCTGATCGACGCGACAGTCCAACTGTACGACGGCGATCCATCCTATCCCGACCTGAACCGCCTCTGGAGCTTTGCCCACGACACCGGAACAACGTACTTCGGTACGAGCGCGCCGTTCATTCATGGTTGTATGAAGGAGGGACTACAGCCGAATGTGGACTTCAACCTCTCGGCGATAAGGGGAGTAGGTTCAACCGGAGCGCCGCTTTCGCCGGAGGGGTTTGTATGGGTGTACGAGAATGTTAACGACGGTCTGTTACTCGGTTCATTCAGCGGGGGCACGGACGTGTGCACCGGCTTCGTCGGGCCGTCTCCGCTCCTGCCGGTGCACGCAGGGGAGATCCAGTGCCGATGCCTTGGCGCCAAGGTGGAGGCATTTGATGAGAATGGTAACTCCGTGATCAATGAAGTCGGCGAACTCGTCGTTACTGAGCCGTTGGTCTCGATGCCCATTTTCTTCTGGAACGACGAGGATGGCAGCAGGCTTCGTGAGAGCTATTTCGAGATGTTCGAAGATGTGTGGCGGCACGGGGACTGGGTCGAGATGACCGAACGAGGCACATTGGTCATCTCGGGGCGGTCGGATTCCACGCTGAAGCGTTCAGGAATCCGCATGGGAACGAGCGACTACTATCGCGTTATCGAAGAGATGGACGAGGTGTCAGACAGCCTGGTTGTCGACACTTCGGGGATCGGAGATGCGGGACGCCTCCTGCTATTCCTCGTGATGAAAGAAGGATTCACCCTTGACGACGACTTGAGGAAGGCAATCGCGCTCAAGTGCAGGACGGAACTTTCTCCCCGGTGGCCGCCTGACGAGGTTCACGCGATAGACGAGGTACCCCGCACTTTGAACGGCAAGAAGGTCGAGGTGCCGGTCAAGCGGATACTCTCGGGTCGGGATGTGGAAAAGGCCGTCAGCATGGACGCCATGGAAAACCCGGAGAGCCTGCGGTTCTTTATCGAGATGGCGAAGTCTCGCATGTAGGGAGCGGGGGACTCACCACAGAGAACGCGGAGGGCATAGAGGGAAAGACGGGGTGTATCGTTCAGGTCACAGGGCCATTCCAGGAAGATGAGCACTTTAGATTCCTCACTGCGCTTCGCTACGTTCGGAATATCTCATGAGGGTGGCCACCCTCACCACCTGGAATGAAAATAGCGGAGTAGGGCGATTCGCAAACGCCCCTACGGGAGGCTATCTTCAGAGGAATCACCCATGCAGCCCTGTGGCCTGCACACCGAAGAATGAAAATGTGCGTCAGTTCCTCTCTCTCGATTGTCGTAAGGCAACGTCCGGGGATGGATTCCCGCTTTCGCGGGAATAACGGTGTGGGGGTATTGCGGCCTATTTTCGTACCAATCGCACATGTCGGTTGTCACCGACACCACCAATCATGAAAATGGGGTCCGTCGGTGTGCGCGAGTCCGGTAGTCATTGGCGCCGAGAGCCCGAGTACCAATCTGGACCTGACGACTCAAAGGTATCACCAATTGTCGCCACAGAGCACGCAGAGGAAAGTCTTCATTCGCCTAGTCGTCCCACCGACATTCATCATAGTTGGAGGGTAGTGCTTATGGACGTAACCTACGAACGTTGCTGTGGAATGGATGTACACAAGAAGACCGTGGTCGCCTGCGTCATCACCCCGGAATCTCAGTCGACACGCACCTTCTCGACGATGACTTCGGGTCTGCTCGAGATGGCCGACTGGCTGGCTGAGCAGCGAGTCACTCATGTCGCCATGGAGAGCACGGGTGTGTATTGGAAGCCTGTGTACAACCTGCTTGAAGACGATTTCGAGGTGATGGTGGTCAACGCTCGGCACATCAAGACGGTTCCGGGCCGAAAGACCGATGTCAAAGACGCAGAGTGGATAGCCTCTCTTCTGCGGCACGGCCTGCTGAGGGCCAGCTTTATTCCCGACCGTCCTCAGAGGGAGTTGCGGGAGTTGACTCGATACCGCCGCAGCATGATTGAGGAACGGTCGCGAGTCGTCAATCGTATTCAGAAGGTGCTTGAAGGCGGCAACGTCAAGCTCTCATCGGTCGCCACCGACATACTTGGCGTCAGTGGGCGGGCCATGCTTGATGCAATGGTCAGAGGAGTCGATGATCCCGAACAGTTGGCGCAGTTGGCTAGGGGAAGGCTCCGCAACAAGCAGGACGCTCTCGAACAGGCGCTGGCGGCGCTGATGTCCGATCATCAGCGCATGATGCTCAGAAGCCAGTTGAGTCATCTCGACTTCCTAGACGCGGAGATAGATGAGTTGAATCGGGAGGTCTCAGAGCGGATGGTCCCTTTAGAAGAGCAGATAGGCCTGCTCGATGGGATTCCCGGCGTGGGGCGTCGGATCGCCGAAGAGGTGTTGGCTGAGATAGGCACGGATATGAGTCGCTTTCCGTCAGCATCACATCTGGCTTCGTGGGCGGGTCTGTGTCCTGGGAACAATGAGAGTGCCGGCAAGCGCGGCAGCGGACGAACACGGCATGGCAACAACTGGCTGACAAAGGCCCTTGTACAAGCCGCCTGGTCTGCTGCCCGGAGCAAGGATACGTATTCAACTGCTCAGTACCGTCGACTCGCAGCCCGTCGGGGAAGCAAGCGGGCCGTTCTTGCCTTGGCTCACTCGCTCATCGTCTCGATCTATCACATGCTTGAACGCGGCACTCAATACGTCGAACTCGGAGCAAACTACTTCGACACACGTGCCCACCACTACGTAGTCGATTCATCTGTCAGAAGAATTGAACGATTAGGGTACAAGGTCACTGTCCAGGCTGCCTGATGAGCCTATTTTCAGAGGAATGACAGGTGTGTGGGTCGCGCTGAGGCATCCTCGTCACGAGAGGAAGTAAGCGCCAGCCGAAGGAATCGGCAGACGGACGCAGTTACAGTTGCTCGCCAATGGGGACTGGCGGCTGTCTATAGTCCAATAGCAATTCCGCATGGAGGAGGACGCGGTCTTCCACACGCTCGGCGAGGATGTGATTGGGTAATACATCGACCGTATTCTCCCCCCGTCGCACGGAATCGACCGGAATGTCGAACTCGAACCAGTAGTGGGTGTTGATGCGCTCGGGGAATCCGGCCCTGGCGATGCCGTAAGAGACAAGTCCTCCATAGAAGTGGCTGACGTTGCGCGGTTCTACGGTGAGCGTGGCGCCGTTGAACGCGAAGGTGAGCTTATCCTCCATGCCGGTTTGCACGATGCGAACACGCAGGGTCACCCGTTCGAGTTCGTCGTCGTCGTGGGCGGCGTCCACGTCGTCGCTGACTATTATCGGCACCGTTGCCGTTTCGCCCTGTTTCAGGACTTTGGGCAGGTGGCGCTCCAGAGCGAAGGGGGCCGATTCCTGTTGCGCCTTGACGTAATGCTTGTTCTTGCGGGCGTAGATGTCGGGGTCGGAGAGCTCCCGCATGACGAGGTATTCACGCTCGGAGTGGGGCCAATCCAGCGACGATAGATAGACGCCGTCCGACCCTGCTGCTACGTGGTTACTCGCGGCGGCGCGGTACATCTCGATGGTCGGATCGTGGTGGCGGTCGTCATAGGGTGTTCTGCCCAGGTGAGAGTAGACGAGCGCGCCCTTCCTACGCGCCTCCCTGGCGTTCCATGCGTGGTCGGGGTCCTGGTCGAATTGGAATCCGCCGTAGTCGACGACGACAAGGTCGACGAACCCCTCGCTTATCCAACTTCGCACGTCCATGCCCACGGAGAGGTTGGCGTCCTCGCGCGGGTGGACTCGGGCGGCCAGCATCAGCTTTTCACCACGGCGTTCCCCGATGCGGTCGAGGAGGGCTCGGACATCTCCCATGAACTCGGTGAGGAGGGGAGTGTTCTTCTCTATTTCAGACTGGCGGAAGAACGTGCGCACGTAGTCGTCGATCTCGATTCCGTCCGCCCCATAGCGGTCGCAGACCTCCTCGATGATTGCGAGGCGCTCCTGCCGGACCTCTGGAATTGCGAAGTTGAGGCACGTGGACTTGCCGGGGTCGGCGGAGTCGTCGCCGATCATGTATTCGGGGTGCTCCTCTTTGAGCTTGGAGAACATGTAGCGGTTTGAGTTCAGACCTCCGCCCGTGCCGCCCTCGTTGATGCGGAGGCTGCAGACGATCTGGATGTCCTTCTCGTGGGCGCGGTCTATGACGACCTGAAGCGGATCGAGCCCGTCTGCCAGGGCGCGTTCGAGGTTCTTGGAGGCGCGCCACCACATGATGCCGTGGTTATGGTCGGTGACGCCGTCGCCCCAGCGCTTGCCGATTTGCGTGTCGTGGAGAAAGGTCGCGCCGGACGCCAGGCCGAAGAACAACGTGTCGACGCCGGTGCCGAGAATCTCGTCGACGGGCTGCTGGAGGACGTGCCGGCTGAGGGGCGGGTCGTAGCGGTACATGAGGTAGTGCCGGGCGTCGTTGTAGTAGATCAGTTTTGGTTTTCGCATGGTGGGTCCTCCGGAGTGCGTTCTCGCGTCCATATTCGGGGTCAATGCTCTCGTGATGCTCTCTTGAAGAGCGCGATCTCTTTGTCTATGTCGTCCATGGCTTCTATGGACTCTCCGCGGGCGGCTCTCAAATGAAGGTTGAGTGAGTACTCGCATGAGTTTGCAATGTAGTTGATGAACTCGGTCAGGTCTTCCGTCTTGTCAGCCTTTTCAAGTTGACCAAGGTACCCATCCCGGTCGTCGTGGCGAATGAGCGATACCGTGTAGCCGTGCTTGATGAGGATCATATTCATCAGCAACCGGGCCATGCGGCCGTTGCCGTCGTCAAAGGGGTGGATGCGCAGGAAGCGGTAGTGGAAGGTTGCGGCGATGATGATGAGGTGCTCGCCCTCGCGCTCGTTGGCCCTGTACCAGTCGATGAGGTCGCCCATGGCCGACTTCACCTGTTCGGGAGGGGTGAAGTAGTAGGTCTCGCCCGTCGATGTCGTTACGTTGTTGGGCGTAGTCTTGTAGTCGCCGATCGCAATTGTTCGTGTAACTCGCTGGCCGTCGGGAGTTTCCGCCTCCTTCTCGTAGGGTTCCTTCAGGAGGATGCGGTGGAGATTGCGGATGAAGACCTCGTTGAGTTCTCGGTAGTCAGAGATCGCATCATCGATTGCTTTGACGGCAGAGTTGTGCCCCTCGATGTCCAGGTGATCGCGTAAGGGCTTACCCTGCGCTGTCAGCCCATGCAGGATGAGACTGCGGGTCTCGCCGTAGGTGAGCGTGTTGCCTTCGATGGCGTTCGAGTTGTAATTCGCCTCAAGCCTGAGCTTTTGCTCAACCTGGCCGAGCACGTCCGGCGGGAGGGGACGCTGAGCGTCGAGTTGTTCTTTGAGCCGGGTGATAGCATCGAGGGGGTTGGTCATAGCTTCTCGTCCTACCGAATCGACCTGATCTGGAAGTCCTAGAATTGAGTTGCTAAAAGCTGCCTGTAGTTACGGCGATTCTATCCAGCGAGTTCCAATCGGGTTCTACCCTTCGTAGCTCGTCAGCGACCATACGGAAGTTAGGTGATATTGCATCCCAAACTAATTCTGCAACTTCTTGCTTGGCCCGATACGGCGGAGAGTAAGTGGATTCTCCTTTGATGATGAAAGAACCACCCGGCCACTGAACATGGAAAGCAGCGTGCGCGATCATTCTATCTCCCGAGCCTACAGTGCCATGCGCAAGCTCTTCCACCGTGACTTTGAGATCGTTCGGCATTTTTTAGTCCTCCTAGAAATAAGTTTACCGACTTGGTCGCCGTGAATTGAGTTCGATTGGTTTGAAAACTGTGTGGATCCGGCTACTGAGGACTTGTGATTGGCCTGATCTGGAAGTCCTCGAACTGCGTTGACCTGCCGGCTACAACGCTGTCATTGAAGTACCCCGTGATAGCGAACGCACGCCCTGCATCGGTCAATCCGCTGAGGTCTAGAATTGTGACAAACTTCCCGTTCACAAACAGTGTACCTTCCGCTCCGATAGCAAGGATGCGGATGTGATTGCTGTCGTCTTCACCGGTTGCTATAGCGGTAGAAGATCCACTTCCTACTTGTTGTTCGTTGGCAATGTCACCCGTGCGCAGATAGTGATGCCATCTTCCTGCTTGCGTAATCACGACAGTGTGAAAAGCGTTATCAGGATTCGAAGGTGCCCATCGGAACAGAAAACCGTTACTCCAATTGGCGGTCTGCGACGAGTAAGGATTGAAGAATCGAGCTTCGATAATCCCATCGGTGATAGAACCATCGGCTTCATGTCCATCTATGAAACCATCATCTTTATGCTCGATTGAGCCGTCCGTCGGCCCGAAACTTGGAGTTGACTGAATCGGCGCAATCCTGAAGTCCTCGAACTGCGTAGATTTCCCTGCGACGCCATCGCCCGCGAAGTAGCCTGCGATAGCAGACACGTGTCCGGCATCCATCAATCCGTTCAAATCGAGGGTTGTGACGAACTTTCCGTTCACGAATAGCATGCCCTCTCCACCAATGGCGATGACGCGAATGTGATTGCTGTCAAATGCGCCGATTGCTATGGCAGCGGAAAATCCACTCCCTACTTGTTGATCGTTGGCGGCGTCTCCCGTACGTAGATAATGATGCCACCTTCCTGCTTGCGTAACGAAGACGGTATGAAACCGGCCAGTGCCAAACCGAAACAGGAAACCGCTGCCCCAACTGCCAGTCTGCGACGAGTAAGGGTTGAAGAACCGAGCTTCGATAATTCCATCCGTGATAGAAACATCAGCTTCATATTCATCGATGAAACCATCGTCGGGGTCGTGCTCGATGGAGGCGTCGATGGGCCCAAACTCCCCGATAATCCTCCTTGTCGCTTCGGTAAGGGCGTCCGGGGTTGGCAGTGGCGTCGGTGTGGGAGTCCGAGTCGGTGTAGGGGTAGGTGGCGCGGTCGCCTCGACGATCATGATCGCCAAGCGTTGGTACAAGACGCTGTAGTGGATAGCGAAATTGAGACCCTCTGATATATCCTTCTGAACGCCACGCGTGTTCATTCCCACAACTCGCCCGTTCATGTCCAGCAGCGGGCCGCCGCTGTTGCCGGGGTTAACTGCCGCATCGGTCTGTACATGGTTGATGCCGTCGAAGGACTGATAGGCCGATATTACTCCGGTCGATATTGTCATGTTCTCCAGTCCGGAAGTTCCGAACGGGTAGCCGAGGGCAACTACCTCCTCACCAATACGGGGATTTTCTGTTGCAAAGCGCAGGGCCGGTTGCTGTCCCCTGTCAATTTTCACGAGCGCGATGTCTCGCTCGGGATCCTGTATGACAACCTTGCCAAGCGTTCCGATTCCGCCGTCGAGGACGACAGTTAGGTCAGTTTCTCCCTCGACCACGTGGGCGTTCGTGAGGATGTAGCCGGTCGATTCAACCACGAACCCGGATCCGCTGCCGGTGCTCCCAACGATGTGAACAACACTCTTCCTCGCTTGGTCTACCACATCGGCAATAGACGGCTCGGGTGTGGGAGTATTCGTGGGAACCGGAGTATAAGTGGCGGTTGATGGCGGTGTTGCCGTGTGCGTAGGCGTATTCGTTGGAACCGGAGTATGAGTGGCCGTCGGTATTGGTGTTGCGGCAGGTGTAGGTGTGTTCGTGGGAGTATGAGTCGGGGTAAGTGTAGGCGTGTTGGTGGGAGTGAGCGTCGGCTGCGGAGTGGCAGTAGTTGATGGTATAGCCGTCGGTGTATTGGTAGAAGTTGGAATGGGAGTTTCTATTGGGAGAGGGGTAAGTGTGAGCGTCGGCGTCTCTGTCGGGAGAGGAGTCGGCGTGAACGTAGGTGGTGCGAGTGCGACCATCGTCGCCGCGACGCCCGCCTCTATTTCGGCTGCTTTGGCAGCTTCGTCCGCCCGCTCTTCGGCGACCCTCGCTTCGACAGTCGCCTCTATATCGGGAGCGAGAGCCTCATCGCCGCACGCGATAAGAGCTGTGAGAGCTATGGAACAGACTACGCCTGCGGCTATTCTCACAGGTAGCTTCCTTGCAGCAAACAACGATGACTACTTCGTACAAGCGGCGAAGTCTTGACCTCGTGAACCGAAATCAGATATACCCCTCATCCCGTAGCGCTACGAGGGAATTCTCGAAGGCCTCGATGGTGCGGTCGACCTGATCGTCGGTGTGGGCGGCGGAGGTCATGAAGCCGATGCCGCCGAACATGTCGATACCCTCGTTGAGCATCGCGAGCTTGAGCATCTCGATCTTTCTGCCGGACGTGGCCGCCATCAGCTGGTCGTGTGGGACCTGTGAGATGTCCTGGTCGTTGGTCTCACCCTCTACTCCGAGGGCGACGTGAACAATGGACGAGACGCCATGGACGTGGCCTGGGACTTCCTGCTTGGTAAGGGCGTTGCGAAGACCGTGTTTGAGGCGGTCGGCGGCAGCGTCGGCCATCTCGGTGATCGGCTCGGACTCGATGATTTCAAGGGCCGCTATTCCGGCGACGGCGGAGACGGGGTTGGCGTTGAAGGTGCCCGGATGCACGAAACGCTTGGCGGGATCAGGGTCGCCCATCGGCTCGAAGATGTCGGCGCGTCCCCCGACGGCGCCGCCGGGGAGTCCACCCGCAACGATCTTGGCCATGGAGCAGAGGTCGGGCATGATGCCGTACTTGCCCTGTGCGCCTCCTCGAGAGACCCGGAAGCCCATGATGACCTCGTCCATGATCATGAGGACGCCGTGCCGTTGAGTTATCTCTCGTACCGACTCGAGGAAGCTGGGGTTCTGTACGGGGAACTGGCCCCAATGGGCCCCCGTCGGCTCCATGATGACGGCGGCTACGTCGGTGTCATTGGTCAGGTATTCGTCGAGTGCGTCGGGGTCCGGCTCGACTACGGCGACGGTCGAACGGGTCTCGCTGGGGACGCCATAGGGTGCGGTGATGCCGGCCTCGATGGCGACATAGTCATGCCAGCCGTCATAGTGTTCCCGGAACTTGACGAGGCGGGTCTTTCCGGTGAATCCGCGCGCGAGACGGATGGCAAGCAGCGTGGCCTCAGTACCGCTGGCGGTGAAGCGCACGCGTTCCGCGGAGGGAATGAGACCGGTAATGAGGTCGGCCCACCGGATTTCGTGGGGGATCGTCGTCCCCATGTGAGTACCGTTCCTCACCTGTCGCTCGACAGCCTCCGTGATCTCAGGGCGGTTATTGCCGAGAATTAAGGAACCGAAGCCGATGACGTAGTCTATGAGCTCGTTACCGTCCACGTCCCACTTCACCGCGCCGTCTCCGCGTTTAACGTAGTAGGGGTGCGGATACATGACGCGCGACTGAGCGGCGCCGCCCGCGACGACCTCCTTGCCTGCGGAGTAGAGCTCCGCTGACTTCCGATGGGTCTTGTAGAACCGTTCGAGAATGGTTGGCATGTCATTGGCCTCACGGGTGATTGTTCGTCGCGGATTGTACTACAAATGGGGCGTAGGGACGGATTCATGATGTGAGGATCCCGACGCCTAATTGGTACACTGTTGCCTTATCCGGCAGTCGGAATCCGGAACAGCAGGGAATTCGAGGTGCGTAATGGCGGAATCAATCGACCTCAGCGGACAGGTTGCTCTCGTAACAGGTGGCGGCCGGGGGATAGGGCGGGCCGTTGCCGTCGCGCTGGCGGAGGTGGGTGCATCAGTGGCGGTGACTGCACGGACCGAAGAGCAGGTCGATGAGACCGTCCGGATGATACAAGCGAAGGGTGGGACTGCCGGGGCGTTTCCGGCGGATGTGTCGGATCCCAAGACCGTGGACCGGCTAGTGAACGACGTTTCAGCGTGCTTTGGCCCCATCGACTTGCTAGTCAACAATGCGGGCTTATCGGGACCGCCGGGACGTGACTGGGAGCACGACTCTGAACGCTGGTGGTACGTAATCTCGGTAAACGTGCGGGGACCATACCTGCTGTCACGTGCGGTGATTCCGGGAATGATCGGACGTGGACGGGGGAGAATCGTCAACGTACTCGGAAGCTCCTCCTACCTCGCTTCTCCATACAACTCTGCGTATACCACGTCGAAGGCGGCGTTGTACAGCTTGACGCGCTCACTCGCGGCTGCGACGCAGGAGTATGGCATATCCGTCTTCAACTACGGGCCCGGACTGGTTCGGACTGAGTTAACCGAGTACATGGCCGGGCCGGACATGCCGCGTCCCGCTGCAGAGGCCATGGCGTCAGCGCTGGAGACCGACCTTCGCATCGAGCCTGAGGTGTCGGCGGAGGGGGTGGTGTACATCGCCTCGGGGAAGGCGGACGCCGCGAGCGGACGCTACCTCGACGTGCGCTGGGGTATCGAGGAAATGGTTGCGCGGGTCGTCGATTCGGGCGACGATGAACTCTATACGTTGCAGTTGAGGAAATAGGTCGCCGAGCGACCGGAGGTCACATGGCGCGAAAGGTTGGGATGGTCCATACGGTGGACAAGCTGATTCCCATGTGGGATGAACTGGCGGAGGAGATGATGCCGGGGACGGAGATAATTCACCTCGTGGACGAGGGGCTGCTGAAGGAAATCGTCGCCGGTGGCGAGCTTACTGATGAGCGAATCTCCCGTCTTGCCTCACTGGCTTCTGCGGCGGAAGCGTCCGGTGCAGAAGCCGTTTTGCTGACGTGCTCGACAATTGGCCCCGCCGTGGACACCGTGAAAGAATGCGTCGGGGTGCCGTTTCTCAAGGTCGACGAGGCGATGGCCGACCGCGCGGTCCAACTGGGGCAGCGCATTGGGGTTATTGCGACCTTGCATACAACTCTGACTCCCACGTCCGACCTTGTGAGGGCGCGCGCTGCGGCGCAGGGTAGAGAGGTGCAGATCGAAACGGTGTTGTGTCAGGGCGCGTTCGAAGCTCTCGGCGCGGGCGATACCGATACTCACGACCGAATTGTGATCGAGGACCTCAAAGAACTCATGGGCCGTGTGGAAGTCGTCGTTCTGGCACAGGCAACTATGGCCCGTGTAGCTGATCTTATCTCTGAAGACGAGAAGGTCGTTCCCATCCTGTCGAGTCCGAGGCTGGGTGTCGAGCGGCTGCGGAGCGTTTTGGCTGGAGTGTAACCTGGCCGCTTTACAATCCCACGACGATGTGAGTCGTTGGAGAGCCTTCCTTCGACAGGCTCAGGACGAACGGTAGATTGGCATCAGCAGCTTGTTCGTGAGCGCCCTCGGTGGCGTCACCAATTCCGTCAATCCTAGCCTATCGCGCGACTTCCGATTATCCGCGTATAGTCGTCGTTGGTGATGAAGGGCTTGATCTGCCTGACAAAGTCGGCTAGAGACTCCTCGACCGTTGCGTCGGTCGTGTCAATCTCGATTTTGCGCGGAATGAGCGACTTTTCGAACTCCTCGTCGTAACGGGCCAGCACAGTCTCGGCGTCCTCGCCCTTGAAGTAGGTCGCCTCATGCCGGCCGGGGAACGGCGTCTCGTGCTTGTTGGCCATGCGATGCCGAATGGCGTCGGGTGAGGCCTTGACCAGCACCAGGACCATGTCGGGATAGAACTCGTTGACCTCAGCGTCGATGCTGCGCGCCATGTTTCGCCGGTCGGCGTACATGCCAGGCTTGCCGTAACCGTAGTAGAGGGGAGCGTAGACCGCGTCGCCGTAGTACCAGTCCATGAGGAACAGGTCTGGCATGATAATGTAGCCCTTGGTGAGCTTGTTGAAGAACTGGTACCGCTGGTAGTGCTCCAGCAGGTGAGGGTTAAGCGTGAGCATCTGGCTCTCGGAGAGTTCCTTGTGGTGCTCGTGGCCCTCGGCGTGGACGACGTGGGGAAGCACGAAGTGGTCATGGAAGGAGAAGCTGGGCGGAGGACGGAACTCCTGTCCCGTCAGATCGGACCACCATTTGTCGATCTCGATGCCGAGGGTGTGCTTGCCCGCGTATTCGCAACCGATCATGAGGAGTCGCATGGTTGAAGATTCCTTTCGAGGGCGGGTAGGTTAAGGGCGCGGTCTTGGTGCTAAGATGCCGTCCGCACGCCGCCCGTGAGGCCGCCGTCGACCACCAGCGAAGTGCCGGTGACGTACTTGGCGTCGTCAGAGGCGAGGAAGAGCGCGGCGTGGGCGACGTTCCAGGACTCACCCTGCTTGCCGATGGGGATCATCGCGTCGCGACTTTGCATCATCTCTTCCACGTCGCCTCCCCATGCCTGCGTCAATGACGCCTCGACGAATGGTGTACGCATCATTCCCGGCAGGACTGCGTTGCACCTGATTCCCTGACCTGCGAACTCGATGGCGATCTCGCGGGAGAGGGCGACCATGCCGAGCTTCGACGCGCCATATGGCCCGGACAGGGCGGGCAGGGTGCGGATGCCGTTGATGGAGGAGATGTTGACGATGGAGCCGCCTCCCTGATCGATCATTTGGGGCACGACGGCCCGGCACATGAGGAAGATGCTCTTGAGGTTCACGTCGAGGGTGCGGTCCCAGTCGTCTTCAGTGACTTCGAGGATGCCGCCGGGGATCTCGATGCCGACGTTGTTGTGGAGTACGTCGATGCGACCGTACTCGTTGACGCACTCCTGGGCGATGCGGTTGCAGTCCGCGGCACTGCTCACGTCGGCCTGCGAGGTGAAGCAAGATCCGCCTTCGCCTTCTATCAGGCGTTTCGTCTCCTCGGCTGCTTCGAGGTTGTAGTCCACGAGCATGACGCTCGCGCCCTCCCGTGCGAAGAGCATGGCCGCAGCCTTGCCGTTGCCAATGCCGGGTCCGACGGATCCCGCGCCTGTGACTATTGCAATCTTGTCCCGTAAACGGTCTCCCATATCGTGAGCCTCTTTCTCTGATTCAAGCTTTGGTGGCGGACATGATACCACCGCTCGGCGAAGGCAACGAGGGAGGGCGCTATTCGAATGGCTGCGGGTGTGTGGTTGATTCGGGTGAGGAATCGTGGACTCAAACCAGAGGTTTGAGTCTTTTCGAGACTGCGCTCAAACCCTCTGGACCAATGGCGCATAACGTTCTCGAGGCGAGACTCCTCTGGGGGCCGGACTAGAGAGGGCTACCCAGTGGAGGGGTCGTGCTCGACGACGATTTCCACCGGCGCGTTGCGTGCTACGATCAATTCCATTGGCTCCGTCAGGCTGTCGTTGATGGGCTGATGTACTGAATTCGGCGGTACATAGATGAAGTCGCCCGTTGCAATCGCCAAGCTGTTGTCGAGGTGCTTTCCGGTGAGGAACCGCCCCTTGCCCTTCAGCACGTAGATTGCGGACTCGCAGTTTACGTGGTAGTGAGGCGAGGAAGCGCAACCGGGCGGAATGGTGGCGACCGCAAGGTGTATGCCCTCGGCGCCCACCAGGGCCTGCGAGACGCCGGCCAGCCGCGTCATCGCGCCCGACGCGACCTCCACCTCCAGCTCGTCCGCCTTGACGACCTTGCACTCAACGTCGAGATCAGGATTCATACGGCAAGATTGTACTACCGACCTTCTCGGACCGCCAACCCGTCGCGCCATTTCGGAGGTGCCAACCGTTCGTCCACCGGCGCGTACAGCCATTGAGAAGAGTTGCCGTTCATTTCGCGCACGTGCACCCTGTGGTGGGGGACTACCGACTGTGATGCCGGTAGGGGATAATCAACCCAGTTTTGTACCGTAAGGAGATTTCCAATGACGACCCTCACGTATCCCACATGGGAGGAACAGGTCACGGCTTGGAATGAGTTTACGAAGGGCAGTTTCGGGGGCGAGTGGAAGGCTCCCATGATCGCGCCGGAGACTCCGACGTTCTTGGGGCTGCCGTACGCGGAACGGCGGGAGCAGCTCGAAGGCATGGACGCCGTTATCATCGGAGCGCCGTATGTCGCGTCGAAGACGGAGAAGTACGCGGGTGTCGACCGGCGGGAGTGGGTCGCCGCTCCACAACGTGTGCGTCAGCAGTCGATCAGGTACCAGTCGGGATATATTCAGGACTTCGACCTCGACGTTTTCGAGTACATCAAGGCCGTGGACTATGGCGACGCAGACATACCGCAGGAAATCTTGGACGACCAGTCACCCGAGGCCATACTCCGCGCACAGGCAGCGGTGGTGGAGAAGGTCGGCCACGCCCTTGACGCCGGTGCCGTGCCAGTCGTGATAGGGCAGAACTCGCCTTGCGGGTCGTATGCCATCGCCAAGCCGATAGCCGAGAGAGCGGACGGCCTGGTGGGGTGCATCAGCCTAGATACGCACTGGGACGCTCAGCCGCTCGACCACCTCACGGGAGACCCGCGCATCGCCGGTTCCGCCAGCTGGAAGGAGAAGATGTACGAGTTCCACGACAACATGCTCCCTGAGCACCTCGTGGAGATCGGCGAGAGGGGGATGCTGGAGAAGAAGGAGATCGTGCGGAAGTACCTGCGAGCCGGGGCGAGGTTCATCTCGACGTGGGAGGTGCGCACGAGTCTGGGCATAGAGGGGCTGGTAGCTGAACTCGACAGGGCCTATCAGGGCACCGAAACGGTGTATGCCCATTTCGACATGGACGTGATGGGCGGCGCCGGTCCGGCCCCAGGGGACATTCTGGGAGAGGCTGTGGAGCCCATCGCCCTGACGGACTACGAGATCATCCGCATCGCACACGAGATCGGCAAGCGGGGGCTGTCGGGGCTGTCGTTCATCTGCATACCGCCGGGGTCGGCTGTGACGTACAGGGTGGTCGTGTACGTGATCATGTACATGCTGGCCGGACTCGCAATGCGGAAGACGGGGTGAGCGGCTGAGTTGTTCTTCCCGTCATGCCGTCACTATCAAAGGATCCCGCTGAGTAATCACGACGGTGTGCTCGAAGTGTGCGGAAGAAGAGCCGTCCGCTGTCTTGATGGTCCATCCGTCATCGTCGGTTATAGCCTCGCCTGATCCGTCGGAGATGACCGGCTCTATGGCGAGTACTAGGCCCGGATGGAGCTGTCGATTGTCCCATGGATCGTAGTAGTTGGGCACAAACGGTTCTTCGTGGACGCTTCTGCCGACGCCGTGGCCTCCGAGTGCCGGCATTACGTTGAAGCCTTGGCGTTCGACGGCGGTCTGTATGGATCTCCCGATGCCGTTGAGCGGTCGGCTGGCCCGTGTCCCCTTGAGGGTGTGGTACAACGCTGAACGGGTGCATCTCGCCAACCTACGCCTACGTGAAGACACCTTACCGACTTCGACGGTAATAGCTGCATCTGCAAAATAGCCGTTTAGCTCGGCGGTGACATCGAGCTTCACCAAGTCACCGTCTCGGATCGTTCTCGTCTCTCTTGGAATGCCATGAACGGCCTCGTCGTTGATGCTAATGCAGGAGACTCCCGGGAACCCGTAGACCAGTTGAGGCCCTGAACGCGCTCCGTGCCTTTCAAAGACTTCTGCGCACAAGTCGTCGAGAGCCTTCGTGGTTATACTCGGCTTGACGGCATTCTTCATGGTGTCGAGGGCCGAACTCACGACCTTGCCTACTCTTACAACACCTTCCAGTTCTTCATTGTTGCGTATGGTCAAAACCAGCCTCTCTTGTTTGTAGTCGCTAAGGGCAGGATCAATCATTCTAAAATGAACTATTGTCCGCGAATCCGGCTGTTTCGCCCATAGTATGTTCCTGCCGGGAACGTGTCAAAGTTGCGGCTCGCTGCGCCTACGCCGTATTATTAGCGAGAAGGCCTCCACATCTTTGCCCAAGCACTTACCATCAATTCTCCCCCACCACGTTCTTTTTCCCGTCTTGAGTTTCCTCCATTCGCCTAAGCTGTGGGGAGCGGTGACGGTATTGGCGTTCGTGACCCTAATGCCCATGGGACTCGCGGAGGCGCAGGTGCGCGACGAGCCTGTCGAGATACTCGACGCCTCACAAGAAAACTATCGAGTCGTTGTGCGAATCTTGCCGAGGGTACCCGTAGTAGGTCAGATTAACTTCAACGTGGTTCCCACTTCTGCCGGTGAGGGGTCGCCGGTGCGAGATGCCACGATCACGCTAACCGCCCATGATGCGGAGGACATTCCCACATATCAGGTGCGGGCGCTCAATACACCATTCTCTCAGGAAGAGTACGTTGGCAATCTCGTACTCAGGGCGGAGGGGCCTTGGAGCATTCACGTCGAAGTGGTGACGGAGGACTTTGGCAGTGAGGTGTTCGTGGCCAAGATAACGGTAGCGCCAGCCGCCGTGGGGAGCTCGCCGGAGGCAGGGTGGCTGATGGTCCTGGTGATGGTGGCTTTCGTGGCCGGAGGCGTGTTCCTCTGGCTGAGTTCCCGACGTGCGTTGGCGCGTCGTGCCAGCTCTCGGCCTACGAGTTAATCCCCTTCTTCCACCTCGCCCGGAACGGCGACGACGAAATGGCGGGGAAGCTCCTGTGGCGAGTCCAGCCGGATAGGGGCGGGGGAAGACGGCGGAGCAGTCCTTTCCTGGCTAAGGGCATTTGGACGAATCTTCCGATCAGGTTGGCGAGACGCATCATCGACGGCCCGCTTACCGAAGTTTTCCACGCCTTCATTGCGATCTTCTCGAATGGTGACGAACTCTTTCGGCTTGGGTCGGTGTTGCCCTCGGTGACCTCGCTGCGGAGGTAGAGGAGCATCCGGGGCAGGTCGATGCGAACGGGACAGGCCTCCTTGCATGCGCCGCAAAGGCTCGACGCGTTGGGGAGGTCCTTGGCGTCCGGGACGTTGGTGAGCACGGGGGAGACGACGGCGCCAATGGGGCCTGAGTAGACCCAGCCGTAGGAGTGGCCACCAACCTTGCGATAGACCGGGCAAGCGTTGAGACATGCGCCGCAGCGGATGCAGTACAGCGCCTCGCGCAGGTGGGGATCGGCCAGGAGCTTCGAGCGTCCGTTGTCGACGATGACGAGGTGGAACTCGTCGGGTCCGTCCTCCTCGATCTCGCTCCTGGGGCCAGTCACCATGGTTACGTAGCTCGAAATGCGCTGTCCGGTGGCCGACCGAATGAGGAGACGGAGAAACGTCCCCATATCCTCCATGGACGGAACGATCTTTTCCATGCCCATGATGGCGACGTGTGTCTTGGGCATCGACGTGGACATGCGGCCATTGCCCTCGTTGGTTACCAGGACGAGCGTTCCCGTCTCGGCGACGAGGAAGTTCGCGCCCGTAATGCCCATGTCTGCCTGGATGAACTTGCCACGAAGCTCGCTTCTGGCCGCGCTCGCCAGCTCCTCGATACCGGCGTGGGGGTCTGTGCCAAGGTTCTCGTGGAACAGCTCGTTCACGTCCGACTTGGACATGTGAATGGCGGGAACGATGATGTGATAGGGCGTCTGACCCGCAAGTTGGACGAGGTACTCGCCGAGGTCGGTCTCGACGGCCTCGATCTCCTCCTTTGCCAAGTTGGCATTGAGGTCCATCTCCTCAGAGAGCATAGACTTACCCTTGATGACCGACCGGACCCCCTTTTTCTTGGCGAGGTCGAGGACGTACCTGGTCGCGGCAGCGGAGTCCTTGGCGAAGAAGATCTTGCCGCCGGCCTTCTCGACGTTTTCGGCGGCCATATCCAGGTAGTGGTCGAGGTTCTCGATGGTATGGGCCTTGATTTGGCGGGCGCGATCTTGCAGGTCCTCCCAGTTGTGCGTAGCGGCGGCCTGCTGGATGCGACCCTGGTTGAACCCGCTGTAGAGGGTCTTGAGATGCTTCTGGACGGCGTCGTCGCCAAGCGTGTCGGCAGCGAGCGTCTTGAACTCTTTGGTGCGTATCTCGGCCATGTAAGCTACTAGCTCCCTCTCTTGTCGAGCAACTGGGCGAGGTGAACGGCACGAATGGGAATGTTCCGCTTTTCGAGTCCGCCGCCGATGTGCATGAGGCAGGTGATGTCGCAGGCTACCACGGCGTCCGCTCCGGTGTTGCGGATGTGCGTGAGCTTTTCATCGAGCATCGCACCGGAGATGTCAGGATACTTGACGGAGAATGTCCCTCCAAAGCCGCAGCACACCTCCGACTGCTCCATCTCCGCAAGCTCCACACCGGGGGTGGAGTTGATCAGTTCGCGGGCTTGGGTCGTCGCGCCCAGTTCTCTTCTCAGGTGGCACGCCTCGTGGTAGGTAACGCAAGTTGAAGCTTCAGACTGACCCGACTCCGGCTTCTTGTCCCCGCCGAGAACATCCACGAGGAATTCCGACAACTCGAAAACATGACTGCCGACATCCGATGCTCGTTGGAGCAGGGCAGGTTCGTCGTGGAAGAGCTCCTGGTAGAAGACCCGGACCATACTGGCGCACGAACCTGAAGGCATGACGATATGCTCGACTCCCTCGTACATGTCGAGGAACCTTTCCGCCAGGGGGCGCGCTTCCTTCCAGTAGCCGGAATTGAAGGCCGGCTGGCCGCAACAGGTCTGGGCAGGGTCGAAATCTACATCGACGCCGTTACGGCGAAGGACGCGAACCGTACTCTCCCCCACGTCAGGGTAGAACTGGTCGACGACGCAGGTGACGAATAGGGAGGCGTTCTTGGGAGGGGACTGACTCACGGGGATGCTTGCCTCATAAGACAGCGCGCCCAGTCAGACGAGGTCTTTCAGAATGAAACCGAACATCCAGGCCACCATCAACACCGGGCCTGCGGCAACAAGGTTGCCTTCCTCGCCTTCGTAGGCGGGGCCGTGAAGGGATAGGTAGACGAGATAGCCGATGAGACCGGCGACCAGAAGCCAAGCGGAAATCGTGGTCACGCCCAAGGCGAATCCTACGGCAACGCCCGCAATAGCCCAGGGTAACGGCGAGTCGATGATGCGAAGAATCAAGGTCGATGTCCTTTCAGGCAAAGGATACCCCGCCTGTGCTGATCCTGCAATCCTTCTGCGCTTAGCAGGGCTCTGAATTTGCTCGTCGGTAGATAGCAGTTGAGTCGTCGCTGGGATTCTGGATTCCGGCCTCCGCCGGAATGACGGTGTGCGGGCGATTCCCGAATCGCCCCTACGGAAGATTGGAAGGAAGGGCTATGTACCGGCTATTGCTCTTTGTCGCTCGACCTCGTAGAGGAGTATGGACGTGGCAGACGCAACGTTGAGGGAGGATACCGATCCGTGCATGGGGATTCTCACCATGGCGTCGCAGACTTTGGCGTAGTTCATGCTGAGGCCGTGAGTCTCGTTGCCGATGACGAGGGCGACGGGCCTCTCGAACTTCTGTCCGTGGATATCGTGGGCGGCATGGGCGGAGCTGCCCACCAACCGGAAGGAGGGGTGTTCTTTGCGAATAGCGTTGGCCCATGTTCGGACCTCGCGGTGTGAGGGCAGGCGGACGACCGGGAGCGAGAAGAGAGAACTCATGCTTGCACGTACCGTTTGAGGGTCGTAGAGATCGACTGCGTGGCCCGTGAGGATGAGACCGGCCGCGCCGAAGGCCTCGCACGTTCGGATTATCGTTCCGAGGTTCCCGTGATCGGCCGGCCTGTCGAACACGACCATGATCGCCTCCTCATCTACAGCTATCCTCGAGACATCCTCCGGCGGCATCTCTATGAGGGCGATGAGCTCGGAGCCCTTTTCCTGCTTGCTAGACCACCGAAGGGACTCGAACAGGCGAGTGGGCAGTTCGAAGTGGCGGCGGGCAGGTGAGCGATCTAGGAGTTTCCGGGCAAAGCTGGACAGTTCCACGTCGCCAGGATAGTACATCGCATCGACCCTCCATCCGTGTGTAATGGCGTGCCGAATGGTAGGAATTCCCTCGACGAAGAACTTGCGGTGCTCCTGACGCCGGGCGCGGCTGCGGCTGAGGGCTTCCGCGTGTTCAAACGCGTTGTTGTTCTCGGAGCGTAGCTTGATGATCTGAGGAGACATAACCGTGTGAGTATTGTACCGATTCTTGCTGAGGTCTCGATATGTGGCTGCGTGATACCATGAATCCAAGGGCGATTTGAGGTCGTTACGGTATTGTCACATTTTGGTTAGCCCACGGTAAGAATGGGCCGCTATCGTATAAGGAGACGAGTGCTGGGGGGACGTAGAGAAGAGGACGATACACCTGGGAGGTCTCTGACGCATGAGCACTGAAGTTTCTACCGAGCAGACGAATGTCTTCAAGACGTACCTGTTGCCCGCGCTTGCGGCGCTAGTGCCGCTGGTGGCGGCGTTTGTCGGCGCGGCCATTACCGGCACAGGCACTACCGCCGTAGTCGACAGCGCCCTTCGAATATCTGGAGGGGCGAGCCAGGAGCTCGAAGATATTAGCAGCCTTCTTCCGCTGGGATTTGCATTCGGAGCCGGTCTCGTGGCAAGCGTCAATCCATGCGGGTTCGCCATGCTTCCGGCATATCTCGCCCTCTACATGGGCTCAACGGCGGACGCTGATCAGCAGACCAACGTCTTTGCGCGGCTGGGCAAAGCCGTCCTCGTCGGCGCGGTGGTTACGCTCGGCTTCATAGTGTTGTTCGGCATAGCAGGCTTGATAATCGGAGGCGGAGCGCGACAGGTAATCGACATTATCCCCTGGGTGGGACTCACCATCGGAATCGTGCTTGCCCTCGTCGGAGGCTGGCTCCTCAGCGGCGGCAAGATCTACACGGCCATCGCCCAGCAGGCGTCTACCAAGTTCGGTGATCCGAGCAACGTGGGAGTCAAGGGATACTTCCTCTTCGGCCTCAGCTACGGCACGGCGTCCCTGAGCTGCACCCTGCCAATATTCATTGCAGTGCTAGGCATAGGAGTAGCCACGAACACGTTGATTGATTCCCTCGTCTCATTTGTGCTCTTCGCTCTCGGCATGGGCACGGTGATCCTGGTGCTGACCATCGCCATGGCGCTATTCAAGGGAGCCCTCGTCGGGGCGCTTCGCAAGATTCTCCCGTACACCCAACCCGTCAGCGCGGCATTCATGATCCTCGCGGGCTCCTACATCGTCTTCTACTGGCTCACGGAAGGCGAACTGCTCGACAAGATCATGTAGAGTCCCGTCAGGGTAGTTGATCGCAAAAATTCGGCGCGTCCCCTGAAGACAAGCAAGGGACGCGCCGAACTCCTTTTCCAGCTACGGTTTCCTTTACACTCCTTCGGCCCTGTAGCTATAATCGTTTGCTGTGCCTTTCCCTCCGAGTGTGAAGCGTTGGAACGGCAATGCTTGGACTCAAGGAACCGGTCGTGGCGGTCGTCCCAATTTTGGAATATCCACACAGCATCCTGCGCCAAAGGGCGAAGAGCGTGACGAAGATCGATAGAAACGTATTTCGCCTAGCAGACGATCTCATGGACACGCTCGTTGACTCCGGTGGAGTCGGCTTGGCGGCAAACCAGATCGGCTCGCTCAAGCGGGTGATCGCCCTCAAAATGCCGGAGGATGAGGAGCCCAGCACGTATATCAACCCCCGAATCGTCCAGCGAGAGGGTGTGCGGGAAGTCTCAGAGGGCTGCCTGAGCTTTCCCGATCACTACGGAATTGTCCAGCGCTCGATGACCGTCCAGGTTACCGGTCTCGACCGAAAGACGAACGTATTCCGCATATGCGCGGACGGCCTCCTCGCCCAGGCATTCGAGCACGAGACCGACCACCTAAACGGCATCCTCTTCATCGACCACCTCATTAGCCATGAGCACCTGTTCGAGTATCCCACCGAGGAGGAACTCGAAGCCCGGGCCCGAGAGAGCGATGAAGGCCCAACGGACGAAGAGCAATGTCCCACAGCGCAGTGAACGAAATACCGACGCATGTACGGGCCGCTCTGCTCTCGCCGGTCGTATTCGACGTGCGCGACTTCTTTGCCGCCAGGGGTCTCCCTGCGTACCTTGTCGGCGGCATAGTCCGCGACGCTCTTCTGGGCAAGAGGACGGAGGACATAGACCTCGCCGTCGAGACGAGCCCTCCCAATTTGCTGGACGTCGCCTCACTACTCGCCGATGCGGTCGAGGGCAGGTTTGTCCTCCTTAATAGAGATAGGGGAGCGGCCCGCATCGTTTTGAGCGCCGATTCAACCATCGACCTCATAGCGGCCCCCGATGGGCTGGTGCGTGATCTCGCCCGTAGGGACTTCACTATCAATGCGATGGCAGCACCGTTGGACGAAACGCTGTCCGCCGATGGACACATGGAGGTCATCGACCTTCACGGCGGTCGCGGCGACCTTGCCTCAAAGGTACTTCGTGTCGTGTCGGAGGGCGCTTTCGACGACGATCCCGTGCGCCTGATCCGGGCCCCTAGATTCGCCGCGCAGCTCGGCCTGACCATAACCGAAGAGACCCGGGAGACTGTCCGACTGAAGGCCCGGATGCTGGGGCTGTCATCGCCCGAACGGGTGCGTGACGAACTGCTCAAGATATTGGCCTTACCGGACGCTAGGGACTCGGTCAGAGTCCTGGATGACTTGGGTCTGCTGAGCGTGGTCTTCCCCGAGCTTGATGAAGCACGGGAGGTCTCGCAGCCAAAGGAACACTACTGGGACGTCTTCAACCACTGCGTTGAAACGGTAGGTATGGTCGAGGCGATTCTTGGCCGTTCAGAGGCTGTGGAAAGCTGGGTCTTGGACCCTGTTCCTACCTTCCCGGACATGGACTCGTACTTCCAAGAGCGCATAAGCGACGGACATAGCCGTTCGACTCTGGTAAGATTGAGTGGGCTGCTTCACGACATCGCGAAGCCGTCGACCAAAACCAGAGAAGAAAACGGGAGGATTCGGTTCCTAGGTCACCACAAGGTGGGCGCGGAGGTCGTGGACGAAATACTCGATAGGCTGCGGTTCGGAACACGCGGCAGGCAATTTGTGAGGACACTCGTTCGCCACCATCTTCGGCCCAAGCAGTTGGCTGAACGTGAGGCGATGCCCACGCGAAGGGCCCTCTTCCGGTATTACAGGGAACTGGGCGACGCCGCCAAATCGACACTCTACCTCAACATGGCCGACTATCTTGCTGCGCGCGGACCCCTGTTGGAGCGTGGTGAGTGGCAAGAACACTGCGACCTGATGGAATTCATCTTGAACGCCGAACTGGAGAAGCCTCCGGCCCCCAGGCTCATTACCGGCGTTGACGTGATGGACGGTTTCTCCGTTGGACCCGGCCCCCGGATCGGCAGGGTCCTCGATGCGGTGAATGAGGCGCAGGCCGCGGGTGAAGTGGCGACCAGGGATGACGCGATGCGGCTCGCGGGCAGATTGTTGGAAGCGGAGACGGCAAACGGTAACGGTATACATGGTGCATAAGAGAAACGTCGGACGGAGAGAACGTTGCGCAGATACGCCAGGATTCTGATCTTCATAGTGGTCCTGGTCGTGTTGTCCGGCCTTGCGGTCGGATTCAAGACGATCACGATCGGGAACTTCCAGCGCGGCGGCGAAGACACGCTGCTGGGACTCACGCTAGGGCTCGACCTCCAGGGTGGGAGCCACCTCGTATATCAGGCCAACGTAGTGAGCGAGCCCGATGATGAGGGTCAGATGACTGGCGAGAGGATTCCTCCAACCGCGGACCAGATGGACGCGTTGAAGCGGACCATCGAGCGCCGGCTCAACTCTTCGGGCCTCGGTGAGCCGATACTCCAGGTATTGGGCAATGACCGCTTGTTGATACAGATTCCCGGCGTTAGTGATCCCGACACCGCGAAGTCGCTGATTGGCGAGACAGCCCAGTTGGAATTCCTGCATCGGACGAGAAATGTCCCTCAGCCGTTGGAGCTTGAGGCAGGTGACATCGTTGGCTATCGGATCGTAGAGATGACGCCCGAATTGTTCTCTCCGCCCGAGGCCACAGAGGAGACCGACACCGAAGTATCTGAGGATTCGTCCACCCAAGAGTCGGACGACTCTACCACTGAGGATTCGGAATCCACGGAAGCGACGGATGCCACCTCAACCGACCAAGAAGGTGAAGCGGACGCGGCTCCCGCAGTACCGGGCCCACCAGGCATTGAAGTGGAATTCAGCGATAGCGGCCTGGAGAAATTTGCGGCGTACGTTGCTGAACTGCGAGACAGTCTGGTTCCGGTGACGGGTACCGATGCCACCTACCCTGATAGGCTGGCATTTTCACTGTCGGGGAGTGACGCACAGGAAGTCGAAGTTACCTACCAGCCCATCCTGTTCTTGGACGACGGAACTCTGTTCCCGGTTGGAGGAGAACCGAACGTTCGGGAGATTATTGACACAAATAAGTATGTCATCAGCCTGATCGAGTCGTTGATCGATAGCGAAGACCCGCTGGCGGATGCAGAAAAGCAGTTCCCGCCTGGTGGCGAACTGGTCTTCAAGCTGATCAAGGGCAGGGTAGACGAGGACATCAACCTTACGGGTGATGACTTGGCCCGCGCCTATCCTGGCCAGCACCAGGGGTCGGGCGCACCCATCGTAAACATAGAGTTCAACGGCGAGGGCACGAGGAAGTTCGCCGAAATAACGACCGAGATTGCAGGTACGGCCGATCAGATTGCCATCTTCCTAGACGATGAAGAGTTGATCGCGCCGGTTGCCGAACAGGCAATCACCGGGGGGACCGCGTTCATCTCCGGACGAGACTTTACCATCGATCGCGTGAGAGACATCGCTCTGCTGTTGGAGTCGGGGCGACTGCCGATTCCGATCGAGCTGATACTGGAGAAGGACGTAGACGCAATTCTCGGCTCGGACTCGTTGGAAAAGAGCGTGAGGGCCGGAGTGGTCGGTCTGATTCTCGTATTCCTGTTCATGGTGCTGTACTACCGAATGCCGGGCCTTATCGCGGCGCTGGCGCTGCTCATCTACGCCCTGATGCTCATAGCGATATTCAAGATGCTGCCCGTAACGCTTACGCTCTCCGGTGTGGCAGCCGCCATCCTGTCGGTAGGTATGGCGGTGGACGCGAACATCCTGATATTCGAGAGAATGAAGGAGGAGATGAGGGCCGGACGTACGCTCCTCTCCTCGATCAACATCGGGTTCAACAGGGCTTGGTCCGCCATTCGGGACAGCAACGTTTCGACCCTGATAACGTCCGGCATCCTGTACTGGTTTGCCGATACCCTGGGCGCGACGGTGGTGCAGGGCTTCGCGGCGACGCTCGCCATCGGTGTGCTGCTCAGCATGTTCTCAGCCATCTTCGTGAGCAGGACGCTCCTCCGCATAGTCGCGCTGACGGGGCTGGGCAGGCGTCTGCGCTGGTTCGTTCCGACCGAGGGCAAGAGTCTTCCTCAGCTTCAGCTTGAGCCAAGAGGCTAGGGCGGATGATCAATTTCAATGAGAATTATCCGGGAGTAAATTCGTGGACTTCGTAGGAAAGCGCATCTGGTTCTTCGTGCTGTCGGCTGTGATCCTCTTGCCGGGAGTAATATTCCTCATCATCGCTCCGGGGCTGAAGCCGGGGATCGACTTCACCGGTGGCTCGACCGTGATGTTCGAAGTGACCGACTCGGTCACGCAGGACGCGCTGCGCGGCGTAATGACCGATCTGGGGCATCCGGACGTCGTGATTCAGAAAATGGACGACAAGACCTTCTTCATCCGCACTAAGGAGCTGAGGGATGAGGAAAAGGACAACGTCATCGCGGAGATCCAGCGTCGGGAGTCACCTGGTGGCGTGGAGCTGCTGGCGTTCGATCTCGTCTCGCCCGTAGTAGCGGCGGAGACAGTGCTAAACGCCTTCTACGCCGTGGTCGCCGCCGCCATCGGCATCTTCCTCTACCTGTGGTGGGCATTCCGGAACGTTCCCAGCCCGTTCCGGTACGGCCTTGCGGCAATCGTGGCTCTCGTACACGACTCGATGATCGTCATCGGCATCTTCGCTATCTTGGGAGAGGTCGCGGACATCGAGGTCAATACGATGTTCCTTGTGGCGATCCTGACCGTCATCGGATACAGCGTGAACGACACCATCGTGGTGTTCGACCGTCTGCGTGAGAATATCATCCTGTACCCGAACCGCACGCTCACTCATAACGCCAATGTCAGCATCATGGAGAGCATGGGCAGGTCGCTCAACACGAGCCTGACGCTCCTGTTCACCCTGCTTGCGCTCCTGCTGGTCGGCGGTGAGACCATTCGCATCTTCCTCTACGTGCTCATCATCGGCGTCATCGCCGGGACCTACAGCAGTATCGGCATCGCCACGCCGTTGCTGGTCGTTTGGGAGTCAGGCGCGGTTGGTCGCTTCTTCCTGCGGCTGATGGGCAGGTCTCCAGCCGCCCGAGCCGCATCCGAATCCGCTTAAGGGAATCAACTTAACACGCACCGCCCGGTCAGCAAGCCGGGCGGTGTCATGTTTAAGCACTAATTGGGCATCGAGAACGGCTGCTCGGTTTGCCCTTTGTTTTTCGAATGGGCGTTCATGGTTCGACAGGCTCACCACGAACGGATTGAGGGTGGCTCACCACGAACGTTTTGGGTTGGAGGGTTGCAGAGAGTGGTTGGCGCGAGGGTGTAACACCACTTAGGAATTGACCCTCTTCCTCAATTCGTTGACCAGCCGTTCGGTCGCAGCCATGCCATCGGCCATGAATCCTGCGTCGGACCCGACGGTCGCGATCTTTCCGCCGCGATCAAGCCACTGTTCAGCCCTCTCGTAGGTGGATGTGAACATTCCCCAAGGGACGTTGTGCTCGATGCACTTGTCGAGCACGTGCTGGAACATCCTCTCAACCTCTTCCTTCCCCTCGTGGGGCATGAAGCCCATCGACCAACCGAGGTCTGCCGGGCCGATCATGATCCCGTCCACGCCGTCGATGGTGAGGATGTCGTCGAGGTTCTCGACGGCCTCCAATGTCTCGATCTGGGGCCAGACGATGACCTCGTCGTTGGCAATCCCGGCGTACTTCTCGGGCCCACCGTAGTTGACCGCACCCTTCGGCCCCCAGCTTCGGACGCCTCTGGGCGGGAACTTGGCGGCCTGCACGGCCTTCTCGACCGCTTCCGGCGTGTTGGTGAGAGGCACGATGACCCCGTCCGCCCCCGCGTCGATGGCGGCGTTGATGAGAAAGGTCTCGTTGAATGGCACCCGAACGATGACCTCTTTGGCCCTGCCGAGATCGCCCATCATCTTGTAGAGCGTGGTGATGTCGATTTGGCTGTGCTGGGTGTCGATGAGGAAAAAGTCGAATTCAGACGCCCCCAGCGCCCTGAGCGTGGTGGGATGATCGATGGCAGGGATGGTCCCGATAATTGCCTTGCCGTTCTGTAGTTTTATCTTGATGCGGTTCTGCACTCGTTTTCTCCTTGCGGCTGTGCGATTGTCGGCAAGAGGCTAAACCAGAGTGGCGTCAAAGTAAAGGTGCGACATTCAGGCTACGTTCTATACTTCCTCATCAACCTCCTCATCAACCTCCGCATCAACCTCCGCCAAGAATCTCGTAAAGACCTTGATAGAAGAGCACGTTTGTTGTAGATTTAGCGCAAACGTCATACAGGCTGTGACGGCGGGCCATAGTGCCTATGCGCCGGAAGGGAGATCAAACATGGCAGCGACAACCGATAACAACAAGCTCGTAGTCGTCCAATTGAGCGGAGGGAACGACTATTTGAACACGGTCGTGCCCTATGGAAACGGGCTGTACTACGACTTTCGTGGGTCGATCCACATAAAGCCGGAGGACGTCCTGCCCATCGACGACCAGACCGGCTTCCGTCCGGGCATGGAGGCGATCAAGCGTCTATGGGACGAGGGGAAGGTCGCCATTATCCATGGCATCGGCTACCCGAATCCCAACCGCTCGCACTTCCGCTCGATGGACATCTGGCACACTGCCTTGCCGGAGGACATCGGCCACGAGGGCTGGCTGGGTCGCGCCACCGAGGAACTCGATCCCGAAGGCGAAAACGTCCTGACCGCGGTCAACTTCGGGCGCGGACTGCCAAGAGCACTCGGCAAGCGTGGAGTGCCTGTGGCGTCGGTCGGCAATCTTGAGACCTATGGCCTCTTCACCGACGTTGACGATGAGAGCCGACGCAAGACGGTACTCAACACATTCGCCAAGATGTACGGCTCGGCCAATGGCGGCGACGCGGTCATGGAATTCCTCGGCCAGACCGGTACCGACGCCCTCAAGGGCGCGGACATCCTGCGGACGGCAGTGGACAAGTACCATTCCAACGTCGAGTACGCCTCCTCTTCAATTGGGCAGAGTATGAAGGACGCTGCGCAGGTGATGTTCGCCGACCTCGGTACTCGCATCTACTACACGCAGCAGGGGAGCTACGACACTCACGCGGGAGAGCTGGCCACGCATCACCAGCTGTGGTCGGAACTGTCCGCTGCGATTGGCGACTTCATGGACGACATGGACGAGCACAACGCCGGCGATGATACGTCCATCCTGCTCTTCTCCGAGTTCGGCAGACGCATCAAGGATAACGGTTCCGGTACCGACCACGGGTCAGGCGGCGTTGCCTTCCTGATCGGCAACAACGTCAAGGGCGGCGTCTACAGCTCGTATCCGTCATTGAAGGAACGGGACCACCTGGAAGGCGACCTGCACTTCAACAACGACTTCCGCATCACGTACACGTCCATCCTGGAGGACTGGCTCAAACTCGACCCGGTGCCGATCGTGAACGGCACATTCGAGAAATTCGACTTCTTCCAGAATGGAAACGGTGCAAATGGAAACGGCGCCCACTAGGACGGGCCGACCAACTTAGGTGATTGGAGGTGCTGGAACAGGCAAACGCCAAGGTCTGGGAGTTTCAGGGCCGTCGCAGCGGGGATCTTTGGAAAACCGACCTGCGGGCCAACTGGGAGCTTGTCCTCGACCCCGTCAGCGAAGATTTCAGCGCTGAGACGATGAGCGCGTCCAAACTCATGAAACTCTGGGTCGGGCGCATCCGTTCAAGGGGGTTTAGCGGAGGACTCATTCCCATCTACTGGTATGTTGAGAGCGAAGACGCGAGGGTGCTGGAGTCGATGCCATTTCAGTACGAGCACTACTCTGGCCACGCCCGCGAAGACTTCCTCACATTCTTCACCTGGCCCGTGGATGCGGAGACCAAGAGCAAGCTCAACTGGCTCGAATTGCCGGTACTGGACAAGGAGTGGAACACTGAGCGGAGTCATAAGGGAGGCTTCATACAAGAGGCCACGGGCTGGAAACCCGCAATCCTCCAGCCATACGTCTATCTAAATTCACTGACCGAGTCGTTCAATCAGGACTAAGCAATCCCACACGAGGACAGCGATGACAAATCACGAAATCGAACTCATAGGACACCTGATGCGGCGCGCCGGTTTCGGTGCAACCCGCGACGAGATTGAACAGTATGCCGCACTGGGCTACGACGCCACCGTCGACATGCTCCTGGAAACCGACAAGCCAGACGGCATACAGATCGACCTGTTACGGCGCTACCATCCCGACCACTCGGGCGGCCTCGGCATGGCGGGGTTCGGCGCCCACTGGCTGCACCGAATGATCAACAGCCAGACTCCACTTGTTGAAAAGGTCGCGCTCTTCTGGCACGGCGTCTTCGCGACCGGCTATTCCAAGCTGACGCAGGGCAAGGTCCTCATGGACCAGATCCAGATGTTCCGCAATCACGGTTTCGGCGACCTTCGGACGCTGCTCGTGGAGCTTTCCAGGGACCCCTCGATGATCATCTGGCTCGACAACAACGAGAACCACAACGGCGCCATCAACGAGAACTACGGGCGTGAGCTCCTGGAGCTTTTCTCCATGGGCGTGGGCAACTACACCGAGGACGACGTGAAGGAGGCCTCGCGCGCCTTCACCGGCTGGACTGTCGGCAACACCGAGTACATGAAGCTGAAGGCCGACAACGATTCGCTCTGGCCGTACGGACGGCTGAACCTCCACTTCGAGTTCCGCGACTACGACCACGATGAGGGGGAGATCACCTTCCTCGGTCACACCGGCAACTTCAATGGCCAGGACATCGTCGACATCATCTGCGACCAGCAGGCGACGCCCAGGTTCCTCGCACGTCACATGTACAGCTTCTTCGTGGCCGACGAGCCTCCCGTACCTTCGTGGCCCTACACGCCGCCTCGCGATCCTGAAGCCATCGACATCCTCTCGGAGGCCTACTTCAAGGGCGGCTGCACGGTCAGGCCCATGCTCGAGACCATGTTCCGGTCAGAATTCTTCAAGTCTGAGTCCGTCTGGTACGAGAAGGTCAAGAGCCCTGCGGAACTCGTTGCCGGCGTTCTTCGCCTCACCGGCGAGCACCGAACTTACTCACCGGCAATCCAGGAAGACGCCAACGCCATGGGACTAATGGGCCAGACGCTGGTGAACCCGCCAAGCGTGGAGGGATGGCACTGGGGCGACGAGTGGATCGACACCGGCAACCTCGTGGAGCGCATCAACTTCGCCTCTGACCACTTCTCGAAGGACTTCACTGAGGGCATATCCGAGTCGGTCGACGCAGAGATCGCGGCCTCCGGCGGGACTGCCCGACCGGACGAGCTGGTGGATACGTGCCTCGACCGCATGGGTGCTATTCGGATCACGGATACGTCGAGAAAATCCCTGATTGATCACGCGTCCGCAGAGGGTGAGGTCTCGATCAACGGCGACGGCAGTGGTCGAAGGCGCATTGCGGAGATGGTGCAACTGATCGGCGCGACTCCGGAGTTCCAGAAAGGCTAAATTGCTCTCTCCCCCGGCGGGGGAGAGATACAGAGAGGGGGACCTCTCGAGCGCTAAAGGCAGCATGACGACTACAACACAGACCGATTTCCTCACGTACGACCGGACCCTCGGGATCGCGGCCATGGACGCTCGCGGATTCTACTACGCCGTGGCGCTGGCCTTCCGTTCCGATGGTCGCCTATTCGTACAGGGACGCTCGCACGACGGCGACATCCGTGGCGCGAGAATAACGACAATGGACTACGAGTCGGGGTACTACGGCGATTTCGGGTCGTACGGAAGCGGTGACGGCCAGTTCACATGGCCGACCGATATTGCCCTCGACTCTGAAGGCAATGTATTCGTGGCCGACGAGTACCTGCAGCGTATCTCCGTTTTCGACAGCGAAGTCAAGTTCGTGAAGAAGTGGGGCACAAAGGGGACCGGAGAGGGAATGTTCGACGGCCCGTCCGGCATCGAGTGCGACGCCGATGACAACCTCTACATCGTCGACCACAGCAACAACCGAATCCAGAAGTACACGCGAGACGGGATTTTTCTGACGTCCTTCGGCACTGAGGGAACTGGAGAAGGCGAGTTCAACCTCCCATGGGGACTGTGCATCGCTCCTGACGGCGACATCTACGTGGCGGACTGGAGGAATGACCGCATCCAGCGGTTCACGCCGGACGGCCAGTTTGTGGCCGCCTATGGCGAGCCGGGCAGGGACGAGCATCAGCTCCATCGGCCGGCCTCCGTCGAGGTGGATGGAGACGGCTATATGTACATCGCCGACTGGGGGAATGAGCGTGTCAAGGTCTTCGATCCGGAGGGCGGGCTAGTGCAGGTGCTGAAAGGCCAGGCGACAACATCGGTCTGGGCCCAGGAGTTCCTCGATTCGAACCAGGATGAGAACCGGGCAAGAGCGGAGTCCGACCTCGCGCAGTATCATCTGCTTACCACGGACGACCCGCACGAGGTCGCGTCCCAGATCGAGACGATCTTCTGGAGTCCTATAAGCCTCCGCCTTGATCCCGAAGGGCGGCTGTTCGTACTGGAACGAAATCGACATCGTATACAGGTGTATACCAAGTCAGAGGACTAGGGCTTTTCGATTAAACTTTAACGTGTTGGGAGTCTGAAAACCAACATCGAACTTGGAGGAAGCAATGACCACGACGGCAAAGCAAGACATCGCACTCACGGCGCACTTGATGCGACGGGCGGCGTTCGGCGCTCCGCTTGCCGAACTCAAGGACAGGACCGCGAAGGGCTACGAGGAGACTGTCGAGGAACTCTTGAGTCCCGACGATCCGAGTGACCTTCCCCAGGACGTAATTCGTCGCTATCACGTCGACCAGTCTGAGCTTCGACAGCCATACTCGGCGGCCGGCAACTGGCTCTACAGGATGGTCACCACGAAAAACCCCCTCGAAGAACGGGTGGCCCTGTTCTTTCACAGTCTTTTCGCAACGGGCTACACGAAGCTCAACCAGGCTCGCTCGCTCCTGAACCAGATCGACATGTTCCGAATTCACGGGCTGGGACGGTTCGACACCATGCTCATCGAGTTGTCCAAGGACCCTGCCATGCTGCTGTGGCTCGACAACAATGAGAACCACAACGGACACATAAACGAGAACTACGGCAGGGAGCTGCTGGAACTGTTCTCCATGGGCATCGGCAACTATACCGAGGACGACATAAAAGAGGCCTCTCGTGCCTTCACCGGATGGACGCTCGGCAACGTCGAGTACATGGCGATGCGTGCGATGAAGGACTCGATCTGGCCGTATAGCAGGATCGCGTGGCACTTCCAGTTCCGAGAGGACGATCACGACCAGGGCGAAAAGACCTTCCTCGGCGAGTCCGGAAACTTCAACGGCGAGGATATCGTAGAGATCATCTGCAGGCAGCGGGCGACGGCGGAGTTTATCTGCACGCGCCTATTCCAGTTCTTTGCCGCCGATAAGGTCGACGAAGACGGACAGGCGTGCATCGAAGAGATGATTGCGTCCTACTTCGCCTCCGACTATGAGATCAGGTCTGTGCTGAGGACGTTGTTCAACTCCGACTATTTCAAGTCGGACGCCGCCCGATACGCGAGAGTCAAAGGGCCGGTGGAGTACATCGTCGGCGCGATCAAGACTGCAGGCAGCTACAGGCAGCCCACACTCGGCATCGACCAGGTGGCTGAGCAGGCCTTCTTCATGGGACAGGGTCTCCTGAACCCCCCGACCGTTGAAGGGTGGCACGAGGCGGAGGAGTGGATCGACAGCGGAGCGCTCGTGGAGCGAGTCAACTTCGTGGCGAATGAGCTGTCGGACACGTCCAAGCCGGGAATACGGGCCATCATCGGCCAGCTGGGTGAGGCCAACGGCGGAACCCTGACTCCCGACGAGGTAGTAGACAACTGCCTGGGCCTGATGGGCGCGATTGACGTAGCCGCTGACACGAGGTCGGCGCTCATAGACCACGTATCCGGTCAGGGCGACGTTTGCCTGGAGAGCACCACTTCAGACGATCGGTTGGGAGAGCTTCTCGGCCTGATCGCGGCTACCCGAGAATACCAGATGGCGTGACGGCACGCGCCGGTCTTCCAGAATACGGAGTTAACAGGCAACGATGACGACAGCAACCGCTGCAACAACGCTCGACTACATAAAGACGATTGGCATCACCAACAACGGCGACAACGGGCGAGGCTTCGCCAATCCGTACAGTATCGCCGTGAGCACCGACGGCCGCATCTACGTACTCAGCCGCTGCGATCCCGTTCGTGCAAGGGCAATTCGGGTGGGCGTACAGGATCTCGACGAGAACTTCCTATTCGAGTTCAGCGAGGGCTATGGCAGCGATCCGGGGCAGTTCGTCCTTCCGGTCGCGATGGCCTTCGACAGCCAGGAACGCTTGTATATCACCGACGAGTACAACCATCGAGTGGTGATCTATAGCTCTGAAGGCAAGTTCCTCGATCAGTGGGGCGAGCACGGCTCCGATCCGGGAAAGCTCAACGGGCCGGCCGGCATCGCCATCGACTCGAATGACAACGTTTACATCGCCGACCAGCACAGCCACTCCATCAACAAGTTCACCGCAGCCGGACAGTTCATCAACAGGTTTGGACGCGAGGAGGACGTGACGCCTAGGCATAGCCTATACCAGCCGTGGGGACTCTGCATCGACGCCGACGATAACGTCCTCGTGGCAGACTGGCGCCACAATGCAGTCAAGCGCTTCTCGCCCGACGGCAGACATCTTCAGTCCTTCGGTGGACTGGGGAATGAACTGTTCAATCGGCCCTCAGGAGTCGCTGTCGATTCGGAGGGTTACATTTACGTGACCGACTGGGGCAACGAGCGTCTTCAGGTGCTCACCCCAAACGGCGCTCTCTATACGACTGAACGTGGACGGGCCACTCTCTCGCTGTGGGCGAAGGACTTCTTCGCCTCAAACCCCGACGAGGTCGAGGTGCGGAAGGTCGCCAACCTCATGCCTGAGCTTCCACCCCATTTGGCCGACGATCCGTACCAGGTATCTTCGCAGACGGAGCCCTACTTCTGGGGACCTGTTGCCGTCACTGTGGACGCGGAGGACCGGGTGTACGTGGTGGAGAGCAACCGCCACCGCTTCCAAATATTCAAACGAGCATAGACGCCAATCAACAATTTCTTCCTCCAGTGGGGGAGATACACTGAGAGGGGGCAAAACCACACACCCCCAGTGACAACCATCGCCTGAAGGAGTGCCCATGGCTTGGATCGACGCCCATATTCACCTCTGGACTTCAGACACAGGGTGCTATCCCCTTGCGGGAGGACAGACGGCCGCGGATCTTGACCCACCGGACTTTACGCCGGAAATGTACCTGCGGCACGCGCGCCCTTCAGGGATCGAGAGGGTCGTCATCGTGCAGACGGGCTATCACCAGTTCGACAACAGCTACGCGACGGACGCCATCAAGCGGTTCCCGGATGTGTTCAGCGTCATCGGCATTGTCGACGAGACGAAGGAAAACGTGCAGGAGGACATGGAGGCCCTGAAGACGCAGGGCGTCCGGGGCTTCCGAATAGGAGTCGACTACGACGGACCGCAGTGGGACCGGCTCTTCGAGGCTGCAGCCAGGACCGGACAGGCCATGTGTCCAATCACGCATCCGGCCGGAGCTCCTGCTATCAAGGAGATGGCCGCCAAGCACGCGGATACCACGGTTGTCGTCGATCACATGACGCGGGTAGGGGAAATGGAGCCCATCAACGATGCTCACATCGCACAGCTGACCGATATTGCCACCCTGCCGAATACCCACGTGAAGATCTCAAGACTCCACTCCTTGGGAGACGGGCCGCCGCATGACGACCTGATTCCCATGATCGGACGCGTCATCGACGCATTTGGGCCGGAAAGATGCATGTGGGGGAGCGATTCGCCGTACCAGGTCGTCAAGGAGACGATGGAGGACTCGATCTCCGTCGTTCGCGATAAGCTCGGCCTCTCCGACTCCGACCGCGACCAGATCCTGCGCGGCACAGCGGAGCGACTGTTCTTCAGCTAGGTCACACGGACACTCGTCTTCCCTCGCTAAAGGGTTAGTGTTTAACCCCCTCTCTCGTCGTGGGAGAGGGCGGATGCAGGCAAAGCCGAACTGTATCTATGATCTGAACCTCGGCTACCTGCACTCGTTGGGGCGGGTTTGAAACCCGCCCTTGGCTACAAAGGCCAACCCTAAACCGAGAAGCCGGACTCTGGCCTTAACTAGCAGCATTACGCAATTACGCCTTTAGGATGTCCGGAAATGTCCGGTAAATTCCTTCCCCCAATGCTGCCTAACGCATCCAGTCGCGACGCAGCCCAGGAAATGCGGACGTCATATCCGCGAGTCGCTCATCTGGAAGGAAGAAGAACCTTCCCGTTGCCCTGGCCGCCGCAGTCCCGTCAGGCAGAAGCAGCTCCGCCTTGGACGTGACCATGCGGCGGTTCGTCTCGACGTGCTCGGCAATGGCCGTCACCTCCTGTCCGATAAACACCGGCTTTCGGAAGTGAACGTCGATACCTCCTGTAATCGTCCAGCGGTTGTAGGTAACGATCGAGACCCGGCTCATGACCTCGTCGAGCAGGGCGGTGATGATGCCTCCGTGCAGGTATCCTGGGAACCCCTGGTATTCCTCCAGCGCGGTGAATTTCGCTACGACTCTGTCAGAATCACGTTCCATGTGAAGCTTTAGACCGTAGGGGTTGCGAGGGCCGCAAGCGAAGCAGAGTCCATAGTCCGTTATGTCGTTGAGGGATAGTTGTTCGTCGTGGTCTGTCATCGGGTCTCCGGTGTCATTGCTCTAATTCGAGAACTCTCTTGAGATTGGCGGCGTTGTCCATTGTCTCCTGGCGGACTATCTGCTCGATTAAGGGGCCCGCAAGCATGAGAAGCCCGCTCCCTTCGCCCGAGACGGTGAATAGCACCGACGTACCCCTATCGTGAGGGGTGACCGCGACCGATCCGGTCAGGGTGATGGGGCCCGACTGGGAAGCGAAAGAAAAGCGCTCATTCGGCGTGAACTCCGTGGTCTCCAGCGTCAGGGTTACGATCTGCCCCATGAAACGCCTGCGAACACGCACCTTCGTGTCCGGCCCTATCGGTTGGTCTCCCACGGTTGTGGCTTCGAGCACGTCCTCCTGCCATTCCGGCATCTTCCACGGGGCTGTGAGGTAGTCGAATACCTCGTCGGGCGGGCGGTCTATCACGATGGCGTGTTCGATGCTGATCAAGGGGAGGGTTTTCCACGGCGGCGCCGGTACGTGGCACTACCGTAGCAGAAGAGAGCTAGCCGGACAAATGAGGAGAATCACTGGGTCTTGCGTATTTCGTAAACGCTGGGCTTCGAGGTGCCAATTAGGGGTTGCGTATCCCCAGTGGGCTCAAGAAAGACGCAGGCTCCGCACCCTTCCTTACCTTGACGGTTGATGGTCCGGCTTCTGATAATGACGATGGAGGGGGTGTGGATCGATGTCGAATGGCGGCACCAATGACGAGTTGCCGGGCAAGCTCATCACGGTCGAGGGTCTGGACGGGTCCGGAAAGTCCACGCAGATCGGACTCGTGAAGCGATGGCTGGAGCTCGAGGGCTACAAGGTCTTCTTCACGGAGTGGAACTCCTCGCCGCTCGTCGAGAGCGCTACGAAGGCAGCGAAGAAGCGGCACATGCTCAGTCCCACCACCTTCGCCTTGATTCACGGTACCGACTTTGCCGACAGATACGAGCGGCAGATTGTCCCGCTCCTTCATGCAGGATACCTCGTCCTCTCCGACCGGTACGTCTATACGGCCTATGCGAGGGACACCGTGCGGGGATGCGACCCTGTCTGGATCCGGCACATGTATCGCTTCGCGCGCCAGCCGGACTTGACCCTGTGGTTCAAGGTGCCTGTGGACGTCTCGCTCGCCCGGGCCGTAGGACGCAGTCGCAACCTGAACTACTACGAGGCGGGCATGGATATTGGGTTCTCCTCGGACCGCATTGAGAGCTACCGTATCTTTCAGACGAAGATTCACGAGACCTATGAACGGATGTCGCACGAGTTCCCATTCCAAGTCATGGACGCGACCAGGCCCGCAGGGGAACAGCAGCAGCATTTTCGGGACCTCATACGGGAGAAACTGGACCTGTCCCAATACGTTCGGCCGAAATCGCCAAGTGAGGCTGCGTAATGGCGGCTACGGCGGATTCCGCGCAGCGCGCTTACTTCGGGGCCGGCATTCCGGATATCGACCTCTCCTCCCTAAGGGGCAAGTTGATCGTCATCGAAGGTCCCGACAGCGCCGGGCGTTCCACACAGATCAGGCTCTTGCGCGACTGGCTTGAGCGGAAGGGGTATGCCTCGGCGCAGACTGGGCTGAAGAGGTCCAGGCTCGTAGGGAAGAAGCTCCAGGACGTAATGCAGGGTTATTCACTTGGGCCGCTGACCTTTTCGCTCTACTACGCAACGGACCTCGCCGACCAGATTGAGAATGTGATCGTCCCGGCGCTCGAGTCCGATTTCATCGTTCTAGCCGACAGGTATGTCTACACACCGATTGCAAGAGACGTCGTTCGCGGCGTTGATATGAAGTGGATTGAAGGGGTCTTCGGCTTCGCAATCGTTCCCGATGTCGTTCTCTACCTGGATGTGAAGCCGGAGGTATTGGCGGAAAGGGTACTGGGGAACCTGCACTATCTCGACTACTGGGAATCCGGCATGGACATACACCGCGACGGCGACATGTACGCCAGTTTCATCAGCTACCAGAACCTCGTTCGTGAGCAGTTCATCGCAATGGCGCCCAGCAAGGGGTTCCACATCATCGACGGAGACCGCGATGCTGAAGAGGTGGCCGAGGACCTCAAGACCACGGTGGAGACAACGCTCATCCTGCCGTAGGGAATTGGGCTTTACTTTACGGTGCGCCTGAACATCAAAGAGTAGAAGTCGGCATAGTTGAGCGTAGCAATTCTCACCCTGACGGGGCGACCGGCCTCACTACTCACATTCGAACTGCCGCGCCATCGCACGACCCGCTCGATTTCATCCCCGAATATCTCGTCGCAGTCAGAGACTGTGTGCCCCTCGACCGGCGTTCCATCCGCATCCTGGAGTTCGACCCGTATGCTTCCTGCTGCAGAGGTGGCGTAGTTGAGAACGAGCTCGTTGCCGTCGAATTGCAGCGGATGCGTGACGAACTCGCCGCCATCATAGCCGGAGTTGAGCGACACGATTCCGTCGGTGCGGAATGCGCCCCGGCGCATCCGAACAGTTGGCAGACGGTTGTGCTCCTTGTAGTAGATTGACATTTCGTCGGGGCCGGTTGGCAGGAGACCAACTCCTGGCGTTTTGCTTCTGTCGGTCCAGTCGTCTAAGTCCCTGCCGGTAGGGATCAGGGGTTCCATAAATCGACGGTCCCAATGGATTCCATCCCGACTGCTCATGAAGACCGCGTCGGAGAGACCGTCCTCGGCCCAATCGTCGCGGAGCTTTCGTCCGACTACGAACCGGCGCGGAAACATAAGGTAGATGTGTGGCGCTCGGAAGTAGGGCGTGGCGGCATTGGTGTAGAGGTGCTCCGGCTGCGAGTCGCCCATGTCGATGAATTCAGGTGGAGACCACGACCGAAAGTCCGGAGACACGCTCCGTCGGATCGACCGCACGCCGCCGTGATGGTCTGAGGAGACGCGAGCCTCGCTGGGGAACCAGCCGCGCATGTAGGCGACGTACTGGCCCTGCACCTCGTCCCAGAATGCCACGTTCGTTGAGTCGAACATAGGCCAGCCGTCTTCAGGAGCGACGAGAATTGGATCGACGTCGATAACATTCCACTGGAAGCCATCTGGAGAGGTCAGGCCGCGGATCGTCGCACGACCATCAATCTTGGGGCCTTTGGCGATGGCCTTGTACCGCTCCTTGTCGGGCGCTAGTGAATTGTCGTCGCGAAAGACGGCAAGGTTCGTTATATCGTTGTCCCGAAGAATGATATTGTTGTCGCTCGAGCCGTCGTACTCGACCATGCCGAGGTTGGGACGTTCCCAGTGGATGCCGTCAGCGCTCTCTGCATAGGCGGCGGCTTGGTCGGAGTCCGCCCCGGCACGGTACCAGTTCCTGTAGACATCCCCTTCCTTCATGACCCTGATGAAGATGCTGGAAGTACCCTCCCAAGGCTGATCGAACCGAAACGCCACCTCCTTTGGGACAGGTTGATGCAGACGGAGCGATACACCCTTCATGCGGTCGATCAGCCAATCGTCGATGAAGGGCTCGAGTCTGGACCCGATTTCACGTACCGTCGGCATGGCTCTACTTGGCTTTGGCCTTGACTGTGGCGACTCCGTTTTCGCTTCCCGGAGCGGCCTCAGGGGTATGCTCGATGTCTGTCTTGCCTCGAATCAGGCCCTCGATCTTGGCGGCGATCCCATCGTTCTCTTTTAGAAACTGCTTGGCGTTCTCACGGCCTTGACCGAGCCGGGTGTCCTCGAAGAAGTAGTACGCGCCGCTCTTCTGAACGTGCCCCATTTCGACGCCGATGGCTAGCAGGTCGGCTTCCTGGCTGATGCCCTCGCCGAACATAATGTCATACTCCGCTGTCCTGAATGGGGGCGCTACCTTGTTCTTGACGACACGGGCTTTAATGTGCGCTCCTATGATATCTGTCCCGCTTTTGACCGATTCCCCCCTGCGAAGGTCGATGCGGACGGAGCTGTAGAATTTCAGGGCTCGACCTCCTGGGGTGGTCTCCGGATTGCCCCACAACACGCCGATCTTCTCCCGCAGCTGGTTGATGAAGATGACGGCCGTGTCATGCCTGCTGATCGCTGCCGTGAGCTTTCGGAGGCCCTGTGACATGATGCGGGCCTGGAGGCCGACGTGCGTGTCGCCCATATCACCCTCGAGCTCTGCCTTCGGAACGAGGGCCGCCACGCTGTCGATGACGACCACGGCCACGGAGCCGCTTCGGACGAGGTACTCGCAGATCTCCAGGGCCTGTTCGGCATAGTCGGGCTGTGAAACGAGTAGGTTGTCGGTGTCAACTCCACAGGTGCGCGCGAACTCTGGGTCGAGCGCGTGCTCAGCGTCAATGTATGCGGCCACTCCGCCGCTCTTCTGGGCCTCGGCCATGACGTGATAGGCGATGGTCGTCTTGCCGGTCGATTCCGCGCCGAATACCTCCGTGACCCTGCCACGCGGTACGCCACCTATTCCCAGCGCCAGGTCCAGCGCCAGTGATCCGGTGGGAATCGGGCTCGTGGGACTATAGGTGTCTCCATCTCCCAGGCGCATAATCGTCCCGCGCCCAAACCGCTTGTCGATATCGTTCATCGTCGATTCGATAGAAGCATCCAGTTCAGTTGTCATAGTAGAGCCTCCTGATTTCGTGTCTGCCCTCTAGGGCAGTTTGTATGTGCATTTGGACTTGACGCGGGGAGGGTAGCATAAACGTTCTATTATTGCAATAGGCAATTTGGAATGATACCGAAATCGTTCCGGGGCGGGGGACACAGGGATTTGACGATGTCGATAATGACCATTCACACTATGTTGCTGAACCGTGGACACTCTTCATGACCCGATACGGAGGGAAGTTGCCCCTTAAGCTTACAGGAGGCGAGGCGCGAGGTCTGCGACTTCACTCTCAACACTTGGCTAAGCGAGAATCGATCGATGCCGGTGACCTCGTTCGAAAGATCGCTGCCGTCCAAGCCCAGGACTTGGTCGCTGAGTTGCTGGCGGTTCGGGTACGCATAACCGGACTGACCGCTGTGGAAGTCGAAAAAGCGCGAGTCGAATCACGCACGGTGGTGCGGACCTGGGCAATGCGTGGAACGATGCATTTGCTCGCATCGAAGGACGTGCGATGGGTGCTGCGGTTCGTCGGGCCATTCATGGTTCGCAAGGCCAAGCGGCGTCAACGGGAACTCGGAGTCACCGATGACATCTACCGGCCTGCCGTCAGAGTATTGCGTCGGGCGCTTGAAAAAGATGGCGCGCTGACACGTCGTCAGATTTCCGAGCGCTGGGCGGTTCAGGGACTGCCTTCGGAGGGTCAGGCGGTGGTGTATCTCCTACACTGGTCGTCGCTGGAGGGCATCATCTGCTTCGGTCCTACCGTTGGCGGAGAGTCAACGCATGTACTGTTGGACACGTGGCTTGAGGACGATATCTCTGAACCGGCCGATCCTGTTGCCGAGTTCGCAAGGCGATACGTGACGGCCTATGCCCCGACCACGCCTGAGGACTTTGGCATGTGGTCAGGTCTGCCAGCGAGGGAGGCGCGCCGCGCGTTTCAGGCAATCGAACGAGAACTGGCTGGCGTCACTGTGGATGGCGTGGGAATGTGGATGCCCGAATCATACGTCGGACTGCTGAATACGATAAGAGAGGACGTGAGGCCCTCCCTCAGAATGTTGGGAGCATTCGACCCATACCTCCTGGGATACCGCGTCCGCGAGCTGGGCGTGGCCCCCGAGTTGCTCAAGCAAGTGCATCCCGGTGGAGGGATCATTCGCCCGACGATCCTAGTTGATGGAAGGGCCATCGCCACGTGGACGCGCAAGCGCTCCGGCCGTAGACTGACTATTACCGTGAGTCCTTTCGAGTCGTTGTCGGAACAGGCGCGTACAGGGATTGATAGGGAAGTTGAGGACATCGGACGTTTCCTGGGTCTTGAGGCCGCGTGGAACGTGGAGTGATGGTTGGCTGCGCCAAGAATCGTTGACTCACTTTCAAGCCTCGTGTAGCTTGGTTAGACCCGCCGAGACGTTCGACTATACTGTGGCGTCCGTCGTGCAGGTACAGAGAGGGAAGAATTTGTTCCGCCTAGAAAACCAATTGAATGTTCTACAAAGGCCCGCGACAACGCGTGTCTTTGGAGGACGTGGAGAACTCGCCGGGGGCTGATAGCTCGTACATATTGTCTGTAGTGAGAAGCCCTGGCGAGAGTCCGGGGCTTTTTCGTTTCCGGCCTAGTCTGAGGTTGGGGAGTCATACCAAGGGAGGAGAATCATGTATCAGATCAACAGGACGACGATGTCGTGGATACCGCCGGAGCAGATCGAGCCGGCGGCCATGCAGCAGATAGTGAAGCTTGCATCGATGCCCTTCATCTTCAGGCACGTGGCCGTCATGCCCGACTGCCACGTCGGGATGGGGGCCACGGTGGGGTCGTGCATACCCACGGACGGGGCGATAATCCCGGCCGCTGTCGGTGTAGACATCGGGTGCGGCATGATCGCTGTGCGGACTCCGCTCTCGCGTGAGGACCTTCCTGCCGATCTCAGCGGCATCCGAGAGGGTATCGAGCGACGCATCCCTCTCAGTGCAGGCAAATATAACCGGAACGTGTCTCCGACGGCGAAGCCCCGTGTCGCAGATCTGGAGAAGAAGGCCGGCGACAGACTTGGACTCTACAGGAAGCTCTCGGGACGGGCAGACTGGAGGCTGCAGCTTGGCTCGCTCGGTTCAGGCAACCACTTCATAGAGATCACGCTGGACGAGTCCGGGGCAGTCTGGGCCTTCCTGCACTCCGGATCGCGGGGGATAGGCAATAAAATCGCCATGCAGCACATCAGGACCGCCCAGAGGTTCATGAAGGAGCAGGCGATCAGGCTCCCTGATCGCGACCTGGCATACCTGAGCGAGGGAACCATAGACTTCGACGAGTACATCCACGACCTTCGTTGGGCCCAGGACTTCGCACTTCTCAACCGAGAGGAGATGATGGACCGTGTGATGGCCGAGCTTAGCTTCACTGTCTATGGAGAGGGTGGTCACGAGGGAGAGCTCGAATTGGAGCGCATCCAGTGCCACCACAACTTCACGCAGAAGGAGCGCCACTACGGGGAGGACGTTTGGGTGTCGAGAAAGGGCGCCATCCAGGCCCAGGAAGGCCGGATGGGCCTCATTCCAGGCTCCATGGGCACGGCTAGCTACGTCGTTCGTGGGCTGGGCAAAACGGAGGCGTTCGATACGGCTCCTCACGGCGCCGGGCGACGTTTCTCACGATCGCAGGCCAGGAAGCGATTCAACATGGACGACTTCGACCGTGACATGAAGGGCATCGAGGTCCGGCGCTCGAAGGAGTTCCTCGACGAGCTGCCGGGCGCCTACAAGGACATCGACACCGTGATGGAGCAGTCTAAGGACCTGGTGGAGATCGTGCATACATTCCATCAGATCATCAACGTGAAAGGGGACTGACGCTTAGAGGGCAGTCTATGCCTCACTCAGGAGGGGGCGCTGAGGTGTGTTTGTGGCAATCGACCGCAGCACTGCAAGGGAGGCAGCGAGGGATCTCACGCCGTCCAAGGCATCGACGAGAGGCGGCTGCGTTCCCCGCACGACATCGCAGAAGTGGGTGAGTTGTACGGTTAGGGAATCGGCGCGGGTCACGGCAACGACGGACTTTTCCATCGGGTGTTGCCATCCGCGACGGTTAGCGTCACGGTATTTCCAGAGTTCCATCTGCGGGAAGGCCAGTGCGCCGCCGGTACCCGTGAAGTAGTAGCAGTTCTCCAGAACGTTGTGGTACAGCGGGTTCTCTCCGGTCGTGGCCTCGTACGACCACGGGGCTGAAACGGCATCGCTGCCCAAGATCGTGGCGACGGCCCCGTTGCGAAAAGCAATCGAGATGCTGACGGAGTCCTCGACTTCATAACCGCGCGACTTTGAGCTTCCCTGCGCGTAGACCTGATCGATCTCTCCGCAAACGTAGCGGAGTATATCGAGCTCGTGAACAAGATTGATGAGGACCGGTCCGCCGTCCGGCTTGACGCTCCGCCAACCAATGTTGAAATAGTCGTCCGGCTTCATCAGTGTCCACATCATCGACACTGCCAGGAGGTCGCCGATCCCACCGCCCGCGACGACATCATGGACGGCCTTGACCAAGGGGTTGTGTCGTCGGTGGTGTCCGACGAGTACCCTGGTATTCGTTCCGTCGGCGAGGTCCGCAATCTGCAATGCGGCCTCAGTCGTATCGGCTACGGGCTTTTCAATGAGTGCGTGGACTCCACGCACCGCACACGCCTCGAATGTCTCCACGTGAGCGGCGCTCTGAGTGGACAAGATAGCCCCGTCGGGCTTGGTGCGATCGAGCATCTCGCCGATGTACCGGAAGAATGGCACGCCGTGTCGATCGGCGACCTCGCGCAGGCCTGGGTCAAGGTCGCAAGCCCCCACGAGTTCGCAGCCGTCATACGACCGAGCAACCTCCACGTGTCGGCTTCCCATCAGTCCCAGTCCGATGACTGCCAGCTTTACGCGGGACATGCTTGCTCAAGACTCCTGCGGTCCAGGGTAGGCACTAATGATACGGTTGTCTTGTGTGACAGTCGATACGTGCCCTATAATCCGGGCCGCCACAACACGTGTATCGTCCCAAACGTGCGGCATCCTACCTGAGGAGAAAGATACCTTGAGAGATGTCTACGAAGGTTCCCCGATTACCTATGACGTGACGTGCCGGAAGAATGTCATGACGCCGATGCGTGACGGTGTCCGGTTAGCGTCGGACATCTATTTCCCGTCCAGGATTGGCGTACCTGTCGAGGGGGAATTCCCGGTAATCGTGGAACGTACCCCCTATGACAAGACGGCGCCCCGGCAGGTCGCGAATGCAAGATACTTCGCTCGACGAGGATATGTCACGGTGATCCAGGACGTTCGAGGGCGATTCGAGTCGGAGGGCGAGTGGTACGCCTTCGCCAAGGAGGCACCGGACGGCTACGACACCGTGCAGTGGCTCGGCGTCCAGGAGTGGAGCAACGGCAAGGTTGGGACGATGGGCGGATCGTACTCCGGCAGCGATCAGAGCGCCTTGGCGACCATGGCGCCGTCCCACCTTTCGACCATGATCGTCGCGGTCGGCGCTGCAAACTACTACCACGGCTCCATGCGTCAGAACGGGGCCTTGGAGCAGCGTTTCCACGTCTACGTGTACCGTATGGCGATGACGAGCAAGGAGGCCATGGCAGATCCTGGCCTTCAGGCGGAGATAATGAAGGCCTTCCTCGAAGACATTCCCGACATCGTCCGCCAGTTTCCGCTTAAGAAAGGGGCGACCGTGCTCCGGAGGCTACCCTCGTATGAGCAATGGGCAATCGACATCCTGACTCACGGCGAATTCGACGAATACTGGAAGCAGCGCGGCTATGCCATGGACGAATACTACGACGAGCACGCCGACGTTCCCACGCTGTACCTCGGCGGGTGGTACGACTCCTACGCCCTCAACACGCCAATGAGCTACATGAAGCTGTCCGCCATCAAACAGTCACAGCAGGTGCTGCTCATGGGCCCATGGACGCACGGAATGTACGAGCTAACGTACTCAGGCGACGTGGACTTCGGCCAGCACTCCAGCATCGAAACGAACGACCTGCGACTGGCGTGGTTCGACCACTACATGAAGGGGATGGACACCGAGTTCGCGGAGTGGTCGCCCGTCCGCATCTTCACGATGGGCACGGGCAGCCAACGTAAGAATAAGCATGACTACGACCGAAGACTCGACCACGGAGGCTACTGGCGAAGCGAGCCGGACTGGCCGGTGCCAGGAACCAAGGACACGCCGTTCTACGTACATGCGGACGGTACACTTTCGACGGATGAGCCTACCGAAGATGAAGCGGCGTCTACCGGTTACACCTTCGATCCTATGGACCCCGTGCCTACAATGGGCGGAGGCATCTCGGCGGCGGACTCGATTATCAGGGCGGGCGCCTTCGACCAGCGGGGCAGGGGGGATTTCATCGGTTGCGTGAACGAGTTGCCGCTAAACACTCGACACGACATTCTCACGTTCCAGACGCCTGAACTCGAAGAGGACACCGAGGTAACAGGCCATATCATCATGCACCTCTGGGCGGCATCATCGGCACCGGACACCGATTTCACTGCCAAACTGATCGATGTCTATCCCCCGTCGGACGACTACCCGGACGGCTTCGCGATGAACATCACGGATTCGATAATCAGGGCACGCTACCGCAACAGCTGGACCGAGCCGGAACTCATGGAGCCAGGCACGCCCTACGAGTTCGAATTCCACCTGTATCCGACATCGAATGTGTTCCGCAAGGGGCATCGGATTCGGCTGGATATCAGCAGCAGCAACTGGCCGCGCTTCGACGTGAATCCCAATACGGGAGGACCGTTAGGGCTTGAGCGGCGCTACGAGATTGCACATCAGACGATATTCCACAGCAACGAAGAGCCGTCACACATAGTCTTGCCCTTGCAGGAGGGGTGAGGACATCAGAAGGCGTAGAGACGGGCAGATTAGCCTTAGTTCGACAATGGACGATAGCGAGAGTTACGCTACCAACTGGCCTTGCGGACGCCGGGGAGCATTCCCTTGAGGGCCATCTCGCGGAAGGTGATGCGGGAGAGGCCGAAGTGGCGGAGATATCCGCGGGGGCGACCGGTTATCTCGCACCGGTTGCGGACGCGGTTCGGGTTCGCGTTGACGGGCAGCTTGGCCAACTCGTGGCGAGCTTCAAGCTGCTCCTCGTAGGACGCCTTGGGGTCTTTGGCGATCTCCAAGAGTCGGTTGCGCTTCTCAGCGTACTTCTCGACAATTTTCCTGCGCTTTGCGTTCTTCGCGAATACCGATTGCTTAGCCAACGATGCATCTCCCGAATCGTGTTGTCTGGAATTCAGAACAACAGTATACCAGATAACCGGCGCTACTCGCTCAATTTCGTTCTGAGCTATTCCGGTTTACGTGCGTGGATGAAGTACATAGGTGAGAAGATGCCGAGCCGGCCCGCCTCCGCCATGGCTGCCGCGCAGAGGTTCAGAGTCTCTGCAGCACGGACGGTGTCTTGAGGGGCTATGCGGAGCGCTTCGAGTACTTTTCCAAGACTTCGAAGTCCACAGTTCTCAGCGCGTCATCAACAGTCTGCCGATCGTCGATGTTAAGCAGAGCGGCTCCCAACTGGATGTCCGCCTTGATCTTGAGGTGGTGGGGATTGCTCACATCGAACCTATCGGTCACGCAGTATTCGTAAGCGCCGAAGCACGCACCGGGTTTCAACAGGCGGAAGGCCTCGCTATAGATACTGATCTTGAACGCTTCTGTTCAGAGATGATGAGGCAATCCTTCCCCCTTTGTCCTGACAAATCTTCGCTTTCGGAGACCTTCAGTAACCGTCATGTTCGCGAAGGCCGGTATCAAGTAAGTAGGGTGAGAGATGAATAGTGCTGATCCTAATTCTCTATTTCGCCCAGTTTCGTAAGTTACGAAAAGGTATCCTTTCGCAGGTATGACACTGAGTGCTTGCGATGGGAGTTTCCGCAAAGGCTGAGTAGCTAATGCTGGAAAGGAATGAGGCAATCGTATCTGAACTCCAAATCCCAACCTGTTGAGCAGGGAAGGAGCTTGCAGCATATAGCGCCAAACAAGTTGGAAAGAAAATCCCCACCGGACCCTCATGCTTTAAGGATTCCGGTGGGGAAACTGATGTGAGCCGTAGAATATGCTAATTGCCTGTAGGTGAGCTCACCATGAACAAGCCTCGCGTTCAGTGTTCTTTACTGGGCAGGTTCCGTATTGGACACCTGAGCCACTTCGTGCGAGGGTTGACTCGCCCTCCGACTACGTCGGGCGGCCGCCATGCGGCCTACCACTATCAAGACGGCGAGTCCTCCACCCCAGAAGGGGCTGAACACCGCGATCCAGATGAACGTAGTCGTTAGTCCTTTCACAACGACTGATAGCGATCTCACAGCGTCCTTCGTCGTGCCTTCCAAGCCGTAACCTCCTACTACCCAACCCTCTCCTTCGATCACGTAGACATCTATCGAACTGGTTGCCTCCACCGGACCGGCCTCACTATCACCCATGACGGTGAGCGTCGCACGGTATGATTGCTGTCGCAGATGGACGTAGTTGTGAGACGCTTCTATGATGTTGTCGTCTCCGATTTCGCCCTCTTCAGGGGCGGTACCGTCTCCAAAGCTCCAGCGATACATCAGGTTCGTGACTCCCGCCGGGCGATTGAACGAACCGCGGAACGTTGCTTCAGTTCCGCCTTCAACCGTCATCGATTCGCCGGCAGAAACAAGTATGACCGGAAGCTCGGTTACGGTCACGATGATCTTGTCAGAACCTTCGACGATGCCGGCTTCACCTCTTCCGACCATCTTGACTTGGACTATGTAGGGAGATTCTTCGGCTCTAGAGTAGGAGTGGCTCGTAACCGCCGTGACCATTCGGTCGGAGTCTCTCGTAAGGATTGCTCGGTTTCCGGTAACGAAACTCGACCCGTCCCCGAAGTCCCACGTGTAGGTGAACTGGTCGATGCCTTCGGGCGGCTCGAAGGAGGCGCGGAGACTAACAGAGCTACCAACGGCGACGGTCCGGTCTCCACCGGCGTCCACTGGCATCTGTTCCGTACCGACGACGTTCATCTTGATGGTGCCCTGGCCGAACAGAGGGCTGGATTCTGAAGTTCCAGATATCTTCACGTCGACGAAATACGGTGAATCGCGGTAGTCGTCATATACATGGGTTACGGAGGCGGTGACACGGGTACCCGGTTCCGAGGTAGGCGCAGTGAAGGTGTCGACGATGGGTTCCGAACGGTCGCCGAAGTTCCACATTATTCTGTAATCTGCGGATTCGTCAGGCGCGTGGAAGGTCGCTTTGAATCGTACAGTTTGCCCTATGCTGACGGTGCGGTCCTCTCCCGCGTCAACACGGAGGTCGACTCGCTCGACCCGCATGGCTACGTTGACCAGAGAAAACGCCGAAGTCTCCTCCAGCAGCTTCAGTCTGCCCAACAGGAGCTCGATCTCCTCTTGGACCTCGGAGAGCGTCTTGCGGATTTCGAGGGCGTCCTTAGCGTTCGGGGCCTGTTCGAGAAGGTTGAGCATGGCCGTTTCGGTCGCTCGGAGGTTTCTCAGCCGGGACTGCGAATCGAAGTATTCGGCGGTCACGTCCTCACTCGTGGTTGTCTCAGACTCGACGGCTACGGCCACGCTCCTCACCTGCCCGATGGCCTCGTCGAGCCGCTCGGCAGGCACGCGCACGGCAATCCTTCCGCCAAAGTCATTTGCTCTTTCCGACGAAACGGTCCATCCGCCCATGTTGGCCGCGAGAGAGGCGACATTGTCCATGGACTCTTGAATGTTGGAGACAATGAGCGCCATCTGGACCGTGCGAACTACTATGCGCCGTTGCTGGACGAGCCTGGCCAAGTCGACGTCGCCCGTCGCTCCGATTTCCAATTGACCGGAGGAGTCGGTCTGGGCAGGTGATGCCGCAGCGGCCGAGGCAGCAGGAGCAGCCGCCGGGGCTGCAGCCGCTCCAACGGTGATGGGGGCGAGAGCAGGGGCGGGTACAGCTGCAGGAGCGGGAGCCGGAGCGGGCGCAGGTGCCGGAGCCGGAGCAGGGGCGGGCGCCGGTGCTGGAGCGGCCGTCGTACCAGAATCCCCGTCGCCGCCGCCGCAAGCAAGTAGTAGCAGTGTTCCAAGGATTAGTATTGCCAGCAGGATTGGAGATTTCATTTTCGTGTCCTTTCGTTCGGTTTATTCGGTGTTGATTTTCGTTGCCTGGTCTGGCGGTTCACTTTGGGTACTTGGCAGGCTCACTCCAGCCGGTCTCAGGTTGAGCCAATTGGTCTGAGGGCGTTCACTGCTCGCCTTCTGTGCCACGTGAATTGATCCGTCATTGGAACCTCATGTTGACGCTCCGATTGCGGACTTAGTGACTTAGCTACCCGTCACCCAATCTCGCCATCATGCCAACGAGGCGGGCGAAGTCGGTCACTTCGGGATCGTTGTGGAGGATGCCGCCAACACGGTCGGCGTGCCAGCGCACCTCGTCTAAGGTTGTGTGTTGCGCCCAGTAACTCCGGCGCAGGACCTCGGCGAACTGCGCCACAGTGGCCGCCAGTTGGAAGCGGGGGGATGCGCCTTCAAAGTACTCATGAAGTTCGCTGACGTTGAGGTTCCTGCCTACCTCGTGGATCTGACGAGTATCCGGTTCTTCGTAACGCACATGCACCTTCGCGATGGGACCATCGAAACGCTTGTTGAGACGAAGCTCGTAGAGCGCGGTCACGCTGTGGCCTGCCCCTACCTCTCCGGCGTCCACGCTGTCGTTTCGAAAGTCACGATCTGCAACGTCGCGATTTTCGTAGCCGACCAAACGGTAGCTGTGGACCACATCGGGATTGAATGACACCTGGATCTTGGCGTCCTTGGCTATCACCTGGAGCGTTGACGTGAGGTTGTCTACAAAGGACTTCCACGCCTCGGTGAGGTTGTCGATGTAGACGTAGTTTCCGTCGCCGTCGTTGGCGAGCTGCTCCATGAGCACATCGTTGTAGTTGCCCATACCGACACCTACGGTGGAGAGTGTCACTCCCTCATTCACGTACTGCCGCACCTGGCTTAGAATGCCTTCGGGTCCCGTACGCCCGACGTTAGCCACGCCGTCGGAGAGCAGGATGATCCTCGCTATCCGTTCCGGGTCCAGCCAGCGGTCCGCCATCTCATAGCCCAGTCGCAGCCCTTCTTCGGCGTTTGTAGAGCCGCCAGTATGGAGTTGATCGAGGACCCCCAGAATGTAGTCGTCATGCCTGGCCTCTGTAGGAAAGAGAACTGCGTGTCCTCGGTCTCCGTACGTGACGATGCCGATCTGGTCCGTGGGACGAAGTTCACGGACGAGGAGGCGCAGCGCGCGCTTGACGAGTTCAAGTCTGTTTTCCCTGGACATTGACCCGGAGGTGTCGATGACGAAAACCAACGTCGCGTCCTTGCGTTTGTGATCGGGAACGTCACGCCCCTGGATGCCTACCCGTGCGATCCACGTGTCCCCAGTGAATGGGGACCGCGCGCCGTCCACGTGAATGGCGAACGCGCCTTCATTTGGCTGAGGATACTCCTGGTCGAAGTAGTTCACGAACTCCTCGACGCGCACGGAGTCGGGATCGGGCGTGTTCCCGTCGAGCACGAAGCGTCGTGCCACGGAGTACGAAGTCGTGTCGACATTCATCGCAAATGTCGAGAGGTGGTCCGCACGGGTGTCTATGAAGGGGTTGACGCCGTAGTTCTGGAAGAATGTCGTGTCGTAGGCCGGAGGCTGGGAGGAAACGTAGCCATCATCGTCATAGTCTGTCGTAGGGGGTGAGGTGGGGGATGGAGGCAGAGCGCCGCCGTTAGGAGGAAGGGGTGCTCCGGCTGGGGCGGCGCCTGCCACGAGTTGTGAGGCCGACTGCTCGGCTTGGGACGGGGTGCCCGCTAGGGACGTCATCGGGGCGGCCTCGGATGGATTTGATGCGTCTTCGATTGCCTTGGTCATGGACTGATTCGATAATTTGATATTCTTCTGCACGTCGGCAGTCTGAGAGGCTTCCGCGGTGGTCGTTTCGCCGTTGGAGTCCTCTCCGGAGGAACCGGCCTCCATAGCCATGGAGTCGATATCGACGAGTCTCCGCACATTAGTGGCTGCTCCAACTTCGGCAGCGGGAGCCTCTGCTGGCGCAGGCGCTTTGGGAGCCCTTGCCGGCGCTGCCGGCGCTGGTTGCTGTTGGACCATAGGAGGGGCTTCCACATTCGTAGGAGTGTCCGGGTACGGAGCCGGCTGGGCCGCGGGAGCCGCAGGACGACCCGGGACGGGTGGTTGCGGGTCCTCCGGAGCCTCCGAGCCGCATGCTGCGTACAGAGTGCTCAAGAGACCAATTCCCAGCATAGCGAGTGCCAATCTGACTTTTGATTTCATTGTCTGTGTTCTCCCAGAATGCGATGTGGCCGGTCGAAGGTCCCGAACGCACATTGCGCTCGGGACCTTCGATTTGGGGGGCGTTACCGGTGCGAAATGCCCGACGCCAGGCTGACGAGCTTGGCAAACTCGGTTACCTCAGGATCGTGACTGAGCATGTTGCCCACGCGGTCGGCGTGGTAGCGAACGTCCTGGAATGTCGTGTGCTGCGCCCAGTAGCTCTCGCGGAGCACCTCGGCGTACTGCGCGACGGTGGCGGCCAGTTGGAAGCGCGGGGAAGCGTCCTCGAAGCGCTCGCGAAGGTCGCGCCGGTTGAAGTTCCGGCTTATCTCATCGACTCGATGGGTGTCGGGGTCCTGGTACCGGACATGGACCTTGGCTATGGGACCATCCGTCCACTCATTCAGCCGTAGTTCGTAGAGAGCGGTCACGCTGTGTCCGGCCCCGACTTCACCCGCGTCTACTCGGTCGTTGCGGAAGTCCCGGTCAGCAACGTCGCGGTTCTCATATCCGATGAGCCGGTAGCTGTGGACGACCTCAGGGTTGAAGGAGACCTGGACCTTCGAGTCCTTCGCTATCACCTGCAGGGTGGAGGTGAGGTTGTCGACGAAGGACTTCCACGCCTCGCTGAGGTTGTCGATGTAGAGGTAATTGCCATTGCCGTCGTTGGCGAGCTGCTCGAGGAGCACGTCGTTGTAGTTGCCCATGCCGACGCCGACGGACGAAAGGGTCACGCCTTGGTTGACGTAGTGGCGGACCTGGCGGAGGATGGCATCCGGGCCGGTCTGTCCAACGTTTGCCACGCCGTCCGAGAGGAGGATGACCCTCGTTATGCGCCTGGGATCGTTCCAGCGGTCGGCCATATCGTAGCCAATGCGAAGACCCTCTTCCGCGTTCGTGGACCCACCCGGTCGGAGGCTGTCGATAATGCCGATGATGTAGTCGTCGTGTCGGGCCTCGGTGGGATTTAGCAGGGAATGTCCGCGATCTCCATAGGTGACGATGCCGATCTGGTCCGTCGGCCGCAGCTCACGAACGAGGAGGCGCAGCGCTCGCTGTACCAGTCCGAGACGATTTTCCCGGTCCATGGAACCTGACGTGTCGATAACGAATACGAGGGTGGCGTCCTTGCGGTGGTGGTCCGCCACGTCGCGCCCCTGGATGCCCACTCGCGCTATCCATGTGTCAGCCGTGAACGGCGAGCGCGCGCCATCGACGTTTATGGAAAATGCGCCGCTTTGCGGCTGCGGGTATTCCTGGTCGAAGTAGTTGACGAATTCCTCGACCCGCACGGAATCGGGGTCGGGCCGGTTGCCGTCCAGCACGAATCGTCGCGCCACGGAGTATGATGCCGTATCAACATCCATAGCGAAGGTGGAGAGATGGTCGGCCCGTGCGTCTATGAAAGGATTTACGCCGTAGTTTTGGAAGAAAGTCGTATCGTAGGCCGGAGGCGGTGAGGGCTCGTATCCCGTGTCGCCCCAGTCACGATTGGGCTGCGGAACGGGCGCCGGAGGAACGCCACCCTGCCTGTTGGGAGGCGGAGGCGCGGCCGCCGGGGCCATAAGCATTGCTTGCGATTCCATAGGCTCAGGCGGGTCTTGGACGGGTGCGGGCGCTGGGGCAGCGGCCGGAGCCGGTGCGGGCGCAGACGCAGGTGCTGGGACAGGATAGTTCGCCGGCGCAGGGGCAGGTGCCGGAGCGGGTGCGGAAGGTGCAGGGGCTGGCGCCGGTGCGGGGGCGCTCGTCGATCCCGAATCCCACTCCGGCTCGCTGTCGTTACTGCTACACGCGAACAAGACAAGGCTCAACAGGGCGATGCCGACGATCAATGTTGCCGTCTTATGGATGGATTTCATTCTCGAATTCTCCTTCTTGCTTGATGCTTCTCGATGCCTGACGTTCCGATGCGAATCGATTGTTCGACTCAAGTCCAGAATCTCATGCATGTGGTACGCTTCAAGAACCGAATGTGTCACATTCACGTATAAACGAGTGTCAAAGGTGTCACATTGAGGACTTTCGCCGAGCTTCTGACGGAGTACATCGAGCGCGCCGGAATCAGCGATTCTGAGCTGGCCCGGAGCATAGGAGTGCGCCGTCAGACCCTGTTCCGATGGAAGGACGGCCAGATCCAGAGGCCCCGCTATCGGGACGACGTGATCCGTTGCGCCAAACGGCTGCGACTAAACCCCGAAGAACGGGACCTGTTGCTCGTCGTCGCCGGATTCTCCCCGGATACGCCGCAAATTGCGCTTCCCGATCCGAAGCCTCAGGAAGAGCCCACGCCACCCGATGCCGAGAGTCAGGCTGACGAGGCCGGGGAAGAGCTAAGACCGCGACAGGATGTTGCCTCGTCTCGTCGGCCGTGGGTCATCGGATTCGTGGGCGGAGCGGTTATCATCGTCGGTATCGTCCTGGCAACGGCGATGCTGTCCGGCGATGAAGATCCGCCTGCAATCGCCGAAGTGTCCACGACCGAAACGCCTACCCCGCAACCAACGACAGTCCCTGAGTCGCCAACAGCCGTTCCTTCCACTCCTGCGCTGAAAGCTCCAGTCCTCAAACAGGAGCCGGACGTTGGACTGGAACCTGAGCCCACGCCGGAACCAGAGTCCAAGAAAGACATCGTGGTGATTGCGAAGTTCGTGAACTACATCGGCGGGGAGACGGGCTACAACGTCGCTGGCCGCATCAGGGCGGCGCTGGAAGATGAACTCAAGGTGGGCTTTCTCCCTGAAGTGGAGATCAAAGTGCTCACGGAGGACATCCGGGACGAGGCGGAGGCGCAGCAGGTCGCCCAGAAGACCGGCGCATCCGTCGTGATCTGGGGTGAATACGACAGCGGACGCGCCCACGCGAGGTTCACCGTTCCAGCGCTCTCAGGTTCCATGGAGGAAAGCCACGTCGAACGACCGGTCGCCAGTTCCAAGGACCTGACCGCGACGATTAATACCGAACTTCCCCACGACGTAAGGCTGCTCGCATTGCTCGCATTCGCACAGCTCTACAAGGTTGGGGAGGACTCCGAAGAGGCGCGTGAGGCACTGGCAGGTGCATTAGACACGCTGCCGGAGGAGTCGGATACCGTCGCCAATCTCTACTTCCGACTCGCATACTTGCATCAAGTTGGGGAGCCGCCCAACCTCGCCGCGGCCGAGAAATACTACACGTTCGCCATACTCTACTGGCCGAGTTCTCCAACTCCCTATTACAACCGTGGAATTGTCAGTGCAACGAAGGGTGAATTCGACGACGCGATTTCGGACTATACGGAGTCCCTCTTCCGCAAACCGCGCGACCCGAGTGTGCTGAGAAGCAGGGGAGCAGCGTATCTCGACCGCGACAGACCCGGCGATTTGATCCGCGCAATAGATGATTTCTCAAGTGCAATCGACATCGATGACACCACCCTGGACTATTTCTTCCTGCGTGGGCTTGCGTATTTCAAGCTTGGAGGAGCCCACGACGACCTGTCGATTGAAGATTTGCATCGTAGTCTAACTATAGACTCCGAACACACAGGAGCTCTCAACAATATTTGCTGGTTCATGACGATAGGAGGTCGAGCGGCTGAGGGCTTGCCATACTGCGAACGTGCACTTAGGGTAGATCCAGACTTTCACCTTGCCTACGATAGCCTTGGTTTGGCCCGTGCAATGTTAGGAGACTATGAGCAGGCCATTGAGGACTTCACCAAGTTCCTGGAATGGCTGAGCACTCAGTCTAGCGAAATCTACGACAGGTACGGACCTAGACGTGAGCGTTGGGTCGAGAGTCTGAGTAGAGGTGAGAATCCCTTCGACGAGGCCGAACTTCTGGCGCTCAGGAACGAATAGGCCCAAGGGCCTTTCCGTATCCGGACAACATTCTTCGCTTCGATTGCAGGAATCCGGACCCGTTCGTGCTGAGCCTGTCGAAGCACGAGCCCACAGGTCTCACGGAATCCCCGGACAAGACTACCCCAGTTCCACGCCTTCGAGCGTGAATTCATTCAGCGGATCTGTCAGATACGAATCAAGGTACGGTGAATAGGTCTTTACCGACACCGTGCCGCTCTCTGGATCGCACTTCACAAGTCGCAGATATCCACCCCCGCCCTCGTCCATGTGCTGGTAGTTTGACAGCATCTGGTGCACCAAATTCCCTTCAATGCCCTTGCCTACGTTGTTGGCGGAGCCGAGGAAGTGACCGTTGAATACGAATCGTACCTTCTCGTGCCGCCTCAACGCCTTTCTCCATGTATCCTGACCGTCATTGACTCCCTCAGCGTCGGACACGATGCCAACCGACTCGGGCTTGGAATCATGATCGGGCTGGCTGCCGTGTAACGTGGCATCGTTGTAGAGGTGGCTGTGCGTTAGCATGAGCACCTGGCGGTCGGGGTGTGAAGCGATGACATCATTGGCCCACTGGAGCACGCGGTCGCGCGGCAGGTATTCCAGGGCGACGATGAGCCATCCGGTGTCGGCGGCCTCAAAGCGGTGGTAAGTGTTCTCCAGCTTCTCCTGCTCAAATGTGCCTCCGAAAGTTGGCAGAGTCTCAAACCGGCTTGCGGGGAAGTAGGCGTTGAATAGGGGAGAGTCACGCACCTCGCACGTTCCTCCGGGCCCCATATCGTGATTCCCCATGACGACGGCGTAGGGAACCTTCCCATCGAGTACGCTCATGCTCTCCGCCGCCCTCCGCCACTGGGTTTCGGAGTTGTCGTTGGTAATGTCCCCTTCATGCAACGCGAAGACAATGTTGTGCTCGTCCCGGTTCTTCGCGATCCACTGGGTCTGCGCAGTAAAGATGTGAGGGAACGACTCGGCGTATATCTGGGTGTCGGGCAGGATGGCGAGGGTGAAGGGGGTCGGCATGGATAGGCGTTCTCCGGGTGGGTGAGTGCGTCCATGCTATCAGGACGTGGGGGTAGGATGGCAAGGCGCAGGTGGAGATTTACCGTGGAGGGCGCGAAGGACTCATAGGGGAGTAGAACGATGCCCACGACCTGAGAAGTTGCTGAACTGAAACAGGAGTAAGAGTCAAGATAATTAATATATCTATTGACTTTATTGATATAATACAGTATCGTAACTCGTGATTCTTGTGATCTGAGTCTTGAGCGGAGCGAATGATGGCTAGTGCTTGGCAGGATCTTACCGATCTGACCGGCGACGGTGAGTTCACCGTCGAGCGAGTGCGATTCTCCGAAAAGGACATCGCTATCGAGGGGAGCTTCGATCTGCCGCCTTTGGCGCGACTCTCGGCGGAGGATCAGGTCTTCGTGATGACATTCGTGCAGTGTCACGGGTCGATCAAACAGATGGAGCGCATCTTCGGGATCAGCTATCCGACGGTCAAGAAGCGGCTGGACAGCATCGCAAGCCGGTTCGAGTTCGTGGTCAGCGAACCGGAGCCGATAGACGACGCAGAGCGCTCCGAGGTTATCGACCAGCTCGAACGGGGAGAGATTTCCGTCGACGAGGCGGTGGAAAGGCTGTCTGGGTGATGATGTTTCCGCCGTCCATACTACGAGTGCGCGTTTTGGATAAGGACAGTCGCGTGAGCCTGTGGATACCGCTCATCCTCGTATGGCCGCTCGCGCTCGGGCTGTATTTGCTTTTGCTCCCGTGCATCGTCATCGCCGCAACGGCGACTTGGCGCAGCGGCTGGGGGAAGCCCATTCTGTTGAGCGGACCTGCTCTGTTTCGCCTGTACTGCGATTTGCGCGGTCTCAAAATCGACGTCACGGAGCCGAAAGAATCGGTGTTTATCTATTTCAAGTGAGCCAAAGAGAGGAACGCTGATGAACAACGATACTCAACGCGTACTGGAAATGCTGTCTGAGGGCAAGATAACCGTCGAAGAGGCCGAGCGGCTGTTGGGAGCGCTCGGCGGGCACGGGCCGACGCCCAACCAACCGCCCGATCCGATCACGGAAACAAAGACCCCTGAGGACGGTGGGCAAGAGTCAGGGGGCGAGCACGACAACGGTGAGCCTATCGGTCCAAGCCCTGGCATAAGAATGGGTGCTGGAGCGTTCGTCAGCGAAGGAGTGAATGTTCCTCCTGGCAGTGTGATAGGTATGGGGGCCAATATTAGTGAGGGCGTCGTTATCGAAAGTGCCATCGAAATCGGCATGGGAGCATTTATCGGTGAAGCTGCACACCTCATGAAGGACTGCAAGATCGGTGAAGGCGCGAACATCGGCGATGGGGCGAAGATCGGTGTGGATGCCACCGTAGAGATGGGTGCAGTGATTGGTGAAGCTGCACAACTGTCGCGAGACTGCAAGATCGGTACCGGCGCGAACATTGGCGACGGGGCTAAGATCAATGCCGAAGCCACCATAGAAAAGGGTGCACTAGTAGGTGAAGGAACAGAAATTGGCGATGGCGCCACAATTGGGATGGGGGCGAACATCGGGGAGGGGGCGAAAGTGTCACCGGGAAAACATGTACCCAAAGGGGGGAACGTGCCGGCGGGTGCGATCTGGTAAGGCCGCTGCCAGAAACAGGAGTTGGCGTGATCGTTAGGGCGGAGGAACGCTAGTGAAAACTGACAGTGAACGCATACTCGGAATGCTGTCCGAGGGCAAGAGAAGCGTCGACGAGGCTGAGCGACTGTTTGAGGCGCTCAGCGGGCACGAATCGTCGCCCGAAGCCGCACCCGATTCGTACCTGAAGACTCAGCCTCCCGAACTCGGAAATGATGGGGAAGAGAGGCATGACGAAGGCGAGAGGAAGGAGGTAGTCTGGCTTGGACGCGGTGTAAAGACGGGTCCAGGCGTTCACATCAGTCCCGACGTGAAGTTCCCGCCGGGCAGTGAGATAGGCGAGGGCGCCACCGTGCGCGAGGGAGTGGTCGTCGAGGGCGTCGTCAAGATTGGGGCGGGCGCGGTCATCCATGAAGGGACGCAACTGTCGGAAGGCTGCGAGATCAATCATGGCGCGATGGTTGGACTCTTCGCGGTGATAGGGAAGAGGGCGAAGGTCTCCGAAGGGGCGGTCACCTTCGAGAAAGCGAAGATCGGTGAGGACGCCAACATTAGCGTAGGCGCTGAGATCGGAGAAGAGGCGGATGTGTCGCCCGGCGCTTCGTGTGCCACTGGGCGGGCAGATACCGCCCGGCACGGTCTTGTGAGTCATCCTGTCCGTGAACGGCGTCGGGACGACAGATAGTGAGGAGGTATTTGATGGACGACAATAGGAAACGAGTGCTCGAGATGCTCTCCGAGGGCAAGGTAAGTGTCGAGGAGGCGGAACGGCTGCTTTCGCTTGTGGAAGCTCCGTCGGCATCGGAGCCTTTGGAGGCAGGCTTTCGACCGAAGCGGCGAAACGGCCCCGGCAAGTACCTGAGGATCGTTGGCGTGGACGGTGAAGAGCGGTTCGACATTCGCGTGCCGCTGAGCCTTATCCGCGGTGGCGTGAAGCTGGGGGGTCTCTTTGCCAGCGGACCCGGAGGGAAGTGGAACGACAGGCTGAAGGAGCGAGGAATCGATCTCGCGCAGCTCGACGGGGACTCCGGCCTGGATGAACTGATCGAGGGGCTGGCCGAGTTGGAAATGGACTTCCAGGACGCTGGGGAGCGGGTGATCATATATACGGAGTAGGGGGTGCGCGTCCGAATCGGCAATTCTGTTCCGCACGTGCAAGCATGAATGACACAACAAGCCCATTAGTCGTAGAGGTAGACGCACTTAACAAACGCTATAAAGACGGCACGTGGGCTAACCGTGACATCACTTTCACCGTCGAAAAAGGAGAGGTCTTAAGCATCCTGGGTCCTAACGGGGCTGGGAAGACCACCTTGGTACGGCAGATTACGACAGAGCTTCTACCTACTTCGGGTGTTGTCCGAGTGATGGGTTACAGCGTCGTCTCCGATCCGTTACGAGTCAAAGGGCTGATGGGGACTATCCCACAGGAGGCTGCCCTGTATCCCCAGTTCTCCGTGTGGCAACATCTTCGAGCTTTCGGGAGGCTTCATGGCTTGTCCACGAGGGACGCGCGTGCTCGAGCGGACGAGCTGGTCGAAGCGCTTCGGCTCGGTGACCATCGAAACAAGTTTTCAAGCGAACTGTCAGGAGGCCTTCGCCGAAGAGTCCTCGTCGGCATCGCCGTGCTTTCACGCCCTCCGCTCTTGGTGTTGGATGAGCCGACCGTCGGACTAGATCCGCAGTCGAGGCGCGACCTATGGTCCGTAGTAACCCGGTACAAATCTGACGGTACAGCAGTGTTGCTCACTACCCACTATATGGAAGAAGCTGAGGGGCTTAGCGATCGCGTCGGCATCATCAACAGAGGGCGAATGCTGGCCATAGACTCCCTCGACGCGCTCCGCATTGCTCACAGACTGGAGTTCAAGTCGACGTTTCGCAACGGCGACGGAGAGATGCAGACGGTCTTCGGCGGCACCAGTCATGAACTAAGTGATCAGTTGAGGCACCTGGATGTACAGGAGTTTGCGATATCCAGAGCTAACCTAGAGGATGTGTACCTCGCGCTCACAGGCGAAGGAATACTCAATGAAACATCTACCTGAGTCCATTACTCTTCCCCAAACGATGGTACTTCAGCTTGCGGGTCAGGAAAAGCTGCTTGGCGACATATCCACAGTAGTTGGGATTAAGGCCAGGATCAGTGCGAAGAACTGGCATTGGTTTCTTATCGGTGTGCTGGTCTTTCCGTTGCCGCTGTTCTATATGCTGAACGCCTACGTCGCCGACGACCCCGCTGCGCAGATCAGGATCATAGCCGGAACACTGGTCTTCAGCGTCTCCTTCTCCACGGCCAATCAACTTTCGCAGGAACTCTTGGCAGAGCGCTTCGGCGGGAATTTGAAGCTGATGATCACTGCCCCGATCTCCAAGTTCGCCTATGTCGTGGGTATCATGGTGAACTCTTCGATGGTTAGCGCTGGTTCGGTCATCGCTATCCTCGTGTTCGCTCTTGCCTCCAGGATCGACATTGACCCGACCTGGACCTTCCTCCCTGTGGTTGTATTGGCCGTTCTATTCTTGGCTGGTTTATCCCTATTCATAACCAGCTTCGCAACCTCGCTGACGGTCGGAAGTATGATGGCAAACATTGTAGGGATAGTCCTGGCGATGGTTTCGCCTGTCTTCTACACCATGGACCAAGCCCCGTTGCTCCTCCGCTGGCTCGGCTACGTTTCACCGCTTAGGTACGCAGCCGACGGCTTGTCAGCCTCGCTCACCGGCCGAACCGACGTGGCGGTGGAGATTGCGGTGCTTGCTGTGTCCGCATTCGGGGCCATGGCCATCGGACTCTGGAAACTCCCGTGGAGGGAGAAGTAGGAATTCGGGGGCTTGGAGCGGCTAAGTCGCGGCTGCCTCAACCTCGCCGGCCCAGAGGCGGCGCATTTCGTCGGAGGTGTTTAGGAGGTCGGCGAGAGTGCCTTCGGCTTCGACGCGACCGTCTTTGAGGACGATGACGTGGTCGGCGCGGCGGAGGGCGGCACGGCGGTGGGAGACGACGAGGGCCGTGGCCTCTGAACGACTGAAGAGACGATCCCAAAGCTGCTGTTCGGTGTCTACGTCGAGGCCGGATGAGAGGTCGTCGAAGACGAGGAGTTCCGGGTCGCGGACGAACATTCTTGCTGCAGCGGAGCGGCGGAGCTGTCCGCCGGACAGTTTTACCCCTCTCGCGCCCACGACGGTGTCGAGTCCGTCGGTCAATTCACGTACGTCCTGTTCCATGACGGCAGCGTTCAGGGCGGCATTGAGATCGATCTTGTCCTGCGGCAGACCCAAGAGGATGTTGTCCCTGAGCGGTTCGCTGAAGAGGCGGGGCACCTGGGACGTATAGGCCGAGCGTGGGGGCACGAAGAAGGTGGCGAGGTCGTCGACCGACTCTCCGTTCCACCTGACCACTCCGGAGTCCCTGGGCAGAAGACCGAGCAATGCGCGGAGCAACGTGGTCTTGCCGGAACCGATTCTCCCCGTAATAACGGTGAGCGAGCCGCGCGGGACGCGGAGGGAGATGTCCTCGATCCCCCGTCCGTTGTCACCGTATCGATAGCTCAACCCCTCGGCTTCAACAAGATCGAGACGATGGCCATCCGTCTTGGCGGTGAATGGCACATCCGGATAAGCGCCCGCGAGGTAGGCCTGCTGATGCTGGACCAGTCGACCGGCCGGAGCGCTCGGGATCAGGCCTCTCAGGCGGTCGAACGAAACTCCGGTCTGACGGTACTCGGCGAGGACTCCTCCGATCTCCGAGTTCAGCCAGCCGACCATGTAGAGGTAGCTGACGAACAGGGCGAAGTCCCCGATGGTGAATGAACCGTCCCTCATGGACGAGGCAGCGATGAGCAAAATGAGTCCGGTGCCTATGGTGACTGTATTTTGGAATACGGAGTTCAGGGACTGTGTCAGGAGCGTGTCACGAATGGTGAAGGTCTTGCGGCGGCTGTTGAGTCGCTTGAACTCAGTTACCATCCTGCTCTCAGCGTTTGCGACCTTAATTGCCTCAACGGAACCGAACATCTCACCGAGAAGACTTGTGACATCGCCGGTCGCCTCCCGGTTGTCGAGGCGGAAGCGACGCAGCCAGCGTGAAGCCGCGCTTACGGTAACCATGATTATGGCCAGCGGAAGAAACACGTAGAACGTGATGACCGTGTCGATGCCGATCATGATGAAGAGGGCTATCACGCCGAACACAAGGAGCGGGAAGGCGAACCCGATCCGCTGGAGATACTTATTGACATAGTCGACGTCTTCGCGGAACCGGGTGACGGCCTCGCCGGTCGACTCGGGTAGGGCGTTGTTGCCCGGCTGATCGAGGATGTGGTCGAAGACGTTCTTCCGAAGTAGCGTCGCGAAGGTGAACTCAACTCGGACCGAGAGGATGATATTGCCGAAGATCATTATCGATCGGATCACAGCGAAGGAAAGCAAGATGGCCGCAAGACTCCAGAACCCGATCGTTGCGGCCTGCTCGCTTGTGATGTTGTCGAATATCGCCCGGCTTGTCAGCGCAATGCCCTGGGGAATCAGGCCGATGCTGATGGCGCGGGCTCCGAGCATGACAAAGTATCTCGGTTGATAGCGCGTCAGTCGGATGAGGTATCGAAGGGTGCTCACGTTAGCACCTCTTCGAGTCCGGTTTGAAGCAGCCGGTGGAACTGGGTCGTCGGGTTCCTTGCCAAGATCTCCCGGTTGCCGTGCTCGACAATCCTGCCCTGTTCCATAATGGCAATCTCATCGCACCGGCGAATCGTGACGAGGTGGTGCGCGATTACGATGACCGAACGGTCTTTGACCAGTCGGTCGACGGCTCGTTCTATCATCTGCTCCGTGCTCCGGTCGAGCCGGGACGAAGCCTCGTCGAGTATCAGTACGCCCGATCCTGCGAGAAAGACTCGCCCGAATGCCAGAAGCTGCGCTTCCCCGGCGGAAAGACCGGCACCGTCTGCCAAGAGACGCGTATCGAGACCGTCGGGCAGGGACTCGATCCACGGGCCCATTCCAAGTTCGCCAATTACGTCGACGAGCTGTTCGTCGCTGATGGACTCGTCGAAGAATGTTAGGTTCTCCCGCACTGAACCATGGAAGAGTCTCACGTCCTGCGTAACCATCGAGATATGCTGGCGGAGTCGATCGGTGGACATCCGGCGAATATCCTCTCCTCCCACTCGTACCACTCCGGCTGTCGGGTCGTACAGTCGAAAGAGGAGCCTGGTCATCGTCGTTTTGCCGCTGCCCGTGCGTCCCAAGAGGCCCAGGACGCGTCCAGGCTTGAGATCAAGAGAGACATTTCGTAGGACGGGATCGTCGTCATAGGCAAATGTAACGTGGTCAAACTCCACGGACAACGGTACAGCGTCTGCGACGGCAACTCGGTCTTGGACCGGGGGATCGTGAATGGTCCTCTCGACGCTGTCGAGTTCGACGATGCGAGCGATGGCGGCAGTGGCCCGCTGGAAGTTGTCGAGTTGCTGGGTGAACCGGTTGATGGGCATTACAAGCATCTGTGTGTAGTGGAAGATCAAATAGACGGTGCCGAGAGTGATCCAGCCGCCGAAGTAGAGGTAAGCCCCGAGGGACAGCGATACAGCGCTCCCCACGCCGAACATGAACATCGTGGTGCTAAACATGACGCTGCTCATGAGTCCGGCTTTGAGGGCCTTCTCATACCAGTTCCGCATCAGCTGGTGGAAACGTAGCATTACATAGGGCTTGGCGTCGTTCGAGCGAATGTCCTCGGTGCCCGCGAGACGCTCCTCCAAGAAGCCGAACGTGTCGGCGCTGGCCTCGCGATTTGCCTTCCAGTAGGGGACGGCGATTGTGCGAATGCTGGTTAGAATGAACGTTGCCCCTGCAACGAAAATGCCCAGAGTGAGGCCGGCTCGCCAGTCCTCGCGGAGCATGAGCGCCAGGATGCCCACGAGCAGGATAAGGCTGCCAAGCATCTCGAAAATGAACAGAGAGAAGAAAGTACCCAACTCATTCGGGTCCCCGTCGATTCGCTCGATCATCTCCCCGGGCGTGTGATCGTTGTGGTACGCCATATCGAGCGAGAGAGCGTGTTCAGCGAGGTCCTCGCGAATGTTGTTGGTTGCAGTCCAACCGACCCGCTCGGAGAAGTAGGTCGCGAAGACTTGTACAAACTGTTGGATTATGGTGATTACGATGAAGAGAACCGCGGCGGCGGTCAGACTGTCCAGAGGACTGCCTTTTTGCGCCTCGTCAATGAAATACCGGATGATCTGGGGCAGGACAAGCTGAAGGCCCAGTCCGGTGAACAGCAGGATACCCAGCGTGATGACGAATGGAAGCTGCGGGAGCATATACCGCCTGAGCAAGCTGCCATACTTCCGTGCCTTGACGGTTACTGCCGGTTCTCGGAATGTGGCGGGAAGGTTCATGGTAGGGGTGATTGTGCAGGGAGATTCACAACCAGTCTACAGATTATCTCAAGTCACCCCTGGAAGGCGAAGGATTACCCTGTCACATGGGACATCGGCTGGTGAGAAGGCACCTGCCCTGAGAGCGCAGACACGTGCAGAGTGAATCGAATCGCAAGAGAACACCCTTCCTGGAAGATTACCTTCCAAGCGTCTCCCGCAATCGTCCAGCCACAAAGTCGGTCTCTTCGTCGTTCATGCAGTTGGTGACTACGTTGAGCGAGCCGTCCACGGCCCCTACCCAGATGCGAGGGGTGCCGGCGTCGAGCTCAAGGCGCACTTCTTCCGCTGTCTTTCCGACCACCGACTCGTCAAGGTCAATGTGCATCACCTGTGGAATATAGTATGGAATGTCAACCAACCGGGTGCTAACCCCTTCCACGTCTCGGAGAGCGACGTCGATGACCGCGAACTTCGAATCGTAATCGAGGAACCGTTCCTCGTGGTCCATCGTGAACCAGTCCTCGAGAGCCGTGACCACGCCGATTATTTCGTGCCGGTCGATCTTCATCGCGCGACCGATAGCCTTTCCGCCGTCGTAGTGGTACGCCACGAAGGCCTGGGCCGTCACCGCGTCTATGAGGTCGCGCTTACCACAAACGAATCCTGCCGAATGCGGCGCACCAATGTACTTGGCCCCAAACGTCACGAGATCAGCCGACTGCGCGCATCTGCGAAAATAGTCGAGCGGGTATATCTGCGAACAGGCATCCGCAAGCGCCGTCAAACCCTGGGAACGCGCGAGGGCGACCGTGTCCTCCAACGAGACGATGGAGTCGTCGAAGGGCGGCTGAATGTAGTAGGCCACGGCGGCAGTATTCGGACCGATTGCCGCGTTCAGGTCATCCTCGCTCGCCCCATCGTCGTCCCCAGCGTCCACGAGCCTAGCTCCCGTGAGCGTGTAGCACCTGTCGAACATGTACCTATTTCGCTTCTGGATGACGACCTCGTTCTTCATCCCCGTCGTGTCCGGGAGTTGGGCGATGCGATCCGGGTCGGTGCCCGCCATGCACGCGGCAACGCTCAGCGCTTGAGCGGCGGCCGCTCCCGATGTGACGAACGCCGCCTCTACGCCCAGCAGGTCTGCGATGAAGTCCCCTGACTTCTGCAGGAGCTCCTGCATCTCCACGGTTCCGTGATTCGCCTCCTCCATCGCTTGTGTAACCCGTTCGGTCTGGCTCCATCCCCCAAGCTCAGTCGACACGCCCCAAGCGTTGATGACCCGCCTCACTCCTAGCCGCTCGTACACGCTGATGCTATCCATGTATCCACTTTCTCCGTTCCGATTGATGAGTTCGGAGTGTAGTTGCGGGTGTCCTATAGTGTCAACGCAGATAACTCGTACTCATGTGTCATACTCGCAAACGGAGACCTTTGCGAAATGCACTCTGCGATGAATCCCCCGTCCACGCACTATCACATCTCCCAGAACCCGGCACCTAGCACCCAGCACCATTCAATCTTTCTGGTCTTTGCGCCCTCTGTGCTGAATTCTCACCGTTGCCCCGTCAGTGTCCATTCGTCATAATGCCCCCATCACTACTGTCGATACGAACGGGAAAGCGAGGCGCACCATGGGCGAGCTTGAGGGCAAAGTAGCCATCATCACCGGGGCCGGACGAAGGCGCAGCATAGGCAGATCCACCGCGCATGCCCTTGCGGAGATGGGTGCGGACCTCGTCCTCACCGGCACGGGACGCGACCCCTCCACGTTTCCGCCGGACGAGCAGGAGATCGGCTGGCGAGACATTGAGAGCACCGCCGAAGAGGCGCGTGCACTTGGCCGACGTGCACTGACTACAATAGGCACCGTGACCGACGAAGACGATGTTGACACCATGGTCGAACGCGCGCTGGAGGAGTTTGGACGCATCGACATCCTCGTAAACAATGCCGCGTACCGATATGGCCCCGACCGTGTTCCCCTCATCGAACTCGATCCCGAGACATTCCAGAAGGTGATAGATGTCAAAGTCCGTGGCACCTATCTGTGCAGCAAGGCCGTCGCCAAAGTCCTCATGGAGCAGGGTGAAGGCGGCAAGATCGTGACCATCGCGTCGGCTGCCGGAAAGCGGGCGTCGGCCGCAACCCTCGCCTACAACGCCGCCAATTTCGCTCAGATCGGCATGACCCAGTCCATGGCGCTAGAACTCGGCCCACACGGCATCAATGTCAACGCTGTCTGTCCGGGCCTCGTCGATACTTCTCGACTGGACCCACTTGGCAGGGGAGAAGTCTGGCAGGAACGCGCAAAACTGGCCCCGATTGGCCGCGCGGGCACGCCGGAGGAAGTAGCAGGCCTCATCGCCTTCCTCTGCTCCGAGGCCGCCTCATGGATTCACGGCCAGTCCATCAACATCGGCGGCGGAACAGTGATGGACTAGGCTTTCGACACCCGTCCTCACAGCCTTGTATTCACGGAGGGGTCGTCCTTGCATACTCTCATCGTGTATGGTCCGATGACTCGTACTTCGAACGCCCTGCAGAACCAGATCTTGCCCTCTTCCATCGCGGCGCGAACGGTCTCGGCCGCCTCGGGCGACACCCACTGCGTCCACGTTTCCTCCTGGCGCTTGAAGAAGGTGTGACCAACGACGGCAGCGGTCACGGCAATCCTGCCGCTCTTGATCCTCTTGGCCTCTGCAGTCAAAAATTCGCCATCCCACTCGTACCGTTCGAGAAACGCTCCAACCTCCGGCGCGCGCTTCCAGAGCGAGGCGTTCACGGCAACGACTGTATCGGGACTGGCCGACGACAGAGGCTTGAGCAAGACGACGATTCCGGCATCCGCATACGGCTTTGCCCATTCAGGGTCGGCCTCCAGCACGATGTCAACGTCGTTATGTACCAGCGCGTCCTTATACCCTTCAGGCTCCAATTCGATGGAGCGGGTAGGGAAGTTCAACCCATGCGCGATTATGTACCCTGCGATGAAGTTGCTGAGCTTGAGCCGGTTCTCGTCCCACTGCGCCAGCTTCACAAGCTCGTGTTTGGGCGGACCCTCGGTGCTTCGGTTATAGTCGGCAGGGATTGGCACCGGAGTTCGCGTCGGCCCAATATCAGTCCCAGCAGCAGCCTGACCGCTCGGTGACCCCGAAGTTGAGACTGAAGTCGGAACGGGTACCCACGTGGGCGTAGGGGTTGCAGCCTCAGCGGCGGCAACCTGCTCCGCCTCAGTCGGTGTGGGCGTCGGGGTCGCCCTGTCGCCAACCGCAAACGGGTCGTCTGAAGGGGCACATGCAATTCCGACCAGAGCCATCACGAGGACGGCCAACACCAAAGAATAAAACGATCGATAAGACGGACGGGCTGCCATCGAGGATTCTCCATTTTGCACTGATCGCCAAGGCTGCGTGTCCGATATCCGCCATAGTAGTCCGTCGCCTCAACTCCTGCAAGTCGTCAACCGCCCCCACATATCTCTTGAGTGGGTAATATCCCCTATGAAAGAATGGAAACGCCCTCGCGACACACAAGGAGGGCTGAGGAAGGAAGTCGCATGATACAACTCGACGAGAAAGGACTGGTGTCCGCCGTTGTGCAGGACGATGCCACCGGCAAAGTGCTCATGCTCGGCTACATGAATCCGGAGTCCCTCAAGCGCACCCTCGAGGGTGAAAACGTGTGGTTCTATAGCCGAAGCCGCTCCGAGCTATGGTTGAAGGGCGACACGTCCGGCAACTACCTCAAGGTCAAGTCGCTTCGTCTCGACTGCGATGGAGACGCAATCCTCGTCAAGGCCGACCCCGTGGGCCCCACCTGTCACACCGGCGAGGAGTCATGTTTCTTCACCCCGCTCACCGAGATCGGGGAGGTTGTCTCGCGTGACCGAGGACCAGGCATCACGGACGAGCTTTTCGCCGTGATTCAGTCCCGGAAAGATGAGATGCCGGAGGGGAGCTACACCGCCGCCCTTTTCGAGCAGGGCACTCCGCGAATCGCGCAGAAGGTCATTGAGGAGGCGGGAGAGACGGCTATTGCAGGGGTCATGGGCGACCGTGACGCCCTGGCGTCCGAGGCGGCAGACATGATCTATAACACCCTGGTGCTCTTCGCCGCGGAGGGGATAACCCCCGAAGACGTGTGGTCGAAACTGCGCGAGCGCAGAAAGTAGACGGGCACTCACTCTCGTATGGCAAATCCGATATCGGCCAAAGACATCTCCCTCAGCGTCGTCGACCAGTCACCCATGCGGAAGGGAAGTACCGCGGCGGAGTCCCTGCGCGATACCGTTGCGCTGGCCGTGGAGGCCGAAAAGTACGGTTACAAGCGCTACTGGGTCGCCGAGCACCACAACTCCACGTCATTCACAGGCAATTCGCCGGAGATCCTCATCGGCCAGATTGCTGCCAATACCTCGACCATCCGCGTCGGAAGCGGTGGAGTCATGCTCCCGCACTACTCCGCACTAAAGGTCGCAGAGCAGTTCCGCACGCTCAACTCATTCTACCCCGGCCGCATCGACCTCGGCATAGGACGAGCCCCCGGCAGCGATCAGCGCACGGCCCTAGCGTTGACCTACCCCCGTCCTCCCGCCGACGTGAACCGATTTCCCCAGATGGTGTCAGACTTGCTCGCCTTCCTCGAAAATGAGTTGAGCGAAGACCATCCATTCTCCGGCATCGTCGCGCAGGCCGGACCCATGCCGTCCGAAGTACCCGATGTCTGGCTTCTCGGCTCCAGTGACTTCTCGGCGCGACTTGCGGGCCTGCTCGGACTGCCGTTTGCGTTTGCCGACTTCTTCGGAACGACCGGTGAGTACGGACCAGCCGTAGCAGAGCTGTATCGGGAACAGTTCAAGCCGTCCAAGTACCTGAATGAGCCGAGAGTCAACGTTACAGTGCAGGCCCTCTGCGCGCCGACGGATGAGGAGGCCCAGTACATTGCGTCCAGCCGAAACCTCAGCAAGGCGGGGCAGCACTTGAACCTGCAAGGGGGACTGCTCCCACCGGAGGAGGCTTCAGTCTACCCAGTCACTGAGGTCGCGAGGCAGTACATCGAGAGCCTCAAGCCCGCTTACGTCGACGGCTCCCCGGAAAAGGTCCGCGACCGCATCGTGAGCATTGCGTCCGACTATAGGACGACCGACGTCGGTGTGGTCACGAACTGCTACCGACTCGATCACCGCGTCCGCTCATACCGCCTGATCGCGGAAGCGTTCGGGGTCGCGTAACTATAGCTGCTGCCAAGGGCGAGTGACTATCGTGCCGGCATAGCCAGGTCGGAAGGCCCGGCAAATTGATAGATGACCGCGGCGGCGGCTACGACTACGACTAACGCCACGAGGGCCCACATCCACCTCCGTGACTTGCCGCCAACGGCCCGTATGTGTCGAGCATTCTCCTCTGCACGCTCAAGGTCCTCCAACCGGTAACCGTGCTTCTGGGCGCCTTCTTCCGTACGCAGTTTGGCATCAGGTACATACGCCATGGTGACACCTCCTTATGGTTTTGCTGCAGACTCGCTTATGCCCTAACCTTCCTCTGGTACCCAGCATAAGGCATCCATTCGGCCCTTGTAATCACACGATCGTGTGATTTTTCAGGAAATGCCCAGTCTTCCGTGCGGGGACTGGCAACGAAGCTTGGAGAGTCGAATTGCTCCTGCTCCGGATTCATGTTTCGACCTGCAAGGTGTCTTCCGGAATCCCACTAAAGGATTCCATGCTGCACCCAAAGCGGTTCGTGTTACCAGAAAGAAGGCATCGCATCGGAGGCGCCTGACAACTGGAAAAGGACAAACAACGCAGCGACTATCGTCACGAAAATGAACATCAACCACAACCAGCGTCTAGGGAACCTCTGAACAAGTCTATGTTCTAAGGCATAGTATCATGGGGGTCATCACGATAGCCGAGGAGAGATTCGATGGACCAGCCAACCTTCGCCGACTTGGAATACGAGGGCAAGAAGCGAAAGACTCGCAGGGAGAAGTTTCTTGAACGCATGGACGGTCTGATCCCTTGGGAAGAGTTGGAAGAGCGCATCCGACCGTTCTACCCCAAGGCTGGCCGTGGTCGGCGCCCCTATGAGTTGTCGACGATGCTTCGGATACATTGCGTGCAGTTGTTCTATAACCTGAGCGACCCCGGGATAGAAGACATGCTTTACGAGGTCGAGTCGGTGAGACGCTTCGTAGGTCTGAGGCTATCTGGGCCGTTGCCGGACGAGACGACGATCCTGAACTTCCGCCATCTGTTGGACAAGCACGAGTTGGGCACGGGCCTGATGGAGGAGATAAACCGTCATCTGGAGTCTCAGGGACTTCGTCTACAGGAGGGGACTATAGTGGACGCGAGCATCATCGCCGCGCCGTCGTCGACGAAGAATCGGAGTAAGGAGCGCGACCCTGAGATGCGCCAGACCAAGAAGGGTAACGAGTGGCACTTCGGTATGAAGTTGCATATCGGAGTGGACTCTGAGACGGGAGTGGTGCATAGCGTGTCCACAACGCCGGCGAACGTGCATGACGTGACTGAAACGCCTCGGTTACTGCACGGTGGGGAGACACAAGTGTGGGGTGATGCGGGGTATCAGGGGGTGGACAAGAGGCCTGAGAATCGAGACTTGGAGGTGGAGTGGCAGGTGGCGATGAGGCCTGGTCAGCGTCGAAAACTGAAGGTTGGGAGCGATGATGCGGCGAGGGAGAAGCGCAAGGCATCAGTAAGGGCGAAGGTGGAGCATCCGTTCCTGTACGTCAAGAGGCGCTTTGGCTACACGAAGGTCCGCTACCGAGGGCTGGCCAAGAACACGCAGCGGCTGGCATTGCTGCTGGGGTTCGCCAACCTGATGAGAGCCGAGCGATACTTGGCAGTGTGAGTGACCTTGTATACGTGGGCCCAATCAGGGCTGACAGGGACGAAGATGTCCCGCCAGAGGCAAAAGCAGGACGAAATAACCCCACCTAAGCTCCAAGTAAAGGCTCAACATCTCCGAAAACGCCTACAATCAACTCAGCCCAACTCCACAGCTGGTTGTTCAGAGGTTCCCTAGATCTGCCGGCGCCCATCGACTCAGCATGATTCTCGTTCACCCTCGCACGCTCCAAGTCTTGAAGCCTGAGTTTGAGACTCTCTGCTCCCTTTGCGAGATACCAGTAGGGGTCGACAGTTAGGGGTCGACAGTCGGGGCCATGGTGACGTCTCCTTAGGTCATTCGACTTGACAGCGGTCCGGGACGAAACCCAACGCTCTACCAAGAACGGCCTGATTTTCAAGTACAACTCGAACAGCAACTCAAGAGAGTCGAAAGCTGGAACTATTTGACTCGACGGCGGTAAACTCTGTCGCCCAGAGTCGAGTTGGGCAAGTCCCCCGAGCAACCTGCCTCACGGAGTAATGTTCATTCCACCGCTTGATCTCAGGTGCTCCACTAGGATAAATATCACCACGAGAATCAAGATGAGAAGCAAGAGGGCCGAGAGTAACCTAACAGACCTATTCCCGAACCTGGGGGTCTTTCGCGGATGGTCTTGGCGTTGATTCAATTCACTCATCGATATGCATCACCCTGAAGACACGGCCACCCAAACGGCGAATCCGACCATGGCCAGAAGCCCTATGACGGCAATCACCGGGGCCGCGATTCTCGCAATCAAGTACAAACGGTCCCATGCCTGTGATTGCGGCTTTGATGGCGATTGGACATGCTGCTCGGCACGCAAGGCCGCTTCGGCCATGTTGGCATGGCGCTGGGCTTCGCTGGCGGTCAGGTGATCATTTGATACTTGATTGAAGCCATCTACCATGTTGATCCCTCCTCACATTCACGTAGTCCACTGCTATTCAATCAGTCGCCATTGGGAACCCGAATCCAGGACGCAAAGAATTGTACGAGTCAGAACAGCACTAACAGCAGGAAAAGGCCCATGAGAACTGCCGGGCAGTAGGGTGGTGTTTCTGTCGGTCCTGTGCCATGACTTTGAATGGCTCTCAAGGGACGTACGGTATGCCTCTTCGTTATGTTACGTGGACGGGATTTGGTCACGTCCCTGGGAATGCCTCCGCGTGACAAGCCCGCCTTTCTCGGATCATGGCACTGCTATCACCTTACATCGAAACGGGTCACATTCTATGCGCCATCGAGAACGCCCTATGGTGCATTGGCGTCCGCGCTCCTGACGCGTCCTGCCTCCAGCGCGCGGACGGCTTCAATCACAATGGTGGTCGCGTATTCGATCCCAAGATCGCTCGTGTTGAGGACGAAGTGATAGAGATTCGGGTCATCGGGATCGTCGATGTTGAAGTACCGCTTGTAGTAGTAGGCGCGTGCCTGGTCACGATCGATGATGGTCTGTTCGGCCTCCTCGCGGTCCAGCCGGTCGACTTCCATGATCCTTGCAATGCGGTCTTCCCGGTCGGCGACTGTGCCGACGCGAAGCGCCGTTGGTATATCCCCAAGTATCACAGGACTGCCCCTCCCCACGATGACCACGTTTCCGGTATTAGCGAGGTCGTGGATCACCTGCGACAGAGCATCATGGTACTTTTCGTCTTCGATCTCGTGGCCCCTGGTGATGGTTGGCTGGGGGAGTTCTTCGAACTCCTCGGTCAACAGAGAGACTGCACTGGGACCGAAGTAGGGATCACCGGCCGCGCCGCTAACGGCTGCACGTTCCAAGATGCGCTGCACCATCCCAGTGAAGCGCTCGCCACGGGTAGGGGGCCGTTCTTCACGTTCATGGAGGGCGGCGACCGTCGCGCCGACGTGACGCGCGGCGTCGGTGAGTATCAGACGGTCGACGTAATCAGCCCCCAGACGCTGCGCAATGACCGGGCCCAGCCTGCGCGCGCCTCCCCCGGTGAGTCCGCTGAGAGTCACTATCGACATATACTTCCGCCTTGCGTTGGGCGCACATTTTACCAGAAACAAGTCGGCGTCGTCATGGCGTCACCGCGACCTCTCTCAAGGGCGCGAGGCCGACTACGTCCGAGAAACGGGCAATTTAACGGTCGAACGAATCGCCTTGAGTCTTTCGGCTTCATCCACCTAACGGGCGAGGGGCCAAAACCGCCGTCGGACTCCCAGGAAGGCCAGTCCCGCAACGACAGCCACACCGGTCAGATCAAGAGCGCTTGCCGATTGCAGGGGAGCGAAGCACCCGGTACCGGCGGCAGGCGCAGGTTCCTCCTCATCCTCACCATCGTCCGATGCAGGCATCGGCGTAGGTGACGGCTCGGCTTCGACTGACGTTGGCGTCGATTCCGGCTCCGGAGTTGCGTCCTCTTCCGCCTGCTGGCTCCCTATGTTCTGCGTTCCCGCTTGCGGGGTCAGACTGAACAGCCCCAGGGTTCTTTGGGGTACGGGAGTGGGCTTCACCCTGTCGCTCGAGGGCGGCTCATACAACTTTGCTCCGATTTCCTCGCGCCACATATTGGTAATCGCAACGCGATCCCCGCCATAGGCATTTGTGAATGCGCGGTCGAGATCCTGCCCTCGCCTGATATAAGAGAGGAACTCGTTCAGTTTCTCGGGACCGAATTCACGGAAGAGCCAGCGAATGACACTGCGGGCCTGTCCGTAGAATATGATGATGTCTTCACCCTGGCTCGGCTGACCGCGCATGAACATCATCGGGAGCACGCGGTCGGTCTGGACCGCAAACTCCAGCGCAAGATCATACCCGATGGTCGCGTGAATGTTGCCGAACTCCGCAAGACCCTCGTTGAGCCATGAGGGCATGTTCTGCGCTCTCGGGTTGAAGGTCGCGCGGTGAATGATGATGTGCGTGATCTCGTGGGCCGTCGTGCCGAGGGCATCACGTCCGCCGGCCTCGATCATCACCAGGCCCTCTTGAGTATGGGCCTGCCCGCTGACGATCACCCCATGCCCGATTGCCCCGTAGCGTGGGGGATAGGCGTCGACCAACTCGGCCGCATTGTTGTACATGCTGATGCGAATCGGGTCCCTGTGGACCGCGCCGAATATCGGGCTGATCAGATCAATGACCCTGGTGGCAGTATCGAGCACGTCGCTCGCTCGCTTCTCAACCGGCCCGTGGTAGGCGACCGTCACGAGACCTTCCGTGAGCTCCTTCCACTCGTAGCGAACATCCGTGTAGACGAATTGCTCCGGCTCGGTCTCGAACTTGTTGCCTTCCACGTCTTCGATGTCGAAGTTGTAGGTGAGAATGGTACCAGGCGGTATGTAAGTCGCCGTTGCATTCGTGCGCCTGAAGAGCTCCGCCCTTACCGACTTGCCGGGCGTCAATTCTTCCGTCCTGCCCCTGCCGCCGGCCACCTCCCCGCCCTCGTCGCCCATATACTCGTACACTTCACGAGTACGCTGGCCGATCCTCATGCGCACTGCTATCTGCTTGATGTCGTTTTCCGCTTCGACGGCGACCTTGACTCGATAGCCCTCGGGGAACTCGCTCGTGACACTCGACTCCGTCACCTTGAACGAAGGAGACGCACTCTGGGCCGACACCGTCCGGTCGGAAAGTGCAAAGACGGTTCCTACGAGCAGGACCAGCGCTGAGAGTGGAATGAGGATCTTCGTAAGTCTAGACGTCATGGTAGTTTGCTTGCCCATATTCCTCTAAACGTTCTTTTCTCAATATGGTTACCGAATTCGAGGACTGGCTTTATCTAAGTGTCGTGCCCGCGCCTCGCGCTCCTAGGTGGAGCATAGTCACTTCGTTAGAGTGATTCACAATCTGCTCGGCGCCTGCTTCTGCCTCTCCGGCAGCACGGAGCACCTGCTTGAGGAGCATGGTTTCACTCATCGCCCCCGTGAAAGAGACTCGCCCGTTTATCACGGTCACAGGGACTCCACGGATGTTGTGCATGTCGATGAGGGTTGGGAATGTACCAACGTCCACCACGTCGGTTGTAACTTTGGGGGACTCCGCCGCCATTGCTAGGGCGGCCATCGCCGTATCCGCGCAGTGGTCGCTGTCCGAAGTGACGAATACCTGAATGTGCGCGGCCTCACTTAGGCGGCGAATCCGCCTCCTCGTCTCCAGCTTGAGAGGCGACGACTTTTCGGCCGCGCGGACTAAGGCGGACACGAGTACGGGCATCTGCCGCAGGTTTGGCATCCCGAAGTACCGCATCCGTCCTTCTCCATTGCGACCTACCGTGAAACCCGGTATCCGGCCAATACCTGAGTCGCGCGCCTCCGTCTGACCGCTGTAGTAGTCGACCGTCTTGAGGGTTAGTTTCGTTGACAGGCCCGTCACCTCTTCGAGCAAATCCTGGACGGGGCCGCACGCCGCGCACTCGCGACCAGGGATGATTATGCCTGCGCTCGACGTGGTGAAGAGCGTCACAGTTACGTCGCGCCGGACGTAGGTCTCCAGGTGCTGTCGTACTATGCTGAGTTCATCAAGACGTAGGACTGGCATTGCAATACCGCTGAGTTCCTGGTGCCCCCATGTTATCAGAGCAAATGAGTCGTTGGGTCAAAGGGTTGCGCCGAAACACTGCCAATGACGGGTCATTCACTTCCGTGGCTGAGAATCCCAAACGGCAAGAGTCTGGATTTCAGGCCGAAGATGGCTCCACACTCTTGAAGATCGCAAAACTATCATCATACCGGCATAGGCCGGTTTCCAAGGGAGCGGAAGGGGGGATCCAACGTGTTGGCTTTGAAAACAGAAGACAGGCTGGAAGCCCCTCTTTCACTGGGATGACTATCTGCCTCAGGCGAACGTCTGGACAGGAGGCCGCGTCGCTGAAATAATGCGTGATAATGGTCGCTACCATCTTTGGTGTACTGAGACCGCTCCTTTCGACACGCGAACGGCGAGCCGTGTTTATCGCACTGTCGTCAGCTTACATGCTGGTTCAGCTTTCCAGTCTGCCGGTAGCACTCTCGATTCCCACGCTCGCGGAGTACTTCAACGCCTCCATCGGCGATGTCGCTTGGATGGTCGTTGTGTACCTGGCGATGCTGGGCGGGTTGGTGATGCTTATGGCCCGACTCGGGGACCGTTACGGCCATGTCAAGGTCTTCTTCATCGGCATCGTCATCGCCACGGTCGGATCGGTAGCTCTCACCTTCTCACAAGAGCTGTGGCATCTGATCGCCCTTCGGGGTCTGACAGGGATCGGCTCAGCGATGATAATGGGCAACGCCAACGCCATCCTTGCGGTCGCATTCCCTCCGGAAGAGCGGGGACGCGCATTTGCTGTCCCGATAATCGGGGCGCGGTTCGGAACACTGATTGGACTCGCGCTCTTTGGCGCGTTCTTGCACTTCCTCAGTTGGAAGCTGATATTCGCGACGTTCATACCCCTGGGGATCATCGCGATCTGGCTGTCCATTCCCCTTGCTCGACAGGCGGCCAAGCAGGTGCAGCCGAAAGTCGAGGGCGCGGAGGGGCCGCTGGACTGGTTCGGCGCGGCGATGCTTTTCGTGACCGGGATGGTCTTCATACTGGGTGGGAGCCACCTTCACCCCGGGCAGGAATCGTACACTTCACCCGACGCGCTCAGCTACCACGTACCGATGCACGTGTTGTTCATAGCGCTGGCGGTGGGATTCGTGCTGGTGGAACGAAGGGTGACAAATCCCGTCGTGGACATGGGGCTGTTTCGCAAGCGTGAGTTTTCTCTTTCGCTCGGCTCGAACGTCATCTATCACGCCTCGATGCTGGGCACCATGACGTTGGTGCCGATTCTGGTAGAAGAGGGATTCGGGCGTTCTCCCCTGTTCGTTACCGTCGTATTGCTTCCGGGGCAGACGCTGGGCCTGTTCATGCCGATGGTAGCAGGCTGGATATACGACACCTACCGTCCTCAGTACCTTCGTCTCTGGGCCATGTTGATCATCGCTGTTGGGTTCATTGGCCTGAGCCAGTTTGCTCCGAGCCTTAGCTTCTGGGCCTTGCCCCTCTTCATGCTTCCCGTGTCGATAGGAACGAACATCTTTAACCCGATAAACAACGCGCACATTATGAACTCCCTTCCTCTTGAGCATCGTGGATTCGCCTCAGGGATGCTGGAGACGTCCCGCGAATTCGGGCATGCTTTCGGGGCAATGGCTGCTGCTGCTGCGCTAGGAATCGCAGTTCCGGCGGGAGTGGAACTCCTTCCGTTCGAGTCCTCACGGGTCTTCTTCATAGAGGGCTTTGAACTGTCCACGCTGGTCGTCGTGGGAATACTCCTATTTGGTGCGCTCCTCGTTTACTTCCAGAGGCCCTCTCGGTCGACGCCGAGGGTCGAACCGGCTTCAGGCGGGGACGGGTAGGGCGTTCCAGGTCTGCACAGGTTTCGTTTCCTGACGCCGTACGTTCATTTTGGGCGCCACCCTTGACATACCAGTGATACGGCGGCAAGCTCTAGCCATCCTGAGAAAGTTCGTGGAGGGGCAAGATGTATACGACGGACATGTACGAGGGGATGATCGCCGAGACGATCACGATTCAGGGTCACGGTGGCGACGTGATAAATGCGTATTTGGCACGACCGTTGGGGCCGGGGCCCTATCCTGCCATGGTGCTGGCACATCACATGCCTGGGTGGGATGAGTGGTACCGCGAGGCCACGCGGAAGTTCGCGCATCACGGTTACGTGACAATCTGCCCGGACCTGTACCACCGCACGGGACACGGCACCCCTGACGACGTCGCGGCTCGTATTCGCTCCGAGGGCGGTGTTGCAGACGATCAGGCCGTGGGCGATCTGGCTGCGGCGATGGAATATGTGCGCTCGCTTCCAAGCTCCAGTGGGAAAGTTGGAGGATTCGGAACGTGTTCAGGCGGACGTCACGTCCTGCTGGCAGCATCCCAGGTGGAAGGGTTCGACGCGATAGTCGACTGCTGGGGTGGGCGAGTGGTGATGCCGGAGTCCACGCTTACACCGCAGACCCCTGTGGCGCCCATTGACTACACTGAAGGGCTTTCCTGCCCTGTTTTGGGTCTATTCGGCGAGGAGGACTCCAGCCCATCACCGGAGCAGGTGGCTATGCACGAAGAGGCTCTGAAGCAACACGGCAAGGAGTATGAGTTCCACATGTACCCCGACGCGGGGCATGGCTTCTTCTACTACGACCGTTCGGTGTACTGCCAGGAACAGGCGGTCGACGGTTGGGACAAGACACTTACGTTCCTGGCCAAGCATCTCTCGTAGCGGACTCCAGGGCATTTCCGGCCAGAATAGATAGAGGAGACTGAATAAATGTGCACCATGATCGCTGAGCAGGCAGCCATAGTTGGCAGCGGCAAGGGAACTCCGGGCTGGATCAAGGTCAATAAGGTGAACGTGTCGTACGACCATCCCGCTCACATGACCATCGAGCATGCGTTGAACATCGATTTTGTGAACGAGGCGGAGGGGCTTGGCGCTCGTGTGGCCGTTGAGTTGACAAGGGAATCGGCAAGGCAATTGGTCGATCTGATCGGTGTGGCGCTTGAACGCGGAGCGGAGGTTGACGGTCCGGAGGCGGTGACCGCCTAGGCTCGATCTTGCCTAAGTGAATGGAGCGAGCTCCTCAAGCGACCGCACTCTGAAGTGCGCCGTTGTTAGCTCGGGACGGTCATCGATCTCGGCGTGAACGGCGACGCACATCATTCCGGCAGTAATAGCCGAATCTACACCCGATCCTGAGTCTTCGATGGCCAGCACGTCCTCGGGTGCGACGCCGAGACAGTCCGCGGCCTTCAGATAGGGTTCCGGCGAGGGTTTGAGGCGCGAAACCATGTCGGAGTCAATGAGACACTCGAAGGCTCCCGGCACGTCGATGGCCGCCACCCCATTCCGGGCATGCACGGGGTCTGCGGATGTCACTAGGGACATGGGAATACCGTCAACTTTGAGCCTCATCAATAGGGCGCGCGCGCCAGGCATAGGACTGAGTTCCGTCGCCGAGAGTCGTTCCCACGTCGGCTTGAACACCTCCAGCGCTGTCGGGTAGTCCAGACCGTAGACCTCGCAAACGCGCGTGAGTCCTGGCTCCATGCCCATGCCGAATGTCCTCGGATGATCCGTGGCGAACTCAGGAATACCCAGGGCCTTGAGTGTCTGTCGCTGCGCCTCGATGAGGATCGATTCCGTATCGATGAGCGTGCCGTCGAGATCGAAGGCGACGGCGGCGGGACGGGGGAGGCTGAGCAACTTAGCCTAGACTCTCGTCGAGAATCTCGAGAAGATCCTTGGCCTCTGTCCCGCTTGGGGCGGCGTCGCTGGACTGGATACCCTCCTCGAACATCTGCAGACAGAAGGGGCAGGAGACTCCCACGGTATTCGCGCCGGTTTCGAGGAACTGCTCGGTGCGGATGTGGTTGACCCGCCTTCCGCGACTCTCCTCCATCCACATGTGACCGCCCCCGGCCCCGCAGCAGAAGCCCCTGTCACGGCATCTGCTCATCTCGCGGAGTTCCAGTCCGGGGATTGCCTCCGCGATCCTGCGAGGGGCGTCGTACACGCCGTTGTGGCGCCCGAGGTAGCAGGAGTCGTGGTAGGTCATGGCGGTGTCGATGGTGACGAGGGGCTTCAGCTTGCCATTCGCAATGAGGTCGGCGACAAACTCGCTGTAGTGAAGGACCTGGTAGTCTCCGCCCAGGTGGGGATACTCGTTCTTGATGGTGTTGAAGCAGTGCGGGCAAATGGTGACGATCTTCTTGACATCGTACCGCGTGAGAGTCTCGATGTTCTGCTGGGCCATGATTTGATAGAGGTACTCATTGCCCATGCGCCTTGCGGGGTCGCCGCTGCATCCCTCTTCGTTGCCCAGAATCGCGAAGTCGACGCCGGCGCGCTTGAGGACAGAAGCCATGGCGCGGGCGATGCTCTGACTCCGCTTCTCCAGCGCTCCCGTGCAACCTACCCAGAAGAGCACCTCAGCGGTCGGGTGTCGCGCGAGGGTCGGCACTTCCAGCCCTTCGGCCCAATCGGTCCGCGTGTAAGTCGTGCCGCGCCAGGGGTGGCCCCGCTGCTCCATGCTCATCAGGGCGTTCATGCCGGTCTCCGGATTTCGGCCCGCTCCATCGTCAGGTTCCGACGCATATCGACGATCATGTCAATGTGCTCCACCCCGACCGGACACTCCTGCACGCAAGCGCCGCAGGTGAGGCAGTCCCAAAGTGCCTCCTGACCGATCCAAGGGCCTATCAGGGGCGGGGCTTCGCCGTTCTCGCCGTTGACTATTCCCGGTCCCGCTTCAACTAGGTGCTCCTTGAGGTTCTCGGCAATGTGCATGGGCGAGAGGGTCTTGCCGCTGATGTTGGCCGGACAGACCTCGGTGCAACGTCCGCATACGGCGCAAGCGTAGCCGTCCAAGAGCTGCTTCTGGGTAAAGTCCGGCACGTTCGCCGCGCCGAATACCTCTGCAGTCTCGAGGTCAAGTGGTGTGGCAAGAGTTCCCGGCGGCTCGAGGGAGCGGAATATGAACGAGAGCGGTGCGCCGATCAGGTGGATATGCTTCGACATCGGAATGTAGACGGCGAAACCGAGGATGATGCCGACGTGTGCCCACCACGCGACGCCGTGTAGGGCATTGGCGAGGTCGCTGCTAATACCGATTTCCGACAGCGTGTTGCCGAGCGCAGAGCCGACGATCGCTGAGGCCGTAGGACCATCTCCGCCGGCGGCGACATACATGGCCTCGGCAAGGAGAGACAGTACCATGAGCCCCGCAATGAGCAGAAGGATGACGGCCGACTCCCACTTCTGCGTCAGGTCGAAGCTGAGGCGTTTGGGAGTGACGATCCACCGGCGTACCACTGCCCATACTAGGACGACGAGAAATACCGTGGCAAGTAGGTCGAGGTATATCGCAGCCACCCGGACGCCGGTGTCCGTAAGGACCGTCTCGGAAAACTCAGGCCAAACGGCATCTCCAAATATGAAAACAACGTAGCTCGCGGTAAACGATAGGAAGCCCCAGAAGATAAAGAAATGGGCGATGCCGGAGAGATCGCCTCGAAGGGAAACCCGCTGGAGCACCTTGCGCTGGCCGAAAATGAGAGGTATCGCGCCGATGATGCGTTCGACCGGTCGGTCGTAGCGATTGGCGGGACGGCCGAGGAGTATCAGTCGGAAGACCCTGCGATAGAGGAGGTATCCTGCCGCTCCGAACGCCAAGAGCGCCAGAGTGTACAGCGCGGCCCATGTCGGAAGCACTCCGAATACGCTGTCAGGCGGTGCCACGCTTCATTCGCCTTCCGTTCGCCGAGATTGAGAACACGTGCATAAGGTACCAAACGGGACAACGTCGTGAAAGTGATTCATCCCCGGAAGGCGATAAGCACGCCCCCTGCCGTCGCAAGCCAGAGGACGATTGCCACTATCAGAGGTGTGTCGGTGAGGACGATGTCCTCAGGAGTCTCACCGAGGCCCTTGCGCTGGACGAGGTACATGTAGCGAAAGAGCCCGTAGACTACAAACGGCACGGTGAGGAGCATCGAGTTGTTTTCGGGCAGGTTTTCCGAAGCGACGGTGTAGATCGTGTAGGAAACGAGAGCGGCGGACGCCGCAACGGTAATGAGCTGGTCGAGGATGGGGAGGGTGTACGCGGCTAGGATACCCCGCTGTTCGGGCGCCTGGTCTCCGGCGGCAGACAGTTCGCTGCGTCGCTTGGACAGAACGATGAACACCGAGGCGAGCCCGGTGCAAATGTAGAGCCAGGGAGATATGGGAGTGCCGATGACCACGGCCCCGGCGACCGCGCGAATAATGAACCCCGAGCTGATGGTGAACACGTCGACGATTACGATCCTCTTGAGTCCGAAGGAGTAGAGAAGCATAGTCGCGAGATAGATGGCGGTGATGAGTCCAAACAGTGGTTCGAGGAAATAGGAGGCCACAAGCGAGGGGACGCCTATCGCTACGGCTCCGATTATCGCGACCGAAACAGGCAGCGCGCCGGAGGCAATGGGGCGGAGCCGCTTCCTTGGGTGTCGCCGGTCTTCCTCCATGTCCAACAGATCGTTAACGAGGTAAATGACTCCGCTGAGGGCGGAAAAAAGCAGGAACGCCAAAGCAGACTTACCAAGTAGTTCGAGGGCGTTCTCGATCTCTGTCGGCTGCCACGCCTGCTCGACCGTGAAGAAGAGTGCCATGAAGACGAGCAGGTTCTTGGACCACTGTTTCGGTCGCATGGAGAGGATGAAGGCGGCCGCAAGACCCGTCTTCGCAGGTTTACTCATGCGTTGATGGTATTTGGCGGAGCTTGGACGCGTCAATGCGATGTGCGGCGGAAAAGTGATGGAAGGGGATTTGACGCGTCACCCTCGCGACGCGGCCTCGACGTACTCCAGCTTTATCTTGGCGGCGACGGTGCCTATGAAGTGGTAGCCGACCGAGATTTCTCCAACCATCGTGCAGAGGCTCAGGCCGTCCCACTTCGGCACTCCGAACTCCTCTTCCATCCACAGGATGAGGTCGGAGTAAGCCTGGGCTACGGAGCGCTCCATTGGACGTCCCGTGGCAATAGTCATGATCTCGTACTTGGAGCGAATGCGTGGTCGGTGGATCGTCCGGCCTTTGAGCAGGTCAATCTTCATGGTCACGGTCGCGGGCATCTCAAGGGCAGTCCCGCAAAGCTCCCCGTCCCCCTGGGCTGCATGCGCGTCGCCCAGGTGAAGCAACGCACCCTCGACATAGACGGGCAGGAAGACGGTGCTGCCATCGGTAACCTCCTTGATATCCATGTTGCCGCCGTAGTCACCGGCAGGACTCGTCGTCGGGCTTCCGAAATCGGGAGCGCAACCGATGGTGCCGATCATGGGCCGGTATGGCAGGGCTACGTCCGAACTCCACCAGACCTTGTCGTCCTTCACAGGTGCGATGCGGGTATTGACGGGTATGTCGTGCCCGAGAAACTCAGCGAGACCGCGACGCGCCCACGTCATGTCGTTGGCGGCCTGTCCAATCCGAGCCTCAATGGTCTCGATATGGACGGCCAGTGTGTCTCCCTTCGACGCTCCCTCGACCCAGATCGGCCCTGACTGAGGATTGCCCTGCGGCTTCTTTGCGAGATCCCGATGGTCGCCCTCCTTTCGGACGAGGCCATTGAAGGTATCCTCGGTTTCGATGCGCACCGTCTCGCCGGGGCGAACCGAAAGAGCGGGTGGGTTGTGTCTGCTTATTTCGTAGTAGAGCTTGCCAAGCGGCAGTTCTTTCATGGTGTGCCCTCAGATGTGAGAAATTTGAAGGAAGATATCACATCGGGGATCGTATGGAAGCGGCTTAAGTTGGGAGCCCAGCCTCAGTAACCTATCCAATGGACTCCCGCCTACATTGAGTGGTGAAAGCAAGGCTCTTGCGCTTTACGCGGCATGTGGGTTTGGGTACCATCGGTCGAGTCAATTCCGACCGACAAGGATAGTACGACCCAATGCGTGCAATGCTCTACAGGGCCATCAAGGCCGCTCAATTCAATCGAGCGACATACCGTGAAGTGCTGCGCGACCAGCAGGCCATCCTGAACGCTCTTGGCATTGTCATTCTTGCGGGAATCGCCTACGCGGTGGGGCAGTCAAGCTCGCTGGGAGAGTCAGTCGAGCAGGGGCTCGAAGCGGGCGCGGTAGGGGACAGGCTTCTTGGAGTGTGGTTCGCGGCTATTACGTTCATGGTCGGATGGCTGATCTGGGCGGGAATCGCCTATGGAGTCGGACGGATTTTCCAGCGAGACCAGGTGACGTTTCGAGAGATCGTTCGCGTGCTCGGCATCTGCTTCGGACCTGGAATCCTCCTCTTCTTCACAGCTTTCACCCCACTGGAAAGTCTTTTCTTCAATATCGCGACAATATGGATGCTCGTAGCAGGGATCATCGCTCTCCAGGAGATCCGTCAGTCGGACTGGTTAGGGGCGATCATGGACGGTTCCCTAGGGTGGGTGGTGGGAATGCAGCTCTTGCCGGGAATCCTGCTGTCCGGATATTTCGATACGGTCGTTGCCATGCCGGAGGGATAGGCCGGTTGAGAGGGCTATCCGAGGACGGAAGCCCGTACCTTGCCTCCCAGGGCACCAAGCATCCTGAAGAAATTCTCCGTGGTTGTTACCCGAATGTGATCGACATCCGTTCCCTGCAGCTCTGCCAGCTCTTGGGCTATGTCCTGCAAATGACGTGGCTCCGTCCACCTGTCGCGTTTCGATTTGAACGGCTGAGGTGCTGAATCGGTCTCCAGCACTATATTCTCTAGGGGCAACTCGGCCGCTACGGCTTGCAGTTGCGGAAGGCGGAGCAAGGGCTTGGCCAGCGAGATGTAGAAGCCGAGATCTATTGCCGCGCGCGCTGTATCCAGATCTCCCTGGAAATAGTGCATCGTGCCGCCCACCTCGTAGGCTCGCTCCTCGCGGAGGACGCGAAGCACGTCATCATGGGCTTCTCTGCTGTGAAACACGATGGGCAATCGAAGTTCGCGAGCCAGCCTGATCTGCTCGCGGAACGCCTGGTACTGCATCGCTCGGTCGGGCATGTTCTCCATGAAGTCGAGACCGATCTCGCTGATAACGAGGACCTTGTCTGTAGACGTAGCGCATTTGTGCAGCTGTGCATAGACGCACTCGTCAACGGGACCGGTCAGGTCCATCGGATGGATGCCAACGCCTGCATACAGTTCGGGAAAGGCTTGTGTCAGTTGGACGCAGCGACGGGAGGAGTCGACAGTCGTGCCCGCGTTAACGATTAGTCTAACCCCTACCGCCGTTGCGCGTGCCAGGACTTCCCCGACCTCGATGTCCGAGTCGTAGGCGTCCAGGTGGCAGTGCGTGTCAATGAGCGGAGGTGAGGTGTCCCGTGTTATCATCGTCGTTACCGGCGAGGATTTCTGGTGCGGCTGCCTGTACGGGCCCGCATTAAACCGTTCGCCAATATTATGGCCGATTTTCGTCTTCGCTTAAACTATCGTACTTGAAACGCGCAGCGCTCACATACGGAAGACTCGCGCTAGGCATAGGAATAGGTGCAGGGCTGGGGTGGTTCGCGATACGAGGTCTCGACTGGGGTCTCGTGGTGGACCATCTTGCGAGAGTTTCTCCGCTGATGCTCATACTCTCGCTTGCGGTGTTCATGGGATCAGGTGTGCTTCGAGCCGCGCGCTGGCGGATGTTGTTCCCTCAGCCTAAGCCTACAGTACAGAGGCTTTTCATCGTCCAGCACGAGGGATTGGGACTCAGCAATATCATGCCCCTGCGAGTGGCGAGTGAAGTCACGCAGATTGCCGTCCTAACGATAAAGGACGGACTCAAGGCATCCACCGTGCTCGCGGCCATAGGCATGGAGCGGGCCGTCGACTTTCTGTCCAGTATGCTGATCTTCGGTGTTGCGTTTATGCTCGTTCCGGAGATGCGGCCCCTTGCGCCCTACGTGTGGGGGACTATAGCGATTGGACTGACCTTAGTTGGAGCGCTGCAGATCTTGGCGTGGAGAGGAGAGTCCCTATGGCTGATTCGCCGGATCACGTTCGTTGTTGCCTTCTCCAATGCCTTGCGGGCACTTGCCATGGACTGGAAACTATTGCTGAAGGTATACGCCGTCAGCTTAGCGTACTGGCTAATGGTCGGGGTCTCCGCATGGATCGCATCTGATGCCATCGGCCTCCCGATCTCTGCACTGACGGCAACCCTTGTCATTATCGGAACGATCTTCTTTTCGACGGCGGTCCCGGCTCCCAGCGGCATCGGGACGTTTCACTTCGCGGTTGTCTTCGTGCTGGGGCTCATAGACGTGGCCAAGGACGACGCCTTTCCATTTGCCGTCATTGTCCATCTGCTATTCTTCATCCCGCCCACGATTGTTGCGGCAATCTTCCTTCCGCGAGAGGGAATATCCTGGAAACGCTCAAGGTCAGAGCGGGATTCGGAGCCGAGCAAAGAAGGCGTTTGAGCCAACAAGGGGTTCCGGGCCTCACGAGTCGCTCGTCCCGCGCCCTGCGAAATAAACCCTGCTTGGCGAGGTGAGTCACGGTCAATTGTATTGTCATTGACCCTGGAACAGTGCATTTGACCAGCAGCCAAAAGTCTAGGGAGTACGTTTCGTTTAGCTTGGTTATGCTACCTTGACGGCGGTCCCGTACACGACGATCTCCGCCGCACCCTGGGCAACGCCCGCCGTGATGAACCTCACGCCGACAACGGCGGTGGCACCCATCCCCTCGGCACTTTCAATCATGCGCTGAAGCGACTGCTCGCGGGCCTCCGCCAGGAGCTTGGTGTACTCGTCTACTTCGCCGCCGACTATGTTGCGGAATCCCGCCATGATGTCGCGGCCAATGTGGCGGGCACGCACTGTGCTCCCACGCACCAGCCCCAGCGTCTCGACGATAGTAGCTCCGGGTATGTTGTCGGTCGTTGTTACGATCAATTGTCCACCTCCAGGAATTGCTCTTCTTTCTTGTGTTTGACTCTGTCTCGAATGGCGGCAACCAGCAGTACCGCCGATCCTATCAGCCCGGCGGCAAAGGCCACGAGCAGGAGGACAGGCATGTCCTCGGCTGCCGTGATCGCGTAAACCCAGAACCCTCCGATGATCAGCGCTCCCGCAGCAAGCAGGACGCCTCCGATCCACAGAAGTGGGCTGCTGTTGCTTTCAGTCCTTGCCATCTTTTTCCTCCTTGATGAGGTCATTCAAATCATTCTGTCTCGATTCTCCCATACCCGTGAGGCACTGTCATCACACGATACTGTCATTTTCATGTCTTGGGTGGCGTATACTTCCGTCTGAATTACAGGGTTAGGAGGATGGTTGTTGGTCGATTTCATCGCCGGGGCAGTGGCGGGGCTTGTGCTGATGCTGGTGTTCGTTGCGGTCGCGCCGGTGATGGTCTTCTCACTCGCACGAGACACCGGGAGCCGGGCAGGGGACTTCGTGCGTCGTGTGAACCCAACGACCCTGATGCTGGGCCTCGTCGTCATCTCGTACCCCACGTTTACGTTGCTGGGCGGCATGTTGGGACTGCTCTACCGACTCAGCGTTAAACAGGCTCCGGGAGCGGGTCTTGGGACCGGCAGCTTCGTATACACGTTCATGCTTGCCCTCGGAACGCTCCTTATATCCGTTCCAGCGGCATTGCTCCTGCGACGTGTCGTCTTGGGTGTGGCCCTCATCGCAGCGGCGTTTCTTGGAATCTACGGATGGCTGTTGCCGCTCCTCGTAGAGGCCGCGAATCGCTGACGAAGGGGAGGCGTTCCAGACCTCCGTGCGACACCGAACACGCGCTTGGGCATTGCTCTTTCTCGGTACAAAGGTTATAACTTGTTCAATAGCTGGTAAAGGGAGACACGGATGGACGTTACCGATCTACTGGAATCGCCGGAAATATCAATGGTCGCTACAGGGTGCAAGTTCACTGAGGGACCCCTGTGGCACCCTGATGGATACCTGTTGTTCACCGATGTCGGAGGCCCTTGGCGAATATGGAAGGTCGTCCCTGGCGAGGAAAAGACCATCTACCGCGACGACACCGACCGCGCTACGGGCCTGACTTTCGACCTGAGAGGCAACGTAGTCGCCTGTGAGCAGATGGCACGGGCCGTAACGAGCATGGACGCCGCGGGCAACGTGACAGCCATCGCCACGCACTGCGGCGACAAGAGGCTGAACCGGCCTAACGACGTGGTCGGACGCTCAGACGGCAGCCTCTATTTCAGCAATAGGGGAGTTGGCGGCCTCGAGGATGGCGAGGCGGATTTCGAGCATAACGGCGTCTACCGTATCGACCCGGACGGTGAGGTGCACGAGGAGGTCTACCCCTTCGAAGACCCGAACGGCCTGGCCATCTCGCCGGACGAGAAGACGTACTATCAGATCAATACCCGGCCTTCCGCCCACATCGACGCATTCGACGTTGCCGAAGACGGGTCTCTATCCAACCAGAGGCGGTTCTTTACCTTCCCCGAATCGGACAAACCCGGATTCCCCGACGGAATGAAGGTCGACTCTATTGGCAGGGTGTACGTCTCAGGTCCGGGTGGTTTGTGGGTCTTGACGCCGGAAGCGGACGTTATTGGAGTGATCGAGTTCCCGGAGCAGGTAATCAACATGGCATGGGGTGACGATGACAACCGGACGATGTACGTCGCGGCTATGACTTCTGTCTACAGCATTCGGTTCAATACGCCAGGGTTAGCTATTCCAAGGACAACAACGTGACCCCGGAGCCCTTGGCTCCCGGGAACACCAAATGCCTATAGCGGGGGAGGTGGACATGAAGAGACCGCCACGTGGGGCTTGGAGCGGTTTTGATCAGATGACGCCCGCGTCCGAATACGATATTCGATACGGCAACCACCTCGTCAGATCGACGAGCTCTCAATGGCCGAGGTACGTGGCCGTTACTTCACCTACCGCGTATCGAATGACGGAGCCGCACCTGACACGGTCCCCGGTGACTGTGGAGTATCCCGAAGCGATGGACTTTGGCTACCTGAAACGGTTCACCGACCAACTGCCAGACGATCTTGAACTCGTCGTGGGCATCGGAGGTGGGCTTGTGCTGGACGCAGCCAAGTACGTCGCTCTCAGCAAGCAGCTGCCCATCGTGCAGATACCTACTATCGTATCGACTGGAGCGATCATTCACAGCGTTTTCGCCGAGTGGGAAGGGCGAAACCTCGGCGACATGAAGAACTGGCCTTGGATCGATCCTGAGTACGTGCTGGTCGACTACGACATCATCCTCAGCGCGCCGGATCACCTGAACCTCGCCGGCATAGGTGACGTCCTGTGCGGGTATTCGTCCATCTGCGAGTGGAAGCACAGGGAGCGTGAGGGAATCGGTGAGCCCTATGACGAATCTTATGCCTCGGAAATGAACTCCCTTCACGAGCGGATTGTCGAGAATCTACCGAAAACCCTGGCAGCCGACGGCGCGCTGACGCCTGCGACCGTTAAGCTCATCATGAACGCGGTTAAAGACCGCGACAGCACGTCGATTTCGCACCCCGACGCGCCGAACGGAGACCACGCATTCATCGTGGCGGCCGAGTTGGCGAACGACAAGGGCTGGGTACACGGGGAACTCGCGGCGCTGGGGACGGTCATCATCGCCTGGCACACAAACCAGGACCCCGAGACCATCACGGACCGCCTGGATGCATGCGGCGTCCGCTGGAGGCCCACCGATATGGGCATGAGCAAGGATGAGTTGGCGAAGGCGATTGCGGCCTGTCCCGCATACATGGGCGATGCATCGAGAGGAAGGGACATGAAATCGGTGTTACGCTTCGATCCTCCCCTGGGCGACAGATTTGAAGAGCTGTGGCATTTCTTGATGGACAAAGGATGACCGCAAGCCACCCCACAACCCCGGGCCGTGACTCATGACACTCTCACGCAACTCTCCCCTCGATGAAGTCTGGGTTGCCCTCGACACTGAGACAACGGGACTTGAGCCTGAGAGCGACCGGATCATCGAAGTTGGGGCGGTCAAGTTTCGGGGCGACGAGGTGCTGGGAGTCTTCCAGTCGTTCGTGAATCCGGGCGAGCGCCTCAGCAGCTTCATCCGAAACTACACGGGCATCACGCAGCGAGACGTCGATGGAGCGCCCCCATTTTCCGAGGTTGCGGTCGGCCTGCTTCCGTTTCTCGATGGCGCTCCGGTCGTTGGACACAATGTCGGGTTCGATCTGGGGTTCCTCCGCAGCCATGGCCTCCCGTTCGATGGAGCGGTATCCGACACGTACGACCTCAGCAGGGTGTTCGTTCCTTGGTCGCCGGACCACTCCCTGACGGGTCTCGCGAAACAGCTGGACGTACCTGTCGTCAGGGCACACCGGGCCGCGGACGATGCGGAGACTACTCGCAGGGTCTTCGTCGCCCTCCTGAAGATGGCGGAGGACACTGGTCCAGACACGCTTAGAGAGATCCAGAATATCGCATCAAAGTCCTCGACTTCCGCGCTGAGATACGTGCTGCGCCAACTCGTCGGGGGGAGGCCGGGCAATAGGGCGCAGATGAGTCTCGACGAGCCGGCCGTGGACCTTCGCGAGCTTGCCGCGATGCGACGTGCGGCAGTCACGGATCATATCGAAGAATCCGAGGGTGGATTCGACAGGGAGAGGCTGAGGGAGCGATTGGGATATCCTCAGCCGTTGCCGCCACGCGATGGCGTTGGCCCGATTGACGTGGACGAGGTCGCGGCGCTGTTTGGGGAAAGTGGGCCGTTTGCAGAGGTGCTTGCGGGATTTGAGCATCGCGAAGAGCAGGTCGAAATGGCCCGCTCGGTGGCCGAAGCAATTAACGAGGGACAGCGACTGATCGTCGAGGCCGGCACTGGTGTCGGCAAGTCCCTGGCATACCTCCTGCCCGCCGCCCTATATGCCCTTGAGAACGGTAAACGCGTGGTCGTTTCCACAAACACTATCAACCTTCAAGAACAGCTCATTTCAAAGGACATCCCCACGCTTCTCAATGCGTTGTCGATCACGAGTGCGAACGGTGCCGACGACCTTCGGTATTCCCTCTTGAAGGGTCGGGCAAACTACCTTTGCTTGAGACGTTGGGCTCACGCGAAGAACGGCGACAGCCTGTCCGACGAGGACGCGAGGCTGCTTTCGGGCATTCTCGTATGGCTCGATCACACCTCCAGTGGTGACCGTAACGAGTTGAACGTCAGCCGACGGAGTCTCGGTCCGTGGAGTCGCCTCTCCGCGCAGGGCGCCCTTGACTGCAGGGGTCGAGACGGAGTGTGCTTCCTGCGCTCCTCGCGGGCGAGAGCGGAAGCCTCTCATCTCGTTGTCGTCAATCATGCTCTGTTGCTGACCGACCTTGTAGCAGGCGGCACCATCATTCCCGAATACGACGTTCTCATTGTCGACGAAGCGCACCACCTCGAAGCGGAGGCCACCAGGCAACTGGGCTTCGAGGTCAGCCGGACGGCCCTTGGGGACCATCTCGAGGAGTTTCAGGGCGACCGGGGACTGATTGCCCGTGCGATGACAGCTCTCCAACCTTCATCAGGCATCGATCGGGTGAAGGATGTTCTGCAGGACGTGGGACAGACGATGCCCGGTGTGTTGCCGGTCTTACGTGAGGGGACCGCCGCCCTGTTTGGGCTATTGGGCAGTCTTGTGAACGGAGACTCGCGGGCGGGTCGGCAGATGCGTGTTACGGAGGGAACGAGGCGGCAGCCGCTTTGGTCGGACCTGGAGACTGTGTGGGAGAACGTCAATCTCAGCCTCTCCAGCATGGAGATGGGACTGAACGCACTGATTGCCACGCTGAAGGACCTCGACAGCGATGACACCGGAAACTACGAGGCGCTCATAATCGAGCTATCCGGAAGCGCCCAGGCCACGGCCGAGTTCAGGCAGAACATGGAGGAGTTCGTCGTTCGACCAAAGGACACCGGGATCTACTGGGTCGAGAAGTCGGCGCGGGGAGACGAATTGACCCTCTACGGAGCGCCGCTCCACGTCGGGGAGCGGCTCGAAGAAATGCTGTATTCGCTCAAGCGGACCGTCGTGATGACGAGCGCAACCCTCGCTTCCAATGGCAGATTTGACCACATCCAGGAGCGGACGGGATTTGCCGAGTCCGAGCACAAGTTGCTCGGCTCTCCATTCGATTTCGAAAGCTCCGCGCTGGTCTGCGTACCCACGGACATGCCTGAGCCGTCCGCGCCCCACTACACGGAAACTGCTGCTCTCGCTATAGGCGACGCAGCCGTGGTTGCGGGAGGTCGGACAATGGCGTTGTTCACGTCTTACGCCTCCCTCAGGGATGCTGCGGAGGTGATGAAGGGCCCCATGCAGGCAGAGGGGATCACACTGCTTGTCCAGGGGAACGACGGCAGTCCCCACCAGATCATCCGGCGATTTCGGGAGAATCCCAGGTCGATCATTCTCGGTACTGCAAGCTTCTGGGAGGGCATTGACCTTGCTGGGGACTCCCTGCAGGCCTTGGTGGTGGCGCGCCTTCCCTTCAACGTGCCAACCGAGCCGGTATTCGAGGCGAGATCGGAACTCTATGAAAACTCGTTTATGGAATACGCCGTTCCCCAGTCCGTCTTAAGGCTCCGACAGGGATTCGGGCGACTCATTCGCACAAAGACGGATCGCGGCGTGGCAATCATTCTCGACCGCAGGGTCATTGCGCGCAGATACGGTTCGATCTTCCTCCGCTCGCTGCCGCCGGCAACCCGCAAGACGTGCAGGCTCGAGGACTTGGGCGACGAGGTACGGCGGTGGCTTCAACGGTGACGAGGCCGACGGAAAGAACCGGATTCATATCGCTTGCCGGAGTACCCCTCAATATCGAAAGCACGCTATTCAGCGGCCAGACATTCCGCTGGCGAAAGCATGAAGAGTGGTATGAAGGGGTCATATCCGGCGAGTTCGTATGCTTGAGAGGGGCGCGTGAAGGAATTGAATTCGTGACTTCGTTTGACGATGAGGGCTCGATGGCTTCGCGCCTGCGGGACTACCTCTCACTCGACGTAGACCTGTCCAAAGTCTATGCCGTTCTCTCTCGAGACGAAGGGTTGCGAGGCGCGGTCGAACGCTACAACGGAATGCGCGTCCTCCGCCAAGACCCTTGGGAAACGTTGCTCTCCTTCCTCTGCGCCCAGAACTCCAACGTTCAGCGAATCACGCGCAACGTCGAAGACATGTGCCGTTCCTTTGGTATACCTCTATCGATGGGTGACAGAACGCGCCATACCTATCCCACACCGGAGGCACTTGCAGAAGCGGGGGAACAGGCCCTGCGCGACCTGGGACTCGGCTATCGCGCGCGTTACATCGCGTCCGCAGCCGAGAAGGTGGCAGCGGACGCGATAGACTTGATGAGGCTTCGCGAGACCCCATTCGATGACGCCCTCGAGACGCTGATGACCTTGGACGGAGTCGGTGACAAGGTGGCGAACTGCATCATGCTCTTTTGCATGGAAAAGCCGCAGGCCTTCCCTGTGGATACACACATCCTGCAGGTCCTGCGCGAAAGATTCCCGAAACCGCACCCTGTGCATTCCAGCGACATACGGCGGGTCCGTGAGTGGGCCCAGGAGCACTACGCCCCTTTCGCCGGATATGCTAACCATTACCTATTCCATTCGAGGCGGGTGGGCCGTACCCCAGACGTTTGATTGTTCGGCTCCCACTTGAGGCGTATTATTGTTCCATGTGCATTCCCGCATCGGCATTCGATCGAACGCCGAGCCCCTCATTAGCTTCAGGTGAGCATGGCATCGGACTCTGAGAGGCCCGCTAAGCAGGAAACGAGCGAAGCGGTACACACCTACGAGACGGACTTCAAACCGATGCCGAGACGTCAGATCGTCTTGACGATGGGCGGTCTCATGCTCGCTCTCTTTCTGGCGGCCCTCGACCAGACTGTTGTCAGCACCGCCATGCCTCGAATCATCGCAGACCTTGGAGGATTCGATCGCTTTACCTGGGTCACCACCTCATACCTGGTAGCCTCGATTACCGTCGTTCCAATTGTCGGTAGGCTGTCCGATCTCTACGGACGCAAGACCTTTTTCCTTGGTGGCATCATCATCTTTCTCCTCGGTCGGTGCTCGCAGGTGCGAGCCAGTCGATGAATCAGCTCATCTTATTCCGGGCGATTCAGGGCATCGGTGGTGGAAGCATCATGGCGCTCTCCTTTGCATCCGTCGGCGACCTCTTCCCTCCCGCTGAGCGGGGCAAATACCAGGGTATTGTCGCGGGCGTGTTCGGCCTCTCTTCGGTCATCGGTCCGACGCTTGGGGGATTCATTACCGACAACCTCTCATGGAACTGGATCTTCTACGTCAATGTCCCCTTGAGCATACTGGTTATCGCCCTGTTCATCCGGTTCTTCCCAAACATCAGGCCCGACCGCCTGGCCCAGCGACTCGACTTTGCGGGCATGGGACTTCTCGTGCTTATCGTCGTGCCGCTCATGGTTGGCCTATCGCTAGGAGGCGTCCACATTGACTGGGTGTCTTTGCAGACGGGCGGAATACTCGGCTTCGCCGCGATCATGATTGCTCTGTTCATCTTGGTCGAGCAGAGGGCAGATGAGCCGATAATGCCTTTGGGCATCTATTCGAATCGAGTCGTGACCGTGTCGCTCATTGCCGTGTTCATCACGGGATTCGGTATGTTCGGGGCAATCATTTTCGTGCCCCTGTACTTCCAGGGTGTGCTCGGCGCGTCTGCCACGAGCAGCGGTTCTTTCCTAACACCGATGATGCTGAGCATGGTGGTGGCCGCGACGCTTGCCGGGCAGACGCTATCGCGTTTCGGAGGGCACTACCGCATCCAGGGTCTCATTGGGATAGCAATCATGGCCGCGGGAATGACACTCATGTCCCGGATGACGGCGGATACCTCGTTCGCGCAGGCAGTCGGCAGCATCGTCGTCATGGGTCTGGGGCTTGGCATCACGTTCCCCAGCTTCACGATTTCCGTGCAGAATGCCGTCCCGCACAACCTGCTGGGAGTGGTGACATCCGCCGCCCAGTTCTACCGCTCAGTCGGCGGCGCGCTGGGCCTTGCTGTGTTGGGGTCCTTCATGGCCAGCAGGTTCGCGGCGAAACTGAACGACTCATTGCCCCCAAATGTCAGGGAGGCCCTTCCGGAGGAACAACTCACTGAGATGAGAAACAATCCCCAAGCGCTCGTCAATCCGGATGCCCTTTCGGGTCTGAGGGTGGGGCTTTCAGACAGGGGAGAGGAAGGTGCGGAAGTCCTCTCTGGCCTTCTGGCCGCTCTGCGAGAGACCCTCGCGTCTGCCATCAGCGACGTGTTCGTGTTCGCGGCAATTACACTCGCACTTGGATTCGTAGCCACGCTCTTCCTGAAGGAAGTGCCGCTGAGAACTCGGGCGGGCGCCCAAAAAAGGGAACCTTCAGAGCAATAGCTCAGTCCAAGGTAAGGACGAGCTTGCCGAAGAACGACTGCTCCTCCATGACCTTGTGCGCTACTGCTGCGTCCTGCAGCGGGTAGGTATCGTGGACGATACCCCTTATCCTCCCCTTCGCCACCATCTCAATGATCTGACGAAGGTCTTCCTGGCGTCCCATGAACACGCCGAAAACGGTCTGGTTCCTTACGAAGAGGACTCCCATCTGGAGCTGCCCACGGTACCCGGTCGTCACGCCGCAAATTCCGTATCTCCCACCGGGGGCCAGTGACCTCGACGCGGCGGGCCAAAACTCCTCGCCAACGTGGTCGACCACAACGTCGACACCACGACGGTCGGTGAGTTCTCTCACCCGTTCGGCGATGTCCTCACGAGAGTAGTTGATCACCTCGTCGGCTCCGAGGGCCTTCGCCATTTCGGCTTTCTTGTCGGAGCTCGTCGTAGCAATCACACGCGAGCCAACAATGTTCTTCGCCACCTGGATCGCTGCCGACCCGACCCCGCTGGATGCCGACAGCACGAGGGCCGTCTCCCACGCCTGAAGGTTCGCACGCCGGATGAGCATCGTCCAAGAGGGCATGAATACCGTAGGGAGCGATGACGCCTCGACGTATGAAAGGGAATCAGGAATCACGACCGCGTTGACGCCCGGCGCCTTCACATACTCAGCGTATCCGCCGTTCGTATTCGAGCCGATTCTACCTGGACGGGTGCACAGCTCGGACTCTCCGGCTATGCAGTACTGGCACTGCCCGCAGGTGAGCCTTGGGTTAACGACGACCCGGTCTCCCACCTTGACGTTTTGCACTTCGCTGCCGGTCTCGGCCACGTCGCCGGCCACGTCACCGCCAAGGATGTGCGGCCCGTCGAAGACCATGCGCGTTCCCTTGATACCCTGGCGAGTGAAGATGTCCAACCTATTCAGTGAGCAGGCCCTCACTCGCACCTTGATATCGTTCGGCCCGACTATAGGCTCGGGCATATCACCATATTGCAGCGCTTCGAGGCCGCCGTGTTCTGTGACGAAGACCGCCTTCATATTGGTCGCTCCATCGATCGTTTTGAAATCAGCCGGCGATGAGGCAATGAGTCGCCGCCCTCTCCACCACACTAATGGCGCAACGGCCTGACTGTCAACGGGCAAGACTGTGCGTTATGCCTTGGCAAGACATTCGGCGAGTGCATGCGACACAAGGGAGAATTCACAGAGAATCTACGTCACCATCAAGTCTGTCGAGCTTGCTTTGCGACGATCTGATCGAGGCCTCATGGGCTATCAACGCGGCCTCTTTCTTATACCGGCGGGGAATCTTGAGGCTGACTATTCCCTGCTTGGCGCCTGGCACGTCATCCACAATTTGCATGCTGTCCACCCTGATGTTCAAACTCGTCCTGAGGAAGTTGGAGCGAAAATCTACCTCATCGATGTGATTAAAGGGAATAACGGCCGTAGTTACACCCGACTTCATCACTCCGAGCAAGTTGTCCTTGACCTGGTATTCCAGGGATAAGGCATCCGGTGATATGCGGAGTACGCCGTCCGCATCGGCCAAACCCTGATAGATCTCAGGGAACCGCACCGGTATCGAGTCCATGGCTCTGAGTGACTCCTATGCTTCGTCCGGTCCGCCTAGCAGGCTGATGTGGTGGAAGCACTTGCGAGACTATGGGTTCATCATATCTTGTCCGTTCATATTCGCCAAGCTAGGCCGCATGTGGCCTGCGGAAGCATGGCTCTCCTGGTTCAGGCTCGCATCATTTGGATGTACAACCCCCAATCGTGTGTTATGGTTCGCCGCAACTCTGACGCATGGCGTCTCCCATGAATGTGATTTGGATCGTCGCGGACACCTTCCGACAGGACCACGTCGGCGCGTACGGCAAGATGGACACCATTCGGACGCCATCCCTCGACGCGTTGGCGGGTAGGGGAACACGATTCAATCGTCACTACGCGGGCGGGTTTCCCACCATGCCGACCCGGGCCGACCACGCGACTGGCAGGTGGACAGCCTCCTTCATGACCTGGGAGCCTCTGCCGGACGGAGTGTCGACCTTGGCGGAAGTCCTGGCGGCAGAGGGTATCCACACAGCCGCGATGGTCGATACGCCGTTTTACCTCCGCGAAGGCATGAATTACGACCGCGGGTTTCAGACCTTCAACATGTACTCGGGACAGGTCGGCGGCGGGATTCTCAAGACCGAGACTGCGCACCACGAGTCGGAGCAGGCCCGCTACGTGTGGCGGTACGAGTCCGACCGAAACGTAGCCCGGACGATCACGAACGCCATGGAATGGCTGCAGCTTCATCATGAGGAGGACTTCTTCCTCTACATTGACACTTGGGACCCGCATGAGCCGTGGGACGCGCCCGACTACTACACGAAGCTGTACATGCCCGACTATGATGGCGAGCTCATCCATCCCATCTACGGACGGTGGCACGAGATGCCAGGCTACTCGGCGGAACTGGTGGACAAGGCACACGCGACCTACTGCGGCGAGGTCACGATGGTCGACACGTGGGTCGGCTACCTGCTGCGGATGGTCGAAAACATGGGGCTGAACGACAATACGGCGGTCATCTTCACGTCGGACCACGGATTCTACTTCGGAGAACACGGCGGCTGGTTCGGTAAGCTCCAGTTCGCGAAGAAGCCGGATGGTTCGCTCTTCCAGTTCGGAGAGTCCGATGCCATCTGGGGTTTCTCACCCTTATATGAGGAGGTCGCCTCGATTCCCCTCCTGATTTCCGCCCCGGGAGTAGAGTCGGGAACCTACGACGGCCTGACATCTGTGGTCGACGTCATGCCCACTGTCCTCAACGTGATGGGACTCGATGCTCCCACGTGGGTCGAAGGCCGCTCTCTTCTCCCGCAGATACGCAATCCCTCGCTGCCGGGAAGGGACTTCACGATCACGACGGTGCCGTTCGCCAACCCCGGCGACGCCGTAAACGCCGTCGACGATAGGCAAAGACGAATGTCGCACGCCAATGTGACCACGATCACCACTGACGATTGGACTCTGCTATACAGCCCTGGCGACACCCGCTCGGAACTCTACAATCTTACGGACGACCCGAAGCAGGAGAGCAACGTCATTGAGCAGTATCCCGAAAGGGCGGGGGAGATCCACGAGCGGCTAGTTCGCTTCATGCGGGAGACGGGCTTGGCCCCGCATATGCAGGACTATCGAAAACAGTTGCTGATATAGCGATATGCGGCCGGCAGTCCCTACCGCCGCACCCAGTGGTAGTAGAGCGGCTTGACATTCCCTGGAAAGGACTCGAAAGCCTCGTGCGGTATCTTCGGCATCGACGGTGACGCCGTAGCGCGCCCTGTCCCAACCTCCGCCGCCATACGCTGACCATCGGCAGAGTCCGGGTCGAGCACGTCGAGGTTCAGCCACCACGGGGCAAAGCACACTCTCACCGCTACTCTTCGCGTCTCGGCGTCATTATTGGGCTTGGCGTGCCACATACGGCTGTCGAATATCATGACGCTGCCGGGGTCGCCGGTCACGTGAATCTCGTCGGCATGTTTCGCTTCGGCGGCTGGGCCGCTGCCGCCGAGCGGGTCCATACGCCAAGTGTGACTGCGTGGAATGATGAGCGTGCCGCCGGTTTCCGAGGAGAAGGGCGTCAGCATCCAGATGCTCGTCAGGTACGCCACCACATCGGGATATGGCTCCGGGATATAGGCCGCCCCTCCCGCCCCGAAAGGCCAGTCAGAGTGCCAGCTCCCACGCTTGTCACGTGACTGCCGGATGATGGGGCCGGTAAAGGCGATGCGCGCAAACCGCCCCAACATGGCGTCGACAACGCCCAACACCCGATCACTGCCCACATAACGCGGAAAGTCCCGGTTGTTGCCGATGAAGTCGCGGCTATCCTGGTACTCCTCGGAGTCCGCGGTCGCAACCACGCTGTCCCTGAGCGCCTCGATCTCACCCGAGGGAATGACGTTCTCGAGAATGCAGTACCCCTCAGTGCGCAGGTGTTCGATGCTTCGAGTCAGTTCGGCGGTATTCCCCATCGCGTTCCTCCTAAATGAGGCTGTCTCGACGGATCAATTCCGAGTGCCCACATCATACACGCTGTCGAGGGCATCGAGTGGCACAGGTCCGTCGTGTACGACGACGCTCACGCCCAGCTCCAGCGCGGTTCCACGACGTATCGACCCCTCTTCGTGCAGGAAGGGATTGAGAGCCACCGATCCCCACTCGTGCGCATACCAGGCGGCGGGCTTGGGACATGGATGAGACACCACTGTTACTCCTACCTCGTGGCCGTGCGGCCCAATTGCCGACATATCCACCCATTCGGCCGTGTTGTCATTGATGTCCTCAACGGCGCCGCGACCGTCTGCGTCCACGATCTTCCCGCCATCAACGACTCGCAGTCCGTCGGCCATACGGACGGTGAAGTAGGCGTGGCGGGTGGGTCCGATTACGATGTCCCATTCCGTCGGCTCTAGCCGGGAACGGATGCTGAGGATGTTGCAGGTATTTCCGGTGCGGATATCTATCGTTCGTGTCTCCCTAGCCAAAACCCGGCGTTCCGACGCGCCCCACTCGATTGGCCCCCGCCATTCGAGACATTGGACGACACTCAGGATATCCTCAGAGATCTCCACCGAGTCGACTGACACGGCAGAAATCTGCCCTGTAGCGCGTCCCTGGAACGTTTCGTTCACATAGAAGTTGTAGGTGCCGCGCTCGGTGCGATGCCCGTCGTAGACGAAGAGGCAGTCGAAGTGGTCGGCTCCCACGGTCACCGAGTTGTGGTGCGGGTGGTCGATAGGCGACTCAGCCGTGACTTGGACACCGCTCGGGGTGAAGAGGGGATAGATATATGCTCGGAATGCGTTCTGGCTGAGGGCCGCGACAGGCCGCCCATCTCGCTTGATCCACGTCCTGCGAGCGCCCGCCGTAGCGCCCGGCGGTAGATCGACGCGGTCGGGCTCGACCGAGAATCGGCTCACTCCTCGTTGTCGCCGAACTGCGTGATGCTGAGCGGAAGCTTATCATTGGGCAGGTAGAACTCGTCGGCCATGTTCACCGGCACTCCACGCCTGGTCCTCATCGACTCCAGCGCCTTCTCGAAGATAACGGTCGGCACGTTGGCCTCCCACGGGTCCATGGGATTCGGCCCGCCTTCGAGACACAGCTCCGCGAACATGCCGAGCTCTTCGTCGAAGCCTACGTGGTACTCGTTGTGTTCGATGCCGGGCTCGTCGGTACCCTCGAAGACGAGGTTGCCGAAGCGCAGCGTCGCCGCGCTCACGTCGCCCGCGCCGACCTCGGCGTAGTGCTTTGGGATGATGCCGCCCCCGCCCACGAGGCTGGTGATGGAGTCGGCCAAGCCTCCGTTTTCAAACTGGATGAGGATGGAACTCGTGTTGTTTGCGCCCCCGTCGAGGCCCATGGCCGTGACTTCCACCGGCTGCGAGCGCATCACATGCCAAATGAAGTGGAGGTTATACCCCGCGAGGTCGAGGATGCCGTTGGCCGCGTAGGGATCGGAGGGCTGTGGGCGGCCGGTCCGCACATTGGTCTGGGGAATACGGCACGTGAAGAGGATGAATCGCGGTTCCTTTATCACCTCGCGGAGCCGCTTTGTGATCGGTGAGTGCTTGAACCACCAGCCGCTCATCACGTGCAGCCCCGTCTCATGCGACGCCTTTTGAACGCTCCTGGCCTCCTCGATGGTCATCGAGGGTGGCTTTTCCACGTATACGTGCTTGCCTGCAGAGAGCGCCTGCAGCGTCAGATCGGTATGGGTGCTGTGCGTGGAACAGATCAGTACCGCGTCGATATCGTCATCGGAGAGTACGCGGTCGTAGTCGGACGTCCAGTATTGGGCAGAACCTTGCTCAGCCCGTTCTTTTGCAGCCTCCTCGACGAGATCCATGGTGGCAATAAGGCGCAGAGTCGGCGTGTTGAGGAGGTTTGGCAAGTGGCTGCGACTGATTCCACCACACCCGATGATCGCAACGTTTAGCTGTTCAGCCATATTGGTCCTCGCGCATTTGGTAGGTCAGTCGTCGAGCGTGTCGAGCAAAGCCCTGACATTCCCGACCTGAGTCCGCATTGCTTCGACTCGGTCGCCGTTCTCCGGAGTCCAGTGTGTCGAGATCGATACGTAGGGGTCGAGGCCACCGTTACGCACGTTCCTGAAGACGGTGCGGTAGTCGACGTCTCCCTCGCCGAAGGGCAGGTAGTCGAAGTCGAGGTTGAGGCCGTCGTTGACGCGCAGGTCCTTGACGTGGAGCCCGAAAACGTAGGGCTTGATGTTGACAAAGCCCCGGGTTGCCACGTCGTTCTCCCCACAGTTGTAGTTGTCGGCAGCACCCCACATGGCCTTGATTCGGTCGGAGCCGATGCGTTCGGCCACGCGCCTGAAGTTGCCGGTCGTGTTCGTGTAGTTCCAGGGCATCATAGAAAGGACGAGATCGACGTCGTGCTTCTCAGCCTGCTCGGCCATGAGCGTGTAAGCCTTGACGAGCTTATCCATCTCCACGTCGGAAATGATGCCCCCGCGAGTCATCCAGCGCATCGGCCACGTCGGCTTATCCGCCGTATACTCGCCGGGCCACGCGAAGCTGTAGACCGACACGGCTCCCACGCCAAATCGGTTGGCAAGCTCCATGGATCGCACCGTCGCACGAAAGTCGGCCTTGAACTCCTCGTGATCTTCGAGGGTATCGACCGTCACCTCGGTCAGGTCGACGAACTTGAAGGGCGACCCTGCGCTCACCTTCATTTGCTCCAGTCCCGCGGCCTCGATCCTGCGCTGGATGTCGTCGGCCTCGGAGTCCGAAAGGTCAGCGACGGGCGGCATTTCGGGCAGACCGGTGAACCAGACGAAATCGACGCCCAGCTCGCTTGCCTCCTCCAGGCCCTGATCGAGGGGAAGCTGCAGCTCGTTCAGGAATATCCCAAGCTTGAATCCGTGTGAGGACATGGTTGAGGCTCCATCACTGTGGTGATCGGTGTGGCGGGTAGTCTACCATAGCTAAATCGCTTCGAGTACGAGCATTGAGCTAAGGCCGTGGTATGGACCAAATAGTGATAATCGGCATTAGCGCAGTCACTGGCGGCGGGAAGACCGCCGTCACCCAGCGGCTCGCCCGAGTCCTCGAAGACGCCGTTGCGCTCCACTTCGACGACTACGACGATACCAACGTCCACCCGGACGACCTTCAACGCTGGTTCGCTACCGGAGCCGACTACAATGCCTACCAGACCCCCGTCTTCACCGGTCACTTGCAGGCGTTGAAGGCCGGACGGAGCATCCTCTATCCCGTTGGAGACACGCCCCTCGGTCCTGCAAGTTACGTGGTCGCCGATGCGCCGCTCGGTCGAGCGCACACGGATTCCGGACGACTCATCGATCTCATGGCATTCATCGACACGCCGCTGGACGTTGCACTGGCGAGGCGTACCCTGCGAGACATCAATGCGCAGGGTGACCGTTCGACAGACGAAGTCCTCCAGTATGTGAAGGACGAGCTATCGGGGTATCCGGCCTCGGCGAGGCCACTCTATCAAGAATTTCAAGCGCGGATGCGAGAGTCCTCAGATGTGGTCGTTGGCGGTACCCTCAGCATTGACACCATAGTCGAGAAGATACGTAGAGAAATCGAGGCGCGCTTCCCCAGACGAGTTGTGGATGGGTAGAGCGGGTAGGGAACCCCCCTTTACAGAACGGACACGTCCTCATCTCGAAGGTCTGTGATGAACATGTGCCCGGGCGAATGGGTAATCATCAGCGGTGGCTTGGACTCCATCGCGACGGCCTGGGGGGTGACGCCGCAGGCCCAGAAGACGGGAAGTTCACCGTCCTTAAACGCGAGAGCGTCGCCCAAGTGCGGTTTCGTGGGGTCTTCGACGCCTATGGCTTCAGGCTCACCGATATGCACGGGCGCTCCGTGCGTATTGGGGAACCGAGAAGTGACCTGAACGGCCTTGACGATCTTGGAGTGGTGGACGGGCCGCATCGACACGACCATCGGTCCGGTGAACATTCCGGCGGGGACACAGTCGATGTTGGTGATGAACATCGAGACGTTGGAGCCCTGCTCATGGTGCCGCAGCGGTATGCCTGCGTCGAGCATCGCGTTCTCGAATGAGTAGCTGCAGCCGATGAGGAAGGACACGAGATCGTCGCTCCAGTACTCCGATATGTCCTCGATCTCGGCCTCCAACTCGCCGTAGCGGTAGACGCGGTATTTGGGCAAGTCGGTGCGGATGTCCGCGCCCGGAGCGGTCAGCGAAGGCTCTACCTTGCCGGCCTCGATCACCTCGATGATGGGGCAGGGCTTTGGGTTGCGCTGGCAGAAGAGGAGAAAGTCGAATGCAAGGTCCTTCGGTAGGATGGCGAGGTTGGCCTGAACGTGTCCCGGCGACACCCCGGCGGTGATGCTGGTAAAGTCGCGCCGTCGGATCAGCTCACGGACGTCTCGCGGGTGTGTCGGCAGGGCTACAGCTTGGGTCATCTTGCTCTCCGAGACTTGCCCTCGCGGGATGCGACTGCAAGGGGAATATCAAGGGTAGGGTAGTACGGCGTTCATTCCATCGTCAAGGTCTAGCGGAAGGGCACCGGAATAGCGTCTCCATGCCAGGGGAAGGCGTAGGTCGGCGTGTTCACGTACCGCTTGAGCCCAAGAACGAGGCGGACTTGCGACGCGGGCGGGAGCGTCACCTGAACGTGCCTTCCATTCACCTCAACTACAACACCGCCGTCGGATTCGCAGGACGTGAACGTGTGCTGGGCAAACATGCCCGCCTGAACGATCAGGCTCTTCGACCTATCCCTGTCGAGGTTGACGAGTTGCACTCCTACACGGTCGGCGCCCAATTCGTCCACCAACGCGGCAACATCGTTGGGAAGTCCCGGTCGCCCGGGCTCCGACCTCAGCGGGGCCGGATTCCTGTCGTCGGATGTGACATCGAAATACCTCACCACGCCCTGGTTCAGGCCGCCGTTGTAGACCGACTGTGGGGCGCCGAGGGCGACCTGCGTCAGCGCTTTCGTTACGACCGATAGCGGAGGATGAACGTTGTCGATGATGAGCTGTTCAGGATCGCGTGTCTCGGCGCGCACCCTCGCGATGCCATCAACGCATGCCTGAAAGTCCCAGCCTAGGACCGTTTCGGCCCATTCGGGGTTTTGTCCCTCGTAGTACAGGAACCGGCCCCCCTCAAACGTTCCATCATTTTTCTCCGAGTGTGGCTCGGCGTTAGTCCAATCGCGTTGCACTTCGCCCTCAAAGGCGCGGAGCAGCAATTCCCTATCCTCTTCACGCATCGAAAGATGGTAGAGGTGGGCAAGCTCCTTGAGCCGAATGGGGCCGTAGGCCGACCAGCCGTCCGGACCGTGCTTCAGGGGCACGACAAGCTGGCCGTCCTCTCGAGTCTGGGCCTGGTCGAGGAGTACGTTGATTTGCGATCTCAGCAGGTCGAGGTAGCCATAGTCGCCGGAGAGGAGGAGAGCGCACTGCACACCGATCGTGATCGAGTGTGCAAGGTTGTTGAAACCTCGCGTGCTCCAGCCGTAAAGACCGCCCCACCACTGGCCTCCGCGCTGTTCTCCCGGCTTGCCGGTCGGACCGACGTTATCCGGGATGATGCCGCCATTAGCCTTCGTCCGATCTATCCATGCTTCAACGTAGTCGAGGACCCACTTCCGGTACTTCTCTTCGCCGGTGTAAAGGAAGGCGTTGGTTACCAGCCCGGTCGCCGCGAGATTATTGGCGATGTCGCCGTTTAGAACCATGTCGTTGAACAGCCGGACGACTTGGTCGGCGCGCTCCGGGTCTTCGTACCAGTCCAGTTCGAGGTCTTCGATCGCGGGATGGAGGGTGGTTCGGAGTCCGTAGTTGCGGGCGAACGGAATCTCGCCCCCCTGCAGCCACCACGCTGCCTCGTGGGCATCGGCTTCGAAGTACGGCCCGACACTGCTATGAATGGGCGACCGGATAATTCTGTGTACAGGATCGTAGTTCGGCGCGCCGGGGCCCTCTCCAGTCAGGAACCCTGCAAACCGGCGAGCGCGTCGGAAGTTTTCGGAGATGGTGGGATCGGCGAGGCCCATCTCGTAGAACGTCATGTTTGCCTCGCCCATGTGATGCCACTCGGCCCCGTGGGGCAGCGTCAGGTTGAAGTACTCATTCGTGATCTGCTGACGGAAGGGCTCTCGGTGCGCGCCTCGATACCACATGCCGTGCTTCTTGCGGCTCACGATGTCCGAGTCAGCCCAGCGCGTGACGGCATTCCACTTGTCCAGCGCCATTTCCAGCACACGCTCGCTGCCGCCTATTGCGTAGAACAGTCCCCACCCGAAGAAAATCTCATAGAGGTCGTCCAGGTCGTCGGCGTAGTAGGGCGCCCCTCCACGCTCCGTGAACTTCTCGACCACCAACGGCGCGGCATCGTTCATGGTCTCGATCAGCCGTCGCTGCATGACGGCCCAGGCGGGTGGGGCGGAGACTTCACTGGCGGCTATTCTTGGGATGCTGTCTTTGGTCGTCATTTTCTCTTCCTAGGCGATGTGTTCAAACTGCAGAATGTTGATCTTGCGCACCTTAAATGTCAACGCGAATCGGGCAGGGACAAGCCAATGCGTCGACCGCATGAGTCTGAAAAAGGTCGGCGAATCTAGTAGTTCCGAAAGAGTGAGGCAAATGCAGCCCTACAGATGCTCCTTGCCGAAGAAGTACCTTTCAATACCCCACATGCGACTGCCAAGGACTCCGATGATGCCTGCAGAGATAAACCAGAGAATGGTCACCTCGCCGCCGTGCTGGACGAATGCGTTGCCGCCGTCGGGAGGGTTCGGATAGAGGTGAGGCCAGGGCCATGCCGTGCTGAGCGCCGCATGCACTCCGAAGTAGGCGACGACCATGGTCACCACCAGGGCGCCCGCGCCCAATCGGGTGAAGATGCCCAGTCCGATGAGGATTGCCGCGGCAAGCTCTACCCAACCGGCAATGTCAACGAGGGCGCCAAGCCCGTTCGGATTCGCTCCAGCCGGGAAGTCCCAGAGCAGAAACGCCTTCTGCGCGCCGTGCAGACCAACCAAGGTGGCAAATACTAGCCTGAAAAGCAGGTAGAACTCGTCAGCGTGTGGCTGCAAGTATCGTCCGAAGAATCCCGCTTGCTGTACATTCTCTCCTGTCATAGCTGTAGCCTCCTCCATTTGTTGACTACTGCATTCGGACTCTCACATGTTCAGACGCTGGGCGAATGGTATGACCGGCTATAGCCATAGTCAAGCAATGCATGCATCGACTCTCAACACGTATGCAAGGGGAAATAACGTGACGGAGGAGGAGAGTATGTCGGGGAGGAATTACGAAGGCGGAGGTACGGTCGCTGCGTCGAGGGACTCGGCACGGTCGAATTCGCGGTAACGCACGTGAACCTCGACGCCGGTCAGGGTGCGGGCGAAGCCGGCCGTTGGCTCCTTCTTCGTGATCGCGATTTCGAGGACATTTTCGCCCTTCCTGAACGCGGTCGCGTCCAGCCGCCAACGGAGCCAGTACTGTCCTCGGCTCGGCTCGTAGATGTTGGTGCGGTCGATTGTCAGGTCTGCCCCGTTGATGCTCAGGGCCACGACGTCCTCGACGCAGAACTGCTGAAACGCCAATGTCAGCTCGGCCTCACGAGTCTCGCCGTCAGTTGTGGCGGCCTCCAAGTCGTCGGCGACGGTGATGGGGATGCGTTCCGTCACACCTTCTTCAAGCGCTATTGGCAGCAGCCGCGCGTCAGGCCGGACGTAGGTCTGCAACTCCTCACGCGGCGGGAGGAAGTAGCGCTTGTTAAGCCTTGCGGTCGTCTCCGGGTAGGCCATTTCTCGCAGGAGCCGGTGCTCGGCCTCGGCGAAGGGCCAGGGGAGATAGCCGAGGTACATCCCCGCGAATCCCTGTTCACGGATCGTGTGTCCGAAAGCGCGAAACATCTCGATGTTGGCGATCTTTGCTCTCAGGTCCTGGAGACGATACCCCGGTCGGAGGTATGCCGATGCCCCCGCGTCGTTTGCCGCGTCAGCGAGCCACTTGCCGTCTGATACGCCGGTGTCGAGCAAGGTGTGAGGAATCTGGCCCACCACCAGGTCGACGCTCCCGTCGGCGATCCACGATTCCACGTCAAGTCCGATGTCGAGGTTGTCGTCGCGCCGATGCCAGACCCGCGCCATAACGGGAATCTTGCGGTCCTGCGCGTATCCAATCTCGTTCGCAAGGGCGCGAATGTCGGCAACGAACTTGGTCATCACCTGCGTGCCGGTCTCCGTCTGGCTCTCACGGAAGTAGAGCGGGAAGAACATGAAGTCCAACTCGATGCCCTCGGCGTTGTAGTCCTCAAGCATCTCGCGGATGAGCGCCTTCTTGTTCTCGCGGACGACGAGGTTGGTGTAGTCGAGGCACCACTCGGTCGTGTGGCTGGGGTAGCGGTCGTTGCCCTCGCCGAGGGTGACTTCCATGCCGTGCCGCCACTTGAGCCAGCCACAGCGGTCGAGGTACTGCGGACTAGGGTCCTGGAGCTTGAGGCTTGGGAAGACCGGTATTCCCATCTCGCGTCCGCGCCCGATCACTTCTTTGACCTGGTCGGTTCCCATCTCGTGGGCGTCCTTGACCATGCGCATGATGCGCCAGTCGATGAAGTGTTCCCAGACTTCCTGTTCTTGACCCACCACTCGCCCAATCTTGGTCTGGTGGAAGAAGACATCGCCATAGCCGAGACCGAAGGCCAGCATGTCCACGCCTGTGCCCACGAGCTCGTCGATGGGCCACCGCAGCTTGTGTCTGTTCAGAGGTGGGTCAAGGCGCTTGGCGTGGTAGTGGTGTGCGTCGCTGTAGTAGATGAGACGGGGAGAGGTAGTCATGGGCGCTCCGTCGTTGTCAAACCGTACGTCGGACGTAGGGGAGTGTAGTCGGGCGTCAGGATTGTGTCAACGCAGAGGCAGTCACTAGATTGTAGTCGTCATCGGGTCGAACATGCAGCCCTCGACGAAAACTTCGAAGAAGTCCGGCGTCGTCTCAAGCTCAATGTGCTCGACGTTTCTGGTCATGTTCTCGGCAACCCCGCGCATTTCGGTGTTCAGGAGCATTACCGTTGCTCCTTCCAGCGATGCGTTACCGACCTTGACGATTTTGTCCTGGGGGAAATTCGCGACGAACCCGATATCGACGGCGTTCTGGGCGTCAATATAGTTGGCGAATCCGCCCGCAAGGTAGAGCTTGGTTATCCTGTCGATCGGAACGCCGTAGTTCCGTAGGACGATGAACTGACCGCAGAAGTTGGCCGACTTCGCCTGCGCGAGAGCGCTGATGTCCGCTCTCGACAGCGTCATCTCCTTTTCGGGCAGGAAGGTGAAGGCCTGTGAACCGTCCGCGAATACGCCCAGGCGGTTCATCTTTTCCGTGCGACGGAGCTCGGCCAGCAGGTCGATGAGGCCCGAACCGCATATGCCCTGCGCATCGGCCTCTCCTATGGTGCTGCACTCGCACGAGTCCTCGGTGAGCTTCACCGATTCGACCGCGCCGACGTAGCCCGGCATCCCGTACATCACCTCGCCGCCCTCGAAGGCCGGCCCGGCAGGGCAGGAAGCCGCCATGATGCGGTCCTTGTTGCCCACCACGACTTCGGTGTTCGTGCCAACGTCGAGGACCATGACCACGTCGTCCTGCTCGTCCATCCCGATGGCGAGGAGGTCGGCGGCCACGTCCGCACCCACGTGACTGGCGATGATCGGTCCCCCGTATACGTGGGCGCGAGGGAAGACCCTCAGGCCAAGCTCCTTCGCCGTCGTGTGGATAGCGGTCGTTTCCCGCTCGCCGGCAAGCACTTCGTGCTCGATCATCGACTTGTAGGGCTTCTCGCCGATGGACTGCACGTCTAACCCGAAGAGGATTTCGCGCATGGTCGAGTTCCCGACGATCACGACCTCGTAGATGTTCCGCCTGTGGAAGCCCAGTTCCCGGGCCATCCAACCTATTTCGAAGTTGAGCGAAGACAACATGACCTGCTGCAGCTCGCCGTGGAACTCACCGCCGTCGTACGAGATGCGGTGCATGATGTCGCTGCCGCCGAAACGCTGCGGGTTTTCAAACGATGCCGTGTGCAGGACTTCGCCCGATTCGAGGTCGACCAGGTTCATCACCACGGTCGTCGTGCCCACGTCTATAGCCAGACCGTAAATCCTGCCCTTGTACGAGTCGATGCGGTCGTTCTTGAAATAGACCCCGTCGTCGCGGCGCGTGACTGAAGGCATGAGCGGCACTGACCTCTTGATGGTCTGCGTCAGTATTCGAGGCTGTCGCCGCAGGATGACGAACTCAACATCGGCATCCGGATCTGTCACATAGGCCTGACAGGCCAACCGGTAGTTGTCGCGCAGGAATGCTTCCTCGTGAGTGGGGGAATTGAGCGCATCTTCTCCCTGCCTGATCTCAACAATGCACTCGTGACACTCGCCGCTGCGGTTGCAGGAGGTGGGAACTCGTACGCGGAGGGTGTCCGCATACTCGAAAATGGTCTTTCCGACGACAGAGTCGAGCCTGCGGTTGTCGTGTCGGACTGGTGACATGCGGATAGTTTAGCGTAGTCGGCCGGGAAATCATCCTAATTTCCCAGAGTTGACTAGGAGAAGGCCATGTTCAGCCCTAAGCCAGCCGAAGGGTGAACGCGTTTCTCCCTATACACGGTCCAAAAGACGCTTAACCCTAGGAAAACCCGGACATTTCCGGACATTTTCGGACAACTCTTTTTGTGCAAGTGCCTTTTGTTTATCGATGCAATGCTATTACACAAACGCTATTTTGGGAGAGACAATCGCTCTACGGACCTGGGAAGACGAAAACCGAGAACGCTTCATACTGGAGGTGACTCGTGGGATAGAATTCCCAGAGGGTGTCTAAGACATCCATCGAAGCCGTTCGTGGTGAGCTTGTCGAACCATGGATAACGTTTTCACTCTTCGACTGGCTTTCAAGTAACAGGGGTAGGCATTTGCCCTCTCCTCAGCCCTTCCCGTGAACGGGTGAGGGGGTCTAGATTCACCAGAACGTAACCCCGGCCCTGTCACTCTGAGGGGAGCGCAGCGGAGTCGAAGAGTCTAAGGTGTCTGTCCCAACGTAGGGCTGACCATGAGGTTCGTACACTGTTTTAGCTCTTGGTCACGATAGAAGCGCGGCACCGGCTTACCGGTCTTGCGGTTATGGATTTTAGATTCCTCGCTTCGCTCGGAATGACAGAGAGACTGGGGCGGATCATAGCTACAATCCATTTTGCATGCCTTCGTCAGCCAACGGCGGGGGAGAGACTAAAGGTGATCTTGTACCCCGTTACTGACACGCCGTCATGGCCTCGCGGGCGGGTCGTTACGCTGCTCAGGAGGAACGAAACCCTCTCAGGGTCATTCAACATCTATCAAGAATCAATACCATACGCTCCTCGTCCTGGTACTCTCCATCGACGAAGAGGGCCCGTGGATCGATGCCGCACGAGGCAAAGCCGAGAGTGGCGTATAGACCTCTCGCCTGCTCGTTGCGAGTGACGACGCAGAGCTCGATCTGTTCGAGTCCTGTCATCGATTTGGCAAGATCGATTGCTTCGGATAGGAGGGCTTTTCCAAATCCCTTTCCCTGTAAGTCGGACCGCACGTACATGCCCCAGATATGTCCCCGGTGCTGCTCCTTCTCTCCGTCTTTTCTCCGAAACCCCACCATCCCTATCAACTCCGCCTGATGAAAGGCTCCAAGCGTGAAGCTGTCGGGAGATTCTGCAGTGCGCTGCAAACGTCCGGCCACAAACTCCATGGTGTATGCGACTTCACGCTCGTACGAGGAGGCAAAAGCCTCGGGATGTTCCGTCAAGGCCGTGAGCCGTAGTTCTTGAAAGTTGGCGGCATCGGTCGCGCTGAGTGGGCGAATCGTTAGATCTTGCATACTATTCAGTCGTCGTTCTACCCCGCGAGACTCTAGACGCTAAGGGACACGGCTGGTGCCATCGATCGGGGCCAAAGAGCAACGCCAAGTCTGGCGTTCTTCGCGATCCTAGACTTCCCATGCGCTCCGGTAATCCAGCTTGTCGCTTCCGGTGCATATGGGCAGGGCATCAGGAATATTCGTAAAATGCTGATTGCGACAACCGAACTTTGCGGTACACCGCGATTCGACGTTCTTATACGGACAGCGCCACTGCGATACCTCGTCAGCCGTGTCCGACATGCCCTTGAATATGTCGTACAGGCGGTCGAGGCTGGCCTTGTAGCGTCTCTCGTCGATGCGCTGCTCTGCCATGCCTTTCACCTTGACCTCGTGGCGGGTGCGAGGTAGAACCTAGCCCGCTTTCACGAAGTCCTTTGCCAGATCGACGGCGGCGATGGCGTTCTCGCCGTAGCCGTCCGCCCCCATGTCCTCGGCGAACTCCTGCGTTACGGGAGCGCCGCCGACCATGATGTTCACCTCTTCCCGCATTCCCTCGTCCTCGAACGCCTCGATGACGCGGCCCATATTAGGCATGGTCGTTGTGAGAAGGGCGGACATGCCGAGCACCTTGGCCTCGTGCTCGACCACCGCGTCGATGAACTCTTCGTTCTTGGTGTCGACTCCAAGATCGTGGACCACGAATCCCGCGCCGCGCAGCATCATGATGCAGAGGTTCTTGCCGATATCGTGGAGGTCGCCCTTGACGGTTCCCATGATTACGGTGCCGACGGGCTCAACGCCGGACGCGGAGAGGATCGGCTCGATGTAGGCCATGCCGGCCTTCATAGCACGAGCGGAAATGAGCACCTCCGGCACGAAGATGATGTTGTCGCGGAACTTCACGCCTACAACAGCCATGCCGGCAATCAGACCGTCATCGAGGAGCTCGTTGGCCTGCCAGCCGTCCCCCAGTCCCTGTTCGACCAACCTGCCCACCTCGCCGTCATTACCCGTTATCAAGGCGTAGGCGATATCGTGCATCAGAGGGTCCTTACCCTCGTAGAGGCTCTTGATGTGCTTGGCTTCAAACGGGTCAGTCACATACAGGAATTCCCGTTCCAGCCCTTCATGCTCCGTCGTTGGCATACACCACTCCACTCAAGATCTTTGTCACAAGATATGTATTATTCGGCCAGATACGGAGCTTTGTCAAATGGTTGCGCTGCGACCCAAGCGGAACCGGGTCTGATTTTGTGGGACGGTTGCGCTAGCCGGCGGAGTACGCAAATGTCTTTTCTTACCAGGGAAGAGGCGCGAATGTGCGACAAACTGCGACAATTGGCGACATCGTATCTTCAGCCTACCGTCACTGTAGGCCACGATGTAGTTCATACAGAATTCGTCTCGAGCTGCTTGTCGCTTGTGGCAGATGAAGGGACGCTCGCCGCGAGGGGAGCGCGTGTCACTCCGTTACATACCCCATAATGAGATCGCGCAGGGTCACCATGCCGAGGGCGTTGCGCTGTTGGTCGACGACGACTGCGCGAGAGAGATCGAAGCGGGCGAGCAGTCGGGATGCGTACTTGGCGAGCATGTCCTCCGGTAGGGTAAGGAGCGGTTTGGACATAATCTCGTAGACGTTGACGCGATCAGGTGAACGGTCTTCAGCGATCACGCGGCGGGCGATGTCGCCGACCGCAATCAGGCCTAATTCGTCGTCCTCATTGCGCCGGGTGACCACGAGTGAGCCTACCCGATGTCGTTTCATCAGCGCCATGGCGTCGGTGACGGTGTCGAGCCCATCGATCGTGAACAGCTCTTCGGACATGAGGTCTCTTACCCTGATTGAAGCTTCAGTTGTCATAACTCGGATTCCACCTCCTCCAGGATTTTAGGCAATTGGGTGGTAAGGCCCACGGCATCCTCTATCGGTACTTGGAAGGCGATTCCGGCACCCGGCTCGGAATCGAGACCTCCCACATCTCGAATGCGCTCGATGATTTCGCGGGCACGAGACTCGACCACCAGAAACAGCACGACTTCGCGTTTAGCGGCGAGGTCCAGACCGAAGAAGGTCTTCTCGGGCTCAAGCCCCTCGCCCCGCGCGCTGGTGATGATCGTTTCGCCCGTGGCGCCGCCCGCCCGCGCGGCTTCTATAACTGCGTCGATCTTGTCGTCGCTCACCAGAGCGATAATCAACTTTAGTTTCACGATTCAAGCCTCCTCGGAGAGATTAGTCTTCCGCCTACGCCTCAGCCAGGAAGCGGCAATAGAGTATCCCAGCACGGACGCGATTGGGAAGACACTTGCGAATGCGATGAGTCCGAATCCATCTATGAGCGGGCTGCGTCCCGGGACGCTTTCGGCGAGTCCCAGTCCGAGCGCAGCAACCACCGGTACGGTGACTGTAGACGTGGTAACGCCGCCGCTGTCGTATGCGAGCGGCATGATATCTCTACTGGCCCGGAAGGTCAGCAAAATGACGACGACATAGGCGGCTATGATGTACCAGGGCAGGGGGGTCCCAGTGACGATGCGGAAGCAGCCGATTGCCACGCCCACAGCGACGCCTATGGCCACGGCGATCCTGAGTCCCCAGGCGTGAACGGCTCCGCCCGAAGCGTCGCGGGCCTTTATCGCCACGGCAACGAGTGAGGGTTCGGCCACGGTGGTCGCAAAGCCGATCGCGGCGGCGAATGCGTAGACCATCAGGTAGTCCTGCCAGACGACATCATCAGCCAGCCCCTCCATTCCGATGTGGTCGGGCGCGGTGAGTTGGCTGGCCATGGTCCTGCCTATCGGGAAGAGCGCGTTCTCCAAACCTATGAGAAACAGCGATAGTCCCAATAGGACGAAAACAGACCCGGCGATTATTTGGCGCAGGTTGTCCGGCTTTTGCCGCAGAACCACGACCTGAAACAGCAGAAGGATTACGACGATGGGGGCGACATCGAGGACGGTGGAGAGCAGGGCATCGGCGAAGGCGTGTGGGAAGTCGGTCATCAGGCCACCATCCCATAGGCGAGTACGCAGACCATAGGCGTCAGACTGGCGAAGGCTATGAGACCGAAGCCGTCGACCATGGGGTTACGTCCACGGATTGACGTGGCAAGTCCAACGCCCAGCGCTGTTACGAGCGGCACGGTGATAGTGCTGGTGGTCACTCCACCGGAGTCGTAGGCGATGCCGACGATTTCGGAGGGCGCGAAGGCCGTCAGGGCCGTCACCAGCAGGTATCCGCCGATGATTAGCATATGAATCGGCCAGCCTTTGAGGATGCGCAACACTCCCAATACGAGCGCGGCACCTACCGCCAGCGCCACGACCAGGCGCAGTTCGAGCGCATATGATCCGCGCGCGCGATCGTTGTCGACGATTGCGCCAGCATCCGCGGCGACGTCGGCGGCCTCGGCGGTGATGGCAATCAGGGCCGGCTCGGCAATCGTAGTGCCGAAGCCGAGGCAGAAGGCGAAAGCGAGCAGGACAGTCACGCTGCCCTTCCGAGCGAAGCCCTGCGCGAGGGCCTCGCCGAGGGGGAATAGGCCGCTTTCAAGTCCCTTAATGAAGAGCGTCAGCCCGACAATAACGCAGAGCAGTCCTATGAGTACGCTCAGCAGGTCGGGGAAAGGCTGGCGCAACACCACGATCTGAAAGAAGGCGATGACGAAGATGATGGGCGCTAAATCGCGCAGCGCGTCGACGGTCAACTGCGGCATCGCAGCAAGGAACCGAGTCACGCCTACTTGCCCTCCCCGGGTCTGAGTAGGACCGTTGCTGGGAATCTATTGGGCAGTGTGGAGTCGTTCAAGAGAGGGCGGACACGAGTTGGTCCTTCTCTATGTCTTCAGCCTGCCGTCGCGATAGGCCGTGATGTAGTTCATGCAGAAGTCGTCCCGGCCTTCGAGAGTGTCCAGGGCAAGCTTCACTGGCTCCGACTCAGTGTCCAGGGCGAATACCCTTTCAAGCTTCGTGGCAATGGGATCGAGAATACCCGCGTCGATGCCTGCCTCGATGGAGAGGTAGATGAACGTGTCATTCAACAATCGGCGCTCCGGCATGCCGAACGAAACGTTGCTCAGTCCCATGCCGATATGGATCTTATTCCCGTACTGCTCTCGTATGGATCGGACGGCGTCAAAGTAGTGGTTCCCATACCGCGGATCGACGGAGATTGGGAAGATGATGCCGTCAACATAGATGTCCTCCATCGGGATGCCCTTCGACTGCACGTGCTCCATGATGAGGTTCAGGTTGTCGAGTCGCTCCTGGTCGTCTTGCGGCATCCCCTCAGGGCCGGTACACATGAGGACCATCCGGGCATTGTGCTCTACCACCATGTCGAGCGCCTCCAGGCGCTCTGCCGCGACCGAGTTAATCATCGGTCTTCCCGCGGAGCCGTCGTACGCTGCCAGCCCTGCCTCGATAATTTCCGAATTCGATGAGTCTATCGACGGCGGAATAGGGGAAACCTCCTGGACGGCCTCGACGGCGAATCTCATGCACGCCTTCTGCGTCTCAAGATCGTAGTGCACCTCATCAGGGTTGATATCGAGGTACTTCGCGCCTGCGCGCACCTGCCTCCTTACCTCGTATTGGATGTACGCCTTGCCCTCTTCTCGCTCGTCGGCATCGTCTTCGATGCCCTTCCGCATGGCGATAAGAAAATGTTTGATCTGGTTCTGCTGATACGGCTGAGTGGACTTGTACCATTCGGGCACAGTGAGCATACGCCGCTCGCCGTCCGGCCCTCGGAAGGGCACGATCTCCGTGCCGTCGTCCAAGGTCTTGGCCCGTCTGCCGTTGCGCAGCAAGACGCGCGTAGCGTGAATGTTCTCTCCGACGATGGTGAACTCTTCGGGTGAATCGATAACTCTCGGCATTGTTTCTAGTTGTTTCCTTCGGTACGAATAGGGATTGCCCAGTTAGCCTAGCCAGCGCCGTTGCCGTTCCCGCCGTCGTGCTCCTCGTGCCAGTCCTTGACGGCCTGCGGTATCTCCAACAGGTTTTCCAGCTTCGTGGCGAGAGGTATCGCGCATTCCGGGGCGATCAGTTCGACACCTGCGTCAAGGGCACGATTGACCTCGGCGCGGACCTCCTCCGGACCCTTGGAGTAGAGGGTCACGGGGTTGTTGATGTTACCGACGAGCCGGATGCCGCCGTCTACGATGTCCATCGACTCCTGCGGGTCGTTCTTGGAGTCGAAATGGAAGGCCGCCATGTTGCTCTTGGCGATGGCCGCCATGCGGTCTGTGGTCTTGCCGCAGATGTGAAGGATCAACGGCACCTGAAGCCGCTCGGTCATCTCCTGGTGAATCTCAAGTAAGAATCGATCATAGTAGGCGCCGCTCACGAGATCGCCCGTCGCGTGGTCGGGGAATGTGAGGGCGTCCGCTCCGGCGTCGATCTGCGCCTGCCCGAACAGCACCGATATCTCCTTGAGCTTGTGAAGGGTCTCAAGCGTCATGGCAGGGTCGTCGATCGACATAAGCAGGAACTTCTCCACGCCAAAGACGTGATAGGCCAGGGTCCACGGCCCCATCGTCTTGCCGATAATGGCGACCTCGTCGCCGAACTCCTGTTTCAAAATGGAGAGGGAGCGCGTGATGGCCACGTTGTCCTTGTGCTCGAGGAAACCGCTGGGAATGTGCACGTCGTCCGGGCCGTCCCAGATCGGATTTGCCATCCGCACGGTCGGCCAGTTGTCCTTCTCCTCCCACTGCATTTCGCAGCCAAGCGCCGAGGACTCCTGGATGATGGTGAAATAGGGCATGATCGAGTCGAAGCCGAGCTCGGTGTAGCCCGTCGCGGCGAGACGCGCGTTCATCTCCGGATCGCGGTTTGCGTCCGGGAACGGCGCGTTAACCATGTCCATCAGTTCAACCGTCGCCACGTTCGTGGGGTTCGATACCGGCGTCCTGTCAACCGGCTTACCCGCGAGCGCGTTCAGCACACGTTCTCTTGGAGTCATCGTCTCTTGGAGTGGCATGGCGTGTCTCCTTTATCAAACTCTTACGGGTCTGTCGACTTTGGGCTGGTGTGACTTGCAATTCATGTCAATATGCGTGGGCCAATCGCTTCAGTTTCCTTTGCAAGCGCGGTCAGGGTAGCTCGGTGAGGGCTTCTGCGGGCGTGATCGCTTTTATCGGCGAGCCAGTGAAGTCCTTGACGTTCCTCGTGACTATGCGCCTAGCTCCGCATGAGCGGGCTGCGGCGACCTGCATTGCGTCCTCGAAATCACTCATCGGGAGCGCGGCGGCGTATCGCAGTGCGTCCGTGCCGGTCTCCGCGACAGCCACAAATCGGACAAGATCTACAATAAAGTCCCTCGCCTTCATTCCGTCCCTTGATTGGGCAACAAGATAATAGAAGTTCGAGATTGTATGCCATGCGATGTATGCATTCTCGCGGCCTCCTTCGATCCTGTCGAGTAGGCTGGCAGCCGGGCCCGAAAATGGACGACGGTCAAGCGCAACGTCGATGAGAATATCGGTGTCCAAGAGCATCACAGGTACTTTCTCGAAAGCGCTCTATAACGTGGCGAGTCGTCGCTGTCGGCCGCTCGTAGCCTTCCCCTCCAACGCGAAGAGAAAGGGGACATCTCCTCTCCGACGAGCCCTTTGAGTGATTCTTCAACCAGCGACGACAGAGAGACGCCTCGAGCGCGGGCGTAGCGCTTAGCCTTAGGCACTACGTCCGCGTCGACCGTTATTGTGAGTTTTGTCTTCATGATGGCCTATCGCCTCCCCAAAGTGCCTTTATACGTATAAGTCACTGAGTATACGTATATCACAGTCGACCATCAAGAAGGGGCCGATATCTGAACTGTCTTCGGTGGCGAGAGAAGCTGCTGCGCCCACGGCTATCAACCCCCTACGTCTGCGCGAACCCCAGCGTGCCCGTTGTCATCTGTCCGCGGAGCGCCTCCGCCTCCAACATGTCTGCGGTGCCAGTGACGTTTCGGGCGTAGGGGAGGATGAGCCTTATCAGCTCGTCCCGTCTACCACCGTGTGGGAATGTCACGGCGTCAATGTCGACCTTCTCCATCTCTCCGTAGCGGACGAATCCCTGCGTTATCGCGCGAACCCGCACCCCCGGATTCTTGTACTCACCCTCGGTGGCGACACGATACACCCAGCGTCCGTCGATCTCCTCCGGGGAAACGATTACCTGAAGGGGAGAGCGGAGGTCCTTAATCTCAATACGTCCATCAGGATGTCGCGTGCCGTGAGGCTTTTCCACCGCCTGTCTCAGCAAAAACCGAAGGGGACGGACATACATTTCATCGTCTGGGAACCTTGCCTGATTATGCGTGCCTTCGATGGGGAGCATGCCACCCATCACAACTAGCTGTTCTCGAATTTCCTCGACGCGCTTCTCAACGCCGGGCCTCTGGCTGAACGTCCAGATTGTGCCTACGCCGTCCTTGACGTACAGACCAATGGTGATTTCGTGGAAATTCGGGTCCATGGAGATTAATTCCATGCACTTGCCGTACTTGGCAATTACCTCGTGAACTCTGCCCCTCGGAGCGTCCTTGAGACTGGTCATTTCAATTCTCCTCCATACGAGTCTCGTGTCTATGAAGTTGTTACGGCATAGCCGACTGTGGAGCGATCATGCACCGCGTCGGCGAACTTTTCAATGTGCTTGGGAGTCGTTCCGCAGCAGCCGCCTACGATATTGACGCCGACTTCGACCAACTTCAGAATGCGTTCGGTCATGTACTCCGGCGACTCAGGATAGACGATCTGCCCCTGACGGATTTCGGGTATGCCCGCATTCGAGTGAATGAGCATGTGGCCGTCGAATGCTTCTCTGATTACTCTGGCCAGTTCTATCATACGGTCACTGCCGTTCCCGCAGTTCGCGCCAACTACGTCAGCGCCTGCTAGCTGCAGCCTCTTCGTAGCGGCCGCGGGCGTGTCGCCCATCATCGTGAACCAGCCGCGCGGTCCCTTGTCATACATCATTGTAGCCATCACTGTCAGGTTCGTGCGCTCCCTGGCGGCCCTGATCGCGAGGATAGCTTCCTCTACCGAAATCATCGTCTCGATGACGACGGCATCCGCTCCCCCCTCTTCGAGACCAGTCACCTGGTCGGAGAAGGCCTCGTAAATCTCGTCTTCGGAAGTGGTGCCGCCGTTGCTTTGCAGAATTTCGCCCGTAGGCCCCACGGACCCGACAACGATATGCCACGGTGAAGCCACAGAACTGGCGAGCATCGCGGCCTGGCGGTTCAGCTCGTGGACCCTGCCATCGTACTCATACTTGTCTAGCATGAAGCGCGACCCGCCGAACGTGGCGGTCAGCACCATGTCCGAGCCGGCGTTAAAGTAGTCGGCAGCCATGCGGCGTATGACCTCAGGCTGCTCCACGTTGAATGCCTCAGGACAGCCGCCCGGCTCCAGCCCGCGGGCCTGGAGGTAGGTCCCTGTCGCTCCGTCGGAGACCAGGACGTCTCCCTTACTAAGGCGTTCCAATATTGTAGGATGTCCCATCTGTCTCCTTCAGCCCCCATTCATCCAGTCGTCTATAGCCCCTGGTGTGGCATCACGTGTACCCGCGTTGTGAAGGTCTCGTACTCGAGCGACGAAATCATCCGGGAAACCGGTGTTGTACCGTTCTGCCGTCCTCAACGCCGCGGCGGCGGCGGAACCCTCCACCTCGAATGACTCGCCCCAATTCCAGGCCATCAGGTAATCGTCGGTTCCCGCGCTGCCGTCGAACATCGATATCGCGTCCGCCGCCTGCTGGAAACGCTCGTCCAAGGGTTTGGACACCTGGTCTTGACCGTCAGTCGCCTGCACCTGTACGGGAATTTCCTTCCAGTACATCAGCCGCACCTTCGCCATTCGTCTCCACTCCCCAAGAATTGGGCTACAGGGCGCACACCATTATAGCCGGTAATGGCCTCTACGTGCGTCGGCTCCTAGTGCTGGAGGGCTGCGAAAAACAGCAGTTCGCAAATCCCCACTCGTCGTCCTCAGCAAAAGTTGAGAGAAATTGCATACCTCTAACCTATAGCGCGTATGGGGGTACCGGTTATATAATCACGGTGAAAACTTCTCGGGGAGCGATGTCGACTTGAGTGATTTTCTTGGGGGCCTGCCGACCATCTTGATAGCCACCGCCGGCGGCTACCTCCTGGGCTCCATCCCGCTGGCATACCTCATAAGCAAGCGTCACAGCGGCGTCGACATTTTCGAGGTCGGCACCGGCTTGCCCGGGGCTTCGAATGTCATGCGCAACGTGGGAAGGCTTCCCGCAGTCATGGTCTTCCTCGGCGACATGGCCAAGGGTGCTCTGGCGGTCCTTCTCGCCAACGTCATGGGAGTCGAGAGTCCCTGGCTTTTGCTTCCCACTGGAGCAGCGGTACTCGGACATTGGAAATCGATGTTCACCGGCTTTCGTGGGGGAGATGGACTCGTCACCCTGGGAGGCGCAATCTTCGCTCTCTTCCCACTCCATGGCTTTATAAGCGTGGCGGTGGCATCAATTGTGGCGCTTGGCGGACAGAAGTTGCCGTACTCTTCTCTGGTGAACGTCGTCTTCGGCTACGCGGTCTTGGCTGCGCTCACGGTCTACTACAATCCTGACAACACGGCTCTGGTCTTCGGCATGGGTGGTCTCTGTGGACTCGTGCTCGCCCATGCTCTCCTTGGACACAGGCGCCGCAGACGTACAGGGGACGAGTGGCAGACCGATGACGAATGGGACGAAGTGGCCGACTCTACCGGCGCCACCGAGCAGCCCTAGCCGCGCAACAGGTTCCCTGATTTCCCAGGCAGTTGATTAAGGGGTGGCGTTCTACGAGCCCTGCAGAGCCACGCAGGTGGTCGTTCGGATAACCCCCTGCAGCGTGTGGACGCTCTCCCCTACGAGATCACTTACGTCCCTGATGGTGGGAGCGGTGACCACCGCGATCACGTCCACGGGTCCTGTAACACGTACCACGTCAACAATCCCATTTTGGCCAGTCAGACTTTCCACGACGGCGGTCGAGTAGCCTGCTGCGATTTCGATCAGGATAAATGCTCGAACCAAGCTCGTCCTCCTCATTCGCAAGTTGAGCACTCAGCATACCCCCAGCAGGTGCGATCCGACAACCATCGGACGAGGGTAGCGGCCATCGGCGTCAAGTGGATTTTGGTGAGACTAGTCCGGATACGGCAGCGTAAGTTGCGACAAAATGACGAGGGCTGGCGAAAGCTAGTCCGGTATCTCCGCTACAAACCCTGCTTCGACGAGCATTCCCGACTGAAGATCCACCCCGTAGCAGCGGCGATTCGCAGGATGAGTCCCGAAATACTCCTTCCAGACAACGTTAATCTCACCGACGTCGCGGTTTACGTGCTGAAGGTAGATTCGAGCCGTACATATGCTGGTCTTGTCAACGCCCGCCTGCGCCAGAATTTCGTCAAGCTGCCGAAAAATCTCGCGCAGCTCCATTGCCGCTCCACCCTCGACAGGAGTAGTCGTGCCCGGTTTCATCCCCGTCAGCACTGTCTCCAATACCCTGCCGCTGTGGATCACCGCCGAGCTGAACGGCCTGTCTAGATTCGAACCAATGAATTCCATGTAAGTCTCCTTGTAGTACTTTCCATTCCTCTTCTATATTAGGTTTCTTCCCGTAGAAGGTGTACCAAGAGTCCCCCTTTTGAGCGTGTCCCAAAAAGACTCCCCGTTCACCTTGAGCCTGTCGAGGGAGCTCATCCTGGCCACGCTCCAGCAACCTCACCACCGACCGTGTCGGCGCCCTCTTGAATCAGGTTGAGTAGAGCTCCTAGCTTCCTCTCTTCTTGCCTGTCTTCTCTTCGTACAGCTCCCACGTGCGATCATTGAAGGGATAGTACTTGCCGGGAGATACGTCTTCAATTGCCAGCTGAGCCTTGACGACCTCCTCCACGGCATGCCTTTCCTCGGCGATTTTGATGACTTCGTCCACCATCGCTCGCGGCACAACCACCGCCCCGTCATCGTCCCCGACCACACCGTCTCCCGGCCTGACCAGTACGCCCCCGCAATGTATGGCATCGTTGACCTGCCAAGGCCAAAAGTCGGACGGTCCCTGTTTAGCCGTCGTGGAGTAGGAATAGACGGGGAAGCCGTACTCCTTAAGCGCAACACTGTCCCGCACCGATCCGTCAGTGACGAGTCCGCCCACCTTTCTCTGGAAGAGCCGGAAGAACTTGATATCCCCGCCGACGGAACTGAATCTCCAGCCCAACGCGTCGATGACCAGCACCTCGTTCGGCCCGCAAAGCTCGAACGCCACATACTCGGCGGAGTCCTCACCCTTCGGCTTGTCCTCGGCCAAGTCGGGACGGTGAGGCACGTAACGAAGAGTGACCGCGCGTCCCGCCATGCTTTGGCCGGTTCTAAAAGGGCGCGCGCCTTCGATCATTGTTGATGGATACCCCTTCGACCACAGGGCGTCGATTATCGTTTGAGTGGGGATGCCCCTCAACACCTCCAGTTGTTCGTTCGAAATGTATGAGTCCTGAGTCACCACCCACCTCCCAATCTGTCTTTCAGGGGCGCTATTGTATTCAATCATCTTGGCTGAAACAATTGGCGATGAAATGCAACTGGAGGTGCTGAACCTGTGTCGGTAGGTGAATCAAGGCAATACGTTCCAGAGGCCTGGCGCCCATATACCCTCAAACTCGGCGACGAAGAAATCCTCTGCAACCTGAACCCTGCACCCGATTCAGGCGGCGATGCCACCTTGTGCCTTGTTCCCACACAAGCCAGGCACGTAGTGGCCGATCCGGCCTCATTGAAGGAAAAACCGAACGTGATGTCCCAATGGCTGGACAGGCTCACCGCCGCGGGCGCCGGAATCCTACTCATGCATGGAGAACACTACGACGATCTTAGACTCCTCGCCGAGTGCGCCAGGGAAGGGGAGGACGGCTTCGCTCTCATGGAGGCCAGGATTGGAGCCGTAGTCGACGATGCTCTCGCAAGGGAATACACCAGGAGGGGCAGGATGGTGATCATGGGCAGCTCGAGGCACGGATTCGCGGTCCTACACTCGATGGCGAAGAACCCCAATGTTTCGGCGGCTGTTGCCCACCAACCCGTTGTCCACTGGCCCCGAATGTCGGAATTCAACGGAATGGATGACAACGAGATCGTCAGGCGAAACAGCCTCTTTCTTGATGTGGAGCAGTTTCATCCACGCCCGCTCTTCATTCAGACGGGATACTCCGACGAACGGGTAGGCCAACAATGGATTACCTCGTTTTCCGAAGCCCTGAACGAGGCCTACGCTCGCTCAGGTGTCTCCGGCAGGTTTACCCACGACATGATGGACATCCCCGGCCACGACGGAACGAGGATTCCGGACTCCGCCCTTGATGCTGTGGTGCCCTGGCTTCGCAAGCAGTCATTGCTGTAGTCCTGGGCCCCTCTGACACTTCAAGCGAGAATCGGTCTCCTACGTGTCGTACGGACGCTGGCGCCGTTTCCATTGAATTGACCATGCAAAGGCACCATAGAATAGCTATGTAATATTGACAAATGTCGAAAAGGAAGATATAGTCCGTGCGGTTTGGAACAAGCAGCTCCAGACTAGGCAATTGGCAAGAAAAGCAAAAAACTGAAGGGAGAAACAGATGAAGCAAAGTATTTGGAAGTATGGTCTGGCGGGCGTGTTCGCCGCGCTGGTCCTGGCCGTCGTAGGCGTCGCCTGCGCCGCTGAGGAGCCGGATGACCCCGCCCAGCCTGCAGCAGCGAGAGCTGCGGCCCCGGCTGCCGAGGCTGTGTTCCCGTCCGGACAGGCACCTGTCGAGGCCCCGTCTCAGCAGCAGCAGCAGCCTGCACCGGCAGCACCCGCGAAGGCGCCTGAGCAGCCGCAAGCCGCAATGGCACCACAAGCGGTCGGTGGATCGACTGCCTCCGTCATGGCTCGTGAGGGCGATGACACCGAAGGCGGCATGATGGACGGTGCCATGTACATGCCCGAGAATGTCGAGCCCGGTTCTTTCGGAAGGGCATTCCACATCATCTCTGGTACGACCAACGAGAACTTCCCGCAGGTGCCGTACAAGGAATCACCTATGTCGGCCGCCGCTGTGAAGGCCGGCACGATCCTGCCGGTTGATGAGCGTCTTCCCAACTGGGAGAACGTATTCATCCTCCCGCCGGGTGACGAGATTGGCGTATATGGCGGAACCCTGAGGACTACGCGCGCCGGCAACATCACGCAGACAGACATGGGCATGGGTTACGGCCTTGAGATGTCCCCCGACGGTCTGCTGCTTGTACCCAGCGTGTTCCGGGTGTTCGAATCGAACGAGACCGGAGACGAGTTCACATTCAAGATGCGTGTCGGCTCCCGATGGTCGGATGGACACCCACATACGATGGAAGACATCCGCTTCGCACTCGAAGACCTGATGCTCAACAAGGAGCTGATGCCAGGCCTTCCCGCGGTGCTGAGATCTCCCATCACCGGTAACGACATGAGGGTGCAGTTCATCGACGATTCGACCTTCAAGGTCTTCTTCGACGACCCAAACTTCAGCTTCATGGAGTCGACGGCGATGAACATCTTCTCCGGCATCAAGGGATGCCCGAGGTGCTTCATCTCGCCATCGCATGTCCAGAAGCGGTACCACATCAAGTACAACAACTCGGAGATTCCAGCGATACTTGAGGCGAACAACCAGCCCAACTGGGTGAAGAACTTCTCGTACATCAGGAACGTTCGAGGATTCGAGGGACCGCCGTCCGAGCCGATCCCGACCGTGTATGACATCAACTACATCTACAGGGGCGACAACCACTACAACCCTGTGCTCGGTGGATTCTGGGCCCGAAGCCAGAAGTCCGGCGCCGAGTCAACTGAGTTCGAGCGCAACCACTATCACCCGTCCATCGACCCGGAGGGCAACCAGCTCCCGTACATGGATGAGTGGATTGGCATTCGTACCGAGAGCCGCGAAGTCGGAATCTTCCGCACGATGAACGGTGAGAGCGACTGGTCTCGCTGGGACCTCAATACTGCCGAGATGCCGCTCTATCTCGCCAACTCAGAGAAGGGCGACTACAGCGTGCTCAAGCACGACTCGCCTGACGGTTCTGACTCCACGTTCATCAACAACCAGGAGTACGTCGATGATCCCGAGCTCGGGCAGCTGCTCCGAACCAGGGACTTCCGCATCGCCCTGTCCGTTGCTTGGGACAGGAACGGTACCAACCAGTCCTTGGCCGCCGGCCTCGGAACCCCGCAGAACATGATGCCGCATCCCTCGACCCCGTACTTCCCGGGCGAAGAGTATCGAACGCTCGACACCGAGTATGACCTCGACCGAGCCAAGGGCATCATGTCCGACCTCGGTTACTCTGACGGCGACGGCGACGGCTACCTTGACAAGAAGGACGGCTCTGGTCCTCTGACCATGTTCTTCCAGTCGAGCTCCCACTATCCGTTCGTGGAGTGGCTCGAGAGCGACTTCAGGAACTTGGGTATCAAGCTGCAGATCGCAGAGAGTTCCTCTCGCGGCGGCAACACGACCATTCCTCCGACCGAGTACTTCGAGTTCTTCTCCTCCACCGAGGGTGGAACGAACCCGTGGTCCAACGCGTGGAACCGCGTAGCACCGACGACCAAGGACCCGCAGAGTCCCGCCATCGGACAGTACTATGCAACCCGCGGTGAAGAGGGCATGCCCCCGACGGGACCGGATCCCAAGTACACCGACATAAATGGCAACATGGCCCCTGACGGTACCTATCCCGCCGACATCAGCGGCAACATGCTCAGGCTTCAGGAGCTGATCACCGACGGCTGGACGGTCTCCCTCCTCTCGCCGAAGCGCATTGAAGCTGGACAGGAACTGTTCCGCATCAACTCCGAAGAGAAGTACAAGATCGGCGGTCTCGCCTACGCTGGCCTGTTCCGTGCACTCAAGATCAAGCGCAACAACATGCGCAACGTGCCGAAGAACTGGTCGCCCGCAGGCGGTCACCCGGTCGAGTGGTTCTACTTCGAGGACGGCATCGACAACATCAACAACCCGGGCAACAGGTCCAAGCGCTACAGAAGCGTAAACTTCCTCGACCCCAACTACTGGAACTAAGGTTGTTGAAAAAGGAATAGCTCCGGACAGTCTGACTGTCTAGACCAAAAACGCGGGGCCGGTCGAATCTCGACCGGCCCCGTTGCTTTCCCAAGTCTCCATCGTGGGACGGGGTTAGACCCAGCCCCGCACTCGATACGGTGCTGCGGGTAAGATCTTAGTACTCAGTCAACTTGAATGTGATGAATTTGCCAGATGCCGCTTAACCCCTCTCCCGTCGTGGGCTGACAGGGGTTGGTATTTGCCTGTCGTTCCACTCTCTATTGACCAGATCGCAACCACGGCCCTGTCATTCTGAGCGAAGCGCAGCGGAGTCGAAGAATCTAATGTGTCTGTCCCAACGTAAAGCAGACGTTGAGAAGTCCTACGCTGTTTTCCCTCTTGGTGACGATAGAAGCGCGGCACCGGCTGTCCGGTGTTGCGGTTTTGTATTTTAGATTCCTCGCCCCACTCGGAATGACAGAGCGGCGGGGCCGGATCGTAGCTACAAATCCGTTCTACCTACCTCTGCCGGCCCATCGTGGGAGAGGGCCAGGGTGAGGGTCACGGCTAGCAGTGATCCCCAGGATCCTGCCATAACCAGAAACCGAAGTAATATAAGGCACGGACGCCCGCAACCTACCGAAAATGCACCTTTTCCGGTCGGAGGCTGATGATGATCCTGTCCTCCCTCCGAAGCTGGTCCATGCGCGCCTGGACCCTCTCCGGCCTGACATACCGCCGCACAATCGCCTCCGTGACGGGCCAGATCGTATCGTCGTCGATGATCTCCGCCATCCCGCGCACGGATACGTACTCCACCGCCAGGGGTTCTGTAAGAACACACACTGCCAGGCGCGAGTCTCGAACGAGGTTCTGATACTTCACACGCTGCTTGGTTGTCGATATCGCGATCCTGCCGTCGTCGTACACGTACCAGTTCGGTGTCAGCTGTGGCGCTCCATCGCGCCCGACGGTCGCCACCACGGCGATCTTCGTAGGCTTGAGAAATTCGGCCAACTGAGCGAAGTCTTTCTTGGTGAGTGTGGTGGACAAGTTACTCCTCCTTATGCGTCAAATGCGTCGATCGGACAGAGACCGGTCGTTGACGCTGATAGGCTCGGAGCATACCATAGCCGCGTCCGTCGCCGAATCGCCATGAGCACTATGGACAATCTCAGCGACATCCCCGCCGACCTCCTCAAGGGAGTGTCGCGGTCGTTCTATCTCACAATCCGCGTCCTCCCAGGACCGCTTCGGGTACCCATTCAACTTGCCTACCTACTTGCCCGCGCGGCGGATACCATTGCCGACACAACCGCGCTCCCACCGGAGACACGCCTCGAACACCTCAAACGACTTCGCACTCGGCTGGACTGCGAAACAAGTGACACCGCTCCCGTCGACGGTGACCTTGCCCTCGAACGATCAGGCGTCGACAGCCCGGAGGACCGCCTCCTTCAGGCCGTGCCCCACTTATTCACCTTGCTTGAAGGCATGCCCGAGACCGATCGCAGAAGCGTCAGGAACACCGTTGACACCTTGATTCAAGGCATGGAGTTCGACCTGACTACCTTCCCAACCCCGGAATCGGGGCGTATCGGCGCGCTCGAATCCATGGCAGATCTCGATGACTACACCTACCTCGTTGCGGGATGTGTCGGCGAGTTCTGGACCGACGTCGTGATCGCCCACGATCCTGCGGCACGAGATTGGGACCGGGACCGCATGGCCGAACTCGGCGTTCGATTCGGGAAGGCCCTTCAGATGACTAACATCATCCGAGACGTTCCCAAAGACCTGAGGGTAGGGCGTTGCTACGTCCCTCGCGAGATGCTCGAGCCGGCCCACCTGTCACCCAGTGACCTGTTGAGTTCTAACGTAACGCGCGAGGCAAGACCGGTCCTCGGCGCATTGGTGGGTCGCGCCCTCGACTTCTACGTCGACGCCGAGGAGTACATACTGTCCACGCCCCGGCGAAGTGCGCGGCTCCGGCTCGCCATGATTTGGCCGGTACTCATCGGCCTCGCCACACTGGAACTGCTCATGCGCAGCCCCAACTGGCTCGATCCGGAGAATCGTATTCGAGTATCCCGCCCCTGGGTATACGGAATGATGATTCGTTCCATCCCATGCGCGTGGTCGAATGCGCTCTTCGCGTCGTGGACCAAACGCCTCCGCTCACGCGTCCAAGCCGCGCTGCAGCAAGAGGCGCCATAGCTGCATAATACATCGCGAGGGTAACTGGCACAGCTAGAGATGAGGCCAATGAGAAGTGCTGGCGAACTTCCCCTCTCCCGTCGTGGGCTGACAGGGGTAGGGTGAGTTTAAGTTCCGTAGGACCACACCCGCCTCTCAGCCGCACCGAGCCGCAGATGCAGGGGGGTGGAGACACCCCCTAGAGCCCTACGCCATCGCCTCGGCTTCGGCCTTGTACTGCTTCGCCTGGGCGACGATGTCCAGGCCGACCATCCCGCCGAAGGCATCGGTCAGCCGTCGCACCGTGGGGCCTATCTCGCCGTCCCCAACAGGAAGCATATTGAATTTCGTCACGGGCAGGATGAACATTGACGTGCTGGACACAAATGCCTCATCTGCACCGTGGACGTCATAGGCCTCCAGGTTCGTTTCCTGTAACGGCAGGCCAAGTTCGGCGGCCAGGTCAATCACCGCCCCCCGCGTGACGCCACGAAGTATGTTCCGGCCCTCCGGAGTATAGATGACGCCGTCCTTGACGATGAAGAAATTGTTCCCCGTTCCCTCGGTGATGAACCCATCCTCGTCGCTGAGCAGGGCGTACGCCTTCGGGTCGATCTTGTGTGCCTGGAGGTTCGCCACCTGGTAGAAGACCCGGCTTCGATTCTTGATCTTCGGGTCGATGTACCGCGCAGGCACAGACTGCTGCTGCGTCAATATGGAATGAACGCCTGAGTCGTAGTAGTCGGCGATCCCCGCGAGATGCCACGTCAAAGGCCACACATTGATCGAAACCGTCGGCTTGATCCCGTCGGGAAATACGGACGAGTACAGTCCCAGTGGTCCGTTGGAGACGTTGTGCATGATCTGAAAATCGACGCCTTCCGGCATGCGGTCCTTGTTGACCGCAATGGTCTCCATGGTGGCGGCCTCCATTTCGTCAATGTCCAGGCCGCAATCGATTTCGAGGATCTTGATCCCCGCATAGAGCCGTTCGAGGTGGTTTCTGAGCCGGAACGGTTCCATGTTGTAGCTCCGCGTCATCTCGAACACCATGTCGCCGAACATCAACGCCGTGTCGAATATCGACACCCGAGCCTCAGACTCCGGCACGAAATCGCCGCTCATGTAGACCAATCGTCCTTCCGACATATTCCCGTACTCCTCTTCTTGTTTTGCTAGTACTCAGTCAACCTGAATATGATGAACCTGCAGACTTTACTTTATCCTCTCTCCCGTCGCTGGAGAGGGCTAGGGCTAGGGCCTGCCCCGTACCCGATACGGGGGTGAGGGTGAATCGGAATATCAAAATCATGTGGAACTGGATCTAGCTCGCCGCATCCCAATTCTCTTCAATCGTAAACAATACAGCCTGCTTGCCGGTTTCCGGCAGCACCGAGTCATTCACGTACGAAATCACCTCTACGTGAATATCGCTCGCAGCCCACGCCGCGCGCTGCTCTTCGCTCTCCCAAAATGAGACCACCTCAAAGGTGAACTGCTGCTCCGGCAGACCCAGCGAGGACGCCTTCTCTCCTTCATACGGCTTGAGCATCACGCCGCGGATGAACCCGGACTGTCGTGCCATCTCCGGCATCCACTTGTCGCGAATCGCGGAGAGCAGCTCATCCTCCCGTCCCGGACTGGCTGTCAGCCGCATGTTCAAGGTGATCACGGAATATTCGTTTCTTTCCCAGTGGGCCAAGTCTCGAGACTCAGAGGGTTCGTCCCCATAGGTAGCAGCCAAACCGATGGTATCCCACGCCATATAGGGTGTCAACGACGTTTCAATACGTAGCATTGCAGGCCTACAGGCTCCCGAAATCACCTCGCGTTACATGCATCGGAATATACGAAACACTTTTCAGTAGTCCCCAAGCGTGAATTGCATTATGTGTATTCTTGGGCGAAATGTTACGAAATCAGGCAAATGAGATGGAAAGTTGACACCACATCAGAGCATCATGTAGCGTGTACCCAAGATGGGTGGAATGGACTTTGAGGGTAGTGGATATTTGACAATTGTTATCTACAGAGAAAGGAGGATGACATGCTGCCGGAAGTAAGACTCAAGAGCGTATCGAGAGATGATGTTGACAGGATAGCGTGGTGGCTGCAGGACGATGATCTGTCGAGTCGGTGGTTCGGTCACTACGGCATCGACGACCCTGTGCATCCCGGATATGACCCCAACCATATGCTGGAGGCGAGTGACTGGGAGTGGAGCAGGACATTCGGCGACCCTCGCCGGGCGATTTTTTCTATCTATAATCAGGCCGATGAACATGTGGGCGAGTGCCAGGTGCAGCTCGATGGGGAGGGCGGCTCCGAGTTGACAGTCATCATCGGACGCAAGGACCTGTGGCACCACGGATACGGCACCGCAACGATGTTGGAACTGCTCGATAAGGTGTTCAACACGATGGACCTTGAGTCCGCGTGGGTGACGGTTCCCGTCGAAAACCGGCCCGCAATTGGCCTTTTCGAAAAGCTCGGCTTTGTAATTGACAGCGGCTCCGAAGTTAAGCACGGCGACATTGCCGTCGCACACATGACCGTGTCTTCGGCTCGCTATTCCGCGAAGGACTCACGCGCCCACAAGGAGCGGGAGCTCACGCCGGTCGTCGCCATCACGGGACTGCCCGGAAGCGAGAGTGAGGCCTTGGGCCGGGAGATCGCCCGTCTCCTAGAAAGCGAATTCATTGGCGATGAAATCAAGGACACGCTCAGCGAACGCCTCCAGTGCACCAGGGCGGAGCTCGAGTCCTTCGAGACCAGCCACAGGTCTTTCTGGATGCGCCTGCTCGCTTCCGTCGTGGTTCCCACAGAGGTCACTACGGCCTACGAGAGTGGCTATCATGCGTACGTCCCCAGCAGGCCGTACGAGTACGACGAGCTGCTTCATGAGCCGCTCTCCAAGCGACAGTACGTAAAGAAGCTGCGCCGCATCGTTCGACGCCGCGCGGCCGAGGGCGACGCCGTCCTGCACGGCAACGGCGCCCATCTCTTCCTGCCTGAGCAGGTGGACGGGTTGACAGTATTCGTATCGGCGTCCGATGAGTCTCGAGCCATGCGGGTCGCTCAATACGGCGACACCCCGGAAGCCTCCCTGAAGCGCTTGGAACGGGCCGACAGCGAGCGACGAGAGATATTCGGGCGCCTCTTCGACTGCGAGATCGATGATCCCAGCAAGTTCGACATCACCGTCAATCTCGACCGAATGACGATCGCCGACGCTGCCGAGATCATCGTCGAGGTCCTGCGACGCCGCGGTGCCGAAAGGGAACCCGCTCCCGCGACCCCGAAGAGCGTCACGGTCGGCAGCTAGCTGACGATCGGGTAGGGAAGCCACCCAGACCTAGTGAAGCATTATCCCTGGATCGTTCTCCAACACGGTCCGGGGATTTTCTTTTCCTAAGCCTGACGCTCCCACTCCTCGCGGAGTATCCCGTAGTACGCCATGTCGTGTCTTTGTTTCGAGTCGCTGCCGGGCACTTCACTTCGCAGAACGCCCTCCTTGGTCATGCCGATACGCTCCATCACGCGCCACGACCGTTTGTTGTCGACAATCGCTACGGCATCAACCTTGGCTAGGCACAATGTCTCGAAAGCCCAGTCGATGACGGCTTCAGAGGCCTCTGTCGCGTAGCCGTTTCCCCAGTGTTTCCGTGCGATGGCGTACCCCATCTCCGCAGTCTGATGTCTTTTGTTGATTCTGAGGTTGATTTCACCAATCATCGTATCGCCGAGTACGACCGCGAAGGCCGGTTTGGACTTCCAGTCCCTTAGAAATGACTCTGCAACGAATCGCTCCCCGTGAACGCGCTCATAGGGGAAGGGCAGAGGTGGTAGGTATCGCTGCCACTCCTCATCGTTCGCGAACGCAAGAATATCGTCCACATCAGTCAGGCGAAAGCGGCGCAAGGTAAGACGCTCGGTCTCCAGCGTAGGGTAGTCGGCCATCAGTCTCGGTTCTCCGCGGGTTGAATGGGACGCGGCCTGTTTTGCAGGCGGCTGGATACCAGGCTATCGCCTGCTCCGGCTATGCAGCTACGGTTTTCTTACCCCTAAGTCCGCTGTTTCCACTCCTCGCGGAGAATTCCGTAGTACGCCACGTCCTGCCGAGCTTCGGTGTCGTCACCGGATGGGACCTCGCCCCTCAGCACGCCCTCTCTTTTCATCCCGACGCGTTCCATCACCCTCCACGACCGCCTGTTGTCGACATTCGCAAAAGCAAAGACCTTCGCCAGGCACAACGTCTCGAAGGCCCAGTTGACCACGGCGAGAGCCGCCTCGGTCCCGTAGCCATTTCCCCAGTGCCTTCGCGCAATGGCATATCCCATTTCCGCCGTCTGTTTTCTCTTGTCCATGCCAAGATTGATCGCGCCTATCACCGTACCGTCCATGACGATGGCGAAGGTTGGCTTGGACTTCCAGTCCTTTAGGAACGACTCTGCGACAAACTGCTCTGCGTGAACAAGCTCGTACGGATACGGCAAAGGCAAGAGATATCGCTGCCACTCCTCGTCATTCGCATACGCGTGGACATCGCTGGCATCACTCAATCGAAACCTTCGAAGGGTGAGGCGCTCAGTCTGAATTTCCGGCTGCTCTTCAGGCATAAGTCTCTAGACTCCCATTGTCCATGCGTGTCCGGTTGCCAATAGTGAGGATTCCAATCAGTCTACTCTCAACCGAACGGTGCAGCTATGTTTTCCCGCAGTTACGCGGGGTTCCTTCCCTTTTGTCACTCCCAATCGTCATGCGGTACCATGAACATGTGCGTCACCTATCAGGCCTTGCTCTGGGAATCTTCCTCTTCGCCCTGACCGTAACGAGCCTATCGGCCAACGGCGGAATGCTCATTCAACGTGAGCAGCAGGGCGGCTACGACATCGCCGTGACCGTATGGCCCCCGGAACCCAAGACCGGCCTCTTGGTATTCACAGTCCTCATTCAGGCCGTCGCGTCCACCAACGGCGGCAGCGAGGACCACCTCGCTCCCATCTCGACCGACCTGACTCTCCGGGGCCAGGGGCCTTCGAACACCACGGTCGGTCCCTTCCAGCCCCAGACCGTCCTGCCGGGATTCAGTCATTTCGACGTCAGAATCCCCGTCGGAAGGGAAGGGCAGTGGAGTTTCACCCTCGATGTGTCAGGCCCGCTCGGCAATGTCACGACGAACGTCCCTCTCAAGGTCCTGCCCAGCGAAGACAGCGACTTGCAACTCTGGCTCCTCGTGGGAGCATGGGGGCTGGGGATTCTCATCTCAGGTGGCCTCCTCGCCTTGCTTATCCGAAAGCTCCGTCGTTCATCCACCCCAAGCGACGAATAACCTCCACTCCTTGCAGACCATCCGCGCAACAAGAAACAACCACCACCGTCATTCTGGCGGAGGCCGGAATCCAGAGGCCCAGGGTAGGGGACCATCCCTTTAGCCGATCCCACTGCACGCTCTAACGCCCACGGCATTATGGACACGTGAACACCGCTTGGCTATAATATGAACACACCAACCTCGGCTGAACACAGGCGGCTGAGGACCCAGCCGAGGTGGCGGAACTGGTAGACGCGCAGCGTTGAGGGCGCTGTGGCCGCAAGGCTGTGAGGGTTCGAGTCCCTCCCTCGGCACCATGTCTACTCGATGAGGCGGCGTAGCCAAGTGGTCTAAGGCGGAGGTCTGCAAAACCTCTATTCGGCGGTTCGAATCCGCCCGTCGCCTCCACTCTTCCAAGGGCTCCCAAAGTCAGCCCGTTCACCCTGAGACCATCTTAGGGTCGTTCTCCGCCTGTCAACCTCACCACGAGCGGTCTTGACCGCCCTGCCGGACACCATCTAGGGCGCCAGCAGCACCTTCCCCATCGTCCTGCGATTCTCGAGATCGTCCTGCGCTCGACCCGCGTCGGCAAGCGGGTAGGTACCATGGATGTGAAGCGACATCGCCCCCGACTCCACACGCCCAAGCACGTCACCGGCCCGCCACAAGAGCTCCTCGCGCGTGGCTACGTGGTCATTCAGACCCGGCCTCGTGAAGAATAGCGACTTCGCGTTGATTACCGATACCGGAACCGACTGCACAGCACCGCTGGCGGCACCATACAGCGCCATCATCCCTCGGGGCCTGAGGCTGGCCATGCTCGCGTCTGCCGTTGCCTGCCCTACGGAATCGTACACCACGTCGACGCCCCCTCCGTCCGTAATCCGCATGACTTCTTGCTGGAAGTCCTTCTCGGTGTACAACACAACGTGGTTGGCGCCGACCGAACGGGCCATCTCCGCCTTCTCTTCGGTCGAGACCGTCGATATGACGGTTGCGCCCAGCTGCCTTGCCATCTGGATCAGCAGGCGGCCAACCCCGCCCGCGCCGGCGTGAACCAGGGCGGTATCGTCGGGACCAAGCGGATACGTCGAATAGCAGAGGTAGTGCGCCGTCATCCCCTGTTCCAGCACCGCCGCAGCGTCCTCCAGGCTCACGCCGTCGGGAACGCGTACGATCTGCCACTCAGGAAGAACGATCTTCTCGGCGTACGACCCCATAGACAGGCCGGCCATCGCGACTCGGTCTCCCTCTGTGAACTCGACCGCGTCCTGCCCGACGCCCGAAACGATTCCGGCCACTTCATACCCGGGGATTAGCGGCAGCGGTCGAGGATACGCCCCTCGCCGGACGTACGTGTCGATGAAGTTGATGCCTATGTGCTCAACGTCAATCAGCACCTCGCCGGACCCGGGAACAGGATCGGGGACATCCACGTATTCCAACACCTCCGGCCCCCCGGTCTGCGTCATCCGTATTGCTTTCATTGATTTCGAATCCTTTAGTGGAGTTTCTGCCTGAGTGAATCTTTCCGGCCCCTCTATCGGCGTGGGAGAGGGCCAGGGTGAGGGTGGTAAAGAGAGATCTGGATCGAGGGTACGTACCGCCCCGCTGGCTGACTTTCACCCGAACGAAGGGGAAGCTGCCCTCGCGCCTTCAGTTCATCGCGAACCCGCCGTCCACGTTCACGGACTGCCCCGTTATTCCGCTCGCAGCGTCGGAGGCGAGGAACGCGACGGTGTTTGCAATCTCCTCGGGCGTTTGCTCCCTCCCAAGCGGAGTATTGGACTCCACAAATTTGTCGAACGACTCCCTCGTGGACATCTCGTCATCAATGCTCAGTCCGATTCTGCGACTTGCTATCCGTTCCCACATCTTCGTCCACACCAGCCCCGGGCAGACGCAGTTGACGTTTACGCTGTGCGGGGCGTAGTCCATTGCATAGCAACGGGTCAGGTTAATCACCGCCGCCTTCGACGCCCCATACGCAAAGTTCGTTCGCGTTCCGGTGCGTCCCGCCACCGAAGCGATGTTGACGATCTTGCCGTATCTCCGCGACTTCATGTGCTCTCCAACAGCCTCCGTCACCCTTGCAATGCCGTGGACGTTCACGTTATGAATGTGGTCCCAGTCGTCGTCGTTCGGCCGATCGCGTGTCTCCCAGCCGGACGATCCGATGGTCCCCGCATTGTTGACCGTGATGTCAATACGTCCAAACGCATCGAGCACCTGGGCGGCTAGCCCGTCGACCGAACACTGGTCGGTCACGTCCACCGCGACTGCCAGCGAACGGCTTCCAAGGGCTTCGAGCTCTTGGCCAACGGCTTGCGCATCGCCCTCGTTGATGTCTGCCACGACCACGCTGGCGCCATTTCGTGCCAGCACATGAGAGATCGCGCGGCCTATCCCCCTGCCTCCACCGGTCACTATTGCGATTCTGTCCGATACGTCCATTCCTGGCCTCCGGTTAGTCGTTCGATCCGATCACGGTAGTGGTCTCGGCAATCGCGAACACTGCAGACGTGCCCTGCCGCCCGATGGCGCGAATCCATTCGTCTCGCACGTACGCAACGCCGCCCACGGACTTGCCATTCAGAGTTATCGTAGCTTCATTGGCGAAGAACAGTAGGGAATGGGTCACTGCTGCCCCATCGTGTATCGGCCCCGGACCTTCGAGGATTGTTGGCGGGTGAATACTGGCCCAGACCACTTCCACCTCTCCATTCTCACTTGCGATGGTCCAAGACGGCATCGTTCGCACGTCGCCGCCACGGGTGATCTCCGCCTCCACGACCGGAATGTCGTGCTTATAGTAGTTATTGTTGCTCGTCCCTCTCGCCAGGGTCTTCGACATGAAGTCCCCAAGCTTCAAGTTGTCCGTAAATATCCCCGCGAATGACTCTTCAGGTATGTCGATGAAGGCGACATTGCCCTCCCCGGCAGCGCTGTAGGAGACTCGATAGAGACTCACACGCCCGACGTTCGCCTGATTGTCATGGTTCTTGAGGTAGGCGATCCAGTGTTCGCCCGACCACACCAGGGTCTTGTTCTCTGCAACTCGTTCTGCGCCCAATTCAATTACCTCTATTAGCCTAGTTGAACTTGAAAGAGTACAGGTCAGCGTCCTTGAGGACGAACCGCAGTCGCACCGGCCTGCCTGCGAACGCGCTCACGTCGGGGCCGCCCGTCCATGCGACACGCTCTGATATCTTGTCACCGTATTTCTCCAGACTGTCCGACAGCGCGAATCCCTGCTGCGGGCGTCCCTGTTCGTCCTGAAGTTCGACCTGTACTGATCCCACCGCCGACGTCGAGTAGTTGATTTCCAGCTCGCTGCCCCCCAGCACTAACGGCTTGGTCGTGAACTCCCCGCCACGATAGCCCGCGTTTACGGAAACGAATCCATCCGTACGCAGTGTGTAACGTGATATCCGTGTGCTGGGGTATCGCCAGTGGTCGGAGGAGTACATGCTCAGGGTGTCTTCCGATGTCTGGAAGATACCCCGCTCGAAGTAAATACCCCTTTCATGCCAGTTCTCCATGTCCAGTCCAGGACGTATGAACGCCTCCATGAATGATCGGTCCCATGTGATCCCGTCCCTGCTGCTCATCAAGGCAATGTCGTTGACCCCTGGGCCGTTGGGCCAGTCCGGGTCGGGTGTGTGCTCGAGTACGAGGCGGGACGGGAACATCAGGTACGTGCCCGGCGAACGCTCGTAGGGAACGCAAGCGTTGGTGTACAGGTGCTCAGACGGAATCTCGCCCGAATCGATCAATTCCAGGCGACTCCAGTTGAGGAAGTCGTCCGACGTGGCCCTCCTGATCCAGCGGACCCCGCCCTTGAACACACCTGTCCCGCCGACCCCTCTCGTATAAATCACGTATTGGTTCGTCCACTCGTCCCAGAAGGCCACGTTGTACGAATCAAAAGGGTCATCGATCAGAATCGGCCCCTCCTGCATCAGGCTCCAGCCGAACCCATCCGGTGAAGATAGGGCAAGCACGCAGGGTCCGGGTGCTCCCAGGGCCTCTCCCTCTGCGCGCCCCGTGCGTACAACAGCCTTGTAACGCCGTTCGGGAGGCTCGGCCGGGTTATTGTCGATGAAGACGCACAAGTTCGCTCCGGGGCCCATCCAGATCAGGCTGTTGTCTTTCGAGCCGTCGAAATCAATGAGTCCAAGGCTCGGCTTCTCCCAATGGATTCCGTCCTTGCTTTCGGCATAGGCTGTGTGACGAGGGTTCGGCTCCTTGTCTGTGCCGACATGGTCGCATCTGTAGTAGCCGCGGTACGTGTCCCCGTCGTGAATTACCGACATAAAGGCCACGCTCGACTCGTCCCATGGCTTGTCTCCCTCGAGCACGACCTCTCGGCGAGTGGGGGAGTGCATCAACCGCTTCGCGCCGCCTATATTGTCGATGAGGAGGTCGTCGAGAAAGAGCTGTCGATTGGTGCCCACGTCGATGGGATTTTTCATGTGTTCGTTCCTATCGTGATGAAAAGTGAGTATATGCCGTTTGCTGGGTCATGCGCTCGGCATAGCGCCCTCATCCGAACTTGAAGGCATACAGGTCCGCATCCTTCAGGACGAACCGTAGCCGTACAGGACTGCCTGTGAGTTCGCCTGCGTCGGCTCCGTTGATCCACGACGCCTTTCCATCGATCTCGTCGCCAAATCTCTCTGGAAAATCCTCCAGGCCGAAACCCGGAAGAGCGCGTCCTTCAGCGTCCTGAATTTCGACCCGCACCGAACCCACCGCTGATGTCGAGTAGTTCAATTCGAGTCCGAGACCCCTGAAAACGAGAGGATGCGTGGTGAATTCTCCTCCTCCAAAACCGGCGTTGACCGATACGAATCCGTCCGTTCGCAGTGTGTACCGTGATATGCGAGTAGTAGGGTAGCGCCAATGGTCGGAGCAGTACATGCTCAGGGTGTCGTGAGACGTCTGGAATATTCCACGCTCGAAATAGATCCCCCGCTCGTGCCAGTTTTCCATGTCAAGGCCGGGGCGGATGAATGCTTCCATGAACGAGCGGTCCCACGTGATCCCGTCACGACTGCTCATCAACGCGATGTCGTTGACGCCGGGACCGTTGGGCCAGTCAGGGTCGGGTGTGTGCTCCAGAACGAGCCGGGAAGGGAACATGAGGTACGTTCCCGGCGAGCGCTCATAGGGGACGCAGGCATTGGTGTACAGGTGCTCCGCCGGCTCCTCGCCGGTATTGATCAGCTCGAGGTCGCTCCAGTTGAGAAAGTCGTCCGAAACGGCTCGCCTGATCCAGCGGACTCCTCCCTTGAACGGGCCGTCCGACCCGCCGACGCCCCTCGTGAAGATCACGTACTGACCGATGCGCTCATCCCTGAATACAATGTTGAACGAGTCGAACGGGCCCTCCGTCAGGATGGGAGTGTCCTGCATCAGGCTCCAACTAATGCCGTCCGGCGACGAAAGTGCGATCACACAGGGCCCCTGCGCGCCCAGCGCCGCCCCGTCAGCACGCCCTGTCCGCACGACGGCCTTGTAACGGCGTTCAGGCGGCTCTGCTGGGTTATCGTCGATGAATGCTGAAAAGTTCGTTCCCGGCCCCTTCCACAACAAGTTGTTGTCCTTTGATCCGTCGAAGTCCAACAGTCCAAGGCTGGGCTTCTCCCAGTGGACGCCATCCCTGCTTTCCGCATAGGCGATGTGGCGCGGGACATTCTCCTGGTCTTCCCCTCGCCGGTAGCAACGGTAGTAGCCGCGATATAGGTCTCCGTCGCGTATGATCGACATATACGCCACGCTCGCCTCGTCCCACGGCTTGTCGCCCACGAGGACGGTCTCTCGGCGAGTCGGTGAATGCATGACCCGCTTCGCCCCGCTCATCGTGTCGATGATGAGGTCGTCGAAGAAGAGCTGTCGATTCGTTCCGATCTCGATTACGTTCTGCATAAGTTTGTTTCTGCGGAGTATAGCGCTTTATTTCTCTTGCTCAAGCTTCATCCCTAATGCGAGACACGATTCAGTTGCTGCGATCTCACACTACGAAAGCGACTGTTAATCACCGTCTTATGAGCATCATCTTGACGACGATTCAGCCGAGCTATAGCCTAGCGACCTGCGGCCCATTAGTCTACAGCATTGACTCATCCCCTGGAGGATTATCACAAGGCAATCCGTTCACCCTGAGCAGCGTTACGCCCCCCGCGCGGGGCCATGCCGGCGTGTCAGTAGCTGCCTTGCAATCACCCTTAATCTCTCCCCCGCCGGGGGAGAGATACAGAGAGGGGGTTCCCGCAGTTACTTGATAACCCGTCGAAACCTGAACCGTTCGGCCTGAGCCTGTCGAAGGCTGAAATTGGCCGTGCATCGTCGCTGATATGAATCAGTTTCTTGAAAGCCTGTAGAAGGGCGATCTCGCTATTTGTAGCTCACCCGGTTCAATTCGAACCTACACCATGGATCTAGTCAACACCGCATTGGACGGCATGAGCATTCAATAGATGGGACGATCGAATAATGGCCGTCGCAGGTCTGGTTCTCGGGATAATTGCCCTGCTTGGCACTACCATAGCGCCATTCCTCTTTCCATATCTGCAATTCGCTGCCCTTGTATGCGTTGGATTAGGCCTACCACTCTCATTGATAGCCTATAAGCGCACTCGAACACTAACTACCGGCACCGCCGATGTTCCTCGTACGGGCCCTGGCGATCCACATCGTCGCTCTTGTGCTCATAGTCTGTTGGACCATCTTCTATATTCTTGTCTTATTCCGCTGAACGCGGGGCCCCAGGCCGATTTTGGACAATAGTGGTTCTACATCCAGGTATGGCATGGCAGCGAAGCAATGACTTGGTAAGGGCGGGTTTCAAACCCGCCCCGTCGTCGTAGGCCTCTCTCTACTCCCTACGGCACGACAATCTCGCACGTAGGGCCGCTGGCACGGCTGAGTTTTCGATCAAGTGTTGCCAACGGACAATCGAACGACTCGGCCATGGCAACGTACCAGGCGTCGTAACTGGTGAGGTTTTTCCGTAGTTCCCAAACTCGATCCGCGAACGGGGCGAACGGGAATAGTTGGAGTTCGAGACGCAGTAGATTCTCGTGGGCCAGTGTGGCCTCGATTTCGGATATCTCGCGAGATCGTTCCAGGCGGCGAAGAACGTTGCTTGCCTCGACCAAGACCAGTTCGGGAGCTATTAATGATCCCTCGGCTACTGCCTGTTCCGACCACGTCCCTTCCGGGCCTGAGTCAACGAGTGCCGCGACTAAGACGGACGCATCGACGGCCTTGGTCAAGTCCTGTCAGCGTCGCGGGCGGCCAGAATGTCGGAGGTTGGGACGTGAGTCCCATAGGCTGTCTTGCGTTCGCGTATTTCTCTCACCCATTCGTCAATCGACGGGCGCGACGCTATGCGCTCTAACTCTCCGCGCAGAAACTCCTGCATGGACTGACGTTGGAGCGCGGCGCGGACTGCAAGCTCGTCACGGACGGACTCAGGGACGCCCCTTATGGTGATCTGTACTGCCATGTCACACCTCGCTTGAAGGCATTATGACAGCATTGCAAGCGTTTTGCAAGCACATGTATCGTCAGGTAGCCATCCAGAGCTAAGCAAAGATCCGCCGCTGCCAAACCCCTTCTGAGTTCTCCGCGCCCTCTGTGGTGAGCTCTCCTACTCCCCACACCCTCATCCAAACTTGAACGCGTACACGTCCGCGTCCTTGAGCAAGAACCTTAGACGCACGGCCCTCCCGGCCAGGCTGCTCACGTCACAGCTCCCGTTCCACGAGACCTTGCCCTCGATCTCGTCGCCGAATTTCTCCGGGAAGTCGTCGAGGCTGAATCCGGGGATGGCATGGCCGTCGGCGTCCTGTATCTCTACCTTGAGCGAGCCGACCGCGGACGTCGCGTAGTTCAATTCAAGGGAGGTCCCACTGAATATGAGTGGTCTCGTCGTAAACTCGCCCCCTTTAAATCCCCCGTTGACCGACACGAAACCGTCAGTCCGCAACGTATACCGTCGGATGCGCTGCGTCGGCAAGTGAGCGTTCTCCATCCCGAACATCGTCATCTCGCTGTCCGACGTGTGCAGGATGCCAACCTCGAAGTAGATTCCCCTGTCGTGCCAGTTTTTGAAGTCCAGCCCTGGCCGGATGAACGCCTCCAAGAAGCTCCGGTCGAAATTGAACCCGTCACGGCTGGACATGAAGACGATATCGCTGACGCCCGTGTCATACGTCCACTCAGGGTCCGGTGTTCGATCGTGGACGAACCGCGACGGGAACATCAGGTACGTCCCCGGCGCTCGTTCATACTGGATGCACGAATTCGTGTAGAAATGTTCCCACGGCGTGTCGCCGCAGTCGATGTTCTCCAACGGTCCCCAGTTCAGAAAGTCCTTCGACGTGCTTCGCCGAATCCAGCGCACCCCCGTGAAGAAGTCGCTTGAGCCCTGTCCCGCCACCCCGCGGCAGTATCCCACGTATTCCTTGCGCCACGTATCCCAGAATGCAATGTTTAGTGTGTCGAAAGGATAGTCCGTGAGGATAGGCTCCTCACGCATCATCTTCCACTGTAGCCCGTCGGGCGATGAGAGGGCGTGCATCACCCGCCGGACGCGGATAAACGCCTTGTACTGCTCCTCAGGCTTCGCGTCGGGGTTGGCGTCCTTGAACGGCGCAAGGTTGATGCCCGGCTCCGTCCACACGATGTTGTTGTCCTTCGAGCCGTTGAACTCGATAAGGCCGACGTTCGGTTTCGTCCAGTTGATCCCATCGTCGCTTTCGGCATAGCAGGTTATGGAGTTGAAGTCCGAGTCCTGCAGCAGCGGGTCGGCGCGGTACCACCCGCGATACTTGCCCTGATCGGGAAATGCGATCAAATAGGACAGGCCGCCGACTTCCCAGGGATGTTCCGGCTCCAGCGCGACGTCCTGCCGCGTAGGCGAGTGGAGTACTCGCTCAATCCCCGCCGAGTCTGCTATCCAGTAGTCGTCGACAAAGAGCTGCCGGTCCTCGCCTATTTCGACTGCATTCTCAGTATTCGCCATGTCTTCCTCCGATCACTTTACGCCGAATAAACGCGCCCGGTACGGATCGAACCAGGACCGCAGTCCGCTAGCCAGCAAATTGAAGCCAAGTATAGCAAAAAGAAATGCGAGAGCGGGTCCTAGTGACAGCCACGGCCATTGGAAGATCGCGAGCCGTGCGCCGGATAGCATCGCCGCCCATTCCGGCGTCGCCGGCATCCTGACTGAGGCCCTCTCCATCTGTGTCGAGATTTCAATGTAACGCTCACCGAGGAGCACCCCAAGGAACCCCAGCTCTCCGAGCATGAGGATTACGGCGCTGATCTCGAGCGCGATCGCGGGTAGAAGTTGCGGCGTGATGGCCGGCAGCAGGTGTCTCCGAAATAGCTGGGGAGTCGAAGACCCTAGCGCCATGGCCCCCTCGATATACGGCTGTGTCCGTGCCGCCCTCACCGCTCCGTTTACCACATTCGTGAGCTCCGCCCAACCCGTCAGCCCTAGCCCCAGGAGAAACACTCCGAAACCTATCTGCGGCCCGATGGCAAGTATGAATATGAATGCGAACAGCAGACTCGGAATCGACGACGACACTGCCGCGAATGAAAGGATCTGCTGACCCGTCGCCCCGCCTCTCCAACCGGCAATCAGTCCAAGCGTTGCCCCGATTCCGAACCGCATCAGGGCGACCGACAGGATGAGCGTCATCGTCGACTTCGTGCCGTGCATGATCCGGCTAAGCATGTCCCGCCCGTCGAGGTCGGTGCCGAGAGGGTAGGGAGTGCTCGGAGGAAAAGGCGCCGCTCTCACCTCTCCATTTATATACTGGAGACGACGGCCTCGCTCATCCGGTTCGAAGGGTGACAGCGCTCCCGGCCAGAATGTCGCGACGAAGAGCACCGCCACCGCGATGGTTCCCACGACCAGTGACGTATTGGAAAGGTAGCGGAGCGAATTCCTCGCGAACCTGTCCCACGTGCGGCGTCCCGTTGACAGTTGTTCATCCGCCTCGACCGGCTGCAGGGACACGCCAAGGGCTCGCACGCCCCAGCGCCGCACTGTCATGCTCGCCAACAGCAGCAGCACGAGTCCGCCTGCCATGATCCAACCGTAGCGCAGCCACCAGACCGCAGCGCCCGTTTCTACGACGTCAGGAGGCATGACGAAGCTCTATTTCCAAAGCCAAAGTCGTTCAAAATGAACCTAACCTCAACAACAAAAGACCTCACGAGACCGTCGCTTCAACGCGTTCCAGCCGGCGGTCGAGTCGCTGAATGACTATATTGATGAACGTATTGATGAGTAGGAGTGTGACGCCGATGGTCACCAGCAGGTAGCTGGCCAGAGCCGCGTCCCTGCTGCCCACCGCCTCGAGCAGACGGAAACCTATTCCGCCCCAGGAGAAGTACCACTCCACGACCAGGATGCTGCTGAGCGAGAAGAAGAACGATGAGTTTACCGCAGTCAGGACGGGTGTCGAGATGTTCCGCATGATGTGACGGAACAACACCGTCCATGGCAGCAGGCCCTTGGCGTGCGCGGTACGGACATAGTCCGTGCGAATCACGTCCTGTAGCGCTGAAATCGTCACCTGCGCCACGAACGCCATCGGGCGGACCGATAGCACCAGTGCAGGGGGAAACAGCCTCCTTGGGTCGAACACGTCCACGAGTGGACTGACCAGGACGAATTTGATCCCGAACGCCGGGTTGATGTACCTCACAAACAACAACAGCACCAACAGCGCTAGGAGAAAGCTCGGCGTCAGCACTCCGACGAAGCTGAGCGCCGATGCGATCCCGCTCACCCTCGATCCCGGCCAAAGACCCGCCACCATGCCGAGCGCAAGACCGACGCATGATCCCAGCAGCACGGCGCTCAATAGCAGCAACAGCGTCTGCCAGTAGGCGTTGGCGACCAATGCGAACTCCTCGCCATCCTCCCAGAAGCTGGTAAGGAAGTCGAAGTAGCTCGAAAGGGTCGTCTGAAGCCGCGTTACGAAATCATAGAGGGCGCGGAGAACCGACTGGTCGAGGGCCGCATAGCTGAATAACGATACCAGCACGACGACCAGGAGGATGCGATATCCGAGTAGGACGAATGTACGCAGACTGCACCTCTATCGTTGCGTTCCCGCCATTGTGCCATACCGGCCGAGCTGCAGTCTCTAGCGGGAGAAAGCTAGAGTCGAACCTCGGTCTCCTCAGTGGGAGAAAAGTAAGAGCAATCTTCAGTCTCTCCCTCGCCGGGGGAGAGATTCAGAGATAGGGACCCCGTTCTACTCTGCTTCCACCAGGTGGCAGGCAACCCAGTGATTGCCGCGCTTCTCCTCCAACGGAGGCTCGTCCTGCGAGCACATGTCAACCGCTATGGGACACCGCGTGCGGAAACGACACCCGCTTGGCGGGTTAATCGGGCTGGGCACGTCGCCAACGAGAATGATCCTCTCCCGCTTCCGCGCCAACTCCGGATCGGGCGCCGGTACGCCCGACAGCAGCGCCCTGGTATAGGGATGCAGAGGATCACCGTAAAGGTCGGTGGTTGACGCGCGCTCAACTACCTTCCCCAAATACATGACCGCCACGCGATCGCTGATGTGGCGTACCACTCGCAGGTCGTGCGAGATGAAAAGGTAGGTCAACTGGAACTGGTCCTGCAGTTCCTCGAGCAGGTTTATGATCTGCGCCTGGATAGATACGTCCAGGGCGGAAATGGGCTCGTCGGCGACGATGAACGTAGGATTGACCGAAAGCGCCCTCGCGATGACGATTCGCTGCTGCTGTCCCCCGCTGAACTCGTGCGGGTATCGGTTCTTGAAGTAGGGGTTCAGCCCCACCGTCTTCAGGATCTCCTCTACCCGGTCCTCTACTTCATCGTCCTCCACGATCCGGTGAATCCTGATCGGCTCGGCTATCGCCTCCCCGATGGTCTGTCGGGGGTCGAGCGCCGCCGCGGGGTCCTGAAAGACGATCTGCATCTTCTTGCGGAACGGGCGCATCTCATTCTTCTTCAGCTTAGCAAGGTCCGTGCCCTCGAAGGAGACTTCTCCTTCCGTCGGCTTCTCCAATTGTAGTATCGTGTAGCCGAGCGTCGACTTCCCGCAACCGCTCTCTCCCACGAGGCCAAGCGTCTCACCCTCACGTATGGTGAGGTCGACACCGTCCACCGCGCGGACGATATTCCGGTTCGCCCCCAGTCCGAAGACGATCCCCTTCGACCCGACCTCGAAGTACGTCTTGAGACCCTTGATGTCCAAGAGCACTTTGCCGCTTATGTTGGAGTCTTGCGTCATCTAAAGTTACTCAGCTCGGAGACTACGCCGGGTCTTCCACGGGGTTCCAGCACGCTGCCGAGTGGTCCGTTCCCATGGGCAGCAGGGTAGGGCGTTCTGCCGTGCACTGGTCGATTGGCGAGTTGCACCTGCCCACGAACGGGCAGCCCGGACGAAGATTGGCGAGGTTGGGCGGCAGACCCTTGATGGACGTAAGTCGCTCTCCTGCCCTCCCTTCGACTGACGGCATCGAATTCAGCAGCATCGAGGTATATCGATGCTTGGGCCGCGCGAACACGTCGTCCACCGACGCCTTCTCCACAATAGACCCCGCGTACATTACCGCGACCTGATCGCAAAGCTCCGCCACAACGCCCAGGTCGTGCGTGATCCACATAACCGACATGCCCCGTTCGTCTTTGATTTCTCGGACGAAGTCCAGCAGCTGCGCCTGAATCGTCACATCGAGCGCCGTCGTCGGCTCGTCCGCGATCAAGAGCAGAGGGTCGCACGACAGCGCAATGGCGATCATAACCCGCTGTCTCATCCCGCCGCTGAACTGGAACGGGTAGTTGTTGTACCTGCTCTCCGGCGACGGTATCCCCACCCGGTCGAGTAGCTCTATCGCCCTGTTCCTCGCCGTAGTGTCGTTGATGCCCAGGTGAGTCTTCATCGTCTCTGCTATCTGCGGGCCCACCTTCATCGTCGGATTGAGCGACGTTGCCGGGTCCTGGAAGATCATCCCCATCTTCGTACTGCGCCTGCGTCGGACCTCCGCATCGGACATCCTCGCCAGGTCTTCTCCGTCCAGCAAAACGCTTCCGCCTACGACCCCGCCGAGGTTCTTCGGTATCAGGCCCATGATCGAGAGCGCCGTCATCGTCTTGCCGGAGCCGCTCTCACCGACTATCCCAAGGGTCTCCCCCTGCCCGATGTCGAAGCTCACGTTGTTCACCGGCCTGATCGTACCCTCACGAGAGTAAAGGTGCGTTTCAAGCGCTCTTACGCTGAGTACCGGTTCTGGCATGTAACTGCTTCCTGACGCTGCTACTATCGTCGTATCTGCCGCGGGTTGAGGGCGTCGTTCAGTCCATCGCCCAGAAAGTTGAACCCTATGACCGCGAGGGCAAGGGTCAGTCCCGGCATGAGCACGAGATGCGGATAAGTGCGCCACTGGAAGAGGTTCTCCGTGACCATGCTTCCCCAGCTTGCACCGGGAGGCTGAATCCCGAATCCCAGGAAGCTGAGTGAAGATTCCAACAAAATGATCCCGCCGATCCCTATCGACATCGAGACGATGACAGGAGCGATGGAATTGGGCACAAGGTGGCGGAACATGATCGTCCGGTCGGGCACGCCGAGCGCGACCTGCGCGCGGATGAAGTCCTGCTCCCGCAATGAGAGTATCTGGCCTCGAATGAGCCGGGCATACCCCGGCCACGATACGAGCGCTAAAGCTCCGAAGACAATCAAATAATCGAGGAATAGCGTATCGCGCAGGAACTCCCACTGTGTCTCCTGATAAACGGAGCCCAGCCAGCTCACAAACGGCTGTCGTATCGTCAGGCTGATGAACGCCACCAGCAGCAGGTCCGGGAAGGCCAGGATGATGTCAGTGAGACGCATAATCCCGTCGTCGACCCACTTGCCGAGATACGCTGCCGCCGCCCCCAGGATGATGCCGAGAATCGTGCTGATAGTCACTACGACGACAACCACGAAGATGGCCGTCCGCACCGAGTGCAGAATTCGGCTGAAGATGTCCCGACCGATCAAGTCGGTCCCGAACCAGTTCGTCGCATTCGGAGTCGCGGCGATGTTCGAGATATTCGTCTTGATATAGTCGTGGGGCGCTATGTACGGCCCAATCAGCGCAATTATCACCAGCACAACAGATATAAACAGGCCGACCATCGCAGCCCTGTTTCGGATCAGCCGCTCCATGGCGTCCACCCAAAGGCTGCGCTGCTTGCCGCCTTGGAAGTCGTCTTCCAGTCCCGCTATTCCCATTGACTCGGCCATCTATTCCGTCCTTAGCAGCCTTCCGGCCCGTCGCACGGAACGGTGCCGAGTATCTGTAACTGCCGAGTAGCCGCATTCATTCTCTCCCCCGCCTGGGGAGAGATTCAGAGAGGGGGTTCTCACAGTTGGATGAAGGTGGCGCGACCTACTCATACCGAATCCTTGGGTCGAGCAGACCATAACCGAGGTCTACCAGCAGATTCGAAATGATGATGATTGCCGCCCCGATAATCGTAACGCCCAAAATGATCGGATAGTCCCTCGCCTGGAACGCCGCAATTCCCAGACCGGCAAATCCCGGAATCCCAAAGATGAGCTCGACGAAGAACGCGCCCGTGACCAGGCCGCTCATGATGAGGCCCATCGTCGTAAACACTGGCGTCAGCGCGTTCTTGAGAACGTGCCTCCAGACGACGAAACGCTCTCGCATCCCCTTCGCGCGCGCCGTCCGTATGTAATTCTCGCTCAAGACCTCGATCACGCCCACCCGCGTCTGCCGTACAACTACGAGGAGAGGTCCTGCTGCCATGAGGAGCACCGGCAGAATGGCGTTGGTGTGGAAGATGCCCTTCCACCCGATCGGCACGTTCATAATGCTCAGCCAAAGGACGAGTACGATAAGGAGCATCGGTCCTAACACGAAGACGGGGACCGACCGCACTACGATTGACGCGAAAACTATGAGATAGTCCACCCACGTATTCTGTTTGACGGCCGCCAGGGCCCCGAGCGGAATTCCAACAACGACCAGCACGATGGCAGACGCCAAACCAAGCTGGGCGGAAATCGGCATGGAAGCTGCGAATGCAGGCCACACGGGTCGCCCGCTCGAAATCGAATCGCCCCAGTCCCCCTGCAACAATCCGGTGAAATAGTCGACGAACTGTTCCCAGAAGGGTCGGTCCAGTCCGTGCAGTTCCCGCAGCCGCTGGGTGATCTCCGGGTCCGAGACCAGTTCCTCGTTGTAGAAGATCTCAAGGGGATCGCCGGGTCCATAGAAGCCGAGCGTGAACGTGATAAACATAACCGCGAAGAGTACCGGTATGGCGAGAAAAAGGCGTCTTAGCGTATAGACAAACATTTAGCAACTGATACGAAGCGAGGCACCCTCACCTGAGGTCCACCCCAACTGCGTGCCCAATGGAATCCCCTCTCCGTTGTAGTTGAATACTCTCCCCCGTCGTGGGAGAGGGCTAGAGCCTGGCCCGTACCTGATACGGGGGCGAGGGTTTGAGCCCGCCCGGTAATGGAAACCGGGGCGATGACAAAACACCCGACCACTCTCTACAACAAACTGCTAAAGACAAGCCACTAGCGGGGACTTTCAAGTGATATCACCTCAAAGTCCCCGCTGTCAGATCAACCTTTGTTTTGGCCGGAGCTTAGCGCTTGCGCTCAGCGATGGCCATCCACGGCAGGTGGTTCCAGTCGTCGCCGAACGTTGTAACGAAGTTCTTGACCCACGGCTGCACCAGGTACGCGCGGTCGGTTGAGAAGATGATCGGCAATATCCAGTAGCTGTCGATGATGATCTTCTCGGCCTCTTGGTACTTGGCAATCTTCTCAGGATCGCCAATTGGCAGTTGCGATGCCTCTTCGACCAGGGCGTCCAGCGCCGAGTCGGAGTGCTTGGACCCGCGAGACACGACCGTCGACTCGGAATGACCGAGGTCGGTCAATACACCTCCGGCGTCCGCTACGCGACCGCCTATGCTCTGACGGAACAGGTTCACATCCTCTGGAGGTTGCTGACCGCTCTCAAGCTTGGTAATGGTCACGTTCGCGCCCAGGTTTTCCTTCCACTGCTCCTGCAGAATTTCGCCGAGGCGAACGTATTGAGGTCGAGACAATGCAACGTGCATCGTCGGCCAGCTTGCCGGGTCGGGCCCGTACTTTGACTGTGCCGCGAACTCCTTCGCCTTGGCAACGTCGAACCCATACCCGTCTCGAGGCGTGTGGGACGCCAGGGCGGGGTGAATGATGCCCGTGCCCCACGTCGCCGTCGGGGCAAAGACCGCGTGAACTGCGGCTTCCATCTGGACGGCGTGCGAGAGCGCCTTCCGCACATTGATGTCGTCAAACGGGGGCTTCGTCGTATCGTACGCGAAGTACCAGATGCCAGAACCCTTGACGCGCTGGAGGTCGTCATTGAACTTATGGTCGGGATCGTGTGCCGCGGGCTGCCGGACTAGGTCTCCGAAGATGACGTCGGCTTCTCCGTTCTCATACATGATCATCTGCGTCTGCAGGTCGCCAACGAACGGCATCGTAATCTTCTGGATCACGGGCGGGTCGCCCCACCAGTTGGCCGCTGGCGTAACCTCGATCAGACCACTTTCCGGCTCCCATCGAAGCTGATACGGTCCAACCCCTATTGGGCTCTCCTGCCATTTCTTTTCCGGGTTTGCCTTGGCATGATCGGCATCGAATATGCCGAGGAGCCAGAGGCCCATTTCCAGCGGCCACGTCGGGGACGGGTCCTTTAGGGTAATTTCGAGCGTCTTTTCGTCCAAGGCGACTAGCCCGGGAGCTTCCGTGGCCTCACCCTCCGATATCGCGTCGATCCCTACGACCTTATTCAAGTGAAGGAGGGAGCCACCCCAACTGACTTGATTCTCTGGAAACGCGCCGAACTCCCAAGCCGCCTTGACATCAGCTGCCGTAACGGGCGACCCGTCGTGGAAGATTGCCTCGTCCTTCAGGTATACAGTATAGGTCAGCCCGTCATCGCTGACCTTGTAGCTGTCTGCAACGCCCTGCCTGAGGTTGCCTTCAGGGTCGAACTGGAACAGCGGCATGAACACCCACTTGTCCACCGTCCGCACTATGTAGCTCCCTTCCACGTTCGGGGCGATGGCGCTGCGCTTGCTCTGAATCGGGAACACGAGCGTCTGGTCTGACTCCATCGCTCCGGTGAAAGTCGCAGGAGGCGCCCAGTCCGCAACCTCGACTATTCCTGTCTCGGGCTCCGGCTCCGGTATGTTGGGCACCGCCGTGGGCACTGCCGCGGGCGGCGGCGGTGGTGGCACTGGTGCGGGGGCCGGCGGCGGTGCAGCTGCCGGCTCATCCGTATCTTCCTCGTCCGTGCCGCAGGCAATCGCGAGCGATATGGCTAGTGCCGCGACTACCGACAATATGAATGTAGACCTATAGTGTTTCAACGTGTCCTCCTCTACTTCTCACCTGTTGTGACGTTCATATCACCTACACGAACACACTGCTGGAACTCGTTTGCTCCACCACTCAAAAGTAACTCTATTTGCACGACAAGACGCATGTCAAGCGTTGGCGGCTCAAACTAGGAGCACTTGGTACCCGGGGTCCTTACTCGAACCACAAAGCGTAAAGCCGCGCCCGCTTCATCCGAAACCGCAGTCGTACCGGTCTCCCTGCAAGCTCCGAGAGGTCCGCCTCGCCCTTCCAAGTCACCGTATGACTCAGCAACTCATGACCCGTAATCGGGTCGCAATCGCCAAAAGATCGACCCGCAACAACGTCCCCAGCGAATGTATTTCTCTGATTCGTCGCGTCCAGCACCTCGATGCCGATCTCCCCGCGGAACCGTGTCCATGCGTTTATCTTCAACCTGCCGCCGGTAAACGTGAAGGGCGCCGTCGTGAACCCACCCTCCGACATGGCCTCCAGCGACGTGAACCCGTCCTTTCGCCACGTCGCACGGCAGATGTACCCGACATACCCACCCGTAACGCTGGGGTACGCCTGCTGGTACAGATTCTCCGGCTGATTGTTCTTGTTGTTGTGCGTTCGGCTCGACGGCGTGACCGGTATCGAAAACTCGTCAGGCTTCAGCGACGTTACACCCGGCCCCGCATACGCTCCCGACTGCCAGTCTCGCGCCATCGCCCCCGACGTTCCCGGGTCCCCCACCGGCACAACAGGCTCCCGCGTCGGTATAAGCCAGTCCGTCCCGTTGCGGCTCGTCAGCATTCTGATCTCCGTGATGTCTTTCTGCCGCTCGAAGAATGCGGGGAACATCAGGTGCGCGTTCGCGTCAGGCCACGGCGAGTAGGCATTTGTGTAAATGTCAGCGCCAGGGTTGTCGTGCATGTCCGGCGAAAAAATGTGGCGCGGCTTCGGCCACCTCTTGAAGTCCTCCGTCTCCGCGTAGGCGATGAACCGCCTCCCGTGAACCTTTCCACGAATATGGGACGTCCATCCCCTGAAATACCCGACGTACTTGCCCTTCTCCTCGCTGTACCGCGCGACGATCTGTGTGTCGGAAAAGTAATTCGGTATCACCGGCTCAACTATCGGCGTCCAGTGAAGCCCATCGGGCGATGTCGCCCCGTAGACGCAGTAGTTCCCATCCGTCTGCACTCCCCGGTGGATCATCTTGTACCGCTCTTCCGGCGTCCCATTCGGGTCCTTGAACACCGTCGCCGTCGGTACGGGCCGGTTCATCGAAACGTTCAGCGCGTATACGAGGTTGTTGTCCTTCGACCCTTCAAGATCGACCGTGCCGATCCTCGGCTTCGTCCAAGTCTCGCCGTCCGTCGACTCCGCATACAGAAGCATGTAGCTCGTCGGCTCCTCGTACGAGACCTCCTTTTGACCCCCGTATACCGTGTAGTACAGCCTGAACACACCGTCGTCCTCGAAGAGGGTCGTGTGCAGCGTGAACGCCGTCTCCCAGGGCTTTTCGAGACCCACGATCGGCTCGTGGTCGATGCGAGGCTTGTGCGCCTGGATCGCAACCCCATAGGGCATCTCCCAACTCGCCTCAATCCCGTCGCCCCAGGACACGCCGTAACCCGGCTCGATCAACGAGTGGTCGATGAACACCTGCTTTGTCGTTCCAATATGCGGAAACTCGTAATCACTCACAGATTTCTCCTTGGGGCAAAAGCCCCTGCTCTCGTAGAAACGTCACCACCGTCCGGTTTACATGCATCGGAGGCCCCCCGGAGTGTCCAGGTATTTCCATAGGCGTAAGCGCAAGCCGCTCCGGCACGCCCCTTGCCTCATACGCTTCCGACAGCAACGCTGCCAGACGCTCGTTATGGTGTTGACCAACGCGTTCGTCATCATACCCCTGCTGCACCTGCACAGGTCGCGGCGGCAGCTGATCGATCACGTCGTAGAGATCGTGTTTCTTGATAAGCGGGTGCTCGTCCAATCCCTCGAATTCCCTGAGCCAGGGCCACTGTATCACCGGCCCTATGACGACCGCCGCGTCTATCCGCGTGTTATTCGCGGTGCCGTACAACACTCCCCACCCATGTCGTGAGCTCCCCAAAAACACAGTCTTTCCAGTTGACGTCCAACCGCGCTCGATGACGGCGTCGATCACAAGATCAACCCGTCGCCTCCAGAATTCGAATCCGTCGATACCCGCGTCCAGCCCCCCGGCCAGTTCGCTCATGCTGTCGAAATGCCGTCCATGCATCAGGAGAACCTTTGCTCCCGCCGCCGTCAATAGATCGAGCCAGTGCGTCATGACGTTCGGCTTTTCAAGAACGTTCACCGGATCAGCGACGACCTCCCTCGATTGCGTAGGGATGATGCACAGCGGTGCGTCCTCCGCCACCTCTTCGTCGAGGCCAAGATTGCACGACACGAACTGCCCCTTGGACTCAATCGTGATCGGCGTCCAAAATTCCGGGACATACTGCTTCGATTCCATGCGCCGCATACTACGGGTAGGGTAGAGGGAACGCAAGGCGGGCCAATCCTCCAATCTCACCCCCGCCGGGGGAGAGATACAGAGCGGGGGTTCAATGATCTATTCACCGTTCCGGGATCCCCTCTCCCGTCGCGGGAGAGGGTGAGAGTTTGTCCCTCTTTAAAGAAAGAAACCCCAACTCCCTCGCCTTTTCCCGCAACATCTCAACCCGGCCCTTGTAAGACTCCAGCCGCGACCCGTCGGACGTCGCTCGCAAGTAGCAAGCGGTCTCATACAGGTCGAACCCGGCGAACCGATCGTCCATCAAGGCTGCTTCCATGTCGGCCAGGTACTCCTCGTCGCCCACGGCCCGTTCGATGTAGCGGTTCATGTATGCCGGTATGCCAAGTTCCGACGCCAGCTCGAGTACCTCGACCGCCACGGGGTCCCTGAGCGCATTGGCGAGCCTGCTCCTCACGGGAGGCTCGCCCGGTATGTCCTCCAACGCCTCGAACCAGCTGGTGCGGAAGGTGATGCCATCCAGCAGACCGTCCCGCATCCAGTCCTGCCAAGCGAAGTGCGTGTTCGGCGGGAACCCCATGATCTGGCCGTGAACGATGTCCGGCCGGAACGCCTCCGTATGGATGTGCGCCTGCATCTTCCTCCCCATACTTCGCGCGCGATTGCTCGTCCTCCGCATGAACGAAGTGAAATACTCACCCCGAAGTCGGGAGAATCTTGCGAGATCGTCTTCGCTGCTCCAGGGGTCCGTACCGTACTTCATCCTATACGCCTCGACCACCGGTCCATCGAAACCGTAGTCCCACGGCTCATCCACCAGGCTCCCGTGCGACGACACCCGGATGTCGATGCCGTCTACGCCGGTCTCCAGGACTCTGTCGACCCACCCGTCCCAAAGACGATGCACCTCCGGGTACACCTCCGACACCATTCCGGGCAGATACTCGTTCTTGCCTTGTGCGAAACCGACCAGTCCTCCAACCGCCATACGGTTCCAAAACGGTTCTTCCGGCTCTGCTGAGACGTTCACGTCGAGCGGTATCTCGAAATGACCGAGACCGCTGTCGAAGTCCGGACTATTACCTTCGAGGTCACGAGGGCCGTTCCATACCGCGCTGCGAGACGCCACCACGATGGGCAGGGGAGTCCCCATATCGTCTCCATTCGCCTCCACCATACCGCACGCCGTGTTGATGAAGTCCGCCGACTCGTCCGTGAAATCGGTGCTCACGACCACAAACCGCTCATCGATGCTCAGCCCGTCGATCGTCAGCGTTCGCACAGGCGTCCCCTTCGCCACTACGAGCTCGCCATGATAGTTCCTCACCTCGCGAGGCGCCGGCTCCACCTGCTCCGTCACCGCCAACGGCGCGTCCAGCCGGGAATACCGCCCATTGTCGGGGCTCGTCCACAGTTGCAGGTTCTCAGCACGCAGGCGGGTAGGGGAGGCATCCCGTTTCAACAGCCGTATCCTCGTAACCGGGACCCCATGGCCCGCTTCAGTATCCGGCCTCCTCCGCAGACGCGTGTGCGGATACCGCTCAAGAAACGGGATCACCTGCGGCACCGCCCCGCCGATCTGCTCGATGCCGCTCAGTCTTCTCCCGCTGCATGGCCCGTTCGTGCCCGACATCCCCGTGTTGTACGGCTTGAGCACCCCGTAGATCTCCAACCCGTGCCGGTGCGCCACCGGCACCGCCGCCTTCAAGGGCTCGCCAATGGTCTCAAGCGTCTGAGTCCCGTAGGGAATCTGCGTATTCTCGTAGAGACTGCCGGACCAAAGGGAGTCCTGATCCACGTCCCCGTAATAGAGCCAGTACACCCGCTGGACTCCCATTCCCTTCAGGGTACCAAGCAGCTCGTTAAGCAGCCGCGCATCGTACGGACCCGGAACAACGTCGTCAGGAAAGTCCACCGTCGCCGACAGTATGAAAGGATGCTTGCTCATTGCGAATTCTCAGAGTGTTTCGCGGATTGTAGCAGAGAGGAGGCCAAGACCGACCTGCCCGGATTTCTGGTAACGCTACGATCCAGTGACCCTACGGCTCACAGTACACCATCTCCATCGGCAACCCCTTGCAGTCCTTCGGCGGACAATCGGGTATCGTCTTCGGCCGCCCGAAACCGCACCGCGCAGTCACTGCGGCCACTAGCGCATCGAGAATATCGTCCTTCCCAACACCGCCCCCAACAAACCTGCGGCAGGCCTCGCCATATATGACACGAGTCCGAGACTCGTACCGTTCGAGGACTCGAAGCCGCTCTGCCTCACCTTCGTCCTCTTTCTTGTTGGACTTCATGGCCTTCTGACCATTCATCGCCCAAAAGCACACCTCAGGATGAACCTCTCGCACACAGGGAGTCGCCTTCGAATCACGGCTCCTCAGTAACCTGTCAACCTCGGCTATCTTCGGAGCAATCCCGAACGCCTGCCTGCTTAACCCCTTCCCTTGAGGGTTGCCCTCGGTCTTGGTTGCACATTGCTCGACCGTCTTGGCCCAGTCGTAATTCCCCGGAGAGCTCGCTGCCTGCTCAACCGTCTGCCGCGTCGGTGCCGTAAATACACTTGAACTACGAAGAGGACGGAGTCTATCCCGAGCCTCCTGATCACACTCTCGCCCACCCGGTCCCTCCATCAGCCCAATTGGAATGTCAACCAACACGAGTTTGGCGTCGCGATAGTAGTCGATCAACTCGCTGAACGCCGGAAACACCTTAAGTTCATAGCCACAATGGGAGTCGAAGCCCACGCTGAACCACCCCGACCGACACCCGTCCACACCGACAAACTCAATCTTCCCCATACCCCCTCATCCTCCCATCAGCCGGTATGCTGGCTACGGCTCCACAAACGTGATCGTCCGATCAGCATCGGCATTCAGGCGCTGCTCCATCTCCCCGCTCGGCCAGAACACCGTCACAGAATCCGCCGCTTCCGCCTCTCCCAGCCCGAAGTGGGCATCGAGCATGTTCTGACCCATGAAACTCCCTCCGCCTACGACCTTGCGCACCTGCGTCTTGCCACCCGCCGTCACCTCGACCTTGGCCCCGAGACCGTCGGTCCCGCTCGCACCGCCCCGAAGGTGAACCCTTAGCCAGTGGTTCCCCTCCGCGCACTCATTCCTGAACAGCCGTGCCTCCTGCCCGAAGTTCCCCACCACCACGTCCAGACATCCATCCCCGTCGTAGTCAAGGTAAGCGCTGCCACGTCCCACACCCGGATCGTCCGCTCCCGACCCGTCGGATACGTCCTCGAACGTTCCGGCGCCATCGTTCCGCAAAAGCACGTTCGGCTGTTCAAGCGGGTTAGCCGGTATCACGTCGGGATCGCCGCCCAGATACCCGCTCACGACATACAGGTCCTCGTCCGAGTCGTTGTCGAAGTCGAAGAACATCGTCCCCCATGCGACTCGGAGGAGATTCTCTATCATCCCGACCGTCGCCTTGGATTCCCCTGCAATGTCGTGGAAGGTGGGAGTGGTCGCCTCCCGCGAGAACAGCACGTTGTTCTTGATATTCGTGACAAACAGATCTACAAGACCATCGCCGTTCGGGTCTCCCACGGCGAGGCCCATCCCATACATCGGCACGTCGATGCCCGTGGCAATCGAAACGTCGGTGAACGTCCAGCCGCCGCTGCCGTCCGCTCCGTCGTTGCGCCACAGCACGTTCGGCTGAATGTCCTGCCCAAAGTCGTTGATCACAAGCAGGTCGACGTCCCCGTCGTCGTCGTAGTCCAGCCACGAAGGCTGGAATCCCGCCCCCCAAATGTTCCCGAACAGCACGTCCAGGCCGGACACAGGCCCCGACGTATCACCCAGGAGTGAGGTTGTCTCCTCGAACCCCGTTCCGTCCAAGTTGTGGAATAGCGACATCCCGCCTACCGACGAGTAAAAGTCCTTCTTCATGAGCAGTTCGGGGTTAAACTCGTTCAGGTGCCGTGTTACGACGAGATCGGCGAAACCGTCCCCGTCGTAGTCGCCCCACGCACATCCCGTGGAACGCAGGATAAGCTTGCCGTCGTCCAGCCCCGATCCCTCCGTGATGTCCTCGAACGAGCCATCCCCCCTGTTGTCGAACAGCCGGCTCGGTCCGAAGTTCGTCACGTACAGGTCGATGTCGCCGTCATTGTCAAAGTCGGCAGCACACCCGCCGTTGCCCTCGCCACCGGCATCGTCGACTCCCGCCGCTGCTCCCACTTCCTTGAAGGACCCGTCGCCAAGGTTGTCGTACAGATGGTTCGCGCCGTTCGTATTGGAAAAATAAATGTCGTCTCGCCCATCGCCATTGAAGTCAAACACCACGACTCCCGCACCGATGGGCATCATCCTCCCAGGCAACTCACGATGCACGAAGCTGATCCCGGAGGAATCAGTCACGTCTGCAAATGCCCCAGCAAGAGGAACAGAATTAGGTGTCTCCGCCGGGACCTCAGTTGCCGGAACAGATGTCGCTGCCAATGGGGTAGGGGAGCTCAATACCGGCTCTGCGGTTGGAGGAACCGTGTCGGTGCCACCACAGGAAAACAGTCCAAGCAACGGCACAGCCATGGCAGCCACATGCCAGCGGTGAATGGTCATCGTCGTCCGCCTCTGCGAATTGGTGCAGGGAATTCTACCAGAGTACAACCCACAACATAGTCGCGAATCCGATGGACTCGGATCACGACCCTTCCAGGCCAATTCCACGGAGGTAAATCTCCTTGACGCTCTGAAGCTGCCGTCGCTACAATGGAAAGCGCGGCAGTACAACTTCTGCCGCGTACTTGTGTGGCCCGCTAGCTCAATCAGGCAGAGCAACTGACTCTTAATCAGTAGGTTCTCGGTTCGATTCCGAGGCGGGTCACTTTTTCTGGCAACTCCTTACTGTAGGCAGAACCATTTTGACAATAGTGGCGGTACACCCAACTGAACAGAATCGAGAGCTTTCCCACTGAAGTAGGTTCTGATCCTGTAAACAGACTCTCTTTCCACCCCTTCGGGTGACAGCTCTCTACTGTCAGGAAGAAAACGGTGGTTTCGTGTTATCGTTTGGGGACCTTGCGGTGGCAAGTAGAGCTATGCACCCCATGTAGAGAGTTCGACGAGGGCCCTCTACCGGCCGTTTCTACTGAGTCACGAAATACTCAGCAAGTGGACATTCGTTGCTGCCAGACTTGACGATCTTCGTTGCCCACCCAGAGAATGATTGCCATGGCCGAAGCTGACAAAGAGACAGTACTTAGGGATCGGGGTGCGGGGAGTACTGGGGTGCAGCGCCGGGGCAACGTCGTCCTGCGGCCCGCACGCCCTTGGACGCCTACCGTGCACTCGCTTCTGCGCCACCTGGAAGAGGTCGGATTCTCAGGCGCTCCACGTGTCGTAGGCTTGGGATTCTCTCCTGATGGACGGGAGACGCTTAGCTATATCGAGGGCGAATTTACGCACCCGGGCCCGTGGACAATAGAGGGCGCGGCAGGAGTAGGTCACCTACTACGGGAACTACACGAGGCGACCGCATCTTACCGACCGCCCCCTGACGGAATTTGGCCACCCTGGTTCGGTCGGGATCTTGGTGGACCAAACAGGATCATCGGGCATTGCGACGTCGCGGCGTGGAATATCGTAGCTCGGGGCGGGTTTCCGGTGGCGCTGATCGACTGGGAAACCGCCGGCCCGGTCGATCCCATGACTGAACTCGCCCAAGCCTGCTGGCTCAACGCGAAGTTATTTGACGACGACGTCGCAGAAAGGGAAGGGTTGCCATCCCTGGAGTTCCGTGCCCGCCAGCTTAACGCTATCGTTGACGCCTATGGACTTTCGTCCGCTCAGCGACACGGCTTCGTTGATTCGATTATCCGATACGCCATCCAAGACGCCGCCGAACAGGCTGACGAGTTTGGAGTCACGCCCGACATGGTCGATCCGATGCCTAACGGCTTCCCCATCATCTGGGCGATTTCTTGGCGGGCCCGAGCCGCAGCGTGGATTTGCCGCAATCGTGACACATTGCAGAAGGCGATTACGTAGATGAACGTCATCTGGATTGTTGCAGACACCTTCCGTAGGGACCATTTGGGCGCATATGGCAATCCTACGATTAGGACGCCTTCCCTTGACGCCCTGGCAGCCGGCTCTGTCAAGTTCGACGCTCACTACTCCGCCGGACTCCCGACCATGCCTACACGGGCGGATCATCACACGGGACGCTGGACGATGTCCTTCATGGGATGGGAGGCCCTACCAGCAAGAGTCGATACTCCTTAAGGCATGTTACTCGACACGTGCTTCAATTACATGGCATGTAATAACGGAGTGAGGGTTCCCGTGAAATCACTTGCACTGAGTCGCACTCTTGCTGAATCCGGTTGCTATTCCCGCTTTACTTATCGACTCTCTGAATCGATTCGTATGGATCAACAACCGGATAGGAAACAGTGTACGAAGTTCTATCCGTGACAAGCTGCCGCCGAATCTCGGGTTCATTGGCTCTGTCGTGATGCGTACCCACCACGACAGATTCCCGAGCGGGAATCAAACTGGTGGCTGAATGTCTAACAGTACTGCGACTCCATAAGACAGCGTTAGAGTCGCTCCTCCATCGGCGTTGTCCGGAACCCTCAAGGATCAGGCGGCAGGTAAGCGGGTACTCATATTCATATTCCGGCTATCCGCCTCAATGCTATCATGGCATATTGGGGGAATTACCTTGAGCTACTATCAGAACAACGCGATCCGTAATCTGGCCATCATTGCCCACGTGGACCATGGGAAGACCACCCTTGTCGATGCGCTGCTGAAACAAGGTCAGGTCTTTCGGGCACATCAACAGGTCGGCGCCTTGATAATGGACACTAACCCCCTCGAGCGGGAGCGCGGCATCACAATCTTGGCCAAGAACGCTTCGGTCTCCTACGGGAACGTCAGGATCAATATCATCGACACGCCCGGCCACGCAGACTTTAGCGGCGAGGTCGAACGTGTCCTGAATATGGCCGATGGCTGTCTGCTGTTGGTCGACGCCGTAGACGGTCCAATGCCCCAGACTACTTACGTCCTTCGCCAGGCCCTCCAACAGAACGTCACCCCGATGGTAGTCATAAACAAGATAGACCGCCCCGAAGCCCGGGTGTCAGAGGTTGTTGGCATGGTCCAGGACCTGTTCTTGGATCTGGCTACGAGTTCGGACCAGTTGGATTTCCCTGTGCTGTACGCATCCGCACGTCAGGGTTACGCCACCGAAGATCCGAATACGCCGGGGACTGATATGCAGCCCCTTTTTGAAGCGATCCTGGATTCGGTGCCTCCACCCTCGGGGGATCCCCTTGCCCCGCTGCAAATGCTGGTTGCGGCACTGGATTACGACAACCATCTTGGACAGGTAGCCGTGGGCAGGATCACCAATGGCACAATAAGACTGCGCGACGACGTAGCTTTGTTGGGTCGTGAAGCCATGACCACCACCCACAATCTGGAGCGAATCTTTGTGTTCCGCGGGATGGAACGAGTGGAGGTATCCGAAGCTCATGTCGGCGATATAGTGGCCGTGACCGGTCCAGAAGGCGTCTCCATCGGCGACACGCTCGCTTCCCCTGAAAAACCCGAGGCTCTGCCGTCCATTGAAATCAACGAGCCGACGGTACGGATGACCTTCGGAGTCAGCACTTCGCCCTTCATGGGCCGAGAGGGTACTTACTGCACTTCTCGCAATCTCCACGAACGTCTGATGAGAGAGCTGCGAACCAACGTTAGCCTAAGGGTGGAAACCACTGCCAGCCCCGACTCATTCGTCGTCGCTGGTCGGGGAGAGCTACACCTGTCCATCCTGGTTGAGACCATGCGCCGAGAACAATTTGAATTCCAGGTGTCCCGGCCCGCACCTGTCACAAGAGTCATCGACGGCACGATTTACGAACCCTACGAGATTTTGAATATCAGCACCCATGAAAAGTACATGGGCCCCCTGACCGAGCACCTTACTTCGCACATGGGTCAACTCCGGGATATGCAGTACGGGGAGAACGGGCAAATCCATATGGAGTACAAAATTCCCACACGCGGATTGATTGGATTCAACGCTTTCTTTCTCCGCACGACCCGTGGAGACGGTGTGCAAAGCAGCGTCTTCACTTCGTACGAGCCCATGGAGGGCGAAGTCAGGGCCCAGCGCGGCGGCGCGATCGTGGCATCCGAAGCCGGTTTGTCCGTCACGTATGGTCTACTCAACGCTCAGGGCAGAGGCGACACCTTTATTGACCCTGGCGCCATGGTCTACCAGGGCATGATCGTCGGCTCGCATCGCCGTGATGGCGATATCGCAATCAACGTCTGCAAGCAAAAGAAGCTTACGAATATGCGGTCGTCAACGGCCGATGTGACCAAACGCCTGAACGCCACGGTAAGGATGAGCTTGGAGGAGGCCTTGGCGTTCATATCTGACGACGAGCTGGTGGAGGTTACTCCTCAAAATTTACGCCTTCGGAAGACCGAACTCTCCCCTTCGGACCGCAGGCGTCAACGCCGCGATGGAGTACGAGCCCGAGACTAAGGACGCCCGACGCCCCAAGACTCAGACCGCCGATCACATTGTGCGGTCATGTTGCCTGCTGTACAGCCCTAGTCCAGGAGTGTCTCAGCTATACAACCAGGCATCCGATCCCCAACAGCTCGACAATGTCATGCAGAAGCACAGTGACGTGGTCAAGGATATCCATCAGCTTCTGGTAAAGTTCATGCGCGAAACCAACGTGCCGGACCGCCTGCTACAGCCTCGGTTGGAGCTGCGCCCTTAGACTCGTCGAACTGCCTGATCGGGGTGGCGTGGGACAAGAGACCATGCAGTCCATGAGGCCGCTCCTTGCAGCGATGGTTGAGACGGTCGACCTCAATTAAGCGGGTTCACAATTCAGTCTTGGGACGCTCCTTGGTCGGGTCGACGAATGGCACCCGCACGACCTCCGCATCTACAATGCCGTCCCTTGGCAGTTGGACCTTCACGCGGGTTCCCCGCTTCCAGTGAGATGGAGGCATGACGGCCAGCGCAATGTTTGATTGTTGGGTCGGTGACCAGAAGGCGCTCGTGACATAGCCTACGTCTCCGCCCGTGTCTTCGTCCTTGACCAAGTAGAAGTCTTCGTTGTACCAGACAATTGGCTCGCCGCCAACCTTCAAGCCAACCAGGCGTTGCTGAACTCCTTCCGCCTTGATCTTGGCGAGGGCCTGCTTTCCTATGAAATCCTCTTTATTCAGGTCCACTTGCCAGCCAAGCCGGACTTCAAATGGATTGTTCTCAATATCCAAGTCCTGGCCGTAGGACAAGATGCCGGCCTCCAGTCGGCGGATGTGGCTGGGAGCGATTACGCCCAGGTTGAATTCTTCCCCTTGCTCCAAGATATGAGGCCAGACGTCGTCCGCCTTGAGCATAGCGTCATGTAGGTAGATCTCGAATCCCACCTCAGCGGAGAAACCGGTGCGCGAGATTGTCACGGCATTGCCGTTCAAGGTGTCGTGAATCAGGCCGTAGTACGGCATCTCTCTTATGTGGGGGCCAAACATCTTTTCCATCAACTGTACCGACTTGGGACCCTGGATCTGGACCGGAGACACGTCGATCTCGTGGACATCGACGTTCAACTTACGGAAGGAGTTGACTCCTTGCGCCCAAAGGAGGAGGTCGGAGTCCGAGATGCTGAACCAGAATTCGTCGTCTGCCACGCGAAGCAGCACCGGGTCGTTTATGACTCCGCCGTACTGGTTGCAGAGGATCACATATCGGGCTTGCATCGTGGGTACCACGGTGTGTACGTCGCGAGTAATCAGCAAATTCACGAAATCGGCGGCGTCAGGACCTTTGATCTGGATCTGGCGCTCGACCGCCACGTCCCACATACTGACGTGCTCGGTCAGGTACTTGTACTCCGCCATGAGCCCGCCATCCTCGGGCTTGATGTAAGCCCTTGGGTGGTACATGTGGTTGTATGTTGTGTACGCCCAGCAGCCGGCCGCCTTTGACAGATGCCACCAAGGGGACTTTCTGATGCGGGTGGAGATAAGCATCTGGGCGTCACTGTTACCGCTTTGCCGGAGGTTGATAGGCAGTCGACGCCGCGTGAGACCATCGACCATTAGGGCCTGAGTCATCTTCGAATCTCCTACCTCTTACTCTTGGACGGAGTGTACGCCTATCCCGTTATTGAGACAATGGTGATTAAGACCCGAATCTGCAGTCTTATGAAGGGAATTCATTCTTCAGAGTCCTACGGAGAGCAGGATCATCCCGGAACTGCCCTCAACATTAACCACCCCCAGGGGCAGCATGAAGGGAAAGGCCTGGTGGTTATGTGGTCGGTGGCAAGACGCCTACTCAATAATCGCTGCCGTGGGGATAGTGGGACGTTTGTAGGAGGTTCAAGTGCAACCCGCACCTGTCCTCCTTTTCTGCTACGATGACTTATCCTTCGAACATTGGCGGACTTCACCGTATTCGATACGAGTCAATTCTTCGACTCAACTGAGTTTTCGGTCAACTGGCTAGGTGCCCCATGACTGTAGCCGCCTCTAAAGCACCTCCTCTTCGAGATCGAGTAGGAAAGTTTATCTCGTTGGTCCGATTTGGGTGGCAGACCGTGATCGCCCCATGGCCCCCCTTCGCCGTATTTCTTGCCATCACAGGGCTAATCGGAGGAATCACGCCACCGGTGATGGTTGCAACGATAACGAGTCTGATCGGTGCGGCTACGGTCGCCGTCACATCAGAGGGGCCCAGCGACTCATCCGCACTGGAAGCTGTAAGGACCGTGTATCCGTGGGCGTTGGCATTGTTTGGACTGCGGATCATTAGCTGGATTGCCTACTCCGACACCGTCCAGAATTACCTGGCGGTCCAACTCCGGGAGCGGGTTATGGAGCGGTTCGACCGGCTCATGTTGACCAAGGCCTATTCCGTTCCACTGGATAGCTTCGAAACCGTCGAGTTTTATGATGTGATGGTGCGCGCACATCGCTCGATGCACGCATGGAACGTCACCAGTCAGCTGCCCCACATACAGCGCCTCGTTTCCACCATTCTCGGAGGCGTAGGAGTCCTCTGGGTATTGGGCGCCGTTCATCTTGTCATACCTTTCTTGCTCCTGGTTGGCAGCGTCGTGGTGATATGGCGACACATGAAGAGCGAGCAGGAGTACGTGAATGTTCGCCAGAGCCAGGCGCCCCTCTGGCGAAGGCAATATTACTGGCGCAACCTGCTCACGGAGCGCAACGCCGCCGCCGAGGTTCGCGTCTTTGGACTTGGCGACCATATCGTAAAGTCGTGGCGGGCGGTGACCGATCAACTCATAGTCGAACTGTCAAAGCTGCGCCGCGGCGAGATTCCCAGGGCATTGCCGTCGGAGGCGATTAATGTGGTGCTCGTCGGGATCGTGATGGGCTCGCTGATAGTCGCCGGCTCCAATGGGGCGCTTGAGGTCGCCGCATTCGTGGCGCTCTTCTATGTCACCAACCAGTATGTCACGCACCTGAATGACATGGGCTGGCGGCTCCGGGATCTCCGGCAGTTCTTCGTCGAGCTTGGCTATGCCGAGGAATACCTCGAGATCGAGGAAGAGTCTCTGGAACGAGGTAAAACGCCTCCCAGACGGTTGCAGGAGGGTATCCGATTCGAGTCGGTCGGCTTCACGTACCCCGGAAGCGACACACCTGCTCTCGACGCGGTGGACTTCGAACTAAGGGCAGGTGAATCCATCGCACTCGTAGGAGAGAACGGCGCGGGCAAGACCACTCTCACGAAACTGCTCCTTGGGCTATACCGGCCCACGAGTGGCCGCGTTTTGGTGGACGGCACCGACCTCGAAGACCTCGCCCTCGCCCCCTGGAGAGAGCAAATTGGGGCTGCCTTTCAGGACTACATGAAGTACGCCCTGACCGCCCGGGAGAACATTGGCCTTGGCGACTTGTCCAAGGTCGAAGACAACGAAGCCATCGAGCACGCGGCCAGGCTGAGTTCCGCCCAGGCTGTCATTGATGACCTGACTTTGGGGTTTGACACCATGCTCGGCAAGGAGTTCGCCGGTGGGCAGGAGATATCAGAGGGACAGTGGCAGAAGCTCGCGATAGCCCGCGTCTACCTCCGCAATGCCGACATCCTCGTGCTGGACGAACCGGCCTCCGCCCTTGACGCACTCGCGGAGTTGGAGGTGTACCGCCGCTTTCTCGAACTGTCGGAAGGCAAGACGGTCCTGCTGATCTCTCACCGGTTAGGCTCCGCAAGGCTCGCCGATCGGATCGTCTTTCTCCAGCGTGGTGGGATAGTAGAGCAGGGGACTCACGAGGAATTGATCGCCTCAGGCGGGCCATACGCCGAGTTGTACGAATTGCAGGCGGAGTGGTACCGATGATTCAATCGTACCTCTGGTCACACAAGAGGCGTGACGACGACTCCTTCCGCGGTCGGTGGCGCAACCTGCCCAGGTTGGTCAAACTGCTGTGGGAGGTTGGGCCCAGAGAGCTCACGACCATCGCCGCGTTCTCCGTCCTGAGCGGACTCTTGCCCCTCGGGTCTCTCCTTATTCTCCGTGCTCTCGTCGATAGCGCAGCCGGTGCCATAGGAGGAACGGAGTCCATAACGATTACGCTCCTGTGGCTGGGGGCGCTCCTCGTTACCATTCTGGCCGACTCCGTGATTGACAAGATTCACCTGTGGCTGGCGGACGATTTGCAGGAACGTCTGAAGCAGGGCGCGCACGAGAGACTCATAGCCAAAGCCGGCCGCATACCACTTGCGATGTTCGACAGTCCGGAGTTCTTCGACCAACTCCACCGCTCCCAGCACGGACTCGACAACGTGCTGTTCACGTCCATGCGGGCGATATTCCAGCTCCCGGCACGGCTGATCACAGTCGTAGGTTTACTGGTCTTCCTGGGCACGGCCCACTTCCTGTTGCCGCTCGTGCTGATCGCGGGCATGATTCCACTGCACGTTTCTGAGTCGAGGATCATCAAGCGAATCATAGCGCTGAAGAGGAAGCACTCCACAACCGAGCGCTACGTTGCCTATCTGGACGAGATGATAATGTCCCGTGAGGCGGCCTCTGAGATCCGGCTGTTTGGTACGGGCCCTTACCTACGAGACCGGCGCATGGACCTCAACTTGATGATGAAGAAGGATCGGCTTCGACTCGCGTTTGAGCGAACGAAGACTGCACTGCTCGGAAACCTTTGGGAACAATTGACATACGGCATCGTCATTACTGGAGTCGTCGCCCTGATCGCGCTCGGACGCCTGTCGATCGGCTACTTCGCCGCGTACCTGACGGCGGTAGAGCGATTCACGGGCGCCTTTGCGGGAGTGCTCAATGGCTTTAGAGCGACCGACAAGACTCTGCGCACCGTATGGGATATGTTCGACTACCTCGACCTGCCGGAGGAGCGCGCCTTGTCGGGAATCCAGACCGTCTCGGCTATGACGGCTCCCCAAGTAGGCGCACCCCTCATCAAGGGCAACACGAACGACACCCTCGCACCGGCGCCCGAAGGTCGGCTGCTAGTTCAATTCGAGGACGTGGTATTCATCTATCCCGGTTCCGACCGACCGGTCCTCGATGGTCTTTCGTTTACGCTGGAGCCGGGCACTACCCTCGCGCTCGTTGGCGAAAACGGGGCCGGCAAAACTACGCTCTCTAAGCTGCTGTTGGCGCTATACCGGCCGACGAAGGGCAGGATCTTGGTGAACGGAGTCGATCTGGCCGAGATCGATCCTTACGAATGGAGATCACGCGCGGCCGCAGTCTTTCAGGACTACATGCGCTACGAGCTAACGGCCCGGGAGAACGTTGGCTACGGGGACCTCTCACTCCTCCACGATTTACCGGCCATCCAGCATGCCGCCATGAATAGTGGGGCCCATGATGTGGTCAAGACTCTTCCTAGACAATATGAGACCGTTCTTGGAAGTGCCTGGGACGAGGAAGGTCAAGATCTTTCGACAGGTCAGTGGCAGAAGTTGGTGATCGCGCGAGCCTACCTCCGTGACGCGTCGGTACTGATCCTCGACGAGCCAACTTCTGCGCTGGACGCTCGTACCGAGGTCGAAGTGTATCGCCAGTTCCGTGACATGTCGGAGGGCAAGTCGGTTCTTCTCATCTCGCATCGTCTTGGGTCCGCCCGCCTCGCCGACCGTGTTGCATTCCTGGAGAATGGTCGGATAGTCGAAGAAGGCGCCCACGACGACCTCGTTGAACGACAAGGACAGTATGCCCACATGTACTCCGTTCAGGCCGGTTGGTATCGCTGACTCAACGTCATCGATTGGTTGCGAAGAGCGACAAGCTCACCACGAACGGTTACGGCAATTCATCGAATGTACTGGAAGGCACGTCCGTCAGAACCTGCGGCTTTCGTGGCCGGAGTGACGGGCAGAAGACGCGTTTACATAGGGGGACAATCATATGGCTAACAGACCCTATTCCGGGGTAAAGTACCTTGCCTTCGACATCTTCGGAACCGTCATGGATCTCACCGGCAGTCTGATCGGTCCAGTTGGAGACTTCCTAGACGCCCATGGCTCCGGGATGTCGCGCGAAGCGTTTTACGACGATTGGCGGAATCGGCAGCGCATCGAGCAGTACCAGGACAGTCTATTAATGCTGGGACACAGCGGCTACCTTGAGACCTGCCGACGGGCGTTCGTCTACTGCCTGAAGGAGCACAACGTCAACTACACCGACGAAGCTGTCCAGGAATTCATGAAAAGTTACAGGGGCCTGCAGCCATTCGACGACGCTATTAAAGGGTTGCGGAAGCTGGCGAAGCACTATGAGTTGGTCGCCCTATCGAATGGGGAGCAGTGGTACCTGGAACAACTACTGGGCAGCAATGTCCCGATAAGGTTCAACGCCATAATTTCGGTTGATCAAGTTGGTGCATTCAAGCCTTCCCCTGGTATATACCGCAAAGCCGTACAGCTGCTGGGATGCGAGCCACGAGAGATCATGATGGTTGCCGCGCACTCGTTCGATATCTTTGGGGCCCAATCGTGTGGTTTCAGAGCGGCCTACGTCAACAGGTACGGACTTCCTACGGAAGAATCGAAGTACCAGCCCGACATCATTGTGGAAGATTTCGTTGAGTTAGCCTCTAAACTGCTCTAATAACCTTGAGGTCGTCGGGGTGGAATTGCTTGGCGGCGAGATCGCTCGGCGGCGGGAACTGCGCCATAGCCAGGGGGAGTCCACCCGAACGGACGCATACCATTCAGTTTCAGCTAGAGTTCCAAACCACATTAGCAACACGCTTGCCCCAATCGTGCTTAAACCGCAACGCCGCCGACCGGTTCGAATGAACCGTGCCGGCGGCGCTTTAGACTCTCGGGCGAACCCGAATCTATTGGCAGACTTGCAGTCCTAGTGAGGCCATGTCGTTGTCCTCGACAGCGGCAAGGCCGGCCGGAACACACCCGCTCAGACTATTCCCACCGAGGCGCCATTGCGTCAGCGTGTCTCCGAGGTTACCCAACTCCGCAGGTATCACGCCGGTGAGCCTGTTGGACTGGAGCCACAATCCCGTCAGGTTACTGAGGTCACCCAGTTCGCTCGGGATCGAGCCGCTCAGCAGGTTGTTCTGGAGTCGCAACGACTCCAAGATATCAATGTCGCCCAATTGCGGTGGAATTGCTCCGTTTAATCGGTTGTTTCGCAGGTTGAGGTCCATCAGGCTGGACATGCCGCTCAACTCAGAAGGAATCCCGCCCGACAAGCTGTTGCTGTGGAGCCAAATGCGTCTCAGCTTGGTGAGCTGGCCCAGCTCGCTGGGAATCGTTCCACTGAGGTTGTTTTCGTGGAGGTACAGGCCTGCCAAATTCTCGAGCTGACCTAGTTCACCTGGAATCGTCCCGCTCAGGTTGTTGTTGTGGAGGTACAGGCCCTGCAGGCTGCTCACGTCTCCTAGAGAGGCAGGAATGCTCCCTGTCAATCCGGTGCTATGGAGCCTCAGATGTGTCAGGCTTGTCATGCCACTCAAGTTGGGAATCTGCCCACCAAGGTCATTGCCCCAGAGATTCAGTGACTCCAGGTTACTCATGGAATTGAGCCATGTCGGAATACCTTGACCACGACCCAAGTCGTTGCCGGAAAGCCAGAGCATCTTGAGGTTGCCCAAGTCGCTCAGGTCCGGGATCTCCCCACTAAGACTATTGTTGTGGAGAAGGAGTTCCTCCAAGTTCGCCAGATCGCCAAGCTCCGCAGGTATACTGCCTGAAAGATCGTTGCTGCGGAGATTGAGAATCACCAATTCTTCCAGTCCGCCCAGGGCAGCAGGGATCGAACCATCCAGTTGACGGTTCAGCAGGGATACGACCGTGACGCGCATGGGAGTTCCGGTTAGGTAGACACCATCCCATGTCGAGATGTCGGTTTCCGACGACCAATTCAACGTAACGCTTCCTGCCAGGGTGTCGCGAACTTCCAGTAGCTTTTCGCAGTCATTGACCAGGCCGCCGTTATCCCTGTCGGTTACGGCGCCTTCGGCGGCACACGAGCTCGACATGGGCGTTCCGGTACCGACCTCCGACCACAATCCGCCGCCGGTACTATTCACTGCTCGGACTTGCACGTCGTATTGCGTGCCGTCGGTCAGACCGGAGACCGTGTAGGTCAAATCACCACCGGATTCGGCGGACCACACTCCTTCCAGCACAGTCCAGCCAGATGGGTCAGTCTCGTCGTCAGCGGTTGCTATGTGACGGATGTCGTAGCCTGTAACTTCGGACTCGCCGGACAATTCGGGTGCCGACCAGGCAACATCGAGCCTCTCACCACCGGGATGCACAACAACGCTGTCCAGGGAGGCTGCGCCGGCCGCCCGCTCGTGACCATAGACGGTGATGGCAAACCCATTGAATATCCCGTCCACGACATGTATGCGGTCGGTGATGTGAAGCTTCCACTCTCCGTTCGGGTCTTCACCGAGGTGTTTCGCCGACCCAAACTGCCAAGAACCGTGCAACGGCACAAAGGCTTCTCCAAAGAATGCGTTCAGTCCGTCGAAGGTGTCAAAGGGCACCGCCAGCCTGGAGATGGCTCCTGATGGAGACTCCAGAAGGATCTCTAAGTCACGGAAGGAATCGTGCTCGAAGGCCATCGTGACCTCGACGAACTCGGTGAATTCAATGTCCGAATCCAGGTTGAGTGTATGGGTGTAAGTCTCTGCTTTACCCTCCGCAGTGAAATCGGAGATTTCGACATCCAGGACGTCAGACACCACTGTCGACTGTTGTGCGGCGGGGAGATTAGTCCATCGCCTGGCCAGATCCACGGCCCCTGTGGCGTCGACCACGCCAAACCCGTACTCGTGATTGAAGGAGTAGTTTTCAGCAGAAGAAACGGGATGCAAAGGTGCTCCAGCATCCCATCCCTGGCTAGCTGGATCATTCTTCTGGGCAGATGCTGCGAGAATCACCTTGACGTCGCGCCAAGATAGGTCAGGGTTAGCCTGGCGGGTCAACGCCGCAACTCCCGCGACAATCGGCGAAGCCGCAGAGGTGCCGCCGAAGTCCTGGTAGTAGCGATCGGAATTTTCGGTCGTCAGGATGCCTGCGGCGCCACCCAGACTAAGTGGGCGGTCGTTTGATGGAGCGCAGACCCACAGGTTCGCACCCATTTCCGAGTAGCCGGACCTGGTGCCCTGGTTATTCACGGAACAGGCTGCTGTAACGCCATATTCATTAGATAACTCGTCAAGATTTGAGTCGTCCCCAAGCAGATGTCCGTTGCCTGCGGCCCAGACATAGAGAACACCCTTGCCGTCGTATCCGAACGTGGTTCCGACTCTTATTGCCCTTCTCCAGAACGAGAAGGACGGACTGAATCCCGGGCCGTCACTCCAACCCCAGCTATTGTTGGACACAGCAGTGACGTCCGCACTCTCGGTCATCGCTGTTAGGATATTGAGTCCCGTAGTGTTGAGCCCACTTAAGAGGTTATAGCCATGTAGGGTGGCCCTTGGTGCCACACCGCGCACTCCGATGTCGTTGTCCCTGGCGGCAACCATCCCGGCTACATGCGTGCCATGGTGGTCGAATCGGCCATATATGTCGTTCTCGCCGGTTTCGAAGTTTAGGTTGAGACTGGTGTCCACATTGTCCTTTAGGTCCTCGTGGTCTTGGTACATCCCGTCATCGACAATGGCGACGTTGACTCCCTCTCCCTTAATGCCATCTGCCCATACGGACCCGACGTTTATGTCCTGCCACTCAGGATGGCGGAGGTGCCACTGGCACGCGTTTAGAGGATCGCCGATCTCCGGGTCATTTAGAGCGTCAGTCTGTGAATCGCAGTCGTCAAGAAACTCCGAGTAATCAGTATCCTCATGAAAGAAGACTGCGTATGGTGCTGGTCTGAATGGAATCGAAGGCTGCTCGGACTCGAATTCTTCGGTCTCGGTCTCATCGGGATCTGGCGCGAGCGGGTTGACCACTTTGAGGTAGTAAGTTCCCGGCTCGAAGTCCTGTTCGATGGTAAAGCCGATCGGGAAGAAGGATCCAAAGCCCCTAAGCCGAATTAGCCTAACATTGGCAGAGATTTCGTTGCCGTCGGCATCAAGCAAGGACGCATCAATAAGCGAAATATCGGCGGTCACGGCATCGATGATCACGTGTCTCGATTCTGTAAACTCCAGCTTGAAGAAGTCCGCATCTTCGAGCGTATCAATCGTGCCTCCGTCCCGTGTGTCGAGGATTAGAGGCTTTGCGGTCTCGATTGAATCCCCCGGAGCTGCAACGGCCTGTGCATGAAATGTATAGTCTCCCGGCTCACCTTCGTAACTGACGGCGATCACATAGTAGACCCCTGGTTGGACAATGCTCCGTATGCTGAACCCGCGTATGTTGTCCGCGAAGAAACTGTCGTCGTTGAGCTCAACGATATTGCCACTACCGTCATACAGGCCGCCAAAGGTGTCGAAATCTCCGAGCGTGTAAACCCAAAGGTCGGTTTGGCCGGAGGCGTCGGACAGGTCAATTTTGAAGACATCGCGGTCATCACCGGGATCGATGCGCCCGTCTACCGACGAACCCAACTCAACCGACGTTGAGGTTCCAAAGGTGTCTCCGTGGTCGTCTTCGACTGTCTGGGCCCCGGCCCCGCCTGTGCTCAGGACAAGTAGCGATGCGGTTACGGAAGTGAGGACGGCCATCTTCAATGCGGAAAATATTGAGCGTGCATTGTGAGTCGAAATCGTGGACATGGGCGATTTTCTCCGGGGCTGCTATTTGTGTGGACGTGAGGTTCGAACGGTGTGGACGGCGTCTCTTACTTAGCCTCAACCTCATTCCACCAGTTGGGACTGGAAATCTCTACTCCATCAAGGTCGGCCAATTCATTGGCTAGATCCAGCGATGGATAGCCGGGTTCCGTTTCCACCAGGAATCCATTCGGTATGAATCCCAGCTCGGAAACCTGCTCCGGCGAGATGCCGTTATTCGAGAAGAAGCTATCAACTTGTGCCTCATCCCATTCGGGATCCAACGCAAGCATGATCCCGCCTGGCAGCGTCATGAGTCCGCCTCCGGACTCGGAACGGAATACCGGGAGTCCGCCTTGCCCACCGTCAGATCCTTTACTGATGATGCTCTGGGCGGGTCCTTTGATGATCACAGTGTCGTTAGACGAAATGGAAGAGTTCTTCTGTAAGACCAGGCCTTCTTGCAGGGTGACGCCAATATTTCGGTCGCCGTCCTTATAGCTATAGACCGTCCCTTGAACGCTGGAACCGCCGTACGCGTCGGCACGGGATACGTTGTTCGTTTGCTGGGGCGAAGAATCGACTAGCTCGTAATTCTTGTCCGGCAGAGGCGGAAGTTCCAGGGGTGGGAGTTTGGCATCCTCCGTCGCGGAAGCAGTTTCGTCGCCTGGTTCAGAAGCCACGGCCATCCCTATGACCATTCCAACCGCGGGTACCACCAATAGGATGACGGCCGCAATGGCCGCAATTGGAATGAGGTTTTTCTCGAGTTTCATGGAAGTCCTTTCGCTCATCCTTTGTGCTGACTCGCATCAAAATTATGGTATCAGATTAAAGTTAAACTCGTATACGAATAGCCTAGGCAGCGTTCTTTGAGCACTCTCAAATTAGTCTATTCAAGATTTCCCTACTAGCTTGTTCTCAACGCGGCGCAGAAAAGCGAGAGTTACACGGTTAAATTCCTCAGGATTCTCGGAGTTATACAAGTGACTCCCAACTTCAGCGACGAAGAATTCCGCGCCGGGAATCGCCTGAGCGACCTCGCGGCCGTACATCGGTGGGATTGCGATGTCAGAACTTCCAACCGTGACTAGGGTAGGGACCGTTATTTGCGGCAGAGTGTCTAGTGTGTAGTGTTCGATATCAGCTTGATACTGTTCTATTAACGACTCACGGCTGGGAGCGTTGGCAACGATTGCGTCGATTTGGGTTCTGACCTTATCGGGGTGCTTGTCGAAGAACTCCGGTGTGATGAACCACAGAACATTGATCTCGTAGAATTCGCGCATGTCCAGCATCTCGATCAGGCGAATCTGAGCCCGAAATTTTCTCGCGACGTAGCCTTCCGTACGCGCCCATGTTCCATGAAGTTGAAGCGAGGCTACCAGGTCGGGACGTGCCAGCGTCACCTCCTGTGCAATACAAGAACCAAGCGACACCCCGGAGACGTGAGCACGCTGAACGTCAAGCGCTTCCATGAGACCGATGGTATCCGCGGCCATCGACTTCACCGTCAGGCGGCGAGCCGGTCGGCTCGATCTTCCTGCACTTGCGTTGTCGAATACGATGCACTCGAATTCGCCACGATAAGCTTCGACCTGTGCCTCCCATACTGAGTGGTCAAGCCCCGTGCCCATGATGAGCAACAAGGGTGGACCTGAGCCGGTCCTCTCATAATAGAGCCTTGTTCCTGTTGAGACAGTTGCGTACGGCATCAGGTTTGGCCTACGGGGAGCAGGGAATTACCTTGCTTTCTGTGGTAGTGCATTCTTGCTGTTGACTAACCCCGGATAGGCCGCATGTGGGAAGCATATGCATCCGGATCGAGACGGGCGTCAATCACGGTGAATCGGTCACTGTCAAGAGCCGCTTTGAATGCCGCGTCAAACGCCGCTAATGAACTTACTCGTTCGCCCCGCCCACCAAAACTATGAGCCAGCCGGACGAAATCCACGGGTGCGAGGTCCACAGCATCTCGACGATAGCCCTTCGCCGCCTGTTTGATGCGGATGAGACCAAGTGAGCGATCATTGAAAACGATGATGATGGGTGACAGCTTTTCGCGTGACAGGGTCTCCAATTCCGATGCCTTCATCAGGAATCCGCCGTCACCGACGAGAGCCACCGTCCTCTGTTCAGGTCGAATAAGCGCTGAGGCCAACGCTGCAGGGATGGAGAACCCCATCGTATTGGCGCCACTAGAACCAAAGTACAGACCCGGCCCACCCACCTTCCAGGTAAACAGGTTGACCGCATTGTAGATGCCCGTCTCAGTCACAAGAGTCGTATCGGCCGGAGCCAAATTCTGAGCACGCTCCAGTATTGTCGCCGAATTCAAATCACTGGACTTTGCCAGTAGCGAAGACCGCACGTGGTCTTTGAACTCGCTCAGTTCCTGCATGTTCCATGCTTCGGACGGCTTTACCGCCTCCCCGAGTTGACCCAAAATGCTCTTGAGCGACCCATACAACGTGTGGGTCGGACTTCCCACCTGCTCATCGGTCGAATCAACCGCATCGATGCAAACAAGCGGCTGGTTATATTCCCAGGGAGATAGAAGCTCCATGCGGTCCAGGCCTACGGCAACGATGAGATCGCTTTGTCTGATTATTAGTCCCTCAAAAGTCGTTTCGCCATATGCACCCGTTACAATTCCCACGGAAAGGGGATGGACCTCGGGAATCACGCCACGGGCCTTGGATGTTGTAACCACTGCAGCGCCGAGTCGCTCGGCAAGTGAAGCGAGCTCGTCACAAGCGTGAGAACGGATCACGGCAGGACCCACGACAAGTACAGGCTTCACGGCCCTGTTGATTGCGTCCGCGATGGCATCGATGTCGCCCACGATCTTATCGTCGCTGCCGGGAAGGCCGCCGTCTGAATCCGGTTTCGGTCCTGTTGGCCGTGTAAGCAAATCATTCGGTATGTCTAGGTGTACGGGGCCCGGACGTTCTGCCAGAGCAATTTTCATTAATCGCTCGGTCTGCTGCCCGGGGTGGTCCACGCTCAGCGCTTCGGATGCCTTTGAAAAACTCATGAACATCTGCGAATGGTCCATGAGTTGAAGCGACATTCGAGGAGCCTGATCAGTAGGGTAGGCCTCGGTGAGGCTCAGGAGAGCGTGGCGCTCCCAGAGTCCGAAACTCGCACCGCCTGCCAGGTTGGCCGCTCCGGGGCCCATGATTGAGATGCAGACTCCGCAAGAATCGGTTAGTTCGCCCGCGACGATAGCCGACATAGCCGCAGTGGTCTCGTGCTGAACGAGGATGAAGGGAATATCGACTGTTCGGCAGGACTCGATCAGGTCTATCGCGCTTCCCCCGCCGGGTATGCCGAAGACACAAGGCACCCCGCCGCTTCTAAGGGTCTCGGCAAAGGCATCGCCTATAGTACGGTCCGCTGTGGTCATTCGTCGTTGCGTTTAGCGGCCGGCGAATTTCTGGGCAAGTTCTGCGTTGCTGGGTTCAACGAGAATGGAGCCGTCCTCGAACACTATGGTCGGAACGCTTCGATACCCTCCATTTATCTCCATGACCCTCTTGGCCGCTGCGGAATCGTTCTCGATATCGATCCAGTCATAGCCGATCCCGCGGGTGTCCATAAAGAGCTTCGCTCGCCTGCAATCTCCACACCAGTTCGTCCCATAGACGGTGATACCTTGCTGGTCCATGATCCTATCCTTAGATGAGGTACGACCGAGGCCGCTTAAACATCATCGTACACTCCGGTTGTCTGAACTATCAAACAACCTGGCAGGGCAATCGCATCTAAATGAAGTCTTAGACAAGTTATAGAATTGGGGTCAATCTCATGTGGAGAGTGACCCATGGCGAGTGACACAGCGTCCCTGACCGAACACTTTGGCAGCTTGGTCGATCCGCGTATTGACCGTACCAAACGCCACAATCTAATGGACATCGTCACCATTGCGCTCTGCGGTGTCATAGCAGGTGCGGACAGTTGGGTGGACGTGGAGGCGTTTGGCAGGCGCAAGTCGGACTGGCTGCGCAAGATGCTGAACCTCCCTAACGGTATTCCATCCCACGACACGTTTGGCAGGGTCTTTGCCAAGCTGGATGCTCAGCAGTTCGAGCGCTGCTTCACCGAGTGGGTGTTGGCTGTGCGAGAGGTTCTGCAAGGTGATGTCGTAGCCATAGACGGCAAGAGAGTGCGTCGTTCGCACGACCGGTATATAGGGAAGGATGCGATCCACATGGTCAGCGCTTGGGCCTCTGCGAGCGGCGTAGCACTCGGACAGACCAAAGTAGACGGGCGCTCCAATGAGATCACGGCTATACCCCGACTGCTCGAAATGCTCCAGGTCGAAGGGTGCATCGTGACTATCGACGCCATGGGCTGCCAGAAGGAGGTCGCATCGAAGATCCTGGAGGAGAGAGCCGACTACGTGCTGGCGGTCAAGAAGAACCAGGGCCGCCTGCACGAGGATGTGCATGACACCTTCGACCTTGCCCGTAAGTCCGGCTTCGACAGTCTCGACCACGACTACCACGAGACGATAAATGCGGGTCACGGACGAGTCGAGACTCGTCGATGCTGGGCCGTGTCCGATCTCGACCACATCAGATACGTGGATGATGATGGGCAGTGGCCGGGGTTGAATACGTTGGTGATGGTGGAAGGCGAGCGACTCGTCGGTGGCAAGACGACGGTGGAGTCGCGCTACTACATATCGAGCTTGCCAAACGATGCGAGTGTCTTGCTCAACGCGGTGCGCAGCCACTGGAGCATAGAGAACCAATTGCACTGGTCGCTGGACGTGACGTTCAATGAGGATGGAAGCCGGGTGCGTAGCGGGAACGGGGCAGAGAACTTCTCTGTGCTACGCCGCATGGCCCTGAATCTGCTCAAGGCCGAAAAGTCCACCAAGCGCAGCCTCGCCGGCAAACGAAAAGACGCCGCCTGGGACAATGACTATCTACTCAAGGTCCTTGCCCAATAAGATGCGATTGCCCTGAACAACCTGGTGATTCCATGGATACCTGAATGAACGTGATAGAATCCTGAAGGGTGAATTCATGGTCGAACTCATGCTGGAACCAAGGCCGCGCGTAGCAATAGAAACGCATGGATGCAAGCTGAATCAGTCTGATTCGGGTGGTCTTGCGTCAGAGTTTGTTGAGGCAGGATTTGAGGTCGTCGGTGAGGACGCGCCCGTCGACGTGTACGTACTAAATAGCTGTACGGTTACCCACGTAGCCGACTCAAAGGCTCGGCGTGCGCTCCGTTCAGCGCGCCGACGACATCCTCGTGCGACCATTGTGGTGACGGGCTGCTACGCACAGCGTTCGCCGGAGACCCTTCGAAAGCTCGATGAGGTCGATCTCGTGTTTGGGAATACCGAAAAGTCCTCGCTGGTTCGACACGTCATCAATTGGGGAGGCGACGAAATCGTCCCTTGCGCCACCGGCGACGATCTCCAGGCAATCAGTCCGTATGGGGCACGGACGCGGGCCATGATAAAGATCCAGGAGGGCTGCAACCAGGTATGCGCCTACTGCATTGTCCCGAGGGTAAGGGGTCGCGAGCGCAGCATACCGCCGGATGAAATCGTCGCCAAAGTCAACGAATATGTTGATCGTGGCTACAAGGAAGTCGTACTCACTGGAACGCAGTTGGGCTCATATGGATTCGATCTAGACAGAATCGATCTCACCGAACTTATTCACCAGATCCTGAAACGGGGTGGGATGTCTCGACTCCGTGTCTCATCACTGCAGGCACACGAGATCAGCAGTGAGCTACTTGCGCATTGGACGGACGACCGGCTCGCGCGCCACTTTCACCTTCCCCTACAGAGCGGAAGCGACAGGGTGCTGAAACGAATGAGGCGGCGTTATGGTAGACACCAGTTTAGCCAGGCTGTAGACAGTATCCGAAAGTTGCTCCCTGACGCAGCCATCACGACAGACGTCATCGTTGGATTCCCCGGCGAGACCGAGGTGGACTTCAACGACACCGTTCGCTTGTGCGAAGAGGTCGAATTCGCTTCAATGCACGTATTCCCTTACTCCTCTCGACCTGGAACCAGTGCCTCGTATTTCGACGACGACGTACCCGCTGAAACCAAGTCGGAGAGGGTAGGGCGCTTGATGAAACTGTCCAAAAGACAAGAGATGGCCTACAGGTCCCGATTCGTCGGAACCGTTAGGCCCGTCCTGTGGGAGACACAAAAGGCGGATAAGTGGATCGGACTGACCGACAACTACATCAGGGTGGCCGCGAACTCCGACCAGAAATTGACAAACGTCATCACCCTGGCACGCATTGATGAAGTGCAGGGACAAACTGTGACGGTAACGATAGTCTAGCTCTTCTGCAGGAGCGAACGCTTCCTCGATAATCCGATACAATCATCTCCACCCTTAGTTTCCAGAATTTAGGAGAATGGCCGTGATAATCATGAGTCCCCCTCTGGGCGAGTTTCTCACCGTTGGGCCTGACGGCGAAGCCGATCGAACTGAACTACTCAAGCGTGCGGCCACAATGCATGTAACGACCATCACCGTCCAGAGGGTCAAGCCCGACTACGACGATGACGATGTCTTTGAACTCAAGGAGTTTCTCGACGACAACGATCTGAATGTTGGCGAATTCACCGGCTTCTACAAGGGCACTCGCCCCTGGGGTGGTCTTGGCGGTTACGACCGAGATGACCACAGGTACACACTGGACTTGTATGAGCGTCAACTCCGCCACGCAAAGATTCTGGGCGCTCATCTCGTAGGTTTTGGCACCCTTGTCGGACGCGGAACTCCGAAAATGTGGGACGAAGAAACGTGGCGCCAGGTTCTTGACGGCATACGAGAACTGTCCAACCTGGCAGAGGAAGCGGGAATGGATATCGGCGCACACCCACACGTGATGTCATGCCTCTACTCTGTTGAGCGCCTCAAGCAGATGCTCGACACGGTAGCATCGCCGCGCCTGAAGATTCTCATGGACCCGGTCAACCTCGTACATCCCCACATGGCCTTTCGGACAACAGAGTTGGTCGATGAGATATTCGACGAACTCGGTCCGGATATCGTTGGCCTTCACGCCAAGGACGTGGATGTCAGCGGCGGTGGCAAGATCGTGAGTCACGTCGGCGAGGCCGTTCCTGGGGAAGGCACCATGGACTACCATACGATCCTGCGGCGAATGGACGCCCTCGATCACGACGTTACCGTCCACGCGGAGCACTTCCCATATCCATTGACCGTCCAAGGACAGCAATACATCCGCAGCGTAGCTCGCGAGGTCGGAGTCAAACTAAGCTAAATCGAGAAGGTTATGAGACTAAGGGACAAGGTTGCGATAGTTACGGGAGCCGCCTCCGGTATAGGAGAGGCTACTGCCTTGCTGTTCGCCGAACATGGGGCCTGTGTGGTCACTTCAGATATAGACTCCGATGGTTCCCAAAGGACGGCGGACGCAATCGCTGAGCAGGGAGGAAAGGCGATTTCCTTGCCGGGCGACGTTACCGACAGTGACGAAGCCCAGCGCATAGTCAACATTGCGGTCGAGGGGTTCGGCGCTCTTCATATTCTTGTCAACAGCGCTGGAATCACTGCCCGCAGTCTCCCATCGACAACTCCGCAAGAGGACATTTGGGACAAGGTCATAGAGGTAAACCTCAAGGGCACCTATCTCATGGCCTTGCATTCCGTACCTGAGATGGAGAAGGCGGGAGGTGGGTCGATCGTGAATCTGGGTTCCATAATGAGCGTTGTGGGTTACCCGCCGGAGTGGAAGAGTGGTTTCAATCCATATCCCGTGTCCAAAGGCGCGGTCCTCCAGTTCACCCGCAACCTCGCCATCGATATGGCGGCGAAGAACATTCGCGTCAACTGCCTCGGTCCCGGGTTTACGGAGACACCCCTGACCAGATCTCTAACAGTGGATGCCGATATGCGAGCATTTCTCGAAGAGCGACACCCTATGGGCCGCCTGGGCAAACCGGAGGATGTAGCTTACGCCGCACTCTTCCTGGCTTCCGACGAAGCGTCTTTCATGACTGGTTCCTACCTGCCGGTCGACGGGGGATATACGGCTCAGTAGCCCTCATTCGGCCCGTTCGAAGACGATGATGCGACTCGTCCAGACCTCGCGGTGGATGCGTTCAAGCGCCTTGTGATTTGGCCGGTCGACCGACAGCAATCGATTCATCACTTTCAGCCCCGACTTTTCGAGGAAACTGCATCGTTTCAGGAATCCGTTGACCGTGTGACGCTCCCCGCCGGTCAGCACGTAGTCGATCGAGTTGAGATGTGGCTCGAACAGCCGTCGAGTCACTTCACACGCCTCATCGTAAAACTCCCGGATAAGACGGTCCCGGCTCCGCATGAATCGGCGCTGTGATGAGCCGCCAGCCCGGTGACGATTCTTCACGAGCCTGGTGTCAGTCTTCGATACCAAGAGCTCATCGTCACGTACAACACCAATGGCGTATCGCCCCATTCTCAGGAGAATGATGCCAGTTTTGATGTTGCGCTCAAAGATATCGAGAATTCCTGAGCCGTCCATACCGCTGGATAAGCGTTCATCCTCGATAGGGAAGGGCGGGAGTACGGCCCACACTTTTTCGCCGTTCCAAAACAGCGCCACTCCCGTCTCCGACTCGGAGACGGCACCTACAGCGTCATCGACCCAGTCATGTAGCGGCATGCCGTCTGCTGACAGGGTTTCGAGACGATTAGACCTTGAAAGTGGCGAATTGGATTTCAAATACAGGGAGTGCAACACCCTATCTTCTTGGCGTAGCTCTTCGAGCAGGCGTCGGACACGTGCTTGGCCGGCGAAGTACCTCTCGCTTACCGTCGCCTTGCCTGGATTCCTATTGGCCAAGAGAATGTGTCCGAGGAGAATGTGAGCTCGATTCTACCATCTGAGGACGAAGTGACCTCTGTGGTAAGCTGTGAATCGAGAACAGTCCAGTGCAGGGAGTGCCAATGCGAGTCGCCTTAGGGGGAGACCACGCAGGTCTCGAGATGAAGTACCTGGTGGCCGAGCATGTGAAGTCGCTTGGCCATACGGTGATTGATGCCGGCGCATACGAGTACGACGCGTTGGACGATTTCCCCGATTTCTCCGAGGCTGTGGCAGTCCGCGTCGCCGACGGCAGGGCCGATCGGGGACTGGTCGTCTGCGGCAGTGGCGTGGGCGCGAGTGTCGCGGCAAATAAGGTCAAGGGAATCCGTGCGGGGCTTTGTCACGACACCTACTCGGCGCGGCAGGGTGTCGAGCACGACGATATGAACGTGGTTTGCATAGGTGCCCGCATCATTGGGGAGGAACTTGCCAAGGAGATCGTCACCGCGTTTCTTACGGCGAGATTTGTCGAAAGCGAAGAAAAGTACGTGCGACGGCTAAACAAGGTGCTAGCCATCGAGCGGCGTAACTCCTGAGCTACCTCGTGATCGTCACCAAGGCCTGATACCTCCACGCCTACCTATCCGGTATATTCTCCGCCGATGAGCACTCCGACCGGGCGCTGAATTCTCTCCGCCTCTTCAAACGCGACGGAGATTCTGTCCACGTCACCATCGTGCTCGACAAGGTAATAGCTCATGCGCCATGCATGAAGGGTCGGTTCGGTGATGGTCGCCGCCGAGTCTGTAGTGACGCCCCGGCGTGTCCATCCGCGGTACCCAATGAAAATTACGAGGGGCGCCTGGATGTCGACAGCCATGCCGCGAACCGAGTCGCCGGACTCGAAGAACCCCGTGTTCTGGATCATCACGACGGGTTTTCGTCCCCCTATCCATAAGCCGGACGCGATTGGCATTCCCTCGGCCTCACGAGCGATCGGAATTATCTGCAGCGAAGGGTTCGCTTGAAGCAGGTTGTACATGTGGCCGCTCTCTGTGTCAGGCAGCCACACGACGTCCGTCACGCCGTTCTTGTGTAGTTCAGCTTGAACGGCGGTAGGACTTAGGATAAGCTCCGGCATAGTTGGAATCCTCTCGACAGGCGTCTCGACTGAGGCGCTATTGTATTTGCGCTCCATAGACCGGTCAACAACGGCGGAGGGTACATTGACCCATCAGCCGCTTCAATCTATCTACTGCCCGCGGTGTAAGTCGACCAATGCGCGATACGCGCAATTGTGCCGTCGTTGCAAGACGCCACTCGGTGGTTCGACCGACATGCCACCGGATGTACTGTACCCCGCCGAGAGATGGAAGCGCCTCGTGGCGTGGCTCATTGACTTGCCGCTGTCCCCCGCCTCCTTCGTCGCAGGAATGCTCCTCGCCGATTCAGGAGCACCGGCAATTATCTCTCTCTTCCTTCTGGTGCTCGGCATCGTCGGCGTGCCATACCAAGTGGTACTCCTTCGACGCGAGGGACAGACAGTAGGAAAGCAGCTATTGCGGATTCGCATCGTTGATGAGCAATCGGGCCTGACAGGTACCGTGTTTAACAATGTCGTGCTTAGGTATTTCGTCAATTGGCTCTTGACCCTAATCCCCCCGTACGTGGTTATCGATCACCTTCTCATCTTTGCCAAGAACCGTCAGTGCGTTCATGACTACATGGCGCGCACGAAGGTGGTAGTTGATAACCCTCGGACATGAGCCGCCGTGGAAGGATTTCTCGCTTAAGTCCCTTCCCGGGCGTGAACGAAGCTCAAGGTCACCGGGCTCGAACTGGTAGCCCAGCAAGCGGTTACAATGCCAAGAAGATAAGGGAATCGAATCGGACTTTCTAATGCAGAGCGCCTAACCATGGTCATCACTTGCGCCGCCGTCGTGGAAAGCCCGATCTGAATCTTTCAATCGTGGTCTCGGAAGTAGACCTGCCTCATTGAGAATCTCCGGCACGAGTTCTTCCTGCCGGTAAGCCATTACGTGAACCCCGGCGATTCCCGGGATCTCAGATATCTGCTGGATCATTTCGATGCAGATGCGCTTTCCTTCGGTCCTCGAACGCTTGCCTGCGCCAAGTAGCCGTCTAATTACCGAGTCTGGGATTACGACGCCTGGAATGTTGTCACGCATCCAATATGCCACCCGCGCAGACCGCAAGGGACCCACCCCTACAAGGATGAATACGCGTTCGTGAAGCCCCATGTCGCAGACGGTTTCCATGAACGACTTCAGGCGGGGAATATCGAAACAGTACTGGGTCTGGATGAAGTCCGCTCCCGCTCCGATCTTCTTCTTTAGGCGGAGAGGACGGAAGTCATAAGGTGGGACGAACGGATTACTCGCTGCTCCCAGAAATAGACGGGGAGGGGAGTCGATCGGCCTGCCGCTGAGGAACTGTCCTTTGTCACGTAAGATACGAGCCGTCCGGAGGAGAGTGATTGAGTCCATGTCGAATACCGGTCTCGCTTCGGGGTGATCGCCCGTGCCCACCCCGTCGCCGGTCAAGCATAGGACATTCCGAATGTCGAGCGCACCTATGCCCAATAGGTCCCCCTGCATGGCAATCCTGTTTCGGTCACGACACGCAAGCTGCACGACTGCATCGTATCCTGCCTGACGGAGCAGCGCGGCGACGGCAACGTTCGACATGTGTGCTTGGGCGCCCGAAGCGTCGGTTGCGTTGATGGCGTCGCACGAATCGCCGATGATCCTTGCGTGATCGATCACGGCCTGCGGATCCGCACTGTCGGGAGAGAGTAGCTCTGCCGTAACCGCGAAGTGGCCGGACCGCAGGACTCGTTCGAGTCGCGAACCCGACCTCATTCTGACCACCCAGCCGGCCGCTTGGTGACGTTGGGACTGATGTCGTTGATCCACGACGACGTACCTTCAAGTCGCCTGTCGGTAGGCGCAAGTACCGTGTGAATTTCCTTGCCGAACTGCTTCATGCGCTGTGATCTGTCCCAGGCTTCAACCCACACGCAGCGCATATCCGGAACGATCTCACAGTTGCCATTCTGGCGAACGCCTCCACAAGGTCCGTTGCGAAGGTTCTTCGGGCAAGTCATCGGGCAGGTCATGCCGGTACTGTGCAGCACGCAGTCGCCACACATTTGGCAGCTGAAGATGACGCCCTTCGACACCTTCTCGCCCTTGACGAAGAACCACTCGACAAACCCACCCGAATTCAAGCCACGCCTGAACAGACGCAGCGCGCCAAGTGTCACTACATATGCAATCTCGAGGATACGGGGACGGTCTTGAAGCCGTCTGAAGGCCATGTTCGTGAGGTGAGGCTAACTTATCCAGTGGTGGTGGTCGCGAGAAATACTATACAGTATTGCGGTCGACGCTTTCAGAGTACCCAGCCGTTCCGCGACGTCGTGTTCGCATTGCCTTCGCGCCAAATGGACCGTCCTTGCAGACTAACCAAGCCGCAACCAACGAAACTCGGGTGGAACAGCTAAACTTCCATCTCGACCCAGTTGAGGCGGCTTACGGCTTACTGTATGCCAGTTACCCTGTCCTGCTGGACAGCGCGCTCTTGAGACCGGGTCTTGGAAGATACTCCTACCTCTCAGCCGACCCGTACTTGGTGGTGCGTTCAAAGGGAAGGGCAGTCGAGCTGATCGAGGGCGACACGGTTACCCGGTCCGAGGACAACCCGTTCTCTGTCGTAAAGCGATTACTCTCGACCCTTAGGACCGATCGTCATCCCAGTGGGCCTCCGTTCCAGGGTGGTGCGATAGGCTACTTCGGCTACGAGATGGGCGGTCTTCTCGAACGCCTCCCCGGGAAGGCCGTAGACGACCTCGAATTGCCGGACATGACGATCGGTTTCTACGACTGGGTCCTCGCATTCGACCACGTAAGCGACAAGACGTGGATTGTGACCACCCAATTCAGCAGGGAAGGTAGGGCACAGTGGGTACGAGATCGAATTGACGTGGGCCACGAAACCCTGAGGCCTGCGATCGAACGAGTCGGGGGTGCGACGGACCTTCGTTCCAATTTCACGCTTGATCAGTATATGAACGCTGTCGAACGTGTGAAAGAGTACATCGTCGCAGGTGATATCTATCAGGCAAATATCTCCCAGCGCTTCGAGGCAACAATCCATGCGGACGATTGGTCGCTCTACCGTGCGTTGCGAAGTTCTACCTCTGCCCCTTTTGGCGCTTATCTCGATCTACCGGAAGTCACCATATTGAGCGCCTCTCCTGAACAGTTTCTTCAAGTTGAAGACGGAATCGTCGAGACCCGTCCCATGAAGGGAACCCGACCTCGGGGGGCAACGCAAGTAAACGACGCTCGTCTGCGCAGGGAGCTTGCCCAGAGTGCGAAGGACCGCGCCGAGAACATCATGATAGTCGACCTTCTCCGAAACGATCTTGGGAGGGTATGTGTGCCGGGTACGATTCACACGCCGGAACTCTTCTCGGTAGAGCAATACCCGAACGTACACCAGCTCGTATCGTCCGTCACGGGCAGGCTTCGTCCAGAGCATGATGTGATTGACCTGTTGATGGCATGCTTTCCGGGCGGATCGGTAACGGGTGCGCCGAAGATCCGGGCCATGGAGATCATTGACGAGATCGAGCCCGTCCAACGCAGCGTGTACTGCGGAGCCATCGGGTACATCGGGTTCGACGGGTCGATGCAGCTATCCATACCCATTCGAACGATGCTGAAGAAGGGGCAGCAGGTATATTTTCAGGTCGGCGGCGGAATCGTTGCCGATTCTGATCCTGAGGCCGAATATCAGGAGACGCTGTACAAGGCGAAGGGAGGGCTCACCGCCCTTGGAGTTTCCGGTTTTCAAAAGTACCGGCTTGGAGTATCATAGAACGGCGAAAGCAACGAACACATATCAACTGAGGGTTCCACATGGGATACGTTAGCTTCGGTTGGACGGGCGAAACACGAAACATCGCGGTGGAGTTGGACGACGACGAAAACGTCTGGTATACAGTCCACTCCGATGGTGACGGGAACGACGACCCGATCATGACGCGGATCTTCGGCACGAACAGGCTTCCCACTCCCTGGACTGGCGAGACCGACAAGGACACCGTCATCAAGGAGCTTGCCGACCGTAACCCTCACGCTACAGTTGGGTAGGGTAGTTAGACACGACCCAACTGGATTCGCAGGTCGGCCTTTAATCAAACTGAATTTGCGTGGCTCAGTTATGAAAGTGGGCCCACCCTTTCGAGGGATGTCGGCTTAGTCCGTGAGCACCTCTTCCATCACTCTCATGAAGTTCTCGCCGAGAACCTTGCGAATGTCGCCCTCGCTGTAACCCCGGCTGACCAACGCGTCGGTAATCAACGGCACCTTGGTGCAGTCCTCCATACCCTCGGGCATGGTCGCTCCGTCAAAGTCCGATCCCAGCCCGACATGCTCTATCCCCGCGACTGATGCCAGGTGGTCGATGTGGTCTACGATCTCGGTGTAGTGCGGCTTCGGTAGCTCCGCGACCTTTTCGTCGAATCGCCCGTCTAATTCCCGTAGGGAATTGCCCAGGGCCTCCGAACCGGCAGGATGGTCCTTCTCGACTCGCTTAACTTCTTCGGCCTTCTCCTCATCGACGGCATTCTTAGCGACGCGGTAGGCCTCTCCAACGAAGGTAATCTCGTAGTTGACGCCTATAACGCCTCCATTGTTGGCAACCGCCTTAATCTGGTCGTCTTCAAGGTTTCGAGGTGCGGCGCAAATTGCCTTCGCCGAAGAGTGGGAAGCAATGACGGGTTTAGTCGTGGTCGAGATGGCGTCCCAGAAAGTTGTCGGAGCCACGTGTGAAATGTCCACGAACATTCCGAGCCGGTTCATCTCCCGCACAACCTCCTTGCCGAAGTAACTCAGGCCGCCGTGACGTGGCTCTCCGAGGACTCCGTCTGCCCAGTTGTTGGTGTTGTTCCAGGTGAGAGTCATGTAACGCGCTCCGAGACGATGGTACATACGCAGAATGCCGAGGTCGTCGTCGATGGAATGCCCGCCCTCGACGCACAAGATGCCGGCCAGCTTTCCGGCGTCGGTTATACGCCGCACGTCGTCAGCCGTAGTTGCCTGTTCGATCTGCTCCGGATAGTCCAACATGAGGGTGTGGAACGAGTCCATATAATCTAGGGTTACCTGCACAACCCTCTTCTTCTCAATCCAGCTCGGGGCTGCATAGCACGCGAAAAACTGAACACTTTGGTTTCCTTCTTTCATACGGGGAAGGTCCATGTGAGTGTCGCCCTGCGGCTGCCCTATATCAATTCCGTGTCGAGTCGGCCACGCGAGGCTGTCCGAGTGGGTGTCCACGACGATGGAGGAGTAGTGGATGTCCCGTGCCCGTTTGCTTATGTTCATGAGTTCTCCTTTAGGGAACTGAATGGTCTCTAGCTGCGAATGCCTTCGAAGAGTACCTGCCCGCCCATTACGAACAGAATCATGACGAGCAGTCTTACGATCCAAGCGCTCTGGACTCGCACTGCAAGCCGCGCGCCGATCTGTCCACCAATGAGTATGCCTACACCGGCGAATAGGACCGTCGGGAACCATTGGACGTGGAATAGGGAGGCGTGGACAACTGAGCCGACGGTCGAGTAGAACGAAAGAGAGAATACTGATGTCGCCACGGCAACCCGAACCGGGAAATTGAACATTCCCACGAGTAGAGGGGTTCTCAAGAACCCTCCGCCCGTACCGAAGAAGGCTGACATGAATCCAATGGCGAAGTTCGTCGATGTCGCCAGCGGCTCGTTGAAGTGGTAACGGAACCGCTGTCCGCGCTTGGTCTCTATTCGTCGCTCCTTGATGAACGACCTGAACGACCGCATTCGCTTGGGCTTTGTCACACCCTTCGGCATATAAGTTCTAAGGAGCAGCTGCGTGGCAAGAATCAAGAGTAGCATGCCGAAGAGAATGCGAAACCACTCGCCACCGACCTTAGAGACCATGAATGGAGCTATGACTGACCCGGGGATCGCAACCGCGGCAAAGAGAAATCCGCTTCTCAAGTCTACAAAGCCGAGACGCGTATAGGTGACGGTACCCGCGAAACTGTTCATGGCAACCAGTGTGAGTGATGTCCCGGCAGCAATCTCCGGTTCGAGATTGAAGAATAGCAACAACATGGGAACGAAGATGATGCCGCCGCCGGTGCCGACCATGACACCGAACGCTGCCGTTGCGCAGCCAATAATTACCAGCGCCAGCCATTCAACCATCTGGCGAACTTACGCCCACAGTCTCATTGCTCTGAAACCTCTCTGAGTGCTCTGTCTACCAGCTCGGACGGAACATCCCTTCGTGTGACGGCATGGCCGATTCCGTCCAGGAGGACCCAACGAATTATTCCGCCAACCGTCTTCTTGTCCATGCTCATTGCTTCTCTTATAGCAGCAGGATCCACGTTTGCGTAGGTGAGCGGCAGTCCGTATTCCGCCAACACGGAGCGTTGGCGTTGAACGTCAGCATCGGACAAGAGGCCCATTTGGTTGGAGATGTCGGCCGCCGCCATCATGCCTATGGACACAGCTTCGCCGTGGAGATAGCGTTCATAGCCTGTGACCGCCTCAAGTGCGTGGGCAGTGGTGTGTCCGTAATTCAGGAGAGCGCGAATGCCGAGCGTTTCCCTCTCGTCGCGGGAAACCACGTCGGCCTTTATTGCTACACTGCGACGAAGGGCGTCGCTTGCGGTCTCCGGCTCCAGCGAGCCTATCGACTCTACGTTCTCTTCGAACACGCGAAGCAACGATTCATCCAAGATGAGCGCATGCTTAATCGCCTCGGCCCAACCTGAAACCAATGCTCGCTCTGGGAGTGTGGCAAGGGCCTCCACGTCGGCGAGAACAAACTCCGGCTGCTTGAACGCGCCCACAAGGTTCTTCCCTTCAGGGAGGTCTACAGCTGTCTTCCCACCAACAGCGGCGTCCATCATCGCCACGAGCGTAGTCGGGGCCTGCACCACCGGCATCCCTCGCAAATACGTCGCCGCGGCGTATCCCGCTACGTCGCCTACGACACCCCCACCTACGGCCACAATGAGATGACCGCGTTCCGCCTTGCGCTCCGCCAGCCATCGATAAATGTGCGTCAGGGTGTCGAGGCTCTTGTGCCTTTCACCGGACTCCATTACGAAGATGTGACTCGGAATGCCCGCCTCTTCCATCGACATCTGCACTGTCCGAGCGTGTCGGTGCACGAAATTGTCGGTGATTACGTATGCGGCCCCCGGGTCTATTAGAGTCTTCACGCGCTTACCGACAGTTTGAGAGAGACCCCAGCCAACCCAGACAGGGTAATCCCCGGATGATGTGCGCACCGTCGCCGCAAGGTCGGCGTCATGGCTCGACACCATGAGTCCCCTCTTCGAGAACATGTCTCTCGCCCTCACGACCTCCGCAGCCGCCTCACTTTCGGAAAGGTCATCGGTGTGCACGGTCCAGTGGGCTAACGCATAGAGTGGTTGTCTCTCGGCCTTAAGGCTGACGATGCGTCTCAAGGGATCGGAGTCCTGCAAGAGAGGGCGGACCACCTGCTCGTCGTGAGTCTCACTCGGACCGGATAATCTACGGCAGATAGTATCCGCACGTGCTTCGAGGCAGACGATGATGCCGGTTGAGGCCATCGTTCGGCGATTCTCCTCGTCGACCACAATGCCGCCGCCTGTGGAGACCACCTGCCGTTCTGCCTGCGACACCGATTCCAAGACACTGTGCTCCAGCTTCCTGAACGCCACCTCGCCGTCATGACGAAAGATGTCCTCGATTGCTCGACCGGTCGCCGCAACGATTTCATAGTCCGTGTCGCGGTACGTCCAACCCGTCATGGCCGCGACCTGTTTGCCGATGGTCGTCTTTCCGCTGCCGGAGAATCCTGTCAGGTAGATATTCGTTCCCATTGAATTCTTGCTACTTCTTGTCTAGCGCTTGCTGGGCGGCTTTGTACATTACATCCGTGGGAGCCTGCTTGCCGGTCCAAAGCTCAAAGGAGGCTGCGCCCTGGTAGATCAACATCCACAGGCCACCCAATACCTGCGCGCCCGCCTTCTGTGCACATTGCAGCAACGGGGTCATTGCCGGAGTGTATACCATGTCGAACACGAGCGATTCTTGACGAATCGAACTTGCCTCCAAAGGAGATTGTCCCGCGCCATCGGCAGAGGACATACCCAAGGATGTGGAGTTGACGATCAAGTCGAAATCTTGCGTAAGATTCTCAAGAGGGCAAGCATTCACCATACTGACGCGCCCTGAAACTTCCTGAGCCAAGTCCTCCGCTCGCGCGATCGTTCTGTTGGCGATCGTAAGTGCCTCGATGCCTTCTGCTGCGAGGGCGTAGGCGGCGGCTCGCGCGGCCCCACCCGCCCCAAGCAGCAGAACGGCCATGCCCTTCGGCTCAAACCCAGCCTTTTCCTTGAGGCTCTTAACAAAACCATAGGCGTCCGTGTTGTAACCGGTCAGCATTCCTTCTCGATTGACGACGGTGTTTACGGCGCCGATGTCACGTGCCATGTCATCCACTTCATCGACTAATGTAAATAGCCGTTGCTTGTGGGGAATCGTAATATTGAACCCGAGATACTCCGTCCCTCGAAAGCTCTCAACGACATCGTCGAGGCGTTCCGGAGGTGTCGGCCATGCCGCGTATGTTGCCGGAATCGCGTGGTAGTCGAGTGCCGCCTGCTGAAATATGGGCGACAGGGTGTGAGAGAGCGGATATCCAATGACGCCGAGTTGCTTGGCCATCAGGTGTCCCGGATCAATGTGGCCGTAGTATATCAGACGATGTGGCCGAACCTGACGACGCTGGGACTCGAAGGAGGAGGGGAAAGGTACGAATTAGCCCGCCGTTCGGCCACGACTAAGAGGAAGATCGACTATCGAGATAGGTCTGCAAAATGACCGCCGCGGCGGCTGCGTCAACCTCGCCGCGGCTCCGCGATCTCATCGGTTTGGACTGGCTAAGGAGTCGTTCGGCCTCTACGGTAGAATACCTCTCATCCGCCGTGATCACAGGGACAGGAGAACTTTGTTCGAGCTTTCGGACGAACGCGGCAACCGAATTCGTCTGCGCACTGTGTCCACCGCTGAGCGTGATCGGGAGACCTACGACGATTTGCCCCGCTTCTTCTCGGATTAGGACTTCCAGGATCGCCTTGATGGATTCGGCATCCGACCGGCGTTCGATTGCGGTTAGGGGTGATGCCAGTACACCCAGAGTGTCGCTGACGGCGACGCCGATCCGCCTATCTCCAACGTCAAGCGCCAGTATCCTCAATCTTGGCCTATCTGCTCTTCTACGAGGCCAGGCACGAGACTCAGCGCGTCGCCAAGCTTGGTTGCATCTCGTCCCCCCGCCTGCGCGGTATCGGGCCGTCCTCCTCCTCCTCCTCCGATGACCTTAGCGGCGCGGCGAACTATTTGAGAAGCGTCCAGTCCCGACGGACGAAGGTCGGGTGTGACCATCGATATGAGCAGCGGGCGGTCGCTGATGACGGCCCCAAGAACGACAACGCCGCTGCCCATTTTGTCTCGGAGCCAGTCGCCCATTTCCCGCATCGCGTCCACGTTGGCAGCATCTACTCGAGCCGCCAAGACGGAGACGCCTCCGACATCCTGCCGACTATCCAGCAGGTCGCTTGCGGACGTGAGCGATAGCTTACGCTCCAAGTTCTCTTTCTCACGACGCAGCTGGGACAGTTCGTCTAGAAGCCCGTCGATTCGCCCTTCAATTTCGGCTATCGGGGTCTGGAGCTTAGTGGCCACGGCATTCGTAGCATGAATTCGCTCATTGACGACGCGTTCCGCCCCCCGTCCGCTGGTGGCCTCGATTCGTCGCATTCCAGCACCAATACTCGATTCTCCGAGCACGAAAACTGAACCGAGTTCTCCCGTCCGCGCCACGTGCGTACCGCCGCATACCTCGAAGCTGAATGTAGCCCCGTTTGCGATTTCGATGAGGCGTACTGTGTCCTCATACTTATCCCCGAAGAATGCCAGGGCGCCGCGCTCAATGGCGTTGGAGTACCTGTCCTCCGACTTTGTCACAGTGGCGTTGTGGCGGATTTTCTCGTTGACAAGGAACTGTATTTGTCGCATCTCTTCGGGCGTAACGGGTTCAACATGGGAGAAATCGAAGCGGAGCCGGTCGGGTGCCACGAGCGAACCGGCCTGTCGAACATGTGCCCCAAGCACTTCTCGCAGTGCCGCGTGGAGCAGGTGTGTAGCCGTGTGATTCCTGGCGGTATCCTCACGACGCACGGGATCGACATAGGCATCGATCGTCTGCCCGAGCGCTATTCTCCCTTGAGTCACCTTGCCGAAGTGCATGATAAGGTCGGGCATTACCCTCTGGGTGTCGTGAATGACGATCTTGCCTTCCGGGCCGATCATCTCCCCCGCGTCACCGATCTGACCGCCCCCCTCTGCGTAGAATGGGGTATCCACTAAGGCGATCTCTACCTCGTCTCCCTCGCTGACTTCACCCACAACCTCACCGCCGGAAATCATGCCGACTGCCACGGAGTGTGACACCAGCGACTCGTATCCGAGGAAATTTACGCCGCCTACACCAAGGCTCTCGTACTGCCGGATCTTCGCGCGGTCGGCGCCGAACGTTGCGCCTGCACGCGCGCGCTCTCGCTGTTCCGCCATAAGGCTATCGAACCCCTCCATGTCCACGCCGACACCACTCTCTGCGGCGATTTCCTGGGTTATTTCAATCGGAAACCCGTAAGTGTCCCAAAGTCGGAATGCCGTCTCACCCGTGAGAGAGTCAGCCCCCCTGAGGGCGTCATTCAGCATCGCATAGCCGTTTTGGAAGACCGAAAGGAATCGCTCTTCTTCCAGATTGATGACCGTCTGCACGAAATCCCGGTTGTTTCGAAGCTCTGGATAGGCGTCGCCCATGATGCCAGTTACGGTTTCGGCTATCTCGCCAAGGAACGGTTCGTCCATGCCGAGCCTGCGCGCGTGGCGAATGGCCCTTCGCACGAGCCGCCTGAGGACGTAGCCCCGCCCGTCGTTGGAGGGGACCACACCGTCGGCAATGAGAAATGCCGAGCTCCGTCCATGCTCAGCGACAACGCGCATCGCCTGCCTCACTTCGGGGCTCTCCTCGGAATTGTGGCCGGTAATCGATTCGACCTTCCGGATCAGCGGCATGAAGAGGTCCGTCTCGTAGATGTCCCGCGCGTCCTGCAGGACTACAACGAGACGTTCGAAACCCATTCCAGTGTCGATGCCGGTCTGGGGCAGTGGAGGCATGCTGCCGTCCGGATTGCGGTAGAACTGCATGAACACGAGGTTCCACAGCTCGACGTACCGCTCGCAGACCAAGCCTGTGTCTGGGTTCAGGTTCTCGCAGTTGGGGCCACAGTCGTCAAGACCACAGCCTGGCCGGGCATCGCCGAAATCGTAGTGAAGTTCGGCGCATGGGCCGCAGGGGCCTTCTTCCCCGTGAATTGGAGGACCCCACCAGTTGTCAGCATCACCGAACCGGTAGACGCGTTCTTCAGGGATGCCGTGTTTCTGCCAGAGCTCATAGGCCTCATCGTCGCCGTCATGGACTGTCGCGGCGAAGTTCTCTCTCGGCAGTCCCATGGCGGATTCTAGACAGTTGACGGCGAACCCCATCGCCCCGTCTTTGAAGTAGTCGCCGAAACTGAAATTCCCCAGCATCTCAAACATGGTCAGGTGAGTCGAGTCGCCTACCTCGTCGATGTCGACAGTTCGGAAGGACTTCTGCGAGGATGTCAATCGGCGGTTCGGCGGCGTTGCCTCACCGGAAAAGTAGGGCTTGAACTGCACCATGCCCGCGTTGGTCAGTAGCAGGGTGGGGTCTCCGACGGGTATTAGCGAGGAGCTTGCAACCCTAGAATGCTCCTGTGATTCAAAGTAGCTGAGAAATCGTTCGCGTATCTCGTTCGAGTTCATCTTCTGTAACTTTCTGAATGCAAACTGAAAGCACCATTATACTCAATCAGGTTCGGCCCAAAAACGTTTATACCCGCTCAGGCAAGAACAGCCGTACCTTGTTTCTGCATCCATCCACACCCAATCGCCGGAGTTGACGCGTTAGGACACACGGTCTAGTCATAACCTGCATGAACCAGGGAATTGGATTCCGAGAGGAGGTTCAAGTCTTACTAGAAGGAGAATAATTCTCCGCGAAACACTCTCCCCGAATGAGCTACGATTTGTTACGGAGTGTTACAGAAAATCTGAATTCAGACCCAAAGGTGCCTGACCATGTAGTTAGAGTCGGAAACCCTCATGGGCATAGCCGAACCTCCCTAACATTCCCAGAATGACTCAGTTCGAACTGAGTCAGTTCAGTGAGCGCCCAGTCGGAATTCGCTCGCCGCGAGTCTGTCGAAGGGTCGGAGCTTCCCCTATTGCTCAACAAGCCGAGGCAATTGACATTTAGGCCGTCAAGCTAGCTTTACACCTAATCTGCGTCATCGGCGGAATTTCCCACGTACCACATACGTGCGCGTCTGCCCTATAATTACGACGAATTTGGAATTCCGCCAATCGTAAGAAAAGCTGTGCGCGTCGCTAACGCTCCATGACCGACTTCACTCTGCATAGGACCGACGGACGAGCCCGACTTGGGACGCTCCATACACCCCATGGCGACGTTCCGACTCCGGCCTTCATGCCCGTAGCCACCCAAGGCTCGGTGAAGGCCGTCGACCCGAATGACCTACGGGCAATGGGCGCAACGATTCTCCTGGGCAACACGTATCACCTGTATCTGCGCCCAGGGGTTGATTCAGTGCGGGATTCGGGGGGACTCGCCTCGTTTATGGCATGGAACGGACCCACGTTGACCGACAGTGGGGGATTTCAAGGCTTCAGCCTCGAACACTTGAGGACCTTGAGCGAGGAGGGAATCGAGTTCAAGTCCCACATCGACGGCAGCAAGCACATGTTCAGTCCCGAATCTGTTATTGGTCACCAGGAGGAGATCGGGGCGGACGTGATCATGCCCATCGACGTCTGTGCTCCCGGAGGCAGCGACCGTGCAGGCGTGGAGGAAGCTGTTCAACAAACAACACGATGGGCGGGGCGATGCCGTGACGCACAAACTCGAGACGACCAGATGCTCTTCGGAATCGTACAAGGCGGGACATTTCTCGATCTCCGAGAGATTTCAGCCGCACAGGTCACGGCCCTGGACTTTCCTGGATACGCATTGGGTGGGCTCAGTGTGGGGGAGTCCAAGCGCGAGATGATGGAGACGGTGGGGCACACCACGGAGCTGCTGCCATCCGACCGGCCGAGATACCTCATGGGAGTGGGCTCGCCGGAGGACCTGTTGGAATCGGTGGCACGCGGCATCGACATGTTCGACTGCGTCCTGCCTACCCGAATCGCCCGAAATGGAGCTCTCTTCATTCGTGACGGTCGCATGAATGTGGACTCGGCGCGCTTTCGAGACCAGCAGACGCCGATAGAGGAAGACTGCGACTGCTATGCTTGCCGGACCTTCACCGCGGGCTACGTCCACCATCTCTTCCGAGCCAACGAATTGCTGGCATTCCGTCTGGCGACGATCCACAACGTTCGATTTGTCCTGCGCTTGATGGAGGAGATGCGGGCGGCAATTTGCCAAGGCAACTTCGAGGAGTATCGTGCGGAATTCCAAGCTCGATTTGTACCCCCGGATGAGAAGACTCGCCGGGAACAGAAACACAAGTGGCTCGAGGCACAGCGAAGGCGCCCCGATCATCAATTGAAGGTAGAGCTTTCCCCCGAGGATTAGCTTGGATCGTAGTAGGAACCGACTCGTTCGAGTCAAGTATGGTGGGACTCTTCATCCTATCTACTGTTCCGAATTCGTGATGTGCCAGATCATGGCAACGCCCTCTGGAGACCAATTGTACAGTCGCCACTGAGGCCCATAGTGCCATAAGCAATCGAATTCCGACTGCCACCTGGTCTGCCAAGCGATAGTCCGGGCAATAGCCTGTCCGGAAGGGTTTTCGCACCTCTAAGCAGTGCATAAGCAAACGGCACCGCCATCACCCTTCTTTTGCCCTCCGCGTCCTGTCTGAGACCATTTGCCTCGAGCAGGAGTCTCCCACCTCCGATTCCGTGATTGGCAGAATTCTGCGCTTTTCCCTACTGATCAGTCTCGATGTGCGAACCCCTATGCGCTGAATTTCCAACCTAATGTGACTCGAAACGTTTCAAGATACAAGAGAACACGGGGTCAGGGGACAAGACCTTCGGAATCGAACGACAAGGACTCATATTGGAGAGCATCTCATTCTTGGCAAAGCCTTAAGGAGGCGAATAATGAGAACACTAAAATGGAATTCAGGCCAATCCAAGGGGAAACCGCTCGCCCTGGGTATGGCTGTTTCAATCCTTGTGCTTCTAATGACACTTCCGTTGACCGGCGTTGGTTCAGCCAATTACCATGTCGTAAATTCCGGGAAAGAGACCGACAGCTACCCACCGTCAGTTACGATTTCTCCTAGCGACTCCCCCATCGCGGAAGGCGAGAACATATCGTTCGTACTCACACGCCAAGGCGACACGACGTCGGAACTGGTTGTGGGCGTAAGAGTTACCGAAGTCGGCGCGATGATTAGCGGTACACCACCCAGCTCGGTGACGATACCCGCGGGCCAGTCTTCGGAAACGGTGACCATCGCAACGGATGACGACACTGCAGCTGAGGATGACGGCGTGATCACCGTCACGCTCATCGGTCAATCCTTCAACGACGCCGACCACCCGGCGCCGACCTCGTCGTCGGCCTCGGTGACAGTACGTGACGACGACCCTGTGGTGTCATTCACTGCGCCGGAATCAATCACTGAAGGTGAGTCTGCCGTGTTCACATTCAGACGGATCGGCGGTCTCTCCTACGATCTTGCACTAAACCTCGATTTCTTCCTCGAGGGCCGGTTTCTGCAAGATTCCGAGATAGGGGAGCTGTGGTTTGCGGCAGGTGAAGAGGAAACTGTCCTCTCTATCCCAACGGAAGACGACGATACTCCTGAGCCCGACGGCTACATTGGAGTCCATCTGCAGCCGCGCTACTACACCCCGAACGTCCCACAGCCCTATTACGCAGAGTCGCCCGTGTATCAGGTGGTGACGGTGAGGGATAACGACCTCCCCGCCGACTAATGACATCACATCCCCGATCGACTGAGGCAGATTGGCCGTAACGGTGAGGCGACTACTTCCCGCCCATCTGGACAACACATGATATTGCCCGTCGAACCATGGAATCGGATTTGAGGAGAGTACGTTCGTGCTGTAACTACTCACTGGTCACAAGGACTGTTAGTTCCACCCGGGAATCGTGACCCTAACCACCTAGAACAGAGGGCCTTTTCTACAACTTATCGTCTTCCGCCCTGGCAGAAAGTGCTGAGTGGCCCGTGATGGATCGAGTCCGCCATGGGCCATTCTTGTTGGACAAGAGCAAGAACCCTTAATCTTTGAATTAGTCTTGTATCCGTAGCTAAATGGACATTTGTCCCGCCGAACTGGGTGTGTCACAGCCTAAAGCTATGTAGTTTTGTGTCCCATTTTCTGTTCTCCCGTCGGCAGTATGTAGGGACCTAGGCTGAGCCCGTGAAAGGGTAGATGCGGTCTAGTCCAGAATTCTGGGGGATCGGCCAACAACCCTGTTGTGCAAGCAGCGCGGGCACTTCGATTTGGGCGGATGACTAGACGGGGATATCGGGAAAACGCGGTGTGTTCGACACTCGTGCAAGGACATCTTACGGACATTGCTAGATTGACGTTAGCTTGCCTTGAAGTCTATTCTCTGAGTATGCCGACTTCCGATACTACTGAAGGCTTGCCGAACACCATTGAAGTGCGTGGCCTGCGGAAATCTTACGGCGACGTAGAAGCCGTACGGGGCATCGACCTGAGCGTGTCCAAGGGAGAGGTATTCGCGCTCTTGGGACCGAATGGCGCCGGGAAAACGACCACAGTTGAAATACTGGAGGGTCATCGCGACCGGACCGGCGGCGAGGTCTCCGTTCTGGGCCACGATCCGGGGCTCAATGACCGTGCTCTCAAGCAGCGAATCGGCATCGTGCTGCAGACGACTGGCGTGGAGCCGTACTTATCAGTAGAGGAGACGATAGACCTGTTCCGGGGATACTTTCCCCACCCGCTGCCCCTCGAGGAGATCCTGGACGTGATAGGACTGCGGGAGCAGCGCCGGACCCGGGTACGGCGGCTGTCTGGGGGCCAGCAGAGGCGACTGGACGTAGCGATCGGCCTCGCGGGAGACCCCGAATTGCTTTTTCTGGACGAACCTACAACGGGTCTTGATCCTGCGGCGCGCCGCGCCGCCTGGGAAATGGTCGCCAACCTCCGATCCCTTGGCAAGACGGTCGTGCTTACGACCCACTACATGGATGAGGCCGAGCACCTGGCTGACCGGGTGGCGATCATTGTGCAGGGGGAAATTGTCGACGAGGGCACACCGGGTGAGCTGATGCAAAGAAGCGGCTCTACGATCATTCGGTTCAAGACCGGGCCCGATGCCGGTGTTCCTCCTGAAGATCTGGGTGCGGAGAGCAAAGGCGGCCGCTACACCATCGTGACAGGTATGCCGACACGCGCCCTTCACAGGCTCACCGGCTGGGCCATAGAGTCGGGAATAGAGTTGGATGAGTTGGCGGTTTCGACACCGACTCTGGAGGACGTGTTCATCGAATTGGTCGGAGCTTCGGGGCGGGGAGATGAAGAAGGGTGAGTACTTTCGCTCTAGCATTGAGGCAGATCCGCTACGAGAACAGGGCCTTCTGGCGCAACCCTCTCTCGGCGTTCTTCGTGTTCGTTTTTCCGTTGATGTTCCTTGTAATCTTCAATCTCCTATTCGGCAGCGAAGAGCTGGTCCTTCCGGGAGGGACGACGAACACATCCACGTTCTACGTGCCGGCCATAATTGCGATGTCGGTGATCTACACCTGCTTCAACAACGTGTCTATAGGCGTGTGTTTTGCCCGGGATCAGGGGTTGCTCAAACGCATACGCGGCACGCCTCTGCCTGCCTGGACGTTCCTCTTCGGTAAGATCATACACTCCGTACTTCTGGCAGCCCTACTAGTCGCTATCGTGACGGTAGCCGGGGTCCTGTTCTACGGTGTGGACATGCCCACCAACACGGTACCGGCCTTCCTTCTGACTCTCGCGGTCGGCTCCGCCTGCTTCTGCGCGCTAGGGTTGGCGATTACGGCGATCATCCCGAACGCGGAAGCCTCTCCTGCCGTCGTGAATGTGCTTATACTGCCGCTGCTGTTCATCTCAGACATTTTCATCCCTTTGGAGGATGCGCCGACCTGGCTCACCACCCTTGCCGATGTATTCCCGGTTAAGCACTTCTCGTCAGCCATGCATACCGCGTTCAATCCATTCGAGACGGGCAGGGGTTTCGAATTGATCAATCTGCTGGTGATGGCCGCTTGGCTGGTTGGTGGGCTTGTGATCTCGGTCCGATTCTTCTCGTGGGAACCCCGCCGTTAACAGACCGACGGGACGAACCGTCGCTAAGAGCGGCTCCACGCTACAAACTCGGCACCTAAGCCTCCCGCGTCACGGGCCGGCTCCTCCACCAAACTCAACACGAACCGGCGGGAACCAGACTATGAGGTCGTGAAGGCCTTGGAACCAAAGGTGGGTTTGGGCCGAACAGGAGTTGTACCCTGGTGTGGCCCCTACAACGAAACCCTCACTCGCAAGCCCACTCGTGTTCTTTGGGAATCGTCCATGTCTCAGAGAGAGCGATGCAGCAAGTACTGATTGAGGTTGAGTCGTCCAGCGGGCGGGGATGCGCCTTGCCTGATGCCACTATGCCGTTCACCGTCATTTGGGCGCGTCCTGCCGGGACAAGCAGGCTGTACACTCCGTGGGGCTGCCCCTCCTTCTCTCCGGGTGGATTCGCGACCATCACCGGCTCTCCGAGGTTGTACCAAGTCATAGTGATGTGATCGTCGCGAGACTCGACGTACTCAGTCCAGAAAGACAGCGTATCGCCCGACTTCCAAAAGTCGGCCTCGATGATCGGTATGTCGCCCGCATACTGGTCGCCCATGGAGGCTTGCACACCTTCCTGAAGCCAGCGGGCCATGTCGATATTGTCGGAATAGATCCTAGCTTCATCGCCGGTCAATTCCCCCTTGGTGAAAAGCACATGCCCCACCCCCTTCGGTGAGTGGACGATTCGCCAGTGACTGTTGCTCGTGGTTGGATCTGCTCCTGGAGAAGTGCTCAAACGGAGGAATGAGTTCTCTCCCGACAATCTGACTTTATTGCTGTCAACTCCCAAGTTAATTCACCTCGATTTATTTCCTTCGTCCTTGCGGCCGATGAAAGGTAGATTGAACACCCCTGATTCGGGACTTACCGCCGGCATATCAGTCTCTGAATCCACCATTGCGAATTCGGCTACTTCACGTGGGTCCATGGGCTTGAGGTCTATCTGCACAGGCGATGATATTCCTCCGGATAGCACCATCGTCATTGCTTGTTGGACCGTCATTGTCGTGTCGTAGATGTTCTGAATCGGCACCATCGCAACCCAGCCGGAATTTGGCGTTGGAGCGGTCGGCAGATAGATCACTCCCATTGTGGAACCTGGAACTACGTTGGCAATTCCTGTGAGAAATCCAATCATCCAGGTGCCCTGCTTCGGATACTCGACCACAACCACCCTTTTGATTCCTGCGGAGCTCTCTCCCGTGAACGACTCGATGAGCTTCCGGGCCGGGCCATATACGGCACCGATCAGAGGGATCTTTAGTAGAAAGTGCTGGAGTGTACGGATAGTTCGACGGCCTAACCGCTTGGTCCATACGAGACCTAGGATATAGACCAGAATGATAAGGGCGAGCAAGCCAAGACCTGGGATATGACGGTCGGTGATCCTCTCCAACAAAGGCTGAAGCAGCCCATCGATGTTGTTGAAGACCCAGACCACAAGCACATAGGTAATGGCGACGGGAACGAGAATGAGCACACCTGCGATGAGGGTGCCGCGCACATGCCCGATTATCTTCTTACCGATGGACTCCTGCTCCGGGTATTCAGTCATTAAAGGCCTCGTTGAGATTGCCCGTCTTGGGAGACTCGTGAGGTACAAGTATCGAAGTCGGTTGTAAGTCTATGAACGGCGAGGGGAACTGTCAAGAATCCAACCACGTTTTGTGACTCTTGCAATCGGATTGGTGAGAATGCAACCCCCACGACTGCGAATTCCTTCACTGCAGTGATTCACTGCCGAAACCAGTAAGCTCTTTGCTCAGGCACCACTCTCTAAAGTTCTCATCCACTCGCCTGCAAAACGCCGCAAATTCATCTTCACTCTCGTAGAGCTCTTGAGCGCGGAAGACGATAGTTTGATAGCAGGCAAAGCGGTCCCCCTGGTCGGCAGACATACTGCACATGCTGAGCGCTTCATCGGCCCCTGATACATCCCAGAACCTGTTTTGCACCGCTCCCTCGATACAGTAAGCCCGGTTCTTCGGAACATCGGCAAGGGCGCACAGTTCAAGGGCCCGCTCGGGATCACCAACCGTGAAGCCGCCCACGTCGCGGCCGAGACTCCGGAAACAGTAATGGTGGGCCTCTTCTGGCGCCGCGGCACAGGATGCCGCCACCCTGGCAAGGTCGTTATCGTAGAGGATCATCATGCGGGTGCTCTGATAGAAATAGCACATCTGGACATACTCCTCATCCAAAGAGTTACAGGGGTAGTGGGGGTCGTCGGACAGGTACTCGGTCACGTGCCCCATGAGTCCCGAGAGGCCCCCAATGACGTTCTCCATGAAGACGCCCGAGTAGCAGGCCCGGTGGTCGGACGGCAGGTCGAGTTCCTCGCACAGCGAGAGCGCGTCTTGCAATTCGTAGCTGGTCCACGCCATGAGGCCATGGCCCACCCCGTGCAGACACTGAAGGTAGTAGAACGAGGCGTTGGCGTAGCTGCAGAGCACGGTGACATCCTCACGCAGATTGACCGTGCCACGGTCGTGGAAGAGCGCCTCGGTCGCTCCGTGGTACGAACCCGCCTGACACTCGTGACTCGCCAGGTAGAATGCAGCGGCACCGAACAGCTCGTAGGCCACTCTACCGGCATCGTGGGCTCGCTGGTGGCAGTCGGCATTTGTGCGTATAGACCCTTCCAGCAGCGCCTTCACGGTCTCTGTTGGTCCGTAGTCGCGGAGAAACCTCGTCATTGCGTTGTCGCTCTCGTAGAGTTCCATGTATTGCGTGAGAGACAGGTCTGACGGGGTGCCGAATGACAGGCCCTCGGAGGTAAGAACGAGAGGGGCGGGCGGCTCGACGGGGTCGCCCGTTACAACTATCAGACCACTACGTTCCGGGCCCAAATGATTGTGGTATCGCCAGAACCCAGGACGTTCAAAGGTGAAAGTCCACGTCTTGCCCGTCTCGACAGGTTCCCCGACATCGAACTCCGGGTAAATCTGGTGAGTTGGGTGGATGTTCGACGCCGGCCAGAAGAAGGTCTCCGATGCGTTGCGGAACCGCACCGTTTGGCCCACCTCGATCTCGAGCCGCAGCGGTGTAAAGCCCTGGTCGCTAAACGTAACTGTCTTGAGGTCGGACGGGTCGACCCGCACGGGTCTTAATGAGTGTTCCACTTGCTCGCACCCCGAAAGGACGAAAAGGGCAAGAAACATCGCAGACATCGCGCGAACCCAAGTGTTCATCGGTCAAGCGTAGCAATGGGGTAGGGGGCAGTCAACAATGGCAGGCCCGCGTGGTATCCTTCCGGAATTACCTGAATGAATCGTCGGAGGAGAGGATGGATACCGTAGACGCAGACAGCTTCACTAACGCTGAAATCGGTGAGGGCACCCTCATTGAGCCGGGCGTGGACATCGGATTCCGCTACCACGAAGAGTGTGGACCTGCTCTGCTGGGGAAGGACTGCATGATCCGAAGGGGGACGGTAATCTATGGTGACACGCGAATCGGCGATCACTTCCAGGCCGGTTACAACTCGGTAATACGAGCGTTCGTCAAGATGGGCGACTACTGCACCCTGATGAACCAGTCGACGATAGAAGGCATCGTGAGGTTCGGAACGGGAGTGCGAGTTATGTCGCATGTGTACATCCCTTCTCGGACGTGGGTAGGAGACCACGTCTTCATCGGGCCGGGAGTCACCTTCACGAACGATCGCTTTCCCGGACGCATCGAGCCAATGCCCACGCCAAGAGGCGCGACCATAGAGGACGATGTGATGATAGGAGGAGGCGTAACCGTGATGCCAGACATTACCATCGGCAAAGGGAGCTTCATCGCCGGTGGGGCGGTAGTAACAAAGGACATTCCGCCTCGGAGCTTCGTTATTGGCGTGCCGGGGAGGATACTTCCGCTACCGGAAGAACTTGACCGTCCAAACATTCGTGAGCTGACGATACAAACGCGCAGCTTCTGGGACCCGCGATCTCCGTACCAGGGTGAGTCGGTGTGGCCGGACTGGTGGCCTGATGAGTTCACCGACTAATGGAGCATTGCACATTGGGCCATGCCGTCCCCACTACAAGCGGGGAGGATGGCACAGGGTCTCGCGTCGGCGGCAAGGAATGCGCGGAGTGCGCTAATACGTTATCGCCCTTTATAGAGGGGCGGAGAGCATGAGGCACAACGGCACGACAACATGTGAACTTCTCAAAATATGTGCCATTTTGTGCCGTTGTCTATTGTTATTGTCAAATTATCACGGTCTCGGCCGCGGGCACAATCAGGGGTAACACGACCAGGCGCTCGCCTGTACCTAACATTGTCGTTACGCCCACAAGCCTGCGAATGGACACATTCGTGATGGGTAATGCTACAGGCGGTCCAGTGTCTCCATATGACCAGCTTAGGCTTGCCCCAAACTAGCGTCAAATCGGGTTTCAAAGGATTCGTCTCTTATGCCCATAGGTCTCGCGGAGCGGCCCGATTCTAGTGCAGCACTGCGGAACTGGCTTGAGTTGCATCAGACGACCTACGGACCACAGGGGCGGCGTCCCGTGCTAGGTTGACGTTAACGAGGGCAGGAAGATTCGACAACCCCGCACGTTGCAGGGCAGGGGCCAGGTCGGACGCCGATTCAACATGTTCGCCATGACCGCCCAGCGCCTCGACGACACGGTCGTACCGAGAGGGGAGAAGCTCGCAACCCACGAGACGCTCGTCTCCGTACTCGCGGAGCTGAATCTGGTATTCGGCGTTCCACGCGGCGTCGTTACCGAGCACAGCTACGAATGGGATGTCGTAACGCACAGCAGTATCGTACTCCATGATGTGGAATCCCGCAGTGCCGTCGCCGAGGACGGTTACGATCCGAGACTCGGGGCGCGCCAGCCGCGCTGCGAGGGCGAACGGAATGGACGTTCCGATGGAGCCCGCGGGGCCGTTGAGTATCCGAGTTGGTGCGGTGATGCAGGCCTGCGCCCACTGTCCCCACTCTCCTCCGTCGCAGATGAACACCGAGTTAGGGTCTTCGTCAAGATAAGCCTGGACCGCCGCCGCGACCTCATATGAATGAAGCGGGGCGCCCTGTTCGGCCCGCATTTCCGACCATGAAGCGGGGCGGTAGCTTACGGCGGATGACACCTCATCCGCCCAGCCACTCTCGTTCACCTGGGCGTTGGCTAGATCCACAATTCGGCGAACTGAGGGAATGGGATCGGCCACGACGCTCATCGCGACTCGGGCAGAATCGCCAACGTTCCTGTGCGTGAGGTCGATTGCGGAGCGATCGGGGTCGAGCTGTATGAACCGGCAGTCTGGACGGATATCAGGTTCCGTTCCCATTTTGAGGGTAAAGTCCAGCTTCTTGCCAATCAGTGCGATGAGATCGGCCTCCGCGAGGACCTCGGCAAACGCTCCCAGGGCAGGGTCATTTGTTCCTCGCGGACTCTCCATCTCGACGACGGGGGCCCCTGTGGCGGCTGAAAGTTTGGCCAACACCGTGGACCCTTCCTCGCGCATCATCATCGATCCTGCGAGAATCAGTGGCGTCTTGGCGCCGCGGAGTTCTGCGAGAAACTGAGTTGCGTCCGCGTCATCGATGATCCGTGGGTGGAATCCACCATTGCCGTCGGAAACGAGCGCGTCTTCCGGGGAATCCACTTCGTCGTCTACGGTATTGAAGGGTAGGGCAATATGCACTGGCCCGGGACGGCCGGATGAGGCGATGTCCAGGGCCTTGCGAATGTCGTTGGGAAGGCCGGACGCGCTTTCGGCAGTCCATGACGCCTTCGAGACGTGGGCAGCAATTTCAGCCTGCGCCATAGCTTGGAACGCGCCTTTGGGATGCTGCTTCATGGGAGCGCAGCCGCTCAGCAGGACCAAAGGGGACTCCGAAATAGTGGCTACGTACAGACCGGTGAGGGTGTTTGCGAAGCCAGGGCCGGCAGTGACGAGTGCCACGCCGGGCTGGCCGGTGAGGCGTCCCCAAGCGTCGGCCATGTGGACAGCCGCAGCCTCCTGCCGGACGTGCAGGAGGTCGATATCCGCGTCCAGACAGGCGTCGAATAGCGGCATAATCTGGTTGCCGGAAAGGGCGAAGATTCGCTCCACTCCGGCACCCTGTAGTGTCCTGGCAACTGCATCCGCGCCTCTCATATGGTTGACCTCGCTTCTGGTGGTGTCGGCAGATTATACCGTATCGAAGGTGGGTCGAACGGCCCATCGCGGTGGACGAGAGGCGTTCTCACCAAGTCATGATCCCACCCAGGATCATTGACCCTGTGAGGACGGGGGCTTACAATCGATAGGCGGCTGGAGCGCAGGGGTGTAGCTCAGGCTGGTAGAGCAACGGTCTCCAAAACCGTAGGCCGCGGGTTCGAATCCTGCCACCCCTGCCAACGCGCCGCATGCGCCGGTCCTGACCGCTTCACTCTGCGCAGGTTAGCTCAAACACGTACTGCTCGATGACGGGGTTGGCCAGCAGTTGGCTGCAAATTCCCTCGACTGCCTTCGAGGCGTCGTCTTGGGATTCCGACTCGATCTCGATCTGGAAGTACTTTCCCGCGCGCACGGTTTCGACTTTGTCGTAGCCCAGGGTGACAAGAGCGCCTCGTATGGTCAGGCCCTCCGGGTCGTTGACCGTGGGTTTGAGCGAGACGTAGACCTTTGCCAGGTATTTTTGCATTTGGGTAGGGAGGTCTCCAGCGGTCGGAGCGGAGTTTCGCGCTAACTGGAATCGCGAGCTAAGCTTAGAAGCTACCGGCTGGGCCACTCCGGTGCATTGGGCGAGTTCAGGTGACTGCGCACAAAGTCGCGAGCCTGGCTGTCGTCATATTTGTCCATTGTGAGAATCCAGTTCCATGCGGTCACCGCAAACCTGCTTTCCATGTCGGGATTCGGCATGAGGATAGTCTCGTCGGTGCGGCGGACGATCTCCTCCATTTGACCGACCTCGTCCGGGCAGCCGTCGGGGCAGTTGTAGTGGAGGATCACGCCTCCGTGCTCCATGTTATGGATAAACAGCTCGGCTGGCAGGGGTTCGGTCTTAATGCCCCAGGCGGCCCATCGGTCGTAGTGCCAGCCCGAGGTGGGAGGGGACATATTGTAGGGCGCGTGGGAACCCCCTTCCGGTATGTGCTCTCGACCCTGGTCTTCCAGCCTGACTCCGGGGCCGTCCGGCAGGGCCCGGTCGCCGCCACCACCGAAACTCTGCGGTATGAAGAGGGCGATGAGGAAAAGGGCGGATACTCCTCCGACCGCCGTGAGGGCAAGTATTCTCTTCAGCCTGGTTCGTCGGTTTCTGCGCTCGCGCCGGGCGGCTCGCGCTTGTGTTGGTGTCTGTCTTCGTCTTTCGGTGGCGTCTGTGGCCATGTCGCCTCGCAATTAGCCGGGTATTTCTGGATATTGTCGAATTCTACTCTAGCACGACAGAAGAATTCTGTCTTGCTTTGTACGTGGCAAAGGCGCTTAAAGCGAGGATGGAGGTCATGATCACCGCAGAGCTCAAACAGTATTCGCAGTATGCATGGATGCGGAAGGCTTGCGTGTAGACAAGGTACAAAGTGAATCCCTCTCCAAGCAATGCTATCCCCATGAGCGCGTACGATAGGCCGGTGGGAGGGTTGTCGAGTCCCAGATAGGCGAGGGTTCCGAGCAGCAGCGCTGCGTACCCAACGACTCCGACAATGGCAACCGGCACCCCCATGAGGACCGCGTATTCGCTGGTCGTTACCGTGTCGCAACCGGTCGAGATTCCACAGACAGGGATTCCGCCAGTAACATGCTCCACGCTGAGGTAAGTTGCCACCGCCAGACCCGCGAGGCTCAGGGCCGCGATAGCCGAGCGCGCTCTAGTGGCCGGTCTCATTGCCCGTCTGCGATTGCCGATTCGATGAGTTGGGCCAGTTCTTCGTAGGAGGACGGAGTGAGCATCTTCCCGTTGAGGAAAAGTGTTGGCGTCCCTTGGACACCAAGTTGTTCGCCACGTCGGAGGTCGGCTCCTACCTTGCCACGGTATTTGCCGCTGTCGAAGCAGGAATCGAACGCGCCTCTGTCGAGCTGGAGGCTGCTGGCGAAGAGCTTGAGGTTGTCGTCGGAGAAGTGCCCCTCGTTCACACCCTTCCTGTTCTCGAATACGATGTCGTGGAACTCCCAGAACTTGTCCTGGTCGGCGGCGCACTCCGTGGCCTCGGCGGCCCTGAAGGACTCCGTCCCTATGAAGGGGAAGTGGCTAAATATGAACTGGATCCGACCTGCATCGACAAAGTCGGCCTTGATCCGCCTGCCGATGGTTACGGCGAATTGGGCGCAGTGGGAGCACTGGAAGTCGCCAAACTCCTCCAGCGTTACAAGGGAGACCTCCTGAGTGGTCTCCTCCGGTACGGGCTTGTCATCGGTCGAGGACTGCTCTTGGGAGCCGGAATCGGCGGAACTCTCTTGAGCCGTGTATGGGGACGTTGACCCCGATTGTGAATCGCTACCCAAGGCCGCGAAGAGAATCACGGCCACAGCTACGGCGACGATGATTCCGCCTCCGACTAGGAGGTAAGTAAGGCTTAGGAAGCGCTGAACGCCCTCTTTGTTCTGCCGCCCTCTGTTGGCCATGCTGCGCTCCTAGACTTCCGGACGCTCACGAACTCCCTATGCTAGATCAGGTCGTTTCCGGTCAATCGTTTGTAGGCCGCGAGATAGCGTTCGCGGGTCTTGGCGACTATGTCGTTTGGTAGGACAGGGGCCGGTGGCTCGTGGTCCCAGCCTTCGGAGTCAAGGTAGTCGCGGACGAATTGTTTATCGAAGTTTGGCTGCGATTTGCCGGGCGCATAGCCCTCAGCATCCCAGAAGCGGCTGGAATCGGGCGTGAGCAGCTCATCAATGAGCGAGAGTTCGCCGTCGATAAAGCCGAATTCCATCTTGGTATCAGCGAGTATGATCCCGCACTCGATTGCGACATCGTGCGCGAAGTTGAAGACTTCGATCGCGGTGTCTCGGAGTCGACCGGCGGTATCCGCGCCGACCATGTCCACGACCTCTTCGTAGCTCATGTTCTCGTCGTGGCCGACCTCAGCCTTGGTTGTAGGGGTGAAGAGCGGCTCCGGGAACTTGTCGCCCTCCACTAGTCCCGGCTGCATCGGCTTGTCCTGAACGGTACCGGTCTTGCGGTACTCGCTCCATGCCGAACCGGTGATATAGCCCCGCACGATGCACTCGACGTCGATGCGGTCAGCTTTCTTGACGATCATCGACCGGCGCTGCATGTCGGTCGAAAGCCCAAGATCCCGGCGCGCTATGCCCAAGTCGATGAGGTGATTCGGAACCAGGTGCTGCGTCTTGCCGAACCAGAAGGCGGATATCTGGGACAGCACGGCGCCCTTGTCGGGGATTCCGTTCGGCATCACCACGTCGAAAGCCGAAATCCTGTCGGTGGCCACCATGAGAAACTCATCACCGAGATCGTGGGTATCGCGCACTTTGCCGCGATATACGAGGTCGGGCAGGGGGGACTCCATTAATGCTTGCATCCGTTAATTCCTCCTATTTCAAGCCGACACGTTCGAAAATCTCGTCTACGTGTCGGACATAGTATCTGTAGTCAAATAGTGACTCCAGGTCGTCGGAAGCCAGCAGTCCGCTCACTTCGGGGTCGGACCGCATCATTTCCCGAAAGTCCTGTCCAGTCTCCCAGCTCTCCATCGCGCGATTATGGACGATGCCGTAGGCGGTCTCGCGCTCCATGCCCTGCTCGATGAGGGCGAGGAGCACCCGCTGCGAAAAGAGGACGCCGTAAGTCGATTCGATATTGTACATCATGCGGTCGGTGTCGACGTTCAGGTCGCGAATCAGTCCTGTCATAAGGCTGAGAATGTAGTCAAGGGCAATGGAGGCGTCCGGCAGGATGAGGCGTTCAGCGGAAGAATGGCTGATGTCGCGCTCGTGCCACAATGCGACGTTCTCGATAGCAGTTACGGCGTGGCCGCGTATCAGCCGTGCCAGTCCGCAGACCCTCTCGGAGAGTTCGGGATTGCGCTTGTGCGGCATCGACGAAGAGCCAGGCTGGCCCTTCGGGAAGTATTCGGCAACCTCGCGGATCTCCGTTCGCTGAAGTCCGCGGATCTCGGTGGCGAACTTCTCCAGCGACGCCGCGACGAGTGCCAGCGTCGTGACGTATTCGGCGTGGCGGTCGCGCTGGAGAATCTGCGTGGAGGCAGGGGCGGCCTGTAGGCCGAGGCGTTCACATACCGCCGCCTCTATCGACGGAGGCACGGTTCCGTGCGTCCCGACGGGACCGGAGAGCTTGCCGTAAGCGATGGTGGCACGCGCGTGTGCGAGACGGTCTTTGTTGCGGCGCATCTCGTCGTACCACACGGCGAGCTTGAGACCAAAGGTGATTGGCTCGGCGTGTATGCCGTGAGTCCTGCCAATCATCAGGGTGTCCTTGTGCTCGACAGCCCGCACCTTGATGGCGTCCATTAGGGCGTCAATCTCCTCATCGAGCAGTTCGATGGCGTCTAGAATCTGAAGGCTTGTTGCCGTGTCCCAAACGTCGCTGGTGGTAAGACCGAGGTGCAGCCACCGGCCTTCGGGGCCGATGAATTCCGTGATGGACTGAAGGAAAGCCGTCATCTCATGGCGATGGACGACGAGAATCTCCTCGAGCCGCTCGTAGTTGTAATTGGCCGAGCGCAGCTTCTCCATGTCGGAGAGGGGAATGGTACCGTGCTCGGTCCATGCCTCGCAGACGGCCAACTCCACCTGTAGCCAGCGGTCATACTTGTTGCGTTCGGACCAGACTGCGCCCATTCGAGGCCTGGTGTAACGTTTGATCACCGGTGTGCTCCGACCTACCTGGACTTGAGGCCCTGACGGTACTCGTCGTAGGCCGCTCGGACAGAGTCGTGCTTGATGCCAAGAATCTGGGCGGCGAGGAAGGCGGCGTTTCGCGCTCCCCACGAGCCGATGGCAACACATGCGACGGGTATACCGGGCGGCATCTGGGCGATTGAATAGAGTGAATCGATTCCTTCAAGGTCACTCGAAGGCACCGGAATGCCGATGACTGGCAGGGTGGTCCACGACGCCGCGACGCCCGGCAGACCGGCCGAGCCGCCAGCGGCGGCGATGATAACCTCTATTCCCCGATCTCGGGCGGACGTCGTCCACTCCATGACAGCCTCAGGCGTGCGATGGGCCGATGCAACCACCACCTCGTGTTCGACGCCAAGTTGGTCGAGGACCTCCGAGGTCTCGTCTATGAGGGGCCGATCCGATTTGCTTCCTACGATGACTCCGACTAATGGCATTTGCGCTTACCTCACAATGATGTTTCCTTCCCTAAACAACCACTAATGGTACCAGCATTTCGTCCGGCGTGAGGCCGGAGTGGCTTCCAATGAATTTCATCGGATTGGGACGGACGTGGTACATGAATGCATCCGCGCCACGTGATATTGCAAGGTGCGTGCCGAGACGCTTTCGTGCAGCATCCTCGACGCGCCCTGGTCCCAGCAGTTCCAGCGATTCCACCTCATCCACCGTTAGCAGGAACGCGACCTCGCCAAAGCGATTTCGAAAGTCAACCTCGAAGTCTTTTTCCCTTCCAGGCTTCACTGCGAAATGCATCTCGCGAGCGTCTCCCCATGGTTCGTGTAGCAGGTGGCACACCAGAGAATCCGTGGGCAGAATGTCGTGGAAAGGTCCGTTCAGCTGTCCATGGTCGGCGGTGAGCACCAGACGTGCGTTAACCGGGAGTCCAGAAGCCAGGCGCTCGATCATTTCGTCTGTATGTTCCAATGCCCGAATTGTCTGAGGCGCGTTGGTACCGAACTCATGCGCGGCGTAGTCCACGTCAATCACATATAGGTACGTCAGGCTACGTTCGCTTGCGGAAATGCTCTTGGAGATTGCCGCTTCTATACCATCGGCAAGCCTTTCGTAGGTGACGTACTCCGCGTTGTGACCGCCCCAGTAGTCCGAATATGGAGTGTTCGCGATCCCTTCGGGAACTATGGAGACCAAGTCGCCGTCAATCGCACCCAAGAGTGACGGGACTGGATATGCCTGTTCCTCGCGGACACCCAGATTATCCAGTGATTCACCATCCTGACGCCTCTCAAACCGAAGAACCGTAGAGACCGAATCGACCTCCTCCAGGTACAAGTCCCATCCGATGATGCTGTGGCAGTTGGGCCACGTGGCCGTCGCGAGGGAGGTGAAGACCGCCGACGTTGTGGAAGGAAAGACGGTTTGCAGCTCCATACGGAGATGCCGACGAAGGAAAGATGTGGGTTCCAGTTTATCAATGAAATTCATTCCCAGACCGTCGACGACGACAAGAACCAACTGGCTGGCATGGCAGAATGTTTCGTGTATTCGTCTTGCGTTATTACCCAAGTCGAGGTCGGGCACTCCTGCCCAGTCGAACACCGCCTTTGAAAGGTCCACGACGTTGGGTGCATCGAATTGCGGGCGGAGCAGAGTCTTGGACTCGAAGGCGGCCAGGAGGTCGGGAACGTCGCTCATTGGCTTGGATGCAGCCACATCAGTTACTTGAGAATTCGGCGATATCGCCGCGGAAGAATGAGCCGTCGAACGAGAGCGATTCTGTGGCTGCATAGGCCTTCCGGCGGGCTTCCTGACGAGTCTTGCCGGTTGCACTGATTGTAAGCACTCGTCCGCCGTCCGTGACGGTCTCCTCGCTATCATTGAGCTTGGTGCCAGCGTGGAAGACGCTTGTGTTGTTCTGAACGATGTCCAATCCGGATATAGGGAGGCCGGTTTCATAGGCGTCAGGATAACCACCGGACGCTACAACCACGCCTACGCACGAGTCGGGGCTCACCTTTAGGGGGGCATCGTAGACATTCCCGGCAACGGCAGCCAGCATGAGTTCGAGGAGGTCGCTTTCTATTCGAGGCAGGACGACCTGTGTCTCCGGGTCTCCAAAGCGGCAGTTGAACTCGATGACTTTCAGTCCGTCGCGTGTGAGCATCAGGCCGGCATAGAGGACTCCCACGAACGGACACCCGTAGTCGGCCATGGCGGCTACCACCGGCTCCATGATCTCGGTGCGGGCGCTGCGCTCAATTTCGGGATTCCAGAGGACACCCAGTGGAGGACTATATGCGCCCATTCCGCCGGTATTTGGGCCCGTATCTCCTTCGCCGACGCGCTTGTAGTCGACTGCAGCTACGAGAGGCGAGAGGCGCTTGCCGTCTACGAAGGCGAAGACGCTTAACTCCGGCCCTTGCAGGAACTCCTCGATAAGCACCGTCTCGCCTGCCGAACCGAATGCTCTATGAACCATCTGTTCACGAAGGGCCGACAGCGCCCGCTCCTTCGTGTTCGCAATCACGACTCCCTTTCCCGCGGCTAGACCGTCGGCCTTGATAACCACAGGGGGCGACAGTGCTTCTACGTAATTGCGGGCTGCTTTGAAATCTGAAAAGACCTCGGCCCGCCCTGTAGGCACGCCTGCACGGCGCATCAAGTCCTTCGCGAAGCTCTTGCTGGACTCGATACGCGCGGCTGCCTGGGTGGGACCGAAGATCGCGAGTCCCGATTCCTGAAACCTGTCAACTATTCCGTCGGCAAGTGGAGCCTCCGGGCCGACGACTGTAAAATCGACTTTCTCGTGAAGGGCAAATTCCAGGAGAGCCTCCACGTCGCTATCGGAAATGGGGACGTTTGGCGCGATCCTGGCCGTTCCGGCGTTACCGGGGGCGCATAGCAGCGTAGATATGCGTCTACTCTGCGAAAGTTTCCACGCGATGGCGTGCTCGCGTCCACCCTTGCCGATGACGAGGACCTTCATTTGGCCATCATTCCCACTCGATGGTGCCTGGCGGTTTGCTCGTGATGTCGTATACCACACGGCTAACTGACGGGACCTCGTTGACGATGCGGTTGGATATGCGGCCAAGAACGTCGTGGGGCAGACGGGCCCAGTCTGCCGTCATGGCCTCGTCGCTCGTCACGGCCCGCACGGCAACGACGTACCCATAGGAGCGGAAGTCGCCAACGACGCCGACGCTCATCGTGTCCGTCAGCACGGCGAAACTCTGCCACAGGTCGCGATAGAGGTTATTAGCCTTGATCTCGTCCATGACGATCCAGTCGGCGGCGCGGAGCGTATCGAGCTTCTCGCGGGTGACGGCGCCCATGACACGAATCGCGAGGCCGGGTCCGGGGAACGGCTGTCGGTAGACCATTTCCTCGGCAAGGCCGAGCTCCAAGCCGACCATGCGCACTTCATCCTTGAACAGATACCTAAGCGGCTCTACCAGTTCCAGCTTCATGTCCTCAGGCAGACCGCCTACGTTGTGGTGGGTCTTGATCTTGGCGGAAACATTGTCGCCAGGTGTCTGGCTTTCGATAACGTCGGGATAGAGAGTCCCCTGGGAGAGGAAGTCCACCTCGCCCAAGCGAGCGGCCTCACGGTCGAAAATCCTGATGAAAAGTTCGCCGATGGTGCGGCGCTTGTCCTCGGGGTCGATAACCTCGCTTAGGGCGTCCACGAACTCGTCGGCAGCATCGACGTATACGATATTAACGTTCAAATTGCGCCTGAAGGTATCGAGTATGCGTTTAGGTTCTTCATGGCGCATGAAACCGTTGTTTACGAAGATGCAGGTAAGTTGATCGCCGACGGCCTTGTGCACGAGGCTTGCGGCAACCGCGGAGTCTACCCCGCCTGACAGCGCGCAAATGACCTTGCCGTCGCCCACCTGACTTCGGATGTCTTCAACCGCGTCCTCGATGAAATTGCTGGGATTCCAACTACGGTCGCAACCGCAAATTGCGTGGACGAAGTTCTCAATTATGCGGGTCCCGTCAGGGGTGTGGACCACCTCTGGGTGAAACTGGATGCCTATGACATTTTTTTCGTTCGACGTGGCGGCGACGGGGGAATTCTCGGTGTGGGCGACGGTGGTGAAACCCTGAGGCTGTACGGTAATGCGGTCGCCGTGACTCATCCAAACGGGGAAAGAAGAAGAGAGCCCGGCGAATATAGGATGCTCTGTACCTTGTTGCTCCAGAATCGCGTGGCCATACTCCCGCTTACTGCTGGGCTCGACCTGTCCTCCAAGCTGGTGGACGAGCGCCTGCATGCCGTAGCAGATTCCCAAAACCGGAAGGTCTCTGTCGAATACCCACTGAGGGGCCAGTGGTGCGCCAGATTCGTAGACGCTCGCGGGACCGCCGGAAAGGATGACTCCCTTGGGGTTCAGGTGCTCGACGTCATCCCAACCGGCCGTGTGATGAATCAACTCGCAGTAGACGTTTGCCTCGCGCACCCGGCGTGCAATCAGGCGGCTGTACTGGGATCCGAAATCAATGACTAGTACGGACTCGCGCTGAGTGCGGTGGTGAATGTCGGAATGGGGAATCTTCGCCGCTATATCTTGGGAGTCCAACACGTCAGAAGTAAGGTATGCTTCGTCCCGTTCGGGTGTTCGCCGACTCTGGTTAGGGGTGACGTTGTCGCGCACTTTCAAGGGCTTCCAAAGGTAGCACCTGTGCTATACTGAGTCAAGCTTGAAATGCCTGCGACATCACCTATCGTTCCAGTCTCGGAGACGCTTGGCGGCCGCGTGGATGACGTGGTCCGGGTTCTCCGTAACGGCGGTGTCGTAGCGATTCCCACGGATACGGTCTACGGACTCGCGGCGGCATTCGATGACGACGATGCAGTCGAGCGGCTCTATCGCATCAAAGGCAGACCGTCCAACCTCGCGATGCCTTTGCTTATCGATTGCGCCGAATCGGTGAATCGGTATGTTTCCAGCGTGCCGGAGTCCTTTTGGTCATTGGCAAGTGCGTTTTGGCCGGGGCAATTGACCATCGTCATGCGAAAGAGCGATCAAGTCTCCGAAAGACTGACGGCGGGACGCAACACTGTAGGGCTCCGGGTACCCGACCACCGGCTTCCGCGCCACCTATCCAAATTGCTTGGCAGGGCCATCACCGGCACGAGCGCCAATCTCAGCGGGTCCCCTTCGCTGACGACCGCGAGCGAAGTAGAAGAACAGCTTGGAAGCGCCGTCGACCTCATTGTAGACGGTGGAGCAACCAGCGCACCAATTTCGTCAACCGTAATCGACCTCTCAGGCGACAGTCCGACCATAATTCGCGAAGGTCGAATCACGTCGGAGGACATTCGGCGCGCAATCGGGGCGTCCTAGCAAGCGCACACACTCTAAAGCGAGCGTAGGCATGGCAGCACAGGCATCCGAATACGAGGCGACGGTCGAAGCGGAACTCCGCGATGTGTTCCGCTCGCGTGACCTTGCCCTGTACGACATGATGACCTACCACATGGGATGGGATTTGGGCGACGTAGGGTCACCCTACCCGGGTCCCGTGAAGGGGCGCAGATACGGCGTGGCGTGCCTGACGGCCTGTGAGGCTGTCGGAGGGGACGTTTCCAGCTGCCTGCCCGCGGCGGCGGCCCTCGAGCTTCTGCAGGGATTCCTTGAAATCCACGACGACGTGCAGTCGGGCAGTCCGCAGCGAGAAGGACGAGACTCTGTGTGGTGGAAGTGGGGCCCCGCGCAGGCCATCAACGCCGGGGACGCGATGTATGCCATGGCCAGGATCGCGATGTTCCGACTTGAGGAGCGCGGCCTAGGCCCTAGCAGCACGTTCCGGGCAGTACAGATACTCGACGAGACCAGCTTGGCCCTGTGCGAAGGACGATTTAGCGATCTCGAAGCCAGGGAACGCATCGATCTGGGTGTTGAGCCGTATCTCGCAATGGCGTCTGTCAAGGGCGCAGCACTGTATGTCGGAGCCATGAATCTCGGCGCCCACGTGGGAGGGGCGGATGAATCGCTGGCAAGGGTACTTGCGGCATTCGGTTCCAAGATTGGTCTCGCGCGACAGGTCCAGAATGACCTGGACGAACTCTGGGGAAGGAACGAGGCCAGCGACGAGGTACTCAACAAAAAGAAGCTTCTCCCGCTGGTCTACACTGTCGAGCACGCGGACGTTTCGGTCAAGCGCAGGTTGGGAGACATCTATTTCAAACGAGTTCTCGACCCAGCGGACGTTGACGTTATACGTGAAATCCTCGAAGAGAGCGGCGGCAGGGAGTTTGCACAGGACATGGTGTTGAACCTTCACAGTGAGGCTCTGACCTTGTTGGATGAGGCCAGCATTCCTACGTCGTCCAAGGAGACTCTCAACAGGCTCGCGGCATCCATACTATCCGGATAGCGGAATCGTGGCACGCAAACGGACTGTTAGGGATATCGAGGTTGATGGCAAGGCGGTCCTGCTCAGAGCGGACTTCAACGTCACGTTTGTTCCGAACACGACCACCATCTCGGATGACTCCCGTATTCAGGCGACGCTGCCGACTATTGAATACCTATTGTCCCGTAGCGCCAGAATCATCCTTTGCTCACACCTAGGCAGGCCGAAGGGAAAAGTGGAGTCGGAACTACGGATGTTGCCTGTCTCAGACCGCCTGACGAAGCTGCTTGGTCGCCCCGTCGTGCAGGCAAGCGAGCCGACTGGGGCCGACGTTCGGCATACCATCGATACGATGTCCCCTGGAGACATCATCATGCTCGAGAACCTGCGGTTCAGTCCCGGTGAAGAGGGCAACGACACCGCGTTCGCGCGGGAACTCGCAAGTCTGGCTGACGTGTACGTGAATGACGCCTTCGGGGCCGCGCATCGGGCGCACGCATCAACTGAGGGTGTGACCCATTTTCTGCCCTCGGTAGCCGGGCACTTGATGAACCGTGAACTGGAAATGCTGGGTGCGGTATTAGATTCTCCCAAGCACCCGTTGGTGACCATCGTAGGCGGAGCGAAGGTGTCGGACAAGCTGCCGGTCATAGAGAGATTCACCGGACGGGCGAGCACATTCCTTGTAGGCGGCGGGATGGCTGCAACGTTCCTCAGAGCGCAAGGGCTGGAAATCGGCGACTCGCTTATCGAGAATGACCTTGTCGGACGGGCAGGGGAGATAATTGATAGCGGTGAGACCACGGTGATGTTACCTTCCGATGTAGTCCTGTCCACGAAATTTGCCGCGAATGCACCGACTAGGATTGTCGATGTGGAGGATATTGAGCCTGGTTGGCGAATATTGGATATAGGCCCCGCGACAGCGGAGAGGTACGCAGACGCGCTAGTGGGTGCGGGAACTGTTCTCTGGAATGGCACAATGGGAGTATTTGAGTGGGAAGCCTTCTCGGCAGGGACAAGACGCCTCGCAGAGGCCCTGGCGGCCCTGGAAGGGGTTATTTCAGTGATCGGGGGCGGTTCTACTGCAGACGCCGTGACCCGTCTAGGACTTTCCGATCAGATGACTCACGTTTCCACCGGAGGCGGCGCATCGCTCGAATTCCTAGAGGGTCGGGAACTACCAGGCGTTGTGGGCCTTATGGACGCAGAATGAAGACGAGAACGACACGATGATCGATTTTCCTGGAATTGCGGAGCTATGCACTCCCACGCCAAGCAAGATTGTCATGCTGGTTGTAGACGGTCTTGGTGGCCTGCCCCATCCCGATACCGGAAAGTCGGAACTGGAGACCGCCAACACACCGAACCTCGACCAACTGGCAGCTGAGAGCGCCTGCGGTCTCACAACGCCTGTAGCGCCGGGCATAACGCCCGGGAGCGGGCCGGGTCATTTGTCACTTTTTGGCTACGATCCGGTCAAGTACCTGATTGGGCGTGGTGTTCTTGAGGCCATAGGCATCGGCGTCGATCTGAAACCCGGCCAAGTTGCGGCGCGGGGAAACTTCTGCACTCTGGACGAATCGGGCCTGCTGATCGACAGAAGGGCGGGAAGGATTCCCACATGCGAAAGTGCTCTGCTAGTTGAACTTCTCAACTCGATCGAAGTCCCGAGTGTCGATCTATCTGTGTATCCCGTCAGCGATCATCGCTTCGTGCTCGTAATCAGCGGTGACGGACTGGATGAAAGGGTGAGCGAGACTGATCCACAGGCGCTTGGAGTACCGCCCCTAGGGGCAGGAGCAGTCGTCCCCGAGGCTGAAAAGACGGCTGGCGCGGTACGCGCCTTCGCCTCGGAGACCCGAAAAGTCCTGCGGGACCAGCCAACGGCCAACATGATGCTCCTGAGGGGTTTTTCAGCCTTGCCCGACTTACCGGACATGGGCAAGACTTACCGACTGAATCCGGTGGCCATCGCCGCATACCCGATGTACAGGGGCTTAGCCCATTTGTTGGGAATGAAGGTCATTCCAACAGGCGGGTCCTTCGATGACGAGCTTGATACCTTTGAAAAGGCATTTCAACAGCACGATTTCTTTTTCCTGCACTACAAGCCGGCGGACGCGGCGGGCGAGGATGGGGACTTTGAGGCAAAGGTGGAGACGCTTGAGGACCTTGACGCCCGAATACCCCGCCTGTTGGAGCAAGAGATCGACACGCTTGTCGTCGCGGGCGATCACTCCACACCCGCGATCATGGGGAGTCACAGCTGGCATCCCGTGCCCTTCATGGTGAAGTCGCCGATGTACGTTGGCGACGAAGTAGGGGTGTTTTCGGAACGAGTCTGCGCCTCAGGATCGATTGGGTCCATACAGGCCACCAGCGTGATGACGTTGGCGCTCGCAAATGCGGGCAAACTTCAAAAATACGGTCCTTAGGGCGAGAATCCCCAGGTCGTGTACAATTCGGTCTCAGTGAGAATCCGGACCACAAGGTAAGCGCCTGTGCCCGACCTCGTTATCGCAGCCAACTGGAAGATGAATGTCCTTCCCTCAGAAGCGGGGGACTTCGCCGAGCACCTTCGTGACGGCCTTCAGGACGTGCAAGGCGTGAAGAAGATCGTCTGCCCTCCTTCACTCTCTCTTTCGACGGTGTCAGAGCGTCTCAAAGGCTCTGAGGTCTTGGTGGGAGCCCAGAACATGCACCACGAGTCCAAGGGAGCGCATACGGGGGAAGTCTCACCCGCGATGGTCAAGGAACTCTGCGACTACGTCATCCTCGGCCATTCGGAGAGGCGGCAGCAGTTTAGTGAGACCGACGAGATTGTGGCCAAGAAAGTCGCCGCGGCAATCGAGGTGGAACTGAACCCGATTCTGTGCGTAGGGGAGACCCTGTCCGAACGGGAAGAGGGCTATGCCACCGTCGTGATCCAAAGACAAGTACGCGGCGCCCTCAGGGAAGTCCCATCGCTCGACGGCATGATCATAGCCTACGAGCCCGTATGGGCCATAGGAACAGGTCTACCCGCCAGCCCGGCAGACGCTCAGCACGTCATGGAGTTCATTCGAGGCCTGATGCAAGAGGACTTTGGCCGCTCGGCGCTCGATCTGCCACTTCTTTACGGCGGGAGCGTGGACGCAAGCAATGCAGCCGGATTCATCAGCCAACCGGACATCAACGGCGCTCTTGTGGGTAGCGCGAGCCTAAGCGCTGAAATATTCGTCGAATTGGTCAAGAACGCCCGCGCCGCATCAGGGTAACACTCCCATGTCTGCTGCGGAGCGCGACAGGGTTGTGGCCATCGTCGGGCCAACCGCCTCGGGCAAATCGAAGCTGGCGATGCAGATCGCCGTTTCCGTAGGTGGGGAGATAATCGGCGCGGACAGCCGTCAGGTCTACCGCCATATGGACATTGGAACGGCCAAACCGTCATTGGAAGAGCGGCAGCGTGTACGCCACCACCTTATCGACATTGTCGACCCCTCTGACGAATACAACATGGCACTCTTCGTTCGCCAGGCGCGTGAAGCCATATCGGAAGTACAAGAGCGTGGACGCGTGCCCATTGTAGTGGGCGGCACCGGCCAGTACGTTTGGGCCTTGCTTGAGGGGTGGAACGTGCCAGAGGTCTCGCCCGACCACTCACTCAGGGAAGAGCTGCAAGAGCGACTGAGACGAAATGGCCTCACCGATCTCGTTGATGAACTTCGAAGAGTCGCCCCCAAAGCCGCGCAGCGAATTGACGTTGTAAATCCTCGAAGAGTAATCAGGGCGCTTGAACTCGCTTACGAGTCCTCTTGCGGTGAACCAGAAACGCCAACGAAGTTATCGCCGCCGTTCGATGCAGCGATTATTGGAATTGCTATGGACCGCTCGGAGCTGTATGCCCGCATAAACGCCCGCGTGGAGGCGATGTTCGAAGCCGGATGGGTAGGGGAGGTGCGAAAGCTCCATGAGATGGGCTTCGGCCCTGAACTGCCTTCATTGTCCAGCCTTGGCTACCGCGAAATCTCTGAGAATCTGAATGGCGAGCGCACACTGGATGACGCAGTCGAAGCGATCAAGGCGAAGACCAGGCGCTTCGCGCGTCAGCAGGGAAATTGGTTTAGAACGGAAGACGAGCGAATCCGCTGGTTTCCGAACGAGGCAAGAAGCATTGAAGAGGTTGTCAGATTTGTTTCTCAGCCTGAGTTGGACCACCTGTCATTGCGGTAAATTCGGGTCTCGATGGACTTGGAATGATATACTTGGACGACCCTGAGACTTGGGGAGGTCGAACTTGGAATTTACCAAGATGCATGGTGCAGGAAACGACTACATCTATGTCGACGCCCGCGCCAAGAGCGAAGACTGGCCGGCGATCTCAGCACGTCTGAGTGACCGTCACACAGGTGTTGGAGCTGATGGCTTGATCCTCGCTTTGGAATCCAATCACGCCGACCTTCGAATGAGAATGTTCAATGCAGACGGCTCAGAAGCGGAGATGTGCGGAAACGGCATTCGGTGCCTCATTGGATTTGCGCTCAAGAAAGACATCGTGCCGCGCGGGACTTCCCCCGTGCTGGTGGAAACCCTCGCCGGAGACCTCGAAGTGACGCCTACCTGGGAAGATGACAAGGTGGTATGGGCCAGGGTGAGCATGGGTGAGCCGCGGTTAGAGGTCGAGGAGATTCCGGTCGCGCTCGACGATCGGGCGATGGTAATGGACTATCCTTTGACCGTCGATGGCGTTACGTTCGAGATTAACGCCGTTTCCATGGGGAATCCCCACGCCGTGGCATTCATTGACGAACCAGTAGACGAGGTCCCACTCTTCCAACTCGGTCCTCTGGTAGAACACCACCCGCTCTTTCCCAACAGGGTGAACTTTGAGATCGTGAACATTATCGACGAGAGTCACCTGAAGGTTAGAGTTTGGGAACGAGGTTCCGGGGAAACGATGGCGTGTGCCACCGGCGCCTGCGCGGTGGGTGTTGTTTCCAGGTTGAAACGACGCACTAAGGGTGACGAAGTGCGAACGTCGTTCCCCGGCGGGGATCTCGTCGTCAGATGGCCCGGAGAGGGAGCGGTCGTCCTTGAAGGACCCGTGGCAGAGGTATTTACGGGCCAGGTATAGTCTTAGACTCATCTAATACACAGGCTATGCTATACACCAAACGACTGCCATCATGCACGAAATTTCTAAGCTAAACGAGCTAACATACACACAAAGCAAGTCTTTGGCCGAATATTGGAAGAACACCAATTAACAGTCTTAGTCGTAGCGGAGGCAAAATGAGGTTTTCGGAGCGAATGGACAGGGTCCCACCGTATCTCTTCGTGCAGATCAGCAGGAAGATTGCCGAAAAGAAGGCTCAGGGCATCGAAGTCATAAGCTTTGGCATCGGCGACCCGGACATACCGACACCGGAATATATAGTCGACGCGCTGGGGCAAGCCTCTCTTGACTCCCCTAATCATCGATACCCCGAGTCCGAAGGCCTACCGGAGTTCCGAGAAGGCGTCGCTGACTGGTACCAGCGAAGATTTGGCGTGGAATTGGACCCTGAGAAGGAAGTCATTTCTCTGATCGGGGCGAAAGAAGGCATCGGTCACGTCGCTTTCTGCTTCCTTGACGCCGGCGACATAGCATTGGTTCCCGATCCAGGATACCCCGTTTACGCCATGGGCACCCTATTTGCGGGCGGCGAGAGCTATATGTTGCCGCTAAACGAGGAGAATGACTGGCTGCCAGATCTCGACTCGATACCTGGAGACGTAGCGGCTAAAGCCAAGCTGCTCTGGCTCAACTATCCGAATAACCCAACGGGTGCAATAGCGGACCTCAACTACTATGACAAGGCCATAGAATTCGCTAAGAAGCATGATATCGCCATCATGCACGACGCTTGCTACACGGAAGTGGCCTACGATGGATACATTCCGCCGAGCTTCCTTCAGGCCGAAGGGGCGATGGACGTAGGAATTGAGTTCCATTCGCTGTCGAAGTCCTACAACATGACAGGCTGGCGAATCGGGATGGCAGTGGGGAACGCCGATATGATTGACGCGCTGCTGACGATCAAGTCGAATCTGGATTCCGGCGTTCCACAGGCAGTGCAGCACATGGCTATCGAGGCCATGAAGCGTCCGTTGGAGTCGGTGAACGACCGGAATGCGGTGTACCAGGCCCGACGCGACCGCGTCGTACCCGTTCTGCAGGAAATAGGAATGAAGGTCGAATCGCCCAAGGCCGGTCTATATATTTGGGCTGGAGTCCCTGAAGGTTATACGTCGGCCGAGTTTGCGGAAAAACTCCTGGAGGATACCGACGTCCTCATGATTCCGGGAGGAAATTACGGAGCTGCGGGCGAGGGCTATGTACGATTGTCGATTACGCTAGAAGATGAGTTGATTGACAAAGCCCTCAAACGAGTGTCAGGCTGGCGTCCGTAGCTGGAACGTGCGTTACGGCTACAATTCCGTTGTATAACTACTCCATTTTGGGGTATAGTATCCGGCAGTAGTCGAATGGCCACGTAAGAGAGGACCTGTACCATCGCTCGAGGAATGATTCCAACGGCCCGCAAGACTGAGCGCGCCTTACTGGTCAGCGCTCAGGTGTTTCGACGCCGTGAAGCACTACCCATGCAAGCTTCTTTGTCAGAACTGGCTGACCTTGCACGGACTGCCGGGGCCAAGGTAGTTGGTTCGATCACTCAGCGGCTCAGTAAGCCCACTCATTACTATCTCGGCAAGGGCAAGCTGGAACAGCTCAAGGAAGCTGTTGCCGCAAAGCGTATCGACAGCGTCATCTGTGATGACGAACTGACTCCTACGCAGCAACGAAACCTGGAACGCGCACTCGAGGAGAAGGTCAAGGTCATTGACCGCACGGCACTCATCCTGGACGTGTTCGCCACGCGGGCCCAGACGCGTGAAGGCCGCCTTCAGGTTGAGCTGGCCCAGCACGAATACCTTATGCCACGTCTTGCCGGCCAGTGGTCGCACCTCGAACGGCTGGGTGGCGGCATTGGCACCAGGGGCCCTGGCGAGTCGCAGATAGAGACTGACCGCCGCTTGGTTCGCAATCGAATTCAGCGCATACGGAAGGAACTGGACCAAGTAAGTCGTCAACGCGACCTGTACCGCTCAAGAAGGCGGAACGAGGGCATACCCGTAGTTAGTCTGGTAGGTTACACCAATGCGGGCAAGAGCACGCTCCTGAACAGCCTCACCGAGGCCGGCGTGGTGGCGGAGGACAAGCTGTTCAGCACTCTCGATCCAGTCACCAGGAAAGTCCGGCTCGCTTCAGGTAGGGAAGTCCTGTTCACCGACACGGTAGGATTCATTCAGAAACTGCCTCCGGCTATCGTAGCCGCATTTAGAGCCACACTGGAAGAGACCAGAGAGGCGCGGCTCATAGTGCACGTAGCCGATATATCGAATCCCAACCTGGAAGTCCAAATTGAAGAGGTCGAGAGTATCCTAAGAGACCTCGAAGTTGCCGAAAAGCCGACGATTTTGGCGCTGAACAAGACCGACCTGCTTCAGGGTGATTTTGATTCAACCAATGGAGACGGGGCTCGGCCGACGCTCGACCTTGAAGATCCGCCCCCTGGGGTTGTGCTCATCTCAGCGGTCGAGCGAAGTGGACTCGATACGCTCCTTGAAGAGGTCGAAGGGCTTATTGGCGCTGCGGATTCTGTGGAGATCACTGCCGGCACCGTCTGAAAGAGGCCGTTTTCCGACGTGTGCCGTACGTCGGCTGCTCTCGCCTCAGTTTAGGGGCCTCAAATCGGGTCGCACGGGTCAACCATCTACACCGGGTCTTATTCTTGGCTGTCCAACAGTCGGTGAGATGAAGTGTGACATCAGGAGAGACCCTCCGCGTCGGTCGGGGAGAGAAGAGGACTCTCTATACAAGATTCAATAAGTTCGCACTATAAATGTTATGTCACGTTCGGCATTGCTTTTGTAGGTGTTGCAGAGCTACTTGACATAACGTAGCAGGACTAGGATTATTGCCCTGGTATCGACACAACCATCATTTCCGCGTTCAGTAGCCCCCGCAAGAGGTCCAGTTCGAATCGTCCTGAATCGTCGCCGTCGACGTGGACTCTTTGAATTTGGGCCGTTTGCAAGAAATGGTCCCCATCCGCACCGACGACCATTACGACGCGGTCCTTGAATCGGTCCACAGCGGCGCCGAGCTGCAGCAGCATTTTGGAGGAGCGTGAAGAGGCAACGCCGGGAGTCGATACCACCCGACTTGGCCCAGCCATAACGACTATTGCTCCACCGCACTTGTCAATCTCGTTGGACCACTCCGCACTGAGCGGCGAGGAATCGATAGGATCGATTTCGACGATGCCATGCGGGACGCTGAGGTCGTCCAACATGCGAACGATGCGGTCCGCTACGGCTCCAGCGCCGGAGTGAGCTACTAGGAGTCTTCCATTTCCCGGCCCTCGCTCTCCTTGTGGCTGTGTATCGTGAGAGGCACGACTCTCGGTTGCATTGCGAGCTGGTTCGCGGGCAGACCGAGACTCTTTCGGAGCCTGGACCTCGACAGGTTGCGCATCCGCGTCCGACAGCTCAGCGAGGCTGACGTAGTGGGAATCGCGAACCTCAGTGACGATGCCAACCAGTTCTCCGTTGCCCACTACGATTCCCAGGAATTCTGAAGCGAGCTCTTCCGGAATGCCAACATCGTCCACGATGACTCCCGATGCCTCGTTTGGAGCGGGAATTCTCTTGCCGTCCAGAAGCTCATAGAACCTTTTGAAGGTGTCTGGGCCCATCACTGCCTCAACCAGCGCATTCGTGTCGGCTTTCGCGGCACGCAGTCCCAACTCCGTAAGCGAAATGCGCGGGTCACTGTAGCCTCCCTCCGTTAGCCCGTATTTTGCCGACGAATTGAGTTTCATCATGAACGCGCTACTGGAGGGGGTCGTACCGATGGATTTGGCAAGTCTAACGCGGTCGAAGGCAAGACCCGAGTTGCTCTCCTGAATCGATTTAGCGATTTCAAGTACATCGGAAAGGCGATGTTGAGGGTAAGGACGAGACACTCGAGTCCGCCTTTTCACTACGGGTTGAGCCGAGTCTGCCACGGGTAATCTCCCTGAAAAACTTGAATTACTTTTTCAACAGGTATTTCAGATAGGCTGAAAATATGTATAGCTGAGCTGAGTCACCGAAGAAAATGTTGTTGAAAGCTTTTCAAGTCAAGTTATCATGAGGTCGCCAATCGGTCAATGGTCTGAGAGGAGTCGCGGATGTGGAATTGTCTGTCGGGGAAGTCACCTCGGGCAAAGGTCGGCAAGTAACCCATCGGGCTCCGAGCCGTTGAATATGATGACGGGGCCTCGAAGGGGAGGTTTGTTCCATATGCACTCGCGCGTAATCTCCTCAAGAGTGCCGCAAGTGGACATGATAGTATGACAGCATAGGCCACTCCGGTCTTAAGAAAGGAACCTCAAGCGATATGAAACATCGGGCAATCAAGGCGGTCGCCTATGCCGCAGTCACGTTTCTCCTGTCTATTGGACTCGCCTGTAGCGCAATTGGTGGAGGGGATGACACCTCGGCCGATACCCTACCCGTCCAACCGACCCCCGACTTAGAGAAAATAGTTGGAGAGATTGTCTCCAAGATGCACGAGGATGCATCGTCAGAGGAGATCGAGGACCTCGTGCGGTCAACGGTATCTGAAGCCCTCGAGGTCCATGAGAACTCAACCGATGCCCCGGTGTTTCCGAATGTGGTCGTAAACGATGACGATATTGTGCCTCCCAAACACATACCTACCGACCTGGACGTTATCTGGGAGGCCTGGGAGCACCTGAACCGAGACTATGTCGACCGCGAGAAGATTGATCCCGAACTCGCAACGGAGTTCGCAATTAGGGGCATCACAAGTACACTCGGGGATCCTCAGACCTCCTACGTTCGCGCGGACGTGCTCGCTGGGCAGTTCGGCGACGTGTTTGAAGGCGAGTTTCAGGGCATCGGAGCATTCGTCGAGATGAATGCTAGAGGGCACCTTGTGATCGTCTCCCCGATCGAAGGAGGACCGGCCGAACTGGCCGGGATCAAGCCTGGCGACATCATCCTCGAGGTCGACGGAATTAGCCTGGAGGGTCTTTCCACACTAGAGGCTGTCTCGAAGATCAGGGGTCCCAAAGACAGCATCGCCCAGCTGTTGGTGAAGAAACTGGGGCAGATCGACCCCGTAATCGTCGAAGTGAAGCGGGCAGTCATTCCCTTGACTAGCGTGCGACTCCGAAGTGAGCCGGGCGACAAATTCATGCACATTCGTCTGACTGATTTCTACCCGCAGACGGCCGAAAAACTTCGGGCGGTAGTCGCTCAGGAGATGGAAGCGGGTGCCGAAGGACTGATCCTCGACCTCAGAAGCAACGGTGGTGGTCTCCTCTCCGCCGCGGTTGACGTGGCAAGCCTATTCGTAGAGGACGGTCTTGCCCTCTACGTAGTTGACGCCAATAAGCGCCGGACCGACTATCCCATCACGACGGAGGACCGAGAATTTCTGACCGATATTCCAATGGTGGTCCTAGTCAACGGAGGCAGCGCCAGCGCTTCCGAGATCCTCGCGGGCGCACTCCAGGACCATGACCGCGCCATGCTCATCGGCGACACCACATTTGGCAAGGGCAGCGTAAACTGGCTCCGCCGGCTTAGCAATGGCGCCGGCCTGTATATCACCGTCGCCCACTGGTATACGCCCGATGGAAGACTCATCCAAGGAGAGGGCGTCGCGCCCGACATTGAAGTCACAAGTCGTGACGCCCAGAAGGCTGACGTAGACCAGCTTCGCAGGGCCATTGAAGAGTTGGAAGCCATTGTAGGCGGTGGCTCGTTCGAACTGGACGAAAGTTCCTAAAGGCCGGTCGCATGGTTGGCAGCAAGACGTTTGCGGTTAATCGAAAGGCTCGGTACGAGTACGACATCCTTGACAGCATCGAGGCGGGCCTCGTATTGGTCGGGACAGAGATCAAGGCAATTCGGGAAGGGCGAGCCAACTTCAGCGATGCATACGCACGTCCAATTGACGGCGAAATATGGCTCATGAACGCCCACATTTCTCAGTACTCGGCTTCGGCACAAAACAACCATGATCCGAAACGGCCGCGCAAACTCCTCTTGCACAAAGACCAGATTAACCGGCTTACCCGGCAGGTGGATGAGAGGGGCCTGACCTTGGTCCCCTTGAAGCTCTACTTGAAGCGGCAAAGGGCGAAGGTCGAAGTGGGAGTAGCCAGGGGGCGAAAGCACTATGACAAGCGCCGAGCACTAATCGACCGTGAGCGGGAGAAGGAAGCCCGGATGGCCATACGCCGAGCTCGTTAAACGATACGGGCCGGAGCAGATTAGCGCCCCGGCCCGTGCGGAAGGTACCTAGAGTTTTTCCATGCCTAGTTGTTGCTGGAAGGATACCCCACCCTCTTGACCTCAATCGTCTCGCCTGGCGCCAGGGCGACACGATGTACATTGATCCCCAGCTTTAGCAGCCAATAGCCCAAAGTGGCCTTGCTCACGCCGAGCTCGTCCGCCGTGGCAGTCAGACCATATTCTGTCACCATCTGCGGCAGCATCTTCTCCAACGGCTGCTGAAACTTCTCCTCAACTGCGATCATCTTCTTGGTTTTTCTCCTCATCATCACTCCTCCCACAATGTACTGTAGTCTCATGCTAAGCCTACGGTAATCGCGGTGTCAATTCGTTTTCTATCACTTTTCCAAGAATTTCAAAGGGTTTCAGACTCAGAAAGAAGTCAGTACCTTGTCCATCTTTTCAACTAGCCCTCATGCGCGTCGGAGTGTGAGACCTTTCCTTTGACAGAGGCCAAGCGCATCACCATATGGATTTTACACGCGAAATCGCCGATATAATGGACATTATGATGCCGTTGACTGACTCTGGGCAAGCCTGCTACTCTCGAACTCGGTTGCGAAGCCTGCAGGTAATGGAGATAGGATCGTTATCCCTCCCATAAGAAAGGGAACTTATTGTGTTCACCCGGCTGATTGGGTTGCTTCGGGAGATTCGCTGTCAACATGGCAGGGAGCACGCGACCGTGGCCGTGCTTCTTGAACGGGGCCTCCGCCCTCCCCTAGCGGGAAACGCGACCCCTCGAGGCTATTTCATCTACAGCCGCGCATCGACTGAGGAAGTAAGGGGCGCGGCGGAGGAAGCCTTGCGGCGACTGCAGTCAGGACGGAGAGACCTAGCGGTATCCCCTTACTGCGGAACGAATATCCTGGTTGCGGCTCTCATCGCCTTGCTCATATCCACCGTACTGAAGGGCCGCTCAAAGAGCGTCTTGAAGGGCGTCTCCTCACTGGCGCTAGGGATCATGGGCGCCATGGTTCTCAGGAGGCGCGTAGGAGAGCTTGTCCAGGAGCATCTCACTACCCTACCCGACTCCGACGGCGTTTCGGTCCGTCAGGTTAAAGGTTTTCGGATCGGCGGCATGACCGTCCACTGGGTTGAAACGGGACCGACCCAATCTTGACTTGATGGCGGGCCATCCGCATTGCTACACTTGCAGGTACAGGATGTCCCTGTAGCTCAGTTGGACAGAGCGGCTGCCTTCTAAGCAGCGGGTCGCGGGTTCGAATCCTGCCAGGGACGCCACGTCCACCTAACTCCTCCTTCCGTTTGGCCTTTTCGTAGATCTGCGAGCCGTGCTCTTAGCCATTGGTTAGCAAGACCCTGCAGCAGGCGCCTTGTTCTACGGTACACAGTTGGCGCCACTTTGCATTCCGGCCTACAGCGTGTAGAGTATGGGCAACTCAAGGGCTGCACTTAGAGGGGGATATTCATGGACACGTTGCGAGTGGTCTTCATAGGCGCGGCATACTTCTTCTGGGTACTGGCTGCCATTATGCTGGTCAGTTCAGTGTTTTCCGGTGGCGTTATCTTCTTCACTGCGGTTGGGCTGTTCATCGCGGGCCTGGTCTTCTTCGTGTTGAACAAGGTAACGGCCAGGAAGTGACCTGCTCCCTCAGTCGCGTGCGCGATGCTTGAAGTCAGCAGCGCCAGACGGTCTTCCGGACTTGTGAGTTAGGGTAAGCGATACCACATGCCCAACCGACTGATCCACGAGTCGAGTCCCTACCTTCGTCAGCATGCCAACAATCCTGTCGACTGGTACCCGTGGGGGCCTGAGGCCCTCGAACGGGCCGTCCGAGAGGACAAGCCGATCCTTCTCAGCGTGGGTTATTCCGCGTGCCACTGGTGCCACGTCATGGAGCGGGAGTCTTTCGAGGACGAAGCAATTGCCGCCCTGATGAACGAGCACTTCGTGTCCATCAAGGTAGACCGGGAAGAGCGCGCGGATATCGACTCGATTTACATGGCGGCGGTCCAGGCGATTACGGGCCAGGGCGGATGGCCGATGACCGTCTTTCTCACGCCGGACGGGAAGCCATTCTATGGGGGCACCTACTTCCCACCCGAAGAACGGGGCGGCCTACCCTCCTTCCCCCGCGTGCTGAACACGATGGCGGACGTATACCGTAATCGCAGAGGGGACATCGCCAGCACCACTGCCCAGCTGGTCACGCACATGCGGCAGATGACCCGGAGCACGCCCGGCACTGAGCCACTGACCGACGTCATTTTGTCTGATGCCGTGCGAGAGCTGCGTAAGCAGTTTGACGACTCGTACGGAGGGTTCGGACTCCAGCCCAAGTTCCCGCAGCCGATGACGCTGGAGTTCCTGCTTCGTCAATACCTCCGCACCGAAGACCCCTCCGTACTGGAGATGGTGGAGTTGACCCTCGACCGGATGGCGAGGGGCGGCATTTACGATCAGGTGGGAGGAGGGTTCCACCGCTACTCCACCGATACCTACTGGCTCGTTCCCCACTTCGAGAAGATGCTCTATGACAACGCGCTCCTGGCGAGGCTGTATCTCCACGCCTACCAGGTAACGCGGAACCCCATGTACCGCAGGACCGTCGAGGAGACGCTGGACTACGTCGTTCGGGAGATGACCTCGCCCGAGGGCGGGTTCTACTCAGCGCAGGACGCAGACAGCGAAGGGGAGGAAGGGAAGTTCTTCGTATGGAGGCCGGAGGAGGTATCAGAGGTCCTGGGCAAGGATAGAGGTACTTTCTTCAACGACTTCTACGGAGTGACGATTCAGGGCAACTTCGAGGGACGCAGTATTTTGCATTCCCCCACTCCCCTGCCCGATTTCGCGCGTGCCGTTGGAATGGACGAGGCGGCGCTGGAGACGCGGTTGCGGGAGTCAAGGGACAAGCTGATGGAGCGACGCGCGTCGAGGGTGGCGCCGGAGCGTGACGACAAGATTCTCACGTCATGGAACGGTCTCATGCTGGCCGCCTTTGCGGAGGCGGGCGCCGTTCTTGACAGGGACGACTACAGGGAGGTTGCCAGTTCGAGCGGCGCATTCCTGCTCGACAACCTGATGGACGAGTCCGGGAGGCTGCTGCGCACGTACAAGGACGGGCAAGCGAAGCTGTTCGGATATCTCGAGGACTACGCTTTCCTGATCGACGGGCTGCTGCTGCTGCACGAGGCTACCTTCGGCGAAAGGTGGTTGGATGCTGCGTTGAAGCTGGGCCGGTCGATGGTCGACCTGTTCTGGGATGATACTTCCCAACAGTTCTACGACACCGGGTCGGACCATGAAGCACTGGTCATCCGTCCTCGCGACCTGACGGACAACGCGGCTCCGGCGGGAAGTTCGATGGCGGTAAGCGTCATGCTCAGGTTGGCCGTTCTAACAGGCGACTCGGCGTACAACTCGAAGGCGGCCACCTCCCTAAGGGCGGCCAATGCGGTTATGCAGCGCTTTCCAACCGCAGCCGGACACTGGCTGGGGGCCCTCGACTTCTACCTGTCCAAGGTCAAAGAGGTCGCTATAGTCGGCGAGCCGGATAGTGAGGCTACGGCAAGTCTTGTTGAGAAGGTCTATCAAGACTATCTGCCCAACCGAGTGGTTGTCGGCACTGCGAATGCAGGTGAGGACTCCGGCTCAGATCTACCGTTGCTGCATGACAGGAAACAGGTCGGTGGACGCCCTACCGCCTATGTGTGCGAGAACTACGTCTGCCAGCTTCCAGTGAATGAACCGGCGGAGCTTGCGAAGCAGTTGGTCGGCTAGCGCCGGCTACGGCCAGCGGAGCCTATTGCCGTCGTAGGCCTCTTCTAGGAAGGTTGAAGTGAAGGCCGTCCGGTAGTCGAAGGGCTGAGGCAGCGCCTCGAATTTGAGAAGGTGGTCATACAGCGCCTTCCATTGTCCTTCCGTCATGTGGCCGAGGCCGTGTTCGTCCGTCGATGAGCTTTTGGCGTCCTCAAGTTCTGAATTCAACATGAATGCCTGGTGAGCTCGGTCCTCCTTCGGCGCGAACTTCATGATGATGTCGAGGGTCTTCTCCGGTTCCTCGAAGGCGAACTCGACGCCCTTAAGGGTCGCGCGAAGGAATCGGTCGACAACGTCGCCTGAGTCCGCGGCATAGTCATCCGTCGCGATATAGGTCAGGCCCATATTGGGAACGTCATAGTCGGCGGGGTCCCACAGGACGACCTCGTGCCCCAGTCTTCTCACGACATTTGGTTCGTTTGACTTGAACACCGCCAGAACATCGACCCTTCCTTCCGTTAAGACCCTGGGATCAAAGCCGACCTTGACCTCGTTGACCTTCTCCCGGTCCACACCTGCGGCCTCAAGCATTGCCAGATAATCGGGCGGTACGGAAATCTTGTATCCCAAGGTGCGGCCTTCCCAGCTTTTCAGATCGGTTATGCCTGAGTCTTCCAGGGCGATATAGGCCTGCTGGCCCTTCTGTCCAAACAGGGCAAACGCGACGATTGGCAACTGCGGGTCGGAACGACGCTTGAGTACGGATGTTGCGGCTGCGGTCGTGACATGGACATCGCCGGCAACGAGCAGTTTGAGGTGCTCCCCGCTGCTGGCGTGACGAATCTCAACCTCGAGATCCTGCTCGGCGAAATATCCCTGTTCCTGCGCGACGTATGCGGCGACGAACGGAAGGTTCGCCTGGGGCTTGAATCCGGCCATGAACACGACTCTATCGCGGGGAGCATGCGCTTCATCATCGCCGCCGCAGGCAACGGCAAAGGAGGTGGCGAAGAGTAACGACAGGAGAAGGGCTCGGATCATGCCCACGATTCTACACGATTGGAGAAGGGGCAAATGGGTCCGCGACCTGGTTATGGAGCGGTTCCACATGATTTAGATACTACGATTCACCCTCACCCCCGTATCGAGTACGGGGCAGGCTCTAGCCCTCTCCCGGGAACAGGAGAGGGGATAAAACGCCTCTCTATTTGACAGTCACGTTCAAATGGTAGCGGTACTAGATCTACACTTGGCATAGAGATCATCTCAAAACTACATGTGTTGGTAGAGGATTGCCCTTCGACAAGCTCAGGGCGAACGTGTTTCATTTGAGTATTTGCGTGAAGCAAGCTCGCGGAAGTGAATTTTGAGATAAGTTACTAACGATTGGATTTGGGATATTGAGCGGATGTCTGGCGGGAGTCTTTCTCAAAAGTGATGCATTCTGATGCATTTTGATGCATTTCGGTCGTTATTGTAAAGTAGAATTGCGATTCGGAGTGGCGGCATGGATGTCGGATGAGCACGTGTGCAAGCTGATCCATCCCTAGGAATGCTCTCTGAAGGTGGGACAATTCGGGACATTACGGGGCTTTTGTGTAACATTCTGCAGCAATTTTGTAACTTTGGTTGGCGGGGCTTGCCCTTCGACAGGCTCAGGGCGAACGGGGGTATGTATTTGCCCTCACCCCAACCCTCTCCCGCGAACGGGAGAGGGGGCCTACATTCACGAGAACACAACCCCGGCACCGGCTGTCCGGTTTTGCGGTTATGGATCTTAGATTCCTCGCTCCACTCGGAATGACGGGGATACGGGGCCGGATCGTAGCTATAATCCAGTTTATATACTCCTGTCAGCCCACGGCGGGAGAGGGTTAGAAGCGCTTTACGGGGAAGGTGTTTTTCTTTTCGGCCTTTCTTTGTTGTCTGAGGAGTTCGCGGCGCGCGGCGCGGGTTAGTTCAGTGTCCATAGGTCCTTTGGGGGAAGGGGACGTTTCAGGATACCGGTCGTCGTCGGTGAGACGGTGTGGAGGACTCACCGGTGTGGGCGCAGAGAAGTCTTCTGGATACCAGTCTTCGTCGGTGTTGTTGGGCGATGGCGGCTCGTGGTCGTACGGGGTCGGGTGTGGGGAACCCCCTCTCTGTATCTCTCCCCCGGTGGGGGAGAGATCAGCAGGTGACGGGTCGTGGTCATATTTGGGATATGCATTCTCAGCGCCCTCGGCCAATTTGCTGAAGGTTGGGTATCCGACGGCTTTCTCACGGCGGGCCTGCACCCGGTAGCGGCGTTGCTGTTCGAGTTCCTTAGCTTTAGCCTTAGCCTTAGCCCGGTCGTCATCTTCACCCTTTTCGGAGTACTTCTCCGGCATGTTCGCGCGGAGCAGGGCGATGATCAGCGATGCGGGGACCTTGGGTTCGCCTGCGCGCATGAGTGCAATCTCCTGAAGGCTGTCGTTGAATGCCAGAGTGGCCACCTCAAGTCTGCGGTTGAAGCTCAGCACGTCGTCACTCTGCCATCTGAGGGCAGTGTAGGCGGTGACGTTCGCTCCTCTCGCGGCTGAGGTGGTGGCACCGGTCTGGGAGAAGTGCTCCAGGTAGGCGTTCTGTTTGAGCCAGGTCTTGCGATCCTTGGGGGTGAAGTCCTCGAAGCGCAGGTCGAGCTCGTATTCCAGTTCTTCGGCCTCCTCGGGGGAGGCGATGTCGAGTTCGTCGAGTCGGAGGTCTTTGTAATAGTTCATGTGTTCGAGTTTAAGGGTGATGAGGGATGTTGTCAAAAGCGCGGTGTGGGAGGTGGGGGATTCACCACAGAGGGCACGGAGAGAAGTGCCCTTCGACAGGCTCAGGGCGAACGGGGTGTCATTTGCATGCTTTCAAGTAACTGCGGGAACCCCCTCTCTGTATCTCTCCCCCGGCGGGGGAGAGATGGGAATTCGAAGGCTCCCCGGCGGGGAGAGATTGTGGATTCTTCGTCGCTGCGCTCCTCAGAATATCTCATGAGGGTTGCCACCCTCACTACCTGGAATGAAAATTGTGGCTCGACATGACAGGGTCCGAAGATGGATTCCGGCCTCCGCCGGAATGACGGTGTGAGGGACTTCGCCAGTCGGGCATAAGGGGGAGTGGATTCCTGCGTGCGCCGGAATGACGGTGTGGGGGACTTCGCCAGTCGGGCGGACTTCGCCGGGGCCTCGCCGGTCGGGCGTATAGGGGACTTCGCCAGTCGGGAGCCTCGCCGGCCGGGCATATAGAGCAGGGGCTGGGTGCTTGGTGGTCAGGTTGTTGGTGGGGGTCTGCCCTTCGACAGGCTCAGGGCGAACGGGACCTCGCCGGGATCTCGCCGGTCGGGCGGACTTCGCCAGTCGGGCGTATAGGCGACTTCGCCAGTCGGGGGCCTCGCCGGCCGGGCGGACCTCGCCGGTCGGGCATATAGAGCAGGTGCTGGGTGTTGGTCATTTTGTGTGGTGCTTGGTGGTCAGGTTGTTGGTGGGGGTCTGCCCTTCGACAGGCTCAGGGCGAACGGGACCTCGCCGGGATCTCGCCGGTCGGGGGCCTCGCCGGCCAGGCGTATAGGGGGTCTCGCCAGTCGGGCGTGTAGGAGGAGTGGATTCCTGCGTGCGCGGGAATGACGGGGCGGGTGTCGACGTGGGGGCACCCTTCGACAAGCTCAGGGCGAACGTGTTTCGTCTGAGCATTTTTGTGGTGAAGACTCGCGGAAGCGACTTTAGAGATAGTTTGAGATAGTTACTGAGTACTAGAGGACAGGACCCGACTGTTGGGAGTCGTGCCAGAAGAGGACACGTCGTTCGACAAGCGCCGTGATTCCAGTGAGCCCGAGGCCGATGCAGGCGAGGACGGCGATGGCGGAGAAGAGTGTGGGCATGTCGATATTGTGGTGGGCAACGATGATGACGCTGCCGAGACCGCGGTCTCCAGTGAACCACTCCCCGACCACTGCGCCGATTACCGAGAGTGGCACGGCGATCCGAAACGCCGCGAAGAGGTAAGGCAGGGCGCTCGGCACCCGCAGCTTGAAGAGGACCTGCAAATCGCCAGCGTCGAGGAGACGAAAGAAGTCCAGGGTAGTGGGGTTTACCGACCGAAGGCCGACGAATGTATTTACCATCACCGGAAAGAAGGTGATGAGGGCGGCAATCATCATTTTAGGGAACGAACCGAAACCAAACCAAATCACAAAAAGTGGCGCAATCGCGACGATAGGCGTGACCTTGATGAGCAGAGCGATGGGGTAGACGGTCCGCTCGAACAGACGCGAGTGGGACATGACTCCTGCTGCCATTACAGCCACTATGCTGCCCATGGCGAAGCCACCAAGGGCCTCTACAAGGGTGATGAGTCCGTGGAACAGGAAATAACCGAGGTCGTCGAACAGGCGTGAGCCAACGGCGCTGGGGGTCGGCACGAGATAGTCGGCGACGCCGCTGAGGCGTACCGCCACCTCCCATGCGACTCCAAGGGTCAAGAGTGCGACAAGAGGCAGAGCGGCGCGGCGTAAGAACCTGTCAATGGTCGGGATGAACCCTCCCTGAAGGGAATGGCCCTCATCAGACGCAACTTCGAGCCGAGCGGAATTATTCGGCAATCGACTCATCCATTGGTAATTGTTCAGTCTTTGTGAGTTGAATCACGAAGACCCCCTCTCTGTATCTCTCCCCCGGCGGGGGAGAGATTGTAGATTCTTCGTCGCTGCGCTCCTCAGAATGACGGCGAGAGAACAATTCGTGCAATCTCACTAACTCTGAACAGTTGCATCCTTTGTCATCTTAAGCAGACCTCGCACTTTGGCCATATAGTCCCCGAATTCCTTCGACTCCTCCATTGACTGCATTCTTGGACGCGGCATGCCGATATCGACCACGTCCACAACCGCTCCCGGACGAGGCGAAAGCACGACAACCCGGTCCGAGAGCATGACCGCCTCCGCGATGCTGTGGGTAACGAAGAGGACGGTGGTCGGTCGTTCCTCCCAGACGCGAAGGAGCTCGTAGCCCATGTCGGTGCGAGTCATTTCGTCGAGTGAACCGAACGGCTCGTCCATCAGGAGCACGCGTGGCCGTGCAGCCAGGGCACGGGCGAGGGCTACGCGCTGCTTCATTCCACCGGATAGCTGATATGGATAGGAACGATGGAACCCGTCCAGCCCGACCTTTGACAGCAGCGTCGCGACTTCAAGATCGTTGGAATCTCCGTTAGGACCGTCGCGCAATTCGATCGAAAGTCCCACGTTCTCTTCAGCAGTACGCCAGGGCAAGAGTGCCGGGTCCTGGAATACGGCTCCGAACTCCTGTTGCTGCCGAGCTTCGTCAGGCGAGGAACCGGCCAGGCGGATGCTCCCCTGCGTGGGCGCGAGCAGGCCGCCTACAATTCGGAGCAGGGTCGTCTTGCCGCAACCGCTAGGCCCGATGATGGAAACGAACTCACCCTGTTGGATGTCGAGGTCGATGTCCGAGAGCGCGGCGACACGAGCCTCGCCACTGCCGTAGTGGTGAGTGAGTCCGCGAATGGAGATGTGCGGAGCAATTGCGGTCTCGCCTCTATTCCCACCGTCTTCGACACACGCCATCGTCTCCTCGCTCTACTCGGAATCCTGGGGGCCCCGTCTCGTCAAACTGCCGTACTGTAACCTCGCCTTAGCGAGGACGACGACAGCTACAGCGACGACGGCGATAGCGGCAGTCCAGTCCTGCCGTGCGAAACCGACGAGAAGGGCCGTACCGAGGAAGAAGAAGCCGCCTGCGAAGCCCGGATTTCGCAGGATAGCCAGCACGAGCAGTCCCCCAGGTATGCCGGCGAGAAGTCCAAGAGGGGCAAGCCCAAAGGAAGCGCCAATCGCGGTTGCCATGCCGGTACCGCCCGACTTCTTTCCCAACGTGGGGAATATGTGGCCCAGCACAACGGCGAGTGCCGCTGCGAAAGGCGTCCATTGGGGCAGCCCGTCGATAACGAGGAGCGGGGCCGTGGCGACGGCGCCCTTTGCAATGTCCACGGCGAAGACGGCGATTCCGTACTTGGGGCCGACCTCCCTATAGAAGTTCGCAGCGCCCGGGTTCTTAGTGCCTGTCTCGCGAATGTTGACACCGGCGATCCTGGCAACGATGTCGCCGAAGGAGACCATGCCGAGCAGGTAGGAAGCGAGGACCCACACGACGGCCATTGCAATGTCAATCATGGTCTGCGGTTCCTGGTTCGATCAGAGCTGCGACCTCATTCTTGCCAACTTCCTATTCGCATTCAATTGGGGAGTGAAGGTGCGAAGGAGACGATGCGAGCCGAGACGATGCCGTTGTCGATTAGCGCCGTTGAAGTGCGTGTCACCATCTGCGAGAATACCCGTCGCGCTCGCGCGCGACTCGTATAGTACCGCTCCCAATAAGGAAAGAAAACATGACAGCGACACCCACCGTAGATCCGGCCCTTCTGAGCACCTTGCGATGGCGAAGCATCGGTCCCCACCGTGGCGGCAGAGTCGTCGCCGTTGCCGGGCATCCAACTGAACTGGCGACATTCTATTTCGGCGCCTGTGCCGGAGGCGTGTGGAAGTCTGACGACGGGGGGACCTACTGGCGGAACATCTCCGACGGTTTTCTCAGTTCCGCGGCTGTCGGCGCAATCGCGGTTTCGACTTCCGATCCCAACGTGATATTCGTGGGGACCGGCGAAGCATGCACGCGGGGCAACGTCTCGGCCGGAGACGGTGTCTACCGGTCCACGGACGGAGGCAGGTCGTGGGCCCACGTTGGGCTAAGGGAAACCAAGCACATATCGCGTGTACGGATCCATCCAACGAATCCCGACATCGTCTACGTCGCGGCGCTGGGCGATATCTTCGGCGACAGCGAAGAGCGCGGTATCTACCGTACGACAGACGGCGGGAAATCGTGGGAGCGCGTGCTCTTCGGGGACGAGAGGAGCGGCGCGGCCGATCTCACGATGGACCCGAACAATCCGCGCATCATGTTCGCCGCATTGTGGGACGCCCGCCGAAAGCCCTGGAATTTTTCCTCCGGAGGGCCCGGCAGTGCACTCTACCGCACAACCGACGGAGGCGACACGTGGGAGTGCATCAGCGGGAACAAAGGGCTTCCCGGCGGCATCAAGGGGCGTATGGGCGTTGCCGCCTCCCCTGCCAAGGACGGGCGCGTGTGGGCGATCATAGAGGCTGAAGACCGTGGTCTCTACCGTTCGGACGACCTGGGGGCGACGTGGGAGTTGGTCTCGGACGACCCGAAGCTCATCCAGCGCCCGTGGTACTACTGCCATGTCTTCGGCGACCCACAGGACTCGGAGACGGTATGGATTCTGAATCTCAAGTGCTGGAAGTCGACAGACGGAGGACGCACCTTCAACGAAGTATCGATGCCTCACGGGGACAACCACGATCTGTGGATCGATCCGGCAAATCCGCGCCGGATGATCCAAGGGAACGACGGCGGGGCCTGCGTTACCTACAACGGCGGGGACTCCTGGTCGACGATCTACAACCAGCCGACGGCGCAGTTCTATCGGATGGACGCCGACAACGACTATCCCTATCGCGTCTATGCTACGCAGCAGGACAACAGCGCGATAAGCACGGCGAGTCGCGACATCGAGAAGGGAGCCATCCTCTATGGAGACAGTTACTTTGTCGGCAGCTCGGAGAGCGGGCAGATAGCAGTCCATCCCGACGATTCCAGCATCGTCTTCTCCGGTGCGATAGGCAGCTCCTCCGGCGGCGGCGACTCGCTGCACCGCTACGACCACAAGACTGGCCAGAGCAAGATCGTCTCCGTCTGGCCGGAATTCGTCTACGGCCAGGGCGTAAAGGACCACAAGTACCGATTCCAGTGGACATACCCCATCGTCTTCTCGCCCCACGACTCCGGGACGCTTTACGTGGCTGCGGAGGTCGTGTTCCGCTCGATGAACGAAGGGCACAGTTGGGAGGCGATAAGCCCCGATCTAACGCGCAACGACCGCTCCAAGATGGAGGCCTCCGGCGGACCGATCACGAAGGACACGACCTTCGTGGAGAATTTCGGGACGATATTCGCGTTCGTCGAGTCTCCCCACGAGCCGGGCGTATTCTGGGCGGGTTCTGACGACGGACTCGTTCATATTTCGCGCGACGGCGGCGACTCGTGGGACAACGTTACTCCCCCCGACCTGCCGGAGTGGGCAACCGTTGCGATCATAGAGCCTTCGCCGCACGATGCGGCCACTGCTTACGTTGCCGCACACAGGTACCGTCTCGCCGACAACACTCCCCTGCTATTCAAGACTTCGGACTATGGTGCAACGTGGCAGAGGATTACCGACGGCATACCGGAGAGCGAGTACACATGGGTCGTCAGGGCGGACACCGAGCGAGAGGGCCTGCTCTACGCCGGTACCGAGATGGGCATCCATGTCTCATTCGACGACGGCGGGTCGTGGCAGTCGCTGCAGGTCAACCTGCCAGTGGTGGCGGTGCACGACATGAAGGTAAGAGGCAATGAGCTTGCCGTGGCCACTCATGGGCGCTCGTTCTGGATTCTCGACGACCTGACGCACCTCAGACAGGCACCCGACGCGGCAGACGGTTCCGGACCCCACCTGTTCGAGCCGGCAAGCGTCGTCCGCAGTGCTTATCAGATGACGTCCGGAAGGTCATCGGGAGACGGCAAGAGGTACATGCTGCGTCTTGGATCGGCGGCGGCCTGGGTAGAAGAAAAGGACGAGAACGAGCAGGCGCACTCCATCTTCCTCGATGCAGGAAACAATCCTCCGACGGGGGCAATTTTCCACTATAACGTAGGTGATGCGCCCGCGGACGACGCGGTCTTGACCGTGTCGGACGGCGATGGCAACGTCGTGCGGAAAGTACGGCCCAAGCCCTGCGGCTACGATGATATGTCCGAGTTGGAAAAGCCCGCGGGACCGTTCCTTCCAGTGAAAGAGGGCATGAACCGGTACATCTGGGACCTGCGCCATGACTCGTCGTCCAAGGTCTCGGAGGACGGCGCCAAGTCCGGGGCGATAGAGGGCCCGCTGGTGGTGCCGGGAACGTATTCGGTCTCTCTCACCGTAGCTGGAAAGACTGTGTGCCGGGACGTGACGATAAAGCAAGACCCGCGCGTGTCCACCTCGGCCGATGAGCTACGAGAACAGCTTGACCTCATGCTGCAGGTGCGGGACAAGGTCACCGAAGTCCATAACGGCATCAACCGCATCAGGAGCATCCGCGGACAGGTGGCGGAATGGTCAGCGAGAGCGACATCCGTGGGCAAGGGCGATGCGCTGTCCGAGGTGACGGGCGGCCTGAACGACTCGCTCGACTCAATAGAGCTGGAAATGATCCAGACCCAAGTCATTGGCGAGGAGGGGCTCGACCGCATAGAACTGCCCGCCGGCGTGGGGTTCAAATTGAAGGAACTCATGGCAGCGGTATCCTCTGCGGACTCCGCTCCGACTACACAGCAGCACGACGTGTACGGCGTCCTCTCAGAGAGGGCCGGGAGTGCGCTTGGGAGGCTGGAGCAGCTCGAAAGCGACGACCTGCAGCGGTTTGTCGACTCCCTGCATGAACTTGAGATCCCCGCAATCATCCCGAAGGCGTAGGGTGTGATTCGCTCACGGGGCTTTCTTGGTGTAACGGCGGCGGACTTCCTGGTACGTTCTGCGTACCAGATGGGTAAGACGCCGCTGCTTCCCCTGTTCGCCGCGAGCCTGGGCGCAGGCGACGTGCTGCTGGGTTTCATCGTGTCGGTCTCCACTCTGACCGGCATGGTGCTCAAGCCGTTCGTGGGGATACTCTCCGACCGTACGGGACGCCGAATCTGGCTGCTTGCGGGAACGGCCGTGTTCGCGGGCATGCCCTTCGTCTACGGGTTCGTGGACTCGCCGGAGCAGCTTGTCGTTGTCCGTATCATCCATGGCCTGGCTACGGCGATCTATGGCCCAGTTACGCTTGCCTACGTGGTAGAGCTCTCCACCTCCAGCCGTGCTGAGAGGCTGGGCTGGTTCTCCATGGCCAGAAACGCCGGGTACGTTGTCGGTCCCGCCGCTGCGGGCATCCTGCTCTTGCGGCTGGACCCCGTCCAGGTGTTTACGATCGTCGGGTTGCTGAGCGCCGTCGCGTTCGTGCCGGTCGCCCTCCTTCCGGAGACGAAGCCCGCGCGCCGTGAGAAGAGACCGCCGCTGTTGAAACAGGCGCTCCGGGGAATCTCCGTTGCAAGCCGCTCGTCCGGCGTGTGGCTGGCGGGGGGAATGAGCGCGCAGGTGCTGGTTGCCGAGTACGCGCTCAAGACATTCCTGCCCGTTTACGCCCTTTCAAAGGGCGTGAACATCGCGGTGGTCGGCGCGTACTTCGCCCTGCAGGAGGGCACCCATCTTATCCTTGCACCCCTTGGCGGACGACTAGGCGACCGGCTCGGCCACATGCCGACCGTTGCGCTCGGCATGGTTGCCATGGCGGTCGGCCTGCTGACCTTATCGCTCGGGGATGACCCTGTAACCTTTGTACTTTCAGCCGTTCTCATTGGCGTGGCGCAAGCCCTTGTATTCCCCTCCGCGCTGGCATCGGTATCCACCGCCGTAAGCGAACGTGACCTCGGCGCCTGCATGGGACTCGTCGGAGCGATGAAGAATTCCGCGAAGGTGGCGGGGCCGATATTCGCCGGGCTCCTTATCCACCGCTTCGGTTTGGAGGTTACGCTGGCCTCGATGGGCGTGATGCTCATGGTCGTTGCCGTAGGCATCTACGCCGTCTGGAGGTCGACGTTCCGACGGTCGGACTCGCTTGCGATGGTCGCGGGGGACACGGCCACCAAGTAGCATCCGGCAGCGTTCGGTCCGCTACGAAGCTTCCACCCTGCCCTTGTGATACGATTGATTTGATGGACAGTCCCATTTTCCGGCTCAGGTACGGACACAGGGAGATCTGCACAACGTGACTTGGCTGTGGAAAATACCTGACATGCGAACTCGTGTGGAGTTCGCCCGAAGAAACGCTCCGGGTGATCTCTTCACGATGATCGCCCGCTTTGTGGTCTACTACATTGCCCGGGTGCTCATCCTCGTCCTGAAGCCGGTTGACTATCTGGGCCAATCGCTCTTCAAGATTATTTTCCATCTCGGCAGGGTTTTGGGGCTCTTCTATATCGGTGGGCTCCTGTTCTTCATGCTACTTTCGGCCCTGTGGATCCCCTTCTGGGGGATGCTGGTCGGAAGCAGTTGGCTATGGCTCAACTACGGTTGGACGAGGCCAATCCTGTTCATTCCGGGGATGATCCTGGCAGTGGCACTCACGATCGTCCTGATGCTGGTGCCCGATCCCGAAAAACAGCCGAAGTACGTGACCATTGCCCAGGAGTGGCCGCTAACGTGGAACCTGTGGTACCCGCCAGTCGTCTACTTCGAGAAGCACAACATCTGGGACCCGGACGTGAACCCTTACGAGGCGAACCGGCTGTTCGAGCTCCTGAAAGGCCAGAAGTCCGAACGGAGCGAACCAACGGCCCGGAAGTATGACCCGGAGCGGTCGAACTAGGGGGAGCACGTTGCTCCACCACGCGACAGGGTCGGAGTTGGTCCTGTGTAGCCGCGTGGGACCCCCTCTCTGTATCTCTCCCCCGCCGGGGGAGAGATCGGAGGTTGAGTATCGCCCCGACGGGCTGACAGCGGTAGGTATTTGCCTATCGCTCCACTCTCCATTAACCAGAAAGCAACCCGGCCCTGTCATTCTGAGCGAAGCGGGGCGGAGTAGGAGGGGCGTTTCGCGAATCGCCCCTACGGGAGATGGGACGGTTTTTTGGAGGAATGACGGATGGGTATCGCCGTGGGGGGCACCATTCGACAGGCTCAGGGTGAACGGGACCTCGCCGGTCGGGCGTAAGGGGGAGTGGATTCCCGCTTTCGCAGGAATGACAGAGAGACGGGGCGGGATCGTTAGCTACAAATCCGTTTTGCCTACCCCTGTCAGCCCCCGGCGGGGGAGAGACTAAAGGTGATTGCATGGCAGTTGCTGACACCCCGGTACGGACTCGGCGCGGGGCGTGAAGCTGCTCAGGCTGAACGGGAGATGCGTCAGTCTCTCCCCCATTGGAGGAGAGACTATGCGTGGGCGGGAGTCTTGCCGAGTTGTCCTGAATCTAGGCGAAGACGGGGATCTGCTCGAAGGTGCCGCCTACTATGGGCTTCGAGTCAACGTCCATCCACTGTTCGAGTATCGAGGCGTACATACCCCGGTAATCGTAGGTGTGCTGCAAGTCCTCGCCCTCGATCAGGTCGCCCGGGGCAAGTGACGGATACTCGGCGTAGAGGCCACCCTTGACCTTGTTCCCTATGAGGAACGCGCCTCCGCCCGCGCCGTGGTCAGTCCCGCTGCCGTTGTCGGCAACCCTTCGTCCGAACTCGGTGAACACGAGCATGGCCACATTGTCGGCCTTGCCGTGGTCCTCCAGGTCCTGGAAGAAGTCCATGATGGCCCGCGAGAGATCGCCTATGAGCGTGGTGTGCGTGGGCGCCTGGTTCGAGTGCGTGTCGTAGTTGTTGTGGTTCGTGTAGAAGATGCGAGTCCCAACGTCTGCCAGGTGGACTCGCGCAACGTCCTTGAGGCCTCGCGCAATCTCGTTGCCGCCGTACTCGACATCCGACTTGTACATCCCCGGCACCTTCTTGAGCACGCCCGCCCCGTCCAGCACGCCGAGGCCGGTCTCCGAGAGGTAGTCCATCACGGCTCCCGTGCCGACGGCGGGCGCGTACATCTCCTTGAAGCGTTCGAGGGTCTCGTTCCGGTCTTCCTCGTCGTCGAGGCCGGTCATCAGGCCGTAGTTGTCGAGGTTTCCGACGGACGTGACGGGCACGCCCTTGGACACGAGCGCCTGGGGCAGTCCCCTCCCGAAGTTGACGGACGTAAGGACGTTCTCCGTGTCGGGGTCGATCTGGCCGGTGGTCATGCCGAGCCAGCCCTCTGTAGAGATCTTGTCGGGCTCGCACGTATGCCAGATGTACATGCTGCGGAAGTGCGACCGACTGGAATTCGGGTAGCCGACTCCCTGCACTATCGCCAGCTTGTCGTCGTCCCAGAACTCCTTGAGCGGCGCGGCGTTGCCGTGGAACGCCAGGTCCTCATTGATAGGAATGAGGTTGTCCTCGGGGACGCCGAGGGTGGCACGGTGGTCGTAGTAGTGCGGGTCGGAGTACGGCACCACCGTATTCATGAAGTCGTTGCCGCCGCTGAGCTGGACGACAACGAGAACCGGGTCTTCGTGGGTATTATCAGGCCGATCGTTTCCGTTGCTTACCATCGGTAACCCTCCCCTGAATGGGTTCTTAATAAGTCACATTACCACGAATTTCGCACGAACGATACCCAATCGAACGGGAATTCTATCGGAATTCTATGAAATGTTCTAGTTGTTGTCAGCGAAGGGGGGTGGTGGTTGGGGGGTGGGACAACCCGCACTCTCGAACGGGAGAGGGGATTGGATACCCGCTTTCGCGTGTGTGTCGGTGGCTGGTGGGCTTGCAGGGGGGGTGGCGGGAGCGCGAGGGCTGCCACAAAATGCCCGGAGCCAGTCTGTCAAGGGGTTTAGAGGATTTTGAGCGGCCCGCCTGGGCAATTGTATTTTGACAGCCGTTATCACTTTGTGACTGGTGTGCCCCTGTCCAAAATGGACAGTCCCACTAGACGGAATCGCCGGTTACAACCTTGTTGCCAGTGTGCCCAGACTGCTCGTAAAGGTATGACAGCTTCAATCTCTTCGGCCGATGTAGTCGTTCACGACTATCGGGCCTTTCGGTCCACCTTTCGACCTAAGGACGGCCCCTTGATACTCGGCCAAAATCATAGGCTTAACATCGCCCAACTGACGCGCTGTCAATAAGATAGGTGTAGAAATCCAGGCTTGGCACCCATTGCAAGTTGAGAAAGGACTACTGGGGTACAATGTCCACCCATGCCTGCACTGGTCGACGATCTTGTGTCTCTCCTTTAGCAGCCTACCCTCTCTTCTTCGATTCAACCACTCGTTCAGATCAAATTTGATACTAACCCGAATGGCCACTATTGAAATTGCAATGGCAAGACCGTACAGAATCACCTTCCACCACGGCACAAACAAAGTCTCGGCTAGCGAGCTATCCATACTTTCTTGACTCCTGTCATTCTTCTTGCCCTACACGGCGTTTCTGAGAGTCTGTGAGAAAATCCGCCTTGCTGGTTTACTGTTCTCATGGCGCCATACTCACTTTCACCTGCTTGACGTAGCTCACAGAACATCCGGACAGGACAGCGATCTCTTCATCCGTACCAACACCGTAGAAATCGGGGTCCTCGACCATGCGTCGAAGGCTAAGAGACATCTCGACAAGGTCCCTTTTGGTGTAGTGTTTGCGGACAGTGTTAACGCTTAGCGAGTACTCCCACGCATCATCACGGCTACCCTCGAAGGTCGTGAAAGATGGTTCGACTCTCGCTTTCTGGGCGGCAAGATAGCGAAGCCATCCATCAAGTATCTTGCCTTCGTAAAGGACGATAGGATTTCCTTGCAAGTACCCGAATCTCTGCATACTGAGGGCGATCTGTCTAATTGCCCGTTGGTCCTCAGGCCAGATATTTAACTGATGCTTTTGGTACTCCGCGCCGCTTTTGCTCATGGCTACCTCTGTAGAGAGTGATACATAAACTATAACACACTTTCTATCACACTATACTAACAAAGTATCCTACCCTGTCTAGATGAAATAGTGGAGAGTGACCAAAATGAACAGGTGTAGAGAAATCCGCGACCCTGCGGACCTCCTCAGAGTCAATGAGTCCTAAGCTATGGTGGCCGCCTTCGGGTGTTCGCGTCGCTGCCCCTGCAATGCCCTACACCGAGCGCACGAGACTTCGTCGGCGTCCAGGGAGAACGCTACGTGAACGACTGGCAGGCCACACCATGTAGACCTACTGAACGCGGGCCGGGCATGGACGGGAAGTCCTACATCGGGCCCGCACGTGAAGCAGAAACGATCACTTTCCAGACTGAGCAACATTCCGCCGCCCACCATCGACTGGAAAGCCCGCGTGCGCCCACTCAGGTCCGATGCAAACAACCTGTCGAAGGGCAGACGGATAGGGCTGGAATCAGGAAAAAGTGGCGGGAGCGCGAGGGAGTCGAACCCACCGTCCCGGTGGAAGCACCGGGACCAACGATTTTGAAGACCGCAGGGCCCACCGGAGCCCATCCGCTCCCGCGAGGTGTGAGTGTGGTGCAAAAGCGCGGGCAGGAGGACAGATTCAAGGTCCCCCTGCCCGTATTTTGCGTGTAGGTTAGCTAAGCGCGGCTTCCATCGCGCCCTTGAGCTTGCCTCGCGGCACGGCGCCTATGATGGTGTCGACGGGGCTGCCGCCCTTGAATATGAGGAGCGTGGGGATGCTGCGCACGCCGTACTTCATCGCGGCCTGGGGACTCGCGTCCACGTCCAGCTTGGCGACCTTTATCCTGCCGTCGTACTCCTCGGAGAGGTCGTTCACAATGGGCGCGATCATCTTGCAGGGTCCGCACCAGTCGGCCCAGAAGTCCACGAGTACGGGGATGTCTGAGTTGATGACCTCGTCTTCAAATGTCGCGTCCGTTACTTCGGTTGGATGTGCCATGATTCCTCCAGTTCGATTGTGATTATTCGGCGGAGCGACTGCCCTGATTTGCAGGGAGCCTTTCCAGATTACTGTTTTTGAAGTTCGGTGTGTAAGGTGAATGGGCGTGTTTCGAGGGGAATCACCCTCACCCTAGCCCTCTCCCACGACGGGAGAGAGGATTTTCGCGCGCTGATCTGTTCAATGAATCTCCCGATACAGGACACTAATCGCCACGCCTCTGTGGATTAGATGCCTCGATTGGTGAAGGGGTTTATCCTCCGACCGCCGAGAGGGAGGGCATTCCCCTCAGCTTGTGGACGAGCCCCGGCAGGACGTCGAGCAGGTAGTCGACCTCCTCGTCGGTGTTGTCCAGGCCGAGCGTTATGCGCAGGCTACCCTGCGCCTGTTCGGCCGTCAGGCCGATGGCAGTGAGCACGTGTGACGGTTCAAGTGACGCAGACGAACACGCGCTGCCGCTCGAAGCGCTGATTCCTGCCAGATCGAGTCCGAGCAGGACCGGTTCGCCCTCGATATGGTCGAAGGACAGGTTGGCGTTATTGGGCAGGCGCCGAGTGCTGTGGCCGTTCAGCCGTACCTTGTCGACACGCTCGAATATCGATTGCACGATTCGGTCGCGCAGCCGGCTCGTGTGGGCAACAGCCTCGTCGCGCTCGGCCTCCGCCATGCTCAGTGCAACGGCTGCTCCTACGATACCGGGCACATTTTCCGTTCCGGAGCGTCGCTGGCGTTCCTGTCCCCCACCCGTCTGCTGGGCCTCGAGGGGAGTTCCGCGACGTACGAAGAGAACGCCGACTCCCTTGGGTCCCTTGATCTTGTGTGCCGACAAGCTCAGCATGTCCACTTCGAGCGAACGGGCGTTGAGGTCGAGATATCCCGCGCCCTGCACGGCGTCGGTGTGCATGACGATGGTGCGCCTCCGCCGTTTGGCCTCGGACGAGACGACATTCGATATGTCCGGAATGGGCTGCACGGTGCCGATCTCGTTGTTGGCGTACATGACGCTGACAACGACGGTCCGGTCGGTGATCGCCCTGCCAACTTCGTCGGGATCGACCAGCCCGTCCGAATCGACGTCAAGGTATGTCACGTCGAATCCGGACTGTTCGAGGGAGTGGCACGTGTGGAGCACGGCGTGGTGCTCAATACCGGTTGTGATGATGTGATTGCCGGTGCTCTTGAGCGCCAGGGCCGCCCCCCTGATAGCGGTGTTGTCCGACTCCGTCCCGCCGCTGGTGAAGACCACCTCGCTCATGCGGGCGCCGAGCACCTGACCCACCGTTTCGCGGGCGTCGTCTACGGCCTTGCGTCCCTCCTGGGCAAGCGTGTAGATGCCGGACGGGTTGCCGAAACTGACGCCGAAGTAAGGCAGCATCGCCTCCAGCGCCTCGGGGCGCACAGGAGTCGTGGCGGCATGGTCCATGTAGATGGTTTTCGTCGAATTATCCATCGTTCAACCGGTGTCCACATTGTAGCACGGGGGGAACCGCCGTATCAGTCGGGTACTCCAGAACCACGGCCTTTCCAATGTCGTAGGTGGGCTGTCCCATTCGTTCGCCCCGAGCTTGTCAAAGGGTCGTCCGTTCATACGTCGACAGACTCAGCGTGAACGGCCTATGGAGAGGCCCTGCCCGCCTTCTGATACTCCCTGCTTTCACTTGCCATCTCTTCTCCCCGTTGATACATTCGCCCTTCAGTCAGGACTTGGGAGGTGAAGGCAATGGCGGTGTCCAGGAAGATCAAGCAGTTCATGGAGCAGGGCTCGTGGATCCGGCGAATGTTCGAGGAGGGCATCGCGCTGAAGCAGGAGTACGGTGAGGAGAACGTTTTCGACCTGTCGCTCGGCAACCCGATCATGCAGCCGCCGCCGGAGTTCTATGACGAGCTGCGCCGGTTCGCAGAAGACCCGACTCCCGGCGTTCACCGATACATGCCCAATGCTGGACACGTTGATACACGCGCTGCCGTCGCCGAAGAGCTGAGCAAGGAGACCGCCCTACCCTTCACCGCCGACGAGATTCTCATGACGGTAGGGGCAGGCGGAGGGCTCAACGTCGTGTTGCACACACTACTCGATCCGGGAGACGAGGTTGTAATCTTCGCCCCATACTTCGTCGAGTATTTCTTCTATGCCGACAACCACGGGGCGACGTGCAAGGTTGTCCCGGCCGACGAGAACTTCCTGCCCGATCTCGATGCCCTGGCGGACGCCATCGGCCCCAAGACTCGGATCGTTCTGACCAGTTCGCCGAATAACCCGACCGGAGTGGTGTACAGCCGGGAAGTGCTTGCCGAGATGGGCGAGGTCATTCGTAAACGGGAAGCCGAATTGGGAACGGAAGTGTTTCTCGTCAGCGACGAGCCTTACCGCAAGATCCTGTTCGACGGCCTTGAGTACCCCCACATTTTCGAGCACCACGTTCGCAGCATCGTGGCCACGTCGCACTCCAAGGACCTCGCCCTGCCCGGAGAGCGCATCGGGTTCATCGCCGTTAACCCTAGGTACTCAGACAGGGAAGAACTCATGGACGGACTCACGTTCAGCAACCGCACTCTGGGCTTCGTCAACGCTCCCGCGCTGATGCAGTACATCGTCAAGAACCTGCAGTCGGTGACGGTAGACGTTGCCACGTACGAGGCTCAACGCGACTTCATGCATGGAGCCCTCACGGACATTGGCTATGAGGTCGTAAAGCCCCAGGGCGCGTTCTACATGTTCCCGAAGGCCCCCATCGACGACGACGTGAAGTTCACCGGCATGCTCAGAGAGAATCGCGTCCTGGTGGTCCCGGGAAGTGGATTCGGAGGACCGGGTCACTTCCGCATCTCGTACTGCGTCAGCGACGCGACGCTGGAAGGGTCGTTGGAGGGGTTCCGGGCGGCGTTCGAGGCGGCGGGGTAGGTCAGTTATGGAAGTCTGCCCCGTGTTTATAGACGAGACCGGCGTTTTGAACGGATCGGTTCGGGAACAACCAATCTATGGCATTGGAATACTTGTCGTGCCCGAGACGAGCAAGATAACCGACAGCTTTTATCGATTGCACTACAACTTTATTCAAGATCGGGCAACGAAACGCAAGGAGATCAGAAGGGATATCCAGGCAAGAGACATTCTCCCAACAGTGGAGGAGGTCGATCGCATGATGTGGTCGACGAGGCATCACGAGTACAAATTTAGCGAGGTCACCAGATCCAACCTTCAGCAATACATAAATATCCTCAATTTATACTTCTCGTTCTCAAGCTTCGAATTCCATTGTCTGATGCTCAATAGGCTCGATCCCAAAGCCGGACTGGCAAGATGGGACAATAACGAATGGGCGGCGTACGCGCACTTCGTCAGGACGCTGTTGGAGAAGCGGCTGACACGGGACGTGTTCGCAATCGTGGACCTGCAGGGGGAACCAAAGAAGTCGGACGCGCATCTTGAAGACGTTCTATGCACGGTTCCTTCGGTGAAAGGGTGTTTGAGAGCCACATCCGACATGTCCATTTACTTGCAGATCGTGGATGTGCTTCTGGGGTGCGTGCAGTTTGACATCAAAAACCATACGGGTTTCTACAATTCCACGTCTAAGAGAGCGCAGGCAAAGGGACAATTGACGGATTTCTTGAAACGAAGGCTGGGGATGGGACAGGGAGACGCCCTGCTACCTCGCGACAAGTTCCTTAGTCAATGGAATGCACCGTCTAGGTTCACAGTCTGGAAGGGGGAATGGTGAGGATGGATTCTTGGGAAGAGTGCGGCTATGACCGGCGTCCCTCCTGTAGACAGGAAACACGTGATCCGGGCACTCCGCACTTACAAGTATAGGTTACGACTGAGACCCGGCGTTGTCAAGTTCTCGTAGGTGAAAACGCTCCCATGATAAGCCCGTTCCACGGGTCGTGACCGCCCGCCTCACGTTCACTCACTATACTAGAATCACAGCGGCCACACACAACGCCGTGCAGGAGGAATGATGGTAGAAAGCAACCCTTGGGACGAGTTCATCAGACGCGCCAAAGCTAGTGTCGTCTCCGGCAGCCTGAAAGCAGGTGAGATTGACTACAAAGTCGATATTTTCGAGGAAATCGAAGTAGCGAGAGAAGCTGTCCTTAAGGGTACTGACGACTGGCCAAATCTACTAACCAAAGCTCTCAAGCCCAACCACCCGGTTTCTTGGCGAATCTTAGCTCACTTCCGCGGTTGGTATACCAATAATTCGGAAGTGGCTTTGAGTGCGCTGCAGGGTCTCTGGGCAAAGGAGACGGAAAACAACTCGTCGCTTGCCGAACGCATCCGCACTTTTGCCAACAAGCTCCCCCCGGAAGCGGCAAGAGGAGGCTCGGTGGGAATCCGCACGACTATTGTGTCGGCCTTGCTGATGGGGCTGGGCGTTGAGAAGTATCCATGGTACCAAACACAGGCTTTCCACAAGATATACAAACTCACCCGGTACGGTAACCCTCAGTCAGGGGCGGATGAGGCAGCACTGTATATCCACGCTCTTGGCTTCCTCGATCAACTGATCGAAGAGGCAGAGAAACGTGGACTACGGTTGCGACACCGCCTCGACGCACAAGGTGTGGTTTGGATGAGTAAGTACCCCGAATTCTGGAATCTCCCGGACAGCGAAGAGGAAGTCTCTCAAATTACTCTATCGCCGTCATCACCTCTCCCTGATCTCAAGTCTCTCGCCGAAGAACTGTTCCTCACGGAACCCGAAGGCTTCCTCCACGAAATCAAGGCGCTCCTCGACGACAAGAAGCAGGTCATCTTTCAGGGGCCGCCGGGCACGGGGAAGACCTACGTTGCGCAGAAGCTGGCGAAGCATCTTGCGGGGTCGGATGAGCGGGTGACGCTCGTGCAGTTTCACCCGTCATATGCCTACGAGGATTTTGTGCGGGGCTTTCGTCCGAAGGTATCAGAGGATGGGCAGGCTGGATTCGAGTTGAAGGACGGGCCCCTGCTACAGGCCGCCGAGAGCGCGCGGCAAGACGAAGAACGGAATGTGAAGCACTTTCTGATCATCGACGAGATTAACCGAGGCAATCTTGCCAAGGTGTTTGGGGAGCTGTATTTCCTGCTGGAGTACCGCGACGAAGAAATCACGCTTCAGTACCAGCGGGACGAGGACGAAGGGAAGTTTTCCTTGCCATCCAACCTGTACATCATCGGGACTATGAATACGGCGGACCGGTCGATAGCACTCGTCGATCTTGCGCTGCGACGGCGGTTCTACTTCGTGGAATTCCACCCGGACGAAGAGCCTGTGAGGGGTGTGCTCCGTCGCTGGCTGGAAGCGAAGGATATGACCGAGGTTATGTGGGTCGCCGACGTTGTCGAACGTGCTAACGAACTCCTCAAAGACGACCGGCACGCCGCCATTGGGCCAAGCTATTTCATGAAGGACGGGCTTGACGACGCAATGGCTGAGCGCATATGGAAGCACAGTGTTCTTCCCTACATAGAGGAACGGCGGTTTGGGGGAGACGAGGTGTCCGATGACTTCAACCTCGCAAAGCTCAAGGCGAGCGTCCAAGCGGATAGCGGTTCTACGGACGGAGAAGGCGACACGAACAATCAGGACGGCGGCGTAAGCGATGCGTCAGATTGACCTGCGGGAGTACGAGACGAGCGAATATCCTCTCTCGGACGCTCATCGAGACGCGCTGCTAGGCGAGAAGAAAACTCTCGGCCTCACCGTCGAACCCGTAATCGGCAAAGAGGGTACGTATAGTCTCACTCCCGGTTCCACCGTCGGCGCGGTGGAGATCGGCGACCTTTCCGTGCTCATACGGCCCAAGATCGGTATCCCGCAGCTGCTCTCGTTGGCTTGCTATGCAGTGGGAGTGTATAGAGCACAAGAAGAGCGGCTATTCGAGTTTAAAGAAGAAGTCGAGACACCACCTGACACGCTGGCACTTGCGCTTTCTGCTGCGGCGCGAAGGGCATTCTCACGTGGGCTCCTCCATGGGTACCGCACAGAGGAAGAGGCGTTGCATACGGTTCGCGGGCGTATCAGGTTCGCCGACCAGATACGCCAGAGGTTCGGCATTCCCCTGCCTATCGAGGTGCGCTACGACGAGTTCACCGACGACATCACGGAAAACCAGCTGGTGAAGGCCGCGACATTCCGTCTGGGGAGAATGCGACTCCGTTCGCAGCAAGCGCGAAAGGACTTGGGACGAGTCGCGGCGACACTTGAGAATGTTTCGCCTGCGGAGTTTTCCCCGAAGTCCGTGCCGGATGTCCGCTTCGACCGGCTCAACGAGCACTACCGTGACGTCGTGGGCCTGTCCCGCTTGATTCTGCGGCACGGCGCGTTCGAGTCGAAGCGGGGCGCGGTACGGGCGACGGGATTTCTCATGGATATGAACGTGCTCTTCCAAGAGTTTGTGACGGTGGCGCTGCGAGAGGCGTTGGGAGATTCACCTTATGTGCTGCGCTCTGACAAGCAGCTCAAGGAAAATCTCCGGATCTACTTCGCCAATTCAAGCCGAGTCAAACTTGAACCCGATCTCACTTTGTGGGACGGCACGAAATGTCTATTCGTGGGCGACGCTAAATACAAGCGCGTAAGAGTCGAAGGTGTGCCTAACGCCGACTTATACCAATTGCATGCCTATGTCACGGCCGCAAGGCTGCCGGGCGGACTTCTTATTTACGCGCAGGGTGAGGCGGAAACGGCGACGTATACCGTCCGAAATTCCGGCAAGCGATTGGAGGTCGTCGCGCTCGACCTAAGGGGCTCGCTCGATACGGTGCTCAAACGGGTCGACTTTATCGCGGTCAAGATAAGGGCATTGCATGATGAGGCTCAGAGACTTCATCCCGCTGCGTGAGTGTATTCGAGCAGTTGCCCTACCCCGTGTCCTTGAGGCCGAAGCCGGTTATGGGGACGAGCACATGGGCGTCCGGTCGGACTATTCCCTTTTCTGCCAGCTGGGCTAGTCCGGCGAAGGCAGCTGCCGAGGTTGGCTCACCGTAGACGCCTTCGGTTTGGGCGAGGGTGTCACGCCAGGCAAGGATGTCGTTTTCCTCGACGGCGGTTGCGGTGCCATGGGTGGTCTTGATGGCAGTTACGATTTCTTCGAGGCGCGCTGGAGTTCCGACGGCGATGCCGCCTGCCACGGTGCTCTGGGTCTGCGGTGTGCCGTCTAGGCCCCAGTAGGCTGCAACTATGGGCATGACGTTCTTGGACTGAACCGCGTGGAGGCGCGGCATCTCCGCGATGTGCCCTCCCCGCTTGAGCTCTGAGAATCCCTTGAGCGCGCCGAGCAGCAGGGAGCCGTTGCCAACCGGCATGATGATGTCTTGCGGTTGGCGCCCGGCGGTCTGCCTGAAGACCTCGTAGACGAATAGCTTTGTTCCCTCGACGAAATACGGACTGAGGACGTGGGAGGCGTATACCAGTGCGTTCTCGGTCGCGTACTTAATTGCGGCGGCGGTCGTCGCCTCACGCGGGCCGGGGATGGAGTGCACCTGTGCTCCGTAGGCGACGATCTGCCTGAGCTTGGCCTCCGGCGCAGACGATGGGGCGAAGATGTGCGCCTTCATTCCCGCCCTTCCCGCGTAGGCCGAGACCGAAGCGCCGGCGTTCCCCGACGAGTCTTCGACGACGTCGGACACACCGTGCTCCAGGGCCTTCGCCATGACGACGACGGTGCCACGGTCCTTGAAGGAGCCAGTCGGATTGAGGTATTCCAGCTTGGCATCCAGCGACTCTAATCCCAAGCGCTCTGCGACACTTGGGAGAGGTATGATTGGCGTCTCCCCTTCGCCGAGGGTGACGGACTCAAGAGAACTCCTGGATACGGGCATAGGCGGAGTTGTCCTGCCGTAGTCGTGGCCGGGGTAGTTGACCTCCAACGGACGACCGCAGCTGGGACAGGCAAGGGTCGTCATGTCGGCTTGCAGGGATGTGTTGCAGGGTACGCAGTGCAGTGTTGGGTGGGTCATGGCTGTTGCGAAAGGGGTAGTGCCCGGGCCGGTTCGGTAGAATACCATATAGCCCTGAAGGAGGGACTATGCAGACAGAAGACTTTGTGCGCGGCGTGCGGACCCTGGCGGTCAGCGTGGACGCGTTCCACAAACGGTTCGACATTCCGCAGATCGACATGAGCAGCGTCGATACGACACTCGACGACCTTAGGCAGAGACTGTCTCTGCTCGACGAGGAGGTGGGAGAGCACGCCCGCGCGCTCAATCGCGGCGAGATCGACGAGGCCGTAAAAGAGGCGGTGGATGTGGCCTACATCGCGTTGGGGACCATTCACAGGCTGGGAATGGAAGGTGTAGACGCATGCCACGAGGTGGCTCGCAAGAACGATGCGAAGATGCCTTCGGCCTACAGCAAGCGGTCGGCGACGGGCAAGGTGCTCATGGACTGACTCGGCCCGTCAAGTATCCGATGCCGCTCTCCGCGAGTTCCGCAAACCGCGGAACTGCCCACTTCGACGGGCGCAACGCCCTGATACAGGGGTTACTCTCGGATGGACGTTGCCTTAGTCGTCCTTCTTGGAGGATTCCGGGGGGCTTTCGCTGAGGAGGTCTCGGAGTTCCTGTTTGACTTTTCGGATCTGCTCGACCTTCTGCCCTATTCGCTGGAATAGCTCGGACTGAGCGCCGATGCCTTCTGAAACGAGAAATGCCACTGCCTCAGAGCGACTTGCGACCACGCCTGCTTCAACGAGCTCGTCGACATGCGTGATGCTCTCGTTGTTCAACCTGACCATGACCACGTTCTCACGCCTCGAAATCGCCCGGTCTACGGCATCCTTAACGTTCTCGCCTATTGATTCGACGCCCGAGGTCTGGTAGGCCTGTTTGAAGGCCTCTTTGGACTCGTCTACAATGGTCTCGATCCGCTCCGACAGCGACTTGTCGTCGTTAGTGCTGTTCTTGCTCATGGAGTTCTCCTTGGGCATACAAGATGCTTACGTGTAACTATATTACTTTTGTTTCAGGCTGTCAAGGTATCCCCTTCTGCCCCGGTCTTTATCTATAGTTCGCCATGAGACCCGCTGGCTCACCCTCCATAGAGCAGGACTACCTTTATCACTTCAGCGAAGATCCCTCAATTGAGCTGTTCGCGCCGCAGGCGGTAAGGGTCAGCGCGTCAAACGAGGCGCTCGTTTGGGCGGTGGACGGCGCGCATTGCCACCAGTTCTATTTTCCACGCGACTGCCCGAGAATCATTATCACGAATTCGCCCCGCACTTCGACTGAGGACGCTGAAACGTTCTTCGGACACACGGACGCCAGCGTGATTGCGGCCATAGAGTCGAGATGGCTTGATCGCTTACGTGATACAACGATCTACCGGTACACCCTGCATTCGGACGGATTCATTATGCGCAATGAGAGTGCGGGGTACTGGGTTGCCACGCGCGAAGTCCGGCCAATCGTAGTTGAGCCTATAGTGGACCTGGTAGCGGCACTCGTTGAAGCCGAGGTCGAACTGAGAGTAATGCCCTCGTTAGTCTCGCTGCGTAACGCGGTGATCGAGTCCACCGTGGACTTCGACATCATTCGGTGGCGAAACGCGGCAAAGGGCTAGACGTCGTAGAGGGCGAGGCCGACGTTTACTATGAGTGACTGGTAAGGGAAGTCGCTGGGGGCATTGAGGGGATTCTTGCCGAAGACCAGGTCCCGTCCTGAGCTTGCGGCAACCATGATCCCCAGGTTGGGGTGATGGTCGGTCTCCCCTCCGGCCACAGTTATCGGCACTTCGGGTGTCAGGGAGACTTCCGGGTTGTGGAGATTGTGAAGGTCCACGGTATTTTCGACTACCTCGGTGAGTCTCCTGACGAGATCGCCGGTGTCGGAAACCGAGCCGGTCTCCCAATAGACCGATTGGTATGTGTGGGGTTCCCAATCGCGGACAATTGCCACGTCGCAGCCGTCCGAAGAAACGAACACGCAGACCACCGTGGGATGTCCGACGGCCCGGGTGAGGGCAAACGGACGTAATTCAAGGGCGCGCATCTTGTGGCCAGTGCCCTTAACCACGGCCGAGATCGACGAGAAGGAGGCGTCGGACGAGGCGGCTACCAGCCAGCGCCCTATGCGTGATCTTCCGGGCAGCCGCTGCCAGCGAAGCGCGGCGTTTTCGACGGGAATACCGAGCACACGTCGGGCCTCGCGGGGTATTACTTCCTTGGGGTCGATCTCCCTAACGTCAGGAAGATCGAATCGCCGCATGGCCGACTGATAACCGGGTACGGCAGCGTACAGGGACCTATGAGCCCCCTTCATGTCAGCCAGGGCAGCCGCCAGATGTCGGCTGATGGTGCCTGCATCTACGACGACGCCACCCGCGTAGAGTTGGGTAGACAGGGGAACCTCGCGATAATCGACGACATCGAGCATCCTCGTCGAGAGAATCTTCATAGTGCCAGACTCAATTGTTACGGATGTGGCCTCCTTGACGCCGCCCATTCCTCCAACGACATCGCGTCTCTGCCTCTCGGCATTTGCAGAGCGGGCCCATCCGGTAAAGTAGTCGAGCACCCTCGCAAGACCTTCCCTTGGGGGATCGTGGACCGTCAGCCGCGATCCGTTGGTTGTCTGCCTGGGCCTTTTGACGAGGGCCGTCTCGTCCGGCACGGCGTCAGGTACTTCTGGAGAAGTAACTTCTTCGGCGGTCTGTTCCGTTTCCGGTTCGACCTGAATACTTGCGTCTGGCTCAGGGACGGCTTCCGTCGGCTTCTCTCCTGAGTCGACGAGCACCGCCAGGCGCTCGAATGACTTGTCTACGTCGACAGTCTCCTCCTCTTCGGGCGGCTCCGGTTGCGTTTCCTCCTCGGTATCGTCAGTTTCAGTTGCCTCGTCCTGGACAGGAGCATCGTTTGCTGGATCAGGGATATCGGGCAAGGCAGCCAGACGGCGGAGGGCCTGGAGGATCTCTGCGCGGTCAGCGTCTGGGGGTATAACGGAGGGTGACTCGTCTTCACCGCCCTCCTGTTCAACCGTCACGGCGGATTCAACAGAGGGAGGTTCCGGGTCCGCGAAGGCAACAGCTTCAGGATCGCCGGACTCTTCGGACGGCACGTGTTGTCGCTTTGATTTTATGCGAGCTTCGATCGCAGCATCGAGATCGGCGTCCTTGAGGAAGTGTGCCAATACGTGCCTGTCGATCTGATCAGGAGAGTTGAGATGGACTGTGCACACGACGCACCGGAACATCGTGACACCCTGGTCTTCGATCGGCTCGATAATGTCCAGATCGAGCAGTATGTCGGGGTCCTTAACGAGACCGACGTAGAACTGTGAAACGATCCTCTCATCAACGGCAAGGGCCTCGGAAATTCGTGAGATGTCCTGGTCTTCCTTGAGGCCCCACAGCACGTATTGCTGTTCCTCGTCGTTCATCTCCTCACGCGAGTCGTCCTCCGCGCGTCTTGGCGGGCCTAGTTGAAACAATTCGTCGAGCGTTTTGCGGGGCATTCGTCACTTCACGTCGGGCTGGTGATTTAGGGAACTCGCGGGCGCCACCTGTTGATTGTACCAATACGACCACGGGTCTACCAAACCTTGGGCAGGCTTCGTAGTTGTACAGTCTTGGTGAGTTGAATGGCGAAGACCCCCTTTCTGTATCTCTCCCCCGGCGGGGGAGAGATTGTAGATTCTTCGTCGCTGCGCTCCTCAGAATATGTCATGAGGGTTGCCATTCTCACCACCTGGAATGAAAATTGTGGCTCGGCATGACAGGGTCCGAAGACTGGATTCCTCCCTCCGCCGGAATGACGGTGTGGGGGAGCTACGACGGCTATTTTCGTAGCAATCGCTCATGTCAGCTGTCACCGACACCACCAAACATGAAAATGGCGGTAGGGGCGATTCGCGAATCGCCCCTACGGGAGATCGGACGGGGGTTATTTTCAGGGAATTGACGGATGGGTATCGCCGTGGGGGCACCCTTCGACAGGCTCAGGGTGAACGGGACCTCGCCGGGACTTCGCCAGTCGGGCGTATAAGGGGGAGTGGATTCCGGCCTCCGCCGGAATGACGGTGGCTGCGCGTATTGAGCGCTCTCACGAAGTCTGAACAGTTACAATTCCTTGACTGCCTTTCCGGCGCGTGCTAGGTTTGGAAGCAATCGAATAGCTTTGAAAGGCTGTAACAGGGAGTAGTAACGGGCGGCGCGCGATAGAGAATGAGGCCGTCGGCTGGAAGCCTCAGCGTTAGCGTTACCGTGAACTCGCCCTCGAGCCCCTTGGCTGAAACCACCGCGAACTCTTCTACATTGGAGGAACCCGGTCAGGAACTAAGTCAGGGCGGTAGGCACCGTTATCGTCGCCGAGTGTCCCGGACTACTGCTTGCAGGGTTGTTGGCCCCGAAGGGCCGAGACCGCGGTTCCGGGGAACGAGGGTGGTACCGCGAGATTCTACGTGTACTCAGAATCCCGTCCCTTGATTCAGGGGACGGGATTTTTCGTATTTTTCGTATTTTTCGTATAAAGGCAAATGCGACCGCACCCGTCGAGTACAGAGCACGGGACAGGTCGGGATATTGAAGTCGGGCAATAGCTAGGGAGCAGAACCATGACTACCACGCAAGAACGGCAAGCGACCGGACAATACGTGCCAACGGAAATCGAGAGCAAGTGGCATGAGCGCTGGGAGAAGAGCGGTATCCACACCGTTCGGAACGACGACCCGCGTCCGAATTGGTACGAGCTCACAATGTACCCCTACCCTTCCGGCGATCTGCACATCGGCCATTGGTACGCCATGGCACCTTCGGACGCACACGCCCGCTTCAAACGGATGCAGGGATTCAACGTTCTGCATCCCATGGGCTTCGACGCCTTCGGTCTGCCGGCGGAGAACGCGGCGATAAAGGATGGGATCCATCCGCATGTTCGCACGATGGAGAACATTGAAAACATGCGAAGGCAGCTGCGTTCGATGGGGACGATCTACGATTGGGACAGGGAACTCGTCACCTGCCTGCCCGACTACTACAAGTGGAACCAGTGGCTGTTCATCCAGTTCTACAAGGCCGGACTGGCATACAGGGACTACGCCCCCGCAAACTGGTGTCCGAAGGACAACACCGTCCTGGCCAATGAGCAGGTTGAGAACGGGCGGTGTGAAAGGTGCGGCGCGGAGGTAGTACGTCGCGATATCTACCAGTGGCTGCTCAAGGTCACCGACTATGCGGACGAGTTGCTGGACCAGTCCAAGATCGAGTGGCCCGAGAAGATCAACACGATGCAGACCAACTGGATCGGGCGAAGCGAGGGTGTCGACATAGCCTTCGATATCTCGGAGTACGGTCTGGAAGAGAAGACGATTACCACGTACACGACGCGCATCGACACGATTTTCGGCGTGACATTCGTCGTGCTGGCCCCGGAGCACCCGCTGGTGGAGAAGCTGACCACGTCCGAGCAGAGAGCCGCCGTCGAGGACTACGTCGAGCAGGCTCGAAGGCAGACGGAAATCGAACGGCTGTCGACGGAAAAGAAAAAGACGGGAGTCCCAACAGGGGCATACGCCACCAACTTCCTGAACGGGGAACGCGTCCCCATCTTGGTGGGTGACTACGTGCTGATGAGCTACGGCACAGGCATCGTCATGGGCGTCCCCGCCCACGACGAGCGCGACTTCGAGTTCGCCACGGAGTACGGACTGCCAATCAGGGTGGTAGTAGCTCCGCCCGGCTACGACGGCAGCCCGCTGTCGGAGGCGTATATCGACGAAGGAACGCAAGCCAACTCCGGACAGTTCGACGGGATGCCGAGCTCCGAGGGATGGCAGGCTATAGCAGACCACGTCGAAGCGCAGGGTTGGGGAGATCGCTCCGTTCGCTACCGCATGAGGGACTGGCTGATCTCGCGTCAGCGCTACTGGGGCACACCGATTCCCATCGTGTACTGTGACGATTGCGGCACCCTGCCCGTTCCGGACGAGGACCTGCCCGTGGTGCTGCCGGAAGACGCCGAATTCAGGCCGACGGGCGAGTCACCCCTGGGGCTGCATGAGGGGTTCCTGAACACCACCTGTCCGAACTGCAACGGACATGCCGTGCGGGAGACCGACACGATGGATACGTTCGTCGACTCCTCGTGGTACCAGTTCCGCTTTGCGAGCCCGAAGTTCGACGACGCACCCTTCGACCCGAGCGTGATTGGAGATTGGGCGCCAGTGGACCAGTACACCGGGGGGGCTGAACACGCGGTAATGCACCTGCTGTACGCGCGTTTCTTCACCAAGGCGATGCGTGACCTGGGGCTGATCGACTTTGATGAGCCGTTCGTACGTCTGTACAACCAAGGGCACCTGCTGGGAGAAGATGGTCAGAAGATGAGCAAGTCGCGGGGCAATGTAGCAGCACCCGACGACTACGTCTCATCCTACGGCGCGGACGCCGTCCGGTGCTATCTGATGTTCGTCGGCCCCTGGGACCAGGGAGGCAGCTGGCAGGACAATGGCATCAATGGGGTGTCTCGCTGGTTGAACCGCGTCTGGGAGATTGCCCAGCGGGACTCGCGGATCCTGGACGACCTGCCTACCGGCCAGTCTGCCAACGCCGACCTGGCGCGCGCCACTCACAAGACCATCAGGCGCGTTGAGAGGGATGTCGAGTCCTTCAAGTTCAACACGGCATTGGCGGGACTGATGGAGTTCTCCAACACGCTGAATTCGGCGTGGGAAGCCAAGGACGTCGACTCCGCTGCCTGGAACGAGGCAGTCGAAAAGCTGCTGGTGCTGTTGGCGCCCATGGCCCCGCATATCACGGAAGAACTGTGGGAACGCTCCGGCCATGCCACGAGCATACACAACGAGCCCCTGCCTGAGTTCGACGCTGAGCTGGCCGCCGATGAGATGATCGAGCTGGTCGTTCAGGTCAATGGCAGGGTCCGGGCCAAGGTCGAAATGCCCGTGGACGTGAGCGAGGACGACGCAAGAGAGGCCGCAATAGCCGCGGAAAACGTCCAGCGCCACACGGACGGCAAGCAGGTGGTCAAGACCATCTATGTACCAGGCAGGCTGGTCAATATCGTAGTGAAGTAGCTTAGAGAGTGTCCAAAAGCTCCGTTCACCCTGAGCCTGTCGAAGGGTCGTTCATCGTTCGACAAGCTCACCACGAACGGGTCCGGTGACTTATTGGACACTCTCTTAGCGGCGCCGCCCCTGCGAAATTGAGGCGGCAGCGCGACTCAGCCTGATGTTTCGGCTACCGGCGCGGACGCATCAACACGCCGCGCGCTGTCGGTGATGCTAATCGAGGGATCGTCTATGCAGACCCTTGTGAAGCTCGCCGTGCGCCTCTCCTCGAACTGGCGGCAGTGGCCGACCTTGCCATCGCTGACGGCCGTTTCGACCCGCGTCGCGGTGTCGGAATCTACCCACGTACTCCAAATCGGACCATTGTCCTCGATGAATGAGAGACCGATGATGTTCTCGCGGACCGCTATGCGCCCTCCCCTGATCCTCGCAGACTCGGTAGTCAGCTGCTCGCCGTTCCAACCATACTTTTCAAGGAGTTGCCCCACCCTCGGGGCCCGACTCCATACGCTCGCGTTGACTGCGACGACCGTGTCGGGGCTGGCGTCGGAGAGCGGACCCAGCAGGATCAGCACTCCCGCGTCCACATAGGGCTGCGCCCAGGCGGGATCGGCTTCCATGACAATATCAACGTCGCCGTGAGGGAGTTTGTCCTTGTATTCCTCCGGCTCCATCTCGATGACACGGACCGGGTGATCGAGTCCATGTGCGATGATGTATCCCGCTACCCAGTTGCCCAGCTTTACGCGGTTCTCATCCCACTGGGCGAACTTGATGAGTTCGACGGGTGGAGGCCCGTGCGTTCTAAGGCTGTAGTCTTCCGGCAAAGGCACGGGTGTGTGGGTCGGGTCCACGGCTATCGCCGGTGGAGAGGTGGGCTCCGGAACCGCAGTGGCCGTCGGTGGCGGCGCGGGAGTAGGCGTCGGTGAAGGAGGCTCGGGAGTCGCACCGGCCTGGACCGCCGTGGGTTCGGGCGTCTGTCCCGCCGGAACTGCAGTAGCTGTCGGCTCGGCGGTGGCCGTCGGTGGCTCTGTTGGGATCGCGGTTGGTGCAGTGGTCGCAGCCGGTACCGCGACCGGTACCGAGGTCGGCAGCGGGACGGCAGTTGGGGTGGCTGTCGCGGCTGCCGCGGCTTCCGCCCGTTCATGCACGGTGGGTGTGGAGGTGGGCGTGGACAGGTCCCCGGCGATGAGGGGCGACTCTTGCTCTGAACACGCTCCGAAGACCGTTGCAACAACTAGGAGCGCAAACAGGGCAAGAGCGGTCGAGATCAAGCGTGGAGAAATTATCATCGGTCCCCTCCGTTAGGGATTTCAATGTGTGTTGTCGATCAGATCGAATACTAGGCTATCACCTTGAACTTGTACGTTGTGGTATTGAGATTACCCTCGGCAAACCGCGACATTCGCAGCGGCGTGAAGTCGACCAGCTTCGACTCGCCTTCGAGAATCATCTCCGCCATGCAGATACCTATTGCGGGCGCCAGTTTGAAGCCATGTCCGGAGAAGCCCGTACATAGATACAGCCCCTCGATGCCGTCCACCCGGTCGATTATTGGATGTAGGTCCGGCGTGGAAGTGTACAGACCGGCGTACCCGGTGAACAGCTCACCGTCCGCGATATCGGGGATGCGGCGAGCCAGGCGAAGCCAAACGTCTTCGAGGTGGTCGGCGCGAATGGATGGGCTGTAGTCGTCGGGGTCAGCCACATCCTCGTCGTTGCCGTTGCCCACAAGCGTGAGGTCGGAGCCCTCGGGGCGGAAGTACGTAAGGTTCGCCATGTCTCCGCCGCCTGGGTGCGAAGGCAGCCTGTCCATGGGCCTGCGGATGAGGAATACCTCGTGCCTTGTGGCTTCCAGGGGAAGGTCGTAGCCCAACTTGCTCATGAAGCGTCCCGACCACGGGCCCGTGGCAATCACGACGATGGGAGCCTCGTACCTCTCCGTGGCGGTTCGCACGGCAACGACCCTGCCGTTCGCGATCTCCACATCGGTGACAGGCGATTCCAGGACGACCTCTGCTCCCATCTCGCGTGAGCGGGCGGCGTAGGCCATTGCTGTGCCGGAAGGGTCGGCGTGACCCGACTGCGGCTCCCATGCGTAGGACTCGCCGTCGGCGAAGTCGAATGCGGGAGCGAGCTCCTGGGCCTCACCCTTCGAGATGACTTCCGTCTCGATGCCGACGGCCTGCTGTAGAGCTATGTTGTGCCTGAGGCCGTCGTGTGATTCCTCCGGCACGAAGACCATGTAGCCGGTGTGTACGAATCCGCAGTCCCCTCCCCCAACAACATCGTCCCAGTTTCGAAATATCTTCAGGCTCTCCCAGGCGAGATGGGCGTTCACGGTCGTGGAGTAGTGCATCCTCACTGCGCCCGAGGAGCGGCCGGTAGACCCTGAGCCGAGCGTGTCTCTTTCCAGCAGGATGGGAGATCGCACACCTCGCGACGCCAGGTTGTAGAGGATGCTCGTCCCCATTACTCCGCCGCCTATGATGACAGCGTCCGTGGTTACCGTCATAGATTGCTCACCGTTCCTCGTGTGGTGTCGAAAAGTCTGCCCAGACCGTTCGTGGTGAGCTTGTCGAACCATGAACGGTGCTGCCACCCTTCGACAGGCTCAGGGTGAACGGAGTGATTCTTGGACACCCTGCATATTTTCGCAGGCCTGCGCACCCTTAGTTCCGATATAATACCCGACCGGTTCAATCAGTGCGACACGATGGAGGAAAGCGTTGGACTTTACAATTGCGGCCCTGCCCGGTGACGGTATCGGACCAGAGGTCATCGGTGAGGCGGTCAAGGTTCTTGACGAGGTCGGAACACGGTTCGGCCACAGATTCGACTTGCGAACTGGTCCCATCGGGGGGATTGCGATCGACAATCACGGCACTTCCCTGCCCGACGAGACGCTTGAGACCTGCTATGACGTCGACGCGGTCCTATTCGGCGCGGCGGGCGGACCGAAATGGGACGTGGCTGATGCCACTGACCGCCCTGAACAAGGAATTCTGAAGATTCGACGCGAGTTTGGATTGTTTGCCAACATACGTCCGGCAAAGTCGCATCCTGCCCTGTATGCCGCCAGTTCCCTGAAGCCGGAGTACTTGGAGGGCGTCGATCTGATCGTCCTGCGCGAGCTGATCGGCGGCCTGTACTTCTCGAAACCGAAGAAGCGCTGGTCGACCAAGTCGGGAAAGCGGCGGGGCATGGACACCCTGAAGTACAGCGAAGAGGAAATCGCTCGCGTAGTGAGAGTGGGATTCGAGTTGGCCCGGACCAGGCGCGGCAGGCTGGTTTCCACGGACAAATTCAACGTGATGGAGTCATCGCGTCTCTGGCGAGAGGTCGCCACGGAGGTTGGCGAGGAGTACCCGGACGTAGAGTTGGAGCACGTCCTGGCGGACAACCTCGCCATGCAGCTGCTACGAAATCCCGCCCGCTTCGACGTGATCGTGGCAAACAACATCTTCGGCGACCTGCTGTCGGACGAGGCGGCCATGCTGACGGGCTCGCTGGGGATGCTGCCATCTGCGAGTCTTGCCGAGGCGCCGGGGGCCGACGGCAGCGGGAAGCGCCAGTTCGGTCTGTACGAGCCTGTCCACGGCAGCGCGCCGGATATCGCCGGCCAGGGGATCGCGAACCCCATCGGGGCTGTCTACAGCATGTCCATGATGCTGCGCTACTCTCTCGGTCTCGCGGAGGAGGCCGACGCGGTCGAGCGTGCCGTGGAGGGCGTGCTGTCGGAAGGCTACTGTACCCAGGACCTCGCGAGGGGAGGCAGCGATGTTGTGGGCACAAGGCAGATAGGCGATCTGATTACAGGAAGCTTGTGACGAGGTCCCCTACTTCCGAGGTGGAGTAGCCCATCCTGCCGGCGTTGAGGCTCTCAATCTTCTCGGACGTTACCGTCATTATCGCGGATTCCACCTGCTTGGCTGCAGTCTTCTCACCGAGGAAGTCGAGCATCATGCCCATCGCGCCGATTGCCGCCAGCGGATTGATGACACCCTGCCCCGCGTACTTGGGAGCGGAGCCGCCCATCGGCTCGAACATCGAGAATCCTCCCGGCCGGATGTTGCCGCCAGCGGCGATGCCGAGTCCGCCCTGAATCATCGCGGCGAGGTCGGTGATGATGTCGCCGAACAGGTTGTCGGTAACGATAACGTCGAACCATTCGGGGTTCTTTATCATCCACATGCAAGTTGCGTCGACGTGTGCGTAATCCAGCTTGATGTCTGGGTACTCCTCGCCGATCTCGTGGAACGTGCGCTCCCACAGGTCCATCGCGTACGTGAGGACATTCGTCTTGCCCACCAGAGTCAGCTCCTTGCGTTCGCGGGTCTGGGCCAGTTCGAAGGCGTACCTTACGCAACGCTCGACACCCTTCCGGGAGTTCTCGGAAATCTGGATGGCGATCTCGTCGGGGGTTCCCTTGTGCCGGAATTCCCCCAGGCCCTTGTAGATGCCCTCGGTGTTCTCACGCACGACGACGAAGTCGATGTCCTCCGGCCCCTTGTCCTTGATGGGGGTCCAGACGCCGGGGTACAGCTTTACAGGACGCAGGTTGATGTACATCTCGTAGTGGAAACGAAGCGTCAGCAGGATCCCCTTTTCGAGGATGCCAGGCGTGACGTCCGGGTGTCCGATGGCGCCGAGGAAGGCAACGTCCAAGGTCCCGAGCTCGTCGCGCACAGAGTCGGGAAGAATCTCGCCCGTCCTCTTGTAACGCTCGCCGCCGATGTCGTACTCGACCACTTCGTAGTCGATGCCATTCTTCTCGGCGACTGCCGCCAGCACCTTCATGGCCTCGTCGGTGACTTCCGGCCCTGTGCCGTCTCCCGGTATGGTTCCAATCTTGTACATCAGGAATCCTTTGCGTATTACGTAGTGAGCACTACGAGGATGTGTTGGGGTGGGAACGTATTATATCCGCTGGGAAGTGGGGCTGAAAGCAATTGGCCCCATGCAGTCGATCGCAGGTTAGTGTGAGAGAGTGAGGCTGAACAGCCTCACATCAAGCGCCGAATGAGTTGACCGAGGAAGGGCGACTACCGTCCGCTGCGTCGGCGGTCTTCCCTGATGCGGGCGCTCCGGCCGGAGCGGCCACGAAGGTAGTAGAGGCGCGCTCGGCGCACCTTGCCGTGTCGAACGATCTTGACACTCTGGACGATGGGCGAGTTGATGAGGAAAGTCCGCTCAACGCCGACTTCCTGGGAGACCCGGCGCACGGTAAAGCTCTCACCCGGCCCGCGACCTCGCCTGCGTAGGACGACTCCCTCGAAAACCTGCGTCCTCTCTCGGTCGCCTTCCTTAACCATGATCGTGACTCTAACCGAGTCTCCAGGTTGAAAGTTGTCGACTTCCGGGTTTGGCGCAACAGGAGCAAGATGATGGGCTTCCATTTTGGGCTCGTCCTATGGAGAAGAGTGTCTGAAGGGTTCGGCGGCGAGTCTTGAGTTACTCGCGAATGCAACTCAACAAGTGTATCCCGTCGGGGTAGCTGATGCAACAGAATCCGAGCGGTGTAATTGTCCAGTCTTGGTGATTTGAATCGCGAAGACCCCCTCTCTGAATCTTTTCCCCGACGGGGGAGAGATTGGTGGTTGAGTATCGCTAAGGCGGGCTGACAGGAGTAGGCATTTGCCCTCTCCCCAGCCCTCTCCCGCGAACGGGAGAGGGGGTCTATGTTCACCAGAACGCAACATTGGGAGTGTCATTGAGAGCGGAGTCGAAGAATCTAAGGTGTATATCACAAGGTGGAACTGACATAAGGGATACTTGTGCTGTTATCGTTCTTGGTCACGATAGAAGCGCAGCGCCGGCTGTCCGGTCTTGCGGTTATGGATTTTAGATTCCTCGCTTCACTCGGAATGACAGGCAAGGGGACAGAGTTATAGCAAAAGGTCTGTTTTACCTACCCCTGTCAGCCCGCGACGGGAGAGGGGATAAATCGGCATCTGCAAGATCATCGTGTTCAAGTTGACTGAGATCTGGCTCTATTGACCAATTCACCTTACTCAATGTATGTTTGTGGTAAGGAGCAACGAATGCTAGTGAAGGTCACGGCCAAGAGGCAGGTCACTTTCCCCGCCCGGGTGCTGGACGCTTTGGGGGTGGGCCCAGGCGACCATCTGGAGCTGGAGGAGGGTCCGGACGGGTTCACTCTTCGGCCCCGGAGAATCGACCCTACCCGTCTCGCTCCCCTCCGTGGCAAGCTAAGGAGTCTCGCGGAACCCTTTGACATCGACTCCTTCCGCAACGAGCCCCATGACCCCACGCTGCGGGATTGATACGTCAATTCTGGTGCGGCTTCTTACGGGTGAGCCGCCGGAAGATTTCGAGCGCTGCGTGGACCGTCTGCGTGCCCTGATCGAGGATGACGGGGCGGAAGTGTTTGCCTCTAACCAGGTTATTGGGGAGTCGTATGTCGCCGTTCAACATCACTATGGCGTCTCAAAGGTGGACGCGCGAGCCGGTCTCAAGGACGTGCTGAGGAGCGGGCTGGTTTCGCCGTTGAACGGTCGGGCCGTATTCGATGCCCTGGAAGCCGCCGTCGGTCCCGGTCTCTTCGACCGCCTCATAGCCGATGGCTACTCCCGAGCGGGAGTCGTGGTACTGACGCTGGACCGAAAGATGGCATCATTGCCCGGCTTACGTGAAATGTAGAATTCGGACCTCATTCCTTAACCAGCATGTAACCAGCCTGTATTCGCTTTTTTCACGGTTGGAATCCAAGTCACTGCTGCAGTGAATCGAGGAAGGCCCTGTCTTCCGGGGACAGATTTGCCCTATCGAGCAGGTCAGGACGGCGCTTGAATGTCCGTCGAAGGGACTCCTGGCGGCGCCATTTCTCTATTCGGGCGTGGTCGCCGGAGAGAAGGATATCCGGTACGGTCATTCCCCGAAACTCCGCGGGGCGTGTGTACTGCGGGTACTGGAGGAGGCCGGAAGAGAAGGAGTCGCTCCTCGCAGACTCGTTCGATCCAAGGACACCCGGCACCAGCCTGGCGATCGACTCAACAAGCACGATGGCGGCCGCCTCTCCCCCATTGAGGACATAGTCTCCGACGCTGATCTCGTGGGTCGCGAGGTGCTCGCGGACCCGCTCATCGAATCCCTCGTAGCGGCCACATATAAGGATCACGTCGTCCTCGACGGCGAACGTTTCGACTGAGTGCTGTGTGAGGCGTTCCCCCTGAGGCGTCAGCAGCATGATGGGAGCTTCTTCGCCGACGTCATGTTCATCGCGGATGAACTCCACTCCCTCGAAGAGCGGTTCGGGTTTCATCAACATGCCAGGACCGCCGCCGAAGGTGTAGTCGTCGGTGGAGCGATGCCGGTCATGGGTGAAGTCGCGAATGTCGTGAACGAACAGCTCGATCAGGCCCGCTTCGATGCCGCGATGCACGACACCCTCAGCGAAGGGGCTCTCGAACATACGAGGGAAGATTGTCAGAACGTGGAATCGCATGTGCAGCAGGTAGACCTACAAATGGACTGTCGTACTGAGAAGAGGACGAGTTGTGCCCTAGTGGGAAGGGTGGCCACGCCAGCCTCGGAGCATCTCGAGGCCGTGCGATGCGGCCCTGAGCGCCACTTCGAGGGTCTCGCGAACTCCTTTGGGACTTCCGGGTAAGTTAACGATGAGGCACCCCTTGCGAACTCCGACGACGGAACGGCTCAACATTGCCATGGGCGTTATCCTCATCGTCTCCGTTCGCATCGCCTCGGCGATGCCCGGGACCTCGAAGTCTATGACCGTTGAGGTGGCCTGAGGCGTCACGTCCCGCGGGCCGAGTCCCGTGCCGCCCGTGGTGATGACGATATCCACGTCTCCCCCATCGCTCCAGGAAACGAGACGTTCGGCTATCTGATCGGCTTCATCGGGAACGATGTCTCGGTCGACGAGCCGAAACCCTGCCGCCGTCATCATCTCGACAACGGCGTCTCCGCTCGTGTCCTCGCGCTCTCCTTTATACCCTGCGTCGCTGCTGGTGAGCACGGCAAAGGTGAATTCATGCTTGGAATCGGTCATCTTCGCTCTTGATTAGTTCAGCCGAAGTTTAGAAAAAGTATAAAACAGTATTCAAAATCCCTTGCACGTACTTCGGCCTATCTGTGAGACTCCGAGATAACCGGCCTAAAGGTGCATGCCAGAAGGCCAGCACGTTAACAGTGTAGCACGCAGTATTGCTCTGTTGAGGGAGTCGGGTGATACGTCACAAGCCCGTGATGGTTGAAGAGGTCGTAGCGGCGCTGCAGCCGCGTTCGGAAGGTCTCTACATCGACTGCACTACGGGTGAGGGCGGTCATTCCGAGGCTATCCTTCTTCATTGCGATCCCCCTGCCCGACTGCTCGGGCTCGATCTGGACCGCGAAGCGCTTTCGGTCGCCGAAGACCGGCTCTCCAGGTTCGGAGAGAGCGTGAGCCTGGACGAGACCAGCTATGTGAATATTGTCGAGGCCGCTGCGAAGAACGGACACCTCCCCTGCGACGGGGTCCTGCTCGACCTTGGAGTATCTTCGCTCCAGCTGGACAGCGGCCCTCGCGGGTTCGCCTTCTCGAAGGAAGCGATCCTTGACATGCGATTCGGGCCCTCGGTCGAAAGATCGGCAAGGGATATCGTCAATGAAACCAAAGAAGGCGACCTTGCAGATCTCATCTACCAGTTGGGAGAGGAACGCAGGTCGCGACGCATCGCTAGAGCGATTGTCAGGGCCCGGCGGATAGAGACCACGACGGAATTGGCCGAAGTGATAGCCGGAGCAGTTGGAAGGGGCAGCCGGGGGCGCAGGAACATTCATCCGGCGACCCGTACCTTCCAAGCCCTTCGAATGGCGGTCAATGGAGAGCTCGAAAACGTGGAGGCAGGCATCCATGGGGCCATCGAGGTCCTGAGACCTCGAGGTCGACTGGCTGTCATCACCTACCACTCAATCGAAGACAGGCTGGTGAAGAACATTCTTCGGAAGGAATCGACAGTTACCGATGAGAATCCCTCCCCTGCCCTGCGACTCATCAACAGAAGGGTGATGAAGCCGGACCCTGCGGAAATCTCGGGGAATCCCCGGAGCAGAAGCGCAAAGCTGCGAGTGGCGGAACGGCTGTGACTGGAAGAGGCGGACGTTCCCCGGCGTGCTACTTGAGAAAGAACGAAAGAGAAAAGCGAAAAACGGCATGGCAAACCGAAACAACAATGGAGTATCCCGAATGTTGTCAGATGAGATCGTAGCAGCTATAGACGTCGGTACGACCAAGGTCTGCACGATAGTAGGCCGCAAGGTGGGGAATGACCACGTCAAAATTCTCGGGTACGGCGCGGCCAAGAACACCGGCATGCGGAAGGGTGTTGTCTCGGATCTGGAGGCTGCTGAACGTGCAGTTCGAGTCTCAATCAAGTCCGCGGAGGACTCTAGCGGTCACAAGGTGGACTCGGCATTTGTTGGCATTTCAGGAGCTCACGTTCGGTTTGAAAACCGTTACGAGAAGCTACAGGTGAGCAATCGCAAGGGAGTCGTCACCTCCGATGATGTGGTGCGGGCTCCCATAAAGCTGCGCGAGTCAATCGACCTGCCGGGCCGCACGGTAATCCACGCCAGTTCTATCAGCTATACGCTGGACGGGGAATCCGGCATCCGGCATCCCGTGGGAATGCACAGCAAGGAAATGCAGGTAGAGACGCATTTCGTAACGGGTTCCAACACCTTCATCGACAGTCTCGTCGATATCATTGAATTGGCAGGCGTGAAGGTCAATAGCCTGGTCCTCGAACCCCTGGCCAGCGGCCTGTCCGTTCTAACCAAGAGGGAGCGCCAGAAGGGCGCGGTTATCGTCGATATAGGCGGAGGCACTACCGACATCGTTGCCTTCAGACAGGGCTCAATTTACTACACCGGCGTCATTCCGGTCGGAGGGTTCCAGTTCACCAACGATCTCGCCCTTTCATTCAGTACCTCATTTGAAGCGGCAGAGGCGATCAAACTGGAACATGCGAACGCAGAGTATCAGTCGGCATCCGCCAACGAGCACATCATGGTGCCTGTAGTCGGGCGAGACAAGGACCTGAAGGTCAGCCGCCTCGAGATCTGTCAACTCGTGCGGGAGCGCGCCATGGAGCTGGCGCGGATGATCAAGCTGAAGCTCGATTCGGAGCGGAAGAAGGGTACCGAGGACACCGTGCTCGTTCTTACCGGAGGAGCATCCAATCTGCCCGGATTTGCCGAGATTATTCGCAGCACCGTCGGAGTCCGGGTCCGGCAGGGCGTTCCCGCCATTCCAGGGACCGCTCCTGCCGAATTGAAGGACAAGGCATACGCGACAAGCGTCGGCATTCTCCTCTGGGGTCTGAACGAATACCTGCCCGATGAATTGGGATTCGGTTCAAGGAATGGCAACCTGGAGAAGGGGCGCGGCCGCAACGGGCATGCCCTCACTTACTCGAATAGTGATTCAACCGGCCTCTTCGGAGGACTAAAACGTCGACTTGTAGGGATCATGTCGTAGGTACTATCGCACCAAAGAAAGGGAGGACTTAATGGTCGTCAATACAAACCCTCAGAACGGAGCCAGCATCAAGGTCATCGGAGTAGGCGGCGGTGGCTCCAACGCCGTCTCAAGGATGTTCCGTGAACGACTTCCGGGCATCGAGTACATGGTTGTCAATACGGATACGCAGGCGCTCCTGCGGTCGGACGTGCCGGTCCGCATCGCCATCGGCGAGCTGCTGACGGAAGGCAAGGGCGTCGGGGGCAATCCCGACCTGGGCGCCAAGTCCGCGGGCGAGAGCAGGGAAGAAGTACACGAAGCCATCCGCGATGCCGACATGGTATTCATCGCGGCCGGAATGGGCGGCGGCACGGGCACGGGCGCGGCTCCGGTGATCTCAGAGATCATCAAGGAGACCGGGGCACTAACAGTCGGCGTGGTCACCATGCCGTTCATGTTCGAGGGAACGCGCCGCATGCGCACCGCCGAACTTGGCATTGATAGGCTCAAGCAGCACGTCGATACCCTTCTCGTCATACCGAACGAGCGACTCCACGTCATCTCTGACGAAGAGATCACGGCGGAGAACGCCTTCCGCATGGCCGATGACGTTCTCCGGCTCGGCGTCCAGTCGATCGCAGAGCTCGTAACGGTACCCGGAGAGATAAACCTGGACTTCGCGGACATCCAGTCCGTGATGCGTGATGCCGGTCCCGCCTGGATGTCCATAGGGTGGGGCAAGGGTGAAAACAGGGCCAAGGCCGCGGCGCAGCAGGCGATTTCGAACCCACTTCTCGACGTTTCCGTAGAAGGGGCGACGGGTGTGCTGTTCAACGTGACCGGTGGTTCCGACCTCCGGCTGTCCGAACTTCACGAGGCGGCAGAGGTTCTCCAGCGTGTGGTGGATCCCGACGCGAACATCATCTTCGGTATGGCCAACGACGCCAAGATGGAGAATGAGGTGAAGCTCACGGTCATCGCGACCGGCTTCCCGACCACGGAGAACTTGCGGGAGCAGGACGACCAGATCAAGCGGCTCCTCAAGGATGCGCTGGGGCACGAAGAGGCGGATATCGATCTTCCTCCATTCCTGCGGCGCATTTCCAAGTATCAAGATGAGGCGGTGGTGCGGTAGTTTAGTTCCGTCGAGTCCCCTACACTCGATGGATCAGGGGAGAAGTAGGGTCAAAGGGGCCGCATTACGCGGCCCCTTTTGGCGTCTACAGCCGGCAGAGACTCACTCCCCCACTCCCCCTTGCCCCCACACCTGCGAACTTTCCCAAAAACATGTAATTGTTCAGTCTTGGTGAGTTGAATTGCGAAGACCCCCTCTCTGTATCTCTCCCCCGGCGGGGTAGAGATTGTTGATTCTTCGTCGCTGCGCTCCTCAGAATGACAGCGAGAGAACAGTTCGTGCAATCTCACCATCTCTGAACAGCTGCTAAAACATTCCCCCAATGGTTTATGACTCAATGCGGGATGTGCCCAAATCTTAACATTCCGTTAATTTCACACGGAATTCTCAGAGACGCAAGAACGGCTTGACACAGGCTTTCAACGGCATTTCCAAAATCGGGCCATTCGTCAGTCCAGCTACGACCCCTTGCGATTTCGTGCTTGACACACCCAACATCTAGTGGTAGCGTCTTCACCTACCTGTTACGTGCTACTTGCGCAATGGGAGAGTCGCGAACGGTGCCGGTGATCGGTGATGCGTTGTCCTCATTGCAGTCACAGCCAATCGAAGGTAATCGATTCGAGGGAGACGGTCGACAGCATCCGGAGGCGGCGTGAGTGCGCTTACTGCAGCCGCCGCTACACAACGTATGAGCGGGTGCAGTCGAACTCCCTACAGGTAGTGAAACGGGACCAACGACGGGAGGAGTTCAGCACAGACAAGCTGAGAGTGAGCATCCTGAAGGCGTGTACCAAGCGCCCCCTGCCGACCGGCAGCGTCGATAAGTTGGTAGGTGAGATTGAGGGGGAATTGTACGCGCTGGGGCTGTCCGAGGTGCCTTCTCACAAGATAGGCGAGACGGTTATGGACAGCCTGCGAGAGTTCGATAGAGTTGCCTACATACGGTACGCGAGCGTGTACAGAGACTTCCAGGACATACAGACATTCCGGCAGGAGATTGACGCCCTGCTCGAACCTGATACGCAGGAGCCGACTAATCAACTGTCGTTTCTCGGATCCGACACAGGAGTCATAAAGGCTCCCTCCCCGGAACGCCGGGGCCGGCGAGCAAGACAGACGGACCCCGGCGAAGGCTAAAGAACACCGGCCCTACTCGGTAATTCGGCACCCATCTTAGTTATCTGACTGACCCTCACTTTAGCCCAAAATCTCTAAGAAATATGACTCAAAGGCTATAGTTTTCTCGGACAATTCTAGGATATGGTTTGGCAACCACACATCGGGGGTAGGCGGTTTACCGCCACAACATATGGTGGGGCGTTCGATACGCACCTTCAGCCGAATTAGCGGAACAAAACCGGACATCAACCAAACATACACAACAAACTACACTAATCGAGGGGCAAACTGATGGTAATAGAAGAGAGACGTGATTCAGGTCTGAGGAACGAGTCCACGAACGGGAGGAAGACCCCGGCCATCACGGATGCCGACATCGACCTTAGCGACAACGCCCGTGTCGTTCTCGAAAAACGCTACCTGCGCAAGAATTCCAGAGGGGAAATCGTTGAGACGCCCGCAGGGATGTTTCAGCGGGTCGCCCACGCAATAGCCGGCCCCGAGTATGCGAGCAGCCCAGCCGAAGATGCCATGGCCTGGGAAGAGAAATTCTACGAGGTCATGGCCACGCTGGAGTTCGTCCCGAACTCCCCTACCCTCATGAACGCCGGAATCCAGCGCGAGGACGGTCAGGGTACGGGAACTCTATCGGCATGCTTCGTCATGGGGCTGGAAGACCACATGGACGGCATCATGACCACGGCGAAGGAAACGGCGATGGTCCAGAAGTACGGGGGCGGTACGGGCTTTGCCCTCTCGTCCATACGCCCCAAGGGTACCACCATCCAAACGACCCATGGTCAGGCCTGCGGACCCATCCAGGTGCTCCGCCACCTCTCATCCGTATCCAAGCTCGTCACGCAGGGCGGCAAGCGCGACGGCGCGAACATGGCCGTGATGGACGTTCACCATCCCGACATCCTGGAATTCATCGACTGCAAGGCGCAGGAAGGTGAAATCCACAACTTCAACATTTCCGTCGGCGCCAGCCACGAGTTCATGGAGGCCGTGAAGGCCGGCACCACGTACCCGCTGCGGTTCCATGAGAACCCCGCGGACACGTCTTCACCCTTCGTGGAGGTCGGACGCCTTGACGCCCGCGAAGTATTTGAGAAAATCGTCCACGGCGCATGGCGCAACGGCGAGCCCGGGATGATCTTCCTGGACTGGGTGAACCACCGGAACCCGACGCCGCACATCGGACGCATGACGGCGACCAACCCCTGCGGTGAGCAGCCACTTCTCCCCTTCGAGTCGTGCAACCTGGGTGCAATCAGCCTCCAGCGGTTCATCGTCGATGTCGACGGCCACCCCACCGTTGACTATGACAGGCTCCGCGAGGTCGTCCACGTCGCAACGCGATTTTTGGACAATGTCATAGACGCGAACGCCTACTCGGTGGACAAGATCGAGACGATGACGAAGGCCACGCGCAAGATCGGACTCGGTGTGATGGGCTTTGCCGACATGCTGGTGCGCATGGGGATTCCCTACGACTCAGAGGAAGGCCTGGAGCTCGGCCGCAAGATCATGCGCTTCATCAAGGACGAATCGGACAGGATGTCCATGCTGCTGGCCGAAGAGCGCGGCAACTTCCCCGCCTACGAGGGGAGCATCTACGATACCGCGGAAGGCCCGCTGATGCGCAACGCCTGCCGGCTGACGGTAGCGCCTACGGGAACGACCTCCATGATCGCCGGGTGCTCCAGCGGAATCGAGCCGTTGTTCGCCCTCTGCTTCCATAAGCACAACATTCTCGGTGGCGAGAGCCTCCTGTACATCGACGAGAACTTCGAGAGGGCGGCCAGGGACGGCGGCTTCTACAGCGAAGACCTGATGAATTACCTTGCCGAGGGCGGATCGCTGCAGGACCGAGACGACGTGCCGGATTCGGCCAAGCGGACGTTCGTGGTCGCAGGCGACATCTCGCCTGAAATGCACGTGCGGATGCAGGGAGTCTTCCAGGAGAGCGTGGACGCTGCCATATCCAAGACGATCAACTTCCCGAACGAAGCGACCGAAGAGGATGTCCGCAGCGCGTACATGCTTGCGTGGGAACTGGCATGCAAGGGCATCACGGTCTATCGCTCCGGCAGCCGGGAGGCGGAAGTCCTGACGGCGGGCAAGGAGAACGAGGAGACCGAGACGGAGGCTGAGCTGAACGGTCATGACTCCCCTGCCCTCGTCGAGCGCAGTCCTCGTCCCCGCATCGTACAGGGCCTCACGGAAAATATTCGCACCGGACAGGGCAAACTCTACGTCACGGTCAACTTCGATGAAGAGAGACGGCCATTCGAGGTTTTCTGCGCACTCGGAAAGGCCGGGAGCGTCGAGTCTGCCCACCTTGAGGCCATCGCCCGCCTCGTCTCCATGTCATTGCAAACGGGAGTCGACCCGGACCAGATCGTCGCACAGCTGCGCGGAATAACCGATCAGCCGGTCTGGGACGAGGGAATGCTGGTCGGCTCGATTCCTGATGCGATTTCCCACGTACTCAGCAAGTACGCGGCGGACAAGCCTACGATGGAAGCGCCGACGGCACAGATCGGCCTGTTCCCGTCTTCGGAGTCCACGGGGAATGGGGACCAGACGACCTATGCGGGCCCCCTGACCGGCAAGCGGTGCCCTGAGTGCTCCGCCTACCTCGTAGCGCAGGAAGGCTGCCTGAACTGCCTGGACTGCGGCTACAGCAAGTGTGACTGACCCTTGCAAGCGCCGTTATACCTACTGTAGGGAAAAACGTGCCACACCGATTGACGAGTATGACGACCCGCCTCGAGCGGGTCGTCTGAATTCTGCAGTCTATGGCATCCATGAGTCCAAACCGCACTCCCTTCACCGCACTACCGCGACGATGTTGTATCATGGCATCCCCGCGCCTGAGTTGAGCGCGAATTGCAGCCGGAGTTCATAGCATGACAGCATCGGAAAGACCGTTCGTCGCCATCACCATGGGAGACCCCGCCGGAATCGGGGCCGAAGTCACCGTGAAGGCCCTTCAGGACGAGTCCGTCTACCAAAAATGCCGCCCGTTCGTGGTCGGCAGCGTTGCTGCGATGAATCATGCCATCGAAATTTCCGGCGTGGACGCGAAGGGGCGTGTAACGAACGGATTGGAAGACGTTTCCGGTGAGCCGGGCGTCATCGACGTGATGGACCCAGAGAATCTCGACTATTCGGCGATTGAGATTGGGGAGCTTTCGGCCTCAGCGGGCAAGGCGGCTGTGGAGTGGGTGCTCCAGGCGGGAGAAATGGCCGCCGCCGGGCATGTACAGGCCATAGTAACAGCACCAATCAACAAAGAAGCGGCGAGTATGGCCGGATACAAGGACATCGGCCACATGGAGATATTCCAGAGTCAGACGAACTCCAAGGATGTGGCGACCATGCTCATGGCCGACGTGCTCCGCGTCGTCCACCTCACGACGCACAGGCAGCTCCGCATCGCATGCGACTATGTCACAATCGAAAACGTGCTCGCAAAGCTCGTCCTCACCCATGAGCACTTTGCGAAATGGGGCTTCCCTGCTCCGCGCATCGGCGTATCGGCGCTCAACCCCCACGCGAGCGACGGCGGGCTCCTTGGCGACGAGGAGGAAAAGCAGATCACCCCGGCGATTGACAAGGCCCGCTCACTCGGCATCGACGCGACGGGCCCGGTGCCCCCGGACACCGTCTTCACCCAGGCCATAAACGGCAAGTACGACGTCGTCCTTGCCATGTACCACGACCAGGGTCACATCCCCATCAAGGTCCACAACTGGGAACGAAGCGTGAGCGTAAACCTCGGCCTTCCATTCATACGGACTTCGGTCGACCATGGAACGGCCTTCGACATCGCAGGACAAGGGATAGCCCATCACGTCAGCATGGCCGAGGCCATCGGTGTTGCCGTTGACCTCGCCAGCGAGAGCAAGCTCCGATAGAGTCACGGTTGACGCCTGTTGGTCCAGCCACCTGTTATCACGTCGTAGACACGGGATTCAAACCCGCCACTTCGCTACACAACGGGACTCCAACCTCAATGCAGCTATCCGTTATTTCCGCGCAGGAGGGAATCCACAACGTCCTCCGCGTTCGGAATATTTCATGAGTGATGCCACTCTCACCACCTGTAGTGAAAAAGAGGTTTTCGCCTGACGGGGTGCGAAGACTGGATTCCGGCCTCCGCCGGAATGACGGTGTGGGGGACCTCGCCGGTCGGGCGGACCTCGCCGGTCGGGCGTAAGGGGAAGTGGATTCCCGCCTACGCGGGAATGACGGATTGGGGTTGGCGGTAGGGGCGATTCGCGAATCGCCCTTGCGGGAGGTTGAACGGGGGTTATTTTCCGAGGAATGATGGGTGGGTATCCCCGTGGGGGGCACCCTTCGACAGGCTCAGGGTGAACGGGACCTCGCCGGTCGGGCGGACTTCGCCAGTCGGGCGTAAGGGGGCGTGGATTTCCGCCTACGCGGGAATGACGGTTTGGGGTTGGCGGTAGGGGCGATTCGCGAATCGCCCCTACGGGAGGTTGGCCGGGGTTACTTGCAGAGGAATGATCTATCCAAAAGAGAATCACCCTGCTTGAAGCGGGAGGATGATGCCGCACTGAGTCCAGCATCCGCGCCTTTTGCGGGCCCATTTGTCCCAAATGTCTCGCCAGTCGGCTACAATAGAGTTGATGCGGCAAGATTGAAGGTTCTCACTGAGCTCCACAACTCAGCACGAGTACGTCACAACGGGCGGTCAGCAATGAAGATTACATTCATCGGCGGCGGCGTTATGGCCGAGGCGATCCTCGGCGGGATACTTGACGGCGGTGTCGCAAACGCAGAGGACATTAGCTTCGGAGAGCCCGTAGCGGAGCGCCGAGAAGCGCTCGCTGGGGCTTACGGCGTGACGGCGGACGCCGACAACATCAAGGTGATCGACGGCGCTGACATCGTCATACTCGCGATGAAACCGCAGAATCTCACTTCAGCTATGGACGAGATCTCGACCGGTCTTCAATCAGGCCAAGCCGTACTGTCCATCGTGGCGGGCGCAACCTTGGGTACCCTGAGCAATGGGCTGGACCACGGCGCGGTCGTACGGGTAATGCCGAACACCCCGGCCCAGATTCGTGAGGGTATGACGGTCTGGACTGCCACCGACGAGGTGACCGATGACCAGAAGGCCACCAGCAGACAGATCATCGCGTCGTTTGGGGAGGAGATATACGTCCAGGACGAGAAGTACATCGACATGGTGACTGCCCTCAGCGCGAGCGGGCCCGCCTATGTTTTCCTCTTCATCGAGGCCCTCATCGATGCGGGCGTCTACATGGGTCTGCAGCGCCAGATGGCGAGACAGCTCGTGCTTCAAACGGTCATTGGGAGCGCCAAATACGTCCAGGAGACGGGTATGCACCCTGCGGAGCTCAAGGACATGGTGTCATCTCCGGCGGGAGGCACCGTCGAGGCGCTGATGTCGTTTGAGAAGTCCGCTTTCCGTGGGGCCGTGCTCGAAGCCGTCGAAGCGGCCTTCCTCAAATATCGCGCCTTAGGTGAAAATAGTTGAGCTTCATTTCGACATTTATCTACCTGTTCGTCGATGCCCTGACGCTGGCGATACTTGCGAGTGTCATCATGTCGTGGGTGACCATGTTTGCCCCAGAGTCGCCGCTGGTGGAATCTATCAACAATGTCCTCAGGCAGATGACTGAACCTGTCCTGGGCCCCCTCAGGCGAGTAATTCCACCGCTGGGCATGTTTGATCTCACGCCCATGATCGCCTTGCTGTTCCTGCAGATAGTAGTCAAGGGTCTTCTACGGTCGGTCCTGGCGGTCTAGCCTCGGCCCAATCTCCGACGGATCGAGGCCTTCGACCTCCATCAGCTTCGTCCTCGAGTGGTCCCCCGACTTTATGGATACCATCCGTTTCGGGACTCCGAGTTGACGCGCCATGACTTCAACCACAGCTTTATTCGCTTTGCCCTTTTCCGGTGCAGCGGTTACGTAGACCTTGATCCTTCCATCTACTACCGTAATGCGATTACTGCTGGCCTTCGGCTGAACGCGCACTTCGATCAAAGCCGAGGACATCTAGGGGCCCTTGAGGCGATCGTCGCAGGCAATGCTGGGTGTTCAAGTGATGCTCCGGTCCAGGATGAGGGATCCGGGCCAATGGGATTTCCATAGTAGGTAGTGAGGTTGATCGTTGCAACAACTATCGCTACGGCGACCAGGAGCGCCACGATACCTGTTGCTGTCACCCTCCCCTTCAACCAGCTCATCAGCCAGTCGACGGCGAACCCTGCGAGGATGAAGGCCGCGGGAGCGGCAATGATGAGGCGTGAGAACATCCCCTCCTGTTTCGTTAGTCCGACGCCGAGCACGGTAACGATCAAGAGGACGAACAGCACGCCGTGGGGGTATTCCCGCCATTTGCGGATGCATACAAGCAGGCCAATGAGGACAAGCAGTCCCGTGAGAGGGTCGACGATCCTGCCGCCGCCACGTCCGAACTCGTCGGCGCTCACGCTCCAGACGAATGCCCGCCCCGTGTTGACGACGTTTCCGGTAAACGTTCGGAGCTGGCCCAAGATGCCGTCGCCGTGGACGTAACTTGGAGTCTCGGTTACCAGCAGCGCCTTGGCGGTGCCGCTCAAGTGATCGTCGGTGGCGAGAGCCGCCCAATACGGCAGGCTTACGATCAGCACGGCAATAGCGAAGGTAGCAAATTGCCGGCCAACGACCCGAGTCGAGGCCGCGTCGGACAAGTATTCCCGCAGCCACAGGCACAGGACCGCACCGAGGAACACGATCGCTGCCCAGTCCACGTACAGGCTCAGTCCGACGAGCGCTCCCGAAGCCGCCAGGAAGCGCGTTCGACGCGATTCTTCCATCGACTCGCGGCACGCTCGCGTCAACAAGTAGAGGGCAGTCACCTCGAACAGCAGCAACATGCTGGTGGGAATAGCCAGCCTCGCGTACGTTATTGGCCAGAGGCCTACAGCCATCAGTATGGCGGAAAACAGAGCGACCCTGCGGTTGAACAGGGTGTTGGCGAGAAGGTACGTCACTCCCACCGAAGCGATGGACGCAATTCCCGATAGGAGCCGCACCATGCCGATTTCGTCGCCGACAATGGTCGTCCAAAGTGCGAGTAGGTAGGAGTATCCGGTCAGCGATCCGGCCAGGAGGTTGTGCGACAGGCCGATCCAACCCTCTGCCGTGATCTCCTTTGTGACCCGGATGAGCTCCAACTCGCCTGAAAACAGGCCTGCCGGTGTGGAGCCAAGATCCCAGAGCCTGGTGACCGCGAGAAGTATCCCCAAGAGCACGACGGTTGTGACGGCAAGCAAAGAGCTTTGGGTATTGAATAACCAGTCCGGCCGCGATTCGGCCTCGTAGGCACCGACTGCCATGGACTGGTTGGTTTCTTGACCGCGCGATGAGACGTGGACGCCCGTGTCAACCGTGTCCGTATAAGGGATAGCATCCCCTTGATTCACGGGTAGTGCCCTGGAAGCCCGTTTCACGCTTGAAAGAGAAATACCACAGGTGTTGCAGAAGTTCTGCGGCCATGGATTGTCAGACGAACATGCCGGGCACTTAACGTCTCCCACAAGGGGTTGCGCGCAGTTTCCGCAAAAGGAGGCAGCCAGGCGGTTTTCGTGCCCGCACTCACGGCACGTCATTCCCATGAGAGAGTTCCCAGCCTGTTCAACACGCCGGTTGCCTTGAACACTAGGGTCTGACATCTCCCGCGCACTAGAACCCGCGCTCCTTCATTTCCAGCCACTCACCAACATTGAACCCGCCCTGCCCCGCCTCGGCTGCGGCCTTCTGCAGCGTTTGCCAAGAAGCGAATTCGTCGGCGTCCACGGCGGGCTGTCGCGCGGCTGCCGCGTGCGGAAGATCCATCCACTCGAAATAACCTGAGACGTTTACGTAGGCGATGAATACGAGGACCGCGACTGCCGCTGCTTTGAATGCCCACTGGTCCTTCGTATAGCGCAGACCAAACAGCCAGTCGAGAGCAAGCGCAATGAAGAGATAGAACAGTGGAGCGGTCCCTGCGGCACGGGCGGCGTCCGGTGTTCCGCTGCCCAACACCTGTATGGGAAATATCATAACGACGAAGAACAGCCACCACAGGAGCGCCTGCCGCCACCTGAAGACGGAGACCACGAGCCCCAGCCAGAACAGCACCGCCGTCAGCCTGTCGAGCAGACCGTGATTCGGCGGAATGTAACGTGCGTTTAGACCCACGTTGGACACGCCGGTGTCCACCAGGATGAAGCCCTTGACGTTGTCCCACGTCTGCTGGGCGACAATCTCCATGTCGCCCTTGCCGTCGAACTTCAGGCGGTTCTCTTCACTGAGGACATAGACAACCTGGACACGGCGATTGAAGCTGTCCCAGTCGTCCAGGGCGTTGTCGAGTTGAGGCCAGAATAGTACGAACGCGGTCACGCACAGAACGCCGTAACCCATTAGGAGGCGTTTCCGGTCCTCGCGATGAATGAATAAGGCGAAAGGCAGGTATGCCAGGAGGGCGAAAATGATCACGCGCCCGCTGGTGTAACCGTAGAGTCCAAGCGCCGCGAACAGTCCCGTCGCCGCAAAGAGCAGCAGGCTTCCCCGCATGCTCTTGTTCTTGATCGCCGCGTTGAGGGACAACATGGCGGATAGCGCGTAAAGGCCTATGTGAGCGTTTTCCCAGCCGCTTCGTGAGAAGTGCAGATACCACACTCCCGTCGCCAGGAGGAAGGTGGCCCCCAGCGCAGCCGGCCTCTTGACGCCGTGTTGGCGGGCAACGGCGTAGAAGACCAGGACCGACGCGGTGCTCAGCGCGACGCTCGGCAGCCGCATCCCGACGATGGTCTCGCCGAATATCCCCATGAACCAGCCCATCAGGTAGGCGCTGAAGGCCGGTTGAGGCTTCCAGTCCAGCTCGAAGAAGCCGGGGCCGATGTCCGCCATGATGCGGTAGACCGTAATCAGGTTGTCCGCTTCGTCCGGTACCAGGTTGGGGGGAATGTCGGTGAGCGAGAACAGCCGTATGAAGAGAGCGAGCGCAGCTATGCCTGCCAGGGTAACGATCGCCCAATGCTGGAGACCGAAATCACGGACGCCACCTTGCAATCGAGCCAGGGTACTCGGGCCGGAAGGCTGAGGCGCAATACGCTTCGTTTCGTCGAGGAGAACACCGCAGGAGTCGCAGTAGGCGTTCCTCTCGGGATTCTCGCGCCCGCAGGAGGGACACTCCACCGGGAATGCCAGGCTCCGTCCACAGTTGCCGCAGAATTGTGAGTCGGAGGCATTGAAGTACTCGCACCAAGCGCACTCAAAGGACTGCCCCTGTGATGTTACGGAGGTCATGCCTGGAGTGTTACCTCGCCTGCAACAACGGACTTCGTCGTTCCGTCCGCCTTCCTCAGAATCAAGTTACCCGTCTCGTCAACGTCAGTGGCTATGCCTTCGTCAATGTTGTTCCGCCATCGTACGATGACATTCTGCCCAAGGGTCTCTAAATGGGCAGCCCACTCCGCTTTCAGGGAATGCCCAGCTCGTATTCGCGCCGCTCCACCGTCCAAGTCTCTGAGGACCCTGATTAGGACTTCTGAGCGGTCAAATGTCCTTCCCGTCTCACGGTACATGCTCGTGGCGACAGGGGCAATTTCAGCGATATCGGCGGGATTGGAGTTGATGTTCAGTCCCGCTCCAAGGACGGTGTACTCGATGCCTGTTCGCGACACTGTGCTCTCTACCAGGATCCCCGACACCTTGCGGCCTGCCAGTTTCACGTCGTTGGGCCACTTGATGGTCGTGTCGAGTCCTGTCGCCTCGCCCACCGTCGTCATCACGGCCAGCGCCGCAGCCATGTTGAGGTAGGGCGCTTGTGCTGCTGTGGGCCTGAACACTACGGAAAACAGCAGGTCCTTACCCGTCTCGGACACCCACGAACGCTCGAAGCGCCCCCTACCCGCCCTCTGCTCTTCTGCAATTACGACGGTACCCTCAGGCGCCCCTCGCTCCGCCATGTTTTTGGCTTCGTCCATGGTCGATTCAATAGTTTCGTGCAGGCGGATGTCGTGACCAACGGTACAGTTGCGCAAGCCGCGCAGGACATGTTTGAGGTCTAGGTCGGACATCACTCTCAGGCCAGTCAACGATGGTCTCGCGGCATGATACACTAACGCCGTTTTCGCAGTGCGCCGGCTTAGCTGGAGGGTAATAAATTGTACGACTTGCTCATCAAGGGTGGAACGGTAATCGACGCCGCGCTCGGACTGAACGATGTTCGAGACGTTGCAATCGCGGAAGGCAGGATCGCGGCAATTGAGGAGGGTATTGGCGGCGACGCCCGAAGGGTGGTCGACGCCACGGGACTTATCGTCACTCCGGGACTGATCGACATGCACATGCACGCCTACTGGGGCGTATGCTGCTATGGGCTCGAACCGGATGCCATCAACATCGCGCGCGGCGTGACCACGGCCATGGACTGCGGCTCCTCGGGCGCCAGGACGTTCCCTCACTTTCGCCGCACCGTCATGGAGCGATCGGACACGCGGCTCTATGCCCTGCTCAATATCTCAGCGATGGGCATAATTTCGCCCTCTATCGGCGAGCTATACGACATGCGCTGGGCGCGGGTTGAAGACGCGGGAGAGATGGGAAGCGAAAACACCGACCTCGTGCTCGGCATCAAGGTGCGCCTTTCCCATCACACAGTCTTCCTCGACGACAAGCTCGACGCCCTGAAGCGGGCCATAGCGGCGGCCGAGATGTTCGGCGGCATGGTCATGGTGCACGTGGGTGACATCGAGACTCCCCTGGAGACGCTGACGAGACACCTGCGGCCCGGTGACGTGGTGACGCATGCTTTCCGGCAATGGGGCGGCGTCGTGAGCGCCGAACGCACGGTGACCGACGAGATACGGGAGGCGCAGAAGCAGGGGATCGTGTTCGACGTGGGACACGGCGGGGGAAGCTGCTCGTTCGACACGATCGAGACGGCCCTGTCGCAGGGCTTCTATCCCGACACGATCAGCAGCGACGTGAGCACCCTGAGCGTGGAAGGCCCTGTCTACGACCAGGTGACCACCATGTCCAAGTTCCTGCACTTCGGCATCCCCCTCGACGACGTAGTCCGCCTGAGCACGCTGGCGCCCGCCGAGAAGATGGGCATTGCCGACGACCTCGGTTCTCTGGCCGTGGGGACGACAGCCGACGTAAGTATCCTCTCAGTCGACGACGGCGACTACACCTTCATGGACGCCGAACGGAAGTCCACCTCCGCGACCAGGAAGATCAACTCTGTCGAGACGGTCAAGGACGGCAAGCTGTACCGGGACTGGAATAAGTAGGGCACAGGAGTCATCCAAACGACTATAGGACTCGCGGGGCCTGCCCTTCGACAAGCTCAGGGCGAAAGTTCTGCGTTGGTGCTGTGACGGTCGAACACGGGGCCTAGAGCGACAAACTCACAGGGAACTAGTCGTACCTAAAGGCCCCGTCCGTGCTGAGCCTGTAGAAGCACCGGTACAAAAGCGAGATTCCTGGAGGGCACAAGAGCCTTGTACGACCTACTCATAAGAGGCGGAACAGTCGTAGACCCGGCTCAGGGCGCCAATGGCCCTGCTGACGTTGCGTTTCAAAACGGCAGCGTCGCCTCGGTTGCTAACAGCATTTCCGAGGACGAAGCATTGGAGGTCTTCGACGCGACCGGACTGATCGTGACCCCGGGTCTGATCGACCTCCACGTTCACAACTTCTGGGGCGTCTCCCACTATGGACTCGACCCTGATGTGACCAATATCGCAAAAGGAGTCACGACCGCCGTCGATGCGGGATCGGCGGGAGCAGCCACCTTCGCTGCCTTCAGGCGATACGTGATAGACCGCGCGGAGACGCGCCTATACGCCCTTCTGAACATCTCCCTGACCGGGATGATCTCGAACGACATCGGCGAGCTCGAGGACCTGCGGCACGCCAATGTCGCTCAGGCCGTCCGAGTCGGACGTGCGAATCGCGACCGCATCGTCGGCATCAAGGCGCGACTCTCGCAGGACATCACGCGCCAGCACGACGTGGAATCGCTGAAACGGGCCATCGAGGCAGCAGAGGCCATTGACGGCTTCGTGATGATCCACGTCGGCAAGACCCACTCGCCGCTGGAGTCGCTCATCGAGATGCTCCGCCCGGGCGACGTGGTCACCCACATGTATCACGGGCACTCCGAGGGAGTCCTCGACGACGTGGGGAAGGTCAAGGACTCATTCAGGGAGCACCAGGTGCGGGGAATCGTCTTCGACATCGGCCACGGCGCAGGCAGTTTCTCATTCGACGTTGCCGAGCGCGCGCTCGCCGACGGGTTCCGGCCCGGCAACATCAGCAGCGACCTGCATCTGTACAACGTCGCCGGACCCGTCTTCGATCAGGTAACGACAGTCTCCAAGTTCATGTGGTTGGGCATGTCGCTGTATGACGTCATTGCGCTGACGACCGCCGAGACTGCCAAGACTATGGGCATCGCGGACCGGCTAGGCACTCTGAAGGTCGGCGCGGTGGGCGACGCAACCATAACACGCATCGATGAAGGCTCATTCACCCTCACCGACTCGATCGGTCGCTCGGTCACCTCGCCACAGAGACTCACCCACGTGGCGACCGTCAAGGGCGGACGAATCTACAGTCCCTGGCTCCGTGGCACCTAAATACGACCTGATAGTATCCGGCGGTCACGTCATCGATCCCTCCCAGGGTATCAACGGCGTCCGGGACGTGGCCTTCACCGGCGGGAAAGTCGTTTACGTTGCGGAGAACATTTCCGGTGACGAGGCAGTCGAGACCATCGACGCGCGCGGGCTTCTCGTCACTCCCGGCCTGATCGACCTCCACACTCATGACTATTGGGGGGCATCCTTCTACGGCATCGACCCCGACACCGTACACATAGCTCGTGGGGTCACGACGGTCGTAGACGCGGGTTCATCGGGAGCGAACACGTTCCCCGCCTTCCGCGAGTACGTCATCGACCGGACGAAAACACGCATCTTCGCCCTGCTCAACATCTCCGCCATGGGCATGGTGGTTGGATACGCCGGACTCGAAGACGCACGATGGGCGAACGTCGGCGAAGCGGTGCGCATGGGACGAAAGCACCGAGACGTCGTAGTTGGCGTCAAGGCGCGGATACCTCCCCTGCCCGCTGAGGACTACCGGGAAGTACTCAAACGGGCGATTGAAGCCGCGGATGGGATGGACGGCATCTTCATGCTCCACCTCGGCGGCACGAGCATTCCGGTAGCCGAGCGTTTGAAAATGCTTCGGCCCGGCGATGTCCTCACGCACGCGTTCAGGTACAGCCCGGGGGGCAACGGCATCCTTGACTCAGAGGGCAACGTGCTGGAAGAGGCGTGGGCCGCAAGGGAGCGCGGAGTATTATTCGACGTGGGGCACGGCAGCGGGAGTTTCTCGTTCGAGACGATGGAACGCGCGATGTCTCAGGGCTTCTTCCCTGACACCATCAGCAGCGACCTGCACTTCAAGAACGTCGACGGACCGGTCTACGACCTCCATACGACCATGTCGAAGTTCCTCCACCTAGGATTACCCCTCGCAGAGGTCATTCGGCTCTGCACCTCGGCTCCTGCGGGGGCAATCGGCAAATCGAACGAGCTGGGCACCCTCAGGCCGGGCGCAATCGGAGACGTTACGATCTCCAAGCTTGAAGAGGGCCGGTTCCTGCTGAGCGACTCCGGACGGAGACGCACCGTCGAAGCAGGCTGCCGCATCAGCCATGTCACCACGGTCGAGGCCGGACGCGAGTATATGCCGTACCTACGCTAGTCGCTGGCTACGAAGCTATGCAGCGCTCGGCACTTCCCTGGTCCACATAGGTCGTCGTACCAACTCTCGAAACGACTATCTCCTGACAGTATCGAGCGTGTCCAAGCTCTCTTTCGGCACGGTGAGTCTCCGTCGTAGATTCTACCGAATCGGGATCGGGGCCATCGACAAGCGCCTCTTCCAGGACACGTCCGTCCATAGACTCTCCGCCCGGCAGACTCAAAATACTGAGTGCAGTCGGGGCCAGGTCGACGTTTCCCGTCGGGCTTCCAACGGAGATCCCGCGCTTGAAGCTGGGGCCTCCCGCGATCAACGTATTTCGCATCTCGTGCTTGCTGAGTGAGCCGTGATCGCCATGGCCGACCGGTTGCCCCGCCGTATACGCCAGCCCGGGAACGCCCGCGGCATTCGGCTCGGAGTCCCACGTGAACGACATCGTAAGATCGGGCGCGCGCTCCCCTTCCAGACCCACCAGTCGCGAAGGCAGTGTTCCCTCGATGCCGCCATGGGCGTTTGGAACGGTCACAGCGCCTGTCCAGGGCTGCCTCATCAGCCACTCGGCCAGCCTGTCGACGTCATCGGTGCTCCTGTCGGGCACCCAGAAGAGGACCGTCGCCCCGTTCGTGCCCATGATGACGGGAACAGGGCACTCCGCCCTAACGAGCGACTCGATTCCGACGAGGCCCCGCGACGTCGAGTATCCGTGGTCCGACACGACCATGATGTCGGTCTCGCCCAACCGTCCGCTTTCGTTGAGGTGGTCGATCATGCCTCCGAAAGCCTTGTCTGCAACGGCAAGCGCCTTCTTCCCCAGCTCCGAGTTCACCCCGGCGGCGTGCTGTGCATGGTCCGGCTCGTCGCTCCAGTAGACGGCCAGGTCGCAGTCGTCCAGCACGTATTCGGTGAGGACACGCGTCGCGTACTCGTTGCGGCCATAATCGGGCTCGGTACGCTCGCCCCACTCGCCGAATCGTTCCGTTATAGCAGCCCCAAGGTCCTCGGGAATCGTGAACTCAGGATGGATGCTCCGACCATGTCCGGCCTTCGGTTTGGGGTTGTGGACGAAGGTGTTGCCGCTGGAGCCGGTGCCTACTGTCACAAACCTCTTGCCGTGCCCGGAAATGAGCTCGGCCAGCGTCGGCCGCAGGAGCAGACGTCCCGTCCTCTCCACGACGATCATCAGCTCATCGACGAGGGCCATGATGGCGCGGGTCCGATCATACTCGCGGATCGACAGATTGTTGCCCACGAGACCGTGACGCCCGGGGTAGCAGCCCGTCATGATGCTTGCGGCATTGACGCGGGTCACGGAGGGATAGACCGGGTGGTGGTTTTCGAAGAATACGCCGCCCGACGCAAACGTCGCGAGGTTCGGCATCAAGTCCTCGGTCACTTGCGATGGCTGAAGTCCGTCGATGGCGAATATCACTATGGAGGACATTGGGACAAGCTCCTGAATAAGCGTTTGTAGGAGGGCCGGGCGCGCAAGGGCCGGGGCGTGTCGTCGCTCGAAAGACCTATGGTAGGATACCGAAAAACGTGGAGGGGTGCGACATGGCGAGTCTGCCAACAGCGGTGCTGGGACGTACGGGGCTTGAGGTTACAAGGCTGGGGTTTGGGGCAATGGAACTGCGCTCGGATGACGGTGATCGTGCCGTCAGCGACGAGCAGTCAGGCAGAGTCCTCAACGCGGTGCTCGATGCCGGGATAAATTTCATCGACACGGCAGTATGCTACGGCCTCAGCGAGGAACGCATCGGCAAGGCGATCTCACACCGGCGCGACGAGTTCTTCGTCGCAACCAAGTGTGGTTGCCCAACGATCCCCTCTGCAATTGAAGCGGGAGGGAACGACTACGGCCCCGAGAACATGGAGGCCGGGGTCGACCAGAGCCTCCGACGCATGAAGACCGATCACCTCGACGTGCTCCAGTTTCACGGGACACCCGCAAAATCGGTCCTTGAAGAGCACGACGCCATCGAAACGCTGCAGAGACTGAAGGACAAAGGGAAGATCCGGTTCATCGCCTCATCTTCATCCATCCCGAATATACGAGACCATATCGACATGGGCGTGTTCGACTCCTTTCAGATCCCCTACTCTGCCCTGAGCCGTCAGCACGAGGGAATCATCGCGCAGTCCGCAGCGGTGGGGATCGGCACCGTTATCCGCGGCGGAGTGGCCAAGGGCGAGCCGGGCGTGTCGGGGGTTACGCGGGAGGAGGCGTGGAAGTCGTTCGATGACGCTCGCCTTGGCGAACTCTTAGAACAGGGAGAGAGCAGGACAGCCTTTATACTCCGCTTCACCCTGTCGCATCCGGACATGCACACGACGATTGTAGGCACTCAGAACGTCGATCACCTCGATGAGAACGTGCGGGTGGCCTCCAACAACGGACCCCTTCCCGACGACGTGTACGAAGAGGCCAAGCGTCGACTTGACGGCGTGGGCGAGACGTCGGAGGACTGACATGACCTTTGCGCGAATGGGCGTTATCGGCGCGGGATGGTGGGCCACCCAGTTCCACATTCCCAGCCTGAAGACCTACGAGAACGCCGAACTGGTAGGTATCGCCGACCTCAAAGAAGACAAGCTGGCCAAGGCCGCCGACTTCTACGACATCGACGGTCAGTACACCGACCACCGCGAACTGCTGGCCTCAGGCGTGGACGGCGTAGTGGTAGCCGTACAGCACGCCTACCACTACCAGGTCGCCCGTGACGCCCTGGATGCCGGAGTCAGCGTCATGGTCGAAAAGCCCATGACCCTTCGCGCCGACGAAGCGTGGGACCTCGTCAAGCGGGCCAGGAGGAATGGACTCCACCTGATGGTGGGCTACACGTTCCACCACACGCGACACGCCGTGGCTGCGCGAGACATCGTGCAGTCGGGCAAGCTCGGCGATATCCAATTCGTTTCGGGCATATTCGCCTCGATGGTCGAGTCCTACCTGCGCGGGAATCCGGAGGACTATAGAGACGTGTTCAAATTCCCTGTCACCGGACCCGAGCCGTCTTCATACTCCGATCCCGCCTTCTCGGGAGGCGGACAGGGCATGCTGCAGGTCACGCACCCCATGGGCATGGCCCTCTGGGTGACGGGACTCCATGCCGTGGAGGTGTCCGGATTCGTGGAGAACTTCGATCTGGCTCTCGATCTCGCCGACGCATTTGGCTACAGGCTCAACAACGGGGCGGTCGGCGTGATGGGCTCGACCGGCGGAGTCCGGCCCAACCAGCCGCAGATGCAGGTGAACACTTACTACGGCACACAGGGATTCATCCGCCAGGACCTCGTCAATGGACGCCTGAGCGTGTTCTACCATGACGGGTCATCCGAGGTATTTCCCGATCTCAAGGATGAGGAAGTCTACCCTGCCCACCTTCCCTCTCGGTCACTGGCCGATCTCATCAACGGCAACGGGGAGAATCGAGCCCCCGGCGAGGTGGGAGCGCGCGTCGTCGAGTTCCTCGAAGCCGGGTACAGGTCGTCGGCAACAGGGGCAAACGTCATAATCGCACCACGATAGGAAGCTCGAGGTAACAATATGGAGAGGGTCGGGTTCCTCCTGAAGGTCAGGGAAGAACGGCTGGAGGAGTACAAGAAACACCACGAAGCGGTATGGCCGGAGATGCTCGACGCCCTCCGCCGTCACGGCTGGCGCAACTACTCGCTATTCCTGGCCGAGGACGGGCGGCTGTTCGGCTACTTCGAGGCCGAGGAGAGCTTCCAGGCCAGTCTCGACGGTATGGCGACCGAGGAGGCCAACGCCAGGTGGCAGACATTCATGTCCGATTACTTCGAGGATCTGCCGGGCCTACCCGATGAGAGCATGATGCAGCTTGAGCACGTCTTCTATCTGAAGTGACATGAGGGAGTACGCTTATGCCTAGATGGAAGACGCTTGCGGGCGGGTGCCTGACAATCTTGGCCCTGGTTGTCGCTTCGGGGGGATGTGTTACTTCCTTCGTGCTCTTCGCACAGGCAATGGAACAGGAAGCTCGGCCCAATAACGCGCTGATTGTCTTCGCACTAACTGTTATCGTTGGAAGTCTGCTGGTCGTGGCAGCGAGGGCTGTTTCTAAGGACCCAGAGGAGTGACTGAGTATAATAGAGGAAATCAACTATGACTACCTACTCAGAATATGGAACGGAGAACATTCCCATCGTGAAAGCTCGGGCGATGCTATCTCAACTGCCGGAACAGCTGAGCGCTGAGAACCGTGCGGTGGCTCTAACGCGACACGGGAAACCCGTTCTCGCAGTGATGCCCTGGGACCTCTTCGAGTCGATAATGGAAACGATGGAGGTCATGGGGGATGCTGAAACGATGGCCGCCCTTGGCGAGAGCATTGAGGATATTCGCGAGGGCGACTTGATTCCCCTGGAGCAGGTCAAGGCTGAGTTGACGTAAGAGAGGACTGGCGGAAAGCCAATGAAAAAGCCGGAGTTCGTCGATACACACGTCCACTACTACGACATGCAGCACCCGGAGCTGGTGTACGCCCACTGGGCGCCCGACGTAGACCACCCTACCCTGGGCACGCAGATGCGCAAGCTGGGGGAGCGCAACTTTGTGGCCGAGGACTACATCGCTCTCACCCGTCCGTCGATCGTAATCAAGTCCGTCCATGTCCAGGCCGCCATCGGTTCGCCCGACCCCGTCAAGGAGACCGAGTGGCTCCAGGAGGCGGCCGACCGAACGGGGTTCCCCCACGGAATCATCGCTTTCGCCGACCTCTCCGCCGACGACGCGGAGGCTGTGCTCGCAGGGCACTGCGAATTCCCAAACATGCGGGGCATCCGTGATTTCGAAGCAGCCGGTCACCTGACGGACTCCCGCTTCCTGCGCGGCTTCAAGCTGCTGGGGAAGTACGACCTCGTCGCCAGCATGAACGTGACGTGGGAGCAGATGGATACTGTCCGCTCCATGGCCGACGGCGACCCAAACATTCGCATGGTCGTCGACCACACCGGAGGCCCGTGGGAGCGCGACCCCGACTATCTCGATAGCTGGAGGCGCGGCATGGCCACCGTCGCGGGGGCCGACAACGTTTGGTGCAAGATCTCAGGGCTCGGAATGACCGACCACGACTGGACGGTCGACTCGATCCGACCCTTCGTCCTCTACTGCATCGAGACCTTCGGGCCGGAGCGCTGTTTCTTCGGGACCAACTGGCCCGTCGACGGTCTCTGGAGCGGCTACGCGGACGTGGTCGACGCCTATACAGAGATCATTTCGGACTTCAGCGCAGACGAGCGAGAGGGCCTGTTCGTCAAGAACGCGGAGCGTTTATATCGTATCTGACAGGTCGTATTTGTACGCCATCACGGTCAACTCCGGCCTGGGGTGAAAGTCGTACTCCGGCACGCGCACGAATCCCATCCGCTCGTACATGCCGCGCGCAAGCTCCATGTACGGCGTCGTGTGCAGGGCGAAAGCGGCGGCGTTCTGTTCGCGCGATATGCGGATACACTCCTCGACTATTGCCTTGCCAATTCCCCGCCCTCGACGCTCCGGCAACACGGCGATGAGCCGCACTCCCGTCCATTCTCGCGGCCACTCCGACTGCGTACGCTTGAGCCGTGCCGGGTAGAACGTCGCGGTTCCGACGATCTCCCCGTCCTCGACCGCGATGAGCAACTCCGACTCGGTCATGCGAATGCGAACATCGAGAATATTCTGCGAATACCGCTCCCAGGCATCGGGCGGCAGCAGCGGCCCGAACTCGGCGTAGGACTCTAGAATCACCTGAGCTGCGGCGCTGTGCTCGTGCGACTCTGCGATACGGAATGCGACAGTCATCTTGGTCGGGGTTGACCTACCGGTTCGCCAGGGCTTCGGGGTTCACCATGTTCTTCACGGGTTCGCCTGTCAATGCCGCCACGATGCTCTTTGCCGCCATCATCCCCATGGCCGCGAACGTCGCGGCGCTCGCGCTGCCGATATGAGGCGTCATGACCAGGTTGTCCAGCGTGAGCAGTGGGTCGTCCATTGCGATTGGTTCCGGATCGCAGACGTCGATGGCCGCGCCCGCAATTTCGTTTGAGGCGAGGGCATTGTACAGCGCTGTCTGCTGCACGACCGGGCCGCGCGCCATGTTGACGAGCACCGCGCTCGGCTTCATCTTGGCAAACTCGGCCTCGCCAATCACGCCGCGCGTCTCGTCTGTCAACGGGCAATGCAGGCTGACGTAGTCCGACTCCCTCAACAGGGTATCCATGTCCCCGGCCCACTCGACGCCCAGCTCCTCCTCAGCCTCAGGCTTGCGTGAACGCGAGTAGTAGATGACTCGCATGTCAAATCCTGCGGCGCGCCTCGCCACCTTCTGCCCAATTCCGCCGAATCCGAAGATGCCGAGCGTCTTGTTGTAGGCGTCCAGTCCAAGCCATGGCGTCTGGTCGAACACGGTCCACTTCCCTGCCCTTATGTCCCGGTCGGAGCGTGTTACCTGTCGGGCAAAGCTGAGCAGCAGCGCGAAGGTCATGTCCGCGCAGGCGTCCTGTAGTATCCCGGGCGTATTGGTCAGGATGACGCCATTCCTCGTGGCCGCGGGGATGTCAACGTTGTCGGTGCCAACCGCCCGATTGCCAATGACCTTGAGGCGTGAGGCGTTGTCGAGCACCTCAGCATCAATGAGGTCGATGCCCTCAGGAAGGAACCCGTCGCACGCGTCGGCCATTTTCAAGACTTCCTCGTGTGACGGCGTGACATTGCTCTGACGCACTATCACGTCGCAGTGCTCCGACAAGTACGCCTCGATCCGCGGATCGTGGTAGTTTCGCATCAGCCAAACCGTCGGTCGTGCCATCCCGTTACCTCGTTTCCGTGTTAGCTGTCCTGACTCGGTAGAGGGGCGCAGTATTGCCCCCTCTCTGCATCTCTCCCCCGCAGAACGGGGGAGAGATTTCGGAATCGTGTTTAGAATCCTATGGCAACGCCATCCCGGCGCGGGTCCGCGCCACCTTGGAAGGTCCCCTGTTCCTGGTTCACCTGGATGCCCTGCGCGCCTCCGACGAGCCTTGAGAACGATTCTACAACGTCGACCTCATGGCCCCTCATCTCGAGAGCCCGCCTGACATGCCATGGGAACCGCTCTTCCATGACGACGTGCTTTCCTAACGTGTACTTGAACCGGGGCGCCTCGATGGCCTGCTGCACGTTCATCCCGTATTCCAGCACGTTCAAGAGCATCTGCGGTGTCGTCTGGAGGATGCCGAATCCCCCCGGAGTGCCGATGCTAAGCTGGAACTTGTCATCCTTGAATGTCTGCGTAGGCGCGACTACAAAGTCCACGCGCTTCCAGGGGCCGATCCGGTTCGGACTCCCTTCATCCAGCTCGAAGTATGACCCCATGTTGTTGAGGAACACACCCGTGTCCCCTGCGATCACGCTGGAGCCGAATCCGCCGCCCAGGGTCTGTGTGACGCTCACCACGTTGCCGTCTCTGTCCGCTACGGCAAAGTGGGTCGTCATCCCGCCCTCGAACTCCACCGGGTCGCCCGGCCTTAGCGGATTGTCCGGCGAAGGGTCTGCGTACCGTTCGCCGCGCACGTCGGATACCGCCACCATGTCGATGCGATCTCTCTGTGCGGCAGCGTAACCGTCGGAGAGCAGCCCGGTGAGGGGAGCCGTCACGTAGTCGGGGTCGCCCGCCCACTCGATGCGGTCGGTTACTGCGAGCTTGACCGACTCCATGAACCTGTGGAGGGTATCGACAGTCTGATAACGCGGGGCGGAACCCTCCATCATCTTGAGCGTCTGGAGCACCTGGAACCCGCTGGAGTTGGGCGGAGTCGTGTAGACGCTGTACCCGTTGTACTCGACGCTGACCGGCTCCTGCCACTCGACTTCGTAGTCCGCCAGGTCGTCCATGGTGAACAGCCCGTTCATTTCCTCGCTGGCCTTCACGATTCCCTCGGCGATCTCGCCTCGATAGAATACGTCCGCGCCCTGCTCGGCAATAAGCTTCAGGGTGCGGGCAAGGTCAGGCCAAACGAGTCGAGCGCCCGGTGGGTGCGCCGCTCCCGACCCATCGAGAATCGTCTGGGCCGACTTCGGAAATTGACGCAGGTGTTCCGCCGTCTGGTGCATGATCTCGCTGTTGACGTAGGTGATCGGAAACCCATTCTCGGCATAGCTGATGGCTTGGCGAAAGAGGCGCTGGCGGTCCATCGTCCCGTAGGTCTCGTGGAGCTCCAGCCATCCGGCCAGGTTCCCTGGAATCAGCGGGGCCAGAATCCCCTGCTCGAGATTTTCCACGGTGAACCTGTCGGGCGTCGCCGCCCTCGGCATCCGTCCCGAGAAGTTCAGCGCCCTCACGCGTCCCTCGGAGGCCACGTGCGCAAGCGCGAGCCCTATTCCACCCACGCCCGACATATAAGGCTCTACGACGTTCAGGGTCGACGCGACCGCCACCACGGCGTCGAATGCGTTCCCCCCCTCCGCCATGACCTGCACGCCTGAGAGTGACGCCAGCGGATGAGCGGACGAGACCATCCCATTGACGCCCATGGCGACGGGTCGATTAGCCGCAGGATACCGGTATGATTCAAGCATGATTTCCTCACGAGTAAGGGGCTGAAGCGCCAACTAACCTAGAGAGATTGGGACGCCTTGTCAAGCGGAAATCGAACCCTGCCACGGCTCCGGTTCAGGCAGCCATCAAGGTACATAGCAAGAATTCCCAGACGATCTAGAGCAGCCCGGGAATCGACCCCGCGTCCACACGGACGATACGACGCCCCAAACGCTCAAGCGTCCGAAAATCACCGACGGACTGGGCTCTTGCCAACGCGTCGAATGAGTATCCTAGACCCGGAATTTCAACGTCCTCGTGCTGCTCCGAGGTGATCTGCAGGAATAGCCCCGTATTTGGGCCGTGCTTGTGAAGCTGACCCGTCGAGTGGAGAAGCTGCGGCCCGTAACCGACAGTTGTCGCAATCTTGTGACGCTCCATCACCTCTCGACGGAGATCCTGGAGGGCTTCGTCGGCTTTCGGCGTTGGTCGTAGATAGGCCATGATGGCGACATAGCTGCCTGCCCGTGCATCTTCCAGTAGTTCTTCGAACGAACCCGTGGGCGCCAAACTGGGCAATTCACCTGATGCTTCGATTTCGCTAAGCACCTCGACCGTCTGCTCTTTCGAAGCCTGCACGTTTGGCTGATCGAATGGTTGAACCCCGAGAATTGAAGCAGCAACTGCCGTAGCAAACTCCCAGCGAAAGAACTCCCCACCCAGATCGTGAACATCTCGAATGCTGATGACGAATACAGGATGCCCCTCCCCATTGAGGTTGGCCACTGCCTCGTCAATCGAGTCATTTTCGTCACCGTCCACGCGGAGAACGACAAACGCTCGGTCCATACCGTAGCAGTTGGTGGGCATGAGGGGTTCGTTGACGATGGGGATGATGCCCATGCCGTCTTTGCCCGTGCTCTCGGCGATGAGCTGGTCGACCCACATCCCGAATGCCGAAACGGTCGGCGAGGTGACCAAAGTCAGCTTATCTCTCCCCCCACGGGCAAGGGTGCCCATCACTGCACCAAGCAGCGCTCCGGGATTTCCCCCCGCATATGTGTCAGCGCCACACTGGCTCGCCATGCTCAGGCCGCGGCCCAGAATCGACAGGATATCCGCCCCCGCCAACGCCGCCGGGAGCAGTCCGAAATGCGATAGCGCGGAGAATCGGCCACCCACGTCCCCTTGCGGGTTGAATATGCGGCGAAAACCTTCCTCCACTGCCAAGTGCTCGAGCGGCGTTCCGGCGTCGGTGATCGTCACAAAGTATCCACCTGCCTGTTCCCCACCCACCTCTTGGTCGAGGGCGACGCGAAAGTACCTATACTGCGCATTTGGCTCAATCGTCGTCCCCGACTTCGATGACACGACAAACAGGGTCTTGGCCGGGTCAAGGACATCTGCCGTCTCTCGTACCGCCTCAGGAATTGTGGAGTCGAGGACGGTGAGATTCGGAACATGATCGCTCGGCCCACACGTTCGTCGGAGCACTTCCGCCGCCAGGCTGCTCCCGCCCATGCCGAACAGGACAACGTGCCGGAAGCCCGACGCCTTCATTTCCTCCGCGAACGTGTTGATATCCGACGCATGGTCGCGCATATTCTCGGGAAGATCGAGCCAGCCCAGGCGGTCGACTATGCCTGACGGTTCAGAATGCCAGACCGTGTGATCCCGTTCCCAGATACGGCTGACGACCCGCTCGTCATCCAGTCGCCGCAGGGTTTTTGAGACAAGATCGTCATAAGCGCCGAGATGCGCCGATATACGACTCTCTCCATCGTCGGTCGAAGGGGCTTTCACGCGCAGCCTGCCTATGAGGAAGCGGGTTAGTCTAACGTGGAATTATAGGTAGTATAACGTGCGACGGTCGCGCGGCGTCGTGGAAGACTGTTTGCCTTGCCGTATCCAACCTCGCCTCGGCGTAATCGTCTCCGCCCGTGTTGTGGTTGCGGTCGAAGTTCGGAAAGTCGCTGCTCGACACGTCAAGACGAATGCGGTGGCCCTTATTGAACACGTTCGAGGTTGGATTGATCGCTATGTCGTACTCGTAGACCGCTCCCGGCTCGATGAGCGACGGACTCTCGTACGACTCCCGGTACCGTGCTCGCACTATGCCATAGCAGAGTTCCTGCGCAAACCCGTTCGGCCATATGTCGAGGAGCTTAGCGACGAAGTCCGTGTCCTTCGCCGTCGACGCAGCGTAGAGCTTCAGCCGAATGTGCCCCGTAACCTCGACCTCTTGCTCCAGCGGCGGCGTTGCGAACCGGAGAATATCCCTCCTGTCGTCCAACGCCCGCTGATCGAGCGGCTCGTGTTGGCCCTGCTGCTGGTACAGCGTCATCACCGGGTCGCGAGGGTCGTAGACATACTCATCCACCGGCTCGTCACCCGGCGGCTCTTCCGACAGCGCACCGTCACCGTAGACCGCAGCCGCTCCACCTCCGCTGTGGAGGTAATACGGCACGTATCGTGTCCTCGCCAGCGGCCAGTCGTCCTCGTCCCGCCACCTGTTATCGCCCATCACGAATATTCGTACCTTCGGCCAGTCCGCGATGGCGTCCTCGTCCCCATACAGCCACCGCCGGTACCACTGAGGCGTAATCTCGTAGTAGTCGAGGTGGGCCTCAGGTCCAAAATCCATGTCCCCCAGTTTAGTCGGCCAGTCGGTGCCGTCATGCGTCCATGGTCCGATAATGAGGTACTGGTTTTGACGCGCCAAATCGGTAGCCGCGTTTTCCTTGAGCCCGGTGAAATTCTTGACTGACATCACCTGCTGGTCGTACCAGCCGGTCTGCGTCAATGCCGGTACCGCCATGTTGCGATGCTTCGCCTCGAAGCCGAAGTGATCGGTCGCGTGGTCTCGCAGCCACTTCCGCCAGTGGGGTCCTATGCCGTGCATGGCCTCGTCCGGAATCTCCATCAAGGGAAGGTACCAGTACCACTTGCCGCGGTCGCGATGTACGAAAAGTTCCACCGCATCGTCAGGATCACGCGGACCGGTGGGGGCATCGTCCCGAACCCGCTGGTCGGGCGCGAGAGTGTTCATGCTCCACCACAGGACACGTCCCAACCTCAGTACGGCGCTCAACTCCCGGTCGAGGAGGTTTGCGCAGATGAGCTGCGGCATGATCGCATTGAGATGCGGCGGCCTCGTGTGGGCAAGCTCCAGCTGCGTCCATCCGTCGTAGGACCCGCCCGTCGTCCCTACCCTTCCCGTAGACCAGGGCAGCGACGACGCCCACTCCACGGCGTCATAGCCATCGACGTCGTCCATGTGGTCCCCCCTGTAGAAGCCGGGCATGAACTCGCCGTCCGACTCGTACCGACCCCTCACGTCCTGGATCACGTACAGGAATCCGCGTTCCGCCAACTTGGAGCCCTTAACGTGGAATCTCTCGGCACCCTTGTTGTAGGGCGTACGTTCCAGGATGACAGGAAACTTGCCGTCAACGTCGGGGCGGTAAACGTCCGCCCGCAGCACGGTGCCGTCGCGCATCGTGGCCTCGACGTCGGCCTCCAGGGTTGTCGAGTACATAATCTGAGAGGGGTGTTATGCGCAGAGAGGGTCGTTCGGGTCCCAGCGACGGAACTCCGGCGTGCCCTGCGTGGCGAGTTCGTCGCGCGTGAGGAGCCATTTCTCCGCCCATCGCTTGGGGTCGTGCAACTCGCTCTCAGGATTCTCACGGCTTCGGGCGATAAATCCCGGGAACCATGCCCGTCCCGTCGCCTGCCCAACCGGGTTGTAGCGCAGGTCGAAACTCCAACGAATGGTGTCCGACACGTTTTCTAGCGAACCGTGTTGCGTGTACTTCGTCATGAACAGCACGTCGCCGGGCTTCATGGGCAGGGAAATGTGGTCGGGAGGAATGTTCTCGTCGGGGATGCCCGTCTTGCCTCCCGGGGCCACGCAATGGAGGTCGAGCCCGTGCCTGTGACTTCCCGGAACGACGGTGAGGCATCCGTTTTCCTCGGTCGCCTCCGTTACCGGCAGCCAGACGGTTAGCATGTCGCTCTCGTCCGCCTCTTCCGTGACAACGCCGATATCCTGGTGCCACTGCGTCTTGGCGATTCCGGCGTGGTACCGCTTCTCCTCCGGCAGAACGGCGACAGGAGGCTTGATGCGGGTGTGCTGTACGGGATTACAAAAAATCTCCGGTCCGATGAACATCTCAACCGCGTCGAGCAACCGCTCGTTCCTGAGAAGCTCGAAGGCCTCCGGCCCGGTGTGCATAGGCGTGTCGGGCTCGATCGTGCTCTGTGGAAGGGATATGTCAAAGTAGCGGTAGTAGTCTCCTTCAGACTCCCTCGCCACCTCGGTCAAGCGCTCAGCGAACGGCAGATTCTCGTACGTATCGGCGAGCCTGCCCTGCTCATGCCATTCCCGTGACAGCCTGTCGAGCAGGTCCCCGTACTCATCTACGACCGGCTGAATATCCTCTTCCGGATCGAGCACCCCCTCCAGCACGACGAACCCCTGCTCGTCGAACTCGTCCAGCACCGCCTGTCTATCGATTCCCTTCATGTCACCGCTCCAAGCATGAATGAGGATTCAGTACATCAATGCTGATTATCTAGCCGCGATGTAGGTAAGTCAATCACCCTGAGGGTAAACACCGCCACAACCTCGCCCACCCCGACTTCGTATGGCCGGTTTCAACCCCACCATGTCGTGGAAAACTACCAGACCGAAGCTACCCGGTCGGATGCCACAATCTTCTCGTCTCGGGACACCACCGGCGCGTCCAGGACGATAGATTCGGCAGCGATGAGCTTATCGTGCATCTCGGAAATCTCAGGGAATTGGTCGAGGTTTTCAAGCTGCGCCCTGCCGAGGTCGGATAGTTCGATGCCGCCGACGGAAGACAGCGTGTCCAACAGGTCGGCGGGAACAAGAGGCTGCCCCAGCTTTGCCGAGAGGAAAAAGAACTCCGCGACGACTATCGCGGGAACGACAATGACCGCATTTCCCGTCTCGGCAAGACGAAACACAGCCGACGCCGCGATGGACAGACGCTCAGGTGAACGCAAGTACCACCACAGGGCGTGCGTATCCACCACGAACCGGGGATCATTTTCCTCCATGGGCGTCCTGCGCCGAGTCAGGTTCAATAACCCCGCGCTCCCACACCGCCTTGATCCCAAGAAAGTCCTCGTAGTCCGCTTCCGGCAACTGACGCAGTGCGCCTTTCAGCGCGCTGAGCGAAGGCTTTGCATCCGACTCCGACCGCACGGAGACAAGCTTGCCGCACGGCTTGCCCCGACGAGTAATGATTACCTCTTCCCCTGCATCAAGACCCCGGAGTATCTCACTCGTTCTAGCCTTGAACTCTCGTATGCCGTATGTAGTCATGTTACTACCGCCAATGTGATTACGTTGCGCTTCACTATTGGACTCATGTTATCACGCACCGTAAAGAACATGCGAAACCCACTTCCCTCTGGTAACTGTTCAGAGTTGGTGAGAGCGCACGAATTGTTCTCTCGCTGTCATTTTGAGGAGCGCTGCGACGAAGAATTTACAATCTCTCCCCCTGTGGGGAGAGAAAGAGGGGGTCTTCGCGATTTAACTTAACAGGAATGAACAAATTGCACCCACCCCAGACCCAACTTGACCGTCAAGAACACATGCTCTAACATAAGGGCGGGATAGCTGTAACGGGCCGGTTCTCCCCGTCCGTCTGCGCTAGCGGATGTTACGAAATGTCCCAGAATGTCCCACGAAAGCAGACACATTCACAGGTCATCGTTAATTCACAAGCTCCCTCTAGTCGTCTCTAGGCAACACTCACACACATGCTATTCGGCGCAATAGAGACAGGCGGCAGCAAGGTCATCTGTGCCATCGGCACAGGGCCGGACGACATTCGCGACCGCACCCGCATCCCCACGACCACGCCCGCTGAGACACTGGCGGAGGTCAACGCCTTTCTCCTCCAACATCACCGGCAGACTCCCCTCGCGGCCATTGGCGTCGGCTCGTTCGGACCGCTCGATCTGCATTACGAATCTCCTACCTACGGGTACGTCTTGGACACCCCGAAACCGGGCTGGCCGCAAACAGATTTGCTCGGTCCAATTCGGCAGACACTCGACCTGCCCCTTGCGCTGGACACTGACGTAAACGCGTCCGCCCTTGGAGAACAGCGGCGGGGCGCGGGCGCTGGACTCGACAGCCTCGTTTACATCACCGTCGGAACCGGCATCGGCGGCGGCGCAGTCGTCGACGGGCGCCCCGTACACGGGGCGAGTCACCCGGAGATGGGACACGTCCGCATCCCCCATGACCGCTCAGCCGACCCATTCGAGGGATTCTGCCCCTATCACGGAGACTGCTTTGAGGGCCTCGCGGCCGGCCCGGCAATCGAACTGCGGTGGGGAATCCCGGGTGAGTCGCTGTCCGAAGACCATCCGGCGTGGCCCCTGGAGGCGGAATACCTGGCCGCCGGTGTCGCAAACATCGTGCTTATTGTGTCACCCCAGCGGATCATCTTAGGGGGAGGAGTTATGGAGCAGCGCCACCTCTTCCCGATGATTCGCGGACGCGTGGTAGAGTTGCTGCACGGTTACAGCGTGACGAATGAGATCGTGAACAACATCGACGACTACATCGTGCCACCCTCGCTCGGCGACGATTCCGGCATAGCCGGAGCTTTCGCACTGGCAGAGATGGCTCTATCGAGTCCTGAGGAGGCCTCATGAACAAGCTCCCAACGGCAGTGCTCGGACGGACCGGCATCGAAGTAACGCGGCTTGGCTACGGCGCGGGGCATCGAAAACCGATGACGGAACAGCAAAACCAGGCCATGGTGCAACGCGTCGTCGATTCGGGCATTACCCTGATCGACACGGCCAACGACTACGGCAACAGCGAGGAGATGATCGGCCTCGCTATTTCCGATAGATACTCTGAGGTGACCGTTTCCACCAAGTGCGGCTGCTCTCCGAACGGCCACATTTGGAATCGTGACAACCTCTTCCGCGGGCTCGAGGAAAGCTTGAAACGCCTGCAGACCGACTGCATCGACATAATGCAGACACACGGAGGGAGCGTTCGCGAATTCGAGGAGAACGGCGCCGTTGACGCGCTGCTGGAGATGCGAGAGCAGAGAATGGTCAACTGGATCGGCACGTCGACGAACCTGCCTGACCTGCCAACCTTGATTGAATGGGACGTATTCGACATCTTCCAACTCCCCTACTCTGCCCTCGACCGGACCCACGAGGAGTGGATAACGAAGGCGGCAGAGTCAGGCGCGGGCATTCTCATCAGGGGCGGCGTCGCGCTCGGCGAACCGGGCGTCGGCAAGGGAAGCACCTCGGAGTGGCAGGCGTTCGAAGATGCGGGATTGGATGAATTGCGAGAGGAAGGAGAGAGCCGCACGGCGTTCATCCTTCGATTCGTGGCGAATCATCCGTCCGCCCACTGCAACCTCGTGGGCACCACGAGTCCCGCTCACCTGCAGGAAAACATCGACGCGATGCAATGTGGCCCCCTGCCCGATGACGTGTACGCCGAGGCCAAGCGGCGCCTGGACGCCGTCGGAGTAGCCCCATCTCCGGCTCATTAGCCTAATTCCCTAACTCGTTGTGGGAGAGGGCCACGGTGAGGGTAGCTCCCGCACGCTAAGACCCGGCGTCCTTCCCAATCTCCGCGTCCATAACCTCTAGCTCTGCCTTCAACCTCTTCCGCATCATCGGACGCAGAAGTCCACGAAGATACGTGAACATGAACGCCGTGACGGCCCCGTCCGAACCTGCCATCATGTCGTGCGTGACCCTTGTGCCGCCCTCCACCGCTTCAATCGTAGTCGTCCCCTGGTAGGGAAACCGACCCTCAGTCGTTCGGGAGGCAAACTTCGATGGCGGCTCGAATATCGTCACCTCGTATGCGACATGACTGGTCTTTCCCGACCAAAGGTACTCGCTCTCATACGTCGAACCCGCCCCTCGTTCGCCCTCCGATGTCCATCTCGGATTCTGCACAGCATCCACCCATCTTCCGAAGTTCTCGATATTCGACACGAACTCCCAGACGGCCTCCACTGGATGGTCCACTACTACCTCGGCCGACGCTCCGATCCATTTCATGCTTTATTCTCCTCCCTATGGTATGCGCTCCCCGGCCCCTATGTTACATCCAAGAGCACCCATCACGTAAACGCCACTCTGGATGATACGTCATTAACTCTACGTTGGATCTGTCGACGGGACTCAACACCAACTCGGCGGAAGGGAACGGAAGACCATCTCACACTTGGCCTATGTCGATAGCAGGACGCTGGCATAGCAAGCAACCGCCGGCTTGAAGTGCCTGCATGCCCTGATGGTTTTCGATTCGAAAACCAACCATGAAGGCAGTCTGCTAGTTCGGGCGAGGGACCGGAAAGACCCATTGAGAAAGACTCTGGCCTACGTCAGTACACGGCATCACATGCAGATCACGCCTGAGATGACTGCGCCCCCCGGCAGGCTGCCCTTCCCCTCCCGCAACGACGAGGCAGGAGTCGCCGGTCTCGAGACTCAATGTCTTGTCCTCGCCATAGGTAAAGACTTGCATGGGAGAGTCGGAGCACTGCCTTACGTATACCATTGTGTCATCCACCTCGACACACAGGTCATGCTCGACCAGGTGAAGCTGCCCTCGTGATGGTCGATTGAACGCGAACATCTCGTCGTCTGCTCCCGGCTTGCAGGTGTGAGCTTGGAGCGGACTGCTCAAGTTCAAACTCGCACCGAATCCGGCGACATCAACGCAGTAGAACTCTGGTTCGTCGAGAGGGTCTTGAAGCATGATCAGGCTCGGAGCCGGTATCGAGTGGGAAACCGGTTCAACAGGCGTTGGGGTGGGCCTGGAAGTAGGCGTTGAAGTGGGATTTGGAGTAGGTGAAGGCGCCGGTGGAGTCGGTATCGAAGTGGGTTCTATCGTTGCCGTTACGGACGGTGTGTCTGCAATATCCGTCGAACATGCCAACAATACGGCAACGCCGGTCAGCAGCACCGACAACACTGCCCATTCATGTATGAATCGCATTTTGCGCATAGGTGGCTGACAGAGCCAATGACGTCTCAATGACGTGGCCTCTCGACTGAGGTTGCCCGTGGCCGAAGGCTCGTTGCGGAGCGCCATTTCCTATGGGCCAACGCGAATGAACTTTCGGAGCGAGCTGCTTTTGCTGGGTACCGGCTGTCCGCCGATGTCACGCCACCGCTATCGGAATATACAAGTGTCGGAGGTACCCCAGGAACGTTGCCTCGTCCGCTCCACTGGGACCCAGGTGACCAATCATCTTCTGCCTGCGAATGGAACCGAACACCGTCTATTGACCGTATTGGGTCAAAGCTCCTATGGATTTAGGAAGCCACTGGGGAACTTTCATCCCAAATTGATTCCCTCATCAGACGATATCAAACGCCAACCCATCTCGAGTGAACTCGAGTGCCTCAGCCCAAATATGTCCAGGCAGGAGTTATTCTGCAGCCTTGTTCAGGTCGGCTCCTGCGGTGAATCCAACTCGCTTGTGGGCCGGAACGGTTATGAGCTGACCGGCCTGTCCCCCTCGAATGGGCTTGACCTTCCGGGCCTTGACTTCACGGACGGAGAACGATCCGAATCCTGTGAGAACCACCTTGTTGCCATCGGCCAGCGATTCATGAATGGCGCCTAACACGGCATTCAATGCCCGCTCGCCTTCTACTTTCGATCCCCCAAGCTTACCGGCAACTTGTGCCGCAATGTCACCTTTGCGAAGGTCTGCCATTTGGTGCCGTCCTCCTTCCGAGTTCCCTTTGAAATTCTGTCTGCGAAGTGGCTTTTCACTGTGCCAGCCTAGCAGGGGATACTATTTCGAACTCATGCACTCTGTCAACCCCAGCGGTGAACTTGAGACCCGGTGCATCTGAGTCGTTTTTTGGTGAGTGTGGACGACTTGTGCGGGGCTTTTGCAGCTTGATTTCCTGCTGCCGTCGTAGGCCCGCCGACGCACTGCCTCTAACCAGAATGGCATGGACACGTTATACGCTGATAAGGTGAGCCGGTTGGCCTTTGATGGGCATGCCGGATCACCAACCGCTGTGGAGTAACTCACCGTCCGTTGAGTATACTTAGCAGAATAGTGAACCGTACCGTAACGATGAGTGAGGTGTAAGAGGAATAGTGTACACCCGCAGACCGTTTCCCTATGGGAAACCGCCTTTTGCCGAGCAATCGGCGGGCGTCTCAATCCAAGCTCCCCTTCCCGTACTGGCCAGGTACAGGTGGGCCACTCCTGCGCTCCTACTGGGTTTGGCGGGCATGGCGGTGGGGTTCGGGTTCGCATGGATTCTTTTTACTACTCTCATGCAAGAGGATGGGAGTGATTTGCCTCCGCTGTATGACGAAGATCTGGTGAAGACTGTCTTTGATTCGGCCTCCCCTTCTATCGTTGAGGTTAAAACGATCATTCAAGTCGGCCGGACTATCGGCGAGGGGTCCGGCTCCGGGTTTTTCGTCGATGACGAGGGCCACATCATTACCAGCGATCACGTTGTTGAAGGGGCTAGGGAAATCACCGTTCGGTTGAACGACGGACGTGAGTTTTCCGCCGTAAAACTGGGACATTCTCAACACGACGATCTCGCCGTGTTGCGAGTCGATCCTGACGCAATCTCCGACGTCCGCCCTTTGGTGTTCGCCGATTCTACTGAAGTCTCCCCCGGTGAAATGGCAATTGCGATCGGTAGCCCATACGAGAATTTCAACTCCATAAGTGTTGGAGTCGTCAGTGGTCTGGGGCGGTCCGAAACGGGTATTCAGCGCTCTGAATCAAGATTCGGTGAAATTGGCGGACGTTACATAGTAGACATGATCCAGACCGATGCCGCACTGAATCCGGGCAACTCCGGCGGTCCATTGTTGAACGCCCAGGGAGAGGTGATTGGGGTCAACTCGTCGGTTAGGGTCCAGAGCGGAGTCCAGACCGGTGTGGGGTTCGCGGTAGCGAGCAACACCGTAGTGCAGATCCTGGAAAGGCTCAAGGAACCGGGCGAGTTCACCCGCCCGTGGCTGGGGCTCACCGGTCGGGGCATTGAGGAAATGCAGGTGGATCCCAGCCGACTGGCCGCTGACTCAGGCATCTATGTCATAAACGTCTGCGAGGGGGGGCCTGCCGACCTAGCCGGCATAAAGGACGACTATCTCTCCGTGATAATGACACGACTGATTAGCGGACGGGCGGATATCATCACCAAGGTGGATGGCAATCCGGTTGCAACTCTACCTGACCTTCTTTCCTACCTGAATGAACTTGATGTGGGAGACAAAGTCACCCTCGACCTCATCCGCAACGGCGACCCTGCTACGGCTGTGATTACGCTGGCCGAGTGGCAAGACACCTGCGATTGACTCTTGCCGTAGTCGACGCTATTCCCTCTTGCATCGTGCTTGGGCTGTGCGACCCCTTACATTCTGTGTCACAATTCTGACAGTAGCGTTTTGGAGGCAATGAGATGACGTCGGACAGTACGGACGTTGTGATCGTAGGAGGCGGAATGGCCGGTATCGCCACCGCGTACTACCTGACGCGCCAAGGCGCTTCCTGCGTGGTCGTGGAGCGAGACCACGTTGCCGGTCATGCTTCCGGATTCGCCTATGGAGGCATAGGACACCTCGGCCGCAGCGGCACCCCGGATGCCAATCATCATCTTGCCGCATTGAGCGCGGTGCTTCACGCGGAGTTGAAGGACACTCTGTCTGACCAAGACGACATAGACGTCGAATACCGTACGAAGCCGGTCATTTCGCTGGCCTTCACGGACGATGAGGCCGCGGCCGCAAGGTCCAACATGGCGTGGCAGGAGCGGGAGGTCGGCACCCCAACTCGCTGGGCCTCCTCTTCCGAAGTGCTGAATATTGAGCCAAGGATCAATCCCGCTATCATTGGAGCCGTCATTACCGAAGACAATACCTACCTTCACCCTCAACGCCTCACTATGGCGTTGGCGCGACTCGCGGAGCGTCAGGGAATGACCATCCGCATGGGCACCGTTACGGGCCTGCGCAGTAGCGACAAGCAGGTGACCGGAGTGAACCTCGCCGATGGCACGATTCATTCGGAGCGAGTCGTGCTTGCTGCAGGTCCATGGATGGATAGCGCTTCCGAATGGCTCGGCGTCAACATACCCATTGAACCACTCAAGGGCCAGATTCTGCGAATGTGGGCGCCCGGACCGCCGATTCCCGCGTCTATTTCATGGGCGTCTCAGTACGCCACCTCGAAGCCCGACGGACTCATATGGTCGGGAACGACCGAAGAGGAAGAAGGATTCGATGATTCCACGACCGATGAAGCTAGAGCGGCAATCATGCGCTCCGCAACTCATATGCTCCCCTACATCGCCGACGCGCGGCTCGTGATGCAGACGGCTTGCCTCCGCCCCATGACCCCGGACAGGGCGTTGCTGCTTGGTCCCGTGCCCGGCTGGGAGGGTGTCTTCCTGGCGACAGGCGGGGGACGTCAGGGAATCTATCTCGGTCCCGGCACGGGGAAGGTCACCGCGGACCTCGTCCTTGGAATGCCTCTCAGCGCGCCTATAGACGGCCTGACACTTGAACGATTCGCCTAGCGCCTCACCTATGATTTCTTCAGCAGAACAAGAATTTGATGACATCGCGGGGCGAATCCTGAACGCAACCTGGCGATTCTATCCCGACAGGGCGTCAAGAGAAGGTCTGCACGACTACGACGGTGGGATGACGGACATCTCCGCAACGTCAGTCACCGCGCGCGTGAGGGATTTGGAGACCCAGCTCGTAGAGCTGCACAGGTTCTCAGACAGCCTGCTCTCAGAGAATCGCAGATTCGACCGAAGGATCCTCACCTCGGCGGTTCGTGGGGAGAAATTCCGTCTGGCCGAACTGGAAGCCTACAGTCGATGGCCGATGGACGCGCTCTACCACATCGACGTGAGCAACTACGTCCTGCGGGACTACGCGCCTGCTGACGATAGGATCGAGGGACTTACGGGGGCACTTGCGAAAGTCCCTGGCTTCCTTGAGGCGCTGCAAGGTGGCCTCGCCCCCGACGTCGGCAGGCCGGTCATCGAGGCGAGCATCGAAGCCTATGAGGGCATGAGAAGCTTCTACGACACCGACCTCGCGGGCCACGTGGCGAAACTCGTCGACGGAACGACATTTACACACTTCGATAGAGCTCGCAGTGCCGCCTCCCTCGCCGTGCAGTCCTTCGTGGACCACCTGAGGACTATGCTCGAAACATCGCCTCCTGATTTCGCCATTGGGTCGACACACTTCCGCTGGCTGCTTGAGCACGGTGAAATGGTCGATCTGCCTATCGACTATCTCGAACGCATTGGAGAACAGGACCTTCACCGAAACCTCATCCATCTCCGCAAGCTCGCGGCGGACATTTCGCCCAATGGTGACGTCGCTTCGCTGCTGCAGGAGACCAAGAAAAACCACCCGGCCGCCTCGATGCTCACCGCCGAAACGAGGGGTACCCTCGTAGACGTTCGTGACTTTGTGATGGAGAATGATCTGGTCTCGATTCCCTCAGCGGCGCCATGCATCGTGATGGAAACTCCCGCCTTCATGCGATGGGCCTTCGCCGCGATGGATTTGCCGGGGGTGTTCGAGTCGGTTGCCGATGAGGCGTACTACTACGTTACGCCAGTCGATGCAGGGTGGACAGACGCTCAAAAGGACGAGTGGCTCACGAGCTTCAACTATCCCCTGCTGAGGAACGTTACAGTGCACGAGGCCTACCCCGGTCACTTCGTCCATCACCTTCACTCCAAGAACGCCTCGTCAAAGATCAGCCTGCTCTTTGGAGCGTATTCGTTCTCGGAGGGCTGGGCACACTACACCGAAGAGATGATGATCGAGCAGGGATTCGGATCGAACGACAAGCGTGTCCATGTCATGCAGCTCATGGACGCGTTGCTGAGAAATTGCCGGTTCCTTTGCTCGATCCGCATGCACACGCAAGGCATGACTGTCCATGAGGCTAAACGTTTCTTCATGGAGCAGGCGTATCTCGAACCGCTGCCTGCCGAGCGCGAGGCCATTCGGGGGACCTTTGACCCCATGTACTTGAACTACACCCTGGGCAAGCTACTAATTATGCAGCTGCGGGACGAGTACAGGGACGCAAAGGGTTCGGACTTCCACTACAAGGAATTCCACGACGAACTGTTGTCGTACGGCGCTCCTCCGATTCCCCTGGTACGCGAGGCAATGTTGGGTAGTTCGGCGGGAACCCCGCTCTAGCGCAAAATCTGCGGGCCGTCTGTCCAAGTTGACACCCTTTCAACCCCTCACTACAATCCGACCACTCCCCGCTTGGGAAACGGAGCACTACCTCACGTGCCCTCAAACGGCCCGGAACTGAATGTCCTAAACGTCGTTCTCGCCGCCGTTCCCATAGCCATCCTCATTGTCACGATGCTCCTCTCGGCGCTCAAGTGGAGCGCCCCGAAGGCGGGCGCGGTGTCCTGGCTTGCCGCAGCGGGACTTGCCCTGCTCGTCTTTGGCGCCGATGAGAACGTTTTGGCGATCAGCAGCTCGAAGGGACTGAGCCTCAGCCTTTTCGTTCTGACCATCATCTGGACTTCGGTGATGCTGTACAACGTCATCGAGAGGATCGATGGCATCTCTGTTATTGGCACGACCATCACCGGGCTCGTCCGAGACCCACTGGCGCAGGCCCTCGTGGTAGGCTGGGCATTCTCAGGGCTGATCCAGGGAGTCGCCGGCTTTGGCCTTCCGATAGCCGTTGTTGCCCCGTTCATGGTGATGATCGGCTTTCGTCCGGCGACGGCGGTTGCCATAACGCTTGTCGGACACGCATGGGCGGTCACCTTCGGTTCACTTGGTTCGTCCTACTACACCATTCAGTTGGTGAGTGGACTCGACGAGAGAACGCTCGGCGTACAAATGGCTGCGATGTTCGCCATCCCCACGATCCTCACGGGATTCGCGGTCGCGCACCTCCAGGGCGGCTTCGCCTCCGTGAGGCGAGGGGCGTTCGCCATCCTGCTCATGGGCTCGTGCATGGCGCTCGGACTCTGGATCACCGCTTTCCTCGGAGCATATCAGGTAGCCTCGGTCGTAGGCGGTCTCACCGGTTGTGCTGTCGGATGGTGGATCTCGCGATTGCCCATCTTTGGACTTCACGGCGAGAAAAACGGTCCCGAGCCAGCTGTGGGGCAACACAGCGAGAAGCCCGGTGGCATCGGCTTCCACACAGCCTTCTTGCCCTACTATCTGCTGTTCGGTCTCAGCCTGCTATCACAGCTGCCTGCGGTCCGCGAACTGGGGTCGAGCCTGTATTTCGGACTCGACTATCCTCCAATTGAAACTGGTCTCGGATTTGCCGCCGAAGGGCGCGACGGCTACGCGAAAATCAGGCTCCTGAACCATCCGGCTCCGTTGATAGTGGCGTCGCTGTTGATCGCCTACGCGGTGTACAGGGTACGTGGCCTGTGGAGACCAGACATTCTTCTGCCCGCAGCCCGCAAGACCTACGAGCAGGTCATATCGAACAGCGTCGGAGTAGCCACCATGGTGATGATGGCTTTGGTGATGACGGACTCGGGCATGACGGCCCTGCTCGGTTCTGCGATCGCAAAGGGGACGGGCACCCTCTTCCCGATATTCTCACCGTTCATCGGCGTACTCGGGGCCTTCATGACGGGCAGCAACACCAATTCCAACGCCATGTTCGGAGCGCTCCAGGTGGAAACGGCTGCAGCGCTGGGCATAGGGCTAGTCACCATCGCTGCCGCTCAGTCGATAGGAGGCTCTTTGGGTTCGTCAGTCGCAATGTCGAAAGTCATGGCCGGCACCGCAGTCGTCGGACTCGGAGGGAGAGAGCGCGAGGTTCTCATGAAGACTATCCCCTACTGCCTCGTTCTCGTACTCGTCGCCGGAATACAGGCCTGGATCGTTATCAACCTCTTGGGAGACAAGCAGTGATCAGCATGTCGAAACTGCGGGAGATCGCCCTCTGGGTCATGGCGGCGGATTTCCCGTTGTTGTACATCGGAGCTGTGACTCTTGAAGACGCAATCGTCACAATTCTCGCGCTAGTCATCATGGCCGCGGCGGCGGTCGCGGCGGCCATCGCCTTCTAGGCACGCTCCCATGAGTACCGCCAAGAACCTGTTGGTCATGCAATCTGGTGGCCCCACGCCCGTCATCAATAGAAGCCTGTTCGGAGTGTTCGACGAAGCCTCCAGGGCGGGAGCGTTCGCCGGGATTCTCGGTGCCCTGCACGGGACCGAAGGGGTGCTCGCCAACCAGGTGGTTGACCTCGCCGCCGTCACACCGAAGTGGTGGCCGTCCATTGCCGACTCGCCGGGTGCGGCTCTCGGTACGACCCGAAAGAAACTGACGGATTCCGATCTGCCGCGAGTGACCGAATTCATCGAACGACACGGCATCACGCACTGGATCATCATAGGGGGAAACGACTCTGCTTCTACGGCCTTGTCAGTCGCCAAGGCGGCGAATGACGCCGGTATCGACCTGAACGTGTTACTCGTTCCAAAGACCGTCGACAACGACCTCGTAGGCACGGACCACTCACCCGGCTACGGCAGCGCGGCAAAGTTCGTTGCCGCGGCAACACAGGGGGCGGGCCGTGACGCCGAAGCCATGGGACCTGCGGCGCCGATAACCGTCCTAGAGGTCGCCGGGCGGGACTCCGGCTGGCTTGCGGCGGCATCCGTGCTAGGCAAGCGAGATGAGCGAGATGCGCCCCACGTGGTCGTAACGCCGGAGATTCCATTCGACTCGGATCGAATCCTCCATATGATCGAGAGGGCTTACTTACTTTACGGTTTCGCGGTGGCCGTTGTGCAGGAAAACGTGCGCGATGCCGAAGGCAGCCCACTCAGCGGTGGCGCCCCTCCCCTGTACGTCGACGACTTTGGCCATGAGTACCATGAAGGCACTGGACGGTACCTGACTGCACTAATCGCGCGCCATTTGAATGTTCGAGTCCGCTACGACCGGCCTGGGAGCATTCAGCGGTCTATGGTCCAGCTGGTCTCATCGGTGGATGCCCGCGAGGCCGAAGAGGTGGGGCGTGTCGCTGTACGTCGGGCACTCGACGGCGAATCGCAACAGATGATCTCCCTCGTCCGTATCGAAGACGATCCGTACGAGTCCACGACCGGCTTGACGCCCCTGGCTCTTGTAGCCGGCGCTCACAAGATTATGCCGCCAACCTACCTGGACTCCGAGGGTTTTCCAAACGATGCATTCCTTCAATACGCTCGACCCCTCATCGGAGAGGATCTGCCCAGACTTGGCAGGATTTTGTGACTTCTCCTATTCGTTGGTTTCCAGACCTACCTGATAGAATCACATTGCAATGGCAAGATTCCACTCCGACATCAAGCAACTCGGAAGACCCCCGAAACGTTTATAGATTCAAGAGAGTAGCCGCGAATCAGGGACTTAGTTACTGGTGGGCAAGGCCAATCCGAATGAATGTGAGCGATAGTCTTAGCTATCAGGGAGGCATATCTTGAGCGCACTGAAAAACAAATGGGTCTGGTTTGGCGCGGGACTGGTTGTCGGTATACCTTTAGTCGCATTCGGCTGGTGGCTTCTCGCGCCATTATTCATGGACACGGAGGTAAACGAGGACTTCCCCCTGACGGAAAACGCCACGATCCCTGCGGAAATCTCTCGTTCCGAAGCCGAGACCGTGATGATGACCATGGCCAAGGTCGAGACGAAGATGGACGAGGAGATGCCGAAGGAGATGATGGAAGCTGCCAACGTCGTCCTGAAGTCAGGGACCTTTCGTGACGGCGACAACTTTCACAAGGGAGAAGGCACGGCTACAATCTACAGCCTTGCCGATGGTACCCAGGTACTTCGCTTTGAGGACTTCAGGGTAACCAACGGCCCTGACCTTCGTGTCCTGTTGGTCAAGCACGACGACCCGCAGGAACGAGGAGACCTTGATTCCGGGTACGAGGAGGTCGCCAAGCTGAAGGGGAATGTCGGCAACCAGAATTACACTATCCCCAATAGCATCGACGTGGCCGACTACAACTCAATCGTCATCTATTGCAAGCCGTTCCACGTGGTCTTCAGCGTCGCGCCGCTGAATTAAGTCGGGACGGAGGGAAGTGGGAGAGGGTGGCGCCGTGCTGCAGGGTGTGACTCCCGTTCTGGGTGTGTCAGACTCCAAGGCGACTGAAGAGTTCTACTGCAACATGCTCGGGTTCGAGCTGCAGTTCGTCTTTCGCCCTCTTCGCGATCACGATAATCTCTGCCACATGGGACTCGTTGGCGACAAAGCCGTGCTGAGTGTCTCCTCATTTTCCGGTGACGGCGTGCCCAGGACCGGCGTGATCGTCTGGAGGGACGACGTTGATGACCTGCACGAGGAGTTGGTCGAGGGGAGTGCTCATCGATACGCCACCCATCGACCAGGTTTGGCGCCTGCGCGAGATGCACATCATCGACGCGGACGGCAACAAGCTGGTCTTCGCTCAAGGCCTCGACGGCGAGTAGTGCAGGCGCGGAACTCGTAGGTCCCCTTTACATCACCCTGCCGAGACGTGGGTTGTTCGTTATGCCGGGTATGCGTCCCCTTCGGGCGACAGGACGCCCGTCCACCTCGTGGATGTCCATGTGGAACGGGTTCGGTCCCGTGGCCGCGATGTAGGCCCCGATGCCAAACGTGTTCACCGGTGCTTCAGCATCTACGAACTCGGCTATGCGGTCCGGGTTCAATCCGCCGCTTACCATGATCTCCACGTGGCGGAAACCCGACAGGTCGAGCCGGGCCCGCACCTCCTTGACAAGGTCGGGGGTGACCCCGCCTCTTGTCGAAGGCGTATTTATCCTGATGCCCCTTAGCTTTTCTCTCAATGAGCGCGACACCGCCAACGCCTCTTCCCCCTCGTCCCTGAAGGTATCGACGAGTGCGATTCGCGGCACCTCTTGAGGCATATGCTTGTCAAGCGCTTCCATTGCTTGGATCGTTCCCCCCATCAGCAGAGAAAGCGAATGGGGCATGTTGCCCGAAGGTGTTATCCCGGCAAGTCGCGCACCCTGAATGGTCGAGCAAGAGACGCACCCACCGACGACCGCCGAGTAGCCGAGAATCCCGGCAACATCGGGATGCACGTGCCGAGCCCCTAGGGCAAGAACCGGAGTTCCCTTGGCCGCATCAACGCACTCCCGGGCCGCGGAGGCGAAGCCGGTGCATTGTGCGAGTATGCCGCTTATGGCCGTCTCGTAGAGGCCAACCGAGCTATAGGGCGCCTTGACCCGCAGGGCAACCTCACCCGCTTCTATGAGTTCGCCTTCGTTTAGTGCCCAAACCTCACTGCCGCTCTCCGGGAGAACACGAGACAACAGACTGCGCACTTCCGCTATGCCACAGAATACCCCCGCTCGACGCGGGGAAAACTCCAGCGCCACGACGGGATTGACTCCCTCGTTTCGAAGGATGGTGAGCGTTCGCTGCAAGTAGACATCGGCGGTCTCGCCCACCAGGAGAGAACGACGTATTTCAAAATCGGCGTTTACCATGAATACACCTATGTTTCAGTGGGTTGAACCCGCTTGAGAACCGTTAGCCGCAGCCTTGGTCGCAGGTATGGTAGCGTGACCCGCTCGGCTATTTCAAGCAAGTTCTGAAGCCCCTATAGATCGGGAAGGTTCGCCTCAAGCCCCTCGTCGAGATCGATCTCAAAGGTCGCCATGATGCGCGCCAGCATCGAGTAATACCCAACGAGAACGAGAAAGTCTAAGGTCTGTGCCGGCCCAATCAGGTGTTCGATTGCCTGATGCGTCGCGTCGCTCAACGATCCGTCTCGCACCAGTTCCCTGACGCCCTGCACGTAGACCCCCTCCTTCGCCGGGACGCCCATCGGCGCGCGTCCGCTCCTAATCGACTCTATGGTGTTGTCGCTGACGCCATCGCGGCGAGCAATCGGCTCGTGCTGCGCCCACTCATAGTCGCAGTTCAACTCCCGTGCGACGCCAAGTATGGCAATCTCGCGAATCGCAGGTTCGAGCGGCGACCTGTACCTTATGTACTCCCCTACGCTCGTAGCGACCTCCGCGGCATCCGGACTATTGAGGAGAAGACGAAATATGTGATCGACGCTGCCGCGAGTCTCGGCGATCCGGTCGTACACGTGCCGTTTGTCTTCCGGTAGTTCGTCTCTGGAAATGTAAGGCAGCTTTGCCATGACTTGCCCTCCCAGCCTACCCTCTGGCAGCCGTGATTTTCTTCAACATGGTCGGCGGCAGCGGGAACACCCAGCCTCGGTTGGTGATGATCTCTCTCGCGAGGCTGGAGGGAATCGCCACAACAATCTCCGGTTCGATGGAAAAGCGTCCATCGAAACCTCCCATGGCGCTTCGTGCGTGGACGCCGGCAAATCCCCCGGGATCGATGCCGTCAACGGCATACGTCCCCTTCCCTCCTCCGAATACGGACTGCCAGCGGAAGGAAAACCCGTTCGTCACGGGAGGTCCCGCGCTCGTCGTTCCTCCTCCGGGCGTAACAACCATCCCAAGCGCCTTGACCGTGTAGAGAACGTCGTTGAGGTCTCCCTCACCTCCCGCGCTCAGCCCCCAATGCAGTCTCTTGATCTGGTGATCCGCCGCATCCTGCGCGCCCTGGAATCCGTGGGCGATTCGGTCCTCATCGTCGTTCATCGGGTATGTGCCACCGGCGGAACCGGAGAGATAGACCAGTCCGCTCTCATGGAACACCATGTGCGCTATGTTCTGGTCCGCGATTGAGGTTACGTTCTCCTCGAAGTCGCCCAAATCGATACCCAGTCCGGCTATCCTGTCGTAGACGTCGAAGTCACGGCGCATAACGTCGGGTATGGCCGCGTTGTCATAGTGCTTTCCCATGGAAGAATCCCCTCTCTATCAAAATCAGGGGCACATGGTACCAGAAGAGGCATTGAGGGGTGCTAGGCTACCCTCTCGACCGTGATCTGCCAACACTCGCGGTCGCATACGTCCACCTTCGCCCACTCTGCGATGCGCCACCCCACGACCCAGGCGATGCCCTGCGACGTGACCACAAGCGGAACGTCGTCTCGCAGCGAGGAGTGCACCTTCTCATCGATCATGAAGTCCTTCAGTTTCTTTGTACCGGACATGCCGAGAGGCTGAAATCGGTCACCCTGCTCACGCGTTCGCACTGCTAGCGACGGGAGATCAACGGCGCACCCAAAGCGCTCGACGAACACCCCTTCCGAGCCCTCCTCACCCTTGCCTGAATTGGTCCCTGTCGAGGTCTCGATTCGCTCAACTGTGAATCTCCAACCGCCCACCACAGTCTCACCGGGGACACCAATTGGCGATGTGCCCTGCAACGGCTCCCCACGTTCTAACCAGTCCGGCGAATCACCCGAATACATGCATGCAGAGACCTGCTCAACAGCGAGTCGAAGGCCACCTGGCAGATGAATCAGTGAACCCGGAGAGTCGAGAACCGCCTTCGTGGCGTCCTGTACGTGTCCTCGCTCGATGCCAATCGCATCTCCCTTGACCTGCGAAAGGGCGCGCAGCATGAGGTGCGAGCGCAGTTGTGCATCCAACCGACGAAATCCTTCGCGGTCTATGCGGACATGGTCCCCTACCTCTTCGATAGTCTGCAACCATACTGAGTCGACCGCGAGATTGACGACGGCAAGCGCATCCCTCGCGTTTTGTGACAACCGCTGTATGGCCTTATCGATTTCAGGGTTCAAGTCACGCAACATCGGCAGGAGCTCTAGTCTGATCCTGTTCCTTGTCATCTCTCTAGAACTGTTGGATTCATCAAAGCGTGGACTGATTCCCAGCTCCTGGCAGTAGCCCATAGTGTCGTCCTTCGACAGTTGCAGAAGCGGCCGAAAGAGTGTGATTTCGCTACCGGAGATGCGCCGCGTGGACTTGGGCAACATGCCGCGCAGCCCACGCAACCCGCTGCCTCTGATGATGTTCATCAAAATAGTCTCGACCTGATCATCCGACGTGTGGCCCAAAGCGATCGCGTCTGAGCCCTCCCGCTCTGCGACACTGGCCAGGAAGTCGTAGCGCGCCTCCCTCGCCGCCTCCTCGAGCGACAATCGATGCTCCCTTTTGAACGCGAGCACGTCCTGGGTATCAACTGTACATTCGACGCCAAGCACGGCACTGGTGTCGGCTACGAATTGAGCGTCAGCGGCCGAATCTTCTCCACGAAGGCGGTGATTCAGGTGCGCTACGTGAAGGTCCAGATGCAGGGCATCCCGGATACGGTGAAGCGCATGCAGCAATGCCAGCGAATCCGGCCCGCCCGAAACAGCCACGACCAATCGGTTGCCCGCAAGGTCCGCAGAGACGACACCATTCCTGACTTCGTCCTCGAAACCAGCTATGGTGTCAGATGTGCCCATTGGTCGTTGATTTCAGCCTGCTGAGGCCCACATCATCGCCAGTCAACGGCGATCACGTTGTAGATCCACAGCACGGGAATCTCAAAACTCACGGCGCGATCGGACTCCTGGAAAGGCAAGTCCAGAGTATCTTCAAGGTCGGTTGAATAGAGAGTGATCCGCCCAACTCCCCTATTGGCGGGCTTTCGGAGCGTCACGGGGATGTCGGTCACCCGGCGCGCCAGGGTGTCGGTCACGGGAGGTATCTCGTCCTTCCCAAAGGCTTTCTGCGTCTCGGTGAGCTGTACGTCGTAGTTGATGAGATGCACGAGAGTGGTCTCGGCGTCAGCCGTTTCAGTGAGATTCATCACGGTGGTCGTAGGCACGTCAATCTCGATGCACCTGTCGCCATCGAGAACGTACTCCACAGCCTCGCGGAAAAGGGCAAGATCTGACGAGATTCCCTCGTACCAGAATCGCTCGTCCGGTTCACCGGGTAGAAATGCCACCCTTCCTTTGCCGTACTCGTTCGTCACAATCTCTGGCACATTCTGGCCATGGTGCGCTCCGAACACGTCGGCAAGAGCAAAGTCGTCCCGAATTCGGAGCTTCTCGTCGTACAGTGAAGTTTCGCCGGTGGCGATGAGGCTGCCTCCGTCTGCGACAAACCTTCGAACGGCCTCAACATCACCGTCGCTCATGCAGGCGGAATTCGGAAGAATGAGAACGCGGTAGCCGTGTTCCGCGGTTAGGTCCTCGTCCAGCACAACGTCGAATGGGACGTGAAGCTCTACGAGCGCCTGTGCCAGTCCCGTGATGTTCTGTGGAAGGTCGCCTCCGCCATGCGTCACCCGGTTCGGGTAGTACCAGTTGATCGTCGGCGTCGAGACATGCAGCGCCACGTCTGCCACAGGCCTGGCATCGACGTAGAATCGCTCGTGTTCTTGGAGCCACGTGTAATAGTGCCTGATGATGTCGGCCTTCACGTGCTCATGCGTGAACAGATGGGCCATGATGTGGTGCGTAGCGCCGTTGAACGCCGACGATTCGGCGAGCCCAATCTTCATCTGGTCGGGAGTGTGAGAACCCGGTTTGTTCTGCCGGTACCAGGTGGGTGTGCTCTTGACCCGGGAGCCGTATTTCCAGTCAACGACGGCGTTCACGGCGCGTGGCATCCCTCCTGCCGGCGGAGAATCCAGTCTCGGTGCGCCCCTCCGCTCCAGCAGGATTAGATCAACCTTGTCCGCCACAAGATGGGTCGCCGACCCCTTGGCTCCTCCCCCGCCCATCCATGGCACTGCCAGGTTCGGGAATACGACGATGTCGGGATTAAGCTCGTGTGCATAGTCGACGACCATGCCCATGGCTTCGGTGAAGTACTCGTCTCGAAACTCGATGAACGTCTGCCAGATGGGATCATCCCACTTCGGAGGCCAGGGCAGCTCGCATTCCCATCCCAGCTTCTCGGCCGTGTACTCCCTAAACCTCACACGGCAAACCTCGCAGTAACACGCCCAGCCCGCTGCCGCTGCCTCGTCGTCATGGACTCCCGCCAGCTCTCGCGGGACGAAGCAGTTGTCGTAGAAGAGCGAGTCGGGCTCGTGCTCGACCGCCTTCGCGATCATCTCCTTCAGGTAGCTCCGCCATGCGGGATTGTTCAGACAGCCCATGTACCTGTCGGGATGTCCCAGGTAAATTGCGGGTCGCCCGTCGGCGTAGCGCATCAACCAGTCCCGCGACTCCGGTCTCTCGTGGAACATCGGTTTCCAGTTGATGTTCGTGAGCTTCATGTAGAACGCCACGAACATACCTTCGTCGTGAGCCTGCCGCACGAATTGCTTGATGAGGCTCCAGTTCCATCGTTCCTTATCCTCGCCGGATGTGCCGGTAAAGCTAAGCAGAATGTGGTTGGCGTCTAATCGCTTGGCGATCTCGATTATTTCGGGGCTGTAGCTGTTGACGTCGTCCTTCAGATAACGTGTATTCGCAATGGTGATCGGTCGTGGGAGCGGCATTTTATGACCTCCATTCGACTCATGCTGCAGACTTCGACAAGTCTTTTCGCCGAGCTTTGCCTCGACTTCGCCGTCTCAGCATATATCTTTTTTCTATTCGAGCGCACCACCGCCTCGTAGTTTACAATTGCCGGAGTTTTTCGCTGGAGAGAATTCGTGGAGACCACAGCACGGCCTACAACAATCGCCGAACTCAGAGCCGCAGCGGAATTGAAAATGTCGCCCGAACAGCGGCACTTCGTTGCACGCGGCATCGGGGAAAACTGGACCCGCGACCGTAACCGCAGGAAGCTCGACGAGATCGCCCTGAACCCTCCTGTTCTGGTGGACACCACGAAACGCGACCTCTCCACGACCGTGTTGGGGCAGCGGATCGACTTTCCCATAATGTGCGCTCCGGCCGGCGGTCAGACCGGCAGCCATCCCGACGGGGAATTGGCTGTGGCACGGGCGGCCGGCGAGGAAGGCACGCTGATGACCCTTCCTACCGGCTCGGGACACACCTTCGATGAAGTCGGCGCGGCGGCAACCGGGCCGGTATGGTTCCAGCACATACACTACAGTGACGGCATCACCGAGGAATACCTCCCGCTACTCAAGCCCGCTGGATTCTCCGCGCTGGTTCTCACCGTCGATGTCGTTGGCCCGTTTCCGATGGCTGACGCGCTGCTCACGACTCCGTCCATACCCTCGAAGATTCGCTCGTTTGCCAACCTGCGGAGCAGGCCCGACCTTTCGAATGGGGAAGAATTCGCACGCTGGGATCCTCCTAACATCACGTGGGACCGTCTCGATTGGCTGCGCGAGCTCTCCGGTGGCCTTCCGCTGGTGTTGAAGGGCGTCAGAAGGCTCGACGACGCTCGGCGGTGTCTCGACTACGGCGTAGATGGCGTCATCGTTTCGACGCACGGAGGACGGCAATTCGACGGCGGGCTTTCCTCTATTGAGCTACTGCCGCAGTTCGTCGATATCTTGGACGACGAGGTGGAGGTCTACTTCGACTCCGGCGTCCGCTCCGGCCTCGATGTGTTTCGTGCCCTTGCGCTGGGAGCACGGGCCGTATTCGTCGGCCGGCCCGTTCACTGGGGCCTCGCCTACGACGGAGAGAATGGCGTACGGCTGATGCTGTCGATTTTCCGGGCCGAATTCGACAAGATCATGGCGTACTCCGGCTGCTCTAGCGTTGATCAGATCGCGGATGATCTCGTAATTCCCGCCCGGGGATAGCTTCGGGCTGCCCTATAGAGGAGCGTCAAGTTCCGTACTTGTCAAGCAACCTGCGGGCAATGACCAGCTTCTGGATTTCGTTGGTGCCCTCGCCGATGATCATCAGTGGCGCGTCACGGTAGTACCGTTCGACGGGATACTCCTTGATGTAGCCGTATCCGCCATGAATGCGCATGGCCTCCATCGTCACCTCACCACATGTCTCGGAAGCAAAGAGCTTGGCCATGCCCGCCTCGAGGTCTACACGCAGTCCCTCGTCACGCTTCCGCGCCGCCTCGTAGGTCAGTAGACGCGCCGCTTCGATCTTGGTCGCCATATCGGCCAGCTTCGTCGCAATTGCCTGATGCTCAGCTATTCGCTTCCCGAACGCCCTGCGCTGGCCTGCATATTTCATCGCAGCCTCGAACGCAGCGGTCGCAACTCCGACCGCCCTGGCCGCAACGTTAATCCGGCCGGACTCCAGAGCGCTCAGCACCTGGCTGTATCCCCTGCCCTCTTCCCCGCCCACCAGGTCATCCGTGGAGACCCGCACGTTGTCAAAGACCAACTCGACGGTATCAAGTCCTCGGTAACCGAGTTTGTCGACGTGCTGGCCTACCGAGAATCCTACGGCAGGCTTCCGTACAACGAAGCAGCTAATTCCTCGATAGCGAGGCTCTGAGTGAGGATCGGTCTTCGCGAGGACGGCCACGGCGTTTCCGTGTTCTCCGTTCGTAATGAACATCTTGCTTCCTTTAAGGACATACTCCTCTCCGTCCCTTCTCGCGGTGGTCTGGATGTTCTGAACGTCGCTGCCGGCCTCCGGCTCCGTCAGGCCGAGCGCGCCTCGAATGTCGCCGCTTGCCATCAGCGGCAGCAGGCTTCGCTTTTGCTCGTCGGTGCCGAAGTCTCCCACGATCGATGCCATCACGTGGTGCGTCCCGATGATCCCCGCTACGCTCATCCAGCCCTTGCTCAGCTCCTCGAATATCATCGCCATCGTGGTGTGGTCCAGACCGAGACCACCGTACTCTTCAGGAATCGTTATCCCGAACAGCCCCAACTCCCGCATTGTCGGCACAAGCTCCTTGGGGTACTTGTCCTCGTTGTCGTACTGGGAGGCGATTGGCAAGACATCGTTCGTCACGAACTCTCGAACGAGGCTCACGATCTGCCTACGCGTTTCCTCCGTGACCTTGGTCATTTGGACTCCCTGGGCGCCTGTGGGTGATGCAAGAGAATTCGGGCACGTAACGGCATCCGCATTTCACTACCCGTCGCTTGATGGCGTGAAGTCGTCGAGAAGCATCTGTGTCATGTTGGCGTACGTATCCTCAGAGGTGCGCTCGGAAAGCTCAAGTTCATACTCTGAAAACGGCAGGCTGCGATACACGTTGGCATTGAGCGGCAGGAAGGACTCGGCGTACGGCACTCTGCTGTGTATCGCGGAAATCGAGCCGTCCAGGACCTCTCCGAGCTTGCGCTGCAGGGGGCTGTCGGGGCCGTAGTACTGCGATTGGAACCGGTTCATGGCGGCTGCCTTCTTCCGCACAGTCGATGTGATGTCTATGACGACGGTCGGTATTCGGGGAATATCCTGTTCGAGGACGTTGGTACGACCGTATTGCGAGTGAAAGAAGACCTGTCGCACCGAATGAGGCAGCTTGACGTTTCCGCGTATAGTTCTTGCCGTTTCCAGGGCAATGAGAGTCATCTGGCCGGTCACCCCGTGCATGACAACCGAGTCATTCGGGTGGTGCGTAGTGATGAAGTCTGGACGAACATCGGCAATCACGTCTGCGATGTCCTCCACGATTCTCCTTTCGACCATCGGCACGTCATCGTCGTGATCCAAGCAGCGAACATCACTCACCCCAAGCTCGGCGCACGCCTCCACAAGTTCCTGCATCCGCTCTCGCTTGGCAGCTTCGATGTCAATCTTCTCGCCTCGCTTGGAAGCCGCAACGGCCTTCTCATGGTGAGAAACGCCGTATGTCGGTGTAAGCGCGACCACCCTGTCGCCACGTTCGACGTGGAGGGCCATCGTTCCGCCTGCGTACAGCACAACGTCCTTCGGGTGTCCGCCGATGCTGAGGATGGTGAGCCTGCTATCCGCTTGCATAGTGAGTTTCTCCATCCGGCCAGCTTGTAATCACTCGTTCACCTTAATCTCGATATCCTCCCAGGTCTTTCCTCCATCGGTGGTGCGGGCAATCTTGGAGAGGGAGCCGCCCACGAAGATCGTGCCGTCGGACGCAAAACCAGGAGAAAGCTCCATTGTGCGGAAAGTTCTACCCTTGACCAGGGTGTTCTCGAATGTCTCTCCTTGGTCTCTGGACAAGAAGATGTTTCCATTGAGTGTGGCCAGATATATGAGGCCGTCCCGGCGGAAGTTCGGAGACACGGCCAGACCAACCGTCTTCAGGCTGGTGAGGCCCTCGTCAACCGGCCGCCAGAAGTTGCCCCCATTCGTAGATTTGAACGGGCCCTCGTCCTTCATTCCAAGGAACACCGTCTGGTCTTCAGCGTAGTCCGGCGAGAAGCGAATCACGTTCGACGCCCCTTGGAAAAGGCCACGGGTAATGTCCTCCCAGGACTCCCCACCGTCGAGCGAGCGAAACACCCCGTCTCGGCCTGTCCCCGCAAACACGGTGCGATCGGAAGAGTACTCCGGAGAGATTCCTATGGCCAGCACATTGCTGCTGGGAAGCCCCACCTGTTCCCAGGAATCGCCCCCATTGGTCGACCGGAAGATGCCGCGGAACTGGGTCCCTGCAAACAGAGTCCTGTCGCGCGCATAGTCAGGCGAGATGGCTATTACAGCTACACTGCGGCGCTCCAGACCCTTTGCGGTCTGCTCCCAGAGATCTCCCCTGTTTGTGGAGCGAAAAACCCCGTTGCGGACGGTGCTGATAAAAATGGTGTCGTCATCGGGGAAGTCGGGGGAGACGACCATGTCGGTTACTACCCCATCTATGAGGCCTTCGTTGATGCGTGACCAACTGTTCCCGTAACTGGAGGAACGGAAGACACCACCGGGGTCGGTGCCGACAAACATTACCCCGTCCTGCTCGAAGTTGGATGAAAACGCGAAGCTGATGAGGTCCTCAGGATCTGAATCGATGACGATGGGCGTCGGCGTGGGCTCCTCACTTCCTCCTATGCATGCTGACGACACCGCAACGCCCATGGTCAACAGCGCAATAACCCAGACAACCCGCATCTTTGCTCTCACCTCCGTGACAGCCGGCATTCGACCAGAATTACAACACGTTCCGAAGTCAACTTTACAGGGCTGCTTGGGTTCATGTTTTATGCCTTCTCGATCGTGACGCCGAGCCTGAACGACCGCAAACGGTCTCGATAGAGCTCGGCATGTTCCAGCGGACAGGTTATCACCACGGCACGCCCGGTGTTGTGCGCCTCCAGCATGATGGTCACAGCCTCTTCACTGCTCAGAGGTTCCACGCTTTTCAGGAGCGCCGCAACGACGAAGTCCATGGAGTTGACGTCATCGTTGTGCAAGATCACGGAATACGGTGGTAGGATATCCCGCAATTCCTCGACGATCGTGCTCGTCTCGGTCGTTGTTTTGGTGAATGCTCGAAGCTGCATAGTCGCAGAATTCCGCCTCTTCTAATCTAGAGGATATATGGTAGTATCCGCCTATATCGATGGCAACTTCCAACTATTAGGCCCGATTGTCCCGAAGAAGCCATGAATCGTACGTACCATACTCTCCCCATTCTCGTCCTCCTCGCCGCAGTAGCGACGCTGGTATGGGCCGCATGTGCCCCGGAAGACGAGCCATTTCCCTTCGACTACCACGGTACCCCCACCCCGTCTCCCGTTCCAATAGCCAATGCGACCCCCGAGAAGATCATCACGCAAAAGTACGACATCATCAGCAAGGGCGAGACCATCAAGATCGCCGAGTGGGACGATAACACCCTGAAGCTCCTGAACTTCCTCGCCGGTTACGTAGTTGTCTTTGGCTTCGACCATGCCGTAGAGCTTGTCGACCTCGGAGATAGGCACTATGGCGATGCCCTTCTTGCAGGAGACGTGCATCTCGTACTCTGGATGGAGGAGGACTGGTATGCCACGACCGGGTCCGACGCCGGCATACTGGAGGTCGGCTCGCTGTACGAGGGCGAATCGGACCTGCGCATTGGCGCCAGCCCTGCCCTCAGAGAAGCGTCGCAGGAGATCATAGACTTCTTGAGCGGATTCGTTCCAGGCGACGAGAGTATAGAGTCCCTTGCCTCACGGATTACCGGCGGGCGCATCGGCATGAGGCCGAACGTCGCAGGCGTCAAGTATTTCAAAGAGAATACCGAGTCATGGAACCGGTGGATCGGCGCCGTTCAGGCGGAAGCCGTCCAGACAGCCGTCGATGGGGGCAAGACCGGTCTCATCAACCGCAAATGCATACCAGACGGAGGGAATGACAACTGCGTCCGGTAGTCGAAACGATGAGCCGTATTCACACGTTCAGTTCCAGCCAGTCCAACACCTGAGGCAGCAGCTCTGCTTGCACTCGACGGCTGAGCACCAGACCCCAATGTGACGAGTCGGGTACGTATATCTGGTCACCGGCCAGGCCGACCCCGTGGTAGCTGGGCTCTGTCGGATAGTAGTCGTCGAGTCCGCCCAGAATCTCCAGCATCGGACACGGCATTCGCTCGATGAGGATGCCCCTCATTCTCTGACTCCCCATCAGCAAAGACTCGTCGCACAGGGACGACTGCGCGATCCGCCGTTCATCCGTCGTCAGGTCGGGCATATGCGGCAAGAGACGTGGGTCACCGTCCAGCGAGTAGCCGATCTCCTCCGGTGTTTGCAGGCCGAAGACCAATTCGACCGACACATCCACCCTATCTGGCGGCGGATCGGGGTCGAGCGCGACACAAGCGGCGTACCCTCCTTGCGACGCGGCGATGACGGCGATGTGGCCGCCCATGCTCCACCCCACCACGACCGGCGGCTCCTTGTACTGCCCGGCCACGGTGTTCACGTCGTCAACATAGTCGAACATGCCGACGCGAGTCAGGTCGACCGCGCCGCTGGCCCCGTGCCCCCGAAGATCGAGGTTGTAAGTTGGCCACCCCGCCTCGACAAATGCCGCTTGCCAGTGGGTCCACACCGGAGCCGACGTGCCCGCACCGTGAACGAAGATCACCGAAGGCTTGCCGGTCGGCTCGGAAGGGAGCTTGGTGACTACCGAAAGCATGATTAGGCGTGAGTCCTCCGTCGTATTTCGATAGCGTAATCGAGGTAGGCCAGTTCAGCGGCGGTGAGAATTGAGCGGTCGAATTCGCCAAGGGGCACGAACTCAGATGACAATTCGTAGTCGTCCGGTTCCAGTGTCAGTTCGCTGTCGCCGTCGTACTCCGCTTGGAAAATGGGCCAGAAGAGGTCCGGGTACAGATAGGGATAGTTCGGCGGCTTCGGTGTCTCATGGCGCAGGTGCATGAAACCCAAAGGGCGTACACCGCTAATCTCCACACCCGCCTCTTCGACGATCTCTCGCCGAAGGGCATCCAGATGTAATTCCCCTGCTTCTACTCTCCCGCCGGGGTGAATGTGGCAGCCGTTCACGTTTTGCATAAGGAGTATCGTCTCGTCAAGGAACACAAGCGCCCTTACGGAACTCACAAGTTGCGCTGGCGGCTCATCACAAGTGATGTAGGAGGAGACGGTTAATTCGATCTCGCCTGCGAGCCATGTCTGAGCCTCGACGGACACAGGCGAATAGAGCTTCAGGAACTCGTCGGCTGCCGCGTCGGATGCCATAGCGTATTGCTTACTTGAACAGCGGTGCGGGCCTCTCGATGGCCTGCTGCAGTCGTCTCATGAAGGAGGCGGCCACAGCGCCGTCGATGGTCTGGTGATCGACGGTCAGGCTCAGCGTCAGAATCTCGCGCACGACGATCTCTCCCTTGCTGGCAACCGGCTTTTGGACGGAACGGCCAACGCCAAGTATCGCGCTCTGTCCGGCGTTCAGGATCGGCGTGAACCCGTCCACTATTCCGAGGACGCTGACGGTGAACGTTCCACCTAATACTGCATCCGGCAGCAGCGTGCCATCCTTGGCCTTCGTCGCGAGGTCGTCCATCTCGGCGGCGATCTCGGAGATGCTCTTCTGTTCCGCTCCCCGGATGACCGGCACGATCAGGCCCTCGTCCAAGGCAGCGGCGAATCCCACGTTTACCTCATCGAACTGGTGAACGGTCCCCTCATGCAGGATACTGTTGATTGCCGGTACGCGACTGATCGCCGCCGCGCATGCCTTGATAATCGCGTGCGCAAGCGTGATCGTCGTGTCGGAGTCCTTCGACGCATCGCGGCGCATCTGCTGAACGTCCGTTACATCGACTTCCAGGAAGAAGGAGAGCTGGGCAGTGCTCGCGATGCTCGACCGCATGTGGTCGGCAATGCCCTTCCTCATGCCCGTCATCTCGACTGACGAGGACGGCGTCGGGACACCCGGAGGTAGCTTGGTGGCGGTCTGCGATTCGGCATACGCGCGAACGTCGGCCTCCGTGATTCTCGCGCCGTCGGTCGGCACTTCTGCTATCTCGATCCCAAGATTTGCAGCAACCTTTCTCGCTCCGGGCGTTGACCGGACCGGCGGACCGCCGGATCCTGCAGCGCGGCGCGACGAAGCCGACCGGGACGACCTTCCCGGAGATGCCGCGGCTCGCCGCTCTTTAGGCTTCTCGGCTGCCGGTGGCTCTTCACCCTCCGCGAGGAAGTACCCGAGCACCGCGTCTACAGGCACTGTCGCGCCGCTGTCGGCCAACGTGTGAAGGATGCCATCCTCTGCCGCTTCGAGATCGTAGGTCAGCTTTTCCGACTCGATTGCGGCCAGGGGCTCCCCCCTCTTCACGGCATCGCCGGAAGACTTGCTCCACGTAACCACGCCCTCGGTCATGAAGTCGCCGAGTCGCGGCATGACAATAGGAGTCGCCATAGTTCAATTCTCCCTGCTTGACAAAGGTAATGACTGTCGTGCGCCCAGAGTCCGCCGCCCGGCTAACCCATCACCTCGTTGACGGCGTCGATAACCTTTTCCGGCGTGGGCATGTACAGCGCCTCCAGCGGACGGCTGTACGGCACCGAGGTGTGCGGCGGATTCACCCGCACGGGAGGCGCGTCGAGGTAATCAAACGCCTGCTCCGCCACCAGTGCCGAGATATCGCTCGCGACGCTGCACCGCGGGTAGTCCTCGTCCACTATGACCACCTTTCGCGTTCGCTGTACCGATTCGAGGATCGTCTCCTCGTCCATAGGCGAAGTCGATAGAAGGTCGACCACCTCGGCCGATATACCGTCTTCTGCGAGGTCGTCTGCCGCCTGCTGTGCGATATGCGTCGTGTAGCCGATTCCGATCAGCGTGACATCGTCGCCTTCGCGGGTGATGCGCGCCTTGCCGATGGGAAACTCATACGTCTCCTCCGGTACGTGAACACTCCCGGGGAAGCCCAGCAACTGCCGGTTGTTGAAGAGTATGACGGGATCGTCATCGCGAATGGCGGCGATCATCAGTCCCTTCGCCGTGTATGGGTCGGACGGCACCACTCCCTTCAGACCCGGGAAGTGCGTAAAGATCGAATAGAGGGTCTCCGAGTGCTGGGCAGCGGTGTTAAGCCCTGCCCCCATGCCTGTCATGATTGTGAGCGGCAGCGTGATCTTCCCGCCGAACATGTACCGCATCTTCGCGGCATTGTTCGTAATCTGGTCGGCGCACACGCCGAAGAAGCTCACGTACATCAACTCGACGACCGGCCGTAGCCCGGTCGCTGCCGCGCCGACACCCGCTCCAATGAACCCGGCCTCGGAAATGGGTGTGTCTCGGACGCGAGCGGCGCCAAACTCCGTGATAAGGCCCTTGGTCAGGCGCATCGGGCCGCCCCACGAGTCGATGATTCCCTGGTCCTCGCGGCCAGCGCCGCCTGCGACGTCTTCGCCCATCACGATCACCGCAGGATCGCGTCGCATCTCTTGGCGTAGAGCCTCGTTGATCGCCTGGATGTACGAGAGGTTTCGTGTCGCCGTTTCAGTTACCATGCTTCTTCTCCTAAATGGTCAGTTCGACATGACCGACGAATTCGCCGGCCTATGCGTAGCTAATATAGACGTCGGTGGTCAACTCTCCGTCGTCAGGGAAGGGACTCTCGTCCGCGAACTTGATTGACTCCTCCACGTCCGCGAGCGCCACGCTGTCGATTGCATCGATCTCTGCCTGCGATGCCACATCGTTCTCGACCAGGTACGACACCATCGCGTTGATGCAGTCGCGGGCCTCGTAGTAGTCCTCTTCCTCCTGTGTCCGGTACGCGAGCGGATCGTCCGCCCCGAAGTGTCCGTGATAGCGATACGTCTGCGCCTCGATGAACGTCGGTCCGGCGCCCGCGCGGGCTCGGGCAACAGCTTCGCCTCCGATCTCGTACATCTCGAGCACCGACTGGCCGTCCGCGATGATGCTCGGCATGTTGTAGCCTTCGGCCCTCGCCGCAATCGAATCGCCCGCCACCGAATACTCGACCGGAGTCGACTCCGCGTATCGGTTGTTCTCACATACGAAGATGACCGGCAGCTTCCAGATGCCCGCGAGATTCATGGCCTCGTGAAGGGTCCCCTGGTTGGCCGCGCCGTCTCCGAAGAACACCACCGAGACTTGGTCCGTCCCTCGAACCTTGGCGCTGAGCCCCACGCCTGTCGCAACGGGGATGTTTGACCCTACCACCCCGTTCGCGCCGAGCATTCCCTTGTCAATGTCAGCAATATGCATCGTCCCGCCCTTACCCTTGTTCGTCCCTGTCGACTTGCCGAGCAACTCGGCCATCATCTGCTTGAGATCGAGCCCCTTGGCGATGCAGTGGTGATGGCTGCGATGCGTTCCCAGCACATAGTCGTCGTCACGAAGGTGGGCGCAAACTCCCACGGGCACCGCTTCCTGTCCGATGGAGGAGTGCATGCCGCGCAATTTGCCCGCGTCTGCCTCACGCTTTGACTGCTCCTCGAACCTGCGGATGGTCACCATCGTCTTGTACATCCAGAGCAGCGTATCCTTCTCGATTCCGGTCGTTGTCGTCGCCACGATGAGACCTCCAAAGTCCTGGCTGTTGGTGCGCGCTATAATAGCAGGGTGCGCAAATGGTGTCACGACAGCCGTTTGACCGGACTGGCCCCGAGTCCTACACTGAGGCGGCTCACTACCCTCGGGAGACGAAACTATGACCGTATTCGACGCTCACGCACACTGCTTTCCTCCCCTCGGAATGGACCGGGGAAGCATGAAGACCAGACTCGCCGAGCACCAGTACCACGTCCGCTTTCACAGGCAGGGAATACGCCGCACTCGTGACGACATGCCCGTTGAAGGATATCTCCTCGCCGGTGAAAAGGACGGAGTCTCCTTCCAGCCCGACGTGGACTTTCGAATCGGCGACTTCGGACGCGTGGAGTTCACTGTCAACAACGAGGACTTCTACACCCAATGGATGCCGCCAACACTCTTGGACATGTCCTCTTCGCCAGAGTACATGATCGCTCAAATGAACTACGTCGGTGTGGACCGCGCCGTCATCCAGCACGACCGCATCTATGGAAAGCTCGATGACTACCTTTCGGACTGTGTGCAAAGGTACCCCGACCGTTTCGTAGCTCTGGCGCAAGTAGACGAGTGGCGGGCCGGCGAACCCGACCAGATCGAACGCCTGAGACATGAGGTGACGGACTTGGGCTTACGGGGTCTGTACTTCTCCACGGGCGGCTTCGTCCACACCGACTTCGCCAACAACGTCAACGACCCTGAGTTCGAACCGCTCTGGGACGCTGTTGCCGGTCTCGGCATCCCCATTCACTGGTATGCCGGAGAATACCGCTCCAACATCACGGAGGCGTACTTTCGCGAGCTCGACGACATACTCGTGTGGGCGAACAACCATCCAACCATCCCATGTGTGCTGACGCACGGACTCAACCAGATCAGCACGCTTCGCGGTAAGCCCGGCCGGTACGAAGTCTCACAGAGCACCTTCGACCTTCTAAAGATGCCAAATTGGCACGTTGAACTCATGCTCCACATTATGGCTTCCGACTACGAGTTCCCGCCCTACAACCCCGAGATCCACGAGGTCGTACGCCAACTGGTCGATACGGTGGGAGCCGAGAGTCTCGTCTGGGGTTCGGACATGCCCGCATGTGAACGCACAGTTACCTACAAACAGTCGCTCGTACTCTTCCAGACTCAATGCGATTTCCTGAGCGAGGCCGAAAGGGCACTGGTCCTCGGGGGAAATCTCGAGCGGCTGTATCCGCAGAACTAAGAAGGCGTCCCAGTGCTCCCCTGTTCACCTTGACAGGGTTAAACGGGCCTGTGGCTATGAACTCTGCCCCCTTGCCAAGCATTCCTCTGAGAATAACCCTCTTCCAATCTCCCGTAGGGGCGATTCGCGAATCGCCCCTCCTGCTCCGCTCAGAATGACAGGGCCGGAGTTGCGTTCTGGTGAATGTCGACCCCCTCTCCCGTTCGCGGGAGAGAGCTGGGATGAGGGCAAGTGTCTACGCCTTTCAGCCTTCCGGAGTGGAGTTTCAGGGAAGGGACTCCAGCAAAATTGCGGCGGCGCCTCTCAATGCTCGGCGAATTCATTTGACCTATTGACTAGGTTGTGTTGACATTCTGTCATTCTGAACGTAGCGGGGTGGAATGAAGAATCCAAAATCGTCGCACAGACACAGATTTCAGATTCCTCGCCTCGCTCGGAATGACAGAGAGAAGCGGAATAAACGGAAATGTCCACGCAACCTGGTGATCACCCCTAGATACAGTCCTTCGTTATCCTAATACTTGGCGCAGTCTTTGTAATTCGTAATGCGACTATGTCTCTAGTACGTAATTACTTGACTCTCCCCCTCTTGAGGCGTACACTCTGTGTTGGCGTGCAGATCGAATGACAGAAAACTAGATAGTTCTAGATGGAGATCTCCCGGATGACTGAAGAGAACGGATACATCGTCGACGCGACCGCAGTCCATAAGACTTACAGCACCGGCAAGGTCACCGTCCCTGCCCTCCGCGGCATCGACCTCAAGGTCAAACGGGGCGAAATGGTCGCCATCATGGGGCCGAGCGGCTGCGGCAAGACCACTACCTTGAACTGCCTTTCCGGCTTGGACGACATCGATTCCGGCTCGGTCATCGTCGAGAACCAGGTCATCCACGACCTTCCCGACGACGAGCGCAGCGACTACCGCGCCCGCCGCATGGGTTTCGTGTTCCAGTTGTACAACCTTCTGCCTGTCCTGAGCGCCGCGGAAAACGTTGAAATGCCCCTGCTTGTATCCGGCATCAGCTCCAAGGAGGCTCGGCGACGCTCGTTGGAACTCCTCGATCAGGTTGGCCTGGCAGACCGAGCTGACCACCTTCCGGCCGAGCTCTCTGGAGGCCAGCGCCAGAGAGTCACAATCGCCCGGGCACTTGTCAACCGTCCGGCCATCGTCTGGGCGGACGAACCTACGGGCGACCTCGACAGCGAAACTGCTCAAGAGGTCATGGACCTGATGATCCAACTCAACAAGGACAGCGGCGAGACCTTCGTCATCGTCACGCACTCCCGCGAGGTCGGTGAGATCGCCGACCGCATCGTATCCATGCGAGACGGACTGGTGACTGACGACGGTCTGGGCGGAAGGGCGCCGGAGCCCGCAACCTCCGCCACCTAGCACCGAGCCTCTGATGCTCACCTTCCACACACCAGTACCAAAAGACGTGCCCGAAATGGGCGTAATACCTAGTATCAATTACACGCAAGTTATCGACTCGCCGCCCCGACGGCATCGAGGTGTCTGATGGAAAAGCTGTTCGGCGTCCCGCTGCCCACGTTGATGATCATCCTCTCCGCGATCTTCCTTGTGACTATGCTGATCGTAATTGGCATGGCCTTGCGCAACCCGGTCATGCTCAAGCTGGGAATACGTCCCATTTCCCGGCGACCCGGCATGACGGCCCTCATCATCATCGGCGTTATGCTCAGTACGATCATCATCTCAGCAGCCTTCGGCACCGCTGACACCCTCTCCTACTCCATTCGAGATATCGGTATCAACGGCCTCGGCACCATCGACGAGATCATCATCTCCGCGCGCGCTCAGGAGGGAGACCGCTTCGGCCAGTCGTTCATTTCCATGGAGCGCTACGAGGAGCTTCGTTCCGAACTTGAGGGTGACGACCGCATTGACGGAATCATGCCACAGTTCACCGAAAATGTGCCTGCGGTAAATCCGGCCGAAAACCTCAGCGAGGGACAGCTTAACCTCCTGGGCATCGTTCCCGCCCAGCTCTCGGGCTTCGGAGCCCTGAAACTAGCCTCAGGAGGTGATGCGGACGTACAGTCCCTTGGATCAAATGAGGCATTCATCAACGAAGATGTTTCGGAAGAGCTTGAACTGCAGGCAGGCGGACAGCTTGAGGTCTATGTAGAAGACAGTGCCATCCAGTTCAATGTGGCTGGAGTCCTCGAAGACGGCGGATTTGCCGGAATCAGTCCCACGATGATCATCTCGTTGGAACGAGCGCAGGAAATCTTCGGCAGAACTGGTCAGATTACGTCCATCGTAATTTCGAACCGAGGCGACAATCTTACTGGCAACGAACTCAGTGACGAGGTCACGAAGGACCTCCGCGTGAGATTTGCCGACCGCGAAACGGCCTCTCGTTTGAAGGATCTCCTCAACGACGAAGTCTTTCTCAAGGCGCTGGAACTTGAACGAGACACTGCAGTCGATACTGACCTCAAGGAGCGGTTGACCAAGCTCCACACGGGAATCCTGGCTCCCGGCCTTACCGATGATCTGATCGATGCCCTGGCGGACGCGGAAGTCTCGGATGAGGTCCAGGACATCCTTGACTCCGACGAGTTGCGCGACATCCAGCGCGAAGCGTCGACTCTCTTCAGCGAACTCGCCGAAATGTACGTCTTGGACATCAAGAACGACATCCTCCGGGGCGCGGAACAGGCGGGTACCGCCATAAGCGTCTTCTTCCTGACCTTCAGCACGTTCTCGATAGCCAGCGGCATCCTTTTGATCTTCCTGATATTCGTCCTCCTCGCCGGCGCCAGGAAATCGGAGATGGGCATGGCCCGCGCCGTCGGCGCCAAACGCCGGAATCTCATCGAGATGTTCGTATTTGAAGGGACCGCCTACGCCCTTGTGTCGGCCGCCATCGGTGTCCTGCTAGGACTCGCCGTGGGCGCACTCATGGTCGGTACCCTCAACAGCATCTTCTCATCGTTTGACGACAACTTCACCCTCCAACTTCACTTCACCCTGCCGACAATAGTCGTGTCGTACTGCCTGGGCATGATCATCACCTTTGCAACGGTCGGGATTTCGGCCTACAGGGTGAGCCACCTGAACATCGTGGCTGCCGTTCGGAATCTACCCGAGAGCCTCGTGCCGGCTACTCCTCCGGGTTTTCTTAGCAGACTGCTGGACGTTGTCAAGGGCATCTTTCGACCTTTCCTCTTCTTCTGGCGCGCGCTGAGGTACCTCATCAGGCGCGACTACGTTCCCGCCGTGCTTCACGTGACATTCGCCCTGCTATGGTTCACCATGGTCCTCTGGGTAGCAGACATTCTCGTGCAGCTGTTCAAGCTGGTCTGGCCGTACCTCTTGCAGGGGTGGCTTCTCTTCTTCATCGGCGCAGGTTTGACCATAGCATCCGCTGTAGTTGAACCCTTGCAGCTTGCGTCGTTATTCGGTGGTGGAGTGTCATTGGCGCTGGCAGGGATGGGACTGTCGGCAAGGGCCTTCTTGGCTAGAGGCGACATGGTGCCCGCCCTACGCGACAGGATCGTCTTCACGACAACCGGAATAGCGATTCTGGTCTTCTGGGCATTGCCCCGAGGCGTTCTCGAAAGGCTCTTGGGCGATATCGTGAATGACTTGCGGGGCGATGTAGATATCATGTTCGTCTCGGGAATCGCCATGGTCGGGGCCGCGGTCTGGACGGTCATGTACAACGCCGACCTGATTCTCCACGGACTGCATTTCGTCACCAGTCGTCTCCGTCAATTCCGTCCCGTACTCGTGACTGCAATAGCCTACCCGCTCAATTCAAAGTTCCGCACCGGACTGACCCTGGCCATGTTCGCCCTCGTCATCTTCACCCTCACCGTCATGTCCGTCCTCACGGACACTTTCAGTACACAGTTCGTAGAGTCGCGAGTCGCCTCGGGCGGGTGGGACATCCAGGGAAGCGTCAACTTCACGACGCCCATAGAGGACATTCACTCGGAAATCGATACCATCGAGTCCATAGACGCTTCCCAGTTCGAGGCCATCGGCGGATACACCGCGTTCGGAGTCCAGGTCCGCGAGGTGGAAGCTGAAGACCAGGACTGGAACAACGTCCGGTTCGTCGCGGCGGATGACGGGTACCTCGAAGCAAGCAGGTACGAATTCAAGCTGATCGCTGACGGATTCGGCTCCAGCACGGACGACGTATTCGAGGCAATGCGAAATGACCCCGGCCTCGTCGTCATAGGTGGCTCGCTGCTCAACGACACACAGGGCGAGCAGGGCCAGCAAATCTCCCGGGTATTCCACGAAGTCGGCTACGACGATGACTCGATGTCGCCAATCGAGATCGAGGTTAGGGAGCCAAACACTCGATCGATCATGAACTTGACGGTGATTGGAGTCGTCGACCGCATCCACGACACAGGATTCAGTCTCGGTATGATCGGTTCCAAGTCAGCCGCCGATGAAGTGGCCCCGTTCCCTATTCCCATCACGACTTACAGGTTCCGTGTCGCCGATCTCGATGAATCCAAGGAATTGGCACGGAACATCGAAAAGGCCTTCCTCCATAATGGCATGCAGACCGACGTGCTGGAGGAACTTCTGAACGAGCAGCTGGCCGCGCTCAAGGGCTTCTTCCGACTATTCACCGGATTCATGGCTCTGGGACTGTTCGTCGGCATTGCCGCGCTCGGCGTTGTCAGCACGAGGGCCGTCGTCGAGCGACGTCAGCAGATAGGAATGCTTCGCGCGGTCGGTTACCGCAAGGGAATGATCCAGCTTAGCTTCCTCATCGAGTCCAGCTTCGTTGCCGTCCTTGGCATAGTTATCGGAACCGTGCTGGGGCTTGTTCTCTCCTACAACGCGGTCCTCGACATTCGCGACGAAGAGGGCCTCGACACCATTCGGTACGCCATCCCGTGGATTCAGATGATTGTCATCCTGGGTGTTACGTACTTCTTCTCTCTGCTGGCTACCTACATACCTGCCAGGCAGGCGTCGAAGGTGTACCCGGCGGAAGCCCTTCGGTACGAGTAGCGCGAGCGGGGTTCAGTTCGCCGGTGTAAACCGCTCCGGACCGAAACCGTCAATCGATAGCGACGTCTCCCCTCGCATAATGAGGTCGGCGATGGCCTTCCCCATCGCAGGGGCGAGCATGATGCCCTTCTTCCCTGCCCCGGTGGTGACATAGACGTCTTCCCGGTCAGGGGCCTTGCCGATGATCGGCAGCGCATCGGGTGTCTTTGGCCTCAGGCAAGCCGTTTGCTCCAACAGGCGCGCTTGCCTTACGCAGGGAAGCACTCGCGCGGCGTTCTCAATCAGCCTCTTGTGGGCTTCACTGGTGATCTCAAGATCGAACCCGGCCTCTTCCTCCGTTGCTGCGACCCAGAGCTTGCCGTCCGCCTTCTGCACTGCCGCGCCTGGACCCGCAACATGGTACTCAAGGGGAGGGCGAAGTCCCTCAAGACGTACAATCTGCCCCTTAAGCGGTGTCACCGGAACGTCGAGTCCGGTCCACCCTTGGATCTGTCCTGACCACGCCCCGGCGGCTATGACGACGGCACTGCAACTGATTCTGCCTTCGTTTGTGACGACCCTTATTGCTCCGTCGTCCTGCCAATCCATGCCGATGACTCGTTCCTCTATGACGCTGGCGCCAACCTGCGTTGCCGCATCCATGAGAGCCCTCGTGAGCAGCTGGCTATCGACAATGCCGAGACTCTCCAGCAGCACCGCTCCCGCGATCTCACTGCTGAGCCTGCTGTCCAGCCTCGCTACGTCTCGACCTTCAATCAATTGGGCGGAGAACCCCTCGGCCGCCTCCCAGCGCTCCATTTCCTCCCGGACCGCGGGCAAGTCTCTCTCGTCCAGCACGGTCTCGAGGTGAGGCACTATTCGCCCCTGGAAGTCGATGGAAGACTCCTCTCGAAGTCGAGGCCAGAGCAGTCGATGCTCGTGGAACGCCTCAAGGGCGAACGCCGCCAACTCACCGGGAATGAGTGCCCCCGAAAGCGGATTCAGAAGACCGAGCGCATAGCCCGAAGCGGCGTTGCCAACGCCCTGATGGTCGATAACGGATACATCCAGTCCTTCGTGGGCCAGGTAGTATGCGGCGGCGCAACCTGCTATCCCTCCGCCTATGACGGCAACGTCCGTCGTGCGTGCCATGTGCGCTCCCCATCATACAGTTTCAGTTGTGCGGCTCTCGCCGCGCCCATATAATACCAGCGTCCTCCAGTCCTCTACTCCGGTTCATTAGGTCCCTCCACAATCAGGCTCAAACATGAACATCCTCGAATACATGGAGACACACGGCCACGAGCAGCTGCTGATCTGCCACGAGCCGTCACAGGGTCTCAGAGCGTTTATCGCCATTCACGATACGACCCTCGGTCCTGCTTGCGGAGGTCTTCGCGTCTGGCCGCATCAGAGCGAAGACGACGCCATCATGGATGTGCTTCGCCTTTCACGGGCGATGACCTACAAGTCCGCCGTCGCGGGCCTTGACCTTGGGGGCGGCAAGGCCCTCATCATGGCCGATCCACGGACCGACAAGAACGAGGCACTGCTGCGAGCGTTCGCGCGCCACGTAGACTCCCTGGGAGGGCGCTACGTCACGACCGAGGACGTCGGCATGACGCCCCGGGACCTCGAGTACATCGCCCAGGAGACGGAACACGTCGTTGGCCTGCCCGAGTCGCTGGGTGGAAGCGGCGATACCTCTCTCATGACAGGACTCGGCGTGTATCTCGGCATGAAAGCAGCGGCGAAGGCCACTTGGGGAGACGAAGACCTTTCCGGTCGTACCGTGGCGATTCAAGGCTTCGGGCACGTTGGCTCCAACACGGCCAAACATCTCCTTGAGGAGGGAGCTAAGCTGGTTGTGACCGACATCTACGAAAGCGCACTCCAGGAGGCGGCGGACATGGGCGCGACCATCGTGGCTACCGATGACATCTACGACGCCGAGTGCGATATCTTCTCACCGTGCGCCCTTGGCGGCGTCCTGAACGGTGATACCATTCCGCGCCTCAAGTGCCGGATCGTTGCAGGCGGAGCCAATAACCAGTTGCTGTCCGACGACGACGGCGATCTCCTCGAAGAACGGGGCATCACCTACGCTCCCGACTACGTCATAAACGCCGGTGGCATCATCAACGTCGGTTCTGAGATCGGCGGAGTCTATCGCAAGGATCGTGCCCTTGAGCTGACCAGGCGCATCTACCGGACGACGCTCGACGTGATCGAGACCGCCCGCTCCGAGGGCATCACCACCAACGCGGCAGCAGCCCGAATCGCCGAACGCCGCATTTCCGCCGTTCGCGACCTCAAGGCTTTGCGCTAATATTGCCTCTAGTTCGTCAGCGAAAACCGTTCGTCGTGAGCTTGTCGAACCATGAACGACATCAAGCCACCTTCTCATCACCACGCAAGGAGTATGTGACATGGAACTACGAGAACTCGGCAAGACCGGCCTGAAGATCACGCCCCTGGGACTTGGACTGGCGGAAATCTCGCGCCAAGACAAGATGGGCGGCGACACATCGGCTGCCGCGACTGTCCTAAACGAAGCCCTCGACAACGGCATCAACTTCCTCGACACGGCGGCTTGCTACGGCGACACCGAAGCACTCATTGGCGAGACGGTCTCGCACCGTCGGGACGAGTATGTGCTGGCTACCAAAGCGGGCCACGCGGTGGGCAACGCGCCGGGCGAGAGCTGGACGAGAGAGACCATCGAGCACTCCATCGACCGCAGTCTGAGGCTGCTCCAGACCGACTATGTGGACATCGTCCAGCTTCACACCTGCGATGTTGAAGTGTTGGAACACGGCGACGTTATCGATGCGCTTGTAAGAGCAAGAGAAGCGGGCAAGACGCGCTTCGCCAGCTACAGCGGCGACAACGATGCGGCGAAGTGGGCGGTCGAGAGCGGCGTATTTGCCACGCTTCAGACCAGCTACAACCTGGTCGAGCAGCACGCCCGCACGAAGGGCCTCTTCGACATGGCGCAGGCGGCGGGCATGGGGGTGATACTCAAGCGACCAGTCGCCAACGGAGTATGGTGGCGGGAGAAGAGCCCCTACCCCTACGCGGACGAGTATTTCCGCCGCTCACAAGAGATGAAGGCTGCGGGCCCGTTCCAGCACGACCTGGATGACGTGGTGCGTCTCGTCACCGGCTTCGCCCTCGCCGAGCCCGCAGTCACCACAATCATCACCGGCACCCACAACGTCGATCACCTGAAATCGAACATCGACCTCGTGGCGAATCGCCTCCCCATCCCCGACGACACGGTCCGCGAGCTTCACCAACGCTTCGAGCAGGTCGAAGACGACTGGCAGCAGCGTACGTAGCGGCGGAAAGGGATAGAACCTTGCACATCCCCATCGACCAACCATTCGACTTGGAGTCCACCCTGGCCTGCGGACAGGGTCACCGCTGGCTCCCGGCAGGACGCGGCTGGTACGAGGGCGTGATGGGAGACAGCCTGGTACGCATCCGAGAGGTCGATGACGGTATCGAATTTAGCACCACGACGGACAAGGCGGACATTGAACAGCTACTGCGAAGTCACTTCCGCTTGGATGACGACATCGAAACTATCTACGAAGATCTGAGTCGCCGCGACCCCAAGATGGCCGAGTTGGTGCAAAAGTTCAGAGGACTACGAGTGATGCGAATCGACCCTTGGGAGTGTTTGGTCTTCTTTATACTGAACGCCCGTTCCGACATCGACCGAGCCATGCAAAACATGGAGCGCATAGCCACGGAGTTTCGCACTGGCCCACCATTGGAAGGTTACAACGGCTCTCGCTACCGCTTCCCTAGACCACAAGATTTGTGCGAGAGTGACTCACTCGATAGGCTTAACCGCGTCATTGTGGGTTTGCGGTCGAAAGGGCCCAGAATACGTAGAGCGTCCTGCGCCGCCTACAGCGAATACTTTGACTTTGACATGTTGAAGAACACGCCGGACGTCGGGGACGTTGTGACGAAGCTGGGCAAACGATTTGATGGCGTTGGTCCTAAGAGCGCGAACTGCGTTGCTCTCTTCGCCCTCGACAAACTGGATGGGTTTCCGATTGACACACACATTTTCAACACCTTAAATCACTTCTATGGAAACGAGCCTGATTACCCGAAGTTGAAGACACCGGCCACAGTTGGACGGTGGAAGTGGTGCCAAAAGAAGTTCGGGCGTTACGCGGGCTACGCGAGCCAATTCTTGTTCTTCTATAGTTTTCGGTACCTTCGCTAGCCCAGCAGTTTCTTTGCAATAATCTCCCGCATCATTTCGGACGATCCGGCGGCAATCGTCCACAGCCGGTAGTCGCGAGCGAACCTTTCGACCGACAACTCACGCATGTATCCGAGACCGCCGTGCATCTGGACCGCCTCATAAGCCACACGGTTCGCCATCTCCGTGGAGAACAGCTTGGCCATGGAGACTTCCGTCACGCAGTCTTCGCCGCTCGTGAATGCCTCAACCGCCGCATAGGTCAATCGCCTGGCGGCCTCCACTTCGACGGCCATGTCCGCAAGCCTGTGTCGAAGCGCCTGGAATTCCGCCAGCGGCCTGTCGAAGGCCTCCCGTCCCTTGAGGAACTGTACGGTATCTTCGATCGCCTGCTCCGCCGCCGACACACTTAGCACCGCCGAGAGCAGGCGTTCCCTCTGCAGGCCGGCGGATAGCTGGTAGAACCCCCTGCCCTCTTCACCGAGCAGGTTGGCGTGGGGCACCCGCACGTTCTCGAAGACCAGTTCCGCCGTGTCCGACGCCCACATGCCCGTCTTGTTCAGCTTCCGGCTCACCTTCAAGCCCGGCCTTCCGGCCTCCACGAGGAACTGCGACAGCCTCTGGTGCTTTCGACCGCTGTCTCGCGTCCTGGCCGCGACGAAGTACAGATCGCCATAGACCCCGTTGGTGATGTACGTCTTTGCGCCGTTGATGACCCAGTTGTCCCCGTCCCGCACAGCCCTTGTTTCGAGCGACGCCATGTCAGATCCAACTCCCGGCTCCGTGATGGCCAGGGCGCACACCTTGCGACCGGTCGTAATGTCAGGAAGGAACCTCTTCTTCTGTTCGTCCGTCCCTACCCGCCCCAACCAGGGCGACGACATGTCCGTATGAACTATCACGCTGAACGCCACGCCCCCCGACCTGCACTTCGCAAGCTCCTCCGCCAGCACAGCCGTCATCCAGAAGTCCGCATCGGCCCCGCCGTGCAGAGTCTCGTACTCAATTCCAAGGAGTCCCAGGTCCCCCATCCGCCGAAACAGCTCGCGCGGGATCTCGCCTCGCTCCTCCCACCCGTCGACGTGCGGAGTTATCTCGTCCTGGACGAATCGTCGAACGAGGTCGCGGAACATTTCATGTTCAGGTGTTATGGGCATGGGCTTCCGTTTGCGAGTATTGCGAAGGGTTGGCACTCTAAGTGCATGCACCCCTCACTATCGAGCATCCTCGCGCTGCCGGAGTTCCGTGCGGCGAATCTTACCCGATATGGTCTTCGGCAACTCAGAGAGGAATTCCACCTCACGCGGATACTTGTACGGCGCTGTGGTGGCCTTGACGTGGTCTTGAAGCTCGGTCAATACGGCCTCTGAGGGCTCGTAACCCGGCGCCAGCACGACGAATGCCTTGACGATGTTTGTGCGTGCGCGATCGGGCTTGGCTATCACCGCTGCCTCGGCGACGGCGTCGTGCTCAAGCAGCGCCGACTCCACCTCGAAAGGTCCTATCCGGTAAGAGGCGCTGATGATCACGTCGTCCGAGCGCCCAATGAACCAGAAATAGCCGTCCTCATCTCGGGTCGCCCGGTCACCCGTGTAGTACCAGTCGCCACGGAAGCAGTTTTCGTTTGCCTCGGGGTTCCTCCAGTATCCGGGGAACATGCCCACCGGCTTTTCGGGTGTCATGCGGATAGCAATCTCGCCCTCCTCGCCGTCCTTAAGTTCGTTACCGGCGTCATCAACGACCGCCATGTAGTAGTCCGGCGCTGACACACCCATCGAGCCGGGCCGGTGCTCCATGCCGGGGAACGTCGCGGCGCACAGCGTCGTCTCGGTCTGGCCGTACGCCTCCCAGATGTGGAAGCCCGTCCCATCGCGCCACGTGTCGATGACCTCCGGGTTCACCGGCTCACCGGCCCCCATGCAGTGGCGCAGCGCCTTCGGCCTGAAATTCTCGAGATCTTCGAGGACGAGCATCCGATACGCAGTCGGCGGCGCGAAAAACGTCGTGATCGGGTACTGCTCCAGCGCCTGCAGCGTCGTTCTAGGCTCGTACTTGCCGCGCTGGTCCCAGATGAACAGGGCTGATCCCATGTTCCAGGGGGCGAAGAAGGACGACCACGCCGCCTGCGCCCAACCGGTATCGGAAAGGGTCCAGTGCAAATCGGTCGGGCGCTGGTCCATCCAGAACTTTCCCGTCACCACGTGTCCGATGGGATAGTTGCTATGCGTTATCGGGACCATCTTCGGATATCCCGTCGTGCCGGAAGTGAAGTAGATCATCATCAGTTCGTCGGCAGGGTTGTTCGGATTTGCCAACTCCGCCGAGGCATTGGACACAAGGTCCTCGTAGTCATGATAGCCACCCGAGTCCTCACCCACGACGATAATCTCCCGCAGGTCGGGGCACCGGTCGCGCACCGCTTCAAGCTTCGGCAGGTTCTCGGAGTCGGTAATTGCCACGGATATTCCCGCAGCCTGAATTCGATAGGCTATGTCACGGGGGGTCATCAACGTCGTCCCCGGGACCGAGACAAAGCGTCCCCTGATGCAGCCCAGCACGATTTCCCACCATTCGACCAGGCGCGGAAGCATGGTCATCACCCGGTCGCCCTGCTTGGCGCCGATGCCGGAGAGTGCGTTGGCAACCTGCTTGGACCTCTGGGCAAACTCGCGGTAGGTCACGTCTCGCGGAATACCGTCACTGCTCACCCACAGCATGGCCCGCTTGCCGGGATCGCTTGCCCACCCGTCAAAGACCTCATACGTCCAGTTGTAGCGTTCAGGGCGGGGCAAAGTGAACGTACGATAGGTCTCGCGGTAGTCACCGATCTGGTACTGCTGGTTCTTCAACGTTTTTCCTCAGGCCGAAATACCAATAGGAGAAAACACGCCTCAAGAGCGCTCGGTCAGGCAGTATACCCAAGTTCGGCGAGGATCGCATTTCGATGCTCATCAAGAGCGGGAGGCGGACCCTTCGGCTCCACGGAACCCGTGGAGAACCTCATAGGCTGGCCGATGTACCGAAGAGCTCCAACCTGGACAACCGGACCTCGTGTTACGAATTGCGGCAGTTCGAGTGCCTCTTCCAGGTCCCTGACAGTCACCGCAGGTACGTCTATCTCCATGAGCTCTCGCTCCCACTCCGACGAAGGACGCTTGGCGAAGGTCGTCTCAAGCCGTCTCTTGATCTCGCCTGCCCGCTCGACACGCTGTTCGAAGTTGAGAGATGAAAGGTCTCCGAGACCTGCTGCATCGCAGAGGCCTTGCCAGAAGTGGTCCTCGTGGACGATGCCGAGGCTCAGCCACCGTCCATCCGCACAGGCGAACAGGCCGTAGGTTGGTATCACCGTAACGTTTGGCGTGTTCCCTTCATCATCAGCGTCCCCCAGTGCCTCGATCCCCACGAGGGACAGCACGGCGTCCGTCATGGATAGGTCAATATACGAACCCTCACCTGAAGATGCCCTGCGCACCACACCGGCCAACACGGAAATCGCCGCGTACATTCCCGACGCAACGTCCGATATCAGGATGGCGGGAGGCCACGGACGCCCCTCGATAGCCGTCTGCAAGCCCATGTAACCGCCGACGGCAAGGTAGTTGATGTCATGGGCAGGCACGTTGCTCCAAGGACCCTCCTGTCCGAACCCCGAGATCGAGCAGTAGACGACTCCGGAGTTTCTTGCGGAAAGTGTCTCGTAGTCGGCGCCCAGTCGCCTGGCCACTCCAGGTCGCGAACCCTCCAGGACGATGTCGGCCTGCTCGACGAGTTTATGCAACACTCCGCGGTCGCCGTCCGCCTTGAGGTTGAGAGAAATACTCTCCTTGCCACGGTTCATTCCTGCAAACATCGAAGCGCTGCTCTGACGGAGGGGGTCCCCTCCCGGCGGCTCGATCTTGATTACCCTCGCCCCGAGGTCGCTCAAGATCATCGAGCAGAAGGGCCCGGGCGTATTCACGGTAAGGTCGACGACGGTCAGATCGGTGAGCGGACGCATGGTGACGCTATTCTACAACGGGAGGGTTGATGAGTGTGCTCTTCGCTGCGAACACACTGTGTGTAACAGTGTGCTCTACAATAGGTGAAGGATTATTTCGCAAGGCCAATAGGCGAGAGGAGAGACGATATGCCCAAACTTAAGCCGACTCATATCAGCCCGACATCCGATGAGGATGCCGACATTAACGCGGGAATCGAAGCCGATGCCGACGCTCCAGAATTGGATGAGACTTGGTTCACACAAGCCAAGCCCGCCGCTGAAGTAGATCCCGAATTGGTGCGCCATTCGCAGAAGGACAAGGAGAAGGTTTCCGCTGAGTGAGGACTTGTACCAACGTCGTCCAACTCTTGCAACTAGACCACTCGAATTTCACCTGAGCCTTGCAACCGCTTGAGTGAGTGCCTTGTTTACGCTACTCCTGAACTGCCGCTTCTCCCCGGCTCCGCCGTCCCCTCCCCCGCATCGCCGACAATGTCAACGCCGTCGCACCGACTGCTACCGCTACGCCTGACACACTCAGCGCGAATGGTGCGCTGACGGCCTGCGCGAGGGAGCCCATCAAGAGACCGCCTATGGCAGACGACCCCCAACCAAGCTGGTGGATGCTCATCACCCTTCCTCGGAACTCATCGTCAACGATGCTCTGCAGGAGCGTGTTGTTGACGGTGCCGAACACGGTGCTGGCCGCCCCCACGATGAGAATGAATGACAGCGACGCGGGCAGATACGTGATCTGCGCGAAAAGTAAGAGTCCGATTCCAAATGTCAGACCTGTCCCCACTTGCAGGACCGCCGAGTCCTTGAGTCTGCCGAACAGGATCAGCAGCAGCGTTCCGCTCAGCCCTCCTATGCCGCCGGCAAGCAGCAGGTTCCCGTAGGTCTCAACTCCGCCTTGGAGAACGCTGTCTGCGAATATCGGCAGGAGCGTACTGAACGACGACCCAAAGATGCCCGCGAGTATGCCCACTGCCACCAAGCTGACAATTGTGGTGTTACCCCGTATGTAAGCGAACCCTTCAACCAGGTCGCTCCACGGCATCGTCCGCTTGCGGTCGCCAATGTGCGGTTGAGGGTCGACCAGCGCGAACATCACGACCGTGCCGACGTACATTGCCCCCACGAAGAAGAACACCCCGTCGATCTCCAGCGCATTCACCAGCGGCGCGAACAGGAACGGCCCGATCACGGTTGAGCCGGACATGAGAAGAGACTGGAGTACGACCGCGTTCAACAGGTGTTGGCGGGGCACGAGGTTCGGCACGATGGCCTGCCGGCACGGAATGTCGAACGACAGCAAGACTCCGTTCGCCAACGAAATCACAAGGAGATGCCACGGCTCGATGATATCCGTCGCGGCCAATACTCCCGTGAGCAGTGCCGTAAAGGCAAAGAGCGCACGCGTAGTTACGACCAACCGCATCCGGTTGACCCTATCGGCGACGACGCCTCCCCACATTGAGAGGACCAGGATGGGGCCCAGTCCGGAAAAGGTCACAAGCCCGAGCATGAGAGGTGAGTCTGTCAGCTCATGCATCAACCACAGCCGACCGGCCATGAGCGCCCAAATGCCGATGTTCGAAAAGGCGTTGCCAATCCAGAACAGGCGGTAGCTGGGGTATCGAAACGCCACGAACGGGCCGCCGGCAGACTCCGTGGACGACTTGTCGAGAGCCATGCCGATAGTATAGCCCGAACGACCATCGCTTTCGTACAGGTCTGCTTTCCGTTGACGGTCTACACGCCCGGTGCTACACTCCCCCGCGACCTTGCGATGCCCTCAATCTGGACATCGCAGAAACACTTGCTCTCGACAGGACTACAGACCCATGAGCTATCGACTGGGCGTTGATGTCGGCGGGACTTTTACCGACCTCGCCCTCTACGACACAGATACCGACCGCCTCGAATTCGCCAAGACACCCTCAACACCGGTAAACCAGGCCCTCGGAGTCGCCGCCGGAATCCGCGAGCTCATGGAACGCCACGGGGTCTCCCCCGACCGGATCGACTTCTTCATACATGGGACGACCGTCGCGACCAACACGCTCCTTGAACGTAAGGGAGCAAAGACCGCGTTGATCGTTACCGCGGGATTCCGTGATGTTCTCCAGATTGGCCGCCAGGATAGACCCGACCTCTACGACTGGCGCATTCGCCGCTCCGACCCGCTGGTGCCGCGTCACCTGCGCTACGAAGCGCAGGAGAGGGTGCTTCACACCGGAGAGGTGCAGTCTCCCCTGGACGAAGAATCGCTTGAAGACATCATCAGCCGCGTCAAGACCGCCAACGTGGACGCAGTGGCGGTATGCCTCCTCCACTCATACGCGAACCCTGAGCACGAACAGGCCATCGGCGATGCCATCCGCCGGGAACTTCCGGACGTCCCCGTCTCGCTTTCCCACGAGATTCTGCCGGAGTTCAAAGAGTACGAGCGGATGAGCACCACGACCATCAACGCCTACGTCGCACCCGTCATGGAACGATACCTGCGTCGCCTCGAACAGAGCATCGCTGACGTTGGGCTCAAGTCGGACCTCTACATCATGCAGTCCAACGGCGGAACGATGGGCGCGGAGACGGCCATTGACCGCCCCGTCCATACGATCCTGTCAGGCCCGGCGGCGGGCGTCATCGGTGCTGTCGCAATCGCGCAGCAGGCCGGTAAGCCCAACAGCATCTCCATCGACATGGGCGGCACGAGCTTCGACGTGTCGCTCTCCTACAAAGGAGAGGTCCGGCGAACGCAGGAAAGCGAGCTGGAACGCCTGCCCGTCAAGGTGCCAATGGTCGATATCCACACCCTCGGCGCGGGTGGCGGGAGCATCGCGTGGATTGATCCCGGAGGAGCCCTCCGCGTGGGCCCGCAGAGCGCGGGCGCCGACCCCGGCCCGGCTTGCTACGGCAACGGAGGCACGGAAGCCACGGTGACCGATGCCAACCTCGTTCTTGGTAGACTCGGCGCGTCCAGCCTGCTCGGTGGAACGATGACCCTCGATATCGATTTGGCCCGACAGGTCATAGCCGAGCGCATCGCCGATCCCCTGGGCCTTGCTGTCGAGGAGGCCGCCGAGGGGATCGTGCAGGTCGTCAACGCCAGCATGGTCAAGGGCATCCGGGTCGTATCGGTCTCCAAGGGTTACGATCCGCGTGAGTTCTCCCTCGTCGCCTTTGGCGGGGCCGGTCCCCTCCACGCCTCCGAGCTTGCCGACGAGATGGACATCCCGTCCGTACTCGTGCCCGTGGCTCCCGGCGTAACGTCGGCCCTGGGTCTCCTGATGGCCGACCTCCGCCACGACTTCGCCCAGACCGTCCTCAAGCCCGGCAGCGAACTTTCGGCCGCGGAAATAACATCGTGGTTCGAGCAGCTGGAATCCCAGGCTATAGAGCAGATGTCCCGCGAGGGAGTCGCAGCGGAGGACGTATCCCTCGTTCGCGCCGCTGACGCACGTTACGTCGGCCAGGGCTACGAGCTTGAGGTGATTGCCGCGTCAGGCAAGCTCGAGCAGAGCGATGTTGAAGACATCATAGAGAGGTTCCACGAGGCGCACATCCGCAACTACGGGTACGCCTCGCGTGATAACCCGGTCGAGGTCGTGAACCTCAAGGTCACCGCCCTCGCATCCATGCCGCGGCCCGACCTTGCCCATGATTCACAGGACTCCGGAGGCGACCCCTCCCGCGCCGCGATCGGCCAGCGGGACGTCTACTTCAAGAATGACCGTAAACCGACAAACGTGTACGACCGCTCTGCCCTCCTCCCCGGCGACGTGATCACTGGACCGGCTATCGTCGAACAGCTGGACTCCACGACCGTCGTTTGGGAAAACCAGACGGCGGAGGTCGACAAATTCCTGAACCTTCTCGTTACCGGAAAGCACAAGTAGAAATTTCGTAACTCTAGCAATACCCTTATCCTCAGGTAGCAGCATGTCCTCAAACAACGTCGATCCGATCACCCTCGAGGTGATGCGAAACGGGTTCTACTCAATTGCCGACGAGATGATCGCCGCGCTGATCCGGGCGAGCTACTCGACCAACATCAAGGACAGGCGCGACACGTCCGGCGCGATCTACACGGGTTCCGGCGAGGTTGTCGTCGTGGCCCAGAGCGAGATCGGCACTCCGCTCCACCTCGGCACGATGCACTCCGCCGTCCTGACCGCCATGGACCAGTACCCCTTCGAGGAGCTGGAGCCGGGCGACGCCCTCGCGATGAACACTCCCTACCCTGCTGGGCCCGGCCACCTCAACGACCTCGCCCTGATATCTCCCATCTTTCACGAGGGCGAGCTAATCGCTATCACCGCCAATCAGGCCCACCACGTCGACATGGGCGGGTTCGCCCCCGGTTCAATGCCCTTCGGCGTAACCGAGATATTCCAGGAAGGCCTTCAGATCCCAACAGTCCGCCTGTTTCGCAAGGGACAGCTCGACCGCGACCTGTGGGCCCTGATTGCACAGAATGTCCGCCCGCGCACCGAAGTCCGTGGAGACCTTCTCGCCCAGTTCGCCGCCAACAACGTGGCGGAGCGCCGCCTGATCGATCTCGCCTCCCGCTACGGTCCTGAGATGGTGCGGCGGTACCTCGACGAGATGTTGAACTACTCCGAGCGGCGCATGAGGGCCGCACTGACGCAGATACCCGATGGCACGTATGAGTTCGAGGACTCGATGGAGGGTGACGGCATCGTGGAATCGCCGATCACCGTCCGGGTCAAGATCGAGTCGAAGGGCGACTCCTTCATCGCCGATTTCACGGAGAGCGACGACTCCTGCCAAGGTCCCCTGAACTGCCGGTGGCCGTCCGTCGCCGCCTGTGTCTACTACGTCCTTAAGGCTTGCCTTGACCCCGAACTTCCCCCCAACGCCGGGGCCTATCGTCCCGTCGAGGTCAAGGTGCGGGAGGGCAGCCTTCTCTCCGCCCAGTATCCGACGGCAGTCTGCAACGCCAACATCATCACGACCCAGCGGATCACCGATGCGCTCCTCGGCGCGCTCGCCCCGGTCATTCCCGACAAGGTGCTGGCGGCCTGCTCAGGCACCATGAACCTGCTCAACATCGGCGGAATCGACCCTCGAAACGGAATCTACTACAACTACATCGAGACCTACGCCGGCGGCCAGGGGGCCATGCACAACATCGATGGCATGGACGCCGTCCAAAACCACATGACCAACACCCGCAACGCCCCCGTCGAGGCCATCGAGCTTGCCTACCCTCTCCTCGTGGAGAAATACGGCCTCGTGCCGAACAGCGAGGGGGCAGGTCAATACCGGGGTGGGCTTGGCATCCAGCGTCACCTGCGCGTGCTTGGCGAGAGCGTCACCCTCACCCTCAGCTCCGACAGGGAAAAGGTGAGCCCGTGGGGCCTCTTCGGAGGCGAGGGAGCGGAACGCTCAGCCTGTATCATAGCCGCGCCCGACGGCTCCGAGAAACGGCTCCCTTCCAAGGTCACGACCTCCATCCCTCACGACCACGTCATCAAGACCCAGACGCCCGGCGGCGGCGGCTGGGGCGAAGCAAAGACCCGCGACGCGGATGCCGTAGCCCACGACGTGCTCGAAGAGTTCGTCTCCCCCGAGCGGGCCGAATCCGTCTACGGTGTCACGACCGGAGAATAGGGGGTGTCTCAAACACCCTGGGGCTTCGCCATCATGTAGCCGACGCGTGGTTCCGTCAGAACGTACTTCGGTTTGCTCCCGGCCTCGCCCAGCTTGCGCCGCACCTTCTTCACCATGGCCCGCACCAGTTGAGCGTCCCCGGAGTACTCCGGTCCCCAGACACGCTGCAGTATCTGGTCGTGTGTCAGCACGCGCCCGGAGTTGATGGAAAGCTCGAACAGCAGCTTGTACTCGGTCGCCGTCAGGTGGACAGGAGCGTCTGACACCGTCACCCCACGCTCCATGTAATCTATTGTCAGCTCCCCGAGTCTGTAGGGCCTGCGGACCTCGGCGTGGTCGAATACCGCTCTCTTACGCAGGGAAGCTTCGATTCTCGCCACGAGCTCGTTCGGCGAGAATGGCTTGACGATGTAGTCGTCCGCCCCCATTCTCAACGCCTGTACCACGTGCTCCTCACTGTCATGCGCCGACAGGAAGATGACCGGCACCGTGGACACCTCCCGAATGCGCTTCATGACATCGAACCCGCTGACGCCCGGCAGTATCAGGTCCAGCAGCACCAGGTCGGGCTGCTTCACCTCCAGGAAGTGGACCAACTCGTCGGGATTCCCTGTGCCCATCCAGGTGTAGCCCGCCTCAGTGAGCGTGTTGCGTACATACCGCAGAACCTGCGGGTCGTCGTCGATGGCAAGAATCTTCGCCGAATCCTCCGGTCTCGCTACCTGTACTCCGAAGCCCGATTCGACCGCATCCGACACGGCCTGTTCACTCACCGGAACAGTGAAGATGAAGCGTGATCCACGTCCCTCCCCTTCACTCTCGGCCCAGATTTGGCCTCCGTGCGCCTCGACGATCCCCTTGCAGATCGCGAGACCCAGTCCTGCCCCCACGATCCTCCGCTCCCCGTCTCGCTCATCGACCCGCGAGTATGGCATGAATAGGCGCTCTATCTGATCGGCGGGTACCCCCCTGCCCTCGTCAGCAACGGAGATCTCGACATGACCGTTTTTCTCCAATGCAGTGACTCTAATAGTCGAGGACTCCGGCGAGTACTTGGCCGCGTTGGACAAGAGGTTATTCAGCACCTGGGCGATGCGCGGTCTGTCCGCCTCGACCTTCGGCAGGCCGCGCGCGAGATCGACCTCGATCTCGTTCCGTCCCCCGCCGCGCAGGAAGGCATTCCTCGCCTCCGCCACCAGAAAAACCACGTCCGTCGATTCCGGATTAACCGACAACGATCCCGCCTCGATGCGTGTCAGGTCTAGAAGGTTGTTGATGAGGTCGCGCAGGAGATCGGCCTGCTCGTCGATGATTCGGAAGAACTGCCGTGTCTCTGCCGGATCGAAGACGGAGGGGTCGCTGAGGACGGTGGCAGTGGACCCCTTGATCGTCGTCAGCGGCGTTCGCAGCTCATGGCTCACCATGCCGAGGAACTCGCTTCGCATGGCGAGTCGAGCGCGAAGCTCCTCATTCTCCTGCCGGAGGCTCTCGACTTCCTTCGACGACTCGTCCTGCTTGGCCATAAGCGTGGTCCCGCGTCGCAAGGCTGGGAATGCCGCGATTATAGCACGGGGTATGCTCGCTCCATTGGCCATACAACGAGACCATGGGTGTCCGTATTATCGACAAATGGTCATGGAACGGTCATGCAACTGTTCTTGACGGTCACGCTGAGGTCATATGCCTCTTCTACGATGTGGAGAGAATCACAAGGGCAGAGCATCGAGCCACAAGGAATATTCCAAGATGACCGCTGCAATAACCGTTAAATCCGTTCTAACGGCACGGGGACTGTCACACAGTTTTGGCCAGAGGACCGTCTTGAATGGCGCGGACCTTGAGCTTCGCCACGGAGAGGTGCTCGCCGTCGTGGGCGTGAGCGGCTCCGGCAAGTCGACGCTGCTCTACGCGCTAGCAGGCCTCCGCCAGCCGGACGGCGGCACCGTCGCATGGAATGGCAGCGAAAACGTTTGGGACCTCGGCGAGCCGGACATCACCCTCACTCGTCGGACGACGTGCGGCTTCGTATTCCAGTTCCCCGCATTCCTCGACGACATGACCATCGCGGCGAACGTCGCGGTCCCGCTCGTCGTGTCGGGGACCAAGCCGCGCGATGCCCGCAAGCGGGCCCGTGGCCTGCTGGACAGGTTCGGTCTCGGCCCGCTGGCGGACAACTACCCGTCCACGCTGTCGGGTGGCGAGCTCCAGCGCGCCTCGATAGCCCGCGCACTGGTGATGGAGCCGAGCATCGTCTTCTGCGACGAGCCGACCGGCGCGCTGGACACAGAGAACTCCGAACTCGTGGTCGGCGAGCTGCGAAGAGTCGCCGCCGAATTCGGCGTTGGCGTTCTGATAGTCACACACGACCCCTTCGTATGGGGCATGTGCGACCGAGTTCTCAGGCTGAACGAGGGAAAACTGGTTGAGGAGCGTGCATCATGATGCTGTTCTTCCGTTTCATCTCACCCAGATCGTGGCGTTCGCTCTCGGTCTGGATCCCACTCATTGCCGTTGGTCTCATAACATGCGTCGGCCTTTCCCTTGCAATGGGGTTCCGCTCCGGGTTGCTCGCTCAGCACGAGACCGCTACGTTGCGCGACGGCCCTAAGAGCTTCTCGCCTGAGACGAGGGTTCCCGGAGAGCCTCCGTTGCGGTCATTCACACCGGTTGCCACTGGGTACGGACCATTGGCAGTCACGGTGTACTGGGGAGAAGAGGGGCAGCGCCTCGACCTCCCCGGAATCCCTGCCGTTGGTGCGAGCGGGACTGCTCTGGCCTCACCCGCCGTCCTCGCCCAGCTCGAGGACGACTGGACGGGAGAGCTTCACGGCTGGCTGGGCGACCGTCCCGTCCGAGAGCTTCCCGAAGCGGCGGTCGCGCATCCACGCGAGCTTGCCATCGTCGAGTTCACCGATACGGTCTCGCCGGAAATCGCGTTGAAGTCGAGCTTTCAGCCGGTCCGCGCCGGCAAGGGCTGGACGGACGATTCCAGCTACATGGTCATCATGGGCCTTCTCGTTCTCGTACTCCCGTCCATAGCCCTGGCAAGAGCCGGGGCCGCCGTGCATCTCAACACCAGGTCGCGGCGGTACGGTCTGCTGAGAGTCCTCGGTGCGCCGCCGCGAAAACTTGCCGTGGTCATCGCTGCCGACATGGCCGTTCCCATGCTGATTGGCGCGCTACTCGGCTCGGTCGTCTACGCCGCCTTCATGTCGTCTCTTTGGACGTTCACGATTGCAGGGAATTCGTACTGGGCTAGCGATCTCGTTCTCCCCATCGCTCTGGCAATTGCGCTTCCTCTGGTTGTCGTCCTCGTTGGGCTCGTGAGCGCTGTCCGCATGGTCTTCCGCGCAGGACGCGATCCCGTCGGGACGCTGCGAAGGGAGCGCAAACCTCCCTCCTACCTCGCATACGTCTCCGCGGTCGGCATAGTAGCCGGTCCCGCCGCGATGTTTGCTGCCTCCGAAGTGGATTTCAACCTGGCGCCATGGTTGCTTACAGCCGGATTGCTCCTGAGCGTCGTCGGCCTGGAGGGTCTGTCCCGTGTCGCAGTCGCTGCTGCGGGCAGGTTGCTCGCCGACTGGACGCGCGCCCAGGTCGCGGGATGGCGGATGTATCAGGGCGGAGCCGAAGCCGTCCTGGGCGTGTCGGCCACGGCAGTGGCCGTCCTGCTCATCGTCTTCACCGTGTACGCAAATTTTGCGAACCGCCCGCCCGCGACCGGGGACTTCCACGTTCTGGCCGAATTCGTCGACCCGCCACTTCCGGAACCGATGCTCCGCGCGGTGTCCCGCTATGAAGGCGTGACGCGGGTTGTACCGGTCGGGAGAACGCGGGGCGCTTCTATTGGCGAATACGAAGGCGGCGTATATACGATGACCTGCGAAGACGTGCCGGGTTCGGCGAAACTCGACGGCCCATGCGTCGTTGGGAACATCTACCCGGTGCGTCGCCTTGCGGACGCCGACGCCGTAACCGTGCGGGTCAGGCCCCCGGGCCCCTTTGCCGACCCTGAGGACACTAACCTTTCCGGGACCTATCCGGTGGGGGGACGGGTCACGGCGTCGTGGCTCGGAGCGAGTTCGAACATTGCAACCGTGCTGATCGTCGAAGAGCGCCCCTCCCCGTTCCATATCCTGCTCATAACCACGGACGGAGAACCGGGATCCCTGCGCCGGGTATTCGAGGGGCTGCGGGAACTGCCGGAAGAGTCGCGCGTGACTACGAGGGCGGCCCTCGTCGCGGGGTTTGAAGTGGGGATACCCAACGACCAGCTCGTCTTCTTCCCCTACTTGTTCGTGATGGCCGTGACTGCCGCCGGAATGGCCGCGGTCGCGCTGCTGTACGCCGTCATGCTGCTCTTCCGGCAGCGACAGGCGGAATTCCGGGCGCTCCGCTCCTTTGGAGCCACCCGGATGCTGCTGGCCGTCGACCTCGCGCTGCTGTTCGCCGTCCCGCTGATACTCGCCTTCGGGCTGGCTGTAGCTTCCGGCATCATTCTTGCCGCGAGCTACAATGCGGCGTTCGGCGTCCCCGCTCCTCCGGGAAATCCGCAGGCCATAGCCGTCCTGGCCCTCGTGCTTGCCATAGGCATAGTAGCAACCGCCCTCGTAGCGGGCAGGGCTACCCGCATACCCCCGCTCGTGTCTGACCCCGACGCCACGACGTCCTGAAGTCGTATTCATCTGCTTCTTACACCTTGGTCGAATGCCGATCATCCCCTCTCCCGTCGTGGGCTGACAGGGGTAGGTAAAACGGATTTGTAGCTACGATCCGGCCCCGTATCCCTGTCATTCCGAGTGCAGCGAGGAATCTAAAATCCATAACAGCAAAACCGGACAGCCGGTGACGCGCTTCTATCATTATCAAGAGCGAAAACAGCGTAAGACTTCTCTATGTCAGCTTTACGTTGTGATAGACACCTTGGATTCTTCACTCCGCTCCGCTGCATTCAAAATGACAGAATGTCAACAAGTCAAAGTCGAAGAGCAACTCCACTGAGACAACCGTCCAGTCAATCATTCCGTCCTCCCACCCGGAACCCCCATTCCTCCAAGCCGCGATTTACACCGATGTCCCGTCGTTGTACCCTTTCGGCCATCGGCGCTACAACGCGGTCCCAACGACCAGCAAGTCCCACAATAGAGGCAAGCACAATGACGACAAGAACCCTCATCATCGACGGCGACTATCCAATGGCGGTCGGAGGAATCGACGCCCAACGTGATCTCACCCTGCCAGTCGAACAGGCCCGGGCTCCTTCAGCACTCAAAAGCTGGTTCGGGTGGGACGACGAAGGCATCATGGCGACCCTGCCGGAGATGCGGAAAGGGGGTATCGCCGCCGCCCTGGTAAAGGTAGCCGTCTGCGTCAAGAAGCCCGGCCATCCGCATGGCGAGTACCGCTCGAAGGAAAATGCCCACGCCGCCGGCAGAGGCCAGCTTGCCTACTACAAGATCCTTGAAGCACAGAACGAGGCGGCGATTCTCGACACGTCTGAGGGGTTCTCCTCCCACATAGAGAAATGGGAGAGAGCCTCCAGTTACGACGACCTACCGGTCGGCATGATTCTCGGTATGGAGGGCGCGGACGCCATCACGTGGCCGGAGCAGGTACATGACTGGTACGCCGACGGCCTGCGCGTCATCAGCCTCTCCCACTACGGCGTCAGCTACTACTCGCACGGCACCGGAACGGGCACCACCGGTGGTCTCACCCCCATGGCAAAGCCCCTCCTGCAGGCCATGAGCGAGCTTGGGATGATCCTCGACGTCACTCACACCTCCGACCAGTCCGTCCGCGAGGAGTTCGAATTGTTCGATGGCCCCGTGCTGGCAAGTCACCAGAACTGTCGCGCCATTGTGCCGGGCGAACGCCAGCAGCCAGACGACATCCTCCTCGAGGTCATCCGTCGCGGCGGCGTTATCGGCTCGTCGATGGACACGTGGATGCTCAACAAGTACTACTCCATCGACTGGAAGACCATCGGATTCAAGAGGCACGAGATATTCCCCAGCCCCCTGGTCACGCTCGAAGACCTCGTCGACCACATGGACTACGTGTGTCAGCTTGCAGGCAACTCGCTCCATGCGGGCATCGGCGGCGACACCGACGGACAGGGTGGAGCGGACGGCGCGCCCCACGACGTGGACACCGTGGCCGACTACCAGAACATCGCCGATATCCTCGACCGGCGCGGATACTCCCAAGAGGACATCGAGAACATCATGTACAAGAACTGGCAGCGCTTCTTCGAAAAGTGGCTGCCGTAACGATGTCGTCGAAGCCCAACATCCTCTTCATCCTCACCGACCAGCAGCGGCGAGACTCGCTCTACGCCTACGGGAACGACTGGATCGAAGCACCGAACATCGACGGTCTGGCTCGTCGGAGCATGGTCTTCGAGAACGCCTACGTCACCCAGCCGGTATGCACTCCTTCGCGCGCCTCCATCATGACAGGCATGTACCCGCAGTCGACCGGCCTCATCGGCAACGGCATCCACCTGCGGAGCGACACGCCCACCATCGCTGAGATGGTCTCGGACGACTACCTCTGCGCGCACTACGGGAAGTGGCACCTCGGCAACGACCTGGTCCCCCAGCACGGCTTCGAGGACTGGCGCAGCATCGAGGACTGGCACCTGAACGCTGGCACAACTACCAGGAAAGAGCACCGCTTCCTCGAGTCCGACTACAACGTCTGGCTGCGCGCGCACGGCGTCGAGCCGCCTTCGGGACAGTCATACGAGACTTGGTTCCCTACGGCCGGTCTGTCGGCGGAACTGACCCAGGCGAGCTACCTCGGAGGCGAGGCCTCACGCTTTATCCGCGAGCACGCCGAGTCTCCGCACCGTGACCGGCCATTCATGCTGTTTACTTCGTTCTTTGAACCGCATCCACCCTACACCGGCCCACTGAATGACCTGTACGACCCGGCCTCTCTCCCCGTCGGCCCAACCTTCATGCAGCATCCCGAAGGCGGCTCGCTCGTGAACCGGCTCCGCGCGGAACACTATCTGACGGGCGGACTCAATCCCCTTGCGGAAAAGGGCGGCGACATCCACGACACCACGACGGAAGAGGGGTGGCGCAAGCTCCGCGCCCAGTATTTCGCCAACGTCACGCTCGTCGACCGCAACGTCGGACGCATCCTCAGCGCGCTCGAAGAGACCGGTCAGGCGGACAACACCATCATCGTATTCACCAGCGAGCACGGCGAAATGGCCGGCGATCACGGGATGCTCGAAAAGCGCTCCATGTACGAAGAAGCCACCCGCGTGCCGCTATTCATTCACGCCCCGTGGCTTGGCGAAGGACCGCGGAAGATCGACGGCAGCGTGAGTCTCATCGACCTCTTGCCCACCCTGCTCGAACTCGTGGGTGACCAGGCGCCCGATCACGTCGATGGCAAGAGCCTCGTCCCCGTGCTTGAGGGCAGCGAGACTCTCGACGACAACGATGTTTTCGTGCAATGGAACGGCTACGGCGACAGGAATCTCGGCAACCCGTCCATCAACCGCATGGTCTCAGCCCCGTGGCGTTCGGTCATCACTCCCGACCGCTGGAAGCTCAATCTTAGCCACGCCGACCAGTCCGAGCTCTACGACCTCAACACCGACCCGCACGAGATGCACAACCTCTACAACGACCCCGCTCACCGCGATCGCATCCGCGACATGACGGCCCGCATCAGGATATGGATGCACGACGTGGGAGACTCTACCCCGCTGCCCTCGGTGTAGCCCTACCCCAACCGTCATACCGGCGAAGGCCGGTATCCAGAGGACGAGGGGCTAGTGTCCTGTTTCGCCTGGCTCATCACACAACGGTGTAGCCTATTGCAACGGTTGGATGGGCTACCGCACAATCAGAACCACTGCGCCTTGTCGACAACATTCCGTAACGGACGCCCTTCGCTGAAACGCACGCAGTTGTCCACGAACACCTCCGTGCGCCGGTCGTCGATGTAGGGCCCGTCGGCTGCGATGTGCGGGGTCAGGATGACGTTCGGCAACCCCCAAAGCGGATGCTCGGACGGCAGCGGCTCAATCTCATACACGTCCAGCGCCGCCCCTGCGATCTCTCCCGCTTCTACCATTTCCGCAAGGTCGCTCAAATTCGTCGTCGCCCCGCGCCCAATATTGATGAAGAACGCCGGGCGCTTCAGGGCCGACAGCGTCTCGCGATTGAACAGCCCCTGCGTGCTCGGCGTCTCAGGCACCGTGACTATCAGGAAGTCAGCCCGGGGAATCACCTCTCCCAACGCCTCCGGCCCGTGCAGCTCGGCAACCCCCGCCGGTGGTTCTTGCACCCTCCCGTCGACTCCGATGACCGTCATCCCGAATTCCGCGCAGAGCCGCGCCGTCTCGCCGCCAATCCCCCCGACCCCGACGATGACCGCCGTTGCCTCGGTCAAATAGACGGTGTCGTATCCCTTGGTCCACTCCCCATTGCGCTGCCTGTCCCGGTAGACGTGCAGACCGCGTGCAAAAGTGAGCACGTACGACATGATATGCGCGCTGATGTGATCGTTGAATATACCGCGCATATTCGTTACCACGACGTCGCTCTGAACGAGTCCCTCGTGATAATACCCGGCCTTGGGCCCTGCTTGAGGCGACTGTATCCACTGAAGCTTCTGAGCACGCTCGAACAGCTCCGGTACGATGTCCCCGAAAGCCGCGTCCGCGTCCGCGATTGCTTCCGCAGCCTGCTCCGCGGACGTGCAGTACCGCACTTCCACACTCGGCACAAGCGCGCGAATCCTGTCCGGCCAAGACCTTGCCGCCGGTGTCTCCGCACCCGGATCTCGCGGTTCAATTATGACGAGCTTGAATGTCATCTGGCTCCTCCCCGCACGATGATACTGTAAGCGACGGCAACACGTCACCGACTCATTCGTTACGGTAACTATTCAGAGTTGATGAGAGGAACACCCTCCCCCTGTGGATACCCACCTTCGCGGGTATGACGGTGACTGCGTGTGTTGAGCCCTCTTACGAAATCTGAACAGCTACCCGTCGCAGGCCTTTCCCTACCGCATCGTCCAGATGCGGCGATACGAAGTCGTGTATACAAGAAGCGTCAGCCCGAAAGCCACAGTGCTGGCCATCACCGCCTCCTGCGCTCCTAGCCGTTGAGCCAAGCCTCCGACGATCAGCGTTCCGACCGGGAACACCGCAAACGTCGCGCCCAGAAGTGCCGTCACCCGCCCGCGCAGCCGGTCGGGTATGATGCGCTGGACTGCCGTGCTTGCCAGCACGTACACCATCATCATCAGCCCACTGTACGCCAGGACGACCGCAAGGGCGGCGGGCAGGAATGTCACCTGCGTGAATGCAAGCATACCGACGCCGGTCCCTATGCATGCGAACGTCATTGCCCGCGCCTTGAACCGAATTTCACCGAGACTGGCAAGAATGAGTGTTCCGAACGTCATACCCGCGCCGAGCGCTCCAATGATGAAACCCAGCGTGTCTGGGCCTCCCTCGAAGACCTCGGTGACATACACCGGCATAAGCCCCATATTGACCGGGGCGATGAACAACATCAACATGGCGGGAAGGACGTAGATGGCGAGAATCCGCCTCTCTCGTGCGAGGTACATTAGTCCCTCGACAAGGTCGTTCGACGGTGAATGGCCAACAGATTCCTGCGAGGATCTGTCCTTCAGTTGGATTCGCAGCCCGGCCACCAGCGCTAGTACGTAGAGCGCCAGCGAGACTGTCATCGTCGGCCCTGACCCGACGAGGCCGATGGCCACTCCTGTCATGGCCGGCACGATGAACCGGGTGAAACTCCCGGTCAGCATGAAGAGAGAAAACCCGTTCGTCATGAGCCTGCCTGGCACCATGTTCGGTATCAGCGACGATTCGATGACCATGCGAAGCGTGCGAACGGCGCCGTTCAAGAAGATGTAGACGAAAATGTGCCACGCGGCAACCGCCTCCGCGAACACGACCGCGGTGAGCGCCGCAGTCAGGGCGATGTGGGTCGCGATGGACGCCCTCAGCAGTGTCTTGCGGTCCCAACGGTCGATGTAGATCCCGCCAAGTGGACCGATGACGACTGACGGCAGCGCCCCCATTCCTACCGAGAGCGTGGTGAGCAGGGCCGACTGCGTGACCTGGTAGGTCAGCCAGCCCAGTACGACGCCCTCCACCCACAAGCTGCTGTTATTGCACCAGCCGGTGAACCACAGAAGGCGAAAGTCGCGGACGCGCAGAGATCGGAGGGCGCGAATCCTCCCTAGCGAGCGAAGAACCCCCTTCGAGGCTGTTGCTCTCCGCCGTCGGTGGTCGGAAGCGGATTGCACGGGGTGTTTTCCGTTATGCTGGTTGCGGTTCCAGCTTATCAGGCGAGTCCAACGAGCTGTCGTCAGTAGCCTCTTCGTCCCTGTCCAGGGTTTCGCCTGTCCGGTAGCTCCACACGCCCCGGAATACCAGGGGTATCCCAATCACGACCACAAGGACTGACGCCCCGGAAATCAGCGTGGCAATGGGTGCGCCAAGCAACTGGGCAATCCCGCCGACAAAAAACATGCCGACAGGGAAGAATGCATGTGTCATCACTGACAGGGCCGCGATCCTGCCTCGTAGGGCGTCCGGCACGATGGACTGGATGAGCGCGCCCGCCACCGTCCAGGTCATGACCATCGTTGCCCCGTACAGCATGAGCATCGGGAATGCGAGGAACAGCGTGCCGCTGTGGGAAAAGGCCATCACGCCCAGGGCCGTTACAGCGCCGGCAATCAGGACTATCCTCACCCTTCTCCTCGAATCGCCTACGGTCGCAATCGCTATCGTGCCAATGGTCATTCCGCCACCGAGCGCCGCGACGAGGAGTCCGAGGACTTGCGGTCCGGCCTCGAATATGTCCGATGCAAAGACCGGCATCAGCCCCATGTTTACCGTGCTGATGAATGTCAGGAGCGCCGTGGTCATGACCATCATGGCTAGGACGACCCGCGAGCCTTTCACATACCGCCCGGCTTCCAGCACATCGGTCAAGACGGTCTTTGGCTTGATCGGCTGACGTTCCCTTTCGGACACTCGCACGTGCAGCGTGAGCTTGATCCCCGCCAATACAAACGCGCAGGCCAGCATGATGGAGACCCCTGGACCCACAAACGCTATGAGGAACCCCGTCATCGCAGGCGCAATCAGCCGGGTGACGCTACCGGCAAACGCTACCAGGGCGAACGCGTTGACGATGAGTCTCTTCGGTACGACGTTCGCCAAAATCGCCTGCTCGACCGGCATCAGGAACGAGCCCGACACGCCCATCAGGAAACTCACCACGAAGACATGCCACGGTTGGAGTATTCCGAGAATCACGATGGCTCCGAACACACCGATGAACACAACGTAGGATGCCATCGCCGCAATCATCACCTTCTTCCGGTCGAGACTGTCGATGAGCACGCCCGCAATCGGCGCAATGATGATCGGTGGGACCGCCCCCATGCCGATGGCGAGGCCCGTCAAAAGCGGGGACGACGTGAGTTCGTAGGTGATCCATCCCGTGGTAATGTTGATGATCCAGCCGGCGATTGCCATACAGAACATCACCGCCCACATGAATCCGAAGTCCCGGTGTTGGAACGATTCAAGGGTACGAATTCTCGTATACCCGGAATAGAACCGCGTGCGGGAGACTGGGGGAGGCTTTCGACTGCCGGAACTGGAAGAAGGGTTGCGGACTGGAGGAACGTCCCCGTCCGGGGACGTACGCTTAATATCTTGCATGGCCGGTTTTTAGCTCTCGGTTGTAGAGTACCGTCTGCGCCGCTTTGCCCTGTGCCGTTTTAAGGGGCGGACACTCGCCAGCAAGTATTTCGCGCGACTTGCTAAAAGTGTATTGCGCGATAATTCATGAATCAACTATATTTCCCCTCAATGTATTCGCAATTTTCCCCGCGAATTCCAAGTCCTGCCTTTCTCCCAAGATGGAGGTACATCCGATGAAGCTAAAAGGGTACGAAATCATCACCCGCTCGCTCTCCCGCGCCGGCGCAAAAACAGTCTTCACCATCGCGGGCGATCACACCCTTCCCCTCATGGACCACATGGCAGACGAGGGCTTCACTTTCATCGACGTGAGACACGAGCAGGCAGCCGTCGATATGGCCAACGCATACGGCCGCATCACGGGCAATCCCGGGGTCACCATGTTCACGACGCCCGGCCACGCCAACGCCATACCCGGCCTGACCTTCGCCTACCACATGGAAACGCCCGTCGTGAACATCAGTGGCAGCGCCACCCAGGACCGGCTCGGACTGGGAGCTTCCCAGGAGATCGACCAGGTCGGAATGGCCACGCCGGTCACGAAGGGCTCGTGGCTCCTCTCAGACCCGCACCGCGCCCCTGAGTATTTCTCGCGCGCCTTTCGCACCGCGCTTCACGGTCGTCGCGGCCCTGTTCATCTCACCATTCCCCTCGACGTCCAGGAGGCCACAGTCTCCGAGGAAGACGTTGCCGACCGAGCACATCGGTATGCGTCGTCCGAGAGCCCGGCTCACGCGAGCTCATCCGACATTCGCGCCGCCGTCGACCTTCTCCAGGCCGCCGAGCGACCGCTTATCATCGCCGCCAACGGCGCGTACACCGTGCAGCGTGAGGACATCGAGCGCCTGGTCGAGACCACAGGCATCCCCGTATTCACGGAACAGTCGGTTCGCGGCGTCATCTCCGACGACCATCCCCTCTGCGCCGGATATTCGGACGGCAGGGTCAATGATGCCGCCAAGTCCATTCACGAAGCCGATGTCCTTCTCCTGCTGGGCAAGAAGCTGGACTACACCATCTCCTTCGGCGGCCCTCCCACCATTGGCGCGTCCACGAAGATCATCCAGGTCGAGCCCGCGTGGGAGCATGTCGCAACGGCCCGCGACGTGGAGCTTGGCATCGTCGCCGACCCCGGAGCCGTCGTCCGCCAGCTCGCGGAGGAGGCGTCTACCCGTTCGTGGTCCAAGCACCCGATGATAGATTCGCTCAAGAGCGCCACTGCCAGCCAGATAGCCTCCCTCGAAACGCGCACCGCGAAGAGTGACCAGCTTCATGCCATGGATCTGCACTCTGCAGTAAAGCAACTCATCGACGATGACACGTGCCTCATCTTCGAAGGGGCCGACTTCGGCTTCTATGGAGCGTCATACCATCCCGCGCACAAGCAGCACCGCTGGATCACCAACGGTACGCTTGGAATGCTGGGATGGGGCGTCCCCTATGGCGTCGGCGCCCAGGTCGCCCTGCCCGACTCCCGCGTCGTCGTATTCACGGGAGACGGCGGATTCGGCTTCAACGGCTTCGAGGTCGACACCGCCGTTCGTCACAACCTGCCGGTCGTCTTCATCGTCGGCAACGACCGTGTCTGGGGAATCGACTATCACCAGCAGGACCAGCTATTCGGCAAGATCGTAGCCACGACCATGTTGCCCACGCGCTTCGACACCGTTGCCGAAGGTATGGGCGCGCACGGCGAACTCGTTGAGACCCGCGACCAACTCCTCCCAGCCCTCAAGCGTGCCTTCGCCGCCGGAAAGCCCGCCGTCGTGAACGTCATGATCGAGCCGTCACCAAGCCCCCTCACCGAGTGGATCATCGAAACCAAGTCGAATCAGGACACCTAACCGACCATCGCACAGCCCTGGCGCCAGTAATCCCTCTGAAAATAACCCCCGGGCCAAATTCCCGTAGGGGCGATTCGCGAATCGCCCCTCCTGCCATTTCCATGTTAGGTGATGTCGGTGACAACCCTCATCAAATATTCCGAACGCAACACTACCCCAGCAACTGTCATTCCGAACGCAGCGGAGCGAAGTGAGGAATCTAGAATCTCGCTCTACAGACGAGTCCAGTAGCGGATACAGCCTATTGGCCCCGACAGCGCATCCTAGATTCCTCGCAGCGCTCGGAATGACAGACTGAGAGGCACATTCGCGCGGGGAATGACTATCGACGCCTGCATCCCTTCGCTCCAAAATCCCTCAACCTCGTGCCCGATATTGTTGACGCACGGAATTCTCCCGCCCTACAATAATTAGCAGTGTCTAAGTGAGACTGCTAAAGTTTCGCCGGGATACAAAACACAACACGTAAGGAGGGTAGGTACGTTGGCAGACGTCACGTTCAAACCTTTGGGCAATCGGATCGTAGTGGAACCGATGGAAGAGGACGCGCAGATGAGCGCCGGGGGAATCTACATTCCCGACACGGCGAAGGAAAAGCCGCAGGAGGGCACGGTAGTTGCGGTTGGTCCGGGCAAGCTCACCGACGACGGCAAGCGGGTCCCCATGGAACTCGCAGTGGGCGACACCGTCGTCTACTCCAAGTACGGAGGGACCGAATTCAAAGAGGGCGACATCGAGTACCTCGTCCTGAGGGAAGACGACGTACTACTGAAGAAGTAGGTCTCGTCGTCAACAAGACATCTCGATACTGAAATCCCCAAAACAGACAACTTTCCACAGGAGGGAATAGACGAATTGGCAAAGCAATTGAAATTCGGTGAGGACGCCCGCGCGGCGATGAAGCGCGGTATCGACACCATGGCGAACACCGTGGGCGTCACTCTCGGCCCGCGAGGCCGAAACGTAATCCTCGACAAGAAGTTCGGACCGCCGCAGGTTTCCAGCGACGGCGTCTCCATCGCCAAGGAGATCGAGCTCGAGGACGCATACGAGAACATGGGCGCTCAGCTTCTCAAGGAAGCTGCCAGCAAGACCGCCGACGTGGCCGGCGACGGCACCACCACGGCAACCGTTCTCGCTCAGGCGATCATCAGCGAGGGCTTCCGCAACATCGCCGCCGGATCGGATCCCATGGCGATCAAGCGAGGCATCGAGAAGGGCGTAGTTGCCCTCCGAGATTCCGTGTCCGACATGGCAAACCCCGTCGAGGGCAAGGAACAGATCACCCAGGTCGCTTCCCTGTCCGCCCACGACGACGAGATGGGCAGCCTCATCGCCGACGTGATGGAGAAGGTCGGCAAGGACGGCGTCATCACTGTAGAGGAGTCAAAGGGCATCAGCTACGAGCAGGAGTTCGTAGAGGGCATGCAGGTCGACCGCGGCTACATCTCGCCCTACTTCGTCACCAACCAGGAGCGGATGGTCTCTGAGATCGAAGATCCGTACATCCTCATCACCGACAAGAAGCTCTCCTCGATCCAGGAGCTCCTCCCGGCCCTCGAGAAGATCCTCCAGGTCGGCAAGAACCTCGTCCTCATCGGCGAGGACGTCGAGGGCGAGGCCCTCGCCACCCTCGTGGTCAACAAGCTCCGAGGCACGCTGAACATCCTCGCCGTGAAGGCTCCGGGATTCGGCGACCGCCGCAAGGAGATGCTGATGGACATGGCCATCCTCACCGGTGCCCAGGTCATCAGCGAAGAGGTCGGCCGCAAGCTCGACTCCGTCAACGTCGAGGACCTTGGCCGCGCCCGCCGCGTCGTTTCCTCCAAGGAAGACACCACGTTCGTGGACGGCGCAGGCTCCGAGGACGCCATCCAGGGCCGCATCCAGCAGATCAAGCAGCAGATCGAAGAGACCACCTCCGACTACGACCGCGAGAAGCTCCAGGAGCGCCTCGCCAAGCTGTCGGGCGGCGTCGCGATCATCAAGGTCGGCGCTGCGACCGAGGTGGAGCTCAAAGAGAAGAAGCTCCGCGTCGAGGACGCCCTGTCCGCCACCCGCGCCGCGGTTGAGGAAGGTATCGTTCCGGGCGGCGGTCTCACGCTCGTCCGCTCAAGCACCGCCCTCGACTCGCTCGATCTGTCCGGCGACGAGGACACGGGCATCCGCATCCTGCGAAAGGCCCTCCAGCAGCCGCTCAAGCTCATCGCCGAGAACACCGGCGTTGCGGGCGATGTCGTGCTCGCTGAGAGCCTCAAGGGCGAAGGCGACTTCGGTTACGACGCAGAGGCAGGAGAGTACGGAAACTTGCTCGGCCGAGGTATCATGGACCCCGCAAAGGTCACGCGAGCTGCCATCGAGAACTCAGCCAGCGTCGCCGCGATGGTGCTCACCACCGAGTCCCTCATCTCCGACATCCCTGAAGAGACTCCGCCGATGCCTCCCGCGCCGCCGATGGACTACTAGACCTAACCAAGGTCGACTAAAGTCCGACAACAGAGGCCCCAGGACTCGTCTTGGGGCCTCTACCTTTTCCTTCCCAAAATCCTCGCTCATCCACCATACCGCCGTTCACACAAGTTGACCGCCAGACAGAAATTCCTTGCCCCCACTCTTCAGCACGCCGAGTCATCCCTCCAAATATCCCAGAATCGTGTGATGTTCACCCACCGAATACCCACTAGACTTGACTCACGATGACCACATACCTGCAACGGCCGCAACTGTTCAGAGCTGGTGAGATTGCACGAGTTGCTCTCTCGCTGTCATTCTGAGGAGCGCAGCGACGAATAACCTACAATCTCTCCCCCGGCGGGGGAGAGATACAGAGAGGGGGTCTTTGTGATTCAACTCACCAAGACAAAAAACTACCAACGGCCTGTTCGCCTTGACACTACCTATGGACTCAACTACGATGCGGACGGAATCTGGATTCTTACGATGAGAGGGCTACCATGCGGCACGTCATTACAGCGTTAACCGTAATCGTAGCCGGCACCCTCTTCATTTGCTCCACTGCCGGCTCCGTCTCCGCAGAGGGCCCTTCCGTCCTCGTTATCGAGGTCGACGGCAACATCGAACCCCTGACCGTCGGCCGGATCGCGCGCGGAATCGACGAGGCCCGGGACAGCGGCACTTCCCTCGTCGTCATTCAGTTGGACACCCCCGGCGGTCTGCTGGAGTCCACCCGCGAGATTGTCGAAGAAATCTTGGCTTCGGACACGCCCGTCGCGGTTTTCGTCGGCCCCGCCGGCGCGAGGGCGGCATCCGCCGGCACCTTCATCGCAGCCGCAGCCAATGTTGCCGTCATGGCGCCCGGCACTACCATCGGGGCCGCCTCCCCCGTCACATCGACCGGTGGAGATATCCCGCCTACGCTCTCCCGCAAGATCAGCGCCGAAACCAGCGCCTTCATCCGGGGCATCGCACAGACCCGCGACCGCAATGCCGAGGCCCTCGAAAACACTGTCCTCCTGTCGACCGCCTATTCGGCCGAGGAGGCCCTCGAGCTAGGCGTCATCGACCTCATTGCGCCGGACATGAACTCCATGCTCCAACAGCTTGAAGGGCGCACGGTAACAACCGCTTCCGGCCAGCTCACTCTGACTGCCGAAGCGGCAAGCGTGAGCCGGCTCGATCGCACATTCATGGAACATGTACTGGATATCCTCGCCAGTCCCAACGTCGTCTTCGCGCTCTTCTTCATCGGAGGCATCGCAATTCTCATCGAGGTCATCATTCCTGGCATGTTCGGGCCTGGGATCCTGGGAGTCATCGCCCTCGGGCTGGCTTTCGTTGGATTCTGGAACCTGCCCGGAAGCTGGCTTGGCGTTGCCCTCATCGCCCTTGCGATGGGACTCTTCTACGGCGAATCGCTTGCCCCCGGATTCAGCGTCTTCGGTGCTGGAGGACTCGTTTCTCTCATAGTCGGCGCACTCCTGCTTTTCGGGAACTTCTTCAGCCCTTCCGACGTGCCGGAGCCCAGTTTCCTGGTGAGCCCAATCATGATCGCCTTGATGACCGCCCTCATGACCGTATTCTGGTACTTCTTCATCCGGCTCGCCCGCACCGAGGGTGGCGTATCCACCGGATTCCAGAGCGAAGAGGAGGTCCTGCTCGAGGGACAGTGGGGCGTTGCCGTATCCGAGCTCCGACCAGCAGGCAAGGTCTGGGTCGCAAATCAGGAATGGTCGGCTTCAACCGAACCCGGAGTGATAATCAAGGAAGGTGATGAGATTCGAGTCGTTGGCGTCTATAATGAGGTGCTCAAGGTCGAGAAGCTCTACGAAGACATCGACGATGCAACCGACGTTAGCACGAGCCCAACTCAGCAAGAATAAGGGGGAAGTAAATGGCAGGTTTTCATACAGTAGGACCGAATTACGCCCTGATCGTTTCAGGCGGAAGCAGGCAGCCGAAGGTCAAGGTCGGTGGCAGAATGTTCGTGATGCCATTCGTCCAAAAGGCCCAGATGCTCTCGCTGGAGGTAATGACCCTACAGGTCAACACGGCGAGAGTGTACACAAAGGAAGGCGTCTCGGTATCCGTCGACGGCGTCGCACAGGTGAAGGTCGGACGGGGCGAGGAGGCCATCAGGACCGCAGCCGAGCAGTTCCTCGGCAAGAGTGTGAATGAGACCGCCGAGGTCGCTCTCCAGACCCTTGAGGGCCAGCAGCGCGCCATTCTCGGCACCATGACGGTTGAGGATATCTATCGCGACCGTGTTGCTTTCGCGGAGCAGGTCCGTGACGTGGCCGCGACAGACATGACGAACATGGGACTGGAGATCGTCAGCTTCTCGATCCGCGACATTCAAGATGAGCAGGGATACCTCGAGGCCCTCGGAGTCCGAAGAACGTCGGAAGTCAAGCGAGACGCCATGATCGGTGAGGCCGAGGCAGAGCGGGACTCGGGGATCAAGTCGGCCCAGGCGGAACAGCAGCGAGAAGCAGCGCGATATGCCGCCGACACCGCTATCGCAGAGTCACAGCGTGGCTTCGAGACCCAGAAGGCGGCGTACGACCAGCAGGTCAACGCACGAAAGGCCGAGGCTGAATTGGCCTACTCCCTGCAGGAGGCGAAAACCCGCCAGCAGATCCGCGAAGAGGAGCTGCAGGTCGAGGTCGTCGAGCGTCAGAAGCAGATCGAAATCCAGCAGCAGGAGATCCTTCGCCGCGAGCGCGAGCTGGACGCGACCATACGCCGTCCCGCTGAGGCCGAACGCGACCAGTTGGAACTGATCGCCGAGGGCAACAGGCGTCGCGCCAGGGTTGAGGCCGAGGCCGAACGCTACAAGCTCGAAACGGTAGCAGAGGGCGAGCGTTCCCGTGTCATTGCGGAGGCTGAGGCCGAAGCCGAGGCGATCAAGCTGCGTGGTGATGCCGATGCGTCCGCTATCAAGGCTCGCGGTGAGGCCGAGGCCGAAGCGATCAAGGCGCAGGGTCTCGCGGAAGCCCTGGCCATGGACAAGAAGGCCGACGCCTGGAAGCAGTACGGGCAGGCCGCCATGATCCAGCAGCTCTTCGAGTCGCTCCCGCAGGTCGCCGAAGCTGTGGCTCAGCCGCTCGCCAAGACCGATAGCATCGTCGTCATCAGCAACGGCGGCGACGATGGAGCGGGTGCGGGCGCCAGCAAGGTCACGCAGGACGTCTCTGCCACGATTGCGCAGCTTCCCGCTCTCGTGCAGTCCCTCACGGGGGTCGACCTTATCAGCACCCTCAAGAACCTCCCAGGCGTCGTCTCCGACGTCACCCCCACCGAAGACGCATCCAACAACGGCGGGGAACCCACGACTGACGACGGGGACTAGGGAAGCCGGTCAAGACGTGGGTTAGAGTCGCAAGAGCTAACTGAGGGGCGCCGGAAACGGCGCCCCTCTTCGTCTGACCCTCTCTCCCGTTCGCGGGAGAGGGTTGGGGTGAGGGCATAATCACCCCCGCTATCAAATTCCCGCGAAGGCGGCAATCCATCAGGTTTGCCAAATTGATGATGGGATAAGTCCAACCACCGCAATCGTTCAGGCGTCCCGGTTCTCCCACCACCGAATCTCCCGGTTGTCGCGCTCCGCCGCCACTATGACATCCGGCCTGCCGTCCCCGGTTAGATCGGCGACGATGACCTGGTTCGCACGAGGCCAGTTCTCCTTGATGAGCTCCATTTCCCAGACGCCCCGCGGGTCGCCCCGATGCTTGAACACGGCCACCTTGCCCTTCTCACCCCCGCCCGTGGCGACGACTTCTATGTCGCCATCGCCGTCAATATCCACCCCAATCGCCTCGAACCCGAACGGGAACCGCTCGCAGATTACGTGCTTCGTCCACGGTGACGCCCGCGGATCGCCGTCGTGCTCATACCAGACGACCTGCTGAACTGCCAGCTCCTCCGGCGTCTTCCCGCTCACGCCAACCGCTGTAACGAAGTCGACTCCTCCGTCTCCGTCCATATCCACGAGATTCCCGTGAATCACCCTCCCTGCCGAACAATCGATGACGTGCTTCTGCCACATCTGGTCCGGGTCACCGCCCAGGTTCTCGTACCACATGACCTGTCCCGCGCTCGATGCTGTGCCGATCAGGTCCATCCTCCCGCTACCCGCAATCTCGACCGCGTGGATCGTCCGGGTCTCCGGTAGGTCGTCCTCGATGACGCGCTTCACCCACAGGTCGCCGCAATTCTCGAACCACGCGAACTGCTTCCCCGTCCTCCAGCTTGACGCCGCCACGTCCATGAGTCCGTTTCCCGTGAGGTCGGCCACCGTCACGTCGTACGCGCCGATGAGGCCTCCCTCCGAGACATAGTGCCGACTCCAAGAAGACCGCTCCCTGGGATCGCCGTCGTACTCGAACCACAGCACCGACCCGTTCCAGTTGTCCACACCGACAATCTCCGGCTTCCCGTCCCCGTTGATGTCAGCGATCTGGTGTCGCTCCAGCCACTCATCTTCCTGTTCGTGAATCGTGTGACGCACGAACTCCCCAGCCCCAAGGTTCTCAAACCAGCAGATCCCGACGCCCGTATCGCAAGCAACAATGTCCGGCAACCCGTTCCCCGACAGGTCCACGGTCGATACGGCGAAGGCGTACCGAAAACCGTCTTCCAATAGGTATTCGACGAAATTCATCGGCTATGAGTGCCTCGACCCACTTGTCTCTTCCTCGAACGGGGTTCCTGAAACCTGGTCCACGACAGTCCGCGAAGACTACCATCTACCTTGAATCACATCAATTCGTGACCCATTGACAACTGGTCCACAACACCCATCCACGAGTTCCGCAAACCGCCGTAAGGAAAAACAACACTCGTCGCTAAAAGGCCCCCCTAGAGGGAACCCGACTTCCTGCCCCCTCTCCCGTTCGCGGGAGAGGGCTGGGGTGAGGGTGAATTCCGTACCCGTCCTAACGCTGCTCACGTCCTGTCATTCGATCCTCCTCCTCCATAACCCCCGTCCAATCTCCCGTAGGGGCGATTCGCGAATCGCCCATTCCGCAGTCTTCATGATTGGCGGTGTCGGTGCAACCGGCATGAAAGATTCTTTGCCACCTCAACTTGCCAGGCATCCAATTTGACCCTAGAGAACGCATGCTCTACCGTGAGTTACACCGTAGCCATCGTTCTGCCATCGCCGTCCGAACGCACAGATCCGAACGAAGCAATCTCAGAAGACAGGAAAACAAAACGCTGAGCTATTCTCAAAACGTCTCATATTCTCAATCCATCTCATGCCCCGGTACGAGAAAAGCTGCAATCTCGCCTCGGATTACCACGCCCACTCCTCTCTTGGACACTGGGAATAAGGCAGTGCCTTGCCATTCTCAAACCGTCTCATATTCTCAAAACTTCTCATGCCATACTGCGAAGGAAGCTACAACCTCGCCTTGGTTCACAAGCCAACTCGTCTCTCAAGTGCCTGGAGACCCCTGCATACCCCTACATAACAGCCTGTCATTCCGAGCGCAGCGAGGAATCTAAGATGTCATGCCACCCTAATTCGGGCCGGTCCAGCTACCAAACTCCCTTAGAGGGTGTTTCCAAAGTGTTCTTGGGAATATCCAAAGGTGACTTTTGCCCGCTCGCCCTGAGCTTGTCGAAGGGTCGAGGCGCTGTTCATGGTTCGACAAGCTCACCACGAACGTGTTTCACGAATTCCGGAAACACCCTCTTAGAGAATAAGGTTCCTAGCTTCCTGATTCCACTTTGTCTCTTTCAGTATGCCAATTGCCGAGGTTTCGTAACCGTCTCCACTAGCAAAAGAAATGGGTCGGCCCATTCTCAAACCTTCTCATGCCCCCTGACGAGAAAAGTTGCAATCTCGCCTCGGATCACCACGCCCACTCCTCTCATAGACACTGGGAATAAGGCTGTGCCTTGCCTTTCTCAATCCGTCTCATTTTCTCAAACCTTCTCATGCCCCGGTACGAGAAAAGCTGCATTATCGTCTCGGATCACCACGCCCACTCCTCTCATTGACACTGGGAATAAGGCTGTGCCCTGCCTTTCTCAATCCGTCTCATATTCTCAAAACGTCTCATGCCCCCGTACGAGAAAAGCTGCATTATCGCCTCGGATCACCACGCCCACTCCTCTCACGGACGCTGGAAATAAGGCAGTGCCTTGCCATTCTCAAAACGTCTCATGCCCCGGTACGAGTGAAGCTGCACTGTCGCCTCGGATCACCACGCCCACTCCTCTCATGGACACGGGGAATAAGGCGGTGCCCTGCCTTTCTCAATCCGTCTCATTTTCTCAAAACGTCTCATGCCCCGGTACGAGTGAAGCTGCAATCTCGCCTCGGATCACCACGCCCACTCCTCTCATGGACGCTGGGAATATGGCAGTGCCTTGCCATTCTCAAACCGTCTCATTTTCTCAAACCGTCTCATGCCCCCGGACGAGTGAAGCTGCATTGTCGTTTCGGATCACCACGCCCACTCCTCGCATGGACACGGGCTATGTCACCCGCCCTGAAACGTATATAATTGCCGCCGCGCACGCATCCCATCCAATTGGAAGGCAGGAGACCGGAATGACAGCCACAACGCAAGAGGTCATAGATGGCATTAGCGAGTTCGACTCTGCCACCATGTTCAACGCCGTGATCGAGAGCATGGGCGGCAGCCAGGGCGGGACAGAGTTGGAAGGACAGGGGGGAGTGCCAATCATCTACACCGACCCTACCCTCCACTGCTACCTCCCCAACCTCGGAAGCGCGGTCGGATATGCCGTCACCTGCGAGGTCACGGCCCTCGAGCCGGACTCTCGCAAGATCGACTGGCACGACTACTACGACAAGCTGGACGAAACACCCTCCCCGATAGTCGGCGTCATCAAGGACATCGATTCCAGGCCCGGACGTGGCGCCGTGCTCGGAGACGGCATGGCCTCCACCCACAAAATGGTCGGTGCAACAGGCATCGTCGTCGACGGCTCGATCCGCGACCTGGCGGGCATCGAGGAGGTGGGCTTGCCCGTGTGGGGCAAGGGCCTCGTCCCCGGGCACGGAGTATTCAACCTCATCCGTGCCGATGTTCCCGTTGTGGTTGCCGGGCTGCTCATTCATCCCAATGACCTGCTCATCTGCGACCGCGACGGCGTGACACGCATCCCGAACCACATGGACCCCGCTGTCGCGCTTGAGAAGGCCCGCGAGATTCGCGAACGCGAACAGTCCTACATGAAGATCGCACGCCAGCCCGGCATGACCTGGCCCAAGCTCAAGCAGGTCCAACTCAAAATGAGAGGCGAGGGATAATTCAATAACCCCTCCGCCGAATTATCCCCTCTCCCATCGTGGGAGAGGGTTAGGGTGAGGGTGAAGTCCCCAAACCTCGTAGTCAACAAACAACAGGAGTGTGAACGCACATGCAGGGAGCAGACGCAATCGCCGAGATTCTCAGGCGCGAGGGAACCGAGTTCCTCGCAGTCTATCCGGCCCAGGCAATGGTGGACGCGGCGGCAAAGGCGGGTATCCGCCCGATAATATGCCGCCAGGAGCGTGTCGGCATGGCCATCGCCGACGGGTTCAGCCGCATCACCAACGGCAAGCGCATAGGAGTGTTCTCCATGCAGCAGGGCCCCGGAAGCGAGAACGCTTTCCCCGGCGCCGCACAGGCCTTTTCCGACAACTCGCCCATCCTCCTGCTTCCCGGAGGCGAATCGAAGACGAAGGCATTCATCGCACCGAATTTCAGTCCCTACGACAACTACGCCCACGTCACCAAGTGGCGGGCCCAGATCAACATGGTCGAGCGCATCCCCGAACTCATGCGCCGCGCCTTCTACCAGCTCAGGACCGGCAAGGGCGGCCCCGTCCTCCTGGAGACCCCGCGCGAAATCTGGGAAGAGGAACTCCCCGGTGAGCTGGACTACAAGCCGGTATTCGGCAACAAGACCATGCCGCCGCCCGGAGGAATTCGGGAAATCGCCGAGGTGCTCCTGGAGGCCGAGCGTCCGGTCATCTACGCCGGGCAGGGCTGCCTCTACGCCGAGGCGTGGGACGAGCTCCAGGAGATTGCCGAGCTGCTGCAGGCTCCCGTCACCACCACGCTGCCCGGAAAGAGCGCCTTCCCCGAAGACCACCCGCTGGCTCTCGGAGCCTCCGCGGTATCGCACACGAAGGGCACGTGGTACTTCCTCGAAAAGGCCGACCTCGTCTTCGCCATCGGTACGAGCCTCACCCGCACCAACTACGGCAAGTCGATTCCGCCCGGCAAGACCATCGTCCACTCGACCGCCGATGCCGCCGACGTCAACAAGGACTACCAGTCCGACTACTCCCTCCTCGGCGACGCGAAGCTGACCCTCCAGGGTCTCATCGACGAAATCAAGCGACGCACCGACGGCGCCGGCCACAGAAACACCCGCGACATCACCCCTGAGGTGGCGAAGATTCGCCAGGAGTGGCTGGACGAATGGATGCCGCAAATGACCTCCGACGAGGCGCCGATCAACCAGTACCGCATCATCCACGACCTCCAGGCAATCGTGGATGCCGCCAACACGATCATCACGCACGACGCCGGCAGTCCCCGCGACCAGTTGGCGCCGATGTGGCAGTGCACCGCCCCAAGGACCTATATCGGATGGGGCAAGTCCACTCAGCTTGGCTTCGGCCTCGGAGCGATCATGGGCGCGAAGCTCGCCGAGCCGGACAAGCTGTGCATCAACATCATGGGAGACGCAGCCATCGGGATGGTCGGGATGGACATCGAGACCGCCGTCCGCAACAACATCGGCATCCTCACCATCGTATTCAACAACCAGATCATGGCCATCGAGCGCAGCCATCAACCCTACTCCGCCGAGTCACACGACAGCCTCGCTCACGGAGGCGACTACAGGATGGTTGCCGAAGGACTCGGCGCGTGGAGCGAGAAGGTGGTGCAGCCGGACGACTTCGTTCCTGCCCTGAAACGGGCAATTGCCGTTACCGAGACTGGCAAACCCGCCGTGCTCGACTGTGTCGTCAAGGAAGGATACGACTTCTCGAAATACGAGTAGTCAGCCCAGCCGGTCGAGCGCCATCCAGTACGCCGCGATGGTCTTCGCGTCTACTATCCGGCCGTCGCGGATCATGGTTCGAACTGTGTCGAGGTCATGCTCCTCGACGACGATCGCCTCGTCGTCGTCCGCTTCGAGGACGCTGGGCGACAGGTCCCGGGCGAGGAAGGCGTACATGTACTCAGTGCAGAATCCCGGCGCTGTCCAGAACCCCCCGAGGCTCTCGAGACTTCCCGCCCTATATCCGATCTCTTCCTGCAGTTCCCTCTGCGCGGCCTCGTCAGGGGCCTCACCGGAATCGATGCCGCCCGCCGGAGCTTCCAGCAGGTCCGTGCCTATGGGGTACCGGTACTGTCGGACGAGAAGCGCCCTGCCCGATTCGTCTATGGGCAAGACCACGACCGCATCGGCATGCTCGGCCACTTCACGTGTCGTGCGCTTGCCGTTGGCCAGCTCGACTTCATCCACGTGAAGCTGGACAACCCGCCCGTCGTACAAGTCCTTCCGGGCAAGCATGCGCTCCGGCTGCACTACTCCATCCATCGCGCTAGTGCTCGTCGTACGTCGTACGATGACGGACGCCCAATCGCTGGGTAAGGTTGGAGTAGAAGGCAGACGGTGAGTCCGCCCTTAGGAAACTGGCTATGTAGGGACTCTTCTTGATGACGACCTTGTCGCTGCGCTGCAGAGTCGCGTTCGTGAGGTTGTCCACGCTGATCATAGCCTCGCCGCCATCTACCACGGTCAACTCCACCGTCGAGTCGTCCGGAACGACGAGCCCGGTCTGCAGACTTATGTGCGCCGCCAGGGGCTGTATGAGAAGCACCTTCGCTTCCGGTTGTAGCACCGGCCCCCCAGCGGAAAGTGCGTAACCCGTACTGCCCGTGGGCGTAGATACGATGACACCGTCTGCCCGATAGGTAGCCAGTTGAACGCCGTCTATCTTCACCTCGATATCCAGCAGGCGGGGCAGTGTGCCTCGTACGATGGCTTCATTCAGCGCGTGGGCAACGATCTTTGTTTCGCCATTAGACTGTTCAGCAACTTCGGCCTGGATCATGAGGCGCTCTTCCGTCCGGATGTCGCCATTGAGGTACTGGCCCAGTCGCTCAGCGGCGTTCTCCACCGTCAACTCCGCCATGAACCCGACGCGCCCCATGTTTATGCCGACTATGGGAATGGAGTATGGAGCGGCCATACGGTTCACGCGGATGATGGTGCCGTCCCCTCCCGCCGTGACGATGACCTCCGTCTCACGAAGCGTGCTCGACGCCATCTCCTGCTCGTCGGCGGGCGCGACCCAGCTTCGGTCGCACAGGTCCAACGACCCGATCAGCTCGCGGATGACGTCCGAGGCGCCCGGAATCGTCCGGGAGTGCATGAAACCGACCAGATGCCGCTGCTCGTCCATTGGGATGCTCCACCGCCTACACTATGCAAACAAGGCTTGCGCGGCCGCCTTGGCGAGGTCCAGCAATACTATCGGGTAGACTCCGAACAGCAGCACTCCGGCAATGGTCACTCCCACGGCCAGCCGTATGGGGAACTTGGACTCAATCGGCTCGTCTGACTTCGGTTTCGATAGGTACATCGTCTTGATGATGCCGAAGTAGTAGTAGGCCGAGATGACGCTGTTGATTACGCCGACAACCACAAGCCATTCAAGGCCCGCGTTCACCGCCGCTCCAAACACATACACCTTGGTGATAAATCCGACTGTCGGCGGTATACCCGTGAGTGATATGAGCGCAACGGCTAGCGCTGCGGCAAGGTATGGGGCCCTCTTCGCCATTCCCGCGTAGTCGGCAATCGCATCGCTGTTGATGCGGTTCGATATGGCTATGACGACGGCGAATGCCGCCAGATTCATCATCGCGTATCCCGCCATGTAGAACAGCACGCCTGACGGTCCGAATTCCACGTCGTCCCCGCCGGTCCTCGCTGCCAACGCCGCGAGACCGACCATCAGATATCCACCGTGTGCGATCGTACTGTAGGCCAGCAGACGCTTGATGTTGGACTGAGCTATCGCAACCAGGTTGCCGACCGTCATCGAAAGCGCTGCCAGCGCTGCGAATACGGCGCTCCACTCAATACTCAACGATTCCACAGGGAAGGCCACGTAGAAGACCCGAAGGATGATGGCAAACCCTGCCGCCTTGCTTGCCACCGAGAGGAAGGCGGTCACCGGAGTCGGCGCTCCCTCGTAGACGTCCGGCGCCCACATCTGGAACGGCACCGCCGTTATCTTGAATCCGAACCCCGCAATGATCAGGCCAATGCCCAACACGAGGGCGTAGCTCCCTAGGGGCTGGTCTGATCCGGCGCTCAGGTCTCCGATGCGCTCCGCAATCAGGTCGAGGTATGTCGTGCCCGTGAATCCGAACACGAACACCATGCCGTACAGCAGAATGGCCGAGCTTATCCCGCCCAGTACAAGGAACTTCATGCCGCCCTCGGACGAGCGCGCGTCACGGAGAAACGCCGCGAGCGCCACGAGCGGTAGGGATGAAAGCTCCAGCGAAATGTACAGGGTGATGAGTTCGACGGTGGTCGCCATCAACATCATGCCCGTCGCCGAGTACAGCACCAGCGCGTAGAACTCTGTACGGAAGCGCTCGATGCGCTGCAGGTAGTCGAACGACATCAGGCCTACGACGGCAGCCGCGCCGATGAAGAGGAACTTGAAGAAGAGCGCGAACTTGTCAACGACCAGTGTACCCGCGAGCACACCGGTATTCTCGGCCGCTCCGTCGTCCCCTACCGTGAACCACAGCGCGATGCTGAAGCCCAGCGGCACGAGCAGTCCGGCAACTCCCAAACCAAGGATGATGCTCTTACGAGACACGACGAGGTCGAGCAGGAGCAGGAGCGTTGCCAGTCCGGCCACGCTCAGTTCAGGTGACAGCAGATAGAGATCGTGGATCGTCATGGCGCCATCGCCAGCTGGGCAGAGTCTTGAATCGAACCGATGATGTCGGACAGGCCCTCGGTAAAGTAGTCCGAGATAAACGACGGATAGATGCCTACGGCGATGACTGCAATCACAAGAGCCGCGATCGGCAGCATCTCCATCTTGGTGGCGTCACGCACGTCCGCGAACCTGGCAAGCTGCGGTCCGAACATCGTGCGTTGGAGCATCCAGAGTATGTACCCCGCCGTTATTACTACTCCGAAGGCAGCGATGCCCGTCCACCAACCCCATACGGGGAACGTCCCCAGGAAGATGAGTATCTCCGAGACGAACCCGCTCGTGCCCGGCAGTCCAAGAGAGGCCAGACCGGCAATGAGGAATCCGACAGCGATAACCGGCATTCGCGTTGCCAGGCCGCCGAGATCCGGTATATGCCGCGTGTGCGCCTTCTCATAGGCAAGGCCGACCATCAGGAACATGAGGCCCGTTATAGTCCCGTGCGTGAACATCTGCATGGCGGCGCCGGTTAGTCCCACGGGCGACACTGCTCCCGCGACGCCCGCAACCGACGATATTCCGACCAGCACGTATCCCATGTGGCTGATACTGCTGAAGGCGACGAGGCGCTTCATGTCGGTCTGCCGGAGCGTCACGATCGCTCCATAGATGACGTTGATCACTCCCAGGACGATCAGGAACTTTGCCGCGTCCACCATGACGTCGGGGAACATAGCCGCGGAGACCCGGAGCATCCCATAGCCGCCCATCTTCAGCAGCACGCCGGCAAGCATGATGCTCACCGCCGTTGGAGCGTCCGTGTGAGCGTCGGGCAGCCATGTATGCAGTGGCCACACGGGCAGCTTCACGGCAAATGCCACGAATATCAGCGAGAAGACCAGCCACGCCGGCGCCAGCAGTTTCACGCCCTGCAAGGCCGACGGCAGCTCGATCATGTCGAATGTCCCTGCCGAGAAGAACAGTATCAGGATGCCGACGAGCATGAAGGCGCTGCCGAGGAACGTGAAGATCAGGAACTTCATAGCAGAGTACTCGCGCCGTCCACTCCCCCAGATGGAGATCAGGAAGAACATCGGCACCATTTCCAACTCCCATAGAAGGAAGAAGAGAATGAAATCCAGTGCCGTGAAAACGCCCATGACCGCCGTCTGCAGCACCAGCAGCCAGACGAAGTACTCCCTGACCCGCTCCTTGATGCTCCAAGAGGCGAATACCGCCACGAAGCCGAGAAGTCCGGTAAGCAGGACAAGCGGAGCGCTAAGACCGTCAACACCGAGGAAGTACTCGACTTTGAACGAGTCGATGGGAATCCAGCCCGGTGCGCGGTCCACCAGCTGTACCCCGCCCTCTTGCAGGTCGTAGCCGGTGAAGACTAGGAAACTCAGAACGAGGTCGACAACGATCGTAACGCCCGCAACGATTCGAACGTGCCGGTCATTCCGCACGAGCACGGCGATCAGCAAGGCCCCTGCCAGTGGCAGGAAGACCGTGAGCGTTAGTAGTCCGTTGCCTTCGAAGTCCATTTGAGTCGTGCTATCGTTCCGCTATGCCAAGCCTATTTGAACAGGAGATACGCCCCGAGAATTGCCAGCACACCGACCGAGACGGCCATTCCATAGCCCTGCACCTGGCCTGTCTGGACCTGTGCAATGGCCCTTCCGACGTTCCGACCGAACTTGTCCACCAGTTGGACCGCGCCATCGACAATCGACTTATCCGCCCAATCGAGGGCCCTTGAAACGCCCCGGTAGAACAATCGAATCGTTATCACCCCTTCGTACAACTCGTCGAAGTAGTACTTCCGGGAGAACAGGACGTATAGCGGGCGGAACCTCGAGCCAATCTCTCCTGACGAGACCTGCCGGCTGAAGTACATGAGGTATGCCAGCAAGATCCCCCCGAGCGCCAGCACGGTCGATCCTGCCGCTATTACGATGCTGAAGTCCCCGGCCTCGCTGTGAAGGAAGTCGTGGACGAGCCAGTGCTTCGGAATCGGGCCTAGATCGATGATCGGGCTCGCCAGCAGCCCCGCCACTACGGCGAGCACCGCGAGAATGGCCATCGGGCCGACCATCGAAGTGGGAGATTCGTGCGGGTGTGAAGAATCACCGTGAGACTCCGCCTCGGGATCAGCATCGGCCCCGCCCCTGTATTCGCCTTCGAAGACCATGAACAACGCCCGGAACATGTAGAAGGCCGTCATGAACACCGCAATCACGGCCAGCCAGAAGACCACCTGCGGGACCGCTCCCACCTGTCCGAACGCCGACGCAAGAATCTCGTCCTTGCTCCAGAATCCCGCCAGCGGGAATATCCCCGCAAGGCTCAGGCTTCCAATGAGGAACGTGATGTACGTCCAGCGCATATGCTTTTTGAGACCGCCCATGTACCTCATGTCGAACGTCCCGCCCGTGGCGTGACTGACACTCCCTGCCCCCATGAACAGCAGGCACTTGAAGAACGCGTGCGTAAACAGGTGGAATATGGCCACGCCCGGCGCGCCGACACCCAGCGCCAGCATCATGTATCCGAGCTGGCTGACTGTCGAGTAGGCCAGCACACGCTTGACGTCGTTCATCACCAGGCCCATCGTCGCCGCGAGCACCGCCGTAATGCCGCCGATGATTGCCACCGTATTCAACGCGATCTCGGACGCCTCGAACACCGGGAAGAACCTCGCAACGAGGAACACTCCCGCCGCCACCATCGTCGCGGCATGGATGAGCGAACTGACGGGTGTAGGGCCTTCCATTGCGTCGGGCAGCCATGTGTGCAATGGGAACTGGCCGGATTTCCCGACCGCTCCGGCAAAGAGGCCAAGCGCGATCCACATCGCCACGCTCGGCGCGATGATTTCCATGTTCATCGCCTGGTGAATGTCCCGAATATCGAGCGGGTCGAGACCGGCCTGGGTGAACGTCGCGGCATTGAAGAACAAGTAGAAGATAGCCAACAGGAACCCGAAGTCCCCGAGCCTGGTTACCAGGAACGCCTTCTTGGCGGCAGCGGCAGCCGAGGGTTTGTGGTACCAGAATCCGATGAGCAGGTAGGAAGACAGACCCACCAGCTCCCAGAAAACGAACAGTTGAATGACGTTCGCTGCTACGACCAAGCCGATCATTGAGGCAGTGAAGAACGACATGTACGCGAAGTACCGCGCGTAACCGGGATCGTCCTTCATATAGCCCGTGGAGTAGATCTGAACGAGGAGGCTCACACCGGTGACCACGATGAGCATGATCGCCGTGAGCCCGTCCATGAAGATGCCCATGCTGAGATCGAATTCACCTACGAGCATCCACTGATGAGCGGTCCAGCCGATCTGCCGTCCGCCGTTCTGTACAACCTCCACGAACAGCAAGAACGAAAGAGCGAATGAAATCGCTATCGCCCCGATGGTTATCCGCCCCGCAACGTCCGCATAGCGGTTGAAGAACGGCCGGATGAACGCCGCAATCAGTACAAAAGAGGCGAGGGGCAGCAGGAATACCAGCCACGCCGCCATTTCATAGGTGTCGGACACTATAGTTTCCTCAGAATCTCGTCGGCCACGTGCTCACGTCCACGCGGCACCATCACGCGGTACGGCACGCGCTCTCCCCAGGACCGGATGTCGCCTTCAGGCAGGATCTTCGTCGGAAGCCCCTCGCCTTCCAGTACGTTCTTCCACATCTCGGCAATCACGAGATTCGGTGCTTTTCGATAGTCGGTATACATTCCCCTGCTAGTCCTCTACACCTTCGAATGCTCGACTCGCATTCGAGACGACGGCGCAAGTGAACAATTGGCTGTCTATTGGGTTCATTGCTGCTAATTCTTTAGCTGGGTCGCGTCCGTAACGAAAATCGTTTCGCGGCTCCGGTAGAGCGCTATGACAATGGCTACGCCCAGCGCGATTTCAGCGGCGGCAACGGTGATGATGAAGATGCTGAATATCTGGCCCGTCAGCAGCGTCCTCGCCGCCTGATCGGTAATGGATGCCGCGTCACCCAATAGGCTCGCCGGCACGACATATCGCGACAGCGCCACGGCGGTGATGTTGACCGCGTTGAACATCAACTCGATGCACATGAGCACGGCGATCGCGTTCCGCTTTGTGAGCGCTCCGTAGAGTCCTATGGCGAAGAGTATCGCCCCGAGGATGAGGAAATTCTCTAAACTCATCGTTCCCTCACCAGCACGAGCGCTCCGACGATTGCGGCAAGTAGGAGGACCGACACCGCCTCGAAGGCCAGCACGTAGTCACGCAGGAGCAGGGTCGCAATCCTGGGGATCGTATTGCTGTAAACCTCGTTGACCTTCTGCGCGGCCTCGGTGGTCAAGGTGCTTGGAAGCGCATCCGCGAGAAGCATCCAGTCGGCATTGAGTATCGTGAACACCGATGCCGCACCGAGCAGGAAAGCGAGCAGTCCGACGGGGTATCTGAGTCGATTGGGAGGGCTACCCTGCTCCGCATCCTGCGTCATCAAGATGGCGAACAGGATCAAAACGGAGATCGCTCCAACGTACACTATGACCTGCACGACTGCGAGGAACTCCGCCCGCAGCAGCACGAATAGTCCTGCCGTCCCCAGGAACACAACGACGAGGAACAGCGCCGCCCGGAACACGTCCCGTATATGCACGACCGCAACCGCCGATATGATGACGGAGGCCGCGATCACCCAGAACGCGATGTCTGTTGCCAGGGACGATTCCGTGCCCGCTCCGAGGCTCATCTCTTGGCCCAGTTCTCCTCTTGTTGATTCTCGGTCGGACGTTCGTGACGTCCCACCTGCAGGTAGTCCTGCTCCTCGACGCTGCGAGGATCGAATTTCTGACTCTCGATCTGTGGCCGGTACCACGTGCTCGGCTTCTTGGGAGCGGACTTCAGTTGATCGACATCAATAACGAGGTCGTTGCGCTGATATTTCCCTTCCTCGAAGCCGCTTCCCATGTGAAGGGCATCATACGGACACGCCTGAACGCACAGTCCGCAAAACATGCACCGACCGATATCGATGTCGAACACCTCGATGTCATACTTGCCGCCGTCCTGCTCATATTGGCCCGTGGTGTCCGTAACGATTCGAATGATGCCCAGCGGACAGTATTTCGCGCAGCTCGCGCATCCGGTGCAACGCCTTTCATACCACGTAAACTCTTCCCCACGGAACCGCGGATGTTGGTTCAGTCGCGCGGGAACCGTCGCCAGACCGACCAACGCCTTGAGCGCGTCGCCCGGCCTTTCCATCACGAGGCTCACGACGTTCGTATTGTTCTCCTTGGCCAGGCCCAGCAGCCCCACCCTGCGATTGGGGTACTGCACGGAGAACATCCTTCCGGGCGCGGCGAGGTTCTTCAGCGTCACGCCCATACCTTTTAGCATACCTAGCCCATACATATCCGCCTCGCTTCCTGCATACGACCCACTCTAGTCCGCCTCCGCCGTCATATTGGCCAGGGGCGAAGGCGTGGGCGCGCCTTCCTGCCTCAGCTTCTTCTGACCCAGCAAGTTGGCTATGAACACGATTGCAGCTATGAAGACCACCCAGTTGATCGCCGCCATCAGCCACAGCGACTCGGTCGGAATCGTCCCGTCGGCATCTTGGAACACGAATGCCTGGACCGCCACCACGAAGATATTCACCAGGGACAGTGGGAACAGTCCCTTCCAGGCAAACCCCATGATCTGGTCGACACGGAGCCTCGGCCAGGTCGCCCGCGTCCATAGCAGGACGAACAGCAGCGTGAAAGTCTTCAGGAGGAACCATATCTGACCGGGAATCGGGTCTATTCCGCGCGTTCCGCCGAGGAACAGCACAGTCGCCACAGTCGCCACGACGATGGGAGCCATGAACTCCGCCAACTGGAACAGGGCGAACTTTATGCCGCTGTACTCGGTATGGTAGCCGGAACCCAGCTCGGACTCCGATTCGATCATATCAAAGGGGGCCCTGCTCATTTCGGCCAGGGCAGCCGCCATGAAGACGAAGAACCCCAGGGGCTGCACGACAATGAAGAACACTTGCTGACTGTTCACCACGTCCAGCAGGGCCATGGAGCCGGCCATAATCACCACGCCGACGAGACCCAGCGCCATCGGCACCTCGTAACTCACCAGCATCGCCGCGCCGCGAATCGCCCCGAACAGCGCATACTTGTTGCGCGACGCCCATCCGCCCATGATGATCGCCAGGGTGTTTATACCCGTCACGCCGAGCACAAACAGCACTCCGACATTCAGTTTCCCCAGGAAGCTCTGCTCACCGAACGGAATTACCGAGAACACCAGGATGCCGGGAAATACGAGCACTATCGGAGCGAGGTTGAATACACGTTTGTCGGCAACGTCCGGTATGACGTCTTCCTTGGTGATCAACTTGAGCAAGTCCGCTACCGGCTGCAGGATGCCGAACGGCCCCCAGCGGTTCGGTCCAAGACGATTCTGGAACCGTCCCAGCACGCGCCGCTCGAACCACGTATATAAAGCCGTCGTCAGGATTGCCGCGTTGATGACTGTGAAGGCCAGTATCAAGCAAGCCGCGACGAACGCCACCCACTCCAGGCCGTCCGGGGCGAAACCGACCACCGTGTCATATATGTTGCCGAAGCTAATCATGCATTCCTAACGGTCGACTTCGCCGAGCACAACGTCGGTGCTGCCGAAGATGATGATGAGGTCGGCCAGCTTCCAGCCGACCAGCATGTCCCTGAGAACGGTCAGGTTGATGAAAGAAGGCGCGCGAATCTTACACCGATAGGGCGAGATGCCGCCATCGCTTACGAGGTAGAAGCCCAGCTCTCCTTTCGGCCCTTCAACTGCCGCATAGGCGTCCCCCACAGGCGGCCGGACGAAGAACGGGGCGTCTGTGAGCACGGGCCCTTCTTCGATCTGCTCGATGCATTGCTCGATGATCCTGACACTCTGCCGCATCTCCTGAATGCGCACGTAGTACCGGTCATAGGTATCGCCCTGATAGCCGATCGGCACGTCAAACTCGACTCTGTCATAGATCTCGTAAGGATCGGCCTTGCGAATGTCCCACTGCACCCCGCTAGCCCTCAGCATCGGTCCTGTCAGGGACCCCGCGACGGCAAGGTCCGGAGGAACGAGCCCGATTCCACGCGTTCTCGCGAGAACGATCTCGTTTGAGGTGATGAGCGCTTCCAGCTCGTCGATGTATCTGGGCATCTCCCCGATGAGGGAATCGAGCGCAGGCCAGAACTCCTCCGGCGCGTCCTGAATAACCCCGCCGGGACGCATGTAACTCAGTGTGATCCTCGCTCCGCACAGCATCTCAAACAGCTCAAGTATGCGTTCCCGTTCTCGGAAGCAATACATCAGGGGCGTTCCAAACGCGCCCAGCTCCTGCAGCATGAATCCGGTGGCGATGAAGTGACTCGCCATTCTCTGAAGCTCAGCGGAGACTACGCGAAGGTACTGTCCCCTTTCAGGAACTTCCAGTCCGGTGAGCTTCTCGACTGACCGCACGTACGCCAGGTTGTTCGACATGCTCGATACATAGTCGAGCCGGTCGGTAAGCGTGACTATCTGTACGTACGACCTCTCTTCCGCGAGCTTTTCCGTGCCTCGATGCAGGTAGCCAAATACGGGCTCCACATCGACCACGACCTCGCCGTCGAACGTAACACGAAGCCGGAACACCCCGTGTGTGCTGGGATGCTGCGGCCCCATATTGATCGTTACCGGCTCTGTACGAATCGCCATCGCTATCGGATAAAGTCCTTCCGAAGGGGATGTCCGGGGAATCCCTCCCACAACAGGATCCGCTTCATGTTCGGATGCCCCTCGAACATGATTCCCATAAGGTCGTAGATCTCCCTCTCCTGGAGCTCCGCGCCCCTCCACAGGTCAATGGCGGACTGCACGGTCGGCTCGTCTCTGGAAAAGATGCGACTCTTGACGACACAGCCGGTGTTCCGCCGCAGCGATGTGAGGTGATATACCAGTTCGAAGTACTCCACGTAATCGACTGCGGAGATGCTGTTCAGGAACTGAAAGTCGAGGTCGCCGTCGTCACGCAGGAAACGAAGCGTCTCGTGGAGGAAGTCGTTACGCACCGTCACCTCGTTGGGATTCGACGTGACGACACTGCCGGGAAGCTGAAGATTGAGGCGCTTGGCAAGGTCTGTGCCGGCAACGACTCTGGTCATTATTGCCCCGCGGTCCTACCCTTCAAGGAATAGCGCTTGATCTTGTCGTGAAGCTGCATGATGCCGTACAAGAGCGCATCCGGCCTCGGAGGACAGCCGGGAACATACACGTCTACCGGTACGATGTGGTTCACACCCGGCACCACGCTGTACGATTCATAGTAGGGCCCGCCGCTCGTGGCACACACGCCCATGGAGATGACCCACTTCGGTTCCGCCATCTGCTGGTACACGCGCTCGATGGCGGGTGCCATCTTCCAGGTCACGGTGCCCGCTACGATCATCAGGTCGGCCTGCCGTGGCGACGCGCGAAACGCCTCCATTCCGAACCGGCTGATGTCAAACCGCGACATTGCGCTAGCCATCATTTCGAATGCGCAGCACGCCAGTCCAAACGAGAGCGGCCACACAGCAGACTTTCTGCCCCAGTTCAAGAGCGCGTCAACCGAAGTTACGGCCAGGTTCCTCTGTAGGTCATCCGGCACCTCGACCAGCGGCTCCGCCAAGGGGGCGATGTTGTTCAGCTTCAGGTGGTTGATATACGCCCCCTCCTCTCTATCCAACTCCAGGGTGGTAGAGTGCAGGGGAATCGTATTGCCGGGCATTTCAATGTGTTCGTTATTCATAACTCTTTCAGTGTCACCTATCCCGGGAACGTACAGTGTATCCGGTGGAGCGTTACGCCCACTCCAGCGCCCCTTTCCGCCAGGCATACAGCCATCCCACGACGAGGATCGCGATGAACAGGGCCATCTCGACCAGGACGAACACTCCGAACTCCCTGGATAGGATCCCGAAGCTGGACGCCCAGGGGAACAGGAACACGACCTCCACGTCGAACACGACGAACAGCAGGGCGAACGAGTAGAAGCGGAAGTTGAACCGGTGCCACGTGCCCGTCAGCGTCTCGAATCCGCATTCATAGATGCTCATCTTGACGGGATCGGGCTTTCGAGGTCGAATCCTGATGAGCGAGAACATCCACGAGGCAATCAGCATACCCGCAGGCACCGCGACCGCCAGAGCGGTGAATATGGCAATCAGGCCGTACTGGCGGAAGTAGTCGTCGAGAATGACACCCTCTGTGCCCATGCGCCGAATATAGCATAGGCCCCTAGGCGATGCAACCAAGCCTGCATGTCCAACGCTGCAGGGATACACTCAACCGCGCCTCGAATTCCACCGTCTGCACCAAGTAAGCCACAAGCAATGTCTCCCCGTGTCCTCCATGCTCCCGCCTGCTCATTGGACTGCCCCAACTTGGTTGACTGGTACTAGGCTTGGTGCTACACTCGCCCGTAGCTACACGTACTGTCATGCCAACATCTTGGCTACTTGTGACGGCATCGAGGAGAACAGGATGACGAAAGCGTTTGTATTGGTGGTCTCCCTTCTTGCGTTGACCGCACTAAGTTGTGGATTCACGGATCCGCCACCGACGCGCATCCCCCCCACTCCGGAGCCCACGCTCCCTCCCGGCGCAGTTGTCGAAGAACTCAACGTCATGAACTTCCAGCACCCTGACGCAACGGTAAAGGCTGGGACAATCGTCATTTGGACGAATAAAGACAAACCCCTTCATACAGTCACGCATATCAACACGGGCGGCGAGCGCCTCTTCGACAGCAAGACCATAGCGCCCGATGCCGGGTTCCGATACCAGTTCACCGAACCGGGTGAATATACCTACCAGTGCCTAATTCACCCAGTGAACATGAAGGGCGTAATCACCGTCACCGAATAGGGCAACTCCACTCAGGTGGGGCGCTGAGAATCAGGTATTGCTAAGGCTAGGCCACGACCAGTTCGCCCCGTTGGGCCTTCTCCACATCGTTCCGCTCGCCCTTGAGGCGCTTGCACGTTTCCTGAAACCGCTGGGCCATCTCTGGGCCCTGCAGGCCCATGTACTCCGTCTCGAAAGCTCGCGCCGCCTCGGTCGAGGGCGGTTCCGGAATGTCGATAACCGCCGTTGTTATCCGGTCGTTCCCCCAGGCGTACGCCACAACTTCTCCCTTGCTGACGATCATGTTTACTCCCACGTTCGCCTCTACGATGGGCACGCCGTTCTCTCGAGCACGGGCCAGCACAGTCTCGTTCTGACCCTTCGATTTCGATCCGAAGGACGGGATCATGATGTACTGCGCGCCATCCAACACCAGCGTCCTCACGATCTTCGGATTCCACCTGTCATTGCAGATTACGAATCCTGCCCGACCGAACGGGGTGTCAAACGCCCGGATCGTCGAGCCGACGCGATTGAAGTTCCACGTCTTGTCCGTCCCTTCAGCAAGCTGCGTCTTGTGGTAACGGCCTAGAATCTCTCCATTCGTGTCGATGAATATCGCCGCGTTGAATACCTCACCACCTATTCGTTCAGCGAACCCAAAAGCCAGGCACGTATCCAGTTCCCGCGCGAGGTCTTGGAACCTACGTATGTACTCACCGTCAATGGGCTCCGCGATCTCAACCAGGTCGTCCGCCGTCTTCCGACCCTCGATCACGTCCATAACGACGTAGCCCTCAAGTACGCCCTCAGTCGTCAGGATGATGTCGGGACCGTCTTCCGCGGCCCTGCGAAAGAATCGCTCCATCGCGTCGGCATTGCCCGGTTTGTCCCACTTCTGCGGCTTCAACGAGATCGCGGTCGCCTTTACTTGCCTGTACATCAGCCTTCTCCTCGATTTCTTCGAACTACTGTCCGTCGGTTGACTGCATACGATTCAAATGTTGGATAAGGTGAGCGCGATTTACCATGCCCACCAGCCTGTCTCTCTCAATTACGGGCGCCTGATGAATTCTGTTTACGGCGAGCAGGGAGATGGCCTCCCTAAGGCCATCACTAGGCGTCAATGAAGCCAGCGGTGCAGGTGTCATAACATCCCTTACCATGCTTTCGCGCCAGTCCTCCGGGGGGACATTCTTCACGTCCGTAATCGATAGTATCCCCACTACGCGCTCGCCCTCGCAGACGATCAGCGCCCTGGCTTCACCGGGAACAATATGCTCGAACACCGCTTCATTGATCGTGATCTGAGGACTGACTGCAGGGGGCGAGTCATCCATTACGTCCGCCACCGTCACTCCTTCCATCGATTGCTCCAACTCCCCATCACTCCGACTCGCACTTGCCGCCCTGTTCAGGAACCAGCCAACAAGCACCAACCATATCCCCTGCAGATGATTACCCTGGAAAATCTGAAATATTCCGAGAGCTGCCAGGAGAATCCCTGTAATCTGCCCACTGCGAGTAGCAATTCCCGACGCCCTGCGGTAGCTGCCCGTCACCGCCCATATGGCCGCTCTCAGCACTCGCCCTCCGTCCAGGGGAAACGCCGGGAGAAGATTGAAGAGGCCAAGAAGCAGGTTGATAATCGCCACATACTCAATGGCTGCGTAGGCCGGAGACCCTCCCCCGCTCAAGACGACGACGATACCGATGATCACAGCGATTGCGAGACTCGTAAGGGGCCCGACCACCGAAATTACGAAGTCGTCGGTCGCACTCCGTGAATCTGAAGCGATGTTGCTGACCCCTCCGAGGAGAAACAGCGTGATTCCCTCAACCCGATAACCTCGGCGTATCGCCACCAGCGAATGCGCCAATTCGTGCAGCAACACCGAGACGAATAGCGACAGCGCGCACACCAACCCCGTCGACCAGTACACCGTCCCGCTCCAATTGGGATAGCGATCAGGCAGGAAACCGGTAGCCAGGCTCCAGGTGAGGAATGCCACGATTAGCAGCAACGAGAAGTGGATATCCACACGGATACCCAATATTCTGCCAACCGCGATCGACGAGGGCAAAGTCCAGTTCCTCACCTGTGGCTCACGTCGCTCTCCGAAAGCGCAATCCGTAGGTTAGCACGCGCCGAAAAACGGCACCAGAACCCGTGTCGCCATCTCTCCCACTCGGCCTTTTCGGCGAAGCTGATTTTCCTTGACACTCGCGAAGCCCTGTTGCTACCATCACTTGGAGTGTACCCGCTTGCTGCGAGCCCCTGTCGCAGCCTTTATTTTGTCCCGGAGGAATAGGTGTGACGTTTGCAAAGTCGCTTGCCTGTCGTGGATGCGGGGAACAGTATCCCATCCAACCGCTCAACGTGTGCGAATTCTGTTTCGGACCGCTTGAGATCAGCTACGACTACGACGCGATGGCTCGCCACGTCACACGCGAGCGCATCGAGAACGGCCCGCCGACGATGTGGCGGTACCATGACTTCCTACCTGTCAATGACGCCTCAGCCCTTGACATGGGCACCGGCTTTACACCACTCATCAAGGCCGAGAACTTAGGCCGTATGCTGGGTCTCGAAAACCTCTATATCAAGAACGACGCAGTAAACCCCACGTATTCGTTCAAGGACCGCCCGGTCGGCGTCACTGCCAGCAAGGCGCTAGAGTTCGAGTTCGAGACCTTCGCCTGTGTATCCACCGGCAATCTCATGGGCTCTGTTGCGGCCCACGGCGCGAAGGCCGGACTGGAGACGAAGGTCTTCTTCCCTGCCAACCTAGAGCGCAGCAAGATCGTCGGTGCGGCCATCTACGGCGCAACGCTCGTCGCCATAGACGGGACCTATGACCAGGTAAACCGGCTCGGCAGTGAGCTCGCCGACAACCACCATTGGGCCGTCGTCAATATCAACATGCGGCCGTTCTACGCCGAAGGCAGCAAGACCCTGGGCTACGAGGTTGCAGAGCAACTTGGCTGGAAGCCGCCCCAGCACTGTGTCGTCCCTGCAGCGTCAGGCGAACTTCATACCAAGATATGGAAAGGTCTCCAGGAAATGCAGGACGTTGGCCTGATTGATAACGTCCGAACACAGATGCACCTGGCCCAGGCCGAGGGATGCTCCCCTATTGTGACAGCCTTTGAGAGTGGCGCATCCGCCGTTCAGCCTGTCATCCCCGATACCATCGCCAAATCGCTTGCCATAGGCAATCCCGCCGCCGGCATCTTCTCACTAGAGGTTCTGGAAGAGACGAACGGCACCGCCGTCGCATGCCTTGAAGAGGAGGTCGCCGAGGGAATAAAGCTCCTTGCCGAGACCGAGGGCCTATTTACAGAGACTGCAGGCGGAGTCGTGATTTCTTCCCTGAAGCGACTCGTCAAACAGGGCAAGATCAAGGGTGACGAGGTAACCGTAGCCTTCGTTACCGGAAACGGCCTCAAAACGCCGGAGGTGGTCGAGGACGTGGTCCGGCCCATCTACACTGAAGCGACCTACGAGTCCATCGTCGACTCTCTTGCCACAGCGGCTGCATAGCCGACCGGATAGCAGCAGAGGTTACCGGCCTTTAAGACTTACATCCTGAGATTTGCGCTATAAGTAGACATCCATCGAAATCGGAGGACAACCGATGAGCATCGTGGTGAGGATCCCAACACCCCTCCGTCGCTTGACTAATGGCCAGGACAAGGTCAACGTCGACGGAGATAACCTGGGCGGCGTCATCGACGCAATGAACGAACAATGTCCTGGTATCCGCGAACGAATCTGCGACGACCAAGGGCAGCTGCGAAACTTTGTGAACGTCTACATTAACGGCGAGGACGTCCGCTTCCTGCAGGGTCTTGAGACTGCCACAACCGACGGCGACGAAGTCAGCGTGGTCCCCGCGGTCGCGGGCGGCTGTTGAGTTCACAACTATGCCAAAGTCCGTCCGCTACTTCCACTACCGTCGGTGAAGCGACTGCAGCAAGGTGAAAGCGTGGCTTTCACGAACTGACGCGAAGGTAGAATCACGCGATTTCTTTTCCGACCCATTCTCCGAGCACGAGCTGAGAGAACTGCTCGGCGATAGCCCCCCGTCCGACTACTTCTCTTGGAACAGCCCTTCTCGCCGAAAGCTGGGCATAGAACGCGACGAGACCTCAGAAGACGAGCTTGTGGCCCTCATGCTGCAGGAACCGCGCCTCATCCGCCGTCCCATCATTGAGATAGACGGCGAACTCCAGCCCCCAATCAGCGGCTCCGCGAAGATTCAACAGGCATTGGCAGAGGCTCTGTAGTAGGGTCTGTAATGGGGCCTTCACACCCCTAGCGGCCAAACTAGCGAGATCAATGGGACCGCAACTCCTATGACCACGATCTTCAAGGGAAGCCCCAGTCGCCAGTAGTCACCAAAGCGATACCCGCCAGGTCCCAGGACCATCGTGTTCGACTGATGTCCAATGGGCGTGAGGAACGCAGCAGATGCTCCAACGGCAACCCCCATCAGGAACGGGTCGGACGACGCGCCCAGTTCCGCTGCTACAGTCATCGCGATAGGTGCAGTCAGGATCGCCGCAGCAGCGTTGCTGATCACGTCCGACAGCAACGACGTAACCACTATCAGAGTCGCCAGGACCAGCAGAGGTGACCCGCCTTCAGTCATGGTCGTTAGGCCCTGGGAAATGAGCTCGGCCCCGCCTGTCGTCTCGAACGCCCTTCCAATGGGAATCATTGCGGCCAGCAGCACGAGCACCGGCCACTCGACGCTCTCGTAGGCCTCCCGAAGGCTCAGTAGTCCAAAGATGACCATTCCAATTGCCGCCCCGACGAAGGCGACCTGAAGTGTCACCAGTCCAGTCGTGGCAAGTGCGATCGCCACGGCGAGAATTGCAAATGCCGACAGCGCCTGCCACCATGGGCGAACGCCCATCACCCTCTCGGAAATCGCGATGCATCCAAGGGCCTCCAGGGCCTCGCCGACTGAGGACTGGTTCCCATGAAGAAGCAGGATATCCCCAGCAAGAAGGCGAATATTCCCTGACGATCCCGGCACACGCTCCCCCTGCCGGTTCACACCCAGCAAGCTAACATCGAACCTTGTATGCAGTCCCAGCGTCCGAGCCGTTCGATGCTCAGCCAGGGAATCGGCCATCACCACGGCCTCCACAACCTTGACGCCGCGGGCTCGGAGAAGACTCACCATGTCTTCATGAACGTCCCGTCCCTCCACGGCTTCCAGTCCAGTCGATCCCATCAACTCGTCCAGGTCGACAGGTTCCGCCTCAACTATCAGTATGTCCCTTGCGTCCAATATCTCCGTATGCGAAGGTGCGGAATACCGCTTCTCGTTTCGCACAAGGCCGATGACGTGGACGTCTTCGCCCATGTCCCCAAGGACATCTTCGATGCGGAGCCCCGCTAGCGCCTGAGGCACTTCCAATTCATACGTATGCTGCTCCACTTCGAATCCGCCAACGCCGACCCTTGCTCCCTGGCGCTGGGGGACCAGTCGCCAGCCTATCAATGTAAGAAATGCTACCCCGCTGACCACTACGCCCAGTCCCACCGGAGTGAAGTCGAACATTTGGAACGATGCTCCACTGGCCTCCGCGCGAAACGTTGCGACAATGATGTTCGTCGGCGTGCCTATCAGGGTCACCATTCCGCCCAGCAGGGAAGCGAACGCCAGCGGCATCAGAACGATCGAAGGCGACTTCCGGGACCACCTGGCCAACTGAATCGAAACGGGCATCATAAGTGACAGCGCGGCAACATTATTAATGACCATCGACAGCATTGCGGAAATCGCCGTCAGGGATCCTACCTGTGCCACGGCGTTCTTTCCGGTTCTCGCCAGCAGCCGCACAAGCACAGACAACGCTCCCGACCGTTGTATGCCCCGGCTTACGACCAGTACAGCCCCCACCGTAACGACCGCCGGGTGGCCCAGGCCCGAAAACGCCTCCGTGCCGGGAATTATCCCGACCACCGTCAGCGTCAACAGGGCGAGCAGCGCCACGATGTCATAGTGAATACGGCCATGGATGAACAGACCTAGAGTCAGGGCAAGGACTACGAGAAATACGACCTGGTCATTCATGTGAGGGTTCGCCAAGCCATTGGTAATAAGCCCACTGCGTCGTCACCAACCACCCAACCGTCAAGCCAGTGCAGCGGTAACTGCATGATATAATCTCGCCCATACGCAGGCAACATAGTATTTCAGAGGGTCTCCCACATGAATCTACAAGGTAAAACAGCCCTGGTAACGGGCGGTAGCGGCGTTCTGGGAGGACGCATTTGCATCGCCCTGGCCAACGCAGGAGTCAACCTCGCAGTCGGGTACGCCAAAAGTCCGGACAAGGCTGCCGAGGTCGCCGGAAAGATGCGTGCCAGGGGCGTCCGCGCGATCCCTGTCGCCTGCGACGTAACCGACCTTGAGCAAGTGAGGTCTGCCATCGCCGCTATGGTGAACGAGTTCGGAGGCGTCCACATCCTCGTAAACGACGGCGCGTTCAACAAGGCCGTCGACTTCACGGACATCGACGGTCTCACCTACGAACTGTGGGACAAGATCATCGATATCAACCTCTCCGGCCCCATGCGCACGATCAAAGAGGTCGTTGAGCCGATGCGTGCGTCCGGCGGAGGCAGAATCGTCAACATTTCCTCCGTAGCCGGTCTGGGCCCCAACGGCTCCTCCATCGCATACGCCGTCTCCAAGGCGGGCCTGAATCACCTCACCAAGTGTATGGCACGAGGCCTGGCGCCTGACATCCTCGTCAACTGCGTCGCGCCCGGCTACCTCGAAGGCACCCTCATGTCATCGAACCTCACCCCGGAGCACCGCAAGACAGCGGTCGCCGGCGCTATACTGCAGAAGGCGGCAGACAAGGACGACATCGCCCGGCAGGTCGTCGAGTTCTGTCGCTCCGACACGACCACAGGCCAGACCCTCGTGATTGATTCAGGGCGAGTATTTCACTAGCCAGCCTTGCCCCTCAGCGAGGGTGAAGCGAGCTTGCTTCACGCTGAGCGTGATATGATATCGACACCTCCGAGGACTCATGCAATGGCTCTAGACTACACCGAGATCATCACCATCGAGCCGGGCAAGCGTTCAGGCAAGCCTTGCATTCGTGGCCTCCGCATCACCGTATACGACGTTCTCGAATACCTCGCCTCCGGCATGTCCGAGGACGACATCCTCGCCGACTTTCCCGACCTGACACGAGAGGACATTAGGGCCTGCTTAGCATTCGCCGCCGATAGGGAACGCCGTCTGGTTTAGTCTCCACCGACATGACGACCAAAGCTCCTCTCCACGCCTACGCGTTTGAAACTTCCCTAGCCTCTACCTGATGCGCCCGCCCCCGCTCTTCCGGTAACATAGAACCTTAGAACCACCCTCACCGGAGGAACTGCATTGACCACAGTACAAGGCCAGTACGACATCGTGATCGCGGGACAGGGAGCAGCGGGGTTCGCCGCGGCACTATACGCAGCGCGCTACCAGACCAAGCCGGTCGTCATCGGCGAGACCTTTGGAGGCGAGACCGCCATCGGCGGCTCCATCGAAAATTACCCCGGATACGTAGACATTGACGGCTTCGACCTCATGATGCACTTCAGAGACCAGGTCGTGAAATACGATGTGCCGATAGTCGACGATAAGGTTACGAAGGTTGTTGGCGTAGAGGGCTGCTACGAGGTCGAGACCGAGTACAGCGGTACCTACCAGGCACAGACGGTAATCCTGGCAATAGGCCGAGAACGCCGCAAGCTTGGCCTTCCCAACGAGGAGGAATGGACTGGACGTGGCGTCTCATTCTGCTCCGTCTGCGACGCTCCCCTGCACAGGGACAACGTCGTCGCCGTGGTCGGCGGAGGCAACGCCGCTGTCGAGGGCGCCGTACTCCTCGCCAAGTACGCAACACAGGTCTACCTCATTTATCGGGGCTCAGAGTTTTTCCGGCCCGAGCGCATCATCGTCGAAGAGCTGAATCGCACGCCCAACATCACCCAACTGCTGGAAACGAATGTCGTGGAATTGCAGGGAACGGACGACCTGGAAGGTATACGCATCGACAGGCCCCTAAACGGCTCCAGCGAGGTGACGGTCGACGGCATCTTCATCGAGATCGGCGCCGACCCACGTGCCGATATTCCGAAAGAGCTCGGCATTCACCTCAACGATGAAGACGAGGTGATCGTGGACAAGGGCATGCGCACGAATGTGCCGGGTATATTCGCGGCAGGCGACCTCACCGACGCGTCCGGCGACCTCAAGCAGACCATTACGGCCGCCGCCCAGGGAGCCATTGCTGCCTCAGCCGCTTACAAGTACATCATGGAGCACCCTGCCGCTTGTCCTTGGCACGCAGCGGCACTCCCGCAGGAAGAGGCCGTCACGGCTTAGCGTACTGTCGGCAGTAGGCACCCAACCGTTCACCCTGAGCCTGTCGAAGGGTGAATCTGCCACCCATCATGCCTCAGATCACTGCGCTATCGCGGCGATGACCTCTATCTCCACGAGCATGTCCGGCTCAAAGAGCGCGTCGACGAACACCAGCGTGTTCGGGGGAAAGACCCTGTCGGCGTAGATCTCTCCGAACAGCTTCTCTCGCTCGTCCATATACGACTGCCGGTTTTCCGTCCCCACCAGATAGGTGCGGACCTGGACGATATCCTGGTACGTCGCCCCCGCATCGGCAAGGATGGCCCCGACGCGTTCATACGCGATTCGCGTCTGAGCTCCTGCGTCACCCTTAGCAAGCACTTCGCCATTCTCGTCAACCGCCACCTGGCCTGCCAGAAACAGCAGTTCACTGGCGTCAACCCTGGCGATGTGGGAGTACATGCCCACCGGACCCGGCACATTCGGAGGATTGGCCGTAAGCCGTCCCTTTCCCATGACGATTCTCCCCTAAAGTTCAAGGGGCGGACTCGCGCCCGCCCCTTCCCATGTTCCTGATTGACCGGCTATTGCCGGATCCTAAGCCGTGTCGCTACGCCAATGCCTTCGCGCTCTCGACTATCGAGTCCGCCTTGCTCATCAGGTCGGCGATCATTCCCTCGACCTCAGGCGTTACGACCGAGTCGCGGGACGGCAGTCTGGACGGCCCGTACGGTCGGCCCATGTGCCGCATGAACGGCTTGACGAACACGCCCTCGCCCGCAGTCTGTGAACCGATAGCGGCCCTGATCCGAGAGTACGGTGCGTTGAACTCGTCGAACACGCGCTGCGCCTCGTCGTACCTTCCTGCGGTCATGAGTTCGTGTACAGCTATTGAATGCGCGGGATAGAAGTTCGGTACGTGGCTCACCCACGCCTTCACCCCGAGCATGTGCCCGTAGATGCTCAGCGGCCCGTTGTTCACGACGGCTGCTCGTGGAACGAAGTACTTGATCCCAGCCAGGTAGTTGGCTATGTCCGGAGAACCCCACTTCACCGCGACCGTGTTTCGGACCTTCATGATCTCTTCGGCCACGTCCATCGTCATGTCGTACTTGGAGCCGGAGTACCAGTGGCTGTAGGCAGCGAATCCCACCTCGGTGTGCTTGGCTACCTCATGGACCCACTCGATGAGGTCGCCCTTGTGCACGTCATAGTAGTACGCGCTGCTCATCTGCACGATGTCGATGCCGACCTCTTCGCACCACTGGCAAAGCTCGATCGTCGCTCGAATATCAGTGCTCTGAACGCTCGCGAACGTCGGAATGCCATTCGGCACCGCCACGTCGGCGATGGCCTTGATGGCCGCCTTGCGCTCATCCGTAGTCATGACCGTGAAGTCTCCGCCGGAACCCACCGCGATGAACACGGTGTTGCCCGGAGCCGCTCCCTGATCGACGATCCACTGCACGTTCTCCTGCGTCCCGTCGACATCGAGCGACTTGTCCTCTTTGAAGATCGTCGCCAAGGGGATGACGACGCCGTCCATTTTCTGCTTTGCCTCATCAACCGTTATCATTCGATCCTCCTAGTGCGTTTGCTTCTTATCGCAGTCCTGCCCGCCGGCGCCATTGTCCTAACGGGCACGTTTAGATCACGTTAGTTGACGACAGGCCAGCCGAAGCCAACCAATATCTCTCGCAGTTCGTCAAGTTCCTCTTGGTTCAGAGGCTTGGATGGCGGTCGGGACGCTCCAGCCGGCTTGCCCATCAGGTACGAAAGTCCCTTCTTGACCCTGCCCTGTCCCCCGGAACGCGCGTCGACCTTAGCCGAGTAGTCGCGCAGGGGATTGTTCACCTTGTCCCAGAGCGTCTGCGCCTCGTCGTAACGCCCCGATTCCAGGTGGTCCCATATCTCTAGGTCGTGCGGCGGGTACGTCTCAGCCGTGAGGTTGATGTACCCTCGACCGCCCAGCTTGTGACTCTCGGCGGGAGAACCGCCATTTTCAATCACGCTGAAGATGTGGGTGAATTTCGCTATGTCCTCCTGCTTGCCGTCCGGCGGTGGACTCCACTTGATCGACGCCACCTGCGGGATGTCCACCATCCGCATGATCGTATCGACCTCCACGAGACCGCCCGGCATCCACTGCGTGCAGTAGACCATGATCCCGATGTCGATGTTGTCCGAAATGTCGCTGTAGTAGTCGATCAGGTCGTCCTGACTCGGTAGGTTGAAGATCGGTGGACAGATCTGCAGTCCGATGGCACCCATGTCCTGGGCGATCTTCGCGTCCTCTATCGTGCGCTTGGTGTCCTTGTAGTGGAGCCCGCACACGATGGACGCCCGGTCATTGGCGGCCTGCACGACCGTCCGGAGAAGCAGCGGCCACTCCTCATCCTTCAGCATTGGGCCCTCACCCATGGCAGCAGCCACCTTGATGACTGCCTTGCCTTTCACGAGGCCCTCGTCAACCCACTGCTGCGTCAGCTCATACATCCGTCCGAAGTCGACCTCGAAGTCGTCGTCAAACGGCGTTGGCACCGTGGCAATGGGCCCTTGAATCAACTCACGAAGTTCTGCTCGATCCATACGTACTCCCTTGTCCTTAAACTTGCGAAATTATATCACGCAGCCGCCCCCGCGTAATCACCTGCTGTATCTCTCCCGCGGGGGAGAGATACAGAGAGGGGGTTGCCAGAGTAGTAACTCATCCCCCTACACCAAAACAGCTTCTCGTTCCGGCACCGGGAAGCCGAACCCAATCAGCATCTCCCGAAGCTCGTCCAATTCGGCTTCCGACAACGGCATCGAAGGAGGACGCGAGTCCCCGATGTCCATCCCCATGACCTTCATCATCCCCTTCTTGACACGCGCCTGACCTCCCGAATCGGCGCCCGTCTTGGCATAGAACTCGCTCAGATCGTCGTACACACTGAACCAGAGTGTACGGGCGTCTTCGTACTTGCCCTCCTCCATGAGGTCCCAAACTGCCAGGTCATGTGCCGGGTAGATCTCCGACGTCCAGTTGATGAATCCGCGACCTCCCATCCGGTGGTTACGCGTCGGGTCCTTCGTGTTGTCGATGATGTTGACCTTGTCCTTGAGGTCGAAGATCGCTTCGTACGGGTATCCCGGCGCCGCCCATTTGATGGCGACCACGTTGTCGAAGCCGGCCATGGTGCGGTAGTCGTCGGGGGTGATCAGATCGCCGAGCATCCCCATCGTGTTGTAGACCATGATCCCAATGTCGATGGCGTTTGACACATCTTCATAGAACCGCAGGACGTCCCCGCGAGTCGGCCCATTGTGTACCGGCGGTGATATTTGCAGACCGATCGCTCCCATGTCCTGCGCCTTCTTGGCATCCTCGATCTGGCGAATCGTGTCCTTGTAGTGCAGACCGCACAGGATAGCGGCCTTGCCGTCCGCGGCCTGGACCGCCGTGCGAAGCAATGCAGGCCACTCCTCGTCCCGAAGCTGCGGGCCTTCACCCATCGCCGCCGCGACCTTGATGACCGCCCTGCCCTTCACCAACCCCTGGTCCACCCACCACTGCGTCAGGTTGTAGAATTTACCGTAGTCAACCTCAAACTCATCGTCAAACGGTGTCCCCACCGTCGCCATCGGCCCAATGATCAGGCTCCTGATTTCTTCCAGGTTCATGATTCACTCCTCCATTCATATCTCAATTCCAAGTCGCCGACTCTATTCTACGCCCCATTCACCTTTTCAGAAACCCGCCGTTTTCAAAGCATATATTCATACAGCAATGAGATTCCGGCATTCCGTGTCCACCCCCTTCTCCCGTTCGCGGGAGAGGGCTGGGGTGAGGGTGAAGACCGAGCATTGAGTAACCTCCCTGTCATCACGACACACCCGTCATTCCGGCGTAGGCCGGAATCCAGAGAGTTTTGTCGACGAGAATCCGGTGACAGTCTCAGAGCGTATCCAAAAGAACTCCGTTTACCCTGAGCCTGTCGAAGCGTAAAAGCGTAATTCATGGTTCGACAAGCCTGTCCTGAGCCAGCCGAACAGCTCACCATAAGCGGTTTCGATTGACTATTTGGGCACCCTCTCACAGTCTTGCACCACCCCAACTCAAAACGGCCCTTCCTGCACCGACGCAATTTCCTCCCTGTCCATCCCGTAGAAATTGCAGAACCTGCACGTCGACATGTCCGACCTCAGCGGAAAGCTCTCATTCTCATTCGGCGCATTCAACTCGACATCGTCAAGATACGTCCTCATTGCGGCAATGCTGTCGCGAATTTCGTCTACGCCGTCGTCGAGGTCTTTCTGGGTGTAGGCATAGTCCTCCGCAGTCCCATGGGCCAGCCGCTCGATTCGCACACCAATGTCTGGCCCTCGAACGCCGTGCATCTCCCGCAGGAACAGGGCATACACCAACGCCTGCTCCCTATCGTCCTCCTCCCTCTTGCCCGACTTCCAATCGACGACTGTCCAGGTGTCGTCACCCTTTCGGTAGACCAGGTCAGGAACGGCGTGAATCGGCGTCTCATCGATGTAGAAGGTAGCGAACTCCTCGACGTTCTTCACCTCGACAAACGGGGCCGCGACCGCTTCACGAAAACTCTTTGAGACCAGCAAGTTGTCGAAGCACGTCCGCAGGATGTCCCTCGACTCCGCGATCCTGTTCTCGCCGATCCCCGTGTCGTAGTAGAACTCGTGGAACATCCTCCGCCACTTTGGCGACCGCTCCCACTCCAACCTGTCCTGTGACTCCGCCCACGCCTTGTTCAAGCGGTCCCTTGCCGCGTCATACATTTCGTCCGCTGTCGGAGTCGACGCCCCGGAACGAGCCCGGTGTATTGCCGTCGACGCCGCCTCGTGCACCGCAGCGCCAATCTCCAGCGGCAGACTCGTGAGGTTCTTCAGCCGGTACGCAAGCTGAGCGCTCTCCGAGGCCGTCTCCTCCCAGCCGTTATGCGATCCGTAATACTGGTAGTAGTACTTGCGAGGACACTCCTGAAACGTCGCCCGCCGGCTTTGCGACCACGACCAACTGGGGTATTCGCTGCGCTCGTATGTCATAGGACTTCCGACATGTCTGATACGGAGAATCCCCGTTTAAGAGATGCTCGTCACATACTACGGCATTAAGCGGACAGTAGTCTTCTGCATCGAAGGTGGGAAGAGAGCTTGTGCTATGTACTGTGATACCGTACGATTGCAGGCATGATCGTTCGCTCCGTCCGGCACAGGGGGTTGCGTAGGCTAATTGAAAACAACAACCCGCGATTCCTGAAACCGGAATTGGCTGATCGAGCCCGCAAGATTTTGACGGTTCTGATCCTGGCTAAGGACATGGACAGCTTCAGCACCAATGCCCCTCCCGGTTGGCGCGTCCACAGACTCGCAGGGAATCGGCACCGAGAGTGGAGCGTTTCGGTATCAGGCAATTGGAGGATCACTTTTGAAGAGGAAGACGGGTACGTAGATAGGTTGAACTTGGAGGATTACCACTAATGACTTCCGGTGGAATTACAGTGAACATGGCACCCTCACACCCCGGAGACTTCGTTCGCACGGAGATTATTGAAGAGTTTGGCCTGACCGTTACGAAGGCAGCCGAGATTCTTGGCGTCCGACGTGCGACTCTTTCGGTTCTCCTGAACAGCAATTCCGCGCTTTCGCCGGAGATGGCGTTACGCATCGAGAAGGCATTTGGCGTGAGCATGGACATGCTGCTGAGGATGCAAGCCTGGTACGACGCCTCACAGATGCGCGCCCGATCGCACAAGATCAGAGTCGAACGCTACCAACCAGTCTGATCGGAGACAGCAGAGTCGACGCCCTACAGCGGCAGATGCACCTTCTTGCCCGTCTGCGAGCTGCGCAGCACCGCCTCGGTGAACTCCATATATCGAACGCCGTCCTCGAAAGTCTGGCGCGTCACTTTCTCGATGCCCCGAATCGCGTTCACGAACTCTTCCTCTACACGCCAGTAGTGCCGTTTCTCCTCCGGAATCGGCACTTCCGTGAACGCAGTCTCTCCACTCCTTGCGATCTCGACGGAGAGTCGCCCAAAGTCGACGTGCAAAGTCGCATCGCTCCCGAACATCCACATCTGGTTCGGTCCAAGTCCCGTCACCTCGCTCACCCGAAGGTGCAGCAACGGCCCGGCGTACATCTCCGCGAGAATCTCAACGAGATCAGGCGGGGCTACCGTGCGCAGCATACCCGAAGAAGAGTCCCTGCGGGACTTCACGTTCGTCCGCGTCAACGACGTAACACTCGAAGCGGGACCCATCCATCGCATGATCGCCTCGTACCACACCCCCATCAGCATCACGTTCATCCCATTGAGGTCACGGTCATGCCGCCACAAGAACGGCAGGTCGCGATTCAGGAACGGACCCTGCATCCCCTGCGAGGGGTCGAAGGCCGATATCCCAATGTCCACCGAGAGAAGCTCGCCGAGACTGCCTTCGTTGATCGTGTCAATGATGGTCTGGTCAACACCATACGTGATTGGACCGGGCACCACTTGCGTAATCAGGTTCGGCCGAAGCCTGGAGGCGTAGAGCATCTCGTGGGCCTGCTGCGCATTCAAAGCCAGCCGTGCCTCGGTAAGCACATGCTTGTCGGCCTCCAGCGCGGCGAGTACCAGCGGCTTGTGCATATACGGCCACGTCCCAATGCAGATCGCGTCGCTATCATCCGCTGCGATCAGGTCGAACGGATCGTCATAGACATTGGGAATCCCAAATTCGTCCGCAACGCGCTGGCCAGATTCCCTGCTCCTGTTCGCCACCGAGACAATCTCCACGCCGTCCAGCGCCTGGAAGCCCGGTATATGCTTATCCTTGGTGTTCGCACCCGCCCCTACAATCCCGATTCTGATGGTGTCCATCCAAACTCCTCTCCAAATTCCCCATTCCGTTATTGGCGTCAGAATAAGTGCCTGCAAACCCACAGTAAGGGTGACCCTTGTGGTTCCCCCTCTACGCTGCGGACCCGATACAAAGACGCGGAAGGTCTACACCGAGAACCTCTACCTCGCCGGGTAGAGCAGTCGCCCCTGCCGCTCCGTCTCAACACGGAATAGGTATCCCTCGAACGTGGTCACATACAGCGTCGAAAGACCTTCCTCGGCGAATGTGCAGTTCGTTGGCCGGTCGACCGGGACTTCATGCCGCTCCAGCACCTCGCCCGACGGCGAGAATACGTAAATCGAAGGCCCGGGGCCGCCCTGCGCCCATCCGGCCGTGGCGACGAGGTTTCCCTCCGTATCGAGACACATCCCGTCGATTCCCCTGTGTGCTCCGAAGTCGTGGAGCACCTCCATCTCCCCCAGTGAGCCGTCCTCGTTGACAGGATATGCTCGCAACTGCCTTAGTTCTTCCTCAAGCCGTCCGCTCTGCGCCACATACAGGACGCTGTGATCAAGCGAGAACAGCAGCCCGTTCGGACGTGTAGTATCGAACGTTACCCGGTTGATCGACCATGAACCGTCCGCCTTCGGATCGAGTCTGTATACCGAGTCGTGGTCGAGGTCCTTGTTCGCCACGTCCTCGGTCCAGTCTCCGCCCGACCCCTCGTAGTACGGGTCGGTGAACCACACCCTGCCCTCCAGATCGATGGCGAGGTCGTTCGGTATATTCAGCCGCTTGCCTTCGAACCCGTCCGTAAGTGAGGTAGCTGTGCCGTCATCCTCGTATCGTACGACTCGTCGCGCTCCCCCCTCGCATGCGAAAAGCACGCCACCCGGATCGAGCATCAGCCCGTTCGCGTAGTTCGTGTCATCACGGTAGACCGTAGACTTGCCCTTCGCCGGATCGTATCGCATGATGCGAGACTGCTGGATACTCGTAAACAGCAGCGCCTCGCCGTCCCACGCGGGGCCCTCGGTTACGTTACCGTACGGACCGTCCACGTGCTCGAAATGCCAGGACATGTCCGCCTCCTAGACGATCTCTTCAGATTCACCGATGTCGGCTGACTCTTCACCCGTAATCTCGGCGCCAACAGCTCGGACCTCTCCGAACTCCGCCCTGATCGCGTTGTGAACGAGCCGCCTGTCTGAGCTGTACAGCACGAATCGCGCGCCTTCCCGCAACCACTTCTTCGTCAGGTCGACAGTCTGATGGTGCACCAGCACCGGCACGTTATGCTCCCCGCAAGTGGCGATAACGGTGCGCAGTGCCGACTCATAGTCGGGATGATCCGTCTCGTCCGGTATCCCATACGATGTGCTGAAGTCGTTCGGCCCGACGAAGATTGCGTCGATGCCTTCTATCTCCAGAATGTCGGGGAGGTTCTTCACAGCCGGTTCGCTCTCGATGCCGATGATGCACACGTTGTGCTTGTTGCGGGCCTCGAGATAGGCCTTGGTATCATCGCTGGGGAACTCACCTGTTTCCATCGCGCGATCCACGTACTCACCCTTCATCGGCAGCCACTTCGTCGCCCCGACCACCTCACGGACCTCCTCCACAGTCTCGCAGTACGGCGCCAGAACTCCCTCCGCGCCCGCGTCGATCGCCATCGTAACGTAGTGCGAACTGGGTATGGGTACCCTCACGATGGGCACCACACCGACACCCTTCAGCCCCGCCAGGAGGTCTGCGATGTCAGCTCGACCTCGCGAGGCGTGCTCCGAGTCGATTACCACATAATCCAACCCCCACTCGGCCACCGCGTCCGCCCACCTTGGGTTCCTCGCCAGGCTCAGCATCGTCCCGTAGACGACCCCGCCTTCTCTTGTCTTCTGCTTAAGTTCTAGTCCGTTCATGCTTCACACATACCATTTCAAGTTGGCCTCTCGGCGCGAGTGATTGTATCCCGCCGACACCGAATGTCAAGCGAACTTCGACTAACCCCTCTCACCCGTTTGCGGGAGAGAACTGGAGTGAGGGTGAAGAAATGCCTAGTATTTTCAGGTGAAACCACGCCTCGCCCTCCACAACTCTCCTCCACTGCGATCTCCGCACCCATTGCGGCGAACCACACCGATCCTCGGCACCTAGCACCCAAAACACAGAACCCCCTATAATCTCCATGAGGAGGGCAACAAACCGTGAAAATAGGAGCGCACGTTTCAACGGCAGGCGGCGTCAGCAAGGCCGTCAAAAGGGCGGTCGATATAGGAGCCGAGGCGATCCAGATATTCGCCTCCTCACCACGATCGTGGGCCTTCAAGCCCCTCGCAGAGGCTGAGATTATCAAGTTCCGCGAGAATTCCGAGACCCATGGAGTCACCCCCACCTTCATTCACGGAAGCTATCTCGTAAATCTCGGCGGTCCGCAGGAGCTTCTTGAAAAGTCCATAAACTCCCTCTCCCTTAATATGGAGGCCGCCGGACAGCTTGGCGCGAGTGGAGTCATCTTCCACACTGGTAGCCACAAGGGCCGCGGCTTCGACGCAATCTTTGAACAGGCGACCCTGGCCCTCGCTACCATCATCGAAAACAGCCCTCCCGACGTATGCCTCCTGATAGAAAACAGTGCGGGCGCGGGCGACCATATTGGCTCCAAGTTTGCCGAGATTGGCAATATGATCGATGAGGTCGGCAGCGACCGCATCCGGGTCTGCCTCGACACCCAGCACTGCTTCGGCGCGGGCTACGGCATCGCCGACCCCGACGGCATCGAAGCCGCCATGTCCGAATTCGATGAAACCATTGGCCTGGAACGCCTTGCCGCCGTTCACGCGAATGACTCCAAGGTTGAGTTCGGCTCCGGCGTCGACCGCCACGAGAACATCGGCGAAGGCGACATCGGACTCGACGGCTTCAGGACCATCATGGCCCATCCCGCATTCGCCGATGTACCCTTCCTACTCGAGGTGCCCGGATCCGACAAGAAGGGCCCAGACAAGGAGAACGTAGATCGCCTCAAGGCCGTCCGAGCGGAACTGGGCATCGCATGACCGATTCCGGACCCCCTGACCCACGACGTGTAGCGCGCTATCGACGCTACCTCAAGAGCGAACTGCACGCCGCCGCCCTCTATTCCGCCCTCGCTCGAATCGAGGACGATCCCGAACGCTCGAGAGTCTTCCAGGAGCTTTGTGACTCCGAGATTGAGCACGCCAGAGTCTGGGCCACCAAGCTCGGCATCGAGGCTGCTCCCCCCACACGACTGGGTTTCCTGGGCTTCCTGCGATTCGCCGTGGCAAAGACGCTTGGGAGTAACGCCGTCATCCCCCTCCTGCTCTGGGAAGAGTCCGGCGAGATCCGCGAATACTACGCCGACCCCGAAGCCACGGACATCGCCAAGGACGAACGCCACCACGAGCGAGTCCTCAAGGGTTTGGCGCGAGGGCAGACTGACCCTGTGCCTCTCTGGGAGGAGAGCCGTACCGCCACCGGCGCGAGCGGAAACATCCGGGCAGCAGTGCTCGGCATGAACGACGGATTGGTCTCCAACTTCAGCCTCGTCATGGGTGTCTCGGGCGGAACGGGCAACACCGATTTCATTCTGCTTGCCGGGGTGGCCGGTCTGCTTGCCGGGGCATTCTCCATGGCCGCGGGCGAGTACGTCTCCATGCGCTCCCAGCGAGACATCTACGAGCACGAGATTGAGAAGCAGAGAATCGAGATTCGAGACTGGCCGGAGGAGGAGCAGGCTACCCTCGATCTCATCTACCAGTCCAAGGGCCTGACCCAGGACGAGGCCGACCTCATCTCCCGCCGCGTCATGGCCGACGCCGAGGCCGCTCTCGACACCATGACGCGCGAAGACTTGGGGCTCGACCCCAACGAGCTTGGCTCTCCCTGGGGCGCGGCACTCGCGTCGTTCGCGGCCTTCGTAGGCGGCGCGATCGTCCCGATTCTCCCTTTCCTCTTTAGCATCGGCAACAGCGTCATCATCAGCGCCGCCCTAAGCGCGGTCGCCCTGTTGCTCGTCGGCGGGTCCCTGGCTGCCGCCTCAGGAAACAAGCCCTTCTGGGGCGCCCTGCGAATGTTGCTCGTCGGCAGCGCCGCCGCCGCCGTCACCTACGCCATCGGCGCCCTGATAGGCGTCTCCGTAGCAGAACTGGGCTGATCACGCGCTTGCGCAACTTTTCAGAGTTGGTGAGATTGCACGAATTGTTCTCTCGCTGTCATTCTGAGGAGCGCAGCGACTAAGAAACTACAATCTCTCCCCCGCCGGGGGAGAGATACAGAGAGGGGGTCTTCGCGATTCAACTCACCAAGAGTGAACGACAGGGCAATCGCATCTAAATGAAGTCTTAGACAAGTTATAGAATTGGGGTCAATCTCATGTGGAGAGTGACCCATGGCGAGTGACACAGCGTCCCTGACCGAACACTTTGGCAGCTTGGTCGATCCGCGTATTGACCGTACCAAACGCCACAATCTAATGGACATCGTCACCATTGCGCTCTGCGGTGTCATAGCAGGTGCGGACAGTTGGGTGGACGTGGAGGCGTTTGGCAGGCGCAAGTCGGACTGGCTGCGCAAGATGCTGAACCTCCCTAACGGTATTCCATCCCACGACACGTTTGGCAGGGTCTTTGCCAAGCTGGATGCTCAGCAGTTCGAGCGCTGCTTCACCGAGTGGGTGTTGGCTGTGCGAGAGGTTCTGCAAGGTGATGTCGTAGCCATAGACGGCAAGAGAGTGCGTCGTTCGCACGACCGGTATATAGGGAAGGATGCGATCCACATGGTCAGCGCTTGGGCCTCTGCGAGCGGCGTAGCACTCGGACAGACCAAAGTAGACGGGCGCTCCAATGAGATCACGGCTATACCCCGACTGCTCGAAATGCTCCAGGTCGAAGGGTGCATCGTGACTATCGACGCCATGGGCTGCCAGAAGGAGGTCGCATCGAAGATCCTGGAGGAGAGAGCCGACTACGTGCTGGCGGTCAAGAAGAACCAGGGCCGCCTGCACGAGGATGTGCATGACACCTTCGACCTTGCCCGTAAGTCCGGCTTCGACAGTCTCGACCACGACTACCACGAGACGATAAATGCGGGTCACGGACGAGTCGAGACTCGTCGATGCTGGGCCGTGTCCGATCTCGACCACATCAGATACGTGGATGATGATGGGCAGTGGCCGGGGTTGAATACGTTGGTGATGGTGGAAGGCGAGCGACTCGTCGGTGGCAAGACGACGGTGGAGTCGCGCTACTACATATCGAGCTTGCCAAACGATGCGAGTGTCTTGCTCAACGCGGTGCGCAGCCACTGGAGCATAGAGAACCAATTGCACTGGTCGCTGGACGTGACGTTCAATGAGGATGGAAGCCGGGTGCGTAGCGGGAACGGGGCAGAGAACTTCTCTGTGCTACGCCGCATGGCCCTGAATCTGCTCAAGGCCGAAAAGTCCACCAAGCGCAGCCTCGCCGGCAAACGAAAAGACGCCGCCTGGGACAATGACTATCTACTCAAGGTCCTTGCCCAATAAGATGCGATTGCCCTGGAGTGAACGACCACGTACTTGACACACAAGAACGCATGGTCTACCATTGAGCGTGGCATGCAGCTCGCCAAGGCCGATCGTCTGGCAAGGGGAAAAGTCCCAAATTGTCTCAAAATGTCCCATAGATTCGAAAACTCTCAGTAGCCCATCCGCACCTTCTCTCCTAGCAAATACTCTCAACTTTCTATCCAATAGGAACCCATTATGATCACTCTTGTCTCTGAAGAACTCGAACGTTACGCCGTCGAGCACACAACCGCCTTGCCCGACTACCTCCAGGAGCTCACCGCTTACACCTATGAGAACATGAGCGTCCCCCAGATGCTCTCAGGTCCCATCGAGGGTACCCTCCTGCAGACGCTCGTCTGGGCGACCGGAGCCAAGCGCGTGCTCGAAATCGGTACATTCACCGGGTTCAGTTCTCAGATGATGGCCGCAGCCCTCCCAGACGACGGCGTCCTAGTCACCTGCGACATCGACCCGGAAGCTGCGGTGGTCGCCAGGGAGTTCTACGCCAAGAGTCCCCACGGCCACAAGATCGACCTCAGGCTTGGCCCCGCGCTGGAGACCCTCGAGACGCTCAACGACTGGGTGTTCGACGTCGTCTTCATCGACGCCGACAAGACCGGCTACGCCGACTACTACGAGAAAGCCCTTGAACTCCTGGCCCCCAGGGGTGTCATCGCCATAGACAACGTGCTCTGGGGTGGTCGCGTCCTCGACCCTCAGACTGATGAAGACCGTTCCATCGCCGCCCTCAATGACCGGGTCAAAGCCGACCCACGCGTTCACCACGTCCTCCTGCCCGTCCGAGACGGCATCATGCTCGTGAGGAGGGCCTCTTAGGATGAGCGAAACCAACGACTACGCGGTTCTCGCCGAGGGACTGGTCAGAAACTTCGGCGAGGTAAGGGCCGTAGACGGCATCGATCTGGCAGTTCGTAAGGGGGAAATCTACGGATTCCTCGGTCCCAACGGCGCGGGCAAGACGACCGTCGTCCGCATGTTGATTACCCTCCTTCTGCCACATGGAGGCAGGGCCCTCGTGGCCGGCAAAGACGTCGTACGCGAGCCGAGAGAGGTGCGCCTGCGAGTCGGGGCCGCCCTCCAGGAAGCGGCCCTCGATCCAAAGCAGACCGGCAGGGAGATCCTCCGCCTCCAGGGCTGGCTCTTCGGCATGTCCGGTCGAGAGGTCGACCGGCGGCTCACCGAGCTTGAGTCACTCATGGACATCGGCGAAGCCATCAATCGCTTCGTCGGCACCTACTCCGGAGGAATGAAGCGCCGGCTCGATCTTGCCGCTGCCCTCATCCACGATCCCAAAGTGCTCTTCCTCGACGAACCGACAACCGGCCTCGATCCCATCAGCCGAAACCGCGTCTGGGAAGAGGTGCGTCGCATCAACGAGGAACTTGGCGTCACCATATTCCTGACAACGCAGTATCTCGAAGAGGCCGACATACTCGCTGATCGCGTCGGCATTATCGACAGTGGAAGAATCGCCGTCGAGGGCAGCCCGGCCGAGTTGAAGCGCTCCGTCGGCAAGGATGTCATCATCGCGCAGATTGAAGGCGACACATCGGCAGCCATAGCCGCACTCGAGAACATCAACGGCGTCAGTCAGGTGGAGGACCATGGCCGTGAGCTAGTTGTGTCCGTCGAAAACGGGGCCGCACTCGTTGGCAACGTCGCTCTGGCCCTCGACCGCGGTGGCGTCACCGTAGGCGAGATAACCCTGCGCACACCAACCCTCGACGACGTATTCCTGACCGTCACGGGCGGTCGCATTCAGGTGGGTGCCGACCAGACCGAGGAGACGGAGGTAACATGACCACAGTGGAAGATGCTGCCCGAACGACGTCGATCCGAAGCGTTCGTCGCCACCGGCGGTGGGCCTTCTTTTCCGACCTTGCCGCCGTTTCGTCACGGGCGCTGAGAGCCACGAGACGGGATATCGAGAGCCTCCTGCCCGCCCTCATCATTCCTGTCTTCTTCTTCGTGGTCAACATCGGCGCGCTCCAGGACGTCGCGGAGAACATCCCCGGCATCGACTACAAGGCCTTCCAGCTTCCAGTTGCCATCATATTCGCCGTGACGGGAATATCGCGCGCGATCACGCTCGTCTTCGACATCCAGAGCGGCTACTTCGACCGCCTGTCCCTGACCCCCGTCAACAGGGTATCTCTGCTGCTCGGCCTCATGGTCGCCGACTTTGCTCTATGTGTGGCCCTGTCCATACCAGTGCTGATACTCGGTTTCGTCGTTGGTGTCCGGTTTGAAACCGGTATCATCGGGATGCTGGCGTTCGTCCTCATTGCCGGTGTCTGGAGCCTCGCCTTCGCCGGGTTCACCTATGCCATAGCGCTCAAGACCGGCAACCCCACTGCCGTCAACACCAGCTGGCTTCTCTTCTTCCCCTTCGTCTTCATGACCACGGTCTTCCTCCCACTGGAAGCCCTAACCGGCTGGATGGAAACCCTCGCTACCTACAACCCCGTCACCTACCTCCTCGGCGCTCTCCGCTCACTCATCACCGAGGGCTGGGACATCGAGGCCCTCGCCAAGGGCTTCGCCGCCATCGGCGGAGTAGCCTCCATCAGCCTCACCCTCGCCTTCCTCTCCCTAAGAGGCCGCGTCCGCCGCAGCTAAGTATGTGCCCAAGAAGACCTCCGTTCACCCTGAGCATGTCGAAGAGCAATCTTTTGCCGGCGTTCCCAGAATCGAGCTAGCTTCCATAGTCCCAGCCATTCCAGATCCCCCCGCACACGCAGTACTTTCTGCGGATTTTCTACCCCTCTGTGCTCTCCGTGTTCTCTGTGGTGAGTCCTTACTTCCTAATCTCCTCCGAATATGGCATACTCACGGAAACAGCGACACTCAAATACACACAAGCCCTGAAGCTGGAGGCGCACCATGGCAACCGAGACAAGAATCAGCACGAACGGCGTGGAGCCGGTGGTCACCGGCCCAGTAATGCAGGCCCGGAGACAAGGAAGAGGCCCTGCCATCTGGCTGGCCGGCGATCCCGAAGACCTCAAGAACTGGATGGACCGCGGCGCGGCGGGCATCGTCACCAACACCGTCGTCCTCAACGACATGGTCAAGAAGTACGGCCAGATCAAGGACGTCGTCCAGCGCTACCTCGATATCACTGACAAGCCCGTCGTCGTCGAGGTCGATGGCCACTCCACCGACGAGCTAATTGACGTCAGCCACGTCTTCACCCGCATGTCCGACCAGATCATCATCAAAATTCCCTGCACTGCAAACGGACTCGGCGCATTCCGCCGTCTGGCCGAGGAGGGCATCGAGACCTACTGCACAACCGTTTTCTCCCTGCCGCAAGCCGCCGCCGTCGCGCAGGCGGGTGCCACTCACATTCTCCCCTTCTGCGAGCCCGTCAAGCAGATGGGAGGCGACCCGACTCAGCTAGTCCGCGAGTGCGTCCAGATGTTTGCCGGCTGGGAGAACCGTCCCTATATCACAGCCGCCCTCGTCAGGAGCGTCGAGACCGCCTACGCAGCCCTCCGCGACGGCGCGGACGGCATCATCATCTTCTGGCCCATCTTCCAGGAAATGATGGAGCACCCCCTCACGGACACCTGGAACGAGACCTTCATGGGCGAATGGGTATCCATGAACGACGCCGGCCTCCTGGAAGGCGTCCCCGTCCGCCTCGACTAGTGCCCTCTCGGAATTGAATTTACCCCCTCTCCCGTCGCGGGAGAGGGCTGGGGTGAGGGCGTTACTGGAAGTCGATTCCCTGGGAGTAGTCCCTACCGCCCCGACGCTTTTCTCCGCTCCACCGCCCCCACAACTAACGCCCGGACCTCCGGCCGCATGGCATCCTCCGCCCTGCGCACCTTCACATGCCGCATCTTCGCCCCCGTCCCCTCAAGCAGTGCTTCGGGATCGGCTAGCTCGGTGCCCTGGTAGAACCCCAGGTTCACCCATCTCTTTTGCGGAAGGATGTACGTGTACCCGTCGATCATCTTTCGAGGCCCCACCCCATACGTCGCCGCCCTGTCCCCAAGCCGCACCACCTCGCACGTATCCGGATCTACCGCGACAATGACCTCCCGCAGGGCCGTCACGATAGGACGCAACCCCTCTTCCGTAATCTCCAGCAAGTCCTCAAACGTGCCAGTCTTGGCATTAGTCATGGCTTTTCACGCCTTGCAATCCCTTGCTTATTCGTCATAACGGCGAAGGCCGGTATCCAGTGGGGCGGAAGAAATGGCCATAGCTATTCCTTGAGTAAGGCAGCCCGAAAATACAAGAGAGTCTCTCCAAGAGCCGCCCTCTGCACCCCACTCAAAAGATCCCCGTCACCACGTTCCACCAGTCCACGACCACATCCACTGCCCTGTACTTGTCCAGCCACTTGCCCCAGTGCAGCACGTACTCCTGGAATTCCTTTAGGACAATCAGCGGAATCAGCCACAACGCCGCGTGCTTCCACGTCATCTCGTAGTTCGGCCTTATGCGGTTCAGACCGGCAACAAACAGGAACCAAAACTCGAAGACATTCGGGAAGATCAGCAATATCCCACGCCATGAATCGACGAACTCGAAGTACGCGAACCCGATGAGTCTGTAGGCAAACAGGCCAATTGCCACGTAGCGCGGCACACCCTTCCAGCGCAGCGCCACCACGAGAAACGCCACCATGTACACCTGGTCGACCCACTTGTCAAACACCTGGTAGTCGCGAACGCCACCAAGGTTCAACAGGTTCATCATGAACAGGTCGGAGAAGTCGACCAGCACCGCCAGGATGCCGCCCGCAAATGGGAACCACAGCACCGGCAACGACCCGGCAATCCGAACAATCGCTATGATTGCTTCTTCAAGGGTCAGGAGCATCGTCTAGTTCCCCGTTCTTCTTGAAGATAGGGTGACTGAGGTCATGTTCTTAGAACCCCGCTTCCGCAGAATACTGTCATTCCCGCGAGAGCGAGAATCCAGTAGTCCAGCAAGACACGAAAACCCTGCTACATCGGCTCAGGCCTGAAGCCAAAACACTTAGCGCTAATTCGCGCCCTCAAAGGCCGAATGTCGCCGTCCCCCTAGCTCACCCGCTCAAAAATAGTCGCGACACCCATTCCGCCACCAACGCACATCGTCACCATCCCTACCTCGTCGTCGCGGGCGTCCATTTCATCCATCAGTTTCACCGTCTGAATGGCGCCCGTGGCCCCAATCGGATGACCCAAGCTGATCCCGCTCCCGTTGACGTTCGTCGTCGCCATGTCCAGTTCCAGCTCTCGAATGCAGTACAGTGCCTGCACGGCAAACGCCTCGTTCAATTCCGTTTGGTCGATGTCGTCCACCGTCATGCCCGACTTCTTGAGAGCCTTCTGCACCGCCGGCACGGGCCCAATGCCGAAGAAAGCCGGATCGACTCCCGCCGCTCCCCTGGCTTGCCACCTCAGACGAGGCTCGATCCCCAGCGACCTCGCCTTCTCTTCCGACATTATGACCACTGCCGCCGCCCCGTCGTTTATCGATGATGCGTTACCCGCCGTTACCGTGCCGCCTTCCTTGAACACGGGACGCAGCTTCGCCAGTATCTCCATGGTTGTATCGGCTCGCGGACCTTCGTCGGTGTCGACCACAACCGGATCTCCCCGCCGCTGCGGAATGGAGACCGGCGCGATCTGAGAGGCGAACCTGCCCCTCTGCACGGCGTCGACCGCCCTGCTGTGGCTCAACAGCGCCAGTTCGTCCTGGTCCTCGCGGCTGATTTCCCAGCGCGCCTGGATGTTCTCGGCGCCAACACCCATGTGGTAGCGATTGACTGGACACGTCAGCCCTTCCAGGAGTGAGTCCCGCATGGGGATCTCCCCAATCTTGTAGCCATCGAAGCGTGCCGTGTAGTCCAGCAGAAACGGCGACTGGCTCATGCTCTCCATGCCGCCCGCGACGGCTACGTCGATCTCGCCTGTCTTGATGAGCTGGGCCGCGAGGTTTATCGCCTCGAGCCCGGATGAACAGGCGCGATTCACCGCGATTGCAGGAGCACTATCAGGTATCCCCGCCTTCAGCCCCGCCAGGCGTCCCGCGTATCCCGCCTCTGCCGACTGCAGGACATTACCGAAGTAGACCTCGTCCACTTCGTCAGGTGGGAGGTCCACCCGCTCAAGGGCGGCTTTGGCGGCCGCCGCTCCAAGATCGGACGCCTTAGCATCCTTCAAAGAGCCTCCAAACGACCCAACCGGCGTTCGCGCCCCGCTAACTATTACCGCTTCCTGCATCCAAAGACCTCCATTTCAAAGAGGGCGATTTCACCGCCCATACTCATCTTCCCTCTATGAGGGTGCTGAAAAACCCCGTTCACCCTGAGCCTGTCGAAGGGTCGTTCATGGTTCGACAAGTTCACCACGAATGGACCCGGCGACATATTGGACACCCTCCAAATGACTCAGTGGATTATAGCCCGCCGTCTCACCCTACTCTACCGCTCCAGCGTGGCCCCGGTAAGCGTTTCCATCACCTTGGCATACGCCTGGGTCCCGTCCTCACCGTACCCCATCTCCTGGGCCGAGCGGAAGATCTGGGTCACCAGAGCCGTAACGGGCAGAGAGACATTCATCTCTTCCGCCGCCTGCAGGATCAGCCTCATATCCTTCTGGGCCGTATCCACCATGAAGCCCGGCGCGAAGTCACGGTCGCACATTCGCGCACCGAGATTCTCCAACATCCACGACTGCGCGGCGCCTCCACTCAATGCGCTCAACGTTGCCTCCAGATCTCCCCCGTGTTTGGCTGCGAAGATAAGTCCCTCGGTAACCGCCGCCAGGGTACCTTGACCAGTAATGTTGTTGGCGAGCTTGGTCACCTGCCCCATCCCGTTGCTGCCGCAGTGGGTTATGCGTGTGCCCATGCCTTCCAGGACATGACGGCTCCGCTCCAATACCTCGGCGTCTCCACCAACCATGATTGAGAGCGTACCGGTCTCCGCTCCCCCCACTCCTCCGCTGACGGGCCCATCGAGCATGTGAACGCCCTTTCCGGCCAGCTTGCAGGCTATCTCTCGTGTCACAGACGGAGATATCGTGCTCATATCAATGACGACAGAGTCCTCCTCCGCTCCTTCAATAACACCATTCGGCCCGAGAATCACTTCTTCCACATCGGGCGAGTCATTCACCATAATGATCGTGAATTCATTGCCCTCCGCGGCATCCCTCGCCGAGCCTGCAGCCTTCGCGCCCGCCGCAACAACGTCCTCCATCTTCGACGCCGTCCGGTTCCAGCAGGTGACGTCGAATCCCTTCTTCACCAAGTTCATGCACATCGGCTTCCCGATGAGACCGAGGCCGATGAATCCCACTTTGCTCATTCCGAATATTCTCCTTGAGCCCGCCAAGTTAGGCGTTCATTATACATTCCTGCCCGCTCCGCGTGGCCACAGAGAAATCCTACTGTTACATACCTGCTGTAACTGTTCAGAGTTTATGAGATTGCACGAATTGTTATCTCGCTGTCATTCTGAGGAGCGCAGCGACGAAGAACCTACAATCTCTCCCCCGGCGGGGGAGAGATTCAGAGAGGGGGTCTTCGCGTTTCAACTCACGAAGACTGAACAGTTTCTACCTGCTTTAAGGCGTTGTCTCAAACAAATTCCTACAGTATGATAAGGGCCAACAGCCCCAGCTGGCGTCCCAAGGCTAGCCGAGCATCTGGAGGCGAACATGGCTAACGAAAAGATCGCCCTCATGGCTCACCTGTATCGTCGCGCCGGTTTCGGCGCAACACGCGGCGAGCTCGAACGACAGGCGGAGCGCCCATACGAGGACGTTGTCGAAGACCTGCTCCACCCCGAACGCTTTCCCGATATCGAGGACGATATCCTCCGCCGCTATCATGGCCCGCTCGTCAATTTCGACTCACTCACGGGAAACGGCGCGAAGTGGATCTATCGTATGGTGAATTCCGAGCGCCCACTCCAGGAAAAGATGGCCCTCTTCTGGCACCACATCTTCGCCTGCGCATACCACAAGGGCGAGCACACGGCGACCCTGTTGGCACAGAACGATATGTTCCGTCGCAACGGCATGTCGGACTTCCGCACCATCCTGCTCGACCTCTCCCGCGACCCCTGCATGATCTTCTGGCTGGACAACAACGAGAACCACAACGGCGACCCCAACGAGAACTACGGCAGAGAGCTCATGGAACTGTTCTCCATGGGCATTGGCAACTACACCGAGGACGACGTCAAGATGGCCGCCAGGGCCTTCACCGGATGGACGTTTCGCCAGCCGATGCCCCTGTACCCCTACGGCCACTTCCAATCACGATTCGTCTATCGCGAAGACGATCACGACCACAGCGTAAAGACCTACCTCGGCCACACCGGCGACTTCAATGGCGAGGACATCATTGACATGATCGTCCAGCAACCGGCCTCCGCGCGCTTCGTCTCCAGGCTGCTCTACAACTTCTTTGTCGCTGACGAGGTACAGGTACCCGCCTGGAATACCGTCCCACCGAAGGACCCCGACGCCATTAATGTCCTGACCGAGGCCTTCATTAAGTCCGACGGCGACATTCGTGCCGTCCTCCGCACGCTCTTCAACTCCCGGTTCTTCAAAGAAGCCCGATTCCAGCGGGTCAAGAGTCCCGTGGAACTGATCGCGGGTACCGCCAAGATTCTTGGAACGCACCGGTTCCCCCATCCCGACCAGTTCGATCTCACCGGCACTGCCGCCACGATGGGACAGTTCCTCATGAACCCACCCACCGTCGAAGGCTGGCACACCGGCAAGGAGTGGATCGACGGCGGCACTCTCAACGAACGAGTAAACTACGCCGTCGAGGAATTCAGCGACGCCTCAAAACCCGGCATCCGCGAAATGATTGAGCGCCTCTCCTCCTCGGATCGCGCCCTCTCGCCCTCAGAATTCGTCGAGCATTGCCTCGACCTCGTCGGCCCACTCGACGTCGACGACGACACCTCTGAAGCCCTGAACCATTACGCAGAGTCGGGAGGCCCATTGGACTTTGCACAAGACCCGGCGGGTTCCGAGACCCGAACACGGCGAATGCTCCAATTCATCGCCGCCTCGCGCGAATATCAGATGGCCTGAAACTTCGAAGTACGACGTGAAGTAACAACCCGGAAGGAGATGAACATGGCAGGGAACGGCAAACCGCCCGTGTTGGTCGTCGTTCAGCTGAGCGGCGGCAACGACTTCATGAACACCCTGATTCCGTACAACAGCCCCATCTACTGGGACTGCCGGCCCGTCGTCAATGTGCCTCAAGACACGATAATTCCCCTGAACGATCAGTTGGGTTTCCATCCAAAGACTGCACCTCTCAAGGAGATGTTCGACGAGGGTAACGTGGCGGTCATCCAGGGCATCGGCTATCCCAACTCCAACCGTTCCCACTTCCGCGCAATGGACATCTGGCACACCTGCGAGCCCGACACCGTATCCACCAAGGGCTGGCTCGGGCAGGCTATCCGGGACCTCGACCCCGACAGCGAAAATGTCCTGACCGGCGTCAACCTCGGTCGAGGCCTCCCACGCGCCATGACGGCGCCCGGCGTGCCCGTCGCCTCGGTGGGCGATCTCGACACGTACGGCGTCATGACCTCAATCACCGACAATCGCGAACGAGAGGAAGCCCTGGACGTCTTCAAGCGCATGTACGGTCCAGCGTTCGGGACCGGTATGGTCATGGACTACCTCGCCCAGACCGGCGGAGACGTGCTCAAGGGAGCAGACCGTTTGGCCGAAGCTCCCGTCAAGTACAGTTCCGATGTCGAGTATGCCGGCAACGCATTTGCCAAGTCCCTCAAGGACGCTGCCCGCATCCATCTGGCCGACCTCGGAACCAGAATTCTCTACGTCGCTCACGGAGGCTACGACACCCACGCCGCCGAGAATCCGACACAGCCCAGGCTGCTCGACGAACTCTCGACCGGCATAGCCGACTTCTTCGACGACCTCAGAGCCCACGATGCCGCCGAAGAGGTGGTCATGTTCGTCTTCACCGAATTTGGCAGGCGCATGAAGGACAACGGCAGCGGCACCGACCATGGCACCGGCGGAGGGGCGTTCATAATCGGCGATCGCGTCAAGGGAGGTCTCTACTCCGAGTACCCGCCCCTCAACCCGGCCCAGTGGGAGCACGGCGAAGACCTCAAGCACACCATCGACTTCCGTGGCATCTACGGGACCCTCCTGGACCAGTGGATGGGACTCGATGCCCCTTCCATCGTCAAGGGACACTTTGAGCAGATCGACGTCTTTGCCTGAGAACGACTGACTATACCTGGCAACAAATCAACCGTTATGACCAGCACCCTCATCAAAACCGCCGTTGTAACCGGCAACCACGAGTACGACGTGCTCAACTTCCAGCGTCTCTTCCGCGAGTTGCCGAACATCGACGGCTACGTGCAGAGCCTGGAGGACTTCGCAACCGACCCTATGGGCGGTTGGAAGCGCTACGATACCGTCGTCTTCTTCAACTACCACCAGGACACTCCCGGCACAGTTGGCGGGGAACTGGATGACGCCGTTGCCTGTTCTCTTGGTGAGCTTGCCTCCTCCGAAACCGGCATCGTCCTCCTTCACCACGCCATCCTCTGCTACCCGCAGTGGGACGTGTGGGAGAAACTGAGCGGCATACCCACCAGGGGCGCCACCGGCAGCGCAGCTGATCAGACGCTGTGCATCAACCCGACGGACACAGACCACCCCATCACGAGCGGCCTCGCGTCCTGGGATATGATCGATGAGTATTACGCCGGCGTCGAGGTCGGCAGCGACAACGACGTCCTACTGACTACTGATCATCCCGAGAGCATGAAGACCATCGGCTGGACCCGTGACCGCCCCGGCGGCAGGACATTCTGCTTCCAGTCGGGCCACGACGACCAGACCTGGACGAACCCCACGTTCCGCACCGTATTGGAGCGAGGCGTGAAGTGGGTTGCCGGACAACTGTGAGGAATTCACACTTATGACCAGACCCCATGCAATGTTGCGAGCAGGTTTTCCCTACGTAAAATCGCTGGGGATGCGTCGCAGCACCGACAGCCCCATCGACCTTGCTATCGGCGAAGAAGGACGGCTCTACTGCATTTGCCGCGCCGAGGGCGTCCTACACATCCGCGTGCTCAATACCGACGACGACGAGCTGGGGGCGATCGGAAGCAAGGGCACCGGCGACGGCCAGTTCATCTGGCCCTCCTCCATCGTCCGCGATTCCGACGAAAACCTGTACGTCACCGACGAGGAACTCCATCGAATCACCGTTTTCGATAAGGACGGCAACTTCCTCAGCAAGTGGGGTGAGCACGGCAGCGACGAGGGCCAACTCGACCGTCCCTCCGGCATCGCCTTCGATGGCGATGAAAACCTGTACATTGTCGACACCATGAACCACCGCATACAGAAATTCACCAAGGATGGCGGCTACCTCCACTGCTGGGGCAGTTTCGGCACGGGCGACGGCGAGTTCAACATGCCCTGGGGCGTATGCGTCGATGAGCTTGGTGACGTGTACGTCGCCGACTGGCGCAACGACAGCATCCAGAAGTTTACCGCCGATGGTGAGTTCCTCTGGACCCTCGGCTCGTCTGGCGACGGGGAACTGGAATTCAACCGTCCGGCAAGACTCACCGTCGACACCGATGGTGATATCTACGTTGCAGACTGGGGAAACGACCGGGTCCAGCAGTTCGACCAGACTGGGCGATACGTCGACACCTTCATCGGCGACGCCACTCTTGGAAAGATGGCGATGACCTACATCCGCTCCAATGCCAAAGTCCTTCGATTACGAGAGACGACTCCACTCGGACCATCCAAGCGACTTCGGGGCCCTTCGTCCGTCCGAATCGACGACGAAGGCCACCTTTACATCACCGACCACGGCTGCCACCGCATCCAGGTCTACAAGAAAGAGGCCTACCCACTAACCCAGGAAGAGCTCCTGCCTCCGCCTACCGTGCCTTCCCTATCGACGGTGTAGCCCCACATTTCCGACAATGCGGAGCCCATTTCATTTTCTCTTCTCTGTCGTGGGAGAAGGCTGGGGCCCGCTACGAACTAGAAACGCGGTGTATCACCCGGTTGACCAAGGCTACCCACTACAGGAATCCCCAGGTCTCGCACAACAAGAACAAGACAATTCCCCTTTATTCCTGTACTAACCACCAATGAAATTCCGACAACTCGGCTCTACCGACCTCCACCTCTCCGAGGTCGGCTTCGGCCTCTGGACCCTCAGCACCGAGGCATGGCCCATCGTCTCGGACAGTTACGCAGAAAACCTGCTGGTCTCAGCTTTCGAGCTAGGAATCAACTACTTCGAGACTGCCGATTCGGACGGCGAGGGCTACGGTGAATCGCTGCTCCGCAACGCCCTTGAAGACCAGCGCCACGATGTCATCATCAGCACTAAGGTCGGTTTCGACTTCTATGATCGTCTCGCGGTTCGCGAGCTCGGCGGCCTCCCTCCGAACTTCGATCCCGAGTATATCCGCACCGCGACCGAGGAAAGCCTCCGCCGCCTTGGCACCGACTACATCGACCTACTTCAGTTGCACTACCCGCTCCCCGACGTTCTGGAGGATGACGCCCTCTTCTACACGCTGGACAACCTAGTAGGAGAAGGCAAGGTCCGCTACTACGGCATAGCACTCGGCCCGGGCCTGGACTTCAAAGAGGTGGGCGAGTACGCAATAGTCGAGCGCGAGATTTCCGCGCTTCAACTGCCCTACAACATCCTAGACCGCGACCCCGCTAGACGGCTGTATGCGTTGGCGTCCGACAACTCGACCCGCACGGGCTTCATCGCCCGTTCTCCACACGCATCGGGACTCCTCGACGGCACCTTCACCAAGAGTTCCCGGCTGAAGCGAGACGAAATCGACAGTGACGAGGCCTACGAAGCACTCAGCAAAGGGATCAAGCACCTCGCGGAGCTTGACTTCCTCACTGACAACATGGACTCCACCATCGGCCAGATAGCGATCAAGTTTGCGCTCGACACTCCGCAGGTGGCATCTGTCTTGCCCAACATAACGAACGCCGAACGTCTGCGGGAATTTGCAACTGCCCCTGAGACGAAGGACCTGCCGTGGCAGATGCTTGAGCGGCTAATTGAGCTCCACGACGACTACTTTCACCCGTCGGACTCAGTATCAGGGGAATAGTGATCTTCGACAGCTTCACCAGCTGTCACGTCCAAATCACGTTCGTCATTCCGCTCGGCCTCATGTGACTCACTTGTGTCTTCCACCGAGTCCGATTGTGTCGCGTCCAGATCCAATTGGGATTCAGTGCTATGGTCGACACGCTCCGTATTCCGGCCGGAGGACCTCTTTTGCTGCCTGATCCGGCGCATCTCCACTTCGATCAAGCGATAGTCGCGCTGAGGAATCAGGTGCAGCGTGTCGAAGAATGCCAGCGGCCACAGTTCCGGCGGCCAGCGCTTGACATACTCAAGCCGTGGGGCCAGTATTCGCGCCTCGATGTAGTCTGCTTCGTCCAGGACGATGGAGGGCGACGTCTTTACACGATACGGGAACAGTTCTTGTCTTGAACCGTTAGGCTCCCAGATCGGGGTTCGATCTTCGAAATACTTCGATTTGATGACCGCGATGGCCGTCCACTTTCGCATCTCTCCGCCAACATAGAACAGGATACGGTCGTCCGGTTCCATGCGTCGTGCTCGACGCTTCTGCTTCGAAGTTAACCCGTGTAGTGTAAATCCCTGCCCTCTCGTTATCTCGTGATTTTCCGGCGTCTGGACGACCATCCAATAGTTATTCGGCATGGTCGAGCCTCTATCTATACATTCTCTTCCCATTCTATCATGCCCTGACTACCCCTCTCCCAGACTGGATTTTGGGGTGCAGTCCGGCTCAACCAGGGAGAGATTCCCCTTCTCCTGTTTCCTTAGAGAGAATGCCTCGCGCCGGGAAACTCTATGAATGATGTCTACGAAGGGCCCCACCTTGAGCAGCTTTACGCCCAGCGCGCGGGGCCGGGCAGGGGTGTCAGTAACGGGAGAACCAGGTAAGCGAGAGTACGTTCGGCCTGAGCCTGTCGAAGGCTGAAGATGGCCGTGCATCGTCGCTGATATGAATCGGTTACTTGGAAGCCAGTCTAAGGGTGGTCACCCCTGTACATGGTTCGAAAGGCTCGGCACGAACGTACTTCCCTGGGCCATTGGACATCCCCTAAAACAACCTCCTTAATTCCAATTTCTACATCACCCCACCCTGCCTGTATACTTGAACAAGGTCAATCACACGTAGAGGCGGTCCATGACTCGACCAACCAAAATCGTCGTGATTCTTCTCGGTGCAGGCGGCAGCACTCGCATGAACGGCGTAGACAAGATAGTCGCACCCCTTCTCGGACGCCCGCTGCTGGAATACAGTCTCCTTGAACTGACCAAAACAGATTCTATTTCGGGCATCGTCATCGTCGCCGGTGAAACGAATGCCGATTCCGTTCGAACCCTTGCTGACCGGATGCCTACCGACAAGATTTTCGCCGTCTGCACAGGCGGGTCGCGCCGTCAGGATTCCGTCCGTGCAGGACTTGAGCACGTCGGCGACGCCACCCACGTCTTGGTTCACGACGGTGCGCGCCCCCTCATTGACGCCCAGATCATCTCGCGCGCCGTCCAAGCCGCGTCAGACCACGAAGCCGCCATCGCCGCCGTTCCCGTGAAAGACACCATTAAGATCGCCGACAAAGAAATGTCCGTCCACAATACCGTCCCAAGGGAAAACCTCTGGGCTGTCCAAACACCCCAGGTATTTGAATCTGAACTTCTCAGAAGCGCTCACCGTACCATCGAGGCCGATGTTACTGACGACGCATCCATGGTCGAACTATTGCGACGCGACGTTAAGATATTCATGGGTTCCTACGAGAATCTTAAAGTCACGACCCCGGAGGACATCACCATGGCCGAGGCCATCCTCCGCTCACGTTCGCAGGTGGGCACCACATGACCATGCGTTCAGGAATCGGATTCGACGTCCACCCATTGATTGCCAGCCGTCCCCTGGTCCTCGGTGGTGTGACTGTGCCGCACTTCAGCGGCCTCAAAGGGCACAGTGATGGGGACACTCTCACTCATGCCGTCATTGACGCTGCCCTCGGAGGCGCGGGGCTCGGCGATATCGGTACCCACTTCCCTTCGAGCGATGAACGATATGAGGGTGTTGACAGCATAGCTTTACTTAGAGCAACGCGCGAGTTACTCGCCGATTCAGGTTGGCGGGTAACCTACGTCGATGCTACAATTATTGCCGAGGAACCGAGGTTGAATCAGTTCGTCTCGCAGATGGCGAACAACCTATCGGTCGCCCTTGGCCTCGATGCGAATATGGTTAACGTCAAGGCCACGACGACCGACGGCCTCGGCTTCACCGGCAGACGCGAAGGCATCGCCGCCCTCGCGGTAGCCACTCTGGAATCCATCGAATGAAGTTCTACAGCACCCTCTCCCGTACCGTTCAGGAATTTACACCCCTCGATAGCGTCGTTCGCATGTACGTCTGTGGCCTCACCCCGTACTCCGAGGCCCACGTCGGCCACGCAATGCGTTCGGTCATCTTTGATGTGGTCCGGCGCTACCTGGAGTTTCGTGGATACCAGGTCAAGTTCGTCGAGAATTTTACCGACATAGACGACAAGATGATCGACCGCGCCGCCGAGGAAGGCGACACGGTCCATGAGCTTGCAGAGCGCAACATCGCCCTCTACCTCGAACAGATGGAAGCACTCAACATCCTTCCCGCCCACCTCTACCCCAGGGCTACTGAAGAGATCCCAAGGATCATCGAAATGGTCCAGACTATGATCGACAATGAGGTCGCCTATGACGTGGACGGCGATGTCTACTTCCACGTCCGAAGCGACCCCGGCTACGGACGCCTCAGCGGACGCGACGTTGAGAGCCTCCGCGTCGGTGCCCGTATCGACGTCGATCAACGAAAGCGCGACGGCCTCGACTTCGCCCTGTGGAAGGCTCAGAAGCCCGGTGAACCCGCGTGGGACAGTCCCTGGGGCAAGGGCCGTCCAGGATGGCACATCGAGTGCAGTGCCATGGCGGCCGAGTATCTGGGGGAGAACATCGACATCCACGGCGGCGGCCAGGACCTAATCTTCCCACATCACGAAAACGAGATCGCCCAGACCGAAGCCTGCACAGGAAATCCGCCAATGGCGCAATTCTGGATGCACAACGGCATGGTCGAGCTTGGTGACGAGAAGATGAGCAAGTCTCTTGGCAACATCGTCACCCTCGGAGAGGCCCTCGAAAAACACTCCTCCGACGCCCTGCGGCTCTTCTTCCTCAACTCCCACTACCGATCTCCCCTCGTCTACCGAGTGGATATTGTCGAGGCACAGGAACGCGCCGTCGAACGGCTCCGACGTGCCGCAAACGTGGAGAGCAAAGACTATTTCGACTCACTCGACCCGTCGCCCTATCGCGAAAAGTTCATCGAAGCCATGGACGACGACCTCAATACTCCCCGCGCCCTCGCCGTCCTCTTCGACATGAGCCGCGACATCAACCGCGCCCGCGAGGCAGACCAAGACGTATCAGAAGCCCAGTCCGTGCTAAGAGAGCTAACAGGGGTTCTGGGTCTCACCCTCGAAGAGCCCGATTTGGACGGGAGCGCCGACGTCGACGCGCTCATCGGCCTGCTAATCGACACCCGCGCCGGCCTGCGCGCCGCCAAGCAATACGACCTCGCCGACTCCATCCGCGACCAGCTAGCCGACCTCGGCTACGTCCTCGAAGACAACCCCGGCGGCACCTCCTGGAAACGAACATAGGAATGGCGCCATCTAAACTTATTTCCGACGTCATTCCAGTGGAGGCCGGAATCCAGGAAACTCGGTCAGCGTGAATGGGTCGGAAATAGCGCGAATCGAAACTACGCCCGACTATACCCACCCAACGCTTCATCCAGCGCCGACCAGGACAGCAGCGCGCATTTGATCCGCACCGGGTACTCCCGCACAGCTGATAGTGTGGGCAGATCAAACATTTCAGCCGCCTCGCTCGCCGAGGGCGAAGCCCCTTCCATGATGCCCTCGAACACCCCCGCCAGATGCCGCATTTCCTCCGCCGTCTTTCCCACTACCGCTTCCGACAGCATCGAGGCAGTCGACTGGTTGATGGAGCACCCGACCGCCTGCACGCCAATATCAGACACCCGTCCCTTCAAGAACGTGAGTTGGATGTCGACCTCGTCTCCGCAAAACGGATTGATCGCCTTTGCAGAGGCGTCTGGAGAGTCGAGAACGGCTTGATTGCGGGGATTGCGACGGTGATCGAGGATGGCGTCGTGGTAGAGTTCGTCGAGGCTAGGCGATTCCATTGCCAAAGTATCGCAAGGCCCCTTTTACCGCGTCAACCAGAACGTCAACTTCCTGCTCGGTGTTATAGACGTAGAATGACGCTCTAGCCGTCGCGGGCACACCAAGCTTGCCCATGAGCGGCATCGTACAGTGGTGCCCCGTACGTACCGCGATTCCCTGCTGGTCAAGATACGTCCCCAAGTCGTGCGGATGCACATCCTCGTTGTGGAAGGAAATGACCCCGCCGCGCAGTTCAGGATCCTGAGGACCGAAGACGTCCACTTCCTCGATCTCCTTGAACCGTTCCAGCGCATAGGCTGTGATCAGCTTCTCGTGCTCCCGGACGTTCTCCATTCCCAGCATCGTCAGATAGTCGACCGCCGCCCCCATGCCGATGGAGTCCGCGATGTTCGGCGTTCCTGCCTCGAATTTCCAGGGCAGGTCCGCCCACGACGCCTTCTCATAGGTGACCTGAAGCACCATCTCGCCCCCGGTCAGGAACGGCTCCATGTCTTGCAGTAGTTCCCTCTTGCCATAAAGCGCGCCGATTCCCGTTGGCCCCATCATCTTGTGCCCTGAGAACGAAAGGAAATCGCATCCGATGTCCTGAACGTCAACAGACATGTGAGGAACGCTCTGTGCCCCGTCCACGAGAACCGTCGCTCCTACCGCGTGGGCCTTCTCTGTCAGGAACTTGGCGGGATTGATCGTCCCCAGCGAGTTCGAGGCGTGCGTGAACGCCAACAATTTCGTCCGCTCAGTGATGATGGAGTCCACATCGCTCAAATCAAGCGTCCCGTCATCCTTGAGTGGAATGAACCGAATAGCAGCCCCACGTTCAGCTGCGATCTCCTGCCAGGGCACCAGGTTGCTGTGGTGCTCCATCGGAGTCGTGACGATCTCGTCTCCCCGCCCGATGTGCTCCTTACCCCAAGAGTGCGCCACAAGGTTCATACCTTCGGTGGCGTTACGTGTCCAGATGACAGTCTCCGACTCCTCGGCGTTGATGAAGTCCGCCACTTTCTTCCGAGCCGCCTCGGTCATGTCGGTGGCCTCCATGCTCAGGGTATGCACACCCCGGTGCACGTTGGCGTTGTAATTCTCGTAATAGTCGACCAGAGACCGGATCACCGAATGAGGCTTCTGTGTCGTGGCCGCGTTGTCGAGGTATACAAGCGGCTTGCCGTTCACAGTCCGCGAAAGAATGGGAAAGTCCGCGCGCAACGCCTGCACGTCCAGTGAATTCGCCGCCTTCAAGCCAGCTGATGTCATATCGTAAGTGACCCCTCTAATGCTGATGACGCTGGTGCCTTTTCCCGTGGAGGAGCGGGCATACGTTCAACAACGTCGGCGATCGTGGTCTCATTAAGCACTTTCCACATCGCCGCTTCTGCCTCCCGCCAGACCGACTGCTGCCCGCAGCACGACGACTGTTCGCAGTTTCCCGCGTCATCGAGACACGCCACCAGCGCGACAGGGCCGCCCAGATAGGTCATGACGGCGCCCATCGTTATTTCGGACGGTCGTCTCGCTAGTGAATGCCCGCCAAGTGGCCCACGTTGGGCCTTGGTGAGACCGTGCCGTTGGAGTGAATGGAGCACACGCGCAAGGTACTGTTCCGGAATTCCCTGCCGTCCAGCGATCACGGAGGCACGCACGGCCGTCTCATCAGAATGTTGCGCCAGATCCACCAGCGCCCGAACACCGTAGTCAACCTGTACCGGAACGTGCATTGTCGGCCTCCTATTCCGTCGAAACAGTCTCCTCGCCTTCCAATGCCCCTCGAAGCGCGTGCCATGAGAGCGTCGCGCACTTGATCCTCGTCGGGAACGCCCTCACGCCCGCCAGAACTACAAGATCGCCCAGGCTCTCGTCGTCAACGTCGCCATTGGCGCCATGTGTCACAAGGTCGTGGAACTTCCCAAAAGTCTCCTGCGCCTCTTCCACGGTTCGCCCCTTGACAGCCTGAGTCATCAGCGACGCGGATGCCTTGGATATCGCGCATCCTGCCGCCTCGAACGACACGTCCGACACGACATCATCATCCAGCGTCATATATAAAGTGATCGTGTCTCCACAAAACGGGTTAAATCCGTGCGACGTACATGTCGGGTCATCCATCTTCCGGAAGTTGCGCGGCTTCCGGTTGTGCTCGAGCACAATCTCCTGGTACAGCTCTTCCAGTTCATCCACGTCTCTTGCTACCTTCCGTCCCGTCCGACGCGGCCCCGGGCAGCCCACCCGAGAACAGAGTGTCGAGATACTCCCGCAGCGGCTCCAGGCCAACCTTGTCGATAATCTCTGTGGCGAATCCGTGCACCAGGAGGTCCCGCGCGGTGCTTTCGTCGATTCCCCGGCTCCGCATGTAGAAGATCGCCTCGTCCGCAACGGCTCCAGCCGTCGCCCCATGCGTTGCCTTGATGTCGTCGGCGTAAATCTCCAGCATCGGCTTGGTGTTGATCCTCGCCCCCTCGGACAGTAGGAGATTCTGGTCCTTCTGGTACGCCTCGCTCTTTTGCGCGTTTGGATGAACGATGACCCCACCACTGAAAACCGCTCTCGACCGGTCGTCCAATATGCCCTTGAAGTACAAGTCGCTGCTTGTATGAGGCTTGAGGTGATCGATCACGATATGGTTGTCGATGTGCTGCGTTCCGTAGGTGAAGTACAGGCCGCCCACAACGCATGAGCTGCCTGGCGCGTCGAGCATCACGTGCAGCCCGTTCCGAGCTACCCGTCCACCCCTCGCGAACGAAAGCGTTTTGAACGTGCTGTCGGCACCCAGCTTCACCGGCGTGCTTCCAATATGGAACGCGCTTGGCGAGTCCATCATCAGCCGGTAGTGCTCAACCTGCGCGCCGGAATCGAGAATGATCTCGCTCACGGAGTTCGTGAAATACATCGATTCTCCAACACCGACATAGCTCTCGACGACTGTGCACTCGCTGTTCTCCTCAGCCATGACCAAAACCCGGGGATGCGTAGCAATCGCCTCACCATGCTCGGTCGTCACAAATGCCAGGTGGACCGTCGGGGCCTTGCCCCCGGCCGAGACCTTCACTACCGCCCCGTCCGTGGCGAACGCCGTGTTCAACGCCGTGAATCCATCCGATTCGACACCGGCCAATGAGCCAAGTCGCTCGCTTGCACCGTTCTGACCAAGACCGGCCGCATCGCCGAGTCTGCTTACGGCCACAGCATTCCCGGCGTATGCGCTCTTGGAATGTTCCGGCGAGAATTGCCCGTCGACAAAGACGAGTTGAACCCAGTCATCGGAGTTTGGAACGAGAGACGCAAGAAGCTCAGCATCAACGATGCCGGGTCGATCCGGGTATCCAAACGTCGTGTTCGCCAGCGCTCCGAGATTCGTGTACTTCCACTTCTCGTTGTCCCTCCGAGATGTCGGAAACCCGAGAGTTGAGAAGCCGTCCATTCCTCTCCGCCTGAGTTCATCCAGCCACTTAGGCCCGGTCAGAGGAAGACGGTCGAATTGCTCGGCGTAGCGGTCATATGTGGTTGGAGTCGAGGTCATAGTCAAATTGTTCTCATCATCAGGCCCGGTACGGGGACTAGTCGCTTGCCAACAGGATCAACACCTAAATACGCCCCTTCGAGCGCCATTGCTCCCAATAGCGGATGCGTCCCCTCATCATTGAAGAGCACCTGGGTGATGATCTCCCTTCCTTCAAATCGCACCCTTGCATAGCCGATGTCCATCGTTCTGGTTTCACCCTGCGCAAACTGGAATTGCTGTTTCGCAGCAGGCTCGACACCCAACTCTCTGAGCACAGACGCGGGCGCCGACGTTATTGACGCCCCCGTGTCCACCAAGGCGGCCACAGATGCCCAACTCTCCCTGTCCTGTCCGCCAATCTCAATCTCTACGCTGAAAGTACCCATAGTTTTCGCCCTGGCAAGTCACCCAATTCTTCGGGGGCATTCTAAGCCCACTAATGCCCTGCCACCGCAGCCTCCTGAACGATCCAGTCATACCCCTTTTCTTCCAGCTGCAGCGCCAACTCCTTGCCACCAGACCGGACAATCCTGCCGTCCACCAAGACGTGCACGTAATCGGGCGTCACGTAGTTGAGAATGCGCTGGTAGTGAGTAACGAGCACCATCGCGTTGTCCGGGCGCCTATACGAATTAACCCCGTCGGCCACCGTCCTCAGCGCATCGATGTCCAATCCGGAGTCGGTCTCATCCAGCAGCGCCAGCCTCGGCGTGAGAACTGCCATCTGCAGAATTTCATTGCGCTTCTTCTCGCCGCCGGAGAAGCCCTCATTGACGTTCCGTCGAGACAGGTCTTCGCTCATCCCAATCTCCGCGACTCTCTTGCGGTACAGTGTGTCGAACTCCCGTGCCGACAGTTCGTCCTCACCCCGCTCCTCCCTCAAGGCGTCGAGCGCTGCCTTGAGGAACTGTCGATTGCGCACGCCAGGCAACTCAACCGGGTACTGCATCGCAAGAAATACGCCCGCGCGAGCGCGTTGGTCCGGCAACCATTCGAGAATGCTCTCACCCTCGAACAGGATATCGCCGTCGATTACGTCGTAGCCCGGCCGCCCGGCCACGGCATTAGCCAGCGTGCTCTTGCCACTGCCGTTCGGCCCCATGATCGCGTGTACCTCGCCCGCTTTCACGGTCAGGTCGACGCCCATTAGGATTCTTGTTCCGTTTACCTCAACATGAAGGTCGTGAATCTCAAGCATTGCTACAGTACTTCTCTCGTGTTTATTCAGTTTCAAAAGCCCGCTGGCTTCGTTTCGGCCCTAATCCGCAGGGGATGACGCGGTTGGCCGAGTTTAGTCAGACCAAGGTGCCGCAATTTCCCCGACTGGCCTTCACTTTCAAGCATACGAAGGACACGGCTGTCGCGACTAAGATGAATTCCATGATTGCCCCAGGCGCACACAATCACGTCTGCGTCCCTGGCGCTCCGCACGATCCATCCATCGTTTTCGGGCCCAACAGGATCTACATTCTCTATCAGGGTTTTCGGATAGGGAGATCTCAGGGCGAAGAGGTTTAACGCCCGCATCGTCCCGTATCCCCAGTCGCTGGCAAAGCGCTTGCATGCATTCATCGTCGGATCGGATTTCGTCCCATCTGCTGTACTTGGATTCAGCATCAGAAACATGCACACACCACCGCTACCGTCAGAGACCCTCGCCTCAAGCCAATATCGGTACTGCCTGTCATCGGAAATGCAAACGTCATGCATACTCGCTGCTCGACATTCCGCAAGGACGTGCTACCCCACCGCCCCTTCGAGGCTGACACGCAGAAGCTGCTGGGCCTCCATGGCGAACTCGAACGGTAGCTCTTGGAATATCCCCCGGCAGAAGCCGTTGATGATCATGTAGTGCGCCTCTTCGTCGTTGATCCCGCGCTGCTGACAGTAGAAGAGTTGGTCGTCGCTCACCTTCGACGTAGACGCCTCGTGCTCCATCCTCGCCGACGGGTTGCGCACCTCGATGTAGGGCACCGTGTGCGCCCCGCACTGGTCACCGACCAACAGCGAGTCGCATTGCGTGAAATTCGTCGCTCGGTCCGCCGACGGCATGATCTGGACGAGACCTCGATATGTGCTCTGCCCCTTGCCTGCGGAGATTCCCTTGGCCACGATCGTGCTCTTGGTGTCCTTGCCAATGTGGATCATCTTGGTCCCAGTATCGGCCTGCTGGTAGTTGTTCACCAGCGCAACGGAGTAGAACTCCCCCGTCGAGTTGTCCCCCTGCAGCACGACAGAGGGGTACTTCCACGTGATCGCGGATCCCGTCTCCACCTGCGTCCACGATATCTTGGCGTCCTTGAACGCCTTGCCGCGCTTGGTGACGAAGTTGTAGACGCCACCCTCCCCGTTCTTGTCGCCGGGGTACCAGTTCTGCAGCGTCGAGTACTTGATCTCCGCACCGTCCAGTGCCACTAGTTCGACCACCGCAGCGTGGAGTTGGTGCGTCTTGCGCAGTGGCGCCGTGCACCCTTCGAGGTAGCTCACATACGAACCCTCGTCGGCGACGATCAGCGTCCTCTCGAATTGACCGGTGTCCAGCGCGTTTATGCGGAAGTACGTCATCAGCTCCATCGGGCACCGTACTCCCGGCGGCACATACACGAACGAACCGTCGCTGAATACGGCCGAATTGAGCGTTGCGTAGAAATTGTCGCTGTACGGGACGACTGATCCGAGATACTTCTGAACGAGTTCGGGATAGTCACGCACTGCCTCGGTCATCGAGCAGAAGATGACTCCCGCCTTCTTGAGCTGCTCCTGGTAGGTTGTCGCAACCGATACGCTATCGAAGACGGCATCCACGGCCACACCTGTGAGTTGCTTCTGCTCCTCAAGCGGGATGCCCAGTTTGCTGAATGTCTCCAGCAGTTCCGGGTCCACCTCTTCGAGACTCTGGGGAGCGTCACTGCCGTCCTTGGACTTCGGCGCGGCGTAATAATAGATGTCACCGTAGTCGATGGGGTCGAAATCCACCTTCGCCCAAGTCGGCTCCTCGTTCTCCTGCTTGACCCAGTGCCGGAATGCTCTTAGCCGCCAGTCCAGCATCCACTGAGGTTCTTCCTTCTTTTCCGAGATGAGACGAACGATGTCCTCGTTGATCCCCTTCGGCGCAAAGTCGGAATCGATGTCCGTATAGAAGCCATACTTGTAATCACTATCTATGGCAGACGTTCGCGAAATAACCTGTGTCGTTGTCAAGAAATCCTCACCTCCGCCGGAAGGCTCTTAGAGTTGAGCGCTCCGTAGGAAACATGACTATTGTTGAGTATTCCAGTCAAGAACTATTGTAGACCACGGTATTGGGGGGAATCAACCAAATCTGGAGTCACCGTACATACAGAAGGCGGGCTTATCCAAATAGACTTCATCTCCCTTTTCAATTGGGCCTTGCACGACGAGCCGTCTTCGTCTACGGTGTCTGCTTGATAAGACACACTTTGCATCACTTTGCACCGGAGTTCATTGATGACCAATCCCGCAACCGACTTCACCCTCCTGACCGCTGATCGACTAATCGACGGCACAGGCGCTCCGACTCTGGAACGCGGTGCAGTCCTACTTGAGGGCGACCGCATCGCCGCGGTAGGGACGGAGGAGTCCGTCGTACCACCGGAGGGAGCGACCGTGCAGGAAGTGGTCTACGAAGGCAAGACCCTCCTGCCGGGACTCGTCGACTGCCACGTCCACCTCAACGGCATCGGCGATGGACGGGCGGGAGACGACCTTGCGACGCTTCCCGACGAAATCCTCACCGTCCAGTCTGCCAATAACGCCCGTGAACACCTCTATTCCGGCGTGACCACCGTTCGTGACTGCGGAGCCAAGAACCGGACCACTTTCCATCTCCGTCAGGCCGTCGAAATGGGCATATCGCAGGCTCCCCGCCTGGTTCTTGCTGGACGGCCCGTCGCCGTCATTGGCGGACACCTCAGCTACTTCGGCATCCAGGCCACCGGTCCGACCGAGTGTCGAGCCGCCGTCCGTCAACTCATCAAGGAGGGCGCCGACTTCATCAAGGTCACCGCCTCCGGCGGCAGCACCCGTACTTCGTTCCCTTTCGTCCCGTCATTCAACGTGGACGAGTTGACCGCCATCGCGGAGGAGGCCCACAAGTTCGGCAAGCACGTCGCCGCCCACTGCGTAAACTCCCAGGCCATGCTGAACTGTCTCGACGCGGGCATTGACACCCTCATACACGCACGCCACATGGAGTCCGACGGTACCTACAAGTACAGCGAAGACGTCACCAAGCGCATCGTCGAGCAGGGCGTCTACGTCAACATGACCCTCAACGAGAGCCGCGCCAACTACCGCGTCATTTCCGAGAAACACGAGCGCGGCGATCCACTCACTGAGCGAGAAGAGCAGGTCTTCTCCCGAGGCATGCAGGGATACGACCTCATGTTCGAGTCCTTCGCTCGCATGGCAGAGGCGGGAGTCCAAATGGCCGCGGGCTCCGACACCTCGTGGAGTTGGCACAAGATCGCCCAGTTCCAGGACGAGATCGAGGCTCACGTCGCTGGCGGAATGTCCCCAATGGATGCCATCGTCGCGGGCACTCTCAATTCCGCCAAGTCATGCTGGGTCGACGACGAAGTCGGTTCCCTCCAACCCGGTAAAGCCGCCGACGTCCTCGTCGTAGACGGCGACCCTTCCAACGACATTACCCACCTCTGGAACGTCGTCGACATCTACCAGTCCGGCGCTAAAATCGACCGAGCCAACAGCGTTTAAGCTGGCCCCATGTGAAGCTGGCATCCGTTCGCCCTGAGCCTGTCGAAGGGCATCTTTTGGTCCAATAGGCTAAACGGGGAAGGCTATCTGAGATTTTGTAACAAAGCTAAACAACCACTCGCCTAAAGATTCTAATCTACAGTCAACCCCGCTCGTCCCTTCCCTGCAGAATCATCGCCGCCATGTACCCCGCGCCGAACCCATTGTCGATGTTGACCACCGACACTCCGGGAGCGCAACTGTTCAGCATCGCAAGCAGCGCCGCGAGCCCGTCGAAGCTAGATCCATACCCCACGCTCGTTGGCACCGCGATCACCGGTGCGCGCACCAGTCCACCCACCACCGACGCCAGAGCTCCCTCCATACCCGCCACCACAACTACCACCTGTGCTTCGGCTATAGTCGGCATCTCGGCGAAAAGCCGGTGGATCCCCGCGACCCCCACGTCGTTCACCCGCTCGACCCGACAGCCCATGATCTCAGCGGTTATCGCTGCCTCTGCAGCCACCGGCAAGTCGGACGTTCCCGCACTTGCCACCACCACGCCGGGCGACGGGTCTCTGCCCTCACTCCGGTCGACCGTGATTGTCCCCGACATCTCATCGAAAACGGCATCGGGCGCCGCCTCGCAAACTACCCGATACGCCTCCAGAGTTGTCTTGGTTACCAACAAACGGTCCGAACGCTCCAGCAAAACCTCCGCCAGCCGTCCAACTTGCTCCGGTGTCTTACCTAGCCCAAACACTACCTCCGGGAAGCCCTTGCGAATCGCCCGGTGGTGGTCGACCTTGGCAAATCCAATATCCTCGAATGAAGGTACTGAGACTTCCGCAACAACCTCGTCTGCCGTCAGGCGGCCTGACCTAAAGTCCTCGAGAAGTTCGTACAACCGTTGCGCATCCATCGCAGCCTATTTCACGGTATTACCCCCTCTCCCGTCGTGGGAGAGGGCTGGGGTGAGGGCACACAGCCCGGTAATGCAAGGAATTTCGCCTCAATCGTTCCTTCGTGGCGGGAATCCACAACCCAGAACCAAGAACCCTTCCCCTACACCGTCCCGTCGATGGCAACGTCGAGGACTGCCGGTTTCCCTGAGGCAAGAGCCTTGTCGATCTCAGGCGCGATGTCCGACGGATTGGTGATCTTACGACCCTGCACACCCATCGCCTCAGCCATTCCCGCAATGTCGAAAGGAATCGGAAAGTCCATCCCGATATATCTGCTGACCGGGTTCTCCTGCCCTTCGATCAACGTCTTGTAGGCGTTCATATTGATCTTGAGGACCCGGTAAGAGCCGTTGTTGCAGATCACATAGACGACTGGAATATTGTAGACGGCAGCAGTCCACAGGCCCTGCACGGTCATCATCGCGCTGCCGTCACCCAGGATTCCAACAACTGGTCGGTCAGGATGCGCGAGCTTCACACCCAGCGTGCCACCCATACCCCATCCGAGCGCGCCGCCTCTTCCGGCGTAGAAGCTCTGGGGCTCATCGAATTGGAAGGCATTATGCACGGCTTCCCGCGCCGTCACGGAGTCGTCAGCGATAATCGCGTCATTGGGGACTGTCTGCGCAATCTCGTACGCCATGCGCTCCCGCGTCATCGGTGAGTCGTTCCACTGTGCACGAAGCTGCTGCTCCCACGCCGTACGCATGGCCTGAGTCTCCTCGCCCAGCGCCGCCGCCCTGCCCTTGGCGACCTCCCGCGCCGTCCCTGACATACCCGCGTCGAGTGCCTCGGCAATATCGGCCAGGGTGACCTTCGGGTCGGCCACGATCCCGACCTCCGTTCTCTGCGTCGTACCCACCTGCGTCGGGTCGGTGTCGACGTGGATCAGCTTCGTATTGGGCCCGAAGTAGTCCAGGCGAGGCTTCGAGAACATGTAGTACCCCGTCGCCATCTTGCCGACCAGCAGCACCGCGTCCGCCTTGTTCACCGTCTCCTCCGCCTCGGGATACGCCAATCGGATCCCGCCACGGAACTGAGGATGATTCTCCGGGAAGTTGAACTCCGAGTGCATGATCGTCGTGTGCACGGGACAACCGAGCAATTCCGCGACCCGGACGGCCTCCTCCGATGCCCCCGACTGCGCGATGCGGTCGCTCACGATCAGAAGAGGATTCGACGCCTCGGCGAGGATGCCAGCCGCCTTCTCGACCGCTTGAACATCCGGCGCCGTCCGGTGATATCCCTCCGGCGACGCAAAGATATCCACGTCCGCCTCGTTGTCCATCGAGTTGGCTGAGAAACCCACGAACGTCGGCCCGGTCGGCGGAGTATTCGCCTCGTTGAACGCCCGACGCAGGAAGAACGGCACCTGCTCCGGGTACGTGGCCTCGGCCGTCCACTTGGTGAACTGCTCCACCATCGCAGCAAGGTCCGTGCGCTCGTGCGCAAGCTCCCGGATATCCTTGTTTCCCGACGTGACCACCATTGACGACCCACCCTCACGCGCGTTGTGCATGAGGCTGATGGCATTCGCGAGACCCGTCTCGATGTGGAGATTCAGGAACGATGGCTTACCCGTCGCGCGTCCGTATGAGTCCGCCATCCCGACCGCGACGCCCTCCTGCGTCACCAGTACGTACTCCAGGTCGGGATAGTGCTCGATCGCGTCCATCATCGCGCTCTCGCTCGTCCCAGGATTCCCGAAGACGTACTTGACGCCCTCGGCCCTGAGCATCTCCATCATCGCGTGCTTTCCGGTCATTACGGTCATACGATCGTTACTCCATTCGGCTCAGTTGCCTTGCGGTTAATCTTCCAGTGGCACATCATACGCCATTTCGAGTGAACATATGCGTGAGACAAATACCTGACCGTTGACGTTCCACTGCCGATTCCAGACCTCTCCCGAAAACAACGATTGGCTGTGACCCTTAACAAGACATTCCCACTCGGCGTGGTCGCTCAACGGACGCTGTTCTCTTCCTTTGCACATTTCCTCGGCATTGAGAAAGCCAAGATAAACCAAGATCACCGAATATCCCAGTTCCGTCAGCTTCCACGCCCACGCAAGACGGTTCGACATCTGATAGTGATGGTCACGCGCCAAAGTCCACCTGTAGCCCGTTTGCTCCGCCAAATCGTTATTGGCTTTCTCAATGGCTTTCCCAATTTGCTCATGATTCCGTTTCGAGTTATCCAAGGATTTGGGAGCAAGGCTTTTTCCCGCCCTTTCTTTGTTCAACTCCTCGTTGTGCGCCTTTGCTTCAACGAGGAGTATCCCCTTAGCGTTGTCTACAGTGCAGGTGCTCGCAATATCCCAGTTTGGAGTATTCGCTCCACCCGGAACCGCCAGCCACCAGTCACGCAACTTGTCACGGTCTCGTTTCGGGAGTAGTTTTGACGCTCTATTCAAGCGCGCCTCCTCGACTCGACAAAACCCCTCCGGCATCCAGCGGTCATCTGCTGACACCGTGCCCCAAGGCTCGGCCAGCCCTGTGAGCCGGTTTGCGACCTGCTCCTGTGCTCCATGCGTCAACCAATGACAGCGAGGCTTGCTTCCACTTCTGTCCTCTGGGCTTTTGAGTTTCATCAAAAGATCATTCATCACTAGCGATCAAATTGCCCTTCCAATGCGGAAAGGAATCGAGGGGCGTTGAGTATTCTCGCGCTCCCGTGCTTCTCCAAGGGCAGGAGATGCCGCCGGTCTCCGGTGACCAGATAGTCGGCAGAGGCTTCAGCCACGCATCCAAGAATGCGGTTGTCAGCCGCATTACCCTCCACAACATCGGGTATCCACCCCGGTTCGACCACGGTGGCCTCATTTCCCAGCATACGGATGACTTGGGAAGTTCGCTCTTTACTCCAGCCGAACTTGCGACGCAATACCCCCGCAACCTCCTCCAGGATGAAGGGTGATAGATATAGCTCAAACCGTCCCCTGCGAGCCAGATCGAGAACGAGGCGCTCGTTGCCAGGGAAATTCAGCCCGGAGATAATGACGTTGGTGTCCAGAACAACCCTCATGCCGCGGTGGAACCGGTCTCTCCTCGATACTCTTCCACCAACGGGCCCACATCCTCAGAACCTATTCCCTTCTCTCTCGCTCTCCGCTCTCCGTATCTGAGTACCTGCCTCCACTCATACTCCTCAATGTAACGGAGCAACGCCTCTCGCAAGAATTCGCTCCTCGACCGTCCCTGCTCCTTTATCACCTCGTCCGCCCGTTCCATCATCTCAGGGGGCAGAGAAAACGTGATGGTCCTTGTTGTTCGTGGCATAAGCGCCTCTTCTTATCGAGTCTTACTCATATAATCCGTCAATCCACGGACCCTGTCAACAGCCCCCTAACCTCCCGCCTCACTCCCCTCCTTTTCAGGGCCTTTCCAAAGCCGTAAGCCGCTTGTCCCTTCCGTTCACCCTGAGCTTGTCGAAGGGTTGTCCATTCATACTTCGACAGACTCAGCACGAACGAACTCTGGAAAAGCCCCCTCCCTTTACCCCACTCCCCCCTTGTGGCACACTGCGCGCCAACGGAGGCCCACAAGCATGACAATCGAAATCGGCACAGCCCCGCAGCTATTCATCGATAGCCACATCGTCGAAGAGACCCACGCGCTGGCATCCACCCTGCATCAACCTGCCAAGTACGCCGGCAACCCCATCATGAACCCTCTCTACCCATGGGAGGGCCGACTCGCCCTCTACGGTACAGTTTGGCGAAATGAAGAGACTGGCAAGTTCCGCATGTGGTATCAGGGCTACGGCGGAATGGGGATACCGCGCATGGGCGACGACAACTGTGACTCCCCATGGAAGGGCTTTGACGGACGCAACCTCCTCTACACCATCGGCTATGCCACCTCAGACGACGGCGTCTTCTGGGAGCGGCCCAACCTCGGCCTGATCGAGTACGAAGGCTCCCGCGACAACAACCTCGTGATGCTCGACGCCGCATACGCCAACATAATCTACGACCCACGCGATCCCGACCCCGAACGGCTCTATAAGTCGCTATTCTTCGAGGCCCGCGATCCGGCGGGAACTCCCAACATGGGCGACGGTGTATCCATCGCCTTCTCGCCCGACGGCCTCCGTTGGACCAAGTACCACGGCAACCCGGTCATCACCCGGTCAAGCGACTCCCACACCCTGCTCGGCTGGGACGACCTCCACGGCAAGTACGTCTCCTTCGCACGTCCGTCCGTTCACGAGGGCAACAAGACCCGTCGAATCGGCCGCGCCACCAGCGACGACTTCACTAACTGGACTGTCCCCGAAGACGTGCTCGTTCCCGACGACGACGACCCACCCGGCCTCGAATTCTACGGAATGCCTGTCTTCAAGTACCACGACGTCTACATCGGCCAGCTTCTCGCCTACCACACGCCCCCGGAGGAGCCGCAGATCAGGTTCATGGGCACCATCGATGTCCAACTCGCCGTCAGCCGCGATGGCATCGACTGGCACCGAGCGGGCGAGAGAAAGCCCTTCATACCGAATGGCCCGCCGGGGAGTATCGACGCGGGGGAGATATACATGGCGCGAGGCCCCGTCACCGTTGACGACGAGCTCTGGTTTTACTACTCCGTCTGCGCCGTCGAACACGGCATCACCGGACGCAGCGGTCCCATCTGCCTCGCCAAGCTCAGACTCGACGGCTTCGTATCCATGGACGCCGGCCACGAGATGGGAAGCCTCATCACCAAGCCCTTCCTTGTCGAAGGTGACAACCTATCCATCAACGCCTCCGCACGAGGAGGCTCCGTCGCCGTTGCCGTCCTCGACGAGCATGGAACTCAGCACGAGGGTTTCTCCAGCGCCGACTGCGCCGTGTTTGACGGGGACTCGGTGGATCACCGCGTCACGTGGCGCACCAAGACCTCGCTCGACGACCTGCAAGGCTGCGTCGTCAGACTCAAGCTCTACCTGCGCAACGCAGAGCTGTACTCCTTCACGGTGCGATGACTAGGGCAGAGGTAAAGCGTTTCGTCTACATTCCGCTCACCGAAGAGAAGAGGTTCCTTGTGTTCGCGATGGACGGCGAGTCGGGCAAGCTCACCCTGAAACACGACATCGACCTCCCTGCCCAGCCTTGGCAGCTCTGCATCTCGCCCGACCTGCGATTCCTCTATCAACAGGTCCGGGGCGACGGCTACAGCGGCGTCCTCACCCTGCGCATCGATTCCCCAAATGGTGGCGTCACCCAAATAGGAGAGGTGGAACTGGAGTCCGACGCCTGCTACGTCTCCACCGACAGGACCGGACGCTTCCTCTTCGCTGCATACCTCTTCCCCGGCATGGTGACCGTCCACCGCATCGATCCCGACGGCGTCGCCCGCGGCCCTGCCGTCGACAGGCAGATGACCGACCTCTACGCCCACTACATCGCGACCGATAACTCAAACCGTTTCGCCTTCGTCCCCCACGTAGCACCTACGGATGCCATCTACCGCTTTCGGTTCGACGAGACGACCGGCAGGCTGACCCCATGCGACCCACGCAAGCTCGACACCCCCACCGGACACGGCCCTCGACACCTCGCCTACCACCCCACCCTCGACATCCTGTACGCCAACGCCGAGCAGTCCTCCCACGTCAACGTCTACCGCCTCGACTCAGTCAACGGCGTTCTGGAACCCATTCAGTCCCTCTCCACCCTACCCGACGAAGGATTCGGGGGCGCCAACAGCACAGCCACTGTTCGTGTCCATCCGTCCGCTAAAGCCGTCTACGTCTCCAACCGCGGCCACGACAGCATCGCCGCCTTCACCGTCAACCTTCGCACCGGCTTTCTAACTCCCGCAGGCCATTCGCCTACGAAGGAATGTCCCAGAACCTTCGGAGTCGACCCCGACGGCCGCTTCCTCTACGCCGGTAGCGACCACTCAGGCCGCGTCACCTCGCATAGAATAGACTCAAACGGCCTGCTCCACTCTCTCGACAACTACGATCTCGGAATGTGGCCCTCGTGGGTCCTCCCAGTGAAACTCCCGTAGCCCTTAATTGATGACCAGTCCCAACCACAGGAGCCCCCTACTTGAACATCACCGAATTCACCATCAACTCGCGAGGCGAAGAGGTCACCTGCTGGCTTGTCTCCCCGGATCCTTCCAAGACGAACGAGAACGCTTCCCTGCTCCTCAACATCAGCGCAACCCGCCACTACGCCATCCACGACCCTAGCCAAAACCACCCGACCCGGCCGTTCCTAGATGCGGGCCATCACGTCCTCACCTTCGATCTCCCTCATCACGGAGACCGCATCGTCAGGGACTCCATTGAAGAGACTCCTCCCGGCGCGGCAAACGGCAACATCCGCGCCATGAGCAAGGCCTTCACTGCCGGCAACGACCCCTTCGAACAGTTCGTGTCCGACGGCATGGCTGCCATCAACGCTTGCCTTGAGAGAGGCGTCGCCGTCAACGGCAAGATCGTCGGTTACGGAGTTTCCCGCGCCGCCTACTGCCTCCTTCGACTCGCCGCCGCCGACTCGCGCGTTCACGCCGTTGCTGGTCCCTCACCCGTCACTGACTGGGCTGTCCTAGGCGAGTTCGCTGAACATGCCGACCCTGACCGCACGGCGCAACTGCATATCGAGAATTGGGCGGAACAACTCGCCCACAAGGCCGTCTACCTCTCCGTCGGTAGCCAGGACGACGTAGTCAGCACCGAGTCCTGCGTTCGATTCGCCATGAAACTCTTCGACAAACAGCGAAGCGCCCTACCCGACGGCGGCCTCCTCAATCGTCTTCACGTAGTGGATACCCCGTCACACTCTCCCGGCCAACGGTGGCGTCTCGACGCAACGAATTACCTCTTGGACGTCTGCAACGAAAATAGGTAGACCACAACTCGAAGAATGGTGGCAGCAATTCCCGCAGACCGCCGTCTCATGCCGTCGCACCCGAAATGCCGCTCCACAGGCGCTATGCGATAGGGAACCCTGATGACTGTCCTGAATTCACGAGACCAGCTGGCAGCCGCCGCAGGGTGGCAGCGACTAGACAGGTAGATTATCATGTCACCAACCTTTCGCTATTCGAAAGGTGTACAAATTCAATTGACATTCGGATCAAATGCCGAGTCTTGAAAGGACTAACAACATGCTGAGCTTCGTCGAGGAAGTCATCCTTCTCTTGCTCCGCGATGAGGACGGGAGATTCGTGCGCGTTCCCAGTTGGTCATTCGACTATGCAATTGCGGGTGGCGTGCTGATGGATCTCGCGATGGATAATCGAATCGATACCGATTTGCAGACCCTAATACTTCTCGATGACACCCCAACAGGCAACCAGCTGCTCGACCCCACGCTGGCTGACATAGCGGCAGGAGAACAGAAGGACGCTCGTTTCTGGGTTGAACGCACCGCTGAGCGCTCCCAGGTCATCCGTGAGCAAGCTCTCAACCGATTGGTGGAACGCGGTATTCTGGAGCGCGAAGACGACCGCTTCCTTTGGGTGTTCCGTTCTAGGCGCTATCCGGCCATCGACGGAAAAGCTGAGCGAGAAGTAAAGCTCCGCATCATGGCAGTGCTCTTCAGCGACGAAATCCCCGACCCTCGCGATGTGGTGATCATTTGTCTCGCTGACGCCTGTGGACTCTTTGCGCAGCTACTTTCCAGAGCCGAACTCAATCGCGCAACAGAACGCATTGAGCAGGTGCGCAAACTGGACCTCATCGGCCAAGCCATGGCCCAGGCGATCCAGGACATTGAGCTATCCGTCGCCTCCTCAGTCCAGCCTCACATGTACTAGGTCGGTTAACTCCCGCACCCTTGTCGTCCCTCAGGGCCCGAGGCCACATCGCAAATCTCTTTTTTTCACGAAATCCGCAAACGATTGGGAGAGCGCGGACTCAGTAATTCTGCCTTCATTAAGAGACCCAACATGAACGACCACTCAAACGAAGAGCAAGACTACACCATGGGGTACAGCGAGGAGTTTCTTCAGCTCCTCCATCGCCGCAGTGCCGAGTCTCACGCGGCTCACCTGCTTCCACACCTCGAAGCCGGCTTGAATGTCCTCGACTTCGGATGTGGGCCAGGCACCATCTCGGTCGGTCTTGCAACTGCAGTTGCTCCCGGAGTGTTGCACGGCATCGACGTGGAGGAGTCCCAGATAAACCTGGCACGTTCCGCCGCTGTGGCGGGCGGACATGACAACGCAACGTTTCATGTTGGCGATGTCACCGATCTGCCGTTCGAGGACAACTCCTTCGACGTCGCCCACTGCCACGCCGTTCTCATGCACGTTCCGGATACCGAGGCAACGCTTTCAGAGGTCAAGCGGGTCCTCAAACCCGGCGGCATCATCTCAAGCCGCGAATTCATACTCAGCTCATCGTTCCTCGAGCCTGGTGCGGAGGAGACCGCGCCCGCTTGGGAGACCTTCGGTAGTCTTCTAGCTGCCAATGGCGGTCACCCTCAGATGGGCAGAGAGCTAAAACGAATCCTTTTAGAGGCCGGATTCACGGATGTCCGTGCGACCGCATCATTCGACTTCTTCAGTTCGAGCGAAGACGTTTCATTCTTCCACGCCTTCATCATGGACTGGTTCTACTCGCCCGAAGTCATCGCCGCGGCCACCAACTTTGGACTGGCGACCCAGGAGCAGTTCGACGAGTGGCGAGAAAGTTTGGACGAGTGGAAAAACCACCCCGGGGCAGTAGGGGCAATCGGCTTCGGAGAGGCCGTCGCAACTAGACCCTAGCCGGAGCGGCGTGACAAGCCTGGCCGTTAGCCGACTCTACGCCCTCAATTCCTCCCTGAATACTGCATCGCCTGGTCGATCACATCGACGCCAACAGCCTCGCTCCAAGCAGCCAGAAGCTGCATCGTGATCGGCCCCGGCTTCCCGTCCCCAATCGCGCGCTTGTCGATGTACGTAACCGGCAGGACGCAGAACGGCGTGCTCGTAAAGAATGCCTCGTCCGCTGTGTACGCGTCATAGGGCTGCAGGTGCTCAATGGACGCGGGAAGTCCCAGACCGTCCGCCAGGTCCAGCACCATGCCGCGGGATACTCCGGCGAGAATGGCCCGTTCCGTCGGTGTCCGCAGGACGCCGTCAGTCACGAAGAACACGTTGTAGCCGGAACCTTCCGTTAGGTAGCCGTCCTTATCGGTCAGTATCGGCCAGGCGCCGGGATCCAGGTCGTTGGCCTCGAGCTCCGCTATGCTCATATTCATTCGGCTGAGATGCTTCAGCTTCGGGTCGAGGGCCTCAGCGTCGAAGCTCCGCGTCCGCGTGATGACGCCGTGGAGTCCGTCAACGTACTTGTCCTCGTACCAGATCGTATTGGGACCGAATTTGATGTAGACGTTCGGAGGACCGGCCGCCCATGCCCGCGGCCCGCCCGGGCCCCGAGTCACAAGCTGCTGAATGCTGAAGTCGCCCACCTCGTCGAGGAGATGCCTGTTCCGTTCAATCCCTTCTTCCGACAGGTCGAGCATCTCCTGAGCAGTCAGGCCGGGATCGATTCGCACGTACGTCAGCGAGCGGTACAGGCGGTCGACGTGCTCCTTCATCCGAAAGCTCACCCCGCCGAACGTACGAATCGTCTCAAACACCTGGTCGCCCTTTGAGGGACCCAGATCGGCCGGATCGTACGTGATCCTGTCCATTGGCATCCATTCACCATTGAAATATCCGACGAACTCACTCATTGCTATCCCCTTCCCGTCAAGGTCAACGCCAAGGTGTACGCTGATGCCGGTTCGGCAACCCGCGTTGGGGCGTCTATGCTATGGTCTCGCGGTCATTCCGTCAACGTTGTCCGGTATCGGATAAATGGCCTCTTGTCCTATACTACTACCACGCCAATTGGGAGGCTTTCATGAGACGGGTTCATGACTTGGGAGGCGCGTCCGAATTCGGCCCGATATCCATAGAGGAGAACGAGCCCGTATTCCACGAAGAGTGGGAAGGACGTGTATTCGGCATGATGACCACCATAGGTCACCGCTCCTTCCCCATGCGACCCGCCATTGAGAGTATCGAGCCTGAAATCTATCTCGATTCGACCTACTACCAAAAGTGGCTAATCGCCCTGGAAAAGGGCTTTGTCCAGAGCGGGTCACTGACGGAAAAAGAGATTCGAGACCGGGCCGAGTTCTATCGCCGTTGTCCCGGGACGCCCGTCACTCGGAATAATGATCCCAGTCTCGCCCGCGCTGCGTGGGAAAACCGCTACAGCCAGCGCTCGCCCAATTACGACGGCGACCCTGCCTTTTCGGTTGGCGACTCAATCATAACCCGCCGCATCGCCGCGTCCGGTCACACCAGGATTCCTTTCTACGCACAGGGCAAGCACGGTGTCGTCCACGCCCTGCGCGGAGTCTTCGACCTGCTCGACCTCAAGGTGCAAGGCGTCTTCAAACCGGAACCGGTCTACACGGTTGGATTCGATGCCAACGAGCTCTGGGGCGAAGAAGCCGAACCGGACCAGCGGATCTATATCGACCTGTGGGAAAGCTACCTGCTTAGTCCCGATGAGTCCTGACCTTAGATCTCTATACAGGAATTCTTGAGTAGCGGGATTCACTCCAATACTCACGACGAAACGAGAATGAGGAGGCTGACAGCCAACATGCCGGATCACGACCATGACCATGAACACGACGAGTTTCACGATCCATCGGAAGCCGAGGTTCGCGCCAAGGCCGTCGAGTCCCTCCTGGCCGAGAAGGGACTCCTCTCGACCGGCGCAGTGGATGACGTCGTCGACCGGTACGAGAACGACGTCGGCCCAATGAATGGCGCTAGAGTCGTCGCCCGTGCATGGACCGATCCAGAATACAAGTCTCGTCTCCTGGAAGACGGAGGCGATGCAGTGGCGGAGCTCGGCTTCGGCGACGAGCATAGCGCCAGGCTGGTCGTCGTCGAGAACACCCCAGACGTACACAACGTCATCGTCTGCACTCTCTGCTCCTGCTACCCCTGGTCAGTTCTCGGACTTCCGCCTTCGTGGTACAAGTCTGATGCCTACCGAGCCCGCGTCGTAAGGGAGCCGAGGGCAGTCCTCTCCGAGTTCGGACTCGAGCTCGACGACTCAATCGAGGTCCGTGTCTGGGACAGCCTTTCCGAGCTCCGCTACATGGTCCTCCCTGAACGTCCCTCCGGCACCGACCACATGACCGAAGAAGAGCTGGCCGCAGTGGTCTCCCGCGACGCAATGATCGGAGTCGCCAAAGCCGGTACAGACTAACGATTACCAACGCCATCACTGTCATTCTGAGCGTAGCGGAGCAGAGTCGAAGAATCGAAGGTCCACGCTTTACCGGACTCACCGCATATGCAGTCCATTCTTCTTCCTCTGCGCTCTCAGCGATCTCTGCGATAGAATTCCCAATATATCCGAAGGAGTCCCAGTGAAAAGCTACCTCTCCCACCTGGAGTGCACCAACTGCGGTGCAACCCATCCCGCCGACCAACTGATCCGCCTCTGCCCTGATTGCGACAAGGTCCTCTACGCCCGCTACGACCTCGATGCCGCCCGCTCGGAAGCCGACCGCGACGCTATCGTCGGTCGTCGAGCCGACATGTGGCGCTACTTCGAGACCATGCCCGTCCTCGACGAGGCGAACATCGTCAGCCTCGGCGAGGGCATGACCCCCATTCTCGACGCTCCCCGTTTGGCCGAATCCATCGGCGCGACGAATGTCGTCATCAAGGACGAGGGCCAGAACCCTACCGGCACATTCAAGTCGCGGGGGCTATCCGCGGCCGTCTCCAAGGCAAAGGAACTTGGCGCCGCCGGCGTGACCATTCCCACCGCCGGAAACGCGGGAGGAGCACTTGCCGCCTATGCAGCTCGAGCCGGCATGGACGCGCACGTCTTCATGCCCCAGGATGCCCTTGACGCCAACAAGAAGGAGGTCACCCACGCCGGGGGATCTCTCCATCTCGTCGATGGCCTGATCGGAGAGGCCGGTCAGCAGTCGCGCGAGCTTGCAGCCGAGCTCCGCATGTTCGATCTCTCAACCCTGCAGGAGCCGTATCGTGCCGAAGGAAAGAAGACCATGGGCTACGAGATAGCCGAGCAGTGCGGCTGGACCTTCCCCGACGCCATCATCTACCCCACCGGCGGCGGCACAGGCGTCGTCGGAATCTGGAAAGCGATCGAGGAGCTTGAGGCCTTGGGCTGGACTGACGGCAAGCGCCCCCGCTTCTTCTGCGTGCAGGCCGAGGGTTGCCAGCCAATCGTCCGCGCCTTCCAGCGAGGCGACGACCACGCCGAACCCTGGGATAACGCCCACACCGTCGCCCACGGAATGCGCGTCCCCTCCGCAATAGCTGACTACCTCATCCTCAACGTCCTCCGCGAAAGCGACGGCGGCGCAATCGCCGTCTCCGACGAAGACCTCCTCGAACACATGCGCCTCATCGCCCGCACCGAGGGAATCGTCGTAGGCCCCGAAGGCGGCGCAACCGCCGCAGCCGCGCGTCGTCTCATCGCCTCAGGAGACCTCTCCCCCAACGACCACATCCTCCTTCTCAATACGGGATCGGGGCTGAAGGCTCCGGAGTTGATGTAGGAGCTTGATAGGTAGGCGCATTATGATAACCGCATGAAAAACTGTCCAGTAACGCCGATATGCTCCTTTAGCTTTTCCACGTTATTGCAAATCTGTTTCGCGGACATGCCTCCTTCAATCCAAAGTCCGTTTGACAGCCGTTTCTTCCCACGAAATGGAGTGCCGTTCTGGTGAGCCGGAGACTCGCTAATTAAGTAACGTGCCGGTCCAATCGGTACAGCATTAACTTGTGGTTTATCAGCTCTCCAGACCCATTCCACAACTTCAGCTATTAGATCAGCCCAGCGTCTAATTTGAATCTCTCGCCCATCGGGGAACCGCAGACGCCTAGGGCTTCGACCCGCTACAAGCCTCTCAGGAACTGAAGATCCAATCAGAATCCAATCATCGTTGGGAATAATGGGGTTACCAGCAGCAGAGTCGGCAGCTGCGGGTAGAAGTTCAACATCCCTTGCTATCCGAGACAAAAGATGTACTAACTTGTCTCTGGCACTGTCAAATATAGCTCGCTTATCAATTGGGCGATTTCTCAACGTGGCGAGTTCATTTTGCCAGTCAGCTAGTTCCCTTTTGATGATATTTTCCCACTCGGTGAACATACGAGAAGTTTGTGGATTGTTTTTGGGACGCTGATCCCATGGCAATTCATCTACATACTCCTTGAACATGATATCGAGGGCATCATCGTCTTGAATTGTCGCCTCATGCATTTGAATAGATCTACTCAGTTCCTCCTGTCGAGCCACGTCAGCACTTGCAATATCCCGTCGCTCCCGTTCAAGCAATTCTCGGATCAGAATCGACAGCCGGGAGGCCAATTCGTTGTCGATCTCGATCTTGGTCTGAGGGTACATTTCGTCCTCCGAATCAAAATAGGGCAACTCATCCAACGGTGGAACAATAGATAAGCGAGCCTGTACGTGGGCATCCCTGTGACAGTAGTCGCACACTAATTCATGGGAATCATCACAGTGGTTTTCGTGGTGCCATCGCTTCCATGCGCGCCATTTGCCGCAACGGCCACATTCTTTGCCGAAAGACTCTCCACAGTTTGGACAACTGTGCCTAGCTGCTGGGGAGACTGTTCCACATCTAGGACACCACACCGTCGGCGTTTCACCCGGTTCTTGCTTGCCGCGCGGCTCCAACTGCCATGCGCGGTGGTACTCGGGCAGCCCATGAGTTATCGAGTTGGCCGCCAAGTCAAGAATTAGACAATCACCCCCGTCATCTTTCGGCCTAAGTCCCCGTCCTACCATTTGCATAAACAACGCCAAGCTCAACGTTGGCCTAGTGAGTACAACGCATGAGGCGTCAGGCAAGTCGAACCCCTCGGTTGCGACAAGCACATTGACCAGCACCCTTAAGGTACCGTCTCGAAATTCCTCTATTATCCTGTTGCGCTCATCAATCGGAGTATCACCGAGAATAACCCTAGCCGATATGCCTGCGTCCGCGAACACCGATGCCAAGTTGTGCGCGTGATCCGTTGATACGGCGTATACGATGGTTTGTCGCCCCTCCGCCTGTCCTTGCCAGAACGTCAGAGTTCCCGCCGTCATCACGTCGTGAGAGTTCGCCTGCTCAATGCCTGGTTCGGTGTAGTCGCCAATACTTCCTATCTCGCCGCCGAGTATCCTCTCTTCGCTCGACGGCACTCGGATATGAGCCCGGCATAGCCAGTTGTCAGATTGGAGTTCGGCAATTTGCGGACCACATATCAATTCTTCAAACAGGTGATCGAATCCTTCCTTTTCTGATAAACGCCACGGTGTCGCGGTCATACCAACCACTCTCCCCGGCCACTGTTGCATTGCCTGCGCATAACCCTTGGCGGTGGCATGGTGGGCCTCGTCGATCACCATTAGGTCGTCTTCGTCATACTGATTCCAAATTCTCCTCCAGACCCGCCTGCTCACCGTTTGGGCCATCAGAATAACTACACCGCCGCTCATTGACGGCGCATCGGTTCTGGGTTTCCAGAGAACGTCAGCTATTGCCGAAACGTTTGCGGAAGTTAGCATTTCACGAGTCTGCTGAGCCAACTCCTTGCGGTGCGTCAGCCAGACCGCCTTCCGACCGTCAGCGAGATGTGCCCTGAGCAACCCGCCGGCAATAATCGTCTTACCACCGCCAGTGGGTAGCTGCATCAATACACTGGACTTGGAGTTACCATCTAAAGCAACTCCAACCTCTCGCAACAGGTTAGTCTGGTAATCCCTAAGTTCTACCATCCTCCAAATCCTCTATTTCGAGATTTCTTTTCTATTCGGGAAGCTCCCATCTAATCGCAGAACTCTACCAGTCAGGTCCGACTCAAGACATTGCCCAGCAGCCATAAACGTCGAGTAGTATACTGCCATCAAGACCTTTGGGGAACCTGCACCCCCCGAAAGGAACCCCTCCCATGACCAAGCTCCACTACACCGAGTCCGGGCATTCCATGCCAAACCTCGCCGAGGAACTGACCACCTTCCGCCGCGCACGCAAGGTGCTCACCCTGCCGCCGACCGCGTCCCCAGCCGTGCTGTATTTCCTGGCAAGGGCGCACGAGGGCACAAAACTCCCCCTCCACGTCTCCGTCAACGGCACTGCCCTCCCGCCCGTGCCTCCCCAGGAGGCATGGCACACGTGGTACGAGGCGCCAATAGACTTCGGCCTCCTTAAGGCTGGTGACAACGTGCTGGAGTTCTGGACTGACTCCACCGCTATGAACTCTTGGGCCCTAGGCCTCGAAGCCGGACACGCTGACCCGAACAGCTACACTAGCGACGACTCCGGCCGCACCTGGCGCAACCACCACATGGCCTACCTCAACGTCGTCCGCGCCGAGTACGTCGTCCGCATCCGTCTCGCAGAGGGCCAAGACCCCACTCCACCGCCTATGGTCTTCAACGACCCCGACGACCCGCGACTGGAATCCCTGAGGTCGATCATGCCCCCACAGGCCCTTGACAAGAGCCTGCCCAAGCTCGAACGCCTGCGCGCCATAAGCACCTGGCTCGCCTCCAGTTGGGAGCATACGCCGGCAGCGCCTGGTCTTGGAGTAATCAACAGCCCTTGGGACCCCGAGACGGTACTTGCATGGGCCCCTGGACAGTGCGGACACAACGGCCTCCGCCCCACCGCCAACTGCATTTTCTATGGCGTCGCGTTCTCCAACGCCGCCCAGGCCATCGGCGTCCCGGCCCGGTGCGCCATCTTCGCGGGCAAGCCCGGAAAGGCCGACGGCCACTTTACTGCCGAGTTCTGGTCGGACGAGCACCAGAAGTGGGCCATGGTCGATCCCAATTTCGACGACTTCTTCATCCACGACGGCGTTCCTCTTTCCATCAGCGAGCTTCAGAAACTCGGCTCCGATCTCGACGATGTGACCGCCCGCGGCCCCGGCGCAGAGTCCCAGCGCACGAACCAACGTGTCCACCGCTGGTTCGATAGCCACGATCGCCGTGCCCGTTCCTTCGAATCACGAATGGCTTGGTACCGTGCCGACCAGCTCACACATCCCGAGTTCAGCCCGCCCGCACACGGCGGCGGTGGGGCATACACCGAGACCGGCATCGTTTGGGAGGAACGCGACAAGGACACCTGGCCCATGTTCCCCCACTTCGGATCAAAAGACTACTTCGACGCACCACCCGTATGGGAAGGTTGAGCACAAGTGACAATTCGGTTCACATCAAGACGGAACTGGCCCGCATCACACGGTGCACTCCTACTGATCGTGGTCTTCCTCACCGTCTCCTGTGCACAGTCGGGCGGCGGAGGACAGCCGCCTCCTTCCGAAACAACAGTCCCTGTCCTCGCTCCAACTGCAATCCCTTCGCCTCCTATGGCTACGCCTGAACCGACGCCCAGACCTCCTTCCCCTAAACCCGAACCGACCGTGACCGCAACTCCGGCTCCAACACCCAGGACCATCCTTTCGACCAGCAGCAATGGGGGCGAGGCCGCGGCCGACTTCGAGGTCGAGACCTTCGACGGCGAGACCTTACGACTCTCCGATCTTAACGGCAAAGTCGTCGTCCTGAACTTCTGGGCCTCCTGGTGTCCGCCCTGCCGATGGGAAATGCCCTTCTTCGAGACCATGTGGCAGGAGTACCGAGACCAGGGTGTTGTGTTCGTCGGCATCGCCATGTCCGACACCCTCGAAAACGTCAAGGCATTCGCCGAAGAGGCTGGCGTCACCTACCCGGTCGCGCTCGATACCACCACAGAGATCGCCCGCGCCTACGAGGTCCTCTCTCTACCCACTACCTTCTTCATAGGAAAAGACGGCAATGTCGAACGAAAACTCACAAGCGCCGCCAACGAAGGTCTCCTCAAGATCTTCCTCCGAGGGCAGCTTCGCCAAGAATAGTCTGAGAGGATGTCGTAAAAGGAACCCGCGCACCCTGAGCAGCGTTATGCCCCGGGTTTGGGGCCATGCCGGTATGTCAGCAATTGCCCAATAAACTACCCCCGATCCCTCCCCCGCCGGAGGATACACAACCCACGATCTCGCCCCCCACTGGGGGATACACAACCTCCGATCTCGCCCCCACTGGGGGAGAGATACAGAGAGGGGGTTCCCGCAGTTACTTGAAAGCCCGTCGAAGGGTAACTACCCGGCGACAAGACAATTACAACCGTGACTGTAAGAGTGAAAGACCGATAGAAATGTCCGGAAATGTCTGGAAATGTCCGGGTTTTTCCAGGGTCTCGGACTTTAGCCGCTCGTCCATTACTCTTTTCTCCCCGCAGGAGGATACACAACCTCCGATCCCACCCCCACTGGGGGATACACAACCTCCAATTCCACCCCCACTGGGGGATACACAACCTCCAATTCCACCCCCACTGGGGGATACACAACCTCCAATTCCACCCCCACTGGGGGAGAGATACAGAGAGGGGGTTCCCGCAGTAACTTGAAGGCCTGTTGAAGAGTAGAGTCCCACCCAACCCTGAGTGACCCCGCCAACAAGGGCCTCAGTTGACACGATCGACACCCCATCCTGCGTATCTGCAACACATCAGCTATCATATCGAAAGAGTCTTTAGCCAACCCAGAGCATGATCTTCGGCACACCCATACAAGTCACCAACGGCGTCTTCCAATTCCGCGCCTTCGGAGCCCGGGTCACCGTGCTGATCGAAAACGGCCGAGCCCTCTTGGTCGACACGGGACTTCAAGGAAGCCTTCTCTCCATAACCCGCGGCCTTAAGGACCTGGGACTCGCACTCCATCACATAGAATCGGTCGTTATCACCCATGCCCACCCCGACCACTGCGGCGGACTCAGCGAATTCGTAGATGGAACCGAAATCAAGGTTGCTGCCCATCGGCTTGACGCTGACATCATATCGGGCACGACCACGCCTCCGAACCCGCTGAAAAACGAGTTGCTCGCCAAGGTGGCGGAACCCGTGCTCCCCAAGCTCATGGGAGACCCCGTCCCCGTCGACATGCCGCTGGAAGACGGCGACATCATCCCGTTCAGCACGGAGGTGCGAGTTGTTCACCTCCCCGGGCACACCGACGGCAGCATCGCCCTGCACTTGCCAACCAAACGCGTCATCATCGTCGGCGACGCGCTGCAGTACAAGTTCTCGTTGAAACTCAGCCCACCCGCGGAAGGCGTCACCAAGGATCCGGTGAGAGCTCTGCGCTCGCTTGAAAAGCTTCTTGACCTCGATTTCGATATCATATGCTTCAGTCATTTCCCGACCATGCGCAAGAGCCCCCGAGTGGCCCTCCGGAAAATGATTGAAGAATACGCCGCACGTCGGGCCACTATGTGACGGGAGACAGTAATGACAAATGTCGATTCAGCCAACGCCCCCATCGGCAAGACCCTCGTCGATTTCCTTCGCACGGCGGCTGAAGCTCACGGCTCCCGCGACGCCCTTCTGATCAAGCCGGTGTTCCGTTACCTCCGCTGGAGCTACTCACGCCTATGGGAAGACTCCGGCAGGGTCGCTTCCCTACTCCAAAGCCGCGGCCTCACAAAGGGAGATCAAGTAGTCCTCTGGGGACCGAACTCGCCCCACTGGGTGCTGATCTTCTTCGGATGCGTGAGGGCGGGGGTCGTTGTCATCCCCCTCGATCTCCGAAGCGCCCCGGACTACGTGGAGCGAGTGATCTCCCGAACTGACCCGAAATTGGCTTTCACCTCCCGCTTCACGCCAACGGAAAACGTAGACCTCGGAATTCCTGAACTAACATTCGAGCAGCTTGAAGAATCCATCGCCGAATTGCCCTCGCCTAAAGATGTGGACATCTCCCCAGACGACCTCGTCGAGATCATGTTCACCTCCGGCACTACTGGTGATCCGAAGGGGGTCATGCTCACCCATAGGAACCTGACAGCCAACATCGAGGGCATCTCGCACTACATCTCCTGCGATCCTTCCAGTAGACTCCTCTCCATCCTTCCGCTCAGTCACATGTACGAGCAGATGGGAGGCCTCTTCGTCGCCCTCAACTCCGGCGCGAGCGTCACCTACCCTACGAGCCGCCAGCCTACCGTCCTTGCCCGCACCATGCGCGAGCGCAGGATCACTATCCTGCTCCTCGTCCCCCAAGGACTCGAACTCCTCATGAACGGCATCGAGCGCGAGATAGCGCGACAGGGCAAGAAGGCCCTATGGGACAAGCTCCTCAAGATCGCCGAGCGAACGCCCTTCCGTCTCCGTCGCATCCTCTTCCGCCGCGTCCACAAGCAGTTCGGCGGCAAGCTCGATTTCGTTGTCTCCGGAGGCGCTGCACTCGACCCCGATCTTGGGAAAAAGTGGGAGCTCCTCGGCGTCAAGATCGTACAGGGCTACGGCGCTACCGAGGCCTCTCCCGTCATAAGTAACCACACAATTGAGGAACGCCGCATCGACTCCACCGGTCGCCCGCTCCCCAACGTAGAGGTTACGATCAGCGATGCAGGCGAAATCCTCGTGCGCGGCGACAACGTCACCCCCGGCTATTGGCGCGCGCCGGAAGAGACCGCAGCGGCCTTCGAAGGCGAATGGTACCGCACGGGAGACCTTGGCTACTTCGACGACGAGGGATTCCTGCACATTCAGGGCCGCCTCAAGGACATGATTGTGCTACCCAGCGGCCAAAACGTCTTTCCCGAAGACATCCAGGCCGTGCTCACCAAGCACCCGAATGTCACCGATGCTGCCGTCGTCGGTCTCTCAAGAGGCTCGACTGTCGAGGTCCATGCCGCCCTCATTCTGGATAACCCCGATACCGCCCAGGAAGCCGTTTCCTGGACCAACGAACGCCTGGCTGAGCAACAGAGAGTCCGAGGCTTCACCGTATGGCCCGAAGAGGACTTCCCTCGGACGCACACCCTCAAAGTCAAGAAACGCATCGTCATTGACACCATCCTCGGCAAGATTCAGCCGGAGAGACCCAACGCAGCAACCTCTGGGAGTGGTTCTTCGGGCGGACCAAGAGGCATTGCCCACATCATCGCCGAGGTCAGCAAAAGAGACCTGTCGGACATCACGCCCGAAGCAACCCTCGGCGACGACCTCGACCTCGATTCCCTCGGGCGCGTCGAGCTTCTCTCAGCTATTGAGGCGGAGCTCGGTGTATACATGGATGAGAACCAACTGGAGCCGGAAACCACCGTCAAACACCTGACCGATATGGTCGACGAAGGGTCCAAGAACCCGCCCATGATGAGCTTTCCCGCCTGGGGCATGCGCTGGTGGTGTCGCATCCTGCGCGGCTTCATACAACGGGCAGTCATTTTCCCCATCGTCAGTATCCCCTACAACCTCAAGATTACCGGCCGTGAGAGACTTGAAGGTGTCACCGGCCCCGTCCTCTTCGCATCCAACCACAGCCTCGGACTCGATAACCCACTCATCATTAGGGCTATTCCCAACAGGCTCCGGCGCCGTATGGCCATTGCCGGAGCCGCCCAGCTCTGGAGGAACCCCATCTTCTGGCTGATGAACCCTCTGCTGGGCAACGGCTTCCCCCTCGCCAAGGAGGGTGCCATCCGCCCCAGCCTCGAAAACATGGGCAAGATCATCGACGACGGCTGGTCCGTACTAATCTACCCCGAAGGCGAGCTCACCGTCGGAGGCCCCATCAAACCCTTCATGAGTGGTGCCGGTCTCGTCGCCGTCGAAGGCCGCCTTACCGTCGTCCCGATCCGCCTCCACATCCACAAGCTGGGATTCCCCTCGCGATTCCCTATCCTTCCGCGAGGGAGCGTAGAAATATGCATGGGCGAACCCCTCCTTATGCCTCCTGACACCGACTACCAAGATGCGACTGCAGCCATCGAAGACGCCGTCAAGTCCCTGTGACAAAAAACCATGCATCACAAGACCCAATGGACTCATGCGTATTCTGCAAGATTAGAGCCGGGCAACTGCCGACGAGCTTGGTACATCGGGATGACACCATTATGGCGTTCATGGACATCCAGCCAATCAACGAAGGACACACCCTGCTAGTCCCAACAGCCCACACGCCAGGAATTGCAGACTTGGACGACTCGACCACCGCCCATCTCTTCGCGGTTGCCCGCCGAATCACGAGAGCGCTCTACAAGACATTCGGATGCGATGGAGTCAACTGGCTCGTCGCCGACGGAGAGGCCGCCGGCCAGGAGGTATTTCACTTCCATCTCCACCTCATCCCACGCTACCACAAAGACGGCTTCGGTCTTCGACTCTCCGGTGACTACTGCAACCTCCCCGAACGTGAAGCCCTCGACAATAGCGCCCGTGCAATCAGAGAAGCAGTTGGCGGGAAGCATCTAACTTCCGCATAAGGGCCGAACGCGAACACAACACGTACCCTACCTAGACCCAGTTCCGCTCTGTGAGATATACTGAGTCCCGCTACCGACACCGTGGGGATATAGCTCAACTGGGAGAGCGCGGCGTTCGCAATGCCGAGGTTGGGGGTTCGAGTCCCCCTATCTCCACCACTAACACCCTTTCTCGCCCGTTCTCAAACTACCTCTGATAGTCTCCGTAAGCACCCATTTCGTAGCTGTTTCAAGTGTCAAGTAAGCCCGTTTCGTCCAACTGAGACATCCCCGCCGATCTCCCACAATCCCTTGTTATCTCGCGTCAAGTGTGGTAATTTTTGTGGTAATGAATCGGGGAGGTTTACACGGAGTGAAGCTATCGGCAACAAGGGTGAGGGCGCTAAAGGACCCTGGCCGCTATTCGGACGGCGACGGTCTGCACCTATTCATAAACAAGAAAGGCCGCAAGAGCTGGGTGCAGCGGATAACCGTTGACGGTCGACGGCGCGACATCGGCCTGGGCGGGTATCCGAAGGTTTCGCTGGGTCAGGCGAGGAAGCGGGCATCTGACAACCGCGAGGCGATTGGGAATGGAAGGGATCCTGTAGCGGACAAGCGGAAGCCCTCGAACCCTACTTTCAGCGACGCCGCCTATGCAGTCCACGAAGCCAACAAGCCTCGTTGGCGCAACGGGAGCCACACGCGGGCATGGATTCAGACCCTCGAGCGTCACGCCTTCCCCAAGATCGGCAGCAAGCCTATCGACACGATAAGCCGCACCGACGTGTTGACTGTCCTAACGCCCATCTGGTCGTCACGCCCCGAGACTGCCCGGCGAGTGCGGCAGAGGATGCGAACGATTTTCAGGTGGGCGATGGCGAGTGAGTTGATCGAGAACAACCCTGCTGGAGAAGCCATAGACGGCGCACTGCCTTCTATGCCCAAGGTCAAGGCACATCTCAGGGCGCTTCCCTACCGGGAGGTGGGACCGGCACTGAGGACCGTCGATGCGTCTCAGACGTCACCTGCTTCGAAACACTGTCTGAAATTCCTGGTTCTCACGGCGGCGCGTTCCGGCGAGGCAAGGGGAGCAACTTGGGACGAGATTGATATAGAGGATGCGGCCTGGACGATACCCGGCTCGCGGATGAAGGCAGGCGTTGAGCATAGGGTACCCCTGAACGACCAGGCCCTCGACGTGTTGATGCTGGCCCAGCAACTTGAAGACGGTTCCAGGCTGTGCTTCCCGTCCCCGCTGCGGCCCGGCCGGATGCTGAGCGACATGACCCTGACGAATATACTCCGTAAGGCCGGCCTCGCGGACCAGGCGACCGTTCACGGGTTCCGAACGTCCTTCAAGACGTGGACCATGGAACTGACGGACACGCCCTGGGCGGTCGGGGAGGCGGCACTTGCGCATCAACTCGGCGGCAGCGTGGAGCAGGCATATGCCCGGTCCGACCTTTTCGACCGTCGCCGGACGCTCATGCAGCAGTGGGCGGACTACCTCGCGGCCTAGTCGCGCCATGCCGACTCGGCGATTCTCAGGCGGCGTTCGAGTCGAGTTCGCTCGTCGCCACAGGTCGGGACTCTATCCAAGCGGCGATGTCGCTCTCCTTCCACCTGACGGCGGTAGAACCGACCTTCACGGGACGTGGAAAAACGCCCTTCTGCATCAGCCGGTAGATCGAGGCGCGGCTCATGCCCGTGATCCTCTCAACGTCTCGACGCCTCAGTAGTCTGTCATGCATGGTAATCACCTCTTCGTAAGGTCGATGTCTATTCGCGGACTCTTGCTTTTGGGAGCAGGTGGCCGAGGTTCTTGCTGTCGGCCAGATTCTGGAGGGCGAGCAGGTGGCGCATATTCGGCAGGACTCCCCGCTTCCTCCATCTCCATAGGTTAAGAACGCTCGTGCCGAGAAGACGGGCTATCTCGGCCCATGACAAACCGGATGCTTCCTTGAAGCGCTCCAGTCCCTCGGCAAAATCGCTGGTCAACGTGTACTCAGATCTTCTGAGTTGTATACGCTTGCGTGGCATATCGTCGCTCCTTTCTGATGGGTTTCAGAAAATCCTCTCCCATGAGGATGTCTAGACCTCCAGGTATCCAAGCCGCGAGGCGCACGAGGGAATGGTAGGCGCCTCCGCACGGCTCCGTTCCCTTCCGCCACCTGAGCACCTGCTTGAGCTCCACTCCCATGGCCTCGGAGAACTCGAACCAGGTGAGGCCGCTGGACTGTTTCAAGCGGACGAGGCGTCTGCCGAAGTCGTCGGGGAGCTCGCCGCTGCCGTAAGGTATGGCACGGCCACCGATCACGGGGCGGCCGGAGTAGACGGGAAGACGGGGCGAATTACGGGCGATCATCGTGGCGCTCCAGTGCGAATAGCTCGTCGAAGTCCTCGACTCCCAAAACCTCCTGCATTCGCCTGCGGATACGTCCCGAAGGGGCGCGTCCTTGGTTGATCAGCGTGGACAGGTATCCGCGGCTGATCCCGATCTCCCTGGCGAGCCAGTTCTGGGAGCGGCCGAGAATGTCGAGTCTTGCCCAGAGGGCCTGGCTCTTGAGCAGGACGATGATGCGTTCCCGTCGTTTCATGGGGGGTTGAAAAGCCTCTCGTATACTAAGTAATGATTATGGTATATTATAAGCATAAACCAGATGGAAGCGCAAGAACGGTTGTGCTATCCTACCGAGTCAGTATTCCCAAACTTTGACTGTTGATCAGGAGTGAATCTACCGATGACCGATGACCGGGGCTACAGGTGGAAGAGCATAGGCGCCCGCATCAAAGAGGCGAGGTTGAAGGTCGGCCTCACCCAGAAAGAGGTGAGCGAGCTGCTGGGAGTCACTCCCCACGCAGTCTGGTCGTGGGAGGCGGGAAAGATGAAGCCCACCCATGAGCATCTGGTGGAGCTGGCCCACCGCTTGGAGACTAGCACCGACTGGCTACTGGGCAGGGACGTGGTGGAGGCGGAGATACTGAAGGAGGCCGACGTATCCTTCAGGAACGCCATAGAGGGCCTACCCATGGAGGACCTTGAGTCGATCATGGATTTCATCCGGTTCGTCCGGGAGCAGAGACGGAGAAAGAGGGTTGAGGGATGAACCGTGCGCAACGGAAGGCCGTAAAACTACGGCGGAAGCTGGGGCTGCACGGCCGGGTGGACGCCGAGGAGGTGGCCAATCTCTTGGGGTTGGTCGTAAAGCCGTGGCCGCTGAAGATCCAGGAAGAGATGTTGATGGGTCATTTCATCAGCGTGGCCGAGAGGCTCGATTCCCGGTGGCGGCGGTGGGTAATAGCCCACGCTATAGGCCACCGGCTTCTGCATCCCGGCAACCACCTGTGGATACGCGACCACACGAGCTTGGGCAGTCTGTTCGAGCGAGAGGCCGAGGACTTCGCCCGTGCACTTCTCCTGAATGCAGGTGAGGCTGTGGAGGAGGGTCTGAGCGAGGTCTGGGAGGTGGCGGAGCACTTCGGTGTGCCTGACGAAATGGTCCAGATACAAGCGCCTATGAGGATAGAGTGAATGGAAGCCTATCATTGACTCCATCAGGAAATTGCCTAATTGCGAAGAGGAGACGGGAGATGGAAGATTCCATTGAGACGGGCGATAGAGAGATGCTGGAACGCATGCATCTGCAGTTCAGACGCGGGCCCGGTATGCCGAGGTCCTGGGAAGAGCTGCCGGAGGCAGACAAGGAGCAGGTGCGTCGTCTTTATCGGGAGAGTATGAGACGCCTGGCCCGTAGGGCCGAAGCGGCCTCCGATGCGCCCGAGTGTCCCGCATGTGAGTCACGCTTGGAAGGCTCTCGCGGTTAAGTCAGTATCGGAAGTTGGCAAGACCATTGTGCTCTCGAAGGGGATGCCGAAGCGGCATGTGCAATTTGACCGTATGGCTTTTTTTGCACACGAAGCCGTCATTGGACTGGCGCAGTACCCATTCGTCGGGAATTTGACTCCCCCTCTTAATCCCACGACGAACCTTTGTCGGTCCCTGCGCGACGCCTCCTAGCCGAGACTGAACAGAAGATTCTCCTTTTGAGGCGTAGGGACACCAATCACAAGAGACGGGACTTTGTTGGATTGGCACCTAACGTACCACAAAGTGTCAGAAGCAAAAAGCAGAAGGAGATTTAACGGTCGGCTCGCCGCTACGGCCTGATCTCCAATGCAAGGAAGCTCGAAATGGACGACTATGTGCTAAGCGACTCCGGGGTCAGGGTCTGGACGAGTCCGGAGCTTCATCCCTTGCTTCGGCATACCGACACGGCGCATCCGTCGCTGCTCGACAAGCTGGCTGAGACCTACCAAAGAGGGAGGGTCAGCGGGTTGCCGAGGATCCTCAGCGAGAATTCCGAAGATGCGTGCACCTGGTACTACTTCAGCCCGCTGCTGAGTGACGTCGCACTAAAATGTCAAGTTCTGGGAGAGCTCATGCGCCAATCGTTCCCGGAAGCAGTGCATTCTCAGATCCTCGACGCCGTTCCGTTCGTCGAGTTGCTCTTCTGGCCGAAGCTCTCCCCACCTCCGAGCCGGCCCGTAAAGGAGGGAGACTCCGAACCCGACGTATTGATAAGGCTTGGGAACCGGGGGTTGGTGCTGTTGGAAGCCAAGTATCGATCCGGGATTAGCGAACGGACCACACACGACGAAACGCGAAACCAGGTGATCCGCCTTATCGCCGTCGGATCGTGGTATGCCAGGCAGGAGGACCTGCCAGATCGAGGTTCAGAACACCACAACAGCTATGTGGTCGTTTTGCAGTACGGTGATGCACAGACTAACGCTGCAGTAGTCGTTGGCCGGTACAAAAAGAAGCCGAAAGCCGTCGAGAGGGCATTGCGCTGACCGTCGGACCTTACATCCACAGACGACCTGTGCCTGTCCCGCCCAGAAGCATTTGTTAGATGGCCGGATCCTCAGAACCGGTAGCGGAGGTACTGCAACACAGTCCCGTGCGTCGCGCACGCTCCATAGGGCGCAAAACGAATCTGAACGCATTCTGAAGATGCACTACCTCTGCATTCTAGGTATGGGAAACTGGCGACCCTCAGGGTCGATTATCCTGTATACCTTAGTAACGACGTATCGCGGTGATTGCCGACGTGCATTTGGTCTTCTTGTGACTTCCAAAACACACTCTAGGCGATCATTGTATCGAAAGTCTCGCTTCCGCCCCTCGATCGCATCCCAGAAGTCAGGATCTTTTATCTGGGCATTGATTTCCTGTCCGTCTCGCCATTCAAGCCGCCACTTGTTACTTCGTTTGAACGCAACAGAGATGATCCTCAGGGTAACTTTCTCAGTAGAAACTGTAGCACGTGGGGCGGAGTCTAGTGGCACATCTCTGGTCAAATCAGGCAGCATCTTTCGCTCGGCAACTAGCCTGTCATCGCCTACCTCCAGCAAAAGCCTGACTATACCATGACCCTGCTGGGGCGCTATGATATTCGTAACGTGTTGCTGGACTGCCGGGTCCTTTATCAGCCTTTCAAATCTATCGCCTTCACCTTCATCAGGCACCCTCTGGTCACGACGCCGTGTAGCTAGCAAAACCAGTTGTCCGACCCCAATGGCAATACTTATGGCGTCTCCTACATAACCTAAGACGTTCAGTGCAGCCTCGTATCCAAAAGAGCCACGAAAAGTTGATATGACCCGTACATTCACCTCTCCGGAAGAGCCTTTCATATCTCTATGAATAAGCTCAGTTAGTCCCTGGATGGCCGATAGAGACGAAACGAGAGCACCTGCATCAATAGACCCGTCCTCGACTCCTGGCCCCTCGTACTTCACTCTTATGATTGGCCGATCCATAGGCTTGAGCGAACTGTCCCCTGTGGCCATATTCGGTAGTCCTCCGTTCTTACTTAGGTGTTTAGTGCCTGAGAGTAGCACCAAATGACTATATCATGCACAGAATGGTCGTTTTCCCTTGATCGGCAGCGCACAGCGATCACCTTGCCGGGCGACCGCACAGCGCCCAAAAACGGACAGTACCTTGCCTTAAGCTGCACTTCCTAGTCTGGAGGCAGCTTATGGGCTCCCATTGAGAGTCCCTCAGGGGCGCGACCGATGGCTGTCTAAGTCCTTGTCTGCCTGCGTGCACGTGCATGCCTGTTACACACTTCGTGGATCAGTGACTTAATCCGCAACGCAACCGGTCTACGTCAGTGATTTTCTTCCCTATCTTGGGGAGAAACTGTCCGTCGATTCACGAGGGCTGAGGTACATCCACTTCACCCCCTGACGATCCCCTGAGGGTCCCGGCGCGACGCCTTCCGGTTGAGAGCGCGGTCAAGGACGGAGAAGGCTTCGCGGATACCCAGGTCCTGGACTCTGGGCACGGGCTTCTCCTCCTGCTTGAGTAGAGCGTGCGCGATGAAGTCCGCCATCTGCAGCAGGTAGTCGCCGTCCGAACTGCGGAAGGCGGGGTCTCCGATGACGTTCTCCACGGGGATGTTCCTCGTCCTCTCGCCCTCCTCCCACAGCTCATACCTGCTTGGCACGGGATTGAATATCCTGAGCCTACGGTAGGCACGCGTGATCATCGCCTCCTTGCCTTCGTCGAAGATGAGGAAGGCGTGTGTGCCTGCGGCCCTGACCGAATTGTTGATGCGGTTGAGGAGCCGGTCAAGGCTGACCTGCTCGTACGCTTTCACATCAGGCTTGTGGAGGCAGACGTTGATGACCTCAATTCCTCCCATACCCTGTGCCGCGTTCTCGACGCGGCGCAAGCCTTCCAGGAAGACCTCGGCTCCCTGTCGCTTTGTGAGCCTCTCGTCGCCATTGTCGTTGCGGACGAGCAGCCCCCTTCCCGCAAGCAGGTCGCAGGCGTGAAGCTCTCTGTCCGGCGGAATGCCGTAGCTCTCGTGGAGCTCCCGCCTCCACTCGTGGATGTTCGTGAAGAAGACGTTCCAAATCTCGGCGTCGACCCCCAGGGCGGATCGGACGTAATATCTTGGACCTTCGGACTCGTCGATGTAGTACAGACGCATTTAGGGCAACCTCCATTGGGTTCGTAGTTCAGACTGCCGGCAGGGCGTGGACGGTCCCCCAGTCTCCGGGCTCACGCCACGCGCGCCCCAGAGGTCCCGGGCCGTCCAGTGCGGCCTCGTGGGAGACCCGGAGTGGAACCTCGACCCGGGTGCGGTCCATCTCCTCTCGGGCCACCCGAAGGAAGTGAGTGGACGCAAGCTCGTCCTGGAAGACGACGAGGACGACGGGCTGCACACCGTGGTCGTCGGTGGGACGGTGGGAGGCGTAGTAGCGAAGATAGGGCGCGATCCGCTTCGCCATCGTGGCGGGCCGCACGGCCCGACGCTCCCACTCCAGGAAGAAGGGCCAGGTCATCGAGCCCCGGCGCAGCACGCCGAAGGCGTCGGGATGGACGGAACGTGTGCCTCCCGCCCTCGCGGGCAAGTGGCCGTATGGGAAGTGCCTCGACGCTCGGAAGGGCGGTTCCATCTGCCCAATCTCCCAGCCCAGGGAGCGTGCCTGCTTCACCAGCACAGCGATGAAGGCGTGAACGGCCGAGGTGTGCTCTATGTTCCTGAGCAGCTGACGGCTTCTTCTGCCCGAGACGTTGCGCCAGCCTACGTACGCGGAGGGGTCGATTGGTTCGACGCTCCATCGCTTTCTCGCCCCGCCTACTGAGGTGCGGTCCCTTCGGGCCAGGAGCGCCAGTCCCCGGTCGCTGAGAGCCAGACGCCGGCCTCCGATGGCAACCCGCCGTACCAGTCCGGCATCGGTCAGGCGACCCGTGATCTCGTAGAGACGAGGGCGCGATACGCCCAAGAGTTCCCGCAGGTGGCCCGGCGCGATGCCCGGCCAGTCGAAGAGCAGGTCGAGGACGCGCTTCTCGACGGGCTTCAGCACAGTCGACAGCATCCAGTCCGGGATCTTCTGCTCCGGGTCTTCCACCTTGATGTCCTCGGGGAGAGTCGCCCGCAGCGGTTCGGGCTCGGTGGATAGTCCGCCGGCCCGGTCCACGTAGGAGAGGATGTAGCGCAGGTCGAGGTTTGCTGATACCGACGGCACACGCCAGACGAGGTCTTCGGGACCGGCCCAGGCCGCGTCCCGCTCCAGGGCGAGCAGGGCCGGCACGTGCGATTCGGCAAGAACCCTCCGGGCATGTATCAGCCGCACCTCGTCGGGCATGAGCATCAGGACGGCTCCGGGCAACGGCCCCTCTCGCAGCCGCCAGAGCCGCTTGGAAAAGCCCGTCCTGTCCGACGTGAGCCCCTGCCTGAGAACCCCCAACGTCCTCCCGCCGGAAAGCTCGATTGCGGCGTCGAGAGGGGCGGCCCTATACCAGCGAAGCCCTATGGGACCCTGCTCGGCGGCGATGAAGGACGCAAGCCGGTAGATGACCGCCGCGGCGTCCAGCCGCACCATGAGGATGCGCCGCCAACGGGCGGACACCGGGTACGTGCGAAGTGTTCTGTCAAGGTCGACGCCTTCCAGGGCGGCGAGACGACGGAGTCCCGCGGCCGCGAGAAAAAATCTCCGCGTCGACCTCAGCAGGTCGGTGGCGTGGGGGACGGACGACGCCAGTCCCCGGCGTTCAAGACCCGCCATGGCGTCGTAGGCCGAGCGGTCGGACGCGCCCGATACGGCAGCCAGCTCAAGGCGGTCAATGTACGGCATGGAGGCCAGATGCCTCAGGTATGTCAGTTCCCTAACTTCGTTGTTCATTGGACCTCTCCGCCGGACTCCGTGTTGGGAGACTTGACGTTGCGGGTACGTACCTTCCGCTTCTTTTGGGGAGCCTGTTGAGGGTCCTGTCCCCGGGAGTGCTCCTGCATGTCCTTCAGGTCGCTCAGCCCATTACGAAAATCCTCAACGCGCCTGCCCGACTCGACTTCGCCAGCGGCCATGACCTTGGCCGCAGTCAGATACGATGCCGCGTCCGCCCGGATGCCGGCTGCCTTCTCCGGGTTCCCACGCTCCGGCTTCATGACCTCCATCGAGAAGGCGGGCATCCGCTCGGTCCCGACGGTCGCCCGGACGTAGCAGTGGTGCACCGGAAGCGACGTGATGTCGTCCTCGGACACCCTGTCCTTGCCCAGCTCCCACACCAGCTGCCGGGCGTCGTTCCCCGCAACTTGGAACACGGCGAGGCACCCCACGTTGGCGAGGACGGTGTCCCGCATGGTGCGCGAGAGGTCGTCGAGCTTGGCGAGGCTCTGGGTGGCCAGGATGAACGACGCCCCGAATTTGCCAAGCTCGCTGAGCATCGACTCGTAGTCCACGCCCGGCATCGACTGCATCTCGTCGACGACGATGAGCGCCCCGCGCCTTTCGTCCGGGGAGAGGCCGCCCTGCTCTCGGATCACGGAGTCCACGAGGTTGAGGAGCGAGGCGCCCACCAGTGCGGCCACGTCCCTACCCGCCGTCCCCTGTGCCGTGGAGACGAGGAGCACGTCGCCGTCCAGAATGGTCTTGCGCATGTCGATGGTGGACCGGCGCTGGCCCAGGACGGCCCTGGCCCGCTTCGACGACGCGTAGTACGAGAGGCGGGTCTGCACCGGGGCGAGGGCCTCAGCCCTGTACTGGCGGTGCCACGAGGAAAAGTCCCTGGCCCACCACTCAAGCAGGTAGGGGTCGGAGACCTTCTCCAGCACGGCGTTGCGGAAAGTCCTGTCCTCGGAGAGGAGCTTCAGCCCGTCGAGAATCGTGTACTGCTCGTCTTCATTCATCCGCTCGTTCCCCTCATGGAGGGTCTTGACGGTCTGTTCGAGAATCGACTGCATCCTCGGCCCCCACTGGTCCCAGAGTCCCCGCGCCACGCGCACCACGGAGTCCGCGGTGCGGTCGCGGTCGGCAAATATCCGGGTGTCCAGCAGGTTGATTCCGGGGGCTCCCCGCTCGTCCGCCAGGTCGATGAGGCGAACGCGGCCGGCGATCTCATCGGGGACGTGCTCGAGCAGACCAGCCACGAGGTCCGCGTGCGGATCGACGACGACGATGGCGTCGTCGTCTCTGCCCGCCGCCTTCTCCCTCATCTTGTGAACGACGACGTGGTGCATGAGGGTGGACTTGCCCATTCGCGTACGTGCGACGTAGAGGTGGTGACGGCGCAGCAGGTCGCCGGAGAATTTTACTTCCCCGGCCCTTCCGTCCGTCGTGTGCCCGACCGGCGCGCCTCCCCGGACGCCGCGCGCGGACGGCATCAGCATCCTGGCCCCAGAGCGCTCGACTAGGGGCGTCTCGTCTCCGGCTCCCGGCGGGTGCCACAGGCAGGCGACCTCTCGAACACCCAGTACGCTCCTGCTACCGAAGAGGCCGGGACCGGTGGAATGCATCGTGGCCGGGTCGGTGACGACCTCACTCATCTTGCCCAGCTTGAACCGCGCCCCCGCGGGATGATCGTAATGGCGGTAGGCTGCCGCCACCCGCTCCAGGAGCTCGTCGGCTCGCTTCTCTCCCGCCTCCGGGGGCAGCACTGCGGTGACCTGAAGCTCGGCGTCGAAGGCGATGCGGGAGACTTTTTCGCGAATCAGCAGCGGGTCGAAGACGCGGGAACGCGCCTTTCTCCAGCGGTGCCACGCCCATCCGCCGATCCCCAGGGCGAGTGCTATTCCCGCGCCCATCAGGACGGCCTTCCACGCCTCGCCGTTCTGCACCCAGAGGTAGGCCCTTATCGCCGCGAGCGCCGCCGCACCGAGCACGGCCATCGTGATTCCGTCCATCCGGAGCGGCCCCGTCTGGTAGGTGTACGAAGGGTCTCGCCTGTTCTCAACAGCCGGCCGGTGGGCCTTTTCGAGATGGTCCTGCGACCAGTCTGGGCCGAGGGAGCGCAGCAGCAGCCGCGAAACGACGCGCTCTCCGAGACGCAGGTCGGACAGCGCCCCCAGAAGGGCGATGAGAGGGTCCGAGCCGGTGTCGAGCAGGTCGTCGTCTCTGAAGACCCGCAGCGGCACGTAGTCGGGACCGTCGGCCCGCAGGGTGATCGTCCACGCCTGCTCGCCCTCTTCGAGGCGCAGCGGATCGTCCTCCACCCCCACCTCGTGGATGCGGGCCTGAGGGTAGTGGGCGGCGATCTGTCCGCGCACCACCTGGTCGTCGAGGCAGCGGGCCATGAGGGTCACGCCGTCGGCGTCTCCCGCCAACTCCAGGGAGAATGGCTCCGGCACCGCAATGGACTGGAGGAGGTTCTCGACGCCCAGCAGCGTCCGCTCTCCCGTTCGCGGCGGCGTCACCGCCAGCAGGACCGGATCCTTTTTCCCTTCATCGTTTGCGAACAGCAGGTTCTTGAGGTTCCTTGGATACGGCTTCACAGATCTCTGTCCTTTCCTTCTTCCTCTTGCAGACGGGTCTACATATCCTGCCTAATGCCTGCCGGGTCGCCATTCAATTACCGCCGTCTCCTCAGGGGTGGCCTCGATGCGCACAGGGAACCGGTGTCCCTTCGACAGGAGCAGGCCGTCTCCGCGAGGACACGACAGCAGCCATCGCTGGAGGTCCTCCGGCAGGTCGAAGGCGTCGCCGACCGTGCTTATGGCCGCCGCGTCCTGTTGGAGCAGGAGCTTGAACGCAGCGTTCTGGAGGAGGGCTCGCCCGCTGTGCCCGGTGATGGCCCTTGAAGAGTCCTCACTCAAGAGATCCTGGACGTCCTGGGTGATGAACTGCAGGCCGAGCCTGTGCTTGCGGGCGCGCTTCGCCATCGAGACCATGAAGGCCGCGCCCTCGGGGTGCTGCATGATGCTCCATACCTCGTCGACGACCAGCAGACGGGGCTTGGGGTCCTGGGCCGCCGCCGCCCACACCGTCTCGGTGCAGACCATCGCCGCCGCGGGACGGAGTTCAGGCTCCAGGAGACGCAGGTCGAAGACGGTGACCAGGGCCTCGTTGCCGAGCAGGTCGTCGCCCTCGTCGGAGAGCAGGTTGCGAAGACTCCCGGTGGCGAAGGGCCTCAGAAGACGCGCGATGTCCGGGTCGCCCGCCTCTTCTTGCTGCAGGTACTCGTAGAAATCGCGGAACCCAGTGCGCTCGCGGGGCCTGGCATAGTAGCCCGCCAGCGCGTGGTCGAGAGAGGCTCGGCGCTCGGCGCTCAACCGCTCGCCCACCATCACCTCGATGAGGCGGCGCAGGCTGCCGATGCGCTGGAGGAGCTCCTCGGAGTCGCCCTTGTCGATGACGAAGGGGTTCATGCCCTGGCCGGGGACACCCGGAGACAGCACCCGCCCGCCCGCGGCGCGGGCCATGTCGGCGTACTCTCCCTCAGGGTCGATCACGTAGGCGGTGACGCCGCGCGTCAGGCCTCTGAGCACACCCAATTTGGTCGAGAAGGATTTTCCGGAGCCGGAGCGGGCCAGCACCGCGGTGTTTGCGTTGAGGTGCGTCCCGTCCCAAGGGTCGTATACCACGGGTGCGCAGGCGCGCATGTCGATCCCGTAGAGGGTACCGCTCCTCGTGTCGAGGTCGGGCGGCGAGAAGGGAAAGAGCCTCGCCAGAGTCGATGTGTCCAGCGTCCGCCACGTCGCAACAGCGTTCAGTCCCAACGGCAGCGTCGAAAGCATTCCTTCCCTCTGCCTGAAGGAGAGGTTGTCGAGCTTGCCCAGGGTTGCCGCGAAGTGGCCCTTCGCCCTTTGCGTCATCTCCTTAAGGGAGTCCTCGTCATTCGCGTGAAGCGTGACCGATAGGGACGAGTGGAACAGCCTCTCGCGTCCGCGCTGCACATCGTCCCTGAGCCTGGTCACGTCCTCGAGGGCGATCTCCGCCTCGGGGGAAAGGCTCCTGCCCCGCTTCAGGGACAGCGACTGCGCCGACTCGAACCTGACCTTCTGCCACTCGAGCGTCCGCGCGGCCTGCTCGGCCGGTATCGAACCGAGGTGGATCGACAGGTCCATCGGCGCTCCCGCAGCCATGAGTCCCTGCAGGAACCCGGGGGCGAGGGAGCGAGGCCATTTGCCCAGGTGGAGGGAACGCACGAGCCGGTCGCCAATGCGCATGTCCCTCCGGTTGATCTCCACCTCCACGGTGGCCTCCTCGTCATACTCGGCGGGCGTGCCCCCGAGGGCTGCTGATACGAGAAACATCCTGAGCTGCCGTCCCCTGAGGAGATGCACCGACACCCCTGCTCTTGCCAGCAGACCACGCAGTTCCTCGATGCGCGGGAACTCGCATACGGCGTAGAAGCGCCGATCGAGGACGCCGTCGCGGGACTCCAGCTCGGTGAGCAGACGTCCGAGCGACTCCGCTGCCGCCTCCGTCTGCGGTGGAAGGTTCTCCGGTTGGGCCTCATCGAGCTTCGTCCGGAGTCCTCCGAGACGTGGGGGATGTTGCCGGATGAGCAGCTGGAAGGGAAAGTCGCAGGCGTTGAGCGCCCCGGCGAAGGCTCCCAGCTTCGGCTCGTCTATCTCGAGGCCCATCACCTCGCAGACGCCGAGCTTCACCCCGTCCAATCGCACCGGGCCTTCTTCTTCCAGGTGCGACAGCATGAAGAAGTGGGAAGGGTCCGGTGGGAGGTTGCGCTCGGCTTCCTTTTCTTCTGCTTGTTCACCTGTCTGCGATCCGGCCCCTTCGGGTGTCCCGACCGCCCTGAGACTCGTGATTCGTTCGATCAGTTTCCTCAACGGGTTCTCCTTCCGTGAACTAGGGGAATGGGAACGGAACGATGCCACTGCGCAGCAGCGTCGCTATGCCCTTGGCGGAGAGCACCAGGACGAGGCCGACCACCGCCAGGACCACGGCGTTCTTCGCCCCGCCTCCACGCTCGCCGCTTCCCTCTGCCATCAGCACGAATCCCGCCCATACGATGGCGAAGACGCAGAGCCCCGCCGCTGCGTAGGCCAGCGCGGTGAGCGCACGGTCGAAGGCGTGCAGCATTGCTTCCTCTTCAGGCGTGGCCCCCATCGAGACCAGGACCGAAACGGTGAGCGCCGTCAGGGTCGCTGCCCGCTTCACCACGGCCAATCCCATCCCAGCTGGTCGAACCAGCTGCGGAGATCGCCCGCGGGCGTCTGCTCGGCGGGCGGTTCCTCCGGCTCGGGCTCAGGAAGCACGAGCACCGCGAAAGGGTCGTCGGACCCGACTGCGGAGGACATCGACAGTCTCTCTTCCCTGACCTTTGCGAAGGGTTCTCGCTCGAGGGTCTCGGATTCGACTCGTTCCGGGTGGACGATGGTGAGCGTCACGTCCTTGCGGACGGTCTTGCTGGGGATCGACAGGACGGCCGAGATCACATGCTGCGTCGTCGACCCGTCGTCGTGAGTAACGGTGACCGTCTCGCTCACCGTCCTGGAAGTTCCCCGCCTCAGCAGGCTCACCGTCTCGGTTCGGTATTCGGTCCTCTCCGGGACGTGAGTGAGTGTCGTTAGCGGAGGCACCGCGATACTGAGGGTGGCCTGAAGAGTCACGTCTACGCTCACGTCGTGTACGGCCTCACCATCGCCAACGGGCAGGCTGAAACGGGTCGAGTCGTCGGGGACGAACGGCACGCTCACGCGCGACCCGCCCGACGATGCGGAGACCGTTCCGATCACTTCAGTAACCTCGGCATCCATCAGGGCCATTTCGGCGACCTCGACATGTCCGGCGACCGTCTGAAACTCGACCGTCTCCACGACGAGGACGGAGCACTCAGAATCGATGACGCCGCTGACTTCGCCGGGACTCCACGCGAGTGAGGTGAGCCTGACGTTGCACAGCTCGTTCTCGGCGGCCGGGAGCGAGTGCGGTATCTTCTCGTGGGTGATCGTGAGAGCCCCGGCCTGTTCGAGACCGTCCTCCCATGAGAAGGTGAAGGACGGTACCGGGCCGTGAAGGGGAAGGGAGTAGTCGATCCGCTCCCCCTCCGCGAGCCTCGCAGATCCCCAGAACCGGAGCCAGTCACCATCCGGCCCACCGAAGGCCCGGACCCGAATGTCCAGGTCGGTGGCGGCCGCCAGGGTCACTTCGGCCCGGTCGCCGGTCACCGAAAGCCTCTCGACGAATACCCTTCGTCCGGGCACGGGATCAGTCAGTTCGAAGTCGATCTCGTCCCGCCAGCGCTCGATCTCCTCGTGCCCGTCGGCCAGGACGACTGTGGCCGCGGACTGCGATGCGGTCGCCGCCAGCACGGCCACGACCGCCGCCCCCAGGAAGGAGCGCCAGAACCTCCGGCGCTTTTTCTTACCATTCCTCGCGGATGCATCACGTCCGCCTCCGAGCTTGCTGCCGGTACTATTGCGGCTGCGGAGCTTGCCGAACAGGTCGCGCGGGCGAAGGACCATCCTTCCGTTTCGGCGACCCCTCTGCCCGCGCATCTTCCTTTGCAGTCTTCGGAGGGCAAGGCGCGACCTCCGGGCCATCAGCCGCAGGGATTCCGCACGGCTCCGCACCGGCTGGACGGGCGCGGGCGGCTCGTCGCGCACCAGCTGGGAGACCGTCCCTATGTAGAGGCCGGCTCCCAGCCGGTACTTCAGCAGGTCGGCGGCCACCAGGGGCAGCCGACGGCCTCCGATCTTCCCGACGACCGCGGCTATCCCCGTCAGGCCGAAGAGGACGGCCAGAGCAATCCTCGCTTCCGACGGACCGACGGGGGCATAGCGGTATGCACCGTAGGACAGGGCGCACACCGCCGTAATCGCCACGATCTGAGGGAAGCTGAACCACAGCAGCACCTTGTCCTCGGCCTGCACGTGGGTGGGTACCTCGTGTTCTCTCATGGTTCTCTCCTTCTTCGCGTCCGCCTACTCGCTATCGCTTTCGACGCCGGTCGGGTCGGGAAGGTTCGGGTCCACGGGCGATCCAACAACCGCGTCCATCACCAGCTCGACGACTCCGTAGGCCACCATCGCCAGGATGATGCCCGCCAGGGCCGTCATCATCGCGCTCTTCCCGCGCTCCATCTGGTGAGGTGCTCCGGACGCCGTCAGGTACATGTAGGCCCCGTAGATGAAGAAGCCCACACCCACTACGCCAACGACTCCCAGCAGGATGCCCACCAGGTTCGATATGGTCTGCGTCAGGTCTGCCATTCGCTCTTCTCCTTTCTCTGTTCCGCTGCCGGGCGCTTTCCGTGCCCGGTCTTTCTTGTTTTCTCGTGTCTGCCGTTAGCCCTCTTAGCTTCGCTGGCTGTACTTCGTTCTCGTAAGTTCTCAGCGCTATTCCCCGCTGCTCCTGGGGGTTCCTCCACCGGCACCGCCGCCAGCGGACGGGGTCGCCAGCGAAGCTGCGGAGTTGACTCCGCTCGCCGCGGCTGAAAGGCCCGCGCTCGCGGCCATCGCACCCACCGCAACGCCCGCAGGTCCTCCGGCTGCACCCGCGATCATTCCAACGCTCTTCGCCGCGCGGACCATCGTCCCGGGCAGGTTCATCCCGAAGTAGAGCGTGCTCAGCCAGGCATCGAAGGTCCCCGCGTTGCCCAGCATCGACGGCACGCGCGTCGCCATGTAGACGAAGGCCAGCGACATCAGCAGCTTCCAGACCAGGTCCTGCACCGGCTCGAATGCCGCTATCTCCGCGAACTCCTTGAGGAACCCGAAGCCGAACGCGAGGGCGATGAGTTGGATCGCCTGCTGGAACACCGTCGTCATGAAGAGCCGCAGCCAGTGGCGGCCCCATCCAGCCGTGTGCGGCAGGATCCAGAGGCCCAGCGCTATCGGCGCGAGGGCTATCAGGATGTCGATGAGCGCTAGGCGCAGGACCATCTGCACCAGCACGTAGAGGACGAAGAACCCGTAGACCAGGTAGAGCAGGGCCAGCAGCTGCGCCATCCCCACGCTCCCGGCCTGCACGGCCGTGAGGAACGTGTCGAGGGGAGCCCTGAGGAGGTCTCCCGGCGTGACGTTCATCTCAGCGGCCACGAAACCGGATACGGCGTCGGCCACGTCGAGGACGAGGGCGCACCACCAGAATGAAGAGGCTGCAGCCACGAGACCGAGAACGAGACGGGGAACCGTCTCGCGCCACCCGGCCTGATTGCGGCCGAGGTGCTCGGACATGATGAGGCTCAGTCCCATCCAGCCCAGGATGACGGCCAGGGCGCCGGACGCTATGGCCCACACGACCGTCCACGCCTGGCGCACCATCTCGTGGCCGTAGGTGAGCTCGGGAGGAGTTCCCGTCAGGATGTCGGGCATGGCTATCCTCCCTCGCAGTCGTCGACATCCTGGCCGGACGCACGCTCGACCACGCCGCAGAGCGTTCCGTGGACTCCCTCGATCACCCAGCCCGCGAAGGCTCTCGCCCAACGCGAGGGGGTGAGTGCGGCAAGGATCCTGTCCCAGATGCGGCTCGGTTCGTAGACCGGTATGACGGCGTGGAATGCCGTAGTCTCGCCAGCGGCGTTAGCCAGCATGGCCAACAGGTAGGAGCGATCGGGGTCGAGGTCGGGCTGCTCGTCGAGAGCGGGATACCCCCACGAGTACTCCCAGCCATCGCTGCGATGCTTCTCGCCGCCGATGACCCGGTACATGGTGCTGATCCACTCGCCGGTGTCGGCGTCGCGAACGGCGTAGAAGAGTGTATCGATCTTGCGGTCGAAGACCGGACGGGCGACGAAGTCGCCCTCCTTCTTGCGCTCTACAAACTCCCGGTCGGCGTTGACGAGGTCGATCCCCGTTCCCTGGGCGAGGGCAACTCCGCTCGACGGATTGGCGATGAGGGCCGCCAGCAGTAGAACGGCGGCAAGGAAGATCAGTCGCTTGGCTCCGTCGAAGCGTCGGTTGGTCGATTGCGTTCCCAAGGTTGGGCTCCTCACTCATAAGAACTTGTGTGCTGTTACGAGTGTGGAGCAACGGGGAATCGGGCGGAATCCCCCGGAAGGGACTACATGAATGAAAGCGTCTCTGGACGGTACAGGGTCAAGAGAGAAAGACAATCGAGCAGGGCATTACAGGCGGAGGTATTGAGGAGAGTGTTCCTCATGAGGAATATGGCTGGTGAGGGCAGTTGCAGACGTGGCGACGCTTGGAGATTGCTCTTACGGTCGGACACGGTCTATTGCGTCCCGACAATCACCTGTGGATGGGTGACCTCACAAGCCTGGGCAACCTGTTCGAGAGTGATGCTATCGACTTCGCCCGTTCGCTTCTCTTCGAATCCCTACAGGCCATGGATCAGGGTCCGAGCCAGCCCTGAATCGCCGATCCCGACGCCCCAACCATTGACTCATGACCTGCCTGTTGCGAGGCGGCTGGAAGTCGGGCCAGTCAAACCGGCAATTGAACCTTGTGATAGCATACGGGCAATCATAGGATCGAACAGGAGGCAGTAATGTCGATTCTTGGCAAAGTAGGGACGACGGTGCGAGACTCGCTGGCTGGCACATTGGCTGGCACCGGCCAAGTCACAGGGGCTGGCATCGACTCCGTGAGAGAGGTCACAGTTAGCGCACTCAGGAGCACTCGTACAGTAGGAGGAGAGGCGGGTCACTTGGCACAAGACGCTGTTGTAGGCGTTCTTCAGGCAACTGGGAAGGTCGGGGGCGCGGCGGGATCTGTCATCAGAGACTCCGCCATCGGTGTCATCGAAGGCACGGGACAGGTCGCCATAGCCACTACTACAACGCTCCACGACGTAGTGGTGGGTGCCATTCGAGGGTCAAGCGATGTGGGAGCCGAATTGGGAACTGCTGCTCAATACGCGGTGGAAGGCACCTTGAAGGGTGGTGCCTCAATTGGTGTAACGACGGAAGAGTCAGTGGTGCAAGTCACTCGTGGAGCTATAGAAGGGACACAGGAAATTGGAGGGTCATTGGTTACCGCCGCGCAAGCGACGGTATCAGGTGTCATCATAGCGGTCGCCGACACCGGCGGCGACGTAATGACAGCTGGTCGAGACACTTCCAGGCAACTCATAAGCGGTGCTGCCGCGGTGGGCGAGGACCTAGCCGAGGTTGCGGTGGCTGCCGTCCGCGGGGCCATCGAAGCGGCAGAGGCGGTTGGGGTCGACGTGGAGGAGGCCGCAGCGGCCGTGGCAACTGGCGCCGTCGAAGCCGCAACCGACGTGAGCGACGCAGCCGGAGACTCCGTGCGTGACGCGGTAACGGGCACCATCAAAGGCGTTCGGGTAGTAGTGAAGTCGACAACCTCAGATTAGGGAACAGGCTTTTCTTCCCTGTCATACGGGTCGGCCGATGGGATGCGGCTCGCTGCTCGCCAACCTCCCTTGCAGGGAACGGGACCGTATCTACTCTCAAGAAGTGGGTTTCCTTCGGCGTGAGGGAACCTCAGCTAGTTGACATCCTTGCCAGTCGGCTCCGCTCTTCTAGGGTGGAGTCGACTGGTCTAAGTGCGCCCCCTCAATACAGCGTGCCCCACCAAGCTTCTTGTGTTCAAGAGCGCACAGTCCGGTCCATCGTATCCTCCATTGACCTCTTGGTTAATCAGTGAACCAGCCCCAAAGCCATTCAGAAACTGTCGCTCGCCGGGTGAAGAGTACCCTCACTAAGCAGAGGAGGGCTCGTCGTCCGGTCACAGGCGCCATCACTCGGTCGGCAGCCCAAAGAGCAGTCGGAGCGACGCACCTAGTTGGCCGGGGCGCTAGCAATCTGGCCAGGGAGGCCGTCGAGGGCGCCGTCCGCGCGGTAGCTGAGATGAGTGGAGAGACACGGGCGTTTGTCAGCGATACCGTTGTCGGGGTCGTTCAAGGGACCGGGCAGGTTGTTACGGTCACCACGCCAGCCGTTAGAGAGGTCGTAGTTGGCGCAGTTCGAGGTTCATCCAGAATCAACGCCGAGGTTGGGGAGGTCGGTCGGGAAGCCGTCGAGGGGGCGATAGTCGGTGCTACTTCCGTCGGCATTGACACCGCTGAAGCCGCGACGGCAGCCGTTGAAGGTGCGGTCGAAGCCGTTGTGGAAGCGGGAGGTGATCTCCAAGATGTGGCAAAGGCCACTGTTGGGGGAGTCGTATCCGGCGTGGCGGCCGCTGGCGGCGACGTAGCGGCCGCCACACGAGACGCCACCTATCAGCTAATCACGCATGATGCCGTTGCGGGGCAAGACCTGGCCGAAATAGAGGGGGTGGCTGGCACGGCCATCGACGCCGCCCTGCAAGAGGCCGAGGGCACTGACCATGAGACGGATGCTGTCGTAACAGCAGCGGCAACTGGAATTGTGGAGGCCGCGTACCAGGTTACTGAGGCACATGGCGATAGCGTGAGGCAATCCGTGGTACAGAGGGTTCTGGAGCCGCGCTTGCCAATCGCGCCCGATTTGGAAGATAGACTGGCGGAAGTCGCAGAGAAACTTGCGAGTGACTTACCCCGAGGGCGAGCTGCCTGGCGTGGAGTATCTATGGTCAAGGCAGTTCGCCTCCTCATTCAGACGGGAGGAGTCGATCTAGCAGCTTCCCTCGCCTACTTCACCATTCTGTCTCTCCTTCCTATGGTTGCATTGGTAATCATGGCAATTGCCCTCTTTGGAGACCCTGACGTTGTTCGGGACAGGCTCACAGAAGTCCTCGCCTACTATTTCCCAACCTCACGGGATCTGATACAAGAAGCCGTGGACAATCTGCTCGATGGGTCGCTGGCCATAGGGCTGGCAGCATCGGTGAGTATCGTATTGGGAGCAAACGGCCTGTTCATGGCGGCGAACAGGGCCGTGAACAGGGTGTTCGGCATAGAAAGTATAAAATTCGCTCAGATAACCTTCGCGCAATTAACGCTGGCGACACTGGTCGGAGTGCTGTTCCTTCTGTCCGTAGGACTAACCGCCTTCCTTCAGGTGGCGGTTAGTCTAGGGGAGAGAGTCTCCGACTCGCAGGGGATCGTCTCGACAGCCGTGGCTCTTTCATTGGGGGCCGTTTCTGCGGTTCTTCCTGCGGTTCTTACAGCGATTGTCTTCGCTATCGTCTACCGTCACCTTCCCAATGTATACGTGGACTGGAGGGACGCCACATTCGGCGCAATGGTCGCCATAGTACTGTTCGAAGTCGGCAAGCACTTGTTTTTCTGGTTTACGAGCCTTGCCGCACCGAGAAGCGTTGTCTATGGACCCATCGCCTCAGTGGTTCTATTGATGATGTGGGGTTACATTGCCGGCTTGATATTCTTGTACGGAGCCGCATTAGTGAAGGTAGCAGGAGAGACTCGCCCGGCCTCACACCCCAATACTGCGAGATAGTTGGTGGGACCTGGCCCTAGAGAGTCCGTGGCTATCGGAATGAAGTCGCGCTCGAGCATCCACTGCAGTCAACACCTCTCCCCGGCAGAGATATCTCCTCCTTGTCTGCCAATGCTGGATACCCTGCGCATGTGGCCACTGGCAGTGCCGGACTATGACCCGCAGCCACACACCCTCTACTCTCCGGTGCCGTGGCATGCGACGGAGGCGGCTGAGTCGGACCGGTCGGATGGTCCTTTCATCATGTGAAGCTGGCCCTATGCGTCACCACGGTACGCTCCACATGAACCCGAAGAGCACGATAAGTTTGTGGATCGGCAGTCTACGAATGGGTCTGTGCCGCCTCATCGAGTTGATCGCGTCTGCCGCCTCGTTGGTCTAAGTCCTCTCTGAGTGCCTTCACCTCCTTGACCAGATCTTCGAATGCGTCGCTGCCCCGCTGCCTCCTGACCATAATAGCGGCAAAGTTCGCAGTCACGGCGCCGAACAGCCCTATTCCCCCTACCATCAGTACGACGCCCGCAACTCTTCCAATGGGTGTGCTGGGGACCATGTCCCCGTATCCTACCGTGGTAACGGTTGCGATAGCCCACCATAGTGAGTTCGGAAAGAAGCCGAGGGGGGAGCCACTGCCTTCTTCCACCGTGGTCACAATCGTGGCAACCGTTAGGACGAGTCCAACCGCATAGACCAGCAGGAAATCCACTTTGACTATGCGGACAACACCACTGAATGCCCTGGTTCCGTAGACGACAATGCGAAATAGGCGGAAGGGCCGAGCAAACGGGACTACGACAATCAAAACGTCCAACCAGTGACGCATCAGGAAGCCGCGACGATCAGGCGCTATGGCCGTCTTTACTCCAAGATCCGTGGCAAACAGCGCCCAGACCACGACATCAAGGACTAGGACCAATCTCTCGACCCTACTAGTCAGGTCCCAGAATAGTGAAGCAGCAAGGAGAGGAACCATCACGAAGGCAAGGATGAGAAGTGGCAGCTCGGTAATCCTCTCAACTCTTGTGAGCAGTGCTTCGCGTCTATCGTCGCTGCAAGATCGCTTCCCTAATGCCTTGCTCACCGCGCCCTCCATCTCAGTGACCGAGCTGCCGCACGGCCCACGTACGAGGTAAGCCGGACAGGGTCTACATCTGTGGGCACAAACCTTCTCAGCCTTCTACTTTTCAACACCCTTCCGCCACCCACCAGCCACCGCTTCAACCAGAGCATCCACAGTACGAAGCCGAGGGCGACCAGGGTCACGGCCCAAACAATGTGGTAGCCCCAACGAAACTGGATGCCCGGCATGTTCTCGAAGTTCATTCCGAAAATGCCCACTATCAGACCCAAGGGCATGAGGGTCGTCGCCACGATGGATAGTAGCTTCATGACCTCGTTCTGGCGGTTGGCGACCGTCGAGAGATAGGTGGCGAGGGACATGTCCAGGCGTTCCCTGACCACGTCATTTGCTGCTTGGACGCGCAAGAGATACTCGAACAGGTCACGAAAATACAAGTCGTTTCCCTCGCCGATCAGGTCGAATTCGCGTCGGCCCAACCTATTTAACACTTCCCTCTGCGGCACCATTGCCTTGCTCAGGCTTAGGCTGGACCGTTTCAAGGCCATGACCGCCGAAAGCGCGGAGTCGTCCGGGTTCACGAGGATGCGATCCTCAATCTCATCGGCTCGGTCCAACATCCTGTCCAGAGTCGGTGTGATGGATTCAAGGAGCGCCTGGAGGTGGGCATAGGCCAAATACACGCTCCCCCTCATCAAGGGTCTCCCGTCAAGCTCTACAAGCTTCCTTATGGCCTCGACACTGGGCATAAAGACCCTGTGGGCGGTCACGACGAAATTGGCACCTATGAACACGCCTAGGTCGGCTGCCTGGAGTACATCCTCGTCAATTGTATAGTCGACGCTTTGGGCGTTGATGAACACATACTTGCCGAAGTCCTCGGCACGGGCCGTCTGCGTTCCCGTGTCCACTACAGCGTCAACGGCAAGGGGGTGGAATCCGAAAGCATCGAGCAGAAGATCTCGGTCATGGGCGTCCGGCTCGGATATGTCCAGCCACAGAACCCCTGACTCCGATTCCAGTATGGACCGGATTCGATCCTCGTCCAGGTCATATTGCAACCCCTGATCAGGGCATAGATAGTAAGCCTTGAATCCCATCGCGGACCCCCTTTGGGCAGCGACCTTCACCCAGACACTGACTCATCCCATTCGATCCAACTGTCTATGAGGTGCCCGTCGCTTGAGTTAGCGGAGAGGTGGCAGAATGGTAGTGACCACCTGGCAACGTAGTCAAGCAGGAAACGCCACCCTTCGGTATCCTAAGCGGCTAGGGGCCTCAATGTGCCTCAAGTCTCTATCTTGCGGGCTAGGTGACTCTGTGGCAGCCTAGACCTGCCGTCCAGGGAGGTCGGTGATAGGTAGCCCAGAGGAACCTGGCATGTTCGTTTTACTTGGACCCGACACGAATCGGTCTTGAGGGGTAGCCCCCTAGTGTGCTGCTCAGTTGTCCGTTGGCACTAGGTCAGCTTGAGCACAGAGCCGCGCTCTCGGTCCCGTCGGACCTTAACTCATGCGTGGACAGCCATTGGCCCACACTCTATCATTGGGCTACTGCCCATGCTTCTCAAGGCGCTATTCAAACCACATGAGGCCCTTACGGACCATCAGCGCGAGCTCGGACTGAAGGTTCTTAAGTTTCAGACCATCGCGGGGTCCGGAGCCGACGGCTTGGCTTCGGGCGGTTTCCTTGCTGCGTTCGCCCTAGTTCTGGGTGCCTCTAATGTTCACATCGGGATCATGACGGCGATACCTTTCATCATGCAGCCAGTCCAGATAGCTGCGGTCGTCGTCGTGGAGCGCGTCCGCAATCGGAAACTCGTTGCCGTGCCGTCGTATTTCGCCGCGTATGCTGCCTGGGTTCCTGTAGCACTGATCCCATTCCTGTTGGATGTACCCAACCCAGGGGCTGTCACTCTCTTGCTGTTCTTCATCGCCATTCGTGGAGTGGCCACCGCATTTGTGAACACAAGCTGGACCAGCTGGCTACGCGACATGGCGTCTGCGGGAGAGATGGGGGGCTTTTTCGCCCAGCGGTTGAAGGTTTCGACATTGGCGGCCGCATTCACTGGCTTGGTGGCCGCAGTCTATATCGACTGGTGGAAGGGAGCCGTGCCCGAGTCTGACGTGATCTTCGGCTATTCTTACGCGATTCTGCTCGGCAGCATCCTGCTTGGGTTCGGTTCGGTAAGCATGATGGCACGTATCCCGGAACGGCTGATGACGCGACCCGAGGGGGCGAGGCCACCAATAATCAGAACGTTGGCTGCTCCTCTGAGGGATAGGAACTACGCTCAAATGATCAAGTTCCTATTCGCGTGGAACTTCGTCACCTATCTCGCTGTGCCCTTCTTCGCGGTTTACATGCTGACCAAGCTGGAGCTATCCCTGTCGCTCGTCGTTGGCCTGGGAGTGTTGAGCCAAATTGCCAACGTGCTGTTCCTGAGAGTCTGGGGAGCTTTCGTGGACAAGTACGGGAGCAAGGTAATTCTCTCACTCTGCTCCTCGCTGTACCTCCTGGTCATCCTAGGATGGACATTCACGACGTTGCCCGGTAAGTACGCGCTCACGATTCCTCTGCTCGTCATCCTGCACGCATTGATCGGCATAGCCAGCGCCGGCATCAACGTTTCTACGACTACCATCCGGATGAAGTTGGCTCCCCAGGCTCAGGCGACCGCCTTTCTGACAGCCGCTTCACTCGCCGCAAATTTGGGAGCAGGAATCAGTCCGCTCATCGGTGGAGCCTTCGTCGACTTCTTCAGCGTGAGGCATCTCGAGGTCGCCATCGAGTGGGTCGATCCCACACGGTCAATAGATTTCCCAGCCATATTCCTTACCGGGTACGACTTCCTGTTCGCCATGGCATTCGTACTCGGTCTCTTCACTTTCGGCATCCTTGGCAAAGTGAGGGAAGAGGGGGAGGTGCAAAGCGAGATCGTTATGGACCAGTTGATGAACGAGACGCGGGAGAACCTCCGTGCACTCAACATTGTGCCGGGACTGGGCTCCGCCGCCCAGTTCCCGATTACCGGCCTGCGCTATCTCCCGAGAATCCCAGGCATGGATGTGGCCGCCGGTGTAACAGCGTACCAATTGGCTTCTTCAACCAAACAAGCGATAGAAACGTTGACCGAGGCCAACGCTACTGCAGGGCAGGTGCAGTCCCGAGTCAACCGAGCAATAGCCGACGCAAGCTTGGAGGCTGTCGATGCCACACGGCATGGGGTGGAAATGGCTTTCGGTGCCACAGAGGGGGCTGTCCGAGCTGCAGCCGACGTTGGTGTTGATGCTGGAACGATCATCGAGGCCTCAATATGCGGTAGCCTAGAAGCAGTAGCAGAAGCCGGCGGGGACCCCCTCGATGCCGTCCGGGGAGCCATTTTCGGCGCGGTCCACAGTGCGAATAGTACGAGTCTGCGCGCGGACTCTGTCTTGGCGCACTCCATTGAAGCTGTTCGACATACCGCATCGCACCTCGGACTCACCGAGGAAGAGGCTGCAACTCACGCAATTCAGGCTGCTTTGGAGGCATCCGAGAACGTTGCTGCTGAGTCCAGAGCCGAGATCAGGGACGCAGCATTCCAGGAATTGTCTAAGGGCACTGGTTAAGCCCAATGTTCAAGCTCCTAGACTCCCAGGAGCCAAACACACATGATCAGGGGAATCGATACGGCAATTATTAGGACCACCAACGGCAGCCCCGCCCTCCAATAGTCGCCAAAGTGATAGCCGCCGGGCCCCATCACTATGGTGTTTGACTGATTGCCGATAGGAGAAAGGAATGCGGAGGACCCCCTATGGCCACTGCCATAAGGAACGGGTCGGCGGCTGCCCCGAGCGTCCCCGCCACGCCGACCCCAATGGGAGCCATCAAGATCACGGCGGCCGCATTGTTGATAAGAGCAGATTGGAGCATGGAAGTTACGAAAACGACCCCAAGCATGGCCCAAGGAGGCACTGTGCCACCTAGGACCGCAATCGTCGCGGCTATGCGAGCCGCCCCTCCAGTAGTCTCCAAGGCCTCACCCGCTGGTATCAGGGCCCCAAAGGAACTCTGTCCAGGAATCGGATGTGCTCGTGTAGAAACCTCCGGGACAGACCATACTTGATCGAAGGTGGCTGCGGCGACACCAAGAGGACGGTTTCGGTGAAATGTCCGATACGATCATAATCCCAGGGAACCTACTCGACCGCCTGAGAGACGCGCCTTATGGGGCCTACGGCATCGATCTGAACCAGACCGTCGTGTTCTGGAACGCGCAAGCTGAGAGAATACTTGGTTACAAGGCTAGCGAGGTTCTTGGCCGAAAGTGCTACGAGGCCGTGCAGGTTCTCGCACTTGACGGCACTACGACCGTCTGCACTCAGAACTGCCCAGCCATCGTCGCCGCCAATCGCGGGCGCATCCCACCTGTGTCATACGCACAAATGCGGTCAGCCTCGGGATTGCTCAAGCGTGTGACCATGTTCCCGCTCATAGCTACCGACGACCGCGACCGGACCGTGCTCATCCACATGTTCCACGAAATCCGTGTCGACGAACCTAACCCTGATGAGCCGATGCCCCTCCCTCTCACCTCCCGTGAAATCGAAGTGCTCAGCCTTTTGGCGGTTGGGCTTCGTCCGATGGAGATTGCCGAGCGACTCTTCATTAGCGTCTACACGGTTCGCAAGCACATCAGCAACGCCAGCGAGAAACTCCATTCCCACGGCATGATGTCCGCCGTGCTTGCCGCTCAGCGTCGGCACTTAATCTAGCATCCCTCGCCCCTCATCCCGAACGGTAGAAAATACTGCATATGCAGTATTTCAATGGACCCTACCTCGTAGTAGTTTGTATCTGTACCAACAACTTCGAGGTGAATCGTTTGCCTTTGGGTGAGTCTCTGGAATGTGGTGGTCTGAAGTCTCGTGCTCAAGGGGAGGTTTCATATCGGAGAGGGAGCCTAGAGCACACTACTCCAAGCACCTATGGAGGACCTGAATGGTGAGCGATCGGATGCCGCCAGGGCTTGTTCCCAGCAGTGGTTCCCTGAACTTTACGCAGGACAGTATACCGGAGGCCCTTCAGTGTGAGCACGCGCTAGGGCCGGGCCATTGGGGGGTACTGCACGTATTCGAGGGAAGGCTCCGATTCGTGGACCTAGCCAGCGACGATGACCGGGTAGTCTTGGCTCCTGATCTCATCACCATCCACCCACAAGTGCCCCATAGAGTGGTGGTGGGAGATGCCGTGCGCTGCCGGATCGACTTCTTCCGGGAACCGGATGCCGGCTCCACGACCCGAACGCCGGGGGCGTTCGCTAATCAGGCTGTGCGCCGTAGCTTCGAGCGCTGCGAAGAGAATGGGGACTTTGGCGAGGTCTTCTACGACAGATTCCTAGACTCATCCCCCGGAATCGCACGCTATTTTGCTGCCACGGACTTCGACAGGCAGCGACAAGTCCTCCGGGACTCCGTCCACATGATGGTGACCAAGGATGTAGCCGATCCACATATGCGGGAGATGCTAGAACGCCTTGGGGAGGCGCGCGGTCGTGGAGGCCGGAACATTCTTCCAATGCTGTATGAACTATGGCTGGACTGTATCTGTGAGACCGCCAAGGCCCTGGATCCGAACTGGGATGACGGCCTTGAGAGACAGTGGAGAGTCCGTCTGCGACCTGGAATGCAGATCATAATGGCAGGCTACTGACCAGCCAGTAGACACCACCCATGCTGGCTGTCATAGGACCTCCAGCCTTGTGAGGGAGGGAATACGAGATTGAACGCCGCATCAGCAATCCCACATCGAATGTCGGGGGGCATACGACTCCTCTGGATCATACTGATCGCGATAGTGGTGGCTTCGTTCGTGGCCCTGCTGTACTACGGTCGGGAAATCTATCAGATGGCCCCACCACTGCCAGATGCAGTGGTGACCACCGACGGAGAAGTGGTCTTTGCCGGTGACCAAATCCTCAAGGGTCAGGACGTCTGGCGTTCAATCGGCGGACACGAGCTAGGCTCCGTATGGGGACACGGGGCCTACACGGCTCCCGACTGGACCGCCGACTGGCTTCACAGGGAGGGCGTGTGGCTGGTGGAGCACTGGGCCGAACGGGAATATGGGAAGTCGTTTGAATCTTTGAACGAAGAGCACGCGGCCGGGCTGCAGGCGAGACTCAGCTCCGAGCTACGGAGCAATACCTACGATCCTTCAACCGGGGTTGTCACGGTTTCACCCTTGAGGGCTCAGGCTATCGAGGCCGTCCAATCCCACTACACCTCACTCTTTGGCGACGACCCGGCACTCGATCAACTCAGAGAAAGCTATGCGATGCCTCGATCGGTCATCTCCGATGGCGACCGACGAGAGGCATTCACCGCGTTCATATTCTGGGCTTCCTGGGCATGCATTACTGAGCGTCCGGGACAAGAGATCACCTACACCCATAACTGGCCCCCGGACGAGCTGGTCGGCAACCGGCCCACAGGAGTCATGGTAGTTGTTTCCGTAATTAGCTTCGTTCTCCTGCTTGGAGGAATAGGCGGTCTGGCTTGGTTCTATGCGGCTAGCCGCGACACCTGGAGGAGTGAGGAGGAAGCCTCGCCCACGGACCCTTTAGTCGACTTCAAGCCAACGCCGTCTATGTACGCCACTCACAAGTATTTCTGGGTCGTCGGGGCACTTGCCGTCGCGCAGATCGTCGCTGGAATCGTCACCGCCCACTATGGTGTCGAAGGCACTGAGTTCTACGGCATACCCATCTCCGAAGTCGTGCCGTATTCCCTCACCAGGACATGGCACGTTCAACTGGGGATGCTGTGGATCGCTACCTCCTGGTTGGCTACCGGCTTATGTCTGGCCCCTCTGGTCGCAGGCTATGAACCTCGGTATCAGCGTTTCGGAGTCAACCTCCTGTTGGTGGCGCTCATCGTGGTTGTTGCCGGTTCGATGCTTGGACAGGGGCTGGCCATCAATCAGCTCCTGGGAGACGACATCAACTTCTGGATTGGTCATCAGGGCTACGAATACCTCGACTTGGGGCGGATGTGGCAGATTCTTCTCTTCGCCGGCCTCCTTTTGTGGCTGGCCCTTATGCTGCGGCCACTTCTGCGCGCGTGGAGATCGGCTGAGGAGAATCCCAGGCGCAGGCAGTTACTCATGATCTTCATGCTCTCCGTGGCGGCAATCGCCTTTTTCTATTTCCCTGGTTTGATACCCGGGCAGCACACCAACCTTGCCATTGCTGAGTACTGGAGGTGGTGGGTCGTCCACCTGTGGGTTGAGGGGTTCTTTGAGGTCTTTGCGACAACGGTGATCGCGCTCACATTCGTTCGCCTGGGACTGGTCAGAGTCAGGTCAGCCACGATGGCGATTCTTTTCACGACCATTCTGTACCTTACCGGCGGTGTCCTGGGTATGTTCCATCACCTTTATTTCACGGGGACTACGCCAATCATCCTCGTCATTGGCGGCACGATGAGTGCCCTGGAGTTGATGCCGCTCGTCCTGGTTGGATACGAGGCATACGAAAACCTCTCCATGACCCGCAGGACATCGTGGATACACCACTACAAGTGACCGGTCTACTTCTTCGTCGCCGCCTCATTCTGGAATCTGGTAGGGGCTGGACTGTTTGGCTTCCTCATCAATCCTCCCATCGCCCTGTATTTTATGCAGGGTCTCAACACCACGTCGGTCCATGCCCATGCAGCTCTCTTCGGCGTCTACGGTAATCTGGGGCTCGGCCTTACCCTGCTAAGTCTTCGCCTCCTAACGGTACGAATTCAGTGGAAGACGCGGTCCCTCTCCTTCGCCTTCTGGTCGGTCAACATTGGCTTGGCACTCATGGTGATGCTTAGCCTGCTTCCCGTGGGACTGGCCCAGACCTGGGCCAGCTTCGAGCATGGGATGTGGTATGCGCGCTCGGCAGAGTTCCTACAGACCCCGGTCCTTGAGGTCTTCCGATGGCTTCGCTCCATCGGAGATACCATCTTCGCAGCGGGCATCCTAGCGTTTGGCTGGTTCGTCATAGGCCTCTCCACAGGCTGGTCTGTCGGACCGAACCGTCGAGATTCAGGTCTTGAGTCAGCCGTCTCAAGTACGACAGCTTCAGGTATCCCCTAAGCCAAGTTAGGCACCCGGCCGGCCTGCAGGGTCCACCTGTCGGTTCCTGAGACCTTCCGTGGGAACCGATACTTCAACCGATGTCCCCGCCGATAGGTGCGACCCGGTCCCCTAGTCTTGAGTGAGCCAGGTCAAGCAACGCCAGTTCTCTCTCATCCTAGAAATGGAATTGACCGGTCCTCCTCACCGTGCCACAATAACGCCTACTTAGTTCAAAGCATCCTTAGCTGCGAAGCAGGGGACATCAGACCGTCACGGGGCGCAGCCGCGGCGTGGGATAGCCGTGGAGGTGCACCTTTGGTGGAGTATGTCGCCCTACTAATAGGCTTCCTGTTCCTATCAGCGTTCTTTTCCAGTTCCGAAACCGCCTTCTTCTCCCTCGACGCGACGCGCGTCGAGACCTACCTGCGCGAGAGGCGAAGGGGTGCGGCGCGTGTATCTGCGCTCCTCTCCCAACCGACCCGGTTGCTCTCGGCCATTCTGCTGGGCAACAACCTTACAAACACGGCGGCGGCGGCCGTGGGGACCATAATCGCGACCCAGATCGCGCCCGGCGGCATGGGGCTGCTGGCAGCTACGCTCGTGGTCACCGCGCTGCTCGTCGTGGTCGGCGAAATTGGCCCGAAGACGGTCGCCCTCGAGCACAACTGGGTGGTGGCCCGTCTCTATGCCCCGCCTTTGGCGCTCTGGGCTCGTCTGGCTCGACCGGCGGTAGCGGTCCTTGATCGCGTGTCACGCTTGATGCTCGCGCTCGGCGGCGAACGCACGGGATCGCCGCAGTCACTCACGCCGGGCGAGTTGCGGACCGCCATCCATCTCGGCGCCGAGAAGGGCACCGTGGAGGAGCAGGCCAGCGGAGTGATGCTGGGAGCGCTCGATCTTGCCGAGCGCCAGGTCCAGACGATCATGACGCACCGTACGAACGTTGTGGCAGTCGAGGCAGCCGAGTCTGTTGGTGCTGCGTCGCGGCGGCTGACGGAGAACGGCTACCTCCGCATGCCAGTGTTCGACGCAGAGCCCGACAATGTCGTGGGCCTCCTCCACATCAGCGAAATCAGCGCCGCTGCTGCTGCCTCGCACGTCGACCAGCCGGTGCGCGAGCTAATGCGCAGACCGCTCTTTGAGCCGACAAGCGCGTCGATTGGACACGTACTTGAGCGGATGAAGCTCGACGGGGCGCACATGGTCACCATCGTCGACGAGATCGGGGCGTTCGCTGGCATCGTCACGCTGGAAGACATCATGGAAGAACTGGTCGGCGAGATCCGGAGCGAGACCGGAGTCGATCGTGGAGAGCAGTCGCGCCACGAGGGCCAGCACTGGGTAGTCGAGGGCGCGCGAGATCTCGCCTCGCTCGGCTCGGAGTTGGGGGTTGACCTCTCTCGCCCCGGCGTCTCGACGGTGGCCGGCCTGATCCTCAACGAGGCGCGACGCATGCCGCGTATCGGAGAGACCGTGGTGATCAATCGGCACCGCTTCGGAGTCTCCCAGGCAGACGAGCGACGGATCATCGAGGTGACGATCGAGCGGATCGACTCGCAAGAACCAGATGCAGTGGTAGGAGAGCCAGCGGGCGACGCGGAATCGGGGACGTAGCTCCACGTAGGTTGTCACAGGTGAGATTCAAGCGCCTGGCAGATTTTCAGTTTCAGGCCTTTCCTCACTCTCCGCGTCCAATGAGATTCGACCATGTCGTCGAGGAGTACGATTGGTATTCTGACGACTCTGCATGCACCTTCGGGAGTCTTGTTTCTGGATGGGATTAACAGCGACTGGGCGTACGCTGTATTGCAGCCAAGCCTTCACTGAGGGTCCTCCATTCCAGCCATTTGCTTCGATCACATAGTGTAATCTGCCGGACACATTTGACGCCGTTCGTGTGAAACGCAAAAAAGGCCACACACGAGCCTGTCTCATAAGTCGTGAGAGCTGGCGATAAGAACTGTGTTCGGTGTACCTTCTCAAGCGACATTGAGTTAGGAGCGAATGTGATGCCGCTTCGAGACATGGACCGAGAGCAGGCTTGGCTGTTGCCGCCATCGCTTGACGATCTGTTGCCACTGGACCACCCGGCGCGGTTCGTGGCTGAGTTCGTGGACGCGTTGGATAGGGACGACTGGGCGGAGCTTGGCGTGGAGATAGAAGGACACCCGATGGGGGCTCCAGCCTACCATCCTCGGGCGCTGTTGAGCATTTGGCTGTACGGCTTTATGACCGGGGTTCGCTCTTGTCGCAAGTTGGAGACGGCCTGCCGGGACCAGATACCGTACCTGTGGCTGACAGGATGGCAGCATCCAGACCACAATACCCTGTGGCGATTCTACAAAGCACACAGGCAGTCCATGAGGAAGCTGTTTGCGAGAACAGTTCACACGGCAGTCACGATGAAGCTGCTGGACCTGGCGGTACAGGCGGTGGATGGTACGAAGGTGAGCGCCAACGCATCGGTATACAGGACCCACAGTGCTGAGGAACTGCGCAAGTTATTGGACCGGGTAGAGGCGGCGATACGTGACCTTGAGGCTCAGAACGAAGCGGGAGAAGATACGCCCGCCGTCCATCTGCCAGGGGAGCTGGCCAATAAGGAGATGCTGAGGGAGCAAGTGAGGCAGGCGATGGCCGACCTTGAGAGTAAGGAACGCCAGAAGCGCATCAACCTCACGGACGGAGTCGCCCGGCTGATGAAGACGCGTGGCAGCGTGTTGCTCGGCTACAACGCCCAGGCCATGGTCTCACCCTTGGAATCTGACGGGGGAGCGACCGGCATGTTTATCACGGCGGTTGACATGGCAGACAGTAGCCGTGACGAAACACAGTTGGTTCCCATGATAGAGCAGGCTGAGGAGACGACGGGCACGAAATCAGAGATGACGTTGGCCGATGCCGCTTACCACTCCGGGAAGGGCTTGGAAGATTGCGCTCGTAGAGGCCAGTCAGTTGCGATGCCGGAGACGACGAGCCAACGGTCGCTCGGGGAGCCGTATCACAAGGACCGATTTATCTATGACGAGCACAGTGACAGCTTGAGATGTCCACAGGGACAGAAGCTCGATTTCCTTCGTATCCAACGCTGGAATGGAGTCCCGTGGCGTCTGTACCGAACCTCTGAAGGCGTCTGCCAGGCGTGCCCAGCCTTCGGAGTCTGTACGAGGTCCGAAAGGTTCGGCCGTAGTGTGACGATAGGGCCTTACGACGCTGCGTTGCGCCATCATCGTGTCTGGATGTCTACTGACGAAGCCTGGATTGCGTACAAGCGGAGAAAGCAGTTGGTCGAACCAGTCTTCGGAATCATCAAGGAGCAACTGGCGGCTCGGCGGTTCCTGCTGCGCGGCAGGGTCAACGTGTCATCCGAGTGGACTTTGCTAGCCACAGCCTTCAACCTGCGCACCCTCTGGAAGGTGTGGTGCTCTGGCGTCTTTGCCGACCTACTTCTTTCGCGGCCCAAAGCCTTACTTCGCTTCCTAGAACTGTCACGATAACAGCGGTCACCATTGGTCGTGAGTCCCCTTACCTGCCTGCTGTCCTACAGGCTAACCCGTTCGGTGACCATCGTTGATCCAAGTCGGTCGCAACATCGCTTATGAGACAGGCCCACACATGGATGTGCAGGGGAAGCCGTCGCCTCTTGCTGCGACCTACCCTCCGGTTGACTGCGGCCTAGAGTGCAGCACCGACCGGCTCCTTCTCCCGCTCCTGCTGTCCTCCGAATTCGTCTCAATCTGCTTGTTCTCTGCGATTTCCATCTAACTGTCTCCTTTCAAGGCTCCCCTGAAACGCCAAAAACACCGCACATATGGGTGTGGGAAGGAGAGGCCGTCGCTCCTTTGGCGACGACCCCTCCCGTAGCTCGCGGTCCGGCGTCCGCGCCGGCCCCGTTCCCTAGAACAGCTTAAGAGTCTGCTGCTGCGCCTGCTCCGTCTCTGCACCGGCGTTTGAAGCCTGGGCCGCCCCTTGCCCCCGCCGGTTCCGGCGCCTGACCGGTGGAGCGGGTCGCTGGTAGGCGGGGTGCTTCGGCGACTCCTGCCAACCGGTCCTGGCCCTCTCGATCACGGCCGGCAGTTCGCCGGTCAGACCGGACAGGTCACGGTCGTCGAATGACTCGATGTGGGGATCGGACGAGGGTTGCTGCACGCCGATGGTGCCCCTCTCGCCCTTTATGGATACGACGACCCTTAGGTCCTCAAGGGGAGCGGTCTCGCCCCCGTTGCCGTCGTTGCCCCGGGCCTCCCGCATGTTCTCCTCTCCTGTGCCCTGCTCCCCGGCGTCACCGGAGACCTGGGTCTCCTGCGTGTTCTCCGCCCCGGTGTCCTGCTCAACGGCAGTGGCGGCAGGACTTTCGTCCGCCACTCCGCCGCAGAGACTCTCGTCTGCGCCCGGCCCATCCGACCGGGTCGTCTCCGTTCCGACTTTCTCAGGCATGGTCTTCTCCCTTCCTTACATATGCGCTCTCTGCGGGCGTGCCGTCAGGCCAACCCTTGCTTGATCTCGCCGAGGGTCTGCGGCTTCCAGTAGAGATCCCGTTCCACGGCGGGTAAACCGCCGAGCACCGTCACCTCCGCCAGCTCGTCGAGCGAGAAGTAGCCCAGCTCCGTCTCGAACCCCTCGACGAGGCCGAAGCACAGCCCGGTCTCCGCCTCCCACTCGGTGATGTACCAGCGCCAACCGTTGTATGGGCTGAAAAGCTTGGCCGGTGCGAGGACGGCGTCGTAGTCTGCGACGTTTTCGTTGGCGTAGAGGGCGGGGATCGTATCCCCGAGCTCCTTCGTCATGAGCTTGTGCCTGCGGAGCCCGCTGTGGTTGTCCTGCCAAATGGTCGCCGCGGTCGTGGTGGTCCCGTTTGCGTAAGACATGTTTTCTCCTTGTTGCTTCTCTGAATGGACTGGTGAGGGCTCTAGGACTCAGGCTCAGGGTCGGCCCCCAGCAGCCGTTCCGCCGCCTCCGGCGTGGCGTAGGTGGGGGTGACCGTCCCCAGGTCCATGTCCAGGTAGAGGCCCATGAATGGGCAAGTGCCCGCCACCATGCGGCGGACCACCTGTAGCACCAGCGAAGCCATCATCTGGTTGATGGTCGGGTCCTGGTCGGTGAGGTCGAGGGCGGCGGCGCAGTCCACGTCCGGCGGCCTGGCCGACACGGCTGTGAGTAAGTCGGGGCGCTGGAGCGTGGGCGCGGGCAGCAGGTAGCAGGTCTGTTCCACGAAGGCGGGCTCGTCCCACGCCCGTTGGTGGGCGACGTTACCCACCAGGACCTGGCCCCAGTTGGTGTCGTTGCCCGCGTCGATGAGCCACCGGCGCGGGTCGCCCGGCAGGCACTCCGCCATGGCCCTGCGTGCGGCGGCGTTGTCGGCGCAGCCGATGATGAGGCTCTCGCCGTAGTCGACGAGGCCGGGGTAGCCGTGCCCGTTGGGGCGGGATTCGTCGTACTCCCGGAAGGGGTACACCGAGTAACCCACGGGACGCCGGTACGCTTTGGCCAGCCTGTCTGCCAGGGCCTGGCTCTTGAACTTCCCCACGTCGTTTGCGTAGAAGTTCTGGCGCAGCAGGTTGTGGGGCTCCACCCGGTCGTGGTCGACCAGGACGATGGTGGCCTCCCGCCCCTGGAAGAGCCGGCAGAGGCCCTCGGCGACGAAGCCGCCGGTGCCGCCGCAGCCGACCACGGTGATCCACGGGTTATCCAAGAGGAACGCGTTGTCCAGGTAGTAGGGCATTCACTCGCCTCCTTCTATTGGATTGGTTTCGTCCGGCTCTTCCCCAATCAGCCGGAGGCCGGGGTTCCGGCCGTCGAAGACCTGCGGCCACTGCACCGGGGCGAAGTGGCCGTAGACGCCGACCCGGAGGCTCAGCTCGGGCCGGTCGCTGTCGAGGCGTCCGGCTACGCCGTATATGCGGAACCCCTGCTCGTCCCGGTCGTCGGTGGCCGAGAAGAAGGCGCGGGAGTGTCCGTGGGAATGGAACTCGGCAACCACCCCGGGGGGCGGCGTGTAGGCGAGGGAAGTGGCGGTCCCGACCTGGGGCGGCACCACCCGCTGGTAGGAGCGCCCGTCCCACCGCACGGCGAAGAACCGCTCGGTGTCGGGGTCGTCCTGGAACCAGCACAGGCCGACCTCGAAGAGGCCCGCCGGGATGGGGCCGTTCGTCAGCTCCACCTTCCAGTTCACGGGGGCGAGCCCCCGCACCCCGCAGGGCGCGACCGGCACCCGCGCCGTCAGGTGGGCGCTCTCGGACTGGACGTAGAGGCCGCCCGATCCGAGCACGTAGTCGTATCCGATCCCCTGCGCTCCCGTCAGCCCTTCTTTGCGATTGACCAGGTAGCCCACCGGTCCCGGCACGTCCCTAGCGGTACCCAAGTCGTCCCTCAGAGACCGCCATGGCGTGGGTCACCGTGCACTGGGGAACAAGGTCCTCAACAGGGTATTCGACTGTTCCATCTATCTCCTCCCATAGCGCCTGCAGGTTGTCGGGGTGCTTATTCGAGCGCTCGCGGGAGTCCCCGGTGCCCGAGAAGTAGGACTGGAAGAAGGACTCCGGTATCCGTCCCACCTCCTTGGGGAACTTGTGGCTTCCGGGGCAGACCCGTCCGTCGCCGAAGACGTTGAATGCGGGCATCCTGTAGAGCTGCTCATCGGGGTCAGTGGGGCGTGACAGGGCCGCGAAGACCCAGGGCGCCCGTGCCGGCGAGCAGACGAAGACCAGCCCCGGCATCGGAAGCCGGAGCCGTGCGGGGGGCTTGAACGCCTCCCGTTGCAGGGCGACCGGCCAGACCTGCGGCGGCCTCCAGAGGGCAGCCACCTGCCCGGTCTCGCCCTGGCCCCACCACAGGGTGTCCTGCGGCAGCAGGCCGGAGGAGAACCCCAGGTGCTGGATGAACACGCCCGCGATCTCGTCGGCCGAGACGGTCCTGACCCAGGTCGAGTCGCCGTCGAAGCCCCGCATCAGGATGGTCTCCCCGTAGATTTCCAGCTGCACCTTCAGGTCGTCCCTGGGCGAGTCCGAAGGGCCCGGCAGGGACCACTCCGTCCTCTCGACTTCACTGGTCATGGTCGATGTACTCCTTGTCTTGATCTTGTTTGGGCAGCAGCGGCAGGATGGTGTCCAGCATCTCGGCGAAGCGGCCGGGGAGGTCCTCCTCCAGCCAGTCGGCCAGTTTGCAGACCGAGTCCATGAGGGCCCTGGCCTTGCGCCACTCCTCGGTGCCCTCGGCGATGATGTCGTCGTCCCAGGGGTCGCAGAACCCGTCGTACGAGCCATCGTCGTAACTGTTGTCGAGGAAGAAGTTGCCGGTCTCGGCGAAGACCCAGGCGGCGGCCTGCGCCGCCCCCTCGAACCTCGTTCCCTTCAGCGCCCCGTTGAGGTCCTCCAGAGGTATGCCGCCCTTCGGGATCCTCTCCAGAGTCGTCTGCGGGATGCGCTGTGCGGCACACTCCAGCCATGCCGTGCGTAACCCGTCGGGGCCGTCGTAGTAGGAGTCGGCGGGCCGGGCCGGTAGGACGAGGGCGGAGAGGCCCTCGCGGTAGCCGTGCCACAGCTCGTGCATGCCGTCGTAGCCGAAGCCCATCAGGTCGAAGGGGATGCCCCTGCGCATCCAGGACCAAGGTGGCTCCTCCTCGCGGAAGTCCGTCCAGAACTCGATCACCGGCATGTACAGGGGAAAGTGGCGCTCGGCGAAGAGTCTTGTAAAGGATTCCACCCTCGTGCGCAGGTCGGGGGCCGAGAGCGCCGCCTCCGCCTCTCCGGGAAAGAGGCGGCCCACCAGCCCCGTGAACCATGCGTAGTCGTCGGCGTAGCCGATGACGGTCACCAGCTCCCGCAGCGACGGCGGACGCCGCAGGAGTTTTTCCGAAAGGCCGCTCAGGAGCGCCGGGGCCGCAGCTTCCATCGCAGCGCCTCCAGCAGCCGCCCGGTGGCCGAGGCGTAGTCCTGCGCCTGGGCGCAGGCCATTTCGACATCCTTCTGCCTTGCGGCCGCGGCGTCCAGATCGAGGGTGCCGTCGGGCCGTGTGAGCTCCGCCGTGAGCTCTAGGATGCTCAGGTTCGCCGGCGGCGTCGCCGCCAGCAGACCGGCAAAGGTGTGGGTGTCCATCGGATGCCCTCCTACCCCGGGTTCCGGGCGTGGGCGCCCTTGGTGCCCACCCGCCGCTGGAACTCGTAGACGGTGTCGTCGCCGCGCTTGGTCTCTTTCACCGAAGCGTTCGCTATCTCCCCGTAGAAATCCGAGAGCGTTGCCTTCACCTCGTCGACGGTCATCCCTGCATCGGGGTCTGGGAACTCACGGTCGTCGTATACAAAGATCCTTGCCATCGTTCTTCTCCTTTGCGTGTGTGCTGTCTCGCTCTGCTGACGTGTGCGGGGAGACCGCCGCTGCCTTAGCGACGGCCCCTCCCGTACCGGTGCGGTCTAGCGCCCCGCGCCGACCGGCTCCTTCTCCCGCTCCTGCTCCATCGCCCACTCGAACATCGAGAGGGACGCGGGCCGGGGCTTCCCGTGGCGGCGCTTGGGCCTGACCGGCTCCTCTGCCATGAACTCGGTCCAGGAGAACAGCGACTGCTGCGGCTCCTCGGCGTCGTCGTGGTGTCCGTTGCCATTGGTGCCGTTCCCGTTGGAGGACGCGTGCCCGCTGGCCGGGACAAGCTCGACCGCCGGCCCGATGCCGAACAGGTCGTCGTGCCCGTTGGCGTGGTGTCCTTTCCCGTTGACCGGTACGGCCTCCGGCTCGATCTCGTCCGCCTTCCAGCCGTCGTCCACCAGCAGCTCCTCGGCGTCCGCCTCGGCGTTCCGTGCCTGGGCGAAGACCTCCTCCACCGACTCGTCGTCCTCCTCCTCGCCGCTGACGATCTTGCGGGCCAGCGCCATCATCATGTCGTCGCCCTCATCGCCGTAGGCCGCAAGCCCGTCCTCCGGCAGCTCGCCCTCGACGGCGAGTGAGCTCTGGAGCTTCTTCGCCACCAGCTTCAGGGCGTCGGCCTGCAGGGTGTTCCGGTAGCTCATGAACACCACCTTCACCGGGCGGGTCTGCCCGATACGCCACGACCGGCGGGAGGCCTGCCTCATGACGTACACGCTGTAGTCGTTCTCTGTCTGTCAATCGACACAACAAAGTGAGGTTCTCATGGACAGCCGAATTGGAGGCTGCCGGCGTCGAATAAGGGGTCGCAGGTAGCCGGGGGCTACAAACCTACTCAAACGTGATAAGACGGGCCACACCTGGTTGGTTGCATCGACATCCTGCTCTACGGACCTTGGACGGGTCGCCGGAATCTTCACCATCAAAATGGGGCGGCCACCCAACAGTGACGTGGAGCTACGTCGCCTTGAACATTCTCAAAGCGCCTCCCTTTGCTTGACCAAGGCGCGAGAGCGCATTCTATTGTTCTCGGGTACTTCAGAGCTCTTGTGGTAGGGTTTAAGGCTAAGGAGACAAATGACCTACACAGAGTTCTTCAATAGGGCGACCGGGTTCCCTCCGTACCCGTATCAGGCTTGGCTCGCCGAGAGCCATGGTCAGTTCTCACTCCTACGGGTCCCCACGGGCGCGGGAAAGACCGAGGCTGCGGTCTTGGGATGGCTGTATCTGCGTTGCGAGCGCGGGGACGCCGCCGTGCCGCGCCGGTTGGTCTACTGCTTGCCGATGCGGACGCTTGTGGAGCAGACAGTGGATCGGGTCAATGGGTGGCTTGAGAGCCTGGACATGACGGACGATGTTGGGCTCGTCAAGCTCATGGGTGGAGAGCCGCGAACGCAGTGGTATCTGGAGCCGGAGAAGCCGTTTATTGTCGTCGGGACTCAGGACATGCTGTTGTCCCGTGCCCTGAACCGCGGCTACGGCATGGGCTACAACATGTGGCCCGTCGAGTACGGCCTACTGAACAACGACTGCCTATGGGTGATGGACGAAGTCCAGCTCATGGCGAACGGCCTGCCCACGTCGACGCAGCTCGCCGGGCTGCGCGGCAAGTTGGAGACCTTCGGCCCCGCCCAGAGCGTATGGATGTCCGCGACCGCTCGCCGCGAGTGGCTCTACACGATAGACCACCCGGAGCCTCCCGCGGCCAAGGTCGTCGAGCTTGGCCACGACGACTTGGCGGACCCTCGGCTGAGTAAACGCCACTACGCACGGAAGGTTGTGACCAAAGTCCATGTGGAAAGCGGTAACCGATACGCTCGCAATATGGCTGCGCTGATTGCGGAGAAGCACGAGCCCGGCACGCTGACGCTGGCGATCGTCAACACAGTGGAACGCGCTCAAAAAGTGTACCGCGAGCTGAACAACGCCAAGCGTACATCGCTGGATGCCGAGAAAGTACTGGTCCACTCGCGCTTCCGGGCGTCCGACCGAGAGAAGAAACAGTCGGCGATTACGTCGGACGTGGACGAGTCCGGCTCTGGAATTGTCGTAGTGGCGACGCAGGCGGTCGAGGCGGGCGTCGACATATCGGCACGGACGCTGATAACGGAGCTTGCGCCGTGGGCGTCGATGGTGCAGCGATTCGGGCGGTGCAATCGCGAGGGCAAGTACGATCAGGGCGATGTCCTGTGGGTGGACGTGGACGAGGACGCGGCGCCATACAAGTCGGAGGAAGTTGACCACGCCCGCGGAATCATGGAGTCCCCGCAAGGCAAGTCCGTAGGGCCGGCCGCGCTCGAAGACATGGGCGACAAGATGAGGGACGCCGACCACACCACTGTCATTCGTAGGCGGGACGTGGTGGGACTGTTCGATACTACGCCCGACCTGTCTGGGAGCTATCTGGACGTGTCGCAGTACGTCCGTGGGACGGATGAGAAGGACGTGTCGGTGTTCTGGCGGGACGTTCCAGAAGGGGGACCGGATGCGGGCAAGCCGAAAGTGCGGCATGACGAGACCGTGAGTGTGCCGCTTGGGTCCAAAGGCATCGACGATTACTTCAAAAAGGACGATAAACGCAAGGCGTGGATATGGGACTTCTTGGATAGCGAGTGGCGAGAGATTCGGTCTCGCGAAATCCATCCGGGCATGACGCTGATCCTGAACGCGAATCAGGGTGGATACACTTCGGAGACGGGCTGGGACGCTTCCAGTAAGGAGAGAGTAGAGCCTGTTGGAGGCATGGAGGGGGAGCCGGAGGACGGCCAGGGCTCGGAGCTGACGAACACTAACCGGAAGTGTTGGGTGACCCTCTCCGACCACTCCCGCAATGTCGAGCGCAAGGCCCGCGCTATTCTCGACGTGCTGTCTGGGCAATTCGAGCCCGGCGTCCTCGAAGCAGTGGCGCTGGCGGCGTTGTATCACGACGCAGGGAAAGTCCACTGCGCGTTCCAAGAGATGTTGCGAAAAAAGTTGCCGGATAGTAAGGGTCCTCCCGGTGAAAACGAAATCATGGCCAAGAGCCCCGGCGATGGGAGATTCGACACTAACCGCCGTCACTTCCGACACGAGCTTGGAAGCGCGCTGGCGGTGCTGAAACATGCGGCATTGCCTGAGGGCGAGACGCGAGACCTCGCCGCGTACTTGGCGGCAGCGCATCACGGCAAGGTGAGGCTCGGTATAAGGTCGCTGCCGGGAGCGCGAACGGGAAACAAGGACAGCAACCCGGACCCGGACAAGCTACTTGGGTATCCGGTGCCGGATTACGAGACACTGCCGTCGGTGGACTTGGGCGAAGGGCTGCTTGTACCCGAAACGACGCTGGACATGTCCATAGCGCAGATTGGGATGGACGAGAACGGGAGACGGTCATGGCTGGAGCGGAGCCTGACGTTGCTTGAGCGCTACGGACCGTTCAGGCTGGCGTACCTGGAGGCGATAGTGCGGGCCGCCGACATGAGGGTCAGCAGGGATGAGCAGAAGGAGGCGGCAAAGTGAGCCATGTACTGGAGCTGCGGGGCTGTGCCCCCGAGCCACTGATGGCCTACCTGAAGGCGCTGGGCATCTTCCGCATGGTGGCCGAACAGAAGGACCCGGATGCCCGCGCCTGGTGGCATATCGACACTTTCACGCTGGATTCGGCGCTGGACAGGGATGCTCTGGTGGAGTTCTTCCTGGAGGAGTACAGGCCAACGCCCATCGTGTCGCCGTGGAATGGGGGGAGCGGCTTCTATCCGAGAGACAATCAGGATGCTATCACTGTTCTCAGTTCTTCATATGACGACCGGTTGCAACCATATCGAAAGACTGTCATGGCCTCGAAGACTGTCAAAGCCATGCCGCCCTTGATCACGCAGTTTGAAGAAGCAGAGAAGATAGGTGCGTCTGATGCGAAAAAGACGGCAAGGGCGGAGGCTACCAAGGCTAGGAACCAAACAAAAGGCGAGATTCTAGCTCAATGCCGGGCTTACTTACCCGACGATGCGCTGGGATGGCTTGATGTAGCCTATGTCCTTACTACTGATGGAGTGAAATATCCTCCGTTGCTTGGCAGTGGAGGCAATGATGGCAGGTTAGATTTCAGTAACAACTTCATGCAGAACGTGGTCTCTGCATTGAACATCATGAACGTATGTGATAGTGAGACCATCACACGAGACCGGATTATCGCAGCTCTGTTCAATGAGGGTTCTCCCAAACTGTTGAACCGGACAACAGGATTCTACAATCCAGGAGGAGTTGGGGGTGCCAATGCGACGGTCGGTTTCAACGACGATGCACTGACGAACCCTTGGGACTACGTGCTCATGTTCGAGGGCGCACTGCTGTTCGCTGGAGCTGCCGCTCGCCGGATGTCTCCACAAACTCGGACGAAGGCGGTATTCCCGTTTACGGTTGACGGATCAGCTGCAGGGTACGGGACATCCGTAGATTCCGAGTATGGGGGATTGACCGAGTTCTGGGTTCCGATTTGGGGACAACACGCAAATCTGAGGGAATTGACCCATCTGTTAGCAGAAGGGCGTGCTCAGATGGGGCGACGACAGGGGACGAGCGGCACAGATTTTGCAAGGGCAGTTGTTGGACTGGGAATTGAGCGAGGGATTTCTCAGTTCCAGCGGTTTGGGTTTATAGAACGGAACGGGCAATCGGATTTGGCCACTCCGCTGGGACGATTTTATGTTCAAAGCGATAAAGAAACTACGGAACGTGCCAACGTTCTATTCGACCTGGACGTATGGATGCAGAGTCTCCATAGCCAGATGAGAGGTAACAACGCACCAGCTGGCCTCGGCACGGTCTTGAGACAAGTAGAGGGCGCAATTATTGAATTCTGCCAGCGAGGGGGGAAGCGCGACCTACAGGACGTGCTGGTAGCCGTGGGGCGCGCCGAGCGGTGGGTGTCAAGATCCGGTCTCACGAGAGACAACGATAAGGGGAAGGGTGTTCGTCCACTCAACAATCTCTCGGAGCATTGGCTTGACCATCCCGATGACGAGTCAGCCGAGTTTATGCTGGCCCGCGCCATGTCGTCGATCCTGCTCGAACCGGAGCAGGGAGAGTGCAAACTCGGGCTGGTTCGTGAGAATTTTGAGGCCGTGCAAACACACCCCTATAAGCGGACAGAGTGGGATACGGACAGCACGTCTTTCGTCTGGACTGCAGGCGACCCGTATTCGAATATGCTTGCCGTACTCGAACGCCGATGCCTTGAAGGACGGATGAACAGTCTGGGTCATCCCCCGCTGAACGCTGCATACTCAGCTCGGTTGGATGATGTCGTGGCATTCCTGAACGGAGAGACGGACGCTCAGCGGGTGGTGGACCTCGCCCTGCCCCTGTCGTTCGTTACGTACGAGCGTAATCAAGCGGGAGGAGAGCCACTGCCTCAGAGGTTGTTCGAACTGCCCGCCGCCTATGCAGCGATGAAATTGACGCTACTGCCGGGCAAGTTCGTATGCCCGGAGTTCGGAGTCGATGGTGAGGGTATCGACATCGCCATGGAGCCGTCTATGCTGGCGATGCTGCGTGCGGGGAGAGTGGCGGACGCTTACCGAGTGGCGTATCGCCGGTTAAAGGCGTCCGGGCTGCGACCGCTATCGGAGGAGCCCGGCATTGCGGACAGATCCGATCAGGGCCGTCGTCTGGCCGCCGCGCTGCTGTTCCCGCTGGACGAAAGCAGTTACAAGACCCTGGCGGAACGCGCCGTGCGTAAGCCGGACAGACTCGAAACGGAATAGGTGGCGTGATAGCAACTCGCAGCCGCAATAATCATCAGGAGGATTTCAACATGACGATTGATTGGCAGCAGTTAGAGAGCGAGCCTCGGCTTCTCATGGAGGCCGAACTGAAGCCCGTACAGGGGGCTCGGTTCCAGCCTACGGGTTTCCCTGACCTGGGCGCCGCTACGTATGAAGCTCCCGGCAAGGTTGATACGGTGCTGGTTGAATCTACGCAGTCGATGGCCAATCGGATGGAAGCCGTTTGCTGGAACGAAGCGAGCGGTTCGCCGCATTCCGCACTCAAAGGGATGCCATACGTCTCGGTGACTTTGTGGGACAGCGGTGACACCACGAGCTCTATTCTGGAGGCCCACAGGCTCAACTCGCCGTACATCATGCGTGACGAGGGTTTCGCAGACAAGTTCCGAGCTAAGGCGGAGATGCCGGGCCGGAAGGAGAAGGAGGAGGTCGGCGAGTTCAATCGCGCTGCCCTAGCCAAAGCCGTATTCAAGTATGACCCCGGTTCGGTCCTGCACGGGGTGTTCTTGGAGAAGTTGTTGGGACTTGCCCGCCTTCAGCGATGTCTATCCGGGTTCATAGAGGCTTGCAACTCCAATGTCACGGACAGCGGAGGTGTTAAGAACGACCGGATCGCTCCCTCGCCAGGGTCTTTGAGGCAGATCGGGTTGGACGTCAGCGCTGCTGAGGGCTTCGGCAACGTCCCGTTCCACCGGACGGAGTACACGGCCGAAAACATCACGGCGTACTTCAACCTGGATTTAGCGCAGATTAGGGCCTACGGCCTGGGGGAGAACGCCGAGAGATTTCTGATCACATTGGCGTTGTGGAAGGTGCGGAAGTTTCTGGAGACCGGGTTGCGGCTGCGGACCGCCTGCGACCTAGCCTTGGTTGGCGGCCTGAAGGTCACGCATCCTCAGGGGTTCGGCGTCCCGCCTACGTCTGAACTGGAGGCCGACTTACCCGGTCTCATCGAGGCGTGCGCCTCGGAAGGGATGTTCGCAGACCCGCCTGTGACGCAACTCACGTTCGAGAAGAAGGGCAAGTAGTCTGCCGTGCTTGCGATCAAGTTCAAGTTCACGGCCAACCGCTATCACGCTACCCAATGGGGGCGGCACGTCAACGAGGGTGTGCTGGAATGGCCGCCGTCACCGTGGAGAATACTGCGAGCGATTGTCGCCACCTGGCGGCGCACTCTGCCGGACATCCCGACCGACCGTGTCGAACCCGTACTCAAAGCGCTGGCGTCGGAGCATCCGAAATTCCACCTGCCCCCGGCTTCGGAGGGGCATACGCGGCATTACATGCCTTACAACGAGGGGACCCGAGAGCGAACGACGCTGGTGTTGGACCCATTTGTAGCGATTCAGCCCAAGAAGTCCCTGTTCGCAGTATGGCCGAACGTGAACTTGGACTCGCAGCAACTGAGCGACTTGGAGCGCATCCTCCACAACATGCCGTACTTGGGACGCGCCGAGTCGTGGGTGAGCGCGGAACTCGCGTCGGAACATGTCGAGACCAACTCCTACGCACTGGATAATGGCATGTTTCCGGGAGGTGACTTGGAGGTCGTCCGGACGCTGGTCGCGAACAGCGGTATTGGCCTGAAGGAGTTACAGGTGGAGACGTCCGAGCTCCGAGGTGAAGGGCGCATCGACCCGGAGGGCGCGCACTGGTACCCGTACGTCCGCAAGCGCGACTGCTTCACGTCGTTCCGGACCGAGCGGCCACGACAGGCCGCTCGCGGTGAAGGGGCGACAGTGGTCCGGTTCGCCCTGTCGGGCAAGGTCTTGCCGATGGCTTTCGACACGCTGCGATGGGGCGACGTGGCGCGTGACGCCACGATGTCCAAGTACGGCAGGCAGAACGGCGGGGCAGCTTCCGAAACCCTGTCCGGGAAAGACGAATCGGGGGATCCTCTGAAGAAGAGACACCAGCACGCCTTCTACCTGCCCACGGACGAGGACGGCGACGGTCGGCTGGACCATCTTACGATCTGGGCGCCGGGTGGATTGGACGCGAAGGAGTTCAAGGCTGTCGTCTCGGTGCAGGAGCTTAAACGAGGCGGTGGGCGTGATCCGATTCGACTGGCGTACCAGGCTCATGGGAAACCTGACGATTTCATTGGCGCGTCGTGCCTGTTCGGCAAGAGCAAGCGGTGGCGTTCGCTCACTCCTTACGTCCTCACGCGCCATCGCAAGCGCAATTCGGACAGCCCCGAGGAACAGATCGCGCGGGAGATCAAACTCCGGCCTGGCTTACCCCAACTGGTGAATGTGATATTTGAGTATAACCCCAAAAAGCGTATTGCCCCCATGAAGCAGGGGCGTTCTGACGGCTTCAGACCTTTCGATTTCTTCACGTACCGACAGGGCGGTGGGTCCAACGCGGGCGGAGCGTTCAACTTCGAGCTGGAGTTCGCGGAGGAGGTCCCCGGCCCCATCGCCCTCGGTTTCGCTTGCCACTACGGCTTGGGGCTTTTCGTTCCCTCGTGTGATTAACCAACTACGGCCACCACGAATCCCGATAAAACCATGTCCTAAAGCGGCTTGAACGAATCGGGGTGGCGCTTCCATACTACGTCTTAGTGGGATTGATTGAGGATGTGTGGAGGCGCTGAGTCCCATGCGCAGGACGTATATCGTCTGCTACGACATAGCCGATCCCAAGCGGCTGAGGAACGTCTTCAAGAAGATGCGGGCATGGGGCGACCACCTCCAGTTCTCGGTCTTCGAGTGCCAGCTTAGGAAAGTGGACCTGGTACGTCTGCGGGCAGAGTTGTCCGAGATAATTCACCACGACAAGGACCAGGTGCTGTTCATCGACCTTGGTCCGACCGAAGGGCGAGGCGACCGCGTCATCACTGCGCTCGGCAAGCCCTACGTAACCCTCGACGCGCCATTGATCGTCGTCTAGCATAAGGAGATTAAGACGGTGTTCGCTCAACCGTGTGTGCTTTCGCACCTTAACAACCGAATAGCCGGACAGCAGGGGAGGACGGAAGAATGACCGCTCAGCCTGCCGTTGATGCCACACCTTCAAGCCGCGCGCTGCCCGACTATCTGCCCGCGCGCATGATCAATGAGCACGTATACTGCCCGCGCCTGTTCTACTTCGAGCAAGTGGAGGGCGTGTTCGTTGACAACGAGCACACCGTCGAAGGCTCGGTACAGCACAAGCGGGTCGACAAGGAAGGCAAGTCGGCCCCAAAGCCGGATGAAGAGTCCGAAGTGCCGGTAGTGGTACGCTCGATAATCCTGTCGTCGGATGAGTATAGGGTGATCGCCAAGCTGGACCTGGCGGAGTTCGATGGTGGGCGGGCTACGCCGGTCGATTACAAGCACGGGCGTCCAATGAAGTCCGCTGACGGCGTGGAAGTCTGGCCGAGTGACCGCGTCCAAATGGCCGTTCAAGGGTTGGTGCTGCGCGCGAACGGCTATCGTAGCGACGAAGGTGTGGTTTTCTACCACAAGACACGGCAAAGAGTCCGAGTCCCGTTCGACGACGGGACGATGGCCTGGGCAGAGAAGGCGATTGCAGATGCGTGGGAGACGGCAGCGGCTACCGCAATACCTCCACCGCTAATCGACTCTCCCAAGTGCCCTGGCTGTTCTCTGGTCGGTATCTGTATGCCGGACGAAACTTGGAACCTGCACTCGCACGCGGGCAATGGCGGGTCGGGCCAACTCAAACTGTTCGAGGCAGATCCAAGAGTCCCCGATATGTCGAAAGAGAAAGCGACGAGGTTGCTCGTAGCTCCACGCACGGAACTGCGGCCTCTCTACCTGAACTCCCCGAAGCTGCGAGTCGGCAAGTCCGGCGGCGTTCTGCGCATCAAAGAGAACGACAAAGTGGTGCAGGACGCGCGTATCAACGAGATATGCCAAGTCAACCTGATGGGCGCCGTCCAGATCACCACTCAGGCGGTGCAGGAACTATGCCGTGAGGAGAAGCCGATTTGCTACTTCTCGCAGGGTGGTTGGTTCTACGGGATGACGACCGGGCTCGGCACCAAGAACGTGTTCTTGCGCCGGGCGCAATTCCGCCTTGCCGAGGAGGAGTGGTTCTGCCTGCGTCTGGCCAGGAAGCTGGTGGCGGGCAAGATTCGCAATCAGCGAACGATGCTCCTGCGCAATCACATCGAGCCGCCGGAACTGGACATGCGGGAAATGAAGCGTCTCATCGGACGCGCAGAGGCGGCAGAGTCGCTCGACGAACTGCTGGGCCTAGAGGGTTGGGCGGCCCGGATATACTTCGGACTATTCTCCGGCATGGTGAAGCGTGAGCACGATGGAGAGGTCAAGGAGGGATTGTCGTTCGATTTCGCGTCGCGGAATCGGAGACCGCCTCGCGACCCGGTTAACGCGCTGTTGTCGCTCGGATATAGTCTGCTGGTCAAGGACCTCACTGTCGCCTGCTACGCCGTGGGCTTCGACCCGATGATTGGCTTCTACCATCAGCCCCGTCATGGTCGCCCCGCCCTGGCGCTGGACCTGATGGAGCCGCTGCGTCCTCTCATTGCGGACTCGGCGGTGCTGAGCGCCGTGAATACCAAAATGGTCTCGGAGCGTGACTTCGTGAGGGCTGGACAAGCCGTATCACTCACGCCCGGAGGACGAAAGGGTTTCTTCCGCGCCTACGAGGCCAGAATGGAGACGCTTGTAACGCATCCGTTCTTCGGATACCGTGTCAGCTATCGCAGACTGCTTGAGATGCAAGCCCGACTACTCGCCAAGACGCTGCAGGGAGAACTTAGTGAGTACCCGGTCTTCGTGACGCGATAAGTCCGCGAGCAGCGAAGCGGTGTCAAGACCCCTAGCAGCGCTCGCCCTCCCATCGGCAAGGCGCTTAAGGTAAGGAGGACGTCCAATAGACGCATCGAAAATCACCTCGCTCTTAGCACCGCTCGTAAATGACCGTCGCAGCACGGATTCCAAGGCAGCCAGAACACAAGGCCTATCCGCGACCGTCAGGTCGCGGCCCCATTGAAGCACGTGAACCTCGAATAGCGTATCGCCATCGCCAAGCTATCCGCGACCGTCAGGTCGCGGCCCCATTGAAGCAGATACAGGCCGTCAGGTGTCGTGCCCTCTACGATCTATCCGCGACCGTCAGGTCGCGGCCCCATTGAAGCGTCCTGGCAGCCTACATCCGCACGGGCACCATCTCTCTATCCGCGACCGTCAGGTCGCGGCCCCATTGAAGCAGCAGTGCCAGCATCTCCTTGTACTTGTCATTCAGCTATCCGCGACCGTCAGGTCGCGGCCCCATTGAAGCCCGGTCCTAGCCCGTGAGATTGAGTTCCGGTGTGTTGCTATCCGCGACCGTCAGGTCGCGGCCCCATTGAAGCTGAGCGGAAAGAAATGTTGACTTTCAGAGAGATCCTTGCTATCCGCGACCGTCAGGTCGCGGCCCCATTGAAGCCAATCAAAACACGGTTATGAAGGAGATCAAGGTCGCCCTATCCGCGACCGTCAGGTCGCGGCCCCATTGAAGCCGGGTCGCCGTCGAAGCCGCGTCTTTGGCACAGGACCTATCCGCGACCGTCAGGTCGCGGCCCCATTGAAGCTTGTTGCTCGCGGGTTTGTCGATAGGGCTGATTGTCTATCCGCGACCGTCAGGTCGCGGCCCCATTGAAGCTTGACCGTCGGCGGCGATCCGCGTCTCAACAAGAGCTATCCGCGACCGTCAGGTCGCGGCCCCATTGAAGCTCCTCCTGAGCCCCAGCCGCACCACCCGCCAAACTCTATCCGCGACCGTCAGGTCGCGGCCCCATTGAAGCGTGTCGGTAGGGAGCCGCTAGGTAGATCACAGACGCCTCTATCCGCGACCGTCAGGTCGCGGCCCCATTGAAGCCCAACTACCGAGGGGAGCGCACGGTAGAAAAGACGTCTATCCGCGACCGTCAGGTCGCGGCCCCATTGAAGCCCGACCGCGTCCTCGATGGGCGACGCTCCCGCCGTGTAGCTATCCGCGACCGTCAGGTCGCGGCCCCATTGAAGCGCTGGAGTTTACTAAGCAGGAGGTCCCCCATTTTCATCTATCCGCGACCGTCAGGTCGCGGCCCCATTGAAGCGCAGCGGGTTTTTGAGGCTCGTTATCGGGCTTATCAGCCTATCCGCGACCGTCAGGTCGCGGCCCCATTGAAGCCTAACGGATGGTGATTGGATGATTACGAAAAAGGTTCTATCCGCGACCGTCAGGTCGCGGCCCCATTGAAGCTAGCCCTGGTCAATTCACTCGACCTGGCGTTTCATCTATCCGCGACCGTCAGGTCGCGGCCCCATTGAAGCTCCGACACTTTCGACAAAAGGCGTGTGAACGTGTCCCACTATCCGCGACCGTCAGGTCGCGGCCCCATTGAAGCCAAGCCTCAGCAGCAACACCTCATACGTCCTTCAGGTCTATCCGCGACCGTCAGGTCGCGGCCCCATTGAAGCCCCACGCGAATCAGATGTTCGGCTGTGACCCCCATGCTATCCGCGACCGTCAGGTCGCGGCCCCATTGAAGCTCAGCTCCGCACCACTCGCAACGATTACGAGCTCGGTCTATCCGCGACCGTCAGGTCGCGGCCCCATTGAAGCACCAGCGCCGACCTGACCTTCACCATCGCCAACAGCTATCCGCGACCGTCAGGTCGCGGCCCCATTGAAGCGAGTCTCTTGACAGATTCCCGACACGGACGGACAGCGCCTATCCGCGACCGTCAGGTCGCGGCCCCATTGAAGCGGGAGAACCAGAACACCCTAGAGCGAATTGATAACCTATCCGCGACCGTCAGGTCGCGGCCCCATTGAAGCGCTGCTATCGCTGTTTCGGCGTCCATTTACGCTCCTTAGCTATCCGCGACCGTCAGGTCGCGGCCCCATTGAAGCCATAGAGGCCCCTGTTTGACAACCAGCATACCGATCCCTATCCGCGACCGTCAGGTCGCGGCCCCATTGAAGCAAGTCCACCTTGCCACCATAGGGACCCGCCTCCCACCTATCCGCGACCGTCAGGTCGCGGCCCCATTGAAGCGAAGCCGCCTGAGCCTGAACCACAGCCGCATCAAAACGCCTATCCGCGACCGTCAGGTCGCGGCCCCATTGAAGCTATCACTCTTCTCCCTGAACGAATTTCCACTACCTACGGAGATGGGGGTCTCCCCTCAGATCCAATGTCTCCGGGTACTGGATGAGATGGTCCAGCAGACCCCAGAGCCCAAACTGGACGACGAGCTTGTAGCCAAGGCCAAGTGATCCTTCTTTACGTCAGAGTTCGAGAGGACCTGATCGCGTAACTCTTCTATTCTTTCGAACGCCCGTGCGCTGCAAAGCGACTTGATTAGCATCGCATTTGAGAAGAATTGGAACCGTTCGATCTGTACTTTCTCGTCGTCCATCATTCGGGTTCTCCACAGTTGACTTCGGTACCGTCTCTCAGAACAGAATCCCTATCTTTCGGACAGGAAGGCATACACCTCTTGCCGGTTCCGCCACCTCTTTGACACCCTGTAACTGACTATGCACTTGCACGGAGTGAAGGTCGAGGTGTTCGCTTCACCACCTATACTGCGTCAAGTGCAGGGGGGAAGGAGGCAATCTTGGCCAACTCCTCGCTGGAGGCGGGACTGCATCCATGCTCAGTGCTCTCGCGATACTACGTACCCAGATGCCTTCACTAACGTCAGCCTGCGAGGCCGTCGAATACGTTAACCGCACTCTTGGCCTGCGTCTGTTCGGCCTCCAACTCGGGAAGCTGGCATTCTCTCCAGGGTCGCTGAATGTATTCGCAGTACAGCCGTGACCTCCAAGAGACGCAGTCGGGCCATGCGCACCGAGTTATCCCGTCGGGGGTCGTCTTGAAACGGATGGGCATCACCTCCCCATCCACGTCTCCAAACATTTTTATCAGATAGAACCCCTCCGGGTGGTGGAAGAGGTACACCTTGTGGCATTCCAGAAGATTCTGGATCTGAGACATCCATTCTGGAACCGCGTCTATGAAGAACCGGTAGTCGGTTTCCCTCCCCATGGGGTTCTCGGCATGAAGAATGTTGCCGAGAGTTCCGTATACCTCTATCAGCTGGTCTTCACTGAGGAATCCTTCCGCACGATCAGCTGGCTCTTCCCTTAAGACCTTTGACTCAAGATCTACCGGTCTCGGATAGAAATTGGGATGGAGTCGCTTCAGTTCCTTCAGCTTCTTACTTATGTTCTGGGAGCTTTGCAGTTCCTTCCGAGATTTCTGCCACGCGTCCTTGTTGGAAACCAGGGAACAGAAGACGATGAGTTCGAGCAGCATCCGCAGTTGGAGGCAGATTGACTCCACTCGGTCTCGAATCGTGATCCCGGGTACTTCCATAAATCTGTTGATCGAATCGACCCTGGACTTGACCTCTTCCATGAGATCGCAGTACTGCCTTATGTCAAGTCTCTCAGCCTGTTTAGTCTCCCAGTCGCAATTCAGGCAAACGATGTTCCATCCCCAATCCACAGGGGTTTCTCCCTTAAGTTCCAAGGCATCTTCGCCACACTCAGGGCAGAGAACATATTCTCTCCCGTCCACACCCTTGACGGGCCCATCCGCGTTGAAACCGAGGCTCTTCGCTGGATCGGAGAACATTGGAATCTCTCCGCACTCGGGGCATGGCTCGGTGGGTTCGACGCCGTACATCATGTACGCCAACGCTGCTTCCTGATGGCCGTGCGGGCATTCTCCTGAGGGCTCACCCGATGGCACTGGCCCTCTCTCCTCCGCAAACAGGTCCACCGCCTCTCCACAGGTCTTCATCCCCAGGCACCGTTCGATGTTCTCAATGCTCCTGTGAGTAAGGCGATAAGTCTCACTTATGTTGCCCCTGATTTCATCATCGCCTTTCAGTGTTATGACTTCCCCCACTCTGGGTCGTTCCGTTCCGCGGTTGGCTATCGACCAGCAAACCTGCCCATAGATGTCGGCTTCGCCGGCTCTCAAGAGCTCTTCAAGCGGCTTGGGCTGTGGTTCTCTTTGATCTTCTCTGCGGTCGTTCCTCATAATCTTGTCTCACCCTTGTAGTTATCGTTCCGAGTCAACGCTCCATTTATGTGTATGTGCAAGTCGACTCAACTAATTGCACATTGGTTCCTTCCAATGTGGCGTAGGGCATACGCCGTCGCAAGACTGGCCCTGTGGAGACAATCGCTCACTGAACCATTCGACAACTATGTTCCGACCCGGCAGACACAGAGAGGCTGACGGAGGAGGGTCGTTACGCCGTGACCATCTGGGAAGTTCCCAGTCTCTAGTCCGGGGCCGATGCTACCCTCGCGACCGGATGATCCAGAACAGATTCAACGTGATCGTTGCGGCAGCGACGATCCAGAGAATTGTGCCAAGTGCGGGATTGAACTGAAGTCCCACTCCCAGTCCGACGTAGAACACGACGACCGCCAGCGCAAACAGCAAGGCGTGGGCGCCGACTCTGATTTTCTCTGCTGTCATTGGACAAATATTCTACTATTTCCAGTGTGAGCCCCGAAAGAATATGCGGTATGGCTCCCCAGCCAGCGAGCGAAACGAGCGACCTTGAACCGAAGTGTGACTACTTGGAGCCATTAACTGTTGACGAGATCGAGTGCATGCGCGCATGCGAACGCCGCCATAACACGCCTCGTGTGCCGTCGACTTCTCGGCTACTACCCATTCGCTGGATGGTGAAGCATCATCCACCGGTCACACAATCCAAAACGTACCGCAATTCAAAGGACTTCGAGACTGTCCTGTACGGTCAAGAACGGCCTGACTTGAAATCACGGGTCACTCTTCGATGACTACAGTTGGAGAATGTCTGCCACACTCTGGTCGAAGACTTCCTTGAACTTGGGAAGGAGGTCAAGCATCCATGTCCTAGTCCGTTCCAGCACCTCTGGTGGATCGTCGATGGACACATCTCTTCTGACGTTTATGCTGGAGGACGTGTACCTGTCATGCCTCAGCCAGTGCCATTCCGGGCTGGGTCCAGCATCGGTCCTCGGCTCAATGTCTTCTTGGTAATTCTGCAATTCGTCGATTATTCGCTTGGTCAGTTCGTTGGACTCCATCTGAATAAGGAAGGTCGCCCAGGCATCGTTCCGCCCCTCGAGTGACACCGCGTATCCAACGCCGTCGCGGACGACGGAGGGAAGGAAGCCTGATACTCTCCTGGGACCGGTGGATTATGAACCGCTACCCGCTCATCGAAGCAGGGATTTCCCTGATGGACTGCGCCGAGTGATGGGCCGCCCGGCCACGACCGGGCCGCTTGAACGCTCGGGGTGCGTCGCCTGTCCTTACCAGTCACGCCAATGTTGGGTCGAGACGAAGCGCCGTTAGCCGGAGTTGTTCATCGAGGCAGTGGAGATTGACGCCAGCATGTGAGGTGGACTGGCATTCGCCAATGAGCCGTACCTGTACTCCCGCAGACTGCCACTGGCCCAGGCTGTTGCCCTCGATGAGGCGGAGTCGGGGGCCGATAGGCGGATGGACGGGTTCGGAAGCTAGTGCGAGGGGCACTGTGGCGTGTGACAGTGGGGTCAATAGCGCAACACTGCGACGATTGGTACAATTCAACTCACGACATGCCGGGCCAGGTAGGTGCTTGGCGAGAAACATACCAAATCGCGAAAGGCTCGCTGATGACACTATCAACTCCATCGCAAGACCTTGAAGACAACCAGTATGAACCGGATGTGGGCGACAACGGTTCAGGTGATGATTCCTATCCAATCGACCAATTCGACTTGGTATCATCGCCGAACGACTTCAATACCAAGACCCTCGTGGATTTCATCGACTCAGGCGTTGTCAATATCCCAGGTTTCCAACGAAATTTCATTTGGGACGTCAAGCGCGCTTCACGCCTCATCGAATCAATGATTGTTGGGTTGCCTGTTCCTCAGATATTCCTTTACGAAAAGAAGGGTAACAACTATTTAGTAATTGATGGACAACAGCGTCTAATGTCGATCTATTACTTTGTCAAGGGTAGATTTCCACGTAAGGAACAACTGGCGACTCTTCGCCTAGACTTGAAGGAACAAAGCGCCATACCCTCACAAATTCTCAATAAGGATGAGTACTTCACAGACTTTCGCCTCAACTTGCCAGAAAGTCTTCCTGGACGACCCAACCGCTTCCATCGTCTCGATTACTCAAGTCTAGATGACGAACACCGATCGTCATTCAACATTCGCACTATCAGGCACATTATCGTAAGGCAGGTTGGTCCAGCCGGTGATCATGCGATGTATGAGATTTTCAATCGGCTAAATTCTGGTGGCGTCAACCTAACTCCACAAGAAATACGAAGATGTACCTTCGATTCCGAATTCTATGACATGCTTTACAGAACCAACACGAAGGTCGAATGGCGTCAATTGGTAGGAAAGGAGATTCCTGACATTCACATGAGGGACGTGGAGATACTGCTTCGTGGGTTCGCCATGCTCATCAACGAAGAGACCTATCGCCCGTCCATGGTCAAGTTTCTGAATACATTCTCTCAGCAAGCCAGATCGTTCAGGAAAGTAACGCTCGAACGATTGGACGCTTTGCTCGAATCATTCCTGAAGAGTTGCGAGGGTCTCCCTGCGGATGCGTTTCATAGCACTCAAGGGCGATTCAGCCCCATGATCTTTGAGTCGGTATTTGTTGCAGCCTGCAATAAACCATATCGGAAAAGCGGGACTGTGAAAGGCAAGATCAATCTAGAATCGCTAATTCGTCTTAAGGACGACGAGGACTTTCGCGGCGCCACGCAAAGTCAAACCACGAGCCTTGCTAATGTTAAGAAACGTCTTGAGCGAGCTCGGCAGATTCTAGTTCTGGACTAAACCATGACCGAGCACGGGCTTGCGATAAACAATCGAATCGAAGAGCTGTGGAATGACCACGCCTCTTTAGTGAATTACTTACAAGCCAGTAGGCAGATCCAACTCCTTTCGAGAGTGCAGGACTCTTTCAGGAAGACGCTACTAATCGCAGCAGCTAGCTACTTTGAGGTTCAATTGACTCAGACTATTGTTGACCTATACGGCGAAGCAGACCAAGGTGCGGGAATCTTGTCGGCATTTGTAAGGCGAAAGGCTATTGGAAACAGTTTTTCTAGCTTGTTCAATTGGGACAGCCCCAATGCTAACTCGTTCTACAAACTGTTTGGAACTGACTTTGCGGACATTATGAAAATAAGGGTGCGGGAAGATCAAGGTTTGAGCGAATCAGTGAAGGCCTTCTTAGAGATAGGCCACCTTAGAAATCAATTGGTTCACAGAAACTACGCCGACTTCCAACTAGACAAGACCCTAGAAGAAATCTACGAAGATTACCAAGTGGCGAGTAAGTTTCTAAATACGTTTCCGATAGTCGTCAGGGAATGCATCGCCGCCAAGAACTCCCCGCAATGAAGTAGACACGCGAAGATTAGAGCTTGGTGCTACTCTTGCCAACCCTAATCTTAAGGAATGCCAGCGGCTTTGAAGTAACGGCTGCCTCGATCTACGTCAAACGTACCTGGAAGAACCACCTGAACTTGAGTCTGAGGCGGTTCTTTTGCATTGTGGCGTACGGGTCTGCCCGGGCGGCGATGGGGTCTCTTTATATGACTATGACCCGGTGAGGTGTTCATTGTAGGGAGACTGTGATGAACATGGATCATACGCTGCAACGTAAAAGGACTGCGCTGGGAGTTCCATAGTTGTTTGGCTTACGCCTCAGCTTCTCGTACAACCTCTTTGAAGAGGCGTGCTGCTGAGGCAGTATCAGGTGCTTTGTTGGGTTGCGTAGCATCTAGCAATGACTTTAGTTCATTCAACGATGTCACACATCTCCAGTCCCCTCTGTTCCACCCGAAGTACCCGATGGTCTGTTGCTCTCTGTTGCTTTCCAGCCGCAAGATATCTGGGCGAGGTCGAGGGGTCGGCAGGGAGGTTAGCCTGTCGAACTCTGAGATATTGTAAGTGCAGAGAGTAACTCCATCAGATTCCGCTATTGATGTGTCGAAGGTCAGCAGTCGTTGGTTGTTCTGTAGGTGGAAAGTGCCGTCTTCGTTGCCCGGCCTGATGAGTGACCTCCACGGCCCATCCACACTCGCCAATCTTCTAAGGTCCTTGAGGGTCAATGGCGCGCGCGGGGCAGGTGGATTCTGGCCAGGCTCCCAGTCGGAGAGGGGCGATGGGGCAGTATTATCGCCCTGACTCAACTCATGGATACCTTCTTGGAGATACCGTTCCCGCTCTTTACCTAGCGTCATCGCGGCCCTGCGTATGGTCTTCTGGACGACCTGTAATATCGGCTGGAGGTCGCCGACAACCATCTCAAACCAGTCGATACGCGTCCCCAGCGCCGCGTAGACATCCGATTCCACAGTGCCTTCGTACAGGAAGTGCCTGATCCTGACCTCAGTCCTTTGCTGTCCAATGCGGTCGATGCGGCCTATCCGCTGCTCGACCTTCATTGGATTCCACGGCATGTCGTAGTTGAACATTGAACCACAGTTCTGGAGATTGAGCCCTTCGGCAGCCGCGTCCGTGCACACAAGCACCTTGATCCGACCCTCGGAGAACTCCCGCTGAAGCCGCTCCTTGCTCATACCCCTCCAAGACTCGTTCTCAAGATCCCACTGCTCGCCCCCACGTCCTGAGTAGCAACCAAGCGTGCTTCCATATGTGGGCTTGAGGTGGTCACGCAGGCTATCCATTGTGTCGGTGTACTGCGTGAAAACGATGATCTGGTCGGCCCGCCGCAGTTCATCGTCTATATCGTTCAGCACCCTCTCAAGCTTGGTCTCGGATGGAAGGCGGTCGAGCTTCCTGAGAAGACGCTCAATCTCTCCTACCTCCTCGGAGGAATATGCAGATGGAGACTCTATCGCCTCGCTCATGTCGGAGGTCAGATCGTCATCTTCTATGTCTTCTTCCGGAAAGCCTTGGGGATACTGCCCTTTCCACTGGCCCAGCAGGAAGCCCCTGCGACGTTTCAGGCTCTCTCCCAACGCATAAAGTCCCGACGTCAACCTACGCCGATAGATCGTCATCACGAATCCCAGACCAGGGCGTTCTTCCTCGTACTGATTGTAGTAGTGGCTGATGTACCTCTCGACATCCTCATACAACTCGTTCTCGTCGGGCGACATCTCCAGCCAGACACTCTGTGGGTCGCGATTCGGGATGTGTTGAGTGATCAACCCTCGTTCGTAGTACTGCCTGAGCAGGTTCCGAGTATGGCGGTGAACGCCGTATGCCACCGGATTACACGTTCGCATTAGTCCCATCACCCGGGCGCGCTGTTCGGCGTCGAAAATCCTCATGGAGCGAGTAGACGAAGATTCGACGGCCAGCTTCAGCTTTGCAGCGCCGACAGGTCCCAGGTCGCTGCCACCGGGCTGAAGGTCGTCGTCCCATCCCCATCGCTGGACCGACGCTCGCAACATCGGCTGGACAAGCTCCCAGTCCACGTCTTCATGTGAGAGCTTGCTCGACCGGAAGTATTCAACGAAGTCGTCCGGGTTGCTCCACTCGTCGGGCAATCCGAGAAGACGGAGTAGGTCCCACACCTCGACGGGGTTGACCTGCATGGGTGTGGCGGTGAGCAGAATGAGAGACTTGGTACGGTCGGCGAGACTTTCGAGAAGCTGCAGCAGCCGGTTGGGGCGATACCGTCTAGTTCCGAATTCGCGGCGGCGCGCGTGGTGAGCCTCGTCGACCATCACGATATCCCAGGGAGGCGCGTTTAGAAGCTCCTTCGCCCTCTCTTGTCGCTTCACCATCTGCGCAGAGGCAATAACAACTGGGGCATGCTCCCACGGACCGGCATCAGGCGGTACCGTCTCGGACCTATCGCGAGGCTGGTCAAACCACAGGTACTGCCGACCGTCGTAGAAAGGCGCTCGTATCAGAAAACGATCCCGCAATTCTTCCTGCCACTGCCTCGCTAAGGAACGGGGAACAAGGATCAGGCACCGCTTGGCGCGACCGCTAATCAGCAGCGACCGCAAGATCAGTCCCGCCTCGATGGTCTTGCCCAAGCCCACTTCGTCGGCGAGCAGGTGGTTGCATGGGAACCTGCTCAGGATGTCGTAGGCGACAGCGCGCTGGTGTGGGAACGGTTCCACAGCGGAGGTTTCCACACCCACGTACCGCCCGTTATCGACAAGATACGGCGCATCCCGAACGAATTGCGCGATCCAGTTGGCGTTGTCGGCAGAGTCCGCCTCAGCGTCGAGCGCGGGATCAACGGACGAGGGATGCTTCGACGGGGTGAGCGTGAGCAACTCCTCGCGCGCGGCGTCCGGCAGATCGACCGTTCTCCATCCGACCTCTGCGTCCTTCCAAATTCGCTCGAACGTCTCCACCTCCCCCTGAAAATACTTGGTGTCCTCCCACGAAGTGAACACCTTGAAGCTCTCATAATTGCCTTTCCACGCTGTCGCGGTCTCGTTGATGCTGCCGGAGAAGGCGATGCCGTCCCCGGTCTCATCATGCAGTATCCCCGACTTTGCATGGAAGTAGCCGTCCGAAACCATGGGGACGCCCGTCTGCGGGTCTGCCTCCACAACGACTCGTATCTGCAGACGGTCATTCGCCGCCAGCCACGCCAACGCCTCCAGCCTGCGCTTGACCAGATGGTCTGCAAGTGCGGCAGGATCAGTCAGGAGGCCACGGAACTGCCGTGCCAGCGCGTCCCGCAACTCGACGCCTCTGAGGATCGCGTCCACGTCGCGCTGCGAAAGTTGCGCGCCCACCAGTAGCCTCATGCGGCCGCCCCGAGTGATCATACTGGCTATTCCCTGCGCCGCGACGGACAGCGCCGCGGAAGAGAAGAACCCCGCGATGCGGTCGTACCGCACCGATCTCTCCAGAGCGGGGACGTAGAATGAAGTCAGCGGAGAATCGGCAGGCAAATAGCCGGGCTTCCAAGGGTGGCCGCGTAGGCCGAAGAGGGTTTCGGAGGGGTTAGTCACGAAGAACCTCAGTCAAACGATCTCCGCATTCCATCTCGAAGACCCGTGCCCTATTGCCACGAAATTTAATCCATTTCTTCCCCAATTGAAGCCTGGTATACCTGCTAAGATTCAAAGAAGCGAGAATTGGACAGAACCGAACGGTTGAGTTCTTGGGAATGAGGCATTCGGCGATTCCGGCGCCCGCCTGAAGTTGACCTGCAATCGTGCTTGAGGGCTTCTCATCATAGGTCGTCAGTTCCAATGGGACTACCCATGGGTTCCCGCGTTTATCTGCGCCTCCCACGAACAAGTAGTCACAACGTTTCTTATCCTTTGTAGCCAATGACCAGGGTGGATCCCCAGGCACATCAACATGAACCAAAGCAAATTTCCCAGACGTTCGGTCTATACGTACCGAGCAGTCTCCTTCTTTACAGCGAGATGCCAGCAGGCGAGGGTCCACCTTCTTCCGAACCGCTTCTACTACGGTCATCTCTCGCCATCTTCTTCGATAAGGTTTGCTACTCTAGCCCAGTGATTGTAAGTCCCCTTGGCGACCTCGTTGAAGTCGGAAGCGTAGCTTCCATAATCTGCGCTAAAGGGAATCTCCCTCACCACAGTACCCTTGGGGCGTTCCTTCGACTCGAAGAGCCACACGCCCACATCACTGGCATGTAGTGCAAAGTCCCCTCCCGGGAATCCCTTCCGACGCGACTTCGGAAGGTCGGACATGAGCACGAGGTTGGCAAGCGCATCCAACACCCATTCGCTGTGCGTGGTTATCATGACGCGGACTCCAGCGCGCACCGCCGCCGCAAGATGCCGGATGAACTCCACCTGCATCGCGGGGTGCAGGCTAGACTCCGGCTCCTCGATGGTCAGTGTCTCGCCCGGTCGAACGACGTGCCGCAGGTACAGAACGACGGGCGCGAGTTCGGATACCATTGATGAGGAGTTCATCAAACGCAGATCGTGTGTCCAGCCAGTTGGCCGGTAGAAGAACTCCGGGTACCCTACGATAGACCTCTCCATGCGAACTTTACCTTGAAGCATGTCTCTCTCGATGCCGTGGGCGAGTCTCCTATCGAGATTTCCTTCCGGCTTGTCATCTAAACCAATAAGTTGACTGAGGAAGTCCGCCAGGACGCCGGACAGTTGAGGAAGAGGGCTATCGTGCTGCAATCCCGCGCGGGATGCCTGCCCGATAATTGAGCCCACCACTGTTCGGTGTGAGTGCATTACCCCCGTGCGGTCGGCGGGCAGATAGTGGGCCGGATGACTCAACGGAGCGACAATTTGTGAGCCGACCGCATCGGTAAGCTCTTCTATAAGGTTATTCGCCACGTCTAGTTTGATATCGTGCTCCTCATCGCTCCTCGGTTCACTGTCGAGCCAAGTTAGTGCATCAATGGCTTCCATGTACTGCCGCTTATCTGCGACAAACCGCAAAGGAGCGTCGATGGGCATCAATGCTGCAAGATCACGGCGTTTTCCCTTGATAGTGAATTCATACGCGATCGATGCTGGGGCTGTAGACGGGCTGGCAACCGGCCGTCTCACGACCACTCTTCCGCCGCTCTTGACTTGGTTGCGGACCAGAGCCGAAGTATCTTCGACGCCGAAGCACCGTGTGATCTCAGCGTCCAAGAGCACACCGGAATCGCCGGTATCTTCCAGTTGACGGCGGACCGGCCCGGCGACGGACTCCGGTAGGGTAGCGGAAAAGGCCTCCGGGTAGTCCTCTGCATCTACCTTGTGCAACATCCCATCAAGCCACTTGGTCAGGGCGTCAGTTTCTACTGATGATATCGGCTGATGATTCCGGGCGCGGCGACCGATTCCGAAGATAGGGGATCTTCTGTACCTCCGTATGAAACTTGGAGCAATGGCACCGCCCCCGAACGCCCGATGCAGCGCGTAGATTAGGATCGCCAGGTACGATTTGCCCGTGTTGCTGGGGCCTACGAAGACGGTCATCGGGCGCAGGTCGATCTCCGCTTTGGCTATGGGGCCGAGGTTGGTGACGCTGAGTTCGAGGTTCTTTTGATCGGGTGATTCGCTCATAGCATCCCTCCTACCCGACGTCCATCGTCGCTTGCTCTGCACCGACATCGGTGTCCAACTTCTCATCGACCTCGATGCCGGGGAAGAGGCTCACTCGCATGTTTTCGAGGGTCTGGGCCTCGGGGACTCTGAAGCCGGTTACCTCCCCGCGGGTGTAAGTGCGGGTTCGTGGGACAGCGTTTATGGCAGCACGCACGAGGGTTTGGAAGTCGGCGTCCACGATCAGGCCCGCGCCTTGGAGGAACTGCCGGCAACTGCGCTCGCCCTCAAGGTCGTACAGCCACATGGCGGTGTGGAGAGCGTCGATCGTCCGCGAGAAAGTGACGGCGTCGGGGTTGACGTGTTCGCGGCCCTCTCTCTGGTCGGGACGGAGCAACGTCACGGAGTCGCCCTTGCGAGATAGGAGCTTGTGGCGATTGCGAATCTCGTCGGCGTCCGCGCCGTGCGCCATCGCCATCTTGCGGGCCTCGTCGTAGCTGAATTCGCGCGCGCCGAAGCTCTTCCATGCCAGCAGATACCAGTCCGTGGCGAGGTCCCAATTGGCTGCCCGCCCGTCCAGGAGGCCCTCGCGCTGGAGCGCGAACACCTCGCGCCGCGCGATGCTCAGCGCCGCTTCCGGCTCGAGTCGCACCGCCTCGCCCGTCTCCCTGTCCACCTCCTCGCTGATGATCGGCCAATTGCGCGACAGAACGCCTAGCACGGGGCCGAAGGTTGAGAGGTAGAGGTCAACGCCCTCGATGCCTGCCTGCTGGAAATCACGCGCCCTCTCCGATGCAGTGCGCCGAACTTCGTCCCGAAGGTCCTGGTTCCAAAACGAGACCTCATTACTCAGTTCGCGCGGGCGGCAGAAGAGGAAGATCGTGCTGCGCGCGGCGTTCTTTCGCGCTATGTGGAGACTGTGCTCCGACTCGGTATGGACGGGCCACGAGGAGCCGATCTCCCAACCCGTTTCGAGCAGGGCAAGTCCGAGCGCGTTCCACATCTCCGTCTCTCGGTGCGTGAACATGACGGTCATAGCGCCTTCCGGCTTGACGACCCTCCGCATCTCGCGGAAGACGCGACGCATTTTCATCAGGTAGTCGCGTGTGGCAAGCTCCTTGGCCCGCCCGCCGCGAGCGTTCTCGAACCGCGCGGGGTTCGCCACCGCCTCGGCGTCCTTGTCCACAAGCTCGGAGTCGAACCAGCCGGGGTACAGATCGCCGACGCTGCGCTTCAGCCAGACGTAGAAGAAGTCGGAAAGCTCGGCGTACATGACGTTGTTGCCGTAGGGCGGGTCGACGACCACGGCGTCTACGGAGGCGTCGGGTAGGTGGGAAAGGTTTGCGGCGCCCGCCCGCGTCACCTCGACCGGTCCACTCCGACCGTTTCCGGGCTGTACGTCGAACATCGGACGCGACGGCTCCACAAGGCGGCATAGCCCCCTGTAGGAGTCCACTACTTGGGTCAGCGCCCATGGAAATGCCCCCTTGTCCTTCAACGCCATGTTCATCTCAGCGAACGACCACTTAATGGAAAAGTCATGCCTTTGAAACACTTGTCCAATGACTTCCCGTTGCGGTATCCATGTGCAGAACGTGCTGTTGCGATTGGGTATTTTGTCCAGGGCGAGGCCCAGATATGTACGTACAGCAGCGGCACGCTCGGCACCGAGCTCACGCTCCATCTCTGGGGCGAACTCGCAGAGAGGTTCGAGATAGGTGAGCATGGCGAAGAGCTGGCGGGGCGCGAAGAGCTGGTCCCACCGGTACATACCGTAGCGGAGCGGCTCGGCCGTCTTGTTGCCGACGGGAATAGATTCCGTCGGAATCAGACCTGAGGCGAGCCAGTCATCCCAGCGTTCGGTGAGGGCACTCTTGGCGCGTGCGACGGCGGCGATGTCGTCCTGCGTGGGGAGCCGGAAGTCTCGTCCCTGGCCACGGTCGACGCAGAGAGCGAAGAGTTGCGCCCCCATGCCATCCCGCTGAGCCACCTTCTTGATGTAGTCGCCGGGCACGGGATCACCGCTCCACGGTGAGACTGCGTTGCCGCGCGCGATGGTGCCCTGGCCCGGGGCGTACAAACTTTCGAGGTCGGCCTGCCTGCCGCGCACGATCTCGAAGCGGCACTCGTTCCAATCAGGCTCGCAGGGCAGTATGTTCACGGCGACCGAGTCCGCCGTCTGCTTCCGCAGCCACCAGTTGGGCGACAGCGGCACGGGCTTCCCCGTCGTCGGACACGGGACGGTGCGGGCCCAAGTATAATCAAGTATCCGCTCGCCTTGCTGCGCCGGAAAGAATTTCAGTAGGGACTCATAGCAGTATTCCTCTAGTCGTGTGCCCCACTTCACGATATCTTCAATTAGGGATGTGCCGAAATTGAGCGGATAGTCTAATGTAGCTTTCAAGACGGTACAGGCAACGGGGTTAAGTTCCCCCGCTAAAGTCGTGAGTCCTAGCCTCAGAGACTCGAATGGGATGGTTCCTCCACCTGCCATCGGGTCGAGCACAGTTGGCGTGTCTTTGCAGATATTTTGCAGTATTTTCGTGTCACTGGCTTCAAGCTGGGAGGAAAATGCGCGAGGATAGTCGAAAGGATTTCGCTCCAAGCGCACATTACGCTCACGCGCTCGGTTTCTTGCATCCTCCGCCGCCACCGGGTCGCCGAGAATCCCCAGCATCCGCAGGAACCAGCGGTGGTATTCGCTCTCTGACTCGAAGTGCTCGCTGAGGAAACCATCGCCATCGCCCCACGCGGGAAGGATGGAAGCGAGGACGGCGGCGCGGGAGGCGGTGAGGGGCCGCCGCGCCCACCAGACATGGAGCCGGTTTGGAGGTGGATGCTGGCCAGTGGAGTTCTCGCGCCGCGACTCGACGCCGATCTCCTTGATGGGCAGCCACTCTTCGATGAGTCGCTTGGTTTTCATGGGTGTCCTTTATTGAGGTTTACCAGATGCAGGGTACCAGGGATTGGTCGCATCTCATCTTGCAGTCTTTCGATATGATAGTAGCTGCACCATATCGGGCTTGCAGGTCGAGGGCGGTGGCTATGACTATCATGTCGTGGGTATCGGTCCACAGGTTGGGCATCAGATTGATGACGCTTAAATCGAGATCTCTTATGAGGATTTTTTTGACTCTGAGTCCTTGCGTTATGTGGCCCCAGAGGGCGGCTCCCTGTTTTCCCTTTCTGTCTAGGTCCCACGCCTCGACGAGGCAGATTGTCGGGATCGCCAACTGGTTGCCATCGCCAGGGTCGCGAATGATGTTAAGTGCTGTGGAGGATAATCTCGAGTCGCCAGACAGGTACCACACAAAGGCCTGAGTATCCAAGACGTACGTTGTCATCGATCGCGCCACGCTCCGAGTTTGACTGCCACGATCTCCTCCTCGGTAAAGCTCGGCCCCTTCCATATGCCGTACAAGTCCGCTAGGCCCCTCCCACCGGGTTCCGGAACGTCGATATCGTTCTCCCGAAGCATTTCGTAGGGAGTGAGGAATCGGACCGGGTAGCTTTCCTCTTCGCACACCTCTTCTAGACTTACGCGAACACGGGCAGGGTTCACACCGACAACAGCGGGAAGAGCGGAGGCCAAGAGTTCATTCCGGTGAGTAGCAGCGAGCGCTACGACAAATGGGTCGGCGTCGGGCAGTTCGGCATCGAGGTCGATGAGACCCTGAAATCGGGGCGAGCTTACGATTGCGCCGACGACGCTACTCTGACCGGCATCCAGTGGGCGGAACAGCTCCCGGTTCGCTTTGGCCCACGTCAAAGCTCCATTGTCTTCTTTCCTTAGGAGCTCCCGATGAACCTCTCTGGGAGCCATCACCACTTCGCCATGGGCTAACTCCGTCAACTGCTCCCAGACTTCGGGGAACACGTCAGTCGAATAGGTGTCCGCCATGAAAAGCAGAGCGCTTGTATCGAGGCAATATATCCTTTCGGTCGAATTCATACGTCTTCTCTTATTGTCGATGGGCTTCCCGACGGATATTCTCTATGTGCTTCAGGCGGGCGCCGAAGTAGTCCGCAAGCTCCGCATGGGTGAGGCTGCCTCTGTCGAATGCTTGGAGCAAAGCCCTTGCGAGCCGCTGTCCGCTGTCGCGGACGGCGATATTCGCCGGGTCGGGTGGACCGCCTCTCTTCTTCTTGCTCTCACGCGCGGCTCCCTCCTGCTCTGCCTGAACACGCACATACTCCTCCCGGAACATGCTCTCGGGAATCAACCCTAGATGCCACATCCTGAAAAGGGCGACGTGTTGGCTGACTTTGAAATTCGACGCGAGGCTGCGCAGGTCCACTTGGTACCCGGGTAGACGACTCGCTACGGCTGATGTCTGAGGGCGCGATTGGAGCAAATCCCTGTCGACGAGCATGGCCTCGGCGAAGCGGTGGCACCAGTCCTCCGTCCGACGATCATCGTCTAACCCATCAGTCTCAGACTCATCCATGACACAAAGCGCCGTGTTTCGCAGCAGCAGATGTCCGAATTCGTGCCACAAGGTGAAGCAGCGCGTGGTAGGCGGGTCTTTGGCACTTAGGGTGATGACGTTGGGTTCTTCATCCGAAAGGCTGAATCCCTGCGCCTCTTCGCGGGGAAAGTCCGCGCTAAAGACCAGGATATTTCGCGACTCTATGATTGAGCGCCAAGCTCTAAGGGCGACGCGTGCGTCGTTCCATTCGGTATGGATGTCGTGTGGAACTTCGAGAGTGTGGCGAACTTGACGCGCCGACCATTCCGTGTCGTCGGCGAGTGAGAATGTCGCAGGAAGATCGGGCTGCGCGTGTTCCTCCAATTCGTGAAATACTTCTGCGGCGACGCGCTGAAGGCGGCGAGCGCGACGTATCGCCCTGCTCAGGTCGGGAGAGTGGCTCTTGCGTCGCCTGTGCGGTCGTCGAAAGTCCTTCGGCGGTCGCGGGTTCTTGGGAGGCTCATTCAGGAGGAGCGCGGCTGTCGGGCGTTTGACGGCGTCTGCAATTTTTTCCAGCTGTGTCGGAGTGACAAGTGTCGTGGAGTCGGTTCGCTCCCACTCGAGTACGTTTACTTCTGCTGACCCAATCTTCCGGCCCAACTCCTCCTGTGATAGGCCGACCGACTCCCTCGCCCAAGCTAGGACTTCGGGAGCAACGGGTATGGTTGGAGTTCTTCTAGGCATCGGGAAGTTGGCGCGGTTCACTCTCCGGCCAAGAGCATTCGCAGCGCCTTGAGCGCGTCATTCCCTCCGGAAGGCTCGAATGCTCCCGCCATCTTGGCGTACCAGTAGTACACCTCCTCATCGCACATCTCGGAGACGCCCGCTCGTATGAGCGCGGCCCTGCTCGGCTTCTGCACGGGCGCGACGGACGCCAGCGTCAGAGCAAACCGCGCGCCGCGCTCCTCGGACAGGCGCAACCTGCCACCGTGACGGTCATCAACTCTCCCGACGTCCGCTCCTGCCCGGCTCAGCATATCCAGAGTCATCGGCATATGCTGCGATGCACGCCTTCCTTGGAGCGTGACGATTCGCTGTGTGACCGTGTGCTGGCCAGCGCCATTCATATCGGCCGACTGGTGGCTTACCACAATACGGGGAACTGAAGTGTCGAGTGTCACGATGAACGGCTTGGAGTATCGTTTCGGCCTCCGTCCTGTTCGCGCAAGCATTAGGCGTCTCCATCATACCGCTTGGCAGTGACGACGGTGTGCCCAAGCGAGACAAGCTCCAGAGCTTCACGCAGATCGGAGATTTCCTGTCCATCGACTTCCAAACCGCCCGTGAAACCGAGAGTCAGTGACATGCTGACGAACGCCTTCTTCGCCTGAGATGCCTGGGCCTCAAGTGTATTGGCCACGGATCGGTACCGCTCGTATGAGCCGGTGTAGCTCGTATCCAACACTCCCCCGTCTCCGAACTCGCAGGTCAACTTGCAACTTACGCCCGCCTCGCCGCCAGGTGTCTGTCCCATCAGGGTTCGCAGGTGACTCATGGACGAGTGGGTGTCTCCGTCTTCTCCTTGCCATTCGAGGGCTATCGAAATGAAGGACTTCCAACCCTGGTCCTTGGCCTTAGCTATCGCGTCGGCAAGAGCCTTTCGGGGCTCGCCTTCGCCTGTGAGTTTTACTGGCGATGTGGACACACCCTCCCCCGGGGTGCCCACATCCGAAACCTTGCCGCCACCCTCCTGTTCGGTCTCGCCTTTGCCCTGAGCAGTTGGGGCCCACACCTGCACGCCACGCTTTACGGCCTCATCACCAAGCATGAGCATGTGCTGACCATCGAGTACGATGTCCGTGACCGGTTCGAGCGTATCGTATGCAATGTCCTTGACGGCGTCGTAGTAGAGCCACGTTTTGTTCACGACGCCCGCACGCACGATTTCCTGAAAATAGGTAGGCGCGATGATGAGTGGCAGCCTGGGGCGCTCGGCGTACCGCTCCATAAGCATATCGAGCGCCAGACCGCCCTCGCTGGCCCCAAACGTCTCCTGCTTCACCATGACCGGCGAGCGCAACCCGGCCGAAGCGGTCTTGACCTTCTCCAAGTCTTCTTCCAGCACCTTCAGGATGGTCTCGGTGTGATTTATCCTTCCGTGTCCCTGGTCATCTATCATTAAGGCATGGTGTCCGAATGCCGTCCTGCTCTGCTCCATACCTTGGGGATAGAACAGATGCCGGTATGCGCGTGTGATGGCGACCCTGACGCTGAGTTCACCTTCCTTATGCCAATTCCTCAACCGATCTCTGTGCTCTGTGCTCAACTTCATCTCGTCCATCCGATTCCTGTTTTGCACCAGATGCTCGAGCGCCAGCCAGCGACGTGCCGCCTGAAACATTCCCTCAGTTCGGTCGGAGTCGGCAACAAGGAAGAAGAGTGTGTTCCTGTAGCGCCTGAAGTCTTGCTGGACGCCCTTGTAGTTGGCAAGCTCCTGGACCTTGGGCGGAGTGGCGTTCTTGGCAGACGTAACGTCTGCGGTGTCCCAGTGCATCAGCACCAGCTTGCCATTCGTGGTGTCGTCCAAGTCCTCGGTGGCATCGGGGAAGTATCGCACTTCAAGACCGGCAGTCCTCCAAATTTGCCGAATCCGCCGACCCAACTCAGTCCGTGCGTCGTGCCTGCTAACGGCCAGGGTCTCGTCAAGAACAATCTTATTGAGGGAAGGCTCCGTCCTAAAGGTGTAGCGTGTACCTTCGTAGTCGAGATGCCACGCCTCATTAGACAGATATTCGAGGGCCTTTCTGAGGTGAGCGGAGTCGGAACTCGGAGTCAGAACCGATGCCAAAAGCTCGTTGAGGTTGGCGCCCCTGGCGGGAGGGTCGGGAAGACTGTGCAGCAGTAGGGTGACGGCCACGCGCTGGGCGTATGGCGGATGCCCCGCAAAACTGTCTCTGTCGATCTCTTGCGCGTGCGCGGCCCCGGCAGTGGAGGCTACGTCGTAGCTGACTACTGCGGAGTATGCCGAACGGTCGAGCCTGCCGACCAATTCCTCCACCGTCTCGGGATCGGACAGATCGACGCTAAACGGATGGATGAGAGCCGCATCGTTTTGCTTCTGTTCCCAAATCCGTCGGATGACGCGCGACACCAGTCTGAGCGCGCCCCGCGTCCGCTGGAAGTTCGGAATGGTAGCCAGCTTGCCATCCATGACTTCGATGAAAGACGGGTGGAACGGATACGCATCCTCGATCTGCTTGCGGTACGAAGCCTGCACAACGTCCGCCGGGAGTGGCGTGTCTCGCCCTGCCGCGTCGCGGAGAGCGGAGAAGTAGGCGTCGGCCGTCGGAGTGGCGGCGTTCATATCAACGGACTCGAACAGCCGGCGGCGCAAGATGGGCTCTATGTCCTGTCTTTGGGAGGGCGTCACCACACGGGCCGGACGGCTTACGACGGACTGGATTTCCCTGAACGTTTCATCAAGCTTCTCGACCAATTCCGACGTCTCTTTGTTGAAGGCGTCCATCTGGCCATGCTGAGTCTCATGACCCCAGGCCAGCGTCAGAACAAGTGCCCTTGGACGATTTGCGGCCGTCGCCCATTCCGACAGGGTTTTCAGAAACGCGGGAAGCTGGCCTGCGGAGCTCCCCATTCTGCGCATGTACTCTGCCGGCTCATCGATCATGAACAGGATGGGGGAATCGTCCGCCAGAGCGTCGAGGAACTGCGGTCCCGGGGCGATGACCTGCCGGTCGGCATTCCGTACAAGCTCGTAGCCTTCCTCTCCACCCAACTGATAGGCGATCTCGCCCCATATGTGATGTACGACCGAGTCCCCTTTCCTTACACCGTCAGCAGGGTTCAGGTCGCCACCCACGACCGTCACGACTTTGACCGTATCGGGCACATCTGCAGGATCCACTCCCATCGCGCGTAGGTAATCTGGGGACCTCTTCGATGCCAGCAGGTGATAGAGGCTGATGAGGGTGTGCGTCTTGCCGCCGCCAAAGGGCGTGTCGAGCCTAAAGAATGCGGCGGCGGTACTGTCCTTCCCGGAAAGCCGCCCTACGACCTCGTTCAAGAAGGACCTGACACGCTCGGTAAGGTACGTGTTTGCAAAGAACTTGTCGGGATCTTGATAGGTCTCATGGGCATCGCCGCGCACAACCTCGGATAGGTTCGCAGCAAACATCTCGTCACGTAATTCCCCGGATAACACTTCGTCCCTGGGAACGCAGGTCTCACGTAGAACCTTCAGTCCGGCCATTACCGCTCTCCTCTTGTGAAGCACTATTCTACACGAGGTTGCCTACAACTTCTTAGAAGAAAATAGACGGCTTGCCTTCGAAACAGTGCTACTTCCACCACAAGCCAAGTGTCATCAAGCGTCTCAAAATGCGAATCCATTTGGCCCTCACACGGCGCATGTGCGCCTTTCTGAGCAAGCTACGCAGCTTTTGGAGAGGATCGGCTCGCCTCGACTCGTTCAGCGGCTCAGTCTGCGGCGGCAGCGTGAGTCCAAACTCCCCGATCATGGCAGTCTCAAGCTCCCACCTACGCTCCTTCGCCACGGCTCGCTCGACACCGCCTCCGATCTCGACGCCACGAGCATCAGACTCCGCTACGAGTCGAGCCGCCGGGAAGGAAGCGTGCGCTTCGTCGGTTCCCCTGCACACGCGTGGATAGACTCTGCCCCCATGTCCGCGACCTCGAAAATGTGGTGTTCCATTTGGAACGTTTCGTAGCTGGCCGTGGATCATGGGCCTGGAACGGAGACTAAAGTAAATGCGCCAGTGATTGTCCTGTAGGGAGGGCGCTTGCACGCCTGTACCACCGCGCTTACGGTCATTTTGATCGTCCCCGAAATAAGTCCGATTCTCTATACGCGGTAATGAAGTCGAATAAGGCTCGCCTTGGAGAAGGCCCTATTCGGCGCTACTTAAGGTACGCCTTTCAAACCCCACTGCTGTCCTTATCCGGCCAGTTGCGGAAGCTTCGGCGTTGCGAGTCTACGACAGCCATAAAGAGATAGGGAGATTGCGCGGCAATCGAGGAGAGGAACCGGAAGAGTCATCGGCGGTTTCTTATCAGAGGCGATGGCAGGACTCGATACTGGGTTGAATGCGGGACGATGTTGGTCAAGAGGTCCTGGGAGAAACCGCTCAGACGTGAGTAATCCACCGGCGGGAAGGGCGCACCCTGACCAGAACCTGCCCCGCACTATATGCGGGGGCGTTCGAGAGGCCAATGCGGGATAGGCTCTACAACCGCTGCGAAAATGTCCCGACTTTCAATGGTGGTTCGGGAGAACAGGGCTCAATCCATCGGCCACGTCACGCAGCGGGGAGGCACTTATCCCAGTTGGGCCGACCGCTCGGAAAACAGCGTCGATCTTACGCGACCGTTCTCGGGCCTGGAATGGGTCCCCTCAGGTATCTTGGACGGGAACCGCTGGAAAAGCCTGCGCCTGACTCTATCCTTACCGAACAACCGTACGACTGCCCAAACCTCGGCCCTAAGTTTTCTGAACAGTTCGACGAAACCCGAAGCGCCTACTTCCTCCACAGTCCCAGGGTCAGGACCTGCCGCACCGAACACAGTAACTCCCGTCTGGCCCGTGTCACCCGAACTTCGTTGAGGGTCTCCTTCCGCCAGTTCAGCTGGGAACTCCGGTCGAGGCCACCCAGCGGCTCCGTCTCCGGCGGCAAAGTCAGCCCGTGTCGTTCCAGCATGGCAACCTCCAGTTCCCGGACGCGCTCTTCGGTGCGAAGCCACGACAGGCCCTTGCCGTCGCTGGCATGGCCCTCCCGCAGCCTGCGCCACTCCTCGATGAGGGGCCACGCCTCGCCGTAGACCTCCTCGTCGTCGTGAGCAGGCTCCTTCGTCACCAGTTCGGGGTACAGCCGCTTCGGGAACCTGTCCTTCGCCGACGGCTTGGTGACAGTCGGGGCCTCCTCTAGCGTCGGTCCTGTTGCGCTGGGAGTGTCAGCAGGACTGGGAGCCTCCTGGGGGTTCTCCTGCTTGGCCTCTCCGCGTGCGAGCCGCCGCTCCAACGACTCCCACCTGCGGTCCTGGTCCTCCCGCAGCTTCTCGATCTCGCCCTTGGCGGCCTTGAGGCCGTCGCGAAGCTCCTTCTCCAGCTCCTCCACGCGAAGCTCCAAGTAATCGTTGGGCTTCCGCTGGCGGGCGGCAGGAGAGCCCGCGCCCTCCTGGAGTCCCCGCTCCAGCGCCTCTCGGACCCGCCACGACATCCCTTCGCCGTCCATGCACGCCCCGACCGTCCTGGGGTCAAGCCCCAGCTCATTGGCTGCCTTGAAACGTCCCTTCTTTCGCACCAGGTCGTGAAGCAGTGCCCTGAGCCGGAGGACGTACTCCTCCTCGGCGCCTCCGCCTTCAGTCACTACGGTCTTGCTAGATTCCATCGGCGCCTCCTCCTGCAACTTGCAGACCTTTGCTGCTTTTCCTCGATTTCGAGCGCTTGCAGCTTGCAGATTTCAAACGTGAGCAATGCGTATTCCGTGGCAACCGGCCCCTAACACAAAGTGTTCGCGATTCACGTCCTGTAAGGGGCGACTCCCCCCTGTTCCAGCTTTGAAACCCACCCGACCTGCAACTTGCAACCAGACTCGTTTCTCTGTACAGCCCCATGACATCACGGCGGCTGGACACTCTGTAATCCCTCGGAAGAGACTTCATCGCTGTAGTCCCCCCAAAGCCACTACGCCCAAGTAGTCCCTTCCAGGGGATAACACTCGGCTTCCCGACCCTCCACACTCGACGGCAGACACACCTACGATGACGGCCCGATGCGGGCTCACGCGAGTCCGTCGAAGAAAGCGATGAACGATAAAAGCAGGCAGAACGGGCAACGGACGCCCGAAAAGGACTTCTCCGAGTTCGGGAAGGTCAGGGTCATCTCCAAACCCGCCCCCGACGCGGAGGACAGACTGCGCCGCCTCTTCACGATCCTGCTGGGACACTCAGCCAGGGAGCACCAGGTCGAGTCGGAGAAGGAGTCCCCCAGGACGACCGTCGGGTCGACGGCCACCCGGAGGCGGAAGCTTGATGCGGTCCGAGACGCCTTCTAACCGTAACCAGCCATCGCTGAGGCGTTTAGTTCTCAGTCAAGACGCCCCGTACCAAGCCGTCTACGGAGACGTGTCGAAGATCATCGACGCGGCCAGAGAGTCAGCTGCCCGGTCTGTGAACGCCGCCATGACTGCCGCGTACTGGCTCATCCGGCGGTGCATCGTCAACTTCGCGGTTACCCCTTCCCCGTCTGAGCGCTCTCGGCAGTCCATGAACGAACACCACCCTTCCGCTTCGACCGTAGGGTCGACCGCAGAGCCGCTCTGGGGGCGCGAGGCTCGACGGGAGCTTCAGCCCTCTTGTCGTCACGAAGGATCGCCATCATGCTCTTGTCCATGCCCTCGCACAGCCGCTCCTCGGCGGCCAGGTACTCGGCCAGCGCCTGCCGCCACTTGAAGACCAGGTCTGTCATGTCGACCGGGCCGGGCCCCTTGAGCAACCAGAGTGGACCACGTCTCGTCGGCGGGGGAACTCCACTCTCATCGTCTGTGGGAGTTCCCGTCCCCGAACTCTCAAGGCCTTGCGTCAGGATCGCCACTCGCGCTTCGACCAGATGAAGGTCCCGGGCAAGTTTCCTCTGACGTCCCCTGAGGTCTGCCCCCAGTTCTTCGATGCCGGTTTGAAGTTTCTCCTCCAATCTGTTGATTCGGTCCTCCAGCTGGTCGTTGCGCTCCCGCTGTTCGGCGGCGGCAGAGCCCGCCCCATACTGAATTGCCCTCTCCAACGTCTCCCTCACCCGCCAGGACAGCCTCCCTTTCTTCATGCACGCGGCCACCGTGCGGGGGTCGATCTCCAGCACCCGCGCCGCGCCACCACGGCCCTTCTCCTGCACCATCTCTTGCAGCAGCGTCATGAGCTGCCGTTCGTGTGTGTTTTCAACAGCTATGCTGCCTTCAATGTCTGACCTCTTCCGTTTCATTCGCTTCCACCTCCCTGTGCGATCTGTTGGTAGATTCCACGCTTCCTGCGCAGGTGGGAGACCTACCGTGGTCATGCCGTCGACTCCTGTAGGGGCTTTCCAACACAATCGGCTGTCCGTCACACCTGCGTCAACCCTGGGATGGAACCCGGCCGCCCTGCCGCAGAGAGATACCCTTGGGGACTCGCCGAGGGCGTCCGGCCTAGCGCCACCACAACCGACCAAACCGCCGTCCGGCCTGCTCAGGCTCCGGCAACTCTTCGAGTTCATCCTCTTTTTCTTTTTCATCGGTCCTCGACATATCGCCGCCATCGGCATCGGCATCGTCGCCACTTTCCTCCCGTCCCTGCGCCCACTCCTCCTCCAATGCCTCCACCCGCAGGGTCAGTGCCTCAATCAGGTCATCGATCTCGTCCACCGACTCCGCCAGAGAGCTGACCCGCGTCTCCATTTCGTCCAGCGGCATCTCCTGACGACCCTCAGAGCCATGCGCACCGTAGAGATATCTCTGGACCGCGTCATTCATCCTGCCCGTCAGCCGCTCTCTGCGCAGCGCCAGGGCTACGGTCTTCCTGTTCACCCCCAGGGCCTTCGCAGCGCGGCGCTGTCCCTTCTCCTTCACCAGCCACTCCACCGCCCACTTGAGGTCGGACTGCTCGTCCCGGAGTTCAGCCTCCGCACTGCCGTTGCTCTCCGTCGCTTCTCCCGTCATCTCAACACCTCCAATTGGGGGCGGCCCAGCCTTGCACACTTGAGGCCCTTTGCCCTGCAACCAGCCCCTGACAAAAAGTGTTCGCTTTCGGGGCCTCCACACCGTGCAACCTGCAACTTACCGAAGCTAAATGGTCCAGGAAGTCCGCTTCTACCCGAAGTTCCATTTCCCTGTACAGCCCCTTGACAGCCATTCGATGCACAAACGCTGGGCCAAGCTGGGCCGCCTCGTCGAACCATGACATCAGATCAGACCGTCGGTCGTAATCCCCTGCAGGTGACTACACCGGTGTAGTCCCCTCAAAGTCACTACGCCCGTGTAGTCCCTTCCGAGGGATTATGCTCCGCTCTCCCACCTCTCACACTGGCATCAGCACATGGGTACGACATGCGCCACCGTCGCCATCCAGATCAGGCGCACATGAGCGCGACGAGAGCAGCAATCTTGAGAGACGCAACGAGCCGAACGAAACCGGAGAATCGCCGGAGGGCCTCCGCAGAGCTGCGAGTGGCGTCGGTCAGTTGCAACCCCGTGCCCGATGCGCAGGACCGGCTGCGGCGTCTCTTCACCCTACTGCTGGGACACGATGCCAGGGAGAGGACAGCATCGACCGACGGCGACTCCACTGTGGATGTCCGTATCAACTGTGGTGATGCGGAGGAGACATCCGCGTGCAATCCACATCATCGCGACGCACTTTGACGCGCCACGCAAAGACGGTATGATTCTGGGCAGAAGTTGGCCCGGCGGTGCTGCTAACACCCCGGACCGTGGCCCACCTGGGCGAACAGGTGATGCGAATGGATTGTAGTACTCACAGACCCGCTCCCGACAGGAGGCGGGTCTTCTTGATTTCAGAGAACACAAGAGGAGGCAGACATGGCAACGAGGACTAGCGACAGAAATACGGCAACGAAGCGGGCGGCAATCTACGCCCGCGTACCGCAGCAGAACCAGACGGTGGAATTGGGATTAGGTTGATTGGGGACCAACTTGGTGGAGAACATCGGCGATTTGTTTCAAACTGTCTACAACGCCGTCCAGTATTTCCGGATACTCAACGTCTCTCTTCAAGGCGACCGGTGCCCAATGAGAGTCCTGCATGCCCAGTGCATCTCGTAACTCGGAGGGCTTCTCTCGTAGATATTCAAAGCAATCAACCCACAAAGGAGTTTCACCAGTTCTTTCAAACTGTTCGACATTGATGCCGAACCAGACAACCGCTCCGCGAAGATTGACATACCTGCCGTAGCCGTACCCGCGAGGGGTTGCTCGCAAGCCCTTACGGCTGGCCCACTCCTGCTCAATCCCTATTTCGGTAGAGGCATCAATGAGACGCTTGTACAAACGTAGGCGCATTTCGGAATCCGCGCCGAATTCCTCTCCTCGGCGGATTGGCTTCAACGCTCCGTCATCGGCGTACTTGGCCAGGCTACGCAGCTGGCGAATCTCAGTTTCGACACCGGCCTCGGCATAGTCCCTGGACCTAGCAGTCATGCTATCAAGGAGACCTCCCCAGCTTACGATCATTAAGTGCTTTTGCGTGTCCCCCACGCGTACGCACCTGCGCTCCGATTCCGTCTCCACCAAAGGGCTGAACTCTTGGTTCATACGTCCCTGCAACTGGGGCCAAAGCGACTGGATTCTGTCCTCCGGCGCAAGGAACATCACGAGCGCCGGGCCATCATCCGGGAGCCGGTTAATGTATCCGTTGGGCTGATTGGGTGTGAGTTCAGCCCAAAACTTCACCTCGATGAGCACTCGTTCCGTGCCGGTTTCGTCAAACCCCACCAAGTCCGGACGCGTGCCATCCGCTTGAAGCACCTGAGATTTTACGGCTGTGACCGCGTTTACACCTCGGACACCAGACTGTATGACGTCGTTCAACGCCACCCCACAGGCGTCCGAGTGATCGAAAATGTGACGGAGTGCTTCTGTCGCAATGTCCTCTGTGTTCCCGGGGAAGCTGGAAACCAAGTAGGCGAGCAGTGTATCGTTGTCGGGCATAGAGGTCACCCTGGCTTTTGATGGGCCGGGTTGGCGGGGTAGTCCTCGGGCTTACCCGAGTCCCCTGACTGAATCACAAAGTCCCGGCGGTCTCTATACAGACGGGCGCGGTTGATGACATTCTCGCCGTCATCGGGATCGAAACCGTCCCACTGGCTGTTGAACCAGTATTTGAAGTCACCTATGAAGAGGTACTTGTTGCTCACTCGGAAGAAGCGGCAGTCTACGCCCTCACCATCCTGGAGGCGGGCGTAGATCTCGTTCAGCAGTTCCCGTTGCCCGTCCTTCTCGCTGAGGACGTACTCATGTGGCCAGCTGTCTCGGTAGGTGACCTCCTCCCGCCAGGGTGCGCAGGCGATGAGTTTGGTCAGTCTTGTGTTCATTTCGCATACTCCACTGATTGTCGGCAGGTGGGAACTGTCTTGCAGAAGGGTTTCGTTCGGCCTCTCATGGCATTCAAGCATCCCGGAGCTCTTCTGCCCACCATCATCCGACTATTTCCCAGCTGCCTCGGCCCGAACGCCTCACTTGGCCTCTAGCTTCCAGAGAGTTCATGATGCCAGCACCAACCCAATCACGTTGGCCCTGTTCAGCTTTTGGTAGATATATTCCTGCCCGTCTACAAGTCTCAGTGGGACCCATGATCTCTCCATTTCGTTTCGCTTCTCGTAAGACGTCAAGTACGAGGTCTTCCAGGTACATTATGAGAACTCTACCGCGTTCTTTCCGGTTATTCATGCTTCCCCCGAGAAAGTCATTGAAGGTATGTGATCTCTTGCAGACTCATTTTAGCTCCCTAGTACTACTTTGTCATATTACGGAACCTCTGAACAATTCGCTGTGGAGATGGGTTGAGTTGATTGTGGGCGTTTTCGGAGATGTTGAGCCTTCAGGTGGAGCCTAGGTGGGTGTTAATTCGTCCTGTTTTTGCCCCTGGCGGGACATCTTCGTCCCTGTCAGCCCTGATTTGGGCGCACGTATACAGCAAGGTCACTCACACTGCCAAGTACCGCTCGGCTCTCATCAGGTTGGAGAACCCCAGCAGTAATGCCAGCCGTTGCGTGTTCTTGGCCAGCCCTCGGTAGCGGACCTTCGTGTAGCCAATGCGCCTCTTGACGTACAGGAACGGATGCTCCACCTTCGCCCTTACCGATGCCTTGCGCTTCTCCCATGCCGCCTCATCACTCCCAACCTCCAGTTTTCGACGTTGACCAGGCCTCATCGCCACCTGGCACTCCACCTCCAAGTCTCGATTCTCAGGCCTCTTATCCACCCCCTGATACCCCGCATCACCCCACACTTGTGTCTCCCCACCGTGTAACAAACGTGGCGTTTCAGTCACGTCATGCACGTTCGCCGGTGTTGTGGACACGCTATGTTCCACTCCCGTCTCAGAGTCCAATCCTAGGCAGTCGTGATGACCCCCATGATACTATGCCGCAGAACGTAGACTTGTTCAGAGGTTCCCTAACAAGGTGTTGCACTTCGTTTGTGAGTCTAGGGAATCCAGCACCCAACCTATGACACCACCACGCCGACTTGGTACCATCACACCCGCCAACGGAGAAGGAAGGAGTGACCCATGAACGCAACAACGACTGACAGGTTGATACGCTTGACTGTTCACCTCGAACAGCTGCCGGAGGGAGGCTATACTGCCACCGCTCCACAGCTGCCCGGACTCGTCCGAAGGCGATACCGTCCCCGAAACCATGGCAAACGTCGAGGACGCACTGGCAGCCCTCCTCGAGCTCTACGAAGACACAGGCAAGGAGATACCGAGCGACTTGATCGTCGACGAGAGAGACATGCGCTGTATCAGCCACGAGGCCCTCATAGCCGTATGAACTACCGAGAGGTGGCTGCGAGGGGATGCCCCTGCGCATCCGTCATGCCGTCTTACCCACCTAATCCGTCCGTTGTTGAGCACGTCGCAGGTAATGTCGAGCGACTATCAAAACCAGATGCAGCCGAAATGTAGAATCATCATCGTCGGAGAGTCCTGGATGGGATCCTTCAGTGTGGAGTAGTTTGAATACCCCGTTGATGAAATTCTTCCCGTCCTGCCCCCATTCGCCCAGCGATTCTTGTAGGAAAGGCGGGTCCGTCTTGGCTAACAGTTGCCTCAGGTTCTCACTGGTATAGTTATCAGTAATTTGCGTTGGACTTACACGTCTGGAAATCTCATTGAACAACTCTTCCATGAACGTTCTCAATTGCCCATTCGCTGCCGCCCAGTTTCCTTGAGAATGGTTTTCGATGGCCTGGTCGAGATGTCCCTTCGCTGTGTTCATGCTCAATTCTTCCAAGAGCACATGAACTTCGTCATCCGCTCTCGGCAGATCAGCTATGCCGGGGAGGGCTCGGCGGAGGGTGCCGTCGTCCTCTAACGTGAATCCATCTCTCGCTAACGCATAGATGAAGGCATTACTGTGACGTAGTTTCGGCAAAGACGCCGCTTCTTCCACTATCTCGTCCCATAGATTTGAACCTAAGACGGTTTGGTGGTTGCGATTTTCCTGAGCGAACTGCGTTAATTCGTTTACCTTACCTTGCTTACTTTGGTAGTCCTTGAGTGCGCGCCCACGTGCGGATGACCGTTCAGGTAGCAGACGCAATATTAGACGATCAATATTCTTACCCGCCAAAGACGGTGCGAACAAATCAACTGCTTCAAGCAAGGTTCGCTCACTAAAGCGAGGAGTGTTTGACATTGTATTCACCTACGTCGTGGAATACTTTGTGCTCGTCGCTGTTGCGACGAGCATGGGCCGACCATAATGAGCAGGTGCCTAATTGTACAACTTTGCTCATCATAGCCGCCGAGAATTCTGGACGAGCATTGAAATAACTCGATCACCCTTCGGTGACACCTCGTCAGGATGTGTGGTCTCCCTTCTAACGGTTTAGCCGTTAGTTTGACCGTACTTGATTAGCCGTTTAGTGGCCCGTAGAGGGGTTGCGGGGAGCGCTGGGTGCTGGTTTAGACTTTGGCTATGTGTGCAGTTCCACAAGCTTGTCCCCGTCTGAACGGGATCAGCTTATCGCGTTGGTGACGCGGCTTCAAGAGCAGAACGCGCGGTTGACGGCAGCCAACGAAGAGTTGCATAAGGAACTCGCCGAGGCCAAGCGAGCGGGAAAGCGACAGGCGGCGCCGTTCTCCAAGGGCAAGCGCAGCAGCAAGCCCAAGCGTCCTGGCCGCAAGCCGGGTATGGGGATGTTCAGCTACCGCAAGCCGCCGTCTGCCGAAGAGATCACCGAGCCGGTTGTAGACGTGCCAGTGTCCTGGGACACCTGCCCCGGATGTGGAGGCGTCCTCGAACATGAGGGAGTGCGGCTTGCCTACGTGACCGACCTTCTGCCGGTTCCACGTCCCCAGATAACGGCGTATCGTGTGCAGGTATGCCGGTGCCGGTCGTGCGGCAACGCTGTGCGAGGGCGGCATCCCGACATAGCGCAGGACCAGTACGGGGCCAGCGCCCACCGAGTGGGGAAGCGGCTGATGGCGGCGGCCCACGTGCTCCACTATGGGGTGGGCGTTCCGGTACGGAAGGTTCCTGCCGTTCTCAGGGCGCTGGCCGGGGTGAGAGTGAGTCAGAGGGCGATCAGCCAGGACGCGCTGCGCCTTAGTGCCGATGCGGTGGGTGACGCCTACCGTACGCTGCGGACATCGGTGCGAGCGAGTCCGGTCGTCCACACCGACGACACGGGCTGGCGAGTTGGAGGCGAGCCGGCGTTTCTGATGGCGTTCGAGACAGAAGAGGCGACGGTGTATCAGGTTCGCGCTCGTCACCGGAACGAAGAGGTGCGCGAGATGGTTCCTGCGGACTACACAGGGGTGATGGTGACCGACCGGGGTCGCAGTTACGATGCTCAGGCGCTGTCCGAGGTGAGACAGCAGAAGTGCCTGGCGCACGTGCTACGCTCGATCAGCGAGGTGGTCAAGAGCAAGACGGGGAGAGGCCGCAGCTTCGGCAAGCGTTTGAGCGGCCTTCTGCGAGAGGCGATGGAGTTGCGGGAGGCATATCATCGAGGTGAGGCTGTCGACTTTGGTGTGCAGGCCGAGCGGTTGAAGCGCCAGATGAGCTATCATCTCCGCGACCGTCCGATTGCGGATGCGGACAACTACCGGCTGCAGAACGAGTTGTGCTGGCACGATGACCGGGGCAGCCTGCTGCGCTTCCCTTCCTGGACGATCCGAGCATTGAGCCGACCAACAACCGGGCTGAGCGAGAGTTTCGTGGGGCGGTGATCGCGCGGAAGGTGTCACACTGCTCGAAGAACGAGAAGGGGGCCGATGTGTTCTCGGCTTTCACCAGCGTAATCAGGACGTTGGAGCGCAATGGCGACGACCAATCCGTGGTGGATCGGCTCTGCGCTATCTTCAGCGGCGCTCCGCTTCACTCCCCATCACTCCAAACCTCCCCCGCCATCCGCTAATCAATTACCATTCAGAGACGAAATTGGAGGCGTATACTATCGCCTCACCATAGAAGACATCACATCATTTGTACTTGGAATGCTAAAGCCTCAACTTTAAAGGCAAGAAAGTATGCGGGTTGCGATGGTCAACGTGGCTCAACTTCGGATAACCTCACGATTTCTCTGTGCCCGATAGAATCTAGGCCTGCACAAATTGAGTCCTCAACCGCAAATCCCCCTACGACTTCATCCTTACCGTTCCTGATGATAACCACTGACACCCCGACTGAATAGTGCCAAGTGCATTCAAGTACCGCTACATCTTTCGCAGCTGCGTGAACTGACGGCTCAGGAATAGCGGCTTGCTCACTCTGTTCCCCACAAGCCAAGAGCAACATCATACCTATAGCCAGCAATACCAAAGTCCTCATAGAGACCTCCTAATGACTTTAATGCCATATGCAATCACAGCATCATGTGGGAGGCAAGTATATAATTCCCCCTCCGATGGACTGTTGCTCGACGCCCTCAGCCGGACGCCTTCAGCCGGACGCCCTTCGTCGATTCGACGGAGTTGGCGCTCATCCTCGGCGAGCCGCACACGACCGTCCACCTTGCCCTGAGCAACCTGCTTGGACAGGGCATCGTCGGGAGGGTGAGCCACGGGACGGCCCACCTGCCGTCGAGCCACAAGTACCACCTGACGGCTCATGGAATCCGCAAGGCCACTGAGGTTCTCGGATTCGACACGCCCTCGGACTTCGTGAGGGCCTAACCCATGTCCAGGGAGTGGCTGACGATTCTCATCCGCAGGATGGACGCGGTGGGACGAAATTGGAGATGGCGGGTATTGTTTGGAACCAACTTTCACAGAATAGGAAGGATGGTCATATGGCAAACAAAGAGCGAGACGTAACAGACGGACTTAGTCCCCTGATGTTCATGGTGCACGCCTTGGAAGTATTCGCCGTGGTCTTATTCTTGGTGATGGCACTTGGGATGTCTGGGCAATCGTCGGAAGATAGGCTTGCCGTACTTGAGGTAGTCGGTACATTGGTGCTATTTGCGTGGTTGATTAGAAGAATCGACAAGGTTGTCCAGATTGCAGGCTACGTTCTAGATACGCTCTTGAATAGACTATTGAGGCCTTTGACGAATGTCGCACCAGCCGGGTCTTCAAGTTACGAGCCGATTGAGCCTAAGAATTTGTGCAGTTGGCACAGGGGTAGCTTCTATGTAGCCATCGGCGTTTTCATGTTGGTCTTGCTGGTGGCAGTAGTGATTCTTGCCATGTTCTCCTTGGCTGAAGGTTCGCCCGTGACATCAACTGTTTGGGATTGGACGTACCGAATTGCGATGGCGATACTAGGTATATGTCTCGTATGGATGTTAGCAACGCTATCCCATGCGCGTCGGCGATGCGCAAGCAAATCGGCCCAGCCAAGAACATAATTCTTGACCGGAACTGCAGTAGGGGACGCTCATGCTGAGGCCCGTCGAAGTATGAGCGGAGGGTCCAGTATACCTTCTAGGGAGTGGTTGACGCCGCTCATTCACAGGATGGACGGCGGGGGCAAGGGCCGCCTCACTCTCCCCCGACATCGACGGGCTCCGGTCCTGCGTGGATATCTACCGCAGGGGCCGCTTCGACGCCACCATCACCCACCGTGACCGCGCCCAGCTCCCGACGACGCAGGGCATCTGGAGCACCGCCCTCACCACCGACAGACAGGGCCGCAGGCGTCACGTGGGACACCGCACCGAGACGTGGGCGAGGCAGACGAAGCACGCAGACGGTGTCACGTGGTTCCTCTCGAAGCTTCAGGCCGAGGCCAGGGCCGGCCCTAACAGCGAGATGGAGTGGTCCGGCCCCACGGCCAGGTCAGACCGGGCCTACAACTGGGGCGACTCCGCCATCGCGCCCGACTCCTCCACCTCCACCGACGCCGTCTTTTCGGTCGTTTCAAGCGAGTAGTTCGTTCTAGCGGTGGTTCCTTTAATAGTTTCCACTCCGAGAGCTGTCTTTGTGAGCAAGCTATACAGGTGCAATCCCCAGCATGATTGGCAGGTTTCCAGTCATCTGACCGCTTAGACACCTCGACGTGGCCGCGCAGCAACCAAGACAGTGTTCATAGGAGCCTACCTTAGGCGAAGAGTGTAGGGACTCATCACAAGTTCCGACACATGGAGCGTCCTCAAGGAGGCAAAGGACACTCCTCGGTACACTCCGAAAGACATGGACGTGGTGAGTCCGCCGAGCCTGTAATACACTCTTGTGTAGAACGCGACACAAAACCCCTTAGCATTTGCTATGCTCCCCGCGCTGGACTCACCACAAGAAGGCAACATGGAGGCGATGTCATGCTGGACGATCCCGGTTTCATGAGATTCATCGTTCTATGGATATTCTGGGTGGGCCATCGTGGGAGGGGTGTTGGCAAGTAGAGCCAAGGGCCGCTACCAAAGCCCATGGAAGTGGTTCTTCATAGGGTTGGCGTAAGCCCCGCTGTGCGGACCTTTCGTGCTGATCGGGTGGTACTTTGTTCCCCCCGACCCGCGAATAGAGGAGTTCGAAGAGAAGTAACTTCAGGCTGTTATAATGCCGGCAAGGGAGACTTGGCATGAAGCGAAATAAGAACCTCGTCGGACGCCCACCGCGCTCGATGCCCCCGACGATCGACGCCTCGCCGGAGGAGATCGCCCAGACGGTGTTGAAGGTCAAACCGCCTGCGAAGTGGCGGTATCTTCAGCGAAAGGACTCCGACTAACTCTCTAGGTGCGCCGCCACTCAACCGTGCGTTCCCAGTGCCGAAAAGGATGGTGACATGCCACGCCGTTATGTTGATGAAAAGACCTTTGAAGAAATCAAAAGGGTGTTTGCCGAGCTTGTGGACTGTGCCACGAGGCGACGAACGATCACGTACACGGAACTCTATCGCAAGACCGGAGCGGCCAGTCCCAGGAGCATAGGACGTACACACCTTGACCCTATATTCCACTTTTGTAGGAGGAACGCCTTGCCCGGGCTGACATCCTTGGTCGTGACGAAGGAGTACGGCGAACCTAGTGACGGATATGAACCATCGGCGGCGGGATGGGAGGCTGACCAGCGGGCTGCTTACGAGTACGACTGGCGGGCGTTGCCACCACTAACGGTCGAGGACGTCCGCGCATTCTAACTACGCTCTGGTCAATTCAGAGTCATGGGAAGCAAGCCCCATTTCGGCGGATTTTGTGTAGGATTGTATAAAAGCCCCTTTTGCAACTATGTGCACGGAGAATGAATGTACGGCTCCATATCGGGGGAAAAGTGCAAACTCCACCGGCTAACACCGAGTGCAAAAGCCAGTATCATGACGCCTTGATCCCGTGATCATCATGAGGGTGGAGCCATGACTGAAATACTGAACCTTGCGGCTGTTCTGATCTTCGTGGGAATCGCCGCGTTCTGTTGGCGGACCTACCGCACGACTGAAGACACAGCCGTTCGAGCCGTCAGCTACGCCCTGGCGGTACTTGCAGCCCTCGGGGCCCTCTACGTGGCCTTGATACGTCACGTATTTATCAATTGCCTCTGCTTGTGGTGCTTGGGTACCAGCTGACAAAAGACCCCCGGCGAGAAAGTCCCACCGGGGGTCGTCGTCACGAGGTGGCGTAGCGTTTATCTACTCGGTCTGTAGAGTGACGCCCAATCCACTCACTACCGTATGTAGACGCAGGTGGAAGGCACGAGACGCGCAACTCCTACAGGGAGCGACCCGTCCCTCTCATGGCGCACTGGGGTTCACCGTATCTCCGCCCCCCATCATCCCGGCGCCCCTGACGGCTGAGCCGGAAACATAGCGTAACACTGAGTCTCCACTTTCGCCGTCCCCAGCCGAGCCATCGCCCTGCTGGTCAGTCGTCCAGAAACCCGGTCCCATTGCCTAGGGGATGCATCCGGCATTGTATCGGAAAGTAGAGTCCAGCCGTGTCAGGTGTTCGCCGGAGTGAGAGCCCGACATGTAGACGTACTAGCCGTCAGCCAGGATTACCAACCCGGCGACGCCCAGAGAATGAGAGCTGTTCCACGTCCCGGCGTAGACGCGCGGGCTGTAGTCCTGCCCGATTAGATTGGCGGCATCGAGTGTACAGACTACCGGGTCCGATACGGTACCGACATGCCGATCTCCGTCCGGCATGTAATAGTTATTCCCGTAGCAGCAGTGAAGCGCCGTAAGAAGGTCCTCCGTACCGCTGAAGGTCGTCACGCCATACCCGGTCGTGCAGTAGTCATACTTGGGACTTCACCAATCGCTCCGGTCGATTGCAGCGCCGCCGTAGAACGGCTCTTCATCGTCCCACCGGCTTCGGAACTCGTCTGGCGTCTTCGCCTCGCCGAATTCAAGCGGCATAGTGCTGGTGATTGTCTGCCGTGCTGCGCTGAGCTTATCGGCGTTACCAGCCGAACCTAACCCCAGTATTCGCAGTGAAGAGGCTAAAGATTGAGATGACTAATGTTATCGGTATGACTAACACAAGCCAAACTAGGGTAATGGCGAACCCTATCTTGAACACGAGATAGACAAGATTCAGAAAGTCTATGTCGATGCCGACAATTATTACCTCGTCTTGATCGCCCCATTCTCTAGCCATTGTGATTCCTTTCATGTCTGGGCCGGCTCCGTTGGGTTATAGAGTACGCCCTGACGTCCGCGCACTTGCGCAGAATTGTCGGCAAGAACAAATGAAACCTTCGCGAATCAGTAGGGCGGTGGCTTCCTTGTTCCAAAAACGTTCACGGTGCCTTGCTTTGGTACTCGGGGTTCATTTCCTGACGCCGCATGAAGGACGAGAGGATGGGGCCGAACAGGTCCTTGATCTCGCCGTCGGTCATGGCAGGGAAGCCTTCACTCCCTACCGTCATTCCACTTGAGTAGACGACTCCAACCTCTTTCCAGAACTGCTCCCTAAGGTTGGGGTAGCCGGTCGTACTCCGCCACACCCTCGGCAGAGACCAGGTCCTTGATGTGTGGAAGCTCGGCAGGGATCGCCATCAGTCTTTGCTTGAGCCTCTTAGCGTGTTTCTCCGTCTGTTCGGCGACGTACCCCTTCGGGTCCGTGAAGGCCAGTGCCTCGGAAGGGTCCGGGGCACTTATACGCAGTCCTTCCTCCCAGTTCTCCACGAACGGATCTCGGATGCGCTGGTCGAGCGCCCCGAGCTTCGCCGCCTCGTCGGGAGAAAGGCCGCTCTCTAGGGTCGGCAGGGCCGCCGCGAAGATCGGGGGCGGGTGGAAGTACGAGTCGTTCCATTCCCTGAGGGGGAGCAACTGCTCTTCTGCCGCCTCCAGGCCCACCACCTTCACGAGGAACTCGAATGCCGCGCGTCCCTCGGAGTCCAGCCGCGCGTATTGGACGAGGGCTTCTGTCTCGATTATCGGCACTCCTGGAAGCCCTGAGTCGGTCTGCGCAATGTCAGCCGCAAACGCCTTTGCCGGAGTCCTTGCCCCTCTATGGTCCTGTCCAACCCGCTCACCTTCCTGGTCTAGCCGGCCGGGCCCGACCGAGAGCCACTCCATCGCCAGATCCTGTTCTATGAGCGCAATGAGCTCGAAGGTATATCGTTCCAACCGCGAGAGGCTGTCATACCGTTCGCGGTCGTCTCCCTCCAATCCCGACGCGAAGCGGTCCGACGCCGGCCCCGATAGGACGGCCAGCCACTCCGTCACCATATTCGTCCCCAAGAACCTCGCCATTCCCTCCATGTCCAGAATATGTTCCTCCGACAGCCATTCATACTGCGCCAACGCTTCTCCTTCCAGCGTCGCCTTGAACTCGGGCTCGGGAGTCGCTGGAATCTCAGTGGGGATTGGCGTAGGTGTGGGGTCGGGCGATACCCGCGTGTTCGCTTGGGTCGCGTTGGTCACCGGCGAGGGCTGTATCGGAGGAGAGGACGTCCCACAGGCCATAGCGACCACGAGCACGGCAACGATGAAGACAAACCGTATGTTCGTTATTCGTTGCATTTCCGTCACCTCCTTGCGCTGCCTGTACCATCGCCTGCTTCCCTGTAACCCCAGGTTACGCGGCCTTCCCGTTGCCTGTAATCACACGATCGTGTGATTCTCCCGGCCTTCCGTGCCGCTTCACGTCGCAACCACTACGAATCTGCGGGGTTACCAGCCCATATCTTGATCCGATCCTCTAACTCGGCCCCAAGCGCGTCCAGGAATTCATCGTGAGGGGTATTGAAGGACATCACGGGTCCTCCCCCGCGAGGGTCGAGGACCCACCCGATAATGATGGAATCCGCAATGTCGCGCTCGAGCTGCTGTCGGGACTCATCGGAGAGTGTCGCGTAGCGGGCTGTCCCTTCCCGCGACAGCAGGGATTCGGCGGTGGGCGCGGTCGTCGTGGGGATGTAGAGGATGCCGCGTTCGAGCTTGGATATCTCGCAGTAGGCCTTTTGGGGCGAGAAGGGTCCGGACCACTTCCATCGGTCTTCGAAGGCCGCCCGGAGCTTCGAGTCCAGCTCGTTCAGCTGGCCCAATGCCTCGGAAGAAAACGCGTCCTCGAATGGCGGAAGGTAGACAGCAGGCCGGTCGCCAAAGCTCTCAGGCATCCTCGCCGCCACCGAATCCGGCCACGTGGTAGGCCCTCCCAGGCACGCGAACGTCGTTCCCACGTGCGAGTATTCTGGCACCGGCATGATCCCTTGGTTGAAGGTCGCCAGGGCACCGGGTTCGGACAGTACCTGGATGTACTCATCCCGCATGACAGAGTAGGTGCTCAGGCTTCCCCTTGTGACCAGTTCGTGCGCCACCTGCTTCCAAAGCCAGTCTCGCATCTCGGCTGGAAGCGCGCGGAATTGCGCGATGCTCGCATCGGAAAGGCCCAGTTCCGCCAGGGACGGCATCTCCCTGGGCGCCGTCAGCAGACCGCCCTCCACGCGCTTGATCGAATCGTCCACCTCCGTCAGGCGGGGCTTTGCTTCGGCCCACGCAAGCCTGAATGCCCGCGACAGGAGCGCGTCCATGGAGTCGAGCTTCGCCTGCGCGTCCGCCGAAAGCGCCTCTTCGATGGGCGGCAGCTTGACCCCGCGATTGTCGAACACGGTTCCCACCATGTGCTTGTACGAGAACTTGACCCCCTTGAATTCTCGGCTCGCTTGCACGTTCCTTCGGTAGACCTCGGGATACCCCTCCAGCAGAAGGAAGCGCTGCTCATACGGCTGTAGCACGCCGAACCAGCCAAGAGCCGCAGGATCCAACATCTCCGAGATCGTAGGTGTCTCGTCAGGGAGGCCGCGTAGATAACCGAGCGCTTTAGCCTCGCCCGCATCCTCGAACTCCTGCCGCAGGGCGTCTTGGAACTCCGAGGGCAGGTCCTGGAACTTGGCGAGGTCGTCGCCCTCAAGAGTCCCTTCGAACTCAGGCTCTGCGGGCGGTTCGGGGGTTGGTTGCGCCTCTGCCGAGACCGCGTTAGTCACCGGCGAGGGTTGCACCGGAGGAGAGGACGTCCCACAGGCCGCCACGACCACGAGCACGACAACGATGAAGACAAACCGTATGTTCGTTATTCGTTGCATTTCCGTCACCTCCCTGTGGTGTTTGTACCATCGCCCGCTTCCTTGTAATCCCAAGTTACGCGGTCCTTACCTGGGACACTGGTGGTTTCTCCTTCTCCGCCTATCATATGGGTCTTTGGGTATCCCAGATATTCGAGGCATTCACCTGTCTGTCCTCACGCTCACTACTTGCCCGGTGTGCATGTCAACGACGACCCGGTCTCCCAGTGGCTCTTGAAGGTAGACATCAACGTCGTCATCGCAATCACCGCCACCATGGAAGGGAGTGGAGAAGGCAATCACCTTAACTTGCACGTCGACGTCCGTCTTTCGAAACGACACGCGCGGGGCCCCGTTGCAGGAGGCGACATCGAGTGTGAGTCTGTCCGGCCTGTCCGGGTCAAGTAAGTACGCTTCCATTACTCTCACTTCGCTGCGCCAAGCACCCCCACCGAGGTTGTGCCAAACCATGAAACAAGCCACGAAAACCACCACCCCGGTCACCACAACGGCGATAATTACGGGTCCCACACGGCCGGACAAGAATCCTCTTGAACCGGAACCGTTAGTCATAAGGTTGCTCCTTTGGTCGGCTGCGCTTCGCCGCGCGAACTCAACCACCTCACGGAACAAATGTTCGTCGCGCCTGCTCCCTAACCTCGTCCAGACTGAAGATTGCTGCTTCAAAGGCTTGAGACATGCGCGGCTCGACCGAATCGTCACTCAGACGATTGAAAACACCGTTGTCCAGGCTCACCGTCACGTAAAAGTCGGTATAAGCTGTGATGCCAGGTGCGTCTTCAGTCGTCTGTCTCTTAAGAAAAAGCAGGACCTGCTGACCGCTTCGTAGAGCTGTTGCCTCCTTAATCGAAATCTCGTCTACGTCTGGCGCGCCTACAATGATGTTGCCACTTGCCTCACCACGCAGAGTTTCCGTCACTGCAACCTCATAGAACACTGTTGGAATGCCTATCCGGTCAATCTTTTCGTTGGGGTCGCTCGTTCCATAGTCAGTCTCGCGAGCCTCGACTCCTCGTATTGTACCCAAGACCACTAGGTCGGAAGCCTTCGACAACTCTCCTATCGAGGAGTACACTTGCATATCTGGGGTGGCGCCAAAAGAAGGTCTATCCTTCTCGCCTCCTTGTAGTAGGAACCACGTTGTCGCAACCAGCACGGAGGCTAACACCGCAAATGCGGTCGTGACTCCCATCCCCTTACGATTTGCAATCAATGTCTGCATGACAACTCTCCTTGCTGAGAACCGTGCTTAGATTCAGAATTCCTCTTCCTAGTAGATTGCATCGACTCCTGCAACGTCGTCGCTGGACGGAAGCGCGCCACTACAGGTGAACTTGTAGGTGCCCTGTCTCATCACGTGGCAACCACTGTAGACGTGGCCCAGCCCATAGGCGTGACCGAGCTCATGTTCTGCAACCAGTTTCTTCTCATTGGCGCTAAGGCTCGCCATGTCACCGGTGTCGAATTGAGCTTCGACCTCGTTTCCATCGTATGTGCCGTCGCTATCGCATGTGTAGACTACCTGAGCCCACCAAGAACCCGAGTACTCACCGTCAACGACGTTGATCTCAGGATCAAGGGACCAAGGGTGTTCTTCAAAGTACCCTGGTGCGGACGTTTGGCCCCAAGCAATGTCTGCATTCCTGAATGCAGTTACATAGGCACTATTGACCGAGAAGAACCGGTAGGAGATTGGGCTAATTGAGTCATTGTCGTATTCGCATCCAAGGAGCGAATAAGCGTTGACCGGTCCAGTTGTGGCCCACAGGACTACGAGAGTCAACGCCGCAGAAACAATAGCGGCCACGAATCCCCTTCCCAAAGTCGATTCTCTTGTGGACTTCATTGTTCTTTCTCCTTCTTGTGTACCCCCAGAGGGGCCTCGGATGTTCAATCCTCAATCTCCTTCGTCTTCACCGTCTCGCCTCCTCTCATCGGGTTATGCACCTCACGATACAGGCCTGATATCAAATGGACGTAAAAACTTGCCCCGTTTCCATCAAAAAACCGCAGAGTTTTGTATAAATTTCCACGATGCAGGCGCTGGAGATCGAAGTTTGGGACTCCATCATGTGATTGTGACGTTCAAGGTTCGTGGTACAATCCCGACCGTCGTATCCGGGTAGAGGGGCACCACGAAACGGACGGTATGGCAGTAACTTTGCAGGAAGCCGAGGAGCTCAGACGGGAGATCGAATCGCTGCGGAAGCGCCTCCTCAGCGCGGAGGCGGAGAAGCGTCGACTGGCGGCAGGGTTTCGGGGGTTGTCTAGTTTTCTGCCGAGACCGCGTTAGTCACCGGCGAGGGCTGCACCGCAGGAGAGGACGATCCACAGGCCATAGCGACCACGAGCACGATAACGACGAAGATAATCCGTATGTCCATTATCCGCTTCATTTCCGCCACCTCCCTGAGGACTCCGGCGGTTCCGAGCCCTCTCGCGCCCGGAGCCGCCGTTGCCTGTTCATGTCCGATTTCCTATTACAGACTATGAACCTAGGTCTGGTTTTCACGTGACGGCCCGAGGCTATTCGACCATCTCGACCTTGAAGCCGTAGGAGATGTGTCCCCGGTCTTCTTTCCAGATCGCGTGGATCAGCATGTAGTAGATGCCGGGCGGCAGGTCTAGCGATACATAATCTATGAAGTCGCGCGAAGGGATGTCGTCCCCGAACAGCAAATCCCCGCGCTGTAGACGCGGGGATTCCTCCAACACACTGAGACCGTCACCTTCAACAAATCCTTCGGGGTGTTGCTGCTCGACAGGATGACGCGGAACTCCTCGTCGCCCCGCAGCCGAATCGCGGGAACCTCGTCGAACCCCTCCCACCCCGCGTACAGACCGGTCATGAGATGACACTTAGCGCCCGGCTCCGACGTTATCGGCCAGCAGATTCCCGTTCTGTCCCCCGGGTAATACAGGCCCTCATGCCGAGCGTGGAGGCTGGGAAGCGGCAGGGAGCGAGCGGGTGCGATGGAAGGAGGCGTGGGTGTGGCGACCGGTGCTGTAGGAGTCACGCGCGGGGTCCGCGCGGGCAGAGCGGGTATCGTCGGAAGCGGTTCCACAGTCGCGGCCGGCAGCGGCGTCCATGGATCGGATGGATCGCCGCTGCAAGCAAACATGATCCCAGAGACCAAAAGCCATGAAGCAATTAGCAGGGAGAGCAACACATCTTGAGGATGCTGCATGGTTCGCCTCTACTGACCGGGGGTTTGTGCAACAATGGCCTGAACCTGATCCACCAGCGATTGCTCGGAGGTGTCGGGGAATATAGCCTCCGTGCCTTCATGCAAACCTCTGAACAAATCGCCTAAGGGACCATCCACCTTCGCCTCGCCTGCGGTTAGGTTGAACCTGTATGGCTGTGCTACCCCCAAGAAGAGATCAGGCATACTACCGACCTGTCTCTGCGGCATCAGAAACAGCAGATACCGTCCATCTCGTTCAAACGGGAAGCCTGCGTTCTCCAAATCAGAGACTCTCGCCGCCTCTCCGGGGCTTTGAGTCCGAAACTGTTCAATCTGAACGACTTGAATCTCGCGCCCGCCGTCTCCCTTCAGGTAGCTTTCGACCTCTATGGTGTAGACGGCCCCGACTCCGACGATACTATTGTCCGGTTGGCCGTCCGGCCCGGTGTTGGGGATGTGAATCTCAGTCTTCCGGTTGGTGTAGCGGCCCGTCACCACATGGGTCGAAAAGTCAACGAGTTCATCTAAGGAACTAGCGACCACATGGCTGGAGGCCGCGGGGCTTGACGTGGTTTCGGGTTGGGTGCTGTCAGGGGTCGGTATTGAGGCGGACGGCTCGGGAGTCGCCGGTATCTCCGTCGTAATTGGTGTGGGAGTAGAAGTCCGGGTAGACGAAGGAGTCGGTTCGGGAGTGGCTCGCGTCTCGGCTGGGACCGCGTTGGTCACAGAGGAGGGCTGCGCTGAAGGAGAGGACGTTCCACACGCCATAGCAACCACGACCACTGCGACGATGAAGAAAATCCGTATGTTCGTTATCCGTTGCATTTCCGTCACCTCCTTGCTCTGTGTGCATCGTAACCTGCTTCCCTGTAATCCCAGGCTACGCGGACTTCCCGGTGCCTGTAATCACACGATCGTGTGATTTTGGAGACCCTTCCAGGCCTCCCTGGGACTCCGGCGGTTCCGAGCGCTCATAAGTGCATATCAGTTACATTTTTAAAATTTCTTCCCTGCGCTCAACACACTGGACGCGATGTCAGAAAGAGACTCCGTTGACGGTAATGACAGTGCTGGCGAAGTCGCATACAGGGACGAACCGATCATATTTGCGAATACCGTTGCGTGATAGGACTGTTCCACTCGCTCTTGGACAGTTGGAGAAATTGCCCTGAACTCGGACAACTGCTCCTGGGTTAGGCTCGGTTCTATGGGAGGCAACTCCAAGCCGGGGGCAGCCTTCAGCAATCCGATTTCGGAGTGTAGAAGGTAGAAGGCTATGCTGCTGGGGTCTTGCGGAAGCCATTTGCCGTCTTTGGACTCGACCACGCTTCGGAAGTTTGGTCCCAATTCTTTGAGCCGCGACAGAGCGATGGGGGCGATGATACTTCCCAACTCTGGTTTCGGCATTGGAACCTGATCCGCCTGATTCGTGGCTCCATGTTGTGGGTCTGCTAATGCCTCGACTTCAGTCTGGTTCGCGCCGGACTGGTGGTCTGCCAATGCCTCGGCCTCGCGTTTCGCCCGATTCGTCGTACCGTATCGCGAGTCTGCTAGTGCTGTGAGAGCTTGGCGCTGGCCGGCAACGGTATCTTGAGTGTTGAGCACGTAGATGTAGTAGTTGAGGAGAAACGACGCATAGGGCAACGTTTTAGAAACCGGCTCGCGAATCTCCGTCTCAATGATCTTTTCTATGGCCTGAATTCTGTCGCTTCCAAGCAATTCCTCCAAGGGTGGGGGTGAAGGCGGCCATTGGGCCATCTTCTGCTCCACCAATGTTGGAACCAACTCCCGCGACACACCGAATGCGAGATACGCTCGCAAAGCCTCGCGATACTCCTCGGGCAGGTTTCTGTACTTGGTCAAAACGTCTCCGGAAAGCAGCGACTCCAACTCTCCGGGGATTACGGTCATCATGCCAGGCGTACTTTGGGGCAACTTTGGCTCTCCTGAAGCCGACTTAGTCGGCTCTGGCTCCGGTCCGTTGATTGTGCACCCAATCGCAACCAATAGCAGGCAACCACAAGTAACGCTGCCCCAGACTATTGTTCTCACAAACTCCAAGACCTTGTGTCGTGTCATGGCTTGATCTCCTACGTCACCTTATGGCTGAATCTTAAGTCGTATCAGGAGTCATTCTCCGGCGTCGCCACAGTGCGACGCCGGAGAACGCTACTAGTAGCCGCACCAACAGTCTGGATATAGCACTTCTAGATCGGTGGGATACTGCCACTCATGCACACTCTGTCCAGACCAGAAATTGTAGTCTTGCGGCTCAGCGATATACGCAAATGCCAGTGTGCAGTTGTTACACACGTCACTGTCCGCAGCGCCGGGAATCGCTTGTATCGTAATGCTAGCGCTGAGAGCGGCGCACGACACGAACGATCCAGTCACTGCAGACGAGTACCCGCTCGTTAAACTTGAGTGCATTGTTACAGATGTGCAGTTACCGTTTGAGTCCGCAGTGACGGCGGGGTCTGCGTTCTCTATATCCTCCTGATCCTGACGCAGCGCAGCAACGTAGTGAGCTACCTGAGGCCCAAAGGCTTCCTGGGGAGCCGTCGCCTCAATCTGTTCCCAAATCTGCTCCATCAAGCCTTGCGCAGGCGAGGAGAGTTCGTTGTACAGCGTCGTCGTCTCGGCGTCCATTACGTTAGTGAAGCTAGTGCTGTCCGCCGGCCCCTCCGCCTGTACCACCGTCGCCGTCGTTCCGATGATTGCCAGCGTCACCGCCAGCAGCGTCAGTATGGTCTTGTGCATCTTCATTTTCTTCTCCTCTTTCTTCTTTCTTCGTGTTACCCCTCGGGGGGTCTCGGATGTTCAATCTCGTCTCCTTTTGATGTCTTCACCTCCGTCGGTCGATGCGCCCCTGCCGGACGGGAATGAGGGCCTCCCCCTGTCGCCGTCCCGCAGGGGCCTCGACAGGCGCATCGCGGTATGTGCAGTCTCTCCATCTCTTGCCTCCTCTCATCGGGTGATATCTCTTAACGATAAGGGGTCGATGTAACATGGACGCAAAAATTTGCCCCGTTTCTATCAAAAAACTGCAAAGTTTTGTATAAATTTCCACGATGCAGGCGCTGGAGATCGAATTTGAGGACTTCCTCACATGATTGTGATGTAAAGGTTCGTGGTACAATCCCGACCGTCGTGTCCCGGTAGAGGCGCATAACGAAACGAACGGTATGGCGTAACTTTGCAGGAAGCCGACGAGCTCAGACGGGAGATCAAAGATCTGCGGAAGCGCCTCCTCAGCGCGGAGGCGGAGAGGCGTCGACTGGCGGCGCTGGTGGAGTCGTCGCCCGTGGGTGTCATGGTTGTCGACGCCGCGACGAGGACCTTCGCATCGGTCAACAAGGAGGCCGAGCGCATCCTCGGCATGTCCCCGGAACCGGGTTCCACGCTCGTGCGCTATCACGAGCTGGCGATCTACCGGCGGACGGACGGCAAGCAGTATGAAGACGAGGAACGTCCGCTGGCGAGGGCCCTCGGTCGCGGAGAGGTCGTGCGGGCGGAAGAGATCCTGCTGAATCGCCCGGACGGGCGGACGCTGACCATCCTCGTCAATGCGACGCCGATCCACTCGGATGACGGGAGCATCGTTTCCGCCGTCGCCGTGATGCAGGACATGACGCCCCTGGAGGAGATGGAGCGCATGCGCAATGATTTCCTCGCCATGGTGAGCCACGAGCTTCGAGGACCGCTGACTACCATCAAGGGCTCCGCCGCAACCGTGCTGAGCACCACAAGGCCCTTCAGCCCCACGGAAACTCGCTCCTTCTTCCACACCATCGACCAGCAGGCCGATCTGCTGAGCGATCTCGTGAGCAACCTTCTGGACGTGACCAGGATAGAGGCCGGAGCGCTGGAGGTGGACCTCAAGCCGACGGACGTGATTGACCTGGTCGAAGAGACGGTGGACTCGTTCCTGCAGGGCGGGTCGCGACAAACCGTTCAGGTCGATCTGCCGCCCGATCTTCCACCGATCTGGGCGGATTCGCAGCGAGTGACGCAGGTCTTGAACAACCTTCTCTCCAACGCGTCGAAGTATTCTCCCGCGACCTCGCCCATCAGGGTGACCGCGTCGCTGCAGGACCCCTACCTGGCCGTCTCCGTGATGGACGAAGGGGAGGGAGTGACGGCAGACCAACTGCCCCGGCTCTTCAGGAAGTTCTCAAGGGTCGGTCTCAAGGAAGTCCAAGAGAACGTTGAGGGACACGGCTTGGGCCTCGCCATCTGCAAGGGAATCGTCGAGGCGCACGGAGGCCGCATCTGGGTCGAGAGTCGAGGCGAAGGGACCGGAGCGCGGTTCACCTTCACGATTCCCATCGCTCCCGATGCGGAAGAGGAGTTGCCAGATTCGTCCACCCCCGGAATCAGGATGACGAGCGCGGGCGAGCAGACCCGAGTCCTCTCGATAGACGACGATCCCCAGATACTGCGGTACATTCGGAACACCCTCACAGACGCCGGGTATCTCCCCATTGCCACCGGCAACCCCAATGAGATGCTCCACCTCGTCGAGATGGAGCGGCCTCACCTCGTGCTGCTCGACGTGAAGCTGCCCGGCACCAGCGGGTTCGATCTTCTGAAGAGTCTCCGCGAGATATCCGAGGTCCCTGTGATCTTCCTGTCCGGCAGCGGTGGGGAAGAGAGCGTAGAGCGCGCGCTCAAAATGGGAGCATCCGACTACATCACCAAGCCCTTCTCCCCGACGGAGTTGTTAGCGAGAATCGAAACGGCCCTGCGAAAGGGGACGGGCAGCGCGGTGGATGAAGAACGAGAACCCTACCGGGCCGGAGACCTGACAATCGACTATTCGAATCGCCATGTGACGGTTGGGAACAGTCCCGTGCAACTAACCGCGACCGAATACAAAGTGCTCTTCGAGTTGTCCACCAACGCCGGGCGTGTGCTGACCCATGAGCAGATACTGCAAAGAGTCTGGGGAGCGGACTACACAAGAGATGAGGGACACTTCGTGCGCGTCGTCGTTGCTAGGCTGCGTCATAAGCTCGGAGACGACGCCAACGATCCCCAATACATCTTCACCGAGCCCCGGGTCGGCTACCGCATGCCAAAACCCTAGCTCGTCGTAGCCTCTCTGGGTGCAGGCTCCCAACGTTCGCTGCTGGTGTCACCTAGTCGATTTCCCTGCTGTCAAATACAAACCTCCCGGCGAAAGGTTCGCAGTACAGTCCCCTCTAGCCCACCAAGTGCCACATCTCATGGCTCGAGAAGGAAATCGCTGGTTTGGACAAGGCATATCAGGCGGCATTGCAAAGGAGCGCTCCAACGGGGCGGCGGGCCGCTCTATACCGCACCGTACCTGGAATAGGTCCGGTGACGGCGGCGGTCCTGGTCGCGCATCTGCCCGAACTCGGACAGTGGGCCGGCAAGGCCCTCACCTCCCTGGTGGGGCTGGCTCCCTGGTCGAGGGACAGTGGACAGAAGCGAGGCAGACGCGGCATCAGGGGCGGCCGCGGCCTGGTGCGCCGATCCCTGTACGTATGTGCGTGGGCGGTGATCCGCCACGACAACGAGATGCGCTGCTTCTATCAGCGCCTGCGTCAGCGCGGCAAGCAGGGCAACGTCTCCGTGGTGGCGGTCATGCGCAAGCCGCTCCTGCAGCTCAACGCCGTTGCCCGCTAAGGAAGGCCCTGGGTGCTACTTACCGCCTGATCAGTCCGTTTCAAGGCAGAACTAGAACTTGACATTTAACACGGATACTTGACGGGACGAGACCCAGTGGGGGTGAACCGGACGCCCGGCTCAGCCGTTGATGACAGCCATTGAGCCGTCCCTGCCCGCGACTTCGTGATTATCCTATCCCGGTCTGAGCGCTCTCGGCCGTCCCGGATCGGGTGCGATTCCGTTTCGACCGCAGGGTCGACCGCAGAGCCGCTCTGGGGGCGCGAGGCTCGACGGGACCTTCAGCCTTCTTGTCATCACGAAGGATCGCCTTCATGTTCTTATCCATGCCCTCGCACAGCCGCTCCTCGGCGGCCAGGTACTCGGCCAGCGCCTGCCGCCACTTGAAGACCAGGTCTGTCATGTCGACCGGGCCGGGCCCCTTGAGCAACCAGAGTGGACCACGTCTCGTCGGCGGGGAAACTCCACTCTCATCGCCTGTGGGAGTTTCCGTCCCCGAACCCAGAAGGCTTTGCGTCAGGATCGCCACTCGCGCTTGGACCAGATGAAGGTCCCGGGCATGTATCCTCTGACGTCTCCTGAGTTCCCCTGCCAGCTCTTCGATGCCGGTTTGAAGTTTCTCCTCCAATCTGTTGATTCGGTCCTCCAGCTGGTCGTTGCGCTCCCGCTGTTCGGCGGCGGCGGAGCCCGCCCCATACTGAATTGCCCTCTCCAACGCCTCCCTCACCCGCCAGGACAGCCTCCCCTTCTTCATGCACGCGGCCACCGTGCGGGGGTCGATCTCCAGCACCCGCGCCGCGCCACCACGGCCCTTCTCCCGCACCATCTCTTGCAGCAGCGTCATGAGCTGCCGTTCGTGTGTGCTTTCAAAGGCTATGCTGCCTTCGATGTCTGATCCATTCCGTTTCATTTGCTTCCACCTCCCTGTGCAATCTGTTGGTAGATTCCACGCTTCCTGCACAGGTGGGAGACCTACCGTGGCCATGCCGGCGACTCCTGTAGGGGCTTTTCCTACACAACCAGTTGTCCGCCACATCTGCGTCAACCCTGGGATGGAACCCGGCCGCCCTGCTACAGAGAGATGCTCTTGGGGATTCGCCTACGGCGTCCGACCTAGCGCCGCCACAACCGACCAAACCGCCGTCCGGCCTGCTCAGGCTCCGGCAACTCTTCGAGTTCATCCTCTTTTTCTTTTTCACCGGTCCTCGACATATCGCCGCCATCGGCATCGGCCTCGTCGCCGCTTTCCGCCCGTCCCTGCGCCCACTCCTCCTCCAATGCCTCCACCCGCAGGGCCAGTGCCTCGATCAGGTCATCGATCTCGTCCACCGACTCCGCCAGAGAGCTGATCCGCGACTCAATTTCGTCCAGCGGCATCTCCTGACGCCCCTCAGAGCCACGCGGACCGTAGAGATACCTCTGGACTGCGTGATTCATCCTGCTCGTCAGCCGCTCCCTGCGCAGAGCCAGGGCCACGGTCTTCCTGTTCACCCCCAGGACCTTCGCCGCGCGGCGCTGCCCCTTCTCCTTCACCAGCCACTCCACCGCCCACTTGAGGTCGGACTGCTCATCCCGGGGTTCAGCCTCTGCACTGCCGTAGCTCTCCGTCGCCTCTCCCGTCATCTCAACACCTCCAATAGGGGGCGGCCCAGCCTTGCACACTTGAGGCGCTTTGCCCTGCAACCAGCCCCTGACATAAAGTGTTCGCTTTTGGGGCCTCTACACCGTGCAACCTGCAACTTACCGAAGCTAAATGGCCCAATAAGTCCGCTTCTACCCGAAGTTCCATTTCCCTGTACAGCCCCTTGACAGCCATTCGATGCACAAACGCTGGGCCAAGCTGGGCCGCCTCGTCGAACCATGACATCAGATCAGACCGTCGGTCGTAATCCCCTGCAGGGGACTACACCGGTGTAGTCCCCTCAAAGTCACTACGCCCGTGTAGTCCCTTCCGAGGGATAACGCTCGGCTTCCCGACCCTCCAGACTCGATGGCAGACAACACGACCCCATCGACGAGGAGGCGAAGCCGTGGGAGTCCCATCGACCGTCCGACGATCCCCCAGCGGAGCCAGACAGCAGGCCGGAACGCTCATGCCCCTGGTCCCAAGTCCCGTCGAGGACTGTCCGGTAGGGGGTTGTCTACGCCGGTTTCCACCCCCCACGTTCAATCGCTCGCTCCGATGTGGCACAGATGTCCGATTGACTTTTGTCAATCCTCGTCTCCAGCCAGTGAACCAGCACTTACCTCGAAGTGCTCGCAGAAACCGCTCCGACCTCCCCCATAGCCGTTTGATTCAGGTAGGAACTTGCCCCCCAATTGACTTTAGTCAATCGACGCAAATCCCTGTACACGGGTATGACATCACATTGGCCTTCGAAGATGCCCCTGACCGCCTCACACGGTCCCATGGAAGACAGCTCCTCCCACGCGGCTCCGATCTAGCTGCCACCGGCCCTGAGCGCCCGGTCTTGGGCCACTTCCCAAAAGGGAATTCTCGCACCCAGCCGGTGAACCAGCCCTTACCTCAAAGTGCTCGCAACAACGGCCCCGACTTCCCTTTTCCTCACCTATTTCAGGTTCAAAACAGCCCTCGACTTCCCTTTTGGGAACTGACGCTAATCCTTGTACACGGGTACGACGTCACATCCGGCCATTCACAGAGTCGAGTCCCCGTGAGGGGGGCACGGCCCCGTGCCCCCCTCACGGACCATGATATTTCGCCTCCCAACTCCTCAGACTCAATGGAAGACGGACGACCCCATCGGAGAGGAGGCGGGAGCCTCCGATGGGGCCGAAGGCGTGAGCGCACGGCCTGCGTGCGAACCGCTGCGAGACCGGTGGCATAGAGAGATATGAAGGACAAGAGCAGACAGAACGGGCAAATGAAGCCTCAGGAGGACTTCTCCGAGTTTGGAGAGATCAGGGTCATCTCCAGGCCCGCACCCGATGCGGAGGATAGGCTGCGTCGCCTCTTTACGTTGCTGCTCGGGTCCTCAGCCGGTGACGGGCAGGCGGAGGACGAGAAGGACTCGTCCCCGGACGACCGGCACGTGAGCGACCACCTGGAGGCGGAATCCTGATGCGGTCCGAGTCGTCCTCCATTCGTAATCAGCCATCGCCGGGGCGTTCGGCTCTGAGCCAGGACGCCCCTTACGAGGCCGTCTTCGGAGACGTGTCGAGGATCATCGACGCGGCCAGGGAGTCGGCCGCCCGCTCGGTGAACGCCGCCATGACCGCCGCGTACTGGCTGATAGGACGTCGCATCGTCGAGTCCGAGCAGTCGGGTGAAGAGCGGGCCGAGTACGGATCGGCGCTCATCGAGAGGCTGGCGGAGGACCTGACCGGGCAGTTCGGCCGGGGCTTCTCCATTCAGAACATCTACAACATGCGCCTGTTCTACCTCTCCCATCCGCCGGACAAGATTCTCCAGACACTGTCTGGCAAATTGTCTCAGCACCCTCACCTGCCTATTCTCCAGACGCCGTCTGGAGATTCTGAATCTACTTCTACCGAGGTGGGCTTCGACGACCTTCTGGCTGCCTTTCCGTTGCCCTGGTCGGCTTACGTCAGGCTGCTGTCAGTCAGGGATGAGAGCGCCCGCCGGTTCTACGAGGCGGAGGCGTTGCGGGCAGGATGGTCGGTCCGCCAACTGAACCGGCAGATCGGCTCCCAGTTCTACGAGCGCACCGCCCTCTCGAAGAACAAAGCCACCATGTTGACGAGTGGGCGGACACACCGCCCCAAGGACCTCGTGCGGCCCGAGGAGCAAGTCAAGGACCCCTTCGTTCTGGAGTTCCTCGACCTCAAGGACGAGTACTCGGAGAGCGATCTCGAAGACGCGCTCATCCGGCACCTGGAGACCTTCCTCATGGAATTGGGAGACGACTTCTGCTTCATCGGAAGGCAGAAGAGGCTCCGAGTCGGCGGCCAGTGGTACAGGGTGGACCTGCTGTTCTATCACCGGGGCCTGCGATGTCTCGTGGTCATCGACCTGAAGATAGGGGCGTTCACCCACGCTGACGCCGGCCAGATGCACTTCTACCTCAACTACGCGCGGGAGCACTGGGTCCGCGAGGGCGAGAACCCGCCCGTCGGACTTATCCTGTGCTCCGAGAAGGACGAGGCCCTCGCCCGGTACGCTCTTGAGGGCTTGCCAAATACTGTTATGGCCGGGGAGTACCGGATCACCCTGCCAGACGAGGAACTGCTGGCGACGGAACTCGACCGGACAAGGCAGGCGATGGAGCTGCGCGGCTCGATGGCATCAGAGGCTATAATGACCCCCGACACAAGCAGCGAGGGGCAGCCCGGTGGATAGACGCGAAGGAGAGACGATCCGGCGCATTCGGGACGCCGTTGCCCGCGGACTCGTTGAAGAGCCGTTCAGCCCGCGGGACGTGAATGACGTCTTGGGCATTCATTGGGCAGGAACGTTCCTCCCCAAGCACCGGGTCGGCAACTCCGGCGGCTACACGGAGCTTTTCTTGCGGGTAAGTCGTCACCCCGCCCTCTATCGCCTCGCTTCGAAGTAAACCGCTGCAGGGAGCCATCGCGCTTTGACTGCCCCCTGTCCGGCGCGGTAAAATGGTGGGCAGAAAGAAGTTGGCCCGGCGATGCTGCAAACACCCCGGGCCGTGGCGCCACCTGGATTGAGCAGGTGATGCGAGTTGATTGTACTACTCGCAGACCCGCTCCCGACAGGAGGCGGGTCTTCTTCATTTCAGGGAACACGAGAGGAGGCAGAAATGGCGACGAGAACGACCGATAGACAGACGGGAACGAAACGGGCTGCCATCTACGCCCGCGTATCCGACAAGAGCCAGGACACGGAGGACAAGACCTCCATCTCCGAGCAGGTGTCCGACATGGAGGCCCACTGCGAGCGCAGGGGGCTGACCATCACGGCGCGCTACCAGGAGGTTGGCAGGGGATGGTCGAAGAACCGCCCGGAGTTCCAGAGGATGCTGGCCGACGCCAGACGGGGACGCTTTGACACCATCGTCTGCTGGAAGTCCGACCGGCTCAGCAGAGGCATGTATCCCGCAGCCGTCCTCATGGAGGTCGTCGAGGCGTACCAGATAGAGCTCGAAGCCGTCCTGGACGCCATCGACATGAAGACCTTCGGCCTGATGGCTGCCATCGGCAAGATCGAGCTGGACAACTTCCGGGAGAGGGCCTCGATGGGCAAGCGCGGCTCGGCAAAGCAGGGGCGCATCCCGGTCAACAACGTCCCCTTCGGGTACAGGCTCGGAGAGGGCCGCAGGGCGGAGATCGTGGAGGCTGAGGCCGAGGTCATCCGCCGCGTCTTCCGCATGTACGTCCGCGAAGACATGGGAGCTCCGGCCATCGCCAAGCAGCTGACCGCAGAGGGCGTCCCCACGCCCAGGGCTGTCGGGCGATGGTACGACCGCACCGTCACTCGCATCCTGGGACTTGAGGCCTACAAGGGCACCTGGTTCTTCGGCAAGCGCCGCCACGTCGCCACCGAGAACGGGATGAGGAGGTACAACCGGCCCGAGGACGAGTGGGTCGGGGTGCCCTTTCCCCCGGTGGTGGACGAGGAGATATGGGACCTGGCCCAGGAGGTCAAGAAGCGGCGGCTGACCCATTCGGGCCGCAACACCAAGATATTCTATCTCCTCCAGCATCTGGTCAGGTGCGCCGAGTGCGGGTACCTGATGGGCTGCCGGGCCAACAGACGCCAGGCTACCAGGCGCAACGGCAAGTCCTTTACTTACGAGCTGGACACCCCCCGCCGCTACTACAGGTGCTATGGGACGGAGAACGACGGCGTGAAATGCCGGGAGCGCCCCCACATCAGGGCGGAGCGACTTGAGGCGCTGGTCTGGGGCGAGGTCAAGAAGGTGCTTCAGAACCCCGGCGTGATTGTCGCCGGGATCGAGGCCATGGACGCCCGGGCGGACAACGGCGAGTTGGTCGAGGATATCGCCATTGCGGAGCGGGAGCTGCACAAGGTCCAGATGGAGGAGGACCGGGCAATCAGGCTCTACGTGTCGGGGAAGATCACGGAGAAGCAGCTCGACCGCCAGCGCAAGTTCATCACCGAGCGGCTGGAGACCCTCCGGCTGAAGCTGGACGACTTCCGGGCCAGGGAGATGGCCGAGGCTGAGAAGCGGGCGCTGGGCGAGCACATCGTCGAGTGGGCGCAGCGGGTTGGCGGCAGGCTGGAAGACCTGGGCGACGAGGAGCGCAGGGAGGTGCTGCGGCTCCTCCTGGACGGGGCCACCATCGACCGGACCAACAACGTCGATCTGACCCTAGCCATCCCCACCGAGGATGTAATGTCGATTGCCGGACAAAGTTCTCCGTCTCGAACCAAACCAGGGTCGGAAAGTCGATCAGGTCGAGGCCGGTCTGCACCAGCCTGGGGTGGCAGACCATCACGTCGATGCCCTCGCCGACCCTATCGGCCACCCACCTCTCCCTGCGGTCCGGGGCCACGGCATCGGCCTTCATCACCGCCACCCTGAAACCGTGCCGGGTGAGGATGTCGTCCATCCGCCCGGTGATGTCCCGCGTTCCCGTGTGTGTCGCGTAGACCAGCACCCTGCGCCCGGCCAGCCGCTCGGCGGCCACCAGGTCGACGAGCGCCTTCTCCTTGGGGTAGAGCCGCTCCTCGGAGAGCGGCGGCACCTGGACGATGACGTCGCCCGACCTGGGGTCGAAGACCGTCTCGCCCTTCGTGCACCCCTCCGGGTAGGCCAGGAGCGTCTGCAGGTAGGTGGCCAACAGCCGCTTGGAGCCGGACTTCAGGGCGTTCGCCAGCTCCTTGCGGAGCTCCTCGAAGACCGTGTTGTAGGCCGTGCGCTGGGAGTAGCCCGTCGCGTCCTCCTCGGAGTCCATCGAGGACAGCAGGATCTGCTCCTCGTAGTCGGGCAGGCCCGAGGCCACGTCCGAGAGTCTGAGGAACACGGTGTTATGGATGATGTGGAAGAGGGCGCTGGGGACGAGCCCCGGCCTCTCCCTGACCACCTTGCGGAATTTGCGGCGGCGGCTGAGCCTGCCGTCCTCCACAGCGCCGTCGTCGGGCCTGCCGATGGTGTGCTCTTCAAAGCCGTACCGCTTGATCCAGCGGGACTCCTCGGAACGTCCGAATTCCGTCCTGATCTCCGGTGAGAACCGGTAGAGCAGATGGAAGAGCGTGGAAGCGTACCCTCCCATGAGGGTCCCGCTCAGGCTGAGGGATCTGCCGCAGGCGTCGGCGAGGACCCCGGCGGCGATGCCCTGGGCCGAGCCACGACCCTTGTACTCGTGGATCTCGTCGCCGATCAGCAGGTCGAAGAAGCCCTTCATCCTGTGCTTCACGTAGTCGCTGAGCGGGTAGCGCTTGGGGCCGGAGTTGTCGGCCTGCCAGAGGGGCGAGCCACAGGCGGCGCAGGTGCGCTTTCTGCGGTTCAGGTCGGCGTCCGTCAGCGGCACCCCGTCCTTGTCCACGACCTGGGCCGTGCAGGCCGGGCAGCAGGGGACTCGAAACGGCTCCCCCGTCTCCTCCTCCCTGATGAGCCTGCCCCGCGACGTCGCCCATCGGTAGGTGACGGCGGCCTTCCAGCGGTAGGAGAGCTTCGCCCGCTCCCTGCTCATCACGACGAACAACGGCCCCGAGCCGGTGGAATGCCGGAGCTTCTCCAGCCCGGTGATCGAGGTGACGATGGCGGCCCGTGCGAACGGGACGGTCTCCTCCACCTCCCGCTTCCATTTCCTCGTCAGGTGCGGCGGGCAGAGGACCAGGATCCTCTCGAAGCCCGCCATGTGCGCCGCCGCCGCACCGATGAAGGTTTTTCCCGTTCCCATCTCGCCGACGACGGTCGTGCCCCGGTTGGCCCGGAGCGAGAGGGCCGCGCCCTTTATGGCGTCGGCCTGCGCCCCCAGGGGCGTGCGGAGCAGCCGGGGCAGGGTGCCGCCGTTCTCCGAGGGGCGGTAGAGGGGCGGGTAGGACTCGACCACCCTCCGGGCTATCGCATCTTTGAACTTGTCGATGAAGTCTCCGAGGTTCATTTCTGTCGTCCTCCTGTTCCCTGGTGGCCGGAGGACGACGCCGAGACCCCGGTGCATGTTCTCCCTGGTCGCCGCCGCAGGGCGGGTTTGACGGGAGACGCACTGCGCCCATCTCACCCCGAGGGAGAGAAGAGGACGCTTGTGAATGTGGGTCTTGGAAGCGTCCTCAGGCGCTTGATTGAATCGGCGAGGCCGCACGTGGCGGTCCTCGGAATGCGGCCCCGCGGGGGGCGTCTATGCGGCGTCGGGGAGTCGTTCCCGCCGCCTGTACTCCTCGTAGCAGTCTCCGCTCAGGTGGTACGCCTTCACCGCCGAGGAGACCGCCCTTCCGTGGGCGTCGATGTCCACCGAGGCGGTCTGCATGGCCGGCTCGCCGGGGGCTATCGGCTGCCCGCACCGGCAGCAGGTCTCCATGACCATGACCGTCTGCATCGTCTCTGTTCTCCTTTCCTTGTATGTGGGTGTCATGTCCGCGGCTCTTCGGTTGAGCCGTCTACGCCGCGATGTCGGTGATCTCGCCGTCGTCCAGATCGAGGGCCACCACGGTCGTCACGAGCCTCTCGCGGTGTACTTCCTTCTCCGGGGAGTCCTCGACCAGTTCCATCTCCTTGCTGGTCCTGCCCTTGACTAGGATGCGCCGCCCGTCCCCGTCGAGGACGAGGTTGTCGAGAAAGCCCGCCGCCACCAGCATCGCCGTGTGGCCCCGCCTCAGCGGCATGAGCGGGCGGGTGCGGCCGTCCTTCGCGGGCCAGAGGGTGTCGGTTATCTCCGTGTTGGCCCACAGCCCCGACCGCCTCGCCTCGGCGGCCGCCGCCACCGGGTCCACGGTGCGGGTCGTGAACAGGATGTCCCCGCTGGGCGTGGTGACAGGGGTGTACTCGGTGTAGCGGTGGGAGCGCAGCGGCTCCGGCTCACCGAGAGCCCACTCCATCACCATGCTCTCCGCAGGCGCGTCGGGCACGGGGTCGGCCTTCCGGTAGCCCATGAGCACGACCTGGTCGAAGACCTCGCGCTCGGGGCTCGGGAAGGCCCAGCACCGCATCCGCCCGTAGTGGGTGGACAGGTACCTGGCCGAGTACGAGAGGCGCTGCCTCGGCACGATGAATACCAGCAGGCCGCTCTCGGCCAGGTAGCGGGTGGTGTGAGTCAGGAAGGCGTGCTCGACCCTCTTGTCCTCCGAGTCCCAGTCATACGGCGGATTGAGCAGCAGCAGGCCGAAGGCCCCGTTCGCTATTGACGTGGCGAACAGGTCGGAGGCCAGCGCGCGGGTCAGGCGGCGCGCCGCTTCTTCCGCCCGGTCCCGGTGCAACTCGACGCCGTAGGTCTCGATGGAGACCGGTTCGGGCCGGTCGAGCCGCTCGGCCAGCTTCTGCAGCGCGTCCCCGGCCCCGCAGCAGGGGTCGAGGATGCGCAGTGTCTCCCTCTCCCGGTAGTAGTTGCCGGTGGGGGTGTGTATCAGGTCGGCGATCAGGTCTACCACCCGCTCCGGGGTCGGGTAGTATCCGCCTTTCGCCTGTGCGGCCAGTCTCATGTCGTCTCTCCTTTCCGTGTGTCGTTGGTAACATCGACGTTCGGCCCAAACCGGCATGGCTCGGGCCGGCAGAAGTGGCAGTCCCTCCTCGCCCGTGGCGGTGGCACGTAGTCCTCCACCGTCACCGCATGGAGGATCACCTGGATGCCGCACGACCCGCAGTGGTAGATCTCCCCGGTGTGGATGTCCCTGTCTGGCTCCTCCACCTGGGCGAACCGCTCCTCGCAGTGCGGGCACGTGAAGAACAGCGCCTGTTCGGTTGGCATGTTCCGTCTCCTTTCCGCCGCTTTCAGGCGGCGATTGCTATGTCGGTGTCGTCGGTCTTGAGCCCGACCACCTCTCCGATGGCCAAGTTGCGCTGGAAGCACAGCACCTGGCTCGTGCCCATGCTCTCGGCGCAGGCCGTGCAGTAGGCGGTTATCAGCTCGGCGCGGTTGGCGACGGTCATCCGCCGTACCAGCACCGAGCCGCCCTCCGGCAGCGTGTGCCGGTAGAGCATGAGGTGGGGGGCGCGCCTCTCCCGCTCCGTCGCCGGGCGGAAGAAGTGCGGCTGTCCCGAGCTCATGAGATGCTCAGTGATGTCGTGGGGGCAGTAGCGGCAGAGCCTGCCCCGTACTGGATACGGGGTCTCTCCATCGGAGGAAAAACGCTGCCAGGCGGCGTGGTTGCGCTGCCCCCGCCGCTTGTTGTGGCGCTTTGCCCGCTTCAGCGTCCTATCCATCGGACGCCTCCGTGGGCAGCGTGAGCCTGCCCGACGCCACCGCGGCGGACAGGTCTTCGCGGAGCTTCTTGGCCTTGGGGGAGCACCGGTAGGCGGATATGCCCACCGACTGCAGCGGTACTATCTCCTCCTCCTCGATGCCCCGTTCCCAGAGCCAGTCGGCCCAGGAGCCGTGCAGCGGCAGCGGGCTGCGCTTGTCGAGGAAGCGGTGGTGCAGCGCCGGGGCCTCGTCCGCCGACTGCGCCAGCAGGAGGAACGAGTCCTTCTCGAATCCGTACTCCGCCTGCTTCGTGTACACCAGCGCATGCCATCCCCCGGACGAGGGCAGGCGGGATATCTTCGTCGTCCACGTCCCCAGGGTCTCGTACGGGATCTGGCACCTCTGGTAGCCGCCGCTGAGGGCCATCCCGTCGGCGCCCCTGATCAGGTGCGCGGTGTCGGGCGGCTGCTTCAGCAGCGAGGCCCAGATCGCCTTGAGCGCGGTCTGGGAGCCGACCATCGAGACGAACCAGAGGCCTTCCGTCCTGTCGTCGCGGGCGAAGGCGTCCACCGTGGCCGAGAAGCCGCCCGCCGAGATGGTGAACAGAGCCTGCCCCGTACTCGATACGGGGTCCTCGAGGTCAATGGTGCGAGTCTGCAACATGGGCAGTCTCCTTTCATTCCTTGGTATGGATGATGCAAGCGGGGGAGGGTGTCCCCGTCGTGAAGCCCCGGAAGGGGTCGATGTGATGCTCTTGCGCTAGGGCGTGTCCGCCTGCGGCCGGTCGTCCAGAAGCTCGCAGTCGTTCACGTGGTATGCGGACCCGCTAAAGCGGCGCTCCGCCAGGGACTGCCTGGCCTCTTCGAGCGTGTCTCCCTCCAGCTCCCACACGGTGGCCCAGGTCTCCCTGCACATCCTCTCGTGGGTCTCCCTCTCCTCCTCCGTGCCGTCGAAGACGGTGCAGGGGAACGGGTCCGGGTCCCTGTCCACAAGGGCGACGAACCCGCCTTGCATTACGAACCCGGCCCCAATGACCTTCCACTTGATGGGCGCGTTCCGAATGTCTTTGTCTGTCATTTCTTCTTCTCTCTTCTCTTGGTTTTCGTTCGACCTGCGGGGTGGGACTGGCTCTATCCGGCCATCAGCCCCCGGTCCTTGAGGCTGACGTGCCGTTTCCCGCCGATGACGATGTGGTCGAGCAGGTCAATGTCCAGCAAGTCCGCCGCCTGCTTGAGCTTGCGGGTGATCGTCACGTCGTTGGGGCTGGGGTCGGGGTCGCCGGACGGGTGGTTGTGACTGATGATGACCGCGGGGACCGCCTCTATGACGGCGGGCCTCAGCACCTCCGCCGCGCGAACCATCGACGAGCTTATGTTTCCCTGGTAGACGACCCGCTGGCCGACCACCTCGTTCTTGGTGTTCAGCAGCAGGACTCGCAGCTGCTCCTGGGCCAGCTGGGACATCTCCGGCCCCAGCAGGCTGTGGACATCGCGGGGGGAGCCGATGGAAGGTGGATCCTCCGGGCCCTCTGGCCTGGTTGCCACCTCGTAGCGCACCGCCAGCTCTCCAAGCAGGTTCAGGTTGCTGCGCAGGGCATCGAGAATTGCCTGCCCCTCCAGCCCCGGCGCAGGGGTAGGGTTGCCCTCAAGGACTTCTTTCTGGTTGTTGGCGCCTTTCTTCTTCCGGGTCATGTCGGCCTCCTTCGTTATCGGTTAGAACAGGAGCAGGGCCGCCTCATGTAAAGTGGGAGCGGCCCCGTGGTCTTTGCGCCCAGTTGTGGCGAGCGTCGGTTTCCGTTGTCCGTCCAGCGGGTTAGAAGGGGGAGGCGTCCTCCGCCTGCCCGACATTCCCGCTGCCATTCCCGCCGTCGAGGAACACGACCTCGGAGGCGTGGATCTCAGTGCGGTGACGGCGCTGGCCGTCGTCTCCCTCCCAGTTGTTCTGGACGAGGCGTCCGGCCACATAGATGCGCTGGCCCTTGGCGACGTACTGGTTCACCGCCTCGGCGGTCCCATTCCATACCACGACGTTATGCCAGTCGGTCTCGGGCTCCGCGTCCCTGCGGTAGCGGTCGGTCGCCAGCCGCAGCTTGGTGACGGCGGTGCCGCCCTGCGTGTAGGTCATCTCTGGGTCGGTCCCGACCCTGCCCAACAGTTCTACCTTGTTGATCGTGCGTGCCATAGTTCTGTATCCTCCTTGGTGGATGCGGCGCGTTCCTTGCACGCCCTTCTTGATTGAAGGCGGGGCCGTCGCCTTTAGAGGGGATGACGGCCCCGTTCTCCGCTCCCGTGAGAGAGCGTCTAGCTGACCCGGACGTACTCCGACTCGCTCTCGGTGACGATCTCCGCCCTGGTCTCAGGGTCGAGCGCCTCGTTGAGCTTCCGGTGGTTCACCGAGTATCGTGTCGTCCGCACGAGGCTGACCGTCTTACCGTTGATGGTCGCCTTCGAATCGCCCTGGCGGCGCATCCACGCCTTCAGGGTGTCGAGTGCGGTCCTCTTTGCCTTTTCGGGCTCCTTGACCGCGTCCTTGGCCTCGGCGTAGGCCGCCACCGCGTCCTGCGCCTCCTCGTCCGTCACCTCTTTTCCTTCGGTCTCAGTCTCTTCACACTCCTCCTCCGCGCCAGGCAGGCAGACTGCCAGGAACGGGCACGACCGGCACTGCCATGAGTTGGCCGTGAAGTCACGCTCCGGCAGCGCGTCGGGGTCTGCCCCGTTTTCTACGTGGTGGGCCCCTAGTTCGCCGAGCCATTCGCAGGCGTCCTGCAGGGCCCGCTCCAGCCGGTCGGCGGGTATCCGCTCCCAGTCCCAGATGCGGCTGCCCGTGTCCATCGTGGCTATCACCACGTCCCGCAAATCCCCGAACTCTCCGAGGGTGTAGAAGGCGGCCTGCGCCACCGACGCCGGGTGGCTGCGCTCGGCCCCCAGCGTCCGCCAGCGGCGGAACGCCTCCGGGCCACGCGTCTTGATCTCGACAACCATCTCGTCGCCGAAGACGGGTCCGTCCTGTTCCCCCTCGAAGAGGAACATCTGCGGCGGGGCCGCGTCGCCCTCCTCCACCGGCATCCGGATCGTACCGTCGGGGTGCCCGGTCACCAGCAGGTTAGGGCCCACCTCCACCGCCACCTGGTGCGGGTCCTGCGGGTCGGGGGCGTCGACCTTCCAGCCAGCCCGCTCCATCGCCCGCACCACCACCGGCTCCAGGGCGTTGCCAGCCTCCATAGCCGTCAGCGAGTCGTCGCCGGGGGGGTTGGTCGGCTCGTAGCCGGTGGCGGCGTACCAGAGCGCGCGGCGGCAGCCCAAGGCGGAAGAGGCCCGCACCACCAGTTCGCCGTCCTCGTTGATCTGCGCCGCAGGGCGGGAGAAGACCCCCGCCCTGTCATAAACCGTGGTTACCATCGTCGTTCACCTCCTTGTTGTCCTGTAGGTGAGAGAAGGGGCCGCTCACGCTGCCGCCTTCACCTCAGTTTCCTGCTCGGTCTCGGCCTGTGCTTCCCTCTCCTGCTTCGCCTTCAGGAGGGCCTTGAGAATGTGGGCGATGCCGTCGCCCAGGCCGTGGATGGGCACGCTTCTGCCGTCGCCCAGGTGGTTCCAGAACGGCGCCATCTCTTGAATGCCCTGGATTTGGTCGACGATTTCCTCAACGGGTGTGCCCCTGCGCATGTGCAGCGAGATGAGACGGCACGCAAGTTCGGTCACCCCGTGCTGGAATGAGCCGCCCTTGCCGAGCGCCCCGAAGACCTCGAAGGGCTCGCCGTCCTCGTCCACGGAGACCGTGACGAAAAGGTTTCCCATCTCCGTCTGCAGCCGGGTCGTCGTGCTGGGCAGGCTGCGGGGCCTGGTCCGCGTCGTCGCGGTCATGGCCTGGCCCCCCTTCCCGCGCAGACCGGGCGAGTCCCGGTGCACTCAATGGCCTCCATCCGCCCGTGGGCCCGCTCCATCTCCGGGTCACCCAGGAAGGACTCGGCCTCGACGCGGGTGTCGAACCGCTCGAAGGGGTCCGACCCGTAGTCTCCCCAGTAGAAGATGGCGTGGTAGTGAATGGCCGGGGAGCATTCGCGGAGGTGGGGGAGCGCCGGGGCGTAGCGGTCGAAGTAGCCCGCCACTTTCAGCGCCATCTCCCGCTCGTGTTCGTCGCCCAGCCCCAGCAGCGTCCTGACGATGGGCTTCTCGCAGTCCTCCTCGGCGAAGGTCTGCGTGTACATGGCCTCCCGCAGCTCGATGGGAAGCTCGTCCCACCGCTCCAAGCTGAGCTTCAGCCCGCCGTGCGAGGGCGTCGAGACCCGCCAGACGCCCTCGGCCAATTCCGTAATGTCCATGGTCCAACCCCAGGGTGTGTAGGTAACGTTGGTCGTCATGTCAGACCTCCTTGATTGTCCTGTAATGAGCGAGCGGGGCAACCCCATCGGGAGACCACTCCGCTCGATGCCGAACTTCCGGTTGACCGCAGGGCTATGCAGCCTCGGCCTGCTGCATCTGCCGCAGCTTGGCGGCGGCGGCCTCGACCAGCGGCCCGAGCTCGGCGACCGTCAGGTCGTCGATGCTCTTGCCCGTCCGGTTGACCACGGCAGTCCCCACCTGCTCTTCGTTGAGACCCTGCTCGACGGCGATCTCGATGAGGCGCTTGCGTAGCTTGTCCGCCTGCGCCTCGTCCCGGGACTGCGCCTGCGGCCCGTTCCCGGGCTGGGCCTGACCGGACCTGCCGTTGGACTGCACCGGCACGCGCTCCGGCTGCACCGCCTGCGTCTGGTCGCCGTAAAAGCCGTTGCCGAACTGGACCCCGAAGCTCCTGAAGGCCCGTTTCATGCCGTCTGTGACTGCCCCCTTGATGGCTGTGTCGTGACCGTCGACGGTGTCCTCGGCCACGGGGTGGACGCCGGTGTCCGTGCGGGGTAGCGCGCCCGCCACCGTGACCCGGACCGGGGCGCTGTAGCCGAGCGAGACCTCCACCTCGCCGGTCTGGGGATCGACCGTCTCGACCTGGCGCAGCGTCACGTCGCCTACCAGCTCGTACCCCCATCCGCCGAATCCGAAGATGCGGTTGGCCTGGTCGATGACGGCGTGACCTTCGAGGTAGTCGAAGGTCCTGCCGCCGCGCCCCTTGCGGTGGGAGACCAGCGAGGGGTCGATGGGCTGCCCGAGCGCCTGGGTGACGGCGGGCGACAGCCCGTCCCAGACGAGCTCGTGCTCCGCAGGGATAGCCTGCCCCGCACTCGGTGCGGGGGCGGCGTCGGGCCTGTGCCCGTTGCCGTTGCGCGAGGCGACCGCAGCGCCGTTGTGGGCGCCGTTTCCGTTGTTGTGTCCGTTTCTGTTGAACATCTCGATTCTCCTTCCTTGTGTCGGTGTTCCTGTAGCGAATGAGCGATGCGGGTTCCCTCTAAGGGAAGCCGTGTGCGGGCGAGGCCCGTCGTGAAATGGGCATGGGTCCTCCCCCGATCGGAGTCGGGGGCAAGCTCCGGGTGGTGAGAGTGGTATGGGGATGAAGCGGAGCGAACTCCCTAAGCAAGGGAGTGGGTGGGCCGGGAAGGCCAAGTAAAGGGAAAGTGGAAGGGGGAGTGGCGGGAGCCTACCGGGCGGCGCGGGCGGCCCGTGCAAGCAGCCGGAGGAAGAGCGAGTAGCCCTGGGGAAGGCAAGCAAGTTCGGCCACGTCACCGACGCCATCGGGGAGTGTGACAGCAGCGGCCCTGCGCCCAAGCAAGCCAGCAAGCCGCCCGGCGGCCTCAAGGCCAGCGGCGTCGTTGTCGAAGGCAAGGAAGACGCGGGGCGTGCCCCGCAGGACCCCCGCGATCCGCTCGACCCCCTGGGTACCAAGGGCAGAGACCGCGGGTATGCCCCAGCAAGCAAGGGCAAGCCAGTCGAAGACGCCCTCGGCAACGACCGCAAGAGGTGGCGCGGGGCCGAGACGACCAAGCCCAAGCACCGGCTTGGGACCGGGCAGCGCCTGGAACCGGGGAGTCCGGTCTGGATCGATGGCCCGGCCCACGAGCCAGCGGACAAGCCCACCGGAGACCTCGGGAGCGATCACCATCCCGGCGAAGCGCTCTGTTCCCCGCTCCATGAACAACCCCGAGTCCCGGATGCGCTTCCCGGGGAAGCCAGCCGACTCGAGAGCCTGCCACAGCCCGAAGCCCGGCGAGTAGCCAAGGCCCAGGCGGGCTGCGGAGTCAAGCCCGATGCCCCGCGAGGCAAGGTACGCCTGCGCTGTTGGACTGCGCCGCAGCTGACCGGCGTAGAATCGCGCCGCAGCTGTGAGCAACGCCGGGTCCCTGGGAGGAAGCGGCGCCACCTCTGGATGACCCACCGAGACCGGAGTGGCTACGGAAACGGGCCTCTGGCTCTCTAGTCGCCGGATCGCCTCCGGCAGCGTGAGACCCTCGACCCGCTGGGGTAGGGTAGGCCGCCGGCGAGTTACCCTGAGCGTTCAGGGCACTTTTCCGTCGGCCCCCCTCCGAACCGGACGTGCGGCTTTCACCGCATCCGGCTCTCTAGTGTCGGTGTGGGTAGTGTCGTCAGGTAGGCGCGGTACCCTAAGGGCACCACGTGTTATGATGCGCAGTGCATTTCTAGTGATGCGGTTGCGTGAGGATGCACAAGAGGTCGGTGTCGACTGTTCCTAGCGGCAGCCTTGTTTCAGGTCACCGTCAAGTTCCTTTAGCTGGGCGATCTTCTTCCCCAACAGGTCATAGGCTTCACGCCTGTTTCCGTCGAGGCTGGCTAAAAGCATGGCGTCGTTCAATACCGTATGTCGCTCTTGCGCCTGCGCCAGAGTTTCTTTGCACGTCTCGGGGATGCGGAAATCCCTATCGATGTGCGCAGTTGTCCATCTCGCCCACATCCTGCTTTCTAGACGCCAATGGTCGTTGAAGTCTTCAACTAGGGCCTCGTATTCGGCCGTGCGTTCCGTGAAGTCTAGGGCTGAAGGATTAGAGACCTGACCACATGCAATGGTCAGGAGGGAGACGAGAGTCAGCACGGTCACTCTGGGCATCGGCCTCAACCTCCAGTCATGATGGCTGGCTAGTTTATCAGGTTGAGGAATTGCTTCGTAAGGGCCGTATTCAATTGTTTGGGGTCTGACACTACCTACTTTTGCTTGCGCGGATTACTTTCGCCCGTGGTGGATGTCCATGTGACACGTCCGGCAGACCGCGAGGGTCTTGCGTTTTCGCGCCGCCATGATTTGAACCCACTTGGGCTTTTCCCGTTGGCCTTTCACGTTCAGGTCGCGAAGTGCGCGGATGTGGTGAACTTCTACCTTCACCGTTGAGTCGCACATCTCGCATTTGTCCGCTAGGAGCCGTTTGATAAGCTCGTTGCGGTCAGTCCTGTACCGCTGAGGCTGCTGGTCTACGAGGACTGCCTGCCGATTCCGCTTCAGGGGTATGCCACCGAACTGCGTCACCTTTGGGGGTTTCCCATTGCCCTGCTCCTTGATGACCTTGAGGCATTTACGTGGCCCGTGGTCGGTTGGGACGGAGCTCTTGTAGCTCCGAAACACCTTCCGGCACGTGGTCTTGTGTTTGGCCGCAAGGGTCTTGGCGAGCGACCACTCCATGATCCATTGCAGTCTCCCGAAATGGGAGACGTTCATGGCGAGCTTGTAGTACTCGACGACTCCCCGGAACTCCGACTGATACTGTTCCACAATGGAGTAGTCCTCGTCGTGGATCAGCATGCTGCGGTGAATCGGTTTGCCGTTTTTCATGTAGGCTTGGCAGTGTTGTTCGATGACTTTGGCGGGAACTCGTAGTCCAATGCGGCCATTGACCTTGCGCCGACCCCGTTGGTCGAACTGGTCGTGGGCCTGCTGGTTTACAAGTTCGTAGCCGAGGAACCGCGCCGCCTGGCTGGTGGCGTGGGTTATGAGAGTTTTCTCCCTGGATAGCTCCAGCTTGAGTGAGTCGCGCAGGAATGTTTCCAAGGACTCCTTTATCTGCTCGGCTTCGGCCTTTGGCCCGATGAAACCCAGCACGAAGTCGTCCGCGTAGCGCACGTACCGCAGTCGGCGGTAACTAGGGTCGTAGGGGTCGCGTGACGGCAGTTGTTGCATTTGCTTGCGCAGTTGCAGTGCCTTGGCGTGGTTCCCCCGTTTCCTCTGGTAAGCCGCCTGTTTCAGCAAACGTGTGTACTCGCGGTTGTCTCTCCGGTCTGAGCCATCGGTGTGGGCTGGTATGAGCATGTTCTCGACGTACTTGTCCAACCGGTCTAGGTAAACGTTGGAGAGGATGGGGCTGACGATGCCGCCTTGCGGTGTACCGCTCAGCGTGCGGCCATACTTCCAATCCTCGACGTAGCCCGCCTTCAGTAGGTACTTGAGCAGGCGTAGGAATCGGTTGTCGTGGAGCTTCTCGCCGAGCACCGACAACAGGACATCGTGGTCGATGTTGTCAAAGCACCCTTTGATGTCTCCCTCGACGAACCAGCGGACACCGGTCCAGTGGGTGGTCACGTTGCCCAAGGCGGTGTGGCACCCCCGACCGGGCCGAAAGCCGTGGGAGCGGTCGGAGAACTGCGGCTCGTAGTAGGCTTCCAGAATCATCCGAATGACCTCTTGCAGCAGCTTGTCCGTCCACGTCGGTAGGCCCAGGGCGCGGGTCTTGCCGTTAGGCTTGGGAATGTTGACCCGTCGCACCGGCGTCCACCTGAACCGCTCGTAGCGCAAGGCTTCGATGATGCGGTCGATTTTCGCCAGTGACATACCGTCCACGGTCTCTGCGGTGACTCCCTTGGTCGTAGCCCCCTGGTTTGAGTAGATACGTCCGTAGGCCCGCAGGTAAAGGTTCCGGTTGTAAAGCAGCCGATAGATGTTCTCCAGCGGCAATCCTCGTTCTCCGCGTTCGCGTATGACGTTCAGTACAGTTTCGGCTTGTTGCATTCTGCATACCTCTCTGTGTTTGTTCGTCGTTGACACCTGTCCTCCTTCGCCATGTGCCGGGCTTTCCCCGGCTCGGACTACTACGAGGACTCCGTGACCATAGGGGTCTCCCCCCGTAGGCCATCCCGCGTTCCTTCGACATAGGACGTATCTAGCGCGACTGTAGGTGCCCCGTTCGTCCCCTTGAATGACCGCATTGGCCATCGTTCACTCATCGGAGTTGCATTGGTAACTTCATCAGACCAGGGCAATGAGTGGCGCCGGGTTACAAGCGTTCTACCGGCGGGTGTGCTGAGTCACCGTCTGGGGGCTGGGGTTGAGGCAGTTTAGCTTTCACCGTATCGCGCGGGCCTTGCGGAACCAGTCCTACAACGCTTTGGGACTGTAGCCGCTTTACCGACATGCTGTTTTCCCCCTTAGCTTTCGCCTTGAGGTAGGTCGGTTGGCCCAAGAACTTTCTCCGAGTTCTTCCCGATTGAGTCGGGTATCCTATGCCGTGTTACGCGGCGCACTGAAGTCCAGCACGTCGCCTCCGGCACCACAACCGAAGCAGTAGAACCGCTCCGAGTCTCCGTACACCGTGAAGCTGCCCTCCGCCTCGTCGTGGAATGGACAGAAGCCCTGGCGGACCCTGCCTCTCCCTCGCAGTTTCACTCCGGCAGACTCCACCACTTCAGCGAGCGGGTGCCGCGCCTTCAGAGCGGGGATGTCAACCGTCGTGTTGCCCGCGACCATCACGCACCCCCGGTCAGGGGCCTCAACCCCCGGAGGCTGCGCTCTGACACGGTCTTGCCGGGCCGCCAGCGCATCCCCAGGACCGCGACGACCTCCAGCGTCCCGTCGTCTGCGGTGGGCACCAGCGCTGCAGCACGGCCCGTGCCCTGGCTGTAGACCATCGGGCCCCGGCCGTCGAACAGCCGCTTCACCAGCTGCCTCCACTCGGCGAAGGCCCACCGCGCCAGCTTCGTCTCCGCTCCCGCCGTGTCCACTTCGGCGAGGACAGCCAGAGCTCCGTCGACGTCCCCCGCCTGTCTGAGCCGCCGGGCCTCGTGGATCGAGCGCGTCGGGGTCGTCTCGACCTTCTCCACTATCTCCACTTCCGTCTCGTCCTCGAACCCCATCGCTGAGAAGAGCTGGTCCACCAGCTCCTCGAGGCTATGCCTCTGCCGCACTACCGCCGTATCCATCGTCTGTCCGTGAGCCACCAGTGTCGCCGTCGTCATCGTGCACCTCCTTAGTGCCTGTGATTCGTTTCCTTGAGTCCGTGCGCCCGCGTGCGAGCAAAGAAGAAGGGCCGCCCCCGGATGGAGACGACCCTTGTACGAGTGAAGTGAGTTGCGAAGTGCTTGAGCCCGTGCCGTCAGCGTCGGAGCTTCCGCAACGCGCGGCCCACGAGGAACCGTCGAAGCAGCAAAGCCACGATGCCCAGCCCGACGAGGTTGAGGACCGTAGTCTCCAGCCCCAGGCCGAGCAACAGCGGCGCCGCGACGACCAGGGCGACAACCCCGGCCACGACGAACCGCTTTCTCGTCCACCACTGTCGCGTGACGGGGGCCTTGACCGCCTCGTCGCCCACTGACTCGTAGGCAGCCCAGATGGGCTGACCGATCAGCACCTCCAACTCAGTAATGATCAGTCCAGGGGAGCAGCCGGTGCGGCACCGAACGTCAATTCCCTCGCCGTCCGGTCGCTGCCTAAATGCCAACGCGTCAGACTTGCCGCCGTGGCAGATCGCCGTCGTGGTCCAGAACCAATCCCGCTCGAAGCTCACGCGATGGGGCAGCAGGTCTGCGATCCGCCTCGCACTGGGTCCGATGTACCGTTCCGCCATGTCCGTACCTCCTTCCGATGCCTGTGTCCCTGTTTCGTCCATACAGCCGTTACCTCCTTTTCTCATCAGCCTGACTCCGCGATTCCGTTCCAAACACGCACCCGACCCGTCAACGACGCGATGACACGGGAGACCGGGTGAAGAAGACGCAGCTCGGCCCAGGGTGAACAAAAGGTCAGTGGGGAAAACTGCGAGACGTGAAGCGGCCAGCCTGCGAAGCGTTTATCGCAGACCGGCGCGTGTCGAAGCTGCGACCCAACCGCGTGACGGTTGCGCCGCAGACATGAGTGGACAGGTCAGGGTGCGGGCAGCACTCCGACCTGAGTGTCCGTAGGGTTGAAGCGTGTAAGCGGCTCCAACCATTTACAAAAAGTCCCACCGGGGAGACCGTCGGGAGAGCTATGCTCAATCCTTCCGATCAGGACCCCTTGGGCGGCTGTTCGGAGAGCGCAGTGCTCGATCCTGTGCAACCGGTCCCGGATTCAGGGACTCGAATCCTCCAGGTTTCTAGGGCAGGAAACGCTGGAAAAGCCTGAAACTGTTTCCATTGTTGACGAACAACAGTGCTGATGTCCAGACCCCTGCCCGAAGTGTTCTGAATACCCTAAGCGCTCGTGCGCCCTGAAAGACTACCTCCGCCACAGTCCCAGGGTGAGGACCTCTCCCACCGAACGCAGCAGTTCCCTTCCGGCCCGCGCGGCACGAACTTCCCAGAGAGTCTCCCTCCGCCAGTTCAGCTGGGAGCTCCGGTCGAGGCCTCGCAGCGGCTCCGTCTCAGGGGGCAGAGTGAGCCCGTGATCCTCCAGCATGGCGACCTCCAGCTCGCGGATGCGCTCCTCGGTCGCCAGCCACGAGAGACTCTTGCCCTGGTTGGGATGCCCTTCCCGCAGCCCACGCCACTCGTCGATGAGCGGCCACGCCGCACCAAAGACCTCTTCATCATCCGGCGCAGGATCCTTCGTCACGACGTCGGGGTACCGCCGCGGTTCAGTGGCTCTTACCGCCGGCGCTCCTGCTTGGTCAGGGTCCTCCACTTCGTTGTTGAACCCCCGCTGCGCCTCCACCCGTGCCAGTCGTTGCTCCACTTGGCCAAACTTCCGAGTATACTCCTCCCGCAGAGCATCCACCTCGCCCGCGACGGATTCGAGACCATGGCCAGTCTCCTCCATCAAAGCCTCCCTCCATCCCTCCAACTGCTCCACACGCCGTTCGAGGTCCTCGTTGCGCCTTCGCTCCCGCTCCGCAGCAGAACCCACTCCCTCCTGAAACGCCCGTTCCAACGCCTCACGAATCCGCCAGGCCATACCCTTACCGCCCATGCACGCTGCAACGGTCCGGCGGTCGACCCCGAGCACCCTCGCGGCACCCCTGCGACCGCCATGATTCCGCACGAGGTCGTGAAGGAGCGCCATGAGCCGGTCATGGTGCAACTCCTCAGTGTTGCCGCTGTCTTGAGTGATCGTTTCGTCCAACGTCATCCGTCCCGTCTCCCTGTGTACAACATGTACACCCTCAGCTACGGTTCATGTACACACCAGACCCTTGTCCGGGTGGTACAACATGGACACTCTCAGCTACGACTGATGTACCAGCCGGCCGCAACCGGCCCCTGACAAAAGGTGTTCCCCGCTTACGTCCTGTAGGAGGGTGATTTCACCCTGTTTCAGGTTCGCATCGGCCCTGAAGTACAACTTGTCTCAAAACGTGATTCCCTGTACGCCCCCATTGCATTACAGTGGGCCTCTCGATGTAATCCCTCGAAAGGGATTACATCCATGAAGCTGCCGCAGTAGTCAGTGATGTTGCGGGGAACGTAGATGCCTTGAAAGACGCTTCCCTTCTGACGGACATCCCTTCATGATGGGTGCTTGGAGTTAACTGGCCCAGTAGATACTTGGAATCACTGACTCCACTACCGCTTCCGGTAACATTGACCATTAGGGATGAAGGAGATCACGGCGTTGATGACTCCTCCGGTTCGAAGCCTGCCTTTGCTTTCTCTTGGTCGACTATGAGGCGGTGCTCTTGGCAAAGCAAAGTTGCTTCCATTATCGACACTCCCAGTTCAGATGGGCTCTGACAGACTTTGTTTTTGTGCCCTCTCGCTCCAACGCGCTCTGGCTGAGGGATCTGTCTATGCACTCTCGATGCCCAGCCACATCCCTGAGACGATGGAATTCAACGCTTTTGTCAGACCTCCAAATCGCTGAGAATGCGTACCGTCTCCCTACGTGATGAGGAACTAGAGCCGTATGATCACTCAAGGGAACCACGGGGATGCTAGACTGAGTCTCTAGTCCATTCTCTGGAGTGCGTTCGCATGCCTGACACGCTGCATCGCGCAATTGGTGAAGCAATCGCCCAACCGCTCGACGGCGCAACATTCGAGCGATGTGCTGTCGATCTGTTGCGAGATTACTACCCGACGCTGCGCCCGGTCGAGGGCGGTAACGACGCGGGGATGGACGGAATAGGGGAACTTGCTGACAGTACCCCATTCTTCCTTGTAGCCACCGTCCAGCAAGACGTCCGTGGAAATCTCGAGCGCAGTGTGAAGAGTCACATCGATGCTGGTGGTGATCGTCGCGTGGTCGTGTTGGCGACCTCGAGGACAGTCACGGGTCGTCGCTGGCTCGAGCTAGACCAACAACTTCGCCACCAGTTCGGTGTCCGCCTAGCTGCCGTCCATAGTCGTGCGGACTTCATTGCGGGGCTCTATAGAAACGCGGCTTGGCGGCGAAAGCTTCTCGGAGTTCCTGGTCAAGCCCGCGCGCTGTCTCAGTTGCCTGCCACCCGTCGCCCTACGCCGGAGATTCCCCTCGTCGGAAGAGACCAAGAGCTTGAGCAGTTGAAAACAATTGAATCCGATGTTGTTGTCATCGGAAAGCCCGGAATAGGCAAAACGTTTCTACTTCAGCAACTCATGGATGATGACTGGGGACTATTTGACGACGGCTGGGCCATCCAAGAGGTTGAAGATGCCGTTCTGGACATGCAGCCGTCGAGGATCGTGGTCGACGATGCTCACCTTAAGGGAGATCGACTGATCAGGCTACGGCAGCTTCGGACTCAGATGAGTACAGATTTCACGATAGCGGCCGTCACTTGGCCGGGAAGAGTAGGAGAAGTTTCAGGATCGCTTCCCGGTGCCGCGCAATTCGAGATCAGGGAACTTGAACGCGATCAGATTCTCAAAGTCATCAAGGAGATGGGCATTTTGGGGCCGGTCGCACTTCAAGCACATCTTGTGGATCAGGCACGCGGCCGCGTTGGACTCGCGGTCACCCTTGCACACGTGTCGCTGTCGGGCGGCTTGAGAGAGGTTACATCTGGTGATGTGCTCCGTCGTGACATCGTTGATTGGTATTCGAGGTCGATCGGTGTCGAAAGCAGATATGTGCTCGGATTCCTTGCGCTTTCAGGACACTACGGAGCCACGCTCACCCAGGTCGGCCATGCGCTTGGAATTGCTCAGCCCAATGTAGCCGAGCTGATTCGAGGTCTTGCGTCTGGTGGAACTCTGGATGAGGCTCACATCGCTGACCAGGTTGTTCGCCTTCGTGTCCAGCCAGAGGATTTGCGATACGCCCTAGTGCGGGACGTCTATCTGTCGGGTGCGGGTTCGCTCGACCTGAGTGCCTCGCTACAGCACTTAGACGACGTTCGGCAAGCCGCAGCCCCACTGTTGGGTGCGATTCACCGCGGCGCAGAACTCGATCACAAATATGTACGCGACCTCGTAGATGACCGCGACTCTGAGTCAACCGTCGCCTTTGCTCTCTTGGGCACAAAGGAACTCCAAGAGGCCCTTGAGCTTTGGCCGCAATTCCGAGCCGAAATCATTCGGCAAGCCCACCGCGCGGAAATTGCCCCCAACACCTCGCTTACTCTGCTATTGGAATCAGCGGTCGGCGACTATCGCCCTGAGCACAACTCTCCAAACCACCCATTGCGAGCCATAGGCGATCACATTGCGGCATCCGACCGACCGGTCGAAGTCAGAAAGGCCGCAATCGAGGCAATTGATGGCTGGCTCCAAGCGGGTGGAGACGTTGGAGTCGGAATTCGCGCCCTGGCACACGCGATACGACCCCAGAGGCGCAAAACACATCAGGATCCTGGGCTTGGGAACACATTCACCATCATGGAGGCTCCGTTGCCACCGGAGATCGTGGCGGGGCTAGTCCCACTCTGGTATCGGGTTCTTGGAATCGTTGAACGGGAAAAGAACGGCCCCGTAGGGCCGCTAATCGCCGAATTGCACTCGTGGGTCTTTCCGAGGACTCTAGCCCCGGGAGGGTCATCTTTTGAGGCTGCGGAGCGCGCGATTCGCGGAGTTGCCCCGCGCGTCATTGAGGAATTGGCGAACATTTTCGCCGAACGCCCGGGCGTGCTGCAACAGCTCATTTCCTACGGCGTGGTGTTCGATCTTGAAATTGCGATTCCGCGTGAATTCGAAGTCCTGTTTCCTCAGGATCGGCGAAGTGAAGATTACGAAGAATGGCAGCGGAGCGCCGATGCGGCAGTCGTTGCGTTGGCCCATGATCTAGAGTCGCGACCGATAGATGAGAAGATTGAAGTTCTGCATGGATCTGACCTGGAGGCCACCACCGCCGGAATCACATACCCACGCCTAACGCCACGTCTGGCGCAACTCTTCGCCGAGTCAAGTGGCGAGCCGCTCAACTGGATAGATGCGCTCGTCCGACGTCGAGCCTCCCCCGATCTGCTGGTGCCGTTCCTTCGACGTTCCATCAATGATGACATCGTGGGTTGTCAGGGCGTGTTGGCGGAGCTTCTCGATGACGATTGGTACTCGTGGGCAGCCTTGAAGATCATTCTCACGCACCCCGTCGACGAGGGTCTCAAGGCCAAAGGAATTTCAAGACTGGGTGGGGAGCACCACGACATAATTGAGTGGCTGCTCGTACGAGGCGAGGTGGACGCTAAGACCGTCGAGCGCCTATTGGATGCTCCGAACCCGATAGTTGCGCGCGACTCAGCGTTAGCTATCGTGTGCGGGGCGGGGAAAACACAATTGTCCGACCTCTCCGAGGCAGGACGAGCTCGTTGGCGCGAAGTGTTCTTAGCAGGTCCACCAGATGAGTTTTGGTATTCAGAGATTCTCAAGCGCGACCCCGCCCTATTCGCCGAATGGCTTTGCGCCTGGTATGGCCGATTGGAGAGCGGTTCGACCGCCCAAAGAATTCTACCGCATGCCTTGGTAGAGGGGATCCGCGGGTTGCCTATGGGGGTTCGCAGAAACCTGATCGAAGCGATTCCCGCCCACACGGTATCGTACCCTCTGGAAGATGTCGTGACAGAACTCGTGGGGACGGACCTCGACACTATGGAGGCCCTACTTGATCGATCTGATCTCAAGGACATTCACTGGGTGAGTCTGCGACGCGGACCGAGCGAGCCTTGGATGGAACAGGCATTGTTCGCTCTCAACCGTGGATGGCGGCCGGAGGCGATTGTGGGCGCCACCACGTCCTCCGAGAGCCTGTGGTCAGGCGAAGACAGTCACAATTGGCAAGAGAAAGTCGATGCTTACTCGAATCTCGATCACAAGAACGATAACCGCCGTGGCGAGATTATCGATGCAGGCATGAGAATCTTCAGCAACTTTCGGGACCGCGCCGCTGAGAGTGAGCGTGAAGAGAGGATATTCGGCCTAAACCACCGTGGCTGACAAATGTGTGCGGCACGGCGATGCCTCAGACTCAGCCAAACGCTTGCATGGCCAGACCTTTCGCTTCCGGTACCTGCTCTATGACGGGCTTCGTGTGATTAGCGCAGGCGATTTCGAGGCAGCCACGGCTAAGGCATGGCAGGCCGGCAACACTCCTCAATTCGATCTCTGTGCACCCCCAACGTCTGGTTCGCCAACAGTCTGAGCAGGTGCTTTGGACCGCATTGAAGGGAGCCAAGTCTGCCCATCAGACTCGCGTGAAGCTGGTCAGAGACGACGCCAGCTGCCGCGAACGGGTTCTGCTAGTAGAGCAGTTGATCGGCACGTTGGTGGACACTTGGTAAGAGTGCTGATGCCCAGTACCATGTCTACTTTGGTGGCTTGACATTGATGGAGGGCATGGTTTGGGACAAGGTCCTGGTATCCCTGCTTGAATTGGATTTATGGTGCGTGAAACTGTTCGTCCTGTGCAGCGGACAACATCACTCGCCATAGCTCATATGTGGAAACCACACGCCGTGTATGCCTGCATTTATACCCCACATTTCCCATATCAACCCTGCATGGCGTGCCGTTATCAGCAACATAGGCGACCGTTATAGCTGAATAACGGATCATATCAGTTATCATGAGTGCTATGCTGGTCATGATCGACAGCTTTAGTTCTTGATAACGTACCTACTCTGGAGGCACCCAATGGGTGAAAGCACCAGCCCCCGCGCCACGCTCCGTTTCGACCGACGTGTACGGTTGGAGTTTCGCGGCGCCACCATCACCTCAGACGCCGGACTGTTGGCCTGTCGCGAGTTGGATGATGCACTGGGACTGACGGAGACGGAGAATGAGTGTCTGTAGGAGAGTCGGGGCGGTCGTAACGTCCAGCACCGATTGGTGGGCCTCCTCAGGCAGTCGGTGTACAGTCGTCTGGCAGGCTACAAGGATACCAACGACGCTGAACGGTTGGCCGACGATCCGACGATGCGGGTCATCGTTGGACGGCGAGATGGTCCTGAGAGACCGGCCGCCAGCACCAACACCATGAGCCGGTTCGAGACCGAGGTGCTCACCCAAGACGGCAACTTGGAGGGGTTGGATCGACTGAATGCTAAGTGGGTGGATAGAGCTATGTCCCGCACGCCGCACCGGCGGGTGATCTTGGACATGGACAGTTCGGAGAGCCCGGTGCATGGAGAACAGGAGGGAGCATCGTACAACGCTCACTTTGGGAGCACGTGCTATCACCCTTTGTTCGTGTTCAACCAGTTCGGTGACTGCGAGGGCGCGATGCTCCGTGCGGGGAACGTACCTAGTGCACACATGTGGAGGCAGGTGCTGGAACCGATCCTTTCCCGCTACGGGTCGACAGGAGTGCGACGGTACTTTCGCGCCGATGCCGCATTCGCTAAGCCGGACATCAATGAGTACCTGGAGGAGCAGCGAGTCTTCTACGCAATACGGCTGCCGAGCAACAAGGTGCTGCAATGCGAGATCGCTCCACTGCTGATACGACCTGTGGGGAGGCCGCCGAAGCGTCCAGTGATCCTGTACGACGACTTTTGGTATCGTGCTGAGAGTGGGGACCGCGCTCGGCGTGTGGTGGCCAAGGTGGAGTGGTATCAGGGAGAGCTGTTCCCTCGGGTGGGCTTCATCTTCACGAACATGACGGTAGTCCCCGAAGGAGTGGTGCGATTCTACAATGGTAGAGGGACAGCCGAGCAGTGGATCAAGGAAGGGAAGTACGCGCTGAACTGGACTCGGCTGTCCTTCCATCGATTCGTGGCCAACCGGGTGCGTCTGTCTCTGTTCATTCTGGCGTTCAAGCACTGGTCGCTGCGGAGCGTGCAGGTCAAGCTGATCAAGATGGGCGGTCGTCTGGTGCGACACTCCCGGCGGTTGATCTTCCAGTTATCCGAGGTGTCGGTTCCTCGACGGTTGTTCGAGGGAGTGTTGGATCGTATCGGCCGGTTATCGCCGGCGCCAAGCTGAGGGAGGGTATAACCACGATTTTGCCAAGAGGGAGAGCGTTCCTGGGAGTGGGCTTGTCTTCACTGCGCTTTCACCCCATTGGCGGAGGCCCGAAGACGACAAAGATGGACAAGAAGCATAGTTCACGGCGAGAATCGCATCCCTTATAGGTTAGACCGGAGATTGAATGGCCTTGCAGGACCCGATATCATGCCATCATCTCGTTTGGACTACCCATTGAGCCAGAAGACTCCCGATATGGGAAATACCGGTCAACATGCTGCGATGGTTAAGAGAGTGAGTACCCTGCCTGAAAGGGAAGGAGTTGAATTGGCTTTCGACACAAACCAAAGTGCCTATAAATCACTGAGAGACATAATCGCTGAGCACACCTCTGGTGTAGTATTCTGGACTGGATCAGGCTTAAGTGCGGATGCGGGGTTGCCAACATGGAATAAACTCAGAACTATTCTGATTAAGGCTGTCAATGAGCGGATTGGCCAGCTTGAAGTAGCAGAAAGGGGAAGCCTTCAGAGAACAGTCCACCTAATTCAAGGAGAGCCGAATAACTGGCGAGCATTCAGATTGCTGAGAGACACGCTCGGTGCCACTACTTGGCGAGCGCTCATTAGAGAAAGTCTCTTAACGTCAGCCTCCGTCGATCCTCCAGCACTGTATAGGAAACTATGGCAGCTAGAGCCTCATGGTTTGCTTACACTAAACCTCGACAGACTTGCGGCAAAGTCATACACCAACCTGAACCCTGGACCTGTACTAACTGAGTTCGTCGGAAGCCAAGTCGCTAGTTATTCTCATGTACTAAAGAGCCTGAATCCGTTCATATGTCAGTTACACGGTGATGTGGATGACTCCTCTAGTTGGATTCTGACGTCTTCCGACCTCGCTTACAGGCTCAAAGATACTGGCTATCGTAACTTCATCACAAGTTGCCTTTCTACCAAGACCGTAGTGCTTGTCGGCATTAGCGCCGATGACATTGCAGTGGGCGGCTTCCTTGATCAACTTTCAGAATTCGACGTGGGGCCACACTATTGGTTCACCCACCGTCGTGACTATAAAACGAACCAGTGGGCCGAGAAAAGAAGCATTCGCATAATTCAGTACAACGCCCCTGACGGAGATCATTCAGAATTGTTAGGGGCGTTCGACGACTTAGTCAGCTATGTGTCAGAAGACGATCTAGCTGTTGCAGTTCCTTTAGTGCCAGAGGGTCTGGCACCTTCCAGTGAAACTCTCCCGAGCCAGGATGACCTAGTGACGATGGACGCTGAAGGCATTAGAAACGCGCTCAATCAAGAAGCAACGCGGATCCTGAACTCTTCATCGCCAAAAGCGAATCAAGACTATGAACGATTCTCCCTAAACTATGATGAGGCAATTTATCGAGCTTGGTACACGAGTGCCTCGTGTGGGCGCAATACTTTGCTGGGACACGTCCTCCATGAAGAAATAGCCAGTGGCGCATTTGGGAAGGTTTACTGTGCCTCGGATGCTAATGGCAACAAGGTAGCTGTCAAAGTACTCCACGAAGAAATGCGCCAAAATGAGGATCTCTTCCACGCCTTCCGCAGAGGCGTACGGTCTATGAAAATATTAAGTGATAACGATGTTCAGGGTATGGTCCCTTACCGGAAGGCATTTGAGATCCCCGCATTCGTAGTGATGGACTGGATAGACGGTCCCGACCTTGGAGATGCAGTAGCTTCTACGCAGGTTTCAGAATGGGACTTAATCCTAAGAATTGGCTCGGAGATTGCCGAAATAGTTCGGAGAGGACATCTCCTTCCGGAAAGAGTGTTGCATCGGGACATTCGTCCCTCCAACGTCATGTTGCGTGGATTCTACACCGATCAGCAGGAATGGGACGTTGTAGTTCTCGACTTCGACCTTTCCTGGCATAAAGGAGCATTGGAAAAGTCAGTCACCCATGGAGCTACCGTTCTTGGCTACCTTGCGCCTGAGCAGATACAAGATATTCCAGGAGTTTCTACAAGGCATACTGCCGTGGATTCCTTCGGCCTGGGCATGGTTCTATACTTCATGATGAGCGGGAAGGACCCTGTGCCAGATCAGCACCTCCATGGTGGATGGAGCGACACTCTCAATGACATGGCAACTAGACGTCCATGTGATCAGTGGGTTTCGCTTCCCAAGAGGTTTGCTCGGCTAATCAGTTTTGCCACACTACACAGTCAGTCCGAGCGTTGGGATATGACGCAAATACATGTGGAGCTCCAGCGTCTCCACGATACTGTACTAAATCCAAGTTCTCTTCGGTCGGCTGAACTCGTCGCCGAAGAATTAGCAGCCAGGTGTGAATTCAGCCCGGAGTACGAATGGGATGCCGATCAGCTTTCAGCGGTAACCGAGGCAGCTTCTGGCGTAATGCTTAAGATACGTGGAGACGAATCTGAAAGGAGTGTGTTCGTGTCAATCAGTTGGGGATTGCCAGGTGTTCAAGGTAGGCGTCACTTGGGTAAGTGGATTGAGCCAGCAATGGAGCAGTCACGTGAAATTCTTTCCAACTCCGGGTGGAGAATAGAGGATTCTCGCACCCACTATGCGCACATTGACATTACGGCCTCGATTTCGGTACGAGACGTCTTACGAGACATGCCTAGGACTGTCACCAATCTGAATCGCGCACTGGCTCCTGTGAGGTTTGCCAAATAACTGGCGATACATCTAACTGAGAACAATCAGGACAACAAAAGGGGTCTTGGCTTAGGTCGAGGTTCGAAGATCGCCTACTTTGTATCAGATCGCGGACTTTTGCGACAGACTGTACTTTTGGAGCAAAGCCGAGGGCAGATAGCGATGACAGATCGCTATCGACGTATCACCCCCTATAGGACTATCGCCCCCCTACAGGACGATGACGCATCCGGTGGTAGAGGCTGTCCCATTGGTAGTTGGCAAGGGCTGACAGGTGCAGCCTCGGTGACTCCGGTTCCCACAATGGACGCCAGGACGGTCCCAGTATTCCCGTGGTCGACAGCACGGGGATGCACGACACAAGAATGGGCAGTGACATCCTGGTCATGCGGGCGGCGGTGCTCACATAGGTGTCCTCGACCTCCTCGGTGTCCACGACGAACAGCGTGATGGGGAAGGGCGGCTGGTCATCCTCGTGCTCGGTTGAATAGTAGTAGCGCTCATAAGGACGCAAGCGGGCTGCGACTCCCCTGGGGTGACGGGCGCGAAGCTCGTGCTCGAGGTAGAACGGCACGTGGAGGCCCCCGGCGATCAGGTGCCCCACGGCGTCGGGGGCGATGGCGGAATCCCCCTAGTTGTAGGCGCGGTCGGACCTAGCGGTGGGGACGGACCACTGGAGTTCGCCGTCGGGGTCGGCCCGGGTCTCCGTCTCCAGCTTCGAGAGGAACCACGCGATGCCGTCGGCGTGCTTCGTCTGCCTAGCCCACGTCTCGATGCGGTGGCCCACGTGTCGTATCCGGCCCTGTTTGTCAGTGGAGAGGGCCGTGCTCCAGATGCCCCGCGTGGTCGGAAGCTAGGCGCGATCCCGATGAGTGACGTACCGAATGCCCTCGGCGGACAGCGTGTAGCGGGTGTCTCCGCGTTTGCCCCGGCGCTCGACGAGGCTGCGCATCATCTGGCTAACACGACCCTCGGAGACTCCGAGCCAGAGGGCAAGGTGCTCACGGGGGATCATCGGGTGGTCAGTGATGACGTCGAGCGTCCGCTTCTCAGCCGGGCTGATGCCGAAGGCCGGCGCAGCCTGCGCCATGCGCTCGGGACGGGGCAGGGAGGCACGCTTCCGCTCCGGCGACTGGGTGCGAGGCCCTCCTCCGGGGCTGCTGCGGGAGATCACTCCCTTCAGCGAGAAGAACCTGCTGCCGATCACCCACGAGGCGCTGCACCAGATGCGAAGGTCTCGTCTTTCCAGCGCGTCCCTAGACTCCACGGCAATGTAGCAGTCGTCGATGTTCCGGTCGCCGCAGAACCTCGTTGTCAGCCTCTCCTCCTATACGCTGGGCACAAGGACCAAGACGGTGCCGGGACGTTGGCTGTAGTCGTACTCCGCTATGGCCCTCAGCCGGTCGTAGAGAGAGCGGCGCCGCAGGGCGAAACCCTGGCGCACGATGCCGAAGCTGCGGCCGTGGTGGAGAGTGATGGTGGCGTCGAATCGGCCCCGGCGGTGGAACTCCACGCCGGACCGGAGACCGTCCGTGCCGGGGGACATGGTGGCGGCGAGACGATAGACAGAGGCCACCGCGTCCATCCTGCGGATGAGCAGCGTCAACCACTCCTTGGACATGGGGTAGGCTCTCGCGAAGTCCGAGGGTGTTTCGAAGTCGAGCGCATGGGCGGCTTCTCTGATGCCGTTGGCCGTCAGGTGGTATCTCTGGCTCGACGGCAGATGTACGGCGCCGTGACTCGCCCGCTCGGCGATGCCATCGGCCAGCAGTTCGGTCAGGACGCGGTGGACTGTGGTGTGTGGCTCACCCAGGATGAGCGCCAGGTCCATCGAATCGATGAACGGCGTGCGGCTGAGGGCGTCGAGCAGCTGTCGTTCGGAAAAAGCCATGTGTCGAGAGCAGGAAAGTGGGTCAATTCTGATACACGAAGCTTGTTGCCACCGCTAAGGTCGCGAGCCAACTCACCGATCTTGTTTACCGGGTCCTTGGCGGGTCCTTGCTGACCGCGGTATGCGAGCAATCTCGACACGCGGCGGCACATAATCAACTTCAACGTCAATAGTGATTCGGTTGCCGCTCAACAGCTTCATACCTATGAGTGGTGGTTTTCCTTGCTGATGTTGGATGCATTGAACGGTGCATGGGCTCCCTTGCCAGAACATCTCCACTTCACCGCAACTCGCATTTATAGGACCATCGGAAGTATTCACCCAGCACTTGTCGGGAAGGCGAAGGCCGAATCTCTCAACGTAGCTCGGGGGCAAGCTCAATTGTTCGCTGTTTCCCGTGTCCACATTCGCACTGAAGCACCGCCATTTACCTTTACTGTCTCTGATTGCTACATCTATCCAAGGTAGCTGCCAACCGTATTTGAGGGAAGGCCGTTGCCGCTCGTGCTTGAGAATCAGACATCGGATGCGATCAAGAAAGGTAGGTGGGGGTATCTGGTCTATCTCGACAGGTCCGTTTCTCACCACATCAATGGTTATCCGTCGATCCAACAACAAGCTTGGGCCGATGACGCCCGCGAAGTCATCGGTCTTAAGGATCTTAATCTCTACTACCCTTGGGATTCCTTCCAATTGTAATTTAACCCAAAGGGGAGGCATGGGCATTGAATCGCCAGGACGCAGAATGGGGCCAATAGATGCTGGCGAATCGCGGTTATACCTAACGGCGATGCCATGTTCATTTGCAGTAGTCTCTGCGAGCATAAATCCGAATTCGGATCCGGTGTCCAAAAGGATGCTAAGCTCCTGCCAACCCCCGTCCACTTTCTTGACATTGACCGGCACCATTGGAAGGAGATTCTCATTCACAGACCCGCTTATCATCCCTCACCTACCGAGTCACTCACTCTTGTGGCGTCCAATTGCCTATGGACGTTGGACACTCGCTTGGGTCTTGGCCAATCCAACACAGTCAGTTGACCAGCTTGGCATCGTTTGGTCGCGCCTTGCCGCCATGCACCGATGGCTCGGCGCACCATTTGGCGGCCAAGCGGCGCACGGCTTCGTAGGTCTCCTCGTCGAAGCCCAGGAGCTCACAGATCACTCGCCTGTCCAGCAACGCACGGTTCGGGTCAGCGTCTGCAAGGTAGGCAGGCTTCAACTCCTTGTCCCGGAACTCTTCGAAGATCACTTCCGCCATGAGCAACTGCTCATCGCTCAGGGCGCGGAAGTCAAGCACCGGCAACGTCTTCGCAGAGCCCAATGAAGTAGTAGCTTTGCTAGACTGTTGTCGACTTGTGTGCCACCAGTACGACAATAGGCCCATCGTGCTATTGCCCCAAACGGCGAAAGCGTAATCGAACCGCTGATCAGAGAGCTTCACATTGGGCCATACCCTGCCTCCCATGGTCCTGAACTCTGTGAAGGCAACAGCGAGAGGCTGAGAACCAAATGTAAACTCTGCATTTAGGTGTGTCCGACTAGCGACTGACCAAAGCCTATCTGCTTTGTCTTCCATCCCAATCTTTACCAGTAACTGGGCATCCGGTGAGCACACGATCCTGGTTTCTTCCTTAGCATCGTGATTCCATAGTGACGGATAAGTGGCAGTCGGACTAGGCGCAGCCTTTGTAAATGGGCCTCTTGGGGTTGGCCCTGTAATGTCTCGATGATGCAGTCCAATCCTGCTCATCTTCCCTAGCAAGGTCATGTTCAGCTTCTGTGGCTTCTTTGCAGGAAGCCATAAGTCAGAGCTTATTAGGGCGTAGGCAGTTTGGGCTAGAGAGTAGTCCAGAACACGGACTCCGCCCCAACTATCCTCTCCTCTTGGCGGCTTGGCCGTCAGCGTCTCGCCAACCTTGTCGCCCCCTACGAGAAGGTGTGCCCCTCCATAGGGCCCGTCCTCGATACGTCGCACAGTATCACGATCCATGATGCCAATTGCCATGGTGCTGGCTTGTGCGAACCCCTTGGGTCGATGTCGAAGAGACACAAACTGCGCTCGGCGCGCTCCGGGGTCGTCCTCTAAGCGCTTCCGAGCGACTATCAGGCATTCTCCCATCCCCGTGTCGGATGAGAAAGACATCTCCTTGCCATTGGCCGCGAGGCTCAAGACCGTCAAATCAGTGTAGTCGGTCGCTAGCATCTTTCGGAATTCTTTCCATGACAGCCCAGACGCAGTTGACAGTGGCAGAACCAAGGCCAATACACCGCCAGGCTTAAGCTTCTTGTCACCTAGCGCTGCGAAGGCCGATGCCAAACCAGCGTTTCCGTGGTAACACGTGCCCTTCTTGAGGATGGCCATTCGCCTACTCATTGCCCTCTGAGTTTCGTCGGTGGTATCGAAGGCAGCGAAGGCAGAATTGAACTCGCCAGCGTGTTCACCTTCATTCGTAGTGTTTCGAGTGAACGGCGGGTTCATAATCACTAGGTCAAATCCCACATGGGGAATGTCGAGGGTGACCTGAGCCGCAGTCTCTTCTCCAACGCTTCCTGTGCGCAGTGCAGGATCGCTGAAGTTTGCTAGCGTCAACTGCGAATCTGAAGTCAACAGATCCAGGGAGCCGATGGCTACGCTGCCGTCCCCCAACTCACCATACGGTAAGGTGTAGAGACGGGACTGCTTAAATCCCACGTTGGGCCGCATACCGGACAGGGTGGAGCCGGTGATGTGAATGGCCGAGGGCATGACGTCGCAGCCGTACAGGACCTCCTCGATCATCACAGAATGCAGGGCCGCGGAATCACCCCCGGCGCGCTCGTGGTGGGAAGCAACTTGCTCGTACACCGCCGACAGCAAGGCGCCGGTGCCGCAGGCGAAATCCCCGATGCGGAGCCTGCCGATGGCCTCGGCGTCGGCCCAGTCCACGCCGTCCATCTTGGCCACGGCCAGACGCGCTAACAGCGCAGCGGACGCTGGCAGGGTGTAGAAAGTGGCCAGGTACTTCCGGTCGGCGATCAGCCGTTGGAAGATGCGCCCGGTCAGGTCGTGGGCGTTGTCGACGCCGGTGGCTTCAACTTCCTGTGCAGTCTCCAGCAACTCCCGCATGGCGCTAGTGGCAACGTCTCCGGGAAGCTGCTCCAAGATGTCCTTGGCTATGGCAAAGATGGGCCAGTAGTTGATCTTGAGGATGTCTTCCCAAGCCGCTAGCGTCTCGCTCTGGGGGTTTGTAACGCTGGGACCGCACACCAAGCGCAGGGGTTTCACCTCTTGGTGCATCCCCGCGATGCGCTGGTGGAAGACCATTGCGTTGGCGATAATGGCGCAGGCCATGCGGCGGGTCTGAGGAACGTCGCTCATTCCCAACAGCCGGGCAATGACGGGGGTTACGTTGGGGCGCAGCTTCGCCATTTCCTCCAAACGGTTGGCGGCCTGCCCGATGCCTTGCTCAAGCGTGTCAGCAGCCTGCTCCACGGCTTTCTGGGGGACGGATACCAAACGTGCAAGGTCAGCCAAGTCGGTTGCTGAACCTTCCAGCCACCCCGATTCGGGAAACCGACTGCCGTCTTGGTGCAGGACGTAGTAAGAGAGACGAGCTTCGGAGAGGACCTGGCGCACATCATAGGCATCCTCCACAACCTTCGGGTAGCGCACGGCTATGGCGGCTTCGACCGCTCGTGGTTGGCCCTCCACGAGAAGCCCCAACCGTTCGGAGGCGTCTCTCTCCACCTCAGCGGCCGGCTCGTATTCGGCTTCTACTACTACAGGTGAGCGGCCAGGGGCGGCAATCAGCACGTCGGCATGGCGGCCCGGATAGTCAGGGAAAGTCTGGGTATTCTCAGAGCGGACCTCACAGCCCGGCATCATGCCTCGCAGCAGGTCGCCCAAGACGTTGTTGGCGTTCGGTTCTGTCTGTCGCGGCATACTACCTAACTAGCCCACTTACTCCTATCGGATGGAAGGCTCACAATCCCACTTGACCGTAATCGCGTAAGATGGATCTCATTAGTTCTTTGATGTCCCACAGATCTAAATCAAAGTCACGCTGGAAATCGGGGATCATGTACCGCCCCTCGCGCAAATGACCGACCATGTTGGCGAGACTCACGTGGTCAGATCTCTGTGAGTCCTTCATGACGACTTACCTTCAGGCTTCTCCACCAAGAGTGCTCCCTGCATCCTGGCAAGTCTGCGGTCAAAGGTGTAAAGGGGCGTCGCTCCTGCCCGTTCGGCCGCTGTAAGTATCATCAAGTCCGAAAACCCGGCGCCTCCTTGCCGATAGCGATGTGCAGCTACAGCGACGTCATCAGAATTCTCGACGACGAGACTGTCCGATGCTGTTAGGTCCATCAATGCCTCCGCGACTCGGGTTCGTGTGAAGCGGTAGCTCCGTTCCAGTACCCAGGCGACCTCAATCACGACCTCGCGGCAGATGAAGCCAGGATTGCCGGGGGTCAACCCGTCCAGCAACGCACGGGCAGCTTTGGCGTGTTCGGCATCGTCGCCTACGAGGAAGCGCACAATCACATTGGTGTCGAGCGCGGTCATTCTTCGATTGCCCCCTCCGCGATGGCACGGTCCATGTCTTCCAAGCTCACCGGCGGGCCGTCATACTTGAGGCTACCGAACAGTCGGCTGGTGGACCGCACGGGCATTATCAGCACTCCCTCGTCCACGATGACATAGCGGACCTTATCCCCTGCCTTGACCGCCAGAGAATCCCTGACGCCCTTTGGCAACGTGGTTTGGCCCTTCACGGTTATGCTGGATTCAAACATTGAAAATGCCCCCTTACCTCAAAGAGTGGCCAATAGCCTTACATTATGGCCTTCGGCAATGACTTTAGCAATAGTGCTAGTCTGTCGGTTATGTTGCATTGTAGGGTACGCAATCCACTGACCTGTAACAAGCAAGCGCACGAAGCGCGTGTAAGGGTCGTGGAATAAGATACAAAGAAATGAAGGTTTGATGTGGCGACGCGAAAGTCCCCCTGCGCCGCCGCGAAAGGAGTTGCATCATGCCTGATAATAAAGACTTAGAGCTACTGAGGGGCTGTCGGGCAGATGCAAACTTCGGCAACTCCTCGAAGTTTAGACTATACACCTCAGTGGTAAGGTACGACGGTTTCAGTCCTCTTGGAAGGAATAGGATTGGCTCTGGAGTACCAAACAAGTAAGGTATTCCCCACGCAAGAAGGCCATACTCAACCGGTAAGGTACCAGACACAGCGCCCTTGCCTTGCCGCTGGGGGTTCGATTCTTCAAGCGTGGGGTGCCTTCGGTACTGACGGGAATTAGCGTATCGACTTTACCGGCGTGCAAGAGACGCGCGCGAGAAGGGGTGTCAGCTAGCTTCACGGCATCGGTAGTAGTCTGCCCAAGCCATGCTACGTGGCGCGCACGACTATGAAGGGTAATTAGGTCGTTGTCCCAATTCGCTCGAAAGCGCGTGTGGGAGTCGATGACCATACCATAGTCGCCCGTGATGTCTTGCTCCCGCAAGTGCGACGAAATGTGACGTCGGGCAGGCCAGTATCCTCGTGCTTCACCGCTATGGAGATAGATGTACCGATGCCGATCCGCATCGTACCAAGGCACGTGCCATGGCAGCTCGTCCGCCGCCAGTTGTCCGTGCGTCGAACATTGCTCGTGAACCACGACGGTCAACTCATGTTGACGGCTACTAAGGGCGTACAGGTGCCTCAGAGTCTCCGGTAGGTCGGAGTCCTCGACCGCCGGAATCGCTACGACAATATGCGCCATGCTCCGCTGCTACTCCTGCCGCTGATGGAAAAACGGAGAGGACAAAAGATGTGTCTTACCGGACTCGGTGAGATAGGTCGCCGGGAAGTCCCAATAGTAACCCCACTTCATCAGTGCGTCGAAGTCGCACGAATCCAAATTCTCATCGCATCCCGGAGGATGCGGAAGTCCGAAGGCGTGTCCCAACTCGTGCGCGAGACCGCCGACCCACCCGTATTCACCGCGCGGGGGCGACCCGCATTGTACGTGGCCCATAGGGTCTACCAGCCCCTCTAAGTCTCCGCGATGCAACATGGTGAGGCCACGGCCACCCCTGCCCAAAGACGACCCTTCGCAGTTGAAATCCACATCGGGATAGACCACCCATACGGCATAGAGCGCCGTCCGGTCAATCGCAACGCAGTCCTGCAAGTCGTTCAGAATCCGACTCCAACCAGAGTCCGCGTAAGACCATCCTGCTTCGTCTTTATAATGCGCCGCTTCCATCGGCAGGTCGCAAAGCCGTGGTGCCGGGCCCTCTATCGCAAAGGTCTGCCCGTCGAGCTGCGCCGCGTACCATGAGCGCACGTGGTATATGGCGTCGCGTATGGCCGTCTCGAAGTCCTGTCTCCGCTCGCGGTCGGATGGTATCGCATAGATGACCCGTACACTAGGCGTAGGTGTCGCGGTTGATGTCGGCGTAGGTATCGACGTAGGTGTCGCGGTTGATGTCGGCGCGGGTGTCGCCGTAGGTGTGAGCGTAGGAGTCGCGGTTGATGTCGGCACCGCGGGTGTCGACGTAGGGGTAGGTGTTGCCGGCACGGAGGGCGACGAGCATCCCATTGACAGTAGAACCAAAATTGCCGTCGCTAGTAAGTAGTTCATGTCCTGCCTCTATTCTTGCGCGGCCTCTGCGCCGTCCAGGAAGGCCCGAAGGTTCTCCTTGACCTCTGCGGGTGTCCGAAATTCCCATGTCTCCCGCTCCTCTTCGCTTAGCATCTCCAAATTCCCAAAGGCGATGACCTTACGGAAAGTGGCAAGACGATTGTAGCGGGAATGCGGCCCCCCACGAGTTGAAGGACAACAACCAAGCCGGTCTCGGTCTCGACCTCGTTCAGGGCGTGTGCGTAGACATAGTGGATCACGCTGTTCGATTGCTGGATGAGAAAGGGCTTCAGGCCCTTCGGGCGTCCTACGGTCGTAAAAACCGCCTTTTCTCCCCAAGCGCAAACACCGTTTGCGACGAATAGGACGGGATTTCAGCAAGATTCTGGTAGTGGAGGTAAGAGCACCCTACCCTTCTTTGTTGGTACTTGGTGCAGGTCGGCCGCATATCAACGACCGCCTTACAGGTCACGCACCATGCAGCTAGAGAGGGGTACCCCTCGAACTTTCCACGGCAAGTAGTGTGGCATGGGGAGCAAGTTTGTATGTCACAATCAAGGCAAAGGATGATGACTGGAGTGAATCCGCATCGTAAGCATTTTGTTCCGGGCATAAGTTCTCCTGGGGCTTGGGTATTTTGGATGCGCCAAACTACTTTTGGGCCAGTAGTCCAATGAGTCTCCATGTAAAGATCGTGGGGACTACGTATGTAGAGAGGAGGCAATGCCGTAGATCACCCTGGGTTGTTTTTCAGCCATTGAGTTACCTCCCGGCCCTGGTTGGCCAGGCCGGTACGCCCGCTCGGCCAATGTTGACTTCACGAACTGGTTTGGCCACAATCCATGCGGCGAGGCCCAACACTCCAAGTTAGAGGGACCCTTATGTGTACAGGATCGCGAGAATGGCTGATGCAGACTATTGAGTGTGAGCCTCCAATTGCAAGAGCACTGCTCATTCGTAAGTCGGTCATCTTCACCTCCATTACTTGAACGCAAAGCGGCTGAACACATCGCTGGGAGATCAACAGAACAGTACACCCTATGTTAGACCCAAAGAGCCATGCTGCCCTGAGGGCAGAAATTCAGAAGCAGATTGGCCAAGATATGCGTGTCTTGGAGAGCCTCAGGGGTGAAGTGAGGCCGCTTAAGGCAACGGTCCGGAGAATAATGCCCCGCACGACCACCTCGATTTCACTCGTAGGAACGGACGGAGGAAACAATCGCATACAGTTTGACCCCTTCCTTGTCCAGTTAGTGCGCGTCGTTGACTCCAGCAACAATGAATACTGCCTGGAAGCTATAACGCCAACAACTAACGTCACCGAGCTTAGTCGAATGCAATTCGATAGGGCTGGCGGGCCCCGCACACCTCTAGGACGTCTGATGGCCTTCTTGGACGTCCAGGACCTCACAAAACTAAGTCACATGATCCGGCGGAATGATGATGATCGTCCCACTAGTCCAAGTTGGGTTCAAGTTTACCGTGAGTTGATGGAATGGGCAGTGCTCTTCAGCATACTGCGAGACAAGGACTTCGGGACCGACACGATCATAGTGTGTGACGGCCTCCTGAGGAGCAAAGTCTTCGCGGGGGATTTGTTCGCCAGACTGAGTGATGGATTCAACGAAGCCATTAAGCACCATTGGAGTAATCGGCGCAGGCGGGTATACCTAGTTGGCATAGCTAAGCACTCCAAGGTATTGGACCGCTACCGTTTGGCAATGGTACTAGAAAACATATTGACAACTGGCTACCCGGCCTACACCCAAGTGCCACGCGACCTGGAAGAGCGGGCATACGTTTGGTCTGAGTACGCAAGGGGTGATGACAGAGTGACAGAAGGAGGGGAGATCAACAGGTTCGTCGCGGGCAAGATGTTCTTTGTGAAGTTCGGAGCGGGTCCGAGAGATCCCATATGGCCTGTTGACGTCTTCCTCCCTCAGCAAGAAGAGGCACAGACTGTTCTTGGATGCCTGCTTGCCGATGCGACAGATGGATTTCCTATCCCATTCTATCCCAGGTGCCTGCAGAAGGCTCACGAGAACGCTGCACTAGTAGACTTTGACTTCGACATTCTGCAAGACGAGGTCTTCGCAGGGTTGCGCGAAGCACTAGGCTCACATTCGCAAAGACTGGATGAGTTCCAATTGCAGGATTCCGACATTACGCAGAGGCGGTACTAGGACAATGACAGCAGCGCAGCTATTCCCGTCAGAACGGATTGTGGGTGTCTTCCGTGGATTCAGAGAAGGCGGAATGGAGTTCCACGCCGACTTGGCTTTGCCCTACCGTCAAGAATTTCAGAGCATCCCGATGCATGGCCAGTTCCTCATGGTTCAATTGGAAACACCAGACGAAGCCATTCTCGGACGAATTGCATCGCTTTCCTCTGAAGGCAAGCTCTCATCCGGATCCGGAGAGGAGTTTAATATCAGAGCGGTCCGAGATGGGCGTCCTATTCCAGAGGACCTCAGAGAGCAGTACTTGCGGTACCGAATCAACATCAGAGTGCTGGGGGTTCTGCGGTCGACTGACCAGGGCCTCAACTTCGTAGCCTCACACCGTCGGCTTCCTCATGTCGGCAGCCCTGTGGCATTTCCGTCAGAGGAAGTTCTCAGAGAGATCGTGGGACACAATGTAAAGGGAGCAACGATCGGGCATTTTGCCTTAGGTGAGTACTTTTACGGGCCGCATTCCCTGGCTACGGAGAGCTGGATGCAGGTTCAGCCGGACGATGTGCGGGTGAACTTTGCGGTAGAAAGCCTGGTGTCACGGAGAAGTTTCATATTCGCTCGCGCCGGATTCGGCAAGTCAAATCTTAACAAGCTATTGTTCAGTAGCCTCTATGCTGAAACTCCTACAGTGGAAAAAAGGCAAGGACGTCGAGTCCCAGTGGGCACAATCCTATTTGATCCGGATGGCGAGTACTTTTGGCCGGACGACAGGGGCAGGCCCGGCTTTTGCGACGTCCCTGCCATGGAAGAGCATCTGGTTGTATTCACCTCTAGGCACAACCCAAGTCCGTTCTACCAGTCCTTTGTTGCGAGTGGAATACGACTGGACATCAGAAGACTACGACCCAGCGACGTAGTTGCTATAGCTCTCTCTCCAGAACGGCAGGAGCAACAGAACGTCCTAAAGCTGCGTGGCATGAACCAACAGAACTGGGAAGAGTTAGTCGACTTGGTGCACGCCTCCGGCAACGACGCTTCGCTTGATCGCATAAGGAGTCTGCTCCGGCTGGAGCCTGGCCAGGAAGTTGAGGCCATAGCAGCTAGAGCAAACACCACGAGGATCGTTCGCATGCTTCATGACCCAGCAAGTCAATTAATGGACATGATTATGGCAGCCTTAGCCGATGGAAAGCTGTGCGTGGTCGACGTGTCCCAGTTGTCTGGTGGACAGGCCCTCGTATTGTCGGGACTGGTGCTGCGCCGCATATTTGACCGAAATCAAGAGGAATTCACCTCGGCTGATCCTCAGACAATTCCTACTATCGCCGTAGTGGAAGAAGCTCAGGCTGTCTTGAATGAGAAGGCGACGGCCGCCGAGCCATACATCCAATGGGTGAAGGAAGGCCGAAAGTATGATCTTGGAGCAGTCTTGGTTACGCAGCAGCCCGGCAGTATCCCCAATGAGATTCTGAGTCAGGGCGACAATTGGTTCCTCTTTCACCTACTGTCGGCCGGAGATCTTTCAAATGTACGAGCTGCGAACGCGCACTTCGGTCAGGATCTCCTGAGCGCACTGTTAAATGAGCCTATACCAGGGCAGGGTGTCTTCTGGAGTTCCGTAGGCGGAAAACAATACCCCGTCCCGCTTAGGGTGCTTTCCTTCGAGAGTCGATACCGGATGGTAGACCCGGAATACAATCGACAGCCGGCTGCTACTTATGCTAGGAGACTTCGCGAACGGATCGCTAGGATTGTGTCTCCAGGTACACCCGGTGCTCGGGGAGATGGGACAGCGCCTGACACAAGCGTTGACGGAAGTGGCCTGCAGGGTGAGGCCGCACCAGCCGACGTACTGCGTACTTTGCAACTGCAAGCTACCCAGGCGCTTCGGGAAAGTGAGATCCTAGATCGAGTCAGGGGAGCGGATGGTGTGGCATGGGGAGAGCTCAATGCGTTCTTCGAGGGAGTCCTTCCGGAGGACCTAGACGATCGGAAACAATTCGCTTTCCGCCAAGTTCCCAAGGTTCTGGATGAACTGTTCGGTCCTCAGGGATGGGAATCCTACACTCCCGAGGGAAGAGCTTCCACGTGGGTTCGAGTCATAGCTAGGTCATGAAAACATTGAACGCGGCCCTAAATGCGGTTTGCCCATACTTCACGATGTTCCCACTTGGCTTCCCGCTGAGAGTCTTGGCACGTGAGTCAGGACCTAGGGCCGAGATACTAGACCCCTTTTGTGGTCGGGGGACGACCAATCTAGCGGCCCGTCTGAGAGGATTGTCAAGTGTAGGGATCGATAGTCACCCACTTGCGGCCGCTTTGACCGAAGCCAAGATGGTGACTACGGATCCCGCAGCCATTATGAAGGCCTTGGATCGCATCCTCAGCGAGACTAAGGAAGTCGATGAAGTGCCAAATGGGGAATTCTGGGAACTCGCCTTCGAAAGAGACACCCTAGTTGCAATGTCGCGATTACGGACTGCTCTGAAGCGGGATTGCCGGTCAGCGGCCAGAGTGGCCCTCCGAGCGATTTTGCTCGGGGCTCTACACGGGCCAGCCAGTAAGGGAACACCCTCCTACTTGTCCAACCAGTGTCCGCGAACCTACTCTCCCAAGCCACGTTATGCGGTCACTTACTGGCGGGAGCACGGTCTCAGCCCTCAGGCTGTGGATATACGAGAGCTTGTGGCGCGCCGGGCGCGTAGATACTATGCCGAGGTCCTTCCGGATGTTAAGTCTCAGGTTCTGCTCGGCGACAGCCGGGATGGGGACATGTTCCGGAAGAAACTCGAGGGATGTACATTCGATTGGGTAGTCACCTCGCCTCCCTACTATGGCCTAAGGACTTACAGACCAGATCAATGGCTTAGGCTATGGTTTCTGGGAGGACCAGACACAGTCGATTACTCCCAACAGGATCAACTAATCCACGAAAGCCCAGAGAGCTTTGCCCACCAGCTTTCCCGCGTGTGGGGGAATTGTGCAAGTGTCTGCCGAGCGGGAGCTCGAATGGTTGTACGATTTGGACAGATATCAGATCGGAAGGCTAATGCGCTTGAGATTCTGCGGGAGTCTCTTTCGGGAACGGGCTGGCGAGTCCAGACACGAACCGACGCGGGATCAGCTTCCATGGGGAAACGCCAGGCTGACAATTTTGGAGTAACTTCTACGGCGCAGAGAGAGTTCGACTTGTGGGCAATAAATGGATAATTCAGATTTTCTACCGAGGAGCATCGACTATCTTGGCGACCTTGGCGCGAAACTACGAGACCTACAGGGGTATGGGACCCTAGCCAACGAACTCATCCAAAATGCAGACGATGCGCCTGCAAGTTGGATGAGCTTCGACATTCGGGAGGACGCTCTTGTAGTTGATAACAATGGTGTTTTTTCCGAATGTGGAGATCTAAGGTCTCCCGAATGTCTTTGGAGGGACACTGGCAACGATTCTCACAGGTGCGATTTCCATCGCTTCCGTCTGATCGGCTCAGGTGACAAGCGTCTTCAAAAGGGTACGACTGGCGCGTTTGGCATAGGTTTCATCTCCGTTTATCAATTGACGGACCAGCCCGAACTGATTTCCGCTGGGTACCACTGGACTCTGCGCGAAGACCGGAACGAGGCAGAGCGAATTGCGGTTTGCCGTGGCTGTCCCCGCTGCGTTCTCCCTGATCTACCCGGAACGAGGTTCATATTTCCGTTCGCTCGCGATGAACAGTCAACTCTGAGACGGGCACTAAGAGCCGAACCAGCACCTGAGAACGTTACTGAGCGGCTGCTGGAGGAACTTGAAGGATCCCTTCCGGTAGCGATGCTCTTCCTGAAGAATCTCGGCGAGATTAGACTTAGGTGCGGCGGGCAATCGCGGCAAACGTTCGAGAGGGTAATGGAGGATGACAGGGTCATTATCAGTCAGGGAGGCTCCTCTGACGATCGTCTATGGCACCTCCTTCGTGGCAACTTTGAAGAAGCTGCCGAGGGCCTGCGTGTCCAACACCCAGCACGTATTGAGGATAAACGTTCTGCTGAAGTAGTGGTCGCTCTACCCGTTCAAGGCGAATTGAGTGCCGGAATGTTGTGCGCATGCTTGCCGACTGAGGAGAACACAGGGCTGCCCTTTCATATCAACGCAGACTTCTTTCCTAGCAATGACAGGAAGCATGTCATTCTCGGAAATGACTATCAGTCCCAATGGAATCGCGAGGCCCTACTGGCAGCCACGCGGACAGTAGCCAGAGCAACACCACAACTGACGACAATGCTTGGTCCTGAGCGGTTTTGGCATCTTGCTTCAAGTCTGAATATGCTAGCTCAGAGCACTGATAGGGACGGCCGCGATGGTGTGTGGCGGGAATTCTGGGATGCCTTGCATGAGGCTCTCAAGAAAGAAGCCGTAGTCTTCACCTCCTCAGGAACTTGGACCAGCGCGGACAGCGGGGTGTCGCTTCTCCTCCAGCGCGAGGAAACTGACAATATCGCCGTGCTAGAAGGCCTGGGGATCAAGCTGGTTGCGGAGTTTTTGAGACCTTATCAGGCGTTACTCCGATCTATCGGAGTCCCTGTCCTCGACGTGGAAACCCTGTGCTCGGCACTCACAAGAAATGGGTTGGACAAGCCAGTTTGCCTTAATGATCTTCCGCCTTGTCTCGCGTCGGGAGCGGGACGAGCAGCACTGTGGAACGAGATCGCTATGTTGCTCGAGCGGCAAGGTAGAACTCCTCGTACTCGGCGTGCTGACGAGGAACTTCTCCGGGCCACCTCCCTCGCTCCATCTCGTGACAGGTCGCTCAGGCCTTGCCGTGACGTATATTCTGCCGATGCGGCCACTGTCCAACTGTTTACGCCCTTAGGGTTAGATATCCCATTCCTCGACCACGTGGAAAAGGCTTTTTTAAGCCTCAACCATCTCTGCAGTGCATTTGAAGCAGAGGATGCCGTCCTGGTGCTTGAAGAAAGTGACCCCCAAGCCATTCTGCGGCTATGGCAAGAAGGGCGCTTCTCCCTCCCAAAGTTGATTTCGTGGTTCGAGAACCAACGGAAGCAGATTATGGACGACGACGATACTCTCAGGAGGTTGTCCGCCCTTAGGATCTACCCTAGCGCTGGACAGTTGCATGATCTGCCCAGCCTAGTCTTGCCCGGAGGGTTCAAGGATCCCCTTGGCTTGACCAGCCTTGTTGATGTGGAGGCGCTAGGCGGGAGGAGGCAGTTCCTTCTTGACCTTGGTGCCACTCAACTAGACTTCCGCACTTATGTGTTGGAGCATCTTTCCCACGCAATAGAAGATGAAGCTCTAGATCCGGCGGTCAGACGCGAGGCTGTGATTCTCTTGGCCGACCGATTTGGCGAATTGATAGACGATGACCGGGTGCATCAGACACTATCGTCAGCCCGCTTTGTCATCTGTGGAGATAGGAAGTACCGCCGCCCCAGCGAATGCTACTTCGAAACTAGCATCGTGCAAGAGGTTCTGGGCGATAATGCCCCAATAGCCATACTTCCAAAGGAGCGGGAAGCGTCCGTTCAGCGGCTGTTGGATTGGCTTGGAGTAGCAAGCGTTCCCCGTTTGAATGACATCACTCAAAAAGTGAGACAGATCTCGGACGAGCCTTGTTCGGACGCAGCTGTCATTCGCATGCAAAGAGTCGTCACGCACCTGAGCGAACGATTTGGAACTATGAACGAGACCGATGAACTTGAGGAATTGCGGAGTATGAGATGGCTTCCCGCCCGCCGGGATAGGAATAAATGGCACGCCCCCAGCTCCCTGCATGCGCCGTACCGGTCGTACCTATTCGAGAGTCAGGGGAAAATCCTCGATGTCCCTTCACCCAACTCCGAATTCTTGGTGTTTCTGGGAGTCCACCTTGATCCCGATCCAGCCCTCGTAGTTCGACACCTCCTCCATTGCGCCAAACGATGCATACCAGTCAACACACAGGTCTACCGTTTCCTCGATGACGAATCCGGCGATCCCGCCGTTGAGGAGCTCAAGTCTACGAAGTGTCTCTGGCTTGGGGATGCATACCGTTCACCAGACCATGTTTTTTGGGGAGATCATCCCTTTGGTCACTATCGCTGGCGTTTGGCCGAAGACCTCAGGGGCTACGGGAGCCTGCTAGAGAAGATTGGTGTCACCGACTCCCCTGACCACGGAGACGCGCTGGATGTCCTCAATGAGATATCTGAAGAATTCAGTGGCTTCAACAGACCACTGGACGATGAAGCATATGCAGTAGTCATCGGTTGTTGGCAGATGCTTGAAAAGGCGCTTGATGGGGAAGCTATAGATCATGGCTGGTTTGATAGCCTGAGGAAGATGAAGAGCATCCCAAATAAGTCTCATGTGCTCTACTACCCTACCTGGCTATTCTTTGAAAACCGCGTAGGGCTGGCAGATAAGTTTGGAGACCTCTTGGTGAAGAACGTGATTCCCCAGCAGCTTGGGACGGGGCGCGCATTTCTTGCAGCAGGTGTACAACAACTTGGCTCTGCCGTGCAGATAGAGGTTCTGGGAATCGAGAAGTCGGATGATGCCCCAGACACTAGGAACCGGTTGCTCCATCGCGATGGAGAAATTGCCCGCGTGCTCTTCGGTCAAATGGCACCCACCGAGGTTCAAGTTGCATTGGGCAGGCTAAGCGACCTCAATTGCAAGTCGGCCGCTTCCATAGAGCTGCGGTATCGCTTGAATGCTCTAGAGATCAATCGGTCAAGTCCATCTGAATTAGCCTCGGCCCTCTATCACCCCACTGAACACTCCTTGTGGGCTGTGCATTCCAATGGAGAGGTGCCGTGGGCACCTCTTGCTCGTGAATTGGCCATCGCACTTTGCCCACAAGAGGACCCGGGACTCTTCGCTGCAGGACTGAAGGAAGTGCTGGCAGCCAGCACGACCGATGAAGCCGCCACCGTCTTGAACGAATTAGGGTTCCCGCAGATCGATGCAACTGTTGCTGAGCCTCCGCCGTTTCAGGAATCCGCACCTCAGTTAGGGTTTGAGACTGACTTCGATGACCTGGAGACTTCGAGAGACGATGTTGGAGATGGGTATCATTCCGATACAGCTTCTGGTGACGAAACGGAAACCTCTACTGAATCAGAATCTCGCCGTGCGGAGGACAAATTGCCTCCCCAAGCACGGGAGTTCGTCTCATACATAGCCGTGAGCCACGATGAAGGCAACGAGTCAGATCCAGACGGTGCGACGCATGAAGAGCGCATGAGCCTTGAGGATAAGGCAATTGAATTAATCATCGGGGACGAGCCTGAATTAAAGCGCACGCCCACGAACAACCCCGGATTCGACCTGATGGAACTTGGCTCCGACGGCCGACCGGTGAGGTGGGTCGAAGTCAAGGCGATGAAGGCCACCCTCCTCGACCGTCCTGTAGGTCTCTCTCGAACTCAATTTGAGTTCGCCCAAGAGCGCGGAAGATCATACTGGCTCTATGTCGTTGAGCGTGCTGGCAGTCCGGAAAGAGCACGAGTCCTCCGCATCCAAGACCCGGCGGGCAGGGGGCAAACATTCACTTTTGACCACGGCTGGATTGCGATCGCCGAGGACATCGAGACGGTAGGATCAAATATTCAGGGCGGGTGAACACTTGGCAACCGGAGTCAACGAGGCACACCACCTAAGTGCTAACTGAGCACTCTGTGTTGAGTGGGAACAGATACTCTTGCCCCTTCTGAAGCCTCATTGCTAATTCCGAGGACAGCATAATGGAACTCCCATCGCGCTTCGAGCGCTTCCTCAAAAACATCAGTGTCGATGAGCCCAAGCTGGGCCGAATCAGGTCCGCACACATGGCCCTCAGCAGAGCGCTGAAAAGTGATCAAACTGTGGGTACAGCCATGATCGAGACGTTTCTCCAGGGCTCGTACGTTCATGGAACGTCTATTCGCCCGCTCGGCAGGAGCCGAGAGTATGATGTGGATGTATGCTGTTTGCTCGACCTGATGGCCGTACCAAATGGAACCGAGGAGCCCAGACGATTGGTCCGTTGGTTGGCCAGGCGGCTCAAGAAGGTGGAATCGTATCGTGGGAGGGTGACCACCCGGCCAAGATGCATAAGGATCGAATTCCCTGGCGACTTTCACTTGGACGTGGTTCCCTTGGTCGAAGATAGCAGAGTGGGTAGTGTCGACCTTCTTGTGCCGAGTCGTGGTACTGACGGCTGGGAAACTACCAATCCCAAGGGTCTTGCGAGGTGGTATCACCAGCAGAACGACAGGACGAACGGCAGGTTCACACGGGTAGTTAGGATGCTAAAGCACTGGCGCAATCAGGCCTTCAGCGCAACCGCTCGACCGCCCTCCGCTGGGTTTGAGGTCTTGGTGGCGAACTCGTGGCCCTACTATGCCAACTCCGATGCCAGTGTTGTATCCGGCGTGCTCCGTCAGTTCGTCAACCGGTTCATGTTTTCACGGCCAACTGCGATGAATCCGTCTTTGCCTAACGAGGACCTGCTCAGACCCTGGAACTACGAGTACCAAGAGGTCTTCAAAGCGGAAGCCGCCTCCGCTTCCGACGTGGCGGAAGAGGCGCTCCGTGAGACGCATAAGGGTCGCTCAATAGGCCAGTGGCAACAGCTGTTCCGCACGCGGTTCCCCCAACGAGGATGAGAGCGAAAGTCCTAATGGATATGTCTCCGAGAGACCGAATTGATGAACCGTCCCGATCTGGTTCCGAGCCCGAGGGGACTAAGGCCAACCGTTTACGCCGCATCAGCCCGTATAGTGAGCACGCAGCCAACCATGAAGTGCTACAGGCAGAATGGGAGCGTGTCGAGAGTAGCCTACCCCAACACCTCGGCCTCCGGGTTCATCGCGCCTTGAGTTGGATCGAGAGAGCGGAGAAGGAATCGGATGACCCCGACGCGGAGTTCATCTTCTATTGGATTGCCTTCAACGCCGCTTATGCAAAGGACAGGCCGCACTCCATGGAGTCGACGGAGCGCAGCCGATTCGCTGACTTTTTCGAAACAATCCTCTCGCTTGACTCCAACCACATGGTCTACGACGCCATCTGGAAGAGATTCTCAGACACGATCCGATTGCTGCTTGGGAACAAATTCGTCTTCCAACCCTTTTGGGACCACCTCGCCGGCAGGGGAAGCGAAAACTGGGACCAGTCGTTCAAGACTAGCAAGAGCAGAGTCCAGCGGGCACTGGCTACACGTGACACGAGAGTCATTCTGAGCACGCTTTTCGACCGGCTGTACGTCCTGCGCATCCAACTCATGCACGGGGGTGCCTCATGGTATAGTTCAGTGAACCGTGAACAGGTTCGGGACGGGGCCAGGATACTGGCCTTCCTCGTACCCCTATTCGTTGAATTGATGATGTTAAACCCAGACATAGACTGGGGGCCTCCTGACTACCCGGTCGTCAACCAACCACCTCGTAGATAGAGTGGCCCCAAATAAAGTGACGGAAAGCTTAACGAGCACAAGATATCGGCGTGAGACAAGGTGGTACGACGCAATACAATAGGGGACGGAACAGTCTCAGGCATTCTCGACAAAGTTGTGGTAACAGATGTGGTAACACAGGAGATTTAGCCCCATTTCGTAGCTAATCCGAGTCCCCCTATCTCCACCAACTACGGCAACTGGGACTCGAAGCGCCGCAGTGGTTTCATAGACTGCTTCCCGGGGATTCAAGTCCCCGCTACTCTCATCGCCCCAGCGGAAGTGCTTCGAAGGTCCGCTGCCCGCACGCTCCTACGCTAAATCGCCGATGTATCTGAAGACCGACATCGCCGTTCGCAGTTTCGTTGTGCTGGGGTTCCGTCGAATCTATTCGTATCCCTAGGGGAAAGTACGCACACACCCATTCGCATATCGTAAGGGGCTGCGACGGCCAGACCCGGATCATCTGTATTCCACACTTCCCATATCAACCCTGCATGGAGTGCTGTAATTAACAACATTGGCCACCGCTGTAGCCGAGTCGCGGATCAAAGCAGTTATCATGAGTGCTAGACTGGTCGTGATCGACAGCTCAAGATCTTGAATGCGTGCCCACTCTGGAGGCACCCAATGGGTGAAAGCGCCTACCCCCGCGCCCAGCTCCGTTTCGACCGACGTGTACGGCTGCAGTTCTACGGTGCCACTCTTACCTCAGATGCCGAAGTGTTGGCCTGCCTCGAGTTGGATGATGCGCTGGGACTGACGGAGACGGCGAATGAGAGCCTGCAGGAGAGTCGGGGCCGTAACGTGCAGCACCGATTGGTGGGCCTTCTCAGGCGGTAGGTGTACAGACGTCTCGGAAGGGGAATTATATACGAAAGTAACCAATTGACCGTGAAATTAGTTGCCCTTCGACTCCCGTAGGTATCGCCAATCTTCCCGCTTTTTCGGCGGCGTATTGAGGATGATGCGAGCGACGTTCTCCGGCGTGTCGTCTATCGGTTCGGGCATGGTCAACTTGACCGGACGGCCCCGCTTCTTCTTAGGTCGTGGCATATTCCATCTCCTTGAGTCGTGCTATCAGGTACTCCTGCGGTCTATTCCCCTTCATCCGGTTGCAGTGAGAACAGAGTAGCTGAAGGTTGTCGATATGGTCCGTCCCACCTTTGGACTGAGGTATCAGGTGGTCTACGTCGAACACCTTGAAGGGGAAGTGCTCCCGGCATCCAGCGCAGTTGCCTTCTTGCTGCCCGTAGAGGACATGCGCGTTCTGCCTGTAGTTCTTTGGAGCGTCGATATCCGTCCGTCTGGGAACGTCCGTCCGGGCTGTCACTTGATTAGCCCATAAAGCAATGCCGGGCTCTTCCTGCTTCAAGCGGTGATGCACGAGTTCGACGGCCTTTGGAGATAAGTCGATGCCTACCCACTGTCTCCCTAGCCGTTCAGCTGCCACGCACGCCGTAGCGCATCCACAGAACGGATCAAGTACCACGTCGCCCTCGTTCGAGGATGCCGCGATGATCCGCTCCAGCAACGCAAGCGGCTTCTGCGTAGGGTACCCCGTGCGCTCTTTGCCGGACTGAACGGGAGGAATATCAATCCATAGGTTCGAAGGTACTTGCCCTTTGTTCTCATGCAAATATCGCTTGAAGCTAGGGACCCCATTTGCCTTTTGGGGTAGATATATCAAGCCTTGGCGCTCCAACTCTAGCATCCGATGTTGCGGGTATCGCCAGGGGCCATGATGCCCGTGGAACTCATAAGAGTACCCCCCCCCGTCAAGCTCTTTGCAGATAGATTGTCGGCTCTGAATCGCCCATTTTCATCCTCATGCCGATATGCTTTTGCGACATAATCAGGGTTCAGAGGTACCCTTACAGCATCGGGATTGATGTAGTGTCCGTAAAACAAGAGAACGTCAGTCACCCGTCCAAACCGCTTACTGTCATTGTGACTACTATTACGCTTCCAAACGACCTCATTCTGATAGTTCGCCACTCCGAACACTGCATCCATAAGCATCTTGAGGTAGTGGGAAGCGTAGGGGTCGCAGTGAAGATAGATACTTCCCGTCGCTTTCAGCACACGCCGCATTTCCATGAGGCGAACGGCCATCATGGTCAAATACGACTGCATACCCTTCCCGTGTGAGCGGCCAGACGCATCAAGGATATAGGCTATTGCAGGGCGTTCGTCGGCAATCAGCCCCATCCATGCAACGTCGAGGTCTGAGAGCGACCACGTATCCTTGAAGGCGGCACCCGCGGCCTTGCTCCCCACGGGAGCCTCATAGTTGCGGTTCGAGTTGAAGGGCGGGTCTAGATAGATGAGGTCTACCGTCTCAGAGTTCATGCCCCGAAGGATGTCGAGATTGTCTCCCGTCCAGAGCGTCCGATTAGCGAAGTTCGGCGTCGTCATCTAGCAGCCCCCCCTAGACAATTGACGGTGTTTGTACACCACTTGGACAAGTCTTGCAACTCGAACGGTTGCACTACGCCGCTATGAGGTCGTCGTACCGGAGTCGCTTGCCGTTCATGCCTTCGACGATATGCCGCATCTGGTCGTGAGTGTCGGCGGGTCGGTCATTGTGCCTACCAGCGAACTCGTTGACGTAGCGGTGAAGGTGGTCAACGCTCATATGATGATAGGTTCCGACGTACCCGCGTTTCAGCATCGCCCAGAACGACTCTACGCCGTTCGTGTGCGCCTGTCCATGTACGTACTCTTTGACCGAGTGCTTGACCGTCTCATGATTCGGGAGGTCGCCGTAGCCGGGGTGTTCGTCGGTGTAGACCTTCGCGCCGTCCTCGATACCGTCCTCTACGAACCCCTGGAGCGTCTCCTTGTCCGTGTGCTCTATCGGAGTCGCAGTCACTTTGCCCGTCTCCCTGTCCTTCATGCCGACTACCGGAGTCTTGCCGACGGGTCCGCGTCCGGCTTTCGTCTTACGGTTCTCGTGCTTGTTGGACTCCTTGCCGCCGATGTACGTCTCATCGACCTCTACAGGGCCAGTGAAGGGCGCGCGATGGTCGGTGTAGGTCTCCCTGATGCGGTGTGCCATGTGCCATGCCGTCTTTTGCGTGATGCCCAGATCGCGGTGAAGCTTCATGCTGGACGTTCCCTTGAGGTTCGTCGTCACGATGTAGATCGCTATCGCCCACTTGCGGTAACTGAGCTTGGAACTGTGCATCAGGCCGTTCGTTTTGACCGAGAAATACTTGCGGCAATCGCGGCAACGGAACGGCATTGTCGGGTGACTATCGAGCCTAGAGACTGCAAGGCTCCCACAGTGAGCGCAGGCTACGCCGTTCGGCCAGCGATGCTCGATGAACCACTGTTCCGCCGTCTCATCGTCAGGGAACATGTCCATGAGGTCTACGAATGAGATACCCTTGCGAAATGCCTTGCCTGCCATGTCAATAACCCCTTTGCTTTATGACATAATAGTAACCGAAATGGGCGAATTTGTCAAGGGGTTTTCACGGTCAATTGGTTACTTTCGTATATAATTCCCCTCGGAAGCTATGAGGATACCAACAACCCTGAACGGCTGGCCTAGAACCCGACGATGCGGATCACCGCTGGACGGAGATGTGGTACTGAAAGACCTGCCGCGAGCACCAACACCATGAGCCGATTCGAGACTGAGGTGATTACCCAAGACGGCAACGTGGAAGGGTTGGGCCAACTGTTCGCTAAGTGGGTGGACGGAACTGTGTCCCGCACCCGAGACCGAACGATAACTCGGACTATGGAGGTCTAACTTGCCCTACGCACCCTACGACCTGAGAGGCCGCAAGCACGTATTCGTCGACTGGGACATCATCGAGCCCGGCTACGGCGTCGCGTGGGGCGGCGGACGCGACGGCGGTTGGGAGATGCCTTACGGCGTGCGTATATCCGCACACAGCCCACGCATCGACCCGGAACCCTTGATCACGCCGGAGCACCCCTGGGAAGACTGGGTCTCCGGCATGACGACGGTGTTCGAGGACGAGGGCATCTTCAGACTCTACTACCCCGCGTACACTGGCGCAGTCGAACAGAGGGACCCGGAGGCGCGGCGACGTGCCACCGAGGAGTCAGACTTCGTGGTGCCCTGGGAGACCCAGGTCATGGCGTACGCCGAGTCCGTCGATGGCGTGACCTGGCGCAAGCCCACCGTTGGCGCAGTCGAGTTCCGCGGCTCTACGGACAACAACATTGTCTTTGGTAATACCGGCACCGTCTTCAAGGACCCCAGCGCTCCGGCCTCCGAACGGTACAAGCTCATCTACCAGAACAAGGAGGGCGGCGGAGACCAGGTCCTGGGCGCGGTGTCCCCCGATGGCCTCCTGTTCACAAAGCTGCCCAAGCCGCTGCTGGATGGCTACGTAAGCGACACCCAGATAATCGCCCGGTTCGACCCCGCTAAGGGCCGTTACGTCGGCTACTTCAGGGGCTGGGATAGGCACGAGCATGGCAGGATTCACGGCCGGCGTCGGATGGCCTACGCCGAAACGGACTCATTCGAGAAATGGCCGAAGCCCGAGCAGATCGTATGGCCGCAGGCGCAGGACGGCCCCGACGCCGACATTTACACCAACGCCTACGCCCTCTGGCCGGACGGAGGTAACGCCCACTTGGCCTTTCCCATCTTCTACGAACGCCGGCTGGACATATCCGACCTGCACATGATGACCAGCCGCGACGGCGTCAACTGGGAGCGGCACCAGCCAGGCCCCATCATCCCCAGGATGGAGCCCGGCACCAGCGGCAACCCCGGCCTGGACTGGCATGCGGGGATCTACGCGGGCTGCGGCCTCGTGAGCCTGCGCCCCGACGAGCACTCGCTGATCATCAGCCCGTACTCCACCTCGCACAACAACCTGCTGGGCATGAGGGAGTCGCACCTGCAGGACGTGTACAGCGACCTCGGCTACATATGCCGCGCTACATGGCGCAAAGACGGTTTCACCTCGCTGGAGGCCGAGACCGTCGGCGCATGCACCACCTACCCGCTACTCTTCACGGGCAGCCAACTCCGCGTCAACGCCTGGACACGCTTCCGAGGCGAGATACGCGTCGAGGTGGCCGACGCGTCGATGGAGACCCGCCCAAGGCCGGCCGATGCGATACCGGGCCGCACGATGGAGGACTGCGACCCTCTGACCGGAGACATCCTCGATGGCGTAGTGACCTGGAACGGTGAGTCCGACCTCTCCACATGGTCCGGTAGACCCGTCCGTCTGCGCCTCGAGATGACCCGCGCCCGGCTCTACTCACTCACGTTCGATTAATATTGATTGGGACTATGGCCGAGCAGTCGTGACAACGCGGAACGAAGGAATCTCATGACCAAGAGTTCAGACCGGATAGCCGACCGGGACCTCGAAACCGAGCCCATCTACGTAACCGACTAGGACAGGCGCCTGCCGTCCGATGCGCTGACCATCCGCCCATCCCGCCGCCGCTGGCGGAACAACTCGCCGCGGACCCGCTGTGGGGCGTGGCTTCCGGAACATCCCTTGCCGTGGCTGTCGTCACCCTCTTCCAGTTCCCGCCGCTCCTGGTGATCTATCCATGGGTGACGCTCGCTGGGGCCGTGGTGATCACTGCGGCGAAGGGAGCGCGACAATCGCTGTCACTGCCAGAACCACAGGTCTCACGGCGCGTCTCCATTCTCTTATGGCGTGGGCAGGCCGCCTCACCACCCCTACTCTCGCATCCGTCAGATCGCCACGCTAGCGACACAACCTAACACGATCCTATATTCGGACCTCACACCGATGATTTCGCAGTACAGCCACCTCTAGCCCACCTTTTGCGGCACAACTTGACTGAAGGCAGATGCCTGAGTCTAAGCAACCGACGGCTCGTCTACCTTGTGAAACACGACCGCAGACTGCCGGATCGCTCCAGATTGAGACTCCCGACGCGAGCACACCGCGAATCTAGTGACGCATTCTTCAATCTTCGCCTGCAAATTGCGGCATCACTTTGGTGGCGAAGGTCTCCAGATTCTTCAGTGTCTTACTCAGTGGGATCCCCATGTGCGTGAACTCCACTAGCAGATAGTCCAGATTGCACACTTCCTGCAATTCCTGGACCCTCTCCACCACATTCTCAGGGGAACCCACAAGCAGGGTGCGCGGCTCCAGGAAGTCCCAGTCCAGTTTCACGTCCGGATCCAACACCTCGCCCGGATTGGTGAAGACCTGCCTTGCGCGAAACGGATCGTTGTAGATGAAAGAGGACATGATGCCTTCTTCAGCATCGCGGCGGGCTTCCTCCATAGAAGAGCTCACATAGGTGGAGCGCATGACCGCCTGGTCTTCTCCCACAGCGAATGGCCTCCCCTCCAGCTCGGTCCTGGCCTGTGCGTAGATTTCCATTCGCTGCCTGATCCTGAGAGCAGGTGGCTGCCAGTAGCACGCACTCAACCCAAGCCCGGCCGCAGTTGTTACGGACCGGTCTGTGGAGACGGTCATCCACATCGGGGGGTGCGGGTCCTGGTACGGTCTCGGCGTCACCCGGAGCTTCGTTACGTTCTCCCCTTCCTGCCAGGTGGGATTCGAGGGATACTTTGGATGCGAGAAGACGGTGTCGTCGGCGGGGAAGACGTAGTTTGTCCCACGATACGTAAAGTATTCGTTGGTCCATATCTCCCGCACTATCTCGACTGTTTCCCGGAACAGTTCCCGGTTCTCCTTGTCCTTGCGGGGATCGGCATTGGGATGAAACTGAGGACCCTCGTAAGGCCAGATACCTCTGCCGAAGCCTACCTCGACGCGTCCTCCGGTCATGTTGTCCAGAATGGCAAGGTCTTCGGCAAGCCGTATAGGATGCCACCAAGGAGCAATGTTCGCCATCTGTCCGATGCGAATCTTGGACGTCCGCGCCGCGAGGTCTGCGCCGAGCAGTATTGGGTTCGGCAAGTCACCCACTCCATACGGCCCAAAGTGGTGTTCCCCAAGCCACATGGCCTCAAAGCCGAGTTCCTCGGCCAGAACGGTCTGTTGCCTGATGTTGTCGATCATCTGCTCAGCGTTGGCCGCCTCTCCGGCAGACCCCGCCACGGTCGTAAACGCCGCGAACCTCATGGCCGGAACCCCCTTTCTATATGGCTGTTCAGCCCTGTTGCGGTAACGGTCATCTACGCAACAACCGTCCACCATCGCATACGTATACTTCTTTGAGCCTCCGAACGGTCGTGTTACGCTTAGTTGTCACCATACTACAGGGAGCTTCACCATGCCATCTGGTCGAAACCGAGGTCTAGTCCAGACCGTGCTGGGACCTGTTCAACCATCGAAATTGGGCCCAACGACGACCCATGAACACCTCTACATCGACTTCTCTTTCATGTACCGCCCCGCTCAGGATTCGCCGCGCCCGGAACTGGAAGACGCTCCCATAACTCTGGAAAACCTCGGATGGATACGCCGAAACTACTATAGCAACCGAATCAACCTGCAGCTGATGGACGTGGATACGACCATCAGCGAAGTCCGCAAGTACGGTGAAGCCGGTGGCGGAGCGATTGTAGATGCAACCAACGTGGGAATCGGACGCAATCCGGATGCCCTGGCCCGGATTTCCATTGAGTCGGGCGTTCATGTCATCATGGGTGCAGGCTTCTACGTGGAAGCTGTCCATTCGGACGACATGGATGAAAGAAGCGTTGATGACCTAGCTCGAGAGATAATCGGTGACATCGTGGATGGCGTTGAAGGCGGCGGCGTCCAGGCGGGAATTATTGGAGAAATTGGATGCACGTGGCCTCTCGCTCCAACCGAGCGTAAGTCTCTGTCTGCTGCGGCAATCGCCCAGAGAGAAACCGGCGCAGCGATACTGGTCCACCCGGGTCGCAATCCGGCTGCGCCGCTGGAGATTCTTGAACTGCTTGAGATCGGCGGCGCGGATGTATCGCGGGTGATTATGGGCCACTTAGATAGGACAGTCTTCGATTTTGACGCGCTCCAGAGGATTGCCGCATCGGGCTGCTACCTTGAATGGGACCTCTTCGGCAATGAGGGGTCCAACTATCCCCTCGCCGAAATCGACATGCCCAGCGACGCCCAGAGGCTGGACTTCATAATGCGCGCCGCCGCCGCCGGCCAATCAGACAGAATCGTCATTGGTCAAGACATCGCCACCAAGCACCGACTAGTCAGATACGGAGGGCACGGCTACGGCCACATTCTTGAGAACATCGTTCCCAAAATGCGCCGCAAGGGATTTTCGGAAAATCTGATTCGAGCGATTACTGTGGACAACCCGGCCAGGATCCTCACCTTCGTATAGTGTTTGCCACGATTACATCAGCACAAGTCCAACCCCAGCCCCGTATCGCCTACTCTATGGCCCCGAAATCTTCGGAGTTCCCTCCGTATCTCGAATATGGTTATGTCTACGATCAACTTTGGCCTACCATTCTTGAAGCTTAGTTAGACCTCGACTAGTGGAATTTCTAGGAATCCCGAGGAGAAGTCTACGCCCACGGAAATCGTTCCGGGCAGACGGGAGAATGTACACATCAGACGCTTATCCCTAGGTTCAGTGGACATGACATCTATCTACGGAGAATGCGAGGGAATCGGTCTGCTTACCCAAGCAAACTCTCAGTAGGCCGGACTGCCCGCCAACCGACACCGACCGCATAGGTTGACATGGAGTGTCGTCGATTCTAGACTCCGTTCGTCGTGGACGTGCGGACGTATCCGCGATGGAAAGAAGGTGTACGGCATGCATTTACTGGAAGTCATGAACCCCGTCGCAAAGCAGCGGGCGATGGAGAACGTCGCGGACGTCACCCCCAGGCTCAGCCGGCTCGACGGCAAGACCATCGGCCTGGTATGGAGTGGGACCCACGGCGGCGACGTGGCTCTCAACCGCGTCGGCGAAATGCTCCAAGAGCGATTCGAGGGCGTCGAGACGAAGTTCTACACGGGTGGTAACTACCCGAATCCGCCGCACATCCTAAAGCAGGCCGCCAACGAGTGCGATGCTGTCGTCGGAGCGACCGGCGACTGAGGGACGTGCGCGTCGTGGATGGTCCACGACATGATTGAGGTCGAGCGGATGGGCAAGCCCGCGGTGCCTATCATCTCCGGCCGCTTCGAGGGCGACGCCATCGCGAGCAGCCGTGCCTTCGGCATGCCCGCTCTGCGTTTCGTCGTCGTGCCACGCATCTACCGCAACCTGTCCCCGGCCGAGTCGATAAGCAACACCGAGCCCGCATTCGACGACCTGGTCGGCATGCTTACTGCCGACGCCGATAGCACGTACGACGACAGTCCAACGGAGCAGGCCTATCGCTTTGAGGGCGAAGACCGGTTCGACGCGGTCCAGCGTATGAACGACGACTTCCTGCGACGCGACTGGGGAGACGGCTTCCCGCTGTTGCCGCCCACCCGTGGCGCAGTCGACGAGCTAATAGACGGGGTCGGCCTGTCCGGCGACCACGTTGTGTGCGACATGCCGCCCGGCTTCGGGATCGCCACCGTCGAGAAGATCGCCGTAAACGCGGCCGCGGCCGGAGCCAGGCCCGAGCACATGCCGGTAATCGTCGCCGCCGTTAGTGCGCTGCCCAAGATGGGACCGGAGGGCGGCAAGTCGTTGCTTATGTCCACCAGCCCGCAGGCTCCACTGCTGGTCGTGAACGGGCCCATAGCTGATGAACTGGGGATAAACGCCCGGTCGGCGCTCGGCCCCGGGTTCGACAACAGGGTCAACATCTTAATCGGACGCGCGTTCTCCATGTGCATGAGGAACATCGGTCACTGGTACCCAAACAAGATGGACATGGACACCATCGGCACGACACGAAAGTTCGTCCTGTGCATAGCCGAGAACGAGAAGATGAGCCCGTGGGAGCCCTACCACGTGAGCAAAGGGTTCGATGCCGGTGAGAGTGCGGTGAGCGTGTTCATCACTAACGGCGAACTCGACGTGCAGGACCAGGGTAACGACACGGCTGAGGGTCTCCTCAAGACGGTCGCCTATGGCGCGACGTTCGGTACGCGCGGCCTGTGGGAGAGGCACTCAGACGAGCGGCTGATCCTCCTGCCGCCTGACGTCGCCCGGCCGGTCGGCGCCCAGGGCTTCACGAAGCAGGGCGCCAAGGAGTTCATCCACATGCACGCCAATGACAGCCTGGGTAAGATGACTCAGTACGTTCCCCTGGAGGGCGAAGCGCGAGTGGCGGCGCACTGGAGGTGGATGAAGGATCTGACCGAGCAGGAGCGCCTCGACATCACGATGCCCGTCCTGGAGAATGCGGACCGATACGACATTCTCGTTGTCGGGGCGGACCGCGCAAAGACGCTCGTGATGCCCAGCGGTCCCAGCGCGGTGACGGTGGGCATCGACCAGTTCCGGCCATAGGCGCTACTGGGCGGGCACCAGCACCACGGTCGCGACGTGCGGCGCCTGGACGCTGCACATGCGCTCGACCATTTCCCTGAATGCGTCAGGCGGCATCACGCATTCTGGGCACTCCTCGTTGGTTCCCTCATAGTACTTGATCCTCAGAAGACCGTCCTCGAAGTCCAGAGGCTCGATGACGACGCCGTCGTTGTCGCGAGTCAGTGTCCTGACCGTGTCAATTACCATGTCGACTCCTGCGTCCATCTCAGTCCTCCTTTTGAGGGTATGAAAATTGCCCCGTTCACCCTGAGCATCGTTACGCCTCGTCTACGGGGCTGCACCGGCGTGTCGGTAACTGCCGAAAAGTCACCCACAATCTCTCCCCCGCCGGGGGAGAGATACAGAGAGGGGGTTCCTGTCGAAGAGCAGCAACGCCGCCTTCCCTTGCTATGTCCCACCTAGAACAGACTATTCTAGTCACTGACCGTTGTCGACTCTCCACGACCTTGCTGCGGGAAATGGATCGGTTTTCCATTCTTCAAAGAATCGTAATGTCCTCATAGTAGACTGCGAGAATTAACATACGGCCCCTATCCGGCTGAATACGCGATATGCAGGTCATCGATGCTAACGCCCTGGTACCGGACTTGCCCAGATCGAAAGGATGATGTACTCATGCGCCACTCTAGGGGATGAAATCACTGGCCTCAGCCCTTCAAACAGAGTCGATGATATGGAGGCAGATAAATTGGACTTGATGAGAAGAGAACTATTGCAGAGGGCGGGCCTGCTCGGCATCGCTGTGTTGACCGGTTGTGGTATCCGCGGCTCCGGCCCTTCCGGGAACGAGCCACCGGCGCTGGCAAGCTCCACGCACACGCCGCCTCCTAATCCTGCAAGCACTCTGGGTTCGCCATTGCCGTTCGACGCGACTCCCGTCTGCGTACTGACGCCTCAGGCGACCGAGGGTCCTTTTTACTTCGATGCGAACCAGATACGCCGAGACATCGTTGAAGACCGTGTCGGTGTGCCGCTGCGAATGGCCGTCCGAGTCATGAATGTGGACGGCGCCTGCGCTCCCTTGAAAGATGCCGTCGTGGACGTGTGGCACACCGACGCCGATGGCGTCTACTCAGGGTATCCCGGCCAGCCCGGCGGACAGGACACTTCCGGCCAAACTTTCCTTCGCGGGACCCAGGTTACAGACACCGATGGAGTAGTCCTGTTCGACACTATCTATCCCGGCTGGTATCCCGGTCGTACGGTTCATATCCACTTCAAGGTCCTCTACAAAAACAATTCGTACGTGACCTCCCAGTTCTATTTCCCGGACGACTTCACCGACCAAGTCTATAGCCGCACACCCTACAGCAGCCGGCCCGAACGCACTACACGCAACACGAGTGACTCTGTCTTGCGTGGCGATCCCACCGAGAGAAACCTCCTTGCGTCGGTCACGGAGGAAGGCGACGGCTATTACGGCACTATCACCGTCGGGGTAACGGTTTAGTGAGAAACTATTGCTCAGTGCCAGGATCTCTCACAGAGTAGCACGCAGTAAAGGACACACTACACCACTCTGTTTCGGCAGTTTTCGCTGTGTACTGAGCTTCAAAGATTAAAGCGCGAAAGCGAGATCTACTAATCGCCTAGCTGGCGTTTTTCAGATCTCATTCCTTGAGTTTAGACGTGCTCGATCGTGTGGTCTGTGCCCTTCATGCAAATTAGGGCAACACAAGGCGGAACACCCAACTGAGAAGGCCAGGTTACTTGCTATGCCAAAAGGCCCATCTGTGAGCGATTCAGGGGTCTGATGTGTCCAGCCCTCGCTTCAACCTCGTTACCGGTTAGAATGCCCAAGACCTCGTGGAGGATGTGGATAACGAACTGGACAGTGTCGCCGCCGAGTAGCATAGAAGGCCAAAGAGCATCATGGTGGAGTTTGAGGACCTGAACTATAGGCCGGAGAGTATCTGGGAAACAGTCGAATCGACCAAAATCGAGATGTTCAAAGGCTCAGTTTTCAACAAAGGGGACTGGGAAAGCATGGGGAAGCTGAAAGGAATCGCAGGGTCAAGCCGTACAAGTTGGGAACGACGAAGGACATTGCTTGGCATGTGAGGTATTACTTCTAGACCTGCGAACTGAACCGGGCGAGGGAGCACAGCAGGTAGTTACTCTACGAAAACAATTCAATCTGGTGGGGGATAGAGGACTCGAACCTCTGACCTTCTGTGTGTAAGACAGACGCTCTAACCAACTGAGCTAACCCCCCATGGGGATATCGTGCACCTCTGCTCGAAGTTTGATGTGGGATGATCGGTGTATGAGGGGGAGATACGTGGCGCGCTTGGCGGGACTCGAACCCACGGCCTCATCCTCCGCAGGGATGCGCTCTATCCATCTGAGCTACAAGCGCGTATCTCCAAAATTCCCCTTCGCCCTGGCGAGGGCGCTTGCTATCTATTGGTGCCGAAGGAGGGACTCGAACCCACACGCCCGTTTCGGGCACTACATCCTGAATGTAGCGCGTCTACCAATTCCGCCACTTCGGCAATTTTTTCGTTCTTCGCTCATGATTCCGGCCAAATCGCACCTGCTGGTGGGCGGTCGAGGGGTCGAACCTCGGACCTCTTGCGTGTGAAGCAAGCGCTCTAACCACTGAGCTAACCGCCCATCTCCTCAAGTGGTGCCCGAACCGACCGGTCTGGTGCCCCACCAAGCCCGCGCGAGCGGCTCGGCCGTTCCGGTGGTGGCAACGACTGGACTCGAACCAGTGACCTAGCGCTTATGAAGCGCCCGCTCTAACCGACTGAGCTACGTTGCCAAACCGTAGGTCAACTATATAGGAGCGTCGCTTCGAGTGTCAATTACAGGGCATGCGTCAAAACGCCGAGAACCGCATGGTTGACGGCGCGACGACCATGTCTGTCTACAGTGTTTCCGTCGCTCAGGCTGCCAAAATGCCAGCGCCGATTACTTGTCCGACATGAGGACACCGGCGTTCGCCCAGTCGTCCTTTTCCACGTCATCGAATATGACCTGAACGCCCTGTGGCCTTGCGCCGCCAATGTCTACCAGTGCGTCTGTGACCGCCTTCGCTATTTTAGTCTTCTGGTCCTTGGACCTGCCTGAGAGCAGCTGTATGGTAACTACGGGCATTGCCTCACTCCCCTTCTTTTAGGTGGACGGCATTGTAGCAGTCGCCGCATTTCAAGTTCAATCACAGCAGGTAGGACAACCGGGACTCTACCCCGGGGCCTACCCTCTGAGAGAGAACTACTAAGAAGTGTGACATTTCGGGACATTTCGGGACATTTGGCCTCGCCAAGGTACACTGCAAGCGCACTGGGAGTGGGAGGCGTGATTCATTTCTCAAATGCCGATAGTGCGGCTTCAGGCACAGTAAGAGAATAGACCTTACGTGCGCATTAGTCAAATCGGGGTGACACGAGGAAGACGGCTGTGGGTGCTTTAGTTGACTGAGCAGTGAGTATCTGCCAGCAATTGCTGACACCTCGGTAAGACCCCACGCGTGAGGGTTACGCTGTTCAAGGTGATCGGAGTGCAGCCAGGACATCCTCTTGGGTCTAGGGTAACGTTCAGCCAGTAGCGGCATCCGTTCGATCGTGGTCGCGATGACGGACTATTTCCACAGCTGCATAGTCCAACACGCTTCCCTTCATGGGGACCTTGGGTTTCTTGACTGTCACTTGAACAGACTCGACGCACGTCTCGGCGATTATCTTTGCCGCAATCGTCTCTGCCACATTCTCAAGGAGCTTACGGCTTGGTCCCTCCACGATCCCCTTGACCGTGCGGTATAGGTGAGTATAGCTGAGGGTATCCTCGAGCATATCGGACTCGCCTGCCCTACTGAGATCCTGCTGCACGACAAGATCGACATCGAACCGCTGGCCAAGCTCTTGCTCAGCCTCACTCATGCCGTGAAAGCCGTAGAACACCATACCGCTGAGAATGATTTTGTCCATTGGAGCCTTCTCGTGTCTTCGTGACGTCTGGAGATCGTCAGGTCTGTTCTTGCGTTTCAGTTGATCCGGATTCCGGCTTTTGCAGGAGTGGCGGTGGTTGCGCGAAGGTCGCCCGTAGCGGGTATGCCGCGGAGCGACTGGAAAATGTCATTATGGCAATGGTCATCTATGCGTCGTTGGCCGAATTTGCGATGGTGAGGACTTTGCGGGCCCGCTCGACTACGGGAACGTCGATCACCATGCCGTCGAGGGAGGTAGCTGCGCTGCCCCGACTTTCCGCTTCCGTGAAGGCGTCGACAACTCGGCGGGCCTGGCCAATCTCTGATTCCGACGGCATGTATGAGGCATTTATTCCATCGATCTGACTTGGGTGAATGGCGAAGCGACCCCTGAAGCCAAGGTTCCTGGATGCCGTCGAATTTCGTCGCAGTCCATCATCGTCCCTAAAATTGAAGTACGGCGTTTCCAGGGCTAGTACTCCCGCCGCACGGGCTGCCACCGCCACGACGCTGCGCGCGTGTGCGATCTCATCCTCGGATTCCGATCTTTCAATCGCCATGTCGTTTGTGAAGTCCTCACCGCCGAACGCGACGGCAAGGACGCGCTTCGATGCCCGGCAGATTGTGTAGGCGTTCTCAATTGCGCTTGCAGTTTCAATCCAGAGTACCAGGGCTGTTCTCCCAAACGGAACTCCGGCAGCTACCTCCGCCCGCCCGACGGCGTCCGCGATTTGCCGCACGTCCTCTGCGTTTCCAACCTTACCTACGGAAAGGCCGTCTGTGTACGGCCCGGTGACGGCGTTGATATCGGCTTCCATCAGGCCGGTGTGGAGGGCGTTCACTCTGGGGATGATCTGATGACCTGACTCCGCGAGCCTAGGAAGGAAGGAGGCGACGATCTCGCGCGCTCTCTCCTTTTCGGCAATGGGAACGGAGTCCTCCATATCGGGAACGACCGCATCGGGACCAAGTCCCAGTGCCTTTTCCAGCATGTTGGTCCGGTTACCCGGTACGAAGAGGAGGCTTCTCAGAAGCTGCATGGAGGGTTGCATAATCACCAATTGGGGGGTGGAAGTCTGAGTATATCAAACCCTGACCGTTGACCGGCAAACTGCCCGATGATATAACGCCGTTCATGATGAATGAAGTCAATGCACCGACAGGCGGCGGCAGCGAAGCCCACTTCATCGGAGTCTCCGGAATACCGGAAGTCACCTTGAGCTGCGACCTGGCTGCCCTGATCTTGCGAGCAATGCGATTGCAGAATTCGCCACTGAAGAGCGGTGACATCGTCGTAGTGACGCAGAAAATCGTCTCAAAGGCAGAGGGACGCGCAGTCCACCTCGCGGAGATCGAGCCCTCGGACTTCGCGCGCCGGTTCGCAGAACCTACAGGGCGCGATCCTCGGCTCGTGGAGTTGGTAATACGCGAGAGCGTCGGGATCGTGCGGCAGGACCATGACAGGGGAATACTGATAACGGAGACCAGGCATGGATTCGTTTGCGCCAACTCGGGTATAGATGCGTCGAATGTCGTCGGAGAAGATACAGTGATGCTGCTTCCAAAGGACCCCGACGGTTCGGCTGGAGAATTGTTGCGGCGATTCAGGCGCGGGACCGGGATTCAGGAGCTAGCCGTCATCATCACCGATACGTTCGGGAGAGCTTGGCGCGAAGGGCACGTAAACTTCGCCATCGGAGTTGCGGGAATGGACCCGTTCATCGACTACCGAGGGCAGGCGGACGTGCAGTCGAAGGTAATGGGTGTTACGAAAATCGCAACGGCAGATGAGGTCGCCGCAGCATCGGAACTGGTAATGGGCAAGGTTGACCAGGTCCCTGTAGTCATTGCTAGGGGTGTCCGCTACGCAACTGGCAGCGGGTCGGCGAGTGAACTGGTCAGGGAACGTGCGGATGACCTGTTCCGCTAGCCTTTAGGAACCCAGGAAAAAGGAAAACTCCGCGACCGGTTGACGACCGCGGAGTCCACATTTATTCCGCTTGGTGTTCTAGAGTTCCTCAGCCAGACTCGTCTTGGACCTTGAAGGGGTATCCACCGGCAACCTGTTGTTGTCGCCGCGAAGCTGGTCGAGGGTAACGTTGTAGCCCCAGCTGGAACCTTCGATATAATTCTGGAAGTATCGCTCAGCTCCGCAGAGTCGGCATTCGCCCCTGCTCTGCGGCCCGTTAGGCGAGTCGATCATCCATTGGTGATTGCATGGCGGCATGTCTGCAACGGCCACACCCGTGGCGACCTGCGGATCCAGTACCGACGTTTCCATTTCCTGTTACCTCCTTAGGGTGAACAATACGACATGAATTATCATGCCGGAATTAATGTACATGAGACAAAAGTGCCTGTCAACAGCTTTTCCAAGAGAAGTTGGCCTGACGTGAAAACAGCACCCTGTAGTCGCCCGGGTGCTGTTTCGTCTTGGTCAGTAGTCTTGGACGTCTAACTATGCAGCATCTCTCTGAGCGGCGTCTTTACGAGGGCGTCCCGGCTTAAGCCGGCCCTTGGTCCAATTGAACACGGCTCGCTGTGTCGGGAGATCGACGGCGTGTCCGCACTGGAGACACTCGTTGAACCGCCCGTACATATCCATCTTCGTTACTACGTCCCCGCTGCACCGAGGACATGCTTTGAATGAAACCATTTGAGTCACCTCCCACTCCATGAATATCAGGTTACGGAATTTACTTGCTATCTAAGAACGGCATGATACTCCGTTACGAATTTCGTTGTCAAGGCAGTTGCGGGATTCTTTACGAAGAATATGGTTTAGAGCACGAATTCGACAATTCGCACCTACGTCTTATCCTCACTCCATGAAGAATGCCGGGAGCAAACGTTCTGATGATATGCGGAAACGTACATACTCAGCAATCTTGCGACAATTTACGACGGTATTCGTACAGTATCTTTCGACAGGGCGAATAACGCCATTCGTTCCGATTCCATTCTCACACAGGCCACTCCTCCATCCGGTATGCGGCATCCCAGAATAGGAACTCGTACTTGCTGTTCGTGATAAAGATCGCGACGAGACGATCGCGTTGCGATTGCGAGAGTCGCTCAGCCGTACGATCGATGAATAAACGGAGCCATTCGGCCAGTTCTCCGAATTCCGTCGAGCTGTACATCTCGATCCAGCGGCAGTAGAGCGGTTGGTGTGCCGGCTTGCTACGGGCCTCGAGCGCCTGACCGATTTCGGCGTATCCCCATGAGCATGGGAGGAGCGTCGCGGCGATTTCCGCAATCGTGCCGGAGTGGGCATTTGAGAGCATATGGTCTGTGTAAGCGCGAGTGGTTGGCGCCAGGCGAGTTGACAGTAGATCACTTTCGGATATGCCGAAGTCCTCGCAGAAACTGACGTGCAGTGACATCTCCGTGTTGAGGGTCTCGTGGAGCAGTCGAGCGAACCAGCCCATGTCTTCCAGGGTCTCGGCCTTGGCGACGGCAAGCGCGATGACGCGGGAGAATTCGATCAGGAACAGGTAGTCCTGCTTCATGTACCACTGGAAATTTTCCAGAGGGAGAGTGCCCTGCCCCAACTCCGCTACGAAGGGGTGGTCGTGTTCCTGTTCCCAAATCACTGAGGCGCGGTCGCGAAGTATGTCGCTGAATCTCGTCATTTAAGTGTTCCCCTGTGTGGGATATACCCTCACCCCAGCCATCTCCCACGACGGGAGAGGTGATAATGCGGCATCTGCCTGTTCATCATATTCAAGTTGACTGAGTACCAGAAGTGATTGAATTCGTCCATATTTATGGTGAGGGATGGGGCTGTGTAGGTCAAACTCGCTCAATCAGAACCGGTGCGCCGGAACCCACCCTCTTGAGCGAGGTAGGGTCGCCGTGCATTCGTCCGATGACAGTGACGGAACTGGCGGGACGGATTTCGTCGCCACGGCTCATGGGAGTGGGTCCAAAGAACATGCAGAACGCGTTGCCGGGAGGCCAGTAGCCGAGGTCTCCGAGTTCGACGACCTCATGAGGGTCTTCCTCAGCGGCCGAGACGGGTATGCCGAAATAGATTTCGTCACCCCAAGTGCTGGCGGACGCCTCGATGGGGAGGGCCTCCCATATCCTGGAAGCTGTGTCGGAGTCGTTCAGCACGGCGCTGACCGTTACCTGACCTGCGGTGATCTCGATATCGCGCTCGCTCACGAAGCGTGACCTCCTGTCGCGGGCCTAGTCGGGGCCGTATAATGGTCGGATTACGTATTATCACCGATCTTGCGCTGTACGCAAGTGAAATGGAGACCCATGGAACTCGAAGAACGGCTCCGCACCCAGTGGACGGAGGCGGCGCAGGACTGGATCGAGAAGGACCATGTTCACCGCACGGGGATGCTCGACTCGTGGATGCTGGACGCGCTGGGAGACGTTGCGGGCATGAGGGTAGTCGACATCGGCTGCGGGGAGGGTCGATTCTGCCGGATATTGTCCGAACGAGGCGCGACGGTGACCGGCGTCGATCTGACTGAGGCGCTGATCGAGAGGGCGCGAGTACAGGGGAGCGACAAGGAAACGTACCTCCTAGGCGATGCGGAGAACCTTGAAGGGGTGGATGACGAAGCCTTCGATCTGGCGGTGTCGTACATCGTGCTCGTCGACCTGCTCGACTATCACCGGTCGATTCGGGAGGCGTATCGAATTCTCCGTCCCGGCGGTCGATTCGTCGTGTGCAACGTCCACCCTATGCGGACTGCGAGCATCAACAACGCCGGGTGGATCCGAGACCATAGGAGGAAGCTGTTCTATCCGCTCGACAACTACACAGAGGAGGGCAAGCGTGAGTTCATCATGCTTGGGAGCACTTCGATAGTGAACATGCACAGGATGGTGTCCAGCTACGTCTCCGCCTTCCTCGACGCGGGCTTCGAGCTGGAAGGGCTGCACGAGCCGGTTCCATCTGATGAGCAGTTGGTCGAAAACCCCAAGTTTGACGTTGAACTTCGCGTGCCGAACTTCATCATCTACGTATTGAAGAAACACTCGGACTAGTACCGGTTCCACATGATCTTGATATTACGATTCACCCTGACCCTAACCCTCTCCCACAACGGGAGAGGGGACAAGCGCCTCTCTATTCGACCGTCACCTTCAAATGAAAATGGCACTAGGAGCCTAGCTGTATGACACTTAGCCCCGAACCTTCGATTGGTAGAACCGCGAAATGAGCGACACGGAACTCAATACGCTCCTTCGCGCCCAGTGGACGGAGGCGGCGCAGAAGTGGATCGAGACGGACCAGGTCGCCCGTTCGGGGATGCTCGACTCGTGGATGCTGGACTCGCTGGGAGACGTTGCGGGCAAGAAGGTCCTCGACATCGGCTGCGGTGAGGGCCGGTTCTGCCGTATATTGTCCGAGCGAGGCGCAGTGATGACCGGGGTCGACCTGACGGAGGCGCTGATCGAGCGGGCGTGCGTTCTGGGGACGGACAAGGAAAAGTATCTTGTCGGTAATGCCGAGGACCTAGAGGGATTAAGTGACGACAGCTTCGACTTGGCGGTGTCGTATATCGTGCTCGTCGACATCCACGACTATCGCCGGTCGATCAGGGAGGCTTACCGGGTGCTGCGACCCGGCGGCGGATTTGTGGTCTGCAACATCCACCCGATGCGGAGCGCATCCAGCAACTTCGTCGGTTGGATCCGAGACTCTTCCGGCAAGCTGTTCCATCCGGTTGACAACTACACGGAGGAAGGTCCGCGTGAATTTCAATTCCCATGGTTGGGGAGGCCGTCCATCTACATGCACAGGGCGTTGTCCAGCTACGTGTCCGCATTTCTCGACGCGGGCTTTGTGCTGGAAGCGCTGCATGAGCCGATCCCCACTGAAGAGCAACTGGCAGAACATCCGGAGTTCGACGATGAGCACCGCGTGCCGAACTTCATCATCTACGTCTTGAAGAAACCATCAGAATAGGAGCAACCGACAAAATGCCAACCGTATCAGCCGACCGTCTTGAGAAGATCACACGCGACCTGCTCGTGGGAGCGGGGGCGTCAAAGGAGGAGGCCGCCTCGGTGGCCGAGGGGGTTATCGGGGCCAATCTTGCGGGCCACGACTCCCATGGAATCATCCAGATACCTTCGTACATCGAGCGCATCGAGGTGGGGCACATCGTATGCGGCGCGCCGATGGACGTTGTGCGTGAAACGGCGACGACGATGGTCGTCGACGGCAACTGGGGATTCGGGTATCACGTGTCGAAATTCGTCATGCAGTCGATTATCGAGAAGGCGACGGCAGGCGGCGTCGCCGCGGCGACGGTGTACCGGCAAGGTCACGTCGGCCGGGTGGCAGCCTATCCGATCATGGCGGCGAAGGCAGGGTTGATCGGCATGATGACGGCGGACTCCGGGAGGACGGCGAAGGGGGTCGTGCCGTTCGGGGGGCGAGAAGCCCGATTGGGCACGAACCCTATCTGCTTTGCTATGCCAAGCAACCTCGAAGGTCCGCTGTTCATTGACATGGCGACGAGCGCGGTTGCCGCGGGGAAGATCAGCCTGGCAGTCGCGCGCGGCAAGGAGATACCGGAGGGTTGGATTCTCGATAAGAACGGCAACGCGACGACCGACCCTAACGACTTCAGCGATGGGGGTACGATTCTGCCGCTCGGAGGAACGGAAGGGCACAAGGGGTACGGGCTGTCGGCCATCGTCGAGATTTTCTCCGGGCTCCTCACGGGCCTGGGATTCGGGGTCGACCCGACGGGGAGGCATAACGACGGGTGCTTCATGGCGGCTTTCAACGTCGAGGCATTCCGATCACTTGAAACGTTCAAGCAGGATGTGACGGAATTCGCCCAGTATCTCAAGAGCACGCCGACGGCCGAGGGGTTCGAAGAAGTGTTTTATCCCGGCGAGATTGAGCATCTCAAGGCCGTGCACGGGCGTGAACACGGCATCGATGTAGAAGAGTCAACGTGGGAGAGGCTGCAGGCGACGGCAACCAAGTACGGTGTGGGGGATTTGGGGTCGTAGCTGGGCTTGGATGATGCCGGACAGGACTGCTTACTGGTGCAACCGTTCACCGCAGAGGGCGCGGAGACCGCAGAGTGAGACCAATTTGTAAATGTAGTTCCTGCTAATGGGTTAGAAGCAGAACTGCGCGGACTTTGGATTCCTCACTACGCTACGCTGCGTTCTGGATAATTCATGAGGGTTGCCACCCTCACCACCTGTAATGAAATGGCGGTCGGGGCGATCTGCCGGGGGTATCGTTGCGGGGCGCACCCTTCGAAGGGGCTTAGGGTGAACGGGTCTTGGCTCGTGGGTGTGTGGTGTTTGTGTGATACGCACGCGTTTGGAGTGGCTAGCCTGAGTTCTTGAAGAGAGGTTGGATTGGGAGTGCCGCGAGTCCATCCATCGTAAGAACCCTGAATTTCTGTAGCATTTTGCACCATTCTGTAGCATTTTGAGCGTTATTGTAAAATTGCGCTGCTTTTCCAAGAGATTAAGGACTGAGACAGAGAGGGAGCTAAAGAACTGTCCTTTTCGACGAACGCTTGCAGACTTGTGCCGGTTCCACATGATTTTGATATTACGATTCACCCTCACCCTAGCCCTCTCCCACTACGGAGGCTGTCTCATAAGTAGGTTGCCTTATTGAAAATACAGAGGTTCTAGGGGTAAGTTTGTGTTGTTGCACCTGCTTTAGGAGAAGTGGCATGCCATTTCGGGACTTCAATCGGGAACAGGGGTGGCTTCTGCCGCCTGATCTGGGAGAGTTAGTAGGCCCCAATCATCCCGCGCGATTCGCCGCGACCTTCGTGGACTCTCTTGATGAGGAGACGTGGAAGGAGTTGGGGATCGACCTGCGAGGCGATCCTATGGGAGCATCGTCCTATCACCCTCGCGCGTTGCTGAGCGTGTGGATATATGGGTTCATGACGGGTGTGCGTTCCAGCCGCAAGCTGGAGACGGCCTGCCGCGAACAGGTGGCCTTCATGTGGCTGACCGGGAGGCAGAGGCCGGACCACAACACGCTGTGGAGGTTCTACAGGTCTCACCGAGAGCGGATGAGGGTTCTCCTGAGTCGCACGGTGCGCACGGCTGTGAAGGCCGGCTTGGTGGACTTGGCGCTTCAGGCGGTGGACGGGACACGAATCGCCGGTAACGCGTCCAGTGACCGCACCTACGACGCGGAGGGTCTCAGACGGCTCTTGGAGCGTACGGAAGCAGCCATTGCGGACCTGGAAGCAAAGAACTCGACCGGAGGGGAGCCTGCACCAGTCGAACTACCATCGGAGATTGCGAGCGCCGAGGCATTGCGCGACCGAGTGGTCGACGCCCTTGGCCTCGTGCTGGAGGAGGAGGGAGCCAACCACGTAAACCTTACCGACCCTGACGCGGGGCTGCTCAAGAGCAAGGAAGGTGGCTTTATAGCCGGCTACAACGCCCAGTCGATGGTGGCGCCCATCACGTCCGACGATGCCTCCGGCATGATCATCACGGCCGCGGATGTGACCTCCGGCTCGGACGACCACCCGCAGCTCGTTCCGATGATCGAGGCGTCTGCAGAGAATACGGGGACAGACCATGCGGTGACCGTCGCCGACGCCGGATATCACTCAGGGACCAACCTTGCCGACTGCGCGTCCTCCGGACACCGCGTGCTCATGCCGGACACCCATAACCGCCGACGCCGCTCCCCGTACCACAAGGACCACTTCACGTACGACCCTGAGAACGACACATACCTGTGCCCGAATCAGCAACCTCTCATCTTCAAGGACACGTTCAGACACGCGAACGGCTACAGACTCAGACGCTACGGGGCCGAGGGTGCGCTCTGCCGTACCTGCCCTGCCTTTGGAGAATGCACCACCTCTACCAACGGTCGAACCATAAGAATCAGCGAATACGAACCTGAGTTGAGACGACACAGAGAGATGATGTCTACCGAGTCTGCCAGGGCGAGTTATAAGCGGCGTCAGGGGCTGGTCGAGCCGGTGTTCGGCCTCCTCAAGGAGCATCACAGCGCCAGGCGGTTCCTGCTGCGAGGCCGCGAGAACGTCCTCTCCGAGTGGTGTCTGCTGGCTGCGGCGTTCAACCTCAAAAGCCTTCACAGGGTGTGGAGTGCCTCCTCGCCGTCGAACTCGCCTCACACCGGCTCGCCACGACTACATCCACGCTGTGATCGCAGCGCCACTGATGCCGCCCGCAACCGCTTGGCACCGTTGTCGACGGCCCGACTACGAATCGCCACTCGCAGACTCTATAGAGTCTACCGGTCATCGCCCATCACATCCCCAGCGTGTACTCAATCACTGCACGCCACGTGAAGCTATGAGACAGCCTCCGACGGGAGAGGGGACAAAGCGGCATGTGCCAGTTCATTATATTCAAGCTGACTGAGCACCAGTGCCACTTTGAGCCATTCTGTGCCATTTCCTCGTTGTTGTAATAGCGGCCTTGGGGTGGTCGGTCACGTGTAGTGTCGTACAAGTGTTCTTGTCTGTCAAATCGGAGAGCATGCGAAAAGAAGCGGAGGAAGTCACGGACCGGATTCCGGCCTCCGCCGGAATGACGGAGGGTGTTGGCGCGCGGTCGGTTCCTGGAGGAGTCAGGACTTGACTGGGAGCAGCAGAGAGTTTCCCGAGAGAGCGTTTGCCACTTTATAGCCGTCTACTAGATGGCGGCCTTGTCTGGGGTGAGTGACCATTAGAGAGGCGGTGGTAGTCGCGGATGACGGAGTCGATGACGTCGAGGGCGTGGTCGATGTCTGATGACGTTACGCCGTAAGCGGTCACGAACCGCCAGCCCAGCTCGGGGCCGATATCGTAGAACTTTATGCCCTCGGCGTCAATCAGTGAGGCAAGTTCTGCGGAGTGGGCCTGGTCTACGTGGCAGAACAGGATGTTTGACTGGACCCGTTCGGGGTCTATCTCGAGGCCCGGAATCGCTGCCAGTCCCTTGGCCAGGCGTTGCGCGTTATCATGATCTTCGGCCAGGCGCTCGACCATGTTTTCGAGCGCGTAGACACCGGCGGCGGCGATGATTCCGGCCTGTCTCATGCTCCCACCGAGATATTTCACCCAGCGTCGGGCCTCCTCAATAGTCTCGCGGCTTCCACACAGGACGGAGCCGACGGGGGCACCGAGACCCTTTGAAAGGCAGAAGGTGACCGTTTCCGCGGCTTCCACGAGGTCGCTTACGGGTACACCGAGACTGACGGCGGCGTTGAACAGCCGGGCGCCATCAATGTGGAACGGTAGGTCATGCTCATGCGCGATGTCGGCAATCCGTTCAATGTCCTCCCTATCGAGGACGAGGCCTCCGAGCAGGTTCTGAGTGTTTTCGAGCGAGACCATGCCGGTCTTGGCATAGTCGCGACTGTCGTGGTTTATCGACGCACGCACTTCTTCGGGATCGAGTCCACCATCGGGGGTGTTTTCGAGGGGGTGCATAGTCACACCGGCCAGGGCCGAGAGGCCTCCCGCCTCTCCGAGGTTGATGTGCGTGTTGCGGCCTAGGATGACCGAGTCGCCACGTACGCACTGCGAGAGGATTGCGACCATGTTGCCCTGCGTGCCGCTGGTAACGAGGACGGCATCCTCCTTGCCGAGGCGTTCGGCGGCCATTGCCTCGAGCCGGTTTACGGTGGGGTCCTCTCCCTCGTCGGCGTCGCCAAGCTCGGACTCGGCGATCGCCACGCGCATTTCCGCGCTCGGCAGGGTCTTCGTGTCGCTTCGCAGGTCTACGATTTTCATGGCTCTTCACTATATAGGGGTAAGGACTACCGTTGCTTCTTCGTTCGATTAACGCACATAATACGGCCATCATCAAGCCGGAAGGTACTGTGAGTCCAAGGAAGAAGCGGGTCGTTCGAGCCCCAAAAACGAGGAAGCCGAGGAGAAAACAGTCGTGGCGTGACGCTGGCGGCGATTGGGACGACCTGTCATACGACCGGCAGGAGCGGGTTGGCTCACCCGCAGAGAGGGAGCGTCGAAGGCAGGTCGTGCAGGAGAGCGAGCGCGCATGGCTCGGCACGCCGCAAGAAGACTACAGGTCGGACGATGACGTTTCGGGGCTGCTGGGCGTGGTGACCTCGGTGCACGGCAGCCTCTACGTGGTGGAGGTTGACGGAGAGTCGACCGAGTGCAACATTCGAGATTCGCTCAAGGACCAGGAGACCGGCTTCGTCAACCCCGTGGCAGTTGGGGACCGGGTTGTCATAGCGGAAGACGGCGCGGGGGGCTTCGCCATCGAGGAGCTATTGGAACGCGACTCGATCCTAACGCGGCCCACATCGTTCAAGGGATATCTGCGGCAGATCGTCGCGGCCAACGTCGACCAGCTGTTAATCGTCGCGTCGTGGCGGGAGCCGGCATTCTGGCCGGAGCTGGTCGACAGATACCTTGTGACAGCCGACGTTCACGAGCTTGTCCCGGTCATCTGTATCACGAAGGGAGACCTCGTCGAGGACGACGAAGAGTTTGAGACGGCACTTGCGCCCTATCACGATCTTGGATACACCGTCGTCGTTACCTCTACAACGACGGGAGACGGCATGGACGAGCTTCGGGAGCATCTTGCCGGGAAGAGCACGGTGCTGTCGGGGCTCTCGGGGACGGGGAAGTCTTCGCTGCTCAATACACTGAAGCCGGGTCTCGGCCTTCGGGTCGGGGAGATCAGCACCTGGCGAGGGAGAGACCAGGGGCGGCATACGACCACGAGGGCGACCCTGTTGCGCATCGACGAGGCTACGACCGTAGTGGATACCCCGGGCATTCGCGAATGGGGACTCAGCGGGCTCACGCGGCCTGAGCTCTGGCACTTCTTTCCTGAGATCGAGAAGGCTGCCGGGGGATGCAAGTTCACCGACTGCCGGCATTTCGAGGAGCCGGACTGCGCCGTCGTAGCCGCAACGGAGGCCGGTGAGGTCGACGGCGAGAGGTACTACAGCTACACGGTCATCTACGAGACGCTGCCGGAGTCTATTGCGACGTGGTAGGTGGGTGTGGCGGCGGCTGTCACAGGCAGAATGACCTCCCTTGACAAGATTCCCTCACCCTAGCCCTCTCCCACGACGGGAGAAGGGATGGATTACGAGTGGGTTGGATTGCTTTTGGTGAATCGTGCAGAGAGTTTCACCCTTCGACAGGCTCAGGGTGAACGGTAGCGTGTCTTGGTAATGGCCAAAAGAATGGCTATTGGAGAGTGGATTACCGCTTACGCGGGCATGACGGTGTGAATGTGGATTTACCGGTGAGGGGCGGGTTTGAAACCCGCCCCTTCGCATTGGCGGTGTTACGCTAGCTGCCGTTGGCCATCTTTTCTTCGGTGACTGCAGCGGGGTTCATCGGGAGGCGCTGCATGCGGATTCCCGAAGCGTTGTAGATGGCGTGAGCGATGGCCGCGGGCGGCGGGACGATGTTGGCCTCGCCGACTCCTCGGACTCCGAATGGCTGCTGCTCGCTAGGCACCTCGACGATTACGGTATCGATCATCGGAAGGTCGAGGCTGGTGGGCATGCGGTAGTCGAGGAGGGTAGAGTTCATCATCATGCCGTCGCCGCGCATGTAGTATTCCTCGTTCAGAGCCCAGCCGATGCCCTGGGTGCTTCCGCCCTGCATCTGGCCTTCAACGTAGCTGGGGTGGATAGCCTTGCCGGCGTCCTGGACGACAGTGAAGCGGAGGATGTCGACCTTGCCGGTATCGGGGTCGACCTCTACATCGACGATGTTACCGGCGAAAGATCCTCCACCCGCGCCCAGGCCGCCAGTGTCGAGCGCGCCGCGGCCCATGATGGGACCACCGGTGTCGTTGAGCTGTTCGGCGAGGTCGGCGAAGCTCATGTTGAGCTCTTCATCGGCCTTCGAGCGGAATACGCCGTCGACGAGTTCCAGGGAGTCCGGATCAACGTCCCAAATCAGGGCGGCGCGGGCGATCATCTGTCGCTTCACGTCCTGTGCCGCCTCATACGCGGCCCAGCCGGTGGCGTAGGTCACGCGGCTGCCGCCGGTGACGTCGGTATGGCCAATGGAGTCGGTGTCAACGACGGTGGGATTCACGTCCTCAGCTCGGATGCCAAGCACCTCAGCGGCCTGCATGGAGATCGAAGCGCGCGTACCTCCGATGTCGGTTGAGCCTTCGGTCAGGTTAATCGTTCCGTCGGGGTTGACGCTTATGTTGACGGCCGACTTGAAGCCGACGTTGAACCAGTATCCTATTCCAACGCCCCTGCCCCGGTTCTCGTCGTCGATTGACTCAGAATAGTGCGGGTGGTCCCGCATTGCCTCGAGGACCTCCTTGGCGCCAATGCGCGGGAAGGTCACGCCATCCGCCCGAGATGTGCCCTTGGTGGCGACGTTCTTGAGTCGAAGGTCGATGGGGTCGATTCCGAGTTTCTCGGCGATCTCGTTCAGGACGGTCTCTGTAGCAAATGCGACGTTCGTCGAGCCGGGTGCGCGGTAGGCCTGCGTCTTGGGCTTGTTGACTACAACGTCGTAGCCGTCGATCTGCTGGTTTGGAATGTCGTAGGTGGCGAAGACGCACATGGCGGCAGCGCCAACGGGAGAGCCGGGGAACGCGCCCGCCTCGAACTGCAGATCGGCATGGGCGGCAAGGATATTACCGTCGTTGTCGGCGCCGATCTTGACCGTCATGTGGGAGCCGGGCGTTGGGCCGGTGGCCTCGAAGACCTCCTGTCGAGTCATGACAGCCTTGACCGGACGGCCCGACTTCTTGGACAGGATTGCGACGGTGGGTTCGAGGTATGCGGGAATCTTGCCGCCGAACCCTCCGCCGATCTCCATGGGAATGACCTTGATCTGGGACGCCGGTTTGCTGAGGATACCGATCATTTCGTCGCGAACGCTGAACGATCCCTGCGTGCTGCACCAGATGGTGATCTTGTCGTCCCTGTTCCACAGACCTGTGGCGACCTGCGGCTCGATGTATCCCTGGTGAACGGTAGAGGTATCGAATTCACGCTCGATGACGAGGTCGGACTCCGCGAATCCGGCTTCGACGTCACCCATGACCTGCCTGAAGTGCTCGGCGACGTTGCTCTGCCCTTCAGCGGTCTCACCCATTTCGGAAGTGCGGAGCGACTCATGGAGGATTGGGGCATCATCTGCCATGCCCTCAGGCGCGGTCAGGACGGGACCAAGCACGTCATACTCCACTTTGATCTTGGCCGCGGCTTCTTCCGCGACGTGCGGGTTGGAAGCGGCAACTGCGGCGATGGCGTGGCCCACGTACAGGGCCTTGTCGTCGGCAAGGACGTTGTCGCGAAGGTAGCGCAGGTTTGCGGCGCCCTCACCGAGCGCGACCATCTCGTCCGCGACTTCGGGCAGGTCCGCGCCCGTAGCGACGGCGAAGACGCCGTCCATGGCCTCGGCCCCGCTGGTGTCAATAGAAAGGATTCTAGCGTGAGCGTGCGGGCTGCGCACGAATTTGGCATGCAGAAGGTCGTTGGCGTGGAAGTCCGCGCCGTACTTGGCACGTCCTGTCACTTTGTCGGCCCCATCGTGACGTACTGGCCGCGTTCCGATGACCTTGTAGTCGCCTTGCTTGAGAATCATGTTGGGTTCGTATGTGGTCGTCACTCGGATACCTCCCGATATGTGGCATGGAGTTGCCCGATTCCGGGCAGGCAACATGGTATCAGGGAAAGGCGTTGGGCGACAATTTGTCGCAGAGGAAATGTGCCCTTAAATCGGCTGTGCAACGAGCAACGAAAGGGGCAGGTCTATCGCTTTCGGTACTCGGTGCATGTTTGTGAGCCTAAGATGGATACGCGCTTACACGGGAATGACGGCGTGGGGTTGGCGGTGGGGGCGATTCGCGAATCGCCCCTACGGGAGGTTGCCTGTTGCCTTGTATACGAAGGACGGACGTGGTCTCGATGATACCTCGGAGACTTCCCCGTGGCAGGAGGAGAGAAGTGCTTGCAATTGCGGTTAGCTCGTAGCGGCGACTTCCTGAGGCTCTGCGCTTCGGTGAGTGGCCGCGTCGGGGAAGAAGGCGTTGAGGACCTGCTCGGCGATGCCTTCGGCGTCGAGCTGCAACTGTTGTCTTTGGTCAGCGGCGGTGCCGTGCTCCACGAACAGATCGGGCATACCAACACGGTGGACGGATATGTCGTCCAGACCGGCCTCCGCCAACGCTTCAAGAACAGCGGAACCGAATCCGCCAGCGAGGACGTTTTCTTCGACCGTTACGATACGACGGACACTCCGTGCGGCCTCAGTGAGCAGGTCGGCATCCAGAGGCTTTACGAAGATCGGGTTGTAGATTCCACACGATATCCCGCGCTCGGAGAGTGTCTCCGCCGCTGCCAAGGCGGCACTCGCCGACTTGCCCAGCGCAAAGATTGCGACGTCACTACCCTCTCGCACAATCCTGCCCTTGCCGATTGGTAGCTCCTTCAGGTCACTGTCCAGCGGTGTGCCGACGGCGGTGCCTCTCGCTATGCGGATGGCAAACGGACCATCGTGCTTATAGGCGGTGTAGACGAGATGTTGGAGCTCGTTTTCGTCCATAGGGGCTGCAACGATTGCGTTGGGAAGGCAGCGGAGGTAGGTGATGTCGAAGGCGCCATGGTGCGTCTTGCCGTCCTCCCCGACGATTCCGGCTCGGTCGGCGATGAGCTTGACTGGCAAGTTCTGGAGACAAACGTCGTGAACTACCTGGTCGAATGCTCGCTGGAGGAAGGTGGAGTAGATTGAGACGAATGGATTGAGTCCGCTGGAGGCCATGCCCGCCGCCATGCTGACGGCGTGTTGTTCGGCGATGCCGACGTCGAATACTCTATCGGGGAAGTCCTGCCGTACGTCCGCAAGGCCAGTACCTTCAAGCATTGCCGCGCTGATGCCGACGACGGACTTGTCCTTCTTCATGATGCTCGTAAGAGTCTGAGCGAACACCTTTGAGTAAGTGGGTGCTCCCGATGAATCGCCCAGAGGAGAGCTGGGCTGATGGAACTTGATCGGATCATCCTCAGCTGGCTCATAGCCTCGGCCCTTATGTGTCACGACATGGACAAGAGGGACCGAACCGGTGGGTTTCTTTGCCTGACGAAGGGTCTCTTCAAGCTGCTTGAAATCATGGCCATCGATAGGGCCGAGGTACTGGAAACCCATTTCCGTCCAGAACATTGTGGGAACGACGAGTCCCTCGACACCGGTGTAGACACGCTTCGCCAGCCGGTACATCAGCTCGCCGGTGGGTACCTTCTTTGACAGGGATCTCATGCGCTCGACCATCGCCTGTGACTCGGGATGAGTGATGAGCCGCTTGCGCCAATTGGTGAGGAAGCCGATGTTCTCTGAGATCGACATGCCGTTGTCGTTCAGGACAACGATAAGTCTCTCGGGGTTCAGGTGAACGATATTATTCAGTGCCTCGAAGCTGGACCCGGAGGTCATCGCGCCATCGCCTACGACGGCGATCGTCCATGAGTCCAAGCCGCGGTTTTCCGCTCCCTCCGCTACGCCGAGGGCAATGGAAAGGCCTGTACCCGCATGCCCGGCGCAGAGGGCATCGTGGGGGCTTTCAGCGGGTTCACCGAAGCCGGACAGTCCGCCTTCCAGGCGTATGTCCTTGAATTCATCGCGCCTGCCGGTCACCAGCTTGTGGGTGTAGGTCTGATTGGTGGTATCCCAGACGATGCTGTCCTTGGGACTCTCGAAGATACGGTGGAGTGCGAGCGTAAGTTCGACGACTCCCAAATTCGAGGCCAGGTGACCGCCACGCTCGGTGATCACCGAGATTATGGTGTCCCGCACTTCTTGAGCTACTTGAGACAGCTCTTCATGAGTCAGTGTCCGGAGGTCGCCAGGAGCATCAATGTTGTCGAGCAGGCGGGAGGCCATGGGAGAATTCCTAGTGAGAGAAGGGGTGAATTTTTGACAGCACCCCGGCTGATGACGGCTTACTACCTAAAAGCAATCGTAGGATACCGGCGCTCCTAGTGTCAAGCTACGACCAGTCGTCAAATGGCAGACTATCCCCTGCCCTCCGGCATCGAGTCTGTATGTGCGGACACTTTAGAAGAGCGTGTGCCTATTTCGGTCTAGGGGAGCCGAAACGTCGCAGTTCTTTGGTTCCGACACCGACTCATTCATGGAAGCAAGATATGCGCGGCAGCCGAGTTACATCTCAAGGTTGGTGAAAGTCTGTGGCAAGTTTGACAGTGGTATAATGCCGAACTTGAACGGGCGTCGACACGGGGAGGTTGGACTAGCTCTTGTCCCTTTCACTTATCATATTCCTCATTGCAGCCGCCGTTGCACTTGGCGGTGCTTTGGGTGTGGTTACGACGCGAAATGTGGTGTATGCCGCATTTGCCCTGCTTGCGTCGTTAATCGGGGTGGCCGGGATATTTCTCACTGCGCTCGCTGAGTTCCTCGCACTTGTACAGGTACTGATCTACGGCGGAGCGATAGTCATCGTAATCCTCTTCGCCCTAATGCTGACGCGAATCGAAGATTTTCAGAATCTATCCGGTAACCGCCAGTGGCCAGTAGCTGCTCTTGTGGCGGCGGCAATGTTCATCCTTCTTGCGGGTGCGGCGGTCTTCACGACAGTGCAAACCGTCTCTGATCGGAGGGCAGTGACGCTGGAGAACTTGGGTCAGACACTATTCGAACAGTGGGCGGTCCCCTTCGAGATCGCATCACTCGTGTTGCTGGTGGCCCTGATTGGCGTAGTCGTCATGGTCGGCGCAAACAGGGGACGTGAATGATCGAGCTTGTCCATTTCCAGATTGTCGCCGCGGCCCTTTTTGCCATTGGGCTGTATGGCGTGCTTTCTCGGAGGAGCGCGGTCTTGATATTGATGTCAATCGAACTTATGCTAAACGCGGTCAACGTCAACTTGATCGGCTTTGCGGCGTTTGCCGACTTTGCTGATCCCAGCAGGGCCCTCGGGCAAGTGATTGTAGTGTTCGTAATCACCATTGCTGCCGCGGAGCTAGCGCTGGCGCTGGCGATTATTCTAAGATTGTACAGAAACCGCTCCACAGTCAATGTGGATGAAATAAACCTAATGAAGTGGTGAGAGGTGACGACATGAGGCTTCGCAAACGGTCTTTAGGTTTGATAGTTCCTGTGCTTTTGCTGCTCACGCTTGTTCTGGCGTGTGGAGGTGCCAGTGAGGGTGGCGACAGCGGAGGCGGCGGAGAAACCGGAGGGGATACGGAGGGAGCAGCTTCAACAGGAGGTGGGGCGACGGGCGGGACATCGAGTGCAGGGTCAAACGAAGGCAGTGGGGCGGTCACAAGCGGATCAACAATCGCTGCGGCCGCACAAGCGGAGATTGGTCAGCTCGCACCTGACTTCGCACTTACGGTGTACGAAAACACAAATTACGCGAGAGACCAAGTGGTCAACCTATCAGATCTCCGGGGCAAGCCCGTTGTCATAAACTTCTGGTTCCCGGCGTGTACGCAATGCCAGGAGCTGATGTTCCTCCTCAAGGACTCCTATATCGCAAATATGGATGATGTGCACTTCGTTGCGATACAGGTCGCCGCGGACAGCAAGTCGGAATGGGATCCCGGAGGAAGCGACACGGAATCCGGCCAGTCCTACGTAACGGACAAAAAGCTGGAGTTCATTGTAGGAGCGGATTTCGACGGCACTATAGCCGAGGCATATGGCGTGAATGCCTATCCCAAGACCTACTTCTTGGACAAGGACCTGAATCTCGTCTCCACCGCGGACTACCTCAAGGCCAGAGGCATCAAAGACAACCTCCAAGCGGCCAAGAAGTAGCGGCCAAGGTGCAGTTAAGGGTTCTCTCAGTCCGGCGGTTTCCCGAGTTGACGGACCGCCCCGCATAGTATGCCGCTGTCCGACACCATAACGGCGCAGTGGGCGTGGGTGATTCCCGCGCTTAGCGTATCGGCCTTCTTTATTACGGCGGCGTTGGGAAGGTTCCTGCCCAGGCAAGGCGTCTATATTCCGATCGCGGCAATTGCGCTGGGATTTATCATCTTTTGGTACGTCCTCGCCGACCTTACGGCCAACGGCGCGCGAACTTTCGCCATCGACTGGATCGTTCTTGGCAAGACGACGATATCCTGGGGCATAATCGTCGACCGGCTTTCGGTCACCATGCTTGGGCTCGTCACCTTTGTCGCTCTGCTCGTCCAGGTTTATTCGCTGGAATATATGAGGGGCGAGGGCCGCCTATGGTGGTACTACGCCGTCCATGCCCTGTTCGCCGGAGCCATGTTGGCGCTCGTGCTGGCGGACAACCTCATCTTTCTCTACCTAGCATGGGAGCTTGTAGGACTGGGCTCCTACCTGCTCATCGGGTTCTGGTGGGAACGAAGGTCCGCGGCCGAGGCGGCGAAGAAGGCATTCATCACCACGAGGATTGGGGATGTTGGCCTGCTAATCGGGATCATCCTGCTTTTTCGCGCGACGGGCACATTCGACATATCGACCATCTTCCACGTGGCCGAGCAGGGCGGAATCGACAGTGGAACGCTCACCGTGGCAACGCTGCTGATCTTCCTCGGCGCGATGGGAAAGTCGGCACAATTCCCCTTCCACGTATGGCTTCCGGACGCGATGGAAGGCCCAACGCCGGTCAGCGCGCTGATTCACGCGGCCACGATGGTGACGGCCGGAGTTTTTCTCGTTGGGCGACTCCTCCCCCTCTTCGAGATGGGAGAAAACGTGCTTCTCGTGGTGTCCATCGTTGGGCTGTTTACCTTCATCTACGCGGGCACGTTGTCCCTCGTGATGAATGACTTCAAGCAGGTGCTCGCCTATTCGACGATCAGCCATCTGGGGCTGATGATGCTTGCGTTAGGAGTTGGGGCTCTGGGCGCCGCGATGCTTCATCTCGTTGCGCATGGGGCTGCAAAGGCCCTCTTGTTCCTCGGCGCGGGAAGCGTGAATCACGCGACCCACAAGGCGGGAATATGGGAGCTCGGCGGGATTATCAAGAAGATGCCCATCACCGGAAATACATTCATCATAGGAGCAGCGTCGCTGGCGGGCATCCCGCCATTCATAGGGTTCTGGAGCAAGGACGAGGTGCTTGCGGCGGTCGTCGATGCTCGCGGGCCAGTTTTCTTGACGTTTGCCCTAGTGGGTGCGCTACTCAGTGCTCTCTACATGGCACGAGTCGCATTTGTCGTATTCTTCGGCCAGCCGAGGACCACCGACGACGCGCACGAGTCTCCGAGGATGATTACATTCCCGCTTGTGCTGCTCGCAATCGGGTCGGTGGTGGGATGCGCATTGGCGTTCAACTGGCCCGGTTCGTACGACGGCTTCGGGGCGTTCCTGTTGGCCGACCAAGAGTTCCTGCACCACGAGGAGAAGTTCCACATCGTGCCGTGGCTTGTCGCACTCTCCGTAGCCCTGGCCCTGTTCGGCGTTTTGCTCGGATGGGTCACATACATTCGAGGAAGTGTTTCTCACGAAACGATTGCACAACGATTCGGTCCCCTATACCGGCTCGTGCTGAACAAATACTACGTGGACGACGCGTTCCAATGGGGCATAAACCGGATAGTGCTTGCCCTCGGCAGCGCGCTCGCGGTGTTCGATCGAGTAGTCGTCAACGACACCGGTGTGGACGGTCCCGCGCTCATGGTGCGCTTCTCAGCATTTCGCGCCAGATATGTGCAGTCGGGGCGACTCTACAACTACGGTCTTGCGATGGCGCTTGGTATCGTTGTTCTTGCGGCGGTATGGTGGATCAGGACTGAGTAGCGGGTCTTCAGGAGATGGGAAAACGCCGTCACTTCAAGAGCACGTTTACTTTGCCTAGGACCTCGCTGACGACCTGACCAGGCGTGCGACACTCAAACTGCGCATTCCCAGCCTTCCAGTCAAGACTCTTTATCCGGTCTGATAGGACCACAACTGACACGGCAGCAGCAACGGGTAATTGAACCTCGAAAGGGTATCCCTTCACTCTCGAGGAAATGGGGGAGAATAGCGCCAACTCTGTTTTTGCGTTGTAGGCTTACGGACGTAGCACCATTGCCGGCCGATGACCGGCTTGTTCGTGCCCTGCCTGTGGCGTAAAGCTCAGCCAGACTATATCGCCTCTTGCGGGCACGTAGTCTCGGTCTACCATTCTTCGCCGCCCTGAGGAGGGCCGGGATCTCATTCGGAGGGGAGGTTGGCCTCATTCGTCTGTTCCAGCATGGATCCCAATTCATACGTCTTCCTTTGGAGGACGACATGGTCACCACGATGGATGATCTCAATTGGCGAGCCTTTCTGAATACCCCACTGCTCGGCAACTGGCTTGGGTATACGGACAGCCAAGCTGGAACCCCATCTAGCTAGGCGTGACTTAGCACCCATTTTCACCTCCCGCGATATATAGATTATATATTTCTTTCAAATTGCACATTAAGACCACTTGTCCAAGGCACAGTCGAGCCCATGTGCACAGTGAGAGCAGTCGAGTACGCTCCGAGGGAGCTAGATGAAAGTACCCTATAGAACAGCAATCCCGTCGGTTCACGTGACGACTTCTAAGAATCCAATTGTTCGCGCCTTTCATGGTGTAGGATAACGCTGGCCGTCCGTCGGCCCATCTGCACCACTGGAGGACCGGTATGTCGAAGATCAGACACATTGCTCTAACTACAAAAGACCTTGAAGGGTCCGCTGAATTCTATAAGGGCGCGTTCGGACTCGATGAGCTTTCCCGGAGCGACGAGGCGGTCATTTTGACGGACGGATATATTGTCTTTGCCCTGCTGGAGTTCAGGGCCGACCGGTACGGCGGAGGTCGGCCGGGGCTGCACCATTTCGGCATCAAGATCGAGGACTTGAACTCTGTTGAGGAGAAGATGTCGGCCCTTGGTGGACAGGAGATGACCGACTACAACCAGAAGTACGGCAACCGTGAAGGCACTCCTGATGAATGGGTCGGAGAGAAGAAGTGGATGGACCCTCAAGGTGTTGCCTTCGACATCAACCCGACAGGATGGGGCTAACTCGGAGATAGTATGGCGGTACTGCCCGTCCTGAATGATAGGACCGGGATCGGGTCGCGCAAACTAAGCTTGCAGCAACAATGCAGTGTGTCGGACGCCTGTTGGTGGTATTATCTGGTAGGCCGTCCACATTCCCAGAAAACCTAAGGCAACGAGGCGACGCCGATGCAAAGGCGTCGTCTTGCTGTAACGACCTTGCTGAATGGAAACATTTGACAGCTACGCTCTGTTCCTGTTAATCGTTCTGCCGCTCATCGGAGCCGGCATCCTCCTAGTTGTTCCTGCATACCGTTCAAAGGACGTGCGGTGGATCTCCACGATCACGTCTCTCGTGGTCATGTTCCTGAGCTTCTACGTCTTCCTCCTGTATGACCATGTAGAGGGCGGCTACCAATTCCTCAGGGCCTGGGATTGGCTGGAGATTCCAGGGCCGTGGCCGTTCGCCGAGCGAGGGATAACATTCTCGCTGGGAGTGGACGGGATCTCCGCGATGATGGTGCTGCTCACCGGCATCGTCATGTTCACGGGTACGCTCATCTCCTGGAGCATCTCCGATCGCAATAAGGACTTCTTCATCCTCTATTTCCTGTTGCTTTCAGGCGTGTTCGGAGTCTTCGTCTCTCTTGACCTGTTCTTCCTGTTCTTCTTCTATGAACTCGCCGTGTTGCCCATGTATCCCTTGATCGGGGTTTGGGGGAGCAGTTCGACCTTCAAGAACTTCATTCGAACGAAGGAATACGGTGCGATGAAGCTGATGCTCTTCCTCGTCGCCGGAAGTGTGCTTATCTGGATCGCGCTCCTGGCCATATTCGTCGAGGCCAGTGCTGGGACTTTCGATCTGCAGGTACTGGAACAGGTCGAGTATTCCCTAGGCTTCCAACGTATAGTCTTCCCGCTGCTGATGGTCGGATTCGGCGTCCTGGCCGGAATGTGGCCGTTCCACACGTGGTCGCCGGACGGACACGTGGCGGCACCGTCGGCCGTGAGCATGGTCCACGCAGGGGTGCTCATGAAGCTGGGGGCATACGGAATTCTCCGCGTGGGGATGACCGTCTTGCCCGAAGGAGCACAGGACTGGATGCCCGTTCTGGTCGTGCTGGGGGCGATAAACGTCATATACGGGGCGATATCCGCGATGGGCCAACGCGACCTGAAGTACGTCATCGGCTATTCGAGCGTCAGCCACATGGGTTACGTGATCATGGGACTGGCCACCCTAAACCACCTCGGTGTTAGCGGCGCGGTCATGCAGATGTTCTCGCACGGAGTGATGACTGCGCTCTTCTTTGCGGTTGTGGGTGGGATCTACGATCGGACACACACGAGGGACATTGGCGTATTGGAAGGTTTGGCAAAGCGGATGGGAACCACGGCGTGGCTCTTTGCGGTGGCAGGTCTGGCGTCCCTGGGACTGCCGGGACTGAGCGGGTTCGTTTCCGAGCTGCTCGTCTTCCTGGGTCTCTTCCAGACATACCCTATACTGGGGGCGCTTGGCGTGGTCGGCGCGGCAATCACCGCAGTCTACATATTGCGGCTCATTGCAAAGGTGTTCTTCGGAGAGCTGGCGGAGCAGTGGCGTGATCAGACCGACTTGTCAAGGCGTGAGGTGGGAGCCTCAGTCATACTTGCGGGCTTCATCCTGCTCATGGGAGTCTTCCCATTCCCATTCCTCAGGATCATCGATGGGAACGTGACGGACCTCCTGACGCGCGTTGCGGGGGCGGGCTAGATGGGCAACGACTTCACACTCCTGCTGCCAGAAGCGTTCGTGACCGTATTGGCGGTCCTCGTTCTCGTTGCAGATTTCTTCGCGCCGTCCGAACGGAAGCACTGGTTGGGCTATGCTTCGGCATTGGGACTCATAGGCATCCTCGCATTTACGCTTATCTTCCTCTGGGGCAAGGACACCGTCCTGTACGATGGCGTTATCCGAATCGATGACTTCGCACTGTTCTTCAAAGGGTTCTTCCTCGTCCTTGGAGCAGTCGCGATCCTGTCGAGCGTCGAGTACGTCCGGCGACGGCTCGACTACCCGGGTGAGTACTACGGAATCCTTCTCTTCACGGTCGTGGCCGCAATGTTCCTGGCCTCATCGGGCGAGCTGCTGACAGCCTACATTTCGCTGGAATTGCTCAGCTTCAGCCTGTACGTCCTCGTAGCGTTCGACCGGTACAACGAACGATCGAATGAAGCGGGGACGAAGTACATCCTCCTTGGCGCGCTGTCGTCGGCTTTCCTGCTCTTTGGAATCAGCCAGGTATTCGGGCACCTTGGGACGACTACGTTCGAGGGAATGAGCCAAGCTCTGGCAAGCATAGGAACACTGTCGCCGGGACTCCTGGTGGGTATTGTGCTCATCATCGCCGGCATGGGGTTCAAGGTAGCAGCAGTCCCCTTCCACATGTGGGCTCCGGACGTTTACGAGGGAGCGCCGACGCCGATAACGGCCTACCTGGCTGTCGGATCAAAGGCAGCGGCTTTTGTGCTTATCATGCGCCTGTTCGGCGAGGGGCTCTTGCCGTTAGCGACTGAATGGCAATTGATAATCGTAGTCCTTGCGGTGGTGACAATGGTGGTCGGTAACCTCCTTGCCATCGCGCAGAGCAACATCAAACGCCTGCTTGCGTATTCGAGCATTGGGCACGCGGGATATATGTTGATGGGGGTTGCAGCCCTTGCCGCGTTCGGCTCGGGCGGCGAGTTGTCGCTCGACCGTTCGCACCTGGCGACCAACGCCATTATGCTGCACATCGTTGCCTACGGAGTGACGAACATGGCCGCGTTCCTGGTTGTGAGCACCGTTTCCAACTCAGTGGGCAGCGAATCTGTGTCCGCATTTGCTGGACTGGGCAAACGAGCGCCCGGACTGGCAATGGTCATGGCCGTCTCGCTGTTTTCGTTGGCCGGACTTCCGATATTTGCCGGTTTCACGAGCAAGTTCTACCTGTTCACTGCAACGGCGGCGCAGGGCCTTCTCTGGCTAGCGGGACTGGCAATCCTGATGAGCTTGGTGTCGCTCTACTACTACCTCATGGTCATTCGCCAGATTTACATTGAGAAGGCCGATGACTCTTCGCCCGTTGGAGTGCCCCGTCTTACGGTTGGTGTGCTCAGTGTGTTGTTCGTGGCAATAATTGTTGTTGGCGTCTACCCTGCCCTCTTCATGGAATTCATTCAGAGCGCGAGTGACGCACTACTTACCAGTGAGTTCGCGCTATCCATCAGGTAGAACGGACGAAAGGCGCTGCGATCCAAGTTGCCTAGATATCGCATACGTTCTATTATCAGCAGCCAGCAGAGCGAAACATTGAGGAATTAACCGATGTCAGAGTGGAACGAAGAATACGGTCGAGGAATGGTGGTAGTGGCCCATCCGGACGATGCCGAGTTCGGCTGTTCCGGCACGGTCGCAAAGTGGTGCTCGAAGGGATGGGAAGTTGTGTATGTGATGTGCACCGACGGGAGCAAGGGAACGAGCGACCGCTCCCTGACCTCGGATGACCTGGCAAGGATTCGACGCGAGGAACAGATCGACGCCGGTAAGGTATTGGGCCTGAAGGATGTCGTGTTTCTCGACCATCCCGACGCTTATCTCCAGCCGACATTGGAGGTTCGGAGGCAGATAGCAGCGGAGATCCGTCGACATAAGCCGGACGTGCTCATCACGATGTACCCGATGCGCAACCTCGATGGAGGGTACGGATTCGGCCATCCCGACCATATGGCGGCAGGAGAGGCCGCGATGGCGGCGGTGTTCCCCACCGCGCGGGATCACCTCACTTTCCCAGAGCTGCTCGATGAAGGGCTCGAAACGCACAAGGTTAGGGAGGTCTGGGTTATGGGGCATCCCTCACCAGACACATGGATCGACGTGACCGACAGTATCGACACGTCGATTGAGGCACTGCTACGACACGCCTCCCAGCTTTCCGGCACCGATGAGGAGATTACTGCTTCCATGAAGAGGGGCAGACGAGAACGAGCCAAGGGCAAGGGGATGAAGTTTGCGGAGTCGTTCAAACGCATCTCCTTCGATGGATGGGGACCGGGGCGGCGCGGGTCCAGCGATGACGAGGAGGAGGACGAGCTGTAGGGAGCGCAACGACTCACCGGCGGCCAGAGAAAAAAGAAGAGGCCCGGAGGATATCCTCCGGGCCTCTTGCTTATTCACCTAGCCTGCGAGGGCAAGGTCTATGTTCAGCACTCCTAGTCCCAGTAGCCCGGATCGAGGAAGTTCACGCTATTGTAGCGCTTCGAGCGGTTCCCCGGGTTGTTGGCGTTATCGATGCCGTCCTCGAAGTAGAAGGCCTCGATTGGCCCGCTACCCATCCAGTTCTTCTGAACGTTCCTGACGTTGTTCCTCTTGAGCTTCAGAGCGCGGAAGATGCCGGAGTAGGCAAGACCGCCTATCTTGTACTTGTCAAGAGCATTCTCCCTGAAGAGCTCCTTGCCGATGTCGACCCGGTAAGGATCGAGCAACGCTCGGACGAGTCCCTCGGAGATGATCTCCTGGTAGCGGATCAACTGATTGTCGATGTCCGCCGGGTAGGTGCCGTCGGGCGCCATGTTCCCGTAGACGTCCTGGTACTTAGGATCGCCGCCGGTCGGCGCCATACCCTCTTCACCGCGGGTCGCGAAGTACTGGCCAATGGCGGGACCCTGCGCGTCCTTGGTGGTCGGGGCAACGCGATTCCACATGTTCGACCAGGGATTCGTGCCGCCCTCAGGCGATGCGAAGAACGCGAAGTACTCAGTTGGAGGAATCGCGTTCGTGAAACTCCAAGGAGACTGTTCCTTGGTTGTCACCTTGATGCCAAGCTTGTCCCAGTCGTTTGCGACCCACTTAGCGTACGGCCAGTGGACCCAGTACGAGAGGAAGTTGAGCGTCAGCGGACCGGAGCCGTCCTTCTTGTCATAGTAGCCGTCTCCGTTGCCGTCCGTGTAGCCCATCTTCTCCATCAGGGACCTGGCGCGTTCGAGATCGTACTCGGTGTCGACGATTCTAAACTCTTCACCTGCGAAGTACGGGGTCGAGCTGTGCGGCATCATGTTCTGCGGTACGCCCAGTCCAGCGGCGAGCGCCTCGTTCGTTCCGCCCCTGTCCCACGCGAGCGAGAGCGCGATACGGAAGTCCTTCGTGCGCAAAAGGTGGCCGATCTCCGGGTCCTCGACGTACTCTTGGTTGACGACGAAGGTGGAGTCGGCACCGTCCGTCAGGTCGTGCTTGAGCACGCTGTAGTCGCCCTTTTCGGAGTTCGCCAGGTAAAGCGGCATCTCCTCGGTCGCGAGGTCGTGCCGCGTGTAGTCCGACTCACCGTTCATCGTGCGGAAGACCGCAACCTCGCGACTGCCTGTCGTGACGTTCAGCCAGCCTTCCGCGTACGGAAGCTGGTTGCCCTCGGGGTCCGCGCCGTAGTAGTAGTGGTTGCGAACGTGAGCGATGAGGTCACCGCCGCCCTGTCGCGTTCCACCGGAATCGATGTACCAGCCGCCAAGGGACGGGATGTAGTGCTCACCCTTGTAGATGTAGTTCGGGTCGAACTCCATCGGGATGGCCTCAGAGGGATGGCCGTTGTAGCAGATCACGCACCGGATAGTGGTGACTAGCTTGGTCCAGTTGGGCTGGTCATACTCTTCCAAGAGCGCCGGAATCTCAGATGCGTTGTACTTGATGTGGAAACGCTTCTGAACGTGTGAAGGCGAAACGAAGCACCTCGGGCAACCCTTGATGCCGGCGAACACTCTCACCGCGCTCGACTCCGCGAAGCTCCAGTTGGGGTCGTCGAAGTTGACCGTGAAGGTCGAGTCGTCGACGAAGTTTATCCGCATGTCGTTGCCGGTAATCGGCGACTTGAGCACGGCGGGAAGGCCGGGCATGAGCTCCTTGTTGAGCATCTGGTCCTCAAGCGCGAAGCGGATGTCCTCCATCGTGAATGGGTAACCGCTGTGCCAGCGCATGCCTCGGCGGATGTTGACGGTGAACACCGTGGCGTCCTCGTTGGTCTCGAACGCCTTGAAGCCCACAGGCACGTTGAAGATGGCGTCCGGGGACCCGCCGAGCCCGGACATCATCGTCATGCCCTCGATGAGCTCGATGTTGCCCGTGGTGGTTGCGCGCATCTGGCCGCCGTACTGACCGATTTCATCACCCGGCATGTAGATGAGCACGTCCTCAGGAACAGCAAGGCGCTGTTCGAGAGGAAGGATCGCGCCCTGCCGGGCGAGGGACGCCGATGTCGGCGATTCGTTGAACGTCTTAGGCGTCGGGCAGTGGTCGCAGAACCGCGTGGCGGGATAGGCACCAGGCTCAAGTTTAGGCGGCATGTACCCCTCCATCGCCATAGCCATTGCCGGGTCCTCGCCGGTTCGGGCCGTTGGGCCCGCTGTGGTACCACTCGCGGCCGCAGCCGCCTGAGCCGGGTTCGGAAGCGACGGCGCTCGAGCGGGCGCTGCCTGGGCCGGCTGCTGCTGCTGTTGAGACGGAGCGACTACCGGTTCCTGGCCCGACGGGAACACCGCGGGCGCGGCGGGGGCGGCAGCCCTAGCAGCTGCAGGCTGCTGAGGATCGGCCGGTTCTTCGGCCGCGCAGGCTATTCCAACGACCGCCAGGACAACTGCAGCAAGCGCCGCTGCTAGACTATATTTCCAAATCCTGTTCGTCATACTGTCCTCCCTTCAGATTTCTGACTTTCTAAGTCTTTCAGAGCCCTTTAGTTGCCTTCGTTTGACGCACATTTGTACACGTTTGTACTTACGCTGTGGACTATATCTTCCTTTTAGAGCATTGTCAACACTATACCGGCCCTCTGTGTTTTCCTTGATTTCGCGGGGCCTCAGCATCAGTCTCTTTCCATATCCCTGCAATCCCATGAGTGATCAGTTTGAGTTTCGCACGAATTGGCGTTCCCGCACCTATGTAGAGAGACTGTCTGAACTTCGCAGGCTGCATTATACTTAGGCACCTCAGAGGCGAATGCGCTATCTAACCAAAGACTCGAAGCTTCGACACTAAGGAGTCGCGCCATGAAACGGAAAAGAGTCATCTACGCCAACGACGCTCGACATTTCTACCTGTTCGTATTCGATCCGCCAATGAATATGGAGGACACCTGGCGGCCCATCGACGATGTTGCCGGTACAAGCGTCGATACCTTCGTGTACATGGTCGAGAGAGGCGACGGACTGTTCTACCCCTCGAAGGTTGGCCAGCGGTTCGGCTCGGACATTCAACCGTTCGATCACGTGGCGTACTACCACGTGTGGTACAACATGCAAAGTCTCATCGATCAGGGACTCGATCCCCTCACTGTTCTCATAGACCGAGCGCACGACAAGGGAATGGAGTTTATTCCCAGCGTGCGAATGACCAATTATCTTGGGGCGGACAAGTCCATGCTCACTCCTGAAGGGCGCGGCTACGTTCATCAAGAGGTCCGGGACGCGAAAATCGCCGTACTCAAGGAGCTTGCTCAGGAGTACCAGACCGATGGCATCGAAATGGACTTCTCGTGTCCACCAGGAGGAGGGCCGCATGCCCTTCGCGAAGAGGACGTAGACGAGCACACCTCGACTGTCACCGACTTCGTTCGCTCAGTTGCAGATACGGTCCACAACCGGCCGGGAGGTCGTGGCGTGGTCGGGGCACGCATTTACCCGACCGAGGCCATGAACCGGCGTGCTGGCTACGACGTCCGACAGTGGATCGAGGACGGTTCAGTGGACTACGTGCTGCCGATGATGTACACGTACTTCATCCTCGATCAGAACATGCCGATCGACTGGGTCCTGGAGGCCGCAGCCGATACGGGAACGTCGGTCTATGGAATGCTCCAACCGCATCTTGCCGACGAGGGCAGCGGAGCGCCGGAGCGCGTCTTTGCTTCTTCCGAGCAGATGCGCGCCGCAGCCATGAACATGTGGGACCGCGGCGCCGACGGGCTGTACACCTACTTTGCAGACTGGCCTCATGGTGACGGCGTTCGCAGGTATCTCACCGACATGGGAGATCCCGACCTGATGGTCGAGAAGACAAAGCACTATTTCCTGGCCGAACGAAAGGATGAGGCCACGGCCATGGAATATGACCAGCCCGTGCCGGTTGCCATACCCTGTGCAGATCCGGACAAGAAGTACGACGTGCCGTTCTACGTCTCCGACGACATCGAGGGCAAGGCCGACCGAATCAAGAGCGTGACATTGCGAATGAAGGTTGACAACCTGATGACCCACGACACCTTCTCGGTGAGAATCAACGGTAAGTCGCTAGCCGACGAGGCGATGTCGCGCGATTACGGGCACCCATTCGGGCCCTATGCGGCGCAGCAACTGGAGTTCTATCTGCACGGTGTCCGACCGGGAAAGGGGTGGAATACGTTGACTCTCTCTCTGGACGGGCGGCCAGAGAACATGGTCGGTGGTGTCACCGTTCACGATGTCGAGATCATAGTGAAGTACTCGTCCTACCCCTCGCGTTTGTAGACAAGATCCAGCTTGCCGAGCCTCGATATCGGCGTTAAACGTCGTAGGTGCGGAAGGCGGTTGTGTATACTAGAGACCCCGCCTTCGCTCACCTACGTCGGCGGGCTACTGCCAACTCAGACCAAGAGAATGGAGAAAGAAGCATCCAGTGATTCACGACGCCAGGGACACCTACGGCCACTATTTCGAGGAATTCACTCCGGGCGATGTGTATAAGCACTGGCCTGGCAAGACCATCACGGAGGCCGACAACCACATATTTACGCTTCTGACGATGAACACCAATCCTCTCCACATTGACGAGGAATACATGAGCCGTCACCAGCACGGCAAGATCCTGGTCGTCGGCCCGCTGGTACTGAGCCTGGTTGTTGGGATGAGCGTGCCCGACACGTCTGGGAAGGCGGTAGCCAACCTCGAGTACGAACGGATACGCCATGAGGCCCCGGTCTTCCACGGGGATACGATCTACGCCGAGAGCGAGATACTTGAGGTCCGCGAGTCTCGCAGCAAGCCCGACCGCGGAATCGTTTACATGGAGAGCCGTGGCCACAACCAGCGGGGGGAGTTGGTGCTCACGCTGCGCAGGCGCTTCCTCGTTCCAAAGCGCCCATCGTAGACGGGCAGAGTCGTTCCCATGGACGCCATCTCACGCTATACCGTCTCATTGCACTACGACCGGCGGCTCTATCGGCAGGATATTGCCGGTTCGGTCGCACACGCTCGGATGCTGGCACGCCAGGGCATCATCACCGTGGACGAGGCCGATCAGCTCGTCACCGGGCTCGGACAGGTAAGCCAAGAGATTGAGGAAGATGCCTTCCCATGGCGCGACGAGCTTGAAGACGTACACATGAACATCGAGCGGCGGCTGTACGAGATGATCGGGGATGTCGCAGGCAAGCTGCATACCGCCCGCTCACGCAACGACCAGGTGGTAACCGACGTGCGGCTCTACGTCAAGGAAACAGTCGGCTATGCTTTGAATGCAATTCACGACCTGAGAGCAGCATTCATAAAGAAGGCGGACGGAAATCACGGGGCGGTCATGCCAGGCTATACGCATGTGCAACGTGCACAGCCGGTGTTGTTCGCCCACCACATGCTGGCCTACTTCGAGATGTTCGGGCGCGATGCCGACCGGATGCGGCGGACAAGAGATTCCGCCGACGTTTTGCCGCTCGGCAGCGGTGCGATGGCTGGAGTGCCCTACCCCATCGACCGTAAATTCGTCGCAAGGGAACTCGGCTTTGCAAGGATTTCGGCCAACAGCATGGACGCAGTTTCCGACAGGGACTTTCTACTAGACTTTCACTCGGCTGCCGCAACATGCGCGATGCACCTCTCCCGTCTCGCGGAGGAACTCGTGCTTTGGACATCGGATGAGTTTGGGTTCGTTCGTCTTGACGACAGGTACACGACCGGAAGCAGCATCATGCCCCAGAAGCGAAATCCCGACTTTGCGGAGATTGCGCGCGGCAAGACGGGACGTGTATACGGGAATCTCGTCGGCCTGCTTACGACGATGAAGGGGCTACCGTTGACCTACAACCGGGATATGCAGGAGGACAAGGAAGGTCTGTTCGACACCGTCGACACGCTGTTGCCAACGCTGCAGGCAGCTGCGGGAATGGTATCGACGATGAAAGTACAGTCCGACCGGATGCGGGCAGCCGCGCTGAACAGCTATGCGTTGGCGACGGACGTTGCCGACTATCTCGTCGCCAAGGGAATGCCCTTCCGCGAGGCCCACGGGATCGTCGCGCGGCTGTCGCAGCATGCCGTCGAGTCGGGCAAGCGGTTGGACGAACTCGATCTCGACACGTATCGCAGGTTCTCCGAACTGTTTGACGACGATGTTTTGGACATCACGATTGAGTCTTCCATCGGCGCGCGTGACGTCATCGGCGGCACTGCCCCCGGAAGAGTTGATGCCGCATTAGAAGCCGCAAAGTCCGAGTTAGAGGCGGAAGCCAGTGCCTGAACGCATCAAGATTGCTCCCTCGGTCCTTTCGGCGGACTTCGCTCGGTTCGGCGAGCAGGTACTGGAGGCAGTTGAGGGCGGCGCCGACTCCATTCACCTCGACGTGATGGACGGTCACTTCGTGCCGAACCTGACCTTTGGACCACCTGTCATCAAGACGCTCAGAAAGCAGACGGACGCACCATTCGACGTGCACATGATGGTAGAGAATCCCGAGCGGTACATACCGGCACTGGCCGAGGCAGAGACTAATCTGATTACTGTCCACGTTGAGGCCGTGCGTCATCTTCACCGGGTGGTCCAGCAGATCAAAGACGCGGGTATGCTCGCGGGAGTTGCCCTGAATCCGGCCACGCCGGTGACTGTTCTGGAAGAGATACTCTCTGACCTGGACCTGGTGCTCGTCATGTCGGTCAATCCGGGATTCGGGGGACAGGCTTTCATCGAGTCGTCGGTCGAGAAGATCGAGAACATTCGCCGGATGCTGGACGAGAGAGGATTGACGGCAGAACTCCAGGTGGACGGAGGCATAGGGCCCGAGACCGCGGAGCGCGTCGTCCGCGCGGGGGCGCGGATGCTCGTGGCGGGATCGGCAGTGTTCAGCAGTCCCCATGGTGTGGCTGGGGCAATCAAGCTGATCCGGCAGAACGGCGAGCGGGGGTTGTCTCAAGTAGGATGAACAAGAAAGTCCTCGTCGTAGCGACCAATCTATTCTTTTTGCCTCGCGTTCAGAACGTTGCGACTGCGAGTGGGTGCGAGACCCGGCAGGTCATGTCAGTCGCCCGGCTGCATGAGGAAATGGCGGAGGGTGAGACCGCCCTCGTCCTAGTCGATGTTGAGGCAGACGCGGAATTCTGGGGGGAAGCGGTGAGGACGGTGATTGCAAGTGGCGAGGCGCGGCCCCGGGTCGTCGGGTATGGGGGACACACCAACGTTACTATGCTGAAGAGGGCAGAGGAAGCCGGATGCGATCTTGTGTTGACCAAGGGACAGTTCAGCCGCGATCTGGGTAAGCTCATAGGCGAGGCAGCACAGTCAGTCTCACCTTCTCAGGCACCGTAAGGAATTCCGGCACCATACCCTCCTTATACCGATTCGTCGGTGTACAATCGGACTCTAGCCTCGCTGCACATTCTGGATTCCGGCTTCCGTCGGAATGACGAAGGCGGGAGTCTTGGCCCAGCTTCAATAGCTTGTTCGGTACCCATGCCGATGCTATAGTTGTTTCCCGATGTTGTGCGGATTAGAACGTTCGCAATCGGGGGTCATATGTGCGGCATTAGCGGCATCATGTACATGAACAGCGGGCAAGACGGAGTTGCGGACGTTGGCAGCGATCTCGTCAAGATGCTGGACGCGATGGCCCACCGAGGGCGTGATTCGACAGGATTCACCGTAGTCGGCGAAGAGTTGCCGGAAGACCTAATTGTCAGGCTCTGGACTGAAGACACCGAGGCTGCAGGCCTTACCCTCGCCCGAGTAGAAGAGGCCATTTCAAGGGCCGGGGGCGTGATCGTTTCCAACCGGGCTTGGGGCGGATTCTTCCGACTTACGGTCAACTACGAGGGCGAGGTGGCCCGCCTGGCCGAGGCCCTGATGAAGATCGACGACGTGGTGATTCACAGTATCGGCGAGGCGTCCGAGGTCGTAAAGGACGTTGGCATAGCCACCGATATGGACACGACCCACCAGATCAGCCGGATGCGCGGCACGCATGGAATCGGGCACGTCCGAATGGCCACCGAGAGCAAGGTTGACATCACCCACTCGCACCCCTTCTGGGCATATCCGTTCACCGACGTGACTGTAGTCCACAACGGGCAGCTTACAAATTACCACAAGCTCAAGCGGCACTACCAATCGATGGGTCACCGCTTCCTCACCGAGAACGACTCGGAGCTTATCGCCGTGTACCTTGCCGACAAGCTGGCCCAGGGCGATCCGCTCAAGTCGGTACTCACCCAGTCGTTGGACGACCTGGACGGCACGTTCACGTATCTCGTCTCGACCAAGGACGGCATGGGGGTGGCGAAGGACCGTTGGGCCGCCAAGCCTCTCGTCACGATGCAGACCGAGGACGTTGTTGCCGTTGCGTCGGAGGAAATCGCTCTGCGGAGCGTTTTCACGGACGATGAGCTTGACCGCGTGGAACCGCAGGAGAACGAGGTCCTAACGTGGTCCGTATAGACGCGAAGGACCTCTCGACCACCGAGATTAACCGCGAGATCAAGGACGCCGCCGCGTCTGCGGACGAGATCACGGTTCTCAATCCACAGGCGCGCCACAACATTGCCGTGGGCATCCTGCAGCCATGCAAGATCAACGTGCAGGGAAGCGTTGGCTACTATGCCGCATCACTCATGGATGGACCTGAGGTCCACATCGACGGCAACGCAGGCTGGGCGCTTGGCGAGAATTTGATGAGCGGCAAGATTACCGTAACGAAAGACGCCGGAGCGTCCGTCGCGGCAACCATGAGGGGCGGCGAGATTGTCGTTGGACGCAACGCGGGCGCACGCGCTGGCATCTCCATGAAGGGCGGCACCCTGCTCATCGGCGGCAACGCCGGGTTCCTCGCGGGGTTCATGATGCAGAAGGGCCGCATCGTCGTGTGCGGCGACGTGGGAGAGGCCGTCGGCGACTCGATGTACGAGGGCGTCATCTACGTCGGCGGAGAGATCGGGTCGCTCGGGACTGACGCTATGGTGGAACCAGTCTCCGAAGACGAACTGATCGAGCTCTGGAACCTTCTCGAACAGAACGGCATCGACGACAAGCCACGTTTTCGCAAGATCGTTTCGGAAAAGAAACTCTACCACTTCGACACGCTCGAACGTCTGGAGATGTCGGCGGTGTAACTTCCCCACCCGTCTCGATTAATTAGCCGGTGGGTCTGAGGGCTACAATGGTACAGGCAAGCAGCCAGATTTGGGCGAAGCACATCATCGAAGACATACACGCGAAGGCGGATATCGGCCGCTACAGGATTCGCGGTTTCAGCACATTTCAGCAGGTCACCCACTTCGACGACCTGTCGTTTCTCTCAACGGGACTTACGCGGTTCCCGCTCGAGGGCTACAAGGAGAAGTGCAACACCCAGGTCGAGCTCGGGGGACGCTACGCAAGCGAGCCGCTGGTAATCGAGACTCCGGTCTACATAACCGGCATGAGCTACGGTGCACTTTCGGGACACGCAAAGCAGGCCCTTGGCATGGCCGCCACGATGGTCGGCACGGCGAGCTGCACGGGAGACGGCGGCATGCTCCAGGCCGAACGTGAGGCATCCGAAAAGCTCATCTACCAAGTGCTCCCAAGCAGGTACGGATTCAACCCGCACCACCTCGTCGGGGCGCAAGCGGTGGAGATCGTCGTCGGGCAGGGAGCGAAGCCGGGCACCGGCGGGATGCTCATGGGCGTCAAGGTGCTCGACCACATAGCCGAGAGCCGCGACTTGCCGTCCGGCATCGACCAGCGAAGTCCTGCGCGGCATCCCGACTGGCTGGGCCCGGACGACCTCGCGGTGAAGATCGAACAGATCCGGGAAGCCACCGACGGACGAGTGCCCGTGAGCGTGAAGCTGGGGGCGTGCAGGGTATCAGACGACGTGAAGCTCGCGGCGAAGGCAGGCGCCGACATCATTGTGATCGACAGCATGGTGGCAGGCACAGGCGCGTCCGGTGAAGCGCTTCTCGATCACAGTGGCATTCCCACGGTACCGGCCATAGTAATGGCACGGGAGGCGCTGCGGGAGATGGGGCTGTACGGGGAGGTCAGCCTCGTCGCGTCGGGAGGTATCCGTAGTGGGGCAGACATGGCCAAGTCGCTGGCGCTCGGCGCGGACGCAGTCGCGATCGGCATCGGAGCCCTCATCGCCCTCAACTGCAATCGTGATATCCCCGAAGCCGACTTCGAGCGCGAGGTGGGCGTCCCCGCGGGTGAATGCCACCATTGCCAGACCGGGAAGTGCCCCGTGGGAGTGGCCACGCAGGACCCGGTTCTCGAGGCACGGCTTGATCCGGACGAAGGAGCCGACAGAGTAGCAAACTTCCTCAACTCCATGACCATGGAGGCGGCGCTCCTTACGCGGTCGCTCGGGAAGAGCGATGTCCGCAGTCTTGAGCCGGAGGACATGGTTGCCCTCAGCATCGAGGCGTCGGCGATGGCGCGGATTCCTCTTGCCGGGACTAATAAGGTCTTTGGCTGGGACTAGATAAATGAGCTTCTTCTTCGTGCAGTTGGCCGACACGCAATTCGGCCTTTTCAAGTCATTCAATGGTCGGGACCCTGAGGAGCTCCAACGCTGGTGGCGGAAGGGTCTGCGGATCTATCCGACTGACGTGACAGATATGAGCGAGGAGACCGACCACTATACGCGTGCGCTTGAGGCGATCAACCGACTGCGTCCGGCGTTCGCGATTACGTGCGGCGACCTTGTGCAGGACAAGACAGATTCCGAACAGCACGATCTTCTCCTGAACCTCACAGAGATGTTGGATGACGACATTCCCATGCGTTGGGTCTCCGGCAACCACGACGTCGGCGTTCCACCCACGCCGGAGAGCATTGCCGCTTACCAAGCGCGATATGGGCCTGACAACTACTCCTTCGACCATGGAGGCAGCCATTTCGTGGTCATCAACAGCTCCGTGTGCGTGGACCCGACGGGTGCACCGGGCGAGTGGGAGGGAATCGTCGAATTTCTCGAGAGCGACCTGGCGAAGGCGCGGGAATCGGGTGTCGATCACATCATGCTGTTCACGCACCACCCGCTGTTTGTCGCCTTCCTGGATGAAGCCGACCACATGCTTAACGTTCCTAGGGTTCGGCGAGAGAAGATTGTCGAATTGCTCATTGAATACGGCGTGACCTACGCGTTCGCGGGCCACTGGCACAAGAATGCCTATGCCGAGTACGGGCCTCTCAACATCGTCGCATCGGGGGCCATAGGCTACCCCCTGGGGATCGACCCCGCAGGCTTCCGTATCGTCAGGGTCTATGCCGACCGGGTGGAGCACGAGTATTTCGGGCTGGACGAGATACCTGAGTCCGTCACTCTGTAATTTCCTCTATCCCCTCGGCGGCAGCGTTGTACATTCAATCTACTCGATCGACTTTCCAAGCTTGACTTCGATCTCGATTTCGGAAAGTATGGGCTCAACGGACGCTTTGTCCAAAGGAGCACCAGATGCCCGGACTCACCTCTGAACAAAAGCAGCAGTACGACGAGTTGGGTTACGTGCTGTTCAAGGGGCTGTTCACCCGCACCGACCTTCAGCCGTTGATTGACGAGTACGAAGGTGAGGTTGACCGAATCGCGCGGGACTATCATGCGGATGGACTGACCGGATCGCTCTACGCCGACGAGGGCTTCGAAACCCGGTTCATGCGTATCGTCGAGGACGCGGAGAACGCCTATGAGGAGATGGTCGACTCCAAGTTCGTGGGGCCGGAAGTGTTCAGGCTACTTAGTCATCCAACTTTTCTCGACATCGTTGAGGGCATTGTCGGGCCGGAAGTACACTGCCAGGGTCGTCACCGGCTACGACCGAAGCTGCCGAACTTCGGGGTGGCCGACTTCCGCTGGCACGAGGACACCGATTTTGCCGCCAAGCGGATCACGTACGTGCAGCAACGGTACGGTCTTGGCCCTTCCGCCTACGACAGCGGCGGCAGGTTCATTTCTCGCATAGTGGCGGCACCCCAGATGCCGGAGCCGAACTTCTGGGTGCCGCTGGTGCCGGTAGACGAGGAGAACGGGTGCCTTCACGTGCTGCCGGGCGGACATCTGCATACCCCGCCCTACGAGGATCAGTGGGACCCGAGCAGCTATGTTTCCGAGCTGGAAGACCTTGAACCGCTCGTTGTCCCAATGGAGGTAGGAGACGCGCTCCTGATGCACCAGCACGTGCCTCACGTTTCTCCGCCCAACCGGACGAATGCCATCAGGTGGAGTATCGACATCCGGTACCAGGACGGTCGCAGGCCGGTCAAGTCGGTGAGGGAGCCTGGGTTCCTTGCCCGCAGCCAGGAGCGGCCGGAGGAGGTTGTCACGGATTACGAGGGGTACCGGAGAATCAGAGAGGCGGTCGCTGAATTCAGGGCAACGAGCGGGATTAGATTCTAAGCCGGATTCGCGGCGCCTCCATAACCCTCACCCCAACACTCTTCCACGATGGGAGAGGGGATTGAGCAAGGGGCTCACGCCCGCGGGAATGTCCTTCAGTCCGTGTCGTGGGCGACCAGTTCCAGAAGCGAGTTGATGATCTTGTCGGGGCGGACGGTTGTCTCGACCGGCAGGCCATTGTTGTGGGCGTCCACCCATATCGCGTAGATGCCAACCAGTTGAGCACCATGTATATCGAAATCAAGGTTGTCTCCGATCATCCATGCGTCGTGGGGACCAACGCCCAGTGCATCGAGCGAGCTTCGGAAGGCCCGCTCGTCTGGTTTCCCGATACCGAATTCACCCTCGATCTGGATGTGGTCGAAGAACTCTGCGAGACCGTGTTTATCTACCTTGTCCCGCTGTGATTCTGAACTGCCGTTTGTCAGCAGCGCCATGCGAACTCCTGTGTCTCTCATTCGTTGCAGCGCATCTATGGCCCCGGGAAATGGTCTGAGCTTTTCGTCCCTCAGGTAAGAGTAGCGGTCTGACATCTCGTCCACGACGGCCACGTCAAGAATCCCGAGGTGGGTCAATGCCCTCGTCAAGAGGTCCCGCGTTGCTTGGGACAGGTCAAGGCGTCCTCGACGGGCACGCTCAAGGTCTCCCCAGAGCCAGCCTCGAGCGTCCATGACGGCGGTGTGCAAGTGTTTCGCCGAGACGTTGCCGAGGCGCGGGGCGAATTCCCGGCAGACTTGGCGCCAGACGCCATCGGCATTGCCGTCGGAGTCGAGAATTGTGTCGTCCAGGTCGATAATGAGGGCCTTTGCCAGATCCATCATCGACGGTCCTTCAGCGCGCTCCTACAGGCCCTTTGCAGCCAGGAAGGCGGCGAGGTCGGCCGTGCGGCAGGAGTAGCCCCACTCATTGTCGTACCAGCCAACGACCTTGACCATGTTGCCCTCCATCGACATCGTGGACAGGCCGTCGATGATGCTGCTGTGCGGGTTTCGGATGATATCGCTGCTGACTATGGGCTCCTCGGTGTACTCGACAAGACCGGCCATGTGGCTGTCGGCGGCGGCTCGGTAGGCATCGTTGACATCCTCTTCAGTGGCGTCCTTGCCGAGCTCGGCTACGAAGTCGGTCACGGAGCCGGTGGGCGTCGGCACCCGGAGTGACATGCCGTGGATCTTGCCGTTGAGTTCCGGCAGCACGAGTCCGACCGCCTTGGCCGCGCCAGTGGTCGTCGGGATGATGTTGACCGCGGCGGCGCGGGCGCGTCGCAGGTCGCTGTGGACCTGGTCGAGGATCTTCTGGTCGTTTGTGTAGGAGTGCACGGTCGTCATAAGGCCGCGCTTCACCTCGAAGGCGTCGTGGAGGACTCGCGTCATCGTCGCGATGCAATTGGTAGTGCAAGAGGCGTTGGAGATAACGTCGTGGGTGTTTGGGTCGTAGGTATCTTCGTTGACTCCGAGGACGATGGTGGCGTCCTCGCCGGTAGCGGGCGCCGAGATGATGACTTTCTTCGCCCCACCTGACTTGTGTCCCGAAGCGGCGGAGGCGTCGGTGAAGAAGCCCGTCGATTCGACCACGATATCGACGCCGTGGTCTCCCCAAGGGAGGTTGGACGGGTCGCGGTCCGCCATGACAGCGATCTCCTGGTCGTCAATGGCGATGGCGTCATCCGAAGTGGCCTCTACGATACCCGGGTAGATGCCGTAGCTCGAGTCGTACTTGAACATGTGGGCGTTCGTGGCGGTATCCGTCAGGTCGTTGATGGCGACAACCTTCAGGGTGTCCGGATGCCTCTCCATGATGGCCCTAAGGACCTGTCGCCCGATCCGCCCAAATCCATTGATTCCTACCCGAGTCGTCATCTGTTCGCCTCCTTAGCGATTGTATTGCAGCGCCGGTCACTTGGCTTTCAGGCAAAGAATAGGCCACTTGAACCGATTCCTCAACTGCATTGACTCGCCACGTACCCAAAGGTACCATGTTTCACAGCGATGAAAGATACGGTATATGATTTCACTTATGAAACGTAGTTTCACAATTGTGACATGGTGATACATGCCTGACCGCACGGACGATCTTGACGGCGAAGCTCTCGAAATCGCCTCCAGGTACCTGCTCGATAGGTGGACCCTTAAGCAACTAGCGGCAGAGTACCACCGGTCGCCCGCCACCCTTCACCGAAGGTTGGCAAAGTGGCTCGACGACGGCAGGTTCGAGCTTTCCGACACACAGTCTGGGCATTCGGCTGCCCGCGTCGTCGGAATAGACGACAGACTGAGTGCGGAACTCTCTCGGCGTTCGCACATCTGGCGCGCTCACGTCGCAGTTGTCGAGGGAGTCACTGATGCTCATTGTAGCGATTACTTGCAGCCTGATCAAAGCGGCGCAGCTAACCGGGCGGACGAGGCACACGACCGGCTCCATCAGGCTCTCGGGCAGGTGGCGTCCACGTATTTCGCGACTAGGCTCAGGCGGGGGATGACCGTCGGCGTCTCTTCCGGACGAGGGGTGGGATTCCTCGTCATGGCGCTGGCGGATCTCGCGAGGGACAAGTCCTTTCTCCTCAGGGGGTACCAGAGCATTCGCATCGAGTCGCTGTGCGGAGGCGCCAGGGTGGGTGCATGGGCGATCCCAACGGTCCGCGCGCTGGACGCCGACGAAAACGTGTTTCAACTCTCCTCCATTCTCGAGGTCCCCCGGAGCAACGTTGCCTACATGAGGGGCTGGATCTCCGGCGAAAGGCGGGAGGACGGCGCGATTGCCGATACCGGTGGGCCTGCTCTCGACATGGCGCTGGTCGGGCTCGAGGTGCTCAACACGAGGCACCAGTTCTTCCTCCACCACGACCAGAACGTGCAGCTGGGGGCTATAGCGCCGTATATCGAGACGATCAAGGAGCTTCAGACAGATGATCCGACCCTGCTCGACAGCGTTGCCGGCATCGCGCACCACTTCTTCGTGACGGGTCAGCACGACTACCCGGAAGTCCTCATCCAAGCCGTAGACGGGATCAACGACGAGGTGCTCGTGGTGCCACCGCAGCGCATCGAATCGGCAGCGGAGGTCATCATGGTTGCCGGCGGCGCTCAGAAGGTCAACGCACTCGTCGAGCTGCTGGAGGGGCGTTGTGACGAAGCGCCCGTGGAACTCGACAACCTGACGTTGTTTACGGACGCATGGACGGCGGAGAGGGCGTTAGAGCGGCTCGGTTGAAGGCGGCTCCACTTCATAGGCCCCGTAGACCTTGCGGCCCACGAACTCTGCTTCGTGCTCCAGCTCTTCCTCGATTCGGAGGAGGCGGTTGTACTTCGCCGTGCGCTCGCCGCGAGAAGGGGCCCCGGCCTTAATCTGGCCGGATGCCGTACCAACCGCGAGGTCGGCGACTGTCGTGTCCTCGGTCTCGCCGGATCGGTGGCTGATGACGACGCCCCAACCGGTGTCCTGGGTAAGCCGGATGGCTTCGAGGGTCTCCGTCACCGTGCCGATCTGGTTGAGCTTGATGAGCACGGAGTTTGCCGCCTTGCTGTTGATGCCCCTTTGAATGAGGGTCGGATTGGTCGTAAAGAGGTCATCTCCTACTATCTGAACACGGTCCCCCACCCGCTCCATGAGAGCGGCCCAACCGTCCCAGTCGTCCTCGGCCATCCCGTCTTCGATGCTGATGATGGGGTATCCATTGACCCACTCTTCGTACATGTCGATCAGTTCTTCGGTCGACAGAATGCGGCGTTCCTTGATGAGTATGTAGGCGTTCTGGTGGCGCAGTTCACTTGCCGCAACGTCGAGGGCGATGTAGCACTGCTCGCCTGGCTGGTAGCCAGCGGCCTCGATGGCCTCTACCACGAGATTGAGGGCTCCAAGGTTTGTAACTCCGCTTGGGGCGGGTCCGCCCTCGTCGCCGACGGTGGTGCCGAAACCGCGATCACGCAACACCTTGCGCAGGGCATGGTAGACCTCGGCGCCGGCGCGGACGGACTCACGGAACGTGTCGAATCCTGCGGGAACGACCATGAATTCCTGGAAGTCCGTTGAGTCGTCGGCGTGTCTCCCACCATTCAGGACGTTGAACATCGGCACTGGCAGCGTGAACTTTCCGTCCATGGCCAACGACCGGTAGAGAGGGACCTGCCTGCTCACCGCCGCGGCATGAGCCAATGCCACGGAGACACCGAGGATGGCGTTGGCCCCGAAGTTGGACTTATCTTTCGTGCCGTCCAAATCAATGAGGATCCGATCTACGGTCTCTTGATCGTAGGCGTCACATCCGAAGACAGCAGGAGCGATCCTGTTGTTCACATGAGAGACGGCCTGAAGGACTCCCATGCCTTCATACCTCGCTTCGTCATTATCGCGAAGCTCCAGCGCCTCGTTCTTGCCGGTGCTCGCTCCTGATGGGACGGACATGCGTCCCCAAGCCCCATCGTCGAGGAACACGTCGACCTCCACGGTCGGATTGCCCCTGGAGTCCAGGATCTCTCGTCCCAACACTCGCGATATCGTCGACACGATTTCGGTGTCTCCTCCGTTTCAGGTTCAGTCGTTCGTCACATTCGCTGCGCGCGGTCGACCTGCGGCCAGGACTGCCCTGTCGACGGCGTCCTTCGCGTCGGCGGCCTCGTTGATCGCCGGGTCTATGGACCCGTTCTTAGACAGGGTCCACGTCCGCAGACCGATGACGGGAATGCCCGCCTTGAGAGCGTGGCCGATTTCGGAGAGGGTGCCGTAGCGCCCGCCGATGGCGATCACCGCTCGGCCGCTTCGTGCGACGATGACGTTTCGTCCCTGTCCCAGACCGGTCGGAATGGGAATGTCGACCCATTCGTTGGCGGCAGAGTGATCGCTGCCGGGGAGGACGCCGACGGTCGTTCCGCCCTGGGACTTTGCGCCTCGACACGCCGCTTCCATGATTCCGCGACCGCCGCCGCAGACGAGCGTGATGCCCCGTCGTGCGAGTTCGGCCCCCACTTCCTCTGCGAGAGCCGCAATCTCAGGCGTTGGTCCTGCCTCTCCAACGATGGAGATCTGCATGTCTACATTCCCTTCGAATCCGCCGCTCCACGTTCAATTATACCACTCAAGTCAGGGACCACGAACGGAGTGGTTCCGAGATGACGGCGCCTTAAGGTTTCGTTAACTTCATCCGGGTCGCGTCGAAGTCGGGAGGGGCGTAACGCTAGAGAGGACCGTTTGGCGGCGGGCGTTTGGTCGCGCAAGGCTATGGTGGCAGGCAGGAGAGTATGGAATCCACCTACGCGGGAATGACGGTGGGTGTGCGGGAATGTCGGTGGGTGTAGTGGAGTATCGGAGGGCACACGGAAATGTCGGTAAGCGGTGGAACACGGGCCATGTCCCAACGAGCAGCTGACAGGAGTCGCACATGAGACGATTTGAGAATATGACACTGTTTGAGAAACGTGTCAAGGCCGCGATATTTCGCCCATTCTCAAATCGTCTCACTCGATCTAGCCCAGTCAGGGAGAGGTGATTTGAAGCTGTTTCGGCGAATCGTAGAGAGTGGGAAGTGGGGACGTGAGAGTGTTTGAGAAACTTTCGGCGTAATCAGAATTTTTCTCCTTCTACTGAGTTTTCTTACCTGTGCTCGCGGGAATGGGTGTATCGGTGTATGCCAGTTCCAGCTACATTCACATGATAGAGCATGTGTTCTCATGCATCAAAAGTGCGCAGACACGATTTGACAGGCATTCAAGTAACTGCGGGAGATAGGACGAGGATTCACCGCGTAGGACACAGAGATCACAGAGGGAAGAAAGGGATGCTTCGGAGGCAGGGACTAGCCCTTCGACAGGCTCAGGTCGAACGTACTTTCTCTTACCTGCGTTCTCCGTTACTGACACCCCGCCATTGCCCCGCGCGGGGCGTAATGCTGCTCAGGGTGAACGGAGTCCCTACGGATGCTCTGCAAGGTGCTGCCGGTTCGATGACATGCGGCACGTGTTGGCACGTCGGTCTGGACCAAGGACGGCTCGCGGAAGACTCAAAGTGGGAGAATACCTTCAACGAGGCGCAGCTGCCTTCGCCTTGAGTCGACATCCCCTACGATGTCGGCGACCCTATCCCAGAATCTTTCGGAGTGGCTCCGCACTCGCACGTGGGCTAACTCGTGGGCAACGACGTACTCGATGAGATCGGGCTCCAACATGATGAGACGCCAGTTGAAGCGCAGGGTGCCGTCATGGGCACAGCTTCCCCACTGTTTGCGTTGATCACGGACGATTACCTTTGGTTTTTTCTTCCGGCCGACCATCGGCCACCAGTAGTCCACACACTTCGTTATCTTCTCTTCGGCACGCTCGATATACCATGAGACGAATGCTTCACGCACCGCTTCGCAGCGTTCCCTGCCCTTCATGCCTGGAGGGACGAAGACCCGAAATCGGCCGTCTTCGAGTTGGTCGCCGAATTGAACCCTTCGGAAGAGCAACTTTGACTGCAAGGCACCCGGAGTCACATCAATAGTATCCATCTGGACCCATTCATACTGCTCCGAGCCGCTTATTCCATCGAAGTGGATCTCCGGGGACTGTACGTCTGCGGTCCTGACGATGGTGCGGACGTATTCCCCCATATAGGGCATATACTCACCGCTGACGAATCTCTTCCGAACTCCTTCGGGCGGAGCCAATGACAATGGGCGCACATAGTGATGCGCCCTATCGCGGACCATTTCCAGCAGGGATTCGGAGTCGGCACTAACCGGTGCAACGACTTGAACGACTCCGTTTTCCAGGCTGAACCCCACCGATTTCTTGCGACGCTTGCTGCGTTGGATTTCGTACACGACTGGCGTGTCTTGATAGTGAACGGTTCCTCGATCGACTCTTGCAATTTTCTGTTCCAGTTGAGCAAGTGCTGTTAATCGGCCTATTATCGACTGAGCTTTATCGAGGACGATTTTCCGAACTACGCTGTTCCTGGCATTCCACGGCACGGCGACTCGAACGACGCCGTCGTCGACCGTGATCTGGGCGGTCTTCTTGCGTCGCCTGCTGCGATGCACTTCGTACTTGACGGTCTTGCCTTCAAAGGTAATAGAGTCCCGTTCGATCAATTCCCTCTCCATGGGTCAGATTCAAGAATCGCCGAGTCGAACAGGAATCGTTCTCGATGCCGCCAGAGTTCCCCGGCGGAGCTAGTCCCGCGACTCGACAGACATGATACCCTTTCTCGTCAGCAGAGAGCCGAGACACCTACGCCAAGGAGAATTTCCATGAACACTCCGGTCGTCGACATGCACAGCCACGTTGGACGCCAGACATTTTATGGGATGCACGACGCGCCGGAACCGTACGTGCGGATCATGGACATCGCGGGGGTCGACGTGGCACCGGTCAGCTGTATCTTCTTCGGCACGGCGAGGCAGTGCAATGACGCGGTGGAGAGGTTTGTAGCACTCAACCCGGACCGGTTCTTCGGCGTTGCGCACGTGACGCCGCGCTATCCCGACGAGGCCATGTCGGAGCTGGAGCGGGTCTTCAAGCTACCGGAGTTCAAGATGCTCAAGCTCTATCCAGACTTTCTTGGCAAGCCCATCGACGATCCTTCGTACTTCCCGATCTTCGAGTGGTGCAATGAGAACAACATCGTCGTGAAGAGCCATAGCTCGTACACCAGCGAGGGCGACATCCTCACGGCCCCTTCACTGTTCATTCCGCTCGCTGAGCGATACACCAACATCCGGTGGGTCCTGGGCCACTCCGGAAATGCGATGGCCGGGCAGATTCAAGCGGTAGAGGCCGCGCAGTCGTCTCGAAACATCTGGCTTGAGACCTGTACATCGCATGGGGAGCACGGGACAATCGAGTTCCTCGTGGAGGGAGCGGGAGCCGACCGAGTTCTCTATGGCTCCGACATGCCGCTCATGGACGCGAGGCCCCAGGTCGCCCGTATCGCCACGGCCGATATGGACGATGAGGCGAAACGGCGGGTTCTCGGGCTCAATGCGATGGAACTCCTCGGGATCGACGTGCCGTCCAGCTAGGGATTCAACATCATTGAAATGACGGGCAGCAATTGAGTGTTGGGTTCGCGTAGTGCACGACGGGGCGGGTTTGAATGCCGGCCCTACCAAGACCTAGGGTCGACGTCGCCCTACGAAACTATGATGTTGAACCACTAGGGAGGCACATGCCTAAGCACGGATCGGGACCATGACGCCGGCCGGCATAATCCTGCGGGCGGTAGCCGCACTCCTTCTCGGCGTTCTTGCGTTCCTGGCGCTGGGCTACACGTTCACAGCGATGGGAATTCGCGACACCCTGCGAGGCCCGGAACCTCTCCTGAACGCGTTGGAGAAGCACCGCGCCTATGAGCGGGTCTACGACGACGGCATCATCAGTCAGCAGTTTGAAGGCGCCCTCAGAGGACTCGTCGGTGAGTACAGCCTCGACCCGGAGACAGAGGCATGGCTCTACAAGGAGATTCTCCCACCGAGCGAGCTCAAGTCGGCCACGGAGGAGAATGTAGTCTCGGTCATAGCCTTTCTCAACGACGAGGCAGATACCCTTGAATTGGCAATAGATCTCTCCGATGCGATGCCGCGCATAAAGCCTGCCGTGTTTCGACTCGTCGACGAACGGATCGACATGGCCGCGTTAGCACCGGTTAGTAGCGATGCGGAGCTACACGCCTCGATAGACTATCTCACCAACAGCATCGAGACCGGAACCATCCCCGACTCCGTTCCTTCTCTGGACAATTTCCCGCCTGAAGCCGTCTTTGGGGCACTGGTGCAATCGACAGAGTCGATTGAGGATAACAGTACGCGCGGCGCAGTCCGGTCCAATCTCGAAAGGGATGAGCAGGTCATATTGGTCGCACTGGCGGGAAATGACTCACGAGCGGCGCTGAAGCTCGCCGCCAGAGCGATCGCAGGCCCGGTGATCGACAACTCCTTAGAAGATCTGCGAGAAGACCTCGATGAGAGCCTTCAATTCAGCGCTGTCGATAAGATCGCCCAGTCGGTCGGGAGCCGCCACCACACCTTTGAGAGGTTCCGGTTCGTCAGGACGGTGCTCCACCTGCTGACAGGGGTGATCTCCGTGCTGGCAGTCTTGATCTTCCTAGTGGCCATGGCGGGCATTGCCGGGATCTTCTACCCGTATTCGAAGCACATGATGAGATGGCCCGGCATAACGCTAGTCATCTGCGGAATGACATTCCTAGTCGTCGGACTCCTAATATCCTCATTCGTAGGCGTTTGGGAGTCGATTTGGTGTCCTCTCGTCGAGGTCCCGTCGTGCAGTTTGACCATCGATCTGGCCAGCGAACTCCTGTCCGACGCAGCAAATAGCATGACCATACTGTCGGTCCTGGTGACTCTTGCCGGCATCCTGGCCATCGTTGCCGCTCGCTTTGTCCCTGACCGTCAGTTGGGTCGAAAGGGGACTGCAGCCGACCAGCGCCGATAGATCAACTCATGAACAAGAACGCACTAAGGTTCGGAGCCGGATTCTACAGCCGGCTGTCCACTCTCCAGCTAACGTTCATCCAGAAAGCCGCCATCTTTGTGGTGTCAACGGCTCTCCTACTTGCGATTACGGGAGCCCTGCTTCCCTACATAGATGACATCGGCGCATGGGGATACCTGGGAGCGTTCGTTGTGACGGCGTTGAGCTCGGCTACCGTCGTGATGCCGAGCCCCGGCTTTGCCGCCGTTCTCGTGATGACCAAGGACCTGAACTGGCTCCTTCTGGGCATCTCGGCGGGCCTTGGAGGAGCGCTGGGGGAGTTGACGGCATACTACGTTGGAACGCAAGGGGCCGAGACACTGGAGGGCCACAAGTCCCACAAGTGGTTCCAGAGGGGAATGGACAGATTCGGGGGGCTCATTGTCTTCTTATCCGCGCTGATACCCCTAGTCCCAGTCGACGCGGCAGGGCTCATCGCGGGTGCCGTTCGCTACCCCGTGATGAGGTTCCTTGTCTACCTCGCGATGGGCAAGATCGTGATGACTACGACACTCATGTTTCTGGCGTCCAAGGCGTTCGAGTGGGCAGAGCCGTACCTTGAGTTTTTCCACTAAGATGTGTTTGAAATCTACCCGCTATGCTGGGTGTTTCCGGTTCGCTGATCGCCAAAAGGAGATGGCTTCAAAGGCCAAGATGACGATGGCCAAGGCAGTCAGGTGCCCCCACAGGCCGGAGGTAGCTTCATGGTCAGGGGCAATCTTGTCGGCATATTGCATCAGGAAGCGAACCCACACTGCGGCCACGAGGACTGTGACGACATCGCGTGGCATCTGAGTCAAATGGCTGCCCTGGCCGTCGCGAATTTTCAGTGAGTCGCGTGCGTTGACCAAGATGTTGAGACCGATAACAACCAGCGCAGCGGGATCGACGATGTAGTCCCAAAGGAATTGGCCCACTTCCTTGTTGTAAGGCCAGTAGAGCTCGGTGAGAAGGACCGCGATCGCGGTGATCCCTCCTATTACTGCCAGCCATTTTCGCCACGAATTCATGAATCGCCTCCTGATCGAGAATTTGCGACCACCGAAAGTAATGTAGGGTCTGTCGTTTTCTGGTGAGTGAGCGGGCGACTCCACAGTGGATTCGCCAGGCGCCTCAACCGGACTTGGAGACTATCGCAAGTTTCCGAATGTTGGTGCCGAAGTGCCCTTCGGCTAGCTCAGGACAAACATGGTCTCCCTTATGTAGAAATCGTCGCAGTCAGATTAAGATAGTTTGTTAGCCCCATGGGATTTCGGTCATTTCTTCGGCCCAGATGATCGGGCCGTCGTAAGCGCTCTTTACTTCGCCTATGGCCTGGGTGTGGGCCAGGGGTTCCTCCAGGGTGAGACTCTGGTGTACGAGGAGCATCTTCTTGGCGCCGGCATCGGTGGCAGTCTGTCCTGCACCGACAGTGCTGGTCTCGTAGTCGCCCGCCACCTCGTGGGCAGGGTCGTCCTTTAGACGTATGCACTCCATGATCAGGAGGTCTACGTCCCTGGCCAACTCAGTGAGGGAATCGCAGGGCCTTGTGTCTCCTGAAAAGACGATGGAACCCTCATCGCTGTCGATGCGGTAGGCTAGTGAGTCAAGATACGGCTGGACGTGCTCGACTCGCGCCGCCGTTATCTCCCAGTCTTTACCTGTCGCAACCTTTCCAGGGCCAACGTCCTTTGCGTGGATTACGGGCGGTCTTCGGGGCAGGACGCCTCCACGCCCCGTGTATGCGCCGAGGCTGAGGGGGTGATTGGTACGGGCGACGATGTCGTGCCAGTATGCGCCAACGCCCTCGCCGAGTATGCGTTCGGTGAGCTGCTCGGTCAGGGTTGGGCCATACACCCGGATCTCGTTTTCTTTGCCGATAGACATGTCGAACCGGGCGAGCAGAAAGGCAGGATAGTCGGCATCGTGGTCTGAGTGATGGTGCGTGAAGAAAAGGTGGTCGACATCCGTGGCTTTAAAGCCGGCCCGATACATCTTGTACGTGGCGGCGAACCCGCAGTCGAACATCATCCACTCTCCGCCGATCTGCACCAGGAATGACGATCCCCACCTCAGGGGACTGGGAGCGGGCGTGCCAGAACCGAGTACTATCACACGAGGCATGTTGGCGGCCTCCTCTTGCGGTGTTGTTGAGCGCGACCATTATACTCACACGGCTGTCATGTCCGCTGTAAGAATACTTGCCTTGCCAACTTATGCGGGAATCCGGCGTTTTGTGTATAGTACCCGCCACCACGTCGGGGCGGACTTGCACCAATGAGCTCACTCTCAACCTCCAAGCTCGTCCTGAGACGTATCAAGGACGCCAAGCTGCTCCTGGCGAGCATCTTCCTGGGTATCCTGTTTGCGACGACTCTCGCCGCGGCGGTTCCGATTTACCTGACCTCCCTCGAGCGATTGGCGCTCAACATCGAGATCGACCACCTCGGCCGATTTCAATCGAAGCTGCTGGCGTTCGCCTACTACATCCCCCTGACCGAGCGCCAGCTGGCGGACACCGACGAGACGTTTGACGATCTTGTCGAAGACCACTTAGGCGAGGTATACACGGGGCACCGGCGGTTCGTGACGGGTCTCCAGTTCTACGCCGACCTTCCCCTGGTCCCCCTCCCTCCCGCCAATGAGCCGGGCGGGTCCGCCGCCAGGGTAAACCTTCGGAGCCTTTCAGACTTCCGAGAGCACGTGACGGTCGTTGAGGGACGACTTCCCCTGGAACGAAGTACCGTCGATCCCAGCATACCCATACTTGAGACGGTGCTCGGCGAGACGGCAGCCTCGCAGTTCCGGCTGGACGTTGGGGACGTCATTCGCATTACGCCAGACCTGAACGCGCCGAGGGCCATCGACCTTCACATCGTGGGACTCGTGGAGCCGACCGACCCCGAAGGGGACTACTGGCTCCCGACGCCGGCCCTGTACTTCATTCCCGAGGTGCCTGATCCCGACGACGAGGGCGACGGAGTCTATGATCCCCAGATTCCCCCGGTGCCGCTATTCGCTGACATGGGGACGCTCGTCAAGAGGGTGGACGCGGCTTTCCCAGGTACTTTGAGTGTCAACATCTGGACTATTAGCTTCAATAAAGAGGCGATAAAGTCGCTGACGCCCGATCAGATACGGACGAACTTCCGTGACTTCGAGACGCAGTTTGCCCTGAGAATACCCGGAGCGGGAGAGGCGTCTTCCGGCATTCTTCGGCTATTGGCACGGTTCAATACGCGGAGCTTCTTCTCGAGGGTACCACTGCTCCTGTTGCAGACGCTGATGGTGGCGTCGGTGCTCTTCTTCCTCGTGATGATGGTCTCCTACCTTGTGCGCAGCAGGCAGGCGGATACCGCGCTGCTGAGAGCGCGGGGGGTGACTGCGTCGAGGATATTCCGCATCTACGCCTTGGAAGGACTGGTAATGGCGATTCTTGCCGTGGTGATCGCACCCTTCCTGGCCATTGCAGGCGTGGCCCTGGCGGGTACCCTGCCCTTCTTCCGCGAGATGACGGATGGCGCGCTTCTCCCCTTGGTGATAGGACCCATGCCGTTCATCGTGGCTGCCGTTACGGGTCTCGCCTGCCTCGTCGTCTACGCCGTACCTTCGGCAGTGGAGACTCGGGGCGGCGTACTGATGCTCAAGCTGCGTTCGGCGAGGCCAGCAGCCCTCCCCTTCGTCCATCGTTACAATCTGGACATCGGCTTCCTCGTCATCGGCGGCATCATATTCTGGGAGTTGTACAACAGGGGCAAGATACTCTCCGGCGGCCTTTTCCAAAACGTAGACGTGAACGAAGTGCTGCTATTGGCGCCGGTGATATTCCTGTTGGTTGTGGCGCTGCTCTTCCTCAGAGTGTTCCCCATCCTGCTGCGATTCGTTGCAGGCGAGTCTCCGGCGTTGTCGCACCTGATTCTCGCTCTTTCGGTCATTCCGCTAGCGGTGGGCATCCTGTACCGGGAGATCCGGGCAGATCCGCTGGGGACTGACTGGATTGGGCCCATAGTCATACTGGCCCTAGTGGTTGGAGCATACCTGTTCACGGCGCGGTCGGAACTTCTTCGATACCGCATCGCGGGATACCTCGTCCAGGCCGGGCTCGTCTACTGGTTCCTCGTGGAGGAACCCCTGCGTAACGCCGATGTCCTGACGGCACCGACCGTTCTGTTGGCGGCCATCGTACCGGCTCAACTTTCGTTCATATTCTTCAGGGTTGCGGCACGCATCACTCCAGCTTCAGTCTCGATTGGCCTGAGGTACATTTCACGCAATCCGCTCCAGTACTCGTGGCTCATACTACTGCTCGTGATGACGATGGGGGTCGGCGTTCTGGCGACAACCGTTGGAGGCACGCTGGAGCGCAGCCAGACCGACCAGGCCCAGTACGACGCTGGCGCGGACGTGCGAATCTCCCTCCGGGACGACGTGTTTCTTTCCCAGTTTCCCACTGATAGTCTTCTCCAACGGTATCGAGACATACCGGGAGTTCGGACGGTCTCTCCTGCATACCGTGAGCCGCGATTCAGCAGGCCGGACGGCGTGGAGCTGTTTGCCGTAGACTCGCGCGAATTTCCCTTCCTGGCATGGTACCGTGAGGACTTCTCGGAACAGCCATTTGGAGAAATCATGCGGTCTCTCAATGCGCATCCGCCGCCGGAGAGCATTCTCCTGCCCGAGGACGCGACGTCCATCGGCATCTGGACGAAACTGGAGCGCCCCATCAACCAACTCTGGCTGCAGGTGATTCTCCAGGAGGAGGACGGAGACCTGACAACCCTTTCGCTCGGCGAGCTATGGGAAGCTCCGCCGGACCAATCTTCGGACTCCGACGACACAACTATCGTGATTCCGGACGAGCCCGAACCTCAGTGGAGGCTTCTCAGCAGGCAGATTCCCGTAAGGCTGCAGCACCCGCTGAGCCTCGTGTCGGTACAGCTATACGAGGCACGTGTCGGCACACTCACGCCCGGCTCGCTGCTCATCGACAACATCCACGTCGAGACGGCAAATTCCGCGGAACAGGTCGCATTGGAGGACTTTGAAGGGCTATTCCGTTGGACCCCCATCGTCGCGTCGGGGTTTGCGCCGGACCGTATCTATTCCTATGGTGGAGATGCGAGAGACGGCGACCGTTCTGCCATGTTCCTCTTCGGCCAGGAAGGACAGCGCGGTGTGCGGGGCATATATCTCAGCCCGACCGGAGGAGAGCTCCCGGTCGTGGTGAGCACAGGATTCAAGGATGCCGTCGGCTTAGAATTAGGGGACCTCATTCTGATGAACGCCGGAGGAAGGGCGGTCCCCGCTGTAGTTCGATCTTTCGTCGACCACTTCCCGACGATGCGTCCCGGAGAACGTGGGTTCATTCTCGCCGACCTGAATGCCCTGCTAATGCACGCCAATATCATAAGTCCGATCAACAGGCTGGCGCCTAACGAATTCTTTCTCTCGGTATCTCCCGCCGCTCATGAGCTTGTGATCGAGCGAGTTAACTCCCTTTCACTTTCACCCGGGACCATTTACGACCGGCTCTCACAGGTCGAGACGGCGCGACTCGATCCGCTCACCACCGCGGGGTGGACATCGATGGTGTTCGTCGCAGTAGCCATCATCCTCGTCACCATCGCCATCGGCTATGCGACGTATCTGCTGTCGTTCCTCGACCACAGCAGGGGAGAAACGGGTTTCCTCCGCTCGCTGGGTCTTTCAAACGGTCAACTCCTCGGTCTGCTGGCGTTCGAGCACATTACGATTCTGCTCATTGGAGTTCTGCTCGGCACCTGGGCTGGGTTCCAGATGAGCCACCTGGCGGTATCCTCCGTGGTAATCGTCACCTCCGACGATGTCCTGCCGCCATACGCCTCTGTCACCGATTGGGGCTTCCTCGTGCCGATCTACGTTGGCATCATGGCGATCGTCGCCGTTTCGTTCGTGACGCTGCTGCGGGCAACGCGACGGATCGATCTGCAGACGATATCGCGCATGGAGGCGTGAGCGGGACTGCGCAACGATGGGGCGGGTTTGAAAGCCACCCCTGTGTAGTCGCGGCGCAGGGGCTGATCACCCGCTAGGTCGCAAGCTCTTCCCAGACCTGGAGACGTTGGCGAAGGTGCTTCATTCGTTCGGGTCCCGCAGTGCGCATGAGCGCCTCCCCGTATGGAGCGGAATTGCCAATCTCGCGATGGGAGACCAACATGCCGCGAAGCGAGCCCATCAGGTCGTCCGGGAAGTGCTGCTCGAAGTTGTAGGTGAACATGCGCCGAAGGTCTCCGCCGCCCCATGAGCTGTGCTTGAGTTTGTGGTTGAACAGGAGGACATCGCCGGGGTTGGACTCGATGGCGTAGCCGGGTACCTCGCTGCCATGAAGTCCCCAGAGCTCCGGACGGCTAGCTGTTGATACGGGCACAACCTCGTTGACCGCATTTGTGAATTTGTCACCCCAATAACAGCTTCCGGGGATGACACGGAGGCATCCTGAATCGGCGCGAACGGGATCGAGATAGAAGGCGACTTTCAGCGAGTGGTACGGGTCGGTGGGCAAATGGTCAGAGTGCCATTTCGTGTCTCCAACGTAGTAATTCCCGTCGCTGCCCGAATACCCATAGTCATCACCGAGAATCGACGAAACGATGCCGTCCATGCGCGGGTCGTCGAGGAGTCCAGACAGGTATTCGCTGAGGTCGGCGAATGGGGCGATCGAGGACCGCTGTTGATAATCGTGTTCCCTGCCCGTTTCGCGGAAAACCGTTTGGAATACTTCCTCAAAGGCGTTCGTGATGTCGTCGACATCGTCACTGAAGAGTCCAGGGAACTTTATGAAGCCAAACGTGTCGTAGAACCTGCTCTGTTCTTTGGTTAGCCTCAATTTGAATTCCTTTCTCATGATCGAGCATTCCCCATACGAGCCTTAAGTTTAGTACCGGGTCCTCATGATTTTGATATTACGATTCACCCTCACCCTGGCCCTCTCCCACGACGGGATTGGGGATAAGGCGGCATCTACCTGTTCATCATGTTCAAGTTGACTGAGTACTAGCGAGGCGAAACCGTTTGTGATTGCCTGATGCAGGAGTGGCGGTTCGGTCCTTCGACAGGCTCAGGGTGTACGGGGTCTTCATTTTCGCACTCAAGCTGACAACTCGGACGGTCTCGTTGCATCATAAGTAGGTATCGCACGCCGGTCAATCGTCGTCTCTGTCTTATCGACACCCCTTGAATTCGTGGCCTTGGCGTGACTCCCTGCTATACTCTTACGTAACTCAAGTGTACGTTCAGGCAAGAATGCAATGAAGAAGGACTTTCTCACCGTTTCCGATCTGACCTCTGCCAAAGTGGCGGATATTGTCGGGCAGGCGGAGAGCGTGAAGCGCTCGAACTCGCGCCCTCTTGAGGGCAAGACCGTCGCGCTGCTCTTCGAGAAGCCGTCGCTCAGGACTCGAGTAAGCTTCGAGGTGGGAATCCGACAGCTTGGAGGAGAGTGCATATACCTCTCCAAGGAAGACGTGAACCTCGGCGTCCGTGAGCCGGTTGAAGACGTGGCGCGTGTTCTCGACCGGTGGGTAGACGGAGTTGTCGCCCGAGTGAATGAGCATCAATCGCTTGTGACGATGGCGTCCTTCATGAACGTTCCGGTCATCAATGCGCTGTCCGATCTGGAGCATCCGTGCCAGGCGATGGCAGACCTCCTGACTATCATCCAGCACAAGGGCGGGTTCGGCGGGCTACGCGTGGCCTACATCGGAGACGGCAACAACGTGGCGGCCAGCCTGGCCGTGGGCTGCGCCTCCATGGGGGCCGACTTCGTCATCGCCTGCCCGGACGACTACTGCATTCCCGATGGAGTCTGGGACGAAGCAAGGGAGAGGGCAGACGCGAGCGGATCATCGGTGACCAGAGTCGTGCGGCCGGAAGACGCCGCGCTTGGTGCAGACGTGATCTACACCGACACGTGGGTCAGCATGGGCCAGGAGGCTGAAAAGGCCGAGCGAGTCAGGGATTTCGCCAACTACCAGGTCAATCCAGCGCTGATGGACCTCTCCAAGCCGGACAGCATCTTCATGCACGATATGCCGGCCTATGAGGGCTCGGAGATTTCCGAGGGCATGATCGACCATCATCGTTCGGTCGTCTTCGACCAGGCCGAGAACCGGCTCCACGCGCAGAATTCAGTCATGGTCTCCCTCTTCACATAGCATCATGTATACCGCCAAGAAGCCGCTCGTAGCCATTGTCGGACGCCCCAACGTGGGCAAATCGACGCTTTTCAACCGCCTGGTGGGGCGGCCGATTTCCATCGTTTCCGACGTTGCGGGCACGACCCGCGACCGCGTCAGCACCGAGACGGTGTGGGCCGACTATCCGTTCATACTCGTGGACACCGGAGGACTGGACGAGCGAAACGATGGGGGAGAAGCGACGCCCAGCCAGATATGGGAAAAGGTGCGTTCACAGATCGACGTCGCCATTGAGGACGCTGACGTCATAGTAATGGTGGCGGATGTCGGCACCGGGGTGACGCCCGCCGACTACGACGTTGCGGCAGCGCTGCGCAGGGCGAAGAAGCCTGTCATCGTGGCGGTTAACAAGTCGGACAACGTTTCCCGCGAGCAGCAGGTGTTCGACTTCTACGACCTGGGAGTGGGCGATCCGATACCAATCAGCGCGTACCACAACGTCGGAATCGATGACCTGATGAGCGAAGTTGTCGACTCCTTCCCGCCCACGCCGGACATGCTTGAGCCGGAAGCCGACCTCAAAGTGGCCCTCGTAGGGCGCACCAATGCGGGCAAGTCGATGCTCCTCAACGCCCTGGTCGGCGAGGAGCGTTCAATCGTCAGTGAAATTCCCGGCACCACGAGGGACACCGTAGACACGCTCATCACCCGTGGCGACACGCGGACACTCATCGTCGATACGGCTGGACTCAGGAGGCGTGGAAGCATCAAGCCCGGAATCGAGCGTTACAGTTCGCTTCGTTCGATTCGGGCGATAGACCGCGCAGACGTGGCGGTCCTGGTGCTCGACGCCACAGAACTCGCCACGGCACAGGACGCACACATAGCGAGTTACATCCTAGACGCCTACAAGGGCATCGTGTTCGCCATCAACAAGTGGGACGTGGCGAAGCAGATGGGATTGAACAGGGAGACGGCAACAAACAAGGTACGGGAGCGATTCAGGTTCGCATCTTTCGCGCCAATCTGCTTCATTTCCGCGCTCCGCGATACGGGACTGGATGCCCTCTTGGACACCGTTGAGGCCGTCTCAGAGCAGTGGCGAAAGGACCTCCCCCGCTACGACCTGCGCAGGACCGTCCTCAACGCTGTGGCCGCTCACCCCCCTGCCCTCTCAGGCAGGAGCGCGGCCAAGATATACAGTGTCGCGCAGGACGCCACGGGGCCACCATCTTTCACCTTCTACGTAAACCGCGCCGACATGGTACACTTCGGGTACCAACGCTACTTGGAGAATGCTATCCGCGACGCCTACGGCTTCGAGGGCAGCCCGCTCAGGATGCGTTTCAAGCGTAGGGGGGAAAAGTGATCGAGTACCTCGTATTCGTTCCGCTCGGGTACTTGCTGGGTGCAATCCCCTTCGGCCTCATTGCGGGCAGGCTCTTCGGCGGGGTGGACGTTCGCGACCACGGCAGCGGCAGTATTGGCACGACCAACGTCATGCGAACTGTCAGCCCTCCCGTCGCCATCCTTGTTCTGATCCTCGACATGGGCAAGGCGGTAGGTGCGGTACTTCTGGTCAGGTTCATCGCGGACGCCCCCATGGTCGAGACACTTACGGGGATCGCCGTGATTGTGGGGCACAGTTGGTCGGTGTTCATCGGCTTTTCAGGCGGCAAGGGGACTGCGACCGGCTGGGGTGCCCTCTTCGCGCTGTCCCCAATAGCGGGCATCGTGGCATCGATCATAGGAGTCGGTCTCGTAGCGATCACCCGATACGTGTCACTCGGTTCCATCGTGGCGGCAACCCTGGGGTCCCTAACCCTGGCGGTCCTGGCGATCTTGAATGATTCGGTGCCCCTGGAGTACGCCCTCTATGGGGCGGCAGGCGCGCCAATCATCCTCTTCAAGCATCGAGACAACATCCAAAGGCTCATCAAGGGCGATGAGCGAAAGCTCGGCCAAAGGGTCGACACGATTCCCGAATCGACCGATGCTCAACGCGGGAAGGGCCTTCGATGGCCACGATCGGCGTAGTCGGCACGACGGGCTGGGGGACCACCCTCGCGATCATAACGGCAAGGGAAGGACACACCGTCCGCCTCCTCGCCCGCACGGAAGCAGAGGCCGCGCGCCTCAGGCTTGCCAACGAAAACAGCAAGTATCTTCCAGGCGCTTCGTTCCACCCGTCAATGGTGGTTACACACGAACCGACTGAGGTGCTCGGCGGGGCAGATCTGACGATTCTTGCCGTGCCGTCGAACACGTTGCGACAGAATGTCAAAGATGTGGCTGCGCATGTTGATCGCGACACCGTCTTAGTGAGCGCCGTCAAGGGGCTTGAGATCAAGACCGGCTGCCGTATGAGCGAAGTCATTAGCCAGGAGATTGAGAGGAACCCACCCATTCCCATCTGTGCACTGTCAGGTCCAAACCTGGCGAGGGAGATCATACGCGGCAAGCTGTCGTCGACCGTAGTCGCCTCCTCCTACGAGGATGCGGCCAAAAGGGCCCAGGCCATCCTCAACTCCTCAGTCTTTCGGGTCTACACGAACACGGACATTATCGGCGTCGAACTCGGCGGTACGCTCAAGAATATCATCGCAATCGGTGCGGGCATTTGCGACGGTCTGCAGATGGGGGACAACGTGAAGGCGGCGTTCATGACGCGAGGGCTCGTGGAGATCGCGCGCCTCGGAGTTGCCGCAGGCGCGCGGCAAATGACCATGGCCGGGCTGGCCGGAATGGGAGACCTCATAGCGACCTGTTCGAGCACTCTGAGCCGCAACCACCAAGTCGGGGTTCTCCTGAGCAGGGGCAGGAGCCTGAGGGAGATTCGCTCGGAGATGCTCAACGTCGCGGAGGGCATAAACACCACGGCGGCGGCGCGCGACATGGCTGCCGAACTATCTGTGGAAATGCCGATAACCGAGGTCACGTATCGAGTGCTGTTCGAGGGGTTGTCGGTCGACCGCGCAGTCTCGGAGCTCATGGGACGCGCTCCCATACCAGAGTAGGATGCCTCGCCGTCCGCTTGTTATGACCACCCAGCCGGGATGGGCCTTCGCAACCCTAGCGGAAATGCATGCAACCGGCGGGAGCGAGCGGTACGTAGAGTTTCATCACCGCGACTCAACGCTTGTCTTAAGGGAAGGTCTTGATGCATCGCACCAAGACTTGAGAACTCCCGCGGAGGTCTTTGGGGAAGTAGCATCCTCAGGACCGGGACGTGGTCAAGACGCGACGTTGCAGCTGGTCAAGATGCTGCGTCCCGCCCTCGTCAAGCGCGCCGTCCTCGACCTCCTGTCCCACGTCCAAGGCACGCGCCCCCGGCGTTATAGCGTTGTCTGCGAAACGCTCGGTCGCACGGCGGTACGGCGGCAGGAACTCGCCAAGCATGTCGACGGGGTCATGCAAAGCGCGTTTCCGGGATGGCGCCGATCAAGCGAACAGGCGGTACGCATCTTCTGTAAAGGGGACCCCGACTTCGCTTTCGTGGGCGTCCAGGTGGGCTCCAACCTTGGAGATGACGACTCCGGGCGTCCGGGAGCGCTGAGGCGTCATCTGGCGTGCGGGTTACTGCAACTAGCCGGCGTGGATTCGGACAGCGTTGTGCTCGACCCGTTCATGGGCACCGGATCGATACTGGAAGCGGCCATGCACCTCTACGAGGCTCGTGCCGTTGTGGGACTAGAGGTAGACCCGGCTGCGGCCGACATCGCCGAACGACGGATCACGGGCGGGCAGGTTTCCATCTTCCGGCAGTCGTTTGAGGCACTTGACACCAGCCTCATCGACTCACGGACGAAACTGGTGACCAACGTCCCTTTCGGTAAACAGTTTGAGCGAGTTGACACGAGGAGACTGGTGAAGTTCCTGACTAAGTGCTCACAAGCCGGGGCGCGGATTACGATGCTCGGCTCTCGGGAACAGGGCGCGAGGGCAGCTGCGTCCCTGAGGCTAAGGCGGAAGAATGTGATCGTGATGGGTCAGCAGGCGTCTATTCTCTATCAGGCGAAGTAGGCTTATCCCACCTTGCCCACGAGGGCGACCCAGTCTGCATCGGTCAGCCCGTCCTCGAATTGCACTCCGAGCGCCACCATTCGTTCAATCACTTCCGTCTTTTGCTTATCCAGGATGCCGGAGAATACGAGCATCCCACCTGTCCTGACCGCCCGAACGATGTGATCCGCCAATTCCGTGATTACCTTCGCCGACACGTTGGCGACGAGCAGGTCGTATCCGTTCTCCGCCACGCGGGGATGAGGGAGGGTGGCCTCTTCCGTGCGGACGACATTCTGGACGCCGTTGTCTTTGACGTTCTGCACGGCAACGCTCGCGGCAATGGGATCGATCTCCAAACCGAATACGTCCGAGGCTCCCAGTTTGGCGGCGGCTATTGAAAGGATGCCCGACCCGCATCCGAGATCGAGCACCCTGTCGTTTCGCTGTACGTGCTGCTCGACCAGTTCCAGGCACATGCGTGTCGTCGGATGGTGGCCTGTGCCGAAGGCCATGCCGGGGTCGAGGGAGATTACTACGTCATCCTTTCGCGGCTCGTAGGTCCTCCATGTTGGAACAATAACGGTGCGAACGCCAACTCGAAGGACGTGGAAGTGCTCCTTCCACGAATCCTGCCACTCCGCCTCCTCCAGCACACGGACACGCAGTTCTGAGACGTCTCCCACGTGGGCAACCAGGCGCACGGCCGTGTCGATGCGGGCGTAGCGCTGTTCGAGCCGGTTGTCGTGCGGGATGTAGGTAGTGACAGTCACCCTGTCCGGCAGTGGCGCGCTCTCGCCCTCGTCGGGGTTGTGCCCCGCCGGGAGCTCGATTGCCACGCCGCCCTCGCCGTGTTCGGTGAATACCTGTGTGAGGGGCTCGACGAACTCGGCGGGGGTGTCGATACTCAGTTCAACCCAGAGCGAATTACTCAATTCTCCTCCAGTCTTCTCGATCTTTCGGAATACAGTTTTGTCCTGAGGTTTCTGGGAAGGCGGTAGATAAACGTGCTGGGAGCCATAACCCTCACCCCCCGTATCGAGTATGGGGTAGACTCTAGCCCTCTCCCATGACGGGTGAGGGGACTCTCCGTTTGACAGTTTCTTCCGGCGACACTCTGAGATTGGACACTATGGGACGGCCTGGCCGGCCATGATTCCGGTGCATCGCTCGCTGTCTACGGCCACCTGGCCGTTTACGAGGACATATGGGATTCCGATGGGATGCTGCACGGGGTCGTCGTATGTTGAGGTGTCGATGACTCGGTCGGCGTCGAATATCGTTATGTCTGCGAAGTAGCCCTCTGCCAATCTGCCTCTGTGCGTCAGGTTGAACCGCTGCGCCGGACGGTCGGTCATCCTGTGTACCATGCCCTCGAGAGTGACGGTCGGATAGGCACGTCGCAGTCGACCGAGGAAGCGCGGGAACGCGCCAAATGAGCGTGGGTGGGGCATCGAACCGGCAGGGGTGATGTCGGAGCAGACCATGTAGTCGTCGCGGGCAATGAGGTCCATGGAGTCCTTACTTACCTGTCGCCAGAGACCGTAGCTCGTCGGAGGGGGCATGGTGTACCCGACGGAGAGGTCTTCCTGAAGGAGGATGTCGCACAGGGCCTCGCCGAGAGTCTTGCCCATTTGCTCTGCATAATGGGGCAGACTTATGCCCTCAAGGGACGGTTCGCCCGGAATGTAGGAGAAGACGACCTCGTCCAGCGACCGCAAGTAGTAGAACTCGTTCTCCAAGTAGTCGACGATTCGTTGGCGGTCGCCCGAGTCTTTGAGCCTCTCGATGATTGCGTCGGGTCCGCCGTCCTGCGTCCAACTAGGAAGGAAGCTGACGGGAATGGTGGAGCCGCTGGCGTACGGGTAAATGTCGAGGGTAACGTCCACTCCTTCCGCCTTCGCCTTATCGATCAGCGCCATTTGCTCCTCAACCTTGCCAGCAGTCTTGGGATCCGTTCGGAAGTGGGCGAAGTGGAGCTTGACGCCGGAGCGTCGTCCGATCTCCAGCACCTCAGGCACGCCACCACCTCCGAAGGCACGTTCCGGGTTGGCGCGTCGAGGCTCGGCCATGTACACGCCGCCAAGGTCGCGTACCAACTCGCAAATCTCGACCAACTCATCAGTGCTCGACCATGGTCCAGGATAGTAGCTTGACCCCGTCGAAAAGCCCACGGCGCCCTGCTCCATGCTCTCGCGCACGAGGTCTTTGTACCGGGCCATCAGGTCTCCGGTGAGAGGTACGTCGCGGAATCCCGCCGCCTCGAGTCTGACTGTGCCGTTCGGAACGAGGTATGCGGTATTGATCGAGACCTTCTCGTGATAGTTTGCGCGGAATGCCTCGACGCTGCTCATGTCGAGGTCTTCCGGCGGCTCGCCTAGCAGTCCCTTCAGCCAGCGGCGGTAGGTCAGGTAGTTGTCGTGGGACAGGGGGGCGTACGACATGCCGTCAATTCCGAGGAATTCCGTCGTGATGCCCTGCCTCAGCCCGCAAGCGTGCTGGGGATCGACAAGAAGGTCGCCCTCGGAGTGGGTATGGGTGTCGATGAAACCTGGCGAGACCGTCAGACCCTTCGCGTCGATCACCCTTCTTGTGACTGCCTGCGACAGGTCGCCGATGCACTCAATTCGTTCCCCTCGAATGCCAACATCCGCCCCATAGCCGGGTGCACCGGTCCCGTCGACGACATCGCCTCCGCTGATAACTACGTCGAGCATGGTTCGCTCCTCCGTTGGACTGCGACAAGTGTACCACCGAATCTCCCCGACGCGGGAAACTCCAAATGTCGTAAGATGAGGGTAGCGTGACTTCGTCAACACCTAGCGGCGGAATCGGATGAACAACTCCCAAATCGCCGAAGTCTTCGAGAACATCGCGGGCCTGCTTGAGATCAAGGGTGAGCGCCGATTCGTCGTCGTTTCCTACCAGCGGGCCGCGCGCACTATCGATCACCTCCCAAGTGAGATCGAGCAGATGGTCCGGGACGAAGAAGACCTGACACAGATTCCCGGAATAGGCAAGGCCATAGCGGGCAAGATCACGCAGCTTGCCACCGATGGCAAGATGGACTTCTACGAAAAGCTGCGGGGTGAGTTCCCGGACGGCATCCTCGATGTCATGCGCGTGCCCGGAGTCGGCCCAAAGTCGGCCAAGCGTCTCTGGGACGAGCTGGACGTGACGACAGTTGAGGCACTTGAGGCTGTGGCGTCGGACGGACGGCTGGCGTCACTGCCGCGCATGGGGCCGAAGAAGGCCGAGAACATCCTAAAGGAGATTGCGGCAGCACGTACCAAGGGCGACCGAGTTCCCATCGCCCGCGCATTGCCGGCGGCAGAGCGCGTGATAGCAGCCCTCAAGGAACGGTGCCCCAGTATCGTCCGCATTGAAGCGGCGGGCAGCCTGCGGCGTTTCGAGGAGACCATCGGGGATATCGACATCGTCTGTACGGCAAGAGATCCTCAGCAGGTCCTCGATGCCCTCGTTGAGTTGCCGAACGTGGCCAACGTGCTCGTACATGGAGAAAAGAAGTCGGCCGTCGTGTTGAGCGAGGGCGTGCAGGTGGACCTGCGAGTCGTGGACGATTCCCAGTTCGGCGCGCTTCTCCAGTACTTCACGGGAGACAAGCAGCACAACATTCGCCTCCGAGAACATGCCGTCCGACAGGGACTTTCGGTTAACGAGTATGGCATCACGAACACGGAGACGGGCGAGACCGAGTCCTTCTCGGACGAAGAGGGCGTGTACGGACGTCTCGGGCTCCAGTACATCCCTCCCGAATTGCGTCGAGGAGGGGACGAGATCAGCCGGGCTCGCGAACGTTCCATTCCGCGATTGGTCGACGTGCCCGACCTGAAGGGCGACCTTCATGTGCATACCGAGTGGAGCGACGGGCGCGATCCAACCGAGATCATGGCGGCGGCAGCGGTTGAGCGAGGCTACGAGTACGTCGCCATCACGGACCACTCGGCAGGCAGGGGAATAGCAGGCGGCCTGAGCGTCGAGCGACTCACTGAGCACATTCGCGAGATACGTGAACTTGAGGACAGGATCGGCAGCATCAAGCTGCTTGCCGGGTCGGAGGTCGACATTAGGGCCGACGGAAGTCTTGATTACGAAGACTACGTGCTGGGGCGGCTTGACTGGGTCGTCGCGTCCGTCCACTCCGGCATGGGGCAAGACGCAGCTACCATGACGGCCCGCATCATCGCGGCGATGCAGAGTCCGCACGTGACCGCAATCGGTCACCTGACCACCCGAATGATTGGAGAGCGCAAGCCCATCGAGGCTGATTTCGAAGCGATATTCCGAGCCGCCGCCGAGACCGGCACCGCGCTTGAGATCAACTCGTCGCCCCGCCGCCTCGACCTCAAGGACACCCACGCTGCACGCGCCCGTGAACTGGGAGTGCCGCTGGTGATCGACAGCGATGCCCATGACTCGGAGAGTCTGGGCAACCAGCGCTGCGGAGTAGCGGTCGCGCGCAGGGCATGGTGCGAGCCGAGGCACGTCCTGAACACTTTGCCACTCGATAGCTTTATGGAGTATCTTGCAACCGACAAGCCCGAGCGAACTCAATTCCTCGCCAGCCATGGATAGCACAACAACAACCACGGGCGTTGGCTCCCGACGTCTTGCCATCAAACATCTCAAGTCCGCCCTGTTGGAGGGGAAGGACTGGCCGGAAGCGTTGCTAGAGGCGATGGCCCTGTGGACGCTTCCTGAAGAGAGGCGCAAGAAGCGAAAGCACAACTACTTCATAGCAGGGGAGGCCTTCGACTGGCTTCTGCTGGCAGAGCGCCTGCTGGATGAGACGCGGGGTGTTGTTCCTCAAGAGGAGCTTGAGACGCTTCTCTTCGAGGGAAAATTTCCCGACCGGTTCGACACCGAGCGGGTCCAGGAACTCCTCGGGGTAGATAAGTACCGTGGGTACCTGAATTTCTACTACGGGGTCACGGTCGAGGAGGCTCTGCAGCTGGCATGTGAGTTAGAGCTGAGGAAGAGAGATACCTCGAACGGCGTACGGTACCGGAACGCCTACGCGGAGAAGGCATTCCCGCAGATTTACCTGAAGACGCGAGAAGAGCTGCTCGGCATGTTCCGCGAGTCCAAGAAGGTCGAACTCGACGGGATCGAGTCGATGGCGGAGCATCGCGCATTCACCTACTGGCTATTCAAGTATCGCTGGGCCAACTCCGACAAGGCCAGGATCGCGAGCGACACGACGAAAGGGCTTCGTCAGCTCGAACAGATGGAAGCCGCATCTCGGCGGAAGCGGGGGGTTGTGGTTCCGGCCGGGAGGTAGAAGGTATTAGGAGGTGTCAACCCCCCACTATAGCGATGACCTGTCTCTGGTTCTTGCTCTTGTGGGACGGGGATTGCTATCGGAAAGCCCTGTCACGGGGTTGCACGCGAAGGACAACCACAGTCCTGTCTTGGGTATCGAGGCGAAAGCGCAGACTAAGTTCACCAACACGAAGACTTCTGTCGTCCCTTGAGCCACGAAGTTTGCGTAAGTCACCTTCCTTCCGAAACTCAGACAAGGCATCCAAGGCACGTGCAATCCGCACCTGATCTTGAGGACTGAGACGTCTGATGTCTCGTTCAGCGCGAAGAGACAAGGCGACCCTCCAAGCGGGTCTATTTGTCACGCGTTAGTTCCTCACGTACTTTGGCCCATGGACGGGCCTTCCCGTCGAGGTATTCCTGCCACGCCTCATCCGCAGCGTTTAGTTTCTCTTTAGTCTCCGGTTCATCATCGAGTGGGGCTTCCAGCAGCGCCTGGATGAACAGATCTCGGTTGCTCCGGAGAAACTGAATGTAGCGCGCCGCCGCATGTACCTCGGCGTCAGGAAGCTCTTCAATCAGTTGATGAAGGTCGTCCTCTTGTCATTGCCATGGGGACACCTCCTTAGGAAGACTCCATGTATTGCATCTTACCCGTAGACCTCGGCGATGACCTTGCGCAGGTGCTTGGTCGCGAGGGCGATGCCCTCCTCGGGGGTACACTTGTTGCGTCCCTCGGCTCCCTCGTAGACGATGGAGATGTTTCCGTTGTACCCGACATCTTTCAGAATGCTGAAGATGCGCGAGTAGTCGAGGTAGGTCTCGACGCCGGTGTCGATCTGGTAGATCTTCGCGCGTACGGAACCGGCGTAAGGCGCTGTCGGCACGAGATAGTCCTCGTAGAGGTCGACGTTAGGGTCGAACTCGCCACGCGGATGTGATCCGATGGCCCCTAGCCATTGGCCGGTATCCCACAGGAACGTGAAGTTCTCTTTGTCCACGTCGCCAAGGATACGAAGGGCCTGATCAGCAGTCATGCAGAAGCTGCCGTTGTCGTGATTCTGCAGTCCGATGATCACGCCACGCTCAGCGGCGTAGTCGGAGAGTTCCTTGAAGTCTTCGACCATCGGTCCCCAGAAGTACTCCTGCTCCTCCTTCGTATCCGGCCAGTTGTGTCGCGCAAACACGCGGAGCATCTGTCCGCCCATGAGGGCCGTCATGTCCACGTCGGCCCTACCCTGCTCCATGCGGTCTTCCCGCGTGTCGAGAGGTCCAACGAAGGACCCTCCACCAAGGTAGCCGATCGGCAGGCCCGCCTTGACGCACATCATCTTGATCTTCATGACGAAGTCGATGTCCCGCGGCATCCCGCCGAGATGGAAGTCGATGACGTCCAGATCGAGTTCCCTAGCGAACTTCACATGCCCTGCGAATACCTCCGCGTCCGTTGCCCGCGCCATCCATCCGAGCTTTATCATTGGTGTCTCCTTTTACTTCCATTCACTCACGAATACGGGTTGTGTCCATGCCTTGACGCCCAGCGACGAGTTGACCGTGGCACGGACGAATCTTTCGTCGCCCTGAATCTCATACGTGGGTTCAAGTCCTTCAAGTTCTGCCAGGACCCTGCCGTCGGGGCCGGAGAAGACGGTCCGGTACAGGCAGGTGGCGTACTGCTCTATCGTTAGGGATATTCTCTCGTCGGTGGACTCTAACGCCTCGAGGGTTACGCCAGTCGACGAGTAGAAGCTTCCGGACGCCAGACCGTTCACGATGGCATCGATAGTCAGCTCATCGGCCTCGACGACGACCCAACCGCGTCCGGGATTCAGCCGGTCGTGGGCGAAGTCGAAGTAGTGGTGCGAGTCGTCCGCCGCCACGCCGAAGATGGGCTTGCCTGCGGTCAGCACGCCGTCCCAGATCTCCTCGGCAGTGAACTTGCCGGGGCCTCCCTCGTTGTTTGTGATCGGTGAGCCGTTGAAGACCTCCAAGAGGCTCGCGCCGTCGACCTCACGGATGTGGGTGTGGTCGAAGGCCCACTGGTAGTTGGGATGGTTGACTGAGGCAATGCCGCCGGCTTCGAGAATTGCGTTCACGTTGCGCTGAATCGTATCGACAATCTCGTCGCCGTGGTACGGCTCGACGACTCTCGTTATGCCAATGCCGTTTATGTGGATCGGTATCGACCCGTTGTCGATCCGCGCCGAGACCTCTTCTCCTGGAACCATGAGGGGCCCGCCCTCGACCTCGTGTTCGAGGATCGTCCGGTGATTGTGGTCGCTGAGGACGAGGAAGTCGTAGCCATGCTCCATGAACCACTTGACCACGACCTCAGGATCGGCGTCGCCGTCCGATTTCGTGGTGTGAGTATGGATATTGCCCTTGTACCAGTCCGGCATCTAGTCTCCTCTGACGAATACGGGCTGCGTCCATGCCTTGCCGCCGGAGGATGAGCGGACGGTGGCACGCACGTATCCCTCGTCGCCGCGTATGGCGTACGACGCCGACGGTCCGGTTTCTTCAGCGAGTACGTTCCCGTCCCTGCCGGAGAAGGTTGTCGTGAAGATGAAGTCGCTCTGTTCCTCAATCTCGAGGGAGACCGACTCCTCCGACTGTTCCAGATCGGTGAGCACTATGCCCGTTGATGAATAGAACTCGCCAGTTGCGAGGCCGTCCACGATGGCGTCCACCGTGAGTTCGGGCGCTCGCACGACCACCCATCCACGACCGGGATTGCTCATGCCGGGATGGAAGTCGTAGTACCTGTGGGAGTCGTCGGTGGCTGTGCCGAAGATGACCTTGCCGGCGCTGAGGACGCCGTCCCATATCTCCTCGGTGCTGGGCTTGCCAGGCGCTCCGAAGAGGTTCACCCCGGGGTGGCCGTTGTAGACCTCCATCAGGTCGGCGCCTCGAACCTGGTTTATGTGTGTGTGGTCAAAGGCCCAGTGGAAGTTGGGATGATTGAGCTGGGCTATGCCGTTCGCGTCGTGAATCGCGTCGACGTTGGCCTGAATCGTAGAGACGATGTCGTCTCCGTGGATCGGCTCCACGACACGCGAGATTCCGATGCCGTTGATGTGGATGGGAATCTGCCCAAACTCGATCCTGGCGGAGACCTCCTCTCCCGGGATCATCAGGGGACCACCCTCGACCTCGTGTTCAAGGATCGTTCGGTGGTTGTGGTCGCTGAGCATGAGGAAGTCGTATCCGTGTTCCATGAACCAGTTGACGACGAACTCCGGATCTGCGTCGCCGTCCGACTCCGTTGTGTGAGTGTGCAGGTTGCCTTTATACCATGCGAAGTCGGACATCGCAGAACTCCTTTCATTGGGCGTGGGAAGCGCGCAAAGGCTATAGTCCAACCGCCCACGTGTCAACCAGCGGTGCTACAATCAGACATCGAGTCCTATGACTGAAATCGCCTACATAAACGAGACCATGAAGGCCGCCCTCACCAACGATACGGGGAAGGCGCCGGTTGCCCTCGAAGGTCCCGGGGAGATACAGACCTGGCCGACCTGGTCGCCCAACGGCAGGTATGTCGTGTACTCCGCCTTCTCTTCGGGCACGAACGGGCACGGGCGGATTGGGGTGTTTCTCCACGACCTTGCCGACGGCGAGACCCGGCAGACATTCGCCAACGAGCCGGGTTCCGACGGAATAGCCCGGAAGACGCCACACTACGTCCTGTGGTCGCCCGACAGCAAGATGGTCTCGCTTGTCGCGAGGACCAAGGGGAACGGTCTGTCGGCACTTGTGCACCGGGTCGCAGACCAGAGGCCGCCGACCGCGATCCATGAGGGGTTCCCGCTATTCACCTCATGGTCCAGGAACTCTCGCTTCCTGCTCTTTCATTCGGCTGCAGAGCACTACCTTGTCGACTTCCAGGGGGAGACGGCGCCGAGACGAATGCCGGGGGATTCGAGGTTGTACATGAGTCCTTCGTGGTCGCCGAAGGGCGCTGTCATGGCCCTGCTCAGCGAGGGCGAGGAGTTCCGCAGTTCGTTGATGGTCGTGGACGTGGAGAACCTGTCCGCCGAATCGCTGGTCCAGTTCAATGGAAACGGCGCGTTCATGTGGAGTCCCGACGGCGAGTCGCTGGCATTGACACGTGAACCCCAGGGGGATTCGAGGTTCTACAACGGCATCCGGCTCGTGTCCCTCGATGGGGTGGAACGCAAGATCGTCCATGATCTCGTTCTGGCGTTCTTCTGGTCGCCGGACGGCAGGCAGATCGCCTACATCACGACATCGGAGGGGGCGGAAGGGTCCGTCCGCTGGGGGCTGGTCGACGTTGAATCAGGCGAGGTGCGTTACCTGTCTGACTTTCGACCTACCGAGGAGCAGTTGAGCATCTTCATGTTCTTCGACCAGTACGTGCAGTCGCACGATCCCTGGTCTCCCGACGGTTCGTCGCTCATATTTTGCGGCGCCCTCGGCTACACGAAGGGGCGTGATCCCCTGCCGGGGCTGGAGGAGGCTTCGGTCATCGTCGAAGTGGTGGGTGCGGGGGAACCTACCGAGGTCGCTCGGGGGATCCTTGGGACGTGGTCGCCAAAGGTCTGAGAGGGATGTGACCACTTAGCATGTGTCCGACAGGTTGACTGGAACCGTTCATGGCGAGCTATTCGAACCGTGAACGGCGCGCCATCCTGCAGACTTACATGATGCTGCGGGTACGCCACTCAGTGTCTCTCTCCCGCCGGGAAGAGATTGGAGACAATTGCACATTGGATGCTGACGTCCCTGCGCCAAGTAGGACAGGCGCATCCTGTGGGCGTGATCCGTTACAGAACAGACGGCGGTAGTAGGGGCATTTCCTGGGTTGCCAGAACATTCTTGGCCTCCCAGGGCAATCGCATCTTATTGGGCAAGGACCTTGAGTAGGTAGTCATTGTCCCAGGCGGCGTCTTTTCGTTTGCCGGCGAGGCTGCGCTTGGTGGACTTTTCGGCCTTGAGCAGATTCAGGGCCATGCGGCGTAGCACAGAGAAGTTCTCTGCCCCGTTCCCGCTACGCACCCGGCTTCCATCCTCATTGAACGTCACGTCCAGCGACCAGTGCAATTGGTTCTCTATGCTCCAGTGGCTGCGCACCGCGTTGAGCAAGACACTCGCATCGTTTGGCAAGCTCGATATGTAGTAGCGCGACTCCACCGTCGTCTTGCCACCGACGAGTCGCTCGCCTTCCACCATCACCAACGTATTCAACCCCGGCCACTGCCCATCATCATCCACGTATCTGATGTGGTCGAGATCGGACACGGCCCAGCATCGACGAGTCTCGACTCGTCCGTGACCCGCATTTATCGTCTCGTGGTAGTCGTGGTCGAGACTGTCGAAGCCGGACTTACGGGCAAGGTCGAAGGTGTCATGCACATCCTCGTGCAGGCGGCCCTGGTTCTTCTTGACCGCCAGCACGTAGTCGGCTCTCTCCTCCAGGATCTTCGATGCGACCTCCTTCTGGCAGCCCATGGCGTCGATAGTCACGATGCACCCTTCGACCTGGAGCATTTCGAGCAGTCGGGGTATAGCCGTGATCTCATTGGAGCGCCCGTCTACTTTGGTCTGTCCGAGTGCTACGCCGCTCGCAGAGGCCCAAGCGCTGACCATGTGGATCGCATCCTTCCCTATATACCGGTCGTGCGAACGACGCACTCTCTTGCCGTCTATGGCTACGACATCACCTTGCAGAACCTCTCGCACAGCCAACACCCACTCGGTGAAGCAGCGCTCGAACTGCTGAGCATCCAGCTTGGCAAAGACCCTGCCAAACGTGTCGTGGGATGGAATACCGTTAGGGAGGTTCAGCATCTTGCGCAGCCAGTCCGACTTGCGCCTGCCAAACGCCTCCACGTCTACCCAACTGTCCGCACCTGCTATGACACCGCAGAGCGCAATGGTGACGATGTCCATTAGATTGTGGCGTTTGGTTCGGTCAATACGCGGATCGACCAAGCTGCCAAAGTGTTCGGTCAGGGACGCTGTGTCACTCGCCATGGGTCACTCTCCACATGAGATTGACCCCAATTCTATAACTTGTCTAAGACTTCATTTAGATGCGATTGCCCTGCTTGGCCTCCCAGAAGGATTGACAAGTCTGACCTCTGCGGTTCTAATGCGTAACTATCCGCCCCTTGATTGATTGGAACCACAATGATGGTAAAGGCTTACACTCACACGATGCGGAGATATGCGGCCTTCGGCGGACGAACTGATCGCTCCGTATTCTGGTTGTTCGCCCTTGTCCAGGGCGCAATATTGCTAGCAATTCTCCAGCTCACCCTAATGGTTCACAACGTTTTCGCAGTCTTTTTGGCGGTCTTCATCGCGGGAACGCTGGTTCCAACATTGGCCGCGATTGTGAGACGCCTGCATGACATAGAGAAAGGTACAGGGTGGCTACTGCTTGGCGTTGGCGTTTCCTCTTTGGTTTTCGTGATAGCCGTTGCCCATTTGATTTTCGGTGAGATGGCCTTCGGGATTGCACTGTACGATGAAGCCGTCGTCGGAGTAGTTACAGGAAATTGGGAGAAATCTCTGTTCGACCAACACTCGTGGCTCGCACTCTACGATCGCGACCACCAATGGCCTCCAGAAAGTTGGAAGGAACCAATACGTGCCAGTTTCTTGGGGTTCGGATACTTCACGTCTGGACTTGGCCTGATTCTTGCAGGAATCGGTGGGGCGTTGGCAATTAGGCTTGTGGCACTCCTGGGGCATCCAGGAGACATGGGAGAAAACAAATACGGCCCTGCTCCTAGGGCCATCCCGCAGGGGACCGCGTAAGCAATCATACCAAACGTCCTACTCTGCCCCTTCGGATGGGGGACCCGTACGCGGGCATGGTGCAGGCTCTCTGACGATATGACGGTTGTGCCGAGGGTTTCTACCGTGCGAAGACGGCGGAGTCTTCTATGACATCTCGCAAGTAGTCGGCGGCCATGGCTATGCATGTCTGGTCGTCGTAGCGGTTGCGGGGGGTGTCGCCGCCCTCGAAGACAATGGAGATCGCGCCGTTGAATTCGACGTCACGGAGGATGCGCAGGAATCGGGGGTAGTCCAACCATTCCTCGAACCCGTTGTCGATCTTGTAGATCTTGGCGCGGACTCCCGTTGCGTAGGAGGCCACCCGCTTGTGGTAGGCCTCGTAAATGTCGAGTTCGGTGTTGTACCAGCCCCGGGGGGAGCCACCGCGCGCGCCCTCCCACTGCCCAGAGTCGAGAATGTAGGTGAAATTCTTCCGTCCGACCTCGCGAAGGATTCGAAGGACCTGGTTGGCGTTCATGGCGAAGCTGCCGTGGTTGTGGTTCTGGAGAGATGCGACGACGCCGCGTTCAGCGCAGTAGTCGGCGAGTTCCTGGAAGTCCTCGATCATGGGAGCCCAGAACCGCTCCTGCTCCTCGACGGTGTCCGGCCACTTGTGCCGCGCGAACACGTGGAGAACCTGAGCTCCGATGAACGCGGCCGAGTCGGCATCGCCTTTGGCGCGAGCCAAGCGCTGACCACGCATCTCCTCGGGACCCACAAGGCTCACACCCGATGCGAAGTATCCGATGGGCAGACCTGCCCGCAGGCAATGGAGCTTCGTTTGCCTGACGAACTCCGGCGTCTGCATTTCGCCCATCATGAAGATGTCGATCATATCGAGGCCAATATCGCGCGCAAAGTCGATGAGGCCCGGATAGGCGTCCTTACTCTGCCCTCTCGCCATGTATGAAAGTTTTATCACTGCCTGTCGCCTTCTTCGTTCGTGGTCCGTCGCCGTTTGGTCATCAGTGATACAGGTATGAAAGGGCCATCACGTCGCGCAGGTGGCCGGCAGCCAGCCTTATGCACTCTTCCATGTCGACACGATTGCGGGGCGGCTGGCCTCCTTCGAATACGATTGACACCGTTCCGTTGAAGTCGTGCTGTCGCAGAATCTTGAATATGCGTGGGTAGTCGAGCCACTCCTCCCAGCCGTTGTCGATCTTATAAATCTTGGCACGCACCAGCGTCGTGTGTGCTGCAACGCGCTCCATGTAGTCGCGATAGATGTCGACGTTCAGGTCGCGCCACCCTCGCGGAGAACCACCGACGGCCCCCTGCCACTGACCGGTGTCCATGATGTAGGTGAAGTTGGGCTTATCGACGTCGCTGAGGATTCGCAGGACCTGATCGGCGTTCATGGCAAAGCTGCCGTGATTGTGGTTCTGTAGACCGATGACGACTCCCTTCGCTGCGGCATATTCGGAGATTATCTGAAAATCCTCGATCATGGGGCCCCAGAAGCGCTCCTGTTCTTCCACGGTGTCGGGCCACTTGTATCTTGCGAATACCCGGAGCATTTGCGCGCCGATGAGCGCGGCGGTGTCCACGTCCCTGCGGCCAATGTCGAGCCGGTCGGCACGTTCCTCAAGAGGTCCGACGAATTTGCCGCCGCCCAGGTATCCGACAAGGAGGCCGGCATCGACGCACATGGTCTTGATCTTGGTGATGAATTCCGGGTCGCGAGGCATCCCGCTGAGGTGGAAGTCGATTACGTCCAGCTCGGTCTCACCGGCAAACTGCACCTGCCGCTCGAAAACGGCGGCGTCGGTCGCTCGTGCCATCCAACTCAGTTTCATCATGGCGTATTCACCATCGCGTCTTGGGTTCCCGGCCGGCTGTCCCCGCGAAGTATAACACCACTAACTCGCAGGAAGAGCGCTGCGCGCGAATCATGTGAGCATATGGCTGATGGCGCATACGACTTTTGTCGTATGCGCCATCCGAGTCAGACGAAGAGCGCAAGTACTACTGAGTGGGAGCCGGGCCCAGGACCTTGTAACCCAAGTTGTCGTCGTTCCGCTCCGCCGTCGGCAGGATCTCGACTACGACGTTCGACAGACCCACGACGTCACCGTTCTCGTCGAAGCTGTAGTTGTCCCCAATGGCGCCGCTGTGAGTCAGGTTGTAGAGGCAGTCGCGGAAACCATCCGCGTCCTGGTCGTCGCCGGTCTGCTCCAGACACGCTGCGGCGATGTACACGTCGTCATAGGCCGAACCCTGGAACCATGGCAGCGTAGCAACGCCTCCATAGCGAGCCTTGAAGCTCTCGAGGAACTTCCTGCCGGTGTCGCTGTCAAGATCCGGGTTGGGGATAACCGCCTTCAGCCCCGTCGCGGCGTCTCCGGCGATGCTCAATGCCTCGGGGGCAGTGGGCACGATTTCGGAGTAGATGGGGCCATCGTAGCCAAGCTCGCGGGCCTGCTTGATGATTGTTCCGCCGGATGCCTCCCCCTGAGAAGCCAGCAGGATGGCGTCGGGCTCCTCGCCAATCAACTTGGTCAACTGGGTGCGAAAGTCGATAACGTCCGATGAATAGCCTTCGGCTGCCAGTACCGAGCCGCCCAGTTTTTCGAACTGTGCAACTGCCGTACGGCGCGTTCCTTCTGCGTAGTCCGTGGACTCGGTGATCGAAACGATCCTGCGAATTCCATCGGCCCACATGGTGTTGCCCATGTCGACTCCGAGCCTCGCATCGTTAATTGCCGTCCGGAAAATGTAGTCGCCCGCCTCGGCGATGTCGGGGCTCGTGGCCGATGCTGAGAGCATGACGACGCCGTCTCTCTCCGCCAGGGGCGCTGCTCCCAGCATTGCGCCGCTGCAAGTGGTACCGAGGATGATCTTGACTCCGTCCACGTCGGTCAGCTTGTGATAGGCCGTAATTGCATCCTGCGCCGCGCACTTGGAGTCTTCGATGATGAGCTTTAGCTCTCGCCCGTTGATGCCTCCCGCCGCGTTGATCTCTTCAACGGCCAGCAGCTTCGCATCCCGAACGGGATTCCCGTATGACTCAGCGACCCCGGTAAGGGCGTCCATCGCCCCGATGACGAACGGCTCTTCGGGAACCGGCGTGTTGGTCGGTTCAGGTGCCGGAGTGTCGGCCGGGGGCGGCGGAGCTGCCGCAGCTGCAGTCGGCGCAGGAGTAGGGTCTGCATCCGAGCCGCAGGCAAGAACAAGTAGCGCCGGTAGGCAAAGCAATAGTGCAATCTTCCACGACATCGTTGTCTATTCTCCTATTTCGTCGACCTTAGCCTACGAAATCTTCAAGTTTAGGGACTGCGTCTCATAATGTGTATTGGAACAATTGGAATCCAATCTGCATATGTTAGAAATGTAGCAATCGAGCCGCGCGGTGTCAACGCTTCTTTCGGCCAACGTAACTGTTCAGGGTAGATGAGAGGAACACCCTCCCCCTATGGATACCCGCTTTTGTGGGTATGACGGTGGCTGTGTGTTGAGCGCTCCAAAAAGAGGTCTGAGCAGTTACTCGGCCAGCTCGTGCCCAAGATTCCGATCTCCGCTCAACAAGACGCTCTTTCCAATCGCTCATGTCGGTTGTCACCGACACCACCAATCATGAAAATGGCGGAATGGGCGATTGGACGGGGTTATTTTCTGAGGAAAGATGGATTCCCGCCTACGCGGGAATGACGGTGTGGGGGTTGCCGGAATGGGCGATTCGCGCATGGCCCCTACGGGAGGTTGGACAGGGGTAATTTTCTGAGGAAGGAGGGGTAGTGTGCGTACGTAGGAGTCCGCGTGAGCTAGTCGTCACGAGATTTCAGCACTGTTTTCCTTGATGAATATGCAAAAGGGCTCCATTTCCCGTAATATTTCCGCGTTCGCACTTGATCCTGAATCAAGGAGTTGAAGAGATGAATGTCACAAAGACACTCGGTCGTGCACTGTCGGTCGTCGTTACGACGGTGATGTTCCTATTCTTTGCCGCCTCATGTGGCGGGGAGTCAACGCCAACTCCCACGCCAACGCCTGTCTTGAGTGACGTTCTTACTTCGGCCGGCGAGAGGATGGCGGCCATGTCGACGGCCAAGTTCAGCATGGTGGACGAAAAGGAAACCGGCGCAAAGTTCTTCGAGACGACATTCAAGAACATGGAAGCCGAGATTGAGGCGCCCGACAGTTTCAGGATGTTGGTGGAAGTGGTGGCCGCGGCATTTGGGTTCGTCGAGATCGAGATGCTGGGAGTCGGGGACCAGGCCGTGATGAAGTTCTCCAAGGACGCGCCGTGGGCGCCATTACCCCTGGACCAGGTGCCATTCAACTTCAAAGACCTGGGCATGACTTTCCGTGACGTCATTTACATGATCAGGGATGGGGACGGAGCGATCACGGGCGCTGAGTCCATCCAGGGGGCCTCAGCCGTTGTCGTTGAGGGAACCCTTCAGTCGGAGCGGTTGTCAAACCTCATTTCCGATGTGGACGCGGGTCACACGATTACCATAACCATGTGGATTGACGAAGGCGATCACGCCCTTCGTCAGTTGAGATTGGCGGGCCAGCTCTACGATGACGATGGCCCGGAAACCACTCGTCTCGTGACGATCAACGGCATCGATGTTCCCGTTGACATCGAGCTTCCGGACCTAGGATCCGGTCAGTGAATGACCTGAGACAACGCCTTTCTTCCAGGGCTTCGTCCGAGTCGGTCGTCTTGGGCATCATTTGCCTGTCCGTATTCTCGACCGCCCTCGACCAGACCGTGGTGGTTGCCGCCCTGCCGGTTGTCATGGTGGACCTGGAGATCCCCCTTACCGACCTGGACAGGGCCTCCTGGATTATAACCGCATTTCTGGTCAGCTACACGGTGACCATGCCGTTGGCCGGTCGCCTGTCCGACGTCTATGGCCGTGTCAAGATGTTTCAATGGGCGCTGGTCGTGTTCGCCATTGGGTCGGCATTTGTGGCGATCTCGCCGAACTTCTATTGGGTCGTGCCGGCGAGGGTATTCCAGGCCATAGGGGGCGGCGCCACGGTGCCAATAGGCCTTGCAATGGCTGTGGCGGTCGTGTCGCCGGAAAGAAGGGGAATTGCGATTGGACTCGTGGCCGCCGCGGCCGAAGCCGGGTCGGTAGTGGGTCCTCTCTATGGAGGGGCGATCATCGAGTGGGTGGGCTGGCGATGGATATTCTGGCTGGACGTACCTCAAAGCCTTCTGCTGATAGCGCTCTTGTCCGTCTTGCCGAACCGTCCCAACCCGGCAGCGAAGATGGACTACTTCGGAGCGTTGATGCTGGGAGCGGCGCTTACCGTCCTGACCATGGCGCTGGCGCAGAGAAGCATCTTCACCGGGGAGTCCATCTACCCGTACTTGACGGTGCTCGCCGGAGTCTTCCTTGTCGGCGTACTGGTCGTGGCGGAGAGGAAGGCGGTCCAGCCCCTATTGGCATCCTTCCTGTACACCTCGAGGGCGTTCGTCTCGGCCAACATCGCCCAGTTCCTGGTTGGAGTTGCTTTGATCATGGCCCTGGTATGCGTGCCACTCATGGCGGCCACCATCATGGAGAAGCAGCCATTAGTGAGCGCGCTCCACCTGGTGCGTCTCACGGCCGCCATTCCCGTGGGAGCGGTGGTGGGCGGTTACATGCTTCGCTGGGCGGGGGTGAGACCGGTCTGCATAACGGGCCTTGTGTTCATGGGTGTTGGGCTGTTGTTCATGAGTGGCTGGGAAACGACAGTGGATGAGCTCAGGCTGACCCTGCCCCTGCTCTCGGCGGGCCTGGGATTTGGGCTGGTCATACCTCCGATAGGCGTCAGCGCCCTGAGCGCGGCGCCCAGCGACTACTGGGGAGCCGCGGCTTCCCTGATCACGGCGTCGCGCATGGTCGGGATGGCATTGGGGCTGGCGGCATTGTCCGCATGGGGAATAGAGCGCTTCTACAGTCTGACGTCCCACGTGGTGCCCAGCGAGTCATACGAGGCGACCGAGGCCGTCCTGATCGGCGCCGGGGTGACGGTGTTCCAGAACCTGTTCATGATCGCGGGATTCCTGTCGCTCCTTGCCATTCTTCCCGCCCTGCTGATGAAGCCTGAGGAAATGGAAGAAGTGCCCGGTTTTCTGTGATGGTGGTATAAAAGACCTCCGTTCGCCCTGGCCTGTCGAAGGGTGAGGAATCCCATTCACCCGAAGCAGTGCAACCCCCTTTCCCATCGTGGGAGGGAGCCTGCCCCATACTCGATACGGGAACTGGGGTGAGGGCAATGCCCCACGTAGGCGCGAGCATCAGTGTTTCGGGCCACCCCTTTCTCCCGCCTCTGTGCTCTCTGTGGTGAGTCCTCCTATTGACAACAGAACGCACGTTCTGTACCATCTACCGTCCCATACTACCGGATCAAGGAGACTCCATGAGGGTCGCCTGCGTGCTCGCGACTCACTTCAGGGCAAAGGTGGAGATGCAGCGACATCCCCACCTTGAGAACACTCCCGTCCTGCTCGTCGACCGCGACCGGGCGAGGAAGAGGTCGTTCGTGGTCGACAGTTCCCCGGCGGCCTCAAGCGTTGTGGCCGGCATGACTTTGGAACAGGCACTGTCACGCAACGCGAACGCCGTCGTGCTGGATGCGGACGAGCCACATTACCGCCGGGTCTTCGGGGAAGTCCTCTCGTCTCTGCAGAGAGTCAGCGACCGCGTTGAGGGGCCTGAACTCGGCACTGCCTATGTCCGCCTGGACGGTCTCGAAAGGCTGTACCACGGCGAGGCCGGAGTCGTCTCCGCGCTGCTGAACGCGGTCGCATCGCACCTGAACCCTCGGATCGGCGTGGCGAACGCCAAGTTCCCCGCTTTCGTCGCCGCACGGACGAGCGGCACGCACGGAGCGACAAGGGTCCCCGACGATGTGCGGGCCTTCCTCGCGCCGCACTCCATCGACCTGCTCGCCGTCTCCTCAGAGACGAAGACGGAGATGTACCGCTTCGGGCTGAGCACAATGGGCGACGCAGCCGCGATGGGACCGCGTGCGCTCGTCGACCGGTTCGGTCGCGAAGGGGGCAGGGCATGGGCACTCTGCAACGGCATGGACGACAGCCCCATCGTACCCCTGCCGTTCGAGGAGTCGGTGGTCGAACGCGCCTCCCTGCCGTTCTCCTCTTCCTCCCTGCAGGCCCTCTTCGTCGCGGTCGACACCCTTCTCAAGAAGGCGTATGCCCGGCCTGAGATGAGGGGCCGATACGTCGGCACGGCAACGCTCCTGTGCGCCGCCGCCGGATGGTCTTCCTGGGAGAAGGTCGTCGCGTTCAGGGAGCCTGCCGGATCGTGGGAACGGGCCTCGTCAGCCGTCAGGAGCCGGGTGGAGGCCGACCCTCCGCACCTGCCCGTCGAGGACATCGCGCTCACCCTGTCCGGCCTCACCGGGGAGTCGGGGACCCAGATGGGCCTGTTGAAGGAGACGCGAGACGACACGCGCAGACGTCTCACGGACGTGGACAGGAGGCTGCAGGCGCGGATGGGAGGCCACACCCTGCACAAGGTCGTCGAGGTGGCTCCCTGGCACCCCGCGCCGGAGATGCGGTCGCTGCAGGTGCCCATCGACCCGTCGGGCGGCGACGCCATCAGGCCACTCCACCCTCCAAAGCCCGTCGAGGTACGGGAGGGCTTGCAGCGCGAGCCAGTGTCGATGCGCGTAGCAAAGCGGTGGGAGCGGGTGGGCAGCATACAGGACAGTTGGACATTCGACCTGTGGTGGCTTCCCGATCCGGTGACCCGCGCCTACTACCGGACCGACCCCGGAGACGGGAGGCAGATCACCCTGTTCCGCGACCGCCGCAGTGATCGGTGGTACCGCCAGAGCGCCTGATGCCGTCCGGGTACGTTGAGCTTCACGCCAAGAGCTTTTTCTCCTTTAGAGTCGGGGCGTCCCACGCGCACGAACTGCTGGTACAGGCGAAGGAGTACGGCTACTTTGCCCTGGCCCTGACCGACACGAATCTCTGCGGCGCGCTGGAGTTCGCGCGGCTCGCCAACAGTCTCGGAGTCCGGCCCATCACCGGCGGGGAACTGACTCTCACCGACGGCTCGCACATCACGCTGCTGGCAAAGACGCGCACCGGCTACTCCAACATCTCGCGGCTCTTCACCCTCGCCAACGCTTTCGACCGCAGGGAACCGAGGCTCGATCCCGCGCACCTGGCCGATCACTCTGAGGGAGTCGTCCTGCTGGCGGGCGGACGTCATGGGGCACTCTCCCGTCTCGCCACCGGCGGTCGCCGAGGTGAGGCGCGCGATCTGCTGGAGCGCTACGTGGACTGGTACGGCACCGACTCGGTGTACGTCGAGTTGAACCGCAACTTCCTGCAGGGTGATGCCAAGCGCAACCGCGAACTCCTGGGACTCGCGCGCGAAACGGGCGTGTCGGTCGTGGCGGCCAATGACGTTCACTACCATCGCCCCGAACGCTCCCGTCTCCACGATGCGCTGGTCGCGGCACGGTTCAACACCACCATAGACCAGGCCCTACCGCAACTCCTGCCCAACCACAACTTCGGCCTGAAGTCACAGGCTGCGATGGAGCGGCTCTTTGCGGAAGTCCCGGAGGCGCTGTCGAACACCCTTCGCGTTGCCGAGCAGTGCTCCTTCGACCTCAGCGCCGATCTCGGCTACGCCCTACCCGACCCCGAGGTGCCGGACGGCTACACGCCCGCGAGCTACCTCGAAAGGCTCTGCTACGAGGCGGCAATGCGTCGCTACGGGGGAGTATCCGGTCGGGTCGAGGCGCGTCTCCGCGAGGAGTTCCGACTGATCGAGGCTCAAGGCCTGGCGGGGTTCCTCCTGCTCTACCGGGAGATTGCGCTCATCGCCCGCCGGATTATGGAGGAACGGGGGATGGTACGCCCCGAAACGCCGGTTGAGGAGAGGCCGCCCGGAAGGGGACGCGGTTCGTCCGTGGCGCTGCTCGTCGGGTACCTCATCGGCATCAGCCACGTCGACCCGTTGGAGTGGGACCTCACCCTTGAACGCTTCATCTCCGAGGACGCCACCGTGCTCCCGGACATCGATCTTGATTTCCCCAGGGGTCTCAGGGACGAGCTCATCGAGCGCGTCCACCAGCACTTCGGGCGGGAGTACGCCGTCCTGACCGGGGCCGTCTCCACCTACAAGCTCAAGGGGATCATCCAGGACCTCGGCAAGGCCCTCGGACTCCCGCAGGAGGAGCTGCGGCTGCTGTCCAAGCAGATCGAATCGCACAACCCGACGCACCTCCGGCAGGAGATGCTGGAGCTACCCGGCTTTCGTGACAAGGTGGAGGCACGGGGATGGAGGGAGCTGATCGAGCTCGCTCCCCAGCTTGCGGACGCCCCAAGGATGCTTGGCCAGCACGTCGGAGGGATGATACTCAGCAGTTCGCCCATACCGGAGATGGTGCCCATGCGCGCGGGGGCAATGGACGGGCGGTTCATCATGGACTGGAACAAGGACAGCGTGGCAGACGCGGGCTTTGCCAAGATAGACATCCTCTCCCTGCCCGTTCTGGACCAGATCGAGGAGGCCCTCGACCTCATAGAGCGGCGGGAGGGAAAGCGGCCCGACCTCAGCAGGATAGACCCGGAGGACGCGCGCGTGTACGAGATGATAAACGCGGGCCTGTCGAAGGGCGTCTTCCTGCTCCAGTCTCCAGCGCAGCTCAAGATGGGACAGCGCCTGAGGTCGCGCAGCCTCCTCGACCTCGCCTACCAAGTCGCCCTGATCCGCCCCGGCGTCGGCGTACAGGGCAGCGCGGTCTCGCAGTTCGTCGACCGGTACCGGCACGGGGCTGAGTGGGAGTACGACCACCCGCTGGAGGCCCGCGCACTGGAACGCGGCTGCGGGATCATCGTCTGGCAGGAGCAGGTCGTCCAGCTCATCAAGGACGTAGCGGGCATGACGGCCGCCGAGGCGGATGAGATACGAAGGGCGTTCGCACGGCCCAACGCCGACCACCTGGTGGCCATGCACAGCCGGAGGTTCCTCGAAGGCGCGCGACGAAACGGGGTTCCCGACGAGACCGCGATGAAGATATTCGGCAAGATCAACGGCCACTACATGTTTCCGGAGTCTCACTCCCACGCCTTCGCCATCACCGCATACCAGGCCGCATGGCTCAAGGCGTACCACCCACTGGAGTTCTTCGTCACACTGATGAACAACCAGCCGATGGGCTTCTACCCCATCGAGACGATAAAGGAGGACGCACGGCGCTTCGGCGTCTCGTTCCTGAACCCCTGCGTGAACCGGAGCGACGCCCGATGCGTTCCCGACGGCGGCGCGGTGCGGCTGGGACTTGGGATCATCAAGGATGTCGGCGCGGAGTCGGGCCGACTCATCGTGGAGGAGCGGGAGCGACACGGCCCCTATGCAAGCGCGGGAGACCTGGTGAGCCGGACGGGCCTGAAATCACAGGCCGTCCTGTCACTGGTGATGGCGGGAGGGTTCGACGTCATCGCGCCGAACCGCAGGGAGGCATTGTGGGAAGCCGGACTCCATCCGCGTCCCGGCAGGAACGGGCAGATGGCGCTCTCCACGTCCATGGAAGACGCCGTTCCAGACCTCGTTGACTTCAACGAGCACGAGAAGATGGCGGCAGAGTACCGCGTGATGGGCATCTACCCGCGCGGGCACCTCATGGAGTTCGTGCGCCCCGTCCTTCGTCCCGGAGTGATATCCACGGCGGATGTTGAAAGGCGCGACGACGGCAACGAGGTTGTCGTTGCGGGTTGGCCCGTGGCGAGGCAGCACCCACGCGGACGCGAGGGCACCGTCTTCGTGACCATCGAGGACGAGACCGGCGACGTGCAGATCATCCTCTGGCCCGATGTCTTCGCACGGTGTCGCAGGGAGCTTGGTAGCAACGTGGTGGAGGTCACGGGAGTGGTGTCTCGGTGGGACGGTACGACGAATGTCATCGTATCGAACCTGAGAGCCATCCGCTCAGACGTCGCCATGCCGCCCGCCCACGACTGGCGGTGAGGGTGAGAGCCAGGTGATTCCTATCTTTCGCAAGAAGCTATAATGCGTCAGCTGGCGACTGTTGGCAGACTCGAGGTCCATGTTCATCGACGAGGCGAGGCACGATGCCGAGGCGAATTGCGATAGTTGGCGGGGGCATATCAGGGCTTGGCGCCGCATGGGCACTCCATCATCACCCCGACCGGTTTGACTTCCGACTGTTCGAGGCGCAGGAACAGATTGGCGGGAACGCCGTTACGGCAGACATGCCGCAGGAAGACGGCAGGACGATACCCTTCGACATTTCCGTCACCGCCTGCATTCCGTCGGTGTATGACCACATTATTCTGCTGATGGAACAGTTCGGCATCGACTTAATCGACACCAGATTCAGCTACAGCGTGAAGTATGGTGACAGGCTGTACGCCCATGATTTCGATTCGGAAATCAGGGAAGACCTCCAGGATGAGATTGCGAAGTTTCAACGACTCCTGAGGCGTTTGCAATGGATTGGCTGGCTGACCCGTTCACAGTCGAAGCTGTTGAACGCCCTCAACCCCTTCAACTACATCAGCATGGGTATGGTCCTGAAACTAGGAGGATTTTCCGATGACTTCAGGTACAAAATTCTGAAACCCATGTTTGTGAATTTCCTGATGGCGACGGACGTGCTGTCCATGCCCGCAGCACTCTTCGCGCGGTATCTTGAATTCTTCGATATCGAGTCGGCCACGCCAATGCAGACATGGGACAGGGGAACAAGACGCATCTACGAAAACCTATCGGCCGGGTTTCGGGAGAAGATCTACCTCAGCCGGCCCGTTCGCAAAGTGTATCGGCACGAGTCCAATGTCGAGGTAGAGGACGAAGAGGGAGTGCGAGAGACGTTCGACGAGGTGATATTCGCCTGCAACGCGAACCGGACACTTGAGATCATTGAAGACCCCACCTTCTGGGAGCGCTACATTCTGTCGTCGGTGCGCTATGACGTTGATCTTCATCACAACGCGGTCGTGCACTCCGACTCTTCGGTGTTACCGGACAACAAAGTAAAGCCCCTGGCAACACGGAGCAATCACATAGAGCAGTACGGCGAACGACCGGACAACTACGAAATCACGTACATCATGCACAACCAGCAGCCATGGGCGAAAGGGTCGGACAAGCCTTGCCTTGTTACCTACAACGCCACCAGCCAGATCGACGAACGAAAGATCATCAAGAAGTGGTCGTTTCAACACATCATCCACGACGTGCGTCATGTTGTGCTGCTGGTCAACTTGTTCCGCTTTATTCAAGGAAGGCGACGGACGTGGCACTGCGGGGCGCACACGCTGGTCAACAGCCAGGAGACCTGCCTCATAACAGGGCTCGCCGCCGCAAGGCAGCTTGGGGCGGACTACCCCTTCGACGATGCGACTGCAAGACGCTCGTTCAACTATTACGGGAGCATCTTGTACGGCTCGCGATTCAAGAAGGCGTAGCCCTGCACCTCTCGGAGGCTCCTTACAATCGCCGAAACTCAGGCGTGGCGGGCGTCAGGCATTGGCGCCTTCGCTAGCGTCCGGGTCGGGATAGAACTGGGCACAGTAGTACCTGAAGGGCATTATTCTGCCGTCGGAACGGCAGAGTCGGGGGCGCGACACGTACTGTTTACGGCTCCAGATGACGACATCCTGCAAGACGTCGTCCTTTTGCTGGGCCGCCATGAACTTGTTCATGATGGGGGCCCGCATACTCACAGGAAGAAACCCAAGGCCCGCAAACAGCCTTTTCGGACTGCGGATCTCTTTGACTTGCGAAACCAACGACATATCGATTAGCGTCCCGTCGACCGGCGTCGCCAGGACCCACAGGCGCATGTCCATGCCGATAGACTTTTCGCGGACTTCCACGAATGAGTAGCCGAGGCCGAATATAGTCGCCTTGGCGGAGACATCGAAACCAAGGGTCGCCACTCCGGCTATCGAGCGAGATCTCCTAAAGTCGAATCGGGCTTCGAGACGGGGGCCGTCCGCGGAAAACTCCTCGATGGGGTTCACGTTGTCGTAGCCGTGGACGTAGCGGAGGTGGGCCAAATCGACAGAGTTCTCCGTCGTCTCCTGGGGATGGCCGGGGAACCGGAGGGTATTGATCCGGAAGTCGGACCAGCCGCCTTGTTCCATGGGGTAGTCGGTCAGGCGCCATTGCGGCTCTCGTCCCTCTATCCCCCACCAGGCGAAGATCAGGCCGAGGACCTCCTGCGTTTCGAAAACACGGAGCTTCGCTGTTTTGGGAGGTTCGGCGAAGGGTGTGGCGACGCACTGGCCAGTGGTATCGAATTCGTAGCCATGGAAGGGACAGATCAAGCGCCCGTCCCGTATGCATCCGCCCGCATCCGGACCCAGTTCGGAGCCAAGGTGTGGGCAGACGGACTCGGCAACGCAAACCCTATCGTCGTCGTCACACCAGATGACTACGTTCGTGCCCATCCACGTCTTCTGGATGAGCTTAGCCTCTTCGACTGCCCTGCGGGTTGATACGAAGAACCAGCCCTCAGGAAAAGGAGTAGGAGCCAGAGTCTTAGTTGGTTCTCTTGTTCGGGTTACCATCGTTCAGCCCTCTCACCTGGAGTCCTGGTTGACCGACTTCGTCCGAAAATTTCCCCTCCTCGAATTCCAACAATCGACAGAGCCATATACGTGAATTTTAGAGAATGCTGTGCTAGGCTGTACTTGAGTAATCTTCGGTTGCGGCTTGTCCGAGTGGCTAAAGTCTATCAGGGCGATGTTCGGGGGGGCAAGGCAGATGACACTCACAATTGACGGAGTAATAACCCAGCCGCTGACTTTGCCCGAGGAGCTCATTGTGATGCTCCTCAACGAGGAGACGGGTTACTTTCATCAGGTGCCTGGCTGGGACTTGAACTGCGCCATCATAGGAGCGGTACTCGCCGAACTCTCGCTCGTTTCCCGCATCGACACGGACATGGAGTCCCTCATTCTTCTGGACGATACCGAGGTAGGAAGCCCTATCCTTGACCCCATTCTCAAGGAGATTGCGAAGGAACCTGTCCAACGGAACGCGCAGTTCTGGATCGAACGGCTGGCCCCCCGCGCGGAGTCAATCGTTGACCTGACTCTGGACCGACTTGTAGAGCTGGGCATATTGGAGCACCACGACGGCGAGTTCTGGACTCTGTCTCATACCGTCGGTCGCAGGGACCTCGTCTCCGGCAACGGCGACGGCACGGCGGTTGAGTTCGTCACTTCGCGCATAAGAAACGTGATCTACAACAATGAGATCCCCTTCCCGCGTGACGTTGTCATCCTCTGTCTCCTCAACACATGCGACGTCCTGCGCTTCATATTCCAGATAGATGATGAGCACGAAGAGCGCATTCAGGCTATCTGCAAGTTGGACTTAATCGGCCGCGCGATTGCTGAAGCGGTCGCCCACAACCTGGCGGGTCCACTGCTTCAGCGTTCCGCCCTCACCAAGAAAATTCCGACCGTGTCGCTGCGTAAGCTGTTGTTTAATTCCAACATTCGTAAAGGCAACATCCCGGCCCTCTTTGCGGATCTTGCACAAGAGTATGGCCCGGTGTTTCAGATACGGCCTCCGTTTTCCGAGCCCATGATCTTCCTGGCCGGTCCCGAAACAAATCACTGGGTCCATCGGCGAGGCCGAATGTACCTGAGAGCCAGGGACTATTTTGTGGACTTCGAGAACGTTTATGGCTCAGCCGGAGTGTTGCCTTCCCTAGATGGCGCGGACCATTTCCGGCTGCGCAAGTCCTTGTCAGCGGCCTATTCCCGCAAGAGACTGGCTGGGCAGTTGGACGAACTCTATGATCATGCGCGGACGCATATGGCGCAGTGGAATGTCGGAGACATCTACCCGGCGACGGGCATGAGCCGGCTAATGATCAACGCTCAAATCTCGCCGTTCATGGTCGGAGTCGAAACTCAGGACATCATCGACGACCTGTTGAAGTTCAAGGAACGGGCTCTCAGTGTTCACGTCATGAAGATAATGCCCAAGTTCATGATGAAGACTCCCGGCATGAGACGCCGAACGAAACTCATCGGAACATTGCTTGAACGCATCCAGAGCGTACACACCCCCGCCCAGCGGGCGGGGCAACACCGAAACCTCGTGGACGACTATCTGAGCCTGCACGCGAGCGATCCACAGTTCATGCCCGAATCCAACCTGCGATTCGCTTTCACTGCGGCGTTAGTAGCCAGCGCATACCTTGGCGATGCCTTTAGCTTCACCTTGTACGCTATGGCGTCTCAACCGGAGATATACGCCAAAATCCAGGCAGAAGCCGACACTCTGTTCGGCGAAGGCGATCCGGATCCCGAGAACTTTACCCCGGCGGCCATCGATGTCACGCACCGCTTCCTCATGGAGTGCCTGCGCATATACCCGATCGTTCCCATGTCTATTCGAAACGTGATGAATTCGTGTGTCGTCGAAGACTACGAACTGCCAGTGGGAACAAGGACCATCATCGCCCAGACAGCCTCGCACTACATGGAGGACGTTTTCCCCGATCCCTTCACATTCGATATCGACCGCTATCTGCCTCCGCGCAATGAGCATCTCAGTCCCGGGTACGCACCCTACGGGCTGGGCACTCACATGTGTCTGGGGTCCCGGTGGATGGAGCTGCAACTGGCCGTCAACGTGTTGATGGTCGCGCACTACTTCAGGCTTGAGGTGTCCCCCTCGAACTACAAGCACCGGTTCAACCCCTTTCCGTCGATGAAGCCGAGCAAGAAGCTGAAGTTCCACATCGCCGAGCAGAGGCGCGAATTGAACGTCTAACGAGCCATGGGATCCCCCGACAGACTGGGGAGAGCGCCTAAAGTGGCTTGCGAGCCAGGAAGCAGTACAGCGGCGTGAAGAGCCCGGTCCTGCCGCCTGCGACATAGGCATTGGCGGTACGATCCATCAGTTCGATGACGTCCGAGGACCCCTTCGGGAACATCCCCAGCGCTTCCGATATCCTGAACGTACCCAAGAGCGCCTTGCGGCCCAGCGGGGTCCTGCGCATGGCGTTGCCCAGCGTATCGCTCCGGGCCTCCATAGGCTGGTACCACGGCGTGATCGGACTGTTTTCATCGACGGCCCGGTCCTTGGCCTCGATGACTTGGAATCCCGCCGATTCGAGTGCACGGTCCACCTCGCCCATAGTCGCGATGTCCTTGAGCGCGATGCCGTGCATCAGGTCCTTCTTCAAGGCCCGGTGCTGGCCGTCGCCAGAATCGAACCTGTCGGTCATGCACATTTCCTGACCCCAGAAGAGGGCCCCGGGTTTCAGCACGCGGTAGATCTCGGCGAAAGCACCCGCCTTGTCCGGCGCATGGCATGTCGACTCGATCGCGTATCCCCGGTCGAACGTGTCGTCCGCGATGGCGCTCATGTCCATGAAGCTGCATGCGAGGTAGTCGACCATGTGGTCGAGTCCAGCCTCGGCGTCCAGCGCTTTTGCCTTCTCCAGCTGGACTTCACTGCTATTGACCCCGACGACCCTGACATCAGCCTCCCGCACCACTCGGCGCATCGGCCCGCCGATGCCGCAACCGACATCGATCACCGTCATGCCCTTTCGCAGCTCCAGCTTGGCGATCATTAGCCGCTGGTGCCGGACTTTGGAGTCCTCCAGGCTCTCACGGGGCGATAGCGGCGCGAAGTGGAGGGATTCGCCCCAACCGAACACCATGATCTCGCTGCAAAGGTCGTAGTATTCCTTAACGGTTTGGGCGTGGTCGTAGCCCGTCGAGCGGGCGCAATCCACGCCCGCTCTTTCCGTCCATCCATCGAAGTCCTCCACGCGACTGCTGACATCCGCTCCCCGGTAGGCGGCCTTCAGCTCCTTGGATAGTTTGCGGAGTTGCATAAGGTTCATTACGACGAGCCCTGCGCGTGGCGGTGGCTGATGTCCTCAATGGCAATGTCGAGGTCGTCCCACATGCGCTCCACCATCGAGCGCAGCCGCGCATTCTGGTAGGCTCCCCAGACCACCATCGCAGGAAGCACGACGAAGACCGAGACTACCAGGGAGTAGACGATTGTGATGGTCGCCGTGATGCCAAACTGCTGTGAGGCCTGCAGCGGCGAGGCGATTAGCACGCCAAAGCCGAACGCAGTAGTGAGTGCTGAGCCCAACAGTGCCGAGCCGGTGGTCGCGAGCGTCCTAATTGCCGCTTGTTCCGGGTTTCGCAGGTGCGAGAATTCCTCCCTATATCGATGAATCACATGGATCGTGTAGTCGACCCCTATACCGATCGATAACGCCGTGATGATCGAGGTGACGAGCGTGTAGGGAATGTCGAGAAGAGCCATGGTCCCCAGAACGCTGAATAGGACGAGCACGATTGGCGCAACGGCGACGAACCCGAGCGAGGGCTGGCGCAAGGTCACCCAGAAGAAGAGTGCAAGGATACTCAGGGCAACAGCGATCGTGGAAGCAATGGCCTCGGTCTGTCCGTCTGTGATCTGGTCAGTGACGGCCACCGAGACGATAGTGTCGGAAAGAGCCGTTATGGAATCGTCATCGCCCAACCAGCGTTCTTCGATTTGCTCCTGGATCATTCTCGTCTGCTCAGGTTCATGCAGGTAGGTCGGGAACTGGAGGAGCATAACATCAATGCCATCAGGATCGTTGACCAAGAAGCGAGTAAGCTCGGGTTCTTTCGCGACCAATCTATCGACGAACTCCTGCATCAACTCAGGAACCAGGTCCACTCCGGGAGAGGCTTCCTCGAAGAGCGCGGCCAATTCGGCATCGTACTTATCGCCGGGTTCACCGGAGTCGTTTGTCCAGTCTTGGACCAGCTCCTCAAAGGAGTGTTGGATCGGCCCAGCGGCGACCCGCGGTCGGCCTGGCTCGTCTTCGAAGGCGACCGTAAGATCGCGGAGATTCAGGAGCGTCCGGCTCTCGGTGAGTTCGGCCTTCAAGAGTATAGTGGCGACTTCCGTTGAGCCTCCGACTGTGGCCTCGAGGGTCTTCATATCCGCCAGTACGCTGCCACCTCGTGGGAGGATGTCCTGGATGCTGAATTCGGACTTCAGGTCCCTGGATGCAAATCCTAGGCCAATGGCTATGAGGATCACGACAACGAGGTAGGGCATCGGGTGACGTGTAACCCACCTCCCCAGCAGTTCCGCTACTTTAGGGACTCCGGGCAGCGCGTTCGATATCGGACGGGCCGATCCCAACTTGCCAAGGGCCTCACGGCGCCGGTCGATGATCGTCCGTCCCGCAGGGATGAGAGTAAGCATCACTATCAGGCTCAACCCCACGCCCATTCCCGCTACTACGCCGAAGTCGCCGATTACACCAATCGGCGAGAACAACGACGCCAGCAGGCTCGCAATCGTGGTAACGGCAGCCAGCGTCAGCGGGATCGTCACGTGGCGAAGTCCTTTCCTTACCGCCGTCACGACCGTCTCTCCGGCAATTCGCTGCTCGCGATAGTGCGAGATTGCCTGGATGGCATAGTCCACGGTGAGGCTGATGATAATAACCGGCACCATCGCGGTGAGTGAACTCGGTGGCCCAATGACACCCAGTGCATTCGGACCCAGCCAACCCTCCGCACCTACAATCCAGACTATTGAGAATATGAGACCCGTTAGCGTCAGCAGCATGTCTGAAAGGGTGCGCGTGAAGAGTAAGAGCAGTGCCGCAATGAGCAGTAGCGCAAGCCCAATGAGCGGTCCCATCCCCTCTTCCGTGGCCTTTCTGTACTCATCTTCGACGATCACGGGCGAGAGGCTGCTCACGTTCAGCGGGCCATCATCGTCGGCCGCGAGATCGTTGATCTTCCGTTCGGCGTCTCCCACTCGCTCGTCACCGGTGTCGCTCAGGCGGATGTTGGCGATGGCAACCGGAGTGCCGTCAGTGTCGGTTCCGGTCATCGCAGTTATAGCTTCCTGAATCCCAGGGACGTTGCGGGCCGAGTCGATTTCCGCCTGCGTGGTCGACTCGAAGCTGTCCACTTGGAGGACGGCATTGATAAGGTGCGAAGGGGAGACGATGGCGTTGACGGGCACCAACAGCCCGGCGATGCCGGGATCGCCAGCGATCTCATTAACGAGTGAATTCATCTGCGCAAGGCCGGCCGGCGTGATCGCCTCACCGCGGAAGATGAGCGTTACAACGCTGACCGCGCTTGAGTCCCCGAAGAACTCATCAATCTCTTCAGTCGCCTTCCCGATGGCGTGTCCCGGCGGAAGGAATGCCACATCAGCCCCTTCCGTAGGCGGAGCGCGGAAGGTAGTCCCGGCGGCTAGCACGACGGTAACGATGAGAAGAACTGCCAGAGTGATGAACGGCCGTACCGTTACAATCCAACTGAACCAATCTAATGTGCGACTCATCAAGACACCTCAAAGCCTATGAGCACGATTGTGACAGCACCCGTTGTTTGAGCGAAGCAAGCTCTTGACATATGGTCTCTTGTTGCGATGCTAACCAAGTATTCAAGCCCCTGCAAATGAGTCGTTTTCATGCGGGACTACCCGGCCTGCAAGGCAATCAAATTACCCGTGAGAAAGACAAGGATTTGACCCAATCGCTGAACTTGAACTTACCCCAATTTTACGTGTTGCCCTAATCCTACATCTGACAGATTTGCTTGTAAACGCGAGAAAGGACGGAATCCGCCAATACGACTTGGAGTACCTCTTCCATGGGCCGAGGAGGGGAATGGCTTCACTGTATGGCAGGACCACCCAGGATCCTTGTCCAAGGAGAATTGGAGTACTATCCTTGGCGAGTCCACGATTGTGACTACGGGGAGGAGAAACTCATGAATGATGTCGGCAACGGATTTCGCGGTTCATCGGAGGAGAGAAAAGGTCAATCGACAGGGGGCATTCCCGCCGATTCAACCTTTAGACAGTTAATTCCGGCCACGCTCGACCTGGCGGAACGAGCCGGGCTTGCCGTGAACGCGATGACCGAGGCAACGGACCCTGAGGAAAACTATCGCGTGTACTGGAAGGTAACATTCCGGTCCAATCCTCCGATCATGTATCACGACTTTTCCGATACCGGGATAGCGGCCAAATTTATGGAGTGTCTTCCCCGAATGCGTCTGATGAGTGGGTCTAAACAAGGCGCCCACGTCGAAGAACGGTGGAAGGAACTGCTCCCCGAACGATTGGGCGCTGACGGAATGGTCGAGACCATACTTTACGATCGACTGTCACCTTCACGACCGTCCTCGCGGCTCGGCGTCAGCGACGGCGAGTCGATTGTCGACATGCAAGTGAACGGACTCATGCTCGGTGCAGCCACTACGTACGCAGAGACTGAGGACAGGGAATATTGGGAGCCAATCGGGCGAAGAATCGCCGATGGACTGGCGCGCTTAGCCGTCCGAAAAGGTCCCCACGCATACTTCACCGACTGGACATATTTGCCTGGCGATAAGGCGGACTACGACGCTCCACGACCTTTAGCCACTCAGGCTGCCTTTGGCATCTGGCCAGCCCGGAGACTCACGTACTTCTACAAAATTACCGGCTACGAACCCGCTGTGGAATTGGCAGGCGAGTTGTGCCGATACGTTCTTCACAAAGCACAGTACTTTGGGCCGAATTATGAGTTCCTGTGCGACGACCCCGACCCGAACGGCATGCGCCATCACGTAAATCACTTTCATCATCACTCAATGACGATACTGGCCTGCCTGGAGTATGGGAGGGTGGCCGGAGACGAGGCCATGGTCGCGGAAGCCGCGACCGCATTCGACAAAGCGAAGAGCTATGGGGAGGTATTGACTGGGTTCTTCCCCGAGTCGGTCGGGCCTGATGTGCCGCACACGAGCGAGATCTGCGAAGTTGGAGACATGGTGAGCGTTGCACTGGGACTGGCGGCTGCGGGAGCCGGGGACCACTACTGGGATGACGCCGACCGCTGGATACGCAATCAACTTGCTGAGGGGCAGCTTCTTCGTTACGACTGGATTTATCGTCTGAACATGGCAGATCCTCCGACGGCTTTGCTCCCAAACATGACGACTGACCGCGTGGGTGAGCGCAACCTGGGCGCTTTTGCCGGATGGCAGAGTCCCAACGACTGGGTCGAGTTTCAAAGAGCCGAGGACCGCGGCGGCGTGCAAGAAGTCAGGCCGATGCAGGAACCGCACGAGACTTCGGACGAGTATCTGGACCGGTTGGTAGGTGGCAGGAAACTCGGTCACGTGCAGGGGATCATGCACTGTTGCACAGCAAATGGCGCGAGGGCCCTTTACGATGCATGGCACCATATCATTCATCGGCAGGACGACAGGGTAAGGGTGAACCTGCTACTTAACAGCGTCGGCGGCCCTGTTGAGGTTCATAGTCACCTGCCCTACACCGGACGGGCGGACTTCCACGTGAATCAGACTTGCAACCTCTCCGTTCGTCTGCCCGGTTGGGTGGAATTGGGCAAGGTCATCTGCAATGTGGACGGGTTCTTTCGCGAGGTAAACTTCGAGGGTCGTTACGCCGTGGTTGGCGGACTCTCGCCGGGTCAGGTGGCGACACTTACTTTTCCCCTGGCTGAAGAGTTATCAAGGGTAACGGCCAAGAACCAGTGGTACTACCTGGTACGCAGAGGACATGATGTCGTGAGGATTGATCCTCCAGGTGTGTTGAGTCCCCTGTACAACCGGGACCACTACCGCGACGGGGTCACGCTGTGGAAGCAAGCCGACCGGCATCGCGGCAAGGCGAGTCTGAGCTGGTAGGTTGGGAGAATTCGAACGAGGCGGCGTAGGAGTAGAGAGAGTCGATGGGGGAATCGGGGTAGGTGGCTCCGCAGGCAGGATTCGAACCTGCGACCAATCGGTTAACAGCCGACCGCTCTACCACTGAGCTACTGCGGAGCATCAACGGGGAGGGTCTTTCGACCCTGGTGGATAGTGTAGCATCACCTTCAGATGGCGCTCAAGGGAAACGTGGACTCTTTCTTACGGCATGGGTACCTCCCTAGCTCACCGTTTCCGCATGGGAAGTGATGTTCGGTGACGATTGCTGGTGGACGACCATGGAGGCCGGTGCGGCTGCCAATTGATGGAAAAAGCTTGTACCGGTCTAATCAATTTCATATAATCCGGCAAATCCCCCACCACCTGCCGGAGGGCCCCGCTCTATGAATGCCCGCACCTTCAAGGAAGTCCGACGGACCTACGGCTTCGACGAGATCGCGATCGCCCCGGGCGCAATCACCATCAATCCGGAGCTTGCCGACATCGACTTCAACCTCGATGGAATGACGTTTCCGGCACCGGTCCTGGCCTCGGCGATGGACGCGATTGTATCGCCTGAGACGGCAGTCGAGTTCGACCGACAGGGGGGGCTGGCGGTGATGAACCTCGAAGGCGTTCAGACGAAGTACGACGACCCCGAAGAGGTGCTGGCGGAGATCGCAGCCGCCCCGCAGGACGAGGTTACCAAAACCTTCCAGCGAGTATACGCCGCTCCGATCAAGGAGAACCTGGTCGGAGAGCGAGTGCAACGGATCAAGAAGAACGGCGCCAAGTGCGCCGTTTCTGTTACCCCGGCAAACACCAAGCGGCTAGCCCCTCTGGCCGTCGACGCAGGCGCGGACGTGCTCGTTGTGCAGTCGACCGTAACGACGGCACGGCACAAGTCACGCAGCATTCGCGGTCTTCGCCTTCCCGAGCTCTTGGAGATGGTCAACGTTCCCGTGATTGTAGGAAACTGCGCAACCTACGATGTTGCGCTGGAGATCATGGAAACGGGTATACACGGCGTCCTCGTCGGAATAGGACCGGGGGCAGCATGCACGACTCGCGAGGTCACCGGCATGGGTGTCCCCCAAGTGACGTCCACGCTCGACTGCGCCGCCGCTCGCGAAGAGTACTATCGCCGATCCGGCAGGTACGTCCCCATCGTAACCGATGGCGGCATTCGTACGGGTGGAGACCTCTGCAAGTCCTTTGCCGCGGGCGCAGACGCCGTGATGATCGGCACGCCGTTTGCTCAGACGACCGAGGCCCCCGGGCAGGGATGCAACTGGGGAATGGCCAGTCCCGATCCCGTACTTCCTCGCGGGACACGAGTTAAGGTCGGCATGAGAGGGTCGATCGAGCAAGTCCTGTACGGTCCTTCTTCAAAGTCCGACGGTACCCTGAACCTGCTGGGCGCGCTGAAGACCTGCCTCGGCTACGTGGGAGCGTTCAATATCCGCGAGTTCCACCAGAAGGCCGAGTTGATCTTCGCTCCTTCCATAAAGACTGAGGGCAAGTTCTACCAGCTAGGTATGAACTAGACGGCTGAACGTCATCTACGCGAGCCCAAACACCAACGCGCTCGCCGCAAGGTAGAGGACGATCAGGCCTACGGATTCCCACGTAAACCGCCCCTCCCTCTTCTGTCCCCTATGCGCGAGAAGACCGCCAAGGACTACCACGGTCATCACGACTGCAAACCCGGCAGTCAGCAGGTGAATTCCGGCAATCCCCGACCAGAGGGGGCCGTCGACATAGGCCACGTCGTCGATGAACAGCACGAATCCCATGTTGAACACGTTGCTGCCCAGCAGATTCGCTATCGCCAGATCGGGCGCTCCTATTCGCACCGCCGCGTAGGACGCTGCGAACTCAGGCAACGACGTACTGATAGCGAGGAATTGTGTGCCTACGAAGCTGGCCTCCCAGCCCATCCTGTGCGCAATCTGATCTCCCGTCAAAGCCAGGAGCACCGCAGACCCGACGATCACCAGCATGGCGGCGGTGTACTTCCCAAGTGCCGACGGCAACGTCTCTTCCGTCCCTCCGGTCGGCTCCTCCTGCGGGGCTTCCTCCTGGCGGTAAAGGGCGAACATGCCGAAGAGGAATACCAGGAAGAGCACGAGCGACAATGGACTTACGGGCCAGTTCTCGGCAAGTTCGGTGGCACCATGGGCGAGCATAGCGACAATCGTGCAGCCTACGACGGCGATACCGAGGAAGCCCACGAGGATCGGGCCGCGTCCCACGGCGACGAGAATCGGCCCGTTGCGCCACAGCAGGTCGATGATTCCGATGATGACGAGATTGACAAGGTTGCTACCGAAGGCGTCACCGGCGGCGAGGTCGGGTTGATCGACAAGAGTGATCGAACTGACGCCCGTCACCAACTCCGGGAGCGACGTGGCCGTTGCCAGCATGATGACCCCAACAAACGACCTGCCCAGACCCGTGCGGTCTGCTATGACATCGGCGGACGAAACGAGCAGGCGGGAAAACAGCAGAATCGCCGCGGCGGCCCCGGCGAGGGCAAGCCAAAGTAGGAGCAATGTCACGTGGCTGCGTTCCTCAGGCGCGAAAGTGGCCCGAACTCCATCCGGCCGGGCCACTCGCATTTGTAGCTATACTGTGTGCCGACATTATACACGCTGAACCGGTGATTCACCCTGAGAGGCCGGCAAGAATGCAACCCGTTCTCCTTTAGCCTGTCGAAGGGAGGTCACGTCGTTCACAGTTCGAGAAGTTCACTACAAACGGTTTCCACTGAACCATTGGACACTTTCAGATTTGCTCGCCTACGGCGTGTCCTCATGCCAGTCCTCGATCTTCAAACCGACCACCCTGGAGAATTCCTGGAAGTTGTGGGTTACCAGTGTCAAGTCGTGTGCCTTTGCAATTGCGGCAATTGTGAGGTCATTGGGACCTATCATATTCCCGTCACTTTGTAGGTCAGCGCGAATCTGAGCATAGTACTCGGCACAAGCATCGTCGAAGGGTAATGAACGAAACGGGGCAAAGAAGCGTTCGAGCAGTCGAAGGTTGTCCGCTACTCGCGCACTCATACGGGCGCCATGGTAAAGTTCCGCCTTGACCACGGCACACAAGCGAATTTCATCGGGATTCCGACTTCGAAGCCTGCTGGCGGCAAGACTCGATGCACCATTAATCACGTCGATGCAGAAGTAGGTGTCGAGCAGGTACATCTAAAAGGGGTTACGTTTTTCGAGGTCGCCTTGCGACGGACGCGTCAGCGGCTCGCCCTTCCAACCACCTACAACCGCTTCGAAATAACCTTTCGGCCAGCCAACGCCGGCCTCATCCTTCACAATGGCAGCAAGATACTTCGAAACACTCATGTGATTGGATTCGGCACGACGACGCACTCGTTCAGCTATTTCGTCCGATACATAGAAGTGAAGTTGTGGCATTCTTGCACCCCCTTCGGTGAGGCGCATCGCACACACGCAAGAGCAATTGCCTCAGACCTGTAGTCTACACACATATACCACATAGTATATACCACATTCAAGCCAGGCAGCGCCCAATCTTCAATCTACTACGCAGTCACCCGTCTCGTACCTACTGCAGCGTCGCGTGGTCTGGACAGGGCCAAGAGCATTTGCTCCCGTGACATCTCATCCAACTCGTCGCGCCACTGAACGCTGCCGCCCTCGAGCGAGGCCACCGGCACGCCGTTCCGGTACACGATCCTGTTGTCCAGCAAGGCAGGTACGCGTGAGCCGGGGCTAGTTATCCCGGCAAGGTTGAGTGGGTCGCAAGCTGAGAGGACGACAAACCGGTCGTCCTTTTCCGTGCGGCGGATGTTGCGGAGTCGCTCAACGGCCTCGGGCATGGCGTACTGCTCCCCCACAAAGTTGGCGACGAATCGTCCGCCGCGAATCTCGCCGCGGGCCTCGGCTCTTCGATAGACCCGCACCAGGTCTCTCCATCGAGGCGCGTTGGTCTCTCGCACCAACAGCTCGGGGAACACAACACCGTAGCGCTTCAGAAGCTGCCACGCCCGCAATTCTACGACATCTTCCCCGTCGGCATTGCCCTGAAGCAGTGACCACCTGCTGCTCGGGACTCTCCGCCTCAGTCCCCGCCCGAACGCCGGCGCCCTTCTGGGCTGCTTCCTGGCCGTGCCGTTTAACATGCCGCGGACGGCAGTGAAACCGTCAGAAGTGACCAGTCCGGCGGCTGCGAGCCTCCACAACGCATCCTCCACGTCCGACGGCAAGCGCCCAGTCGACGAGACAATATCCTGCATGAATGACGCTCCCGTCTGCTCGAGGTGCTGCATCACTTCGCCCTGCGCACCGAGCAGGCCGTTCTCTCCCGTCTGGGCTTCGGCTAGCAGCCAGGGCACCGACTCACGTAGAGCCAGCGATATCCGGCCAGTTCGTGTCAACGTGCCTTTCGTTACGGGCATGTCTTCGTCGATTGGACGTCGGCTGAACCGACCCCAGGCAACGTCTCCGGAAAGGCACCATTCGTCCAGCATTCGAGGTAAGTAATCCATGACTCGTGACTGGAGTATCTCCGATTCCCATGCTCCCGCTGCCGCCTCGAATCCCTGAAGCTGCTCGATCACATGCAGAAGCCCGTCCTCCTCGCGCACTTTCCAAGGAGGAGCTGCCTTCTGCCAGGCGATGAGGAAGCGCATGAACGTGGCCGGAGGAACGGGTTCGATCTCCCTGCGCAGCCTGCCTATGGTCTCCTGGTGGATGCGAGCGAGAATCCGCCGATCGCAAAACTCCTCGACCGGCCGACCCGGCGTGAAGCGGCCTCTCAGTATGTTGCCCGTCCCCTCGAGGTGTGCCAGCGCGATGTCCACTGCACCTTTCCGCATCCCCAGAGAGCCGGCTATTTCTTCGGCGGTGAACGGCCCGATGCATTCTGTTCGACTGCGGACGAGAATTCGCTCGGCGTCGTCCTGCGTCAGAGGTTCATCCTCGCTCTGCCACAAAGTCACGGAGCCCGGCTCGAAGGTAGCGTCCGGTATTGCAGCCAATACCAGGGGTACCGACTCCGTTGCCACCCAGGCACTGTTCTCATCGCCGTAAGTCGCCGTGGAGGCACGACCGGCCTTCACCAACTTATCGAACCAGACTTGCAGCTGCTCGCCGTCTACGTTTTCGCGGTGCAGGTTATTGGCCGGCAAGAGGCCGAGCGTCAAGAGTGCGTCGTGCAGTTCGTCCGCATCGCGGATGAGCGGCCATGCGTCTCGCATGGCGTCCCTAATTGCTCCCATGTCGAGGGACGCAAGGTCACGCTGGTCCTCCGGTAGGGCCCGTCGAAGCGCTACTGCCCGCGAGCGCCGTTCCCCGATCTCGCCGTCCTCGTCGAGGAAGGAGTACGGCATTGAGTTGAGGATCTGATGGCTGAATACCGACGGCTGCGTGGTATCGCGGGCGAGTATTTCGATCTCTCCGCCAGAAATGTCCTCAAGGACGCGCTTGAAGCCATTCATGTCCATCGCCTCGTGGAGGGCATCCCTCATCGTCTCGAACACGAGCGGGTGATCGGGCACCTCAACGTCGCCCGGCATGGCGTTGTCCTGGCACATCACCTGTTCCGGGAACACGGCGGCCAGAAGGTCGTCCGACCGCATACGAAGCAGCGCCGGAGGGGTCTTCTTTCCGTTGGAAAAGCGCAGAATCGCCAGCGCCCGCGAAGCGTCCCATCGCCACCTGATGGGGAATAGCGGCACCTGGAGGACGGCCTGCGTAAGTATCTTCTCCACCTTCGCCAGAGGAACGTACTTGAACACGTCCTCAAGTGGGAACGACAAGGAAGGCCCGAGCGAGAGGTTGATGCCGTCCTCGGTCGCTGCGGCCTGCAGTTCGAAGTCGAAGGTGCGGCAAATCTCCTTCCGCAGCGCGAATCCCCACGCCTTGTTGATGCGCGATCCGTGGGGTGAATGAACGACCAGCTGCATCCCCCCGGATTCATCGAAGAATCTCTCGGCTACGATGCGTTTCTTGGTTGGCACCGTTCCCAGGATGCGTATCCCCTCTTCGATATACGCGACCGCCTGCTCAGCTGAGTCCCGGTTGAAACCCTCATCGATGAGCCACGAGACTGCCCGGCCGGAGTCGAGGCGTTCGTATATCCGTTCTCGGAGATCGGACACCTCGTCCGACAGTTCGGTCGTGCGCCCCGGCGCTTCACCGAACCAGAAGGGGATGGTAGGTGGTTGTCCGTGCGCGTCCTCGACCAACAACTTGCCCTGCATTAGCCGTCGAATCTTCCATGCCGTGTTGCCGAGCTGGAAGACCTGCCCCCTCATACTTTCGATCGCGAAATCCTCGTCGACTTGTCCGACGAATATGTTTTCCGGCTCGGCGATAACGTCGTAGGAGGCGTTGTCCGGAATCGCACCCGCGTTGGTGAGTGCGGCAATCCGCGAGCCCCTACGGGCCTTGAGGCGTCCGTTGACGACATCGCGATGAATGTATGCCCGACGCCGGCCCTCACGCGGTGCGGGGCCCTCGGCGAGCATCTTTACGGTTTCGGCATATCGTTGTCTCGGAAGATCTCGATAGGGATAGGCCCTACGAACCAATTCAAACAGCTCGTCCTCGCCGCAGTCTCTCGACGCGCACTCGGCAACGATCTGCTGCGAGAGAACGTCCAGAGGCCACTCCGGTATCGTCAGGGCGTCGAGCACGCCGTGACGAAAGGCCCTCACCAGCGCCATGCTCTCGATGAGCTCATCCCTAGTTAAGGGAAAGAGCCTTCCTTTCGGGGTCCCGCCGACGTGGTGCCCCGACCTGCCGATGCGTTGAAGAAGCACACTAACCGAGCGCGGCGATCCTATCTGGCAGACGAGATCGATGGCGCCGATGTCTATGCCGAGCTCCAACGAGGCCGTCGCCACGCAGAGCTTGACCTCACCCTCCTTGAGCTTCCGTTCGGCCTCGTGCCGTCGCTCGTGGGACATGCTGCCGTGGTGAGCGACGATCTGCTTCTCGCCAATCTTTGCGGAGAGCTGATGGGCTAGTCGTTCGACGAGTCTCCGTGTATTTACAAACAGGAGCGTCGTACGGTGTTTCTTCGTCAACTCCACAATGCGGTCGAGGGTACGGTCCCAGAGCTCGTGCGAGGCAATGGGGCCAAGCTCGTCCCCCTTGGGCATCTCGATCTCGAGGTCGATCTCGCGTGCGTGGCCGGTGTTGACGATCGTGCAGCCAGGTGAGCCGTCTTCCCTGATGTTGTTCACTCCAACGAGGAAGCGTCCGATCTCCTCGATGGGGTTCTGCGTTGCCGACAGGCCTATGCGGGTAATCGGCTCCTCCGACAGCTCGACCAATCGTTCGATCGAGATGCTGAGGTGGGAGCCCCGTTTATCGTCCGCGACGGCGTGCAGCTCGTCGACGATCAGGGTACTCACGCTCTTGAGTCCCTTACGACCGCTCTCCGAAGTCAGGAGGATGTAGAACGACTCTGGCGTTGTAACGAGCACGTGCGGCGGCTTCTTTGCCATCCTCTGCCGCTCGCTCTGGGGCGTATCCCCCGTTCGGACGGCCACGCGAATGTCCGGCAACGGCGTCCCGCGCTCGTCGGCGAGCTTCTGCAGATCGCTCAGGGGGGTCATTAAGTTTCGGCGGATGTCGTTGGACAGCGCCTTGAGCGGTGAGACGTACACGACCTGAGTCTTGTCCGGTATCTCACCTTCGAGACCCTGCCGAACGAGTCCATCCAAGCAGGTCATGAAGGCAGCCAGAGTCTTGCCGGACCCTGTAGGAGCGGCAACTAGCGTGTGACTTCCCTGCGCGATGGCAGGCCAACCCTCAGCCTGCGCGGCAGTGGGATCGCTGAAGCGACTCTGAAACCAGTCCCGCACCAGCGGGTGGAATGAAGACAGGGGATCGTTCAAGAATTGGACCTAGTACAAATGTTTGGACACAGTATAGCAGGTCGATGCAAGAAGAGATTATGCCTCAGGGAAACGGGTAACGCTAGGACCCGAAATTCTCGCGAGCAGCTAGCTTCCATACCGGAACCACTTAGGCACGCATTCGATATCCAAATTACAGCGCCCGCACCCGCTCAATTACGCGTTGGCAGGCGGCATAGTCGCGACGCCCTCCTCGGAAGACAGGTGCGAGTAGATATAGCGAACGGAAACCCAATTCGAGGTACATGCCTGCGAGTTCAACGGCGATATCCTCACCCGATCGGCCGCGACGAACGTCCGTCATGACCCAGTCCGGAACGTCACCAAAGGTGACCCCGTTTTCGACCACTATCTGTACCCCACAACAAACGATTGAAGTAAGCCGGTCGCCATACTCTTCCGCATATCGCTCTTGGAACTCCGTCAATCGCTCCGGCGAAAATTGGGCCTGCAGGAGGAAGAACTGCGCTCCTGCATCCACCTTCTTCCGGGTCAGTACAAGCTGCTTTTCGATGCCGCGACCCAAGTCCATGGTCGCCCCGATGCAGAAATCCGTGGAATTGCTCAGTCGCAGCCCCTTGTAGTCAACCCCTCGGTTCATCTCGGCAATTGCGCGAATGAGGCCGGTCGGGGTGTAGTCGTCCACGGTCTTGGTGATTTCTAACTCCCGTTCGGTGAACGAGTCGCCCTTGAGCACCACCACGTTTTCAAGTCCCATCGTCGCCGCTCCCAGCAGGATGCCCTGCATGGCAACACGATTCATGTCACGCGTCGACACCGAGAAGGTGACGTCCTTGCCGGTGTTCTGCTTAATCCATGCCGCGGCAAAGGCGGAATTGACTCGCGCCGACTTTCCTGGACTGTAGTTAACCGCGATGAAGTCAGCGTCCAGACATTTCGCCTCATCGAGAGGAGCGGTGTCCGTCCCGCGAGGTGGAGAAAAGTCGGCGATGATCTGCACCGCATCAGGATGCTGCTGTCGATGTTCTAGGAGTGTGGTCATGTCGGCAATGAGACCAAGCGGGGAACTGGGAAGTATCGAGGGCGCTCTGCTTGCCGGATTATATACAACGGAAAGCAAAAAGAGGATGCCGGCCCCACGGCACCCTCTTTCATAAACCGATCGTTTCCGATCGGCACTGAGGAGGTTCTGTATCTATAGTCCGGCGACCACTTGGGAATCCCCCAATGTAGTCGCAGTTCTCAACTTTGGGCTTCTAACGCCAGCCCTCGACGCCCGACTTGCCCGGAATGAGGGAGACGCGATGACCTTCCGTGCACTTGAAGCGCCGTTCCCTTGCTTCAGGCCGCTTTCCCGAGAGGGAGGCCTCTTCCATACCTCTGAAGCAGAACGGGCATTCAACATCGAATCCCGCCCTGTTTCGGATCCTCACCACCTTCACGTGCGCCAGTCGCTCGGACAGCGCCGGAAAGTCGCCAACGTATCGGAGAACGTAGTCGGTGGCGGAGCTCAGGAGATTCTTGGGACCGGAGGGCAATTTCCGGCTGTAGCTGTAATCGACGTTGCCACACATGAGGCATTCCATTTCGTCGTAGCCCATGACCATTCGAGTGCTGCACCGCTTGCATAGCGGGTTGCCTTTCGAACCGGTCATCGACTGTATTCCGTTCTGGGTCGGATAGATTGCTGCTGACACCAAGGCTGCACCTCCAGAATTCTAGCTTCGTTCGCATATGCCCCGAACGACTAAGGGCTGCCTGGGCGTTTGAAACTCTTCATCCCACGTCTTGTCGATGTTGGGTCCAGCGTGAACCGCGTACGACTTCGAAGCAAAACCCTTGCGACAAAACTACGTTGAGTGTGCGAAAGCACCTCCAGAAGATGTAGGTATGCAAACCCCCATGAGCACGCTAAGCTCTCTCAAACCAGTACTTCGAACCACGGTAAGGGGCCAAACAGATGCGTCGAAACTTGCTAGAATTCGTTCAGGTACTGTATGGTTCACAACTTGGAACATTCGTACCAGAATTACCCTTTCCGTATGTCAAATACTGGATTACAACACTATACAGGAACTTAACCATATCTTGTCAAGCCTGTTTCCCGGAGTTTAACGGTTAATTTTTGGTTAATTTCCGGAACTGTTGTTCTTGTGCTCACGCCTGTGGAATTTGACACGTAGAAGGAGACAGCGAGAATGGAAATTATTAGCGAGAAACTGAAGGCGCGGATCACCCCTTGGACGGAGGGATTCATCGGGGTGTCGCTCTCGGCACTAGACGGTCATCCGATGCCAGTGCTCACCCCCGACTTTGAGACGGAGCGGATGAACACTCTTGTCGCTATCAGGTGCGGTGACGCGAGCGCCCTGGTGGCCACTGAAGAGATCTGCGACGCAGTCCGCCCAATCATGCCCGATCTCCATGCGGACCTCGTATTCGCTCCCTTCGGGATCTATGAGCTTTCGCGCGTCACCCTACCCTTGGGCATCGCGGTCTGGGGTCCGAGCTTCTATCTCTTCGGTGACAGGGAGACCGTAGACCCCAACGTCGACAAGCGGGTGGTGAAGATCGGCGCTGAAGAGCTGGAGAATGTGGACTTCGATATCTTCTGGCACTGTCAGAGGGACGCATTAGCCGGGTTCGCCGTGTATGAGGGAGACGATCTCGCCGCTTTGGCCACCGTCACCGATCACGGCGATCCCGTATGGGAAATCGGGATGGAGACCCATCCAGACGCGCAGGCAAGAGGACTCGGGCGCGCGGTGGTCAACGCCGCTGCAAACTGGATCCTGGAAAACGACCGGATAGTCCACGCGACGGTGGGGACCTTCAACATTCCCTCGGCAAGAACACTGCGCTCCGTCGGGCTGCGGTACGCCTACATGACTATCGATGGACAGCGGGGACCCTTCATGGTGCAGCCGCAGCCACTGGGAAGCCCCAGGGCCGGGGAAACTCTGTACCAATACTATCCGGACTGGGCGACCACAAAGGGGATACTCCCGAGACCGTAGTAGCGGGTGAGTTGAAGAGCACTACACTCCTGCGTCAGATACCCAGCAGTATCTTGGCGTTCCCCCCGACTATCTGGTCCTTTTCGGACTGGGACAGCGCCGACGACTCCACCTGCCCGATGACTTTGCGGGCCCGGACGAGAGGGTAGTCGCTTCCCATCAGGATGCGTTCGGCCCCGACGATAGAAGCAACGGTCTCGAATACCCGCGCGTCGTAGAGGAGCGTCGTCGCCGCGGAGTCGAAGTAGGTGTGACTCAATCCGTCCTTAACCTCCGGCACCAGGCCATATAGGGGCAGGCCGCCTCCCCAATGGGCGCAGACAATCGAGACATCGGAAAAGTTTCGAATGAACTGCCAGAGGACCTCCGGGTACGTCGTTCCCTTACCAGGGTAATCGTGGCCTACAGGTTCTGATGAGTGCGTCGTGACTATCAGACCATGTTCACTGGCGATTTCCATGAGCGGGGCCATGGTCTCCTGGTCACCGAGATCGTATCCCTGGGTGTGGGGATGCAGCTCACCGATGCCTCGCAGACCCGAATCGACGCAGCGACGTACTTCTTGCACCGCCGCAGTGCCCCACCCGGGGTTGACGCACGCCAGTCCCACGAGACGGTCGGGGTGCTTAGTCACGGCGTCTACCAGGTAGTCGTTCGCCGCGCGAGCCAGGTCGATGTCCGTCCATCCGATGCCCATGACTACTGAGACATCCACACCGTCCTCGTCCATTCGGCGGATGAGTCGTTCCGCTGTCGCCATTCGCGCCTTTGGGCTGGCGAACAGCTCGCCGAACGTGGCGTCCCTCTTGAGGAATTCCTCGCGCCGGGGTCGGAGCCAGGGAGGATAGACATGGGTATGGAAGTCAATAATCACGGAGACGCTTCAATCGGCTTGGTTTCTTGCCTTGAGTCATTGTAGCCGTTTAACGGATAGGCCATTGGACGCTGAGGTAGGGGTTAGAGGGTTTTCCATGCACCGTTCGATATGGCTACCGCCACGTCCGTTATAATATAGTAGTGAAGGCCCGAGTTGAGGCCGGGCCTTCGGAAGGATGGGCATATGCTCAAGTCCGTGACAAACCTCATTATCGGCGGCGGCGACAGGGTCCTTAAGCGGCTCCAGCCGGACGTTGAGTCCGTCGCATCGTGGGAGACCGAGCTCGAAAGGCTCTCCGACGAAGAACTGCAGGCCAAGACCGAAGAATTCAGGACCCTACTGGCCGAGGGCGAGGACCTCGACGACATTCGGTCCGAGGCATTTGCCGTCGTGCGTGAGGCCTCCAAGCGGTCAATTGGATTGCGCCATTTCGACGTCCAGATTATGGGTGGCGTCGTCCTCCACGAGGGCAAGATCGCTGAGATGAAGACGGGCGAGGGCAAGACGCTCGTGGCCACTCTGCCTTCCTACCTCAATTCCCTCACCGGTCGCGGCGTACACGTCGTGACTGTCAATGACTACCTCGCCAAACGTGACGCACAGTGGATGGGCGGCATTTACCACGCGCTCGGCGTTTCGGTGGCATCCCTCCAACACCAGTCCGCCTATCTCTACGACCCCACGGTCGAAGGTACAAAGAAGGGGTTCGAGAACCTACGGCCTATCACGAGGCAAGAGGCGTACCAGGCTGACATTACTTACGGCACCAACAGCGAGTTTGGTTTCGACTACCTGCGCGACGCCATGGCCGGGGACGATTCCCTTCGCGTGCAGCGGGAGCGTCACTACGCTATTGTCGACGAGGTGGACAACATCCTCATCGACGAGGCCCGGACTCCCCTCATCATCAGCGGGCCCGCTGAGGAGTCGGCCAAGGACTACCAGCGGTTCTCGCGCCTCGTCTCAACCCTGCAAAAGGGAGTCGACTACACCGTCGACGAAAAGCTGCGCTCAGTCTCGCTCACACCGGAGGGCATGACGAAGCTGGAGAAGATGCTTCGCGTCAAGAACATGTACGCGCCAGAGAATTTTCGGCTCGTCCACTTCGCGGAGAATGCCCTCAAGGCCCATGCAGTCTACGAGCGCGACCGCGAATACGTCGTTAAGGACCGCGAGGTGATCATCGTCGATGAGTTCACCGGACGTATGACGCCGGGACGACGCTTCGCCGACGGCCTGCACCAGGCCCTCGAGGCGAAGGAAGGCGTCCCCATCCAGCGGGAGTCAGTGACCTACGCCACGATCACACTCCAGAATTACTTCCGTCTCTACGAGAAGCTTGCGGGCATGACCGGTACCGCCGTCACAGAGGCCGAGGAATTCTGGAAGATCTACAATCTGGACGTCGTTGAAATCCCCACCAACGTGCCCATGGTCCGTGAGGACCAGCCCGACTTCGTCTACAAGGATCAAAAGGCCAAGTACAAGGCCATAATCGACGAGATTGAATCACGGCACGATCGCAGTCAGCCCGTCCTCGTCGGCACTACGGACATCTCCAAGTCGGAGATCATCAGTCAGATGCTCAATCGGCGGAAGATCAAGCACTCCGTCCTCAACGCCAAGCAGCACGAGCGCGAGGCTCTCGTCGTCGCCGAGGCGGGACGTCCGGGCGCCGTCACCGTCGCTACCAACATGGCAGGTCGCGGCACGGACATCGTGCTGGGCGGAAACCCTGAATTCGTCGACGATCTTTCACAGGAGGAATGGGAACGCGACCATCAGACCGTTCTGGATGCGGGAGGACTCTTCATCCTTGGCTCGGAGAAGCACGAGGCGCGCCGAATCGACAATCAGCTTCGGGGCCGTGCCGGGCGCCAAGGGGACCCTGGAGAGTCGCGATTTTATGTGGCCCTGGACGATGACCTAATGCGGCGCTTCGGCGGTGATCGAATCCAGACCGTCATGGGCTGGGCCGGGTTGGAGGATGATGCCCCGTTAGAGAACAAGATGGTCACCAAGGCCATCCAGGGCTCGCAGGTAAAGGTTGAGGCACATCACTTCGATATCCGCAAGCACCTCGTAGAGTACGACGACGTGGTCAATACCCACCGGGAGGTGATCTACGAGCAGCGCGACAGGGTGCTGGCCGGTTCGAATATCCGTGACAACGTACAGGAGATGCTTGAACAGGAGTTAGTCGCTATTCTCGACGGATTTCTGCAGGGCGGACGTTCCGATGATTGGGACGTCGAAGGTCTCATCGCCGAGCTGAGCACCGTTATGCCACTCGACGAAAAGCTATCCGATCCCGACGCCGTATTCGACATGTCAGCAGACGCCATTTACGACGAAGTGCTCGCTCACGCGAACCGACAGTACGACCGGATGGAAGAGTTATTCACCCCCGAGGTAATGCGCAACGTCGAGCGCGCCATCATGCTGCGCGTCATCGACTCCCACTGGGTGCAGCACCTGACGAGCATGGAGAACCTGCGGCAGGGGATCGGTCTTTACTCATACGGACAGCGCGACCCACTCGTGATGTATAAAACGAAGGGATTCGAGCAGTTCCAGACGTTGACCGAGCGCATCCAGTCCGACGTGGCGCGAATGATCTTCCGGGTGCAGGACGCCGGTCCTCCTCCTCAGCGCGGACGCTCTCGTCGAAACGGCCCTTCGGGCGGGGGGGTGCCCCCTAAGACAGCTACCGCTCCAGCTGCCGCATCCTCCGGCGGAGACGCGGACTCCAACGGGCGCAAGCTCTCTCGCGCCGAGCGCCGCGCCATGCAACGCATGGAAAAGAAGGCCAACAAGAGACGCTAGCGTGCTCTCCGCGGTAACCCATGACTGACGCCATCCCCTCGGGACCGGCCATCGACATGCAAGGCGTGACCAAGGCCTACGGCCGCTCCATCGCTCTTAACAAGCTCGACCTGCGAGTCCAATGGGGAGAGGTCCTCACCATCTTCGGCCCAAACGGGTCGGGCAAGACTACGCTCATAAATGTACTCGCGACCCTGTCGAAGCCGGACACAGGGACGATCGGCATCGCGGGTCTCGACCCTCGGCGTGACGGTTCACATGCCAGACGCCTTATCGGCGTGCTCACCCACGATCCGCTGCTCTACGATGACCTCACCGCACGTGAAAACCTTCGATTCGCCGCCCGCATGTTTGGCATCGAGAACCCTGGAGAGCGAATCGAGGCCGTGGCCGACAAGCTCGACGTCTCATCGCGCCTCGACCAGCGCGTCGGCACACTTTCGCACGGGTGGAAGAAGCGCTTCTCCCTGGCCCGGGCACTCCTTCACGACCCACCCATCCTTCTCATGGACGAGCCGGAGAGTGGACTGGACGAACAGGCCCTCGCCCGGCTCGGCGGTCTACTCATGGACGAGTCGGAGTTACGTCGCACCGTCGTCCTGACCACACACAACTTCGAGCGGGGTCTGGAGTTCAGTGATGAGGTGGCCATCCTGTGCAAGGGCCGCATGGTGTACCGGGAGTCAACATCCAAGGTGGTCGACGCCGACTCTCTCCGAAAGACCTACGGGCAACTCATCAAATGACCCGGTACGTTACGCCCATACTCGCAATCGCATGGAAGGACATAGTCCTCGAAACGAGAACGAAGGACATCATAGTTGCCGTCCTTGCCTTCTCGCTCCTGGTAATCGTCGTTTTCAACTTCGCCATCGACCCGACGCCACGCACCATCGGTCTCGTTGCTCCGGGCATCCTCTGGATCGCCTTCGTATTCGGCGGCGTGCTGGGGCTCAATCGCTCTTTCGCCCTGGAAAAGGACAACGGGAACATTCACGCACTCATGGTCGCGCCCGTCAGTCGAGAGGTCATTTTCTTCGGCAAGACGCTCTCCAATCTGATATTCATGCTCGTTGTCGAGTTGATCACCCTGCCCGTCTTTGCCATGCTGTTCAATTTCTCGCTAGAGGTCGCCGAACTGCTGCCGGTCGCCCTCCTGGCCACGCTGGGAATCGTCACGGTGGGTTCCGTATTTTCATCCATGGCCGTAAACACACGAGCAAGAGAGGTGATGCTCCCCCTTTTGTTCCTTCCCGTGGCGCTGCCTGCCGTCATCGCCGCGGTGGAGATTAGCGGCAGCGTTCTCGCTGGAGAAGGCATGTTCTCAGATACCGAGTGGCTTGCGGTGCTGGCAGCGTTCGACGCGATATTCCTCGTCGTTTGCCCGGTTGCCTTCAACGCAGTCGTGGAAGACTGATTATCAAACGTAGGAGTGCCTGTGCCTGAAGGGAACGCCCTTCGACCGGCTTTCAAAGGACTGCTTTCCCTACGTGGGGGTATCAGCCTCACCCCATCCTACTCCCACGACGGGAGAGGGAGTCTTCATTCACCAGAACGCAACCCCGCACTGTCTTTCTGAGCGCAGCGGAGCGGAGTCGAAGAATCTAAAGTGTCTGTTACAACGTAAAGCTGATATTCAGAATTCTCACACTGTTATCTCTCTTGGTCACGATAGAAGCCTGGGACTAGCTACCTGTTCTTGCGGTTATAGATTTTAGATTCCTCGCTGCGCTCGGAATGACAGGAAGGAGCCGGCTTTATAGGTGCAATTCCGTTTTTCATACCCCTGTCAGCCCATGACGGGTGATGAAGTTGCCGGTCATCCTTCGGCACGGGAGCTAAGGTGCAAGCGCCCGACCTAATTTCCAAAGATGTGGGACATTCTGGGACATTTTGGGACTTTCTCCTGTGTCTTGAGTTAAACGGCGTCAGGCCGCTTGGATTCGATGATAGGACATGCGTTCTTGCTTGTCAAAATTGGGGAGGAGTCGCGGTAGACAGAGTGGACCGGGGCAATTGGCCCCTACCTCTCAACGCTTAGTCGAGCAGGCAGGAATAGAGCGAAAGCGTCGCTAAAAGAGGGGCTGTTTGACGGCAGCCGGGACCGTCGTTACACGCCGATCGACGGTGAGGTCAAAGTCCTGGTCGAACATCGCACCAATCGAGTCGCCCTGGTGGATGCGGCTTATTGCTTCTCCAAGGAGAGGAGCGACGGAGATTATCTCCAGGCCGGGGAACCGTTTCTCTTCCGGAATCGGCAGCGTGTCGGTAACGACGAACTCCGTGATTCCACTGTCCGCGAGGCGCTCGTGGGCGTTGCCCGCAAACACGGCATGCGTTGCCCCGCACAGGACACTGGTGGCACCGTGGGCCTTGAGGACCTTGAATGCCTCAACGACCGTTCCTCCGGTGCCAATCTCGTCGTCGATGATTAGAGCGGTCTTGCCACGGACCTCTCCAACGAGGTTGATCGCCTCGGCCTTCTCGTCGTTGCCCTGACGCTCCTTGTCGATCAAAGCGATCGGTGCGTCTAGGACATTGGCCACTTCCCTGGCACGCTTTGCACTGCCGGGGTCGGTGGCGGTCACGACCACGTTGTCGAGTTCCTTTTCCCTGAAGCGCTTTGCGAGCATCCGAATCGCTGAGAGTTCGTCCAGAGGTATGTTGAAGAATCCCTGTATCTGCCCGGCGTGGAGGTCGATGGTCAGGACGCGATCGGCTCCCGCAACCGTGGTGAAGTCGGCCAGGAGCCGGGCAGTGATGGCAACCCGGGGCTGGTCCTTCTTGTCGGTCCGTCCGTAGGCATAGTATGGAATGACCACGGTGATCCGCCCGGCAGACGCCCGGCGTGCCGCATCGATCATGATCCAGAGTTCCATCCAGTGTTCGTCCACCGGCGCGGAGATCGGCTGGATGAGGAACACGTCCTTCTGCCGGATGTTTTCCAGGAACTTGACGAACGTGTTGTCATTGCTGAACTTGAAGACTTCGCACTCGCCCATACTTGTGCCGAGGTACGTGGCGATATCCCGGGCGAGTTGAGGATGGGCGTTGCCCGTGAAAATCTTCATCTCATCGTAGAGATTGTGGGTCTCCTCGTGGCCTCCGTTTCGTTGCTTGGTAACGGTTACAGAATTCTTCGTCGAGGAGTGCGAGTTGTTCTGCAACGAATCCCTCTCTCGTCAGAGTCTGAGGCGCGCGGATGCGACTTCCGAAGGCGCCCGCATTATAGCATAGGGGAGATGACTCGCGACCAATGCTGGGATGGATTTCCCGCCAAGAATTCGTCGATCCGTAGCCAGGACTTGCCTGCTTTGCGATAATGGGCACTATAGTCTCCATGTCTACCTCAACGACGAAAGTAAAGGCACTCGGCAAGTCCCTCGGCTTCGACATCGTCGGGGTCACGACCGCCGAGGACTTCGCTCGTGACGAGAAGGCGGCACTTGAGAGGGTCAACGACGGCCTGATGGATGGGCTGCCGTGGTACACCGCCGAGCGCGTCCGCAAGGCAAACAGCCCACGCAAGCTGCTGGAGGAAGCGAGTTCGGTCATATCGCTGGCGATGAGCTACAACTACGGCGAGGCCGAGCCGCAGGGGCAGGGTCCACACGGAAAAATCGGGCGTTATGCGTGGGGCGACGACTACCACGACGTGATGAAGAAGCGGCTTCGAGAATTCGTCTCCGCCCTACCCGATATCGCAGGGCGACCGGTGAAGACGCGTATCTTCGTCGACGATGGCCCGATGAACGACCGTGCAGCGGCCGAGCGCGCGGGTGTCGGCTGGTTCGGCAAGAACAGCAACATCCTTACTCCCTCTCACGGTTCGTGGGTGCTACTGGGTCAGGTCATCACCGACCTCGACCTCGTGCCCGACGCGCCGCTCAAGAAGAACTGCGGCGAGTGCGTCCTCTGCATCATTGACTGTCCCACTGACGCCATCGTCGCACCGTACGTCATTGACAATCGAAGGTGCATCTCCTACCTGACCATCGAGCTGCGCGGCTCGATACCGAGGGACCTCCGTCCTCTCGTTGGCGACTGGGTTTTCGGATGCGACATCTGCCAGGACGTTTGCCCTGTCAACAGGAAGGCGGAGACCTCCCTGGAGCCTGCCTTCCGCAAACGACACGATTTCGACGCGCCCTCCCTCCTGCCGCTCCTGGAGCTTGACGACGAGGCATTCCGTGAACGCTTTCGCGGCAGCCCCGTCAAGCGGGCCAAGCGGGCGGGACTGCAAAGGAACGTCTGCGTCGCGCTCGGTAACATCGGCGACCCCGTGGCAGTGCCAGCGCTTGGAGTGACTTTGAGGGATGGTGAGCCGATCGTACGAGGACACGCGGCATGGGCACTGGGCAGGATTGGAGGCTCTGAGGCCGAGAACGCACTGCTCGCCGCCCTTTACACTGAATCAAACGACGAAGTGAGGAACGAAGTGAACTTGGCGCTGGAAGAGCTAGGCCAAGCCCGACCCTCCACCGACACCCTGGTCACCTAACCTCCCACTCCTTCCGTTCCTCCGCCATCTTCTCCCATCCCCTGTGATCTCCGCGCCCTCTGTAGTGAGACCAACTAAACGCTTCCACGTGGTACACTCACGCCACATCACCGGAGGAGCATCGATTAGATGAAAGTCGTTATGGAACCCATGCCGTCGGGAGTTGGACCAGGGGAAGCGCCGGACGTGTTTTTCAAGGAGATGCAGGCCACATTCCCGGACGTACAATTCGTCGAAGTCTCAGGAGAGGCAGACCAGATCCGAGAGGTCGTCGATGCAGAGGTGTATTACGGCTGGCCGTCGAGAGACGTTTTTCTCGCTGGCAAGGACCTCAAGTGGATTCACTGTCCCGGTACCGGCATCGATCAGCACATGGCGATACCGGAGTTGGTCGCGAGCGACATACCGATCACGAACGCCCGCGAGCCGCACGTCGCCCCTATGGCCGACCACGTATTTGGCTTTATCATCGTACTGGCCCACAAGCTCCACTGGATGTGGGACGACCAGAAGGCGAAGAACTGGCGCATGTACGACTATGGCTGGAAGCAGCTGGACCTCGAAGGCTCCACACTTGGCATCCTGGCAATGGGCAATATCGGACGGGCGGTCGCAAAGCGCGCGCAGGGCTTCAGCATGGACGTCTACGCCGTTGACAAGTTTCCACGACCCTCCGAATACGCCAAGGAGGTATGGAGTCTCGACAGGCTGGACGATCTCCTTGCAATCTCAGACTGGCTTGTCGTGACCGCGCCGATCACCGAGGAAACGCGAAGCATGATTGGCAAGGAGCAGCTTCAGAAGATGAAGCCAGGCTCCCATATGATCATCATATCCCGAGGCGGAATAGTCGACGAATTCGCCCTAGGAGAGGCCATAGAGTCAGGTCACCTTGCCGGCGCCGGAGTCGATGCATTCGACCCTGAGCCGCCTGTCCCCGAAAACCCACTTTGGGACAACCCGAACGTTGTTCTGTCACCTCACGCCTCGGCCTTCACACCCGGCCTCTACATAGGACGCCGCAACGTCTTCAAGGAGAACATGCGCCGATACCTGGCAGGCGAGCCGTTCCTGTACGTCTGCGACAAGACGTTGGGGTATTAGGGAAACGCCCGCCCCAGGAGGGCAGGTGGAGAACCGGGGGCGACTCTTGTGGTCGTCAGTCTCTACTCGGTGGCATCCAACCTGCTCAGGTGTCCCGGCCATTTCAATATTCGCCGGTCGGCCGTTACCAATTGGTGCCCCACTAGGGCGGTTGCAACTATTATCCGGTCCGCCGGGTCTCCGTGCATGTCCGACAGCAGACCGGCTCTGGCCGCAATGTCACCGTCAACCGCAAGTTCGGCAAGTCCTCCCTCAAGCAGGTTGTGTCGCCAAACGTGTAAATCGAATCCTAAGTCTATCTGGCCCTTCTGCGCTCGCATTCCGACTTCCCAGAAGGATATGGCCGAGACCGACGCCGTGCTTTCCTGCAGGGCCTTTTCAATGGTGCGCCGAGTCTGCGGCCCCAGTCTTCGGTCGTCCAGTTCCTGCCACAAGACGACGTGAGTGTCGAGCAGAATCAAAACAGGTTCTCGGCAGAATTGTCGGCATCCTCAAACCACTCCGCCGGCATCGGTTCCACGATGTTCCCATGAATCTCGATCATGCCTTTGCCTCTGCCGAATAAGCTCTTAGGCTTTTCCCTGAAAGGCGTAAGCTTCGAGACAGGCCGTCCGTGTTTGGTTATGACGATCTCTTCGCCGCTTTCCGCCACTTCGTCCATGAGCTTTAGGCACTTTGCTTTGAACTCGGAGGCCTTGATCGTTCGAGTGGCAGCCGGCAACCCACTACCATTAGACATTTTCCTCTCCCACTCGCAATTTATGACTACATTATAGCATGGTCATGACCATGGTCATATTCTATTGCATGGTGACCAATGTGACCCTGTTTCCCCTGCGTTTGGCGAAGGATGGAAGTGCTGCTCACTGACCGACGGGGGCGCTATGAATGTCTCCGAGTACGACTCACGAATCTTGGTGATTCGAGGGCTTCAGGCAGTTGCAGCGTGCACTCTCAACTTCCACTCTCTTGAAACACGTTTTTCCAATTTATTTTGAGCTGATTTTTCCGTCCTAAAAGTTATTGACACGACCCATATGGGTACTTACTATGAGCACCATAGTGAGTTGTACGTTGTCTCGACGTCGGAAGCATCATCTGCGAAATGCGGGAGATTGTAATGACTAGTCAGGGAGAGCCTGCTCATGTCCAACTACGAGGTATTGAAGAGCCGGATAGAACAAGGTGAAGTAATCATCCTGGACGGGGCCATCGGCACGGAGCTTCAGGCTATGGGGGTGCCGATGGATCCAGCCTCATGGTGCGGTCCCGGCAACTACACGCACCCCACAACCGTGCGACAGATGCACGAGCGCTACATACGGGCGGGGGCCGACATAATAACCACCAACACCTTCAATACCCTTCGTCCCGCGCTGGAAGCGTCCGGGTACAGCGAGTTGGTGAGGGAGATAAATGTCCGGTCAGTGGACGCGGCGCTGGAGGCCAGGGACCGGGTCGCTGGGGACAAGGCGGTTTACATTGCCGGCTCCATCTCGTGCCGAATTCCTGTTCGCGACCGTAGGACCGGTACACTCCTGGGGGGCACCGGCTACGGCTATGGCGCCAGCCTCTCGGCCGAAGAGTTGAGGAACCACGTCGACGAGCAGGCGGACATCCTGGCAGAGTCCGGCGTGGACTTCTTCCTCATGGAGAACATGTGGGCCGACAACAGGTCCAGGGTCATTGCCACTGAAGCGGCAATGGCGACAGGACTGCCGGTTTGGGTGGCCTTCACTGCTTCAATCGCATCGGACGGGAATACGGTCAGGTTGAGTTTGGGCGATGATCGTCAATACAGCACCGGCATGGGGATGCCGATGTTGACCTCCAGTTGGAGGACGGTCGACTATGAGATGACCCTGGCCGATGGCCTCAGCGAGATTATTCCGCTGAATCCCGACGTAATCGGCGTGTTCCACAGCAGGATCGATGAGACCACGGCGGCGTTGCAGGTCGTCCTCGACCAATGGTCCGGCCCCATTGTCGCCTATCCCGATGCCGGAAGGATCGACTACCTCGAGACCTGGCAGGACAGCATGGTCGCCAACCAAGATTCCGCAGTAGAGTTAGCGAAAGGGGCCGACGAATGGGTCGGAATGGGGGCCCAAGTCATAGGCACCTGCTGCGGTTTTGGGGTCGACTACGTCAAGGCCCTGAGCGGCTCCCTGCCCAGCCGGCTTTCGTCACCGAGAAAAGCGGCATAATTCGCGCTTCTAGAGAGTCCAAGTAAGTCCAGCACGTTGCGGAGGACCGTTCTCCGGCTGTACGGGAGGTACCTCTCATGGATTCCAGGCCTCTTGTGGTTGTGGGTGCAGGGGTCTCGGGGACGGCCGCCGCCATTGAGGCAGCCAAGGCTGGAGTGCGGGTCACGCTCATCGACGAGAACCCGCTCTCGGATTCCATGGTTGAGTTGAATGTTCCCCTGTTCTTCGGCCTGCGGTCCACTGAGTCGCTCCGTGACAGGGCCGCGATGCTCGAGAGGGTGACCAATACCAACGTAGCTCTCACAGAGGCCGAAGAAGCCGGCGTCGAAGTCCTGCTTGGGACAAGTGTGTGGGGAGCCTTCGCCAACACCGAGACCAGCAGGGTTCTCGACGGCCCGCAACTCGGCCTGGCCGACGAGGAACGGTCCTGGCTGATTAAGTACGACCGGCTCATCGTTGCAACCGGCTCCCGGGACTTGGGCATCGCTTTCGCAGGTTGGGACCTGGCGGGAGTGATGGGCGCCAATGGCGTCCACTTGCTAATAAGCCGTTATGAGGCTCTTTCGTCACGGCGCATGGTCGTCCTGGGGTCAGGCAACCTGGGCCTGAACACCGCCAAGATGGCGCAGGACGGCGGAATCGAGGTATCCGCCATCGTCGAGGTGTCGGCTGCCGTCCGCGGCGACAAGGGCCTTGCCAAATCCCTGCAGGGCGCGGGCGTGGCGTTCCATACCTCCCACACGGTAAGGAAGGCAGTTGGCAAAAACGGCGAGGTCGAGTCCGTCGTGCTGGTCGAGACCGACGACGATTGCAGTCCCGTAGCCGGTACCGAGAAAACTATCGACGCCGACACCGTCTGTCTCGCCATCGGTCTGGTGCCTAACGTAGAGCTCCTCAGTCTCCTGGGGTGCGACCTCACCTTCAGGTCTAAGTTGGGCGGGTTTGTACCCGACCACGACGATCGGGGAAGGACCGGCGTCGATACGGTATTTGTCGCTGGGGATGCAGCCGGTTTCAACGACGAAAAGATACTCGACCACGAAAACGCTCGAATGCAAGGCCGCATAGCGGGTATCGCTGCTGCCGCGTCGTTGGGAGCCATCGCTGAAGACGAGGCGTCGGGCCGGATAGCTGACCTGCGGGCGGCATCGAACGAGTCAAAACCGACCGAAGTGCATTCGGGCTGGAAGAGATGGCTGCAGTCCTTCGTGAATGCCGGAGGGCAAGATATCTACGCTTGTCCGTGCGAAGAGGTTACCTGTGCCGACCTCCTCGACTTGCAACCGCCGCGGTACCTGGGTTGGGAGTCGGAGCAAATGAGCCGCCGGAGTCTCGGAACGCTCACGGAAGAAGGTCCGATCAATCCGAACCAGGTCAAACGCCTGACTAGGGCAGGAACCGGCCACTGTCAAGGCAGGCTATGCCGTGAGCAGGTGTCCATGCTGCTCGCGGAGGAGTCGGGGACCGACATTGCCGATATTCCCCTCATGTCTTACAGGCCGCCAGCGCGACCGCTTCCCCTGAAGGTTATGTGGCCCAACGATGAGACGGAGCACGTGCGGAGCGACTGGCCAAAGTGGTTCAGTCCGACGAACCAGGTACTGGGATAGGCAGGCGGCGCAGGCCTACAACCGGAGCGACATCATGCCCACGCAAAGCGCAGACGTGGTAGTCATCGGGGCCGGCGTATCCGGCCTGACGTCGGCCTACTACCTTGCCAAGGCGGGCAAGGATGTCGTGGTGGTTGAGAAAGGTTTCGTCGGTGGCGAGGCCTCCGGGCGAAACGGCGGCATGATCAGCGAGCGGGTCGACGAACCGCCGATGATTCCGATGGCCGTCGAGTCCTTGAATATCTGGCCGACCCTGGACGACGAGCTGGGCTATCCCACTGAGTTCACTCATCAAGGAAGGCTCCAGGTCGCGGTTTCCGAAGAGGAGATGGGAGATCTCTTCTCTGAAAGAGACGAAGCGCTGCGCCGGGGTCTCAGCGTGGAGCAGGTCGACCCCTCTGAGATACAGGACTTGATTCCCGGAATCACGGGGAGGACGCTGGGAGGGCTGTTCTTCGCCAATGGCGGTCACGCCAATCCCCAGCGCGCGGTTCAGGCATTTGCGTGGGCCTTTCAGGACCTGGGAGGGAGGATCCATCAGCACACCGCCGTCACCGGCATGAAGGTCGCAGGCGGCAGGGTCACGTCGGTCGAGACTATGGAAGGCTCCATCGCTGCCGATGTGGTAGTTGCTGCCGCTGGGCCGCAGACAGGACTCTTGGCGGAGATGGTGGGAGTCCACGTTCCCGTGGCGCCGGCAAGGGTGGAGATTCTGGCCACCGCTCCCCTGGAGCCGCTCTTCAGTATCGGCCTTATCGGAAACGGCCTGTATGGACGACAGGCCACGCGGGGCAATCTGCTCTTCGGTGGAGGTCCACATGAATGGACCGACATTGGCCTGACGGACAACCCGAGCAAGCCCAACACCCCACTCATCAGGAATATTGCCAGGCGGCTTGCCGAGCTGCTGCCAGGAGCTGCAAACGTGCCGGTAATTCGAAGCTGGGCAGGTGTAGTAGAACAGGCCCCAGACTACCTGCCGATCATCGACCGGCTGGACAGCCCCAGCAACTACGTTGTCGTCACGGCTTCGGCACACGGGTTCGGCATTGCACCGGCTACCGGAAAGGCCGTCAGCGAACTGGTGCTGTACGGGGAGTCGAGCATCGACATCAGCGCGCTCGGCCTGGGTAGATTCTCCGGCATCGGTCCTGAGTGGCGCGCGCAGCGTGGCTGGACACCGGCAGACCGGCGGGACTGATCAATGCACGAAAACTAGCTTCGGGACCTCATGGAACCTTGAACGCCCTTCGGCAGGCTCAGGGTGCACGCAAGTTCAAAGTTCACCAGGAATGGTCCTAACTTGGTCTCTGGACACACCTTTAGAGACTAGAGGAAAGACTAGCAAGGACAATACGGTAATGGTGGTACGCCTGACCTCACTGTACACAGAACTTTCAAGCTAGAAGTCTCACTCTAGCTAGTGGGTCCGTATCAGTAGTTCCCATATCCAGTCCCTTTCCAGTCTCAATAAGGAGTATTCCCGGACGACCGTCTTCAGTGACCGTACTCCTGCCATCGTGCCGCACACCCCCTGCGGTTCCATAGCGGGATTGCGGGGCACCCGGGCATTCTACAACCGCCATCGGTGGGACGCTCTTTCGCTGAACCCGGTCTCTGTTTGTGGAAATGGGGTTGATTTGCACATATGAAGTCTCATTCGCACCCTGATGCCGAGCGTTCTCCCGCTTGGAGAGTCCATCAGGGTTGCCAATCACAGGTAGCCGTCTCTCCATATCGACTTAGTCTCAGGCGACATATCCGTAGACGGCGACTGCCACAAGTCGACGAAAGGAGTATGTTGCGATGTTGAAGCGAACGTTGATTATCGGGATCCTGACCGCGGTGGCGCTGGTGCTCATGGCAACGCACCTCCTGAAACTCCGTATTGGGAAGTGGGCAACAGTGTCGAGTACCGCACTGACAGTGAGGTAACTCTCGAATCCGGCCGGAGTTTTCCCATCACGGTCATCTAGTAGAGTTTTCATGGAAACACTGGAAATCTTCATGAGTTCTTTCATGGAAGTGGGGCTGTTTTTCATGGCCGTTTCATATCCACCCCTTATCGTAGGCAGCATCAATCGCTGAGGAGACGCCAAATGGCTGGACATCTGATCCGTATCAGGGGGCAGTGCGTAAACCGGTGCATCTGTTCAGGCCCCTGCCGGTAGAGGGCGAAGTGATTGCTCAAAGCAACTCTTCACCCGGCTGCGCAGGGGCAAGCAAGAACCGCATGATCAGTCCAATACGCGTCTTCAACGTAAACGACCGAGAGAATCCTTGAGGAGGTAAAGCAATGAGCAAGAGGAATCTGGCTATCGGCATCGCGGTGGCAACCGTCGGGGTCTTAGCACTCACACCGCCAATCATCAAGGTCAGCAGGCGGTGGCGGCAATACCAGGCATGAGAGTCTTGAGAGTGCGGCCGGCGAGGACGTTGCATGGCAGCGTTCTCGCCGGTCAATACCTCTCCTTTCCTCTTTTCTCCAACAGCATTGACGAGCAAGGCCCGGCAGAAGCGCTGAGGGAACCGGTTGTGCGACCGATGAGGAGGTGAGCACAATAGGTACACCGTGCGATGCGGTGCATTTGGCGAGCCCCCGTGGCCCGAAGGAAGGAGAAGATGCTCGGGACCGCCCCCCATTACGCTCGAGCAGGGGCAAGAGAATAACTGATACGTCCCATAGTGGCGAGTAGGTACAGGAATAGGCAACGAAAGGAGAGTCAATCATGGTGTTGAGACGTGTAGTAGTAATTCAGATCCTTGCGGCGTTGCTGGTAGCGTTGGTCGTGGTGTCTTACGGCGGATCTAACACTGCATGGGCTTCGGATCCTGACGTGACAAGGGTGAAGCAGAAGCTTCAATCGATGATGGATAACTATTCAGGTCCATCCTCCGAATCCGGCAAGTCGGGCATCGGCGGATCATCGGCCCAAAATGCGAGTAGCGCAGCCACCTGCTGGGGCAAGAGCCACAATATCCATCGATCACATCATCCTCTCACACGGGGAAATGTGACGGGACAATCCGACACTTGGTGTGAGTCGAGAGTCTTAGTGATTGGGGTTGCGGCCATACTGTACGAATTGAGAGGCGATAGCTACGTGCGAATAGCCTCGGCCCCCCTGAAGGCGAAGACATGGACGAGCAGAAAGCCAGTCTCGGTAAACCCTGGAACTGGATGTGCTCTGAACCCCTTGGAATACTCGACATACTTGATAGTAGGGTTTCACGTCGTTGCATTCAGCGGAGGTGAGTTGGGGACGGCCACTACGGGGAACAGCGCTGTGCTGCGCTGTTGATATGATGGTCCCACAGGAGTCTTTGACCCAGGTTCTCGGATTGCTGTACACCGCCTCTACACGCTTCTCAGGTTTCGACGCGACAGGGCGTTCATGGTATAAGGCCAAGGAAATGGCCGAAGCACAACAGGAGTGGCTAGCAACTCAAGAGCCAGGCACTGCGGCCTCCATCACTCCACGGCGCCCTTCCCGTCAGACCAATCGGCCCTTGGCCGCTTGCATCCATGAGGACTTTCTTGTCCGGGTCCAAGAGTCTTCCCAAGGAGAGCACAGAGTAGGCTTGGTTGATCTGCAAGACCGGTCAGCTACATCTGGAGGGTTCCCGTATGAACCCATGATCCATCCGAAAGTTCTGATACCTTACGTCAAAATCAACACCATCAGGGAGGTTTCCGTCGGCACCCGCGAAGCCATAGAACTACAGGCCGAACCCAGACGGCATAACATTGAGGTTGGGAGTAATCCTCTAGGAGGGATGGCAGACGAGTACAAACTGACAATAGACAAAGAGCGAGGCATACTGATTAGCCATGTTTCCCTTTACAGGGGTAAGGCCCTCCTTGGTGACGAGCTACATGACGTCAAGTTCAAAGGTGCTGTCTTACAGCCCACCTCTCGACACCAAGGCATCGCCGACGTTGTCCGCTTGTTGTATGGAGCTCGGTATAGCTTCTCTACGTTGCGAGCATCCATCCGACAGTGGCACAGGTATCAAGAAGGGACAAGCAGTCCCTCGCAATCCAAGATGACGGACGCGATCCCCAAAACGGAGATTGGGTCGCGACTATGGATCGATAATCCTTCCCGCTTTCGGCAGGAGATAGCAACTCGGGCTCCTTTCTCCGGCCCCATCGTCTTTCTACTCAATGGGGACATTTGGTGGCAAGGTTACCCGTCTGGTGTGACGGTGACAAACTCTCCGAAGGAACAGATTCCATGCGGAGCCGAGGTCAAGGTCCTAAGCAGGCCAGTGCGTCCCGATTACAAGAACGCGGAATACGCGATCCTGTCGCAGATATCTCTAGAGCCCTCCTGGCTTATTTCTGGGCTACGGATGGAGCCGGTTGGCCGAATGAGGTATGTGGGCCGGGAGACGATACGTGTTCAGGCGGAACCCGTCCAAGAATCCGACGGTTGGTACTGGTGGAAGGGCGCGGATGAGTATGAGTTACTCATAGATGCCGAGCGGGGCATCCTTCTGCGGATCGAAGCCCGCCGTCAGGGCGAAGGGTTCGCAGGCGTCGAGGTGATGGATATCGAGTTCGATGTGTCGATACCTGACAGTGCATTTTCCTTCACTGTTTCGCCTGGTATGTCGGTTGATGTCAACCCACCGACACCGTAGCTCCCATAAGGCGATGCCCGTGCCTCTCGGTCGCCGCGACGCCCAATGGCATTAATCTCGTAGTTCCGAGTGGTATGGGTGTAGAGGTTCCCGGACTAGTCGCAGGGAGGCAGCTTGTGGCTGTTCTCCGAGTGCCGGTAGAGCGGCGGTTAGGACTCCACCACCCGCTTGCAATGGATAGGCCAGCGGATGAGTGCCCCAACAAGAGTGGCTCTGGCTCCACGTACTTGCAGCCCGCCCCCTGCTCTCCCGTGAAGGATGGGTTCAAGGACCGAGAGTCTCTCAGACGCCCCACGGGATTCGAGTCCATCGTCAACTCTCCGGGACAGCAGCGGTATTGCTCGCTAGGCTACGGCTTTGGCATCCGGTAGCCGACGCGGGGCTCGGTGAAGATGTACCTTGGGTCGTTGGCATCGTCTCCCAGCTTGCGACGCAGGTTCTTGACGGTGCTCCGAAGCAGATCGACATCCCCTGAGTACTCCCATCCCCAGACACGCTGCAATATCTGGTCGTGGGTCAGTACCCTACCGGCACTGATCGACAACTCGAAGAGAAGCTTGTACTCCGTCGAGGACAATTTCACCACACACCCAGATACGGTCACTCGGCGGTCTGAATATCCGATGGTCAAGTCTTCCAGCTGATAAGGCTGACGGGACAATCTATGTCCTATACCTAATTGCTGCGTAAGTAACTCCCGGTGATGGACACAGGAGCTAGTGTGCTTATGCCGCTGTTGCCACAATGCTGAGAGAAAGGCGGATGTGCAATGTTGAAACGAACGTTGGGTATCGGGATACTGACGGCACTGGCCGTTTTCCTCACGGCAGCTAGTCCGCCAAGGCAGAACACGGACTACGAAGGGCAGATCACATACTCTGATGGCAACGAGACCATCATGTTGTTCTGGGGTACCTACACGGGAGAACTGCCAACTTCGCCTACTACTTTCGCTCAGGCACCAGCCGCATACCGACTGGACCTCACCATACCGGAAGAAGCACTGGCACTCCTGCCGCCTGGGCGTCGAGCGAGATTCGAGCGATTCAACACCGACGGTTATACCTACGATGTGGCAGATGACGAGTGGGATTGTGCTCGCATCATGTCCCACCCTTACCCATCGGGTTCCGACGAAGTGAAGGCATATGGCGGGATCTCGTGTCTGGGTAGCGTCATAGCCTATACACGATTCGGCATTGAGCTGACCTCAGGTTCCACAACGGTGGCTTCCTATGACAGTGGTTGGAAGACTTGGCTGGCTCACAGGAAGACTGTCACAGGGGATTGTCTCAGTGGTTTTCACCTCTACAAAAACGAGGTCGGCATTGCTGTTCAATTTATGAATGGCACTACAGCCGCGAATACAGATTCCGCGTCGTCCTACATCGAGTGTGAGTAGCTTTCTGGTGCGGGGTGCCTAACAGGTGATCCGCACCCATTCTGCAGAGTAGTTCTCGGAGGGAGTCATGGAGGCTAAGTGGAAGTGGGTGCTGGTCATGACTACGACTCTCAGTGTGCTAACCTTGTTTGGAATAACGATTACGTTGATTGCCTTTGCGGTCCTGGTCACTGGAGACAGGCCAGCGGGCGCGGTAGTGGTAGACGCTGAGTATCACGGGTTCTCTGCCTATTGGCCCCCTAGGGAGGATGAACCGATGTCTTTCCGATTAACCAGTTGGGAAGACACGATGGGCGGCACATATGCCGTCATGTGGGGCGCAACCTACGAGTCCCCGTCGGAGGAAGGCGAGACATTCTCTGAGCGATTCCTAGAGTCCATATCAGATGCCCCGCCTGACATCGTCAAGCTGTTTCCTCCTAAGGTTCGGCAGGCACTTACAGAGTTTCGGGAGAGGAGGCGACAATGAAGGCTAGATTGGTGGAAGCGGGAGATCTGGCCAACTTCTCGCCGTCAGTTGAGATGAAGTGATGATTATCGCCATTGGCTCCTCCGCAGTACTGTTCCTAGTTCTCGGTGCATTTGCTCTGATCGGCGCTTTGACCGTCAAGCGAGCTAAGGAGACCGCGTTGAAGGTCGCCGGCTACGTAACGATGGTGGTCTTCGGCTTCTTTACGGTAGTCCTGCCGCTGTTTTTCCTGGTGACCTTTCCGGCCTCCGAAGAGAGCGAGACGGCCGTGATGGGATGTAGATTCTTCAGCAGTCAGCAGGAAGCACAACACTTCCTTGACAAGGCTAAGGCCAGCCACCGCCGATCGGAAGACACCGTGTGGTGGCTCGATCGGGACGATGATGACATCGCCTGTGAAGAGAGCTTCTAGGCTGTCGCACACCAACACGACAGTCGGCACTCTATACCGTTGGAGTTGCGACGGCCTCTCTGTCATTTCATTTTACGGCTTCGGCTCGACCTGCCTCCGGGTCCTGCTACTTTCGCCAGATCCTCAGCGTGAGGACCCACCGGACGAAGTGCGGGACGTACTGCCAGACTCGCCGCCTACGCACGTCTCTCAGCGCCCTTCTGCGCCAGTACACCTGATCGGCTCGTGAGAGTCCGTCCCACGGATACGTCTCCGGCGGCAGCGTCAGCTTGAACCCGTCTATCAGCGCGATCTCCAGCTCCAGCATCCTCTCCTCGACCCGCGCCGGCCTGTCCCTCGTGGCCGGATGAGCGGTCCTTAGTCCTCTCCACTCGTCCACTATCTCCGCAGCCTCACCGAAGACGGCCGCATCGTCCGGCAACGGGTCCGGCGTCACTACGTTGTGGTACGGACGGTCACGTGAGCTCCGGGGTCGCGTCTCCGGCTGTCCAGCGTCTCCGACCGCCGGAGACGCTTCCATCTCACCGATGCGTTCCTCCACCTCCGAGAGCCGATGGACGGCCTTCCTCATCGCTCGGTCGGTCTCATAGAGCCCTGCCCTCACCTCTTCAACTGCGCCGATCTTCTCTTCGAGAGCGGCCAGCCGTTGCTCCAGCCCCGCGAACCTCTCCTCCGCCTTGGCAGCGACCGCCGCGTCCCCCAGCAGCAGCACCCGGTCGATCGCTTCGCGCATCTGAGCGGTCAGCTTACCGCCATCGACATTCGCCGCGAGGGTTCTACGGTTCACGCCGAGCGCCTCAGCCGCACCCTTCCGACCACGTGCCTTGACGAGGTCGTCCAGCAGCGCCAGGGAGCGCAATTCGACCAGATTCTCCAGACCGGTCATCTTTCCATTCATAGCTAACCCTGAATCCCGATTCTCCTCGATATTTCCCAGGGCATGCACATCTCAGCTACGGCAACTGCACACGACGGCGTCGTTTCGACAGAGGCTGATGCACATCTCAAAGCTGTCACCTGCACACGCCCCTGCGACCGGACCTTTCACTCAAAGTGCTTACTCCGATTTAGCATCCTGTAGGGGGACGCCTGTAACACGGCGTTCCAAGCCATCCAGGGATTCCCTCCACAGAGTCCATTCTCTGTACAGCCCTCCGGCGCCCAAAACGCAGTTCTTGCGATGGGGGCTTTCATTCGTCGTCGTCGCGTCGTAGAATAGCACATGCGTCCTAACAGAGTCCATCATCCCGAAAGGAGACAAGAAAGAACGATTATGAAACTAAACAAGATATTCAGCCGAGGAGACCGAGACAGGCCCAAGCTCCTGGCGATCACTCCTCAGAGAACCGGAGACCGGACGCTGCTCGGAGTCGAGAACATGCTCCAGTCGATTGCGATCCCTGAGCCGTTCACCCTGGAACTGGCGGGGGACGTGGACGGAGTCAGCCTCCTGGCGCGCTGCCACGGCGACGAGGTAGTCGAGCAGCAGCTGAGGGCGCACTATCCGCAGGCGCTCATTGAGGATGTTGCCGAGGAGGACGACCCACTGGTTCTCGACGAGGGCGAGCAGGCGTGGTCGATGACCCTGGGAATAGACGGGCCGGAGTTTCTTCCATTGCGGGTATTCCGAGACGACGACATGCTGGACGCTGGCTCCGATCCCCTGATTGCCCTCATCGGCTCCCTGTCGAACCTGCGGGAGGGTGAGCGCGTCGTGGCGCGCCTCTGCCTGCGGTCCCTGGGGCCGGACTGGTCCCAGGCGTATCTCGAGAAGGCTCACAAGCCTGCCGTACCGCCGCCTCGCGACTCCTCGTACAGCAACCAGGTCAGCCACCACCAGACGGACTTCAAGATGCTTGTCGTCCTGGGCGTTGCGGCGCTGCCCGCCCTTCAGGGCTACCTCTGGGTGCGCGCCGGAGAGACGTGGAAGGCAGTGCTGCTCGGATTGGGAATAGCGTCGGGGCTGGCCGTGGCCGGATGGGCGTGGCACCGCTGGAACAAGTCGAGGAATCGCGTCTACGACCCTGTCCTGATAAAGGAGAAGACCTCTCGTGTGGCCTTCGAGGCCGGTTTCGAGGTGACTGCGATACTGCCACCCGACGGCCGGGAGGAGAGAGCGCGGAAGTTGCTCGACAACGTGGCGGCCGCGTACAGGCACTACGACAACGCGGCGGGAGCTCGCTTCAGGGTTGGCAAGGTACGTCCTGCTATCCCCGACGCAGGGGTGAGCCCGCCCCGCCGGGGATTCTTGCAAAGCAGGAACGTCCTCGACGTCCGTGAGGCTGCCTCCCTTTGGCACCCGCCGGGGCCGGGAGACGACATGCCCCTGGTCGAGCGTTCGGGGTCAAAGGTGCTTCTTCCCTCGGCGAGAGGAGTAAAGGAGGGGGCGTCGGTGGGAGCGTCCACGGGAGGCGCGGCTCGCGAGATACGCTTCTCCGCCGACCTGATGAGACGGCATCACCTGTACGTGGCGAGGACGCGCATGGGCAAGTCCACCCTCATGCAACACATCGTCGTCCACAAGATGAAGGAGAAGGCGGCGGGCAGGGACGACGACGCCATCGTCGTCGTGGACCCGCACGCCGACCTGGTGGGGTCTCTCCTAAACCACGTGCCGGAGTCGATAATCGATAGAGTGCGCCTGATTGATCTTGCCGACAAGGAGCGAACGCCGGGCATCAACCTGCTGGACACCGCCGTTTTCGCCGACAGGGACCGCACGGCGGACTCTGTGGTGCGGATCTGCAAGGGGCTCTGGGACCAGTGGGGTTCCAGGATGCAGTCGATCCTGGAGCACACGGTCAAGACCCTACACGAGGTCAATGACGGTCCTTCCGTGGACCGCAACGGGCAGTACACCATCCTCGACGGCTCACGGCTGCTGTCGGAGAAGGAGTTCCGTGACGGCGTGCTCAGGAAGGTTCGCGACCCGTACATCCTGAGGTGGTGGGCCAAGGAGTTCGGGAAGTGGCCGAGACATCTCGAGGCCGAGGCGCTCGCGCCCGTCCAGACTCGTCTGGCCTACTACTCATCCTCGAAGCGCGCCCGGGCCGTCCTCGGACAGCCCCGGTCGACCATCGACCTGCGAAGGCTGATCGCGGAGGGAGGCATTCTGTTCGTCTCCACCGCGCAGGGTGATGTCGGCAGGGACGTGTCGGCCCTGGTGGGCGCGTCGCTGATGAACCTTCTCGACGCCGTCATACGAGAGCAGGGCAGCCTGCCGCCTGAGAGGCGCAGGGGCGTGACGGTCGTTGTCGACGAGATGCAGGCGATGCCCGGCGTGGACTACGAGGCGATGCTCGGCGAGCTCGGGAAGTTCGGGGCGTCTCTCTTCCTCGCAACACAGGGACTCGACAAGCTGGACGACCTCTCGCCGACCCTGCGGGGCACCCTGCTGTCCAACGTGGGCTGCCTGGCCGTCTTCCAGGTAGCGGCCGAGGACGCGAGGCTCCTGGCATGGGAGCTGGGCAAGGACAGGATATCGGAGGACGACATCATCTCTCAGCGGGTACACCACTGCTACGTGCGGGCGACCGTGGGAGATGAGCGTCTCGCGGCCTTCTCGATGGACGTGAGGGCGCCCGAGAGGGGCAGGCCGGAGATCGCCGCGCGCATCAAGGCGGGGACGGTCGACTACACCGGCTCGCCGGAGGAGATGGCCGCCAGGGAGGCCGAGGCCGAGAAGCTGGTGGCGCAGTTCAGGGTTGAGTTGGAGGCCCGGCAGGATGAGGACGCCGAAGTGCCCACGCAGCCCAAGAAGGCCCCCGCCCCGCAGCAGACGAAGAAGCGCAGACGCAGAAAGGGCCGGGGCCCGTCCTCCAATGGCTCTGTCAACGAAGGACCTGCCGACAACGGATCGACGGGCAGGCCTGATGGCGGCGTCACCTTCAGGAGTCAGATGGAGTGAAGGACTTGTCCCGCGACGTTCGAGTCCTGAGCACGCTTGCTTCGATGCCGTTCCTCGACCGGCTGGAACTGGCTGCCGCGTCCGGCGCGCCCGAACGGACGACGCATGACGCGGTGACGAGCCTCCACCGGAGGGGACTGGTTGGCTCGGTCAGGCACGCGACCGAGATCATCGCCCCGACGCGGCGGTTCTACGTCACCGCGGCCGGGCTGCATCTGCTGGCGGAGGCCGAGGGCGTGACCGTGGACGACCTGGTCCGCTCACGTCCCGTCTCCGCGCACATGCGGCGCATCCTGCTGGACAGGCTCGATGCCGTGGGTGTCGTCTACCGCGTCGTTTCGTCATTGGCTATAGTTGGAGGCCTTACAGGGTTCTGGTGGTACCGCGGGATGCCCTTGGACGCGGCGGTTGCCTTCCCGGACGGACGAACCATCGGCATCCTCAGGCAGGGACTGACCTCCGACAGGACCGCATTCTCCAAGCGCGTCTGGAGGTTCTTCGAAGGGGCGCTTCCCAGCGCACTATTCGTGATCGTGCCTGACGCAGTACGGTTGCGTCACACGGGCAGGCTGCTGACCAGATCTCCCGTTCCGGTATTCCTGGCCCTCGAGAGGGACGCGGCTCTGTCAAGCGAGGACGACGCAGTGTGGAGGATGCCGTCGGTATCCGTTCCGGTCGACCTCCGGTACGCGATGTCGCTCGTAAGGCGGCGTGGCGGCCTTCCCGTGGAGCCAAGGCTATCTCGGGCGCTGGTCCCGGACGATCTCGGCTCGGCTCGCGACTCGTCCGACCATCTGCTGCCCACTCTCCTGAGACCCTCGGAGAAGTGGGCGCTCGACGCGCTCAACGACTGGCCTTGGAGCACCTGCGAAGACCTCGCGGGGATGCTGGGCATCACCCGGCAGCGACTCTCCCAGATCGTGCGACGGCTGGACGGCTTCGAGCTGCTGTCGCCCTCCGGCATGTGTCGTCCCCGTCGATTGGCCCTCAGCGACAGGGCGCTTGCCCTGCTGGCTCGCAGGGACCGGACGGCGGTTGGCGCTGCGCGGAAGCAATGGAGCGTCGAGCCTATTGACGACGACGCCCCACTGTCATGGCGCAACGTGTCGGGAGCGGGGAGCCGCAGCTTGCTGAGGAACGTCGAGCATACAATGGCGGTTCACCGCTTCATCGCAAGTCTCGCAGCCCAGGCGCGGAACTGGGGCGTAGACGTCCTCCAACTCGATCCTCCCCACAGGGCGTCGAGGTATTTTCGGAAGGACGGGAAGCTGCGGTCGATCCAGCCGGACGCCTTCGGCGTCCTGCGATATGGACGCGTAACAACGCCGTTCTTCCTGGAGTGGGAGCGCCGCGCCGTGAGACCCGGAACGATGGCCGCTCGTCTCGCTCCATATCTGCGGTACTACTCGTCCAAGAAGCCGATGGAGGATCACGGCGCGCAGCCCATCGTCCTCATCGTCTTCGATGACGAGCTCGTGGCGGCACGGTTCATGGGTGTCGTTCGAGACGAGATGGCTCGCGCCAGTGTCAGGCTTCCCCTGTGGGTCTCCGATAGGAAGACGCTGGACAGGGTGGGGCCGTTGGGCAAGGCTTGGAGAAAGCCGGACATGCTGGAACACACGTACGCCTTCACCAAGCCTGGCCTCTATGTTGACAGCGGGCAGTGAGAGGTAAATACTTTCTTCGTTCGCTTCCCATGCGCGCATCAAGTGCTAGCACTAATGATGGTAGGAGAAGGGAACGGCCCCGGCCTGGCGCGATCCTACCCTATCCCTTTCCAACGGAAGTCAAGTCCATTGAGGAGTCTGCATGATGCTGGAAGACCCAAAACTGGGGGAAACTCTGGAGTTCGATATCGACGACGGCATCGGTCTTCGTGTGGCGCGCGCCCGATTCGAGTCCGAGTCGAAGTTCTCCTGGTCGCTGTTCGACGGATACGACCGCATCCGCATCCTCACCTACTCGGCGGGCGTGAGCGCGATAGTCCGGCTGCTCGACAGGCACGGATTCAGCGATTTCGAGTGCGTGTTCGGCTGCGAGAGCACCCTGCGTACCCTGAAGGACATCATGGCCTTCCAGCAGATCGCCATCGGCGATACCAGGGCCGCCATCAAGAACCTGCCTGACGAGCGACACGCCTTCATCCTCGGCCGCGTCAGGGAGGGGCAGGCGCGGTTTCGTGTGCTCCGCAAGCAGATAGCCCACGCAAAGCTGTATCTGCTCGAAGACACAGAGTCGGGAAGAAGACGCGCCATCATCGGATCGGCGAACCTGTCGGAGGTCGCCTTCGGCGGACTCCAGTCGGAGACCCTCGTCTGCTTCGACGATGACGATGCCGCCTGGGACCACTACCTCGGCATGTACGAGGCTGTCAGGGACCGGGCGTCCGACGAGATACCGCTGCCGCCCGAGCGAGTCGAGCAGGGGGAGATTGGCCTGCGGGAGGTGCCCGTTCTCGACCCCAACGACCACTCGACCCTCGTGATCGACTCCACTGAGACGGAGCCAGAGCAGGACGAGGTCATGCACTTCAACGTCCCGACTCAGATTGAGCGGATAGAGAGGATGAAGGCGGCGATCCCGCCCGTGGTGACCAACATCATCCCGCCGCAGCGCAACGGGAAGCAGCAGATAACCCGCGAGCTCAGACGACAGATAGTGAAGGAGTACAGCCGCATCCGCGTGGTGCAGTCCGAGGAAGAGACGGACCACAGCAAACTGTCCATCGACAGGCACGCCAAGACCGTCTCCCTATCCGGCGAGCCGTTCACATTGGAGCCGGACCTTGACGCCGCTCGGACCGACGCGAGGCTGCTGGTTGATTTCTTCGGAAACTACGAGGGTACCTTCGAGGGTGGAATGGGAGTTGAGAGGCTCCAGCGGGACTACTTCATCCTCTGGTCTTGGCTCTACTTCTCGCCCTTCATGTGTGACATGAGGACGCTCGCAGGACACGAGGGAGACATTTTCAGGTTCCCATCGTTCGCCATCGTCTACGGCAAGCCTTCCTGCGGCAAGTCCAGTCTCATCGACACGCTGATGACATCCATGTTCGGCAAAGCCTACAACATCGACAAGAGAGAGTTCACCAAGGGCAGGCTCCGCGACATGCAGTACGCGTACAAGCGGTTCCCCGCCGTGTTCGACGACATCGGCAAGCCGGCCATACGCAACCACGGTGAGGACGTTATCAAGGACGAGAACCCTCCGCTGGTCGCCGAGTACCCATGTTTCGTGCTGTCGATGAACCAGGAACTCAAGGCATTCACCGACCAGATCGTCAAGCGCAGCCTCATGATCTACACGACGACTGCGCTCCCGACCTACAAGGAGAGTCTGCGCCACGAGCTGCATCTGAAGATACAGGAGGTGCGTCGGGGCTTGTCCACCAACCTCTACCGGGAGTACCTGAGGAGGGTGCTGGCACGACTCGACGAGACGCCCAAGCCCGATGACTGGCTTGAGTTCTCATCCTCCGTCCTCTCCGGGCTTATCGCCGAACTGCTGGGTGAAACCCCACCGAAGTGGTGCGCATCCATCGGGTGGGACGAGTACGCCGACCAGCGTCACGAAAGGGTAAAGTCGCAGATCGAGCACCTGCTGAGGCCAGCCACGAGGATGAAGAAGGAGGGCGACCTCCCCACGGGCTGGATACTGGAAGGCGACCAGGTCATCGTGATCGAACAGACCGACACGTTCGGACGGCGGGAGTTTGATTGGGAGAACGTCCCTTCCACCCTCATAGACGACAACGCCAGCGTCGGCGGACGCACGGTCCTGAACCGTCGGGAGCTCGAGGAGTTCCTGGACGGGAAGCTCGGCGGAAGGCGCATGGGTCTGTTCGGCAAGATACTCGGAGGCATTTAGGGGAACGCCCTCGGACGCTCTATCGACGATGCCACGGCGATGTCTGTCGCTCGTGGGTGTTGCAGGTTTGGTTGTGGCATGGCGTAGAGTAAGACGCTACAATACTCAAAGAGACAATTGCGATCATGCCAACCAAGCCAAGGAACACCGACACCATCACCTTCTCGCTGCCGCCGGAGATGGCCCGCACGCTGCGGCAGGTTGTCGAGGAGGAGGATCGCACGGTGAGCGAGTTCCTCCGCGAGGCCATACGCCTCTACATGGAGGAGAGGGAGTGGCGCAGACGGGAACGATCGGAAAGATTACGTTCACGCCAAATCAGAAGGGACAAGACACAAGGAGGAGAAACATGAACGAGAAGAACGATCTGACACCGGCAGCCCTCTACGCCAGGGTCTCCAGCGAACGTCAAGATGTGGACCTGTCGGTGTCGGCTCAGATGAGGGCGCTCAGGGACTACGCCAATAAGAACGGATACATCGTCGTGCGCGAGTACGTCGACGAAGCCGAGAGCGGACGGGTCGCCGATAGGCCCCAGTTCCGCAGAATGATCGAAGAGGGGAGCAAGCCCGACGCACCCTTTAGCGAAATCCTCGTGTGGAAATTCTCCAGGTTCACCCGAAAGCGGGAGCACGCCGTCGCCTTCAAGTCCATGCTCAGACGCAAAGGAGTAAGGGTGGTGTCCATCACCGAGCACGCCGACGATTCTCCCACAGGCAAGCTGATGGAGGCCATCATCGAGAGCGTGGACGAGTTCTACTCGGAGAATTTGGCGCAGGACGTCATGAGAGGGATGCGTGAGGCCGCATCGCGCGGCTATTGGGTGGCGAGCACGGCTCCCTACGGATACGTCAGAGTCCATATACAGGACGGCCCCAAGAAGCGTCCGAAGCTCGAACTTGACCCACCCAGGGACTCCATCGTGCGCCGAATGTTCAGGATGGCGGAGTCGGGACGTAGCGTCCTCGACATCACCAAGGCCCTGAACGACGAGGGCGTCGCCACGGCAACCGGCAAGCCCTGGACGAAGACCATGGTTCACTACGTCCTCACCAACGAGACGTATACCGGCACTCTCGTCTGGGGTACAAATGCCAGCGACGGCGCGCCGCCCGTGCGGATGGAGAACGCGTTCCCGGCAATCGTCTCGAAGGAGGAGTTCCGAAGGGTCGGCGACCTGATGCGGTCCAGGGCACCTACGAAGGTTCACCCCAGGCGCGCCGCCAGCTCATACCTCCTCAGCGGGATGGTCAAGTGCAGACGGTGCCGTACGGCACTGACCGGGCAGGAGGCGAAGAGCGGAAAGTTCGCCTACTACGTCTGCCAGTCGCTCATGAAGCGAGGCAAGGGTTCTTGCAAGACACCGAGGCTCAACTCGAAACGATTCGAGCGTCTCATCGTCGATGAGATCAGGGAAAATATCCTCACCGAGGGCAACATCAGGGACCTCGTGAAGCTGGTGGACGAAGAGATGGACGGCGTGGCGCACGAACAGCGCAAGAAGCTTGAGTCCATAGAGTCCGAATTGGCCGAGGTGAAGCGGTGGCTCGACAGGCTGTATCGCGCCATCGAGACGACCGACCTCGATATCTCGGACATCGCTCCCCGTATCCGTGAGCACCGTGAGCGTGAGCGGAAGCTCCAGGACTCGGCGAGAGTCGTGGAAGCCACACTCGCGGAACGCAGGGTGAAGCTGGACGATGTGGAGACGATCACGGCGTTTGCACTGGACATGGGCGCGTTCCTCAAAGGGAGCGAGTTGACCGAGAGACGGACGTTTATCCAGTCGTTCGTCAAGGAGATATCGGTCGGCCCTGGCAAAGCGACCATCCGCTACAGCATCCCGGTCCCCGAAGACAGTGCGTTGAACGGGAGCGACACGGGAGAGGTGACTCTCCCCAGACCGGTTCTGTCTACGGTAAGGCCTGGTACGCCTGGAGGGATTCGAACCCCCGACACCCGGTTCCGAAGACCGGTGCTCTATCCACTGAGCTACAGGCGCTTGTCCGAGAAGGGTTGAAGAGAACGGTGGGGTGAGCGAAGGGATTCGAACCCTCGATCTCCTGGGCCACAACCAGGCGCCTTAACCAACTTGGCCACGCTCACCATCCATTGAACAGAATAGCACCGCCCCCCTTGGAGGGTCAACGAAGTATGTGGCACGTTGCGCTAGAAAACGGGGAGTAGTTACTTGCCGGATCCCATGTCCCGAATTGGGAGGTGGGAAGCGCGTCGTCTGACATCCCATGGGCTTCCAGGACTCCGCCTCTACAGTCTCGAACCCCAGCAGGGCACCCGCAAACATGGTTCCATCATCGGATCGGCAATGCCGTGGTGATGCCGTTTACTTAGGCTCCAACCTTCGCTGAATCCTGGTTTTCCTCCAACCCCGGAACGTCCCCCGCCCCCTCGACCACCTGTATCGACGACGCCTCGAAATCGCTGCCAATCGGCTCGTACCTGCCTCCCAGACACTTGGCAAGGAACGCCTCGGCGACAGCCATGTAGGACAGATTATTCTCCGGACGGGCGAAACCGTGACCCTCGTCAGGGTATAGAAGGTAGGTCACCGGAATCCCGCGCTCCTTCATCGCGTCCGCTATCTGGTCCGACTCCTCCTGAGTTACGCGCGGATCGTTCGCACCCTGCCCTATCATCAACGGACGCACGATGCTGTCCGCACGCGAGATCGGCGACCGCTCCGCCAGAAATTGCCTGCCCTCCTCGGTTGTGTTGTCACCTACCCGACTGCGGAGAAACGTCATGATGGGAATCCAGTATGGCGGCGCATTGTCCATGAAGGTGTTCAGGTTCGATATGCCGACCATTTCGACCCCGCACGCGAACACCTCCGGCGTGAACGTCAGCCCGACCAGTACCGCATATCCGCCGTAGCTGCCACCCATGATGGCCACGCGATCAGAATCGGCTATGCCCTCTTTGACCGCCCAATCGACGGTATCGACGAGGTCGTCGTGCATAGCTCCGCCCCACTCGAGATTGGCCGCGTTGATGAACCGTTTCCCAAAGCCCGTGGAGCCGCGAAAGTTCACGCTGATGACAGCATATCCGCGATTAGCCAATAGCTGATGTTCACTGTAATAGCCCCAGCGGTCCCTGCCCCACGGCCCACCGTGTACAAAAAGCACTGCCGGCAGCGGCTCAGATGGACGGTCGTCGCTCTCGTCTGCCGACCCAACCGGCAGAGTGAAGAACACTGTGAGATCAAGCCGGTCTCTCGACTTCACGACTGCCGTGTGCATCCGCGCAAGCGGCGCCCTTTCAAGATTCGGCCGGTCAGAGAAAAGGTATTTCAATTTCCCGACTTCCCGCTCATACAAGAAACAGGTCTTCGGTCCGTCGTCCCTCGCGTACTCGATCAGCCATTTCGAGTCGTCCATGGACCGTGAGCGCACCTCGAACTGTCCCTTGCTCCCATCGTGGATCCGCTCGATGTCGTCACTGATCGCTTCATCGAGTATCAACCACTTCACGCGCTCGTACTCGAACGACACTGCCTGCGGCCTCCCCGTTACCGGATGTTCGATTGTATCCCCCACGTCTGATCTGGCGTCTCTTGCCAACTCCTGGGCTTCTCCCGTCTCCGTGTCGACGGCCATAAGAGCCGAGGTGTCGCGTCCTCTGCCGTCATACATATATAGAGTGCCTCCGTCATCGTCGAAATGCAGCGGAGAAGTCGTCAGGTCGTCCTCGGCGTCGATGGTCATCATCACTTCCCACTCGTCGGAATCAGACATCGCGAGTAGCTTGCTGCCTCCATCGGGCGTGAGAAGACGCGCAAGCCTGGGGTTGAAGTCCCGATCCGGCATGATGTCCACAGCGCCAATGTCGTTCTTTACGACAAGATCGGATGCTCCCGTCATTATGTTGACTCGGTACAGATCGTGGATCTGTGGTTCCCTACGATTGAGTCCGATCAGCACCTCGTCCGGATGCTTTGGGGAAAGGGGCTGAGGAACAGCCTGCACACCCTCGTACGGCGTCAAGTCCCTGCTCTCCCCGGTCTCGACATTTACGGCGAATGCATGCCAGTTCTCGTCACCGACGTGATCCTGCAGGTACATGATGTACCGGGGATTGAACGTCCAGAAGTAGATCCTGATGCCTCTTCCCACATCCTCGGTGACCGGCATGGCTTCATCGATTTCATCGACAGGCGCGACCCAAACGTTCATGATCCCATTCAATGGCGCCAGGTAAGAGATGCGCGACCCGTCGTGGCTCAGCTTGACCGAGGTGCGCTCAGGATTCCCAAACAGCATCTTCCTTGGGATCAGCTCCGGCTCTTGACTCATGATTTGCTCCTCCATGAATCAAGTCTAGCGTGGCAGCCGCGCAGTGGCCACGTTACCGTCCAAAAATTTGCCGAGGTGTTCACGAGCCGACAGTAACCGTCATACCGGCGAAGAGCCTGCCCCGAGACCCGATACGGGGCAGGTATCCGGATATGCGAGAACGGAGATTGGTTGTCATTTCTTCCAATTCGGCAATCTCACTGCGTCCCGGGGCTCAACCCCCTTTCCCATCGTGGTACTATCTTGAGACAACGCACCAACGCTTCAGGACGATTACGCATGGACAAGTTCACCTCATTGGCGCGTCGCTACACTGAGGCCCCGGCCTTCGAAGCCGTCATAATCACCATCATCATCATCAACGCCCTGCTCCTTGGGCTTGATACCTTTCCAACGGTGGACCGGGACTTCGGCGACTGGATTCGCATCGCCTACCAAGTAGCTCTCGCAATCTTCATCGTTGAGGCCCTTCTCAAGATGTCGGCGTCGAAGCCTCTTGTCGCAGGGTACTTCCGCGACGGATGGAACATATTTGACTTCCTAATCATCGTATTCGCGCTGATCCCCGCGACGGGGAATCTGGCCATGATCGCCAGGCTCGCTCGCCTGCTCCGCGTTCTCCGCCTCATCTCCGCGATCAAAGACCTGCGCCTGATAGTCGCCGCCCTCGTCCGCTCGATACCCAGCGTCGGACACGTCATCATGCTCATGGCCATCATCATGTACATCTACGCCATAATCGGCTACCACCTCTTCAGCGAGCACGATCCCGAAAACTGGCGCAGCCTTGGAATCTCTCTCCTCACTCTCTTCAACATAATCACTCTGGAGGGGTGGATCGAGGTCATGGCCAACGCCATGGAGCTCCACTCCTTCTCATGGGTCTACTTCGTCAGCTTCGTGATAATTGGCACATTCGTCGTGATCAATCTGTTCATTGCCATCATCATCAACAACCTCGATGAAGCGAAGCTCGAACGCCTACGGGAACTTGAACGACCGGTCTCCCGAGAGGAACTCCTTCGCGAGATCAAGGCCACACAGGACGCCCTTCAGCGTCTCGAACGGCGCATGGAGGACACCGAAAGCGGAAAGTAGCCGTTCTGGTGCTTAGTGGGTGTGCAAATCCACCACCTAATTGTGGCGCTGGCCTCAGGCACAGAACGAGGGCGGGTTTCAAACCCGTCCCTACAGGGTGACACCCGATAGATGTGGCGTCCGCTGCGCAGGTGGCGGATTTCCGGGTGTGTGTTTGCTTGCCCAGTCAACTCGGATGGCGCTAACATTAATGTAGAACTGATACGAAGTCACAATTAAGTTTTGTCACTTCGATTCCAAGTAGCGATTGGAGACTCCAGATGACCTATAAAGCCGCATTTGCGGTACTCGCAATATTCCTACCCGTACTGCTGCTCGCCTGCTCCGATGACGGTTCGGGCATTTCCCGCGCGGATATATCGGAAATCGTGCGCTCCGAATTGGCCAACAACCCCGCTCCTGTAGACCAAAACCAGTCTCGCGAACTAGCTGAGCAGATCGTCGGAACGCCAATGTCCGCGCCACGGAGGTCAATACCAGACGACTTCACCAAGTACCTCGTCAACAAGGCCATAGACAGGTATGAGTCCGAGGGACTCGACGCGACTCTTGCCCATTACAACACCAAAGAGAGCATAGACGGCCAGTGGTATGTGTTCATCATGGACCAAGACGACACAATGCTGGCACACGCCGCCAATCCCGACCTCGTGGGCCGTCCGGCTTCTGCCGCCATTGGTCCCAATGGCTATCCCGCCGGTCCCGCCGTTGCCGCGGTTGGCGACGAGGACGGCGAGTGGTTCTCCTATACCTATCCCAACCCCTCCACGGGTGGACTTGAAACCAAGCACTCATGGATGGTCCGACACGATGGGCTCCTATTCGGCACGGGGTGGTACGAAAAGGGACCTCGTAAGTCCGACGCCCCCGCATATACGGAGTCTTTCGTCCAGCAGGCCATCAACCTCTACGACGCTGTGGGACTGGAGGATACCCTCGCCTACTACAACACCGATGAGAGTTTGGATGGCCAGTGGTACGTATTCATCTTCGACCCGAACGACGTACTCATCGCTCACGCCGCGAATCCCAGCCTCGTTAACCTACCCGCATCGGAAGTTATCGGACCCAACAACTATCCCACGGGCCGAGCGGTGGTGGCGTCCGCCGACGAGGACGGAGAATGGTTCTCCTACACCTTCCCCAACCCCAGCACCGGTGGCGTCGAGACCAAGCACTCCTGGGTCGTCCGCCACGACGGATACGTGTTCGGATCGGGCTGGTATGAACGGGGCCCGAGCAAGTCAGACGCCCCCGCCTATACCAAGTCATTCGTCCAACAATCCCTTGCTCTCTACGACGCTCTCGGCCTCGACGCAGCTGTCGAGTTCTACGGATCCAAGGAGAGCGTGGACGGCCAGTGGTACGTATTCATCATCGACGGAGATGGTTACACCATTGCCCACCACAACCCCATGTTCTTGGGGCGGGATCCCAGTCTCCGCATTGACGCCACCGGCCACTTCTACGGCGACGACCTCTTGAGCGCCACGGAGACCGGCCGCTGGGTCGACTATGTCCTTATCAACCCTGAGACCGGAGACGACCGCCAGAAGCACACGTGGGCAGTCCTCCACGACGGCTACATTTTCGCGTCCGGCTGGTACGAATAGCAATTCATCTGTCCTAGGAATTCTCATAGTAGGAGTTAGCGTTGAGAGCGTCCTCCGATAGCACGGCGGGACGCTCTCTTCGTGTATGGATTCGGCAGTCAGAGCGCCTGGATCCTTGGCGACACGAGTACCTTCTGCGCGTTTCCCCAATTGGATGCCCGCGCCACGCCTACCTCTCACCCACCTGGTGCCTTTCGTTGACTTCCATTCGAACATGTTCTATTCTGGCCGTGTCGGGAGCCGGGGCAAACCGGGCTGAGAGGGTGACAGGACGTGTCACCGACCGCCAATACCTGATCTGGGTAATGCCAGCGAAGGGACTTGGATCGTATGGGTGAATCCAAGCCTAGGCCGCCGACACGAAGTCGCGCGGCCTTTTTTGTATTCTGGAGGAGTTGCCATGGATGACCCGCTTGTCATAGCAGGAAAGGAGTTCAGTTCACGACTCATGGTTGGGACTGGACGCCATCGCACGATGGATGAGATGGTCGAGTCCATTGAGGCGTCGGGGACGGAGATCATCACCGTCGCGATCCGGCGTCTTAATCTCGACAATCCCAACGAGAAGAGCATCCTCGACTACTTCGACTGGGACAAGTACACGATCCTTCCCAACACCGCAGCATGCCGCACCGCCGAGGAGGCAGTGTTCGTGGCCAAGCTCGCGCGTGAACTCACCGGATCAAACTGGGTAAAACTGGAGGTCATTCCCGATGCCAAGTGGCTCCTGCCGGACCCGATCGGCACCTACGAGGCGGCGAAGATACTCATCGACGATGGATTCGTCGTTCTGCCCTACATTCATGCCGACCCCGTCCTAGCAATGCGCCTGGAGGAGATCGGGTGCGCCACGGTCATGCCCCTCGGTTCAGCGATTGGCTCAGGGCAAGGCATACTGACGCTCGAAGAGGTTAAGATCATCGTAGAGCAGGCCTCAGTCCCCGTGGTAGTGGACGCCGGACTGGGAGTCCCCTCGGAAGCCTCGCAGGCGCTGGAAGTCGGCGCGCAAGCCGTCCTGGTCAACACCGCAATCGCACAGGCGAGTGATCCCGCAGCCATGGGCGAGGCATTCAAGCTGGGAGTTCAAGCAGGCCGAAAAGCCTACCTGGCCGGACGAATCGAGCGCAAGCCGGAAGCGAAGGCCAGCAGTCCCACGACAGGAGTTGTCCAGGCGGCCGGCACACGGAGCGGTTGATCGTTGCGACCCATTGAAGCTCCCGTTCTGTGCTTCGTGACCGACCGAAAAAGGTGTCGAGGGCGTGACCTGGAGGAAGTCGTGAATCAGGCCGTCGAGAACGGCGCCGGAATGGTGCAGCTCCGCGAGAGAGACCTGTCCCCCAGCGACCTGCACGATCTCGGTAAACGCGTGAAGGGGGCCATCCGAGGTCGCGCTACACTCATCGTTAACGGCAGCGTGGACGTTGCCGTCGCGCTCAATGCGGACGGCCTTCACCTTCCCGAAAACGGAATTCCCGTGCGGGAAGCACGTCGAGTGGTGGGCCCGGACAGACTCATAGGCCGGTCCGTACACTCGGTTGCTGTGGCCGCCCAATCGGAGTCGGACGGCGCGGACTTCCTGATCGCAGGAACGATCTTTTCCACCGCCAGCCACCCGAACCAACCCGCCCAGGGTGTGGACTTCCTCTACACACTGCGCAGACACGTCAGCTTGCCCGTCCTCGCCATCGGAGGCGTGACCGCACAGAACGTAGGCGATATCATGGCGACCGGAGTATCCGGCGCAGCCGTGATCACAGCCATATCCGAGGCGCAAGACCCTGGTCTCGCGGCGAGAGAAATGTTCGATAAGATGCTGGGTGCCATAACAACATGATCAAGGTGACCATCAATGGCAAGGACCACGAGATACGAGAACCAACTCTCGTTTCGGAGTATGTGGCTTCGCTGGGAGTGGAACCGAAGATGATCGCCATCGCCCATAACGGCGAGGTGCTGCGTCGAGACGAATGGGCGGATGTCACCGTGTCGGAAGGAGACTCCCTCGAGGTCGTTCGCGCAGTCGGCGGCGGCTGAGGGTCAGGGAGTCAGCAGTCCCACCGTCCGCAGGTTAGGCACTCCTTCGTCGTCGGGATGAAGGCCGGACATGAGACGGTCCGATGCGACCGATACCATCCTGTTATAGAGCTGTGCCAGATCATCCGAGCTTACCTGTCCGTATGTCCCCCGGACCAGAGCAGCCGCCTCCTGAGGCGAGAGTTCCACGAGATAGTTGTAAAACTTCAGTGAACCTTCGGCACTGAGGCTTCCGTTATTCTCAAGCTCATCGGCGAGGGGCTCCAGCTCCGGAACCGTTAGGAGGATCGCCCACTGCAACAGATAACCCAGAGCGTGCTCGTCCTGCTCCGCCGTGGTGAACATACCGAATGCCTGTTGCGCAATGTGTCGCTCGAATGCCTCCATGTCCGGATAGTCCATCAGTGTCTCGCCGCTGAAGTCTTCTATGGTCAGCCAGAAGGCCCGCTGGAACTGTTGGGCCTGCGCTTCCAACAGCGCGAGGACCGACGGATCGAACATCGCGGCATCATGCTGGTCGGGGTTGACGAGGTCCTGCCGGAGGTGTCCAACCTCGTGCGCCAGCGTGTCAATGACAGCCGGAATCGGACGCTCGCCATCAATGATAACCACAACCCTTCCCCTCTCTCGCGACGTGACTCCGACCGAGTACTCCTTCAGCCTCTCGTATCTCACGTGCATGCCCGGTATCTGCCTGGCAGTGGCGGAGGCGAACTGGTTGGCGAATGCCTCGTCGATCCAATTCTGATAGTCCGTCCGATTCAGAATGTGGATGTCCACACGGTCGTCGCGAAGAGTCTCCCCGGTCATGAGGTAGTATCCGGCGTCTACGACATCCATGATCCGCTCGGATTGATCCTTCCCATCGGCTGATACGGCGATCTCCCGCGAGTCCACCAACTCGCGCAGCCCGGACAGCATGTCTACAATCTGCTGCTCCGAATACGACAGGGAGACCGTCTCCGGGGGAGGTTCCTCCAGCCACGTGAACGTGTGCTCGAAGACGTTGTCGTCCTCGGCCGCCTCTCGAACGGAGTCTCGCGAGTCGATGACAATCCTTACCGTGTGGTCACCGGGGGTGATGTCGACTTCGCCGACGAGCCCATCCCAATCGGAGATCACAATTGCATTCTCAGGCGCGCCTCGGAGAACCATGCTATTGACAAGCCGGTCGTCGAAGTGGATATCCACGGCAAATGGGATTCGAGTCCCTACACTGCTCCCGTTCTTCACTGCGACACGGAGGAGAACGTCCTGTCCCACGATTAGTGGTGGGTTGTGGGCGTCGTCGCCCCGGTGGAAGATGGAGATTGGGCCGTCCGATTCGAATGCCCATCCCGGTTGAAGGTTTGAGAGCGTCAGGGGTTCAGGCAGGGTCGTCGAGGGAAGTACGGTCGGCGCGGGGCGGGCCTGAGTCTCTCCGGTTCCCCACGTGAATACCTTCACAAGCTCATTGTTGGTCTCGTCGGATTCCTCGATTATGTTCGTCGGATCAACTACCACCATCAGTGTGTGATCGCCGGGAGTGAGGGGCACAAACCTACCGATACCCGACCAGGTAACCCTGCTGGGTAATCCGCCGGCGATCATCCCGTTCTCAGTCCGCCAGGCTACGAGGACTCCGTCCAGGTATAGATCCACCCGAACGGGCCGGTCAATGCTCGACAGCCCCTGGTTCTCAACGCCTGAGAATATGTAGGAAGGAAGGTCGACCGAGAGCTGCCAGTCATCGGTGTCGGTGGCGTACGGGCTGGCTACAATGGCGTCCGACATCCCTCGAGGCTGGGAAATGATCAGATCGGGTAGTCGTGTGACCGGTCTCTCAGGCGCGGCAACGAGTTCGCCGGCTTCCCAGACGACCTCCACCTCGTAGGTATTGTCCGCCTCATTGGTCTCGGAAATGAGATTGGTGGAGTCGACCACGACCTTGATGACGTGAACACCGGGAGTCGGAACGATTGTCGCCCCCAAGTCCGGCCAATCGACCAGAGCGACTATCTCTTCGGCCGCCAGAGAAATGCCCGTCCAGCGATTCACCACCACGTCGTTGAAATATAGATCCACAAAGTACGTATCCTCGACAGTCACATCGCCCGTGTTGCCCAAACCCCAGCTAACGAACGTCTCTTCGTCCACCTTCTGTACTGTGCTGGACAACTTTCCTGGCCCGTCCGTGACCATGAGCGATCCATCCCATCCCTGGGGTCTGGCCGGGACTAGGTTGACTCCCCGAGCAGCCGTTTGGACGGATGACTCCGTGGGCGCGGGAACGAACGTTGACTCCGGGGTAGGAGTCGGTGACGGGGTATTTGTAGGGCTGGGAGCGGGAGTCGGCGTCGAAGTGGCGGTTGGCGCCGGAGTGTTTGTCGGTGTCGGCGTATGAGTAGCGGTCGGAGACGGTGTGCTCGTTGGAACAGGGGTGGGTGTTGGCGTCTTCGTGGACGTCGGTTCGGGGGCGAGAGTCGGCGTCGGAACCGGCGTATTGGTAGGGGAAGGTGACGGCATGCGTATGGGCGTCACCGTTCCTGGGACCGATGTCGCCGTCGGAGACGGGAGTGTCTGTGTATTATTCCCTTCCGGCACAGCTTGAGCCAATGGCGTCAACTCTGAGCCGGAGGACGCTGCAGGCTCGTCGCTCGTTATCCAGCAGCCGGTCGAAATTACGGCAAGAAGAACTGATGCGCCCAACCACACGATTGGAGTTTGAAGACGCGCAAGCGCCGCCTCTGTCCATTTGCCCAATAGCAAACTACCTTGCCCTGCTACATAGTCCTTTGCTCAATAGAACGGTGATTATCTACTTGACGCACGTTTTTGTAGGTGATATGATCACTTTATGGACTTGATAAACGCACTAGCAACACGGTCTAACTCGCGTTTGGCGCGTTTGCCAAACAGCTTTTCAGCTACTTCCGAGTCGGCCTTTTGCGTAATGTCTTTTGGTAACAACCGACGCCGCTTTTTAGGAGCTTGAGCCATGACAAACCTTCTCACTTTGATGGACGACTTTAGCACTGATACCAAGTGCCGTGAACTTCTCGAACGTCTCCGTTGGCCGAACGGCGTTGCTTGCCTCCGATGTGGCTCTCTGAGCATATCGGAGATAGATACTCGAAAGCAGTACGATTGCAACGCTTGCCGGTATCGGTTCAGCGTGACGGCGGACACCATCATGCACGACTCTCATTTGCCGCTCCGAAAGTGGTTCATCGCCATTTACCTCATGTGCGAGTCCAAGAAGGGTATCTCCGCTCTGCAACTCAAACGGACGCTTGGAGTAGCCTACAAGACGGCGTGGTACCTCTCTCATCGCATCCGCGAGGCTATGGGGAACGATCCTCTTGACGGACCTACCTTGCTCGGCATCATCGAAGTTGACGAGACGCTTGTAGGCGGCAAGACGAAAGGCAAGGGACGCGCTTACAAGGGGAATAAGACGTGGGTAGCGGGAGCGGTACAGCGTAAGGGAACCATTCGCCTCAAGCGCATTCCCGACGTGCGGCGCGACACGCTCCATGCCTTCATCGCCGAGACGGTGAAAGACGAAGCCCAGGCGATCTACACAGACGAGCTCAAGTCGTACATCGGGATTGCCGACGAGAACACCCGCCATGAGACGGTCAACCACAGCCTTGAGGAGTGGGTCGTGGGCGATGTGCATACCAACACGGTTGAAGGTGTGTGGTCGCTGTTCAAGCGTAGCATCGTCGGAGCGTTCCACAAGGTGAGCGCAAAGCACCTTGACCGCTATCTTGAGGAACTCGAATGGCGCTACAACAACCGCGACAACGACCACATCTTCGTTGACACGCTCAAGCGTATCGTCAACACCGAGCATCTTACCTACGAGCGGCTCACAGCCGCCTAGGTCTAGGGTGTCGGCGTTGCCGTGGGAGTAGGCGTTGCCTCTAGCTCGGTGAGCCGATCGTCGAGGATATCCAACTGGTCGCGTAGGGCCTTGAGAGTCGTTTGCTCCGCTCCTACCACGTCGCGCCGCCCGGTCGCGCATCCATGCTCCCAAACACTCTCCAAGTGAGCTGATAGCGCAACTTCCATATCGTCTATCGGTGACGGTGTCGGTGTCGGGTCGTCGGCGTCGAAGTGCCAACGATTGGCTTCCCATTGCTTGTACTCGGTCATTAGCGTGTCCGCATCGACCTCGCATCCCGTCCGGTAGTCGTCGATATTCTCCGTGAGCTTCTCGGACTGCGTGAACTGGCTGAAACTGCATCCCGCAGTCACGACGATCAAAACCGCTATGCCTATCGCTACCTGTAGTCGTTCCATTCAGGTGCCTCCTTGCAGCAAGTCTAGGACTCTCTGGACGGAAAGCACCCGCATACAGGCCGCAAGGAGGCGCGGAGCCAGACTTGCATACCCATATGCGATTGTGGTGCCCGTCCAGAGGCTGTGGAACCGTATAGGACACCTGTATTATTGTCAAGGAGACTATCATTTGTCTTTGCTCTTATCGACGTGTTCCTCTACGTCGAGTTTCAGAAGTAGACTCTTGGCACTATTAAGGGCCGTCTCATACTCAAGCTGCTCAACCTTCTCTTTCATCTTCCTATTGGGAACCACCTTGCCACGAACACGAAGTAGATACTTTCGCCACCATCCCCAAGTAGCTATGAGAACGCCGCCGAACACGCCAATAAGCCATAGGTGAGACGTTAGCTCCATAACGTTGACCCATGCAACCCACGACTTAGAGTCGTCGAAGAACCCCGGCAACCCATGCACAAAGCTGGCAATCGCAATAATTGCCCCGCCGATCCCTGTCTTCCAGTTCTGCATCCGCGCATTCTAACGGCCTCCAATTCGTGCGTCAAGTAGATAATCACCAATAGAACGAACCTCGCACAGGCAAGGTTACCACTGGGATACGAACAGTTCGCGCCGCCCAACCGGGAACCCAATCGCACCGTCCTGTGGAGGCCGGCTATCCCGCACAGTCGATGATGACAGGAACACATCGCCTTTGTACATTGACCCTATTAGAAGCGGCGTGATAGTATCGGGCCATACCAAAAAGTCCGCCGACGCATAGCCGCGTCAGGCGCCGGAGGTCGATTCCTTGGCTACGACATCCCAGATCGTCGATATCACACCCCTTGCGGCGCAGAAGCTCAAGGAAGCCCTCGAGGAGCAGGGGCAGTCAGGCGCACTCCTGAGAGTAATGCCCATGCCGGGCCCTCACGGCGGATTCCAGTATGCGATGAGTATTGAGGAAGAGGCGAAGGACGACGACTTCGCCATGGACGTTGAAGGTCTCACGGTCCTAGTCGACTCCGAGAGCGCTCCCCTCGTGGATGGTGCGCAGATCGACTACATGGAAGGCCTGATGCGCAGCGGCTTCGTCATCAGCAACCCGAACGTAGAGTTCGCGGGCGGCGGCTGCGGCAGTGGAGCATGTGGCTGTGGCGGCGGTGGCGGTGGTTGTGGAGGCGGCGGTGGTGGCTGCGCATGCGGCGGTGGGGGACACTAGTCACTAAAGCACCCCGGGCAGTTAGGTATTGAAAAAGCGGGCGGGACGACGATGGTCGTCCCGCCTTCGTTTTGAGGCACTGATCGTTGCTGTTCGCCGTCCTCGAACATCTCGGTTCCGAGCCAACGAATGCGGTGATAACACTCATGGCGTTCGTCCTCGTCGTCATTGTTGCGATCACGGTTCACGAGTTCAGTCACGCCCTGACGGCGAACCTGCTGGGAGACGGCACCGCGAAGAGTCAGGGTAGGCTCACTCTCAACCCGCTTGCCCATCTCGATCCCGCGGGCACCGTCATGATAGTAGTGGTCGGGTTCGGCTGGGGAAGACCGACGCCGGTCAATCCCGCGCGCTTCAGCAAGGGTGTGCGATCGGGAATTGCGGCGGTCTCGTTCGCCGGACCGGTATCGAACGTGATCGTCGCTTCGCTGGCCGCGCTGCCGGTAAAGATGGGCCTGCTCAGTCCAGGGGTCGTCGGATTCTCGCTCTTCCGCGGGGACATCGGCGAGATTTGGGCTTATCTGCTTGGATCGCTCATATTCATAAACATCCTCCTGGCGGCATTCAATCTCATCCCCGTCGCGCCCCTGGACGGATTCAAAGTCGTGCTCGGACTTCTCCCACGAAACCTGGCGTCGGAGTGGATGAAGCTGGAGCGTTGGGGACCGTTGATTCTGCTCGTCCTCATCATCTCCGGTTTCATACTGCCCACGGGGAGCCTGCTCGTTCCGATCATGAGGCCCCTAGTGAACGCCCTTGCGTTCATCATCATTGGTGGACAGATTTGGGGCTAATCTGATTCAATCTTTCATATGAATAGAGGAACAAGCGCCCGCAATGGATAGAATTACGATCATAGGATCCGGCAGTATCGCACTTTCGATGGGACTTGGAATCAAGTCCCTCGAACTGAAAGAGACCGAGGTTGTCGGTACGTCCGGCGACCGCAAGTGGCGCGAAAAGGCCAGCGAGACGGGCGCCTTCGACTCTGTTGGTGGGAACCTGGGAAGCGCGCTCGAAGGCGCGAGGCTCGTGGTTCTCGACACGCCGGCATCCGAGACGAAGGAGCTCATGGAAGCCATCGGCCCCGTGCTGGAGCAGGACTGCCGGGTGACCAACACGGGCCTGTCGATGACGCAGACCCTGGAATGGGCGGACTCCTACTTCCGTGACGATACGACATTCGTTGCCGGCCGCCCGCTCCTAAGAGTCCCCTCCAGCGATCTCGACGCCGCGGACGGAGACGCGTTTCAAGGCATCGACTATTGCCTCGCTCCCTCGCTAACGGCCCGGCCTGAAGGGATGAGGACCGTCGTTGGCCTCGTCGAATCGCTCGGCGCGAACCCGCTGTTCCTCGATCCGCACGAACACGACTCGTACACTGCGGCGGTAACGCTCATGCCGACGCTGCTGTCTTCGGCATTGGTGAGCATGGCTTCTGACAGCCCGTCCTGGCGGGAGATGTCGAAGCTGGTCGGCAGCGAGTTTCATCAAGCTGCCACGCTTGCCTCAGTCGACCCGGTCGAACTGGCCGACGAAGTCGGAATCAATTCAGACTCCGTCGCCGTTTGGATCGACCGCATGATCGAGGCGCTCCAGTCTTACAGGAGCCTGGCCCAAAGCCCGCGAGACAAGGTTGAGGAAGCTCTTGTCAGGTCCTGGGAGGAGCGACTCAAACTGGAGTTGGGCCAAGTTCAAGAATACGATGGGCCGCGAATGCCCTCCACCGGAGAGACGGTTGCCAGCATGTTTGTTGGAAGCAGGCTTGCAGGCAGGGCAAGAGATATCAAGGATGCCAAGAAAGACTCACCCTGGCGCTATTCCGGCAAAAGGACTCAAGAGGACAAGTGAACAGAACAATCCAGACACAGGGCCGGCTCGAAGGAACCGTATCGACAGCCGGCGACAAATCGATATCTCACCGTGCGTCCCTGCTCAATTCCATCGCTGAAGGGACGGCACACGTGTCCAATTTCTGCGTGGGCGACGACCGCACGTCGATGCTCGGATGCCTGCGAGGGCTAGGTGTTCGGATCACCGAGCACACCGATTGTGACGTCTGGCCGGGCGAGGAGTGCTTCGAAGTTGCCGGTGTTGGCCTCGACGGGCTTCAAGAACCGTCCGACGTGCTCCATGCGGGCAACAGTGGCACGACGACTCGACTCGTGGCGGGACTACTGGCAGGACAGTCGTTTCTGTCGGTCCTGACGGGCGACGACTCGCTCCGATCGCGACCTATGGCGCGTATCGTGGAACCGCTCCGCGAGATGGGCGCTGTCTTCATGGGTCGCAGCAACGACTCTCTGCTACCCCTGTCGGTGAGAGGCGGAAACCTGAAGGCCGTCGAGTACGATCTCAAGGTCGCGAGCGCCCAGGTGAAGTCAGCAATCCTCATTGCAGGGCTGTACGCCGAAGGCCGCACCGTCGTGCGCTCGCCGGGACAGTCGCGCGACCATACAGAACGCATGATGCGCCACATGGGGGCTGACGTGGATATCAATGGCCTCACGGTATCCGTACAGGCTTCCAATCTCACTGCCACCAACGTCAGGGTTCCCGGCGACATCAGCTCCGCCGCATTCTGGATGGTTGCGGGGGCGGCTCATCCCAACGCGAATATTCGGCTTAACAATGTTGGCATAAATCCCTCCCGCACAGGCGTGATTGAAGTCCTGCAAGCAATGGGAGCGACCCTCCGCATGGAGAACGTCGTGGAGGACGAGTCGGAGCCGGCGGCGGACATCGTCGTCGAGTCGTCAGGCCTTCAGGGCGTGGAGATAGCCGGAGACATCATCCCGCAGGTCATCGACGAGATACCTGTGCTTGCGCTGGCGGCGTCGCAAGCCAGGGGCACGTCGATAATACGGGACGCTGAAGAACTGCGCGTCAAGGAGTCCGACCGGATAACCGCGACCGTGATGGGACTCGCTCGTCTAGGCGTCGACGTGGAGGAGACCGAGGACGGCATGGTTATCCGAGGCGGCAGAAAGCTGCACGGGGCCAACGTCGACAGCTTCGGTGACCACCGTATCGCCATGACGATGGGGATCGCGGGCACCATCGCGGACGGCGAGACAGCCATTGACGGCGCGGATGCGGCGGACGTGTCGTACCCGACGTTCTGGGGCACTCTCGATTCCGTGTCCGGTCCCTCTGCGTGAGAGCAGTGGGCACATCACCGGGCGAAGGCATCCCCCTCCTAGTTGTGATCTCAGGTCCGTCGGGCGTCGGTAAAGACGCGATACTCGGCCGAATGAAGACTTCGGACGTCCACTACCACTTCGCCGTGACGGCGACCGCTCGCCCCAGGCGGGACAACGAGGTCGACGGCGTAGATTACCTCTTCGTCAGTCGGGGCGAATTCCAGAACATGATTCAGAACCATGAACTGCTTGAATGGGCAGAGGTGTACGGGAATCTCTACGGTGTGCCGAAGTCACCCGTGCGCGATGCCCTGGCCCGAGGGCAGGACGTGATTCTCAAGATCGACGTGCAGGGCGGCGATAACATTCGAAGGCTTGTGCCGGGCGCCCTGTACGTCTTCATCGCTCCGCCCGATTTGGCGGAGCTTGAACGCCGCCTGACGCTGAGAAGGACCGAGTCGCCGGAAGCACTGAGAGTCAGACTCGAAACGGCTTCGAAGGAAATGGAAGAGGTCGAAAAGTACGATCATGTGGTTGTGAACCGGACCGATCGCATTGATGAGGCCGTAGGAGAGATCAACTCCATCATCCGTCGGGAGCGGAAACGTCCCGGACGCGAGCCGATTGTCATCTGAGAGAGGTGGTTATGCAGTTCGAACACATCCTGTATGAAAAGCGCGAGCGGATAGCCTACGTCACGCTGAACCGTCCGTCCCAACTCAATGCCCTGCACCCAGACGGGAATCGGGAAGTAAGAGAGGCCTTCACCGACTTTCGTGACGACGACGATGTCCTCGTGGCCATCCTGAGCGGCGCGGGCGACAGGGCATTCTGCGCCGGGAATGACCTCAAGAACATGGCAGAACACGGCAAGCCCGGCGAGCCTTACCCAGACGCACATCTCTATCCATTCGGAGGCATCACGGCCGATTTCAAGTGCTGGAAGCCGATCATCGCGGCAGTGCACGGCTATGCGCTCGGAGGCGGGTTCGAGCTTGCCCTCTCCTGCGACCTTATCGTCGCGACTGAGGACGCGCGATTCGGCCTTCCCGAGGCGACGGTCGGCGTGGTGGCAAGCGGTGGAGGACCGCACCGCATCGTCCGGCAGATGCCGCTGAACATCGCCATGGGCATCCTGCTAGGAGGTAAGCCGATCACCGCGGAGGAGGCCCACCGGTGGGGTCTCGTCAACGAAATAGCATCTACGAAGGGTGACCTCATTCCGACCGCCGAACGCTGGGCCAACAACATCATGGAGGCCGCCCCGCTATCGGTGCGCGCGACCAAGCAGGTGGCGCTGCAAGGGCTGGAATCGACGCTGGACGTCGCGATCAAACGGGAGTACAGCGAGTTCCGCAGGGCACGAGACTCGGAGGACTTCGTGGAGGGCCCAAGAGCATTCGCCGCCAAACGCAAGCCCATTTGGAAGGGCAAATAACAGATACGCCTGAAGAGAGGACCCTGATATGACCACACCCACCATGCTGCCGACCGCCGTCCTACCGTCCGCCTATGACCTGACGCTCCAACCGGACCTTGAGAAGTTCACCTTCCAAGGCGAGGAGGACATCGTCCTTACGATTCACGAGCCGACGAGCGAGATCGTGATGAACGCCGACGAGTTAGAAATTCAGGCGACGCGGCTGACCCTGGCCGATGGACGGAGCCTTGAACCGTGCTGCGTCGACTTCGACAGGGAGCAGGAGACCGTTACGCTGGGGTTCGACGAGGAGCTCGAGTCCGGACAGGCCCGATTGCACCTGGAGTTCACGGGAGAACTCAACGACAAGCTGCGAGGGTTCTATCGGAGCAGGTACGTCGACTCTGACGGCACGGAAAAGTACCTTGCCACGACGCAGTTGGAGGCTACGGACGCGCGACGCGCGTTCCCCTGCTGGGACGAGCCGGCCATCAAGGCGACGTTCAAGGTCACGCTCATCATTCCCTCGGACCTCGTCGCGGTGTCGAACATGAGCATCGTGCGCGAGAGCGAGGCCGAGCCAGGACAGAAGAGGCTGGAGTTCGGCGAGACTCCCATCATGTCCACCTACCTGCTGGCCTTCATAATCGGAGAGCTCGGCTGTGTCGAGAGGACTGCGAAAGACGGCACAGTCGTCCGGGTCTACACGACGCGCGGCAAGGAGGAGCAGGGGCGGTTTGCGTTGGACGTGTCGGTCGACCTGCTGGCCTACTTCAACGACTACTTCGGCATACCCTATCCGCTCGAAAAGATGGACCACATCGCCATTCCCGACTTCGCGGCGGGGGCGATGGAGAACTGGGGAGCCATCACCTATCGCGAGATCGCCATTCTCGTCGATCCGGAGAACACGTCTGCGGGCACGAAGCAGATCGTCGCCAGCATAGTGTCGCACGAGATGGCTCACCAGTGGTTCGGCAACCTCGTGACCATGGCCTGGTGGGACGCCCTCTGGCTGAACGAGAGCTTCGCTTCGTGGATGGGCGATATGGCGGTCGACAACCTGTTCCCGGAATGGGATACGTGGACGAGCTTCGTGTCCCAGGATACGACTCGCGCTCTCAGCCTCGACGGACTTAAGAACTCGCACCCGATTCACCAGGAGGTCAAGAACCCGGCGGAGATCGGGCAGCTCTTCGACGCCATCAGCTACAGCAAGGGCGGCTCGGTGCTGCGGATGCTCGAGGACTTCCTCGGCTCCGAGAACTTCAGGCAAGGACTCCACAACTACCTCGTGAAGCACAGCTACGCCAACGCCGATACGGGAGACCTGTGGGACGCCCTCGGCGAGGCCTCCGGTCAGCCGGTCTCGGAGATGATGGAGACGTGGCTGCATCAGACGGGGTACCCGTATCTTGAGGCGGAGATCACGAGGGAGGAGACCGGAATCGCCGTCTCGGTCGCGCAGCAGCGCTTCTCCTACGACTCTATCATCGACGACTCCGGGGAGGATGACACCCTCTGGCATGTTCCCCTTCGGGCGCGGTCGGCGTCGAGTGGCGAGGTGGCGTCCACGCTCCAACGGGGAAGGAACGCGAGCCTGAGCGTTGGCGGAGGCGCTAGCGATTGGGTCAAGGTCAATCCTGAGCAGACGGGCTTCTTCCGAGTGAAGTACCGGGGCGAAGACCTCGCGCTGCTGCGGCCAGCCATCGAGAGTCTCGACCTGTCTGCCATCGACCGACTGGGAATCCAGAGCGACGCGTACGCCCTTGCGAAGGCCGGCATTCAGCCCGCGACGGACTTCCTGGAGATTGCGCAGGCCTACGTAAATGAGGAGCACGCCTATGTCTGGGGCGACCTCGGGGCGAACCTTGGGGGGCTGAACAATCTCCTGAACGACGAGCCGTTCTTCGAGGCATACCAACGCTTCGGGCGGGAGCTGTTCGGGCCCGCGGGCAGGCGAGCAGGCTGGGACCCGAAGCCGGATGAGGGCCACCTCGACGCGCTGCTCCGCAGCACGGTGCTGGCCGGACTCGGAGGGTACGGAGACCCCGAGACCCTCGCGGAGGCCGGACGGAGGTTCGAAGGTTACGCCAAGGACCAGAGCAGCGTTAATCCCGATATCCGCAAGGTCATCCTCAGCCTCACGGCAAAGGAGGGCGACAGCGACGTCTACCACTCCATGTGGTCGTTGGAGCAGGAAGCCACCCTGGAAGAGGAGAAGATCAGGCTTCTGGGAGCGCTGACGGAGTTCGAGGAACCTGACTTGCTGGCGACGACGCTCGAACGGTCGCTGGATACCGATTTCGTACGCACGCACAATACCATCGGGATCATGGCGAGGATGTCGGGCAATCCGAAGGGCAAGGACCTAGCGTGGGACTTCCTGAAGGCCAACTGGGCCGAGTTCGACCGGCGTTACGGCGAGGGTGGGTTTGGCCTGATGACCCTCGTCAGCATCGCGGGGAGGTTCACGACGCAGGAGATGTTGGAGGACGTGGAGAAGTTCTTCACCGATACGCCCGTACCGGCAGCGGACCGGACGATCCGGCAGGCCCTGGAAGCCATTCGCCTGAACGTCGCATGGCTGGAGAAGAACCGAGGTCCGCTGGCGGAGTGGTTGGAGGGATAGGTCGAAGATTCACCGCAGAGAACACAGAGAGCACTGAGGGTGGAGAGTATTCGGTTTCTCCACTAGACCATCTTCAAGTGTGATTATGCTGTCTCGGTGGCAGTTACTGACATCCCGGCATGGCCCTAAACCCGGCGCGTAACGATGCTCAGGATGGACGCGGTTCCTCTCGGATACGCTCTTGGATTGTCGCTGCGTCTTCCGATCACCACAGTCAAGCACAAGAGCCTGTCATTCCGAGCTCGGCGAGGAATCCAGGATGTTCATGGTTGACTCATCCGCAACTCATGCTACTCAACTTCTTAGATTCCTCCCTGCGCTCCGCCTCGTTCGAAAAAACATGGGCGGTGGCCTTCGTGTCGCCACGCGAGTATCTCTTCAATTGAGACATTGACACGCCTCCACCCTGCTCTGCGGCGGCGGAATTGCTCCACTGCCGCTTGTCGACTCGCATGGTCCTGCGTGTGGGGGGAAACAAGTGAGCAACGGTCCTTCCGTGCCGGGTGATGGCAAACGACTTGCCGTGCTCCACTTCACGGAGAAGCTCGGCAAAGTGCGCCTTGGCTTGAGTCACTTGAATTTCACGCATGGGACTTACATTCAGTCGTATTGAGTAGTCCATACAAGCATAGATGGTAGCCCAGTCTCAATGCGGTCTAAGTTCGAAAAGACGAGAGTAAACGCCGTTTTCTTCTCTTTTCGTCGCCCCCTCACTGGAACACGATTGGGATCCCTCGTCGGATGGCCGCACATCCTTAGTGTGGCACATGTGTTCTTATTGGTCAAGTCTGGACGAGGGAGGAAGGTGGTCGGCGTTCTTGAGAGTACCACCCTCACCCCAACCCTCTCCCGCGAACGGGGTGATGATACTTAACAACAACCAGGTTAGTTTCTCGACTAAACTCTTCGAACCATTCTTAAGACCCACGATACGTCTCCACGGACGTTCGAGAGTGCTGGAGATCGAGGTAGGTCTCCTTGGTCATAGGGGGGTTGGCGTTGCTGATGACGTGCCTGGCTTTGGCGGAGTCGTTGGTCAGGAGGTCGATGGTGGTCATGGCGATGGCTTTGGCGGGTCTGATGACGGCCTGATCGTAGTCGACGACGCGATAGTCGTCTCCGTGTCCGGTACCGGCGCAGCCTCCAGTGTAGGGATGGATGACCGGCATGATCTGGCTGAGGTCGCCCATGTCGGTTGATCCGCCCCGGGGCCGGTAGTCTGACTGGCTCTGGAATGAGGACGCTCCGACGAGGCGCTGGGCGTTTTCTCGGAAGACATTGGAGAGGGCGGGATCGTTCAAGAGCGGGAGATATCCGGGAATGGTGGCTATCTCCACAGAGGCTCCAAGGGCGAGAGCTCCGGCCCTCAGGCAGCGGTCCATCTTTGCCGCGGCATCGTCGACGACATCGATCGTGCGACCGCGAACACGTCCCTCGTACCGCACTTCCGCCGGTGTCGCGTTCGCCGCCTCGCCACCGTGGGCGATGATCCCGTGCAGGCGTACGACATCGGGGTCCTGGAACGTTTCCCGCTGGGTGTTCACTGCATGGAGGGCGACGAGCGCGGCCTGGAGGGCGTTGACGCCCCGGTGGGGCGAGGTCCCCGCGTGGGCGGACTTCCCAAGGAACCTGACGTACTTGCCGACGTGAGCGTTCGTGGTGCCTCCGAGCGAGAACTTGGCGTCCTCGGCACTTGCCGACGTGTGAGCCATCATGGCCATGTCCACGTCGTCGAAAGCTCCCAGCCTGATGAACTCCTGCTTTCCCGAGAGGAGCTCGATTTCCCCCTCTTCCCGCAGTTTCAGGCGATACTCAACGTCGACAAACTCCTCGGCCGGAACGGCCATGAACTGCACGTCGCCACAGAGGGCACGCTGCACTTCGGGAAGTGCGAGGCCTATGGCGACGCCGATCATGATGGCAAGCTGGGAATTGTGGCCACAGGCGTGGGCGGCTCCGGTCATGGGGTCGGCGAACGTGTGGCCGGGCAAGGGAAGCGCGTCAAGCTCGCCGAGCACGGCTACGGTCGGACCGTTGTTGCCGCCATGGAGGCGGGAGGTCACGCCGGTAATTGCGACACCCTTCGTGTGTTCGAGGCCGAGTTCAGTGAACTTCTCGCTCACGAGGCGTGAAGTCTCGAACTCGCGGAAGCCCAGTTCGGGAGTGCGGAGGGCCCGCTCGGCGATATCGACAATCCAGTCACGCCGCCGGTCTATGGCGACCTGGGCAGCGGCCTTGAGGGAATCGGGGCCGGTCACTCGGTGTAGGTCTCTTCGGAGTAGATGTCCCGAAGCCAGGAGAGGTAAGTGCTGCGTGACATGCCGCCCTGGAAGTCGCGGACGATGGCGTTCGCCCTCTGCGCGTCGTCGAAGAGCAGATCGACGATGGTCATGGCCATCGCCTTGCCTGCGGTCGTGACGGCGAGTTCATAGTCCTGCACGACATAATCGTTGCCGTGCGCCTTGCCGGTCGCAGCGGCGACGTAGGGATGGATTGCAGGCATGATTTGCGAAATGTCGCCCATGTCAGTCGAGCCGGAGCGGTGTCCCATTCGCGCTATCTTGTCGGCGCCGACGAGCTCCGACGCGTTCGAGACGTACAGCTCCGTGAGGGTTTCGTCCTGCGCGAGCGGCGTGTATCCGGGAATGGTCGATATGTCGACGCTTGCGCCAACCGCCATGGCACCCGCCCGGAGGGCTCGGTCAACCTTCTTCCCGGCAGCCATATAGGCCTCGATGGTCGAACCTCGGACGAAGGTCTCCATCCGAACGTCGGCTGGGACGGAGCTCACGACGGTGCCCCCCCTGGTGATTATCGGATGGATGCGAATGCTCTCGTCGTCGCGGAAGGTCTCGCGCTGGGCGTGGATGGCCATGAGGGCAATGTTGGCGGCATTGAGGGCGTTCACACCGAGATGCGGCGAGCCGCCGGCGTGGGACGCGACGCCATTGAAGCCAATGCGCTTGGCGATCATGCCGTTGTTGTTGGCGCCGACGCCGATCTGGGAGCCCGGCGTATAGAGCCAGTCCTGGTTCTCGGTGTGGGTCATCATGGCGATATCCACGTCATCCATGACGCCGAGCGTGACGAACTCGGACTTGCCGCCGAGGAACTCCAGCTTGTTCTGACTCCGGAGATCATCGCGGTACTCGATCTCGATGAATTCCTCCGCCGGAACGACCAGCAGAGCCACACGCCCCGCCAGGCTATCCAGTACGCCAGCGGCCTGGAGGCCCATGGCGACGGTTAGCAACGAGCCGATCTGTGTATGGTGACCACAGGCGTGGGCGGCGTGGGTCTCAGGATTTGCGAAGGGATGGCCCGGAACAATGAGGGAGTCGAGCTCGCCGAACACGCCGACTGTGGGGCCGGACCTGCCACCGGATAGGACGCCTTTGATTCCAGTCAGGGCGAGGCCGTCTTCGAATGGAATGCCCATCTCCGAGAGCCTCTGCCCCACGAAACGTGATGTGTTTTTTTCACGGAATCCGGGTTCCGGGGCGCTGAGGATATGCTTGGCAAGGTCGATTGCCTCACCGGCCCGGCGGTCGATTTCGGCCAGCACGGCAGCCTTGGTCTGTTGGAGGTCCATTCGCCTTCCCTTCTCGATGGAGCTTGCGAGCCTACCTTACCACAGGATGTGGGGAAGGACAGCGTTGTGAATTATCGGCATGATTCCTTGTATCTTGGTTTTGTCATGGGACAATGACTCCGGTAAGGGTGAATGGGGTGTGGCAGACCGTTGATTCCCAGGTCATCAAAAACCGTAAGCGAGCCAGGGTCGCCGCACCCCCCCACGGGTAGAGCCCGAATAGTTGCCTGGGCCAACCGAGCCCGCATCGTGCAAGGACGGGCCAGCACTCTATACAGGAGGTAGAACATATGGAACAGAAAACGACATACGTAGGCATTGATGAAAAGCCCAGGTGGATGTCAAATCACAGCCGACGACCGAGGGATATGCGGTCGAATTCGGTGGCTGCGGCGTTTCCGGGGTAGTCGACTAGCACCTCGACGCTCTGGAGGACGACGTTTGCGACGAGGTTTTCGGGGCGAGAGAGGACGGCGACACCGATGTCGTTGGCGCCGCGACGGAGCATGTCCGGCTCGATGGGGAAGTCTGCCCAGGCGAAGATGTCGCCTCCTCCGCCGTGACGGGTGACGCGGCACGTCTCCCAATCGAGGGGTGCGCCATTCAGGGTGACGGACATCACATCGGCGGCGACGGAACCCGTGAGCTTGAGGCGCATGCGAATCTCACTGCGCGGATTGTCGTCGGCCAGATATAGGTGAACCACCTGTTCCGACGGCTCGACGCCCGTTTCCAGGGTAAGCGGGAGTTGGGACGCGTACGTCTCGTAGTCGCCGTCAACGTCTTGGGTGGGCGACCAGTAATGCTTGGACTTCTCGCGGAGGAGGTCCGGGTCGTGTATCTCGGAGAGGACCTGTTTTTCGTCAGGTCCGACGGGCCAGTCGAACCACGGCAGGTAGATGCCGTCCGCCCCCTTCGCCCAGTAGGCGGCGGCGCCAGCGCGGAATTGCTCCGGCGTCGCGGAGTGCTCGTAGATGCGACGGTTGGTCTGGTGGATACCGCTCGTGTGAACCGAGAACACCTTGTTGAGGAGCGCCGGATAGACCTCGCAATTCGTACCGTCCGTCAAATCGACGAGCCACTCGATGGGGAAGTTGACATCCATCTGCATGGGGCCGTAGACGGCAGGCACGAGGAAGTCCACGAGACCGTGTTCGAGCCAGTCGGCAATGTCTAGCCCGGTCGCTGCGTTCGACTCAGGTGTGGGGAAGACTCTCGCGCCGAGCACGAAGGGCTTGCCCTTGTCGACGGCGGCTTTGTCGACGATACGTCGAGCATCGGCCATGAACTCTGTGACGAGGTGTCTGTTTTCGTCGACCTGTCCCTGCTCGAACAGGTACTGGCTGAAGGCGAAATCAATCTCCATGCCGTCGAGGTCGTAGTTCGTGACCGCCTCCTCGAAGAGGGCTAGACGTTCGGCACGCACCTCAGGGTAGGCCCAATTGAAGGGGTGCCCGGGGGCGGTCGTTAGGTGGAGTTCAGGATGGTCTATCTTGAAGGTGGAGTTGTCGGCGGTGTCGATGAAGGCGGGGTCCTGGCCGTGGTTGGTGCGGATGCTGCCCCACATCTGAAGGCCCTTCTCGTGGGCGCGGTCGGTGAGCAGTTCGAGGAGGTCGAGTCCACGGTCGCGGAGGCTCTTTATGTTCGAGTATGCCCGCCAGAACGGGAAGGTGTTGTGGATATCCGACTCGCGGAAGGTGGTCTTGCCCGCCTTGATGAGGTGCTCGGCCCACGTCTCTCCGACATCGGTGTTGTGGTACATCGTCAGTCCGGCGCCGAAGCCGTAGACGAACGTGTCGACACCCGTTCCGGCCACGTCGTCGACGGGCGCGACGGCATCCGCGACCCTGATGGGCGGGTCGTAGGCGTAGATGTGGGTATGCCTTGCGTCGCTGTAGAAGATGAGGCGCTGTTTGCTCATAATTGTTACCTGATTCGCTTTTGCATCATGGCATCTCAAAGGACGCACGAGGCGTTGGGTGTTCGATGACGAGCTCGACGCCCTCCCAGACCACGGGAGCGCCGAGTCCTGCCGGCCGGGCGTCGAGGGACAGGGATATCTCGTTCCAGCCGTGGATCAGCGTGTCCGAGGGTAGTACGAGTTCCAGCCATGCGGCGAGGTAGGCGTCCAACTGGGTGCGCCGGGCCGCGTCAAGTGAGAGTGGTTGACCGTTGACTTTCAATGTCATCGCATCGATCGTGGTCGACCATATGAGGCGGAGGCGGAGGGTTGCCGAGACGTGCTCGGGGTCGTCTGCCAGGTAGAGCCGGACGGTCTGAGGGCCCTCGCCCTCTTCCAGCGTGGCCTTGAGCTGGGACTGGTAGCCGAACTGCGCCGATAGGTCGGCGTGGCGGCGGACGACGTAAGACTTGGGCTTTGACCTGAGCATGTCGGGATCATGCGCCTCCGTGAAGATCGTTCGCTGCTCGGGGCCGTGGGGCCACTTGAGGAAGAGCATGTAGATGCCGTCGGCACCGCGGTCCCAGAATGAGGCGGCTCCGGCGCGAAGCTGCTCGATGCCTGCGTGGATTTCGAGGGAATTCGGCTCCATGCGGTCGTCTGCTATGTCGAGGCCTCGAACGGCGCGCTGGAGTGTAGGATAGACGTGACAGTCCGTACCATCAGCGAGATCGGCGAGCCACTCGAATGGGAGATTGGCGTCGACCTGGTGGTCCTCGTAGATCGTGGGGGCCACAAAGTCGAGTAGGCCGTCCTGAATCCAGGCGGCAACATCGAGTCCCTGGGCGAGATTCCCCGCTTGAGTGGGGAGGACTCTCGCCCCGATTTCGAGGGGGCGGCCTCGTGCCTTAGCCGTCTCGTCCGCAAGCCTACGGACGTCTCGCAGGTAGTTGGTCATGATTGGGGCGTTGCGCTCGGCCTCGTCTTTCTCGAAGTAGTAGGGACAGAAGGTGAACTCCAGCTCAAGCCCCTCGATGTCGTACTTGGTCAGGTACTCCTCAATGTAGGCGAATCGCTCGGCGCGGACCTCCGGGTACACCCACTTGAAGGAGTGCCTGCCCACGCCGGTGATGCACCACTCCGGATGGTCCATGCGGAACTGCCAGTTGAAGGGGTTGTCCTCGTCGGCGGGATCCATCGGGTGGTTCAGGCGCAGGCTGGCGAAGAAGTCCATGCCCTTTTCGTGTGCGCGCTCGATGAGGATGTTGAGGGGGTCGTACCCTGCTTCGATGAGGCTCTTGACGTTTTCGTAGGCGCGCCATGACCATGCGCTGTCGAACTTCTCGAAGCGGCGTCCCCAGACCTCGCCGGCCTTGGAGTCGTGCATGACGGCTGGACCGGCGCCGGAGCCGTAGATGAAGGTGCCGACTGCCGTGCCGGCCACCTCATCGACGGGAGCCCGCGCCTCTTCAAGTGTCATGGGCGGGTCGTACGAGTACATGTACGTGTGACGCGAGTCGTTGTAGTAGAGGAGGCGGCGTTTCTTGGGGTCGCGATTCAAGAGGTGGACTCCATTTCCCAGATGTCGATGGAACTGAAGGCGGCCTCCCCGCCCGTGGCGAAGAGTTCGATGCCGAGATCGTTCGTGCCGCAGTCGATAAAGTTTGTCGCAACGCGGGCGCCGTCGTCTACGAAGACCTCGATGACTGACTTGTCCAAGAAGACGCGGAGCTTGATAGCGCCCTGCCCTGACGCTGGGCGATAGGGCATCTCGATGCCTCCAACCCAGATCGAGTCGCCGTCGCAGCCGATCCTGACACCGTCCGTGCCATCGTCGGAGCGGCGGACTCGGATGCCGCCGAATGTCGCTCCGGCCAGTTCGATGTCAAGGATGATTTCTAGGGCGTCGCCACGAATGTCGAGGACTTTCGACTGGCGGTCGAGCGTCGTGTCGGGGGAAGAATGATGCTCACCACGGAGCATCTCGATCGTTTCGACGGGAGCCTGTCGGGGATGACCGTCAGGCGCGATGGTGAGGACACGTGGGATGGCCATGCAGCCGTTCCACGCCTTAACTTCGATCGTCCGAAGCAGGCGACCGAGGAGGATGCAGCGACCATCGTCGTCGAAGAGGATGTTGGTGCCGTAGAAGGTCTTGGTGGGCTCGATACGTCCGTTCACGCGGTGGGTGAACTGGTAGGTGTCGACATTGAAATCGCCGATGTAGTAGTCGACCGGGGTATAAGGTGACGTGAGCATCACCCAGTTTTCACCGAGCTTGAAGAGGTTCGGGCATTCCTGGCTTATGTCGGAGGCAATTCCCCGGTAGGTCCAGTTGAGAAGATCGCCTGACTCCGACTCCCAAATCGGGGTGCCTACGCCGGTGGCTCCCAGGACCATGAAGCTCCTGCCCTGCTCGAAGAAGAAGAACGGGTCGCGCCACCGCCAGTCGAAGTCGGGGCGACCTTCTTTGTCGATGCTCAGGGCAGGGTTGTCGGGATACTTTGTCCAGTTGATGAGGTCGTCGTCGCCGATGGCGGCCCATTGCTCGAACGGCTCGGGCACCACTCTGTCCCGACCCCACTTCCTGGTGCAGGTATAGAGGATGACCGGCTGACCGTCATTGTTGAACGCGGCGGTGCCGGAGTAGCAGGATGTCTCGCCCGCCTCGGTCGAGGGCCAGATCGCAAGGGGCAGGTGCTCCCAGTGGACGAGGTCGGTACTGCGTGCGTGTGCCCAGTGGGTGCCGTATCGGGCGTCGGTATGGAATGGATTGAGCTGGAAGAAGATGTGGTAGTAGCCTTTGTGGAGGAGGGGGCCGTTTACGTCGTTCATCCATCCCGACGGGGGGCGGAAGTGGTAGACGGGGCGTGTGGGATCAGCGGCGGCCTCATCGGCGCGCGCCATCATGGCTTCCATGCCGGGTTGAATTGCGGGATTTTGAGAGTCCATGCTCAGTTCCGCTCAGCGCAGGAAATTCGCGTTCCGATACGTTACCACACGAGGGGGTGAAGCGGGGTGTACAAAAGCGGAACTTGAATACTACGCCACGTCCCCTCGCTGTTCCCTGGTCCTGCATGAATCGGATTTGACGGCATGAGAACACATAATCTATATTGTACTTTGGCAAGCAGACCGCTTGGCCCAGCCTAGGACACGTAGAAAAGTCCCGAAATGTCCCACAATGTCACATGAATTGAATAAAACGTGCTGTGAGGTAGACCATGACCGGCAAACGCGATAGGCTACGAGCCGAAATCCTGAAGGGATGAAAGGATAGGGAATGAGCGAGAGCCACGAGGTAATGTTCTATACCGACGGACGCCATACGAGCGTCTATCTCTACGAGCCGCCGATGGGCGCCAGGCAGTACGTCGAGCCGATTGACGAATTGCTCGATATTGGGATCGACACGATCACGTACGCGGTCGGAGACTGCAGCGTGCTGTTGTACGACACCAAGGTGGGAGAGCGTTGGGGCCACAATGTCGACCTGACAGACCACCAGATCTGGTACCGCGCGGGGATGAACGCCGAGCAGATGATCGAGTCGGGAACCGACCCCCTGAGGCTGGTCTGCGAGCACGCCAAGAAGCGGGGATTCCAGTTCCTGCCGCACATCCTGCTCAATATGAATCATACGGATCACGGGCGGGTGACGAACTGTCGCGTGGCCGACTTTACGTCGGAGCATCCCGAGTGGCAGGTCGGCCCTGAGCCGGATTATCCGGAGGCGGAGTTCGACAGCCCGTCCCGGCTATCCTACTCACACCCGGAGGTGCAGGCGGACCGTCTCGCGGTGATCCGCGAGCTCGTGACGGACTATCCGAGCGACGGCGTGGAGATGAACTTCGACGACTATTCTCCCCTGATTGCGAGGAGCGAGATTGAGGAACACACCGACACGCTTACCGAATGGATGCGGGATATCCGGCAGGCATGTGACACCGCATCGGCACAACAGGGAATCGCCAAGAGGCTGGTTGTGAGGATGCCCGGAACGCTGGGCGGGAGCAAGTCGATTGGCCTCGATCTGGAGCGATGGATACGGGAGGAGATCGTCGAAACGGTGATCGCCATGCCCGTGCGCGGCGGCTGGGAAAATGACACGGCACTGCTGCGTGAGATCGTGGAGGCGGCGGAGGGCACGAGCGTGAAGGTGCTGGCTGGACATGCCAACAGCCAGGGACAAACCTCGCGTCTGACCGACTACGCCGCGGCAGGCAATGCGTATGCCGTCGGGGCGCAAGGGGTGTTGTATCACACGTACTATCCCGGCCCGAATAGGTACCCCTACGATTTCGAGACGACCGGGCGCATACGGTTCATGGGATATCCCGAGATCATCAGCCACATGGACAAGACCTACCGGCTGACGATGCCCGAACGGGCAGGCACCACTGGCAAGTTCGCCGGACTGGCAGACCAATTACCAGTGGATCTCAGCGCGGGAGAGACTGGCGGAGAAGTGACGATCGAAGTATCGGACGACGTGGCGGCGAAGGCTGAGGCCGGTGAGCTTTGGAGGTGCGAACTGCGCGTGCTGCTGGACCAGCGAATGCACACCGACGAGGTGGCGGTCTTCTGGAACGACTGCGAGGTGCCTATCGGTGAGCACCGCTGGGCGGACTGGACGTACCAGTTGCGGACGCGACCGGACAACAGCACGGGGTACAGGCTGCACGTCGACTTGAAGATGGGGCTGCTCCCTGTAGTCGGAACGAACCGGCTCAGAGTCGATCTGCTGACGAAGGACGAGACGCTAATCAAACCTGTGTCCATCAAGCACGTGGAAATCGTCGTGGAGTACCTGCCACATCGGAATGCGTTGCGGGAGGACGAGAAGTTCGAGGACTGAGGGGCTAACGTGTAGGTAGGTCATTCACCCTCACCCCAGCCCTCTCCCACAACGGGAGAGGGGGTAGGCAAGAGGTAGCCTATCCCCGGTTGCCGCCGTAGGTCGAGCGGAGGGGGTCGCCTTCGGTGAATCGTGTTGCGCGGAGGGGGGTGATGTCGACGGTTGTGGCGTTGCCGGTTGCGATCATCTCTGCGAGGCACTGTCCGATGGCGGGGGCGAGCTTGAAGGAATGGCCGCTGCCGCCGACGGCGAGGAACATCCCATCGATTCCGGGTGCTCGGTCGACGATCATGCTCCAGTCGGGCGTGATGGTGTAGAGTCCGGCCCAGCTTGCTATGACCTCCGCGTCCGCGAGATGCGGCATTCTGTGCGCCAGCCTCCTGCCAGCGTCCTCGATGAAATCGGTATCGGCGCGGCGGTCGTAATCGTCCGGTGAGACTGGCTCGTTCTCCTTGGGGTGGCCAACGCCGATGAGGACCGTCCCCTGCTGCTTGGTGGGACGGAAGTATATGCGCTCGACCATGTTGGAGGCGGCGCGTTGGGGCGCGGATGCTCCTGAGGGGACCTGGAGCATCATCTCCTGTTCACGGGAGATTTCCAATGGGAGATCGAGACCGGCCATGCGGCCTATGGGGCCAGCCCAGGGTCCAGCAGCGTTGACGACGATGGGGCTTGCGATGTTCCCCTTCGGCGTCCGTACGCCGGTGACCTTGTCGCCGGACGTGGTGATGCCGGTGACAGGTGTGTTGGGATACACAGCGGCTCCGGCGGTGCGAGCGCTGTCGGCAAACCCCTGGCAAAGGAGGAGAGGGTCGGCGAATCCCCCGTCCGGCTCATAGGCCACGCGGCCGATGCCATCGGGATTGAGACCGGGCAGGTGGTCTTGGACGGCCTCCTCGATCGGGATTTCCCACGTGCGGATGCCGAGTCGCTGCAACTGCCCCATGTTCTCGACAAAGGAGTCTTCAGCTTCGGGCGGAACGAGGAAGCACCAGCCGGACTGGGTGAAGACATCGACACCGGTCTCTTCGGGGAGGCTCAGGAGTATCTCAATGCTGCGCTTGACGAGGCGGATGCTGACCTCGTTGGAATAGTGCTGCCTGACAATGGCGGCGGAGTCCCCTGTGGAGCCGGACGCGAGGTTATCCTTCTCCACAAGGACGACATCTGTCATGCCGAGCCTGGTCAGGTGGTAGAGGGTGCTGGTGCCGACGGCGCCCCCGCCGATAATTACCGCGTCAGCAGTGGATTTCATTCAATGTGCTCCGATGGGTTGCAGGATGATGCCAGTCCTATATAGCGCGGTAGGGCTGATGGTGGGGGATCATTGTTGGTGGCTGTGCTTCGCCCTTCGACAGGCTCAGGGCGAACGGGACTTTCTGGCTCAGAGGGGCTGGTCTCTTCGGGTACAACGGCAAACGTCAGGTTACGGTTCCCTCCCCATGAAAGTGCGGAGTGAGCGCATGTCGGACTCAGGCGGCTTTTCAAACCACCCGCGGCGGGAGACCGTTGGCACTCCGGCGGCGCGGATGTCGGCCATCATCTCGGCCATCTTGAATCCCGTCACCATGCCGTCGAGGACCGGAGCGCCGATGACCGACTCGGCGTCGGGGAGGTCGTGGGTGAGGACGGAACCCGCGAGGGTGCAGCCGGGTATGACCACCTCGGCGCCGTCCTCGTCAACGCAGGCCTTGGCCGCAGCCACGACTGACTCAATGACCTCGCCCGCAGGGGTCTGGTCGGGATAGAGATCGTTGGCGTCGATGTCAAAGGGGCGCTGGGACGCGAAGTGCTCATGAAGGCCGTACGTCCTGACGAGCGACTCCTGGATCTTCCCGTTCTGGTAGTCGACCGTCACCAGAGAATAGGTTGAGCCCATCATGTGGGCCACCAGGGCAGCCGACTCCAGCGTCGCGGTCACGGGAATGTCCACGAGCTGCCTCGCCTCGTACAGGCCGATGTCAAGGTTGCAGGAGATGAAGACAGCGTCGTACCCCTGCTTCTCGGCCTTCATGACCGTTTCGAGCGTCCCGTCGGTGCACATGTACCGGAAATAGAGCCACTGGTTATTGCGCAGGGGGTACATGTCGCCGATGTCGACGACATCGAACTCCGTATCGGGTCGCGCAATCCTCGCAAGGTTGTTCTGCCCGTAGAACTCGGTATCGCCGAAGGGGTTTACGACGAGGATTTTCATTCGGACGGCCTCCGTCAGGCTGCGTACACGATGCCACACTCGCGGTCGGGTGTCTATGGTGTTGGCCATGTGGAGGCAGGCAAGGTGTACAATTGGGGCGGCCTGAAAGATGGACTGCTGTATTCCCAACCTAGAGCGCATCGGCGGTGAGGTACCCGCCTCACCGAGGGGAGGCGCGCCTTGCGATACTTCGCGAGGGGATCATCCGGCGGAGATGGTACGCCTCGAAGGCGAGTTCCTGATGGGGACGCGGGCACGGGTGCGGAATCGGCGGGACGGTGAGGACCCGGTTCGGAGGATCACGGTCAGCCCGTTCTTGATCTCGAAGACGACGGTTACGAACGGGGAGTTTGCCGCATTCGTGGAGGCGACGGTGCACGTGACCGAGGCCGAACGTTTCGGGTGGTCGTTCGTGTTCAACCAGTTCGTGTCGGACGAGGTGGCGGCAACGGTCGACCAAGCGGTCGCTAAGGTGCCGTGGTGGTGGAAGGTGGATGGGGCGTGGTGGCGTGAGCCCGAGGGACCCGGGTCGTCCATTGACGGTAAGGATGAGCATCCGGTCGTGCATGTGTCATGGAACGACGCTATCGTCTATGCCGGGTGGGCGGGCGCACGTCTGCCGACCGAGGCGGAGTGGGAGTTCGCGGCGCGGGGGGGACTGGAGCAGGCGCTTTTCCCGTGGGGCGACGAACTGACTCCGGGCGGTCGGCATATGTGCAATATCTGGCAGGGCGACTTTCCTAACGTCAACACGATGGATGATGGACATGCCGGCACGGCGCCTGTGTCGTCGTTCGAGCCGAACGGATTCGGGCTGTTCGATGTCGCCGGAAACGTGTGGGAGTGGTGCTCCGACTGGTTCAGTAGGAGGCATCACGTTGGGGGCCCGCGCGTCGACCCGCAGGGCCCAGCGACCGGTGAGAGCAAGATCGCCAAGGGTGGGTCATACCTGTGCCACGAGTCGTACTGTAACCGGTACCGTCCGGCTGCGAGGACGGCGTCCACGCCGGATAGTTCCGCCGGGCACATGGGCTTTCGTCTGGCGATGGACGCGGCGTGATTCTTTCACCACAGAGGGTGCAGAGGGCGGGGAGATAGGGCGTAGAATGAGGTTCTTGGCCCTCACCCCTAAACCCTCTCCCGCGAACGGGAGAGGGGGAAAGTCTCCCCCGTATCTCGGTTCGGGGCAGGTTCATTGCGGGAATGACAGGGGCAGCGAAGACGTCGAGATTGGAGCGCGATATGAATGATGAGACGGCATTTGAGACATTGAATCGCGAAGCCCGGATGCGGCTGTCGACCGAGCAGGTCGGCGAATTCGAGGGGCTTGGACACGATGAAGGCATGGCGCGGATGCAGGCGGTCGCCGATTGGCTGTCGCGGGTCAACGTGCAGAACCATGATGGTGTGAGAATCACGCCGGTATTGTCCGCATTGCTCACACAGACTGAGGATATCGAGGGGACGATCGGGCATTTGGACGGACTGCGGGCGAAGACGAGACGCGGGCAATTCGACGCGGACGATGAGCTGATGCGGGAGTTGGAGTATCACCGGTTCGTTTCGGAGTGCGGTCGCCAACGCGATTGGCCGGAAGGACCGGATGAGCAGCGAACTCTGTTCGAATCGCTGACCGTACTGGAAGACCAGCGCGACGACCCAGCGGTGCTCACGAAAGAGGACCTGAGGGAGACCCGTCGGGCGGCGTATGAAGCGGTCGAACTGCTGCGGTTCCTGCGGGAATTCAAGGCGGGAACGTCAAGGCCGGTCGTGGTATTCGGGAATGAGCGGTACGGGAGGGACTGGGTCGTTCAGCCGTTGGAGCGATTCTGAAGGACGACTTCGACGTTCGATACTGGCGGGTTCAGTCGCACAGCTCGATGAGGCTGACGGTGCCCCACTGGATTGGGAGATGGAACCGGTCGGGGTTTCCGCCGGAGTTCTGGACGGAGATGAGCGAGGTGCAGCCGCATATCTTCGTCGTGGACGAGTGCAGCCCGCGAAGAACGGAGCACTACAGCAAGTTCGCACGTGGGGTCCGCGATCTCGTGAACTGGTTCATGGTTTTCAACGACATTCGGGCGGAGGGTGACGGGTCCGCATACGAAGCGGAGAGCACCCTACCCGCCCACCACTTCCCGGAGCTAAGGAAGTGGCATGAGTACGTCATCACCAAGCGTGACATGGGGCATTATGTCGGACCGGGAGCGACGTACCGGATACTCCATTGGGCCCCGGAGCTCAAGCCTGAGGTGCTGATGGGCGACATGGTGGTTCCGAGCCGTCCGGCAGAAGTGGGTAAGGACGCTCCGACGGTTGTGCTCGCGAATCCCGCCGTCTATCGAACGGAGGGAGGCGACCTGCCGGAGCCGTTGCGGGGTACCCGTCCCTACTACTTCAACGATCCGGAGTACCGCGTGCGCGAGCAGATTGTGCCCGGGTTTGGTTCGCACGGATTCGAGACGCGAGTCGTCGGACCGACGACGGACGAGTACGTGATCACGGCAAGACTGCAGATCGAGAAGGAGATCGCCGCGATGCTGGACGAGTCGGAGTAGTCGCCAATGAAGATCAAGCGGGTCGACGCCTTCGCCATAGGCATCGGCGACGTTGGCGAGCCGGAATACCTCGTCAACGACGACTTCCGTTATTCGATCTATGGGACTCGCCATCAAACGGTTATCGCGCGGGTTAAGACCGACGCCGGGATCGTAGGGTTCGGCGAGGGACAATCACCGATTTCCCCGCAGGCGACGAAGGCCATCATCGAAACGGCGTTGAGGCCGATGCTGCTGGGCAGTGATCCGCTCGACACGTCGGCGTTGTGGTACCGGATGTACTCGGCCATGCGGGAGAGGGGTCACCAGACGGGATTCTATCCGGACGCGCTTGCGGCGGTGGACATTGCATTGTGGGACATCAAGGGGAAGGCGACAGGACTGCCGGTATACAAGCTGCTGGGAGGAGCGTTTCGGGACCGTGTGCCCGTGTACAACGGTGTGAGCGCGACGACGCCCGCCGAGGCCGCGGTGGAGGCGAAGTCTCATGCCGAAGCGGGCTACGGCGGGGTGAAGCTGCACATTCGCGGCTCGGTATCGGAGACGGCCGAGGTGGCTGAGGCCGTCAGGGAGGCGGTTGGGCCGGATGTCAAGATCATGGTCGACGTGCACACGCACCACAGCGTGTCGTCCGCCATCGCACTTGGGCGCAGGCTGGAGGCCATCGGCGCGACATGGCTGGAGTCGCCTCTTGTGCCAGAGGATATTGGCGGGCTTGTGGAGCTCTCGCGGGCGCTGGACGTTCCGGTGGCGTCGAGCGAGTGGACCCGGACACGCTGGGACCTTCGAGAGGCGTTCAAAAGGCGGGCGTTCGATATCGTCATGCCGGACATTGCGAGGACGGGTCTGACGGAGGGGATGGCGATTGCGGCACACGCTGACACGTACAACATACCGGTCGCACCGCATATAGGGGGTGGAGGCGTTGTCTCCATCGTGGCATCAATTCACTACTCAGCAGCAATCCCGAACTTTTTCATCATGGAGCACAACCGTCACGCATACTCTCTGCGCGGACGGATCGCAAGTGGACAGCCGGAGGTCGCCGACGGGGCGTTCCCGTTGCCGGAGCGTCCGGGGTTGGGAATAGATGTCAGCGACGATGCTCTTTCCGAATTCTCGGTAGATGGGGACTGGCAGCCTCGGATTGCCCTACCCTAGCTCAGGCGTATTCGACGATGTGGCTGAAGAGATCGATGATGCGCTGGGAGTCGGCGGCGACGAGGCTGGGGCGTTCGAGGGCGCGGGCGTTCTGCTCAAGGTGGTCGAGGTTTGACGTGCCGGTGAGCACCGTTGCGACGGAGGGATGGTCGGCGGCAAACTTGTACCCGGCGGCGACGACCGACTCCACATCGTCGTGGACGAGCCAGCCGAGAGGGTCCTTCTCAGGTAGGCTGTCCGGCTTCAGGTAGCCATTCTCCTTCCACTCGGCGACGGTCTGTTCGAGCAGGTCGGGGTCAGGGAGGCGGATTCGGGCGGCCGCCATGTTTACGATGCCGACGTTGTGTTCGATGGCCAGAGGTAGGATCTCCTTCGTGGCATGCTGATTGAGGATGCCGTACTTGACCATGAGGACGTCCCACAGGTCGGGGTTGCGCGTGAGCGAAATGAGCGCACCTTCCTGCGGAGCGTCAATGACATACTGGGTGCTCAGGCCGATTGCGCCGATCTTTCCCTGCTCGCGGAACCGTTCAAGTACTGGGTAGTAGCGCTCCACGCCATCGTCGTACCAGACGTCGGTGAGACCGTGCAGCATGTAGATTTCGATGTGGTCTGTGCCAAGAGTTCGAAGGCTGTCCTCTATCGAGTCAGCTAGGACGCGCTCCTGGGGACCCGTGTGTTCCTCTTCGAATCGCCATTTCGTGATTAAGTGGTAGGAGTCGCGAGGGATGCCCTTGAGGCACTCGCCCAAGATCGTCTCGCTGTTCTCATAGCCCTTGGCAGTATCGAAGAGGTTGACCCCCAGGTCGATGCACCTGCGGACAATGGCGACCTGACCAGAGCGGTCCATGCCTTCGTTCTGGCCAAACATCCTGGGCCCGCCCGTGCCGTAGCTGAGCAGGGAAACGTTGAGGCCGGTACGTCCGAGGGTTCTGTAGAGCAATTTCCTGTAACTCCCATCCAAATATACAGGGTGGTTGGGCCATTTCGCGGCACAGTGATTGTACATCTAAAGGTCTCCCGCTCTCGACCCTCTGACATCTGGCCATGTTTGACAGAGCCTCGGAGCCCACATACCATGCCGTAGCCTCATACACACTGACCTGGAGGGCAATTCATGGAAGACTTTGCGCAGTACGACGCGGTTGGCCTGGCGGAGCTGATTCGCCGCAGAGAGGTCACGTCGCTGGAACTGGTGGATGAGGTAATCGACCGCATCGAGCGTGTCAATCCGACGTTGAACGGCGTTACGATCAAGATGTATGAACATGCCCGAGAGCTGGCGCAAGGCGACATCGGCAGTGGGCCGCTGGCGGGAGTGCCATTCCTGCTGAAGGACTTCCTTGCCGAGTACGCGGGTGTGGAGTACTCGGCGAGTTCACGCTTCCTGCAGGGGTTCGTGCCGGACCGGGACACAGAGCTGGTGAGGAGGTTCAAGGCTGGCGGGTTCATCACGGTCGCCAAGACGAACCTGCCGGAGTTCGCCATCGGTGCGACGACGGAACCGCGCTACCGAGGGGCGACACACAATCCATGGGACACAACGCGGACGCCTGGCGGATCGAGTGGCGGGGCCGGTGCCATGGTGGCGTCGGGAGTAGTGCCCGTGGCTCATGGCAACGACGCGGGAGGATCGATTCGGATTCCTGCGGCGGCGTGCGGGACAGTGGGGCTCAAGCCGACGCGGGGGAGGAATCCTCTTGGCCCGTATTTCGGGGAGGTGTTCTCAGGATTCGTTGCTGAGCACGTACTAACAAGGACGGTACGAGATACGGCGGCGGTGCTGGACATCACGGCTGGGCCGGATGTCGGAGACTGGTATCCCGCGCCCCCACAGGCAGGGTCGTACCTCGAAGAGGTTGGAGCGCCGCCGGGCAGGCTTCGCATCGCCTTTTCCACTGAGTCACCGACAGGAACAGAGGTACATCCTGACTGTGCCAATGCCGTCCGTGAGATCGCGGCGCTCTGCGAGGAACTGGGTCACGACGTTGAGGAACGTTCGCCGGACTACGACACGCACGGCCTCTGGTTCGATTGGACGACGATGATGTCGGCAGGCGTTGCGTGGGGGGTACACGGCTGGGAGGACAGAGTCGGGAGGAAGGCCGGACCCGGCGACATCGAACCGTTCATCGCGGCACTCGTGGAGCGTGGAGACAGCATCGGCGCACCAGCGTATCTTGGCCACTTGGAACGTCTGCAGCTGGGCGCCCGCGAGATGGGGAAGTTCTTCGGGGAGCATGACATGTGGCTGACGCCAACACTCGGTGAGCCACCTTTGCCACTGGGTGTACTCACGTTCGACAGCGGGGACCCTTTTGAGTTGCGACGCCGACAGGCGACATTCTCTCCATTTACCTACATCGCCAACGTTACGGGACAGCCGGGGATTTCATTGCCCCTGACATGGAACGAGGACGGCCTGCCTATCGGTATGCACTTCCTGGGACGTTATGGGGATGAGGCGACCCTGTTGCGGCTGTCGGGCCAGCTTGAGGAGGCGCGTCCGTGGGCGGGGCGGAGGCCGCCGGTGTGGGCGTAGTCTTTCCGAGACCAAGAGGGACCACGCCGCGCCCTTCAGGTGTATGTGAAAGAGTGAATATGTCTCCACTCCATCTATCAACTCACAGCAAGTCTTCTGCACAGAGAGGTATCCGAAAATGTCCGAATTCAAGATAGCCGTCATTCGAGGGGACGGCATTGGAGTTGACGTGGTCGAGGAAGGGTTGAAGGTCCTGCGTAAGGTCGCGCGGGACTACGAGATCACTATGGAGTTTACCGAGTTTCCGTGGGGGTCGGATTACTATCTTGAGCACGGTCAGATGATGCCGGATGATGCGCTCGACACGCTCGCGAACTTCGACCAGATCTACCTTGGGGCCGTGGGGCATCCTGAACTGCAGGACCATGTGACGCTGAACGGGTTGCTACTGCCCATCAGGCGGCGATTCGATCAATACGTTTGCGAGCGGCCGAGCGTGTTGTATCCGGGCATACAATCGCCCCTTGCGGGCAAGGAGGCCTGGGACATCGACATCGCGGTTATCCGCGAGAACACGGAGGGGGAGTACGCCAACGTCGGCGGGTTCCAGTACAAGGGGTTCCCTGAAGAGGTCGGGATCCAGACGAGCGTGTTCACGCGGCACGGCTGCGAGCGGGTGATCCGGTATTCCTTTGAGCTAGCACGGTCACGCGACAAGAAGCGTCATGTGACGTCGGTCACAAAATCGAACGCGCAAGGATACGGGCTGATCGTTTGGGACGAGGCATTTGATAGGGTTTCGGCCGAGTATCCCGACATTGCCACTACATCGCTGCTGGTCGACGCGGCTTGCATGGACTTCGTTCGGAAACCGGAGGAGTTCGACGTGGTGGTCGCGAGCAACCTGTTTGGGGACATCCTCACGGATATCGGAGCGATTATCACGGGCAGCATGGGGACGGCGCCCAGCGGCAACATTGACCCGATGAGGCGGTTCCCTTCGATGTTCGAGCCGGTGCACGGGAGCGCTCCCGATATCGCCGGTCAGGGAATTGCGAATCCGATGGCGGCGATCATGTCCGGGGCGATGATGCTGAGGTTCATGGGTGAGGAGGACTCGGCAGCTGCGATCGATCACGCCGTGCTGAGCGTTCTGGAAGAGGGCGAGAGCTTGACGCCGGACCTGGGCGGTTCGTCGAGCACGTCGGAGGTCGGGGATGCGATTGTGGGTGCGCTGGGGTAGGCGACATTGCCTGAGAGACGAAACTGGCACTCGGATCATCCACCCGCGTGTACGTGTGCGGCGTGCGTCGACAAGCGTTTGCGCGAGTTTCGATCCGGGGGCAGGCGAGAGGGGATTCGCACTAGCACACGACATTCAAGGCACGGCTCTTCCGGTCGTGGCAAGGGAAAAACGTGGTTAGTCATCATTCTTCTCCTTGTCACTGTTGGTATAGGGGCTTTCATCAACGCCGAGCGTTTGGAAGAGTTGCTAACCTCATACACTTCTTCGTCAGAATCTGCTCCGCGCGGAATGGCCGCGGTGCCACCAACCGCAACACCAACGCACGTCGTGCAACAGGCTATTGAGGCGCAGTTAAGTAGCAGAACACATAGCCCAACATCAACGCGCCTTGTGCCAACCGCAACGCCAATACTCATTCCGTCATCGACGGTACCGACTCCCCTACCTCCACCTCACTTAAGGCACCTTGAAGAAAAGAGCTATATGTTAGAGCTCATCAACCTCGAACGTGAAGAGGTCGGCGCAGCCCCGGTCATATTGGGTGAAAACATTGCCGCTCAGTTGCATGCCGAGACATCGCTAGACAACTGCGTCTCATCACATTGGGGAGTTGATGGTCTGAAACCATACATGCGATATAGCTTGGCGGGAGGCTACCAATCGAATGGAGAGAATGGACTTGGGAGTAGCTACTGCATCACCGCATCTGACGGCTACCGCGCCATCGCAAGCATAAATGAGGAAATTCGCGAGGGAATTGTCAAGTGGATGGAAAGCACGGACCACCGGAGAAACATTCTTGATCGAGGACATAAGAGGGTGAACATTGGAATAGCGTGGGATCAATTTAACCTTTTTGCCGTACAGCATTTCGAAGGCGACTATATTAAATACACACTACTTCCCACCATAGAGAACGGTGTCCTTGCTATGTCTGGGACGGTGAAGAATGGGGTAACTTTTGGAGTGGATAGCGACTTGGATGTTCAGATATACTTCGATCCCCCGCCACACTTGCTCACCTCTGGACAGACTGCTCGCACCTATTGTTACGATCACGGTAAACGGGTAGCCTCGCTGAGATGGCCGTTGTCCGAGGGATGGCATTGGCGAGAACAAAGGTATACGGCAGTCTTTGAATCCTGTCCCAGTCCCTACGACGTTACGGCAGATGCCCTACCACCACGTTCACATGCTGATGCCAATGAACTATGGCGGCGGATGGTGGCGGCATCTTCCAGTCCATCTAGTGTCACAACTTCAGTGCCATGGATCACAGCGTCGGAATGGTCAGCCAACGATGAACATTTCATGGTCAAGGCCGACCTAAGTGATCTGTTGGAAAAGCTTGGCAATGGCGTCTACTCGTTCATAGTATGGGGCACCATCCATAGTGAAAACGTCGCAACTTCCAAATCCTGCCCGATCATCTCCGGTGTGAGACCTGACATATGTACAATTGGCCCAGGGCCGGGCAAGCTGGTGATTTCCCAGTATTCCATCTTTCACGGTATCACGCCTCCCGACACATACACTCCGACGGAGACAGAATGAGAGGAATGAAACACAAAAGCCGAGTCATCCCAGTCCATTCATGCTTCGACAGGCTCAGCATGAACGGAGCTTGAGTACTCATTGCCAACCCGGAGTCTATTCTGGGATAGTTATGTGCTGATCGCCAAACACTAGAGGAGAATACATGCGACCGAATAAGTTGAGGGAACTTTTGAGGGCGGGGAAGCCGAGTGTGGGGACGCACGTGATGACGACGTCGCCGGACATTGTGGAGATGATCGGCAAGACGGGGCTGATTGATTACATAGAGTTCGTTGCGGAGTATGCGCCGTACTCGTTGACGGAGTTGGACAATTTTGGGCGGGCGCTAGAGCTTGGCGGGATGACGGGGATGATCAAGGTTGACCGGGAGAACCGCGGGTGGGTGGCGCAGCGGGCAGTGGGATCGGGATTTCAGAACGTGCTGTTTTCGGATGTGCATGACGCGGCGGAAGCGGAGGAGTGCGTGGCAATTGTAAGGGCGGAGTCGCCGCAGACCGGAGGGCACTTCGGATCGGCTGACCGGCGGTTTGCCAGCTATGGACTGGAAAGCGGCTCGCCGGAGTACGTGCAAGCGCTCGAGGACTCGATTGTGGCGCTGATGATTGAGAAGGACGAGGCGGTGAAGAACATCGAGGAGATCTTGTCGGTGCCGGGCGTGGACATGATCGTCTTCGGAGGGAATGACTACTCGATGAGCGTAGGAAGACCTCGAGGAGTCAGTCCCGAGGAACTCAAAGAGGTGCGCGACCACATATTCACGGTAGCGCTTTCGAAGGGCATACAGCCGAGGGCAGAGATCAATGAACCGGCACAGGCTGATGACTATCTAGAGATTGGCGTGACTCACTTCGCCATTGGGACGGATATCTTCATGATCTACCAGTGGCTGAACGATCGTGCCTCGGGATTGCGTGCGGTTCTTGCCTAATGGGCCACAACAGAAAGCGCGCTCTATGAGGGAGTGGTGGGAGACGTTTGGGGGGTAATCGGAATAGACTTCTAGGTTTGGTCGCTGACCGAATTCCCTGGGTTCCGGCCTCCGCCGGAATGACGGTTAGCTAAGGGGCTCTTCGGAGCTAAAGTCGGCGCAAGCTGACCCGTCGTCGGGTTCATTTGCGAGTCAATTCGGCGTAGACTTGGGCTATGGACACCGGTTCCGGCTCTTCCTCAACATCCGACTCGGACGGTAGTCCCTCCAACCCATCGACAAACGACGGTTCTCCTCAACAAGAGTCGTCATCCTCTCCCCGGCGGCCCACGACGGCAAATCTGCCCTCCATTTTGCGTTCGTTCGAGAACCGTCACTTCTTCCGGCTGTGGCTAGGAACGGTCTTCCTGATGGGAGCCACCCAGATGCAGATGCTCGTGCGAGGGTACCTCACGTACGAGTTGACGCAGTCGGCAACCCTGGTTGGAATCGTCAGCGCGGGCGGCAGCGTCGCGGTGCTCGTCTTCGCCCTGTTTGGAGGCGCGATCGCCGACAGGGTTGAGCGTCGGCGGGTGATCCAAATTGGACAGTCCGTAAGCGTGGTGCTTGCTTTTTCCGTGGGAATGGGTGTATTGCTCGGTCTCGTTGAGTGGTTCCACCTCCTCATGGCAGGGATCGTGCAGGGCGTCATGTGGTCGTTTCTCGCCCCCGCGCGGCAGGCTTTCGTGCCGCAGCTGGTAGGAACCCGAAATCTCGGGAACGCGATTGCGCTGACGGCCTCCGCCATGAGCGGGACAGCTGCCGTGGCGCCCTCCATCGCCGGTGTGCTGTACGGCAGGATTGGTCCTGAGGGGGTCTACTTCGTCATCGCGGGCATGTCGGTGATTGCGGTGCTGCTGACGACTAGCATCCCACGCACGCCACTGGAACGCACAGGCAAGAAGCCACCGATGCTGCATGACATAAAGGATGGCATCCAGTACCTCATGCGCAGCCCCTTCATACTGACACTACTCGTGTTCGGGTTGAGCATGGTACTGATCGTGATGCCGTACAGATTTCTCTTGCCGGTCTACGTGGTGGAAGTGTACGGGCGCGGGCCGGACGCGTTGGGGCTGCTGATGAGCATCGTGGGAATAGGATCGCTCGCGGGCTCGCTGGTGATCGCGTCAATCACGAAGTGGCACCGCGGTCTCCTGCTGCTCGGTGGAGGTCTCGCGGCAGGACTGGCGCTGATATTTACCTCGGCCATTCCCGTATTCTTCGTCGCAGCCCCGTTCATGCTGCTGATGGGCCTCGGAGATTCGGCGAACCGCTCCCTGAACCAGACGCTCGTCATGGAGAACATGGATGCAGACTATCGAGGCAGGGTAATGAGCGTTTGGATGATGAACTTCGGGTTGATGCCGCTCGGAATTCTACCCATCAGCATCATAGCCGAGCAGTTCGGTCCACGGGCATCGTTCACGTGCATGGGCGTTTTGATTGTGGCCATCACACTCGTAGTCCTCGTTATGAACAAACGACTGCGAACCACTCAGTAGCCTTGAATCCAAGTTGGGTATGATAAAATCCAACCACATAGCTTCCCTGTAAGCGGTGATCGAAAGGACTGACAATGCGGCCCATATCTCAGATAGCCGACTCAATTGGAATACCGGCGGAACATGTGATTCCGTACGGTCACTATAAGGCGAAGATACACCTCGACGCCACGAAGAAGGACGGTCAGCGGGGCAAGCTGATCCTGATGACGGGGATGACTCCCACGCGGGCGGGCGAGGGCAAGACGACCACGACGGTTGGCCTAACACAGGCGATGGCCCAGCTGGGGCACAAGTCCGTGGCCACACTGAGGGAACCATCGCTGGGCCCCATTTTCGGCATCAAGGGTGGAGGCACGGGCGGCGGCGCTTCGCTCGTCGAGCCGCAGGACGAGGTGAACATTCACTTTACGGGAGATGCCCACGCGGTGGCCTCGGCACACAATCTCCTATCGGCGCTGGTGGACAACGTAGCCGACCGGGGGAAGATTCCGGGATTCGGTCCACAGAACATCACGTGGCGTCGAGTAGTGGACGTGGAAGAGCGGGCCCTTCGACAGATTGTCACGGGAATCGGCGGGCCAAACAACGGCCCGATACGGGAGTCGGGATTCGACATCGTGACGGCGTCGGAGATCATGGCGATCCTGGCGCTCGCATCGGGGCTCGAAGACCTGAGGACTCGCCTGAGCAAGATCATCGTGGGATTCACCGATGAAGGGGAACCCGTCACCGCGAGCGACGTGGACGCGGTGGGATCGCTGATGTCCCTTTTGCGTCATGCCATTCATCCCAACCTGGTGCAGACAACGGAGGGACAGCCGGTATTCGTACACGCGGGGCCTTTCGGCAACATCGCGCACGGATGCAACTCGGTAATTGCCGACCGTCTCGCACTGGGGTACGCGGACTACGTTCTCACTGAGGCGGGATTCGGCGCGGATCTTGGATTTGAGAAGTTCATGCACATCAAGGCGCGGTTCAATGATCTCGAACCGCACGCCGCGGTTATTGTTACGACTGTGAGGGCGGTCAAGTCGCACGGCAAGGTGCGATTCAACGAATTGCCGGAGCCGAATCCCGAAGCGGTCGAGGCCGGAGTAGCGAACGTGGAGCATCTCGTGGAGATGATCGGGTCGTTTGGGCTTCCTGTGGTGGTGGCGATCAACCGCTTCCCGACGGACTCTGTGGAGGAGGTACGGATCGTCAAGGAGCGTGCAGAGGCGGCGGGTGCGTTCGCGGCGGTGGAAAGCCACGTGTTCAGCGACGGCGGAGCGGGAGGCACGGAACTGGCGGAGGCCGTTATCGAGGCGACCAGCGGTGACAAGCCGAAGATCGAGTATCTATATGAGACTGAAGCATCGATCCAGGACAAGGTCATGGCACTGGCGCAGAAGGTCTACAACGCGGACAAAGTCACTTGGGCGCCGGACGCTCGCAGGAAGCTCAGGGCCTTCGAAAAGCAGGGCTGGGGCAACCTCCCGGTGTGCATGGCGAAGACGCACCTTTCCATCTCGGACAAGCCGTTCCGCAAGGGGCGGCCTTCGGGGTACACGTTCACGGTATCCGACGTGCGCGCCTCGGTGGGCGCGGGATTCATCTACCCGATATCGGGGACGATAGTCACCATGCCCGGTCTTCCCGGCAGTCCGAGGCAGCTCGACGTGGACGAAGACGGCAACATCACGGGTCTGTAGCGACAGGCCGTCAAACTCGATTATGCGTGAGTTCTTCAACGTCGTTCCTCCCGACGAGGCCCTCGCGACTCTGCTCGACCGGATGGAGGTGTCCATTCGGTCCGAGGTAGTTTCCCTTTCCGATGCTCTCGGGCGTGTTACGGCTGAGGACATTGTCTCCACCGAGGAGCTGCCCCCCTACCCTCGTTCGTCGATGGACGGCTATTCCGTGCGGGCGCGCGACACCTTCGGCGCGTCGGAATCACTCCCGGCGTACTTCGAAGTGGTCGGCGAAGTTCCGATGGGAGCGGCCCCTATAGTAGCCCTGGCAACCGGTCAGGCGGCGGTGGCCTATACCGGGGGGATGCTTGCCGACGGCGCCGACGCCGTCGTTATGGTGGAAAACACGCAGAGTGCCGGGGAAGGCGCAATTGAAGTGCTCAGGTCTGCAGCGCCGGGTGAGAACGTCATCCAGGCTGGAGAAGACGCCAAGGTCGGGGACGTGGTCATGTCCAAGGGGCGGCTCGTCAGGGCGCAGGATGTCGGGTTTCTGGCGGGGCTGGGCATCACCGAGGTTAAGGTGGCCGCGCGTCCAAGAGTAGCGATTGTTTCGACGGGCGATGAGTTGGTGCCACCTGGCGTTACGCCGACAGCCGGACAGGTACGGGACATCAACTCGTACACGGTTGCGTCCATGGTGCGAGAGGCGGGAGGCGAGCCGGTGCACATCGGTCTCGTTTCCGACGACTACGAGGAGCAGAGAAGGGCGGGGGCCAGTGGACTTGAGCAAGGGGACATGCTCGTATTCTCCGCGGGAAGCTCGGTCAGCAGCAGGGATATGACGGCCCGCGTATTGGACGAGCTGGGGCAGCCGGGCGTACTGGTGCACGGGATAGCCCACAAGCCGGGAAAGCCCACGATAGTGGCAATGCTGGACGGCGTCCCGGCCTTTGGACTGCCGGGCAATCCGGTGTCGGCGATGGTGGTATTCGGCATACTCGTTCGACCGGTAATCCAGGCGCTCCTGGGTCGGGCCGAGCATCCGGTTGCCCGGCGTGTGCAGGCCAGGCTCACGAAGGACATCCGGTCGGCGACGGGGCGGGAAGACCATGTGCAGGTCAAGCTCATCGAACGTGACGACGGGTTGTTTGCCAATCCGGTGTTTGGGAAGTCGGGCCTAATCAGCACCCTTGTGGAGGCGGACGGCGTGGTAATCGTCCCGCTGGACGACGGCGGTCTCTATGCGGGCGACGAGGTCTACGTAAGGTTATACTAGCGGCTATGAACAAGCATGGGCGCGACTACTTTCTGAGCGACATTTCGCTCGACGAGGCCATCCGGAGATTCGACGACGCACTGGCCCGTGCGGGAGCCGTAGAGCAGACGGAAGCGGAGACCATTCCTCTCGATCGGGCGAACGGCAGTATCACCGCGGAACCGGTCTGGGCCGTGCGGTCGTCTCCTCACTATGACGCGGCAGCGATGGACGGAGTTGCGGTGCGGGCGGCGGTCACGGTAGGTGCGACCGAGACGAATCCGCTTCAACTGACCATCGGGCATGAGGCCCTATGGGTGGACACGGGAGACCCGATGCCTGAGGGCACGGACGCCGTGATCATGGTTGAGGACGTGCAGGAGTCGGACGAGTCGACCATCGAGATCTACGCCCCAGTTTCGCCGTACCGGCACGTCCGAGCATTGGGCGAAGACATCGCGGCGGCGGAGCTGGTGCTTCCACAGAGCCACAGGCTCCGTCCGCAAGACCTTGCGGCGTGTGCCGCGGCGGGGTTGTCAGAGGTGGAGGTACGCAGGTCTCCGCGAGTCGCCATCATTCCGACAGGCAGCGAGCTTACGCCTATCGGCCGGACGCCCAAACGCGGGGAGATCATCGAATTCAATTCGTTGATGCTTGCGGCGATGGTCGAGGAATGGGGAGGCTCTGCAGTTCGGCACGATCCGGTGCGCGACGATTTCGAGCTTTTGGCGGAGGCGGTGATGTCGGCGGTCGCTGAGTCGGACATCGTGGTAGTGAATGCCGGGTCATCGGCGGGGACCGAGGACTACACATCGAAGGTGGTGTCGCACCTTGGAGACCTGGTGGTCCACGGGGTAGCCATCAAACCCGGCCATCCGCTGGTACTGGGCGTGGTCGAGTCGAAGCCGGTGCTCGGAATTCCAGGTTACCCGGTCTCAGCGGCGATCACCTGTGAGAAGTTTCTCCGGCCATTGGTTGAACGGATGTTGGGGGTCGTTGGCATTCCGCGCGAGCGGACACGTGCGATCATGAGCCGGAAGGTCCACTCCTCGCTGGGTGAGGACGAGTACCTTCGCGTACGGCTAGGGCGAGTCGGTGAGAGGACGATTGCCGCGCCGATTCAACGAGGCGCAGGAGTGGTGATGTCGCTGGTACGCGCGGACGGGATCGTTACCGTCCCAAGATTCAGCGAGGGGGTTGACGCCGGGGATACTGTGGATGTCGAGCTCCTGCGCCCTCTCGAAACGCTCGACACCACTATTGTCGCCATCGGCAGTCATGACGTGACAATTGACCTGATCGCGTCCGAACTCAGGCGTACCGATCCGCGCCTTACGCTGGCCTCCTCCAACGTGGGGAGCTTTGGGGGGCTTTTGACTCTCCGAAGGGGCGAGGCGCACATGGCGGGAACACACTTGCTGGACGAGGAGACGGGTGAGTACAACGTGTCGTTCGTCCGTCGATACGTACCTGATGAGAATGTTGTGCTCGTGACGCTTGTTCACCGTGAACAGGGACTCATCGTGCCACCGGGGAATCCCCTGTCGATAGAGTCGCTCGACGACCTCGCTCGTGAGGGCGTTCGTTTTGTGAACCGTCAGCGAGGGTCGGGAACGCGGGTGCTGCTGGACTATCTTCTGAGGCAGAGGGGTATTGAGCCGAGTGGAATTGGGGGGTACGAGCGAGAGGAGTTCACGCATTTGGCCGTGGCGGCGGCCGTGGCCGGAGGGGCAGCCGACGTTGGGGCGGGAGTCCTGTCCGCTGCAAGGGCGTTGGGGATGGACTTCGTTCCCCTGTCCACGGAGCGGTACGACCTTGCGATACCGATGCAGCATTACGAGAGTCCTCTCGTCGAGCCGCTCCTTTCGCTGATCAGAAGCGATGATTTCAAGCGGAAGGTCGATGCGCTTGGCGGCTACGATACCGCGTCCACGGGGCTGGTGGCGGCTGAGGTCAATCGCCGCGACGGCTGAGTGTGTGTTACGCTTCTACCGAGGCCCCGAAATGAACGACACGGATGCCGTAACAGGAATCGTTCTCGCGGGCGGCATGAGCCGCAGGTTGGGACGCGACAAGGCGGTCGAGGCGATTGGGGGGCAGTCCCTCATCTCTCGAGTTCTCGACGGCCTCTCCCATGTTGCGGACGAGCTGGTCGTCGTCGTGAACAACCAGGAACGCGCGGAGGAGCTTCCCCTGCCCGACTCTGTCGTTGTGGCTGTGGACATCTACCCGGATACGGGATCCCTCGGCGGCATCTTTACGGGACTGTCGGCATCAACCAATGAGTGGGGGATCGTCGTCGCGTGTGACATGCCTTTTCTGAATCTCGAACTGCTGGGCTACCTACTCTCCCTCCGGAATTCCCATGATCTTGTGGTGCCGGTCATTGAGCACCGCCTCGAGCCGACACATGCGGCGTATTCCAGGGTCTGCCTGCCTGCAATAGAGACCCGGCTGAGGGCTAATGACCTCAAGATCGCCAAGTTCTTCGACGATGTGAGAGCAAAGTACGTGAGCCAGCGGCACGTAGAGGAATTCGATCCGAGCAAGCTGAGCTTCTTCAACATAAACACGGAGGAGGACCTGACGAGGGCGCGAATGCTTGCGGGGGAAGGGTTGGCGTGATGACGGCGTCACAGAAGTCCCTCACTCACGTCAAAGTCACGGTAGAGCTCTTCGGCAACGCAAGGCTGCTGGCGGGACGCCGTTATGTGAGCGTTCGCCTGGCGGGGAACTGCGGTCTTGGAGATGTTGCCGGAGCGGTTGGGAGGGATTGTCCAGCGCTGGTGGGCACGGTAGTTCGTGAAGACCAACGGGGCTTTCTGGATAGCTACACCGTTAATCTGAACGGCGTGAAGTTCGTCGGCGAAGGACTCCATCAAAGTCTGAAAGATGGAGACTCCCTGCTCGTTTTTTCGAGTCAAGCGGGAGGCTAGTTCGGATGTATGCCTACCATGGCAGGGTGACGATAGTCGACCTGGACAACTACACGGTCCGATGGGAGCCGCTTGAAGAGGACGTGCTCCGGCGGTTCATCGGCGGGACAGGATTGAGTGCTTACCTGCTCTACAAGTATGCCCGGCCCGGATGCAGTCCTCTATCGCCTGAAAATCCCCTGATTTTCGCGACGAGCCCGCTTGTCGGCAGCAGGCTGACGACATCCAGCAAGTTCGCGGTGGCAGCCAAATCGCCGTTGACGGGGATGATCGGCGACTCGCTCTCATCGAGCTTCATAGCGACGGAGCTAAAGAAGACGGGGTCGGACGCCGTTGTCGTGATGGGCAGGTCGTCGTCCCCGACACTGCTGTCGATCACCGACGATGAGGCGGAATTCCTGGACGCCACTCATCTTGTCGGTATGGGCACGTCCGCGACGGAGCGTGCCGTCAAGGCGAAGCTGGGTGGGATGTACAGAGTCGCCAGTATTGGGCCTGCGGGGGAGAACCTCGTGCGGTACGCGGGCATCGCCAACGACGGAGGCCGGCAGGCGGGACGCACGGGACCGGGCGCGGTGATGGGGTCGAAGAACCTCAAGGCCATCGCCGTCAGAGGGCACGACAGGGTCTCGTTCGCGGAACCGGAGATTCTGGATGAGATCCGGGCGGACCTCAGCAGGCGGAGTCTAGGCGATGCGACGGAGAAGTACCGCACCCTGGGAACCATGGCAAATGTCTCGGTCTTCAACCGGCTCGGAGCATTGCCGACGAGGAATTTCCAGCAGTCGACATTCGAAGGCGTGGAGGCCGTCAGCGGAGAGGCCTTTCAGAAGTCCCACCACGTGAAGAACGCGCACTGCGCCAACTGCACGATCGGCTGCGAGCACATCGTTACGACGACGGACGGTGGGGACAAGGCAACGGGACGCATGGAGTACCAGAGCTCGTTTGCGCTTGGACCGCTGGTTGGCGTTAGTGACCCGAATACGGTGATCAGGGCATCGCGCATCTGCGACGAGATGGGGATGGACACCATCAGCGCGGGCGGCACCATCGCGTGGGCGATGGAGTCTTTCGAGAACGGGGTACTGACCGCAGGTGATCTGGGAGGAGTCGATCTTCGGTTCGGCGATGGCAACGCGGTGCTGTCCCTTTTGGACATGATTGCTGAGCGGCGTGGACTGGGCGAATTACTGGCGGAGGGGTCCCGGAGGGCTGCGGCGACGTTAGGCGGCGGCTCGGATGAGTGGGCTATGCACGTCAAGGGACTCGAAATGCCCGGCTACGAGCCGCGCAGTCTCAAGACGATGGCTTTGGCATTGTCGGTGAGCACGAGGGGAGCGTGTCACAACCGATCGTCGGCGTACGAGGCGGACTTCTCCAACCGGGTCGACCGACTGAGCGTCGATGAAGAGCGAGGTCGCATCACGATGGAGGGCGAGGACTACTCGGCGGTGATGGACTCGCTCATCTGGTGCAAGTTCTTGAGGAAAGCGTTCGACGACTTCTACGGGGAATCGTCGAAGATCTATGAGCACCTCACCGGTTGGACCACATCGCCGAAGGACTTGAAATTGGCGGGCGAGCGGATCACCAACCTCAAGAAGCTGTTCAACATCCGGGAGGGCTGGACACAGGAGGACGATACACTGCCGCCTCGCGTGTTCAAAGAGGCTCTGGAGACCGGTGTGGTCAAGGGCATAGGGTTGTCGCGATCCGACCTTGACATGATGATCGGAGGGTACTTTAGAGCGCGAGGGTGGACGGAGGAAGGGCTGGTGCCCGAGAGGAAGGTGGAGGAATTACAGTTATTGGATGTGGTTTCTCAGCATCAAGCGGTGACTTGACTCCAGCTATGCGCTAGTTGCTCCCCTGCTCCTCGATTCGCTTGAGGATGTCGCGAATTTCGATCAAGAACTCGGAGTCTGCGCCATTTGCCTCCGGGGCTTTTTCAGTATCTTCGGCTCCCAGCACCTTCTGTCGTTGAAGCAGGACAGCGTCTCGGAAGTCGACTGCGTCGGCGACTCCAATAAGATTGCCCTCGCTGCCGATGTCTCCGGACATGCCCGCGGTCTCGACCTTTAGCCCGCGTGGCCCAAGGTAACGCATGAGCGGGCCGTCGTGCAGACGAAGGTCCGTAATTCGATTTAGGGGTATGGTCGCCTCAGTGCGGAAGAATACGCCCTTCCTGATCTCCAAGGTCTGAGAGGTAAGGCGCGCTGATAGGCGCCGAAGAAACTCCGGGCTGTACCAGAGGCTGAACACCAGCCTGAACGGGATGAGAATAATGCCGACCACGGTTATGAAGAGGATGCCCGTCACAGTCCATCGCTGGTAGGTAATTGACTTGTGTTCGAATTCAGCCTCCAATACCGTTTTGCCGGTCACACCGGCCTGATTGATTTGTGTGCTCATGTAGTGCACCTACCTTGCTCAGGATATTAGCCCGCTGAGTTGTCCCAATTTCGACGTGCAGCAGTATATGGGGCTGGCTTCTCTGATCACAACGACAAGGGTTGAATCCCACCGCTACCGGGTCATAGCCTCCTTGCATGGACTATGAAAGTGCAGGACTACCGGACAGTGTATTTTAACTAGTAATTAACTGTTCAGAGTTGATGAGAAGAACATCCTTCTCCCTGTGGATACCCGCTCTCGCGGGTATGACGGTGGCTGTGTGTGTTGAGCGCTCTCACGAAGTCTGAACAGATACGAGTGCAAAGGCGTGCTTGCTGGGATGTATCGGCTAATCTATACTCTAATTTCCATATCTCCCACGGAATCGTAACTGAGGTCGCATTTGACCACCGCCGATCAGAGGGGGCTGCGGGCCGTCCTTCGAGAGAAATTCCCGCGGGAACACGGCCAGCTTCTGCCAGCCCTTCACTTCATCCAGCACGAATTCCGGTATCTCCCCGACTGGGCGATGGAGGTCGTCGGATGGCACCTGGGCATTCCGGCGAGTGAAGTTTATGGAGCAGCGACAAGCTACACCGAGCTTTTCACCGCTGAGCCCGGGCGGCACGAGGTGCGAGTGTGTACCGGTATTTCGTGCTCCATCAACGGTGGCAAGGGGCTGTTGGAGGGACTTCAGTCGTCCCTTGGAATCGCTCCCGGCGAGACCACGCCGGACGGACGGATCACCCTGAGCGAGACAGCTTGCGCCTTCATGTGCGGGGTGGCTCCCACGGTTAGTTTGGACCACGAGTGGCACGGTCGAGCGACCGTCGAATCGGTCAATCTGTTTCTCCGCGACAGTGACGAATCATGACGACGAATGACCCAAGAGAGGCGTTTGAGCGGCTCAGAGACCACGCCGAAGGTCGAGCCGACCGGAACATAGGGAAGACGCGTGTGGTGGTGCAGCTCGACCACAGTTCGTCCGCCGTTGGGGGCGGCGAGGTGGCGAGCGCGCTAACGGAGTCCATACCCGACTCGGCATACCTCATCATCGCAGGTTCCGACGGGGCGAGCTTTCAGGCACCGAAGGTTGTCATAGCTACGCCGGACGGTACGGTGAAGTCGTTCCGAAACGTGGACGCCCAGAGCTTAGCTGGAATCGTGAGCGAGATTGGCGACGGCATCGAAGGAACGCAAGAGGATGAGGTCTTCTTCCGACACCAGCGGAGGGTGGCGCTCGACAAGGCGGGCGCCATTAGCTCGACAGACATTGGCGAGTACCTGACGCACGGCGGGTATTCGGGACTTACGCGCGCTTTGGCGTTGTCACCGGAGGCCGTGATCGAAGAGGTCAAAGCATCCGGTCTTCGCGGACGCGGTGGAGCCTATTTCCCCGCTGCAGTGAAGTGGGAGGGCGCTCGCAGGGTAGACAAGTCGCCGAAGTACCTCGTCGTCAATGCCGAGGAGGGCGAGCCGGGCATCTTCAAAGACAGGCACCTGATGGAGGCCGTCCCATATCGGATCCTGGAAGGGATGACCATAGCCGCATACGCCACGGGGGTTGATAAGGCGTTCTTGTACATCAACGCGGAGGCCGAGCTTTCTGCGCAGCGCATGCAGAACGCAGTCGACCAAGCACTTGGCGGCGGTCTATTGGGAGGGAACATCCTTGGGACGGGATTCTCTCTTGACGTTGAGATACGGAGGGGCGCGGGAGGGTATGTTTGCGGTGAGGAAACTACGCTGCTGAACACGATGGAGGGGTACCGCAGGGAACCCCGTCTTCGACCGCCCTTCCCGACCGAATCAGGGTTGTGGGCAAAACCGACTGTAATCAACAATCCGGAGACGCTTTGCAGCGTACCATTCATCCTTGCTAATGGGGCGGACGAGTTCAAGAGCATCGGAAGCGAGGCAGCGTCGGGCACCAAGATAGTTAGTCTCAGTGGTTCGGTACAGCGAGCGGGGGTTGTCGAAGTGCCCATGGGTACGACTCTCCGGCAGATTGTGCATGACATAGGGGGTGGCCCCCTTGGAGGCAGGGAGCTGATTGGTCTCGCCGTGGGAGGGCCGTCCAGCGGCGTCTTCCCGCCATCGATGCTCGATACGCCAATTGCTCCCGGTCAGCTACACGATTCGGGCGTGATGCTCGGAGCCGGCGGGATTATAGCATTGGATGATCGGACTTCCATACCCGCTGTCGTACGAAGCCTTGCGGCCTACAACGCCGACGAGTCGTGCGGGAAATGCACTCCATGTCGCGAAGGGACTCCACGCATGGTCGATGCCCTCGACCGGCTTATGGAAGGACGAGGATCGGCCGGGGATATCGAGGAACTGCTACAACTTGCAGATGTTGTGGGCGCCGCTTCGCTCTGCGGTCTCGGTCAGGCGGCAGGCGGACCGATTACGAGCGCCTTGCACTTTTTCAAAGAGGAAATGACGGCGCTGGCAAGGTAGAATTGACGGGATTACACGTGAGGGGCTGATAAGGGGAAGTATATGCCAATCACTCTGAAGGTAAATGACCGCGCCGTCCAGGTACCTGACGGCTCCTCTGTGCTGGACGCGATCAACACGTCGGGAACGTATATCTCCCAACTGTGTAAAGACCCCGACATGAAGGCCATCGGTGCATGCAGAACGTGCCTGGTGGAGATCGACGGAGTTAAGGGATTCCCGGCATCGTGCAGCGTTCCCGCGACCGATGGAATGTGCGTTTCCACCGAGGGTCCCAAGGTACGCGACGTTCGTAAGGACGTTTTGCAACTGACCCAATCGATGATGGGTGGGAACGGCAATGCATCCAAGGACCATCGTGAGCTGGATATCGCCCTGGAGCATCACGGAGCTATGCAGCCGCGTTGGTTCGGACGCGAACGTGAGGAGATCGACACCAGCAACCCGATATTCAACATCGCCATGGACGACTGCATCCTCTGCGGCAGGTGCGCGCAGGCTTGCCAGGACGGACACCAGTTCATCGGCGCGATAGATTTCCTCGGAGCCGGTACGGGGAGCCGCATCGGCACTTTCATGGACCGTCCGCTCCTGGAATCGATATGCACGACGTGCGGGCAATGTCTGTCGGTCTGTCCGACGGGCGCAATTGATGTGAAGGTCCCGACGAGGAATGTGGCGAGGACGGTCTCCACGACCTGTCCATACTGTGGCGTAGGGTGCGGCATCAAGGCGCAGGTCGACGAGAATGAGCGAATCATGGCGATGCTTGACGACCCGGAGAACGAGTCGAGCGTCGGGATGCTGTGCGTAAAGGGCCGCTTCGGGTACACATTCGTCCACCACCAAGACAGGCTGACGACGCCACTGATTCGGAAAGATGGGCAGTTCGTCGAAGCATCGTGGGAGGAGGCGCTGGACCACGTAGCTGACCGCCTCGCGCAGTACGACGGCGACCAGTTCGCGACCCTCGCGTCAGCGAAGGCGACGAACGAGGACGGGTACATCCAGCAGAAGTTCGCTCGCCTGTTGATGAAATCGAACAACATCGATCACTGCACGCGCCTGTGTCACTCCCCATCCGTCGAGGCGATGCTCACATCGCTCGGCAGCGGGGCGACGAGCAACTCGTACATCGATTACGAGGAGGCGGGGTGCATCGTCATCACCGGATCCGACGCCAATTCGAACCATCCGGTCGCGGCGTCGAGGATGCGACGGGCAGTTATCGAACGCGGCGCAAAGCTGATCGTCATCAATCCGCGCAGGATCGAGATGTGCGACTACGCGGAGTTGTGGCTGCGTCCACGACCGGGGACAGACGTGGCGCTGTATAACGGCATGGCTAAGGTCATTCTGGACGAGGGGCTCGCCGACGAGGAGTTCATAAGCGACCGCACCGAGCAGTTCGAGGAATGGCGAGTGGTCGTGGACAAATACGATCTCGAAACGGTTGAGAAGATCACGGGCGTTCCCGCGCGGGACATAGCCGATGCGGCGAGGACCTACGCGAATCCTCCCTTCAGCGGGTCATGCCTCGTCTGGGGAATGGGGATTACGCAACATACGAACGGTACGGCCAACGCACATGGCCTCCTGAACCTCGCCTTCGTTGCAGGTCAGATGGGGACACCAGGATCTGGAATATCCCCGCTTCGCGGTCAGAACAATGTGCAGGGCTGCGGCGACTCCGGCTGCATTCCAAGCTCCTTCCCCGGCTACCAGCTGTTGACCGAGGACTCCGTTCTCAAATTCAGCGAGGCGTGGGGAGATGAGCCGCTCAACGCGGTCAAGGGCATGGTAGTGCCGGAGATGCTGGAAGAGGCGCTCAAGGGGAACCTGAAGGCTATGTACGTTACGGGAGAGAACCCACTCCTGAGCGAACCCGACCTTCACCATGCGGAGGAGGCGTTCAAGAGCCTCGAATTCCTCGTAGTCCAGGACATCTTCATGCACGAGACGGCGCAGATCGCCGATGTCGTGCTGCCGGCCACGACGTTTGCCGAGAAGGACGGGACTTTCACGAACAGCGAGCGCAGGGTGCAACGCGTACGCAAGGTCATTGAGCCGGTGGGGAGCAGCCGTGCGGACTGGGACATTATCTGCGACTTGGGTCGGCGGCTTTCTGCTAAGAGGGGCCTTGCTCTCGAAACGCAGTTCGACTACACCCATCCCTCGGAAATATGGGACGAACTGGCCGGTGTTGCGCCGATCGTGGCAGGCATATCGTATGACCGGCTGGACGCAGAGGGCGGGATCCAGTGGCCGTGCCCGACGCCGGACCATCCTGGCACACGATACCTGTACGAGTCCGACTTCCCGCGTGGTCCGCGGGCGAAGTTCGTGCCGTTCGAGCAGGGCCCAGCCGCGGACGAGATGCCCTCAGAGCGATTCCCGCTCATCCTAAACACAGGCCGTGTCCTGTACCACTGGCACGGAGGGACGATGACGACTCGCGCGGAGGGCCTGCTGGCCCGAATGCCGGAGCTGCAGATTCACATCAGTGCAGAGGACGGCAAGCGGTACGGTGTGGAGGATGGCGAATGGATACGGGTGCGATCGCGGAGGGGTGATCTCGAAGGGCGGGCGATCTACACCGAGAAGATGCGTTCGGGGGAGGTGTTCGTTCCTTTCGTCAAGCTCAAGGACCATGCGGCCAACTTCCTGACGAACGCAGCGTACGATCCAAGCTCGAAGATCCCGGAGTTCAAGGTTTGCGCGGTACGAATCGAGCGGCCTGACGCAGATGATAATGCGGGTCGCAGGCGGACAGAGGCCGGGATACCCATAGGATAACTAGACTGGCATGACCACCATCGGACAGATGCCCAAACCGGAGGCCGAACGGTTCCGGGAAGACCGAAAACTCCTGCTCGTGCCTCTGATCGTCGGCTTTCCGGGACTGCCCGAAGAGGGGCAGAAGATCGTGGACCGATATTGGTCGGAGGTCCGGGACCACATCGAGAACATGGAACGGCGGCTCGGAGGCATCAAGCACGTTTACCACGAAGCGATAGACTCCAGTGACGACGGGGGACTAAGGGCCCTGGACGACATGAACCCGGCGGTGAGCGGATTCGTGCGGACGCTGTGCCGTTCGGGCGCGACAATGGAGGCGACCGAAGACCGCGCCCTGCTGGAGGAAAGCACAGACTGGCAGCGTTGTCTCACGATGGGTCTCATGAGCGAAAAGGTGCTCAAGCTGGCGACTGACGGCTACCAGGAATCGACACAGCTCCGGTACGAGCATATTGCAAATAGGATCGATACGACCCTCGGCGAAAATGAGGTAGGAGCGCTCTTCATCGGGCAAGACCAACGGGTACAATTCCCGGTCGACGTGCAGGTCTTCTATGTCTCACCTCCGACCTTGGACGAGTACCGTCGGTGGGTCGAGGCACAGATGCAGACGGCACCAGCCCCGACCGGGGATGAAGCGGAAGACCAAAGTTAGTCAGGTTTCGGCTGCACCAGGCGGTCCAGCCAGTGGACGAAGTCGTCGATGACCTCCTGATGGATCTCGTGGGCCATGCCCTCGTATTCGTGGTATTCGGGCGAGAAGCCCCACTTCCGTAGAAGATCGATCGATCCCCTGCCCGCTTGAATCGGGGCTATCATGTCGATTGTGCCGTGGGCGACGAAGATGGGCTGATCGCGTCTCTCCGGCAGACGAGGGCGAATAAGGTCCGGGCTCTTCACTGTTGAGCTCAGGGCGAAGACGCCGGCAAAGCGGTCCGGGAGGGGCAACCCTATTTGATACGCCATCATCCCGCCCTGTGAGAATCCACCCAAGATGAGCTTATCCTGCCGCATGGGATAGGTCGCCTCCACTTCTTCGAGGAAAGTCATGAATTTGTCTTCGGAAGCCAGGGCTTCCTGGTCGTAGGTATTTCCGTAGAGGTTGGCCCAAGCGTAGCCGGTCTGCCCCATTCCTAGATCAAATGCGGTGGGTGCGTTGGGACACGCGTACAGGAAGTCTGTTCGGTTGATGGCGGGAGTGAGACCAGCAAGGTCCGCCATGTTTGACCCGTAGCCGTGCATGAGGACGATGAGCGAATATTCTTTACTCGGATCGTAGTCGTCCGGCTCGACTATCAGAGCACGCAGGGTGCTGCTTTCAAATTGCTTTGCTTCCACATTGCCTCCGGGGAGAGATTCTCAGGTACTTCATGACTTTAGGCGCGGCGCCTCGCTATCGTCCGCGCGGCAGCCGATCGATGAGGTATTGGGGAAGGTCGTGTTCGACCATGCGTCGCTGGGTGGCGTCGATATCGTACTCGGTGCGGTAGTGGGTGACAGCCTGCTGCTCCGAATCGAATATCGCGTAGCTCGCGGTGGGGAGGCCGTCTCTCGGTTGTCCCACGCTTCCGGGGTTGATGATCACGCGATCATCTCCAAGTTCAACGAGTAGGTCTACGGGGAAATCGAAGAACTGTGCGCTCTTTCCCTTCGGAATGCAGATGAACGGAATGTGAGAGTGCCCAACCAGGCAGCGTTTGGTTTCGAAGCGGGAGAAGCTGTCGGAGGCTACAGATGCGCTGAGGACGTATTCCCAAACGGGGTCTCGCGGGCTGCCGTGTACGAGGGTAAAGTCGTGCGCCTCGCAGCGGACCGGTAGTTCGGCAAGGAAAGCGGCGTCCTTTTCAGACAACTGTCCTGTCGTCCATTTGGCCGCGCTGGCTGCGTGCATGTTGAAACGTTCGAGGCCGATTTTTCCAACGGCAGCCAGGTCGTGGTTTCCCGCAACAGCGACATGGTCGAACTGTCGTAAGAGATCGATGCAACCGGAGGGGTCAGGACCGTAGCCCACAAGATCGCCCAATAGCCAGATCTGGTCGAAGCCTTCCACTTCACCGGCGTGTGTGACAACACTCTTGAAGGCTTCGAGATTTGAGTGCACGTCAGAGACTATAAGCGCGCGCAAATGTTTCCCTTGACTTAAGATACCCGCAAACAATGATACATGGTCGATGGCGCTTCAACGAAGGATATGGAGGGTGTTCAATTGCAGGGTTCTACCGGCAACTGTGGCTAATGTGACCATAGGCTATGTGGTGCCTGGCGGCGCTCCTCTGGGTATAATCGTTGGAGCAGATCATTCCGGCAGGCCCGAAGAAAAGTCGCCTCAGACATCACATTGGAATCTCAGATCATCTCCAGAAGTCCCGAAGAAACGCGTGCGATTGGACGGATTGTGGGAGATCGCGCATCGGAGGGCGATGTGGTCCTCTTGACGGGCGAACTAGGGACGGGCAAGACGTGTCTAACGCAGGGAATTCTGTACGGACTCGGATCAGAGGACCTGGCTCGCAGTCCCACGTTCGTCCTCATAGCGGAGTACCCAGGACGAATGCCTCTCTACCACATGGACCTGTATCGCATCGGAACCGTGGAGCAGGCTGAAGTGCTGGGAATCGAGGAGTATGTTGAAGGGGACGGCTTGACCGTCGTGGAGTGGGCGGACAACGTTCCAGGGATCTTTCCCGACGATGCGCTTCATATCGGACTCGAGATGCTCTCCGAATGCGAGCGTCGCCTGAGCCTTACCGCATCCGCAGACAGGCACGCAGGCCTGCTCGAAGTGGTGCGACAGTTGGAAGGCGGTCGATAGGTACGGTCGTGGAACTCTGCATCGACACATCGACCCGTTATGCCTCCGTGGGCGTTTCCTACGAGGGACGCATCCTGGCCGAGCTCGCCTGGCGCTCAGAGCGAAACCACTCGGTTGAGTTGGCGCCTGCGCTTCAGCGGGTCATGGAGCACGCAGGCGTTGTGATGGACGATGTGACGGCCGTGTTTGCGGCGGTAGGGCCCGGCGGATTCAGCGCACTGCGCGTTGGACTGTCCGTAGCCAAGTCTCTCGCGATGGCGCGAGACCTGCCGCTGGTAGGGGTCAACGCGCTGGACATCGAGGCCCTGCCGTATCGCGGCTTGGAAGGTCCCTTGGTGGCAGTGATCGGAGGCGGACGGTCAAAGGTCTATGTCGGCACATATGACAGCGCGTCAACCCAAGGAGGCAACTATCGCGTCGTTGAGCGAGAAATGTTGGAAGGAGCGCTTGGTGAAGGTACAATCGTATGCGGCGAGGAGGCGGGAGCCGTAAGAGACCTCGTGGGGGTGCGGGCAACCGTCATCGAAATGCCACCGCCGACCCGGACTGCATCCGCGCTCGCCAAACTCGCTCATGAGCGACTGCTGGCGGGGAAGGCTGACGACCCGGACCTGTTGGAACCCGTCTACATGCACAGCGCGCAATTTGAAAAAGCCAAACAAGCAAGGGAACGAAGAAAGAAATGAGCAGGACACTCGTGTTACTCAAGCCCGACTCGGTACAACGGGCACTCGTTGGAGACATCATCGCACGCCTTGAGCGGCGCGGACTCAAGATTGCGGGACTGAAGCTTATGCAGGTCACCGATGAGCTCGCTCACCGGCATTACGGTGAGCACGAAGGTAAGCCCTTCTTTGCCGATCTCGTGCAGTTCATCACGTCGGGTCCGCTAGTGGCCATGGTGCTGGAGGGCGAGAACGCTGTGCAACTCGTCCGCACGACGATGGGGAGCACCAACCCGGCCGACTCTCCCCCGGGAACGGTGCGAGGCGACTACGGCATGACGATTGGGATGAACCTCGTGCACGGCTCCGACTCGGACGAGTCGGCGGAACGCGAGATTGGGCTGTTCTTCTCGCCGGACGAGGTGGTCGATTACGAACGTGGACTAGACGCCTGGGTCATTGAATCCTGACCGTTTCAACGGCCCCTTTCCAGGCGGCTTCTAGCCTGTAGAACTCACGGTCTTCGGCGCGGAAGATGTGGATGAGCACGTCGCTGAAGTCGAGCAGCACCCAGCCTCCTCCGGAGGTGCCTTCACGGTGGTGAATGCGGGTTCCCCTACCCTTTAGCGCACCCTCAATCTCCTCGACGAGGGTGTTGATCTGTCGAGTCGACTCAGCCGTCATTAGCACGAAGAAGTCGGCAAATCCACACACTTCCCGGACATCCAACATGGTGATGTCGGACGCCATGTGATCATCGGCGACTTCGACGGCCAACCGTGCGTTTTCGGCGGGATCGAGGATAGGCACACCTCCGAGCTAGACTGCGCATTATATTGGGCAAGGCTCCAGGCAGTCAATCGTCGGAGAGTGATAGTAACTGTTCAGTCTTGGTGGGTTGAATCGTGAAGACCCCATCTCTGTATCTCTTCCCCGGCGGGCTGACAGGGGTACGCATTTGTCTATCGCTCCACTCTCCATTGACCAGAAAGCAACCCCGAACCTGTCATTCTAAGCGGAGCTCAGCGGAGTCGAAGAATCTAAAGTGTCTGTCCTAACGAAAAGCTGACCATGCGGGTCGTACACTGTTTTCGCTCTTTGTCACTATAGAAGCGCGGCACCGGCTTTCTGGTCTTGCGGTTATGGATTTTGGATTCCTCGCCTCGCTCGGAATGACAGGGATACGGGGCTGGATCATAGCTACAAATCCCTTTTGCCTACCCCTGTCAGCCCCCGGCGGGGGAGAGATTGTAGATTCTTCGTCGGTGCGCTCCTCAGAATGTCAGCGAGAGAATAATTCGTGCAATCTCACCAACTCTGAACAGTTGCAAGTGTTACCCTAACGGCGCACGCACTACGTCGGGCAGGAGGCGCCGGAATGGATACTCCGCGACTGGTCTACTACAACGACGCTCACCACTTTCATGGGAAACGGGTCGAACCGCCTCTGACACTGAGCAAGCTCCGATGGCCGGTTGACGAGGTGCTCGGGACGGGAGTCGATCTGCTGGTGATGGGCATGGGCTACGGCGACGTGTACTTCCATCAGAGCAAGGTCGGGCGCACCATCGGAGAGGCCAAGGAGGTGTGGGAGAGCTACATTGACTGGCGAATCATGCGGATGGTCGAGGACGCAGCGAAGATGGGCACCGACCAGATCGAGGAGTCAATTTCATATGCCAGGGCGAACGGGCTGCGTTTCTTCCCGAGCCTGAGACTTCAGTCGACAAACCCCCAGGGCACCCAGCGCTGCGGCTGGCTCAAGTGGCGGCATGGGATGGACGTCTGCCTTGGAGGGCCGGAGGACTACCAGGACAGGTGGGCGTACGACTTCACCAATCAACTTGTGCAGGATGACAAGCTGGCGCTGATTCGGGAGATGGTGGAGGGCTACGGCGCCGACGGCATCGAGCTCGACTTCATGTTCAGCCCGGTGTACTTTCGTCAGGATGAAGTGGACGCGGGCATTTCCACCATGAACCAGTTCGTGGGTAGGGTTCGGCAATCGGTGAATGAAATCGGGAAGCGGCAGGGCCGGGACATCCCGATAATGGCGCGGGTGTTTCACCGGCTTGAGGACAATCTCGGGGTAGGGCTGGATGTCGAGGCTTGGCTCCAAGAGGGAAGCATAGACATGGTCGTGGGACAGGTGGCGGAGTTCCTGATGGACACGAACCTGCCGGACGCCCGGTGGATGGCGGACGCCGCGAACGAGGCGGGAGCGGCGGCGTACATACGGCCTCCGCGAGCGGTCTACGACGAGCGTACGCTCGAACCGCACGTGGAGATGTACCGCGCCCTGTCCCAGAGCCTCGATGTCCAAGGCTTCGCTGGGCTCTACTTGGGATACTTGCCGTGGCCGTTTGGCGATCAGCAGTACCGGATGCTGCGGGAAGCGGCGTTGCCTCAGGCGATGTCGCGGCGCAACAAGCGGTACATTCTCCAGCCGAGGGAATCGAAGGCGCCCAGGACCGCCATGGAGGGGGACCGGCAACTGCCGGTCGACCTCGTGGAAGGCGAGACTACGACGGTCTCCATACATGTCGCAGACGACATTGCGGCGGCACGTGCCGAGCGCGAGATACGGCGTCCCGTGCTGAGCCTGAGGTTCACGTATTTCTGCATCGAGGACGACATCGAATTCCGGATCAACGGTAAGTCCCTCGCGCGAGAGGACGCAGAGATCACGGATGAGCGGGCGATGCACATGCCGCGCATACCAGGATGGCACAGGGGTGAGATCAAGGCTCCACCGGGCTCGTCGGTACACTGGTTCCGGTGGAAGCTCGATCCGTCGGTTGTCATCCAGGGGGAGAACGTCATCGAGATCGAGTGCAGGGCATTTGAGAGCCGGGCCGCCTTCACGCGCAGCATCAACGGTGTTGAGGTATGGGTGCGGTACAAGGAGTTCGAGAGGCCTGAGGGGCTGAACGTACCAACTATCGCTTCGCGGAGCTAGGACATTTCGGCGTTGGTCTTTGGTTGCCGATCGACAGGCTAGGGGCGAACGGATCTTGCATATTCGTTTTCCCTTGCTGAACTCCTCGTATCGGGAACCGCTGCCCTATTGGGTGTTCTCTACGAGTCCCTGCTTTGAAGCGTACATGACGGCCTCGACCCTGTTGGCGGCTCCGGTCTTGTCGTAGATGTGGCTGAGGTGGCGGGTGACGGTGTTGAGGCTGATGAAGAGCTCTTCGCCGATCTGGGGGTTGGTCTTGCCCTGGGCGAGGACTCGGAGCACTTCGACCTCTCGTCGGGTGAGTCCGTCCGGGTACTCCACGACGTGGGTTGTGCGGCTTCGCATCGACTCGATCAGGGCGGACGACTTGGAAGCCAGAGGGCCCATTCCCAGCTCATGGGCGATATCGAGGGCCTCGTCGAGTAGGGACAGCGCACGTTCCGTTCCGTTGGCGGCTGGGGGTGACTTCCCTGCTGCCGTGTCGGTGTAGACGCCGGAGAGGACGGAGGCCCAGCTGTAGGCGTTCCAAGCGTACTCCGGCCGGTAGCCTGCCTGGTGGCACAGCCTGGCGGCGGTGGTGAAGTGTGAATCGGCGCGGTGGACATCTCCCTTCAGTCCGGCCAGCAGTCCCAAGATTCGATCTACAGCCGTAACCCCGCCGTAGACCATGATCCCCGAATGTGGCTGGAGGCGTTCGTAGAGACTAGCGGCGGCATTGACGTCCCTCTGAGCAAGGGCGTTGAGGGCGCGTCCGGCTCGAGCGGAGAGAAGGAGTCCCGGAGTCGCTTCGGGCGATCCCACTACACGTTCGGCGGCCAGGCGAGCGAGGTCGGCGTGAGCGTTTTTCCCAGTGATCTCGGTGATTACCGGAAGGCACAGGGCGGCGCAGGTGTTGAGCAGTGTGGGGCCAATTTCCCGGTCCTCAATCGCTTCGATCAGTCGCTCAAGGAAGACGTTGCCCTGGTCGTCCGCGCCCGAGTCGTATTCCAAGACTGCCCTGAAGGCCAGCAGGCGTCCATCACGCGGGGTGATGCGAAGTCCGTGATCGCTGAGTTCACGCGCCAGGTCCCAGTTGCCTTCAAGGCGGGCCAGGTCTTCGAGGTTGTCGATTGCCCCTGTGATCCGGTAGCCGTCGCGCAGCTTTTCCGCGTTGGCAAGACATGCCTCGGCGTAGTGGCGGGCCCGGACGGGACGGCCGGTGATGAGCAGGATGGTGGCAGCCCAGTTTAAGGCAGTTGCCTCCAGGTCCGGCCTTCGGACGCGGTCGGCGAGGTCTATTGCACGCAGGCACTTCTCAAGTCCCTGCGTGAGCTCGAGGTAGTAGCCGTCCACGCTGCCGGCATCGGCTGAGGCGTGAACCTCCAGGGCTATGTCACTCTCGCGACGGGCGATCTCGACGGCGCGGCGATAGGCGTCGTCGGCCTCATCGTAATCGCCACGCTCCAAGGCGGCGGCTCGAATGTACCTACCCCACAGGCGACCGGAGCGGTGGGAGTCCGGCCCCGCCATGTCGAGGGCGCGGGAGAGGAGGTGGGTGATGCCCGTGATGCCGGTGGTGGCCATGACCGGGTACTCGGCGACCTGGAGGGCCATTTCAGTGTCGCCGGTCTTCTCGTAGTAGTCGAACGCGCGGGTGAGGGTCTCCACGGCGTCCTGCATTTCGTGACGCTGCGCGGTCGCGACCTGCGATCTGCCCAGTCCGAACAATATTGAAGCCAGGCGTCGATCGGACTCGGACTCGCCCATTGCCGCGAGGGCCTGGCGGAAGTACCCGAGGGCTTCCTCGTAGGCGTAAATGCTGAGCGCCTGTTCGCCGGCCAGGATGAGGTACGTGATCAGCTTGTCGCTACCCAACAGAGCCTCGGCCTCAGAGAAGTGTCGCACCAGCTCGCCGAGGCGGCCATTGGCCCCGTTTGCGTAGAGCCGTTCGAATGTCTCAGCGATCCGGGCGTGGAGTCGGATCTTCGTCGAGGTGGACAGCTCGGCCGAGAGGGTGCGCCTGATGAGCGCGTGGACGAAACGGAAGCGACCGGCGGCGTGGTCGACCTCCTCGATCATGCGGGAGGCAATGGCCTCGTCGACGGCTTCCATGATCTGTGCGGAATCACCGGAGAGTCGCATATCGATGTACGACTCCTGGGGAAGCGCCAGGAGCTGTTCCAGCGAGAATTCTCTGCCGATCACGGAAGCTATGGAGAGGACGCTGCTGCAGGGTCCACTGAGGCGGTCGAGATGTCTGCCGATTACCTCCCTGACTCCGGCAGGGACGCGATCCCGGAGCAGTGCTTCCGCCTCGGAAGCGTTCCCGTCGAGCACACCCTCCTGGTAGAGGAGCCGCACCAACTCGGTGACGAAGAACGGGTTACCCTCCGTGTGGAGATGGATCATCTCGGCCAGGCGGCCATGCCCGTGAGCCCCGCAGGTCTCGGCGATCAGGTCGGCGATGTCGCTTGCGGTCAAGCCCCTTAGAATCAGCCGGTCAAAGTGGTCGAGACGATTGAGGTCTCCGAGCGCCCGGATGAGCGGATGGCCGCGTGTGATGTCTTCGTCACGGTAAGTTCCGACGATGAGGATACGGTGATCAGCGATGGCTGAGGCGAGGAAGTTGAGGAGGAGGAGGGATGAGTGGTGGCCCCAGTGGAGGTTGTCGAGGACTATGAGCAAGGGGCGATGGGAGGAAGCTCTCAGGAGGAAACTCGTGACGGCATCGAACAGTCGGAAGCGGGCCTGTTCCGGGGCCTCACCGACGAGGATGTCGGGACTTTCGGAGACGAGGTCACGCACCTCGGGGACGATCTCGGATATTTCCAGGGCGCCCTCTCGCATCTCATCGCGGAGGCGGACAGGGTCAGCGCTCTCGACGTAGGAGCGGATGGGCAGGACCCATGTCCAGTAGGGAGGCGCTCCGACCTCCTCGTAGCTATGGCCCCAGAGGACATGGAAGCCGTGGTTCACCGCGTGTCGCTCAAGCTCAAGGGCGGTACGGGTCTTGCCGATTCCGGGTTCTCCGGCCAGCATGGCTATTCGCCCCGAACCCTCCATGGCGGCATCGAGATGAGAACGTATCCTTGCAAGTTCGGAGCGGCGACCGACGAATGGAGTCTCGTCGGGCATTCCTGGGTAGTTCTGGGTGTGTGAGGACACGGCGTAATCCGGTCAACTTTGGGGGAGGTGGCCGGAGTGTAGCAAGGCATCGGATGGGAGGTCAACAGGCTGTCAGCGGTGAATGTAACGCAGACAGGACAATAGACGTAATCTCGCCGTTTTCAGTGCTTGGCCCTGGGTGACTGCCTCGCACATGAATACGGGGCAGTCGTGGCTTGGAATCTGTCGCTGGGCAGATAGAGGCGGTGTGGCTTAACCCTTCGACAGGCTCAGGGCGAACGAGGTCTTGGCCTTCCACCACCTGCCTTTCGAGAAACTGCTCGAAGTAGGACGAAGATTCACCACAGAGGACACAGAGATCACAGGGGGAAGAAAGGGAGGTGTGCATTTGCTCGAAAAGTGTGCCATTCTCGCTGTTATTGTCCAGCTGCGTGGGGTGAGTGGCTGGGATCGGGGACTCACGTTGTTGTGTGTCAGGTCGGTGAAGGCAGTTTGTGGTGAGACCTTCAGCAGGCTTTCAAGTAACTGCCGGGCCCCCCTCTCTGTATCTCTCCCCCGGCGGGGGAGAGATTGGAGGCATGTTGTTGATATTCCGTACGGAATGGGACCCTGGGCGTAACACTGCTCAGGGCGAACGGGGCCCTGCCCTGCCCTTCCGTGTTTCTGCTCCGAGCTAGTACTGGTTCCACATGATCTTGATATTTCGCTTCACCCTCACCCTAGCCCTCTCCCACGACGGAGGCTGTCTCATAGCTTCACGTGGCGTGCAGTGATTGAGTACACGCTGGGGATGTGATGGGGGATGACCGGTAGACTCTATAGAGTCTGCGAGTGGCGATTCGTGGTCGGGCCGTCGACAACGGTGCCAAGCGGTTGTGGGCGGCATCAGTGGCGCCGCGACCACAGCGTGGATGTAGTCGTGGCGAGCCGGTGTGAGGCGAGTTCGACGGCGAGGCGGCACTCCACACCCTGTGAAGGCTCTTGAGGTTGAACGCCGCAGCCAGCAGACACCACTCGGAGAGGACGTTCTCGCGGCCTCGCAGCAGGAACCGCCTGGCGCTGTGATGCTCCTTGAGGAGGCCGAACACCGGCTCAACCAGCCCCTGACGCCGCTTATAACTCGCCCTGGCAGACTCGGTAGACATCATCTCTCTGTGTCGTCTCAACTCAGGTTCGTATTCGCTGATTCTTATGGTTCGACCGTTGGTAGAGGTGGTGCATTCTCCAAAGGCAGGGCAGGTACGGCAGAGCGCACCCTCGGCCCTGTAGCGTCTGAGTCTGTAGCCGTTCGCGTGTCTGAACGTGTCCTTGAAGATGAGAGGTTGCTGATTCGGGCACAGGTATGTGTCGTTCTCAGGGTCGTACGTGAAGTGGTCCTTGTGGTACGGGGAGCGGCGTCTGCGGTTATGAGTGTCCGGCATGAGCACGCGGTGTCCGGAGGACGCGCAGTCGGCAAGGTTGGTCCCTGAGTGATATCCGGCGTCGGCGACGGTCACCGCATGGTCTGTCCCCGTATTCTCTGCAGACGCCTGGATCATCGGAACGAGCTGCGGGTGGTCGTCCGAGCCGGAGGTCACATCCGCAGCCGTGATGATCATGCCGGAGGCATCGCCGGACGTGATGGGCGCCACCATCGACTGGGCGTTGTAGCCGGCTATAACGCCACCTTCCTTGCTCTTGAGCAGCCCCGCGTCAGGGTCGGTAAGGTTCGCGTGGTTGGCTCCCTCCTCCTCCAGCACGAGGCCAAGGGCGTCGACCACTCGGTCGCGCAATGCCTCGGCGCTCGCAATCTCCGATGGTAGTTCGACTGGTGCAGGCTCCCCTCCGGTCGAGTTCTTTGCTTCCAGGTCCGCAATGGCTGCTTCCGTACGCTCCAAGAGCCGTCTGAGACCCTCCGCGTCGTAGGTGCGGTCACTGGACGCGTTACCGGCGATTCGTGTCCCGTCCACCGCCTGAAGCGCCAAGTCCACCAAGCCGGCCTTCACAGCCGTGCGCACCGTGCGACTCAGGAGAACCCTCATCCGCTCTCGGTGAGACCTGTAGAACCTCCACAGCGTGTTGTGGTCCGGCCTCTGCCTCCCGGTCAGCCACATGAAGGCCACCTGTTCGCGGCAGGCCGTCTCCAGCTTGCGGCTGGAACGCACACCCGTCATGAACCCATATATCCACACGCTCAGCAACGCGCGAGGGTGATAGGACGATGCTCCCATAGGATCGCCTCGCAGGTCGATCCCCAACTCCTTCCACGTCTCCTCATCGAGAGAGTCCACAAAGGTCGCGGCGAATCGTGCGGGATGATTGGGGCCTACTAACTCTCCCAGATCAGGCGGCAGAAGCCACCCCTGTTCCCGATTGAAGTCCCGAAATGGCATGCCACTTCTCCTAAAGCAGGTGCAACAACACAAACTTACCCCTAGAACCTCTGTATTTTCAATAAGGCAACCTACTTATGAGACAGCCTCCGACGGGAGAGGGGATAGAGCACATCCCTATTCGACTATCACCTTCATATAGAAACAGTACTAGCCGATGGAAGTTCTTTGATACTCACTCGGGGCGCTTGGGCCCTCGTTGGCACGGTGTTCTACCCGGCTTGCGGAGGGAGTAAGAAGGGCGCCGCTAAGTCCTAGACCTCGGGAAAGTGATGCATTTTGTTGCATTCTGATGCATTTTTGCTTCAGTTTGGTCGCGATCACGGCCTCCCCTACACTTCTACTCGGTGGGCGGGGCCTCGGAGGATACGAGGCCGATGAGGTTTCCCTCGATGTCTTTGAAGTGGGCGAAGATGACCATTCCGGGGATGACGGTTACAGGCATGGCGACCTCGCCGCCCAACTCAACGGCCCTGTCGAGCGAGGCCTGGATGTCGTCGACCTCGACGTAGAAGGTAGATTGGGGATCACCGCCCATGCTGGAGCCGACGCCTCCGCCGATGCCCGCGCCCTGCTCCTCGGCGCTCACGACACCATAGGGGAATTCGGGCGAGGCTAGAGTGATGTTCCAATTGAATAGTTCGCGGTAGTACTGCTGAAGGGACTCGTGGTCCTTCCCTACAATTTCAAAGTGTACGACTGGATTCGGCAATTTCTTCTCCTTTGTTTGGTTCTTTGATTGCTACGGAATCTGCGTCGAAATGTAAGCAGGCCCCTCCGGGGGTTTGCATATGGGGTAGTTCCTGAGGAGCCTGCGAACATGAGTCGATCGACAAGAACAAGTGTACCGAACGTGCGTTTCATGTGTCAAGGTGGGGATCGACGAGTTTTCGGGAGTTTTTGCAGGGTGGATTTCGCGAGTGGTTCAGTCTGTTTTCCGGGCATAGATTATCGCGCCTCTCTTGGTCAGGGTTACGGGAGTATCGATGGTGTTGGAGGCGCGTTCCGCGGCAGACGGACTCAAGCGGCGACCTTGGAGGAAGAGAGCCAGGGCTTCGCGGTCGGGCAGGTGGACGTAGGGGCCATCCCAAGCGTCTAACTCGACTTCGCCGAACACCGAGCCGACGATCTCTGCGGCGTTCTCGCTGTCGAAGGTTGAGGGGACACCGTAGCCGGGGAGGACAGACTGCAGCTCCGGTGAGTCGTACCTGCTCGGAGCGCATGCGGCGAATAGCCCGCCGGGTCTAAGGACACGGTGGCACTCGGCGACAGCCTGCGCGGGGTCTTCGAGGTGGTAGAGCATGTAGAGAGCGGCAGCCCCGCCGAAGGTGTTTGCCGGCAACGGGAGCTTTCGTGCATCGCCAAAGACACGCGGGCCGGATGCAGCTTTGAGCATTGTCGGTGATGCGTCGAGTCCGACTGTGGCGATACCCGCGTTCCGGAGCAGGTCAAGCAATCTGCCGTTGCCGCAGCCGACATCGAGGACGCTTTCGACCCCCTCCTCGGCAAAGCGGCCGGCAACATCTTCATGGACATCTCCGGCCAGGCCAAATCTTTTGGCTGCCAAAGAAGTGATGCGGTACCGTTCGGGGTCCGTATCGTAGTCGAACGGCTCTGGGCGAGGCCGGTGGTCAGGCGCCGGCATTGTCCATTACTTCGATAAGCTCACGGACGGCGGCGGCGGAACTCTTGAGTGCGGCGGACTCGCCGTCGGTGAGTTCGAACTCGATGATCTCCTCGACGCCGTTGGCTCCCAGCTTGACGGGGACACCGACGAAGAGGCCGTCGATGCCATACTCGCCTTCGAGGTAGGCCGTGCACGGGAGGGCCTGCTTCTTGTCGAAGAGGATGGACTCGACCATCTGAACGATTGCGGCGGACGGGGCGTAGTAGGCGCTCCCTGTCTTGAGGTAGTTGACGATCTCCGCGCCACCGTCCTGAGTGCGCTTGACGATGGAGTCGAGGCGTTCTTTCGGGATGAGCTTCGATACGGGCTGTCCGCCGACGATGGTACTTCCGACGACGGGAACCATGGAGTCACCGTGTCCTCCCAGCACCCAGGCGTCGATGCTCTCGACTGAGACGTTGAGCTCCATGGCGAGAAAGGTGCGGAACCGGGCGGTGTCGAGGATGCCGGCCATTCCGACAACGCGGTTCTTCGGGAAGCCGCTGACCTGATGCGCGCGCTGGGCCATGGCGTCGAGGGGGTTGGTGACCGGCATGAGGATGGCGTCGGGCGATTGGGCGACGACCTCGTTGACGACGCTGGTGACGATCTTCATGTTGGTGAGAAGGAGGTCGTCTCGCGACATTCCGGGCTTGCGGGCGATGCCGGAGGTGATGACAACGACATCGGATCCTGCGGTCTCCACGTAGGAATTGGAGCCTACGATGGAAGCGTCGCTGCCGGAGACGGGGCCGGACTCGAGGATGTCGAGGGCTTTGCCCTGGGGGAGGCCATCGACGATGTCGACGAGGACCACGTCCGCGTACCCCTTGTCGAAGATTCGCTGTGCGGCGGTCGCTCCGACGTTACCTGCTCCGACTACGGTTACCTTGCTGCGTGACATTCAGGTGCTCCTTTGACGATGGTTGTGTGACGGACGCGTTGAGCGTCGTTCGTCTTGTGATTTCCTTACATTAGGTCGGCTGTAAGAACCTAGGGCGGGTTTGAAACCCGCCCCTACATCAGGTTTAGCCGGGACTCATTCCATGGCAATGACAGTACTGAAATCGAGGCCGCTAGTCGTCCCCTACCCGTTTTCGAGCTCGTCACGGCGGGCGTAGAGGTTGGGGTCCTCAACGGTCGCCATGAGGTAGTCGCCGAACTCGGTGCTGGTTGCGCCGGTGTCGCGGCCGGTCATGACGACCTTCTTCTCGTACATCCCGCAGATGTCGAGTGCGGAGTGGAGTCGCACCGCGAGATCGTTGTATCCGATGTGGTCGAGCATCATGGCCCCGGCTCGGACGAGGGAGCTGGGGTCGGCATACTGCGCCCGGCCCTCTGTGACCATTCGGGGGGCGCTGCCGTGGATGGCCTCAAACATGGCGTACTGCTTGCCGATGTTGGCGCTTCCGGCGGTGCCGACGCCTCCCTGAATCTCGGCTGCCTCGTCGGTGAGGATATCGCCGTAGAGGTTCGGGAGGGCGAGCACCTGGAAGTCGCTGCGCCGCTTGGGGTCGATGAGCTTGGCGGTCATGATGTCGATGTACCAGCCGTCCCACTCGATGCCGGGGTACTTCTCGCCTATTCGGCGGGCGACATCAAGGAACTTGCCGTCGGTGGTCTTTACGACGTTGGCCTTGGTGACGATGGTGACGCGAGACTTGCTAGTGCGCTTGGCGTGGTCGAAGGCCGCCTCGATGATGCGCTCGGACCCGGGCGTCGTGATGACGCGGAAGTCGATGGCGAGGTCGTCGGTGACGTTGATGCCCTGGCTTCCTACTGCGTAGAGGTCCTCGGTGTTCTCGCGGAAGAATGTCCAGTCGATGTTCTCGGACGGGATGCGGACGGGCCGGACGTTGGCGAAGAGGTCGAGGGCCTTTCTCATGCTGACGTTGGCCGATTCGATGTTGGGCCAGCCGTCGCCCTTTTCGGGGGTGTGAGTGGGGCCCTTTACGGAAACGTGGCATTCCTTGATTGCTTCGAGCACGTCATCGGGAATTGACTGTAGCTTGGCGGCGCGGTTCTCGATGGTGAGACCTTCGATTTTTCGGAACTCGACCCTGCCGCTTGCGATCTCATCGCGGAGGAGGTATTCGAGCACCCGGCGGGTCTCCTCGCTGATAGCGGGACCGATGCCGTCGCCGCCTATCATGCCGATGATGATGGGGCTGATGGATGAGTAGTCGGTCCAATCGCCCTCGCTCTTGAGGCGCTCGACTCGTTCGAGCTGCTCCTCCAGGACGGTGCCGAAGTGCTGCTTTGCCTGTTCGATTACCTGTGAGGTGTCCAAGTTTGTTCCCTTCCTGATTGTTTTTCCTTGTAGCCTTGGGTATTGAGGGCTGGCCCACACGCCAAGGTGCTCATGGCTAGGTCCTCGTCAACATTGTTTTGGTAGCTTATTCAAGACACCCTCACCCTAGCCCTCTCCCACGATGGGAGAGGGGATAAGCGCCTCTCTACTCGACTGTCATATTCAGATGGAAACGATTCTAGTTTAGTCAAGGGGTGATGATTGCCAGCACGTCTCCCCTGGAGACTTTCGATCCGATATCGAACGGGAGGGCGCGCACGGTACCCGCCGTTGGAGACGGCAGGGAATTCTGCATTTTCATGGCTTCGAGCACGACGATGGGCTGTCCGGCATCGACGGTCGCGCCCATCTCGACCTCGTGACGGAGGACTATACCGGGCATGGGGGCCTCAACGGTCGACTCGCCTTGCTGGACAGTGGCAGCGTCGGTGGCACCTGCCGGGGCCTGTACTGGTGAAGTTGACGGTATCGGACCGCCGTCCGGAGGGGCCGTAGTGCCGGTTGAGACGGGGTCTACCTCTACGAAGAATGCCTCGCCGTCTACGAAGACGTTAAAGGCTCGGGCGCGGTGGCTCTTCGGGGTGGTTGGCTGCGGCTGCTCCGGAGCAGTGGCGGGTCGTGCTCCGTCTTCCGGTGGCCGTTCGGGCTTCATCTCGTCGGGCATGGGATCTAGGCCGTGCTTGATGCGGACCCACTTACCACCGGTCTGGGGGTAGAGGGCATAGGTCAGGATATCGTCGAGGTCTTCGGAGACGTCGGCAATGGCTGCTGCCGCTTCGGGCAACTCAGGTTCGTCCCAAGAGGTCGGGCGTCCCACGATGGGAGATACATCGTCGTTGCCGCTCCGGGCCTTCTCAAGAATCTCTTCGCTCATCGGGGCCGGTGCCTGTCCGTAAAGTCCAAGGGCGAATTCCCTGACGGGTTCGATGATGGTGGCGTAGCGGCCCATGAGGACGTTGGTGACGGACTGCGAACCGACCATCTGGCTCATGGGAGTGACGAGTGGCGGGTAGCCCAGGTCCTTGCGGGTGCGGGGTATCTCTTCCAGAACCTCCGGCAGTTTGTCCAGAGCATCGGCCTCTCGGAGCTGGGAAACGAGATTACTGGTCATGCCGCCGGGAATCTGGTGGCTGAGCACGCGCACGTCGATGACGGAGGTCTTGGGAGTCTCGAGGTGCTCACGGTACTTCGGCGTGATTGTCTCGAGATAGTCGCCGAGATCGAGGAGTGGTTCGAGGTCGAGACCCGGATCTCTATCGGTATTCCTGAGGGAGGTGATGAGCGGCTCGACGGCGGGCTGCGCCGTGCGGAGGGCGAGGGGCGCGAGACAGGCATCGACGACGTCCACACCGGCTTCGATTGCCTTGAGGACGGTCATCGAGGCCATGCCGCTCGTGTAGTGCGTGTGCAGTTGTAGGGGAACGTCGACGACCTCCTTGAGGGCGGTGAAGAGGTTGAAGGAGTCGTATGGGGCCAGGAGACCGGCCATGTCCTTGACGCAGATGCTGTCCGCGTCGAGGTCGAGCAGTTCCTTCGCCTTGGCGATGTAGTAGTCAAGATTGTAGATCGGCCCGCCGAGGACTCCCTCCTCGGTGACGGAGTAGCAGATTGTGAGCTGCAGGTGCGCGCCGGAGTCTTTAACTGCGGCGGCGGCGCGTTCGAGGTTCATTGGATCGTTGAGTGCATCGAAGACGCGGAAGACATCAATACCCGCCTCGATGGAACGGTGTACAAAGGCGTCCACAACGTCATCGGCGTAGGGACGGTACCCCACGAGGGACTGGCCCCGAAGGAGCATCTGCAGGGGGGTGTCGGGTATGAGCTTCTTGAAAGTGCGAAGGCGTTCCCACGGGTCTTCTCCCAGGAAACGCGTGGTCGAGTCAAAGGTCGCCCCGCCCCAGACCTCCATGGAGTGGAATCCGACGGCATTCATCCGCTCGGCGATGGGCACCATGTCCTCGGTGCGGAGGCGGGTCGCCATCAGGCTCTGATGGGCGTCCCGGAAGGTGGTATCGGTGATCTTGATGGGGTTGGCGAAGGTCATGCGATGGGGCACTTAGGGCTCAGATCAGTTGGTCACTTAGAGACGACAATGTTGGTTCCGAATTGCCCTTCGACAGGCTCAGGGCGAACGTGTTTTTCCCTTCCACTACTCTGTTTGGAACTCGCTGAGTGGAATCCTTGGAACGTTGCTCAATGCCAGGCGGTGTGTTTCCAGAGGTTGGTCGGATAGTGATTACTCTCCCTGAGGGTGCGCCACGTGGTCGACTTCCAGCGACTCAAAGGGCGGTGTTCCTGCCTGTCGACGATACGATAGGCATCCTGGTCGAGATACTCTTGTACAGCGGCGATTGCCGCGGACATGAGCTTATCGGAACGGTCAGTCACAGGGGGATGCTCCCGTGCTTCTTCGGGGGCAGGGTCTCGCGCTTGTTTTCGAGCATTTCGAGGGCGTGGATGATCTTGGGCCGCGTATCGGCAGGGTCTATCACATCGTCGATGAGGCCACGACTGGCGGCGACGTAGGGGTTCATGAAGAGGCGTTCGTACTCCTCAATGAGCTCGGCCCTCTTGGCCTCGGGCTCGTCGTCCTTACTGATCTGGTCGCGGTAGACGATGTTGACCGCACCCTCGGCGCCCATCACGGCGACCTGCCCGGTGGGCCAGGCGTAGTTGACGTCTCCCTTCAGGTTCTTGCTACTCATGGCGATGTACGCCCCGCCGTATGCCTTGCGGACGAGGACGCTGATCTTTGGCACGGTGGCCTCCGCATAGGCGTAGAGGAGCTTTGCTCCGTGCTTGATTATGCCGCCGTGCTCCTGGACGGTGCCAGGCATGTAACCCGGCACGTCGATGAAGGTGACGAGGGGAACGTTGAATGCGTCGCAGAAGCGGATGAAACGGGCGGCCTTGGTGGAGGCGTTGATATCGAGCAGGCCCGCGAGGTGGTCGGGCTGCTGGGCAATGATGCCGACCGGACGGCCATCGAACCGGGCAAACCCAACGATGATGTTTCGGGCGTACAGCTCGTGCACCTCCATGAAGTCGGCGTCGTCGATCACCTGGAGGATGATGTCCATCATGTCGTAGGGCTGATTGGGGTTGTCAGGGACGACGTGGAGGAGGCCACGGTCGCGGCGTTCCGGCTCGTCCTGGGTCTCCTGTCGCGGAGGTTCCTCCATGTTGTTCTGTGGGAGGAAGCTGAGGAGACGGCGAATCTGGTTGAGGCATTCCTGTTCAGACTCCCAAACGAACTGGCAAACGCCGCTCTTGGAAGCGTGTGCCTCGGCTCCTCCCAACTCGTCGTGAGAGACTACCTCGCCGGTGGCAGCTTTCACCACATCGGGGCCGGTGATGTAGAGCTGGCCGATTCCCCGCACCATCATGATGAAGTCGGTCAAGGCTGGGGAGTAGACGGCTCCGCCTGCTGCGGGGCCGAGCATGGCTGATATCTGGGGGACGACGCCGGAGTAACGTACGTTTCGTTGGAAGATGGCGCTGTATCCGGCGAGGCTGTCGATGCCCTCCTGGATGCGCGCGCCGCCAGAATCGATAAGGCCGACGACCGGCGCGCCGCTATTGGCGGCGAGGTCCATGACCTTGCATATCTTCTGTGCCACGACCTCGGACAGCGTGCCGCCGATGACGGTGAAGTCTTGCGCGTAGACGAATGCCACTCTGCCTGCGATCTTGCCGTAGCCGGTGACGACTGCGTCGCCAAGGTACTTGCGATTGGCCATGCCGAACTCGGTGGCACGGTGTTCCACGAAAGCGTCGAGCTCCTCGAAGGTGCCCTCGTCGAAGAGGAGGTCGATGCGTTCACGGGCTGTTAGCTTGCCCTTGGCGTGCTGCGCCTCTATGCGAGACGGACCACCGCCCTGACGAGACTTCTCGCTGAGAGCCTCAAGCTCCTCGCGCATAACGTCTACTTTGCGTTTTAGGACCATGCTGACGGACTCGTCCTGCCTATGACAAACTTCGAGCGAACGTGCGGGGTCGCCGTCCGCTCGATGGGATACAATGACCTCAATCACACTACCAAATCTCCACGACCCTAGCAAGGTAATCGCGCCCCGGTCAAAGGGGCCGCAAAGTCGAGTTTCATGGACGTCTCAGCGCCACTCAAGGGCAACAAGGACATCGGGGGAAGACGTTTCGTCTGGGGCGAGCGGACGTATGTGATGGGTGTGATCAACGTGACGCCGGACTCGTTCTCGAATGACGGGGTGGGCAAGGACGTGGACGAGGCGCTGAGGCTGGCTGAGCAGTTTCAGGAGGACGGCGCGGACATCATTGACGTGGGCGGTGAGTCGACACGCCCGCCGGGAATATACGCCCAGTCGGAGCCTGTTTCAACAGAAGAAGAGCTGGATCGAGTGCTTCCAATGATCGAGTCGATCAGGCGGGAGACCAACCTGCCGGTGAGCATCGATACATACAAGGCGGAGGTGGCACAGGCTGCGATTGAAGCAGGGGCATTGATGATCAACGACGTTTGGGCGCTGCAGAGAGACCCGGATATGCTAAGGGTCGCGGCCAGCGCCGGAGTGCCGGTGGTGCTGATGCACAACCAGGTTGGGACGGACTACGACGACCTCGTGCCGGACGTAATCGAAGGACTGAGGCGGCGGGTCGATAAGGCCTTGCTGGGCGGGGTGAAACGGGAGAATATCATCGTAGACCCGGGGATGGGTTTTGGAAAGTCGGCAGAGCAGAATCTTGAGATTCTGCGGAGGCTCGACGAGTTCAGGGAGTTGGAGTTGCCTCTGCTCGTAGGGATGTCGCGGAAGTCGACAATTGGATACGTACTCGGGCTGCCGGTTGAAGACCGGGTGGAAGGAACGGCGGCGACGGTGGCGCTTTCGATTGCGGGGGGCGCGGACATCGTGCGGGTGCATGACGTTAAGGAAATGGCGCGTGTCGCGAGGATGACGGACGCCGTCGCGCGCGGTTGGAGTCAGGACGATGCTGACTGAAATGTATCTTGGGCTGGGCTCGAATCTCGGAGACAAGCGGGGGAATATCGAGCGGGCGGTTGAGAGTTTATACGGGATTTCGAGCAGTCTGAGGATATCGAGCCTGTACGAGACGGCGCCTGTGGGTGTGACCCTGCAGCCTTCGTTCGTCAACGCAGTGTGCGGCATGTGGACGGGGTTGAATGTGTTCGAGTTGCTGAGGGAGATTCGTGGGATTCAGCGCGAGGCGGGGGTGCGGGGGCCGGTCTTGAATGGACCACGGATGCTGGATATCGACATCCTGCTGTACGGGAGCCTCGTGATTGACCTGCCGCACCTGACGGTGCCGCATCCGCGGATGACGGAGCGGGACTTCGTGCTGCGTCCGCTGGCGGAGATTGCGCCTGAGGTTGTGCTTCCGGTGTCAGGGATGACGGCGGCGGAGTTGGTTGGGGAATTGGGTGGTATCTCGCAAAGGACCCCTATGCCCTTCCCCTCTGGATACCGGACTTCGCCATTATGACGGGTGCGCCGTTGTCACCGCTAGTCAGGTGCTTAGGCGGACACCGGCGTCTTGCATTTGTTGCCGGGCTGAGGCGCCGCCTTCGGCGGTGACGGGGCGGGTGGCGTCTTGGATGAGAATGACTTCGAAGCCTTCACGTCGGCCGTCCAGAGCCGTGGCGAGAACGCAGACGTCCTCGGCTAGCCCGCCGACGAATACTCGTTCGACATTCTGTTTGTTTAGCTCGGTTGCGAGGCCGGTCTGGTCGAAGGCGGAGTTTTGGTCCTGGTCGAGGCGGACGCCCTTGGTGACGACCACGGCGTTGTCGGGGAGGGCAAGATCGGGGTGAAACTGTGCGCCTACGGTGTCCTGGATGCAGTGCAGTGGCCAGGGGCCTCCGCTTTCGTCGAAGCTCATGTGTCCCTGCGGGTGGTAATCACGGGAGGCGAATACGGGCGTGTCGCTTGCCTGCGCCGCCGCGATCCATTCGTTCAGGACGGGGACGACTTCGTCGCCTCTCTCAATGGGAAGCGCGCCGCCGGGGCAGAAGTCGTTCTGGACATCGACAATGATGAGCGCGTCGCCAGCTTTCATTTCGGTGGGACTGGCAGTCATGGCATTCCCCTTTCGGGTCTTCCGTGGTAATAGGGATTATCTCAGAAAGAGCCGCCTTTGCGGAGAATTACCCTTCGACAAGCTCAGGGCGAACGGATCATGTTAGGTCTTTCTCAACGATGGTAAGGGAGTCATCGCAATTCCCTTGGTAGCAGTCACTTTTTGCCGTACTCAGACTTCGAGGACTGTGCGGCGGTCTTACGGACTACCTCTTGATGGTAGGCGGTTAGTTTGGGGCTGATCTCGACGGGGTATGGCTGGTCTGCTTCGGGCAGGCTTCGTACTGCCTCCGGCAGGCGGGCGATCTGCTCGGCGGCGTAGCGGCGAGTAGCATCGAGGTCGGGTGTGGGCTGAATGAGACGTGCTCCATCTTGCATGACCAATTGGAGCAGTGGGCGGCCTGGAAGGTCTTCGCTGGCGCGTCCGACGATATCACCCGTGTCGTTGTCGCCATCCGACATACGGAAGACCTGCTTGCGGCCTGGGAGGACGGGTTTGGACGTTGCAAGCTTGACCCGTCCCTCGCCAGCATAAGAGGTGAGCTTGTACACGATATCGAGGTACGGTGCGTCGGCTGAGACGCCCATGGCCGTGCCTACGCCGAAGCCGTCTATCGGAGCGCCCGACGTGATGAGCCGTTCGATTTCGTACTCGTCTAGGCTGCTGCTGGCGATGATCTGGACGGAGTTCAGTCCAGCGTCGTCGAGTGCGGAGCGGACTCGCTGCGAGAGGTCGAGGAGGTCACCGGAGTCTAGGCGGACCGCTCTGACCTTGAATTCATCATGGAGGCGTCTTGAAAGGTCGATAACCTTTTTCACGCCAGCAAGTGTGTCGTAGGTGTCGATCAAGAGGACGGAGTTGGGATAGAGCTCGGCGAAGGCGCGGAAGGCGGCGGACTCGTCGCCGTGGGCCTGGATGTAACTGTGGGCCATCGTTCCGGCGACGGGAATGTTGAATTGCTTACCGGCGAGGACGTTGGAGGTGGCGTTGACGCCCGCGATCCAGAAGGCGCGTGCTGCGTTGATGGCTGCGTCGGTACCGTGCATGCGCCGGGCACCGAAGTCGATGACCGAGCGGCCCTGTGCGGCAGTGACGACGCGGCAGGCCTTGGACGCCAGCATGGTCTGGAGCTGGACCTGGTTCAACAGATAGGTCTCGATCAGCTGGGCTTCGGGCAGGGGTGCCTCGACCTCGATGATGGGCTCGTTCGCGAAGATTGGAGTGCCCTCACGGACGGCGTGGACATCGCCGGTGAAGCGAATGTCGGCAAGCCATGTGAGGAAGCGATCGGAAAACATGCCGAGGGATTCCAGGTAGGCAAGGTCTTGCTGGTTGAACCGGAGGGACTCGAGGTAGTCAAGGACGGTGTCGAGTCCGCAGGCTAAGAGGAAGTTGCGGTTGGGCGGCAGTCGGCGAACGAAGAGGCTGAAGACGGCGCGCTCGGTCATGCGCTCCTCGAAGTAGGCCTGGAGCATGGTTAGCTGGTAGAGGTCGGTGAAGAGCGCGAGAGAGTTGCCCTCTGGAGTGTCAGAGGGCCGTTGCGGCTTGGTCATGTCGTCATCCGCGCTCATAGGTCGGTTGCTCCGGGGCCCCATTCTCGTCCACTCCGCCCGTGATTTTGTGGTTCGACAAGCTCACCACGAGCGGAGGGGGACTATGCGAACGGAGGGTGTATCGCTCAGTCCCGCAACTCGGGCGGGAGCATGTTGGGGATGGTGTCTTCAATGGGGTAGGTCTCGTCGCAGGAGTTGCAGCGGAGGCTTCCGGTGACGATCTCGCCGTCCTGTTCGTGGTCGACGGTGAGGGCGAGATCGCCCTTGCAGAGGGGGCAGACGAGGATATCTAGGAGGCTGTGCTTCATGGCTGGGACTCACCCCTATTCGGTGCGGAGCTCGATCTCGAAAAGGACCCCGAGCAGGTCGGACAGGAAGAAGACCGCCACTCCGAGAATCACAAGTGTATTGTACCCCGATACGGCGTCTACTAGCTTTCCCCAGAGAGTGGTTGGGGAAGCGGGTCTCTGTTCGTAGTCGGTGAGGATCCTGGCGTGTCGTCGGCGGTCGCGGACGAGGGCGAACATCCAGACGGAGAGGACGACCTTGACACCGAGGGTGGCGGCGTATGGCGGCTCGACCTCGGTGAGGCGGTCGAAGGCAAGGATGGCGCCGGTGGCTACGAGGACGATTATGCTGGTGACTACAACGGTGCGGAACTCGACTCCGAGGGCGGCGGAGAGCGCGCGGGGAACGTCAGGGACTCGCTTTAGCGTGGGAATGAGGACGATGAGGTAGAAGAGGCTCCCGCCGACCCATGCAGCCGCGGCGAGTGCATGGAGCCATCGCACGATGGTGAGGAATACGTCGGAAAAGTCCACCTTGCTCTCCCGCCCTTCGATAATCTCAGTGCCCGCCCCGTAAGTGATGCGTGGGCGAACGTATTATGTATGGCGACTCGCGCTTCGACAAGGTTTGGGGTAGCTGCGGGAAGAGGGGGATTCACCAAAGAGCGCACAGAGATCGCAGAGTGAGGAGAGAGCTTAGGCTTGGCGGGCAACGACTAGGACGTGGGGAGAATCTCCTCGATGAGCTCGTTGAGCTTTTCCTCGTTGAGGGGGCCGGCCCACTTGCGGACGATTGTGTGGTCGGCATCGAGGAAGACTGTGGTCGGGAAGGTCTTGACGTCGTATTCCTTGATGACGGTGCCGGAGGTGTCGGGGCCGACGGCGTAGGTGAGGCCGAACTCCTCGACGAACTCCTGGCCTTCATCTTCGGAGTCGAGGCCAAGCTGCTGGATGGCGACGAAGGCGACCTCGTCCTTGTGCGTCTGGAAGGCGGCCTCGAAGTGGGGCATCTCAAGGCGGCACGGGGGACATGAGGGGTACCAGAAGTTGAGGACGATGGGCTGGCCCTCAAAGGTATCAAGGCTGATGGCCTGGCCCTTGTCGAAGTTCTCGTTGCCGAATGCCTCGAAGCTGAAGGACGCGGCGACGTCCCTGCTTCCTTCGTCGGATGAGTCGCCGTCACTCCCGCAGGCAGCGGCGAGGATGATGAAAATAGATGCGGCGATGAGCGAGTAGAGTATCTTCACGGTCATTCCCTCCCACGTGCTTCTATAGTATTGGATGCAGGGTGTGGTGGGGAAGGTGCGGGAAAAACTGTTGTGCGGCAGAACTCGACGTGGCAAGACGCTACCAGCCGAAGTGTAGCATGATTATGTCGCCCTTCCATGGGAGAGAGGCTACCCAACGCTGGACTCTCTCGAATGCGTTTTGGGAGAGCTTGTTTTCCGATTGGAACCTCCGCACCTGTTTATCCATGGTCTCTCTGGTGATCTCGATGAACGTGCTGCCTTCGGCGCCGGTGATTCAATCGGCCTCCTCGGCGTTGACGTTGAGATGCCAGAGGAAGTCATAGGTTGTCCCTATCGGTCGATCCAGGTAGTTGATATTGACCACGCCGATGTCCAGGCCCATACGTCACCTCTCCCTAAACACGGAACGTATATTCTATAATAACGGACTCTGTCAAGTCCGTGAGGACCTTAGGCGTCGTCGAGGAGGAGGTGGGAGACGGGGTGGTTCAGGGCGCGGGCTAGGGCGTCGAGGGTGCGGAATCGCGGGGAGTATGAGCCGCTTTCGATGCGGACGAGGGTGACGCGACCGATACCGGCGGATTCGGCCAGCTGCTGCTGGGTCATGCGCGCCTGTTTGCGGAGATCGCGGACACGATTCCCCATGCTGCTTCTACCGCGTGACGCGGCGGCTTCAGAACGCCCCCGATATGCGGGGTCGCAGTAGTGACGGGCGAAGTCCCAGGGTATTTCCACCGGCTCGTCGTTGGCGTCGCGGAGGATGAGGACATGCTGACTTGGAAGTTCGACGCCTGCCAGTCGTTCCCGGTTGATTCCCCGGATGTCATCGAAGGGGATGACCCCGGAGCGTCCGTCGGCAAAGGTAATCTCGATACCGCGGGGAAGGACACGCGCGGCGTTGATGAGGCGGTCGGCGTTCTTGACCGTAACTTCAAGCTTCGTCGTCACTCTAGCCCTCCGTGTATCCGATCCCAGACGCGAAAGATTTCCACAGCGTGTTTTCGATAGGCTTCAAGGACGGCCCTCCGCATGCCACCCGGAGGATCTTCCATAAACTCTCCACCATATAGCTCGATTCGGCAAAGACTCTCGCCACCAGCGTAGACGTGCACATGGGGTGGTTCATATGGCAGTTCATTGGTATGCACCATGAATCGGAACCGCCCCTCAATGGCTACAGTCGGCATCTGTGCCTTACCTTGCCAAAAGTATCATTTATGATACATCTAGTCAAGGCTAAGCCGACTGCGCAGCTCGGCGACGAGGTTGTCGATGGGGACGCGGACTTGGGACATAGTGTCGCGGTCGCGGATGGTGACGGCGTGGTCGTCGAGGGAGTCGAAATCCACGGTGACGCAGAGGGGTGTGCCGATTTCGTCCTGGCGGCGGTAGCGGCGGCCGATGCTCTGGGCGTCGTCGTACTGGGTGAGGCCGTCGACGACGCCTGACTCTCGGATTAGGTCGTGGACGCTGTGGGCGGTTGGGACGAGGCGCTCGTTGCGGCTGAGGGGGAGGACGGCGACCTTGACGGGCGCGATCGAAGGATGGAGCTTGAGGAGGACGCGCGTCTCGGTCTTGCCCTTGGCGCTGACGGTCTCCTCCTCGGTGTAGGCGTCGGCGAGGAAGGTCATGACGGCGCGGTCGACGCCGGCGGAGGGCTCGATGACGTAGGGAGTGTAGCGCTCCTTGGCCTGCTCGTCGAAGTAGGTGAGGTTTTCTCCGCTGGCGTCGGAGTGCGCCTTGAGATCGAAGTCCGTGCGGTTGGCGATGCCCTGGATCTCGCCCCAGCCCCAGGGGTAGAGGTACTCGATGTCGTAGGTGGCCTTTGCGTAGTGGGCGAGCTCGTCGGACTCGTGGGGGCGGAGTCGGAGGCGTTCGGGGTCGACGCCGAGGTTGGTGTACCACTCCATGCAGTCATCGATCCACTTTTGGTGCCAGTCCTCATCCTCGCCGGGTTTTACAAAAAACTCGATCTCCATGATCTCGAACTCACGGGTGCGGAAAATGAAGTTGCCTGTGGTGATCTCGTTGCGGAAGGTCTTGCCGATCTGGGCGATGCCGAACGGAAGCTTGCGCCGGGTTGTGTTGAGGACGTTGTCGAAGTTCACGAAGATGCCCTGTGCGGTCTCGGGCCGCAGGTGGACCAGATTATCGTCGGTTTGGACGGGGCCCATGTGGGTCTCGAACATGAGGTTAAACTGGCGGGCCTCGGTGAAGGTGCCGGTCTCGCCGCAATTTGGGCAGGCGTCGCTTTCGAGGTGGTCTGCGCGGAAGCGCTGGCGGCAGCTGCGGCAGTCGACGAGGGGGTCGGTGAAGTTCTCCACGTGGCCGCTGGCTCTCCAGACCTCGGGGTGCATGAGGATGGCGGCGTCGAGGCCGACCATGTCGCGGCGACCCCAGACGAAGGTCTGCCACCAGTGGCGCTTGACGTTGTTCTTGAGCTCGACGCCGAGGGGGCCGTAGTCCCAGGTGCTGGCAAGTCCGCCGTAGATCTCGCTGCTCTGGAAGAGGAATCCACGGCGGCGGCACAGGGAAGTGAGGGTCTGGAGGGTGGTAGTGGTCATAAGATACCGGGAAAGTAGAGAGTATTGTGCTAGGGAGTAGTATACCCGATGTGGAGGACGGGGCAGGAGGTTGTGCGGCGAACGGGAGCTACTGCTGCAGCTGGGCGAGGACCTTATCGACTTCGGCGCGGAGGGAGGGGTTGTTCGCGAGGGACAGGGCTTTGTTCAGGTCTTCTGTTGCGCAGCGGCTGTTCTCGAGTGCTTGATAGACGAGTGCTCTGCCGAAGTACGCGGCAAATGATGTGGGCGCGAGATCGATAGCCTTGTCGTAGTCGTCTAATGCGCGCCGGAAGTCGCCCAACTCCTTGTGGGAATCTCCTCTGTTTCTGTAGGCGGACACTTTGTCGGGGCTGAGTTCGAGGGCCTTATCGAAGTCCTCGATTGCCCTGCGGTACTCGGCCACCTGAAGGTAGACATACCCCCTGCTGTTGTATGCATCGGCGCTGGACGGGTCGTTCTTTAGTGCTTTGCCGTAGTTCTCGATTGAGAGGCGGTACTCATACAGATAGCCGTCGGCGAGTTCCCTGTAGTGTCGTGCTGAGCTAATGTGTGACGAGCTAGAGTCGGGATCCAGCTCGATCGCCTTGTCGTATTCCTTGACGGCTTTACCGTACTCGGCTAGCTGATAGTAGACATGCCCCCTACTGCTGTATGACCAGCTGTAGTGAGGATCGAGTTCGATTGCCTCGTCATAGTTCGCAATCGCCTGATGGTATTCACGGAGCTTATAGTAAGCACGCCCTCTGTTGTCATATGGGGCTGGCTGAAAGGGGTCCAGTTCAATGGCCTGATTGAAATACTCAATCGCTTGCAGGTTCTCGTCCAAGTCCAGGTAGACGACTCCCTTTTGGATGAAAGGCCAGCTCCAGCCAGGCTCAAGTTTGATGACCTTGTCGTAGTCCTCCAGCGCGCGGTCGTATTCACGGAGCTTTCGGTAGGCATTTCCCCTGTTCAGGTAAGAGGAGGACGTTTCGGGACTGAGCTCAATTGCCTTGTCGTACTCCTGGATTGCGAGGCGGTACTCGCCGGACTGGTAGTACTCGACTCCTCTATTGAAGTGGTCTTCGGCGGGGTCATCTCCACATGCCGCGGATAGGAGGAAGATGGCGCATAGCGCAGAGTAGGCGATTGTGAGAATGGAATTCATCGTGGGTCGCCTCCATTTGCCGAGTTCCCTACTGTGCGAACGCGGGTAGGCACAGCAGCTAACAACTCGAAGGTTACAGAGCTTTGCGATTCAAGTGCCCTTCGACAGGCTCAGGGCGAACGTGGTTGCTTGTAATTCCTCACAAGATTTGTGTAGATCCTCACTTTACCATTGTTGATCAATCGCCTCGGGCGCCGGCGATGTCGCGGCGCATAAAGAGCCAGAATGAGGCTGCGAGGAGGACGGCGGTGTATACGAGGATGACGAGGAAGGCTTGGAGAGCGTCGGACGACTGCTCCCCGGAGACGCTGTTCACTTCCACGTCGACGAGTGGCGCGGCGTTCCATGTGTTGACGCTTGCAACGAGGAGGTAGTTGGTAACATTGGAAAGCGTGTCATTGAGATTGAGCAGCGGCGAGAGGATTGCTTCGACCAGGTAGTACCCGATGGATACGGCTATGCCGACGGCCGTGGACGAGGTGAGCACGGTGAGGAACACGGCGAGGGCTATGAATGGGATGAGCGAATAGACGATCTTCAGGTACTCGACAACGATGTCCAGCCACTCACCCGGGTCGGCCAATTCACCCGTCTCGCTCGGAGGAATGACGGCGGCAATGAAGCTGGAGACGACGGCAAAGACGGCGATGATGATAAGGAAGTCAGAACACAGTCGCAGAAGCAGGAGGAGCTTAGCGGACAGGAGCTGCCAGCGGCCGGTGCCCCTGGTGAGGACGTTGCGCAGAGTGCCCCAGCCGTACTCGCTGCCGATGATGGAGGCTGCGAGAACCATGATGAGGAGTGGCCCAACGGACGAGAATCCCCCGATTGCTTCGGTGATGCTGTCAGGGAGCGTGAATCCCTTACGGAACTCGTCGGCGGCTTGGAAATTTTCGCATGCGCCTTCTCTGGAGAATTCCTCCACATCATTTAGGAACATCTGCTTTTGTTCTTCGGTGAGCTGATCGAGTTCAGGCGGCATGCGGTCGTTGACTATGTCCGCGCAGGACATTCCCACCGCAACAGTCTCTCCATCTCTCTCAAAGGTGGCGCTAAACGAAGAGGAACCGCCGCCAAAGACCTCCTGCACGGTATCGTTGTGGTAGGCGGCGTAGCTGGCCCAGAACCCAACCTGGGCGAGAAGCACGGCGATAGCGAGGATTATCCAGGGCATCCAGCGCCTGCGGAGCTTGAACCACTCCCATCTGGTGAGTCGGAGGATGTGGGCAATCAGCATGTTTTGGGTTCCTTAGGATGTACTCTCGGGTAAGTTGGCCGTTTTGAATGCTATTGGTACTAGAACCGTCACTCGCTTCCGTCCCCATTGTCGCCGGTGACTTCGAGGAAGTAGCTTTCCAGGGACTTCTGGCCGGTGGAGATGCCTGTGACGTAGACTTCCGAGCGTCCGAGGGCAGTCGATACTTCCGGGACGCGGTCGCTGGTGGCTCCGACGACGACCTCGCCATCTTCCATCTTCACGTCGTCGATCCAGTCCAGCGTTGAGAGGACCTGGACGGCTTTGTCGTTGTCGGTCGTTTGAAGTCGAATTTCGTCCTGAGACCTGAGGAGATCGGCAACATCGCCCTGGGCGATGAGCTTGCCCCTGGACAGGATGGCGACGCTGTCACATACCTGCTCGACCTCGTGGAGAAGGTGGCTGGACAGGAGGACGGTCCTTCCGCCGGTGCCGAGGCTGCGGATCAGGTCGCGAACCTCGGCCATGCCTGCGGGGTCCATGCCGTTGGTGGGCTCGTCGAGGAAGAGGAGTTCGGGGTCGCCTAGGAGGGCATATGCGAGTCCGAGGCGCTGTTTCATGCCGAGGGAGTAGGTACGGAATTTGTGGTCTCCCCTGCCCGTCAGGCCGACCTCATCGAGCAGTCCGTCGATTTCGTCCGAGGACCCACGTCCCGATATTCCCTGAAAGTAGAGGAGGTTCTGGCGTCCGGTGAGGTAGGGATAGAAGGAAGGGGACTCGATGATCGCGCCGACACGGTGGAGGGCCGATTCGAGACCGTCGGAGGCGCCGAAGAGATTGAAGCCTCCAGAGGTGGGCCGCACGAGACCGAGCAGCATGCTCATGGTGGTGGTCTTGCCGGAGCCGTTGGGCCCGAGCAGTCCGAAGACGTGGCCTTGTGGAACGGACATTGACAGGGCATCGACTGCGACGATCTGGCCGTAGTGTTTTGTGAGTGAGTTGGTCTCTATGACATTGCCGGCTGCGGCCATGTTGATCTCCTACAAAGATGGGCGTTATATACTTACTGAAGAGTGTGTAATTGCATTCTATCATACGTTGTCAAGTGGGTGGAAAGGGGTCCTGTTAGAGGGGGTTCATTCATTGTGTTGAAGGTGCATGTGCTTCGACAGGCTCAGCACGAACGTCATAAGAGGTGATATTGAATGTTCGTGAATGATGATGGGGTTATAACGCAGAAGAAGACGCGAGGGTAGGCAGTGTTCTCACGGTATAGCGGACGTGGTAGGCTAGTCCCATTCGAGGCCCTACGCGAGGGGTGACGCATGAAGATCACCGATATCGAGTGTATACCGATTCATCCGGCGTTGGCGAAGCGGTACGACAACGTGGCCGGACGCGGCCGAATGGGTGGGATAGACTGCCGCCTGGTGTTCAAGGTGAAGACCGATGTCGGCATTGTGGGGTATGGCGACTATGACTGGCCCGGGCCTCCCCCGCCCGCCTCGACGTTCGAGCACCTGATCGACCGCAACCCGTTCGACTTCATGATGAACGACTTCAACCTGGGTCTCGGCTCGGCGTTGTACGACGTTATGGGCAAGTACCTGGAAGTGCCTGTCTACAAGCTGCTGGGCGAGAAGGTGCGGGACAAGATGACGGTCGCGGCTTGGACGAGACCGTGTCCGGCGGAGATATTCGCCCAAGAGGTGCAGCGTTCGCGGGACGAGGGGTACATGGTGTTCAAGATGCATACTAATGCATCGTATGACCCGCTGGAACAGGCGGACGCGGCTTCTGATCTCGACCTTCCGACGGGGTTCAAGATCCACTTCGACTTCAACGGGGGCGGGAGGACGGTCGCCGCCGTGAAACCACTCATCGCAGAGATAGAGCGTAAATATCCCATCGTGGGGTTCATCGAGGACGCCCTGCCCCGGTCAGACTTCGACGGTTGGAGGGAGCTTCGGCACCATACGAGTCTGACCATCGTACACGGGGGCGTTCCTATTGGCGGAGGGTATCCGGAGACGGCTCACGGTGTTGCCGACGCATACATGATGGGACACTCGGTGCACGACATCATGACGCGGGGGATCCTGGCGTCTAAGGCCAACGCGCAGATCATTTTGCAGCTAACGGGCGGTACGCTGATGAAGGCGATGACGCTCCACCTGGCGGCGGTGCTGCCCAGCGCCAGCGGGCATTCGATAAACCTCGACGACCAGTACGAGGAGGACATCACCACGGAGCGCATCCCCGTGAGCGAGGGGCTGTCTCCCGTGCCGGAAGCGCCGGGGCTTGGACTCGAGGTGGACGAGGAGATGCTGAAGAAGGTCGCGGCGAACAAGCAGATCGTGGGGAACCGGCCAAGGGTGATCGGCATCCTGAAGTTACCGGGAGGGACGACGTACCACACGCCGAGGAATCCCAATCCGCGCATCATCACGGGCCGAGAGGAAGGGACGATCCGGGGGATCGACTTCGACCGATGGGAGGACGACGGGAGCGAGGAGTTCGAGGCTGCGTACCAGAAAATGAAGGCTGAGTGGGAGGCGAAAGGGGTAGCGGTCACGGACTAGGAAATTTCAAAAATTCCGGAATATTCACCGCAGAGAGAGGAAGAACGTAGAGAGTATTGCGTAGACGTCTATGGGAGTGGCTAGTGTCCAGGCAATACAAAGCAAATGCTTCTTGCTATTGACATAGGGAATACGAATATCAAGATCGGGGTATTTGCCGACGTGCCCGGCGGCGAACCGTATATGCCTGAGGCGTCGTGGCGCATCAACACGGAGCGGGGAAGGACTGCTGACGAGTACGGCTTGATGATGTCGGACATGCTGCCGACACGGGGCTTGGACGCCGACAAGGTGACCGCCGTGGCGATGTGCAGCGGGGTGCCATCGCTGACTGCGGCGTTCGTCGAGGTGAGCGAGAACTACTTTGACCAGTCGCCACTCGTCGTTGGAGCGGGCGTGAAGACTGGCATCAATATCCTGTATGACAACCCCAGAGACGTTGGGGCCGACCGGATCGTGGATGCCGCGGCGGCGCTCATGCTGTACGGCGGACCGGCGATCGTCGTGGACTTCGGGACGGGGACGGTGTTTGACGCGACGACGAAGGACGGCGAGTACCTCGGCGGGGCCATTGCCCCAGGCATACATGTCGCGGCGGGAGCGTTGTACCAGGCGGCGTCCCAGCTCCGTCACGTCGAGTTGGAGCGGCCTTCTACTGCGATTGGACGGAACACGATCCATGCGCTGCAGTCGGGCCTAGTGCTTGGGTACACCGAGATGGTGAAGGGAATGGTGGCGCGATTCGACCGGGAGTTGGGCGGAGGATCGAAGGTTATCGCGACGGGAGGACCCGCGCATATTATCGCAGAGGAGACGGGCGTCTTCGACGTGGTGAACGACAATCTGACGATGGCGGGGTTGAAGATCATCCACGAGATGAATGTGACGGAGCGTTCGGGGTAGGTTGGCCGCGTCTGTGGTGGGTTTTTTCTTCCACGCAGAGGGCGCGGAGAACGCAAAGAGCCAGACTGGATTCCCGCCTTCGCGGAAATGACGGATTTGCTGTTGGCGGGAGTGTAGGGGTTGGGCGCGTTTCTTGGATTCTCTGGATTCCGGCCTCCGCCGGATTGGCAGTGTCTAGATCACCTTCAAAGGTCTACAAACACGGGACGTGTTTTACCTTTCAAGGGTGAGGAGTTTCACCGTACCATATAGCTAAGTAATCTAGGTACGCGTATGCTGGGGAGCCGCTCGATGCCGCGTCCGTTTAAGGACAAGAACATCGTATTAGGTGTGACGGGGAGCATTGCCTGCTATAAGGCGGTGGATCTGGCCAGCAAGCTTTCGCAGGCGGGAGCTTGCGTGGATGTCGTCATGACGGAAAGCGCGACGAAATTCGTCTCGCCGATTACGTTCCGCAGCATCACCCATCGACCCGTCGTTACGGACATGTTCGATCCGGAATCGGAGCTTGGCATCCATCACGTGGCGGTTGCCGAGCGGGCCGATCTCGTGGTCGTGGCGCCGGCTACGGCGGACTTCATTGCCAAGGTCGCGAACGGTCTGGCAGGCGACGCACTCGGCACTACGATTCTCGCGACCACCGCGCCCGTCTTGGTGGCGCCAGCAATGGACGGGCATATGTATGAGAACGTCGCCACGCGGGAGAACATCGAGACGCTTCGCGGACGTGGCGTATCTTTCGCGGGGCCTGCGTCAGGGCACCTGGCATCGGGGCTTTCGGGCAAGGGACGGTTGTTGGAGACGCCTGAGCTACTGGGACACATCGCGTTGGTGCTGGGGCGAAACGGCGACCTCGCGGGACGAAGCGTTGTTGTGAGCGCCGGAGGGACGCAGGAACCGATCGATCCAGTGAGGATCATCACCAACCGCTCGTCGGGGAAGATGGGGTACGCAATAGCGGAGGCGGCACGGGACAGAGGCGCAAAGGTTACGCTGGTAACCGCGCCGACCGCTCTCGACGATCCGACGGGCGTCGAGATTCGGCGAGCGTCCAGTGTGGCCGAGATGCGTGATGCCGTGCTGGGAGCGTGTGCCGGGGCCGATATCCTCGTGATGGCGGCGGCTGTGAGTGACTACCGTCCGGCGGAGGTGGCCGCTCAGAAGATCAAGAAAGAGGCCGACGGCGAGGGGATGGTCCTGCAGCTGCTCAAGAACGAAGATTTCTTCAAAGAGGTGCCTACTGACGTATTGCGGATAGGCTTCGCCGCGGAGACGGAATCGCTTGTCTCCAATGCGCAGGTGAAGCTCCGAGACAAGGGACTTGACCTGATCGCGGCTAATGACGTGACTGAGGAAGGCAGCGGATTCGAGGTGGAGACGAACAGGGTTACGTTGATTGACCGCGAAGGGGGGACCGAGGAGCTTCCACTGATGGACAAGTACGAGGTGGGGCACAGGATCCTGAACCGTGCGGTGGAATTAATGGGGTAGATGGCCCCGTCTGAGTAAGGCATTACCCTTCTACATGCTTTCGCTGGCAGTTGTCGGAGCCCCCTCACTGTGTCTCTCCCCCGGCGGGGGGAGATCGTAGGTATGAATCGAACGGATTGTGGGTATAGGGAACATTGACACAGTTTCATGTGATTGCTAGACTTGGAGCAAGTATGAGGATAGACGTTTTCAAGTGCGCCTGTATGAAGGGTCCGAGGGGCCGCGCATAGTCGTTTGTCCAAATAGAAAACGCAATATATGTGCCCCGCTCAAACACATGCCGAGCGGGGTTTTTCGTTATCAAGAGGAGCACAGACCATGACGACCACCGAATTCAAGCAGAGGACCGCCGGCATCATCGACGTGATGCCGCAGGAGATCGACGATTTCGAGCTCCAAGTACAGCGGTTCCAGGGCGGTGAGTTCGATGAGACCGAGTTCTTGGCGTACCGGCTGAAGCAGGGCGTCTACGGTCAGCGTCAGCCGGACGCCCAGATGATGCGAATAAAGATACCGTTCGGCGGGTTGAAGGCCGACCAGCTTGACGCCCTTGGCGTAGTCTCGGCAAAGTTCGCACCGCTGAACAAGGGGCACGTAACGACTCGGGAGAATATCCAGTATCACCACGTCAAGCTGGAGGACGCGGCGGACGTGATGCGAGTGCTTGGCGAGGTCGGGCTGACGACCAGGGAGGCGTGCGGGAACACCGTGCGTAACGTGACGGGCTGTGCGCTGGCGGGAGTGTGTTCCGACGAGCTATTCGACGTGACACCATACGCGGCGGCCTATGCGCGGTACTTCGTGCGGCACCCATACACGCAGGCACTTCCGAGGAAAGTGAAGACGGCGTTCTCGGGATGCGCGCGGGACTGCGCAATCACAGGCATCCACGACGTCGGGTTCATCCCGAAGGTGGAGGGCGGCCAGCGAGGATTCGAGATCAGGGTCGGCGGCGGCACGTCGATAATGCCGAAGATCGCGCCGACGCTCTATGACTTCGTTCCGATGGACGAGTACCTCAAGGTTACTGAGGCGGTGCTTCGCATCTTCCACCACACGGACTGGCTTCGCAAGAATAAGATGAAGGCGAGGATCAAGTTCCATATCGCCCGGGTCGGCATTGACGCGTTCCGCGAGGAGGTCGAGGAGGAGATGAGGGGCGATTGGGCGCAGAGGTCGTTCGATCCCACGTCCCTGCTGTTCATCGAGGATGAGTCGGTGGACGCTCCGGCTGTGAACAGCGTGTACCGCAACGGGTCGACCTCCTCTGAGTACGAACACTGGGTGGAGACGAATGTCGTCGACCAGAGGCAGACGGGATACAAGGCCGTGAACGTGAAGCTCTACCAAGGGGACATCCAGGCGGACCAGTTCCACAAGCTCGCGGACATGGCGCGGACGTATGCCGGAGGCAGGGCGCGGATCACGCACCAGCAGAACCTGACGTTCCGATGGGTACCCGAGGGAGCGCTGCATGCCCTTTGGGAGGACCTGAACGAGATTGGATTCGGCCAGTCCGGAGTTCACGAGATCAGCGACGTGGTGTCCTGCCCAGGCACGGACAGCTGCAAGCTCGGCATCACCTCCTCCATGGGGCTGGGCCGGGCGGTTATTGACAAGATCGAAGGGATGGAGATAGACGACCCGCTGACACGCCGGATGCACGTCAAGATGAGCGGGTGCCCGAATGGCTGCGGCCAGCATCACGTGGCGGACATCGGGTTCCACGGCGCGGCTTCGAAGGCGCCGGGAGGCCAGGTACCGGCGTACGAGCTCTTCCTGGGCGGAAGCTACGAGGAGGGCGACACGCGCATTGGACTCAGGACGAGGACGAAGGTTCCTGCCAAACGCGTGCCGGACGCACTGGAGAAGGTGATCAAGTTCTACTGGGCGTACCGCGAACAGGGTGAGGAGTTCAAGGACTTCGCCGCGCGGCTTGGTCCCAAGGAGTTCGAGCCTCTGTTACAGGAGTTCAAGGATGTTGGGGAGCTGAACCGCGACACGCTCCAGGAGTACATCGACTGGGACAAGACGGTGAAGTACCAGTTGGAACGCGGCGAGGGCGAGTGCGCGGTGTGAGGGTACTCCCCTAGCCTGCCGTTGTCGCAAATAGTTGATAGATGATAAAGAAGAGGCCCCGCTAACCGCGGGGCCTCCTTCGTTGTGCCTTACCGGTTGGGGTGGGACTATTGGAGTCGTTTGCGGAGCTTGTCCCAGAGGGAGTCGTCGCCCTGGTATTCGATCACGTCGCCCCGCCATCGCTTTTGTACTGGCTTGGGCTTGATGAAGAACAAGGCGTAGCCGACGATGAAGAGGATGAAGCCGAGCCACGCGAGGATTCCGACGATGCCGAAGCCGGGTGTGGCGAGGTTTAGCACGAGGGCTGCCAGGAGAATGAGCACCGCACCGAGCATAACCCGACCGGGCGTTATGGAGAAGGCGCTGCCGCCGATGGACTGCTTGAAGTATTCCCAGGCTAGTCGTCCAAATCCCTGCTTGGGGCGACGCTCGGGAGGGTCAGCAAGGCCCATGTCTCCGGCCTGCTGCAGGATCTCCTCGATCTCTCTCTGGTACTTCTGCGGCATGTGGTCACTCTTGGGTCGAAAGGGCCGGTTGGATGCGGTCCCTGCTCGGATACTCTGCTGCCGCGTTCAACTTTGCGTCCTGCCTCTATTTGAATCGTACTTATTGGGCTTGTGCCATGTCAAGAGTAGGCGCCGGTTTCCGGGTTACGGTCGGATTCACCGCAGAGGGCGCGGAGGGTGTAGAGGGAAGATGAGAATTCCCGCCTCGTATCGGAGTACGGGTTGACGTTCATTCGCGGGAATGACGGTGTGGGGTGCGGGACCGATGGTGGGAGCCTATCCGACGCCGGCGTCTAGCAACCCGACTATGTTCGAATTAATCGCTCATGTCGGTTGTCACCGACACCACCAATCCTGAAAATGGCGGTAAGGGCGATTCGCGAATCGCCCCTACGGGGGTTGGACGGGGGGTTATTTTTGGAGGAATGACGATTGCGGCGAGTGACTCGGGCAAGGCGTTGAGCACGTAAGACTAGTCGTAGAGCGTTGACCTGATATGTGGCAAGACGTATAGTAGCGCAGTCCATCCGGGCTGGGGCGATTGGACGAGAATTCAATGAGGTCTTGGTAATGGGATATCGAGTTGGTGAACACACGTATGAGCCGGTGGAGGGCTGGGGAACGCTGCCGGATGGGTATGAGTTCTTCCAGGTAGCGGGCATCGCCGCGGACAGCGACGACAACATCTACCTGTTCACTCGGAGCGACCACAAGGTGATGGTGCTCGACCGGGAAGGAAATTTCCTCAGGGCATGGGATGTTGGATTCAACCAGCCGCATGGGATGACAATTGGGAAAGACGGGAACCTGTACTTCGCCGACATGGGCAGTCACACGGTTACGAAATACTCTCCTGACGGCGAGCTTCTGATGACGCTGGGCAACAAGGACCAGCCCTCGGACACGGGCGGAGAGGTCGAGAAGTTCCTGGTAGTGAAAGCTGCTGGGCCGTTCAACCGTCCAACAGGCATTGCTGCGAATGAGTCGGGTGAGATCTTTGTCTCGGACGGCTACTTGAACGCCCGCGTTCACAAGTTCGCGGCGGATGGGACGTATCTGCTGGCGTGGGGAGCGCCAGGCAAGGAGGATTCTTCACACTTCCATAATCCGCACGGGATCGGCATTGATCCTAAGGGACGGGTGGTCGTGTGCGACCGGGAGAACCACCGGCTCCAGCTATTCGACCAGGACGGGAACTTCCTCGAAATCTGGACGGCGGACTTTCGGCTGCCGACCTCAGTCAGCTTCGGGCCTGACGACACTGTGCTGGTGACTGAGCTTGAGTCCCGGTTCAGCATTCTCGACTGTGATGGGAACCTGATCGGGCGGTGGGGCGGCGAGGAGAGCCGGACGCCGGGACAGTTCGTGTCGCCGCACTGCGTCACGGTCGACTCGCGCGGCGACATCTACATCGGCGAGGTCCTCGAAGGCCAGCGAGTGCAGAAATTCTCGAGGGTATAGGGGCGGCTTCCCTTTTTGAGTATCCGGCGGAGTGGTGGTTTCTTGGTGGAGCTTCACCGCAGAGGGCGCTGAGGACTCCATGATTCTTGGGGCCCTGGGAGACCACGTTTACTTTGTCGGTGCATATGTGGAATCGCCCTTCGAACAGGCTTTCAAGTGACAGCGGGAACCCCCTTCTCTGTATTTCTCCCCCGGCGGCTGACGGGGGTATGAATGTGCCTAGCGCTCCACTCTCCACTGACGAGAAAGCACCCCCGTCTCTGTCATTCCGAACGCAGCGGAGCGGAGTCGAAGAATCTGAGGTGTCTGTCCCAACGTAAAGCTGACATAGAGAAGTCTTACGCTGTTTTCCCTCTCGGTCACGACAGAAACGCGGCACCGGCTTTCCGGTCTTGCGGTAACTGATTCTAGATTCTCGCTCCTCTCGGAATGACAGAGAGACGGGGCCGGATCGTTGCAGACATCCATTTTACATACCCCTATCAGCCCGGCGTGGGAGAGATTGTGGGTGCCTCTTAGCCAGTTACTGACACGCCTGTACAGCCCCACAGGCGGGGCGATTCGCGAATCGCACCTACGAGATGTGGGACGGGGGCTATTGTGTGAGCGGGTGACGAGTCAGATGTTCCCTGATATGATGCGCTGGCGAATTTTGGACTACGAACCGTTAAGGAGTGAGGGATGGACGGCGATACCGCAATAGCGAAGATTCTGAAGGCCGAAGGAGTGGAGTGGATAGCCGCGTTTCCGGCGCAGACCCTGATCGATGCAGCGGCGAAGGAAGGGATACGGCCCATCATTACACGGCAGGAGCGGGCGGGCGTGAACATGGCGGATGGGTACAGCCGCATCATGAACGGCCGGAGGATTGGGGTATTCACGATGCAGCGCGGACCGGGGGCGGAGAACGCCTTCGGCGGCGTGGCGCAGGGATTCGCGGATAACGTGCCGTTCCTCGTGCTGCCGGGGGGACACGACCGCGATCGTTTCGGCGTTCACCCTGGCTTCGACTCGGTGAGTCACTACGGCGGGATCACCAAGTGGAGCGGATACATCAGCGACGCGACTCGCATCCCCGAGATGTTCCGGAGCGCCTTCACGCAGATGAAGCACGGCCGTCCGGCCCCGACGTTGATCGAGACTCCTTCAGACGTGGCAATGGGAGAGTATCCGGGTGAATTTGATTATCGACCTGTGAAGGTGCACCGGTCGTCGGCCGACCCGGACGTGGTGCGTGAGACGGTGACGGAGCTCTTGAGAGCCAGCGCCCCGATGATGTACGTGGGCCAGGGCGTCCACTACGCGGAGGCGTACGATGAGCTCATCGAGTTTGCTGAGCTGACGAATATTCCCGTGATGACGACGCTGGCGGGGAAGAGCGCCTTCCCGGAGAGTCATGCGCTGGCACTTGGGACGGGAGCAAACTCCGGGACGCTGATGGTGCATCACTACCTTCAGAAGACTAACTTCGTACTGGGAGTCGGCGCGAGCTTTACAAATTCGCACTTCAACGCCCCTGTGCCGCAGAACGTGCCGTTGGCGCAGATTACAAACGGTGTCGAGGACATCAACAAGGACCATGAGATCGACTACGGGCTGATTGGCGACGCCAAGCTGGTGCTGCGGCAGTTGATCGAAGAGGTCAAGCGACAGGTGGGCGAGAATGGGCGGGGCGACGTGAACGGCGTGATCGAGGAGGTCGCGACGGTCAAGGCAGAGTTTATGAAGGAATGGGGTCCGCACCTGACCTCAGACGAACTGCCTATCAGCCCGTACCGCGTGCTCACCGAGCTAAAGAAGGTGGTCAATCCCGACAACTCGATTGTGACGCACGATTCCGGCTATCCGCGGGAGCAGTTCGTCCCGTTCTGGCCATCCAACACACCGCACTCCTACATCGGCTGGGGCAAGTCGACGCAGCTTGGCTACGGCCTTGGGCTTGCACTGGGGGCGAAACTGGCTGCACCGGAGAGGCATGTCATCAACGTCATGGGAGACGCCGCGTTCGGCATGTCGGGCCTGGATATCGAGACGGCCACGCGGGCGGAGATCGGCATCATGACGATCGTCTTGAACAACGGCGTGATGACGCACTACGACAGCCACATGCCGTACTCCAGCGAGAAGTTCGACACGAATAAGTTCGGCGGCGAGTATGCCAAGGTGGCCGAGGGACTTGGAGCGCATGCCGAGGTTGTCGAGACGCCTGACCAGCTCGTGCCCGCCTTCCAGCGAGCGGTGGAGGCCAACAAGAATGGCCAGCCGTCGCTGGTCGAGGCAAAGACGAAGGCCGAAGAGACGGTGGCGCACTACTACCGGTAGGGCGGACTCACCGCGGAGATTGGAGAGAGCGTGGAGTGGGGGTCTTGTTGGCCCCCTTTCTGTTTCACTACCCCGGTGGGAGAGCGGCTTTTGATCCTTGATATCTCCCCGGGCATTCAGCGAATTACAACCGGAAATGGCCGCTTTACAACGTTGAGGCAATGGTATAAGCTTAGTCTAGCTTAGCTAAATGTGAGGCGCTCAAATGCAGGTGAATATGCATGCGGCGAAGTCGCAACTGTCCCGGCTTGGTGAACTTGCGTGGCAGGGAGAAAAGATCGTCATAGCGAAGGCGGGCAAGCCGTACTTGGATCTCGTCCCACATCGGAGAGCGGAGCGCAAGTTGGGCGCGCTGAAGGGGAAGATCCACATAGCGCCGGACTTCGACCAAACGCCTTCCGAAGTCATTGATGCGTTTGAGGGCAGGTAGTGCAGCGCCTCTTGCTGGATACCAGTGTGGTGCTGCGCGCTCTTGAAGACCATCCGGACTTGGCGCCGTCCGTCCGCAGCGCCATCATCGATCCCGACAACGAGGTATTCTTCAGCGCCGTCAGCATCTGGGAGATCGCCATCAAACGATCAATCGGCAAGCTCGATGCCCCGAAAGGCATAGCCTCCTTGCTTGAAGAGTCGGGGTTTTCCGAGCTTGTCGTCACCTCGCTCCACGCCGAGCAGGCGGGCGATCTTCCCCTCCACCACCGGGACCCCTTCGACAGAATGCTCGTTGCCCAGGCTCAGGCGGAGGGGCTGAGCATCGTCTCGGCAGACTCGCGCATTCCACTATATGGAGTGCGAACGATTCAGGTTTGAGGGGAACGGGAGCCGTCCGTCTATTGGGAATGAACCGGGATGAACTCGTGGAGGCATGGCTGCGTGAGGAGCGGCAGCCGTTCAGTGGATGGGACTTTTCGTACCTTGACGGTCGGTTCAAGGGCGGTAGGGAGCCATGGTCGTACCTTGATCGGGCGGCGGAACTGATGGGGAATGCGTCGTCGGTGATCGATATGGACACAGGAGGCGGAGAGAAATTCTCAAGCCTGCGAGACCATTGGCCCGCGAGGGTAGCTGCTACCGAGGACTATGCCCCGAATTTCAAACTGGCGAGCGAGAGGCTTTCGCCTCTGGGCGCTGAGGTCGTGAAGGTCGCTGTCTCCGAAACGGGTCCGATGCCGTTTGGTGACGGCGAGTTCGATCTCGTGCTGAACCGTCATGCAGACTTCAATCCCAGTGAGGTTGTGCGCGTCCTATCGCCGGGCGGCACATTCCTGACTCAGCAGGTGCACGGGATGTGGCTGTGGGACCTTCAGGCGGCGTTCGATGCGGCTCCACAGTTCCCGGACGCCACGCCGGAGAAGTACGTTCCGATGCTGGAGGAAACAGGACTTTCAATCGTGAATGTCGAGGAGTGGGAGGGCCGGATAGTGTTCGGGGACGTGGGAGCGATCGTCTACTATCTGAAAGCGATCCCCTGGGAGGTTCCGGGGTTCACGGTGAATACACACCTGAGATACCTGCTCGCGCTCCAGGAGCGGTTTGAGGCAGGCGAGGAGCTTGGGTTCTATGCGGCGAGGTATATGATCGAGGCGGGGAAGAGGTAGGTACGGCTAAGTCCGTAGTGGCCTAAGTACCCCCTTTAAGGACCTGTTTCAATCTTGTTTTTCGCCACGAGCTATTTGGCGGACCAGCGTGTAGGCAGGATAGGGGGACCAGCGTTGCCTCGCCCAGACCGTGTTGATTTCAGGATGGGCATCGAAGAGAGAAACTTCGTTGGCCTCAGGCAGGTGAAGTTCGACGAGGTCGAACACCTCCATACCCAATTCGATCAATTCCCTTACCGCCTTGCCCTGATCGGCCGTCTCAAACGTGGCCCTCAATCGAGTCGTACATTCTAAGGGCTTGATATGCGTCCCTTCGAGTAACCAATCCACTGATTTGTACTCCATTGAAGGCACGTATTCACGATTGAGGGCCGCTAATATGTTAACTATCGATTGCTGCATACAGACCAAATGTCGGCCCAGAAACAGGTGATCTTTCCGCTCTATGGAAGCTGACCAATTGAACCAGGGGCCCAGCCACAGATTTTGCTGAACCAACTTGATTGCAAGATTCTTGGGGTAGCTCGTAACTTTCTTTTTCCATCGTTCGATCAGGTCAAATCCGTAGAGTGGTATTCCATAACGGATAGCTGCCGAAAGCTCATACTTCTGAGGGTCGGTATCGAGGTCATCAATCAGGGACCTGATCCACTCCTCTGTAGTATCAACGGTCAGGTGAATCGGAGAGACCATCGCCGTCCCTTTCAAGCGCTTCCCCTCAACGGTCGCCCCGGAAAGCCCAATATGCTCACTTGCTCGACGTCCATCGAGGAAGGATTCGAATTTCCAAACCTCTCCACCCATTCGGCTGACGGCTGCCATACGATCCGCGTCGGAAGGAGACGTCTTCCAGAATACGCCGATCTCCAGATCCGAGTGCTCGTCAGCGTGTCCTCGCGAGACAGAACCACCGACGAGAATCGCGCTTACCCCGGGATAGTCGGCATAGATTGAGGCCATCGATTGGGCGAGCCTGAGACCAGCACAGCTCATCTCATTCATTCTCATATTCCCCTTACGGACGAGAACAAAACAGGGGTGTTCGCGGAACAGCCCAAGACACTGCAGCTCGTCACTCCAGTCTGATTAAGAAGGCGTACGCCCCCGAATCTTATCGGCGTTCTTGAGTGCTTCACGGGCGGAGAGCTTGCTGATGCGTTCGCGGTTGCGGGCTACGTAGTCTTCGACGGTAGCCAGGTCGGTCCAGGCGAGGGAGCGTAGGGCCCACCCGATGCCCTTTCGGATGAAGAAGTCGGGGTGCGAGAGGTTGGGGTCGATGCAGTCGAAGAGGAGGGCGAGGTCGGTCTCATCCTTTCGGTTTATCTGGCAGATGATGGACGACCTGCGTTTCCACATGTTGGCGTCGAGGCTCCATGACCGCATGGCGGGGGTCATCTCTTCGGGAAACCGTTCGAGGAGTTCGCGGAGCCGGTGGGTGGCAACCTCGTCGACGTAGTCCCACCAAGCCCCGTTCACGACTATCTCTTCGAGCATGGGCAGGATGTCAGGGGTGCGGTGTGCGCGGTACTGCGGCGCGCCAGCGACATCCAGCGCCATGTAGCGCTCCTCGCGGTATTCCGCATATCGCCAGAGTTCGATGATGGAGTCCCGCCAGGCTTGCCTGTCGGGCAGTGGGTTATTCTTGAGGACCTCTCGCAGGAGCTTGCGCCGGGCGGGTTTCTGGACGCCGCGAAAGGGCATCTCCGACTTCATGTAGGCTCTCATGCCCTCGGCCTTGTCGGGGATGGCGTTGTCGGCGAGGGCCTGACGGATGTCCTGTTCCAGCTGGGCGGTCATCGATCTCGGAGGGTCACCCAGTGGAGGAGTCTCTCCAGAGACTCATGCTCACCCTAGCCACGAGTATGACGTACATCACATCAATGACGACCCAGAAGTTCCCATTGACCTGGCCCTCCGATCCTCCGCCGACGACCAGTTCATTGAACCAGTTCCAGAGGTAGACGATGGCCAGGGCCGCGGCGGCGTAGAAGCCGACGTTTGCGCGGATGTAAGTGTTGGTGTCGCTTTCCCTGCCAACTTCCTTCTTGGCCAGATAGGTAACGATCAAAACGATCAACACGCCAAGGGCCATGAACCAGTTGAGCACGTTCCAAACTTCGTGGCTCTCAATCACGTCCTTGTAGAATGGGCTGAGCACAAAGTGGAAGAGTACGGCGAAGGCGGTGAGACCGAGGATGATTGCGAGGGGCTTTCTGAGCGCTTCCATGGCTACCTCCAAGAGTGGCGTGAGCGAATATGCGGCCAGCGGTTCGCAGGGGTATCAGAGCACAGGGAGTGGGGTAAGTCAAACAGCGAGGTCATGAGGATTTGCAATCTGCTAGAATCCAGATGGCCGATGAGACATCGTGGGAGTTATGGAGACCTCCAAGAGAATACTGATCATTGCCGGGCCGAACGGAGCAGGCAAGACCGTGTTTGCCACGGAGTTTTTGCCGAATGAGGCGAATTGTCCCACATTCATCAATGCGGACCTGATAGCGGCGGGGCTGAGTCCATTTCGTCCGGAAGCGGCGGCAGTTGGCGCGGGCAGGCTGATGTTGAAGTTTATGCGCGACTATGTAAATCGAGGAGAGAGCTTCGCGTTTGAGACGACACTCAGTGGGCGCGGACATGTTCGCTCGATCCGCTACTGGCAGGAACGGGGATACAGGGTAGAGCTTTTCTACCTGCGGTTACGGACTGTAGAGATGGCAATCGAGCGCGTCAAACAGAGGGTCTTGGAGGGCGGACACGAAGTGCCGGAACGTGTCATTCGGCGAAGGTTTCAGGCAGGATGGCAGAATTTTTTGGAATATCTACAGAGACTTGGTGGACGACAGGGAGATGTACGACGATTCGGGAGAGAGTTTTGTTCTCATAGGGAATCGAGAGGGCATTGATGCAGGAAACTAAGCAAATCGAAAGACGTCGACACCCAGACTTTGTCGGGGCTGAGGCTGCCCTGAAACGGGCAGCAATCAAGGCCCGGCGACGAGCCATCGAGACTTCAGGTTCGGTGGCGATAATCAGGGACGGCAAGATTGTGCATGTCACGGAAGTCCCTAAACTCAACGAGGGAGAGTCCGTCAGAGTCTGAGTAGGTGCGGGAGCCTGTCTTGTTTCAACTAAAGAGACAATTGTGCTAAGGAGGACAAGGTGCCAACAGTAGTATTCAGCGGTGACAACCCAAATAATGCAAATGCGCCGGCGGTTCGTTTGCTGGAGGGTCGGGGGTTCGACGTCCGTGTGGTGGATGACTTGATGTTCGGGCAGGGTCATCGGAGCGATGAGGAGGAGATCGAGTTCCTTCAGGGGGCCGGGGGCGTAGTGGCGTGGGGTGAGCGATATCCCGCTGCAGTGCTGGAAGGACTTCCCGACCTGCGGGTGATTGCCCGGATGGGAGTGGGATTCGACAAGATCGATCTCGACAAGGCGAATGAGCGTGGCGTGGTCGTTACTATCACGCCGAACTCGAACCACGAGGCGGTCTCGGAGCAGGCGATTTCGCTAATCATTGGCAATGCGAAGGGCACTGTGACGGTCGATAGGGCGATGCGGAACGGAGGATGGCCGTCCGAGCCACGCAAGCCGATTCGCGGCAGCACACTGGGTATAGTGGGACTGGGGCGCATCGGAAGGAGCCTGGCGGTGCGCGCGGTTGCAATGAGGATGCGGGTTATCGCGACGGAGCTATATCCCGACCAGGAATTCGTGGCTGAGCACGGGATCGAACTGGTCGATATCGACACGCTCCTGAGGAGCGCGGACTACGTGAGCCTTCACTGCCCTCTCAATGACGAGACTCGCGGCTTCATCAACAAGACGACGCTGGCGACGATGAATCCCAACGGCGTACTCATCAACACGGCAAGGGGCGGTCTGGTGGTGGAAAGCGATCTCGTGGACGCGCTCAAGTCGGGACAAATTGCGGGTGCCGGGCTGGACGTGTTCGAGGAGGAGCCGACACCTACGGACAATCCCCTATACTCGCTGGACAACGTCATCGTGTCGCCGCACATAGCGGGCAACGACCAGCTTTCGATGGTGGAGATGGGTTTGGAGGCGGCTCAGAACATCTTGGACCTGCACGACGGGAAATGGCCGGGCGGGTCGGTCGTCAACAGGGAACTTGAGGGCAACTGGAGTTGGTGACGGCATGCACGCCCGTCTCGTCGGCGACGACGGGAACGGGGTCCGATATACGCTCTCCGCGGTCGTCCTTCTCGGTTGCCAGCAGGTGCCACTCGCCCTTGAACTTGACGAGTTGGGCAGCGTAGAACACTTCGTCGGGGTCGTGCTCGACTATCTGTCCAGTGCCGTGCATGCTGAACGGTCCAAATGGACTGTCGGAGACCATCGAGAAGTTCGAGCGTTCAGGCAGGCGATCGCCGAAACGACCGGCGTGGTCGGGCGTCAGGAAGCGGCCGAGCGTGCAGAAAACGAGGTACCACCTATTTCCTATGCCGTATATCTGTGGCACCTCAATCTCGTCGGAAATCCGGTCGTGTTCCAGGGGCGGGAGGACTTCCCACACTCGCATGTCAGAACTCCGGGCCAACGCTGCGGCGCCGCGCGATCCCGTGGGGCCCTCATTTCTCCGGGCACATACGAGCTGGTAGACGGAGTCTCCTTCGTCGAACAGGAAGGGGTCGCGCCAGTGGTGCATCCTGCGCTGGCCGGTGCCCATGCCTTCGTAGTGGGTAGCAACGGCCTCGGTGACGGGATTTTCGGTCAGCCTCGTCCATGTCGTGAGGTCGTCCGAGACGGCCATGCCGGCCCGCTGGACGCGGTGCTGCTCATCCAGAGTGCTGTCCAGGTGGCTCGTGGCCGAGTAGGCCATCCAGTAGCGGCCGTCGCGTTCCAACACGCTACCGGTGCAGATGCGTAGGTCGTCCCAGGAACCGGGCGGTCCCAGCTCAAGGGCGGTAGGAAGACGCTCCCATGTCACGAGGTCGCGGCTGACTGCGTGTCCGACGAAAGACGGCCCGCCGTTCAGCGGCTCGGCGAGGTGGTACATGTGGACGGTGTCAGTGCGGTCGTCCACGAAGTACCAGGCGTCGTGCATCATGTGGTCTTCGTAGGTGTACATGGTGGCGCTGGGTGTCGGGTGCTGGTTGCTGGGGGGAAGGCCCCCTCTCCGTGTCTCCCCTCCGGGGGAGAGATTGGTGAATCCTGTTGGGCACATTGTGCCATGTAGATTGCTGTGTTTGACAGAGCAGTCATGTTTGACTAAGATGCGAACGTGCTTTGGGGGACGCCTCCGAGTCCGCGCAAAGGCTGAGCCTACCCCTCCATGACAGAGTGACGAACACTCTTTTCTGCCCGATCACGCGGACACCGGGCCAAATGGAAAGGAGTGCCTATGCCCCCTCATCTCTTACCTCCGCGCCCGAGCCTTGAGCAACTCAAGAATCAGGCCAAGGACCTCCTGAAGGCGTATCGAGCCGGTCAACCGCCGGCTGTCGCGCGTTTTCGGGAGTCGATGCCTCGACCCTTCGTGACCAAGGAAGGCCAACTGGAACAACCTTCATTCTCACTACGCGACGCACAGCTCGTGGTCGCGCGGGAGTACGGGTTTGCCAGCTGGTCGCAGATGCACAATCACATCCTAGAAAGAGAGAGTATCCCCATGTTCGAATTGACCGTCGAAGGTGTCAAACTAAGTCACAAGAACCAACAGCGAGTGGTCATTCTCAAAGGAAAAGAGGTAAACAAGTACCTGCCGATCTGGATAGGACCGGCCGAAGGCGACTCTATTGCCATGAAGATGCAGGGTAGAGAAACTGTCCGCCCGATGACCCACGACCTGATGGACTCCATGATTGGTGACCTGGGCGGGACGGTAAAGCGCGTCATAGTGAGCGAACTGAAGGCGGAAACATTCTTCGGCAAGATCGTAATTCAGCGGAACGGCACGATCATCGAGCGCGACTCGAGGCCGAGCGATGCCATCGCGCTGGCGGTCCGAACGGGTGCGTCAATCTACGCCGAGGAGGACGTGCTTGACCGAGCGGGTGTCGAATTCGACCCGGAAACGGGGGATGCGATATCAACTAACTGGCAGTGGATGTCGGACACTCTGAGGGACAGCAGGGAATTCGATTACGCATTCTCCGAAGAGGCCAAGAAGGTCTTTGAAGTTGCGGGGACAAAAGCGTTCAATCTCGGGCATGAGGAGATTACTCCAGAACACCTCTTGCTAGCGCTTCTCGATGAGGACGGGGGAGCGGGAGCACGGGTGATGGGAGACCTTGGCCTGGATCTCGCTGCAGCAAGGGACAAACTCGAGGAACTCGCAGAGCGTGGGGAGCGACAGGAATCCGAAAGGCGCATGATCGAGTTTAGCGATGCTAGCCAGCGCGTTCTCAGTGAAGCCCGAAGGGAGGCGTACCTGATTTTCGAAGGTCAAGTCGGCAGCGAGCACATCATGTTGGGCTTGCTGATACCCGAAGAAGGTCTGGCCTCGCGGATTTTGAAGGACGGGGGAATCGAGATCGAGGCGGCGAGGGCGGCTGTGCGCAAGATGGACGACGGCGAGGCGTGAGGCGCAAGCCCCCTCTCTATATCTCTCCCCCGTTCGACGGGGGAGAGACTCTTTACCTTGGTAAACTCTCTCAGACGTGCTGGTCGACAAGTATCGGATTGCCGTCGGGGTCCACTGCCACGAAGCTGGCGGGGCCGGAGCCGTTCTCGTCGGCTTCCGTCTGTAGGACAACGCCGTTGTCCTTCAGATGACGCTGGAGTTCGCGGACGTCGGTGTATGAGTCGAGGGGTTGGGCAAACTTGTCCCAGCCGGGATTGAAGGTCAGGATGTTCTGCTCGAACATGCCATGGAAGAGTCCAATGGTGTGATCGCCGTTCCTGAGAATCAGCCAGTTTTGGGAGGCGTCGCCTCCCACGACCTCGAAGCCGAGTTTTTCGTAGAAGGACCTTGAGGCTTCGAGGTCCTTTACAGCCAAACTGATTGAAAATGCGCCTAGTTCCATTTTTCGATACTCCTATATTTTGTTGCTACTAAGTTTGCTTGAATAAGCCGTGTTCACGCTCACCGCCCTCATGGACCCTCACTCCAACCCTCTCTCGCGAACGGGAGAGTGGCTTTGCAGGGAACTTCCTGGAGCGAACCTTCGCTGGCCGCCTTTAGCACTGGCGGCGAGCCGGTTGTCGCACGTTGCGATCATGCCGATTCGGTGAAGCGGATGATTAGGGGAACGACGATTGCCGTGACTGCCAGTGTCGCTATTACCCCGGCGAAGAGAAGGTAGCGTACACCGTAGTTCGACATCAGGGACGGATCGTAGTACTTGTCGACGTCGTTGTCGCGGTACATGGCGACGAGTCCGCCGAGAAGTATGCGACGGTTCCGCCTGCCCATGGCCAGTGCTGCCACGGCGACGATGTTGAGCAGAACCGTCATTACGATGAATACGGCCAGAATGATGTCGTATGTGGCAGCGTCCCCTTCCATCGCGGCTTCCGTGGCCACGCCGAAATTGACAGCTAGGACGATGAGGTTGAAGACAATGGCGGTGAGCACGAAGATGGTGTCCGTGCGACTGCTCTCGCCAAGTTCGCTGACAATGTGATCGTGGACTTGACCCAGCATCTCTTGTTCCCTTTCGTTGGTGGTTTTGGACAGGCTCCCTTTGATAGGCTCAGGGCGTATGGGTAATAGGCCTCGATGGCACGAAAGCGTCGCTTTCCGAGAAGCTTGCTTCAGAACGGCATTTCGCGGCCTAGTCCTTGTTCCTTGGCCATATTGTATATGCGGATGCCTACGGCGATGTCCTCGATGGCGAGCCCCTGAGACTCGAAGAGGGTAATGTCGTCATCGGACGTGCGGCCAGCGACCTGGCCGGTGACGACGTCGGAGAGGTTTCGGACATGGTTCCACGTGGTGATTCCGCGGTCGATGGGGTATACGAGATCGCCGCACTCGATCTTCGCGTCATCAACGTCGTCGGCGACAAGAACCGAGGAACGCTGGACGACCGCGTAGTCGACTTCCTGCTTCATCCAGTGGTTATTTCCGGCGGCGTTGACGTGTGCGCCAGGCGACAGCCATTCGCCGAGAAGTACGGGTTTCGGGGCCGTGGTGATGACGTTGACTATGTCAGCGCCTTCCACGCACTCCTGGCCACTGTCGACTGGGCGTACGTCGATGCCGAGTCGCCGCTCCAAGACTGATGCTAGACGTTCTCTATTTTCCTTGGTGCGGGAGTAGATTCGCGCGCTTGTGATGTCTCGCACTCTGCAAACGGCCTCGAGCTGGGTGCTGGCCTGGTAGCCGGAGCCGATCATGCCAACCGTGCTTGTGTTGGCGCGGGCCATGTACTTCGTAGCGACGCCGCTGGCGGCCCCTGTGCGGACTTGCCCCATACCGTTGGCCTCGATAAGGGCGATGAGCTCGGTCGAGTCGGTGTCGTAGAGGTAGACGTAGAAGCGTGAGCGACCCTGGCCGACGCCGTAGGTCTTCATCCCCATGACGCCGAGGTCGGGGGCGGTCGCGGTCATGAAGTTGAAGGAGCCCCTGCCGTTGGGCAGTCGGTTGCGGGGAAAGTTGAATGCCCTACCCTCCGCGAGGTGAACGAAACCCTTTTCCACCTCCTCGATGGCGATGTCCATGGTGAGGACTGCGGCGACGTCTTCTTCAGTGAGGTATAGGGCCATGTCGGTTCTCCGTTGTGGGTGGGAGTCGGCGGGTTAGCCACGCAGCATGTAAAAGTGGTTGAGGGGGCCATTGCCCTTGCCGATGGCGGGGGCGTAGCGAATGGCCTCCGTGACATATTTCTTGGCGTCGGACACGGAGTCGCGGACGGAATTGCCCTTAGCGAGTCCGGCGGCGATGGCCGAGGCGAAGGTACAACCGGTGCCGTGCGTGTTATGGGTCGAGATGCGCTGGGAGGTGTATGCCTTGATGTCGCTCCCATCAAAGAAGATGTCGGTCGCCGGACCCTCCATGTGGCCGCCCTTGACGACGACTGACCGAGCACCGAATTCGACGATTTCTCTTGCTGCGTCGCGCATGTCGTCCATGTCTTCGATCCTCCGGCCCACGATGACCTCGGCCTCGGGGATGTTCGGCGTGACGACGGTCGCGAGTGGGAGTAGCAAGGACTTGAGGGCATCGACGGCGTCCTCGCGCAGCAGCCTGGCGCCACCCTTGGCCACCATCACGGGGTCGACGACGAGGGGAGTCATGCCATGCTCGGTCACCTTCTCGGCCACAATCTCGATGATGCCGGCGCTGGAGAGCATACCGGTCTTGACGGCATCGGCGCCGATGTCCGAGACGACAGCGTCGATCTGCGACCGGATCATGGAGTCGGGCATGTCTACGACCTCAGTGACGGTCTGCGTGTTCTGGGCGGTGATGGCCGTGAGGACCGACGTGCCGTATACGCCCATGGCGGCGAAGGTCTTCAGGTCGGCCTGAATACCCGCCCCGCCGCCTGAGTCCGAACCGGCAATCGTCATCGCTTTCGCGAGGTTCATCATGGCTGCGTCACTCGCCTACTGTGAGATGCTCACTTTGAGCACCAGTATGACAGACACCGCCACACAACGAAAAGTGAAAACAATCCGCTCATTTGCGCGCTGTCAGTATGCCGCTCGTCTTCCGGATGACAAACTTGCCGTCGCAGTTGATTCGATTCTGGACGCGCCGGCGAATCTCCGATGCCTGGCGATCGTTTAGCTTGCGCCCAGTGGAGTTGATGTAGTCTATGATCGGGCCGGCATCGGTTACGTGTAGAGCGTCCGGGTAACGGTCAACCGCTACCCTTGGGAACACCTCCCGCAACTCTCGTTTACCGTCCTCCAGCCTGAAGTGGTCTGCAAGACGATCGAATTTCGCACGGGAGGCGTTGTCCAGCAAATCCTTTATCTCGGCCATATTGTCCCGACCGTTCGTAGCGGCAAACAGGCGTCCACCCGGCTTCAGCACGCGGTGTATCTCAACGATGCCTTTCGCCCGATCAGGCACGTGGTAGAGCATGTGGTTAGCCAAGACGCCGTCGAATGTGGCTTCAGGATACGGGATGCTCTGGGCGTCGATCACTTCGTAATCGAATTGTCTCCCGGAAACTTTGAGATTCGATCCGGCCTCCTCGATCATCCCGGGCGAGAGGTCGGAAAGGGTGATCCTCCAATCCGGCGGTATGCGATCACGGTTCTCGACCCACACGTCACCGCGGCCACAGCCAAGCTCCAGAATTCGAGCATCACCGGGAAGGTCGGCCAGGTGGCCGAAGATCCACCTGTGCCAGCCGTAGCCGTTCGTGCTGAAGAGCCTGTGGAGGCGGATTCGTGCGGAGAGATTCGACGAGTCTTTGTACTGGTCGCCAACGAGGTAATGCTGATCTGCTGCCGTGCTCACGATTACTTCTTCTCGTCGCTGGCCTGCTCCGCCTTACGCCTGATAATCTCCTGAAGCTGGCGTACGCTTTTGCCGGACACACCCATCTGGCGGCTCTTCCGGCGTTTGTGCTCGCGGCGCTCGGCTTTGGTCGGCTTGGGGGCGTCATCTTCGGTCATGCCGCTATGATACCGGAATCAGAGTTGCACATTCTTGAACCGCTCCTCGTCGTCCTCTGCTTCAAGGGCCCCCGTCCGATCGAGATCGACGCCGGGGCGGGGGTGCACACCCCGGACAGTCACCAAACGGAACGGAGGCGGTTCCGGCAGCTCGCGACGCTTCAAAGCATCGGCCCAAGAACCGGAAGTAAAGGTACTCACTCTGATGCCGCGGACAGCTGCAGCGCGGCGCACCTGCTCCGTAAGCCGGTTGATAAGGAAAAGCGTTGGTCTCACAAAGCAGAGCATAACAGGCAATTGTCGAAGCGTCTGCATCGAGAATATGGGTGAAGCTTTGACATGGACTGACAGCTCGACACCTGCCATCAAGCGTCCACCAGTGTCACGTGCATCGTGTAGTATATGGGCCGAGCGCGGTAGGCCCAAATGAGCCGCACCGTAGATATTGGGAGTGCGTGAAATATGAGACGACGACGCACGATCTATCACAACGACGCACGGCACTACTATCTGTGGCTGTATGATCCGCCGATGCGGATGAAGGACGCATGGCGGCCCATCGATGACGTGGCGGGTACGTCCGTGGATACGTTCAGCTACTGCGTGGCACGGGGGGACGGTCTGTTCTACCCGTCGAAGGTGGGGCTGGTGTTCGGCTCGGACAGTCAGCCGTTCACGAACTCCATCGGCTGGCATTCGTGGCACGCGATGGGCAGCCTGATGGAACGAGGACTCGATCCGCTGCAGGTGCTGATCGACCGTGCGCATGAAAAAGGGATGGAGTTCTGGTCGGACCTGCGGCTTGCGAGCTACGGAGGCGTCGACCCTGGACTGGAAGTCGCCAATGGCGGGCGATATTTCGCCGAGGCGGAGGTGAGGGACCACCTTGGGGCCCTTGCGCGAGAACTCGTGCTCGACTATCCGTCCGACGGACTTGAGCTGGACTTTGCCATCGCCAACGGGAGCCGCGCGTCATTCCTCCAACCGGATGATGTGAAGGAGTACACACCGGTAATCACGGAGTGGGTCGCGGAGCTTGCCGGCGTGGTGCGAAGCCGGTACGGCGGGGGGACAATTGGTGTACGAGTCTTTCCTATAGAGGAGTTGAACTTGCGGCAGGGGCTGGACGTGCGGACGTGGCTGAATGAGGGGATCATCGACTTCGTGGTGCCGCTGATGTACGAGTACAACAGGCTCGATCCGAACATGCCGATGGACTGGCTCATCGAGGCTGCGCACGAAAAGGACGTGTCGGTGTACGGGATGCTCCACCCGACAGTGCCCTCGCAGGACGTATCGCTGGGGCAGGACAACCGGGTGTATGCGTCGATCGAGCAGCTGAGGGCGGCCGCGGCGAGCTTCTGGTCGCGGGGAGTGGACGGCCTGTACTCGTGGTTCCTGAGTTGGCCGCACGGGCACATGGAGCGGGCGTTCCTATCGGAGATGGGCGACCCCGACTTGATCGAGGAAAAGGACAGGACGTATTTCGTGTTGCGGCGTTCTGACGATCCGACCTCGCCAGCGTACGGCGGGCAGCTGCCCATCTCGATACCGGAGGCCGACCCGGAGGTTCGGTACGCAATTCGATTCTATGTAGCTGACGACATTGCCGGGTCGGACTACGTAAGCTCTGCGGTGCTGAGCATCAAGATGATGAACCTGATCATGGGGGACAGGCTGACTCTCACGCTCAACGGCCGGTCGATAGGTGACGAGCCCGTAACGAGGTACTTTGCGCATAATACTCCTCACGTCGCGCCGCGAGGGCTGGATCTGCAGTTCCACCTGCGGGACGTCCTGCCTTGCAGGGGCTGGAACAAGCTGGAAATCTCGCTGGACGAACGACCTGATCTCATGGCAGGTGGAATCGTGGTCGACCAGGTGGAGTTGCGAATCAAGTATGCCCCCTACCCGTCTGTGAGGTAGCTCAATGGACTGGCTGCTGTCGTTGCTGGGATTCAAGGACGACCCCGACCGGCTGGTGCGGATCGGAGGGCTGATGTCCGAACCTGAGGCGGAAATGTGGGCGGGCGTACTGAAGGGCGAGGGTATAGGGGCGATGGTGCAGAACGAGGGGCTTCCGCCTTACACCAGTTCGATGGGTTCCAACTACGCGCTCTGGGTGAAAATTCGGGATGCGGAGACGGCTGAGCGTATGGTAATGGGCAAGACGGATGAAGGAGGGCCGCATGAGACGAAGTAGGACGATCTACCACAACGACGCAAGGCACTCCTACCTGTGGTACTTCGAACCTCCCATGAGACTCGAGGACGCCTGGATACCGATTGACGAGGTTGCGGGCACGGCGGTGGACACGTTCAGCTACTGTGTCGAGCGTGGCGACGGGGTCTTCTACCCGACGAAGGTCGGGAAGATGTTCTCAGTCGAGGACGGGAAGCCGCAGTCCAAGCATAACTATGAATGGCGGGCGGCCGCGTGCATGCTGAGCCTGATGGAGCGTGGCCTCGACCCGATGCAGGTATTGATCGACCGGGCGCATATGCACGGCATCGATTTCTTTGCAGACCTCCGGCTTCAGCGACTCGGACGGATGTACCCGGAGTCCGAGCTCGAGAACGGCGGGGGCGGCTGGGCGGAAGAGCGCGTTCAGGACCTCAAGTTCGACCTATCGCGAGAGCTGGTCATGGACTATCCTATCCAAGGGCTGGAACTGGACTTCACGGCAGCTTTTGGCGACGGGCCGTCCTTCTACTTCAGGGACGGTGGGACTCCGGAAAACAACGCGACGATGACCGAGTGGGTGCGGAAGGTGTCGGAGATGGTTCGGTCGAGACCGGGGTCGCCTTGTGAGGTCGGGGCACGGATCTTTCCCACGGAACGAGGGAATCTCGAACAGGGCCTCGACGTGCGGACGTGGCTTTCCGAGGGGCTGTTGGACTTCGTGGTGCCTGTGGCATACGTCTATACCGTGCTCGACCCGAATATGCCGTTCGACTGGGTTGTCGGACCCGCGCACGATTCGGGGGCGTCGGTGTACGGATTCCTGCAGCACTACCTGCAGGACGACAACGTTGGAGCAAAGGGGAGACTCTTCGCTTCCCTCGAGGAATTCAGGGGAGCGGCGGCCAACTACTGGGAAAAGGGTGTGGACGGACTCTGCACGTGGAGTCTGGACTGGCCGCTGGGAGACGTGGAGCGGAATATTCTCACCAATATGGGTTCGCCACAGCTCGTTCACGGGCGGGACAAGCGCTACGTCGTCTCGCGCAAAGACGACACAACCGCGCTGGTGGACTACCGGCACCACATTCCGCACGAGCTCTCCCCACCCCTGCCGACGGCGGCGCACAAGATACCGTTCACTATCGCCGACGACATCCGAGAAGGCGACAGCAGAGTTAGCGAAACGACTCTTCGCATCTATTTGTCGAACCTGGTGTCGGGAGACAGGTTCAACGTGATCCTCAATGGGCAGTCGCTGGCGGGAGAAACGATGAGGCGAGTATGGAAGAAGGGACGCGACGCTTACCCCTTTACCAATCCACGAAACCACTGGCTGGAGTTTGCGTTGGTCGACATTGTTCCCGACATGGGTGAGAACTTGCTGGAGATATCACTCGAGAGTCGACCCGACGGACTGACGGGGAGCGTTATGATCGAAGAGGTCGAGGTGGAGGTGCGGTACAACCCTTATCCGGTGGGGCTGTGACGGAACTTCCTGAAGGGAGTCCAACAGATCTCATAGGACCATGAGCGGCGTTACCACCTTTCGACAGGCTTAAGGGTGAACGGGATTACCTATTGCACCTGCTCTTGGTCATTCAAGGGTCTGAGGCATCGGAGTTGAGCGGCGCCCCGCTGAGTGTGGGACTGAGTTAGCTGGATTCAAAGCCCAGGAGTAATCGGGGATGTCGGACTATGAGACTATCGACCTGACGGATCTATGCAACGCGGGGAAGGATTCTCTGCCTTCGGACGATCCGCCGAGTACTGGGGCGCAGACGTTCCGGGGACTGCCGTTTCAGGTTGGCGGCGACGGCGGCGAGAATTGCTTTATTCGGCTAGGCGATAGCGACTGTCCCGTCACAATACCTGTAGGAGCTTCTGCGCGGAACGTCATCTTCGCCCACCGACTTCTCGAGACGGACGTGCCGGAAGGCGGGCAGGTTGGCAACCACGTCGCGGACTATGTGTTTCACTTTACCAAGGGCGACACCGAAACGGTCTCCATAAGGGAGCGTTTTCAGATATCGGCCTTCGGGCCGCCGTGGGAAGCCGGCACGTACACGGGAGCGCCATACTCCCCTTACCAAGCGGTACCGGACATGAAGGCCTCACTGTATCCGCGCTATGAGGGTGAGTACAGCGACGCGGGTAACCGACAGACCGAGGCCATGCAGGCAGACGCAAGGTGGTACTACCTGTGGGCGTGGAAGAACCCTGATCCTGACGCGGCAATCGAGTCCATTGAGATCGTTCCGAAGGGCGGGCCGTTCATCATCGCCGCGATCACCCTTGGCCATGAGGACGAGCACCCTCTCTATCGAGAGGCAAACCGGACGGTGAGGATAGACTTCACGGATCTTGAACTGGCGTCACAGCCGTTCGACGTGGAAGTGGAGGTGGACAGAGGAGAGGCGACGTACGCCTACCCCCTTCCGAAGGGCTCAGCGGAGGAATTCCTTTCTGGTCCGAACAAGGGTTGGGGAGAGAAGCAAAACGAGACGGCCAGTCCATCGTACGTCGAGGTATCGGCCACACCTTCGGCTACGCTCAGCGTGAAGCAGGGCGGGAATACCGTTGCACGGGCAAATTGGGGCGCTATCGCATCCAAGGGTTCGGCGGTGGGAAAGCGGACTCGGATCGAGCTGATCGATGCCGGCAAGAACTGGGTAAACGTCACGGTGGTGGACGACGATACGGGGCAGCCCGTTCCGTGCCGGATTCACTTCAGGTCGCCGGACGGCGTGCCGTATCAGCCGCACGGGTTCCACAATCACGTCAATTCCAATCTGGATACGTGGCACAAAGACGTTGGCGGCGACCTGCGATTGGGACAGATCACGTATGCCTACATCGACGGCACGTGCCAGGGGTGGCTGCCGAGGGGAGAGGCGATCGTGGACGTGTCTCGAGGGTTCGAGTACGAGCCGCTTCGCACCAAGGTGGAGATACGTCCCGGTCAGCGCCAGCTGAACCTGCGATTGAAACGATGGACGAATATGAACGCGCAGAGGTGGTTCAGCGGGGACTCCCACGTCCACTTTCTGACGCCGGAGGGGGCGCACCGCGAGTCACAGGCCGAGGACCTGAACGTGGTCAATTTGCTGCAGTCTCAATGGGGAAGCCTGTTCACCAACACTGAGGACTTCACCGGGGCGCCGAGCGTGTCGCGCGACGGGAGTAATTTCGTGTACGTGGGACAGGAGAACAGGCAGCATGCTCTGGGACACATGATTCTCTGGGGACTGAAGGAGCATGTGATGCCGTGGTGCAGCGACGGCCTCGGTGAGGCGGAACATGCCGGAACGATGGACACGAACTTGAGCGACTGGGCTGACCGCGCTCACGCACAGGGGGGGTTCGTCGTCAATCCGCATTTCAACAGTCCCAGTGCCTACGGAGAGTACGCGACGCTCATCGCGACCGGGCGGATGGACGCGATTGAGATGAAGAACCTCTCCTCTCAGCGGTATGGGGACTACTACGGATACCTGAACTGCGGGTACCGGCTGCCAATGGTGAGCGGCACGGACAAGATGAGCAGCTCCATCCCGGTCGGCGGGCACCGGACGTACGTCAATATCCCGGAAGACGAGGAATTCACCTATGAGAATTGGTGTCGCAACGCGGCGAAGGGACGGACGTTCATCAGCGGCGGCCCGATGATTGGCTTTAAGGTGGACGGCAGAGAGGTCGGCGACACCGTTGAGCTTTCGGGTGGCGGCACGGTCGAAGTGCAGGCGTGGGCTGAGAGCATCTTCCCGATCCACAGCCTGGAAATCCTGAGCGGTGGGCGCGTTGTAGCCTCCGCCGAATCACGGCAGGGAACGCGGCGGCTGGAATTGAGCGAGAACATTGAGGTGGACAGGCATACGTGGTTGGCGGCTCGGTGCGGCGGCCCGGGCTACTTTGACAACCGCATAGACTTCGGAACGAGCGGCCACGAGGTGTACGCGCACACGTCGCCGATATACGTCTCGTGCGGTGGAGAGTGGCAGATGTTCGACCAGCGGGTGGCGGAGAACATCCTGACTTCGGTCGAGGGCTCGATCGCCTACATCCGCGAGATTACGCTTCAGCACCATCCAGCCAGGACGACCCACCACCACGGCGAAGGGGATCACATGGCGTACTTGGAGCGACCATTCATGGAAGCGTGGGAGGCCGTACACAAGCGGATGCACGAATTAGGGATTGGGCATTAGCGGAGAGTAGATCACGAATACAAGAATTGGGCCTGGCAGAGACCCTGTGTCCCCCTATCCTTCCGTATTCCGGACCCGAATCGGGGCATAGGGGGTGACGTTCACTCGACAGTATGACGGTCTTGTATGGGCATCGATGGACTAGAGTCAGCACAAGGGGAAACGAGAACCGAGTTTCACTAGATGGTTCCTTCGGCTACCGTTCATAGTGGTAGCATCCTTCGAGATCTGGGGAGTCTATTGCGACCGTCGAAGGGTCGATTGGAGTCGGACAGAATTACTGAAAATCGAGGGGAATTCCCACTATGAGCTTTCTCGTTGATGCTTGGCGTCGAATAGGCACGCGTTTATACATAGCGTTGGGTTTTGCCGTCCTCCTGACTTTGGTGTCCAGCATGGTTGGGGTGTTTTACTTCGAGCGGAGCGGTGACCTGAATTTCCAGGTGCGGTCGGAGTCGGTGCCCGTCCTGGAGGCGGCATGGTCGGCTGCGCGAGAGGGTGAGCGGATACGGTCCGTGGGGGTTGGACTGCTGGGCGATCCCGGTTCATCCACTATTGATTCGTCTTCCGCAGACTTGGCAGGTGTCCTGGACAAGCTGGAGGCTGACCTGGCCGTGGTCAGTTCCGCCTCTGCGCTCGCGCCGGACGCACAGAAGGTATATGACGCTGCCTTTGACCTCGCGAGGGTGGTCGATGAGGTGGCACTGAACCGGGGCTTCTTGGAAGACTCGAACGCGACAGTCTCGGACCTTCTTGCCCGAGTCGGCGAGGCGTCAACTAAAGATGGGGCGAATCTGCCCGCGCTGGCTGTCCTGAACAGGATGATGTTGGCGTCAAGTGAGGAAGAGCTGGACGGCCTCTGGAACGAGTATGCGGCCCTATCGGTAACGGGTGGAGTCGATTCCGCACTTGCCGAGGAAGTCTTCGTAGCCCGCGGGCAGCAACTGCCGTTGCTTTCCAAGTCGGAGGAACTGAGTACAGCATTCGTCGGGGCAAGCGCGGCGCTGGACGGCTCCGTCGCCGTACTTCTCGAGGGGGCTCGCGAGCAATCATCCGAGGCGTTGGCGTCGTCCGTTCGCAGCTTTGACGAGGGCCGTCTCCTACTGGCCGTAATCAGCGTGGCGAGCGTCGTGGCCGCGACAATGGCGGCATGGCTGTGGGTCGGGAATGGTCTCGTGCGACGGCTTTCCCGATTGTCGGAGCGTATGCGTGGGATGGCGGCCGGAGATATTGAAACTCCGATACCGGAGGTGAGCCGTGACGAGGTTGGGGAGCTGGCGGGCACCCTGGAGGTCTGGCGGCAGCAGGCCTTAGAGGTGCAGAGGCTGAACTTAGTTGAACGTCTCTATGGCGAGTTACGTGAGGCAAATGCGGAACTGGAACGGATGCAGGAGCGCCTGGTGGCCCAGGGCAAGCTGGCGGCACTGGGCGAGCTCGTTTCGGGCGTCGCGCACGAGATCAGCAACCCTTTGAATTTCGTCAAGAACTTCACGGAAGGCTCGCTGGAGTCGTACAAGGAACTTAATGAAGTCCTAAACGATTACCGAAGCGAGATGAAGGAAGACGATATAGCATTGCTTGACGAGATCAGTGAGGACCTTACTGACAGTCTGGAAAGGGTGCACACAAATGGAACGCGAGCCTATGCGATCGTGGAGCGCATGAGCGGGCTGGGGGTCGTGGGCGGACAGCTTGTGCCGACAGACTTGAACAACGCTGTACAGCCGGCTGTACAGGCGGGCTACAACGCCTTCCGCGCGAACTGGGAAGATTTCGAGGTGGAGCCCTTGTACGACCTGGATAAGGCGGTCGGCAAGGTGCCGCTGGTGGCGCAGGATTTCAGCGAGGCTGTGGTAAACCTGGTGTCGAATGCCTGCTTCGCGTTGCGACAGCGGCGTGAGGCTGAGGGAGAGAGCTACGAGCCGATGCTCACCGTGGCGACCCGGAAGGTTGACGACATGGTGGAAGTTCGCGTCAAGGACAATGGCACGGGGATCCCGGACGACGTTGTTGGGAAGATTTTCGACCCGTTTTTCTCGACACGCGATGGGATTCTTGGCGCGGGGCTAGGACTGCCGATTGCCGCCGACGTCGCGCGAAGGGCCGGAGGCGACCTCAAGGTCGATACGGTGTACGGGGCATTCACGGAATTCACCCTGACCCTGCCGGTCAAGGTGGCTGAGGAAGTCACGTAGCCGGGAGCTGATATCGCCTACCGGATGCCTGATTCGGAAGCGCATCATGCACTGCGACGAGACTGGGTATTGACCGATAATTCGCTAGCCCTTATCATGCCGCCGTTTGTTCTGGCCGTCCGTCAATAGCAGACGGCACGTTGCCACAATTTCCCCTGGGGAATTCGGGCCCATGACATCCGACGAATACTGGATACTGGTTGTCTTCGTATTCTACTTCGTGGCGCTCATTGCCATATCCGTATTTCGTACCCGCCAGATGGACAGCATGTCCGACTATGTCCTGGGCGGTCGGAAGATGGGGCCTCTTACCTCCGCGCTCAGCGCGGCATCCTCGGCGTCGAGCGGGTGGACAATGTTGGTGTTCCCCGCCTTGGCATTCGCAGCGGGACTGATACACCTCTGGACGGCGGTGAGCCTTGTGGTTGGACACCTGCTGGTGTGGACAGTTGTCGCCAAGAGGCTCCGCCGGTACACGATCGCCGCCGACGATTCGCTAACGCTGCCGGATTTCCTTGAGAAGCGCTTCATGGACAGTACGGGGACTCTGCGTACGGTGTCGGCGTTCATAACGGTGTTCTTCATCATCTTCTACGTGAGTTCCGGGCTGATCTCAGGGGCGAAGCTGCTCGAAGTGGTCTTTGACTTCAGCCACGAGGAGTACCACTACGTCGGCGTGCTGATTACCCTTGCGGCGATCACCTCGTACACGTTCATCGGAGGATTCCTAGCGGTCTCGCGCACGGACGTATTCCAGTCGCTGATGATGCTTGGCGGATTCGTCATTCTCCCCGTGCTATTGATCGTGTTGGCGAATGATCCGTTCCAAGGCCTGGAGTCTACTGCGGAGGGCTTTTGGAACCCGTTCATCGACGATTCGGGCAATGCCGTTGGGCTAATTTTTCTCCTCACTTCGGCGGGGTGGGGGCTGGGCACCTTTGGATCCCAGAGGGTGCTGTCGCGCCTTATGGCAGTGGAAAAAGAGGAGAATATTCCAAGCAGCCGGAATATCAGCGTGTCTTGGGTTGTCCTGATGTTCGGCTTCGGACTGCTGCTGGGGATTGTAGCGGTGCCCGCACTGACCGAGCGCGGACTGTTCGACGTCGTGTTGGCGGACCCGGAGCGCGTATATCTCATCACCTCGACAACTTTCTTCCATCCGCTTGTGGCGGGGCTGTTGCTGACCGCTGTGGTCGCGGCAGTGATGAGCACGGCGGATTCCCAGCTATTGCTTGCATCGGCGGTGGCGACGGATGATATGCCATTCATCAAGCGAGTTACCGAGTCCATCCAGACTCATTCTCGCGTGTGGGTGGGCCGCTTCATGCTGCTGGTTGTCGGCGTGGTTTCGGCGACAATGTCGATTTTCCATCCCGACTCGGTGTTCAATCTCGTGTCGCTGGCGTGGGGAGGCATGGGCGCGGCCTTCGGTCCCGCGACCATCCTGGCCCTCTACTGGCGGCGGTTCAACTTCTGGGGTGCGTTGACTTCGATCTGCGTCGGGACGGTGGTCGCCACGGTCTGGTGGTATCTGCCGCTGGAGGCGGGAGCGACGGCGCCGTTCGAGTCGCTCTCCGGGCTGTGGGACGCGATGAAGGACAACTCACACGGCATGTGGGACATTCAACCTGCCACACCAGGATTCCTGATTGCGACACCGGCAGCGATTGTGGTTACCCTTCTCACGTCCGCACCTTCCCGGGCCATGACGGAAGTGTTCGACCGGGTGAACGGGCCTGATAGCGCTTGGGCCGAGGCTTAATCGGGTGAAGCCCTAGTGATCCAACATCATTGATATGACGGTCAACAATTGAGGGTTGGGTTCGCGTTGTGCAAGACAGGGCGGGTTTGAAACGCGCCCCTACCGAATCCCAGGATCGTCGTTCCCCTTCGAAACTGTGATGTAGAACCACTAGCGTCGTTCCCCTGATGGGTGACGGGGTGGCGGATCTTGGGGACCCCGAATGAGTACCTAGACCAGAACCGCGTGCGGGAGCGAGTGAAAGCGGATCGTTGAGTTAGACTTCGTGCCCCTGGGCGGTCAGGACGAGCATCTCCATGACCTCGAAGCTGGCGATGGAGCCGATGAACTCGCCGGATTCCCTATCGACGACTGGGAGGACGTTGAGCGAGTTTTCGATCATTTGCTGAAGGGCGTCCTCGACGAAGTCGTCCGAATAGACATGGGGCGTGTTATGGCGGAGCACCTTGGCGAGAGTGGTGTGCTCCCACTCGGTGCGGGGAAGGTAGCGCAGCAAGCCCAGAGAAACAATTCCCGCCAAATCACCCTTTTCGACAACCACGTAGTCGTGCTGTTCCGGAATCAACCAGTGTTCAGTGAAGTACTTAACCGTCAATGATGTTTCCGGGTAGCTTCGGGAGCGATCGAGGATGTCGCTTACCCTGATGCCATCCAGGGCAAACCGGATCAAGGATGGAGGAAGGTCATCCTGTGAGGTCTTGGCTTCAGAGGTACCGGTCCGTCTTAGCGAGAAGCTCATACCCAATGGGGTAAGCAGGATATATCCGAACATGAGGAGTACGAGCAGCGAGAATATCGACTTGTCGATTGCGTTGGTATGGAACAGTAGGAGCAGAAGCGCAATTTCGGCAACGCCCTTCGCCATCAGTCCTGTAGCAGTTGCAAATGGAGCCTCGAGCCGGGTGATGTATGCGCTGAAAAAGGCTCCCATAAACTTGCCTGCCAGAGGGATCAAGACCAGGGCCAAAATGGTCTCAGGCGGGAGATTGAGAAAATCGAGATTCAGATGTAAGCCCGCGGAGGCGAAGAACAGGGGAACGAAGAAGCCTTCAGCCGTTCCCCTCATGCCCGGCATGATGTCCCTGCGCACCTGGAATGGCAGCATGGATAGGGCGGCTCCGAAGAGGAGTGCACCGAGAGATCCGTGCAGTCCGGAGTATTCGGCGCCTACTACCACAAGGAAGAGTCCGCCGAGGAGGAGACCAAAGGACAGTTGCGGCACCTGGAGAAAGCGGTGCAGCAGGATGATTATCTTAGGTAGCAGCTTCGTTGAAAACAGCCACGTGATGATGGTGAATCCTAAGATCTGGCCGACGATGGTCGTCACACTAAGCCAGTCCAGCATGTGACCGCTCCTACCGGAGTAGAAGTGTTCACTGATGGCGAATCCTACTATGAACAGGGCGAGCAGCTCGGCTATCACAACCGCGGTAAAGATCTGAACGCCTACGGGCTCCTTGAGGCGTCCTTCATCAATGAGCACCTTGGCGACGACGCCGAGGCTGGACAGTGACAACACTCCCGCCAGCCCCAACGCCTGTGTGAATTCGAGATCCAGCCCCAGATCGAAGAGGAAGTCGGTGGTTACGGCGAGGGAGACCAGCATCGCAATGGTCACCGAGAGCACGGAGGCAAGGAAGAGTCGGCCCCGGATGGCAGAAAGGAATCCCCTGATGTCCAGCTCCTCCAGGCCGATGAGGAAGAAGAACACGAAGATGCCCAATCCCAGGAAGACTTCGACCTCGGTGCCCGATTCGACGAGTCCGGTTATCGGACCCAAGACCACACCCGCAGTGGCGTAGGCGACTATCGAATTGAGACCGAATCGATTGAATACTCCTTCCAGCAACTTCGCAACTACGATGAGAAGTCCGATCGACAGCAGGGATTCGTGGAGTTCCAATCCGAATCAGCCTCCTTGAGATCTGCTAGCTTTCGGCATCCCGGGCAGGGGACAACTCTCGCGGCATGCACCGGGTTGCCTGAGGAGTCCTCGGTACTCTTCGTTACAGAATCAAAGGACTGAGAGCCATCAGAGAGGGGAATCTCGTAAAGAGTACTTGGGCAATTATGGCGAGAGAGCTAGGGTGTGTCAATTGACCGGGTTGACGGGGCTTTGGGGGCATCGGGAGGAATGGCCGGGATTTCGAACGTGACCTCTGAAATACCCTGCCATGGCCTGGGTGAATGCCGCAGAAGACCATGGCAGGAGCGGCAGGCCGGCATCAGCCTTCGGGGGAGTAGTCAGTGGCGGTGAACATGTACTCCTCGTCGGCCATCCTCGTGTCGTAGTCGATTCTGGCTTCCGTCGGGTAGCCGATCTCAGGATCGTAGGTGACCGCGACCTCTGAGGCCCCGCCCTCTATGGCTTCCTGGATTACATCGAACAGTTGGTCGATGGTCACGTAGCGGCCGAACCCGTCATGCTCAGGGGCTTTGCCCGTCTTGACGAATGTCACCGAAGCAACGGCCTCGCCCTTGACGCGAATTGTGACCGGCACCACAAAGTCTTCGGGGCAAAAGCAAATGGGCGTCAGCACGAACGAGTAGGCGTCGACGCTCTTGGATGACCACAGGGCGCGGTATCGGTCCAGCTCCGCCTGTGCCTTTTCGAGCGCGTCCGATTCACCGTCGGGAACGGGTGCCCCGGCCGTGTATGCCGATGCAGTGAACGTGTACTCCTCGTCGGCCATCCTCGTGTCGTAGTCGATTCTGACGTCTGTCGGGTAGCCGACCTGCGGATCGTAGGCTGTTGTGATCTGCGATGCCCCGCCGTCTATGGCTTCCTGAATTGTGTCGAACAATTCATCGATGGTCACGTAGCGTCCGTATCCGTCGTGCTCCGGCGCTTTGCCTGACTCTACGTATGAGACCGATGCAACGACTCCGTCAACTACGAGGACCGTGACCGGGTCCAGCAGATCCTGCGGGCAGAAGCATATCGGTGTAAGCACGAATGAGTAGGTGGCGGCGGGATTGGACATCCATAGGGCACGGTGCTTGTCTAGTTCCGCCTGCGCCTCCCTGAGGTGCTCCGCGTTCACGTCCGACTCATCCTGGGGTTCAGGAGTGGGCGACGCCGTATCTGCGGGTGTCGGGATGGGAATGACCGGTGTCGTTGGCGTGGGGATGACAAGCGTCGGGATAGGCTTGACTGCTGTCGTTGGCGTGGGGATGACAGGAGTCGAGGTAGGCTTGACCGCTGTCGTTGGCATGGGGACGACAGGCGTGGGGTCAGCCGACGGCTGAGCAGGGCTGGCGGGTGTACTGTCGCAGGCAATGGCAATGGCTATCAGCAAACCGGAGAGCAGGGCGAATGTTGTGTTCAGTCCGGTGTTCATCTTGACGTTCCTCCAGATCGAGTTGTCTTCAGAGCCTTCAATTACTATGACGACAATCGCGAGGGAATTGTTCCCGCCGGTAAGTCATGCGTACTCGAAAGGAGCTGTGCCGGGAGTAGTGACCCAAAGGAGGTGTCTGACGGGGTCATTCGAAGCCGTTCGCGGTGAGCTAGTCGAAGCATGAATTACGCATTCACCCTTCGACTAGCTCAGGGCGAACGGGGCTTTACGCTGCTCAGGGTGAGCGGGATTCCCTCTAGGCACAGTGTAATGGGACGCTTACCCCCTGAAAAACCTGACATTTCCGGACATTCTCGGACAACTCTTTCTGTGCGAGCATATTTTGTGTATTCCTGAAAGTAGCTTACATGTGAGTCTTTTGGAGAACTCGCCGCTCTAGATCAGCCCAGGCCGTTCGTAGTGAGCCCTTCGACAGGCTCAGGGCGAACGGGGGGGTGTGACGGCTCAGGGTGAACAGGCCCTTATTGGACATCCTCCTAGTGTCGCGAAACGTGTCAAGTGGATGCCTTCGATCTCGTGATCGGCAATCGTGGGACCCGGGCAAGGAAACAAGCGAATCATCAAACGCCTAGACGATGAGACTGATGGAAGCAGTGGCGATACCCAGGAACAAAAGGAACCCAAAAACGTCGGTTACCGTGGTGACAACGACCGCGGAAGCGACGGCCGGGTCCATTCCGATACGCCGCAGCAACAGCGGCACGGCTGCCCCGACGGAACCGGCAATGAGCATGTTGCCAAGCATGGAGATTCCGAGGACCATTCCCAGCCCGACGTTCTGCTTCCACATGATGGCCAGGACGGCCACGAGGACGCCCAGCCAGATACCGTGAATGAGGCCGAGGGCAGCCTCCCGAATGAGGAGCCGTCTGGCCCCGACGCCAACGAGTTCTCCGAGCGCGATTGCTCTTACGATGAGTGTCAACGTCTGCGTACCGCCAATGCCCCCTTGCCCGGCGACCACAGGCAGGAATGCGGCGAGGACGACCACCTGGGCAAGAGTCGATTCGAAGAGCGCAACAGTCGCGGCAGCGACGAAGGTCGTGCCGAGATTGACGGTTAGCCAGGGGAGGCGCGTACGGACTGAACTGGCGAGGGGACCGTCCACCGTTTCACCGGCCACGTTCGCGACCTGCTGCATCTGGCGCGTGTCCTGCTCGACGGTGGCACTCAACAGCGACTCCGCCAGGATCACGCCAATGAGGCGTTCACCTTCGACCACCGGCACCTGGGTCAGATTGTAGTGGCGCTGAAGGCGGGCGCACTCCTCCACGGGCGTATCAACAGTCACATTGGCCACGATTGACGATCCGATAGTACGAATCGGAGTCGAGCTATCGGCCAAGGCCAGGTCAACGATGCTGATCTGGCCGACAAGTTCCCCGTCGGCTCCGAGCAGGTAGATGTGCGTGAGCTTATTCCGGGTCTCCTCCAATGCCCTGAGATTCTCCCGCGCCACCTGGACCGAGTCGTCGATTCCAACCGTCGGCAGCTGGGTGTCCATCAGGGACCCGGCAGTGTCCGGCTGGTGCTCGAGAATCTCCTCGGTCTGAAGAGATTCTTCCAGTGACTCTTCCAGTGATTCGGTCACCTCATAGGACTGCAGGATCGGCAACCGGCGCAGCATGGCAAGAGCCTGGGTGGGGTGAACTTGGCTATAGACCAGGGTGAGCAGCTGTGCGCCGAGTCGAGTGCCCACACGACCGGCCACAACGGGGTTCATCTGCCTCAGCATCCATGCGACAGTCTCCGGGGACATGACGCGGACCATGGCTTCCCTGCTCGTGCGGGGAAGACCGGCTACGATATTCCCCATGTCAGCAGGATGGAGATGTCGAATCAGCTCCCAGGCTGTGCGCTCTCTTCCAGCCCTGATCAGTTCCTGGACCTCACTGGCGATTTCGGCCGCTTTGTCTAAGGAAATCGCAAGAGGCTGTCGGATTCCACCTTCAAGACCTGCGCGGGTCTCAGGGTTTCCAGGGTCATCAATCATGATCCGCCTCCTTGTCGCCTGATAGGCGGGGCTTCGGTGGACTTAGGATACTATCCCCAGTCTTCGTATGAGGTTAAGGGAACGGACAGCAGAAAGTAACGCTCCCCTGGACCTTACAAGATGTGGAAATCGCCTGTCGCTGGAAACGTAACTCAGTGAGGCCTTGCCGAGCAGATCGGCTCGGTGTCACTGCTGCCGCCGACATAGAGACACTCGGCCCTGACCCCAAGCCCGCTGATCGCGAGCTCGTAGAAGCGCGAAGCGTGCTTCGCGTCCCCCGCGTCGTACCTGCCCACTGCGCCCTCAACGTTCTCAACTCGCACGAATCCTCTCCAAGAGGTCGAGGATGGTCTAGTGCACCAGTTCACTGGGTATTAATGTAAAGAGTGACACAGAGACTGGGGGCAGGTCATGCCGCCTCGTCCCTTGTACATTTCCGTCTCCGGCGGGCCACCTGACTCAAACACCGGGATGCCTACGGCCCCCACATGCCGGGCTAGAGTCCGGTGGCCTGAGCGACGCTATGCCAGGAAACCTCTAGGCGGAGCGAAGACGACCAGGATGCTCAGGTCTTCGGTTATAGAGTGAAAGCGGTGCTCGACGTTTGCCCCCACGAACACCGTTGTGCCCGTCTGAACGGGGCTGTCCTCGTCGCCAACGCGAATGACCCCGCGTCCTCTGATGATGTAGTAGATCTCGTCCTCGGTATGGGGCTTCTGGGTGTCCTCCACACCGGCGGGCAACTCGAACAGCAGCACACTCATCGTGTCCGAGCGTAAGAACTCGACCGAGCGCCCTTCCGTTTCCTCCAGGTCCTTCCTCACGTCAGCAAGCTCGAACACGTCCATTTGCTATCTCTCCGCTCCGAAAGGGACAGTCTAGAGACCGCGCCTTTCCTAAGAAATCATCCCAACGTTTGAGCCACTCGCAGCGGCTGCACGGGAGCATGGCGCACGCCAAATGGATACCTTCTTGTCGCAACGCACCAGGACATCCAGAGCGGCTAGGCCCTTCATGCAGTTAAGCCCGCAATGGTAGATGGCAATTCCCGAAACGAAGCAACCTTGGCAGTTGCTTTGGACAAATCGTGAGTTGCAGTGAACTCGTTTGCAACCACGATGCAATCAATGCCCGCCGCTACTGCCGAATTCAACCCTCTTGCAGAGTCTTCAACAACCACCGTTTCAGCGGCAGTGGCACCAAAGCGTTGGAGTCCTTTCAAGTAGGGCTCGGGATGTGGTTTAGCTCGCTCGTAATCCTCACGAGTTAAGTAGAATTCCATGTGATCCAGGATGGACCGCTTTTCGTGTATCAGGGCGAAATCATGTGGTTTGGAGGTAGTAATTATGGCCATCCTGTACTCACGTGCGAGTACGTCCAGCGTTTCCAGGACACCCTCGATCTCGATGTCTTCGTATCTCAGATATTCTTGATAGTAGGCATTACGGACCTCACGCTGCCTGCTGATGGTCTGTTCATCAATACCTGCCGCTTTTGCTTGAGCCCAGGTGGCAAAACCGTCGGTCATGTCTTGGAGATATTGATCTCTATCCATGGTAAATCCAATGTCAGCCAGGGCGCGCTCTCCGGCCTTGTAATACCAGAACTCGGTATCCACCAGAACCCCATCATGGTCAAAGAGAATGTACTTTTTCACTTTTGTGCTCGATTAGATTTCGTCTAAACGGTCAAGCCAACTTGACGAGCCGCGGCAGCGTATCGTCGGATGAAGAGTTAGCGGTGTTTGCCATGCGAATCGAAAACTCTTGAAGACCTTCGCCGTTTCGGTCAAGTTGAACGCCAGGGTGGCCTGCAAATCATGTTTATTGGATTACTCATGTACCAACCAGCTAACTGGGCTACTCCTCTAGCGGGATATGGTCGTAAGCGTTGATAGTTGTTGCGCCTTCTCCGCCCCAGAGAGTGAACGAGGAGGGGTATCCCTATTCGTAATCAAAAACTACACCGGAGTCCGTGCTTTGCCTTAGTACCCAAGACATTTCTACGAAGTCCCAAATGAAGTTCTCTATCGTTATCGTTACTTCGCCTTCTATTTTGGTTCCTGCCTCGGAAGTCGCGCCCCCTGCTACAATGCGTATTTCCCCGGTCGTCCGTGTCCTGCTCGGCTCTCATACTCCCGGTCAAGACCTATCGACCTTTACAATGACAATCCAAATGCATCAAAATGCAACAAATCTAGAGTCTTCCCATGGTTATCGCAACGTTGTCGCGTCCCGTGTCAGTCCGCCTCGTGAGCAACTCCTCTCCCCTCGGTCAGCGTGACGGTCTGCCTTACGGCTTGGCCCTCGAACACCTCAACCGGACCGGAGGGCCACCGCACCTCGATGTCGACCGGTCCTTCGTGGCTCCCCAGCCCGAACGTAAGCCACGGGCTGTTGTTCGAGAGGAAGCCGGAGCCTGCGTGGGTCGACTTCACGACGACCGTACCGTTGGCTTTCGCCCACACTCGCGCCCCGATGCCGTCACGGTTGCTTGCCGTTCCGATCAGACGGACCGAAATCCAGCTATTGCTACCTCCCTGATTGTGCAGGAGCACGGGCTCGCCACCGTGACCGCGTGACTTACTCGTGACGACCACGATATCGGCGAATCCGTCGTTGTCATAGTCTCCTATCGCAGCACCTGTCGTGAACAGGTCCTCGAGACCAAACCCTGAGGGGAATTTTCGGAAGCTGCCGTTGCGTTGGTTCAACAGCAACAACCCTGCGTTCCCAGACCAGTCATAGCTCTCGACCGGAAAGTTACCGGAGTAGAAGATGTCCTCGCCTCCGTCATTGTCGAAATCAGCCACTCCAAACGCCCAACTGGCCGGGTACTCGATCTCGTCGAACGTCCCTTCATAGCCGACTGCGTCATAGGTTCCGTCCCCGGTGTTTTCGAATACCCACCCGTTGGCGCCGAAGTTCCTGGACAAGATATCGAGATCGCCGTCGGAATCGTAATCGGCGAAGGCAACTCCGATGCGAAAGTCATGCTCGGCATGTCCCGGCAGTCCTTCCACGGACAGGCTCAGTCCGGACTCAACCGAGACGTCGGAGAACGTCAGGTCGCCATTGTTTCGCAATAGCCGGAACCTCGCGTCAAGCCACACGCATGTTGCGAGAAAGATGTCTATGAATCCGTCTTCGTCGTAATCGTTGAACCCCACGCCACAAGTCGGAAGATCATCGATGACCCCGGCGCTGGCCGAAATATCCGTGAACACGCCGTTGCCACCATTGAGGAACAGCCTGTTTGGAGGTCCAAAGTCGAAACCCGGCCCCGGCGGTCCACCGACGAAGAGATCGAGATCGCTGTCGTTGTCGATGTCAGCGAGGGCAAGGGTCCAAGAGTACGAGTCCGACAGTGCATCGAGGCCTGCGCGTTCGGTGATGTCCGTGAAGGCGCCTTCGCAGTCGTTCCGATAGACCTTGAAGCTAGTGGGCTCTTCGCCGATGAACCCGCCGTCGCCAGACATCAGAAGGTCGGTGCAGCCGTCGTTGTCAATGTCGCCGGCAACTACCGCCGTGTTGCCCGTCTCGCTCGTCACGCCCGCCTCCTCCGCGACGTTCGCAAAGGTACCGTCACCGTTGTTGCGAAAGAGGGCATTCTTCGCGTCCCTGGTGTTGGTGATGTACAGGTCGAGGAACCCGTCGCCGTCGTAGTCGAGCCACGCCGCGCCACCGACGCCGTCGGAGTTCTTGTATATGCCCTCACGGACGAAGTCGAGCAGGTGGGATACGTCGACCAGGGGCCGGTCGTCTAGTGGCTCCGGCGTTGGCGTCGGCTCGGCGACCGTGGGCACGGGAGTTGGGATGGCCGTCGGTTCCGGGGTCGGAAGTGGGGTCGGCTCGACAGACTGACCGCAGGCCGCCGCGAGCATTGCCGGGAGTACCGCCACCAATCCGAGGAGGCTTCGGGTATTCATGCGGTAGCTCCTTGGGTGAATATCCGTTATCCTCGCCCAACGGATGTCGGGGATCATCCCACAATCGTGTGATTTTTCCCACGCGCTGTAACTGGGATTCCCTATATTGGGAGTCTTCAGGCTCAATGGGCAGTCCAAAGGAGAGGGTGGCATCATAGTCAGGTCCTGAAAGGCCAGTCAATCTCCGGTCTATCCGATTAAGGATTCGAAAGTGATGCGATTCCTTCGAGGTTGCTTTCCAAACGCGTCTCGATTGGTTGGTCGGCCTCTGGAAACTCGAAAGAGCGACCGGTGATCGTCTCGTAAAGGTATATGTAGCGTCTTGAAAGCTCGATTACCAGGTCGTTCGGTGCTGTCGGCAGGACGTCATCCTCGTAGGGATTGCAGTTCTCCATGAACCAGAGCCGGAGGAATTCTTTGTCGACGTTGTCGGGTTCCCGTCCCTCCCGCATGCGTTGCTGATAGGAGTCGGCGATCCAGTAGCGACTGGAGTCAGGGGTGTGGATCTCGTCGATCAGAAGGATCTCACCGTTCTCATCACGGCCCATCTCATATTTGGTATCGACGAGAATCAGGCCATGTTCGGCTGCCCTGGCTTGACCGAAGGCGAAGAGTTCCAGCGCAATGCGGCTGCAATGTTCCCAATCATCGGCCGTCATCCAGTTCTCGGACACTATCTCGTCAGGGCTGATTGGACGGTCGTGATCCTCCGCCTTGATGGTCGGTGTGAGGTAATTCGTCGGGAGCTTCTGGTTTTTGATCAGGCCGTCAGGAAAATCGATGCCACAGTATTTACGCTGACCACTCTTGTAGACCGTCCAGAGGGAGGTACCCGTGGTTCCTGTGATGTATCCACGCACCACGAATTCAATCGGGAAGACGTTACATTTCTTGGCAATTGTGACGTTTGGATCGGGGACGGATAGGACCTGATTTGGCACAATATGGCGAGTCTGTTCAAACCACCAGGCGCTCGCCATATTGAGGACTTGTCCTTTGAATGGGACAGCGGCCAGCACCCGGTCAAAGGCACTCTGTCGGTCAGTGGTAATGAGTACCATACGATCTCCAAGATCGTATCGATCCCGTACTTTGCCTTCGTACTTCTCACCTTGAGTGACATTCGTCTCAATTAGGCAGTTTTCGAGCTCTTTTCCTATTCGATCTGTGTAGCCCTCTGGGGTGTAGATGCCGTTCTCCATCTATTGTTACCTCCGCAAGGTTTATGCTGCCGGTCCGTGCGTCTACCGTATTCTAGGAACCCTTCCCAGTATACGACCGTTAGATGCTCTCCGTCTCTACTTTGAAGTTGAAGGGGAGGTTGAGACTTCGGCTCAGGTCTATCTCCCCTACGAGGCCCCGGAGGTCCAGTCTTGACGCCCTGCGGTTGAGGACGCGGTCGTGGTTCCCGAATGCCCGACCTGATGGACCGCGCACAACCCGGTCGCCGTCGGTGCGGTCTCGAACTGCGAGCCCTTCAAGCCGCAAGCGGCGCGGACGCCGATCCGAGACTGGATGGCGCAGTATCCGACACACCGTCGCACAGGGAACGCTGGAGCCCGGTCGGACAGCTCATCGCCAAGAACCTGGACCAGCGCATCAGGACTCGATGAGGCCCTCTTGAGGCATGGTCCACGGCAGCCTGTAGAACGGTGCGAACTGTGGCGCGCGCGGAATGGGCATCTCTCCGAAGGGCACGTCGATAATTACCGGACTCTGCCGCTCCAACGCGAGGGGAATCAACTTCTCCAGCTCCATTGGGTCGTCTGCTCTCATGCCGACTGCGCCGAATGACTCCGCGAATTTGACGAAGTCGGGATTGTGCAGGTCGGTCCCATAGGCTCCGCCAAACGCGTCGTCGAGGTCCCGGGCAACGTTACCGTATGAGTCGTTTCTAAAGAGCACGGTCACGACATTAATGCCGTACTGCATAGCAGTGGATAGCTCGGACGAGTTGAACATGAACCCACCGTCTCCGGCCACGCAGATAACTGGGCGGTCAGGTCTTGCCACCTTGACTCCCAGTGCGGTGGGAAACCCGTACCCGAGGTTGAACGAGTAGCCGGAATCGATGTACGTCTTCGGATGGCTGACCTGGTAGTGGGTGCGGGCGTAGTAACCGAACTGCGTAACGTCCCAGACCATGAAGGCATCGTCGGGGATGCCTTTTTGCATAGCCTCTAGAACGGCGTACTGCGGCTCCTTGAGCCGAATGTCGTAGTAGGCTATCAGCTTGCGTGCCGCGCTGACCGCCTCGACCGACGACGGACGCTCTCCTGCCCCAGCCTCGATGAGATAGGGAAGCAATGCCTCAATTGTCGCCCTGGCGTCGCCGTGCAGAGGGATCGTGTTGGCCTGGTGTTTCGTGAGTTCCGCGTCGTCTATGTTGATATTCACCAGCGTGGACGCCTCGCCCGCCGGATTGCCGAGCGAGAAACGCGCGCCAATTCCTATCACCACGTCGGTGGACTGCATCACCTCGTAGAGCTGGTTCATCTCCTGTCTCTCACCCCTGGGACTGAAGCAGGAGCCGTAAGACAGAGGATGGCCGTCCGGGATGGTCCCCTTGCCGCCGCTGGAGGTTACGACGGGTATGTTTGTCGTCTCGGCCAGCTTGACGAGGGCCGCTTCAGCGTCGGAACGCGCCACTCCGCCCCCGGCGTATATCAGGGGAATGCTGGAACTCGTGATAACCTGGGCGGCCTCCTCAAGGACTTCGGGGCTGGGAACGATCCTCGAAACACGGGCGGGATTCCGCAGCTCGACTTCCTCTCGCTCCACCCCGGCTTCGGGCGGCACCTCGATCAGCACCGGCCGAGGACGTCCGGTACGCATCTGCCTGAACGCTTCGAACACGGCGTCGGGTATTTCACGAGGCCTGGATGCCTGGCTCTGCCACTTGGTCACGGAGCGCACCGCGCCGGCCTGTTCTGCGATTTCGTGCACGGCACCTTTGTTCTTGCCGATTGCGCCCCTCGGGATCTGACCCGCGATGAGGAGCACGGGCGAGGAGCGTGAGTATGCATTGGTCAGGCCGGACGCCGCGTTGTAGACACCGACGCCCGGGACCACCAGGGCGACGCCCGGCTCGCCTGATGCACGGGCATAGCCATCAGCCATGTACGTCGTCGACTGTTCGTGGCGCGTCGTGATCATGCGAATGCCAGGCTCGTCCCGCAGCGCCGCAACAATGCCGTATACCTGTATGCCCGGGATTCCGAATACGACCTCCACGCCTTCCCTTACAAGGGACCTCGCGAGGGCTTCTCCTCCACTCATGTTGCCCATGTCTTACCTCATCTGTATGAATAGACCCAGTGGTTTCTCGCAAGCTTTCAGGCGAAAGCGCTCTGGCCTCGAACCGACTGCATGAAGGGAATGCGCGCGCCACTCCGTCCGACCACGTATTCCGAGATCCAAGCGAATTCCGAAAATAGACATGGAAGTCGATCGTGGCTCCCATTCTGGGGTACAGGGCGGGGAGAAAGCAAGGTACAGGGCAAGGGCGAGGCGTGACCAAATTTCGTCTGCCCGGTGTGTGTTGTTCGGGAAGCGTAGACCGGACGCCGGTGCTTGCACGATTTGGAGCGTCTGTTGCGGGAGGATCCCGTCCGGTGAAGCTGCCTTGCCCAGGGCTCCCGGTCGCACCCCACGAATAAGCACCTTACCTCGATCACAGACCCAGTTAGGGTCAAGGTACTTGATTTTGTCGCGTCAGGTGGGCGGTGTATGGGTGAATTGCGAACTCTGGGAGGTCGCGATGTAGGGAAACCTGTCCTAGGGAGGTAAGCTCATCGTCAATGCCCTGGATAGGTGCCAATGGCGACATCTCCGTGCCACCAACTAGGAAATTGGCTGTTGACAAGCGAGTACTGTGATGATATTGTATCTCATTCTTTAGGAGTTATGACCGGCATAATAGACGTTTCTATTGATACTTTATGTCATCACAGCCACTTGATTTATCACGAAACAAACCTAATGGCGACACTGGAAAACGGAGGCCACAGGGCCACTGCTCCCAGGAAAGTGATAGCCAAGCTCCTAGAAAAGATGTATGAAGGCATTACAACTGAGACTCTCAGCGAAGAGCCCCCCTCGGTGGGTAGGGCAACGGAATATCGGACCATCAAAATCTTTCTCAACTCGGGAGTGGTCTGCAAGGTCTCCAAGATGGATGGAGAATGCGTGAACATCCTCACGCGTGTTGGTCATCGTCATTACCACTCTGTCTGCGTCCAGTGCGGTGCTGTTGGGGAGTTCAAGACGGCGACCATCGACCGGTCGCTCAGGGCTTTTGCCTCCGACCTTCCAGGACAGACTGTCGACCATCGCATCAAATTGTACGTGACATGCGACTACTGCCGCGCCGTCGGAGGTAAGTAAGGGGTTTGATCCAACCAACTGAAAACCACTGTCGGGGGTCACCGAGTGATACTTTGTATCGATACGCGGTAGACCCCCAGGAAACCAAACTATCCGATAGAGAGAATACCGACAAGAACAGGAGATTAAGGAGAAAATGGGACATAGTCAATTGAATTGGATGTCAGTGGCCATTGTCGCAGCGATTGCGGCTTTGGTCTTCGCTATTGCCTGCGGAGACGACGCGCCGGAGCCGGCCCCAACGGTCGACACGGCCAAGCTGATCCAGGACGCAGTCACCAGCGCACAGAGCGCCAGCGCCGCCGAGATACAGAAGTCGGTAGCGGCGGCCATCGCTGAGCAGCCTCAGGGCGCCAGCGCGGCTGAGATACAGAAGCTCGTCTCGGACTCGGTCACGGCAGCCATCGCTGCGCAGCCCGCGGGTCTGACGCGTGCGGAAATCCAGTCTATCGTGAGTGAGTCGACGGCGGGCCAGCTCTCCGCGTCCGACGTGAAGGCGATCGTCGACCAATCCTTCAGAGCACTGCCCGCGCCTGAGATCGACGTGAGCCGGCTCAGCAGTCTCGTCAATTCCGCGGTTGCCGATGCGGTGCCTGAGGGAGTCAGCGCGGACGAGATCAGCAGGATCGTCCAGGCCCAGGTGAGCGCCGGGCTCTCCGGCACGCTTACGCGCGGCGACATCGAGGACCTGGTTGCCAAGGCCGTCGAGGACGCGGTCGGCGACCAGCTCTCCGCCGACGAGGTCACGAACATCGTGAACGCCTCACTCGTCGCCACGAACCAGGCGATCGAGAATGCGGCTGTCGAAGCCGCCCAGGCGGCAGCCGAGGCTGCCAGGGAGAGCGCCACCCCCTCCGGGCCGCCGGTCCAGGTGGTTGCAACCACCAACTTTGTGGCCGACTGGGCTCGGGTGGTAGGTGGAGACAGGGCAGAGGTCTTCAGCCTGCTGCAACCGGGCGCCGATCCGCACACATTCCTGCCAGGAGCGCGCGACGTTGCCAGGGTAGCGGATGCGGATGTCGTGTTCACAGTCGGTCTCAGCCTGGAGGCCGAATGGCTGGAAGATCTGATACACAACGCCAGTGCAGATGAGTCCAAGATAGTCGCACTTGGCGAAGGCGTCGACCCCATCGAGTTTGCCATGGTCGGTATGCACGACGATCACGGGGACGAAGGTGACGACCACCATGACGAAGGCGACGACCACCATGATGAGATGGCCATTGGGCGCCTGCTCGTCGCGGATGCGGTAGAGGCGCACCTCTCCGTCATCGATCTGTCGACCGATAACGTTGACAGCGGAATCTTCGAGGTCGCAGCGCCCCGCGCTACCGTGTACCCCAGTCCCACCCATCGCTACGCCATCGTCCTAGCCCGCGGGCCTGAGGACGGCGACGACCGTGTCCACGTCTTCGACGGCGGCACCTACCTCGTCGAGCACGGCGATCACTACGACCTTGTCCAGGAGCCGGTGTCCCGCCACTCGCTGGAGATCGCGGAAGAGCGGCCAATTCACTACGTCAACAGTTACGGCTGGACCGCGATCTTCTCCGACGCCCGAGGTCACGTCTTCATGATCAATGAAGAGGCGCTGGCCGCATCTCAGGGCGCCTACGAGCCGATCGTGTTGGACGCCGGACCGCAGCATGGCGCCGCGCTTGCCATCTCGGACGAGCACGTCGTCGTTACCACGAAAAATCCCGACTACCCTGAGAATTCCAACAGCAGCCTGCCTGTCGGCGTTGAGGTTCGCGAATTCGATGACCACGTTGTCTACGACGCCAGCAATCGCTCATGCCCGGGCATGCACGGCGAGTCCCACAATGAGTATGGCGCCGCCTTCGGATGCATTGGCGGCGTGCTCTTCTTCCAAACTCACGACGGCGGGTACGAGCACGAGTTCATCGCCAATCCGCCGGAGATGCGCGAAGACTCTCGGATCGGGTCGGTCTACGGTCACCACCACGTCGAGCATTTCTTCGGCAGGGCCTCCTACCGCGACGATGAGGGCTTCGCCGACGATGGCATCTGGCTGATCGATGTGGACCACAGCGAAATGCGCCAGGTGTTCAGCGAGCCGAGCGTTGCCACGAAGTTCTCCAGCGATGGCGAGCTGCTCTACGTACTCGGCGCTGACGGCGTGCTGCACGCGCTGGACGCGCATGACGGCGACTTGGTCGCGACGATGGATCTGGTCGAGCCGGGTGAGAGTGGACGTCCCGCGTTCATCGTAGTTGGCGAGATGATGTACGTCGCCGACCCGAATAGCGGCCATGTCCTCGGAGTCCACCTCGAAGAGATGGAGATCGAGGAGGAGTGGGAACTCGGCGGCGCACCGTCGAGCCTGGCGTTCCTCGGAGTCGCCGATTCGGGCGGCGCGCCCGATGAAGGCCATGTCGAGCACGGAGAGGACGAGCACGGCCACGACCACGGCACTCTGGATCCGCACTTCTGGTTCGATCCGATCCGGGTGAAGGCTGCAGTCAACGAGATAGCCGCCCGGCTTTCGGCTGTAGACCCCAACAATGCGAGCGTCTACTACCAGAACGCCTCTGACTACGCAGAGCAGCTTGACGAGCTACATTACTGGATTCAAGATCAGGTCGAGTTGGTGCCACAGGAGCGCAGGCTGCTGGTTACATCACACGACAGTTTCACCTACTTTGCAGAGGCCTATGGATTCGAGGTAGTTGGCCTGGTTATACCGTCTCTTGCGACTCACGTGGAGCCCTCTGCTGAGCACATCGCGGGGCTGATCGAGGTGGTGCGGGAACGCGAAATACCAGCACTGTTTGGCGAGACGACAGTCAGCGAGAGGCTGGCGCAGACCATAGCAAGGGAGACCGGCGCAGAGCTGTTCCGGCTATATTCGGGTTCCCTTGGGCCGGAGGGCAGCGGCGCTGACACGTACCTTACCATGGTGCGAACGAACGTTGAACGCATCGTTGAGGCATTGAAGTGAAAAACGCCCCAGACCCGCATAGCGCCAGCATGTCGCTTCAGGACGTGACCGTCGAACTCGATGGGCACATGGCCCTGAGTAACGTCACGTTCGACGTAGACGCGGGGACTCTAATGGGCGTTGTAGGACCGAACGGAGCCGGCAAGAGCACTCTATTCAATGCTATTGCCGGCCTCCTTCCGGTTCGCCGAGGGAAGGTAACCCTTCACCGAGTGGACCAGGGGGGTGGAGCTTTGGCCTACGTGCCTCAGCGGGAGAGCGTCAACTGGCGGTTTCCCGTTACCGTGATGGACGTCGTGATGATGGGCCGGTGCTGCAGACTGGGATGGTTCCGGCGACCCGGGAAGAAAGACCGTGAGCTTGTCAACGCGTGCCTGGGCCGTGTGGGCCTGTGGGACCATCGCTCTGCTCTCATGACGGAGCTTTCGGGAGGGCAGAGGCAGAAGGTGTTCGTGGCCAGGGCGCTGGCCCAGGAGGCAAGTGTGATTCTATTGGACGAGGCCTTCAGCGGGGTCGATGTCGGCGCCCAGGAAGGCCTCGTCGAAGTCCTCCGGACACTGCGGGATGAAGGGCGCATTGTCCTGTTGGCGACCCACGACCTGACCAACCTGGCCGGTCGCTTCGACCAAGTATTGTGTCTGAACCGCCACGTGTGCGCCTGCGGCCCTCCCGACCAGGTGTTTACTACCGAGGTCATGGAGCAGCTGTACGGCGCCCACGGTCTGGGCCTCACGCTGGACGAGGAGCGGCAGTAAGACTAGGTGATAGACTTCTTAATCGGCCCACTCGAGTACGGCTTTATGGTGAGAGCCCTGATCGGCTCTGTGCTTGTGGGCGTGATGTGTCCGCTGGTTGGCGCGTACGTCGTCACCAGGAACCTCGCCTTTATTGGGGACGCTCTCGCCCACGCCGTGCTCCCGGGCATGGTGTTTGGGTTCATAGTTGGCATTAACCCAGCCATAGCCGCAATCCCGACCGGCGTCTCCGTTGCCGTGCTGATCAGGGTAGTGAGCCGGCGTGCGGGCCTCAGCTCGGATACGTCCATAGGCATTCTATTTGCAACCATGTTTGCCCTGGGACTCATGATGCTGGCCATGGTGACAACCATCAACGTCGCCATGGAAGACCTGCTCTTGGGCGAAATCTTGGCCATATCTCCGACCGAAGTCTATGTGTCCCTTGGAATAACCGCGATGGTCATCGTGGGGCTGTTTGTCCTTCACCATTGGCTGCTGTTTGCGAGCTTCGATCCCGTGGGGTCGCAGGTTGTCGGTGCGCGTAGCCACTTCGTCGACTACTTGCTGCTGGCCATGCTTGCTCTCGTCATCGTGATAGGAATTCAGGCGGCGGGCATAGTTCTTGTCATGGCAATGCTGGTTACGCCTGCTGCCACGGCGTATCTGCTGGTCAGACGTTTTGTCCCGATGATGATGGTGGCCGCGGTGACAGGGACTGTGGCCGCAGTGACAGGCCTCTACGTCTCCTACTACTTCAATCTGCCCGCCGGTCCTGCAATGACCCTCGTCGCAAGCGGGATATTCGTACTGGTAGTCTCATTCAGGCGAAGAGCCTTCGCCTCAGAATCCTCTACGTGAGAGCACACGGTCTTCAGCATCCCGTACGTCGGAGGAGGCTCCGCAGTCGCGGACTCGACCTTGTGGGACAACGGCATCTTCAGGGCGTCTCAATCGCCCATTGTAACTATATGAGAAGCCGGTGCTATCGGAAATTCTCAGATATAAGCTTTGGCGGATGAGTTCGAGCCCCTGACAGGTCCGGTTAGAGGTAACTGGACTTCGTAAGACCAAATTGCGTGCTTTTTGCTTGGAGGGCGCGCTCTAAGGGCGGCTCGCTTTAGCAACTGCTCGTGCGCAGCCGCCGTCCCTCCACCTGAGGACGGCGGCCGGCAAGTTCTAGACTCTCTCTATTGCCACAGATCGGGATCGGGTCGGTTCATCAGTCCGACTCCCAGATAACCCCACCAGATAACCAGCAGCACGTAGAAGCTCCGGGCCAGGGTGATAAAGGTGTCGCGGCCGTCGTTGTTGAATATGGCTATCATGAAGAAGACCATCACGGCCAGGCTGACAAGGGCAGCCAAGAGGGAGACTATCCGGTTGAAGTCGTCTCTCGTTGATAGGCCCAACGCGAATATGAAGCCGCCAAGCCCAAGCGTAATCCCTCCGGCGTAGACTAGAGCGGAGCCGGAGTAATAGACGGGAACGCTTCCCGCGATCTGTTCACCGGTTTGGGCATCGGCCAGAATGAAGTCCGTCGCGCTGGATAGAATCCAACCTATCAGTCCAACCAACAGCATGAAGAAGCCCATTTGGACGAACGCCTTGCCGTTGCCCTGCAAGGTTACGTTCCGCATCAGCGCATAGAGGCCCGAGAGGATCAGGGCGAGGCCAAGGATTATGCCGATGTTGGTTACATTGGTCAGCGCGGCGTTGCTGCCCTTGGCCATTATGGAGCCAACAGCGTCTGACACTTCGGCGCTGTCAATCAGTAGTCCACCCGGCTCGATAAGAAAGAAGACGAAGGCGATTATCGGGCCGAATATTAGGGACAGTCCTGCCAGCCGGTTTACGGATATTGTGCCCATGATTAAACCTCCCTTAATGTAGCGTTATGAGAAGGATCCATGGGGTTCAATCCCTCTTAGCGTACATTCTGATGCCAAAGTTATGGCATTGCAATAGGCGAGTGATATTTGAACCACGCGAAGTGTCAGTCTCGTGGGGCGTCCGTGCCCATAACGCATGCTGGCGGTCAAAGAGTAAAGAGGTCAGGGCACATGGCGGGATGCCCTACGATATTGTAGACTCTCTCCGGAGCGCATTATGTTGCCACCAAATCACATGGACGGCCTTTTCGCGATGGATTCTCTGTGAATGTGCGATGGCTCATCGTAGCTCTGGCTCTTTCCTACCCCATAGTGATATTTGGGGGGGCTTCGCTAAAGGCCGACTATAGCCATGTCAGCCAGTACATAAGCGAGCTCAATGCCATGGGATCAGCCTGGAGTTGGCAGATAGGCTACTTTGGGTTTCTCCCCTTGGGTTTGCTTGGTCTCCTCTTACTGTCGGTGGTTGCGCCTCGTACAAGGTTGAACGGTATCTCCAGAATCGGCTGCTGGCTGCTTGTTGCTGAACCAATAGCCTACATTAGCTCAGCCCTGGCACCGTGCGATCTGGGATGTCCAAGTACGGGCAGTCTTTCCCAGGATGCCCATAATCTCTTGGCCGTGGTCACGCTCATTATGACGACAATTGGATTGGTCTTTCTGTCCCTAAATGGCAGACTCGGGTCGGCAAAGAGAGCGGGCTGGTTAGGCCTAGCCGTGACTTACATCACACTCTACACATTTGCGCTGGTACCTGATGTCGCTGAATGGCGAGGACTGCTTCAGCGGCTGGCGGAGGGGACTCTCTATGGCTGTCTGTGTCTTGTAAGTTGGCGGATTCTGTCCGGGCATGACAGTCCTGCAGAGCTGAAGGAGTAGAGTTCTAACGGCTCTGAAGTGGGCCAGGAGAGTTTTGACCCAGGTCGGCAGGAATCGCTCCATTCAACTCGTTGTCGCAGAGAAGTAGCTCCTTCAGGTTGGAGAGTTGGCCCAGTTCAGCCGGTATCGCTCCGCTCAGATCGTTGTCGTCGAGATCCAAGCTCACGAGGTTGGATAGCTGGCCCAGTCCAGATGGGATCTTCCCGCTCAGATCGTTTCGGGCCAGGTGCAGGCGCGTCAGGTTGGAGAGTTGGCCCAACTCAGCCGGGACTGCTCCACTCAGGACGTTGTCAGAGAATAGCAGCAACTTCAGTTTGGAGAGCTGACCCAACTCGGCGGGTATCTCTCCGCTCAGCACGTTGTCGGTGAGATTCAACTCTTCCAGTTTGGCGAGTTGACCCAGTTCAACGGGAATCGGTCCTTTCACCGGGTTGGAATATGCAGTGCTATGCCCGAGTTCCCTTGTGCAGGAGCAGACGATTCAGATTGGAGAGTTGTCCCACTTCAGGTGGAATCGTTCCGCCTACCCGGTTGTTCTGGAGCCGCAACTCGGTTACGCGCCCGAGTTCGTCGGTAATGACGCCGTACCATTCGCTCAGAGGCTTGTCGCTCAGCCAATTGTCGTTGATACCCAATCGGGACCTCTACGCATAGGAGTCCCCTTCGAGATCTTGAGAGTGCCGTCCTGCGCTTGATTTGACTGAAAACCAGCGAGCATCAGCAGAACGGCAGCTCCAACGAGACGAGGTCGCTATCGTCCAGATCGCGTAGCGCGGCTGGCACGCAGCCGCTAAGGTTGTTTCCGGCGAGTCTCAAGTCCTCCAGGTTGGAGAGTTTGCCTAGTTCGTCCGGTATCTCCCCGCGCAACTCGTTTTGCCATAGTGACAGAAGTATCAGGTTGGAGAGTTCGCCCATCTCAGCCGGGATCTCTCCGCTGAGGTCGTTGCTGGCGAAGCTCAATTCCTCCAGGTTGGAGAGATTGCCCAACTCAGCCGGGATCTCTCCGCTCAACTGGTTGTTGGAGAAGTCCAGCCATAGCAGGTTCGAGAGTTGGCCCAATTCGGCGGGAATCTCTCCGCTCAACGCGTTCTTCAATAAGTATAGCTGTCTTAGATTGGAGAGTTCGCCCAGCTCAGCCGGGATCTCTCCGCTCAACTGGTTATCGCCGAGATACAGGATCTCCAGGCTGGAGAGCCGACCCAGGTCGGCCGGTATTCCTCCGCTCAACTGGTTCCCACCAAGGCTCAGATCGAACAGGTTGGTGAGTCGGCCCAGCCCGGACGGAATCTCTCCGCTCAACCCATTTTGATAAAGATCAAGGCTTATTACGCTTCCGAGGCTGTCGGTAGTGACACCGTACCACTCGCCAAGTGGATTGCCACTCAGCCAGTTTTCATTGTTGGTCCAGTTTGCTCCGTCCGTGGCGTTGTACAGGGCAATCAGGGCTTCCCTATCCGTCTCGGCGGAGGTCGAGCCGGACGTCGTGATGGATTCCGACTCTTCTGTAGACGTAGATTCGGACGCAGCGGGTTCCCTCGCGGCTTGGTCGGCGGCGGACGACTCCGACGACTCACCCCCGCCGCAGGCCAAGAGAGTCAGAGGAAGCCCCATCACAAGGACAATTGCAGGTATCAATCTGATCATCCGCTCCATTTAGTGTGCCTCCAATATCAAGTAAGACCGTGGGGCAGCCTCCTCGGCTTCAGTTGTGTCCGCGTCCTGACCGCTGTCAATTGCAAAAGCTGACATCGCGCTCCAACTCCGATTCGAGCCGGCTCTTAAGGGCAAGGCATGCCGCATCACCTCGCGCTCTTAGTTCTTCCGCCTCCTGCTCTAATGCCGGGTCAAGCGGACCGGATTCCAAGGAGTTGACTATGGCCTGGAACCCGGCAAGCTCTTCCCGGTTCTTGATCTCCGTGCTGGCGTTCTTGACGGTTTCCACTTGCAGTTGAAAGAACTGAAGGGTTTCCCCGGCTGTTGCGATGAATTTGCTGTGGAGGTCGGATAGGTGCTCCAGGGGCCTCAAGCTTGACACTTCTTCCAGATAGCCCATTGAGATTCTGAGGACAACGTCATAGAAGCCTGTGACAGCCTGCAGCGTGGTTTCAGCGAACTGGACAGCAAACTTCACATCATCGTCCGACCAGGACTCGCTGGTCTCAAGCGATTGAATTCGTTCGGCCTCGTCTTGAGAAATGACCCCATTGAGAATAAAGTCTGCGGACGCAGCTTCGACCTCATCGTCACCGCGGGCAAAGATCTCCTCCAAGGCTTCCGCGTATTCCTCGGTCGTGAGCACCGGGCCGCCCTGCATCTCAGCAACAGGAGTCGCCGCCTGCGAGCCAAGCCTTGAATCATCCCCGCCTTCTGTCGTTGGCATATCTCCAAGGGTATCGCCGTTGTCCCCACAGGCGAAAAGGGACAACACGATGAGGGGTAGTGCCATCTGGGTGAACCAATTAAGCCCTTTGACCTTGGTCATGCACGTCTCCGGGAGAGGGTTGTTGGTCCTTCGGGGCCTCTCCAGTCTTATGGGATGACCAACGTTGTAGAGATCCCCGCTAAAGAGTTCGGAATGTCACTCGTCGAATAGACAACTTCCCACCATCACAGTGTAGCAACACGTAGATTAGACATGGGTCAAAGAACAGGTAATTTTGCTTTTATGGCGCTAAAATACTCGGCGGAATGGGTAAATTTGGCTCTGCCTGGCCTCGGGGGCCGATCCAACGATCAGCGAGGAGGAAACTTCAAGGACTCGGACGGTCGTGACCGGCAGATAGCGACGCTGCGGGACCGGCTGTCCCGCCTGCGCGACGCCAGCCTCCGCGTCAACGAGAGCCTCGGCCTCGATGATGTTCTCCAGGGCGTGCTACACAGCCCCCTGACGATGACCGACGCCCGCTTTGCAGTCACCAGTTCCGATTCGTTGGGCATAACTTCTGCTCATTGGAACCCTGCCTGTCAGCGTATTTAGCACAAAACGCCTGTCTCTGGTACAGTTTCAAGCTGGCGCACTCAGACACCGTCATCGGCCTGGAGCCCACGACGTCACCGTTTGCATTCTGTACCCATACCCATTTCCAGCCATTCCTCGCCTGTGTCCTGATTCTGCGCCCGTTGATCTCCCAAAATTGCGAGTAGTCGCGGTCGCTCGTTACCGACTTCAGGTGGGTGCACTCGGAGACGAAGTAGTTGTAGAGAGTGTCACGATCGGCCGAAAACACCCCAACCTCTCTTGTCTCTCCGTTCTCCGTATAGGTGATTGGAGGACGGATCGTCGTAGGCGCCTGGTCCGACGGCGACTTCGGCGGCGGCGGCGGCGTATTGTTGGTCACGACCTTACCGCTGAACGCGGCCACGGCCACGCCGTTGACGCCCTTGAGAGGATTGCTGCCCGGTTTGCTGTAGGACACGGTCACAAACTGGCCCGCCTTCACGGCCGGCACTGTGAGCCTGACCTGCGTTCCGCTAATCGTAATCGCGGTGGCCGTGTGCGTATTCCCGACGGCCGCGATCGTGAACCGACCGGCAGCCGGGACCGAACTGGTGTCCAGGTCCCTGTCGAAGTTGAGGGCCAGTGAGGCGCCGTTAATCTGCGCGCCCGTTAAGGCCGGTTCCGTCTTCGCATAGCCGAAGACTTTGATCTTCATTTTGTTGTTGTCCAATTTGGTCCATCCGCCGGTGCTTCCGACCATTCGACTATAGGACGCGTCCCCGACGCTCCAGCCCGCCGCTGGGTTAGCATTCTCATCGTTTGATGCCGTTGACTTCCAAAACACGTTGGAGTTTTGCGCGGACAGGTCTATGAAGATGTAGTACGTCGTGTTGGCGGCGAGATCGATGCCGTCGCCGGGTGCATTGAAGTCGTTGTCAATCCCCGTGGTCAGCCCAGCCGGTTCATTCAGACCGCCCCCTGTCAGGGTGCTGCCCGGTCCGGAACTCCCGGCCGACGCTATGCTCACGCTGTAATTCCCCACCGACGCCAAGGTTACATTGGTGATTATCTACTTGACGCACGAATTGGAGGCCGTTAGAATGCGCGGATGCAGAACTGGAAGACAGGGATCGGCGGGGCAATTATTGCGATTGCCAGCTTTGTGCATGGGTTGCCGGGGTTCTTCGACGACTCTAAGTCGTGGGTTGCATGGGTCAACGTTATGGAGCTAACGTCTCACCTATGGCTTATTGGCGTGTTCGGCGGCGTTCTCATAGCTACTTGGGGATGGTGGCGAAAGTATCTACTTCGTGTTCGTGGCAAGGTGGTTCCCAATAGGAAGATGAAAGAGAAGGTTGAGCAGCTTGAGTATGAGACGGCCCTTAATAGTGCCAAGAGTCTACTTCTGAAACTCGACGTAGAGGAACACGTCGATAAGAGCAAAGACAAATGATAGTCTCCTTGACAATAATACAGGTGTCCTATACGGTTCCACAGCCTCTGGACGGGCACCACAATCGCATATGGGTATGCAAGTCTGGCTCCGCGCCTCCTTGCGGCCTGTATGCGGGTGCTTTCCGTCCAGAGAGTCCTAGACTTGCTGCAAGGAGGCACCTGAATGGAACGACTACAGGTAGCGATAGGCATAGCGGTTTTGATCGTCGTGACTGCGGGATGCAGTTTCAGCCAGTTCACGCAGTCCGAGAAGCTCACGGAGAATATCGACGACTACCGGACGGGATGCGAGGTCGATGCGGACACGCTAATGACCGAGTACAAGCAATGGGAAGCCAATCGTTGGCACTTCGACGCCGACGACCCGACACCGACACCGTCACCGATAGACGATATGGAAGTTGCGCTATCAGCTCACTTGGAGAGTGTTTGGGAGCATGGATGCGCGACCGGGCGGCGCGACGTGGTAGGAGCGGAGCAAACGACTCTCAAGGCCCTACGCGACCAGTTGGATATCCTCGACGATCGGCTCACCGAGCTAGAGGCAACGCCTACTCCCACGGCAACGCCGACACCCTAGACCTAGGCGGCTGTGAGCCGCTCGTAGGTAAGATGCTCGGTGTTGACGATACGCTTGAGCGTGTCAACGAAGATGTGGTCGTTGTCGCGGTTGTTGTAGCGCCATTCGAGTTCCTCAAGATAGCGGTCAAGGTGCTTTGCGCTCACCTTGTGGAACGCTCCGACGATGCTACGCTTGAACAGCGACCACACACCTTCAACCGTGTTGGTATGCACATCGCCCACGACCCACTCCTCAAGGCTGTGGTTGACCGTCTCATGGCGGGTGTTCTCGTCGGCAATCCCGATGTACGACTTGAGCTCGTCTGTGTAGATCGCCTGGGCTTCGTCTTTCACCGTCTCGGCGATGAAGGCATGGAGCGTGTCGCGCCGCACGTCGGGAATGCGCTTGAGGCGAATGGTTCCCTTACGCTGTACCGCTCCCGCTACCCACGTCTTATTCCCCTTGTAAGCGCGTCCCTTGCCTTTCGTCTTGCCGCCTACAAGCGTCTCGTCAACTTCGATGATGCCGAGCAAGGTAGGTCCGTCAAGAGGATCGTTCCCCATAGCCTCGCGGATGCGATGAGAGAGGTACCACGCCGTCTTGTAGGCTACTCCAAGCGTCCGTTTGAGTTGCAGAGCGGAGATACCCTTCTTGGACTCGCACATGAGGTAAATGGCGATGAACCACTTTCGGAGCGGCAAATGAGAGTCGTGCATGATGGTGTCCGCCGTCACGCTGAACCGATACCGGCAAGCGTTGCAATCGTACTGCTTTCGAGTATCTATCTCCGATATGCTCAGAGAGCCACATCGGAGGCAAGCAACGCCGTTCGGCCAACGGAGACGTTCGAGAAGTTCACGGCACTTGGTATCAGTGCTAAAGTCGTCCATCAAAGTGAGAAGGTTTGTCATGGCTCAAGCTCCTAAAAAGCGGCGTCGGTTGTTACCAAAAGACATTACGCAAAAGGCCGACTCGGAAGTAGCTGAAAAGCTGTTTGGCAAACGCGCCAAACGCGAGTTAGACCGTGTTGCTAGTGCGTTTATCAAGTCCATAAAGTGATCATATCACCTACAAAAACGTGCGTCAAGTAGATAATCACCGTTACATTGGAGGCGATCTGCACGCTGGTCAGCTTGTAGCCGTGGGTGTTGCTGCCTGTCGTGAACGGCTGACCACGGTCCCTGTTGAACCCAAGTGTCCCTGCGTCCGACTTCTCGTTATTTCCAACGAGCGTTTTGGACGTTTGTTTGATGCCAACGTCGGAGTTGCCCCGCACCTGTCGCTGCAGGCGTTCCGGGGCGTCACTGGTGTCTTCCAAGACGCCGGGCGGTGCGGAACGGCCCTCCTCCAGGGCGATGGGCGCAGTAAACTCGTCTTGTCCTTCTGCCGCTACGGTGCCCGGGATGAGAAGAAGGGACAGGGCCATGCCCATGGCCAGCGAGACATGGGCAACGATTCCGGGGAACCTGATTCCGAAACGAGAACCGAAAAGGCCAAAAATGACATTCATCGATACACCACCTTTCGTTGTCTGTGGACGCAAACGCGCGTTTTTCGGACTGGTGGGCGTGAGGCGCAGTGTCACGCAGCCATCAGGTGCGTCACCAGTTCCGATTCGTTGGGCATAACTTCTGCTCATTGGAACCTTGCCTGTCAGCGTATTTAGCACAAAACGCCTGTCTCTGGTACAGTTTCAAGCTGGCGCACTCAGACACCGTCATTGGCCTGGAGCCCACGACGTCACCGTTTGCATTCTGTACCCATATCCATTTCCAGCCGTTCCTCGCCTGTGTCCTGATTCTGCGCCCGTTGATCTCCCAAAATTGCGAGTAGTCGCGGTCGCTCGTTACCGACTTCAGGTGGGTGCACTCGGAGACGAAGTAGTTGTAGAGAGTGTCACGATCGGCCGAAAACACCCCAACCTCTCTTGTCTCTTCGCCCTCCGTATAGGTGATTGGAGCGCGCAGCGGAGGAGCGCCTTGCGGCGGTTGCGTATTGTTGGCCACGACCTGATTGCTGAACGAGGCCACGGCCTTGCCATTCCCGCCCTTTAGAGGATTGCTGCCCGGTTTCCTGTAGGACACCGTCACGAACTGGCCCTCCTTCACGGCCGGCACCGTGAGCCTGACCTCCCTTCCGCTAATCGAAATCCCGGTGGCCGTGTGCGAAGACCCGCCGGCCTCGATCGTGAACCGACCCGCAGCAGGGACCGAAGTGGTGTCCAGCTTGCTGTCGAAGGTGAGAACCAGTGTGGCGCCGTTGATCTCCCCGCTTGTCAGAACCGCAGGCTCATTCGAATTCGCATAGCCAACGACCTTCATCTTCGCGACTTCAGCACTGCTGCCGCTCCCGACCCAAGTACTTTGCAGGTGACCCCGCACGCGTTGATTGTTCCCGATCTCCCAGCCGGACGCCGCGCCCGAATCCTCAGCGTCCGAAATCGTTGCCCTGACATGACTAGTGGTGACACTGGTGTGTACGTTGATTATCATCCAATACGTGCTGGTGGCGTCGAGATCGATGCCGTCGCCGGATGCCGAAAACTGCACGGTGCCAAACGAGCTCCCCAGCGTCGGATTCTTGAGCGTACCGAGGCTGCTGCCAGGTAGTCCGGACGAATCTTCGGTAATGTTCACCGAGAAGCTGGGCTGCCCACTGGTGGCCCTCATGATCATGTCGATACGGGTCAGCGTATAGCCGGCGGCATTGCTGCCCGTGGTGAACGGCAGCGCGCGGTCTACGGTGAATGAAAAATTGGCGGCATTGGCCTGCCCGATGTTGCTGACGAGCGTTGTAGACGTTTTTTGGGTGATGCCTGCGTCGGAGTTGCCCCGCACCTGTTGCTGCAGGCGTTCCGGGGCGTCACTGGTGTCTTCCAAGACCCCGGGCGGTGCGGAACGGCCCTCCTCTAGGGCGATGGGCGCAGTAAACTCGTCTTGCCCCTCTGCCGCTACGGTGCCCGGGATGAGAAGAAGGGCCAGGGCCATGCCCAGGGCCAGCGAGACATGGGCAACGATTCCGGGGAACCTGATCCCGAAACGAGAACCGAAAAGGCCAGAAATGACATTCATCAGTACACCACCTATCGTTGTCTGTGTAAGCACGACATTTCGGCCCAATGCTTCCCCGACAAATGAATTGCCGGACTCGTATTTCTTACGTCCATCATGTAACTTCAGGGGTCTTTAGTTGACGCGGGTACTTTCTCTAGCTGCTCTGGGAACAGACGGAAGGGGCAACATAAGGATCGGGCATTTGCTCAGCTAACGGCTTACTTTCGTGGATACCACGGAAGTAGGCCTCGTCGTAGTCGCATGCGGCTATCAAGTACTGATCCCAGGCCTGGGAGAAAGCGTCGTAGGCCTCCCTGATCTCTAACAGGGTTTCTTGGGAAAAGGAGCACGAGGAAACGGCTTCTAAGCTCCCGCAATGCCTGATAACCGTGTCGTCGTACTTGTCTCTGGCCTCAAGCATCTCCCTTCTGGCGGATTCGTACTGTTGCTTGGCTCCATTCACCCGTGCTCTGAGGGCTGCGTTCTGCGGCCGTGTCCCTTGTTGGAGTTCGATTACATATCCAAACAAGTTGCCCTCCGGGATCCAGTGCCCGTCCGGCTTGTCCAAGGCGTCTCCCTTGGGCCAGAAGTAGTAGACATTGTCTTCGATCTTGATATTCTTGACCCTGTGAAGCACTGGGGTAGCATCACTTGGAGAGTGATAGGAGATTACAGTGTCCACTGCTATGTCCTCCGGGTGGAAATTCTGGAGTAACACGACGGTGTCCAGGCACGTGATCTTAGGTTCCATGCTGCCGGTGCAGGTGGGAAACATCTCGTTTGATTTCACTTGCAGGGCCTTGCGGTCCTCCTCCAGGCCGGCGATGACAGCTCGCAGACCCTCCGCCCTCTCCTCCAATGTGGTCACGGATTCATATGCGAGCTTGAATTCCTCCACCAGTGTGGTCACGGATTCATATGCGAGCTTGAATTCCTCCACTTGAATTTCGAGTCTGTGCCTCTCCCCTTCCAGAGTCTGTATCGTCGCCATCATGCTATTGTTCTCGTCGCTTAGGTCAGAATTGGAGGCCGCAAGCCAGCCCCGCACGCGCTGCAGGGTTTCGGCCTTCGCTTCGAGGTCGTCCCGTTCGGCTCGCAGCAATTCGACCGTCGCCTCAAGTCCGTCCCGCTCGGCTTGCAGAGATTCGACCGCCGCCTCAAGTCCGTCCCGCTCGGCCTGCACGGAATCGACCGTCGCCTCAAGTCCGTCCCGTTCGGCTTGCAGAGATTCGACCATCGCCTCAAATTCGTCCCGTTCGGCTTGCAGAGATTGGACCATCGCCTCAAATTCGTCCCGCTCACCCTGTAGGGATCTGACCGTCGCCTCAAGACCGTTCCTTTCGACCTGCAGCGATTCGACCGTCGCCTCAAGTCCGTTCCGCTCCGCCCGCAGGGTTTCGACCGTCGCATCGAGGACGACTCTCTCGCCCTGCACTGATTCGACCGTTGTATCGAGTCCGTCTCGCTCGCCCTGCAGGAATTCGACCGTCGCCTCAAGACCGTTTCGCTCGGCTCGCAGGGATTCGACCGTCCCCTCAAGACCGTTCCTTTCGGCACGCAGGGATTCGACCGTCGCCTCAAGGACGTCCCGCTCGCCCTGCACTGATTCGACCGTTGCATTGAGGACATCCTGCTCGCCCTGCAGGGTTTCGACCGTTGCATCAAGGACAACCCGCTCGTCCTGCAGGGTTTCTACCGTCGCCTCAAGTCCGTCCCGCTCGCCCTGCAGAGATTCGACCGTCGCCGCAAATCCGTCCCGCTCCCCCTGCATCGTTTTGACAGTCATCTCAAATCCGTCCCGCTCGCCCCAAAGGGATTCGACCGTCGCCTCAAGTCCGTTCCGCTCGGCTCGCAGGGATTCGACTGTCGCCTCAAGATCGTCTCGCTCGGCCTGTAGGGATTCGACCCTTTCATCGAGGACATCCGGGTCGCCCTCGATCTTCTGGACATTGAAATATTTCTCCTCAATCTGACTCTTCTCCGCGCCGATCTCTTCAGTTGCTTGGGCGAGATCGCCTCTAGCATCGACGAGTGCAATGCTCAGCGCACCCACCGCGGCAAGTAAGAAGAGAATAAATAGGATCGCATTTGGGCCAAAGAACCGCCTGAATGAGGTCGATGCTGGAGTGATTTGGTGGGGGCTACTCATATCAACGTGCTCCAAAGTAAGTGGGTGTGTCCGCTACCGGAAATGGTGAACACCACCAGCATTAGCACCCGCGACACGAACAACGCCCCGCGCCCCGGGAAGTGTTGGACGAAACGGAATGGGGAAGTGTGAGATAGCACCGTCAGGGTTAGCAGTCTGAGCCTTCCGACCTTGGTCATGGGTTTATCCAAGAGAGGGTTTCTTGACTGTTAAACCTTCAAGGTTTTTCCAGTCTTATGGGACGAGTAATGCGTAGATATCATCGCTAAATAACTCGGAATACAACTTGCCAGATAAACAACTTTCCAAGACAATAGTTTAGCGACACCCAGATAAAACAGGGGTAAAACTTAGAGCAATAACGCTTTCATATTGATTAAATTCTGAGCGAAAGTGGTATAATCGGCTCTGCCTAGCCTCGGGGGCCGATCCAACAATCGGTGAGGAGGAAAGTTGAACGAACCTGACGTTCGAGACCGGCAGATAGCGACGCTGCGGGACCGGCTGTCCCGCTTGAGTGACGCCAGCCTCCGCGTCAACGAGAGCCTCGACCTTGAAGATGTCCTGCAGGGAGTGCTGGACAGTGCCCGGACGTTGACTGACGCCCGCTATGTAGTCATCACGACCCTGGACGATGAGGGGCGGATTGAGGAACTCCGCGCCTCCGGCCTGACCGCCGAAGAGACCCGGGGTCTCTGGGAGGTCCCCGAGGGTGAACAGTTCTTCGAATACCTCAGCGCCATGGCGGAGCCTTTGCGGGTACCGGACCTGGGCAGTCACGCCAGGGCGCTGGGCCTCAACGAACTGCGCACACCCGTGCATATCAGCTCATTTCTGGCCGTTCCCCTACGCCACCGGGGCGTGAATGTGGGCAACATTCATTTGGGCAAGGAGGAGCCCGGCCAGGAGTTCAGCCGGGAAGACGAGGAGACCCTCGTCATGTTCGCTTCCCAGGTGGCCCTCGTCGTCGCCAACGCCCGCCGGCACCGGGATGAGCAGCGCGCCAAGACGGGCCTGGAGACCCTGATCGAAACGTCCCCCGTGGGAGTCGTCGTCTTCGACGCGACGAAGGGCTCTCCAGTGTCGTTCAACAGGGAAGCGACGCGGATCGTCGGCGGACTGATCAATCATGACCAGACTACGGAGCAACTGACAGAGGTACTTACCGTGCGCCGCGCCGACGGAAGCGAATTCTCCCTGACCGAGTTCCCCCTGGCCGAGGTACTCACGACCACCAAGGCGGTGCGGGCCGAAGAGATTGTCCTGGCGATGCCCGAGGGGCGGAGCATCAGTGTGCTGCTCAACGCCACTCCCATCCGGTCGGATGGGGGCGCGGTGGACTCCGTGGTCGTCACCATTCAGGACATGACGCCATTGGAAGAGATGGAAAGGCTCCGGGCCGAGTTCCTTGGCATGGTGAGCCATCAGCTGCGCTTACCGCTGACTTCCATCTGGGGCTCGGTGATGGCCATGCTGGAAGACACGGAGGACCTGGACCCCGCCGAGACGCGCCAGTTCCTGCGGATTATCCTCGATCAGGTCGGCAGCATGCGCAATCTGATCGGCGACCTGCTGGACGTGGCCCGTATCGAGACGGGGGCGCTACACATCAACCCCGAACCGGCGGAGGTGGCCGCGCTGGTGGACCGGGCCCGCACCAACTTCCTAAGCTCCGGGAGCAGGAACAACCTCGACATCGACCTAGCACCAGACCTGCCCCTGGTGATGGCAGACCGGCGGCGCGTCGTCCAGGTTTTCGGCAATCTGTTGGCCGACGCCGCGAGGCACTCGCCGGAATCGTCCACCATCGGGGTCACCGCTGCGCGGGACGGCCTATACATTAAAGTATCGGTCGCGGATGAAGGGAGGGGGATTCCCATCGAGCGCCTGCCGCACCTGTTCCGCAGGTTGTCACGCCAGCAGGATGACGACCCCGGAGGCAACACTGGCCTCGGGCTCGCCATCTGCAAGGGAATCGTGGAGGCCCACGGGGGCCGCATCCGGGCCGAGAGCGACGGGCCGGGACTGGGCGCTCGGTTCGTCTTCACTCTGCCGGTTGTGGAAGAGGCCCCGGCCGATCGGGTCCGGCCCGCCATAGACCCGCAGCAGCAGACGAGTGCCGGAGAGACCATTCTGGTCGTGGACGACGATCCGCAGACGCTTCGCTACGTCCGCAGGGTGCTCGCCGATGCTGGCTACAATCCGGTAGTGATCGCCGATCCGGAGGAGGTGATCCTCGCCATGGAGGAGACCCCACCCGATCTGGCACTGCTCGACATGGTGTTGCCGGACACCGACGGCATCGCGGTGATGCGAGACGTCCTCTCAGTTGCCGACGTGCCGGTGATCTTCATCTCCGCCTACGGCCGAGACCCAGTGGTGGCGCGGGCCTTCGAGGCTGGGGCCGACGATTACGTCGTCAAGCCATTCTCTCCAACGGAACTCGTCGCCAGGGTCAGATCCGCCCTTCGAAGGAGGGCGGGTTCCTATCAGTCCCAGGCACCAGAACCCTACGCTTATGGCGATCTGTACATCGACTACGCCGAGCGCCGGGTCACGTTAGCCGGCCGCGTCGTCCAGCTGAGGGCCAAGGAGTACCAACTCCTCTATGAGCTGTCGGTCAACGCCGGAGGAGTGGTGACCCACGATGAGCTCTTGAGGAGGATCTGGGGCGCGAAGAGGCCGGACAACCTGCGGGCGCTCCGCACCCACCTGAGCCAGATTCGCAGAAAGATCGGCGAGGACGCGAGCAACCCCACCTACTTCTTTGCCGAGCCCCGTATCGGCTACCGGATGCCAAAGGAGGGAGACCCTGGGACGGAGTAGCCCTTCAAGACGGGAAGTGTCCGGTCTGAGCCAAGATGTCATCAAGAGGGAGGATATATTGGGAATCTCACTACGAAGACCGCGTCACGATTTGTTGCTCATCCCCGTATTCGTCGTTTTGGCAGTCTTCTTGAGCCCGGCAACGGCGCTCGCACAAGATGAAGGTGAGGGCGAGTTTGGCTTCGATTTCAAGAGCGACGCCGAAGGATGGATGGTGGGATTCGCAGACTTGCCCGTCGACTACAATCAGTCGATCTATGAGTTACACCACGAGCATCGCCCGCTTCCCGACGGTCTTGCAGGCAGTGGTATCTTCGTCCAGGGGCACAACCGCAGCGACGACCTGTTCATGTTTCTAAAGAGGCGGGTTGATGGACTGAGGCCGAACACGATATTTGCGGTCTCCGTGTCCATTGACTTAGCTACCAACGTCCCCGCAGGGTCGTTCGGTATAGGAGGCTCGCCCGGTGAGAGCGTATTCGTGAAAGCGGGGGCCTCCACCGTCGAGCCGTTGGTCGAAGAGGACAGCAGCCGGCATCTCAGGATGAACATCGATAAGGGCAACCAGTCCAGGGGCGGCGAATCCATGGTGGTCCTGGGCCATGTGGCTCACCCCGAGGTGGCGAACAGGGAGTACCGCATCAAGACCCTGGACAACACCGACCTGCCTTTGAGCGTGACTACTGACAGCGAAGGAAGGGTCTGGCTGATCGTCGGTACCGACTCAGGCTTCGAGGGTCTGAGCCAGCTCTACTACGCTCGCATCTCTTACACGCTGAACTCGGTGGAGCCTCCAAGGACCGGAGGCTATGTGCCGCCGGTCTGGGCGCCGGCTCTTATGGTGGGAATCGGTGCAGCCCTGGCTGGTCTGGGGCTGGCTATGCTGCGCCTGCGGCATCAACGGTGAAGGAGAATAGGGATTCGAAAATGGAGTTGATTCGCGGGTGGGAGAGGCAATACGCCCCCGACGTTACAGGCAGTCTGCGGGGACTGACGCAGGAAGCCCTATTGGAGCGGATGGGGTCGGTGGACAGTGACTACGCTGAGCCGTACAGCCACGCCACGCGGGGAGAACTCCGCACAACCGTCATTCCGGCGAAGGTCGGAATCCAGGGGTGGGGAAGCAGGATGGGTCCCGTCGCCACGGGAACGACGAGAAGCGGCAGCCAAACCTCGAGCACACCCGGGAGATGGAGCACATGACATGGGACATCTGGACATCCGCGCTTTGACCGAAGACAACGCCGAGGACTTCCAGCACCTGAGATTCAGGTCGCTGATAGAGTACCCCGACGCCTTCGGCCTTTCATCGGAGACGGTTGCAGACAAGCTCCGCCGGGCGGCAGAGTCTCAGGACGACTTCACACTCGGCGCCTACCTGGACGGGGAACTCGTGGGGATGGTCGGCCTCTACCGCGACTCCGGGGGAGAGAAGATGCGGCACAAGGGCCACGTCTGGGGCATGTACGTCCCCTCCAAGAGGCAGGGCCAGGGCATCGGCAGGACACTCATGCGGGAGCTCCTGGCGCGCGCCGCGCTGCTCCCTGGGCTGGAGCAGGTGCAACTGGCCGTCGTCACCCGGCAAGAGCCCGCGCGCGGCCTGTACGCCTCGCTCGGCTTCGAGACCTATGGCGTCGAGCCCAACTCGCTGATCATCGACGGAGAGCGCCTCGACGAGGCACACATGGTCTATTTCCTTGAGCGCGGCTGCTGATTGGAATCCGCACGCCCCTCGATACGTGCCGATGAGGAACGGCACTACTCGAGATAAACGGATTATGTGGGGATTGGAAGGCCGTTCGCCCTGAGTGCCCCGACGCTTCGTCGGGGTGTATCGAAGGGCCAGCCTGACGACGTCCTCGATATCGTGCTGCGAGAGGTGCTGGGCGGCGCCGGACAGGCTGAGGAATTCATGCCATCGGGATTCACTGAGGTGGAGCACCAACAGTGCGTATACTGCCGGGGGACTGGATTTCTTCACCTACATTCACATGCCGCCCGAAACCACTGAGGGTGCCGGGGACATGTAAGTCTGAATTACGAACTCTTTGCTGGGAGGTCAAGCTGGAGAGATAGAGTAAGACTCCCGTGCACTCGGCCATAGGCATTCGGCCTACCTACTCTCGACCGGCCCCCACGAGTCTACGGTTGGTGACGAGCGGTGGCTCGTTTCCCCAACCATAAGATTCGTCACACGACCCGACAGCTTCCGCTGTCAGTTCAAAGGCGTAAGAAAGACCTACTCTATGTTCGCGGATTTGGCTAGGTTGTGTCTTGCACACAAGATTCGGACGTTTTCCATCAATATGCTTGTTCCACCCTTGGAAAACGGGAAGTCATGGTCGAAGTGAAGCTGGTCAGTTGCACCACACATTACACACCGGCCCCTGTCCCGCTTGTAGACCTGTTGCTTTATCGAAGAAGGAATCTGGCGACTAACCTCACGGTCGATGACAGCCACTTCATCGGGAGCCGCGGAGTCAAGACTTGATTGTTCCAGTCTGAACTTGAAGACTCGTCGCATCCCGCTTATGGGGTACCCGTAATCTCTCAAGAGATAGATCCCTCGATCCGTCCAGATTCCAGGCAGCATTTTCTCGTAGACACGGAAGATTGCAGGTGCAGCGTTTCGCTGGTTCAGGTTGTCTACGGAATCAGCAAACTTGCCGTTCTCGGTGGGCCTGCCATTGGCGTTGTGGCGTGGTTGATCATGAGCCTTCGGATCTGGAGTATCCTTTGTCCTGCTCACGTCGTGCCCTTCATAGACGAGCACCGTCTCATCAGTGCTCATTTCGTCCTCGTAAGGAGCGTTCGGTCTCCTGGACATTAGGATAATGCCGTGAGCGGGCGGACTCCTGAAGTTCATGCCGCGCTGGAGCGACATACGTTCGCGTCCACACATTTCCAAATAGCTCAGGATCTCGTCTTTCAAACTGAATCACCACAAATCGAACCTATGGGTCCTGTATCTATGCGAAAGTGCTGGTGGGCCCGGCAGGGTTCGAACCTGCGACCATTCGGTTATGAGCCGAGCGCTCTACCACTGAGCTACAGGCCCCGGAGGAAGCTACCCCAGCGTAGCCGAGCATCGAAGGAAGTGTCAAGGATTGGCAGTGTCCGAGGCATCCGGGCTAGAGAAGGGTCTCCTCGGCCTCCTGGCGGACGATGCGGAGGACGTCCTGCAAGGGGATGTCCCGGTCTATGGCGATTCGGCGGCAGTCATCGTATTCGGGTGCGACGGAGACGCTCTTGCCGTCGAGGAGCTGCACCTTGACTGCCACCTTCCCGAGGCCGGTGCTGACGGTGACGATCTCGCGGTCTGCCTCGTAGCGTGAGACCGGGCGCACACGGACGCCCAGGGTGGAAGTTTCCCGTAGGATGAGGAGGACGGCCTCCTCCTCGAGGTCGGGCGAAACGAGAGCGCTCAGCATGGTTGCCGGTCTGTTCTTCTTCATCTGGATGGAGGTGAACCAGACATCGCGCGCGCCGATCTCGAAGAGCCGCTCTTGTGTGTACGCGAGGACCTCGGGGGTGGAGTCGTCGATGTTTGTTTCAAGGAGGCTCAGGGTTGCCGTGGAAGGCCCCTCGTTCTCTTGTCCAATACGGAGCACGAGGACGTTTGGGTAGGCTTCCGGGTCGCGGGTGCCGAGTCCGTAGCCGGTCGATTCCATCCTGAGGGTGGGTTGGCCGAAGGTGGCCAGCGTGGCCACGATGGCTGCGCCGGTCGGGGTGACCATTTCGCCCGCGTTTGGAGAGTTGTTCGGTGGCGGATCTACAGGGGCGTTGGCGAAACCGAGGAGGGCGGATGTCGCGGGCGCCGGGACCGGCAGCCTTCCATGAGAGGTCGTGATTATGCCGGAGCCCGAAGGCAGCGGGGACGAGTAGAGGCGGCCAATCTCGAGGGCGTCCAGTCCGGCCACGGTGCAGACTACATCGACGAGGGTGTCAAGGCTTCCCAGTTCGCCGAGGTGAAGGGCGCCGCCGGTCTGGCGGTGTACCTGCTCCTCAGCCTGGCGGATCCGGTCGAAGACGGCGCACGACCTCTCCTTGACGGAGGACGACAGGGAGGACGACTCGGTGATTCGAAGGAAGTCTTCCAGGGTGCAGGAACGTTCGGATGCCGCATCAATTTCGACTGTGGCATGGGTACCGTGAACGCCGCCTCGCTTGTCGGGACGTCCGACGATCCGGACACCGCTCACACCGAGACCGGCGATGGCTGCGTTGAGGTCGTCAACCGGCGCCCCGGCGTCAATGATCGCTCCGAGCAACATATCGCCGCTGACGCCGCCGACGCATTGGAGGTAAGCACTCTTCACGGGAACGTCCGATACCCAAATACTAACGGGAAAGCGGTCTGCGTGACGGTTCATGCAACCGCACTCGTTCAGCGAGCATAGGAGACGTGCTAGGCGGGCGTCGGCTCTTCGACGGGGGCCCGCTGAGTATCGACCGTGATCTCACCGTCTTCCAGTCCTATGATGGCTGTATCACCTGGGCTGAATTGGCCCGCCAGGATGGCGTCGGAGAGCTTGTCCTCTATCTGGTCCTGGATCACGCGGCTCAGAGGGCGGGCGCCCATGTAGGGATCGTAGCCCTTGTCGGAAATCCACACCTTGGCCTCATCCGACACCTCAAGGCTGATGCCCTTTTCGAGGAGGCCGTTTACGACGTTCTTGAGTTCGAGGTCGACGATGTTGAGCACCTGTTCCCTGCTGAGGGCGTGGAACACGACCGTGCCATCGATTCGGTTCAGGAACTCGGGCCGGAAGAAGCGCTTGATCTCGTCGGTGACGTTGGTCTTCATGCGATCGTAGCGCGCCATGAATTCGTCGTTGTCCTCGCCCTTGGCCTTGAATCCGAGGGACCTATCCTGCCTGATCAGGTCGGAGCCGATGTTGCTCGTCATGACGACGATGGCGTTTCGGAAATCGACCTTGCGTCCCTTGGCGTCGGTCAGGTGACCGTCGTCAAATATCTGGAGGAGGATGTTGAAGACCTCGGGGTGGGCCTTCTCGATCTCGTCCAGGAGGATGAGGCAGTAGGACTTGCGGCGCACGGCCTCGGTGAGCTGGCCGCCCTCGTCGTAACCGACGTATCCGGGAGGAGCACCTACGAGGCGGGCGACGGCGTGCCGCTCCATGAACTCGGACATGTCGACGCGGATTATCGAATCCTCACTGCCGAAAAGGAACTCGGCGAGTCGCTTCGGGAGGAATGTCTTGCCGACGCCGGTCGGTCCTGCAAAGATGAAGATGCCGGACGGGCGCTTCGGATTCTTGAGTCCGGCTCGCGCCCGGCGGACGGCCTTGGACACCATCGTAATGGCCTCGTCCTGCCCAACGACGGTCTTGTGGAGCTCCTCCTCCATGCGGATGAGGCGCTCGGTCTCACTTGCGGAAAGGCGTGTCACGGGAATCCCGGTCCACATGCTGACGACGTCCTCGATGTCGTCGGAGGTGACGACGGGCATCTCGTCGCCGCGCTCGTCCTGCCACTCCTTTTCGAGCGTGGAGAGTTTCTTGGCGAGCTTGGCCTCGCGGTCGCGAAGTTCGGCGGCGTACTCGTACTGGCGGCCCGAAATGGCCTCGTCTTTTTCCTTGCGGACGTTCTCCAGCATCTTGGAGACCTGGCTGACCGAGAACGGGGCCGTCGTGAAGTTGATGCGGACCCGCGAGGCGGCTTCGTCGATCAGGTCGATGGCCTTGTCGGGCATGAACCTGTCGGGTATGAACCGCGCGGCGAGGGTCGAGGCCGAGATGAGAGCATCGTCGCTGATGTCCAGCTGGTGGTGCTCTTCGTAGCGGCCCTTGACGCCACGGAGGATCTCAATAGTCTCGTCGACCGCGGGTTCCTCTACGGTTATGGGCTGGAATCGCCTCTCAAGCGCGGGGTCGCGCTCGACGTACTTCCGGTAGTCGTCGAGGGTGGTGGCGCCAACGCACTGAAGCTCACCACGGGCCAGTGAGGGCTTGAGGATGTTGGCGGCGTCGACCGCTCCCTCGGCTGCGCCCGCCCCCACCATCGTGTGGATCTCATCGATGAAGAGGACGCAGTTCTCGGAGGCCTTGATCTCGTCTACGACCTTCTTGAGTCGTTCCTCGAACTCGCCACGGTACTTGGTCCCGGCGACGAGTGCGCCCATGTCCAGGGTCACCAAGCGCTTGCCCTGCAGGGTTGAGGGGACATCGTTGCCCGCGATCTGCTGGGCGAGGGCCTCGACGATTGCGGTCTTGCCGACGCCGGGCTCACCGACCAATACGGGGTTGTTCTTCGTGCGCCTGCTGAGTATCTGCGTGACGCGCTGGATTTCCTTATCTCTGCCGACGGTGGGATCGAGCTTGCCCGAGCGTGCCGCGGCGGTCAGGTCGATACCGAGCTGATCGAGGGTGGGAGTACGCGACGTGGAGCGCCCGCCGGTGCCGGCCTGCGAGTGCTGGACGGTCTGGCTCAGAATTCTCGTCGTCTCAGCCCGCACCTTGTCGAGGGTGATGCCGAGCGTTTCGAGAACGCTGGCCGCGACGCCGTCGCCCTCACGCATGAGGCCGATGAGCAGGTGCTCCGTGCCTATGTAGTGGTGATTGAGGCGTCGCGCCTCGTCGACCGCGAGCTCGATGACCTTCTTTGCCCTCGGCGTAAGACCGATCTCGCCGGTAGCGGGACGCTCACCACGACCAATGATAAATTCGACGGAAGAACGCACTTTAGCCAGTTCGACACCGAGATTGGACAATACCTTCGCGGCGACACCTTCGGACTCTCGCACGAGTCCGAGAAGGATGTGCTCCGTCGAGATATAGTTGTGGTTGAAACGCTGGGCCTCTTCCTGTGCCAGAGAAAGGACCTTTCGCGCTCTCTCGGAGAATTTTTCGAACCGGCTTGTCATATTTAGTTCTCCCTGCCGTTATCCGGCTTCGCGGACGCCGGGACGGCACGTCTATACTGCCGTTAGAACTCTTCCGGTTCGGCTTGCTTGAGGCTGAGCCCCAACCTTCGCCGTTCCGGTTCGATCCGCAATACCTTCAGGCGGACCGCGTCACCCTCTCGTACAACCTCACGAGGATGACTGATTATTCGCGTGGTCAACTCCGATATATGAATTAGACCCTCAACGGCGTCCTCCACTCTGGCGAACGCCCCAAAATCGGTGAGCTTCGTCACCACGCCGTCCACGACGCCTCCGACCTCGTATCGCTCTTCAATCGTCTCCCACGGTTCCGGCTGGAGCCTCTTGAGACTCAGAGCGATTTTCTTCTGCTCCGAATCGACGCGGAGCACCATGACATCGACCTCATGGCCGACGCTCACAATGTCACCGGGCGAATTGACGTTGCTCCAAGAAAGTTCTGAGATGTGAATGAGACCGTCTGCGCCACCGAGATCGACGAAGGCGCCGAACGTGCTGATTCCGGTGACCCTACCCTGCCGGACCTCGCCCTCTGTCAGTTCGTCTATGAGCTTCGCCTTGCGTTCCTCACGAACTTCCTGCATCGCCTGGCGTTCGGACAGGATCGCGCGATTCCGCCCTCGGTTCAACTCCAGCACTTTCAGGTCGATGGTGCGGCCGATGTCCGTGGACTCTTCCTGGGGGGCCTCTTCTCCCTGAGCGGCTTCTTCGGTTCCACCCTGAGCGGCGGTTCGGGCTCTCTCACGGGAGACGGTCGCGAGCTGCGACATTGGCACAAACCCCTGCACGCTCTCGGTCATCACTATCGCTCCACCCCGATTGAATCCGATTATCGTGCCCGATACTCGCTCGTCGGAGTCCATAGCGTCCTGTAGGGTCTTCCATCCGACCTCGCCGGCAGCGCGGTCGACGGAAAGAATGGCGGAGCCTTCGTCGCTCTCGCCCCTGATGACCATAGCAAGAATCGTGTCGCCCACGTTTAGCTGGGCAACGTCCTCCGGAGACATGGACTTCATTTCGTGGGAGGGGACATGCCCCTCGGCCTTATGCCCAACGTTGAGAAGAATACCTTCCGCGCCGGGGTCAGCGCGCATGACAATGCCCTCGACGACGTCTCCTCGCCGGAGCGGCTTCATGTCCTCGACAGAGTCGAGGAGCTCTCCCATATCCTGAATACTGCTATCTTCCTCGTGTTGCGAGGTCACGTTGCACTTCGATTCCTGGTAACTTGCCGAATGTTTCGGAGGTTCAAAAAGTCAGATATTGTCGTTAAGACTAGGCCAGGGGGAGAGCAATAGCGTCGTAACGCGGAGGGCGGGCATCTTCCCCTGGGACTCTAAGTAACCAGGACTCCTTTCTCCGAACGCTAAATTCATTGTAGCACAGGGGAAAATCGATGCAAACCACCCATATGGCAGGGTTTTGCCACGTTCCCAGACATGGGAAAGACTCGCGACAGGGCAGTTTTGGACGGGAAAATAGGGCGAATCACGGATGGGAGCGGGAAACCGGCGAGAATAGAAAAAGGCCCCCCGGCAGTGACCTATTTTCCCACACCGTCACCAGTGCAGTATCGTCAGCGCTGAAGCGTTTCACTTCCGTGTTCGGGATGGGAACGGGTGGGTCCGCTTCGCTAGAACCACCAGAAGGCCGAATCACCATTCAGTATACGCATCGAAAGAGAGGCCAGTCAACCGTTCTTTGCACTTCACGTGAGGGGGTTTTCCCATTCCGCAGCGACTCCATTCTCTCCCTCTGTTCCACGCGAGGCCAGGTCTTCTCTTGCTACGCAATCCCCGGTTGCACTGATATAGTATGCGGACACTTTTCCGGCAAGGATAGAAACCAAATGAAGGTCGTCATCGCACCTCAGAGCTTTAAGGGGAGCATCTCCGCGCTTGACGCTGCCAGGGCCATGGAGCAGGGCGTTAAGAGAGTCATCAACGACGCTGAGACAGTTTTGGTCCCCGTGGCGGACGGGGGCGACGGGACATTGGAGACCCTGGTCGATGCGACGGAGGGCGACATTCGTTCGGCAAAGGTGACCGGCCCGACAGGTGAGCCGGTCGAGGCGGAGTGGGGGGCGCTCGGCGACGGTGAGTCCGCCATGATCGAGATGGCCCGGACATCAGGCCTTGCGCTGCTTTCGCTTGACGAGCGCGATCCTCTGAGGACTACCACTTACGGCCTGGGAGAGATCATTCGGGAGGCTCTTGATGCCGGGTTTCGCAGCTTCATCGTCGGAATCGGCGGCAGCGCGACGAATGACGGCGGCGCGGGGATGGCGCAGGCCCTGGGAGTCCGACTGCTGGACGAGTCGGGAAACGACTTGCCCCCCGGCGGTGCAGCACTCGCCGATCTCCGAAAGATCGACATGTCGGGACTGGATTCAAGGACCGTCGCCTCACAGTTCTCGGTCGCCTGCGACGTCTCGAATCCACTCACGGGGCCGGAAGGAGCGTCGGCGGTCTACGGACCGCAGAAGGGAGCGACCCCTGACCTCGTGGAGCAGCTTGACGACGCGCTTGGGAATTTCGCCAAGGTTGTCGAACGTGACATTGGAAGGAGTATCAACGATGTCCCGGGCTCCGGCGCGGCGGGTGGACTTGGTGGCGGCATGATGGCATTCCTGGATGGCTCTCTGCGGGCGGGAGTAGACATAGTGCTCGACCAGGTCGGCCTGAACGAACAACTGGAGGGGGCTGACCTGGTTATCACCGGTGAAGGACAGCTAGATTTTCAGACCCTCTACCACAAGGCCCCGATCGGCGTGGCGTGGCAAGCGAAGGAACGAGGCATCCCGGTCATTGCCATTTCAGGTTCTCTGGGTCAGGGTTTCGAGGATGTACACCCGGAGGGCATCGAAGCCGTGGCGTCCATCGTTTGCGCGCCAATGTCACTGGATGAGGCGTCGACTCGGGCAGGTGAACTCATTGCCGACGCCGTGGCCGAGGCGATGCGGTTCATGAAAGTCGGAAGCAAGGTCTTCGGACCGACCAGCTAGCCGACGATGACCATGTGGACCTCTCGCGGTCCGTGCATACCTTTAATCAGCGTCTGCTCGATGTCCGCCGATCTACTGGGGCCGGAGATGATATTGGCGTAGTCAAGAGACCCTCGCTCAAGGAACTCGTTGCGCCGGAAGGAAAATAACTCGTCCAGGCTGGGCACTATCTGGTCGGGACTTACCACGGCTATGTGCACCGGTGGGAGCAGCGATATGAGGCGGCTCACTCCCTTGCCGGCAGAGATGGACACACTCCCCGTCTCGGCAATCGCATGGTTTACGCCGGTGACCCCGATATCCGCGACGATCATGTCCTGCCTGAACTTCCCCCGCTGCGTGACACGGCTCTTGCCGGACTCCTCGTAGGCGATTCTCTGGAGCTCAATAGGAGATCCCTGAAACGACTTCTCAAGACCTATGTCATCGAGGATGGCATGGTCTGAACGGAGCACGCTCCTCGATTCGAGTGTCTCAGCGACCTGGCGGACATAGGCGGCAGCTTCGGCTGAAGCGGCCCGGTGGACGACCCATCCGGCCGCTTCAGCCGAGACGACCAGTTCTTCCACAAGTTGCTCGGTTCGAGAGGTCATGTCGTCTTGGATGGTGTCCAGCCGCATTCGGACCTCGCCATGGTCGTCGGACAGCGCTGTCGCGTCGGGCACGTCGATCTCAGAGGGCGGGCCGGTACGGCCCAGGGCCCTACGCACATTATCCAGGAATTCGGTACGGTTCTGGGATTGGTCCATTTACCATTCTCTATTCGCTGATGCTGACAATCGTCAGGACGCCGTCGATTTCGCTATACGTGACGATGATGGGCACGCCCTGCACCATGTGCTGTCGGAGGTGGGATGGAGTGTAGTCGTGGCCTGCTCCTGTCATGCTATCCCGACCCTGTCGGAATTCCCACTCGGTATTTTGCTCGTCGGTCACCCGCAATAGTTCCAGTTCAAGAAGGGACCTGGCCTTGACATCGGTTACGAGACCTCTGACTTCGAGAGGAGGGGCTCCGCCGCTATCTTCAACGTCACCCCCGCAGTCCGCCGTGATCAGCAAGACTGCAAGAAACCCCAGCACTACTGCGACGGGCCTCGCCATTCTCCCTCCGCTCCAGGTCGAACCCGGCTTTGTGATGGTACCACAGAGGAGAATTCGGACTTGCTCTGATGGGAAAAACAAGGGGTGAGTTGACAGGGATAGCACTCCCACTTATGCTCCTTATAGCCAAGAATCATTATTCAGCGTAGGTGACCGAAGCGACGAGAGAGCTTTCGGGAGGACAGTGGAAATGACTGTGAAACCTTGGGTAATCCCTGCGGCTATGACGCTACTATTGGCCGTCGGCGCTTCCTGTGGCGGTTCATCAGACGAGTCGGGGGATCCAGGTCCTGCGAGTGAGCCGCAGAGTGAACAGCCCGCCGATACGCCGACACCTTCGCCTACCGCTATTCCTACTCCAATTCCCACTTCCACTCCTGAACCTACCGCTACTCCCGTACCCAGCCCCACACCCGAGCCGGAAGAGGCAGAACCGACTGCCACGCCGGAGAGTGAGACGGAGGAAGAAGAGACTTCCACTTCCTCAGAGTCCGAATCCTCTGATGAAGCGCCAGAGGCGGACGATCTCAGGAAACTGGGCGCTGCTTATTGGAAGGCGTTAAATGATTACGAACTCGACAAGGCACTGGGATACCTTGAAGAGAGCTACCGCCAGGAGCAGGAAGAAACGCTTCGCGGCAATGTAGAATTGATGAAGACATTTGAGGTGAAATTGACGGTTACCGAGGAAAGCGCACCCCAGGTAGTCGACGAAGATACAAGGGAAATGTATTGGCTCGTGAAGAACCCTCTTTCCGCAGACAGCCTCCACATGCTCTTCAAACAGGTTGGCGGAGAGTGGAAGATCGTATCTGCCGAGCTGCAAGAGTAAAGCGATGGCGCAGTGGTGTTTCCGGTCGCATTGCTACTTCAGGGAATTGTCCCTAGCGTCGAACTCGAAGTATGGACGGGGGGTTAGTCTCTCTCCCGGAAGCGTATCGCCATATGAAGCTGCGAGCGGACTCCCTCTGATTTCAAATCAGCGTTCCACCATGTGGCTGATGCAATACGTACTAGGATTCTTCGAGGCTCTCATGCCGGACCTGAGAGCGTCTGGATTGGCGAAATCGCTGTTAGTGGTAGCCAGGGGTTAGGCTCATGACACTGCCACGCTTCGATCTGGACCTCTTCATGGAGCTGAATGAGCAGTACTCGCAAAACAGCGCCGCCGTCGAACACGCCAGTATTATGAAGGAAAAGGACGACGATCCGCTCCTTGATGCGGCGGTACGAATGGTCCATATCGACGATGTCCTTGACTTCAAGAATGGCATGCGTGTCTTGGAGATCGGGTGCGGGAGGGGCTACCTGAGTTCTGTTCTCCATCGTGATTATGGATGCGAAGTCGTGGGGGTGGACATTCGTACTTATCCTGATTGGGAAGATCTCATTGCAGAAGGCCTGGACCTGCGAGTTCACGATATCAGTCAAGCGGATAACTCGAAACTGGGAACATTCGACAGAATCTTTGCCATAGCCGTGTGGGAGCACATGGAACATCCCTATGCGTCGCTGAAGGCCGTAAAGGACCTGTTAAGGCCCGGAAGTCACAGCCTCGCATTTATTGTTGCAAACTTGTACCGTGGTCCGAAGGCATCACATCGATATAGAGACGTCTATTTTCCATGGCCCCATCTGCTGTTTGACGACGAAGTGTTCGTGCAGTTCTTCCAGACGCGGGGCCGCAACAACGTTCGGGCGTCGTGGGTCAATAAGCTGACAGTAGCCCACTACGAGACCTACCTGCGCCAACTCGATTTTGAAATCGTTAGGCAGTGGACTACGGGGACGCAGTTTGACGAAGAATTCTACCAGCGGTTTATCGATAGGCTTGGACGATATCCCCGATTTGATCTCGAGAACGATTTCATACACGTGGTTCTTGGACTCAAGCCGGTACCTAAGGTTCGCCTAGGGGGCCGTCTCTCAGCCGGTTACCTGCGGTGGAGACTGCAGAACCTTGGCGGTATCTTCAAACGGTCTGGAAGCTGAGCGCCAGGGTTTCGTTTATACCGTCAGGTAACCCTTCCGGTACGTCTTGGCAGAGGACTGCCGCAAGCAGCAGAAGCGCATTGACCGCGTCTCTGTCCTGTTGCAACGTGGCATCGACCCCATCGGCAAACGATTAGGCCGGCCTTCTCGCTGTTCCTCAGGTGCCAGCAGTTCACGCATCGCCATTTCCGCACACGTGGACGGAGTCATCGAATGCAGCCGCTCACGTGCAGTGTGCGGCTGAGACAAGATTGCGTTTCCGCTTATGGCGAATAACGGAGGGATCTCTTCTCTCTGACAGGCCGCGGTCGTCAGAATCTTCAATATCATCGTCGTTCAGCATCTTGAACTTTTTTTGAATGTGTTCTTATACTTTGTATAGTAGGAGGTATCAAGATGCGACGTGCACGGTTCTTTTCTATTGTAAGTTCGGTAATCGCCGTGCTGCTGGTGTGGCTGGCGATATCCCCGCCGGCGGCATTTGCGCAGGCTGATTCACGGCCCGAAATGGCCGTAGTCGTCGCCGACTCTTCGTCGGTCCGAGAGGCGGAGGAGGTCATCCCATTAGCAATGTCGCTGATCGGACTCCTGGCCACCCAGCAGGAGGGCGACGTAGTATTCCTCGACACCAATAGGCCCGGGGAAGCGGTCGGACCGTTCAGCGCCTCGGACTACGACTACGAGAGCAGCCGGAGCGATATCGCGGCCCGTCTCGAATCGGAGAGTACCATCGCTTCCCAGACAATTCTGGAGGCGCTGGAAGAAGCCCGATCGGCCCTTTCGACGTACGGAGCTCCCGCAGGTTCAACGATCTACCTGGCGCTGGGAGGCTCGGGAGACATTGGCTACGAAGCACTGGGCAGCACCGCTTCGCCTCTGGTGGACCGAATCGCCGAACAAGGTTGGTCGATCCAGGGCCTGATCCTGGATGCGAACGACCGAGGAGCGGCGCAATTCCTCGACACGATTACCAGGACCACCGGTGGGAAGGTCTTTGGTCTCGCGTCCGGAGCGGACATGAGGCCGCTTGCAAACCACGTGTTTGGATCGTCCGGTGAGGGTTCCGTCCAGGAATTTGCATCCGAGGCGGTAGTGGACACAAAGTGGTTCAGCACTGCCATTCCCATAATGCCGGGTACCGAAGAGACCATGCTGTATCTCTTCAAAGAGGGAAACTCCGGGTCGTTCCAAATTGTGACCCCTTCGGACGAGGTACTGTCTGGTGAAAGCTTGGCGCTTTCCAAGATCTTCGAGACCGAGCATCTGGAAGTCTGGCGGCTCAAGGAGCCGGCCCCCGGTATTTGGAGAGCTGAGACCACGGCTGTCGAGGGAGCAGTCTCCATCTGGGGCAGCATGACCGATCGATACGAGTTGGTCCTGCGCACGAATTCCCCCGTGCCGACAGGCGAGTCGAGCATCATCATGGGTTACGCGGCGCAAGATGGTCGAACGGCGGTGCTGGAAGATGTGAGGATGTTCGCAACGGTTACCGGCACTGGCATTGAGGCCATTGAGTACGAGCTGTACGATGACGGGACTCGGGGCGATTCCCAGGCGGGCGACGGCTACTTCACGGTGAGACTACCGTCGATTGAGTTGGCCGGAACGTATGACGTGACCCTGGAGATGCTGTGGCCCTCGTTCAACCATAGGTTCTCGGCTGACCATTCGTTTGATGCCCAGCCGTTCCCGTCGTTCCACGTCGAGACCCAAGCGGTGCGTGACCTGCAGCCGGGAGAAGCGCGGAACATCGGCACAGTATCCATCCACGTGGATGGCGGTCCTTACGCCGTAGATCCCGAGGCAATCCTGGTCACCATGGCAACGTCCGGCGCAGGTCTCGGAACCCTTGATCTTGTGCCTCATCGTCTCTACGGGGATGGCCCCGCGTGGCAGTACGACATCGTGTTTACGCCGAGCGAGTATGGAAGCCACACGCTTCAATTCAACCTCAGTCTTGACCACGCCGGCCGAACGTTTGTCGAGTCTTCGGACTCCATAGTAGTCTCGACTGTTGCCGGACCCGTGGTCGTCCCGCCGGTCGTCGTCAAGCCGGTTGAGACGACGGCGGTGACACCTGCGATCAAGCCTGTCGCCCCTGAGACATCGGTGGCAAACGTGGCTGGCGCCGCAGGTGCAGCAGCCGTGACAGGTGCAGCAGGCGCGGCAGGTGCAGCAGCCGTGACAGGTGCAGCAGGCGCGGCAGGTGTAGCAGCCGTGGCAGGCGTGGCAGCCGTGCCGGTACCTCAGTCGCAATTCCCGTGGATGATCGTAGTGGCCCTCGTAGTGGTTGCGGTGCCGATCACTGCAGGAGTGTTGTATTTCCTGACGAGGCCGAAACCGTATGGCTACATCTACACGGAGGACGAGGACGAGCTCGTAGACTTCTCTGATGTCGAGCGGCAGCCCGTGTTCCGATTCTTCTACCGGGGTCTTATTCGCGGCAGCGAGTTGAACGTTCCGGGCTTCGAAGGCCTGGTCTTCCACTTCATGAAGGACAGGCTGGAAGTGAAGAGCTACGGTGTGCACCCAACCGTGCGGGTCAACAACCAACCGCTGATCGACTCGGCAACGATTGAAGACAAAACGTGGATCGGCACGGGCGGGAATCTGTACACGTTCCTCAGTTCTCCGATTCTTCCTCCGGCCGAACCGGAAGATGACCTCGCAACCGAAACGGTAGTCGAGCCGCCAGCCGAGCCGCCGTTCAAGCCGTCAATCAATCCGGCGATAAATCCGGCGGGAGCGGACTAGGGGTGTCAGGCTGATTGGCCGATAAGAAAGAGGGGGCAGGTCGTGTGACCTGCCCCCTCTCCTTTTTCCACTATATTCCCTCGACGCTACTCTTCGGTAATGACGATGCTCTTGATTACGTCACCCTTGAATGTGGCGCTCTGGGGATCGCGTTCCCGGATGCCGTTGACTACGTCCATTCCGCCAATGACCTCGCCGAACACGGCGTGACATGAGACACCGGTCTGGCTGCAGGGCTTAGTCGTGCCGTCGAGATTAAGGCCATCGAGGCGGTGCTGCTCAGAGTAGGTGAGGTAGAACTGGCCTCCATTGGTGCCCCGACCGTTCTGCTCACCGGCGTTTGCCATTGCCAGCATGCCCGGTCCGAAGTGACGCAGATCGGGATGGAACTCGTTGTCGAATTGGTAGCCGGGCCCGCCGGTTCCGGTACCTGTCGGGTCGCCTCCCTGGGCCATGAATCCCGGAATGACGCGGTGGAACGTCGAGCCGTCGTAGTAGCCTTCACGAGCAAGGAAGACGAAGTTGTTGACGGTCTTTGGAGCCTTGTCGGCAAACAGCTGGACCTCGAACGTGCCACGCTCCATGTTGAACGTCGCCGTGTAGGACTTTTCGGGGTCGATTCGCAAGGGCGGCGCGACATCCCATTGCATACGCTTCTCTGTAGTCTCAGGCGCGCTGGTCGGCGCGGGCTGAGCGGCGGCAGGCGGCGGCGGTGAAGTTTCCGTCGCCGTATCCGTCTCTTCGTCTTCGCCGCTACAGGCAATGGCGAACAGGAGCAACAATGCTGCAAAAGCAGCCAATAGAGCAGTAACGCGGAGTTTGAACATTCTCAGTACATACCCGCCTTTCGTGAGAGTACGTTGTCGATATCAACCGATTACGTTCACGAACGCCACCGGCCGAGTCGGCGACCCTATTCTAGCGCAGGAATTGAGGAAGTGCCAGAAGCGTCAATCAACTGCTGCGAAGCAGGCGGCCACAATGGAGTCAACGTCGATCTGGTATTCCCGGTAGAGGTCGAGGTAATCCCCGGACTGACCGTAGTCGGTCACGCCGAGCGGGAAGGTCTCGGTCTTCATGGCGGCGCCGAGCCAGGCGAGGGTATGAGGATGTCCGTCGACGACAGTGACAATTGGGGCGCTTCGCTCACCGACATCGAAGATGTCCGACATGAACGGCTCCGAGGCGCGTCCCTCGGATATATCCCGGCGTACCTGCTCCTGGAACCGCTTGTAGAGCGGCCCCGGTCCGGTCACGTTGATGACGTTTGCATAAACTCCCTCTTCCAGAAGCTGTTCACTGGCGGTTACCGCCTCGGGCACCATGGCGCCGGAAGCCATGATGTGGACGACATTGTAGTGCTGGCCGTATCCCTCTTCGGAGCGACGGTCGACGAGGCGATAGGCGCCTTCGAGAACCTGCATCCTCAGCTTCTCAAGTTCGTCCGGAACGGACGGAAGCGTCGACAGAGACTGGTCTACGCGCTTGCTGGTCAGGCGCAGATAGGCGGAGCCTTCTCGGTTGCGCATCCTTTCGAGGGAGTGCATGACGATCCATTCCAGTTCCTGCCCAAAGCACGGCTCGTAGAAAGAAAGGTCGGGCAACTCCGTTCCGATCGACTGTGTGACGAGGGACTGGTGCGCGCCTCCTTCAGGACCAAGACTCACGCCCGAAGGGGTGCCGACGACCATGAAGCTTGCGCCGGCGTAGGTGCTGTAGTAGAAGGCGTCGAGGCCGCGCCGGATAAATGGGTCGTACAGGGTACCGATCGGAAAAAGCATTTCGCCCTGCATTTCATGCGAGAGGCCAAGCTGTCCCAGGGCCATGAACAGGTTGTTCTCCGATATGCCGAGCTCGATGTGCTGGCCCGTGTCGGACTCCGTCCACTGGAGCGCCCTGGGCTGTTCCTCCTGGGGGAGAGATTCGACCTCACCCCGGTGCCAGACCCCTACCCTGTTGATCCATCCTCCTAGGTTCGTCGAACTGGCGACGTCGGGGCTGGTCGTCACGAGCCGCTTGGAGAGCTCAGGCGCGTTTCTTGAAATCTCCGTAAGCACAAGGCCGAAGATCTGCTGTGTGGACATCATCCCGCGATATCCGCGGCCGAAACCCGTAGGTACAGGTATGGTGGGGACCGAGTTTGACTGCTCCTCACCTACTCGCAGGCGTTCTCGTGCCTCCTCTATCAGCCTGGCTTCCGGGGATTCGGACGGGAAGAGGAAAGTGGAGTCGGTCGGGTCTATGCCCATTTTCTCTCTGAGCTCTTCCATCTGTTCGCCATTCAGGTTGGCCGAATGGTTTTGCGGGTCGCCTATTATTGGAAGCCGCCACCCCTTTTGAGTGTAGGCAAACATCACGTGCGGTCCGCTATCGAGGTCCATGGCATCGAACGCCTGCCGCAGAGCGCCTATGTCGTGTCCACCAAGATCGGCGAAGAGAGAGGCGAGTTCGTCGTCGTCCCATTGACTAATGAGACGTTCCATGTCCTGGGGGTATCGACTCGTGCTGGGCAACCATTCCCGAAGCTTGGACGGTGAGACTCGCAACAGTCGCTGGTAGACCATGTTGGACATCTCGTCGATGGCGTCACGGAGGAGTTCGCCTTTTGGAAGCCGGAATGCTGCCTCCAGCTTACGCCCGTACTTGGCGTCTACGATGCTCCAGCCGTTCGCCGCGAACATCTCTCGCCAGCAGGTGACGCGTATGCCGGGTATTATGCGGTCGAGGCTCTGCCGGTTGAGGTCGACGATCCAAAGGACATTGGACGCCTCCTCCATTGTCGGGTCGGCGATGGCCTCCCAGACGGCCCCTTCGTCCAGCTCCGCGTCTCCGACGATGCTGATGTATTTTCGCCTGGGTCCGTTTCCCGCATCGATGTGGCTCCGCAGGTACTCCTCGGTAAGCCACGCGAAATTAGGGGCCACCGCGCCGAGTCCCACTGAGCCGGTGGAGAAGTCGACGTTGTCAGGGTCCTTCGTGCGGCTTGGGTATGCCTGCAGACCGTGGTAGGCGCGAAGGGTCTTGAGATATTCGACATCGAGGTTGCCGAGCAAGTATTGCACCGCGTGGTACACGGGCGAGGCGTGAGGCTTTACCGAGAGCTTGTCCCCGGCATTCATGTACTCCATGAACAGGTAGGTCATGATGCTGGCAACCGACGCGCTCGAGGCCTGGTGGCCTCCGACCTTCAGGCCGCTGGGGTTGGGGCGTAGGCGATTGGCGTAGTCGACCATGTAGATCGAGAGCCAGAGAACCCGGTTCTGTATCTCGTCGAGAATTTGATTCCGGCGATTGATAATGTCGGGGTCGTCGAGGGTAGTTGCTTCTAAGACCATGTATCCTCCCGGCCGACTACCGTAAGTACGGATCGGCCCAGTGCAGGCCCTCGGCTGTTGTCGTTCGCGGCTTGTATTCGCATCCGATCCATCCTTCGTAGCCCATCTTGTCGATGGCTTCGAAGAGGAACGGATAATTGATCTCGCCGGTACCCGGTTCGTTACGTCCGGGATTATCGGCGAGCTGCATATGCCGGATCATGGGGAGGTTGGCCTCGATGGTCGGGGTCAGGTCTCCCTCCATGATCTGCATGTGATAGATGTCGTACTGGAGCATGAGGTTCTCCGAACCGACCTCGTCTATGACCGCGAGGGCCTGGGAGGTGGTCTGAAGAAAGAATCCGGGAATGTCCCTCGTATTGATTGCCTCGATGAGCAGGGTTATCCCTGCGCCCTGGAGCTCGCTCGAGGCGAACTTGAGGTTCGTGATGAAGGTCTCGTTGAGAGCCTCGTCTGGCACATTTGATGGCGCTATTCCGGCGAGGCAGTTCACCTGATCGCATCCGAGGGCGGTGGCGTATTCGATTGCCCTGCCGACTCCGTCTCGAAATTCGTCGACGCGGTCCGGATGACAGGCGATGCCGCGCTCACCGGCGTCCCAGTCACCGGCAGGAAGGTTGTGGAGGACCTGGACGAGTCCGTGGGTGTCGAGAGCCTCCCTCAGGTCGTTCTTGTCGTAGTCATATGGGAAGAGGTACTCGACGCCCTTAAATCCCCCTTCGGCTGCCGCACCGAAGCGATCCATGAAGTCGACTTCGTTGAACATCATCGACAAATTGGCTGCGAGTCTAGGCATGTTCGCTCCAAATTCGGGAATGGTGGGCTGAACGAACAGATGTCAGGATGACGGCTCAGTCCGTTCGATGAATTCAAGGTAGTTGCCCTCGGGGTCGAGTGCGTAGCAGATGCCCACGCGCGCACCGTCGGGTGTGGTCCGGTACTTCGGCTCGGTGACGAAACGAATGCCCTTGGCCGAAAGCCTGGAGTGAATTCCGTCAAGGCCGGACACATTGAAACAGACGTGAGAGGAACCGAATTGATGGTGGTGCAGGTGGCCGTCGGAAGGAATGGGGTCGAGGTAGTGAACAAGCTCGATCTGGTGCGCATCATCCGGCAGGCCGACGAAGACGAGCTTGCGCTTCGCTCCCGGAATCCCTGTGTGGTCTCCCCCCTCCGGCGCGATGCTGTCGACTTCCCTGAGCACCTGGAGTCCCAACTCGTCACAGTAGAACTCGATCATTGCCGAGAGGTCTCTTACGACGATGCCCGAATGGTTGAAGCCCGTTACCAAGTCCCTAGTCTCCATCGACAGGTCTGGTAAATGAGTGTAGCCGAACGCCCGTCAGGCCGCAAGAAAATGATCAGCCTTAGACTCTGGAGCTAGTTCGCGTACGGGTCGGCAGCATCGCGCAGGCCGTCCCCCACGAAGTTGAACGCAAGCACGGCTATCGTAAACGGTACGGCCGGAATCGTGAGCCATGGATAGAGCGCTAACGATTGTATGTTCTGCGTCTGCTGCAGGAGGACTCCCCAACTCACCGCGGGAGAACGGAGACCGATGCCCAGGAAGCTGAGGGCGGTCTCGTTGATGATCATGAATGGGAGAGTAAGCGTTACGACGGTAATCACGTGACTGATGAAGTTGGGCAGCATGTGCCGGAAGATGATCCGTATATCTGTGGCCCCGGCCAGCCGCGCGGCAGTCACGAAGTCCTCTTCACGGAGGGCAAGGAACCGACCACGGACGACGCGGCCCATCTCCGTCCAAACGAACATGGCAATGATCAATGTCACGATGAAATAGATGCGATAGACGCTCCAGTCCTTCGGGACGGAGGCTGACAGGGCGATGAATAGCGGTAGCGTCGGGACCGACCTCGTGATCTCGATTATGCGCTGGATGACGGTATCGACCCAGCCGCCGTAGTATCCGGACAACCCTCCTAGGGTGACGCCTAGCACAAGGGTTAGCAGGACGCCCACGAGCCCAATGGAAAGGGAAACCCTCGATCCGAACACAATCCGCGACCACATGTCACGTCCAAGCACATCCGTACCCAGGAAGAACGGAGCGACCCTTTCTTCCTCACCTTCGGGCGCAACGGTCCCTATGAAGTGTCGGTCAAAGGGGATAACGCCGAAGAGCTTGTATTCATACCCTTTAGCGAAGAATTGAATGGGAATGTTCACTTCCGGGTCGGTGACATATACCTTCTTGAAGGTCACGGGATCGCGGTCGCCGATTACCTTCTTGACGTGGGGACTGAATCCTCCATCGAACCAATGGATGGTCTGTGGTTGAAGGTAGGCCACATTGACGTCGGAAAGACGGGGGTCGGATATTGCAAGGAAGTCTGCGAATATCGCCACCGTGTAGAAGAGGATGACGATAACCGCGCCGACCATGGCCATCTTGTGTTTGCGGAAGCGCCACCACATGAGCCGCCATTGACCGGCGACAAAGACCTCTTCGTCTTCAAGGTGATCCTGCTGCTCATTCATGAGGGCATCAGCAGCAATGCTCATCTGCGCTCTGTCCCTGGCTTCGTCAGCCATTACTTATCCTCCATCCTGATGCGCGGATCGACGAACACCAGCAGAATGTCGGACAGGAACGTACCTATTATCGTCAACGCGCCAAGCACTAGTAGGATTCCTGCCGCCATGAAGAGGTCTTCGGCCAAGAGCGCCCGGAGCAGGAGAGGTCCAATAAGAGGCAGAGCGAGAATAACTGAGACGATGATGCTGCCTGATATGAGCGCGGGCAGGAGATATCCAACGATGCTGACTATGGGGTTCAAGGCAACGCGTACGGGATACTTGAGTATCACCCGCCATTCCTTGAGGCCCTTGGCGCGGGCGGTTACCACGTATGGCTTGCGAAGTTCATCCAACAGATTGGCCCGCATGATGCGGAGAAGGGATGCCGTCCCTGCCGTGCCCAGAACGATGACGGGAATCCAGAGATGGGCAAGCATGTCGACGATCTTGCCTCCTGACCAGGGCGCGATTATGTACTCCCGGGTAAAGAGTCCTCCTATCGATAAGTCGAAGTAGAACCAGCCGATCCACAGGAAGGCCAATGCCAGCAGGAAGTCGGGTATCGCAAGGCCGATGAAGCCGATGAACGTGAGAGAATAGTCCTCAAAGGTGCGATGCCGAACGGCGGCATATATTCCCAGGGGGATAGCCATCGTCCATGTAAACAAGATAGTCGTACCGGCAACGACCATCGTAAGCGGGAGTTTGTCCCATATTACCTCTCGGACAGGCCGGTTGAATTCAACCGAGAAGCTGAGGTCTCCTTGCAGAACCTTCGTCAGCCATTTGATATATTGGTAGAACAGAGGTCGGTCGAGACCATACTCGGCCCGGAGCTGCTTTTCTAGGGCCTCCGCTGCGGGTGTCCCCTGACCTGCTTCACCTACGAGGTTAGCTATATAGTCATCGACGAAGTCGCCCGGTGGGAGGGTAACTACGAAGAAGGCGATTATTGAGATTACCCAGAGCGCAAATACACCCAGCAAGAAACGGCGAATGATAAATGCTATCACTGGGGTTCTCCGCTCCTGTTGGAAGATTCAGTGCAGGAAGCCAAGCTCGACGATCGGTCGAACGGGCTCTGTCGTTGAAATGCCATTATACATAGATGCTCGGTAATGTAAATAGCACCCGGTCCAACTGGGCCGGGTGCTATTTCTTCAGTCTACTTCACTAGGCAAAACGGTGCTCCTATTCGGAGTCGTTCTTGCCGCCTTCCATGAAGAACTGGACTGTCCGAGCGATGCCCGGGTTCTGCAGCGGGGACTCGTTCGGAGCCTGCGGCGGAACGTTCATGAAGTACTTCTTCTTGACGATGACGCCGTTGAAGGCGGGCGTGTTGCCCACAGCGCCGATGCCATAGAGGTTATCGATGAAGATCTGCTGACCCTCAACGTAGACGTCCTTGCGGTCGGCGTAGCGGAGCTTCACAGCCTCGTCGGCCAACTCAGCCAGCCGGAGGATGTTGGGGTCGGTCGGCTCGGCCGCAATGGAGTCCTCGGAGTAGACATCCCTGCCGCCCGTGTACCAGGCTCGGTATGCGCTTCCGTGCTCGTACCAGCGGTCGAGCAGGTTCGGCCAGCGGGCGGACATGAGGCCGCCTGCCATCAGGATGCCGTCGTTGTTATTGCGTCGCTCTGCGAAGAGGCTGACGTCCATGGGCTTGAGGGCTACCTTGACTCCAACCTTTGCCAGGTCTTCCTCAATCAGTTCTGCCAAGACGTCGTATGCCACGAAGTACTCTGCAGCGTAGTCCATGATGAAGACCAAGTTGCCCTTGCCGTCCGTACGGTTGCGGACACCGTCGCCGTCAGTATCGACCAGGCCGATGCTGTCCAGGATCTCCTTGGACTGTTCGGGGTCGAGGTCCGTGTACTTCTGTGCGTAGTCGTCACCAGGGTAGAACGGGTGGCCCTTCGAGAAAATCGGCTGGGAAATGTCGCCCTGGCCGAGGAACATGACCTCGTTGATCTTGTTCCTGTCGATCGCGAGGGAGAGTGCCTTGCGGAACTCGAAGTTGTTCAGCCACTTCTTGACTTCCTCGTCTACCTCGTACTTGACTTCTCCCTCACCATAGGAGTTGTTGATGCTGATGCCAACCGCTCCGTGGGAACCCCAGAACTGTACGTCGATGTTGCTGCGGTCTTCGTTCTCTTTGAAGACCGGCACCTTGGCCATCTCGATGTGGCGGTGCTGGAAGTCGATCTCGCCGGCCGAAGCCTTGAGGTTCAGGATCTCCTTGTCGCCGGTGAGCGTCATCGAAATCCTGTCGATGTACGGAAGCTGGTTGCCCGCAGGGTCGACTGCCCAGTAATACGGGTTGCGCTCCCACTCGTAGATCTCAGCCGTGATCGGGCTGGTCATCTTCCAAGGCGAGACTACAGGAGTGTCCGTGCTCTTGAGCGGGCTGGCGTTGTCCTTGAAGAAGGTAATCCAGTTTTCGTAGCCATCATCGGCCACGCGCTTGTCGAACGCGTCCTTGTCGTCGGCGAACTTGCGGTGGATCGTCTTCAGGTAGTGCGTCGGGCCGTACATGCCGTCCGCGATACGACCGTGAAGCGTCCAACCACCGGTGGTGTAGTTCGCGAGCGAGTCAAGGAACCCGTCCTTGCGCTCTCTCAGAACTACTTCAACGGTGTACTTGTCAACTGCAGACATGCTGTCGGCCTGCACGCCGGACCAACCGATCTGGCCGTCGCGCGTCGGGTTGAGCTCGTCGTCCAGAATAACGTTGTTGAAGTGCCAGACGAAGTCCTCAGAAGTGAAGTCCACGCCGTCCGACCACTTCATGCCCTCACGGAGATATAGCGTGTAGGTGAGACCGTCATCGCTGATGTCCCAGCCCTTCGCTACGTTCGGGATGATGTCCGTGCCGTTCAGGTCGTAGTACAGCACCATGTCCATCATCAGGCGGTCTGCGTTCTGGCCGTCGTTCGGGCCGGTGAATGCCCTGCGCCAGGTTCCGCCGTAGTCGCCGATGCGGTCAACGACCGCGACTACCATTACGTCCTCTGCATTAGGAAGACGCTCTTCAACCGGAGGAAGTTCTCCGGAAGAGACACGAGCGGCGAGAGTTGGGGCCTCGCCAAATTTCGTGGGCATCGGGCCGTCCCAGACGAACGTGCCTTTGAACGTACCCGCGAAGTCCATCATTGCGTCCTCGTCATCCTCTTCCTGCGCGGGCGCAGGAGCGGGAGCGGGAGCAGGCGCCGGGGCAGGCGCCGCTGCTGGTGCCGGTGCCGGAGCGGGGGCAGGCGCCGGGGCGGGCGCTGATGTGTCCGTATCGCCGTCGTCACTACTACTGCACGCGATAACCGTGAAAAGCATCACGGCCAAAGCGGCAAATCCGATAAGCCTAAGGTTCTTGGTGATCATGCACCTCTCCTCCTAAAATTGATTCCTAAGTTTTGTAATGACCTATACCGGCAAACGGGGTCAGTCGATGCTGTCCCTTTAGGGGTCAAGCCTTCGATTTGGGATGTTGGTGGGCCAACCCAAAAGTTAACGTGCGGATAACCGGCGGGCATTATGAAGGGCTCGCTACCGGATGTCAATCTTTTCCCTTTTGCGATGGTCAATTCGCCTGTTCCTCGCCTCTCCTTGCACTCCCTCACAATACTTCTACGACCGGCGGGCCGTTTTGGATTCTCCATGCGAAGCGCCTTTAGTACTCTTGCAGATTCGTCCCCTTCCTTGCAACAATTAATCGGTGATATTTGCAAATCGAACGGGGGAAGAATGCGTTTGGAGTCTCTGAAAGCGCCCGTCTTGGGGATTTTGGCTGCGGGAATCGTGGCCATGACAATGTCAGCGTGCGGCGAAGACGTCACAGCGCCACCGGAAATCGCAAGCCATTCGGCAGAGATCTCGCCAGACAATGCTCTGATCGCAGTGATCACCGTCACGCTTGACGGGGAAGGCGCGGTCTACGTTGAGTACGAGAACGCAGCTACCGGCAACTTCCGGACCGCGACCACCGAAGAGGCGGCTGTCGAACACCGGGTGCCCGTGCTTCGGCTGCGAGCGGAAACGACGTATTCATACACCGTCGTTGCCGTGGGGGAAGACGGGGAGGAGAGCCGCAGCGACACGGGATCATTTACGACAGGTCAGCTGCCAATATCCCTTTCGACCCTTAACATAGAGGCGACCGGGACCCCGTCGTCCGACCTCCTCTTGCTGGACCACAGAGAGATCGAGGGCAGCGTGCTCTTCATGCTGGACGGCGATGCGCAGATCGTCTGGTACTACGTGAGTCCTAATCCCGTCGAGAACGTTCCCTACCCGACAGGGGCGGTCGTCCAGAAGCCGAACTACAATCTGGTCTACCAGCTCAACAACCCGTTTGCCATCTGCTGCGTCCGAGAGATCACCCCGACGGGCAAGATCGTCGACAACCTCGCGGCAGGGCCCGTGAACGGCTTCCCGCACCGCTCATTGGAATTAATGCCGGACGGGGATCTCCTATACTCGGCATGGACGTACCGCGTGATCGACGACACGGCAAACGACGGTGACGCCGAGACGCTGGTGGAGGGGCTTGCGCTCCGAGTGTGGGACCAGGAGACGGGGCTTTCACACGAGATCTGGAACGCCTTCGACGCCCTCGGCACGGAGCATCGTGTGGGTTGGGCCACGGGCAACATTGCCACATACCCCAACGAGGTCACACTTCAGGAGCACACTCCGCCCATTCGCTGGTCGGGCGCAAACTCGCTGCAGATCGGTCCTCGCGACAACATCATCGTCTCCATACCCAACTTCAGCCAGATAATCTCAATCTCGCCCGATTACCAGCGAGTCGAGTGGAAGCTGGGCGGCCCGGAGAGCACCTTCACATTCGAGGACCCCGCCGACCGCTTCTACCGGCAGCACACCGCCCAACAGCTGCCCAACGGCAACATCCTCATGTTCGACAATGGCCGTGACCGTCCCGAAGAGGAGGGCGGCAACTACTCCCGCGCCCTGGAACTGGCGCTCAACGACTATGACCTCGTCGCCCGAAAGGTCTGGGAGTATCGGCACGACCCCGACCTCTACGCTGTCAATCGGAGCAGCGCGTACAGGCTCGACAACGGCAACACCCTCCTTAACTTCGTCACCGACCCGCGCGTCGTCGTCGAGGTCGGGCCGGACGGGACCGAGCTATTCAAGGCTGAGATCAGCGGAGAGCGGATGCAGGGCAGCTTCCGTGCCTACGCCATCGACTCGGTCATGGGCGAAATTCGCGTCGCCGAGTAGCTGAGCTAACAAGGTGTATACCAAGTCCGCAGTGGCCTACGGTCTCTCCCCTTCCGGGGAAGAGATATCGAGAACAGACGCACCCGACTCTGAGCGACCCCTCGACAAGCTCTGGGCAAATGGACGGACAGCGGCTGTCGCTCTCGCTTTCACCGCTATTCTTACGGCGTGTTCCGAAGATTCACCACCGGAAACTCCTACTCCGAAGCCACCGCCCGCCCCGACCGTTCTCACGGCGGAGGCCGCTTTCGAGCCGGACAATTCTCTGATTGCATGGATCACCGGCACGGTCGAAGCGCCGGGATACGTGTACGTCGAATATGAAAACGACTCACACGGGAGATTTCGCTCCAGGCCGGTCCCCTCGAATGGGACGGAGTACACCGTTCACGCTACGCGACTAAGGGCCGATTTGACGTATCGGTACCAGGTATTCGGCACGGACCTCGAGGCTGAGGTGACCGAAGGACCCACGGGGTCATTTACTTCCGGGCCCCTGCCGGACGTGCCGGCGGCGGGGCGGTTCAGCGTCCTCGGTGGGAGTCCGACACGTCCTCTTACGTTCATGGACTACCGACAGGAGGGATTCTTCGGCCTGGCGGCATTTGATGCGGAGGGCCACATAGTCTGGTACTTCAAGGCATCCGAGGGAGAGGGACAGCAGCCTGACGGCATGGTGCGGAAGGCCAACGGCAACATCGTCTACATTGCCGGATACCAAGGAGGGACCACCAGCAGCGGGCTCATCGAAATCGATCCGATGGGAAGGAAGGTGGACGAGCTTGTCGGTGAATGCTCGCCATTCAGTCCCATCCATCACGAGGTGCAGGTGCTGCCGGACGGGCGGATCATGTACCTCTCACGAGAGATCCTTTGGGAGGGCTACAGCGACCCATCGCATCCACAGGAAGGCGACACCATCGGCGTCTGGAACCAGGAAACGGGCGAGAACGAGATCGTATGGAACATCTTCGACCACATCTCCCCGTCGGACAGGACGGAACCGGACTCCGACCGTCGGCTCCCGGGGTTCCCCCTGTGGGGAGGATGCGACCGAGACCGCTCGGTGCAAGACTGGAGCCACGCAAACTCCGTGGTCCAGGCTCCGGACGGGAGCTACATCCTGAGCCTGCGTCACCTCGACCAGGTCGTCTCGATTTCGTCCGACTTCAAGAAGGTGCGGTGGAGGCTCGGCGGGCCCGGCAGTGATTTCACGTTCCCGAATCCCGACGACCGGTTCTACGAACAGCACACCGCACAACAGCTCTCCAACGGCAACATCCTCCTGTTCGACAATGGCAACGACCGGCCCAACGAGGAGGGCGGACAGTACTCGCGGCCGCTGGAACTGGAGCTCGACCACGGAAACAATACCGCGCGCGCCGTATGGGACTTCAAACACAATCCCCCTATCTTCGCCATCTGCTGTTCCAGCGTCGAGCGACTTCCGAACGGCAATACGTTGGTCCTCTACGGAAGCAACTTCCTCCCCGACCCGCGACCGTTCAAGATCATCGAGATCACACCGGAAGGCCGGCTCTCATGGGAGGTCGTTCACGTCTCGCCCGGCAAGAAAACTCAGTACCGTGTCTACTCCGCCGATTCGATCATGGGAGAGCAGCGGGTAGGTCCCTGACCGCAAGGAAGTCTCCCCTGCCACCAACTCTTGTTGACTTCGTGTCCTCTGGCGTCCTACACTATACCCATACCCCCCGCTGGGGGGTTCTGTAAACGGAGGGTACGATATGGCAACGGACACTGCTGGTACGCATCTTGAGCATACTGACCATCACACCACTTCCCCTTCCGACCTGTCCGACTCGAAACGGGACGCACTGAAGCGTCTGAAGTACATCGAAGGGCACTTGGGAGGTGTCCGGCGGATGATTGAGCAGGACACCTACTGCGTCGACGTTCTCAAGCAGACGTTTGCGGTCCGAAGGGCGATTCAGAAGCTGGAGTCCGTGCTGCTCGAAGGGCACCTGCACGGCTGCGTGATCAAGAGGGTAAAGGCCGGAAGGGAAGAGGACGTGCTGGGTGAACTGCTGGAACTCTACTCGCTGTCGGACAAGCGTTAGCGGGGTGCGGCAATGGCCATTCAGGCGGAAACACGCGACGAACTGACGGTCGACACAAGGAACATCTCGCTGAATATCGGCGGAATGACGTGCGCCGCCTGTGTGAGCCACGTTGAGAAGGCTCTGCGAGAGGTCGAAGGCGTCGAATCGTCAAATGTGAACCTCGCGACCGAGCGGGCAACTGTCCAATACACGGCGGACGTTGCCGACGTCGACGACCTTCGATCCGCCATAGAGGACGCGGGGTACTCCGTGCTGGGAGTCGGGACAGACGAGGAGATTTCAGGAAACCCCAGGCAGATCGCCGATCTTCGCGGGAAGGCGGCGTTCAGCATCGGGGTATGGCTTCTCATTATGGCTCTCATGGCAATTCCCGCCGTGCCCGACATTCTTCCGTTTCGGCTCGACATCCTCCTTTTCGTCCTCGCAACGCCAGTGCAGTTTTGGGCGGGGAAGAGGTTCTACGACGGGGCCTGGGGCGCCCTGAAGCGGGGCACGAGCAACATGAACACGCTGATCGCAGTAGGCACTTCGGTGGCGTACGGGTACAGCGTCGCCGTTACGGCGTTCGACGGCAGGTGGATATTCGCCCACTACGAGGCTGCGACCTTCTTTGAGACGTCGGCCGCAATCATCGCGCTTGTGCTCCTCGGCAGATACCTCGAAGCCCGCGCCAAGGGCAAGGCATCGGAGGCCATCAAGGGCCTCATGGGCCTGCGTCCCGAGACTGCGAAGGTCATTCGTGACGGCGATGAGGTCGATGTCCCAATTGAGAAGGTCGTCGTAGGCGATCTGGTCAGGGTCCTTCCGGGGGAGCGGATTCCCGTTGACGCTGAGGTCATCGAGGGCTCGACGTGGGTGGATGAGTCGGTGCTGACAGGCGAGAGCATGCCCGTGCAAAAGACCAAGGGCGATGACGTGTACGGCGCGACCGTCAACACGACGGGAAGCATGACGATTCGTGCGACCGGCGTCGGCAAGGATACCGTGCTGTCGCGAATCATCAGGCTGGTGGAGGAGGCGCAGGGTTCGAAAGCGCCCATTCAGCGACTGGCCGACGTGGTGTCGAGCTACTTCGTTCCGGCGGTCATCGGAATTGCGACGGCGGTATTCCTGCTCTGGCTCGCAATCGGCCCGTCCCCGTCATACGTCTACGCGATGGTGGCGGCGGTCGCCGTTCTGATAATCGCCTGTCCCTGCGCTATGGGACTCGCTACGCCCACCGCCATCATGGTGGGTACGGGGAAGGCAGCGGAACAGGGCGTGCTGATTCGAAGCGCCGAGACCCTGGAACGGGCTCATAAAGTCCAGGTAGTCGTGTTCGACAAGACGGGCACATTGACCAAGGGTGTTCCCGAGGTGACCGGCGTGGTTTCAAAAGGCATCTCAGACGACGAACTCCTGGCGCTTGCAGGCAGGCTTGAGCGTGCCTCCGAGCACCCGGTCGGCAGGGCCATTGTGGCCGCCGCCCAGAATCGAGGCCTTCCCATAGACGCTTCCGTCACCGATGCAACGGCACTTCCGGGCTTGGGCATCATCGGACGAATGGAAGGGCGAGAGGTGGCTGTTGGAAATCTCAGGCTCGTTGAGAACTGTGGGTTTGCCATGAACGGCCTCGACGAGCAAGGCGAAGAGATGGCGCGCTCTGGCAAGACGGTGTCATTTGTGGCAGAGGATGGTCAGGTGGTCGGGGTGCTGGCCGTCTCCGATACTGTTAAGGAAAGCGCTCCGGACGCCATTTCCGCGCTGAAACGGCAGGGCGTGGACGTTGTCATGCTCACCGGTGACGGCGAATCAACGGCGAAGGCCGTTGCGCAGTCGCTCGGCATCGACAGCGTGATTGCGAACGTCTTGCCCGCAGACAAGGCCGAGCACGTCGCGAGACTGCAGGGCGATGAAACGGTAGTAGCCATGGTCGGCGACGGGATCAACGACGCCCCTGCCCTTGCGCAGGCGGACGTGGGCATTGCAGTTGCCACGGGCACCGACATCGCGATGGAGACGGCCGACATCACCCTCATTCGTGGCGATCTCATTGGGGTTGCGAAGGCAATCGACATCAGCAGGAAAACCATGAGGACGGTCAGGCAGAACCTCTTCTGGGCCTTCGCCTATAACGTCGCGCTCATCCCGGTCGCGGCAGGCGTCCTGTATCCCGTATTCTCGGCCAACGGGGTGCCTGCGGTGCTGACTCCGGCCCTGGGTGAGCTTGGATTCCTGAACCCGATCTTGGCGGCTGGAGCGATGGCCATCAGTTCCGTCAGCGTGATCGTCAACTCCCTGCGACTCAAACGAACGAACATGGAGGCATCATGAGGATTCCACTATTCAGCAAACCCACACCCAAGGCCTCTGACCCTGTCTGCAACATGAAGGTGAGCATCGAGAAGCCGCATGGCGGCACCTACACGCACGAAGACGTCACCTACTATTTCTGCGGTCCAGGCTGCAATCGCGCATTTCAGAACGAGCCGGAGGAGTACCTGTCCGGCCGGAAGAAGATCGATATGTGAGCCGGGCCGTCATGAATCGGGTTGGCGTTACGTCTTTGGCACGTGTCCTTATGCGGGCGGCGGGCAGTACACGCTGGCAATTCGCCGTGGTTTTACTCGTTGAGATTGTCGCCGGAGGTCATGGAGACCGGTACAGTTCGGGGAAGTAAGAGGAAAAGAACCCTCTGTCCCGCGTCAAGAAGACGTCTGCGACCGCCATGGCATGGGCGCCGATAAGAAAGTCGGCGATTATCCGATTCCGAGGCCCACCGGCTGCACGGTATCGTTTCCACCGCAACCCCGCCTCGAAGGCGATCGAGGAGTCGATCGGCGAGAGGGTAGCGCCCAATTCCAGCAGCGCACTATCCAGTGCGGCCCGGTCCCGGAACGCGGGAACGAGCTCCGCGTAGACGACATCGCTGACGACAATAGCTCCGGCGTCGTATGCGGCGACCAAGCGCTCCTTCGATTGGGGGCCATGCCTGTCGTTGGCAATGAATATATCCAACAACACGTTAGCATCGACGGCGGTTATCATCTTCCCCGGATCTCTTCGATATAGTCATCGACGCTAACACCCTCGCCAAGTGCGTCCCTGCCGAGGATCCCGTACACACGGTCCACAGGGTGCTCCGCCACCGTTCGCTTGCGGATTAGCAGTCCCTGCTCCGTCGGGCTGACCTCCACCTCGACGTTGTGATTCATCCCAAACCGCTCCCTCAGATGCTTAGGAATGGTTATCTGGCCACGCTCGGAGATTTTCATGGTTTCCTCGATATGAATAGCTGATGCATAAAATCATACTTCCTACGACATACACACGCAACCGCTATCCAACTAGCCTTCCCCTACTGCAATTGACCCCATCTGCAACATGAAGGTGAGCATCGAGAAGCCGCATGGCGGCACCTTCACGCACGAAGACGTCACCTACTACTTCTGCGGTCCAGGCTGCAATCGCGCATTCCAGATGGAGCCGGAGGGCTACCTGTCCGGCAGGAAGAAGATCGAAATGTAGGCCGGCCCCCCAGTGTTGAATGAATCTTGGCCCTCTCCGATACGGACAGCATCCAGAGTCTTCCTGAAGGCCCAATAGCCCACTAGGGATGGCAGCAGCGGGGTATCTTGAATATCATACCCTCCCATGAAGATTACAAACGTTACCGTCCACCTCGTTCAGGCCCCCGGTGCAAGAAGACTCTTCGATCTCGAATTGCTTCCGGGAATGAGGCGAGATCGTTGGAAGCATGAACTCGTCTCAATAGAGTCCGGCGTCATGCCGGTGATGCGTGTAGAGACCGACGAGGGCATCTTGGGTGCGTGTACCTCCGAGGCGGGATCCTCGGCAGACCTGACCTCGGCCTCGCTGGAACAACTCCGCCATCTCGTGGTGGGTAAGGACCCGCTTGACCGAGAGCTTCTCTACCAGATGCTGCACACCGGCTCACGCTGGCTGTACCAGCCGCCGGGATGGCTGGGCTCGTTCGACAACTGCCTCTGGGACATCCTCGGGAAGGCCGCTGGCCTCCCTGTCTATTCGCTTATTGGCCGTGTTCGAGAGAGATCGCCCGTCTACCTGAACATTCGAGGCGATTCGAAGGAGGAGGCAGCCGACGATGCCCGTAAGGCGATCGCCGAAGGCTTCACCGCGGTCAAGGACCACTTTTACCATTCGGTGCGGGAGAACCTCCAGTGGTTCGAGGCCGTCCGCAATGCCGTCGGGTCCAACATAGAAGTCATGCACGACGCCGTCGGCATCTACACGTTCGAAGAGGCGCTTCGCGTCGGACGAGCGCTGGAGGAGTTGGACTACCTCTGGTTCGAGGAGCCGCTGCCCGACCGCCAGCACAACAAACTGAAAGCCCTCTGCGACGCTCTCGACATCCCCATACTAGGTCCCGAAATGATGATGAACGATGTCGACCTGCAGGCCCAGTGGCTTATATCCGGGGCCGTGGACATGGTCCGAGCTAACGCGCGACACGGCACCACCGCGATCCTCAAGCTCGCCCATCTCGCAGAACTGCACGGCGCCGGCCTCGAACTGAATGGCTACGGTGGCCTGTACGGGCTCGTCCATGCCCATCTGCTCGCGTCGATCTCAAATACCAGCTACTACGAGACTTTCGGCGAGTCCCGGGGGCACAGTGAGCGGTCGGCCACCGAGATCGGTATGCTGAATCCTCTCGAAGTCGTCGACGGCCACGTCGCTCCGCCTTCCGGTCCAGGTTGGGGCGCGGAATGGGACTGGAACTACTTTCACAAGAGGGTCGTCGGGCAGCTCTAGCGGCCCTGCACCACCGCATCGGCATACGCTGCCAATCTTGTTCTCAGATTTGAGATCATGATCGAATCAATCGCTGACCATTTGTCATACTGCTTCAGCGCATAGAATCTGGAGAAGGAAAAGACGAACTTGGCAATTGCCACATCGACGTGCAGGGCATGGCAACAGGCCTCCTGACTCACTACGCCAATATCAGGTGCCCTACCCCGGTAGCCAGCTCTTGAAGTACCGAGGGGACCAACGGCGGGACAAGTGCATCGTCTTGCTGGAGTAGGACGACTGGGGTGGGACCATTTCCGCTGTCATCCACGCCTCCGCCGCCTCGATGGTGGGTACCTCGATCACGTATGCGCGATGCCATTCGGCCTGGGGCGCGATGAGTTGGAACGCCTCGAGACGGATCAGCCCGTGCTCGCGGGCGACAGATTTCATCAGCTCTCGATGCTCGTTGTCGCCCCGCCGTCTGTCAGGCGTAAGAATGGCCTCCGGGAGCATTCGCGCGAACTCCAGGACTACGTAGCTGTCCCGGTCAACGTCAAGATGCGGGACATCTGAAGGATCGTACGAAGACACTGCCTCTTCTTCGGTACGTGGCTGAGTCACCCAGTCGTTGAAGTACTCCATCGCGAACCTGCGTGCCAGGTGGTACTCATAGAACCCGTACGTGCCGTACGGAGGCGCCATCTCCGCCTCGATCCACGCCTCTGCGCCCTCGAGGGTTGGGAATTCGAGCACCCAAAAGCGTTCCCAGGACTGCTTCGCCCCCATGAGCCTGAATCCCTCAAGGGTCTTCATCCCGTGCGTGTGGGCAACATCGAGCATGAGCTCGACATGCTGCTGGCTATAGTCGTCCTGCTGGGCCTTCGTGAGGGTGTGCCAGGACGGGAGCCTGCCTCCCTTGAAGAGGACGACAATGCTCTCCGTGCTCGATTGCTTATCACCCGTCCCGTATGGCATCACAGCCTCCCAAAGTTCAGTTTAGGGTGCTGAGTGTACCCCAGCATCACCGATCGTCGATACTCCCCTATGATGGGCGAGAGTTTGGACCGGAACCACGGCTTCCATTCCGCTCTGGTAGGATGGCGGCATGGTAGACATCGTTTCGATTGGCGAGTGCTTCATCGAGTTTTTCACCTACGAGACGCTTCACGCGGAGGCGGAGTGGGAGCTCGTATATTCCGGTGATACTTTTAATGTCGTCGCGATGGCGAACGGACTCGGCACGTCCTGCGGGTACATCACGCGTGTCAGCGATGACCCATGGGGCGACTATTTGCTGAAAGAGTGGCGAAAGAGAGGCATCGATACAACCCACTCCAGGCAGGTGAGAGGTTTCAATGCCGTGGAATTCTCGTCGTCCGAGCCGGTCGGAGAGGGTTCGAAGGTCGTCTACCGGAAGGGCGCTGCCGCAAGCACCATGACGCCCGACGATATTGTCCCGGCGTATATTGCAGGTGCCAGGATTTTGCACGTGAGCGGCATTTCGCAGGGCATCTCGCAGAGTTGCCGCGAGGCAGTCTCGAAGGCGGTCAGGATCGCCCATGAATCCGGGGTTCTCGTGTCGTACGACACCAATCTGCGTGTCAACCTCTGGGATTCGATGGCAGAGGCGCGAGAGGCCATGGACGAGCTCTTGCCCTACATCGACATCGTCACACCGAGCTTTCCCCATGAGCCGTCGGCACTGATCGGCATCGACACGGAGCTCAAGGTCATCGACTGGTTCCTTGAACGCGGCGTCGGCACCGTCGGCCTGAAGTGCGGCGCGGAGGGCGCATGGGTCGGCACTCCGAATGAGACCGCCCGCATACCAAGCGTCGCGCCGCGCGGCCTGCTGCACACCAGCGGTGCGGGGGATACCTTCGTCGGAGGTCTGCTGCACTGCCTCGCCAATGGGATGGACGCTGTCGAGGGAGCTCGATGGGGCGTCGCTTGCGCGGGACTCAAGGTAGGAGGACCCAGCATCGAGGCCCAACCAACCCGCGAGGAAGTCCTACAAGTCCTCCACGACGTGCGGGTCGAGAGGGTCTCCCGATGAGTTACAATGCCGCCCGAAGACAACCGAGGTCACACGCATGATTATTGACTCCCACCTGCACGTATACGCCGACGATGAGAGCCTCTTCCCGTATGTCGCTGGGGGCAAGCCTGCCAGGCCCGCTTCCGTGGAATACCTGCTTCCCTTGATGGACGAAGCGGGCGTGGACAAGGCGGTCATCGTACAGCCGCGAGTCTACTCCTGGGACAACCGGTATCTCGCGCACTGCATCGAGCGTTTCCCGGACCGCTTCACCGCCCTCGGGCTGGTCGAACCCACTTCTTCCGACGGTCCCGATCGGCTGGAGGAGCTGGTCCGTGAGCACCGATTCTCCGGCCTCCGGCTCGAACTTGGCTGGGAGGATGACCTCGCCGACTTCCACGGCAGGGATAGGTGGCCCCTGTGGGAGCGCGCGCAGGAACTGGGAGTCGCGTTCGGCATTCTCGGATCGGCGAAGGACCATTCATGCGTCGAGCCCATGGCGGCGATGTTCCCCGGCGTCAACATCCTGCTCGACCACTTGGGAGGTCTGCCCCTCGACCGTGAGCAGCAGGAGTCTCTGATAAAAGCCACCCTGCGATTGGCGAGATACCCGAATGTGTACGTCAAGGTATCTAACCTGCAGGGCAAGTCGAGCGAGTCCTTCCCCTTTCGCGACACCTACGACCTTGCCAGCCGCATTTATGACGCGTACGGCCCTCAGCGGCTCATGTGGGGGACGGACTTCCCCGGCGTGATGGTCAAGTGCGGTTATGCAAACGCCGTGGAACTCGTACGCACCCACCTGCCCTTCCTTACCGAAGAAGACAAGGAGTGGGTTCTTCACAAGACTTCTGAGATGGTGTTCTCGTTTTGAGGAAGGCTCTGTTCCCTCTGAGAGGCTGTCCAAGAGCTGCTAGGAAAGACCGTTAGTAGTAAACCTACCGTACCCTGAAGGGTGCTTTCGGCCTTGGACTAGCCGAGAGCTTGCCCCGTGCCTGATTCGGGGGTGAACGGAATTTCCTCAAGGCAACCTATGCGAGAATGGGAAGCGGTCAGACGAACAAGCCCACATTCTAAAACCATGAGAAATACACTATGAATATTCCCGTTGGCACTAGCGGCAAGGCCGCGCTCGAAGTGGCGCGTGAGGCGGCCAAGATTGCCGGAGCCTATGCGCGAGAGCGGTTCGATCAAGAGAAGAACATCACGTTCAAGGGACCCGGGGACATTGTCACTGAGGTCGACACTCAGACCGAGGCGATGGTCTTTGGGCTCATCCGGGAGGAATTCCCCGACCACACGCTCGTCGGAGAAGAGAGCACCTATGACGTTCGAGCCGACGAGGGATATGCGTGGATCGTCGATCCCATCGACGGGACGCGCAACTATGCTGGCGGGCTGCCGTTCTACTCTACGGTCGTCGGTCTCGCGCTGGATGGGGAAGTCCTTGTGGGGGTCAATTACGACCCTGAGAGGGAGGACCTATTCGAGGCTGAACGCGGCAACGGCGCCTACCTGAACGGGAAGCGAATCCACGTTTCGGAGAGGACCGAGCTCGAAGGCTGCATCATCGGATTCGATCTTCCCTATAGCGACGTGGGAGCGCGCTACGAGCTTGACATGCTGGCCCAGGCGATCTGGCCGAACATGGGCACGGTGAGGGCACTCGGCTCGTCGGCGCTGGGTATCTCGTACGCCGCTGCGGGCCGCACCGACCTGTACTTCCAGCACCGCCTCTCCCCCTGGGATATGGTGGCGGGCATCCTGTTAATCGAAGAGGCGGGCGGCGTCATCACCGACCGCAACGGCAACAGGGCCACGCTCTACAGCGACGGGATCATCGCGTCGAATGCAAGCCTGCACGAGGAGTTCCTTCACCTATCCGAGGGCACCGACTGGCGACGGCCAGCGCTCTAGTGCTTCGTTCAGTTTAGGATCGCGGACTTTTCTGTCGCAGAGGCTAGCTATCTACGCCCAGACTAATCGTTGTCTCCGCGAGCGCGAAGACGCATGAGCTCCTATCGCCCCCGATGGACGTACGCCAGATATCGCGCGAGTACGGTCTGCCCTCCACCGCCGCACCGTCGACGGCCAGCTCCGTCTCGTAGGTGAAATACAGCAGCGAGAAGATGTGCATGTTCTCCGTACCGGAGGGAGTCGGTCCCCAGTGGATCACGGCGGGATCGGTAACTTTCCAGGAGGAAACAACCTTGCGTCCGCCCACTTCCACGCTCCATGAGGGTTGCGTTCGCACGTCTCCTGCCCTCGTTAGTCGCGCCTCGAAGATGGGCATCTCGCGGTCGAACTGGTTTCCTCTCCCGCGGACCATGTTCTCAATGGTCCACTCCGCCAGTTCGGCGTTGTCGTAGTAGACGCCATCGATCCCGGCGTCGGGAATTGTTACGAACGCCACCGTCCCCTCTCCCGCGGAACTGTATCGCGTGTAATAGAGGCTGAAGCTCCCGCTATCCTCAGCTTCTCCGGGCCGTCTGAGGTAGTTGATCCAGTGTTCACCCGACCAGTGCACCGTACCGACAATGGAATCTTCACTCATCTGTTGCTCCTTCCTTAATCCTGCTCGCGTGTTCACTCACCCAGCGTAACTTCGACCGTTCTCAGCTCCAACCCTCGATAGTAGCTTATCTGAACCAAACTGCCCGGTTGATGCCTGAGGAAGAATCTCGACAACTGACCGGAATTGGTAACCACATCGCGATCGATGCCTACGATTATGTCGCCGCGTCTCATGCCTGCTTGTTCCGCGGATGAGTCTTCAAGAACGTCGGCCACGAGCACGCCCGCACGAACGTCATGGGGCAGAGAAATTCCCAGTTGAATGATCAGCTCCGCCGAAACATTTAGCGGTGTGATGCCGAGGGAGCCGCGGCGGACCTCACCGAATTCGATGAGTTGGTCTGATATGAATTGTGCATCGTTAATGTTGACGGCAAAGCCGATGCCACGGGTCTCCACTATGACGGCCGTGTTGAGGCCCACAACCTCGCCGCGATCGTTCACCAAGGGGCCCCCGCTGTTTCCCTCGTTTATCGGTGCTGTGTGAAGCACCATGTCGACAATCGTCAGTTGCGGGCTCGCGGGTGCGGAGACCCCGATGGCGCTTACAATGCCATTTGTGATGATGGGGTCGCCGGGCAGTGCGAAAGCGTATCCGATTGCCAGTATGTTCTGACCAACCACGAACTCGGTCGAATCTCCCAGGGTCGCCGGCTGCAGTTCGAGTCCTTCCGAGGCGACCTTTATGATCGCTGCGTCGGTCTGGACGTCGCCTCCTATAAGTTCGCCGAAGAAGCTCTGTCCGCTGTGCAGAGTTACGATTATGGTCTCGGCGTTCTCCACCAGGTGATTGCTCGTCAATATGTGCCCACGCAGATCGAGCACGATGCCGGTTCCGACCAGATCGGCGCCGGGCGGACTCACCCCAGGGCCGATTTCCAGGCTCTCGGTTATCGCAATATGAACGACCGAAGGGCGCACAAGAGTGAATATCTCCGATGCCGTGAGTCCGTTGGGAGTGGGAGTCGCCGTCGGTTCAGGCGTTGGCGTCGGGGTGGATGTGGTTGTAGGTGTCGGGGTCTGCGTAGGTGTAGGTGATGGAGTTGACTCCGGCACGATGGTCGTGACGGGCGTCTCAACCTGCTGGGGAGTCGGGGTGGGACTCGGAGTCGGTATTGGGGTCGAGGTCACAGTCACGGTCTCCGGTGTAACTGTCGGCGTACCTGACGTTGAGTCTTCCGGGACCGCGGTTTCAGGCGTTTCAACGGCTGTCGGTGTGGTCGACTCGGGCTCTACAGTGGGACTGGCGACTGCCGGTGTTCCTTCCGGAACTGGTGTAACAACAGGGGTGACAGTAGAGGTCGGCGACGGAGTTGGAGTTGGACTGGCGATCGTGATTATCGGAAAACGGCGTGCATCAGGGGTCGGAGTGGGCGTAGCTGGAGGAGCCGGCGTCGGCGTGGGTGTGAACGTGGCAGTAGGTTGAGGGGTGGTTCTGGGAGTAGGCTGTGGGGTCGGCGTGGCCAGCACAATGACCGTCTGAATCGAAGGCGGAAGGACGATCACGATTGGTGTCGGGTCGGGGGGCTGACTGGCCGTCGACGGACTCGGCGTTGGCGTTGGAGTAGCACTGGGTTGGGGTGCGGATGTGGCCGCATCTGCAGCGGTTGGGGTTGCTGGTGCGGGGCTGTCTGAGGAGCGCGTGTTCCAGCAGGCCACGGCCAAGACGATGACCGCGACCAGGAAGGCAAACGGCAAGAACCGGCGGATGACCACCGGCTGTCCCCCTTTTTCCCAAGATCGTTTCAGGCCCGCAACTCTTCAGACTGGGCGGGGCGAACGGAAACGGACCTTGGAGTAAAATATCGAGCTTGTCGACAGCATGCCCGGCCCGTCACGGACGTATGCAAATGAACACTTTGGTCGGATTCATTCGCCTAGTTCGAACGCTAGGTGATTTCACTTGCCGGGATACTCGGCATCGTACCAGCAATAACGTCTAGGCGCACGTGGGGGTTAGGGTGATGGATACAATAACCCCGGGAAATGTCCTGTGAGGCAATGCGCGGCAAAATAGAAACAGCGCGAATGAAGCGATGTTGAGAAACGGTCAAGGGGCTCAATTTCCGCCGGATGGGGTGCTAGCGATTGCGGCGGCGGCGGATTCGGCGGAGACTCCGGGACTTGTCGAGGCGCTTCTGTTCTCCCTTCGAACGGAAGAACCTTCTGTTTCGCAGCTCACGCAGGATTCCCGACCTCTGCATCTGGGTCTGGAACCGCTTCAGAAGCTGGTCGCCGTCTTCTCCATCACGGAGTGTAACGTGTGCCAATTATCTCTTTTCTCCAAAACAGATCGGGCGGGTCATTTGACGCGCCCGATTGATTATACCACTTAATGCGCGCTGATTCGCAACGATACAGGGGAATATTCTAGAGCAGCCCTGCCTCACGCAGGATTCCCGGAATCTGGTCCTTCTCCTCTTCGGACAGGGAGCGCATGGGCGCCGACACCGTATCGTGGTCGATGATTCCCATGATCTTCAGGCTCGACTTGAGTCCCGAAGACGTCGCGGCATTTCTTCCGCCCGCCTTGGCGAGTCCCGTCACCCTCCCTGCAGCGATGGCCTGGCCAAGATGTTCATTGGCTTTCTCGGAGTCTCCCTCCTCACCGGCCTCCCACGCACGCGAGAGGGCGGCGACCGCTACGTTCCCCGAGCCAGGTATGATGCCATGCGCGCCCAATGACTTGGTCATGGTGGACCGGTAGACGGACCCGAGGAATCGGTACATGTCAGCCCCGTTGCGATTGCAGAGCGACACGAGTTCTGCGAAAGGCTCGCCCGATCCCGATGAGTCCTTCAGACCGACAATCGTGCCTTCCGCTGCAAGGTTCGCCATCGTGGCCGGCTCCACGACGAGCTTGACGGTGATGGGAATATTGTAGATCCACACCGGCTGGGAGGCGGCGTCTCTGATGGCCCTAAAGTGGTCGGCTATCTCGCCCTGGTCGTGCAGGTAGTAATAGGGCGGCGTCGCGGCAACGCCGTCAAGTCCGCACTCCGCCAGGGCCTTCGCCAAGCCGATGGCGATTTTCGTGCCCGGAGCCGAAACGTTGCCAATGACCGGGACCCGCCCGTTGACCTCCTCTACCGTCTTTTCAATTGCCAGAAGGCGCTGATCGTCCTCCAGCGCGGCGAACTCGCCCGTCGTGCCAGCAGCCCAAATGCCATGTGCGCCGGAGTCGATGAGGAAGTTGACCAGTCTACGAAGCGACGGGACATCTATTCGCTCGTCCGGGGTGAGGGGAGTAACCGTCGGTACGACGACGCCTTTGATATTTCCGTTCAGCATTGTCCTGCTTTCATTCCTTGGTTTTGTCCGAGAGGGAATGGTACGCCAATCTTCAGGTCGCCCACAATTCTACCCCAGTCAGGCTGAACTTTCGAGGCCTCCGCGTTCCGGGGGTGGCGCCAACGGAAGCAGTTGATCGGTGACGAAGTTAGGCTACTCAGCGCCGTCGAAGTTCTCGATGGCGTAGTGAGGAACGGGCCTTCCCTTGTCGTTGAGCGAGAGGCCGATGAAACGCATTCCCATCTTCTCTGTCACCCGGATGGACCGAGCATTCTCCGGCCTCGCACTTGCGATGACGCGCTCGAAACCGAGTATCTCGAATCCGTACTGGAGAATCTTCGCGCCCGTCTCCGCCGCCAATCCCCTGCCCCACGCGTCCTTTGCGAGGGCATAGCCGATCTCGATATCTCCCTTGTACCGGCCGTACTCACGGCGCAAGAATCCGCAGTAGCCGATAAAAGCGCCGGTCTCCTTGAGAATCAGAGGCCACATGGTCCAACCGTATTGCTGATAGTCGACCATGCGATTGGTGACGAATCGCAGAGTCTCCTCTTCAGTCCATGGCTGGTAGCGGCCGATGTACTGCATCACGTCAGGGTCGAGCGACATCGGCAGTAAGAGACGCCAGTCTTCCGCCTGCCACTCGCGGATGATGACCCGGTCGGTATCGAGAAAGGGCTTCACGCTCGTCATACTACTCCGTGATGGCTGCACTCTTGAATCGGCCGACCCCCTGGCCTGTCTCTCGATTATCGTGGCTCTTCTCTCTTCAAGAAGTCAACGGTGCTCCCCAACGCGCGAGGAGCACTCGATTCCGCTACAATGACCACCCACCCGACCGCACGCAAGTTGAACCAAAAGGAACCAGCAAATGCCGGATGGAATTACCAACCAGCCCATCATCTTCACGGACGACGGTTGGATTTTGAGCGAGGATCCACCGATTACGCAGGAAATCGTCAGGGAGAGAATGGTACGCCCCTTTGAGGGCTTGCCGACCGCCCTGTGGTGGTCGGTGGGTGACCATGAAATCTATCACTATGAGACGGAGATCGGCGAGATCGTTGGAGACGGATACGAACTCTCGGATCTCACGGAGGGATCGAGGCGAATAGCTCAGAACGTCAGGCACCTGACGGAGTCGGGGAGCGGGCCTCTTACGGTGATCTCTTCCGTATGCCGGGAACTTGGCGTTGAGTTCCTTCCCCGCGTCAGGATGAACAGTCATTACGCCTACCATGCGCCCCCCTATACGGAGACGTACGCGCCTGAGTACGGCAGGTACCGCCAGGAGAATCCCCACCTGCTGATTGGCCGACCCGGCGAGAGTATCCCAGAGGGGACGATTGACTGGGACATCCGCACGGGCAAGGACTATGCCTATCCGGAGGTGCGCGACTATGCGTATGCAATCATCACCGAGGTATTCGAGCGGTTCGATGTCGATGGAGTGGAAATGGACTTCAACCGTCATCCAGGAGTGTTTCGCCGGGAGGAGGCTTACCAGAACCGCTACCTGATGACCGACCTCGTCCGACGAGTCCGCAGACGCCTTGACGAGGTAGGCGCAGAGCGCGGTCGCCGGCTCAAACTTGCCGTCCGCGTAGCCCCGACGCTCGCAAACTCGGCAACCATGGGGTTGGACGTGCCAAAGTGGATGAAGGACGGTCTCGTGGACACGGTAGTCGCGGGTGTTGGCTGGATACCCTTTGAAATGCCCATCCGGGAGTTCGTCGAGGAAGCCCGCGGGACCGGGTGCGCCGTGTATGGCTGTCTCGAAGGCCTCCGTCCGCTCGTCCATGACAGCGCGCTGCAAGCCGCAGCCTACCGCTATTGGGAGTCAGGCGTAGATGGCATCTACCTGTACAACTACTTTCACCTGCCTCCGTCGTGGATAAGACGGACCATTCCAAAGTTGGCAGACCCTGCCAATCTCAAGCACTCGGCGAAACGCTACGAGGCGGATCACGCTGACCGGATCCAGTATGGCGGACACGGAGGCGCGTTCAGAAACGCAGTTCCCGCAGCCCAAATGCCGGTTATGCTCAGGGAAACGTCAACCGGCCAGGGGACAGTCGTCAGGATTGAGGTCGCTGACGATGTCGCGGCGGTGAGCAGCGAGGGGACGTTGGGGCGATGCACGCTCGGCGTCACCGTTGATCACGTCGCGCCGGAAGACCGGTTTGACATCCTCCTCAACGGTGAACTGTTCGCATGGGGCACGGGCCGAGAGATAACGGTGAGTGGAGGTAACGCGTGGCCCTCTCTTGAAGGCGTGATGGGACTTCAATACGACATCGACAGCCCGCCACTCCGCAAGGGAGTCAATGAGATCGAGGTCCGAAGGAAGCCTCCTGTGGTTGACGTTGGCAATCAGCCCGTCCTTACCAACGTTGAGATTACGGTTACTTACGTGGACTCGGAGTGATCTCGTTTCACGGGTATCCGTACCGTTACACACCCTTCATGATGTCGAATCCCAGTTCGAGGTTCCTCGCCACCATCCTGCGTAGTCTTGGACTACTGCTGTTGACGTAGGACTCAGAGGGCCGGAGCGAGAAGGTAGATACCTCGTAGAAGCTCCTTACCTCTTGCTCCTTCGACTCGGTGGTCGGGTTCTCCATGAAGTTGATCGCGTGCTGATGACGGCCGTCGTGACCGCCAAACGCCGCGTGCAGGATGACCTCGGTGAACACCGCGATGTCGCCTGGCTGAAGCTCCAGCGCCACGCTGGGGACCTCCGACTGTCGTAGACCCAATGGCTTCGATTCGGGGTTGGCGCTGCCGTGTCTAATCGGCTCAAGGAGGTCAGGGTTGTTCCGTCTGTGCGAACCGGGCACCACGCGCAAGCTTCCCGTCGCCGCTGTGAGGCTCTCCGGATAGAATGCGATCTTCACAGACTTGATGCCCTCGTCCCAAAGCCCCGATCCGTGCCACAGAGTATCTCCCGCGTGTAGGTTCCCTTCGGTTCCGATGAGGAAGAAGTCCGGCCCTAGCAGGTCCTCCCCGATGCAGTAGATCCGGTCGTCCGCGGGAAGCCCCGCCATGAATGGCCTGCGCTCGAAGAACGGCTGCAGCGCCGCCCGCCCGGAAGGATGCCTCACGCCAAATTCCTCGCTGAATATCTCGTCCGATTCCCGTTTGATCGCCTCCATCTCCTCGGCAGAGAATACTCCTCGGAGAATGAGGTATCCGAACGCATCGAAGAACTGTTTCTGGTCTTCGCTCAGCATTGCCGAACTCCCGGTCCAAGTTGTCGATTCGCATTCTACCAGTCCCCGCAGGGAAAATTCTCTACGACTAACTAAAGGCATGCGACAGTCCTCAAGCGCTGTTGTATGGAGGACCCGACTCTACCTTCCCGCGTGATAGAATCCAGCCCCGCAAAGAACGCCGGACACTTCAATTGCAGTTACAGGAAATACCGATGATTAGGCCGAACATCGTGGCGCTGGGCGGCATCAACATGGGACTGATCGGCACGGCGGAGAGGCTTCCGCTGCCGGGAGAGACTCTTCGCGGCCAGACCTTCTATTCCGCGTCCGGCGGCAAGGGCGCGACGCAGGCAGTTGCCGCGGCCAGACTCGGGGCGAGCGTCAAGATGGTTGGGCGCGTGGGCAAAGATATGTTCGGTCCAATTCTCCTTGACGCACTGAAGAACGATGGAATCGACGTGAGCGGAGTCGCCGAAGACCCCGACCATGCCTCCGGCGTCGGGATGATCGTCCTGAATGCCGAGCGACAGAACCACGTGCTCGCGATCTACGGCGCCAACCTCCAGTGCAATGAAGACCAACTCGGGTCCGTCGAGGCGGCGCTCGAGGGAGCGGACGCGCTCCTCCTGCAGATGGAGGTGCCCTTTACCCTCTCGGTGTCCGCGGCGCGCGCGGCCAAGGCGCAGGGAGTAACGACGATGCTCGACCCGGCCCCGGCCTCCGATATCCCTCCGGAGGCGTTTCAGCACATAGACATCATCACGCCGAACCAGACCGAGGCGGAATATCACACCGGAATAGTCGTGGACGACGTCCCCTCAGCGCAGGCGGCGGCCGAAATCCTGCTGCAATGCGGGGTGGGTACCGCCGTAGTAAAGATGGCGGAGCAGGGCGTGTACTGGGCATCCCACGGCGAGACGGGCTACGTGCCGGCCTACGATGTCGAGGTGGTCGATACGGTCTCAGCCGGAGATGCATTCACCGGCGCTCTCGCCGTGGCCTTGGGAGAGGGACGCAGCATGCAGGAGGCCATCCGGTACGGCGCTGCGGCAGGAGCCCTCGCCGTCACCAAACGTGGTGTCCAAACTGCAATGCCATCTCGCGCCGAGGTGGACGATCTATACCGTCACTCAGAAGGCGTCCAATAAGGACCCCGTTCACCCTGAGCATCGTTACGCCCCGCGTTTGGGGCCATGCAGGGATGTCAGTAACGGGGGCCGCAGGTAAGGGAAAAAACGTTCGGCCTGAGCCTGTCGAAGGCTGAAGATAGCCGTGTAACGTTGCTGATACGAAGCAGTCACCTGAAAGCCTATCGAAGGGAGACAGCACCGCTCAGGGTTCGAAAAACACACCACGAACGATTCCGGCGGACTCTTCAGACAGTCCCTTGCACTGAACCCATGCGGATCCCCTCCCCGTACGACACTTCCCGACCGGCGTTCACCTATTCCCTTAATTGAAACCATCCTCCGGATGTCCGGACTGTGATCTCGCACGATTCGATTTGGATCGGTCAGGAGAGGAGTCACTCGCAAGTTAAACCGTTAACAAAAGGACTTGTCTATTAGGATTTCTGAACGTCCGCGCCGATTCTTGACAATGTTGGTCGCGTTCTCTATAGTTTCGCTCCACAGCGGGGCCGTATGCCCTGCGTTTTGGCATGATCTGGTCGTGTCGCCTAGTCGGGACGACCATTGGAACAGCACAATTCAGGAGAGGAGAAAATAGTGTTAGCTAGAATAAATCGACTGATAGTGTTAATGGTGGCAAGTACAACGATTGTCGCGTTGGCGGCGGTTGGGTGCGGGTCCGACAGTTCGGACGCGGAACCGACCCCCGACGTAAGTAAGATAATCCAGGACGCGCTGAGCAACGCACCACAGGGTGCGAGCGCCGCTGAGATCCAGGGATTGATACAGGACTCGATCACGGCCGCAATGGCTTCACAGCCTGGTCTGACGCGCGCCGACGTTGAGGCGATCGTCCAGTCCGCTTCAGGCGATCAGCTTTCGGCGGCGGATGTCCAGAGGATCGTGAATGACTCCGTACGCAACTTGCCTGCCCCGCAGATCGACCAGGGGCAGCTCACGAGCCTGATCAACTCTGCCGTTACACAGTCCGTCCCAGAGGGCGTGAGCGCGGCTGAGATCAACAGGATCGTGCAGTCGCAAGTAGCTTCCGGCCTGTCCGGAAGCCTTACGCGCGGAGACGTTGAGGACCTGGTTGCCAGCGCTGTCCAGGGCGCGGTGGGTGGCCAGGTGTCCGCGGCTGACGTACAGAGGATCGTGGATGGTGCCCTTGAAGCGACCAACGCAGCTATTGATGCGGCTGCGAAGCAGGCCGAGACTGCGGCAATGGCAGCTGAGTCGGCGGCAATGGCAGCCGATACGGCCGCTATGCAGGCCGAAGAAGCCATCAAGGGCGTCGAGCAGATTGCGATGGAGATCCAGACTCCGGCGTCGTGCTACATTCGCGGCAATGAAGTGTCCGACTGCCCGCCTAAGGGCTCATCGGCATTCGAGCCGGCCTCGCGACATACGCCGGGCACCCCTTGGCTCTACCATTCGGCCTATACCGGCCCGGTTCCGAACCAGTTCTTCGAGTCGCCCTTGTCCGCGCAGTTGGTCAAGGAAGGCTCCCTGCCTCCGCTCAGCGAGCGACTCCCCGTTCCTGAGGACGTGAGCGTCGTGCTCGGTCCTGACGGCATCGGCGAGTACGGTGGCGCGTACCGCATCACCGAGATTCGCTCCTACACCGGCGAGTGGATCTCCTTCGGATTCGTCCAGCGCGACTCCGACGAGATCAACTTCGGTCCAGGAGCCGGCAAGACCTGGTCGGCCAGCGAGGACGGCCGCGAGTACACCTACACGATGAAGCGTGATCTCAAGTGGAGCGACGGCGTTCCCCTGACCATGGAGGACATTCGATTCGCCTTCGAGGACCACAACTTCAACAAGGATATCAACCCGAATAATCCTCCGCAGATGACCGACCCTGTCACCGGGGAACTGGCCAAGTTCAGCATCGTCGACGACATCAACTTCAAGGTCACCTTCGATTCCCCGAACTGGGTCCTCATGGAACAGACTCACACGGCGAGTCTCTGCTTCCCCAACCGCTTCTGCTGGTTCGGCCATCCGAACCTGAAGAAGATCCATCCCAAGTTCGCTGGCGCCGAACAGGCCCAGGCGATCGCAGATGGAATGGGCCTGAAGGACTGGAAAGAAGTCATGAGGGCCTCCCAGAATGTCCAGCTTGCCCGCTTCGAGCTTGAGCCCTTCGCGGAAATCGGTTCCACGGGCTGTGTGGCCCCATACTGTTTCGTCGAGTACAAGCCCGGCGAGATCGCGGTGGCAGAGCGCAACCACTACTTCCCCTTCGTAGACCCCGCGGGCAACCAGCTGCCCTACACCGACCAGGTAGTCATGATCATCCTTCCGGGTGACGAGGCAACCGTACGGTTCCGGTCGATGAACGGCGAGACCGACGGCAGGACGACGAACTACATCCTGCCGGAACTCCCGCTCTACATCCAGAACATGGAACGCGGTGACTACAGCATCTATGGTTGGCCTTCACTGGGTGGCGCCGACCTCGGTCTTCACATGAATCAAACGTACAACGTGGATCCTGAAATCGGACGGCTGATTCGCACCAAGGACTTCCGCATCGCCTTCTCGCATGCTCTCGATCGAAATGGAATCAACGAGACTGCTCAGCTGGGTCTGGGCGTAATCCAAAACCGCGTTCCTCATCCAAGCACGCCTTACAACCCTGCCGATGACGAGCTTACCAAACTCTACATGGATCGAGACCTCGAAAAGTCGAATCAGTTGCTAGACGGACTTGGCCTTAACAATCGGGACAGTGATGGGTTCCGAACACTGCCCAATGGCCAGCGGGTAAGCTTGACTTTCCAATACTCCGGTTCACATGGCCGACCAATTGTCGCCGAGTTGGTCAGGTCGCACCTTGCTGAAGTCGGAATCGAGATCGTCCTCGACGAGAATCCACAGTGGTACGTGGCGCTCCGCTCTGCGGAAGGGTGCTGCACGATAGACACGAACCTTTCGCGCCACACGGTCAACCCGTGGATGCGGTTTACGACAAACTTCATTCCGTTTGACGAGCGCTACTTCTACCCGGGCACGGAGATCGCAAGGTACTACAAGACTGCAGGTTCGGAAGGAATGGCGCCGGTCGCCGATCCCAACTTCCTGCCGCTGGCTCCCGCGGACGCATTCCCGGCCGATCACTCGGGCTGGTTCGCCTCCCTCCACGATGACGTAATCGCCGGGTTTGGCAATTCCACGTTTGACCCGCGTCGCGTGGAGATAGGAAAGGGAATGTACCGCAACCACGCAGAGAACCTGCTGGCGATGCACATTTCGGCCTTCTCAAACGCGCATATCGGCCTGTTCCTCAACAGGAATAACATGAGGGGCCAGCCGTTCACCCACGCGCAGGACCACAACGGCCATACAGCATGGGCGTACTTCTTCGACGACGGCCAGGATAACTATAATCATCCCGGCAACAGGTCTGAGTTCTGCAACAGCTGGGCCTTCAACCAGGGCGGAACGCAGTCTTGCTCGTAGTACGCTGAATCGATCGGAAGGTAATTCAACCGGTTGAATATTCGGGGCCTCATCAACGGGATGAGGCCCCGATTTTCGTAATCCCCAAATCTCCAGGTCAGAGGTGTCACATGTCCACTCCCCGCATCATGTTCTACCACGATGGGAGACATCCCCTCATTTACATGTACGAACCTCCCATGCAGAAGGAGGAGTACCAGCATGCCGTCGATGAGGTTGCGGGGACGCCCGTGGACGTGCTGATGTTCGGCGTCGGCGACGGGCGCACGGTCCTCTACGACACCAAAGTGGGAGAACTGTGGGGCCATCACCTCGACCGCTGGAGTCACGCGATCTGGCGCCGGACGCACCAAAATGCCAGGGCCCTGATCGACGCGGGCCACAACCCTCTCCAAATCGCGATTGATCGCGCCCATGAAAAGGGTATGCTCATCTACCCCGTCCTCCTCGTACAGATGCCGAGCGGCGAACGCTACGGCGAGGAAACTCTCAATACCCGGGGCTCGTTGTTCCGGTTCGAGAACAAGCAGTGGGACATCGGCGCCGCCGGGGACCTCGATCCTGAGTGGCCAGGCTACGAGTGCGCCGACTTCAAGCACCAGGAAATTCGCGATGAGCGGTTCTCACTCATCGACGAGATCCTCACATACCCTGTCAACGGACTTGAACTGAGTCTCGTCCACCACCCGTACTACTTCCACCCCAACGAGATCGACGCGGGGCGGGAGATAATGACCGACTGGATTCGACGAGTCCACACGGCCGTCAAGGCCGGCGGCGAAGAGAGGGAGCTGGTCATTCAGGTCCCCTCCTCGATCGACGAGTCGCTTGCAATCGGTCTGGACGTGCCGACATGGATCGAGCAAGGACTCGTCGATGTCCTCGTCGCGACCGAGACCGCCGCACCCTACCTGCTGAACACCATGGCGGACTTCAGCCCCGTCGTGGAGGCCGCAAAGGGTTCAGGAGTCCGTGTGTACGCCAACATGAACAGCCTCGTCGATACCGACCGCCTCGCATCTGGCACCATCGAGATGATTCGCGCCGCAGCGACCAACTACTGGCGGCAGGGCGTCGACGGCATCTACATGGGACACTGGCACGAGCGCTGGCCCTACACTCCCGACTTTTACGAAATACTCCGCGAACTCCCCTACTCCGACATCATGGACTATCGCGACAAGATATACCTCATGCCGTCTGAAAGCCCCCGGCGCAGCACGCTCGGACGCGAAGACGAGCCGGGTGTGCAGCTCCCAAGAACGCTTCATGTGGGCAGACCCGAGACCCTCGCCTTCACGATCTCAGACGACCTGGAACGATGGGGAGATATGAAACGCGTCCACGAGGTCAACCTGCGGGTTATGCTGACAGCCGTCAGCGAAATAGATAAGATCACCTTCAAGCTCAATGGCAAGACCCTCCCCGATGACCTTCTCCGAACGATCAATCAGATGTACCGTCTCAGGTCTCCGAGGCACCGCATCTTCGGCTACTGGTTCGTCTTCAAGCTCGACCGCGACCACTGGCCGCAGCAGGGCGAAAACGAGCTGGAGATCACGCTCGACCACCGCGACACCGTGCTGAAGATGGACGCCGGCGTCCGGGACGTCGAACTGGACATCAAGTACCTCATGGGCAGGAACTTCCACCGGGGCTTCGTAGACCAGGACCTCGGCCCCTACGAATTCTCAAGCTAGCCGATCGAATTCTTTGAAATAATGATTCTCCCCTCTCCCGTTCGCGGGGGAGGGCTAGGGTGAGGGTGATAACTTGGCGTTCTACGGTGACCGCCTAGGCCAATTACCTCGGTACCCTTCAAAACACCGAAAGGAAATCTACTATGGCCAAGTACAGGGCGGGCGTGATAGGACTCGGATGGATGGGGCTGCTGTATGACATGGCCGGCCGACTGCCCTACCGGCAGGGCATCGACACTGCAGACAGCATAGACAAGCCGACCCCCGAGCTCGACGTACACCGTCAGTTCCATCTCTACGAACGACATCTCCCGAAAGGCGTGCCCACCTCCTACTCAGAGGCACTCCACGACCGACCGGAAATCGACCTCGTAGCCGGTTGCGACCGCGACCCGAACCGCCTCAAGGCCTTTGGTGACCGCTACGGCGATGTCGCACTATATACGGACGGAGCCGAGATGCTTGAGAATGAGAAGCTCGACATAGTGGCGATAGCCACGAACACCAGGAGCCGGCCCGAGCTCGTCCGCCTCGCCGTCGAGAACGGGGCCAAGGCCATCGTCACCGACAAACCGATGTGCCACACCCTTGCCGAAGCCGACCTGATGGTGGGCGTCTGCCGGGACGCGGGTGTGCCCCTGAATTGCGGTGCAATCTCCACTACTCACCCGTCCTTCGTCACGGCCAGAGAGCTTTTGGAATCGGGCGCAATCGGAGACGTTACTTCAATGGAAACATCGTTCCGTCCCGGCGCACAGCACCAGAACTGGTCGTACTTCCTCGACAGTGCCCCCGCTTGGGTAGTCGGCACGGCAGATAAGCCCCCTCTCGAAACCGGCAGCAGTGAATTTACGGGACAAGGGATTCTCGTATGTGAGGTCGGGACAATCCTGCACTTTCGTGAGGGCGCTCCCATGCTCCGCATCAGCGGCACGAAAGGGGAAATGGTCCACAGCAACCAGCGCCAATGGACCCTCTCCCAGGACTTCGAAACCGTTGGCGGAATCAAGCGTGTCGACGTTCCATGGCCGGGACCCCAGACGGGACACTACGGGACAACCTACTCCGTCGCCGACGTCATGGACTGTCTCGCCGGTGAGCTCGATGAGCCGAAGAACTCCGGACGCAGGGTCGCCGTGGCATTGGAAGCGGAAATAGCCCTCAAGGTCTCATCCGCCAACGGAGGGCAGAGAGTTGACCTGCCGCTCGAAGACCGGTCACTGGGCCTCGAGTACGAGTGGTGGAGATAGGCCTCAGCACAGCCTACTGCCTATAGACTACTTCCAACTCGACGTGACTGAGCGTTGCTGTTCGCCCCGAATCTCCATTGGCCGAGACGAGACTGACCTCGATACTGTTGTCACCCTTGCACAGGGTCTCCCCGTTCAATTCGAACGTTAGGCCCTTGCCCTCGTTCTTGCGCTCTTCCGGATAGGAGGGGTACTCCATCCAGAATATGGGTGTTATTCCCAATCGTGTCCACCCGTCAACTGCGTCGGCTCCCGACTGCCTTGGGAGCGTCGTCCCGTTGATCGTGACCTCGATCTCATCCGTGGCCCCAATGTCTTCAAACCTCAACGTCAGGCGGCACCCTTCGAGAGCGCCGTCCGCGATTGCCGACTCCAGGTCGTCGACTATCTCCATGGAAAACTCCGGTCCGCTTCCGTCCGAAGTGGAACGCAGCGTGACCGGCAGGGATGTCGAGGGCGACCCATAACGAAACGCCCCGCCATGTCCTCTGGATGGATAGAGCGGCCCGGCCTGGCCCAACTCGTAACGCTTATTCAATCGCTCAAGGCGGCTTGGGTCTGAGACCTCCTCCACCATCCTCTTATTCCATTCGGGATAGATGGTGTAGAAGTTGTACAGGTACACTCCCGCCGCCCCGTGACTCAGCCACTTCGCCGCGAGCGCTCGGATGGCATCGTCGTCAATGTGCCTTGTCGCCTCGATACAACCATAGATGAGACACCCCGTACCCTTCGCGGCCTCGACAAACTCCCTGATCGGAGTGTCGAACGGTATGAAGCCTCCTCCAACCGACACAATGTCCACGAGCCCATCTCGGATCCAGCGCTCCACGTCGAGGCCAATCCGCACGGAGTCGGCCATTGTCGGAGGGACGCGAACAGCCAACGGCAGCTCTCTGCCCCTCTCGTCGCCCACTTCCTTGAGGCGGCGATGCACCGATTCGATCAGGTCCGTCATCAGGTACCTGTTCTGATAGGCCTCATCGGATCGGAACACTCCCGGGTGCCGCATGAAGTCCAGCTCCACGCCATCCACGTCGAAGCGCTCGAAGGTCTCGAAGATGATGCTCTTCTGGTACTCGCGCACTTCCGGAAACGCATAGTTGAGGCCCGTCCGCTGCCCCCACGGCAGGCTTCCAACGGCAAGCTCCTCGCCCGGACCGCCGATGAGCCACTCCGGGTGGTTCCGCCGGAACCGCCCATAGGCCGGGTTTCGAGGGTCGATCTCGTAGTGGCTGCTCATCCTGACTCGTGGGAAGAACGGTATGTCCGCCTCCCGACACAGCTTCGCCAACGCCGTAACCGGTCCTCCACACTCGTCCATCAGCGCCCGGACGTTGGCCCCCACCTTGCCGATTACGCCGGGTGTGCCGGAGTGGACGAATGAATACGTGCTCTCGTCCAGTCCCTCCATCTCCGAGCCGATGATCTCACCAATCTCAGTCTCGTAGTGGTAAATCTCGTGATCGCCGATACTCCACCACAGTGCCCCACCCGGCCATGCGTGACTGTCCACGACATCGGCCTTAAGCTTCTCGACGGTCAGCGGCGGCTCGGTTGCGCTAAGGACCCAACCGTCATCGGTGAAAATCACCTTCGGGGCGTCAGGAGAAACGGTCATGTTGGTCCTCCAAATGGCCAGCGGCAATACGGAACTTTCCCGTTCGAACGTGGCCCCGAGTATAGCCAGTTAAGGGATGGTTCACAATGGCGCATACGGAGAGTCTAGCCGAGGATATCCCTGAGCCTAAACCACCATATGCGATCAGACATACACCGACTCGGCGAGAATGGCGTCGCGTAGTTCCGGGATGAGCGAGCTCTTCTCTACGAGAGCGACTTCACTGTTCAACTCGTCGGACAAGAAGTGCTTTAGATGGATGAAATCAAGCAGAGAGAGACAGAGCAACAATGGGGAATCATATACTTGATTCCCTACTATCACAATCCGTAATGGCGAAGTTGATAGACCACTCCAGCCAATATGCCTATGACTGGACCGCTTTGCCAACAGTGAATCTCCGATATGCCTTCGAGCAGTGCAGGCATTACTCCAACAAAAGCCCCAATGACGATCCAGTTCAAAAGCCAGCGGTGCTTAACCTTCATCTTGACGCATCTCTTCCTAATGGTGAGTAGAATCGGTTGCTATTTGGACACCTAGTTCAGTCAATTTGTATGTTGTGATGCCGACCTCGGTATGGCTAGGGTAGATTAGTCCGTTTTCGTACAACTCACAAATGGCCGATTCCCAATGCTCACCCTGATCATAGTCAAGCCCTTAGGAAAAAGCTGGCTCAGGTGCTTTCCTTATTCGAACATAGAACCACAGACCATTAGGGCCACTCGCCTTTGTCAATGTTATCCAACCATATGCTCCGTTAGCTGCGATCAACAACCTCTTTGCGGCATCAGATAGGTACATCGTTGCTCCCTTCGTGGTAGAAATGAGGAATGGCTACTCTTGAAGTCTAGCGAGAAGTAGTAATTCTTCCGCTAAATCGCGAATACTCTCTGGCGGAAGCGCAATGTTGAGAGTTTCTCTCTCGCCTTACTTTCTTCCCATCCGGTCGAGTGGCAGGTCGAATGGTCAGGCGAGGAATCGTCAGCCCTTTACTACAGTACTTGGTAGCCTCTTCCCACTGCATGAGGGCACCTACTTTGGACTGGCAATTCAGTTGATGGGGTCGAATTGATTGTACCAATGGTAGGTAAAGGTGATTCGAAGTGAAGCTCAAGTGCCTCACGCAGATTCTCAAGAGTCTCTTCGGGGGTCTCTCCTTGACTGGCTACATCGAAATCAAGGGCCTGCGCTACGTACCAATCCCCTTCCTGGCACACACTTGCAGCAAACTCTCGTTTCATCACTCATCGCCCCCAAACGTTAGTGACTACATACGCCAATCCTATCATGGCCGTCCCAATAAGGCTGGCGACCTTTACGAGCGCAGCCTGCAATTGCAGGGCTTTCCCTACTTTGTCCCTGTACCGCAGTCAGGTCTGATCTTCCAAGGACCCCAAGAGGTCTGCGATGCGACCTCGAAGAGGTATCAGGTCTCGGTGCGTAACGTTCCAGACCAGTTCCAAATCAATTCGAAAGTACTGGTGGACGATCACGTTTCGAAAGTCATTCATACCACGCCAAGGTATTTCAGAGTGTTCGCGGGTGAAATCTTCTGGTATGCCCGACGTTGCTTCCCCAGCCATCTCCAAAGTGTGAAGGATTGCCCGCTGAAGCACTTTGTCGGCCTTGAATTCCTCGTACGTCACTCCTTCGAGGTGATTCGATACGAAATCGATGGCGTCGAGGATATCCCTGAGCCTAAACCACCATATGCGATCAGACATACACCGACTCGGCAAGAATGGCGTCGCGCAGTTCCGGGATGAGCGAATTCTTCTCAACGAGATCAACCTCGCCGTTCAACTCGTCGGACAAGAAGTGCTTTAGATGGATGAAGTCGAGTAGGGACGGGGCGGCAATTGGGTCGAACTCGACAAGCACGTCAATATCGCTCTGCGAAGTGACTTCGCCACGAGCAGTAGAGCCAAACACGGCTATGGACCTAACTCCAAACTTTTCCCTGAGTTCGGCTTTGTGCTCGAAAAGAACCTTGAGAGCTTCGTCTCTCCGCATTGAGGCACCTGCTTCATTCTTAGGCGATAGCTACTTTGACTTTAAACGATTGTATCAATATTCGGGAAGACGTCCCACATGCACCGAAGCCACCCCGCCGAGGGCGAGAGGCCCGGCAACCACTCCCACCCACTCCGGCAACGACCGGCTCCCGTCTACCAATTCCCACCCATCCTCCCCTCGAACGCCCCCAGCGCCGGATCGTCATAACCGCGGCGGAAGTGCTTGCCCATGAGATACTTCGTCTCCAACTCGACGTCCTGCACGACTACCGGCGGTGAAACGTCCGGGTCGCGCTCTAGCAGCGTCACCCGCAGAGTATTCAAGCCCTGCTTGGGCCACGATTCGCTATCGAGCGTGAAGACGAACCAGTATCCCTGCGCCGTCCGGCGTGGACCGCTCATCCAAAACATCTGGTTAATTATCCTCAACGCGCTGTCGGGCAAGGCTTCCCCGTTCAATTCGAACGCTAAACGGTCAAGCTCCGTGGTGTCCGTTATGCGGACGCGGAGCAACACCTCGTGCACCCGCCCGACGGCATCCCAGCGGGGGAGATCGTCGTTGATCTTAAAGTCGAGTGATGTGGGCGCACCGACCTCTAGGGTCGCCGGCAGTTGCATGACACTGCCGGGGCCGCTAACCGGCTTCGGGCCATCGCCGATGGTGGGCACCCTGTAATACTTGTCCTTTGGAGCCATCACGTCGGGCTGCGGAATCTCCCTGATCTTCTCGTAGAATGAGGACTCGTAGGGATAGTTATAGAACCACCCTCGCGAGATGTATATCCCCTCGATACCCTGCGCCCAGTAGTTGCCTGCCGCCGCGCGGATCATCTCGATCGTCGCGTCACCCACCCTGTCAGAGTCCACGCGATGCTGCAACGACGCATGAACGCGGCAGTCCGTCCCATTCGCGGCCTCCACCAGCCCTCGAAAGTCTGCCATCTGGTTCATCGTATCCCCGACCGCGCCGTCGCCGATGATCACGTCGACGATGCCGTCTTCTATCCAACTTCGCACGTCCATGCCCACCGCCATGCACTCATCGAGGCTGGCCGGAACGCGTACCGCCAACTCCCTGTCGGGACCGCTTTGGTGTACCGCGTCGTAGACACGACCAATCCATTCCGTCAGAACGGGACGTCCCTTGTCCACTTCGTCGGGATGGAAGTAGTACGGCAGCTGGCCCATGTGCAACTCGAATCCGTCGACGGGATAGTTCGTCACCACCTCCTCGACGATGGCGAACCGTTCCTCCCGCACCTCCTCGTGCATGAAGTCGAGCCCGTCGAAGCCGGGGAAGCTTGAGTCGACTCCTCCCTTGGCCTGAATCTCTAGATGCTTGTTCTCGAAACGGAAGTCGGAGCACCGCACCCACGTCGCCCTTTCGCCACCGTGCTCGTCGCTCCCAACCTGGACCAACAGGGTCGGATACAGGAGCATCCCCTTCTCGTGCGCCCGGTCGCACACAATCCGCAAGGGGTCGTTACCCTCCTCTATCAGCCCCTTGGCGTTCTGGTGCGTTCGCCTCCAGATGAGATGGGGCCACTTTTCGACGTTGTGTCCCCACAGCTCCCCTACCTGCGTGTCGTGTAGGAACGTTCGTCCCTCTCCGAGACAGAACATGACGGCGTCAATCGTCGTTCCCGAGAGCTCGTCGATGGCGACCGCATACTCCTCTTTCTGCATCGGCGGCTCGTACATGTAGATGTGCGGATGGCGTCCGTCGTGAAAGAACATCATGCGGGGCTTTCCCATGGTGGCCTCCTTCGTCATACCCTCGTCAAGTAGGCGGATTATACGTGGGGTACTAGAGAAAGTCGTGTGGGGCTTCAGTCAGTCCTATTAGAGGGAGTCGGCTTGTCTGCATGAGGTTCGTTAGCTTGTCCGAATCACTCCAGGGCTACTACTGTTCCCATCTTGATATGGCATTCGAATCGAGAGCCTGTATCCCCTCTCCCATCGTGGGCATACAGGGGTATGCAAAATGGATTGTAGCTATGATCCGGCCCCCTGCCTGACATCCCGAGTGTAGCGAGGAATCTAAAATCCATAATCGCAAGACTGGACAGCCGGTGCTGCGCTTCTATCGTGACCAAGAGCAAAGACAGCGCAAGTACCCACTATGTCAGTTCTACCTTAGGACAGACACTTCAGATTCTTCGACTCCGCTGGGCTCCGCTCAGAATGACAGTGCCGAGGTTGCGTTCCGGTGAATGTAGCCCCCCTCTCCCATCGTGGGAGAAGGCCGGAGTGAGGGTGATTTGAACAGGCTGCCAAAACTAAACGAAACTGGTACTAAGCATCCTCTCCGCACGGCGGATGTCGCAAGCCGACGGATCGGGGCATCCCCTAGTTCTGAGCTTCAACCCATGCCGCGTACATCTCCGCCACCGTCTGAAACCGGTCTTCCGGGTTCTCCGCACAGCACCTGACCATGACTTCATACTGGCCGTCGGTTCCCCTGAATGGCCCTCTCTCCAGCAAGTTGTCCGACATGAGTACCGCCGCCGTTCTACCCATGGTGAATACCGTAGTCCGCTCGTCAATTGTGGCTCCAAGCTCGAATTCCTCGGGCGCCATGAAGCGGGACGAGCCGAACATGCGCCCCATCGAGTTGGCAAATGACCCCATGTTGAAGTTGTCGAGATCCATGACATGCAGGCGATTGCTGCGAAAGTCGTAGATCATCGCGCCGTCGTAGAAGTCATTGGCTATCCAACCCAAGCGGGTGAGTTCACGATGAAGGTCGTACACCTCCGTAACCAGTTGTGTGACCTCGCTCACGGCCAGACTTCTTACGCGGTCAAGACAGCTGCGAACATTCTCTCCCTCGACCCAGTCGTAGATAAGCATAGGCCCTGACGACGACTCGACGAACTGGTGAAACTTGGGAAGCGTCCTGTGGTCTGAGGACTCCGCCAATTTCACCGCGTTGCGCAGAAGGCTGACTCGACCGCAATGGTCCAGATAGGACCTGTCATCGTCGGGTCGACCTGCCGTCTTCACGAAGTAGCGCCGTCCATCAACCTCAAGCCCGTAAGACACGTTGCCGGAATCCTGCGTCCGCTCATCGAAGACGGCGAATATCTCCCCGCGTTCAGACAGAAATGTCACGGGGTCGGACTCGACGCGAATGAGAGAGATTTCATGGAAAGTGCTGTGACATTGGAGAGAGAGGTCCCCACCATTGAGGTGGGTCACGTCCCATTCAGCTAGTACCGTTTCTAGGTATATTTGACAAACATAAGAAATAGGTTAGTCTTGTGTATGATCCCATAAGGAGGACATACGAAGACATGCCTGCTCTCCAGTACAAGGTGGAGTTGAATAAATCGGAACGGACACGTCTCAAAGAGATAGCGAGTCGTGGGGAGACTTCGGCCCGTAAGGTCAAGCGAGCGCTGGTGTTGCTTAAGGCAGACGAAGGTCTAATCGACCGTGACATCGCCAGCGGACTATTGATAAGCGCATCCACGGTGGGACGTGTGCGCACGCGGTTTGTGGAGGAGGGACTCGACAGCGCGCTCAATGAACGCACGCGACCGGGACAGAAGCGCAAGTTGGACGGCAGACAGGAAGCGCACCTGATAGCCGTCGCGTGCAGCGATGCACCCGAAGGACACGCGGACTGGACGCTGCAGCTCATTGCGGACAAGGCGGTGGCGATGGGGTTTGCCGAGAGCATCTCCCTCGAGACGGTGCGCCAGATACTCAAAAAAACGAACTCAAACCGTGGAAGAAGAAAGAGTGGTGCATCCCCGAGGTGAGCGGAGAGTTCGTGGCTCGGATGGAGGATGTGTTGGACCTGTACCATCAAGACTACGACCCCGACCATCCCGTGGTCTGCTTCGACGAGACATCCAAGCAACTGGTGGCTGACAAGAGGCCCGCTATCAGGGCCAAGCCAGGTCGGGTGGAACGATATGACTACGAGTACAAGCGAAACGGGACGCGAAACCTGTTCATGTTCTGTGAGCCGAAAGCCGGTTGGAGGCATGTCGAGGTGACCGAGCAACGCACTGCTGTGGACTTCGCACAGCAGATGAGGTGGCTGGTTGATGAGGTATACCCTCACACAGAGACGATACGGCTGGTGCTGGACAATCTCAACACTCACAAGCTGGGTTCGTTGTACGATGCCTTCGAGCCAGCCGAAGCGTGGCGCATCGCCAAGCGCCTGGAGTTCCATTACACTCCGGTACACGGCAGTTGGCTGAACATGGCGGAGATAGAGTTGAGCATCTTCAGTAATCAATGTCTCAACCGTCGAATCAGTGACGAGGCGGTACTGAAACGAGAGGTCTCGGCGCTGGAACGTGAACGCAATGAGGCTGTCGCCATCATAGACTGGTGCTTCTCCACTCAGGACGCTCGCACTAAACTTCAACATATCTATCCATCACATTCAAATGGGAACGTTACTAGTACCGTTCCCATTTGAATGTGACAGTCGAAAAGAGATGCTCTTATCCCCTCTCCCGTCGGAGGCTGTCTCATAGCTTCACGTGGCGTGCAGTGATTGAGTACACGCTGGGGATGTGATGGGCGATGACCGGTAGACTCTATAGAGTCTGCGAGTGGCGATTCGTGGTCGGGCCGTCAGCAACGGTGCCAAGCGGTTGCGGGCGGCATCAGTGGCGCTGCGATCACAGCGTGGATGTAGTCGTGGCGAGCCGGTGTGAGGCGAGTTCGACGGCGAGGCGGCACTCCACACCCTGTGAAGGCTTTTGAGGTTGAACGCCGCAGCCAGCAGACACCACTCGGAGAGGACGTTCTCGCGGCCTCGCAGCAGGAACCGCCTGGCGCTGTGATGCTCCTTGAGGAGGCCGAACACCGGCTCGACCAGCCCCTGACGCCGCTTATAACTCGCCCTGGCAGACTCGGTAGACATCATCTCTCTGTGTCGTCTCAACTCAGGTTCGTATTCGCTGATTCTTATGGTTCGACCGTTGGTAGAGGTGGTGCATTCTCCAAAGGCAGGGCAGGTACGGCAGAGCGCACCCTCGGCCCTGTAGCGTCTGAGTCTGTAGCCGTTCGCGTGTCTGAACGTGTCCTTGAAGATGAGAGGTTGCTGATTCGGGCATAGGTATGTGTCGTTCTCAGGGTCGTACGTGAAGTGGTCCTTGTGGTACGGGGAGCGGCGTCTGCGGTTATGAGTGTCCGGCATGAGCACGCGGTGTCCGGAGGACGCGCAGTCGGCAAGGTTGGTCCCTGAGTGATATCCGGCGTCGGCGACGGTCACCGCATGGTCTGTCCCCGTATTCTCTGCAGACGCCTGGATCATCGGAACGAGCTGCGGGTGGTCGTCCGAGCCGGAGGTCACATCCGCAGCCGTGATGATCATGCCGGAGGCATCGCCGGACGTGATGGGCGCCACCATCGACTGGGCGTTGTAGCCGGCTATAAAGCCACCTTCCTTGCTCTTGAGCAGCCCCGCGTCAGGGTCGGTAAGGTTCGCGTGGTTGGCTCCCTCCTCCTCCAGCACGAGGCCAAGGGCGTCGACCACTCGGTCGCGCAATGCCTCGGCGCTCGCAATCTCCGATGGTAGTTCGACTGGTGCAGGCTCCCCTCCGGTCGAGTTCTTTGCTTCCAGGTCCGCAATGGCTGCTTCCGTACGCTCCAAGAGCCGTCTGAGACCCTCCGCGTCGTAGGTGCGGTCACTGGACGCGTTACCGGCGATTCGTGTCCCGTCCACCGCCTGAAGCGCCAAGTCCACCAAGCCGGCCTTCACAGCCGTGCGCACCGTGCGACTCAGGAGAACCCTCATCCGCTCTCGGTGAGACCTGTAGAACCTCCACAGCGTGTTGTGGTCCGGCCTCTGCCTCCCGGTCAGCCACATGAAGCCCACCTGTTCGCGGCAGGCCGTCTCCAGCTTGCGGCTGGAACGCACACCCGTCATGAACCCATATATCCACACGCTCAGCAACGCGCGAGGGTGATAGGACGATGCTCCCATAGGATCGCCTCGCAGGTCGATCCCCAACTCCTTCCACGTCTCCTCATCGAGAGAGTCCACAAAGGTCGCGGCGAATCGTGCGGGATGATTGGGGCCTACTAACTCTCCCAGATCAGGCGGCAGAAGCCACCCCTGTTCCCGATTGAAGTCCCGAAATGGCATGCCACTTCTCCTAAAGCAGGTGCAACAACACAAACTTACCCCTAGAACCTCTGTATTTTCAATAAGGCAACCTACTTATGAGACAGCCTCCGAACGGGAGAGGGCTAGGGTGAGGGTGAGTCGTGGCATCAACATCATGTGGACCCGGTACTACTATCATCTTCCATGCCAACAGCCATCCCCTCAATCGCAGCCGTTATCCCCATCTCCCTAAGACGGCGCTCCTGTATAAGCCCAATGGCGAACTCCGATATCTCTACCCCTGCCCACTGCCGTCCCAAATTCTCTGCGGCAACGACAGTGGTGCCACAGCCACAGAATGGGTCCAGCACCATGTCGCCGCGACTCGACGACGCCTCGACGATGCGCTCCAAGAGCGCAACGGGCTTTTGGGTCGGATAGCCTAGCCGCTCCTTCGATACGTTGATGATTGGTTTGATGTCGTCCCAAACGTCTCGAACGTAGACATCTGCGTACGGCCTGCCCTCCTCGTCAAACTGGGCGTTGAAAAAGGGCTTGTCGTACAGCACCCTCTCCTGCAGCGGCCGGTGCTCGTACGCACCGGTCTTCACGTAAAACAGCAGAACGTCATGCTTGCGCGGCCAGTACCGCTTGCTCACCCCACCCGTCCGGTAGCTCCAAACGATCTCGTTGCGAAAGTTGCTTGCGCCGTATATTCCGTCCATGACGATCTTGAGATAGTGACTGGCGGTCTGATCGCAGTGGAGATAGATACTGCCCGTAGACTTCAGGAGACGCCTCATCTCCGCGAGTCGCTCGGTCATGTACGTGAGATACGCCAGCATACTGGACTCTCCAAGTTGGTAGAGAAGGCCGGATAAGGCCCCGTATGCCGGATGCCCGCTGTATTCCGTGATTCGCCCTAGCCGTTCTTCCGCCGCCGCGTCCCACTTCCACGTATCGTTGAAAGCCCTAGCCTGGGAGGGACGGCCTTTCCAAGCGGCAAAACCGATGTCGTAGCCGGCGCTGCTATTGAACGGCGGGTCGAGGTATATCAGGTCAACGCACTCATCGCGCCAGCGCCGCATCCAGTCAAGGCAGTCTCCGTGATAGAGCGTGGAATGCTCCATGGTCGGCCCTCAGCTGCCAATCTCCACTTCCAGGCTGACGGGACAGTGGTCCGACCCCATTACGTCCTGGTGTATGCCCGCCGACTTCACGCTATCTCGGAACTCTTCGTTAACAAAGAAATAGTCCAGGCGCCAGCCGATGTTTCTGGCACGGGAGTTGGCTCGCATTGTCCACCACGAGTACTGTTCCGGCTCTTGGTTGAACATCCTGAACGTGTCAATGTAGCCCCTGCCCAGCAGCTTGTCGATCCACTCCCGCTCGATTGGCAGAAAACCGGAGGTCTTCTCGTTCTCCTTCGGGCGGGCGAGGTCGATGGGCCTGTGTGCCGTGTTTACGTCGCCGCAGACGACGATGTTCCGGCCCTGCGACCGGAGCGACTCGATGTGGTCCAGGAAAGCGTCGTAGAACTCCATCTTGTACGCGAGCCGCTCATCCGAGCTCCTGCCGTTCGGGAAATATACGTTGAACAGAACGAAGTCACCCATGTCCGCCTGCAGGGTGCGCCCCTCGCTGTCGAATCTCTCGATGCCGAACCCCGGCTCCACGCCGACTGGCTCAATCGCCGTGTACATGGCCACGCCGCTGTAGCCCTTCTTCTCTGCCGAGGAATAGAACTTGTGATATCCGTTGATCTCTCGCAGGTCCTCAGGAACCTGGTCCTCGTTCGCCTTCGTTTCCTGGACGCAGAGAATGTCGGGCCTCTCGTCCTCGAACCAGTCGAGGGCCCCTTTCCTATGGGTGGCCCTGATGCCGTTCACATTCCAAGAGACGATCTTGATCGTTGCCAATGCCTGTCCTCCCGATGCTACCCGTACGCGTTTCCCGTCACGATATCACACCGAACGACCGGGACGTGCCCGGCCGGTGCGGATTCGATGTATAGCGCAACACCCCATCGGAATGGTGATGTAGCTGTGCGCTGACTACGTGATTCCTCACGAGAGAGACTATGGCGCAGGGCCGTATTTGTTCTCTCCCGGGTCGCCCGGTTGGCCCAGAAGCGCCACGAGCCCGATTGCCAACGTCCCACCGATTACTGCGATTACCGCACCGATACCAAACGACAGTAACCCGGCCCGCAAGAATGTATCGCGGATAGATTCCTTCACAATACCGTCTGGAAGCTCATCGAGGCGGCCCTCATCGTAAAAGGCTATCCCCAGGGCCATGTCCCCGAACACGAAATGTGCAAACGCGATCACGAGAGCCAATGAGGCGACGCCAACGCCAAACAGTAGCCACCCTATGCTCTTCCCTATGTCGTGCAAGCGTCTTGTAATGGCGGCCAGCGTTGGGATTAGCGTTCCAACGATGTAAACGGCGGAGAAGATTGCGAGTGCGTAGTGAACTACAAAGGCGAGTAGCAGAGCAGCAAGCAATATGGTGGCCTGAACCAGTGCGAACGTCCAGAACACCGAGCGACTAGCACGTCCCGCAAAGACCGCATATCTCCGCATCGTCCGAGTGTATGCCTCTACCACTGGCGTGGTTCCTATCTATCAGGGGGCGGTTATGTATGCATTTGAGCCGAACAGGATAGGCTTGTCAATGTTTCTAGGTGGTCAGAGATCGCTGACGTTCCCCAAAATTAATCCCTTGCAAGCGGTGGCAGTAATTCGCTCCTGACACAGCATGATTATCAAGGAGCACCTCAATGTGCCATCCTTCAGTTAGCGCAGGTTAGCTCAAACTCGCACTGCTCAACAGCGGGGTTGCCAGGGTTGTTTGCTCATCCCTTCGACGCTTCTCAGTTGCGTCACGTTCAGACGCCGACTCGATCAGAAAGTACACTCCCGCGCAAACGGCCACAGGCCCGGCAGCCCGCATCGAGTAACCCCTGTCGACCTGCCCGGCCCCACCACCGTAAGGTCAGTGTAGAGAAAAGGCCATCAGGATTGTAACCACTCTCTTGGCATACACATAGCAAAATAAAGTAACACCGTAGCTGCGGACGACCCTTGTGGTAAAGATGTAAGATACCGCGCAAGTCCGACCATGAAGGGGTATCTCAATGGCTTTCGAAACGATCATCACTGGCGGAACAATCGTCGACGGCAGCGGCAAGTACCGCTACGAGGCTGACATTGGAATCGCCGACGGCGCTATAGCGGCCATCGGCAACCTCGGACAGGCGGAGACTCGCCGTTCTATCGACGCCTCCGGGCATGTTGTCTCGCCCGGATTCATCGACATGCACTCCCACTCCGACCGTACCCTGATCGACGACCGCAACGCCGAGAGCAAGGTGTACCAGGGGGTTACGACCGAGGTCGTCGGGAACTGCAGCTACTCGCCGTTTCCGGTCGGTCCGTTGGGGCCCTCGGTCATCTCACGTTCCCACATCCCGCAGGAAGAATGGACGTGGACCGATCACGACGGTTACGCAGCTTTCCTGGAGTCGGACGGCATCAGCGTCAACGTCGCAAACCAGGTCGGTCACACCTCGCTGCGTGCTGCCGCTGGTCTCCTCGAAAACCGCGCTCCTACGGAGGACGAGCTTGCGACCATGTGCCGCCTCGCCGCCGAGTCTGTCGAGCAAGGCGTATTCAGCTTCACGACCGGACTCACGCTCCCGCCCGGAAGCTACGCCGCCACCGACGAGCTCATCGCGATCACACGCGCCATCGCCCCCTACGAGGGTGCCTTCTACGCCAGCCACGCCCGGCTCTGGGCCGACAACCACGTCGGAGCCGTCGAAGAGGCTATCGAGATAGGAGCGACCGCCGGCGTGCCGGTGCAATACTCTCACATGGCGATCATCGACAGCCGCGTCTTCGACACCCCGGAGGTGATGATCGAACCGATCGAAAAAGCCAGGGCGCAGGGACTGGACGTCTCCTACGACATGTACCCATACATCGCGGGCGGGACGCACCTGAGCCAGATGGTGCCGGAGTGGCTCCAGGACGGCGGAGTAGCCAAGATGCTGGAGCGTCTCCGCGCGCCCGACACGCGTCGCCAGGCCGTCACCGACCTGCGGAAGGGGTGGTTCCGCGGCCTTCCGTGGGAGTGGGACACCATCATCATCAGCCACGTACAGACTGACGAAAACCACGACATCGTCGGCAAGTCCATCGAGCAGATCGCCGAGGAGCGCAACGACAACCCAGCAGAGGTATATCTGCAGCTCATCGACGAGGAGGACAACAACGTGGGCTGCGTCGCCGTCAACCGCCGGGAGGACAACATCCGGTTCTTCATGGCCCAGCCGTACGCGATGTTCGGCTCCGACGGCAGTGCGATCTCGCCGACGGGTGTCTACGGCGCCGACAGGCCTCATCCACGTTTCTACGGCTGCTACCCTCGGATTCTGGGACGGTACGTTCGCGAGCAGCCGTCAGTCCTCACGCTCGAAGAGGCCATCCACAAAGCCGCCGGCTTCCCTGCCCAGCGCATGGGCTTCAAGGACAGGGGTCTGCTCCTCGAGGGCTGCGCTGCCGACATAGTCGTCTTCGACCCCGACACCGTCATCGACAACGCCACGTTCGAAGACCCGCACCGTTACCCCGACGGCATGCCCCACGTGCTCGTCAACGGCGAATCGGTCATCCTGGACGGCGAACACACCGGCGCTAGACCCGGCAAAGTCCTCCGACGAGGGGAGTAGGCCGTAACCCTTCTCCCGTTCGCGGGCTAACAGGGGGAGGTAAATCGGATCTGTAGCTTTGATCCAGCCCTGTATCCCTGTCATTCCGAGTGCAGCGAGGAATCTAGAATCCATAACCGCAAGACCGGGCAGCCGGTGCAGCGCTTCTATTGTGACCAAGAGCGAAAACGGCGTAAGAATCCCCAAAGTCAGCTTTACGTCAGGACAGACACTCTAGATTCTTCGACTCCGCTGCGCTCCGCTCAGAATGACAGTGCCGGGGTTGCGTTCTGGTGAATGCAGACTCCCTCTCCCGTTCGCGGGAGAGGGCTGGATTGAGGGTGTCCCGCCTACACCAGCAGCCGGAGCGGGTTCTCCAGGAACTCCTTGAGCTGCACGATGAACTGCGCGCCCTCCGCGCCGTCTGAGACCCGGTGGTCTACCGATAGCGTGGCGGACATTATCTCCCGGACGACCACGCCGTCACCCTGGACGACTGCCTGCTTCTTCACGGTGCCCACAGCGAGGACCGCGGACTGCGGCGGCTGGATGATGGCAACGAAACTCGTGACGTCGAACATGCCCATGTTGCTGATGCTGAACGTCCCGCCCGTGTACTCCTCGACCAGCAGCGTGCCGGTCAGCGAGCGATTGACGAGATCCTTGCTCGCGGTGGAAATCTCCGTCAGCGACTTGTTCCCACAGTCGAGGATCGCCGGCATGATAAGCCCGTCTTCCTCCGCGATCGCAATGCCGACATTGATCGAGTCGTGCATCCGAATGCCGTCGTCCGTGTAGGACGAATTGAACTTCGGGAACCGCTTGATGGTGTTGACTGACGCCTTGATTACCAGGTCGTTCACACTCACTCGCACATCGCCCTCAAGGGTCTCGTTGATGCGCTTGCGGAGCGCCATGGCCTCCGTCATGTCGATGTCCGCACTCACGTAGAAGTGCGGTATCGTCGTCTTGCTGCCGACCGTCGTGCGCGCTATCTGCTGCCTCATGCGCGTCAGCGGCACGAGACCGTCGTCAGCCTCTTCGGCGGACGGCTCCTCTGCCGCCATCGGAGGCTCTTCCGCCTCCTCAGGTTCCTCGGATGGGGCGGCCTCCTCCTCCACGGACTCTTCCTCAATGGCTTCCGGTTCCTCCATAGGAGCTTCGTCGGAGGGCATGGTCGCCTCTTCAACGACCTGGGGAGCCTCCATGGGAGCTTCCTCTTCGGGCATGTCCGGCTCTTCCACCTGAGCAGCGGCAGGCTCGGCGGAAAGAACGTCTGACCTGAGTATCCGGCCTCCGGGACCGGTGCCCACCACGGTGCTGAGATCTACACCACGCTCTGCCGCCAGCCTGCGAGCTACCGGGGACGCTCGGACTTCACTCGGCGACGCGGGCAGCGGTATGGCAGCCGCGGCATCTTCCTCCTCGGCCGCAGGCTCATCCTGCCGTTCAGGCTCGGACGACTCGTCCGCAACGGGCTCAGCTTCGGTCGACTCGTCAGGACCGTCGCCTCCCGCCGCAACCGTCTCGCCTTCCGCCCCGACTGAGGCAATCGACTCCCCGACGGCAACGGTGGTTCCCTCTTCAACGAGCAGCTCGAGAATGACACCCTCGGCGGTCGACTCGAACTCCACCACCGCCTTGTCGGTCTCGATCTCTGCTACGGCATCACCTAGCGATACCGAGTCTCCCACCGACTTGAGCCAGCGTACAAGAGTACCTTCCTGCATGTCGTAGCCCATTTGGGGCATGTTCAGATTGGTAGCCAAGAGGGCAGCCTCCTCACAAACTGTATAACTTTTCGATTTCCTTGATGATTCGGTCCGCGTCCGGTATCTGCATGTCCTCGAGCGTCGCGTTGTATGGCGCCGGCACGTCGTGCCCATTGACCCTGCCTACGGGACCGTCCAGATAGTCGAACGCCGCTTCCTGGACTGTGCTGGCTATCTCGGCGGAGAATCCGCCCGTTCGCCAGTTTTCTTCCACAATCACTACCCTGTTCGTCTTCTCGACTGAACGAATTATCGTATCGGTGTCCAGGGGCTGCAGCGTTCGCAGGTCGATCACTTCCGCCTCGATGCCGCGCTGCGCCAATCGTTCCGCCGCCTCCAGGGACGTGTAGACCATCCGCCCATATGCCGCCAGCGTGATGTCGCTCCCCTCGCGCCGGACTGCCGCCTCGCCCATCGGCACAGTGTAGTGCTCGTCCGGGACCTCGCCTCTCTTACCGTACAGCAGACCGTGCTCGGCAAATATCACGGGATTGGGGTCGGCTATCGCCGTGCGGAGCAGTCCAAGCGAGTCGTATGGATCGGAGGGTACGCACACCTTCAGCCCCGGCACCGAAGCGTACCAGCCCTCGAAGTTCTGCGAATGCGTCGCCGCGAGACGGCCTCCGCCTCCTGTCACCGCACGGATCACAAGAGGCACCTTGATCTGGCCGTTTGACATGTAGCTCATCTTGGCCGCGTGGTTGACCACCTGGTCTATGGCAAGCAGCATGAAGTTGATCGTCATCATCTCTACGATCGGGCGCATTCCCGCCATGGCCGCGCCGGTCGCGGAACCGATGATAATCGACTCGGCAATCGGGCAGTCGCGAATGCGTTCAGGACCGAACTCCTCGAAGAACCCGCGCGTTACCGCGTAGCTCCCCTGGTAGGCTCCTATGTCCTCCCCCATGAGAAAGACGCGGTCATCCGTTTCGAGGGCCTCGTGCAGCCCCCGGCGGATCGCCTCTCTGATGATGATCTCAGCCATCTATCCTCTGCCCCTGTCCGCGCTATTCCTGGTACACGTGCTCGAACAGCGCTTCCGGCGGCGGTTCGAGACTGTTCTCAGCGAACTCGACGGCGGCGTCCACGATCGCGCGGGCCTCCTTGTCGAGCTCGATGAAGTCCGACTCTTCCATCACTCCCTCGGCCATTGCGAGGTTTCGCAAGTTGCCGAGCGGGTCGTTGTTCTCTCTCCACGCGCCGATCTCGTCGCGCGAACGATACGCCTGCGCGTCCGCGACCGAATGGCCGCGGAACCTGTACGTCATCGCCTCAACAAAAACGGGCCCGTTACCCGAACGGACCCGTGCCACAGCCTCAAGGGATGCTTCCCGTACAGCGAGTACGTCTTGGCCGTCTACATTTGCTCCGGGAATGTTGTATGCGGCTATGTCGTCGTAGATCTCCTTGCCTCCCGCCCGTGCACGCTCAACATGGGTCCCCATGCCGTAGAGGTTGTTCTCGAGGAAGAACACGACCGGCAGCTTCCACAGCGATGCGAGGTTCAGCGACTCGTGGAACTCACCCTCGTTCACCGAACCGTCGCCGAAGAAGCACATCACCACCCGGTCCTCGTCTCGCGCCTTGATCGCTAGCGCGAGGCCCACAGCCAGCGGCAACTGGCCCGCGACTATGGCGTGACCGCCCCAGAACCGCTTCGAGACGTCAAAGAGGTGCATCGACCCGCCCTTGCCACCGCTCACTCCCGTGGCCTTCCCGTACAGTTCGGCCATGACGGCATTGGGGTCGAGGCCTTTCGCCAGAGCGTGCCCGTGGTCTCGATAGCTCGTAATCACGTCGTCATCCGGCCTGAGCGCCGAGATGGCACCCACCGCAACCGCTTCCTGGCCGATGTACAAGTGCAGAAAACCCTTGATCTTCTGTTCCTGGTACTTGACCTGGCTGAATTCTTCGAATATGCGGATGGTCTGCATCTGCCGATAGAAATCGGCAATCTGCGTTCTATCCAGTGTTGTTGCCAGCGCCATCGTCTGCTCCGGCCCGTTTCGATTTCCGGCGGGGCCTGCCCCTTAAGACTCTCGGTCCGCGCGGGACTCGCTCAAATGTGTACCGCCTCACCGTCTGCGGCCAGCGCCGCTTCCTTGATCGTCTCCGACAGCGTCGGGTGCGGGTGCACCAACCAGCCCAGTTCCTTGCTCGTACTCTCCAGGAGTCGAGCCATTCCAAGCTCGCCGAGCAGCTCGGTCACCTCCGCACCGATCATGTGCCCGCCGAGAATGTCGCCAATCTCGTCGTCCACCACGACCTTGACGAAGCCGTCGGACTCAGCGAGTGCCAGCGCCTTGCCGCTCGCGATGAACGGGAACTTCCCTACCCGCACAGTATAGCCGCGCTCCGCTGCCTGTGCCTCCGTGAGACCGAAACTGCCGATCTGAGGCCTGCAATACGTCGCCCGCGGGATGAATTCGTAGTCGAGTGGCTGGGGATCGAGCCCCGCCATGTGCTCGACAGCCGTCACTCCCTGCGCCGATGCGACATGCGCCAGCAGCATCTTGCCTGTTACGTCGCCAATGGCGTAGATGTTCTCAACGGTAGTCCGCATCATCTCGTCGATGCTGATGTAGCCGCGTTCCACCTGGACGCCCACAGCCTCCAGGCCTATGCCGTCCACGTTGCCCTGCGCTCCGACCGCAACCAGCACCGTGTCGCACTCGATTATCGAAGTACCCTTTTCGTTCGTGACGGTAACCATCGCCTTGCCGGACGTCACATTCACCTCGTCCACGGTCGATCCGGTCATCGACTTGATGCCCTGACGTCGGAACGAGCGCAGAAGCTGGTTGCTAACCTCTTCATCCTCGGTTGGGACGAGTCGTGGGAGCAGCTCCACCAGCGTCACTTCGGTGCCGTACTTGCTCCACAAGTACGCGAACTCCGCGCCCGTGGCGCCGGCCCCTACGATGATCGCGCGGTTCGGAGCGTTTCGCATCTCCAATGCCTCGCGGCTCGTTATCACGATCTTGCCGTCGATGGGCAGGTTCGGGAGCTGTCGGAAACGCGCTCCCGTGGCGATGATGATGTTCCTGGCGGTGAGCGTCTCTTCGGTCCCCTGGACCTCGACCGAGTTCGCGTCCTTTATAACGCCGTACCCTTGGTACACGGTCACCTGGTTCTTCTTCAGGAGAAACGAAACGCCGTCCGTGAGCCTCTTGACGACCTTGCGGCTGCGGTCGATGGCCTTGCTGAAGTCGACTCGCAGGTTGTCGAATGCGATCCCGAACTCGTCGGCGTGCTTTAGAAGTCCGACCACCTCGGCGTTGCGGAGGAGCGCCTTGCTCGGTATGCATCCCCAGTTGAGACACGTCCCGCCGAGCTCCGCCCGCTCGACTATCGCCGTATTCATTCCCAGCTGCGCCGCCCTGATGGCGGCCACGTACCCCCCGACACCGCTGCCTACAACCACTACGTCATATTCTGCCAATCGAACACTCCTGTGGACTCCGAACGTCGCGTCCTATTCTACACCATCGGCATATACGCAAAAAGACACAATAGGATAACGAATACAGGACTTACCACCTCTACCTACGACACGCCCTTGGAGGGTCTCCCTCTCTCCCGTTCTCGGGAGAGGGCTGGGGTGAGGGTGAATGGCCCTTCGCCGCTGCAAATCGGGCGAGGCTTTCGCTCAATTTGACATACAAGAACACATGTACCACACTGCATTCAAGCGGCGGGTTGCCATCGAGGATACCCGCCGCCCGACTAAACCACAAAAGGAAAAGTCCCGGAACATCCCAGAATGTCCCACACTCAGAAGAAATCTTCGACAGACGAACGCTCACTCTTCCAAGCTGGCTCCCCTCACTCGATCAGTGACGCCGCTCAAAATGCCGGCGTGTCACCCTGGACCATTCGGAAGCAACTTTACAATAACGCGAGAAATGCTACAAAATGCATCAAAATGCATCACTTTCAGGAAACAATCGCCAATTCACCGCCTCAGAACCTCCCCATCTGCAACTGTTTAAAGTTGGTGATACTGCACGAATTGTGCGCTCGCTGTCATTCTGAGGAGCGCAGCGACGAAGAATCTACAATCTCTCCCCCGCCGGGGGAGAGATACAGAGAGGGGGATCTTCGCAATTCAACTCATCAACTCTGAACAGTTACCCCAATCTCCGTCCCTTGACAGCCCGCCAACCCGAACCTAGAATGAACAAAGGTTCTGGCAACCTCCTAGCCCAACCGTCAAACTCCTGATCCCGACCGGTCGACACTATGCAGCAGCGCGTCATATCCCCCAAGAAACAGGTCGAAGACATCGACAACACCTTGCGGCCGCGTCGAATCCTTGACTACATCGGACAGGAGGCCGTGAAGGGCAATCTCGAAATCTCCATTACCGCCGCCCGGCAGCGAGGCGAGGCACTTGATCATGTCCTCCTCTACGGCCCGCCCGGCTTGGGAAAGACCACCCTCGCGAACATCGTCGCGACCGAGCTCGGCGTCCGCATCAAGACCACGTCCGGCCCTGCGATCGAGCGTCCCGGCGACATGGTCGCCACCCTCACGCAGCTCAAGGAGCACGAGGTCCTCTTCATCGACGAGATTCACCGGCTCTCCCGCGTCGTCGAGGAGGTACTCTACCCTGCCATGGAAGACTTCTTCGTCTCGTGGGTCATCGACAAGGGGCTGAAGGCGAAGAGCATGAACCTTGCCATCAAGCCCTTCACCCTCATCGGCGCGACGACCCGGTACGGAATGATCAGCGCCCCCATGCGCGACCGGTTCGGTGCCGTGCACCGGCTGGAGTTCTATGACGAAGAGGCCATGCGCACTATCGTCAAACGCTCCGCCCGCATCCTCGACATTTCCTCCGAGGACGATGGCTTATTCGAAATCGCCAAGCGGGCGCGAGGCACTCCGAGAATCGCCAACCGGCTCCTCCGCCAGGTCCGCGATTTCGCCCAAGTCATGGCCGACAACACCATCACCCTGGAGGTCGCGAAGGAGGCCCTCGCCCGTCTAGAAGTGGATGAGGTCGGCCTCGATAAACTTGATCACCAGGTACTCGATTCGATCATCGGAAAGTTCGACGGCGGACCCGTGGGACTGAACACGCTCGCGGCCTCCATCAACGAGGAGACCGAGACCATTGAGGACGTGTACGAGCCATACCTGCTCCAGCGCGGATTCCTGGAGAGGACCAGCAGGGGCAGAATGGCCACTCGCCTCGCCTACGAGCATCTGGGAATCGAGTACCCGCGCGAACGTTCCCCCCTCAGCCAGGGCAGCCTCTTTTAGGGCGTTGGGTTCTTAGACTCAGAGTACCCTCAAACACCGTACTATCCGGGCACGGACTCTCTCATTTGTGGGAGGTCTAAATGCACGGAAGATTAGAGGAGTTGCTAGCTATCCACCTCGGCGAAAATCGTTGCTACGATCTCTAGTTGACTCCGTGTCATCAGAACGAATGGGAACGAGATCGATGAATTCTGCCCTCATCAGAGAGGGAGAGTCAAACAAGCAGCGAGAGAAAGTTTTTCTCTCGGTACTTTGAGAAGTAGTAGAGGATAGCTCTCTCCGCGATGTCCTGCATCACTGCGAACATCTCGTCCACAGACCATTCGTTTTCACGGAAGTAAAAGCTACCTCGATTGAACTTCCCATTTTCCTCGTTATAGAGGTATGTCGTGTTGAGGCTACCGAACATTGCCATAGTCGAAACTCGATCAAGAATTGAAGAATCGTTCTCGAAATCACAACCGTATCCGAAACAAACAAAGGGGAAAATACTCTCACGCATCAGGGCTGCACGGAGACCAATGAGGTTCTTGCCAAGTCTCTCAATTGCATTGCCCCTAGCCTGCCTTGGTAATCCCTCTTTGGCACGCAGGTCATTAGTACCCTGATTCTTGACCTCGGAAATCAATATCGGATACTTCATCATGTCGCCTGGCTTTCCTTCAAGAAAGAGGATTCCTCCATCAGGGCGTATCGAAGTGTTATCGAAGTGGTGGTGGAAACTAACCTTCGGGTACGTTCGCTGAAGCTCTAATACGATGTCTCTAAGAAGCCACTGTTTTTCGTGACCTAGCGTTACTCTTGTTCCGAATTTCTGTGATATATCATCCACGACTCGGTGAAGCGCTTGCACGATTGCGGTTTCTTGTTGTTTCGATGTCACATTGATGACAGTGTTCGTCCGTTGTTGACGTAACTGGCTCTTTCTTGCCATCTCGATTCAATTCCTCTCTACCAAGAATAATTGCTCAGTAACGTGAATTGGCCGATTGTTGAAGTTGCGACTCCCGCGAAAGGCGTTGTAAGGCATCTCCAGCACCTCGACACTGCCGATCTCTTTCAGCAACCCGCGCATCTCTTCCGTTGTGATAAATCCCTCGTTGTTGAACGACACGAGCAGGAACTTCGCATCCAACCCGTTCAGGAGATCCCTCATCAGCGGAAGCGACTTCGCCCGCACGTTGTATCCGGAACGCTGCCAATCCGTCGGAATCCCTGAAACGCGGCTCATCTTCTCCGGCCGCTCGTAACGTACGAGAAGATTGAGCATGAAGTAGTTCGACCCGTACGGGTGCTGGTTGTACGGCGGGTCGATGTACGCAAGATCGAGGTCCTCCACCCGGCGTGCCGCATCGTTGGCGTCCTCCTGTAGCACCTCACAGTCACACTCGTACCGGCTCAGTATCGGCGGCTCAAGAACGATTTTTCCCTTGATTCGGACCAAGGCATCCGAGCCCGTGCCCCCGAACTGCCCAATCTTTGTGTCGCGGTTCTTGTAGAACCCCTTGAAGACTCCCGCGGTGTTAGAGTGTACCGACGCCTGGCTGAGCAGCGGCGCGAGAAGCAGTTCCCGCACATCCTCAGGCACCGTGTCGATCATCCGGCGATAGCCATCGAGCCGCCGGGCGTTGTCCCGCGTATAGAAGACACGGTCCTCCGTCGTGATACGCTCCTCGTCCCTCGGCGCGTATAGTTCCTCGATGAACCCCAGTGGCAACGACTCATCTTCAACCCTGCGATTCATCTCATCCACCATCTCGGTTATCTCCTGTAGGTCGACCGTGCTCCGGTTCCGCAGATAACAACGCCCGACCACCGCCGCATAGTCCTCGATGTCGTTGCTTATCAGCATCGACGCGTGCGCCTTTAGGTACCGCGAAACGATCCCCGACCCACTGAACACGTCGAAGACCCGCAGCCGCTCCTTCTCCAGCCTCCGCTTGACTCCATCTACCACCTGCCCAATCTGCCCTAGTAGCGCCCGCTTGTTCCCAATGTAAGTTATGACCTGCCGAGAGAGATAATCTCCGTCCTCTTCTGCGGAATGACCGGTCCACAACGACATTTGTCGCTCTCCGTAAAATTCAGTCCTACCCTTGCTCTTCACCATAGCTACAAACCCCTAAGGCACCCCGCCCTGCAGGATCTTCACGAGCTTGCTGCCGTCGATGTTCCCGCCCGACACAACGCACGCCACTTTGCCCGTCCCCGCCTTGCCGGCGAGGGCTCCTGCCACCGACGCCGCTCCCGCTCCCTCCGCTATGACGTGGTTGCCCTCGGCGATCAGCCGCACCGCGTCGGCGATGTCCTCCGGAGTGGAGACCAGCGACCCGTCCAACAGGCTCGAGGCGAGGTTGAACATCTCATCGAACACTCGCGGCGCGCCGATGCCGTCCACGAACGTCGGCTCATAGTCGATGACCGTGGGACTCCCCTTGGCCAATGAGGCCGCAAACGGGGCGCCCGTCGATACCTCAGCGGCGTAGAGCTTGACTTCCGGCTTCAGTGCGCGGATTACCGAAGCAATTCCGCACGAGAGCCCTCCACCCGCGTAGGCTATGACCACTGACTCCACGTCCGGCAGGTCTTCGAGGATCTCGAGGGCGATTGTCGCGTTCCCTGTCATGACCTCAGGGTCGCTGAATGGATGCACCATCGTGCCCGACATCTCCGGATGACTCCGCGTCTCGAACGTCTCCACGAACTCCGAGAAGGGCACCTTGTGGTAGCGCGCTCCAAGTCTGCGAATGGCGTTCAGCTTGGCCTCCGGCGCGACGTCCGGCACCACCACCGCGCACGGTATGTCCATCCGTCTCGCGTTCCACGCAACGCCCTGCGCCATGTTCCCGGCGCTGCACGTCCACACCCCGTCCTTGAGTTCCCCCGGCGCCATTTGACCCATCTTGTTGGCAGCGCCCCGGAGCTTGAACGACCCAATCGGCTGGAGGTTCTCCAGTTTCAGATAGATCTCCGCTGGGGCTTCATGGGCGTTGAGCCTCACGAGCGGCGTCCGCACCACCGTGCCCCTGATGCGTTCGGCAGCCGCGCGCACATTCTCAACGGGAATGGGATCGTATCTAAGCGTGGACGGTGACATGGCTCCCGCTTGTCTCCAGGATCGAATTGGCGCGTACCATAGCCCCGTGGCCCTTCGCGGTCAAGGGAGTCACACTTCCCATTCGCACGGTACCTGCACTCCCAGGCATTCAGACGACTCCCGATGCCGATGTTGCAATATCGCCCATTCACCCTGAGCCGCGTTACGCACCGCGTTCGGGGCCATGCAGGGGTGCCAATAACTGCCTCCGAACTACCCCGTCTATTGCCACTCTGTGATCTCTGCGTCCTCTGTGGCGAATCTTCGTCCAATCTCCCGCAGCTACCTAAAGGCTGGCCGAAGGGTTGATACCCCACTCATGGTTCGACGGGCTCACCAACATTGGTCATTGCCGGCTTCGATTGACCCGCACTCAGAATAGTACTTCGATCTCCTTAACGGATTCGCCTTCAACAAGCTGCAGTCGGGCATTCCGAGCCCGCTGATCGAGAAACCAGTCATACAGACGAAGGGCGTTACGCACTACCTCCGCATTGGTTGCCGCCTCCGACCTCTCCCTGATCCGCATCAATCGTTCGTGCGCCTCCGGAGAAAAGTCAATCTGCAACCGATGACGCTTGCCCTCCTCCTCCATAGTAGTTCCATTGCCGCGCAGTTCAGTCGTCATGTGAAATTACCCCCTTTCAATAGATTCTTCGCAGGGCGCCCGCCAGCAAATTTCCCCGTCGCCCGGTACGCCCATGCTAATCAAGATATCTCGTCGCCAACGCTGTGATGACTGTCTTTGCAGTTTTCATGCGTCGGATCGACATTCAGTACTCCTGCCCCCTCTGTGGGGGCGGATCTCGTTCCAGTGCCGACAACCCGGACCCGAAGCGGCTCCAAGTCCGGCACGAATTCGTGTTCGACCGCCTCAGCCAGGATTCGGTCGAGAGTCGTTTCTATGTTTGAGTGCATGAACATTCGTCTCCTCTGGGTATGGGAATCTTTCGACGGTCGTCGCCTTCATGGCAAGTGGTGCCGTATCCCCCCGTAAATGACTGATTGATGATGTGACTTCTGGTCATTTCATACCTCCTAAGGAAAGATTATGGGGCAATTATGGATTTCTCCCTTCGCAGAGTCAAGGCTACCGACCGATTTGACCCTCAACGCGGGCGAACATAGAATTGGTCTAGAGGTGAGGTCATGCAAGCAGCCGTCTATGTGGGCAACAGCAAGCTGGAGGTCCGTGAAGTTCCCGTCCCGGAGGTGGGCCCAAAGGAGATACTCGTCAAGGTCGCCTTCTGCGGAATCTGTGGGACGGATGTCCACGCCGTCATGTATGACATCGCACCGAAGGGGACGGTACTGGGCCACGAGTACTGCGGTGAGGTCGTGGAAGTCGGTAGCGATGTAAAGAAGTGGCAGGTCGGAGACAGGGTGGTAGGAGGAGGAGGAGACCCCCCGCCCGGAAAGGGAAAGGGATGGGACCTTAATCCCCGATACAACTACCGGCTTCACGGCTTCGGCCCGGACCGAATGCGTGCTTTCGCGGACTACAAAGTCATGGAAGAGTGGGAGCCCATTCCCATTCCCGACGGCGTATCCTTCGAAGCCGCCGCCCTGTGTGAACCGGCCGCAGTGGCCGTCCACGCCGTACGGCTGTCGCAACTCAGGCTCGGAGATTCCGTCGCGATTATCGGCGCCGGCCCCATTGGCCTTTTTACCCTTCAGGCAGCACGCGCTGCGGGCGCGACGAGCATTCTCGTTTCCGAGCCCTCCGCAACAAGACGCGCCGCAGCCGTGGCGCTCAACGCCGACTGCGTCATTGACCCTATGACGGACGACCCCGTCAAAGCAGGGGAGAACATGACCGGCGGCACTGGCGTCCACGTTGTGTTTGACTGCGCCGGCATCAAGGGTACCCTCGATCAGGCCGCCAACATGGTGCGAACACGTGGACAGGTCGTCCTTATCGCCGTGCCGTGGGAGCCGCTACCCCTCGAACCTGCGGACTGGATGGCGCGTCACATCAACATCCAAACGATATTCGGCCACGAGCCGGCCGATTGGCACACTGTCCTCAAACTCATGGAGGCCCGTAAGGTCGTCGTCGAGCCGATGCTCCGCGAGTCGGACTTCGTTCCACTGGAACACATCCAGTCGGCCTTTGAATCCCTCTACACCCCCGGCGACCAACTCCAACTGGTAGTCAGGATGTAAGGACAAAGCGTCGGGTATAATGAAGACCACCGGTTAACCCGACACCTCGGAAACTGAGAGGCGCTCATGGTAACTGTCATAAAGAAACCTGCGACAGTGGCCGACCTGTACAAAGTGGCAGATGGCGGTAAGGCCGAACTTGTCAGAGGAGAATTGCGGCTTATGGCTCCTACGGGAGGCGATCCCAGTCTGTCCGGCGGAAACATATTCGTGAGCTTGCGCCAGTATGTGCTGGATGGACACCCTGGAATCGCCGTCCCGGATAACGCGGGCTTTATCGTCAATCTACCCTACAGACAGTCCTTCAGTCCCGACGTAGCTTACTTTACCGGGGAACGCCCTGGTATGAAGTTCTTTGAAGGGGCGCCTGCATTCGCCGTAGAGATTCGGAGCGAAAACGACTATGGGCCTGCCGCCGAACGGGACATGGCGGAGAAGCGAGCCGACTACTTCGCTGCGGGAACTTTGGTTGTTTGGGACGTCGGTCTCCTCGGAGAAGACACAGTCAGGGTCTACCGCTCAACCGACCCCTCAACACCGGAAATCTACCGTCGCGGCGAAATCGCAGAGGCCGAGCCCGCCGTCCCGGACTGGACGATGGCCGTTGACGAACTGTTCGCGTAGCTCCCCGGGCGCCGTCAGTTCCTAAAGTCGCTACGGATGGAAAATGACCATCTTCGTTTCCGTCATCTCCTCAACCGCGTACCTCGGTCCCTCCTTGCCCATGCCGCTGTCCTTGAGCCCACCGTAAGGCATGAGGTCAGCCCGCCACTGTGGACCAGAGTTGATCTGGATGTTCCCTGAGTAAACTTCCTTGGCGTACTGCATCGCCCAATCGACGTTCTGGGTGAAGATGGCCGCGCTCAGACCGTAGATGGTGTCGTTGGCCGACGCGATGGCTTGGTCGATGTCATCGAAGGACGAGACCGCAACGGCCGGTCCGAATATCTCCTCACGTGATATCCGCATGTCTGGCTTCACGTCCGCCACGACGGTGGGCTCATGGAGGGCGCCCTCGTACTCTCCGCCTGTCGTCGCGCGTGCTCCCGCACCCACGGCCTCCTGTATCCACGAGTTCACGCGAACCGCGTCCTCGCTCCGCACCATCGGCCCCATGGTGACCGAGGTGTCGAGCTGGTTCCCTGTCGTCAGCCCCTGCACCCCCTCGGTTAAGGCATCCACGAAGTCGCCGTAGATGTCGCTGCTTGCCATTACCCGCTGAGCCGAGATGCACACCTGTCCGGCGTTTGAGAATCCACTCGAAAGCGTGCCGGCGATGACCTTGTCCATGTCTGCATCGCTCATCACGATCAGTGGCGAATTGGAGCCTAGCTCCATCGTCACCTTTTTCAGTCCGGCCGTCTGACAGATACGCTCACCAACGTCTCTGCTTCCCGTAAAGGTCACCTTTCTCACACGAGGGTCGGCAACCAACGGGTCCCCTATCCTGCTGCCCGAACCGGTGATGCACTGAACGGCCTCGGCAGGCGCTCCCGCCTCCAGGAGAATCTCCGTGAGCTTTAGCGCCGAGAGCGGCGTGTCGGTCGCGGGTTTGATGATCACCGAATTGCCCGCTGCCAGGGCGGGGCCCACCTTGTGCGCGACAAGGTTGAGCGGGAAGTTGAATGGGCTGATCGCCGCGACGACCCCTACCGGCACACGCATGGTGAACCCGTACTGGCCCGTCCAATTAGTGGCACCGTCCAGGGGGATTGTCTCTCCATACAGACGCTTGGCTTCCTCGCCGGACAGCTCAATCGTCTGCTTCGCTCTCTCGGCTTCAGCGAGTCCCTCGCCGATGATCTTGCCCTCTTCCATCGAGATCGTCCGGCCCAACTCGTCCTGCCGCTCCGTGATGATGTCCGCAGCTCGGCGCAGAATCTCGAAACGCCGATAGCCCGACATGTTTCGCATGATCTCCGCACCCCGCACGGCGCTGGCCAGCGCCGTCTCGAGATCGTCCACGTTGCCCGACGGCACCGTGTCGATTACCGAGCCGTCGTAGGGGTTGATCACATCCACCTTTTCGTCGCGGTTGACCCACTCTCCTCCGATATACATTTTCATGGACTCATACCTCCTCGTTCGTTGGTCCGTCGGCCGATCGGCGAACAGTTATTCGTTCGCCAAGTCTCGCTCAGCTAATAAGCCGACCGTGGTGCGGTAGTTTAGCACAACGACGGTTTCGCGCCGTACCTGCCGCATCATAGCACTCGCGAACCATGATTTCACCGCACGATGAACGGTGTTCAAATTGACCGGTTTCGATCCTCGATGCTACAATTTGGCCCACCCTTGAACCATACTCCGTGCGACTCCGACTAACCAATACTTACTGCTTCGCGTTGTGATATTACAGACAGGACTCGGGCCCACAATCCCCGCGCGTGTTGTTGAATACACAGCGCCGAGTCCGGAAAAAGCCGCCACCGAACGACGATGACCACGACTCACCCTGCCAGCTCAACCATTCTCATTGCGGCTCTTGCTGCCGCGACGCTCCTGTTTGCCTGCGGCGGCGATTCAACCTCTCCGGATTCCACGGCCACCGCAGAAGTTGCCTCACCGTCCGGTCAGGAAGTTGACCCATCAACGGATAGGCGAACGGCACAGACAAGTCGCCCGGCCACGCTGGCCAAGACGAACACTCGCAACATGAACGATCCACGCCAGGCCTTCGGGGTCGTCAAGTTGGATGACGGCAAAGTGCTCGCCATTGGCGGCATCGGGCCCTATGGCTCCTTCCCCCTCGTCGAAGAATACGATCCTGCGACCGACACTTGGACGACCAAGGCCAGGATGCTCACCTCGAGGGCATTCAGCCCTGCCGTAGTGATGCAGGACGGACGAATCCTGGTCATGGGTGGCACGGGTGAGACCGAGAATCTCAATTCAGCTGAACTATACGACCCGGAGACGGATACGTGGATTCAGGTGCGCCGTATGATCGACAATCGTGGACTTCACAACGCTATCCTGCTCGACGATGGGAAAGTTCTGGTAACGGGCGGCATAGGCACGCGTGGTGGGGCCCTGAACACTGCAGAAGTCTATGACCCCGAAAGGGAGGACTGGGCGGAGATTGCCAGCCTGCAATTCCACCGTGGCTCCCATGACTCCGTTCGTCTGGAAGACGGACGCATTCTTATCGCCGGTGGCGGCGATGGCGCGGGCACTCCCGTGGAACAGGCAGAGATCTACGATCCGGCGACCGGTGATTGGTCGTCAGGCGGTAATCTGACTACGGGTCGTGTCGCGCTCTCCCTGACGCTCCTGAATGATGGCAGGGTCCTGGCGTACGGAGGAGAAGAGTTCAGCAGCGCCGAGGTATACGATCCGGCCACTAACACTTGGGAGGAGCTGCCGGAGCCGGGAGCGCCACGACAAGACCACACTGCCACTCTCCTGCCGGACGGCCGGGTTCTGATAGCCGGAGGCGGGCTGAGGCAAGGTGAGACCGAAGACACTGCCGAGACCTTCGATCCCGAGACTAACCTCTTTACTCCCGCGGGCAACATGGACGCCGCGCGAGTCTCCCATCGTGCCGTGGTACTGAACGACGGCCGGGTAATGGTCATCGGCGGTGCCCATAGAGCGGGACCCTATGACTCGGTGGAGTTCTACAACCCCAAGACGGAGGCATGGGTGTCAGACCCGTTCCTGGGCTCCTGGGAGAAGGCCCCGCCACTGGTGCAACCTCGCGCAGGTCACACCGCTACCCTGCTGGACGACGGCACGCTTCTCTTGGCGGGCGGAAGGGCCAGACTCGACGGCGAAGATGTCAACACCCTGGTCGATTTTATCCCCTCAACTGAGATATATGATCCGAGCTCCGGCGAGTCGCGCGCAGTTGCGGACATGAACGTGCCTCGTGGCGGACACGTGGCAGCCAAGCTCGGCGACGGACGGGTCATTGTAGCCGGCGGGCGGAACCTGGTGATCGACGAAGAGGGAGCGAGAAAAATCACCTTCGTCAAGTCCGCGGAGATCTACGATCCGGTTGACGGCACATGGACGATGGCGGCGGACTTGTCCGGGGCCAGATGGGCGCATACTGCGGCCGAGCTGAGTGATGGCACGGTAATCGTCGTTGGCGGCGAGAACGACGAGGGAAAGATCGCCACCGCCGAGGTGTACGATCCAGCATCCGACACGTGGACGGTGGTATCACAAATGGTGGACGGAAGGTCAGGCCACTCCATGGAGACGCTGCCGGACGGACGCCTCATGGTCGCCGGCGGATCGGGTCCGACAGTTGAGGTGTACGATTTCAACTCAAACACATGGTCACTGCTTCCAAACCTCGACCAGCGACTGCGAGACGCGGCAGTGGGTGTTCTGTTCGACGGGACCATATTGGTTGCCGGCGGCTTCGGCGCTCAAGGGGCATCAAACTCTGCCCTGATTCACAAGCTGGGAACAAGTCAATGGGACTACGTCGACCGCCTTCCGGAGACTAGGGTGAGTCCGACGATGACGAGGCTCCAAAACGGTGGCGTACTCATGCTCGGCGGAACGGGAACGACCAAGGCTTGGATCTTCGACGGTACCACCGGCGGTTGGCTCTACGGCGGCAAGATGTTCGACTCCCGCAGGGACCACACTACCACGCTCTTGCCTGATGGGAGGGTCATCGCCGTCGGAGGGGAGGCCCGCAACAGGGCCATCAACAACTCGGTCGAGATCTACACGCCCCACGACCTGCAGTAAAACCCGCCCTCACGGCCCCACAAGTAGATTCTTACCAGATGTCCGCTAGGGCACCCAACGGATCAGCATTCGCTCCCCTGCTACGCTTACCTTCCAAATTAGCGTGCCATACCCCGCTGGCGTATAATGAATGGGAGACTAAATCCGGTGGCCCTGAGTGCAAGTCGGCGTAGTATTCCCACAGCTTGAAATCGGCAACGACCCGGTCCTAATCCGAGACTACGCGCAGACCGCTGAGGCGCTCGGATACGACCATCTCCTCGTCTACGATCACGTTCTCGGCGCCAATCGAGAGACCCACGACTGGCTCCGAGGTCCCTATCGTCACCAGGACTCGTTCCACGAGCCGTTCGTACTGTTCGGCTACCTGGCCGGGCTTACCCGGCAGATCGAACTCGTAACCGGCATCCTCATACTTCCACAGCGTCAGACCGCCCTCGTCGCAAAGCAGGCCGCGGAGGTAGACGTGCTCTCCGGCGGCCGGCTCAGGCTCGGCATCGGGATTGGCTGGAACAGCGTGGAATACGAGGCCTTGGGTGAGGACTTCACCAATCGGGGCCGTCGCTCCGAAGAGCAGGTCGACGTGATGAGGGAACTGTGGGCAAACGACCTTGTAAGCTACGAGGGACGATGGCACACGATTATGGACGCCGGCATCAATCCCCTGCCCATTCGCAAGTCAATCCCCATCTGGTTCGGCGGCTACCATGACCGCGTCCTCCGCCGGATCGGCAGAATGGGCGACGGCTGGATCATCGCCGGTGGAGGCAACGAGCCCACGCAGGAGACAATCTCGGCAGTCGAACGGGTCAAGGCTTACGCGCGAGACGCCGGCCGGGACACTTCAGCGGTGGGATTCGAGAAGGTCTTGGGATATAGGGACCTGTTGCTCGGTGACGCCAAAATCGGCGTGTCTAAGTGGGAAGCGGCGGGGGTGACGCACCTGTCCATCAATACCATGAATTCAGGTCTCCCGACTCCCTCCGACCACATTGAAGCCATACGAAGATTCAAAGAAGCCTTGGACGAGGAGTAGCATTGTCAGAACTGCTAACAACTCCGCTACACCAGACCCACGTATCGATGCGCGCGCGTATGGTCCCGTTCTCCGGGTGGGACATGCCTGTGCAGTACGCCACCATCCTGGAAGAGGTGGATACAGTCCGCGAGCGCGCGGGAATGTTTGACGTATCGCACATGGGTCGACTCTTCGTGAGCGGTCCGGGTGCGGGGAAGTTCGTGAGCAGAGTATTCAGCTCGGACGTCACCAAGTTACGACGGGGGCGCGCCAAGTACGGCCTCACCTGCAACGAAGAGGGAGGCATCATCGACGACAACATCGTCTACCGCCTGGGAGAAGACCGCTATCTCTACGTCCCAAACGCGGGCAATCGACAAGCGGTCTCGTCTTGGCTTCACCGATGGGCGCCCTCTGACGGTTCGGTCGAAATCGACGACGCTTCAGACCGGCTCGCCATGATCGCAATCCAAGGCCCCACAGCCAGGGAGCTCTTCGCGAAGGTTGCCGGGGACGCCCTGGAGAAGATTCGCCCATTCAGAATCGCCCCTGTCGATATTGACGGAGAAGCAGTCCTTGTCGCCCGTACGGGGTACACCGGAGAGGACGGCTACGAGATAATGCCGTCGGTCGAAACCGTCGTATCCATATGGAATTCGCTGCTAGCGTGCGGCATAGCTCCGTGTGGTCTCGCCTCCCGCGATCTCCTCAGACTTGAGGCAGCTTTCCTCCTCCATGGAAACGACATGGATACCTCCGTCAACCCGTATGAGGCCGGTCTCGACAAGTTCATAGATGTCGACAGGGACGACTACATACCTGGCGAGGCACTGAGGAGAATCCGTGACGAGGGCACCGACCGTAAGCTTGTCGGATTCGAGATGGTCGGTCGAGGCATCGCCAGACACGGGTACGAAATTACCGACGGCACGAAAAAAATCGGCGAGGTGACCAGCGGGAGCGTCTCCTTTACGCTTGACAAGAATATTGGCTTGGGCTATGTTCCTACCGATTTTTCGAAGCTTGATACCAAGCTATGGATACAAATCAGACGACGCAGCGTCGAGGCGGTTGTTAGGCCCCTTCCCTTATATTCGCGGAGAGCATCATGAACTACCCGGACGACCTCAAGTACACCAAGGAGCACGAGTGGCTCCGAGTCGAGTCAGAGACAACCGTCGTTGTTGGCATCACCGAATATGCTGCGGACGAGCTTGGTGACGTTGTCTTCGTCGAATTGCCCGATGCCGGAACCGAGGTCTCGGCCATGGGTGTGTTCGGGGAGATCGAATCGGTCAAGGCCGTCAGCGAATTGTACTCGCCCATTAGTGGAAAGGTCGTGGAGCGAAATGAAGAGCTTGACGATACCCCTGAACTCGTGAACGACTCGGCATACGGCGAGGGCTGGATGATCCGAGTCGAGCTGAGTGATACCTCGCAGCTGGACGGCCTGATGTCCGCCGCCGACTACCAGGAGTTCTTGGGGACTCTGTAGCCTCGACCTCGAGGCTCCCCATTATTGACCCCGTGCGGGGTTCCCACACGAACTACGATATGCATCACACTGCTGCCACGTCTCACTACTCGCCGAATACCGACTCCGACCGGGAGGCGATGCTGGCGGCGATAGGTGTGGAGTCAGCAGCCGAACTCTTCGAGGACATCCCCGAGCAGTACAGGTTCCCGGAACTCGACATTCCCGCACCTCTCTCCGAGTTCGAGCTTCGGCAGGTACTCGGCGAACTTGCGTCACAGAACGCCACGCCGGGCGACTACGCCTGCTTCCTCGGAGCGGGTTCGTACCGGCACCACGTACCGGCCATAGTTCGCGCGTTGGCATTTCGCGGCGAGTTCCTCACCTCCTACACGCCATACCAGCCTGAAGTATCCCAGGGCACACTCCAGGCCCACTACGAATTCCAGACGCTGATCTGCCAGCTGACCGGCATGGAAGTCGCCAACGCTGGCATGTACGAGGGCGCTACGTCTCTCGCCGAGGCGGCCATGATGGCCGCCCGTATCACCAAGCGACAGCGGATCGTCCTCGCAGACACGGTTTCACCCAACTACCAGTCGGTCGTTCGCACCTACACGCAAGGACATGACGACCTCGAAGTCGACGTGCTGAGTTCAAGCGGCGATATTCCCGATGATGCCGCATGCGTGGTCGTCCAACAGCCCGATTTCTTCGGCTACCTCCAGGACTTGGAGGCGGTGGCTTCCCGCGTCCACGAGAAGGGCGCCCTCCTCATCGTCTCCGTCGATCTCGCGTCGTTGGGCATGTTCAAGGCCCCCGGCAGCTACGACGCCGATATCGTCGTAGCGGAGGCGCAAACACTCGGCGTCTCCCCGTCCTATGGCGGGCCCTATGTCGGCGTCCTCGCCTGCAAGGGTGGCAGAGAATTCCTGCGACAGCTCCCGGGACGCATCGTCGGCCAGACCGTGGACACCGAGGGTCGAACGGGCTATGTACTCACCCTCCAGACCCGTGAGCAGCATATCCGACGCGAACGCGCGACCTCGAACATCTGCACTTCCGTCGGACTGATCGCCCTTATGTCCGCCGTCTACATGGCGGCGCAGGGCAAGCAGGGCATTAAGCATACGGCGGAACTCTGCTACCACAAGGCCCATTACCTCGCGTCACTCATTGAGGGCATTCCCGGCTACTCGCTGCCCATTCAGGGCACGTTCTTCCGCGAGTTCGTCGTCCAGTGTCCTCTGCCGCCCGCCGAGGTGAACCGGAAACTGCTCGACTACAAAATCATCGGCGGCCTCGACGTGAGCGACCAGATCGAGAACGGAATGCTCCTCTGCTGTACGGACCTGAACACTCGCGATGAGATCGAGGCGTTGGGGGCCGCGCTGGCCGAGATTGGAGCCGAACCATCATGACCACCCCCGAGCGCTGGTTGGAAAAACACAACCGTAAGCTCCTCATGGACCGCAGCGCTCCCGGCCGCTTGGGCGCGAGCCTTACGGCGCTGGACGTCCCTGAGTCGGAACTTCCGGATGCCGCCCTCCTGCGCGATAGCCTCGAGATGCCGGAAGTCTCCGAGAGCGAGATCGTCCGCTATTTTTCCCAGCTCAGCCACTACAACTTCTCCATCGACCACAACTTCTACCCACTCGGCAGTTGTACGATGAAGTACAACCCGAAGATCAATGACGAGATGGCCGCGCTGCCCGGACTCTCGGAAATTCACCCGTTCCAGCCAGAACCGACCGTCCAGGGAGCCCTCAAACTTGTTTGGCACATTCAGGAGATACTGACCGAGATCATGGGGATGGCCGGAGCGAGCGTCTCGCCTAAGGCCGGAGCCGAGAGCGAGTTCGCCGGTATGCTCATGGCGCGTGCCTATCACCTGTCAAGAGGCGACGACAAGCGCAAGAAGGTGTTGATCCCGGACAGCGCCCACGGCACCAACCCCGCATCGGCAGTAGTTGCCGGATTCCACGTCGTGACGCTGCCAACCAACGACGAGGGCAACACAGACCTTGAAGCGCTGGAAGCCGCGGTCGGCGATGATCTCGCCGGCTTCATGTTGACCCAGCCCAGCACGCTGGGAATCTTCGACACCAACCTGTCCGAAGTCATCAAGATTGTCCGCGATGCCGGCGGCATCATGTACGGCGACGGCGCGAACCTTAACGCCCTCCTCGGCAAGGTCAAGCTGGGCGAGCTAGGTTTCGACGTAGTCCACTCCAACCTCCACAAGACCTTCACCCAGCCGCACGGCGGAGGCGGACCCGGAGCGGGCGCCGTCATCGTTAGCGAACGGCTGCTCCCATTCCTTCCGGAACCGCACGTCACCCGCGTAGAAGACGATGACGGGGAGCGGTTCTCACTCTCCACGCCGCCACAGACCATCGGGAGGCTCGGCCCCTTCCAGGGGAACTTCGGCGCTCTCGTTCGGGCATACGCTTACATACGCACGCTTGGCGATGTCGGCATAGCGCAGGTGAGCGAGGACGCCGTGATCAACGCCAACTACATCCTCAGTCAGCTGCGAGGGACTTTCGATCTCCCGCAGGACCGCCACTGCAAGCACGAGGTGGTCTTCTCCGCCAAGAACCTGAAGGACAGTTTCGGCATCAGCGGCAAGGATGTCTGCAAGCGCCTGATCGACTACGGCATCCATCCGCCAACGATGTATTTCCCGCTTCCCGACGTGGTTGAAGAGTCGCTGCTCATAGAGCCGACCGAGACTGAGAGCAAGGAAACGCTCGACGCCTTTATCGAGGTTATGAAGCTGATCGCCAGTGAAGCCGAGGAAAACCCTGAACTGTTGCTCAACGCCCCACACAACACGCCCAACACCCGCCTCGACGAAGCGCTCGCCGCACGCAGGCCCGTGTTGCGCTGGAGTAAGGACTAACCCGGCCGCAGCGTCGCGCCCCCGTCGACGAGCAGTATCTGCCCCCGGATCATCTCCGCATCGGGGGTGCAAAGGAATCCCACGGCATTGGCGATGTCTTCTACGGTGACCATCCGCCCCGTAAGAGTCTTCTCGCCCTCCTCGAGCATCCTGTCCTTTTCCCTGAAGGCGCTGAGCGCGTCCGTGTCCACATAGCCGCCTGACACGGCGTTCACCGAGATACCCTTGGGCGCGAGTTCGACCGCCAGGTACCGCGTTATCGCCTCCAATGCTGCCTTGGACGTGCCGACCGCGAAGTAGTTGGGGAGCACGTTGCGTGAACCCTCACTCGTGATGTTCACGATGTGGCCTCCGTCCGGCATGAGACGGGATGCCTCGATGGAGCAGAGCCAAGCCGCCTTGGCATTAATGTCCATCGTCCAGTTCCAGTGCTTGTCCTCAAGCTCGTCTGCTGCGACGTTCACACCGGATGCGGCATTGTTGACCAAAGTGTCGAGCCTACCGTACTCGGACTCCACAGTCTCGAAGAGGCCTCGCAGCTTTTCGGCGTCTCCCAGGTGGGCCCGGGCCTTCACGCAACGGACGCCTAGCGCCTCAATCTCCTGCTGCGCGGCGTTCGCGGAGGTGTGACTTCTGAGGTAGTTGAATGCAATGTCCGCCCCCCGCCGGGCGAAGTGCAAGGCGATCGCCTTGCCGATCCCACGAGACGCGCCCGTAACGAGCACGACCTTGCCCGCAAACTCCTTGCCGGAATGCATCACGCGCCTAGACGGCCAGACCGCCGTCCACCGAGATTACCTGTCCAGTGATGTACTTGGAACTCGGAAGGGCGAGGAACGCTGCGACGTGCGCCACGTCGTCCAGTTCTCCGAATCGGCCCATTGGCGTGCGCTCCTTCCAATAGTCCTTCATCTCCTCGGTAAGGACGGAAGTGGTCTCGGTTTCGAAATATCCGGGCGTGACCACGTTTGCGGTCACGTTGCGCGTCGCAACCTCCTTGGACAGTGCCTTGGTGAAGCCAATCACCGCTGCCTTCGATGCCGTGTAGTTCGTCTGGGTCGGGTTTCCCCGGAGGCCGACAATTGACCCGATGTTGATGATCCGTCCCCAACGCTTGGACATCATCCTCCTGATGGCCGCGCGCGTGCAGTAGAAAGTGCCGTTTAGATTCACGTCGATGACCCGGTGCCAGGAATCGTCTGACATCCGTATGAGATGCCGGTCGTCGATGATCCCCGCGTTGTTCACCAGGATTTCAACGCTGCCCCACTGCCCTTCCACTTGCTTGAACATCTCCTTGACCTGATCGACGTCGGAAACGTCCGCTTGCACCGCAAATGCCTCCGCGCCTTCAACCGTGAGCGTCTCGACGACCTCACTTGCGGCGTCCGGCGAAGTGTTGTAGTTGATTGCAACCTTCGCGCCCTTCTCGGCCAGCCGAATTGCGATCTGCCTCCCGATGCCTTTCGAGGCGCCGGTCACAAGAGCGCTCTTCCCTTCCAGTTCGTTCGTCTTCACTTGTCCTCCATTACGTTCCGTCCCATCAATCTTCCACACCGACCCTGTTTCGCACTGCAGTAAGCGCCTCGCTGAGCTTGCCGATAATGCCAAGCCGGTGCCAGATCTTCGCCTGCTCTATCGCGCGCTTGACTTCCTCGCGTTCGCCCCGACCGTGTCCGATGACGCTCACGCCCTTAACACCGAGCAGAGGCCCGCCTCCGTGCGTGTTGACGACGTTAGTCTTCTCGAACAGTTCACGAGTCAGCGACTCAATCTCGTCATCCGGCAACGCGCCTGCCAAACGCTCGCGAACGAGGTCGGTGGCCGCTTGACCTACACCTTCCGTCAGCTTCATCACGACGTTGCCGACGAACCCGTCCGCGACTACCACGTCGACTTCGCCCTGGACCATCTCGTTTGGCTCGACGTTGCCGACGAAGTTCAGACCACTCTTGGCGAGCAACTCCGACGTTTCACGCACCTGCCGGTTTCCCTTGCCGAACTCCGCTCCCACACTCAGGAGACCGATACTCGGATTCTCCACGTTCCAGAAGATGCGCGCCCACATATCGCCCATGACCGCAAAACTCAGCAGCTGCGACGGGCGACAATCGACATTGGTGCCAACGTCTATGATGGAAGTCTTCGGAGCAAACCCAATGACCGGTCCGCCGAGGGCGGGGCGCTGGATCCCCTCCATCATTCCCAGAACGACTGCCGCCGTTGCCATCGCCGCTCCGGTCGAACCCATCGTCACCGCGCCATCGGCCATACCCTTCTTCACAAGGCCCGTGGCTACCACGATCGATGCCTTCGGCTTCTGGCGGAGCGCCAGGGCGGGCTGGTCGCCCTCGGAGATCACTCCATCGGACGGCACCGGCATGATGGGCAGACTGCTGACGTCATATTTTGACAACTCAGCCTGAAGGACCTGCGGATCGCCCACGAGCCCAATCTGTACATCGCCTTGCTTTGCGGCCTCAATCGCCCCGGCCACCACCTCAGTCGGCGCATGATCGCCGCCCATGGCGTCCACTGCGATTCGGACCATGTCTTTTGGTTGTGTCAATGCTTGCCTCTATTTCTCACTATAATTCGAGACGACCACCGTCGCGTTTCCTGTGATGGCCTCCTCGTCCTTGTCCGTCATTATGCCGATCGAGCACGTTACCTTGGTCCCCTCCGCCTCATCGCGGACGCGCGAGACCTTCCCGTGGGCGGTCACCGTTTCGCCCGGCCTAACCGGGGAGCGAAAACGTATCTTCACCTGGCCCGATCTTGCCCAGTCGATACCGAAGTTAGTCGCCATAAGCTCCGAAAGCATGGCGGCGATCATCATCCCGTGAGCTATCGTACCCCCGAACCGCGTCGCTTTCGCGAACTCCACATCGAGATGAATCGGGTTGAAGTCCCCCGACGCCTCTGCATAGGCGGATATGTCGTCCTGCTCGATGAGGCGGGTTATCGACCGTAATTCCGTGCCCACGTCCGTCATGCCGGCACCAGTATCGTGCTCTTCGCGGCCATCACCTGCCTGTCATCGCCGTCACGAACATCCATGCCGACCGCCAACAGCCGAAAGCCCGTCTTCACTGCGTTCTGAGATATCACCGCCTTGCAATGCAGCTCATCGCCCACCGCCACCGCCCCGAGAAAAGACATCTCCTGTCCCACGTGCAGCGTACCCTCGGGTATGCCGAGATCGTCCAGGACGCCGCGCAGCGCGAAGGTGGCCACGGCCATCGGAGGAACGGTTGGCGGAGCATCCGAAGGATCGAAAATGTCCGACTCGTCCCGGACCGCTGCGACGTACTTCTCCACGCCGCCAATTCCCACCGGGAAGGTCCGGTCGGATATGGTGTCGCCCGCGGAAAGGTCCGCGTAATCACGAGGCAAAGTTAACCCACCTGGCAAATGCAAGTCGGAAGATTATAGATTGCCAACAGCCTCCCGCGCAATTCGGCCGCCATCCGCCGCACTGGTTTGCTCCGACGGACACCCGTATAATCGGGCGCACCCAAAAGACAAGGTAACCATCATGACAACATTGCAAGAGGCCGTGTCACAAGTCCCGGGAGTGGTCGGCGTCGCCGCACGTCACCTGGAAACCGGGCGCAGCGTCGAGTGCAACGCTGACGAGACGTTCTTCACCGCCAGCACCTTCAAGGTGCCCATTCTCGCGGAGGTCTACCGCCAGGTCGACACGGGAACACTCGACCTCTCCCAACGCGTAGAGCTCACTGACGCCCTCCGCGTTCCCGGCTCCGGGGTCCTCAGGGAACTCGACAACGGTGTTGCTCCGACGCTCCACGATCTCGCCATGCTGATGATCATCGTCAGCGACAACCTGGCCACCGACATCCTGTACCACACCGCTGGCAGGGACAATATCAACCGCACGATGGCCGACCTCGGCCTCACACGGACGAAGCTCCCGATGTCCTGTCGTGATCTCCTCTTCAGCCTCGCCGGCCTCGCCGTCAGCGAATCGCTCGACGACTTCTGGGAGGTCTCCGGTCGAGTCGAGCAGGGCTATCGTGGACTGCCACCCGATTGCGACGCGCTGAACGAGGAAAAGTCCGACGTCTCCTCACCCGCCGACATGGTGAGGCTGCTCGAATTCGTCCACAACGGAGAACTCCTGTCCGGCGAGTCCCGCGACGGGATGCTCCACATCCTCAAGCGACAGAAACTCAGGAGCATCATCCCCTACTACCTACCGCCTGACGTCATCTCGGCCCACAAGACCGGAGGCGTGTACAGCGTCCGATGCGACGTGGGAATCGTCTGGGGCAAGAGCGGGCCGTACGCCGTCGCGATTATGGCCAAGCGGATCACCGACGGAACGGATCTCGATCCGAAGCTCGCCAGGATATCTCGCCTCATCTACGACGAGATGCAGGTCTAGACGAGGACCTTGACGCGCACATCGTTGCCGGACTCGTCGGCGACTGTCTTTCCTTCGGCGACGAACTCTTTCCGCACATAGCCGAGGCCGACGATCTCTCCGGTCAGCGGCAAACGCGCCGTTGACGTTACGACGCCCATCCGCTTGCCATCGTGCGTAAGGAACGAGCCGGTTGCGGTATCTTCCCCGTCCCATCGTAGGCCCACAAGGAACTTGCTCACCTTCTTATAGGTCTGGAGGCGAGCGACGACTTCCTGTCCGATGTAGCACCCCTTGGAGAAGCTCACGTGGTGAACGAGATTGGCCTCATGCGGATTGTAGTCCTCCGTCAGCTCGTTCCCGAACGCCGGGATCCCACGTTCCACTCGAACGGCCTCTACCGTGTCCGCTCCCACAGCCACCGCTCCCTTATCTAAGAAAATGGCGGACAGCCTATCCTTGTCTCCAGCCTTGACGACGATGTCATAAGAAATCGATCCGAGATAGTCGCTCCTGTACACTTCAGACTGCACTCCGGCAATATCCACGCTCAGCCGCTTCAAGACCCCCAACAACGAGGTTTGGCCGGCCGTCAATTCATCCAGGAGCGACGTTGAACCCGGTCCGCTGAGTGACAACATTGCCGTCTCAATCGATCTGTCCTCCAATAGAACATCCTCTACGAACGTGTAGAAATCGATCCACTCAGCTACCCGAGCCTGATTCCCCGGCGAGGTGAACACGGTAAGGCGGTCTTCCCCTTGGTACACGTGCAGCAGATCGACGATGCGCCCTTTATTCGTCGTCAAGACGGTGGCCGCGCCCGATCCGATCTCGAGCGTTGCAAGCTCGTTCGTAGAGAGCCGGTTCAACAGGTCGAGCGCGTCTTCGCCCCTGCATATCAACCGGCCAACGTCGGAACGGTCAATAAACCCCGCACCGTAATTCAGGGCTCGGTACTCCTCAACGGGTGTAGGAGAGGCACTCTCGACAAGGTCGGTATTGATACGTGCGACAGGTCCCATATACCGAGCATAGTCCGAACCGGACAACGCGTCAACAGAAGCGAGGCATCATACCTCGCGCCGCATAGGTTGATAGACTAACCTGACGGTACTATCATTAGACTCCCCACATGGTTTGATTCTAAGTCTTCGCTTGAGGCCGCTAACACCTCGGCGCGAAAGACGTTAGAACAACTGGGGACTCGTTCCAGCATTACGGTCCAATGCAATCGAAAAAGGGTCTCGCCAAGCACCCGACGATCTCCTCCATGTTCTCGCAACATGAATAGACTCTCGCTAACAAGGGTTATCGTCCGGCGCATCGCCGACGACTGGAAGCTCCTGCTGACGGTGTTCATCGGCATCGTCATTGCCACTACTATTGGCGCGGGCACGCCCATCTATCTCGAGTCACTCGACCAGCTTTCGTTTAACGCCGCTCTCGACCGCATCGACGAGCCGAAGATCGACATCTTTGGCACCGAGATCGTGGCTACCGAGAGATCGATCAATGCCGCCGAACGGGTCATCACCGACGCCGTGCAAGAACACATCGCGGAGGTGTATGACGGCCATCAGCGGTTTATAAAGAGCAGGATCGGCATTGTCGGCACTCCCGACCATCCCCTGGCCGAGGGCAGCGGTGAGGGTATCTACGTGTCCAGAGGATACCTGCAGCACATTTCGAATTTATCCGAGTACGTCAATTTCACCCAGGGTCGGATTCCGTCCTCGACCATCGACAGCACCCAGTTCGGACCGCTCATCGAAGCCGTCGTATCGGCGGAGACAGCTGAACGCTTCAAGCTCGAGATTGACCACGGCGTCATTCTCTCGTCCGAACTCATCAGCCAGAGGGCAACGTCGACCGCCGCCGAGGAGGCGCTTGAAGACGAGCTCACCGAGTTGCTCGACTCGACTCCCGCCCCACTGCCCACGGGGCTTCCAGGCATCACTGCACAGATTGTGGGTGTCTTCGACCCCCTGAATCCTGAAGACCGGGTTTGGGGTGCCGATGGCCATGCACTCAGCCCTGGTGTAATCGAGTCCCCCGCGCCTTTCCTCACGATTCAGGAGCCGGGAGAGGCTCCCTTGGTCCTGTTCGCGGAAGAGACCGCTATGCGCTTCGCACTCCAGAACCTGATCGAGGAGACCACATTCGTTGGACAGGAGACCTACGTTAAGGGCGCGCCGATGCTGGTAGATACTCCCAATGATCCGCTCCCCCTCAGCACAGGACAGGGCATCGTCTCCAGGCTGGGCTTTTTCGTCTCGCTTTCGGACGTCGAGGACAACATTATCTTCGATCAAGGGGGAATAGCCGGGACCACGATCTCCCAAGGCCCTCGAGGGCCAATAGTAGACGTGATAACTCACAAAGGCATTTCGTCCCGCACGCAGGCACAGATTGGGGATGAGTTCCATTTCACACCGGAATTGGGCCAGCGTGAGATCATCACGGCTCGATTCGTCGGCTTCTACGAAGAGGATGACAAGGACTCCCCGTATTGGCGTTCCACGGGCGCTCTGTTGAGTCTCGACCCTCAGCGTCGGGACACCCCGTTTCTCCTTGTAGCTGACAACTCGCTCTCCTCGATCCCCATGATCGTGCCGCCTGAAGTCCTTACTCAGGTCCTTTCGGAGACCTACCCCGGCGCTGTAGTCAACCCGCAGTGGGCGATCAAAATCGACCCTGAGAAGTTGAAGGACTGGTCGGCGGCCGAGGCGCGTGAACGGTTCAGGGCATTCTCGGACGCCGTTGCAGCCGAGCTTCCCGATACTCAGGCAACTACCGATTTCGTCGAGAACCTCACCGAGGCAGGCCAACTGCGGAACTTCTACGCCAAGATACCGATGCTGCTCCTGCTGACGGTGATCCTGCTCACCGTGCTGTTCTTCCTCGGCATCCTCGTTTCCTATCTTACGCAGAGCCGGCAGAACGACTCGTCACTCCTGAAGACCCTGGGCGCTACCCTGCCGCAGCTCACCCGCATCTACACGACCGAGGGGCTGGTGATGGTGGCCATCGCTGTCGTAGTCACCCCGTTTCTCGCCTACGGCATGGTCGCCGTCTCCGGTGTGCTCCCGTTCTTCGAGGAGATGAACAGCGGCAACTTCATGCCGATAAGGCTCGCTGCGACGCCCTTCATTATCTCACTTGGCGTTGGCCTGCTCTGCCTTGTGATATTCGTCGTGCCAAACGTGCTCAGCGCCCAGGGCGGTGTGCTCCTTCGCCGACTTCAGACTTCTCGTCCACTCGGACTCCCCTTCCTCCAGCGATACAACCTCGACATTGGGCTGCTTATATTCGGCGGTCTCATCTATTGGGAACTCCAGAAGCGCGGACAGTTCGTGTACAGCGGCTTCTTCGAGGAAACGGAGGTAAACGAGGTGCTCCTCGTCGCCCCCGTTCTCTTCCTGATCGTCGTGACGCTTGTGTTCATGCGGTTCTTCCCCATGATCGTTCGCTACATCAGCGGCGAGTCCAACCGCATCGTCGATCTGCTGGTGTGGGCGTCAGTGATCGCGACGGTCGTAGGGGTGTACTGGCGGGAACGCGAAAGCGAGACAACCGTCTGGCTCCTGCCCTGCATCACAGCCGTCGCCGTACTGCTCGCGTATTTGCTCACGAAACGCCGCTGGCACGACCGGAGACATCGCTACATCGGCCTCGTCATTCAGGCCGTGCTCGTCGCCGGGTTCCTGGCATTGCGCCCTCCCGTCCCCGGCGACATCCTGACGATCCCGACTTGGGGACTCTTGGCCGTCGTGCCCGCTCAGCTTGTGTTCATGGTATTCATCGGTCTCAGCCGTGTCACACCCGTCTGGTTGGAGATTGGACTGCTGCACATGTCGCGCAACCCACTCCAGTACACGTGGCTTATCCTTCTGCTCGTATTGGCAACGGGCCTCGGCGTCCTTGCGACCACCGTCGGCGGGACCCTTGAGCGCAGCCAAATTGAGCGTGTCCTCTTCGAAGAGGGAGCCGACCTGCGAGTTTCCGCGTCCCTCCTAGCACAAGGAGGAATAAACGAGGTGTTGAGCAAGTCTCGGGAACTCGAAGACGTCGAACACGTGGTGCTCGGTCTCAGATCAGGCGGTCAGGCGGCCGGCTCAGCCTCCGAAGTCCTTGCAGTGGACACATCGGGGTTCGCCAACGTCGCCTGGTTCCGCGACGACTTCTCCGATAGCACACTGCCTGAGCTAATGGACCGCCTGAATCCAAATGAGCCGACTGCCAGAATACCGCTTCCTGCCGAAACGAACGGCATCGGCATGTGGGTGAAGCCCGACCCCTTCATTCCCGGCCTCGACCTGTATGTCCAGGTCGAAAACGAAAGGGGGGAACTGCAGACGATTATCCTGAATACACTGCGTTCGGACAGCTGGCAGTTCTTGATCGGAAACATCCCAGACCACATCAAACCTCCCTTTTCGCTCGTTTCGGTCCACATGTTCGAGCCGGGAGGCGCACCGGAAGCGGGGCTGACTAGCGCTCCGGTAACCCCGGGCACTCTCTACATCGACGACATCATCGCCACGGTCGGTTTCGAGAACCGGGAGGTGGTCCTCGACGACTTCGAGAGCGACGACCTCAAGTGGGAGGCGATCCTCACATCCGCGGCGTCGACCGAGATCGTTGAATCCACGACGACTGAGGTGCGGAACGGGACAAAGGCCATCGCCTACACCTTCAGCGGCCAGACCACCGAGGGCCTTCGGGGCTTCTATCCGACGGAATCGCCGGGACCTCTCCCCGTCGTCATAGATTCATCTCTCGTTCGCGCCGACAGACAGGTCGGCAGCACATTTATCTCCCAGGTGGGCATCCGTTGGCTGCGTATGCGAGTTCTGGAGGTCGTTGACTTCTTCCCGACGCACGATCCAAGACAGGGAGGGCTGATCCTCGCCGACCTGAACAGTCTGGTTGAGCGCTCCAACGTCCTCCTCAATCATCACCGGATAAGAGCCCTGGACCTCTACTACGATCTCAAGCCGGGCTCGCACGAACGAGTCAGTGAGGCCATGGTCGAGATACTCGGTCCTCAGGGCGGCTCCGTCCGCGACGGACAGGGAAGGCTCGAAAGCCTTCAATTGAATCCGTTCGTGGCGGCAGGTTGGAGGCCAATGACGATCCTCTCGCCCACCATCGCGGTATTCGCCGCCGCCGTCGGATACATCACGTATCTCCTGCTCTTCGCCAAGTTGAGCGCGAGCGAGATCGGCTCCCTGCGGACTCTTGGATTCACGAGAGGGCAGTTGCTGAGACTCCTCGTCTTCGAGCATCTGGCAATCGCCGCCATCGGCATCGGGCTCGGTACATGGGCTGGATTCCAGATGAGCCGTCTCACCGTGGCGCCGCTTGCCATCACGGAGACCGGGCTTCCCGTCACTCCACCATTCATCCTCACGACTGACTGGCCGATCATGGGCGCGACCTACGTCGCACTGGGACTCTTGTTCATCGGCGCTCTGGCCCTCCTCAATAGGGGCGTAGGCCAGCTGGACCTTCGGGCCATATCCCGCTTCGGAGAATGAAGCAGTCTGAACGCATACATACATGATACGGAAGGCCCTCGACGGCACTCCATCACAGGACCAAGAATGCTGATAGACCGGAAAGCGAGGCAGACCATGCAGGAGGCGGAACTCTTGTGGCGCTTTAGCACACGCGACGTAGTGTCCTCCAGTCCTGCCGTGGCGGGCGGGCTGGTCTTCGTAGGTTCGGAGGTCGGCAGCGTTCTCGCGCTGGATGCAGAGACAGGCGAACTGCGCTGGTCGTTCGATGCGGGCGACAAGGTCTATTCTTCCCCTCGCTTGGTCGATGGGGTTCTCTATGTCGGCTCCTGGGACGGGCATGTCTATGCGCTCTCCGCATCATCCGGCGAAGTGCGCTGGCGCTGCCGGTTGGGGGAAGGCGTCTTCTCCTCTCCCGCATTGGCTGACGATACCCTGTACGTGGGCTCGGCAGATCGCCACGTCTACGCCCTCGACACCGACACCGGCGAAATCGCATGGCATACTCCCACAGAGGACTGGATCATGTCGTCTCCGAGGGTCGTGGAAGGTGCCCTGTACGTAGGCTCCAACGACGGCCACGTGTATTCGCTCGAAGCAACTAGCGGCAATATCAACTGGCGCTTCAAGTCGGACGGCGCAGTATTCTCCTCCCCAGCCATTGCGAACGGAGTTGTTTACTTCGGTTCGTGGGACGACCACGTGTACGCCGTTGACGCCGGGACCGGCCGGGAGGTATGGCGCTATCGCACGGGGGACTGGGTCGTCTCCTCTCCCGCAATTGCTGAGGAGACCGTCTACGTCGGATCGAGGGACGGGCATCTGTACGCTCTCGATGCGATGCAGGGTGTTCCTCGCTGGCGCGTGGCGACCGGCGACAAGGTCGAGTCTTCCCCGCGAATCGTCAACGGCACTGTCTACTTCGGATCGTTCGACAGCCATGTGTACGCCGCGTCCGCTGCAAGCGGAGACCTGCTCTGGAAATACAAGACCGACGGCAGCGTTTCATCGTCGCCCGCGGTGTTAAACGGAATCGTATATGTAGGATCGACCGACGGCCACGTCTACGCCGTCCGGTCGCATGCAAGTTGACTGCTATAATCCAACCGCCCCATGAACACGCAGAAAATAAACGAGAGGCTGAACGCGATAACATATGGCGTCATCGCGACGTGGCAGCTCGTCGTCAAACGGGCGCTGGCCCACTGGCGACTTCTCTCCTACGTGATTATCGGCGTCGTCCTTGCGTCCTCCATCCTGTCCGGAACAGTAATCTACTTCGAGGCGCTTCGCGAGCTTGCCCTCAAGAACTCCCTCGAACGACGGACGACGGAACAGCTCAACATCACCGTCCGTGCCAGCAGAGGACCTACCAACAACGAGGAATACGGAAAAGTCAGCACGGTCATCGAGCCGCTGATGGCCCGACACGTCTCATGGATGGTCCATGACACCGTCCACGCCGGTCGCACTCCCACCTTCTACCTGGGGAGTCCCGGCGCCGAGGATGAAGCCAGGCTCGGCAAAGACCGCACCTTCTTCGCGTTCATTGACGACCTCGAAGAGCGCGTCCCACTGGTACAGGGCGCGAGTCCCAGCCTGTCCCCACCCGTAGGGGCGGGCCAACCCCTGGAGCTTCAAGCTCTCGTTCCTCTCGACGCCATGGAGGCACTCGGCGCCAAGGTCGGTGACCGCTTCGCCGCCGTCCCTACCATAAATTCCGATATCCCCTACGTCAATGTCACCATCAGTGGCGCGTTCGACCTTCAGCAGGCCAACGACAGCGAGCTCGTCCACTTTGCCGAGGAAGGACTGCAGACAAAGACCCAGACGACGGACCTTCGCCTCATGCCCTTCTTCATATCGAGGCAATCGTTCCTCGAGTCCCTCGGCGTATCCATCGGCGGAATGTCCGTCGGCTACTACTGGTACCTCAAGACCGACCCCGGCCTGATTAACGCCGACAATGCCCAGTTGACCGTCGCCAACCTCCGCGTCATGTCCAACAGGGCGGCCGCCAACCTGCAGACCGTCTCTCAGACGACGAGCCTCGATGACGCCCTGATCGAGTACGACCAGCGCCTGTTCTTCACCAGGCTGCCGATGTTCATCGTCCTCATCCTCATCGCCTTTGTCATCCTCTATTACGTCGCGACCATGTCGTCGCTTCTCGTAGAAAACCAGCGTTCGGAGGTCGCACAGTTCCGCAGCCGTGGCTCCGACACCTCGCAGATCCTCACCGTGTTCATCCTTGAGGGGGCGACTATCGCCATCCTCGCGGCAATCGTCGCTCCCATAATCGCGGCGGTGACCATCAGCCTGATGGGACTCACTCCTGCCTTCTTCGGCCTGACGGGCGGAGGTCTGCTCTCGGTCGAAATATCGCCTTCGGCCTACGCCCTGAGCGCTCTTGGCGGCGTGCTGGGCTTCGTTGCGCTCCTATTGCCCGCGATTCAGGCATCGCGGTTCGGCATAACCCAGCAGCGACAGCAGTCGTCCCGGCCTGCCGCGCTCCCAGTATTCCAGAGGTACTATCTCGATGTCCTACTGCTTCTCATCGCGATCTTCCTCTTCAGGCAGCTAACCGAGCAGGGATCGGTAGTCGCCCGCGACGTATTCGGCGCCGCCGTGGCCGATGAGCTTCTCCTCGCCGTGCCGGGACTCGTCCTTGTCGCCTCGGCGATGGTGCTGCTCAGGCTGTTCCCGCTGGCGATGAACATCATCAGCAGGCTCTTCGCCAAGGTCCTGCCTGTCGCAGCCGCCATGACCGTGTGGCAAATGTCCCGGCAGCCGACTCACTACTCGCGTCTCTCCCTCCTGCTCATCCTCACTGCCGGACTGGGCATATTCGCATCGAGCTTTGGGACGACCCTTCAACGCAGCTTCGAGGAGCGCATCCTGCATGTCTCCGGCAGCGACGTGCGAGTCGTGGGCGTCAACAGAACCTCCACGTCCGATGACATCGCCATCACGACCGGAGGGCGCTTCACGGAGGAAACGGCATTCGAGGAAATTCCAGGCGTCGACGTAGCCAGTTCAGTCCTCCGGCACGCCGGACGCGACCTGACTCGGCAGCAGGGCGGCTCCTTTGAGCTTTTCGCCCTGAACAGCGCCAACTTCGACAACGTGGCGTGGTTCCGCGGCGACTTCTCCGACGAGCCTATCGAGGAACTTCTCGGGCGAATACAACCCGACGAGTCCACAGTCACAAGTGGCGGCATCGAACTCCCTCCCGATACCGCGTCAATCGGCGCAAGGATCAAGTCCGACAGGATGCGTCCCACTCTCCATGTGGTCGCCCGACTGACGAACGCCATCGATCAGCGGGCGGACTACCGGCTCGGCTTCGTGACTTCGAGCGACTGGCTCAGCCTCATTGTCCCCCTGGCCGTAGAGGGGCGTGAGGACTTCCTCGCAAATGGTCCGCTGAAGCTGGATGCCCTGTACGTCGAGCAGTCCAATCTCAACATCGGGCTCAAACCCGGCACCGTCCTCTTTGACGACGTCCACGCCACAACGCGAGACGGACGGCAAGTCCTGCTCGACGGGTTCGACACCATCGACGCATGGTCGCTCCTGAAGACAACCGAGAACTCCATCAGCGATGAGTTGAAGCCCTCGGCGGAGGTCTTCGAAGACGTACCCGGGGCGGCGGTGTTCACGTGGGCGAAGGGCGAACCGCTCACGCCGCGAGGAATGTTCGTCGGCGACGACCCTCCTCCGATCAAGGTACTGGCCAGCCAGGCTTTCCTGGCCCGGGAGAACCACAGCGTGGGAGACGAGTTCGAGGTGTCCGTCGACCGCGCGAGAATACCCGTGTCTGTCGTTGGCGCAATTGAACTGTTCCCCACCGTCACATCCGACCTCAAGCCCTACCTCATCGCTGACATCTCGGCCCTCAACGCATTCGCCACAAGCGGCGTCTCCGACCAGCCATTCCTCCCCGAGGAGCTGTGGATAGCGTCCTCCACGACCGGCGAAGAGCGTGAACGACTGTTGGAAGACGTCAAGTCGCTCGAGGGCTTCGGCTCAGTCACCGTTCTCGACCGCGAGGAACGTTTCCGTGCAAAGGACGCCTCCGTCGATCCCCTCGTCGACGCGGGATGGCGCGCGCTCCTGTTCATCGCCTTCTCAGCCGTCCTTCTCCTGAGCTGTCTCGGATTCCTCGTACACGCCTACTCTTCCTTCCGAAGCAGACAGGTGCAGTTCGCCCTCATGCGGACGAGCGGCCTGTCGGGTGGTCAGTTGATGATGCTCGTGTGGCTTGAACAGACCGTGATCATTGCAGTCGGTCTCGCCCTCGGTACGTGGATGGGCAGCCGCCTCGGCGCGACCATCATGCCCTTCCTCGGCCACGACGACTTCGGAGGAAGAGTCGTGCCGCCATTCGTCATGGTCATCGACTGGTCGGCCCTCTTGATAACCTACGCGGTCATGCTCGCGGTCTTTGCCGTCATCACGCTTGCCCTAATCCTGCTCATCCGCAGGATCTCCCTCGCGCGCATCCTCCGCATAGGAGAACTTGGGTAAGTATTAGCCGCTCAACTCAGCACCCTGGTGGTGAGTCGCCAACCCCGTTCGTGCTGAGCCTGTCGAAGCTCGAGACATTCACCTGACCCAGAGAGCTAGTTTGTGGTGACATTCTGTCATTCTGAACGCAGCGGAGCGGAGTGAAGAATCTAGAATCGTCGCGCAGGCACGGATTTCAGATTTCTCGCTTCGCTTGGAATGACAGAGAAAGGCGGAATTCACTGAAGAGTCAACACTACCCAAATGGTTGAATGAAGCAAAGCCCTGCCCTTACACATGGGCGTGCAAATGGGAAGTACTGACCAGACCGAAGTAGCGAGGGGTAGAAAGACCCTACGCCGGTACTGCGCTCTCGTATCCCGTGGCGCGGATGCAGGCCACCCAGTGGTTGGGGCTGACCTCCCGAAGTCCCGGCATCTCGTCCTTGCACTCCTCGACCATTACCGGGCACCGAGTGTGGAAGACGCACCCTTCCGGAGGTGACATCGGACTGGGCAGTTCGCCGCGCAGAATGATGCGTTCGCGCTCGTCCTCCATGTCCGGGTCGGGAATCGGGATGGCCGACAGCAGCGCCCTCGTGTAGGGATGCAGCGGGTTGTCGTACAGCTCCTGGCGGCTCGCGACCTCTACGATGTGGCCAAGGTACATGACCGCCACTCGGTCGCTGATGTGCCGCACCACTGACAGATCGTGAGCGATAAAGAGGTACGTTAGCTGAAGCTTTTCCTTGAGTTCTTCGAGAAGGTTGATGATCTGCGCCTGAATCGACACGTCGAGAGCCGAGACCGGCTCGTCGCACACGATAAAGTCAGGTTTCACGGCCAGCGCCCTCGCTATGCCGATTCGCTGCCTCTGGCCGCCGGAGAACTCGTGCGGGTACCGGTCAGCCATGAAGGGGTTCAGCCCGACCGTCTGCAGAAGCTCCGACACGCGGTCCTGGTATTCGCCCTTGCTGCTGGTCAACCTGTGGACCGAGAGGGGCTCGCCCACGATGTCGCCGCACGTCATGCGGGGATTGAGCGAGCCGTAGGGGTCCTGGAATATCACCTGCATCTTCCGGCGGATCGGCCTGAGCTCCTTGTGGCTCATGCTGTTCAGCCGTTCGCCGTCGTAGAACACGTCGCCGGATGTCTGGCGCAGCAGCTGGAGAATCACCCTCCCCAGCGTCGTCTTGCCGCTTCCGCTCTCGCCGACCAGACCGAGCACTTCACCCTTGCTGATGGTTAGCGACACATCGTCGACGGCCTTGACCTCTGCCACCTTCCGCTGGAATACGATCCCCGACGTAACGGGGAAGTACATCCTGACGTCCCTGACCTCGATCAGAGGCCCCCCTGTTCCGTTTGACTCGGTCACTACTATCCTCCTGCCGCCACGGGCGAGCCAACCAAGTTCGGAAGGTCCTCGGATCGCCAGCACGCTGCGTGGTGCGGTGGGGTCGCTTCTCTTACCGCTTCGAGCACCGGCGTCTCAGTGAGGCACTGATCGACCGCGTACCGGCACCTCGGCGCGAAGTTGCAGCCGTCACCAAGACCGATCAGGTTGGGCGGCAGGCCTTCGATGGGCTCCAGCTTGACCCCTTCCACTTCGTCCAGTCGTGGGACGGAGCGCAGGAGACCAAGGGTATATGGGTGACGCGGATCGTAGTATATCTGGCGGGCGGTGCCCTCTTCGATGATGGAGCCTGCGTACATAACGATCACGCGCTTGGCATACCGCGCCACAACACCCAGGTTGTGGGTGATGAGGATCATCGCCGTGCCCAGCTCGGTCGACAGGCCCTGCATCAGTTCGAGAATCTGAGCCTGAATCGTCATGTCCAACGCAGTCGTAGGCTCGTCCGCGATGATGAGCTTCGGATTGCAGCTAACCGCCATCGCAATCATCACGCGCTGGCGCATTCCGCCGCTCATCTGGTGGGGGTAGTCCTTGAGTCGTCTCTCGGCGTCCGGGATGCCAACGAGACTCAGCAGTTCTGCCGCGCGTTCACTCGCCGCGCTCGCCGTCATGTTCAGGTGAAGTTCGAGAGTCTCCGTCAACTGCCTCCCGATCGTCAGCACCGGGTTCAGCGACGTCATCGGCTCCTGGAACACCATCCCGATGTCGTTGCCGCGAATCCTGCGCATCTGCGACGATGAGAGTTGGAGAAGGTTCTGCCCGGCGAAGATAACCTCGCCGTCCACAATCTTGCCGGGAGGGTCGGGTATGAGTCCCATGATCGAAAGAGCACTGACACTCTTGCCGCATCCACTCTCGCCCACGATGCCGACGATCTCACCCTCGTCCACCGAGTAGGAAATACCGTCGACCGCCTCGACAACCCCGTTGTCAGTGTAGAAGTGAGTTGTCAGATTGTTGACTTCGAGAAGTTTTGCCATAACCTCACTACGTTGCAACGCACAAGTATCGATGTAGGGTAGCAATGCAAGGCCGAACCGTCAATATTACCCCTCCCTTGAAGGGCACTCCCACGTAGACGCGGCGCTACCTGCATTACGCAGTTCTACACGCCCTTCACGACAGGCCGCATCGCCTGGATGTGCTCCGGTCCCGCGGCACAGCAGCCGCCGATGATCTGCGCGCCCATTCCCTTCCACTCCGAGGCAAACTCCGCCATCCGAGTGGGGTAGTATTCCGCGTTCTGAAGAATGTCCACTCCAGCGCTCGGCTTCTGGTTCGTCAGCATCGGCATGTTCGTGATTGGGCCTGTAGGATTGTATCCAAGATTCGGGTAGGCGCCGACCGGTCCGTCGTACGCCTCGCGAAGGATCGGCAGTCCCTTGGAGACATTCTCCGGATTGCTGCACATGAGCAGCACCGCATCGACCGGGTGACCGTGAAGCGCAGTCGCGAGGTCGGCCAGGTCCTCGCCATAGTTCATCGTGCCGTCGTCCATGATGTGCCGCACACCCAGAATGACCGGAAGTCCGGCTTCCGCACACCCATCTACAGCCACCACACAGTCCTCGATGAAGCCGACGTACTCGGGCAGAATAACGTCCGCCCCCTCGTCGGCCAGGAGCATGGCGTGATCTGACCATTCCTTTTGGTATGCCTCAACGCCGAGTTGAGCCGTGTCCGACTTTGGATTGTGCACCGGAGGGAGACCTCCCTGGAGGCTCGGCGCAGCGATGCCGCCGGCAACGTAACCGCCGGTATCCATTGCGTCGCGGGCCTGTACGGCGTTTCGTATTGCCGCCGTTGCATACTTGCGCCAGTTGTCGCGTTCGCCAATCCTCTCGAGCCGTGTGGGCGTCGTCCAGAAGTTGTTGCTGATGATGATATCCGCCCCGACCCGGAGGTAGTCCGCATGCACCTGTTGCACAACGTCAGCATGCTCGATATTCGTCGTGGCCGTCCACGCCTTCAGCCGATCCTCAGCGTCCTTGAGAACGTCCGCACCACGACGCTGAAGCTCCGAGCCCGTCCCGCCGTCCATGAGCAGCATTTCGCCGCTACCGAGTCGTTCAACAATCGATTGTCTGGCCATGTACGTTCCTCCTACCGACATAATAAACCACGCAAGTAGGTGACAACTACACTAGGACGATCAGCCTGACAGACCTGCGAGGCCGTCGGCCAGACCCACGATCCGCTCAGGCTCTGGCACGACATCTAGCCAGCGCTCAGGTATGCCGGACTCCCCATATCTCGCGCCCAGAACTGCACCCACTACTGCGCCGTTCGTATCAGTATCACCCCCGGCCTCCACGACGTCCCTCAGTGCCGCCTCGAATCCAAGTGGCGTCACCGCCGCCCACAGACCCGCCTGCAAGGCAATCAGCGTATGGCCTATCAGGTTCTGATCGCCTCGCAGCCACGATGCGTCCCGGACCAAAGGCTGTCCATCGGATATGCTCTCCAACACCTCTGAAGGGATACCGTCGCCCTGCGCATTCGCGAGCAAGTCGGGACACCCGTCCTCTCGCGCAGCAATCATGAGTCCTTTGAGATCCGGCCTGACTCCCCTGAGCAATAGAGCGATCACCGCATTGATGATGATGCACGACCACTGGGCAGAAGCCGCGAAATGGGTCACAACGCACGTGGCGGCGCTGTCGCTTACCAGCAGTTCCGGCTCTCGAAACCGCGCCAGCGCGACCGGCGCACACCGCATTACGCCACCGTTTGGTGCGATGGGACTCTCTGTGTAGACGATTCGCGCCGCTTCCGGAGGTCCGTGTCCTGCCTCCAACACGCTGATGACTCGATCCGTCGTAAACCCGATCCCGCGCCCATTCTCACGCCTCCAAACGACCAACCGTCCTGCAAACTCGTCCACGTAGTCTCCCCCGCCCAACAGAGCCTCCCCTAGTTCGACGGCTTGCGCCAAATCGTCGTCCATCGGCCTGTGCGCCTCACGGGAATCGATATCGACCACGCCGTCGAGATACCGTTTCTCGATCGCGTCGCTTGACCACCCCTCCATTGGCAACCCAAGGAGATTGCCCACTGCCAGTCCCAACATCGTCCCCCTGGCGCGATCAGACAGCATTTCCTCGTTACTGGCGGCACAGCCAACAAGAGCGGATAGGGTTGGGGCCTGAGAAACCACATTTGGATAGTTCAAGACCATAAGCGCAAGACTCCTCGCCGGTTCTACAGACTTCCTTTGGATGTGATATCCCCTTCTATTGTACGACCCTGGACCTCGCCAGGGTTGCCTGGCGGGAAGTCGCTGCCGGTTCCCCTTCAATTCGGTCCCTTCGCAAGCAAATTGTTCAGAGTTGGTGAGATTGCACGAATTGTTTTCTCAATGTCATTCTGAGGAGCGCAGCGACGAAGAATCTACAATCTCTCCCCCGGTGGGGGAGAGATACAGAGAGGGGGGTCTTCGCGATTCAACTCACCAATACTGAACAATTACTCACTTTACGTCGCAGTTCGTTGACTGTACGCTTGTACGCCATTCCATGCAGGGAGAGATGGTTATGAAAACCTACCGTGCGGTGCTGGTCGGGTGCAGTCGGATGGGGGCGTTCATCGACAACGAGCAGCGAGGCACGTCCCGTTTCAGGCAGCCCTACTCCCATGCGGCGGGCTACGAGGCCTGCGAACGCACCGATCTCGTAGCCTGCTCTGACCTGCGTCCTGATGTGCTGGAACAGGCGGGCAAGCGTTACGGAGTGCCGTCCAAACACCTCTACACCGACTATCAGGAGATGATCGACAGGGAGAAGCCGGACATCGTCAGCGTGGCGACCCAGCCGGAGCATCGCGCAGAAATCGTCATCTACGCCGCCGAACACGGGGCGAAGGCCATCTACGCCGAAAAGGCGATGGCGGCGTCCATGAGCGACGCGAGAGCGATGGTGGAGGCGGTCGAGCGCAACAACGTGGCCTTCAATCTGGGCACCAACCGGCGATGGGAATTCGCCTACGACAAGATGAAGGAAATAATCGACGACGGGAGCATCGGCGAACTCCAGTCGATTATCTTGTATAACAACGGCCATCTCTTCAACGCGGCGAGTCACTCGCTCGATCTCGCGTTGCGGCTGAGCGGCGATGTTCCCGCGAGCTGGGTGCAGGGCAATCTCGCTGAGGACGACTCCATCTTCGAGGGAGATTTTCTAAGGGAAGATCCGAAGGGCGAGGGCATCATCAAGCTGGAAAACGGCGTCACAATCTACGCCCTACTGAGCAACCAGTCCGGCGAGGGCGAGGCGGTCGGGACACGGGGTCGGCTCAGATCGATTCGGGATGGCCGCGAATGGGACTTCCGGGTGGCAGACCCGGAGGACCATGACGCCAGGGCGCTGACTCTGCGTCGGGCGTTCCCGGACTTTCCCCAGCGGAGTTCAACACTCAGGCTTATCGAGGACATCGTGCATTCGCTCGATACGGGGGAGCCGACAAGGGGCGGCGTTCGCGTGGCCTACGCAAGCACGGAGCTTATCTTCGGATTCATCGAATCACACAGGCGCGGGGGCGCGAGAGTATCCCTCCCGCTGGAGGACTCGAACACGCGGATGGAGAGAAATAGAGCGGCCCGGCAGCCCTTGTTCAAACCGAGGGAGGGCTAGTCGCGTTCCCTGCCGCCGACCTGACGGCCTCGGCGAAGGCGCGAATCTTTCGATGGTGCTTGACGCCATTGGTTTCGACGCCTGAGGAAACATCGACCATCCAGGGCGACACCTTGCGTATGGCCGTCCCCACGTTGTCTGGGGAAAGCCCGCCGGCCAGGACTACGTCATAGTCCTGCGCGACACGGGCGGCTATGTCCCAGTCGAAGGCCTGGCCGGTGCCTCCCAGCGCGCCTTTCTTGTAGGAATCGAGTAGGGCCATGTTGCCCCGAGAGACGACATCATTCACCTGGGCAAGGATGTCATCCATAGTCTCTTGCTCTGACGCGAGTTGCTTCACCTTGACCTGCTTGATGACATTCGCCTGGATCCGGTCACTGTAGTCGGCGTCTTCGGATCCACAAAGCTGGGCATAGTCCAAGCCACACGCCTCGATGATCCCGTTCACCTCATCGATGTCCTGATCAGCGAACAGGCCCACCAGACCGGGACGATCAGTGCCTAGCTTCTCAGACACACGGGAGACGATTGCCTTTCCCTGGTCCAGCGAAATTCTCCGGCGAACGCCCGGCACGAAATTCAGACCGATGTAGTCCGCCCCCGCATCTGCCGCCGCAAGGGTCGACTCGACATCGCGCAGTCCGCAGATCTTGAATCGCGTCATACGAGTTCCCGGAGCTTCGCCCCGGGGTCGCTGGATGTCACCAGGGCCTCGCCAATCAGGGCTGCGTGAGCGCCGGCATCGCGGACACGGCGGATGTCATCAGGGGTGTTTATCCCACTCTCGCTTACGATGGTTTCCCCGGAGGAAATGAGTGGCGCGAGACGCTCGGTCGTCTCGATGTCGGTCTTGAAGGTGCGAAGATCACGGTTGTTGATTCCGACTATCTTCGCGCCGGTCTCCAGTGCCGTATCCAACTCCGCCTCGTCGTGGACCTCGACGAGACACTGCATTCCCAGGTCGAGCACGAGTGTGTGCAAGCTGCGGAGGTCTGCGGCGTCGAGCATGGCGACAATAAGCAGGACAAGGTCTGCGCCGTAGGCCCGCGCCTCGTAGACCTGGTAGGGGTCGAAAATGAATTCCTTGCGGAGGACGGGAATCCCTGAAGGATAGGCGATTCTTCGGGCAGTCTCGAGATGTTCGATGCTCCCCTGAAAGTGGTCGACGTTCGTGAGCACCGATATCGCCGATGCGCCGTTGTTGACGTACGCAGCGGCAAGCGCTCCGGAGTCGAAGTTCGGCATGAGGACACCCTTGGCGGGAGAGGCCTTCTTGATCTCGGCAATGATGGCCACGCGTTCACCGCGCAGGGCCGCTCTTGCATCGAGAGGGGACGTCTGGGCCTCGATGCGCTTCGTCAGGTTGGCCAGCGGCAACTCTACCTTCAGCCGCTCGACCTCTCGCCGCTTCACGTCGACGATGCGCGTTAGGACGCTGGGGACATCGAGCTTGGAGGTCATGGTTATTGGAGTGTCTGGCTAAATTCGATGAAACCGTCGAGCTTGGCTTGGGCGATGCCGCTGTCGATCGACTCCGAGGCGACCTTGACGCCCTGATTCAGCGTCCTGACGCGATCCACGGCCAGCAGTCCGGCGGCGGCGTTTACGACGACAACGTTTCGTGTCGGACCTGCCGCGCCGTTGAGCACGTCGCGGAGCACCTTGGCGCTCTCGTCCGCGCTGCTGACCCGCAGCTCACCGCTGTGCACCTTGTCGAACCCCAAGTCGGTGGGGGTAACGGTGTACGCCTCGACGTTTCCGTCCTTCAACTCCCAGACGTGGCTCTCGCCGCTGAGGGTCATCTCGTCCAATCCATCGGCGCCGTGTACGACGAGGGAGTGAGCTGAACCAAGTATACCCAGCACGTGTGCCATCTTTTCTCCCAATTCAGGGTTCGCGACGCCGATGAGCTGCGACTTGGCTCCCGCAGGATTGGTGAGGGGTCCGAGCAGGTTGAAGACGGTGCGTATCCCGATTTCACGGCGAGGGCCTGCGGCGAACCTCATGGAGGGGTGGAAGACCTGTGCGAACATAAAGCCGATGCCGACCATTTCCAGGCAGGCCTTGACACCTTCCGGGCTCAGGTCGATCTTGACGCCCAGCGCTTCCAGAACATCGGCGCTGCCCGTGGAACCGGACATCGCGCGGTTGCCGTGCTTGGCGACTCGTACGCCCGCGCCCGCGATGACGAAAGCGGCAGTCGTGGAGATGTTGAACGTATTGGAGGAATCCCCTCCCGTACCCGCCGTGTCGACCAGCGGTCCTTCCACTTCGACGTGCAAGGAAGACTCTCTCATGACCTTGGCCATGCCCGCGATCTCGTCGGGGGTCTCTCCCTTCATTCGGAGGGCGGTCACGAGGGAGCCAATCTGGGCCTCTGTGGCCTCGCCGGCCATGATCTCTCGCATTGCGTCCCCAGCCGACTCTTGTGTCAACGAACAGCCCGAAACGAGTTTATCGATTGCTTCCTGAATCACTGCCTTACCCCTCCATTCTTCAATCGCCGTAGATGATCCTTTCGGGCCTGATCCTGATCGCGACCCTGCTGCCCATTGCGTTCAATCCGGCTGCGGCTTCCCGACCCTTCTCCTCGCCCAGGTACCTCACTCCGTTGACCACGGTCGCTTCTTCGGCTCCTTCTTCCACAATCTCCGCCACGCCACGAATGATCAGTCCCTTTCCGTTGTTGACGCTGTCAACAACGACTAAGACTACGTTCGGGTTCTGTCGGATGTTCCGAACCTTTACCCGGTGCGCAAAGCACGTCACCACGAAGCAATCGCCGTCGTAGTGGTACCACGGGGGCGTCGCCTGGGGCGTCCCGCTGGGGTTGACGGTCGAGAGGACTGCCAGAAGCGGCTCGTCGGTTAGCTCATTCAATTGTTCCTGTGTGATCTTCATCTTTACTTCACGCGTCGAGGAAGTTCTTCAGCAGGTCCTTGCCAACTTTCGTCATGATTGACTCCGGATGGAACTGGATCCCCTCGATCGGCTGTGTCGTGTGTCGCACCCCCATGATAACACCCTTATCCGTCCATGCAGTTACCCTTAGGTCGGGCGGAACGTCGATGGGGTCTATTGCCAGCGAGTGGTAGCGGATGGCCTCAAAGGGGTTCGGCAGTCCCGCAAACACTCCCTCGCCGTCGTGGTGAATCATTGATGTCTTGCCGTGCATGATCTCACCGGCATACCCGACCGTGCCTCCGAAAGAGTAGCCGATGCATTGGTGTCCCAGGCACACGCCTAGCGTCGGAACGGTCTGGCCGAAGTGGCGCACGACGTCGTTCGAAATTCCGGCCTGCTCCGGCGTGCATGGGCCGGGAGATATGACTATCTTCTCCGGTGCCATCGCGTCGATGTCTTCTAAAGTCGTTTGGTCATTTCGCTCCACGCGCACATCCGCGCCGAGCTCGGAGAGGTACTGGTAGAGGTTGTATGTGAAGCTGTCGTAGTTATCAATCAGGAGAATCATGGTTTTCAGCCTCCCTGCTCTGCGCGCTCGATTGCCCGCAGCACGGCGGAAGCCTTGTGAATGGTCTCCTCGTACTCGGTCTCGGGCACGCTGTCGAAGACTATGCCGCCTCCCGCCTGCACGTGCGCGACACCATCCTTGATGACCATCATCCTGATGGTGATCGCCGTGTCCATGTTCCCATTAAGGTCGAAGTATCCGACCGCGCCGCCATAGGGGCCGCGCCTGTCGGACTCCATCTCGGCGATGATCTCCATGGCGCGGATCTTCGGCGCGCCGGACAGTGTTCCGGCGGGGAAGCAGGAACGAAGGGCGTCGTATGCCGTCTTGTCGTCTCGGAGCTCGCCCTGGACATAGGAGACGATGTGCATGACGTGGGAATACCGCTCGACGATCATGAGCTCAGTGACGCCGACGGTGCCGGACTTGCAGACTCGACCAAGGTCGTTGCGACCGAGATCGACGAGCATGATGTGCTCGGCGCGCTCCTTCTCGTCGGCCAGCAGATGAAGCTCATTCTCGTCGTCCTCTTCCTTCGTCTTGCCGCGCGGCTTGGTCCCGGCAATGGGGCGGGTGGTTACGATGCCGCCGCGAACGCGGACCAGCTCCTCCGGCGAAGCGCCCACGATGTGAAAGTCGTCAAATTCGAGGTAGTACATGTAGGGCGAGGGATTGATCGCCCGCAGCGCACGGTAGATCGCCAGCGGGTGCGCCGTCGTGGGTCGCGAGAACCGTTGCGATGGTACGGTCTGGATGATGTCCCCGGCGTAGATGTATTCCTTGCAGCTTTCGACGATGTGGTCGTAGTCCTCTCGCGTGAAGTTTGAGGTCACGTCGGACGGCTCTGAACCGTTCGTGATTCGGGGCGGAGCCTGAAGCGGCGCGTCTAGCCGTCCCACGATCTCGTCGATTCGCTCGATCGCATCCCTGTAAGCAGCCTCCACGTCGCCGTCAAGAAACGCGTGACTTACGACGCGGATGATCTGCCGCACGTGGTCGAAGATGAGGAAAGTCGTCGTCATCATGAACACCGATTCCGGCACGTCGACCGGGTCGTTTTCAGGCGTCGGCAGCCGCTCGAAGTACTTCACGGCGTCGTAGGAGATATATCCCACCATGCCGCCGTTGAACGGACCGAGGTCGGGAATGGCCACCAGCTTGTAGGCGTCCATCGTCTTCTGTATGGGAATAAGGGGATCAATCGTCCCGTTCGTCTCACCGGCGCCTGTCCTCACCACGCCGAGCGGCTCCGTTCCGATGAAGCTGTACCGCGCAATGTGCTCTCCGCCTTCAACGCTCTCGAGCAGGAACGAGTACGGTGGACGCGCCACCTTGATGTAGGCCGAGACCGGCGTTTCCAGGTCTGCGCTGACCTCGCGGTAGACCGGCACCATGTTGCCCTGGTCGGCGAGGCGCTCGACCTCTTCGAGGCTCGGGTAGTATGGGCCGCTCATGTCCCACCTCCCGGCAGGACAAAGCCCATGCGCTCCTTCATTTCAAGCAGCTTGGCATTCGCCATCGCTCCCGCCCGGTCGGCGCCGTACGCGAGGATGCGGTCGAGCTCCGTCACATCGTCCATGATCTCGTTGTACCGCTCGCGGATCGGCCTTAGCTCTTCGATGACCACCTCGGCCACCGCGCTCTTGAGGTCACCATAGCCGCGCGCGTTCGCGAAATCGGCTTCCACCTGCTGCGGCGACTTCTGGGTGATTACCTGGTAGATGCCGAGGAGGTTATTGACGCCGGCCTTTTCAGGGTCGTCCGAGAATACGATCTCGTTCCCCGAATCGGTCACGGCGCGCTTGATCGTCCGCTCGATCTCCTTCGGCTCGTCGACCATCTTGACCAGGTGGCCGCGAATGTGCTCGTAGCTCTTCGACATCTTTCGGGTAGGGTCGTCGAACCCCATGACGCGCGCGCCGATCTCCGGGATAACCGGCTCCGGTACGACGAACGTCTCGCCGAACAGGTGGTTGAATCGCTGTGCGATGTCGCGCGAAAGCTCGACATGCTGCTTCTGGTCCTCCCCTACCGGCACCTCATTGGCGCTGTACAGGAGGATGTCGCACGCCATCAGGACGGGGTACGCGAGCAGCCCAGTCGAAATGCGCTCGCTGCTGTCGGAGCGGCCGGCCTTGTCCTTGTACTGCGTCATGCGTTCGAGCCAGCCGAGCGGAGTAACGCAGCTCAGGAGCCAGCAAGCCTCGGAATGAGCGGTCAGGTGGCTCTGGATGAAGATTGGGCAGTGGTCGGGGTCGAGCCCGGACGCGATGTACAGCGCCGCAACCGCCCTCGTGCGGTGATGCAGAGCGGCCGGTTCATGCGGCAGCGTTATCGCGTGCAGATCGACTATACAAAAGTAGTTCTCCTTCTCGTACTGCCGCTCGACCCAACGTTTGATCGCACCGAGATAGTTGCCGAGGTGCAGGTCGCCCGACGGCTGTATGCCACTCAGGACTCGCTTCTTGCGGGTGCCTCTGCCTGCGTCTTCGATGGTAAGAGTTTCAGCTTGCATGGTATTCGAAACTTCCTTTCGTTGTGGTGCACTCGGCGGACGTCAAAGTCCCCACGATTCATGTTCTTGGTGAGCCTGCCCACATCTCCGTTCATGGTGAGCCTGTCGAACCATGAGCGCACTTGGACAAGCTCACTCCCGATACGGGAGCGAACGTCAAGTTTGTCCATTCACCACAACGATGCGCCGGTGCGTCCCATCGGCTGTATCCTCCCGGCCTCAAGTTTTCCACACATACAAAAAAACCCATCCCAATGGAGGGACGGGTTAATACCGTGGTGCCACCCTTCTTCGTCATCCGGCCATGAGCCGGAAGACCTTTGTCAGGCACGCGGGCTCAAGTTTGAGCCGTAAATGCCCCGGGCCCGGATAACGGTTGCCCTCTCCGTCCACGCCTACCGCCCTGCTTCTAGGGATTCGGATGGAGGCTCCCAGGTCCATTCAGTCTCTGCGTGCGCACCGGCTCTCACCTAACCCGGTTCTCTGAGCGTCGCCGGAGACCTACTACTCCTGTTCGCTGCCTGTATGTATTCGCTTAAGTGCAAGTATAAGCGGGCCCGCAGAGAGCGTCAAGGTATAGGCGCTTGTCAGGAAGGTTGCCAGTCATTAATTGGTACAATTCGACCGGCTCCCTTGGATGGTTCAGGTGGTGTCGTTGCTGAGTGAGCGCCATAGGCCGAACCGGGATAGCCAATCGCCACCGGAGAGCGCACAAGTTCAGACAAGAGTAGCCCCAACTCCTCGGAATGTAGCGCTAGATCTTTGGCTACTTGTGAAATTGTAATTTTATTAGCTCTCAGGTGCTGAAGAACCTTTTCAAAGACCTGCGACCTCTCTCGCGGTGCTGCTTGCGGTTCTTTCTGCCGAATGTTGCGCCTTCCCATTTCGATGAACACCTGGCGGTATTGGTAGTCGGTCAACAGTTTGAGGGAATGTAATCTGTAGGCCAGATTGGCGACAGACACGATCCAGTAGCGTTTGGCCCTGATGATTTCGTCTATGTTGCCCCCCCATGCCATACGGGCTAACACACTGCTACGAGGCATCAATAAGGATGCGCCAAACTCGTGGGCTTCCTTCTCTGCCAGTCGGTTCCTCTGCGACCCGCTCTTCCAATGAAGTACTAGATGACCGAGTTCGTGGGCTGCGTCCATACGGCTCCGCTCTGCCGACTTACCAGTGTTTAGGAAAATGTAGGGAGTGTCGTTTCTCCAAAAGGAGTAAGCATCGACTACAGCTGACTCAGCCGCGAGTGCAAATACACGGACGCCATGAAGTTCAAGTAAGTGAATGGTGTTGCGGATTGGGCGTTCGCCGATGCCCCACGCTGAACGGACTTCCATCGCGGCGGCCTCAGGGTCAACTCCATCAAACTGAGGGACTTGGGGCTTGGGTAGAGAAAACCGCTCGTCGATCCAATCGGACAAGATAATACCAATTGCCCCGGCAGCGATTGCCTGGTCCCTCAGTCTCGCGGTCAACGTGCTAAGTGCACGAAAACTGGCTCCTTCCAGAGGTGGTTCGGCTAGTGTGGAACCGTAAAAGAACCCTTTAGGGAACCGTAGAATTTCGGCGAACCTGGCGACCGTGTCGGGAGCAGGATTCCGCACTCCTACAAAGTATCTTGCCAAGCTCACAGGCGACATGTTTGCCGACTCCGCTAAAGCCTTCTTAGTCATCCCGCGTCGCCTTCGCGCAAGGTCGAGTCTGGTTGGGTTGAATGACTCCTTATTCATGGCAAGGCCACGACAGGAACGTCAACCTCATCAGTCAGGTCGTCGCCAAAGGGTGAAATGTCATTGGGCAAAACGTGCGGCTCAACAGCATAGCTATCAGGCCAGGAGAGGATGAGCCGTTTTCGCCATGCTGACACGTGCTCAGCTATGCTCATTCCCTGGGGTAGGGAAAGTTCAGCTCGAGTCTCTCCCGACTGAAAGTCGAAATAGTGCAGTAGTAACCAAGTGTCTTTCCCACTCTTCGCATCGTCCCATGCTGGGTCAAACTGCCCAAAACGCATTTGATTGTGGGCAATGGCCGTCTTTGTCGCTGCACCTTTCTTCGAGCGGGTCTCCGGTGTCTCATTCTCCAACCCTGTTCGCCAATCGCCCGCTGCAACGGCTATCGCCCATCGACCTGATGGATGTACTGTCGTTGAATAGCTTTCATGGTTTTCCGGTCGCCATTCATAGGGCTTCAGAAGTTCCCTCAGTTTTCGAGTTGTTTTCCCCCAAACTACCATTCCCTTGCTTGAAGGTGGATCGTTCTCAGTCATGTCCCATGCGTAACTCCTACCGAATATGACAGCCTCCCGTAGGATTGCTTGACTAAGGCCTAAGCTGGAGAGCCGGTCGTCCACTTCCACTGGTCTATGTATTATTACTGCGGGTTCCATGATGTCTCTCTTCCGTCGTGATGGCGCCATTATACACAAGGTGGTTAATTTTTTGCAACTCATATGAGCTGAAAAACATTAACCGATGTGGATTCGCCGTCTCCCGCTAGGGTATTGACGGTCGAATGTACGGGTCTGCCAAAGCAACTCATTTTCCACATCAGGCTTGCACCTTTGGGCAACGTGCTAGCAATGCACGTGATTTGTTTCACTAAGGTACGTCACAACCATCCTGAGCCTAGAGCTCCATACTAATCTCGCTTGTCCTAACCCCTGCCACACCATAAGATGATGCCCATCATTCTCTTTGCACGGGATCATCGTTGACTGCCGTCATCCGCAGCTACATAGCCTCGTCCTGGCCAGTCCTGCTTCCCATAGCAGGGCTCATCGGCCTCTCCGTTTCGTTGTTCCCCTCTGCGGGGCGGGACGACGCGTACATCACTTACTGGGCGGCCAACACCCTGCGTGAGTTCGGCGAGATCGCCAATATCAACGGCGCGCACATCGAACAGTCTACAAGCCTGCTTCATGTGCTGGTACTGGGCGTGCTGTCATTCGTGACGAGACTCCCCGTTCCGGCGATTGGGCCGCCTATGTCGGTCCTGTTCGGCGTCGTAACGATCATCTACACGTTCGAGTTCGCGAGGCTGTATGTCGGGCGATGGTATGCCATGAGCGCGGCGATGATTGTGGCGACCGCGGCCCCGTTCGTCTACTGGACGACGGGGGGCCTCGAAGGCACGATGACAGCCCTGGCTGCGATTGCACTGCTGTACCACATCGCTTGCTACCTCGAACGACCCGGGGCGGGGAAGCCGCCGGCGATGGTGTGGGTCGCAATGGTTGCATTCCTCCTTGCCCGCCCCGAGGCTATCTTCGTCATAGGCTCGGTGCTCGTCGGATCGTTCGTCGTCCTTCGACTGCGCGCGAACACGGTGGCAGAGGAACGCCTCGAGAGCTACGCGCTGGCTATCCGCAAGCTGCTGTGGGCCGCGCTCGCATCTGCAGTCCTTATGACTGCGATTTACGTCTTCAAAATGGCCTACTTCGGCAACTGGCTGCCCCAGCCGGTTGCGGCAAAGCTGGGAGGGGACGCACTGATCTCCTCCTTCGGCGAAGGCACCGAGTACCTTATCAACGCACTCCTGCCCCCTCCCCTGTCCCTTCTACCGTTCTTCGCCGCCGCCGGGGTGGTATATCTTGCCCGCAGGTTCGTGAGGGACGAGCCGAATTTCATCGGCGGGCTGCTCCTGACTCTCTACGCATTTGCGTATATCGCCTTCATCTTCCTTGTCGGAGGCGACTGGATGGAGGGCTCGCGCTTCATCGTGCCGGTGATTCCCGCACTCGCGGTTCTCGGTGTGGTCGTCATTCCCCACATCAAACTGCGTGACCTTCAGGTATACGCAATCGGCGGCATCGTCGCGTTCCACATCGTCGGCACCGTCTGGTTCGCCAAATTCGGCTCCGTCAGCACGCCCATGTGGGACGTCTCGCGCGTGGAGCAGACCGACCTGCCCATCGAGCGATATTCATGGTTTGCTCGTCCAAACCGGACGCACCTGCGGGACATGCCTGTCGTCGAGGAACTCGAAGCGGTCATCGAGCGGCTGCAGCACGAGGTCGACGGTAAGCTGGCCGTCATGAGCGGGCAGGCCGGATTCGTTCCCTACCACGCTCTCGGCCCGCACTATGGGCGAGTCGCGTTCATCGACCGGCGGGGAGTCACGACGCCGCACTTCACCGACTGCGAGATCACCGGCGAACTCGAACGCGACAGCACAGGTCTTCTCCGAGCTTTGCCGAGGTACCTCGCCTTCGCAGAGGACATCGAGAGACGGTGCGGCGTCGAGCGCCCTCACATCATCTTCGACCTCGACCTGCCGGAACTGTCCATCGAGGACATCGTGACGCGCAACGGGTACGTGGTGGTGTACCGGCAGACCGGCAAGATTCAGACGAGCAAGACCCTGCAGGGCATCGAGGTACTGGCGCACGAGTTTATCGCCGTCCGGGAGGACCTAGCGCGCGTCTTCGATAGTCCGCTGCCAAAGGTGCGGGAATGGAGCAACCCCTAGTCTGAGAGTGCGGGTATAATTGCCCCGACAGGCGTCGCTTCCGACCGCCCGAAGGAGAGGACACACCATGAAGATCGACCGACTCGACGTTTACTATGTGGAGATGCCGCTCATATACCCGTGGCGGACGGCATACGGCGAGGACTACGAGATCCACAGCGTCCTCGTAAAGGCCACGAGCGGCGACCACACCGCATGGTCGGAGTCGACGCCGTTCTTCGCCCCCACCTACCTTCCTGAGAGTGCAGGTTCCGTCTTCTACCACGTCACGGAGGTGTTCGGGCCATTCGTCGTCGGCCGGGAATACGAGACTGCGCAGGACCTGAACGACCGCCTCGCCGTCTTCAAGGGCAACTCGTTCGCGAAGGCGGCAATCGAGATTCTCTGGTGGACGCTCGAAAGCACCATCACCGGGACTCCGGTGCACCGGCTGCTCGGCGGCGAGACGCGGGAGGTCGAGGCAGGCGCGGACTTCGGCATCCAGGACTCCATCGACATGCTCCTGGGCAACATCCAGAAGGCTGTAGATACCGGATTCCCGCGCATCAAGCTCAAGACCGCCCCAGGCTGGGACCTGGACATGCTCAAGGCCGTCACGTCAACGTTCCCGAAAATGACGTTCCACATCGACTGCAACTCCGGCTACACCCTGGACGACCTGCCATTCTTCAAGGCCATCGACGACATGGGACTCGCGTTCATCGAGCAGCCGCTCCACTACGCCGACGTGCTCGACCATGCCGAACTTGCCAAACAGATCCAGACGCCGGTCTGCCTCGACGAGACCATCGTTAGCGTCAAGGCTGCTGAGCAGGCCGTTCAGGTCGGCGCGGCGCAGTACATCAACATCAAGCCGGGAAGGATCGGCGGCTTGAGCAACGCCCTCGCCGTCCACGACCTCTGCCGGGACACGGGCGTACCCGTCTGGATCGGGGGAATGCTGGAAAGTGCCCTCGGAGGCGCCCTCTGCGTCGAGGTGGCCACGCTGCCGAACTTCACCTATCCGGGCGACCTGTTCCCATCCTCGCGCTTCTACACGCAAGACCTGTCGAGTCCTTCGATGGAGCTTACCGAGCGCCTGACCTTCCAGCCGTTCACGGACGGCCTGCCCCAACCCGACTCCGACAGGCTGGCGGACAGGACAGTCCGGTCGAAGGCGATCCTGCCTTAATGGTCGCGCGTCCACGATTCGGAGCCACGACTACTTCCTTTCGAATTGATCGCCAAGACAAGTGACAATGGTCCCATCTCCCGTCGTGGGAGAGGGCTAGGGTGAGTGTTCTCCTCAAATTATCAGCACAGATCAAATAGAGCCGTTTCCAGCAACATGAGCAACCCAAGAGACAAGTCCCGCCCCAACATCCTCGTGCTGATGTCCGACCAGCACAGCAAGCGGCAGCTCGGCTGCTACGGCGACTCGCTCGTGCGAACTCCCAACCTCGACCGGCTGGCTTCGGAAGGGATGCTCTTCGAGAACGCCTACTGCCCTGCACCCGTATGCGTTCCCAGCCGCATGTCGTTCATGACCGGACGCACCCCGACCGGCAATCGTGTCTGGACGAACCAGAACGTGCTCCACTCCGGCATCCCCACGTGGGCGCACTCCCTCGGCATAGCGGGGTACGAGACGGCCCTGATCGGCCGGATGCACTTCGTTGGTCCCGACCAGCGGCATGGATTCGAGCACCGTCCACTCGGCGAGTACATGGCCACGCATCCCGGCGCCTCGATGCTGGGCGAGCCTATGTTCAAGGACATTCCGAAGGACACGACCTCGCAGCACCGGGTGAGCGTTGAGATGGCCGGCGTGGGACTCACGTCCTACAACGCCTTCGACGACATGGTGACAGACTCCCTCGTCGACTACCTCGACGAGAAGTCAACCGATGGAGGGCGCCCCTTTGCCGCGGTAGCGGGCTTCATGATGCCGCATTGCCCTTTCTTCGCGCCGGAAGAGCTATTCGACTACTACTACGACAAGGTCGACGTCCCCATGCCGACGGCGACCGAACTGGAAAGGCAGCCGCAGGCCGTCAAGAACATGAAGAAGCTCCGACACATCCATGAGCCGCTCACCGAGCACCAGATCCGAGTGGCGCGTGCTGCCTACTACGGCATGTGCGAACTCTTCGATGCCTCGGTTGGCAAGATTCTGGACAAGCTCGACGAGACCGGTCTGACTCAGGACACCCTCGTCGTCTACACGACCGACCACGGAGAGGCGGCGGGCGAACATGGAATGTGGTGGAAGAGCAGCTACTACGAGGAGTCGGTCGGCGTCCCACTCATCGCGCGACTGCCGGGCATCATACCCGAAGAGGCGAGGAACTCGGTCATCTGCAACACCCTCGATCTCGCTCCCACCTTCACGGAGGCGACAGGAGCAGGCGATCTGCCCGAAATCGCGGGTCGCTCCCTGTGGACGGAGATGCAGGGCACGAAGGACCAAACTCGCGCCAATGAGACTTTCAGCGAGCTGCACGGAATGACGGGCGTACCCGGACTCGGTACCGACCCGCCTTCACGCATGGTCAGACAGGGACCATGGAAGCTCTACTACTACCGGGGACACGACGCGCCGGTGCTCTACAACCTCGACGACGACCCCGGAGAACTCCACGATCTGGGGTCCGATCCGGCCTACGAGGAAGTGTCGGACCGGCTGCTTGCTCGGTTGCTCGAAGACTGGGACCCCGATGAGGTCTACGAGCAGAGCACGGCAATGCTCCGCGAAATGGATATCATCAAGGAGTGGGGCGCGACGGTGCAGCCGGTGCACGAAGACGCCCTTCCGGTCCCCCCTGATTCCGAGCACATCGAACTGCGCTGAATGGGCGGCGCTTCCCCCTGTCTTGCTATACTGTCGGTAGAATGAAACCGTTCCGCGAAGGGGGAAATATGATCGACCGAGACCGCCTGGTGATGACGTACTGCGACCTCGTGCAGATCGACAGCGAGTCGGGCAATGAGACGGCCAAGGCTGAAGAAATGACGAGCCGTCTGACCGCCCTTGGCTTCGAGGTCGAGACGGACGACTACGGCAACGTCATCGCCCACGAGGAGGGAGACGACCCATTCATGCTCTCGGGCCATCTTGACACGGTCTCCCCCGGAAACGGGATCAATCCCATTGTGGACGGTGACCGCATCACCTCGGACGGCACCACCATCGGCGGCGGCGACGACAACGCCGGCCTGGCGATCATTCTTGAGACCCTCACCTCGATGCGGGAGGACAACACGTCGTCCATCCCGGTCGAAGTCGTCCTTACCAGGGAGGAAGAGCCTGGTCTCATCGGCGCTCACAAGCTCGATTTCTCCAAGGTGCGTTCGCGGGAATCAATCGTGTTCGACCGCGAAGGTCCCGTGAACCGGATCACCCTTGCGAGCCCAACGTACATCGCCTACGACTTCACCATCACCGGACGGGCTGCACACGCGGGAATCGAGCCGGAGAACGGCATCTCCGCCATTCGCGTCGCCTCGGAGATCATCACCCGCCTTCCGCAGGGACGGCTCGACGAGGAGACCACGTTCAGCATCGGCACCATCGAGGGCGGCTCGACTCGCAATACCGTGCCCGAATCCGCCACGCTCACCGGCGAGTTCCGCACTCTGAACATGGAGACGCTGGATAACCTGCTGCTCGAAATCCAGAACGTCCTGACCGACATGAGCGCGGAGTTCCCCGAAGCCTCCATCGAAAGCGACATCTACCCCAAGTTCAAGACGTTCCGCATCGAGGAAGAGCACAAGACGACCAAGCGTGTGACAACCGCCCTTCGCGCCATCGGCCTGGAGCCGGACTTCCAGCTTTCGGGCGGCGGGAGCGACGCCAACGTATTCTGGGCGAACGGCATCCCCGCCATCGTCTGTGGCATGGCCGACTACAACATGCACACCCTCCGCGAGTACGTCGTCATACCCGAACTCGTACAGTGTGTGGAATTCTGCCAAGAGCTGCTCAAGGCGTAGCCATGCTGGTCAACCTCGCGTACGGACGCACGGGCCTCGAAGTCGAGCTACCCGACGACCTGACAACGGTCATCGAGCCGACCTACGTACCCGGGCTCCCCGACCAGGAAGGTGCCATTCGCAACGCACTCCGCAATCCTCTTGGCGGAGGGCCTACTCTCCGGCGACTCGTCAAGCCCGGTCAGACGGTCGCCATCTCCGTGTGCGACGTTACCCGCCCCATGCCGTCGAGGACACTGCTGCCTGTCCTGTTGCGAGAACTGGCACACGTTCCTAACGATCAAATCACCATTCTCATCGCGACTGGGACACACCGCCCAAACACTCCTGAAGAGATCGACGAGATGCTCGGCCCCGACATCGCCGCCGGTTTCCCCGTCGTCAACCACAGCGCGTTCGACACCGAGACCCTTGAATTCGTCGGCGACTCGTCAAGCGGCATTCCTGTTTGGCTGGACAAGGCGTGGCTGGAGGCGGACGTGCGAATAACGACAGGATTCGTCGAGCCGCACTTCTTTGCCGGGTTCAGTGGCGGTCCAAAGATGGTCGCTCCCGGGCTCGCCGGATTCGACACCATCATGCAGCTTCACAACGCTGAGCGCATCGCGCACCCGATGGCGAAGTGGGGCGTCATCCACGGCAATCCCGTCCACGACGATGTGCGAGACATTGCCGCAATGACCGGCGTGGACTTCAGCGTCGACGTGACGATCAACCGCAACCGGAAGATCACCAGCGTCTACGCAGGCGACCTGTTCAAGGCCCACGAGGCCGCGTGCCGATCCGCCAAGAGCACTGCCATGCAGGGAGTCGACATGCCCTTCGACGTGGTCGTGACGACCAACAGCGGGTATCCCCTCGACCTGAACCTCTACCAGGCCGTCAAGGGTATGTCTGCTGCCGCTCAGATCGTCAAGGAGGGCGGGACCATCGTCTGCGCAGCCGAATGCAGCGACGGCATACCCGATCACGGCCAGTACAAGAAGCTGCTCACGATGCGCGACTCGCCCGAAGACCTCCTGGATATGATCCTCACCGACGGCCACAACGTCCACGACCAATGGCAGGTCCAACTGCAGGCGCAGATACAGATGCGCGCGAGCGTATGCCTGAAGTCTGGTCACCTTTCGCCCGAACAGGTCAGGCAGGCGCACCTGACACCCATCGACAGCATCGAGGACACGGTAGCCGACGCCCTTCGACAAAACGGAAACGGCGCGCGAGTCTGCGTCCTCCCGGAAGGCCCGCAGACCATCCCATACATCGTGTGAAGGGAATGGCAAGGCCTAGTCCATATCCGGCTAGTGTCCCTTCTCGTAAGTCCACCTAACTAAGCTTCTCGCGAATTCCCCTCTCCCGTCTTGGGAGAGGGCTAGGGTGAGGGTGAAAGGCCCAATTCTGCTTGGTGCCTCCCTGCTCCTTTGCGACTACCTCTGAGGCCAACCGGCGCGAAACACTGTCATTCCGAGCGGAGCGAGGAATCTAAGATGTCTGCCTTTGTCACTATGACCTAACCGGCCACGGACTTTGCCCTGAAGACGAGAATTCTAGATTCCTCTCTCCGCTACGCGGAGGTCGGATTGTCCGATACAGGGTCTCCTTTTGTAGCAATCTCTCCTGCAGGATGCCACCGACACCAACAGACATTAACACCGTAGGGGCGATTCGCGAATCGTCCCTCCTATCGACACCGACCCACCGTTTGATGCATCCTATCCATAAGGGTTCCCCCAAGACTCCCGCGCGAGCGCAGCGCCACAGCATGGTCAAAACGCCCGATAGCCCCGAACAACAATTCCGGTTCTACGACAACCGCGAGAAGTACCTGCTATTCGTGAGCACCTGCAGCGAGAAGCAGGTCATCGCCGACCGCGTCGCCTTGGACATCAGGGGCCTCCGTCCCACGCCTCCGGCCCTTCGCGTCTTTGACGCCGGCATGGGTGATGCGACCGTGCTGACTCGACTCATGAGAGACCTCCACCGCCAATATCCCACCGTCCCCTTTCTCATCGTTGGCAAGGAGATCAGCCAGGAGGACATCCGCATCAGCCTGGAAAAGATGGCTGACAGGTTCTCCGAGCATCCGCTCACAGTCCTGGTAGTGACCAATATGCTCTACTCGGAAGCGCCCTGGCTGCGCCCCGGATCGAAGGGGAAACAGGCGCGTCTCAACTGGCTGGAGGTCCCCCTTGAAGGTAGCACGTCCTACGAGTTCGACGAGCAGATCAGCGGCCTGGGGCGGATTGTCCAAGACTGGTGGAAGACGACTCCCAGCGAGCGCACTGGCAATCCCCTCTACGACACTCCCTCGGTGATGGTCATCTACCGCAAGGACCACGAATGGCCGCTCGCGCCTGTAATCCCTCAAGAGGGAGACTCCAACCTGGAATACGACTTGATAGTCGCGGCTCAGCCCTTCAGGGCGAGATCCACTGCGAGGGTCAAAGTTCGCAACGTGCTTGCTCCCCTGTCGCGCTCCCTGGCTCCCGGCGGTTGCATGGTCGTCATCCAGTCCACAGGCAAAGACCCGGGGATGGAAATAATCCGCGGCATCTGGCCCGACGAGGACCCATTTGTTACGCCTCGCCAGGAGCTTCTCAGAGAGCTGAATGAACAGCTAAGCGACGACCACCCCGAACTCCGGTTTCTCAGCTATCCCGACTCGCGGGCGCAGTTCCGCTATGACCTGCGGCTCCCGCCCTCCGAGCTGGAGACCTCCATCAGCACCTCGACGCTCCTCGCAGGCTGGAACGCCGCAACCTACGTCGCCCAGATAGAGGACGAACGACTCAGACCCGCCATGAGCCAGGGCGACTACATCGACGTCACATCCGAGGTCCTGCAAAAGTACCAGGGCCTGTGGTTCGTCGACGAGTCCTTCAACGTTGCCCGGACCGCGTGAGGTGCTATTTCCCTTGCGGCTGAATGTTTGGAATAGAGTGTCGTGAGCGAAATTGCTGAATGAGTTTACTGCCACAATCGAGAAAGACGACGACTGGTACATAGCATACTGCCCCGAAATTCCTGGCGCCAACGGCCAGGGACGAACAGAGGAAGAGGCCCGGCCTGACCTTCGTGAGGCAATTACTCTCTTCCTCGAAGATCGTCAAAACGATGCCTTGACACGCTAGCGCCTTTTTCATGATTGGTGGTGTCGGTAACAACCTGACATGAGCGATTGCTACGAAAAAAACCGCAAGGCCACCTACATACCGTCATTCCGGCGTAGGCCGGAATCCAGTCTTCGGACCCTGTCAGGCGAAGACCCCATTTTCATTCCAGGTGGTGAGGACGAAGTACCCTCATGACATATACCGAACGCAGCACCACCAACCTGTCATTCCGAACGTAGCGAAGCGGAGTCAGGAATCCAAAATCCTCGCCTCCCATGTCTCGCCGCATTCGCAACACCCTCAACTTTCTCCCTCTCTGCGACCTCCGCGCCCTCTAGCGATTGCTACGAAAAACCCCGCAACGCCACCTACATACCGTCATTCCGGCGGAGGCCGGAATCCAGTCTTCGGACCCTGTCACGCGAAGACCCCATTTTTATTCCAGGTGGCGCGGGCGAAGACCCTCATGACATATACCGAACGCAGCACCCCAAACCTGTCATTCCGAACGTAGCGAAGCGGAGTGAGGAGTCGCATCTAGCTACAAAAAGAGGGTGAAGTCAGGGTTTATCCCACATTTCATCCCACATAAGAATGCGGAATCAGAAGGAAGGTAACACTTGATCCACACCCTGCTAGTCTCGGCGATTACGTCGCCATCTCCCGGCCTCTTTGTGGTTGTCGCCGACTCACAACGCCGATTTCTGTCAAGGGCGGAGCGAACGGCCTGTTGAAGATGTGGGGTAAAGACGGCTCTGTTTCTGTATTGGCTCTTCTAGACTCAAGAAACTTTAGATTAGCGTGAACTGGGACCAAGCTGACGGCTTATGTGAGTCAGTTTCATTAGTCGGCATCTCGTTGAGCTCGAAGTCATCCGGATTGCGTGCCAACAGCTGTAGCCACTCGTTTCGGCTCAGGTGGTCCCGCGGATGACTCGAGCCGTCGTACCGCCTTCTTCAGATTGTGTGCCAATGCCGACATGTATCCCTCACAGTCCACCTTCCACAGTCGGCGCAGCCTGCTTCTTGCCCAGCCTAAGCGGTCCTGCGATGCGAACACTCCCTCTGCAGTTGTCCGCCGTATGACCATCTCCTCTTGGTACGATGCGCTCTTGTTGCGCTCTCTCGCCTCTAGGAACAACGAGTAGTACATGCTCAGTAACACGAAACGTCGCTTCTGTCCCTTCGGTAGGCACTCGGTATTGACAGGACACTGCTGGCAGTCCTTCTGACGAGCTACATACTGGAATTGTCGGTCTTTCTTGATCAGGGCCCCTCTGCCCAATCGCTTGCCCTCCGAACACACCAGGTGGTCTCCTCGGTAGTCGAAGCCACCCTTTGTGACCATGCTCCTCTCTTGGTTCGGATGGACCGGGATGTATGCCGTGATGCTCAGGTCCTTCAGATGCTTCCTCAGACGCCCGTCGTTGTATCCGGTGTCCGCTGCCAAGCTCTCAGGTCTGATCGGTAGCTGATCCAACATTCCGATCAGCGGCCTCCAGTCGCCTTCGCTTGCATGAGTAGCCTTCCGCGCCACTATGAAGCCTCCACGATCCACTATGGCATTCTCTTGGTAATGCAGGTTCGGACGCCTGTCGTGTCGTGTGCTTCGCCATCTGGCGTCCGTATCAACCTGACTAAGCGGCAACCGTCCCTTGGGGTCTTAGTAGTAGCTTACGCTCTCTCGCACAACACCATCCCCATCTGTCTGCTGCCCTCTCACAATGAACAGACCGTTCTCCTCCACAGCCTTCTCTCTGAACTCCTCTACGGTCATGCCGCTGGGTGATAGGTCATGCCCGCTGACGTTCGCCCTGACCAGGCTGGAGTCGGCGTACATCTTCCGCGACAGCAGCCCCAGTCTCAGCAACTCTTCGTTGAACAATTGGAATATCTCACCGAACCCCTCGTTGCCTACGCGCTCGATGAAGTAGCTGATCGTCGAGTGATCGAACACCCTGTCGTCTATGGTCAGGAAGCAGAACCAGCGGAAGGCGATGTTCTCAGAGATGGCAGAGCACAACCGCCGGAAGGAGGTGATGTTGTATAGCGAGGAGATGAGCAGGGCCCTGACAAGCACTTCCGGGTGGATGGCGGGCCTGCCCATCTCGCGGCAGTAGTATTCCTCGAGAGGCTCAACGAGCTTCGGGAAGTCAAACTGCTCATCGATCTGAATCAACAGATGCTTTGGATCAATGAAGTCCCGCAGGCGCTTGTTGGTGAATTTGAACAGCGTGGAGTCTCTGCTGAAGCGGTCCAATGCGTCGAGCATCGTAGTCCCTCCCAATCATGATGCTCGCCCCATCTTATTCGCCACCTGGATTGGCCACAACCCAGACTTCTTCAACAGGCCGTTCGCTCCGCCCTTGACACCGCAATGTGATAGTCCTCGAATCCAGCAGTGAGTCACTAATCGGCATATCCTTGCTGTCGGGCAGCAGAGTTACCCTGGATGTCCGGGCCGATGGCAGTGTACTGATAGAGGACGCTGGATGCACATCCTCCATTCCACCACCGCTCCGACGTTGCTGGCGCGGCTCAAGGACATGCTCGGAAGCTCCGCGCGTGCTGACACTCGGTCTCTGGTGGAAGTAGGCTACGCGGCTCGGTCGTAAGTTGCCGAGAAGATCATCTCCGACAACCATGTGCGAAACGATGGGTTGTCACTGAACTGCTTGAACAACTCCGCATGGTCGGCAAGCAGCTCCGTCACGGCTCGTTCGAGGGCCTTGTCATGTTCGATACGCGCATTCTGCTTGTCGGAGTTGGCCACGGCATTCTGATACGCCTTGTCCGCAGCAACCTTGGCCGGAAGGTCTTCAGCAAGGACTCTCTCGATCTTGTCAGAGTCCTTCCATTCTATGTTTCCCCACCTGTCGTTGAAGTCCCTGACGATGTTCGAGAGAAGGTCGAGTTCAGCCTCCGGCCTGCTGCCACCTCCGTCCGCCGGTGTGGCGTCGATCTCCGCGTCTTCGTCGGCAAGCTGCATATCCTGCACCGCCTGCTTCTCCACTCGATAGCTGTCCATGTCGATAGCTTCGAGAATCCCCTTCGATAGGTCGTCTTCGATAGGAGCGGGGAGCTTGGGCACAAGCAGGGTTAGGAATATCGACAGTTTCTCCCACTCCGCGTTGGTGTAGGGTAATATCGCAGAGAGGAACCCGTAGGACCGGAGGAACGCCTTCGCTTTGCCCTTGAAGTCCACCTGACCGTCCTCATCGAGGCTCTGCAAGTACTCGGCGACACAGACATCGAGAATCGGGTCCAAAGTTTCTCGGTCCTCGCCCGTCAGGTAGTACTTGACGAGCTCGTCGATCTGGTCGGGTGAGTAGACCTGATAGCCGTCGAGGGCCGCCTTAAGGTCGTGCAGCTTGTTGGGATCGGTTTCGTCCGAGAGAATCGTCGTCCGGTAATAGTCCGCAAAAGCGTTTTGGATCGTATCGGTGTCGTTCATGAAGTCGAGAACGAAGGCGTCGTGCTTCTGCGGATGCGCGCGGTTCAGGCGTGAGAGCGTCTGAACGGCCTTGACGCTGGAGAGCACCTTGTCGACATACATCGTATGCAGGAGCGGCTCGTCATAGCCGGTCTGGAACTTGTCGGCGCACACAAGAATCCTGTAAGGATGCTCCTGAATCATGTCGGCAATCTGGCTCGACGGGAAGCCATTGAGCGACGCCTCAGTTACCTTGTCCCCGTCGTATTCGTGCTCGCCCGAAAAGGCTACGATTGCTTGATAGGGACTGTCTCGCTCATCCAGGTAGCTGCGAATTGCGTGAAAGTAGCGTATCGCCCGTTCTATGCTGTCGGTCACGACCATGCCTCTCGCCTGACCGCCTATCCGGCGAAAGCCGTCCACCTGCTCGTGGAAGTGGTCGACCATGATCTCGGCCTTGAGGCGTATCGCGTGGTCGTGGTTCTCGACGTATCGACGGAGCTTCCTTCCTGCCCTCTTGCTGTCGAATTCTGGGTCGCCCTCCACGGTCTTCACCAGCCGGTAGTAGCTGTCCACTGGCGTGTAGTGCTTGAGCACGTCGACGATGAAGCCCTCCTGAATCGCCTGCTTCATCGTGTAGCTGTGGAACGGTCTGTGCCGGACGCTGCCGTCCGTCTGAGGCTCAGGGTCTCCGAATATCTCCAGCGTCCTGTTCTTGGGAGTTGCCGTGAAGGCGAAGTAGCTGGCATTGCTCAGCAGCTTCTTGCTCTCCATGATCTTGTTGATCTTGTCCTCGGTGGTCTCTTCCTCTTCCGCTTCGCCTGCCTTGCCGAGGGTCATCGATATCGCCGCCGAGGTGCGTCCTCCCTGACTCGAATGCGCCTCGTCGATGATGATGGCAAAGCGGCGGCCACGCTGCTCGTTGCCGATCTCGTCGATGATGAATGGGAACTTTTGTACAGTCGAAATGATGATCTTCTTGCGCGATTCGATGAACCTGCGTAGATCACCAGACTTATCGGCGTGACCGACCACGGCGGCGACCTGGGAGAACTGCCTTATGGTGTCGTTTATCTGCTTGTCCAAGACTCGGCGGTCCGTCACCACAATCACCGAGTCCACGACCGGCGCGTCATCCTTCTCAAGGCCCACAAGCCGATGCGCGAGCCACGCGATGGAGTTCGACTTGCCGCTGCCGGCGGAATGCTGGATCAGGTAGCGACGGCCGACTCCGGTTTTCGACACGTCGGCGAGCAGCTTGCGGACGACTTCGAGCTGGTGGAATCGCGGCCAGATCTGGTCGCGCTTGACTCGTCCGTTCTTCTGGTCTTTCGAGACGACGACCTGGGCGTAGTTCTCGATGATGTCGGTGAGGCCGTCGCGGGTGAGCACCTGCTTCCACAGGTAGTCGGTCTTGAGCCCGTTCGGGTTCGGAGGATTCCCCGCGCCGTCGTCCCAGCCGCGGTTGAATGGGAGGAACCACGACGACTTGCCCTTCAGCTCTGTGCAGAAGCGCACCTCGTGGTCATCGACCGCGAAGTGAACGAGACAGCGTCCGAACTCGAACAGCTTCTCACGTGGATTGCGGTCGCGCTTGTACTGCTCGACCGCGTCATCCACCGTCTGCTTGGTGAGGCTGTTCTTCAGCTCGAACGTGGCGACAGGCAATCCGTTGATGAATAGGCAAAGGTCGAGGGCCAACTGCGCGTTATCGTTGCTGTACCGGAGCTGGCGCGTGACGCTGAAGCGATTTTGCTCGTAGAGGATCGCCGCCTTCTCGTTGCCGGGAGAGGGCGTGCCGTAGAAGAGATAGAGATCATGGCGCCCATGCTTGATACCGTTGCGCAGCACGTCTATGGTGCCGCGCTTGGCGATTTCTCCCTGCAGGCGGGATAGGAAATTGCGTCGCGTCGGCCCGTCCTCGTCGAGGGCGAGCGCCTCTGCGACTTCGGACTGTGTCTCACTCAAGAACGCCGACAACTGAACGAGGTCAACGCAGAACTCGCGGTCATAGTCCGACGGGTCTCCGCATTTCCACCCCACGCCGTAGTTGGAAGGCCGCTCACGGATCGCACCCGTCTGCGACTGTTCGCACGGACGGCCCGTCAGCGCCTCGCAGATGAGGCTCTCAAGGCCTTTTTCAGTGGTGTCGGCTATGATCTTCCCCCACTTGCCCCGAGCGCCTTTGACCGTATTACCTAAGCCTCCAAGCTTCCCAGTAAGAGGCTTGTGCAGGCACTTCCTACCTATTCCCCTCCGCCAATTCAGCTGCCTCGGCCGCCGCCACCGTCCATTGTCTCATGGTCTCGATTACACCTTCACCGATACCACTACTGAAGTCGATGATCCTGCACCGGTCGAACAGTAGACCCGCGTCGATTGACATATTTCGCCTACTGCCCTCGGCCAATGCCAGTGCTTCAGCAACGAAGAACATGCGCATGGGAGGCACGGCAGGAGCTCGGTGCATCCACTTGCTACAGAATGCATCGGGCTGTAGTTGGGCAATGGAGTCCCGATAGTGGGTTCCAGTCTTGCATTGGCCAAAACCAATGAGTTTGCCAGGCAGACCATCTGCAAACGGTTTCCACACAACGACATCCAATTTGCCATCCTTCACATTTGTGTCGTCCAAGTCGTTACTTACAAATCCCCCACCTTCCTTTATTTGGTCGCAAAGGTGGTCAACCCTCAATTCGAAGCTGGGGCTGTCTGATTTAGCACCAAATACAAGGCTCTTGGATCGATCACCAAAGTATTCCCTTGCCACTTCCGCCGCAAGCTCTTCAAAGAGCTGCGTCCCATCAATACCCGCCTGTATGCGGTTGTCCTTCATATTGAGCCTAGTGGCAAGCAGCATGTACTTGTAAACGACATGCCTGACGTTATCAGTATCCTGGCTAGGCTGAAGTGTATTGCCACGTTCTCCAATTACAAAGGGATAGCCGCTGCCACATGCCTCCAAGCGTCGTTGGATCTCTTCATATGCTTCATCGACAATCCTATCGGATTCTTCCTCTTCAGGCACACCATCCAAATAGGCGTTTTCTTCAAGCCTGCCCAGTAGCCGCGAAAGATCCGTTGCTGAGGTATGATTGTCCCGCCAGCACGTCAGCTCAGCGAAGTCGGCAAGTTCATGTCTAGGTGCACGGGAGGACGGAGGTGTCGGCCACTTAAACACTAGCCACTCCTCGTACCGCGCCGCTTCCTACGTCTTGCCTTGCGCCTCTCACGACTGAGGTCCATTTCCGTCCACAAATCATCCGCGAGCCTAGATACTTCTTCTGCAATTCTCAATAGCTGAGGCGAATCATCATAGCCGACTGAAAGTAAACCGCGCGCCTTCTCAAGATTTCTCTTGGCGGAAAGTAGGGATTCCTCAAAGACATTAGAAGACGGTCGACTGACTTCAAAGGCGTAGGCAAGATCACCACGATCACGGAGCGCGGCGACCGCCTCTCTATTAGCAACAACTGCATCTAGGTGTCTGAGATCGGGATTCTGCGACTGTATAATAGGGCGCGTTTCCTCCCGCTTGCTACCGTAGAGCCACAGGAAGAGTTCCCGCAGAGCTTCCTTTTTCTCAGGGGGTACTGGCTCCTCATCTTCCTCGGATTCTGGCCGTAAACCTATAAATGTACTGATACCTGTATAGCCCAAACCCGTATAAAGATGTGATGATGCGAAACGTCTATTCCAGCGGTCTTCACGATCAAATACACTCATCTCTTCGGCCTGCTCTATAACCATCATCCCTCGGAAGAGCCTCTGCACGGTCCTATGAGTGTCACCAATCTGCTTGGCTATCTCTTCTAGCTCAATGCCGAATTCCCTATGTATTTTAGCGATGTATTGAGATTTGGCATAGCTACTCCATTTGGCCGGACCATTTACGTGCTTGAAGCCGATGTAGCGCCACGCCTCTTTACGGCTGCCAGTTATGGTGGGTAAAGACCTAAGTTGCTTCTTGTTCGCCTTGCTAATGGGAGGAATGTCTTTTGCAGAATCCCCAATAAGTGTTGGGTCCAAAAGTACCTTAACCGCAGCAAGTCGACGATTTCCTTCGATGACAACATTCGCATCAGTTCTCTGCATAACGATTAGGGGCTCATGCTGGAAGAAGCCGCTAGCGGCGATCGACAGCACTAACTCATGGACGTCCATCTCGTCCCAGAGGACCTGAACAATGTCGGTTTCGGACGACAATTCTCTGACGTCATGCTCAGCGAGGCGAGGATTCTCGAGATCGAATGTCAGCTTAGAGACACTGATCATTGTGGTGTCGCTGGAATTCATTGGAAGCTCCTTTCTATGCCACCGAAAGAGCCACGTCCCCGCGTGGGTCAATTGAGCTAGGAAGCCGAACGTGGGAAGGTGCGATCAGGAGTTCCTTGGCCAGTCGCTTCCTTTGTAGACTGTATTGCAATATGTTGTCGAAGACTTGGCATGATGCGTATAGCCTTCTGATATATTCGGAATCGTCGTATGACGCGACCCATTTCAGGATTCTCTGTCGTCGCAAGTAGTAAGAAAGATTCCGATGGTCTCGATCGTCGTATGAGTTCATATAGAGCCGTCTGCCGTTCGCGTAGTAAGGAGGATCAAGATATACGAAGACATTTTGACGTTTGTGGCCACGCGGAAGTTGTTGGACAAGAAAATCTTGAGCATCCATTCCAGTGACATGTATTTGATCACGTAGATCTGCGAGCACGCATACGCGTGTCGAGAGTTGCTCTCGATAGAAGCGAGCATCTATTTTCCAGTTGCTCTCCTGTGAATAACCACCAATTGGAGCTGCCCCGGTTATGACGCCCGACCTATTGCAACGATTCAGATAGAAAGTGGCAAACCCGAGTTCGAATGTCTTGCTTGAGTCTGCCTGAAGGCAGATCTCGCTTTGTCTACGCCACTCCGCAATGTTCACAGGCACGGTCAGAATGGCTTCAGCGAATCTCTCTGATTCATTAAACACGGCTTTCCAGAATGCTACGATGCGTGGGTCAAGGTCATTTAGGTGTAATTCAGCTATAACGCCTTTCAGGAGGAGGAGCAGGGCTGCACCAGCACCACCGGCTAAGGGCTCAAAATAGGAACAGCCATTGAGATTGTTCAATGCCAAGGTGTGGGCAAGGAAGTCGGCAAGCGCGGCTTTACCTCCCGGATAGCGAAGTGGGCTGATGTGTTTCAACCTGTGTAAGTTCTGCTGGTTTTGTACGTCAGAGTTCATAGTTCAGCCACATTTGTAGGGTCGGATGAGATGGTTATCGCATCGCCGAAGAGTGGTGACTCTTCGCACTGGTACAGAGATCTTTCTTCCTCCTCGCGCACATCGAGCTTGCCGGTAACAATGTCTGCAATCAACCGTACGCGGAATTCCTGAACGAGATTTGTCTGACGTCGAGACTTATCGATTAGTTGGTTGATGCTCGCCGTATGTTTCCGTAAGCTCTGGAGGATGGCTCTCTGCTCTTCCCTAGGTGGCAAGGCAATGTGAAGCCGCCCATATCTAGTCGGATTTAGGTTGGACTGATGCAGGCTCAGAATTGCTTCCCTTCTAGCTCGTGACAAGATTGCGACATCATTGAGGGTCATATTCAGATATTCGGGTTCGTGATTTGGAAGAGGGCGCATCCGCACAAGATATGAAGCGAATGTCACCGAGGAATCACGCCCAATGAATAGGCCAACCTTTCCAACCAGTTCTTTGCTGTTCGTACGATTGAACAGCAAGTCACCTTCTTGCAACAGCAAGCCCGAGTCAACGGAGTCGACGCCGCCAGTGGCGGGCACTGTCACACCTCCGTCTTTCACATGTGCCATGGTCACGATTGGGATTGTACCTGAATCGGACGCAGATTCCGATATGCCATAATCCACTGACAAGAAGGCCCGCTTTATTGGCAACACCTCCCAATGCGCCGGGACGTCGCCGAGCCACTCTACGCCGGAGGGCTTGAGGCGGACGTTGTGGTCGAGGCCCCGCGTGACGGCGCGGTGGATGACGGCCTGCCGCTCCTCCTCCAGCAGCGCGATGAGCCTTTCCTTTGCGCTTACGTACGGCCGGATGCGCTCGTCCACGTGGTCGAGGTACCGCACGATGGCCCGCTGTTCGGGGAGGGGAGGGAGGGGGAGGCAGACGGATTGTATGTTTGCATGGGTGAGCCCATATCGGGTCACTCCATTCGCTCCCACATGGAACTGATACGCTACTCCCTTGGTTTGCAAGGCTCGCGCCAGATAGCTCCCAAGTGTTTCCCTATATGGCCGCAATAGGGCCAAATGGTATCCAGAGAGAAGATCATCCGCTGAGTCTGTGACTAGAGCCGGAACTCCGATATCGTCCCAAGCCTCCGAGTCTTTGGTGATGAGCACATCGCCTTTCCGCAGCCGGAATCTCGCGATTTCGTCAGTTGAAGCTGTTGCTTTCATGAAGGGCATGGCCTGCGTTATGCGGTCGTGCTTGTAGACATCAACGTAGTTGCACAAACGAACTGGGAATTCATCATCCTTGATATGTTTGTCTACGTTGCTGACCCGCATTTCCGCAACGGCCCGCATTCGCCGCACTTCCCAATGCGCTGGGACGTTGCCGAGCCACTCTACGTTGGAGGATTTGTAGGCGGGGTAGGGTTGGGGAGTGGAGATCACGGGCCGTACCTAGTTCCAGTCCGAACGCAGTCGTCCAGTTTACTATGGAGTAGGGAAATCAATGTGAAGAACTCAGCCGCATCGTCCTCACCATCCCACATGATCTTGGGTTCGTGCGCGAGGGGATTCCTTACTGCTGCGAAGCAACCCTTCAGCAATAGAGCAAATCCCTTGTGCTCTGTTTTCTCCGTTTCGGTCTGTAGCGTGTTGAATGCCAAAACCAGTCGATTGACAGGGAAGACTCTATCCACGAGATTAGCCCCATCTCCATCAACGCCTGACTCGTCACGAATCCGTTGACCCAGACCCTTGGAAGCCTCGAAGACAGCGTGAAAGTAGTTGTCTTGCATCAGTTCAGCTTTGCAGTACTTCAACACTTCAGGATGGATTCGCCTGCCTTGGAACTTGGCTTGAATGGCATTTGTTCGCCGTTCTGCTTCAGTGAGAGTGGTGGCCGCTTGGCTTCTTCGAAACTTGCCATCAGCCCTGTACTGCAGCCCCGAAAGTGCCAAGATTGTGTTCAACTCAGTGCGATGCGCCTCGAATTCCTCGTTCCTGCCTACGAACCGAGGAGGTGCCAAGAGGGATTGAATGAAGTTGAGTACCTGGTTGGCACACCGGTCGCGGCGTTGAATGTCCAAGAATATCCAGTCCAGTCTCCTCCACTTGGTGGATTGGCCAGAACCGTCATGAATGCCACGGTGCTCTAACACCCGATTTATGTCAGACCCAGATCCGCATTCTCCTAGGAGCTTGGCCAGTGCTTCGATGCTGCCTTCTTGGAAAGACGGGATTGGATTCATAACGCACTGCCCACAATGTCGCTCAGCAACTCCTCCGTCTCCCTCTCCAGGGCGAGGATGTCCTCCAGCGGGCGGAGCGGCTGCGGCTTGTATGTCAAATGCGGAACTCCCTGAAGTCGCCCGGGCCGATCTCATTTACGGCGGTCAAAATGTCATAGACACGTAGGAGTATATCGGGCCAAGCCGTCGTACTCAGAACGAGGATGGCCAGCTTTCTCCCGCCAAGATTCTGCTGATGTCGAATCTGCCGGTCGGTGGTAATCGGGATATCGTATCCCTGTTCCTCGGCTCTGTCCAGCAGGTCGCCGTTGCTTAGCCGGGACCATCCCAGCCGGAAGGTGGTATCTACCGAGTGACCTGTCAGATGTCTGCGGAGCGGTCTGGGAGTGCCTTGGTCGAACAGGATTCTCATACGCCTGTCAAACCGATAGTGACTTTAGCTCATGTTCGAGTACGACCAGTACCTGCCGGGCGTCAACGCACTCGAACCAGTCAAGAAACTCCTCTACGGATGCGCCGGCCCTGAGGTTTTCGAAGAGCGCCGATACGGGCACACGAGTTCCGCGAAATACCCAAGCGCCGCTCACCTTGTCAGCCTGGCGCTCGACCGCATCGCAATCGTCCCAGTTTGGTATGAGATCACCTCGCTTTCGGTCCGGGTCCGCGGGTATCCGTCTCTCCGCTCACCCGCCTCAATGCTAGTATATCGGCTCCGAGGGTCTTGGTGGAAATGCGCGTATGCCGAGCCACCCGGAGGGCCTGCTCGGAATGTCGTTCAACCTCTTTGTTCACGGCGTTTCTGCTCCCACAATCTCCGCCAGCAGCCCCTCCGTCTCTGGCTCCAATGCCAGTATAGCAGTGTCCCCGCGTACCATTGCGTTGGTACGTCAGGGAGCCACTCGACGCCGGAGGGCTCGTAGGTGGGGCAGGATTTGGGGATGGATCCCATGGAGTCTAGCCTTGCCAGCCTTTCCTGTAGTCCCTGGTCCTATTGCGGGCAAACGACTTACGTGAGTTGTCCGGTGGCGGTCCAGACCTCCGGTCGTAGGCTTGGTGGACCCACTCGGCAATCTTGGCAGGCGTCCAAGGTCGCGGCCAATCGTAGATGAACGCGTACGGGTCCTCTCCGTCGCAATTGTCCGCTAAGCGAGGGGGGACCAGTTGTGGGGTATAGAGCTTCATTCCATGGTCGGGATGATTTGGGAGGATAATACCCAGTAGCCCGCACCGCGAATTCCTCCTGGTCTTCCGGATGCTCGAACCGATCTCCCAATCCACGTGCTTCCGCTGCCACGTGCGGCGACCTATCAGCACAATGGCAACGGTGGCGTCTCGAATGTATTCGTCACGAATCTTCTGTCGCACCGTTGCTGTTTTGAGGTCGGTATCGTCGATGTTCCCTGTATCGACCGACCTGTCCACGATGCGCTTTCCCATCATGCGGACGAAGTCTTCCTTGTATCCGATGTCCTGTTCGTGAAAGCTGATGAACACCTTGTGCCTGGGGACTGGGGCCACGGCAAGTCCTTCCTTTGCGCCAGTACTTATCGAGCTATCGACGTTGCTCGCCTACCGTCCAAGCATCCACCAGACAAAAAGTACCATTACCACCAAAGTGACGTAGAACGTCCAGATAGAGAAGGACTTTAGGCTCGCTCCGAAGTGTCCCGCCACGGAGCCGGACGGTGCCACCTTGTACAAGTCGGCGAGCATAGGCTCGTCGCCGCTCAACTTCCGCACGAAGGCGTTGTACGACTCGCGGAACCCTCGCTCCAAGGCGAGGTAGTAGGTATCGAGGATGAGGAAGAGGACCGCAGGAATGAGAGCGATGAGGGAATATTCCGGTTTCTCCGCCATCCGCGTGATAACGTTCTGCGTTATCTCAAGGTGCTTCTGAACGGCAGGTGAGTCGTGATTTAGGGATAATTCTTCGCCCACTTCGTACCTCCCTTGCAAACAGTCGTCGGAATTTGCTTATCGGCTCCCGGACGCTATCTCATCCAGCACGGCGTTGATGCGGCTCCATCGCCATGTGATCGGATCTCCGAGACGGGTCAGCCCCTGGTACGGCCTACCCTGTGGCCTGACCTGGATGATGGGCTTACCAAAGCTACGGGCCATGTCCGTCTCCACCACAACGCCCTGAGCGTTGTGGGTGTCTTCGCCGATCAGGACAACTACGACATCGCATTCCCTGATGGCCTCCCGCGCCCTGATCCTCCATGTTTCGTCTGGGTATGCCTCATTGAGCGAGCAATTGCGGACTTGGTGCTGGGTATTCTCCCTAGCCTGTTCAAGAAAGTTGTTCTTGAGGTCGTTGTCCCTGTCGAACTCGAAACTTACGAATATATTTATGATGTGCCCACTTCCTCATTCATCCCACAATCTCCGCCAGCAACCCCTCCGTCTCCCGCTCCAGGGCGAGGATGTCGGCGCGGATGTCCTCCAGGGGGCGGAGCGGCTGGGGCTTGTAGAAGTAACGTGTGAAGCTGATCTCGTAGCCGGTCTTGACGCTGGAGGGCACGTACCACGCGTCGGGTGCGTAGGGCAGCACCTCTCGGCGGAGGAACGCCTCGACTCCCCCCTCTTCGAGGAGCGGCACCTGCTCGGTGTCGCGGAGGTCGGTGTCGGGCTCGTACTCGACGACTGCGGGCCTACCTATAACGGTGGCGGCGAAGAGACCGCGCAGGGGGTCGGGCTCGACGGCTCGCTTGTGGACCCTCTTGATGACGGGCGGCGCCGTCTCTGAGCGCACACCCTGTTCCCTCAGTGTCTTGATGTCCTTGGCCGTGTATGCTCGTTCTGGGTCGATGCCCTCCAGTCGCAGTGGCCGCTCAACCGTGGCCTTCCGGTACCCGAAGGCCTCGTTGGGGAAGATCTTCGACTGCTCGGTCTCCTCGAAGGCGAGGAAGGCGTCGCAGATGCGCCGGATGTCCACGTCGGCAAGCTCGCAGTTCTTGTTGCCGAGGTTCTTGCGCAACGGTTTGTACCACTCCGTTGCGTCGATGAGTTGCACCTTGCCGCGGCGGTGATCGTCCTTGCGGTTGCTCAGCACCCAGATGTATGTCGCAATGCCGGTGTTGTAGAACATGTTGAGCGGTAGGGCGACGATGGCCTCGAGCCAGTCGTTCTCGATGATCCATCGGCGGATGTTGCTCTCGCCCTGCCCCGCGTCGCCGGTGAAGAGTGAGCTGCCATTGTGCACTTCCGCTATGCGGCTGCCGAGCTCCGTATCCTGCTTCATCTTGCTGAGCAAATTGGCGAGGAAGAGCATCTGCCCGTCGCTGGAGCGAGTAACCAGGCTGTATTCGGGGTCATTGCCATGGTCGATCAGGAATCGCGTGTCCCTGAGGTCCCTCTTGCCTCCCATACGTTCGAGGTCGGTCTTCCACGACTTGCCGTAGGGCGGGTTGGAGAGCATGAAGTCGAACTCTTTGCCGGGAAAGAAGTCGTTGGACAGCGTGGAGCCGAATCCGATGTTGTTGGCCTCGTCGCCCTCGCCCTTGAGGATAAGGTCGGCCTTACTGATGGCGTAGGTCTCCGGGTTCACCTCCTGTCCGAACAGGTGGACCGAGACATCCTTGTCGTGCCCGCTGGCAAGCCCGGTTAGCGTCTCTTCGGCGACCGTCAACATCCCGCCCGTGCCGCATGCGCCGTCGTAGACGAGGTAGGTGCTGGACTCGATCTGATCGGCCACCGGCTCAAAGATGAGGTGTGCCATCAACTGCACCACGTCGCGAGGGGTGAAGTGCTCCCCCGCCTCCTCGTTATTCTCCTCGTTGAACCGCCGGATAAGCTCCTCGAAGACCGTGCCCATGGAGTGGTTGTCCAGTCCCTCGAGCCGAACGGTGTCGTCCCCATTCAAAACGGGCCTGGGACTGAGGTTTACGGAGTTATCAAGGAACTTGTCAATGAGAAAGCCAAGGGCGTCGGCCTCGATCAGATCAGGAATCTGGTTGCGAAACTTGAACTTGTCGAGGACTTCCTGCACGTTAGAGGAGAAGCCGTCGAGGTACGCCTCGAAGTCGGCTCGTAAACGCTGCTGCTGGGCCCTGTAGGTAAGGTCGCGAAGTCGGTACGGCGACGTATTGTAGAAGGCCTCCCCGGACGCCTGACGGAGCGCGGCGTCCTGGTTCGCAACGCCGGCCGCGTCGAGGTTTTTCTTCATACTGAGCACCGCGTCCTTCGTCGGTTCCAACACGGCGTCCAAGCGGCGGATGACCGTCATCGGAAGGATGACATCGCGGTACTTGCCACGCACGTATACGTCGCGCAGCACGTCGTCCGCGATGCCCCATATGAAGTTGCTGATATTCAGGCTGCTCATGCTCCACATTCCTCCCGCGAATAGGCTAACTTTATCACGCTGCCACCTACAAGACTTGATATTGCGTATCGACGTTCGCGCTGGGATAATCAGTGCCCCCGTTGCATGGGGTTGCTCAACGCCCGTCACAAGGTGCACGAATTAAATCAATGGTGTCCACCTCAACACTAAGCTGGCTGGACAGCAGCGAACACGAACGCCGCTCGGTCATGGAACTCGTGTCGGCGTTGAACGAGCCAGGGACGCTCGACGAGTTGGGAATCGGCACCATCCGCGACACGATTGCGGACACCCTCTTCCCCGGTACCAGCACGATTCAGACAAGGGCCCGCTACTTCCTCTTCATCCCGTGGATATTGAACATAGTCGAGGAGGGGTCACCCCGGGGCTCAGAGGACAGGGCACGCCAACTCCAAATGAAGCTCCGTGATGCCCTCGTAGCGGCTCATGGCCCCAACGAAACAGGAGTGATTGGAGTTGCGGCAGGTGCGGCCCTCCAGCGGTGGCCCATAGACATCTACTGGCTGGGCATGGCCCGGTGGGGAATCCGTCGCTATTCAGGTTCCATCTCATCATACTTCTCTGACCTCGGCCGAAGATCGCAGTTGCATCAACTCGGGCGTGCACTTGAAGAGCCGGTGGAGGGTCGTCGCGACGAGGCTGCCGACGGCGTCAGGGAGAACTGGGCTTCCATTCCTCCCCCGCCCGATGGCTTCCCCGAAGTCGCCTCATTCGTGCTTTCCCCCGACGAGGCGCGCTTCCTACGTGAGCGCGTCGTCCTTTCCCACCCTGACAGCCTACTTGCTCACATCCTTCAGACCGGCGTGGGGGTGGATGTCTACAGTGCCGCCTATCCTTGGTATCACCCGACGGCGCTTACTGCACCCGCATCGGCACGTAATTGGTTGAACGATGCCCGCCTTTTGAGCCTGGTGCATCAGGGGGCGGTCCTCCTTTACAACCTCATGTTGGCTAGAAAGCTGGACGACGAGGACAATGTCAACGTGTTCACACGTGACCTGGCCGCATGGACTGAGTCGATAGCCAGTGCCGGTCCCGATCTGGAACGATGGGACCGTATCTTTATGTGGGAGCGGCTGCTTCGGGCGAACCCCAGGCTTCGCCCCGCTACGCGGGAATTCGCAGGCCGCTGGTATGAATTGGCGTTGATGCAGACTGGCGGGTCCATCGCCGACTCGACGGAAGCCCAGAGACTCATCCAGCAAAGAGAGCATGTGCTGAAGGGTGCTCGGGCCCGGTTGACATATGCCGAGGCGCGCGACCGTCGGCGGGGCTTCCCTACGCCTGCACCCCTGGAGTTCCGCTGGACGCAGGTTCAACGCATCACCTCCGACATCATGTCCGCTCTGGTGCAAGGTTAATGTTCGAGCCGGGTCAGCGCCGATTATTCTTGGATACCCTGCGGCCACCCGATGGCTACGTGCTGGATCGGGCCGTCGGCACAACGTTTACCCTGGATCTGATGACGCTTCTATCTGTCCCGCTCGCATTCACCTTCAGCGATGTACAGGACCGCGACGGACAAATACCTACTGAACCTCTATCATTGCTGGAAAGTGCTCGCAGATACGCAGACCGCATCACCGTATTCTGTCACGGTGGACAAACCGGAGTCCCTCGTGCGCGTCAGCCGGCACTGGCATTCATCGAACAGTCGGTAGTAGCGGTGTTCCCCACTCAACGTGGTCAGTCCAAGGGTATCTTCCATCCCAAGGTCTGGGTCCTCCGTTATGAACCACGGGGCGACGCCGCCGATGGCCAGATCAGATATCGCTTGATCTGCCAGTCAAGGAACCTCACCTTCGATACCTCATGGGACGCTTCTCTTGTACTCGATGGTGACTTGATTCAGGAACGGGCTCCTGAGAACGCACTCAACGGCCCAATTGCGGAATTCATGCGGGCCCTACCTGCTCTCGCGATCAATCCGCCCTCCGATTTCCAGGAGGAGAGTATTGCGATCATCTCCGACGAACTACCAAACGTTCAGTTCCACCCTCCTGACGGCCTGGAGCTTAGCCGAATGCTTTCCTTCGGGATCAGCGACAGGAATGTACCCTACCCGGACCTAAAACACCGCTCGCTCCTGGTCATTTCGCCATTTCTGGACAATAGTTTCCTCAGGTCGGTTGCCCGTCGGCGTCCACGCTCCGTACTCATTAGTCGGCGAGAGGCGTTGCTAACTGCTGAGGCTGCAGCGGTGGGTGCGTTCGACGAAGTCTACGTATTCAGGTCCGGTCTGGAACCCGAATCTGAAGACACAGAAGATTCGCTCCCTCCTCTGTCCGGCCTTCATGCGAAGGTCTACGTGATAGATGACGGGTGGAAAGCCCGTGTCGGCATAGGCTCGGCAAACTCCACTGGTGCAGCACTCGGAGATCCGCCCAGGAATGTCGAGTTCATGGTTGAGCTAGTCGGCAGCAAGAGCAAATTCGGTATCGACGCACTGCTGGCCCCACCGGGCCAAGGAGAGGGTGGCAAGTTTCGGAGCCTTGTTGAGGAGTTCGACCCGGAAGAAGCGGGGACAGTTGCCGAAGACGAGGACGCCATTCGGCTGGACTTCATGCTCGATGACGCCGCCGAGTCTATCGCAGGTGCCAACCTCACAGGAACGGTCGACGAAACCGACTCCGGTCGGTACTCCCTGAGTTTGGCGCTTGATGAGCCTCTTGATTTACCAATTGAGATAGGGACCGTAGATTGCTGGCCAGCCACGCTTGCGGCTAGCCATCAACAACCACTAGACGACGGTGTGTTATTCAATGACCTTTCCCTCGACGAGCTTTCAGCGTTTCTTGCGATTGAAGTTCAAGCTACTATCGACGGTATTTCTAAGAGCAAGCGATTCGCTCGTACTATCCGGCTCTCAGGCCTCCCTGAAGACCGACTGCCTCGGCTGATCGCCAACATGCTGCGCAACAGGGAGCGATTCTTGCAGTTGCTCTGGCTGCTGTTGTCTCCGGACCAAGACGTTTCCTTCGGTGAACTGAGCGAACTGATGTCCAAGGAGAACAGTCGCACGGAATGGGGCGTTGAACTGCCTGGCCTTCTGGAGCGAATGCTTGAAACCTTGGCGAGCGACCCCCGCAAGCTTGATGCAGTCGCCTCGCTGCTGGATGATCTAAGCAAGACTCAAGAGGGAAGTGAGCTTTTGGGAGACGATTTCAAAGGAGTTTGGGAGGCGTTGTGGACGGTACGAGAGAGACGAAAGTGACTTTTAACCAGTCGGCTGAATTTGGAGAGGCGGTACTTGCTGGCCTCAAGGGTTTCCAGCGAAAGACAGCAGAGTATGCTTTCAAGAGGCTGTACAGGGCAGAGGACAGCACGCGGCGGTTTCTGATCGCCGATGAAGTCGGACTGGGGAAGACCCTGGTCGCCGCCGGCGTGATAGCGGAGGCTATCGATCACCTTCGTGAAGAGGGCGTGCCGCGCATCGACGTTATCTACATCTGCTCCAATCAGGCTATCGCACGGCAGAACGTCGACCGTATCAGGCACCACCTGCCGATTGAGACAAAACCCCTTGCCGAGAGGATTACCCTCCTTCCGTACCGCCTGGACGCCCTGAAGGAAGTAAACCTAATCGCGCTCACTCCGGGCACCTCCTTCAATTCGGCAAGTGCTGAGGGGATCGTCGAAGAGAGGGTTATCCTCTTTCGAATGCTTACGGAGGCGTGGGGCGACCTCGGTCACAATGCCAGACTCGTCTTTCTGGGCGGACTCAGAAACGTTGCACGTTTCAAGGAGTACGAGGACAGCTACGAGGACAGAAGGGTCGACCAGAGCATAGTCGAGTAGTTCCGAAGCGCAGTGCAAGAACATGGGTCGGAGCTTCATGGCGAGTTCATTCGAGTTCGCGATCTCTTGGCGGGTGGCCTAGACAATGAGGCATGGCGGCAGCGGCAGAAGTTCGTTGGCAAACTCAGGCAACTCCTTGCCCATGCATGTCTGGACGCCTTGGAGCCGGACTTGGTCATCCTGGACGAATTCCAGCGCTTCCGCGATCTGCTTAACCCTGAGACCACAAGCGGCGAATTGGCACAGCGCCTGTTTGAGTACGAGGATAGCAATACGAAGGTACGCACTCTGCTTCTGTCAGCAACCCCATACAAGATGTACACCCTGAGTCATGAGTCTGATGATGACCACTACCGGGACTTCTTGCAGACGGTCAGCTTCCTGGAAGGTAACGACGGTTCCGTAGAACCTCTCAAAAGGTCCTTGCGTGAGTTTCGCTCGCAGCTACCACTGGTCGCATCGGAAGGTGAGATTGGTGCGGACGCAAGAAAACGGCTGTCCAAACACCGCACCAAGATTCAGGCCGAGTTGCAACGTGTAATGTCGCGAACAGAGCGGCGTGGTCTTGCCGGAGGTGGAGATCCAATGCTCCACGCCTCTGAAATGACCGCGGATCTAGACGCGAATGACGTGGAGGCCTACCTCGGAGCACGGGACATTGCATTAGCTGTGGACGCCCCCGGGGTCACGGAATACTGGAAATCGGCTCCCTATCTGCTGTCGTTCATGGACCGATACAGACTTTCGGACCGTGTCCGGTCCGCTGTGGAGAATGGGTCAGATGGGGAAATCGCCAAGCTAATTCGAGACAACCCTAGGTTACAGCTTCGACGCAATCGCGTACAGCAGCGTCGCTCCGTTCCCGGCGGGAACGGTAGAATGCGCGCGCTTCTACGTGACCTCGTCAATAGCCGAATGCACCGGCTTCTTTGGCTTCCACCTGCGCTTCCTTCGCATACACTCGGTCGTGACTTCGAGAGAGCTAGGACGGCCACGAAGCGTCTAGTCTTCTCTTCTTGGACTATGGTGCCGAGGGCGGTGGCGGTCATGGCGAGCTATGACGCTGAACGGCGCTATGTTCGCGAGCGAGTGCGAGCCGACCGCTACAGGTCACAACTCCTCCCTGTCAGAAGGGATGCTTATTCGCTTTTCGCGCTTATGGCCCCTTCGCAGACGCTTGCCGAAGCAGGCGACCCGCTTCGGTATGCTAAACCGAATGCAAGAGGACTCCTTCGCGCAATCGAAGGGGAACTACGTCCCAAGATCGCTGAGTTGACCCGGAACGCGCCTACGGAGGGTAGCCCGCAAGATATTTGGTACGCGGCCACACCTCTGTTACTCGACTGTGAGTCACCCACGAGCAGCGGGAAGTGGCTTCGCGACCCATTCTCGGTAGCACAGGGTAGCAGTGGTGGGGAGTCCAAAGTTTGGGGAGATCTGGCAACCCACGTCACAGACAGCCTTAATGACCCCGCCGCGTTGGGACGGCCGCCAAGCAACCTCACCGAGGTAATGGCTGCGCTCGCCGCCGGATCGCCTGCAAACGCAACGCTTCGCGCGCTCTCGCGCATTACATCCACGTCTACTGCCGACGCTGACCTGAAGGCGCAGGCAATGACGGCAGCATGGGCTTTCAGACATCTCTTTCGCATACCCACTTCGGAAGGTCTCTTGAAAAACATGTACAAGCCGGGAATTCCTGGTGTCCGAGCGTACTGGCGCCGAGTCCTTGCATATGCGTTGGAAGGCGGGCTGTCTGCCGTGCTTGAAGAATACTTTCACGTCATACGAGAAGACCGGGGCGGCGAGACAGAGGCTGCCGAACTCGTCCAAATCCTAAGCCAAGCGCTTCAACTAGCTGCGGGGACGCTGGATGTGACTCAATGGGAGAGAGATAGGAACGGTATTCGGCGCGAAACATTTTCCATGCGTCAGCACTTCGCACGCCGCTATGCGAATGATGGCGTCAGCGGCTCTGATCAGCAAGCAGGTCAGCACCTGGATGCCGTTCGTGCTGCATTCAATTCGCCTTTCTGGCCTTTTGTTCTTACTACCACTTCCATCGGACAAGAGGGTCTCGACTTTCACTGGTACTGCCACGCCGTAGTGCATTGGAATCTCCCCCCGAATCCAGTTGACCTCGAACAGCGTGAGGGCCGTATCCACCGTTATCATGGTCACGCCATCAGAAAGAACATCGCGCAGAAGGTCGGGGCGAGGGCAAACGACGAAGCTAGGTCAGCCATCGCGCGGGCTGAACATATCAACCCTTGGGATTTGGCCTACCGTTTCGTTGACGATGAATTCGAGGCCGACGGTGGACTCGTCCCACATTGGGTGTTCCCAGAAGGTGACGCTCGGATTCAACGTCGGTCCCCGGTCCTGCCGCTGTCGAGGGATGCAGACCGGGTAGTCGCCCTGCGCCGTTCGCTGGCCGTTTACCGCATGGTTTTCGGTCAGCCACGTCAAGATGACCTGCTGGAATTCATCCTGCGTGAGGTTCCTGATGAACGCAAGGAAGATATCGCAGCAGCACTGACCATCGACCTGAGTCCGCCATAGCGAGCATGCGACAAATTCGGGCCGACATCCTGCTCTGAATGGTTCGGCTACGCTCGAATGCTAACAGGCTGCGGAAGAATAGGTTTTGCGTGGTAGAGGCAGCCGGTTGAGTGACTGGTCGCCGCGTTATTGCGAGATTTCAGTCAGATTTGGTGTCTGATCGGACGATTTCGAGAGGGATTTGTGGGGCTTGGCGGCCCTGTCAGGCCATTTTGGGCGCACTCCGCCCCAGGACAGCTCACATCGACTGAACCGCCCGAGTCTGCTGACTCGACATCAGCTTCGCCATCCGCACCAGGTTGTAGGCCGCAGCCACCAAGTACCCCGCCAATCCCGTGCGCTCCGCTCCACGATACCGAGTGTGGCGGAATCCGCCCACCGTCTTCATCCAACCGAATATCGACTCGATACGCTTGCGAACCTTTTGACTCGCCTCATACCCGCAAGGCCGCGTGGTGCGCCCGTCTATCGTCGAGTGAACTTGCTGCGCTACGTGCGGCGTCACCCCGCGATCACGCATATCCTTTTACGCACTGCCGGGTATCGTAGCCCTTGTCGCCCCCCCAGCGTCCGAGGACGGAAGCCTCGCTCCCGTGCTCCGTCCAACAGCACCGGCACAGCGTCACGTTCAGAGGTGCCCGTCGCCTCACTCACCACAAAGTCCATCACCAGTCCGTTGCGATTCTCCATCAGCGCGTGTCCCATGAACACCAGCTTGGCCTCCTTCCCCTTCCCCTTGCGCATCAACCGCGAATCGGGGTCCGTCCTGCTCTCGTGCGTCTCGTTCCTCAAACGCTCTCCCCGAAAGTCCTCCGACGGGCCGCTAGGGTCATCATCGGACGACTGCCGCTCCTGTTCTCTGCGCTTGAAGCTCTTGATGCTCGCCGCCGCCTCTATCAGCGTTCCATCCACACTGAAGTGCTCGTCCGAGAGCAGTCCCTCTCTGTCCGCCTCCCATACCACCTCGTCGAACAGGGCCTGCCCTATCGAGTGCTTCAGCAATCGTTGCCGGTTCTTCGTGAACACCGTTGGGTCGAAACTCCGCTCCATCAGGTTCATGTCCAAGAACCAGCGGTACAGCAGGTTGTATTCGAGTTCCTCGCAGAACGCGCGCTCGCTGCGCACCGAGTACAGGGAGATGAGCAAGGACGCCTTCGGCAGTCGCTCCGGCGGGACAGAAGCCCTGCCTACCTTCGAGTACATACGGTCAAACTCTGGCGAGAGGCGTTCCAGCGCCTCGTCGGCCACGGTCTTGATAGTCCGAAGAGGATGGTCGTTCGGTACTCGCTCCTCCAAGTCAACGAAGGCCAGCATCGTCGCCTGTGGGTCATGTCTGCCGTGCATGAGTCGGATACCTCCACTACGGTGTGGTGGCATCCTATCTCATAAAATAGTTTTTCCGCAGCCTGCTAGTACTACTTTGTTAGAATGAGACCTCAGAACGCCTAGCCATTCTGAGAAGAGCCGTGACAGATTGTTCTCGCACCATCTCTTGGAGAAGCGCGATGACGATCTTGAAAGCCGTAGCCTCACCCCTGGAAGACCTTGAAGAGTTTCTCAAGCTGTTCGGCTCCCTAGTACGAAGACGGGAGAGCAGGCACGCAATGGAGCGCTACACGACGGGACTTCTGACAGACTTGAGGCGCAAGACCGCATCGGACATCGGCAGAGCGGTTGCCGGCACCAACTCACAGCGTCTTCAGGAGTTTCTGACGCGGACGGCATGGGACTCGCGGGAGATGGACCGGATCAGGATCAAGCACATGATGGCACATGCCAGCGTGGGTGAGGGAGTGCAGATCGTGGATGACACCGGCTTTGCGAAGAAGGGCAACCGATCGGTCGGAGTGGCGCGTCAGTACTCTGGGACGCTGGGTCGTGTGGACAACTGTCAGGTGCTTGTGACAACTCACTACGTGGACAGGGTGTATGACTGGCCGATCACGTCGAGGGTGTATCTTCCAGAGTCGTGGGTGAGCGATGGTGAGCGCAGGACGGACGCCGGTGTGCCTACGGAGGTGCGTTTCGAGACCAAGGGAGAGATCGCACTGGAGCTGATCGATGCCGGTGTGGACGCCGGCGTGCGGACACGTGCGGTGGTAGCCGATGCGGGTTACGGAGATCAGCCGACCCTACTGGACGGTCTAGAAGAGAGGGAATTGCCGTACGTGGTCGGTGTGTCCTCCATTGTCAGGTTCCGAATCGCGGATGAAGTTGATCGGTATCCAGGAGATGAAGCCCCTCCTCCTTATCAAGGTATTGGTCGCCCAAGGAAGGCGAAGGGGCTCGAGGACAGGGTGGCCTCCAAGGAAGCGGGTTCAATTCTGGATGGACTGAAGTCCGACAGCTGGCGCGTCGTTGCATGGAGGAGAGGGACCAGGGGCACTCTGCGGAAGCTGTGCGCGAGAGTGAGAGTACATCGAGTGGGGCTTCGTGGAACACACCTTCCCTCAAGCGGGTGGCTGATCGGTGAACGTTCTGTGGACGGACAGCCCGGAGAGACCAAGTACTACTTCGTGTGGGGAATGGACCGTGTGAGTCTGGACGACATTGTGGAACTGGCCCACAGCCGCTGGATAATCGAGCGCTTCTACCAGGATGCGAAGGGTGAGGTGGGACTCGACGACTACGAGGGCAGGTTGTGGTCGGGGTTCCACCGCCATGTTGCGCTGTGCATGCTTGCCCACAGCTACCTCGCCCTGCATCAGAACTACGGACCGGCCATTGTGCAACACGTGCTGAGTGGGCTGGGAAGCGACAGCGGAAGGACGGAAGTACCGGGACCGACTCGGGGGTTCCCCCCCAGAGGAACGTCGAAGTCTGGCATCGGTCAGGAGGCTGGTACTTGAGAGACTGTTCCTTCAGGTGATCGAACACCACATGCGTACTCGAGATCACCCACCATGATCTAACAAAGTAGTACTAGCCTTCTACTTGCTTATTCTGACCTTCACTGCCATCATCGGAGGGAGTGGCTGACGCTGCTCATCCGAAGGATTGACACGGTGGCTTCCGTGTACCGACTCGCCACCTCGATGTCCCCCGGCAGTCGGCTGAGATATCGCTCCCGCGTGGAGTTCCACCGCAGAGGGCGCTTCGACGTCACCATCACCCTCCACGACGGCCGGGACTTCAGCGTAGTGCGCCAGGGACTGGCCCAGCGCAGGCGCTCGCTCTACGACCGGCTGAGGGCCATTGCAGAATACGACTACACCCGCCGCCCCGACAGCCTCAGCAGATAGCCGGGATGGTCGACGCTCTCGGTAGCGGACTGCCGTGCCACCTTGCCGTACTCCCTGACGAATGTCGGCAACTTCAACACCTTCAGGAGGTGCTCCCACCGTCGCTCTCTCGCTCAAATTCTGCCTCCCGTCCCTCCCAAAGTCTCTTCTCCTCACCGTGCTTCTAGGTGACGCCGGTGAACCAGTCGTCGGAGTCAGGATCACGCACGGCGTAAGCGAGGAAGGCCAGAGGCCGATCGAACACCGGACGAGTTAGGAAAAGCCATTCTTCTTGTCCTCAACGATCTTCGCGCTCTCGTTGACCAGCGGGATGACAGGTGAAAATGGGTCTTGAAAGGCGTTCATGCTGGAGCGCCTTTTAGGGCATTACCCGGAGGGGGCCTTCTGTGAAGTCATTACCGTGTACAGAGAATCGAACTATTTTTGGATGACCCAGTGAGAGTGATGAGTGGCGTGGTACAGGCGTGCAAGCACCCTCCTTACAGGACAATTGCGGGCGCGTTGACTTGACTCCCCGTTCCAGGCCCATGTTCCTCGGCCACATACGAATTGTTCCAACTGGAACATGGGAGTTTCCGGGGTCATGTTCCACAGCTAACTACGAGATGTACCAAGTGGAACATGACGGTTTTGAGAGAGCGCCTGCGGTCAGACGGACAGCGTTCGCTTGGTGAATTCGTCCATCGTTCGTGGGCTCCACGGACTGTGCGAGCACCCTGAGAGGGGATTTCTACGACGGTGGAAGGAAGGCGCGCCCAGCGATGCCTGATTGCAGCCCCGACTCGCCGCCGATGATCACGACGTATGCCGGCAGCCGGGTAAGAAGATGACCCCGGTGGGTCTTGAAAGGCGTACACGCGTGTATGTCCTATGAGGCATTACCAGAAGAAGGTCTCCCGTGGTGTTATTACCGTGTACAGAGAATCGGACTTTTTGTTAGAAGGCGTGATGGGACGGGAACGCGGCGGCGCAGGCGCGGAAGCGTTCCCCCTACAGGAAAAAGTGAACAGCCGGACTTGAGTCCCGGTTCCGGACGGGGGGTACATCGACCATAGCTGGAAAGTACATTTTGTACCCCTGGCGAAAAAGAGGCAGGGTACATCGGGCGTAGCTGGGAAGTACATTTTGTACCCCTGGGAGGACAGGCCGGAAGATCGGGAGGGAAATCGTGCAAAAGAGCAGATACGTGGCGGATGTTCACCACCTGCGGCTCATGTCGCTACTCAATGAGTTGGTGAGGAAGAGGAGAAACAAGGGCGCGGCAAGAGTGTTGGGGATAGACCGAAGGACCGTGGCTGCGAGCGTGAGGTCGGGAGTCCTGTCGGGCAGGGCGCGCGAGGCGCTGGAACGAGCCCTGGTGGAAGGGGACGGCACGTCGGAGTCACGTGAGCGGCGGGACCAAGAGGAGTTGCGTCGACGGCTGGTGGCGTTCGAGGAGGAGATGAGAGGAGCTGTCGAAGCGGTGCGGGGTGATGTCCAGACGCTGGGCAAGGAGCACGCTCGGACGACGCGTCTGGTCGAGCGTCTGATCAGGCACGTGGGAGTTGCTAGAGATGGCGGGAGCGATGCGTTGACCCCCGGCGGACGCGGGCGACGTGGCACGGTGACCGAGTCAAGGCTAGAGTATCCCGAACTGGTGACCCGTGAGCCTGCCCAGGACGACGAGGAGGTGTACGGCGAAGCGTGGCCCCTGGTGGACGAGTGGCGGGCATAGGAGCTGCGGCGAGAGGTCGGCACGAAGCTAGACCGCGCTCTGACGAAGGAGCGGATCATGGAGTTCGAGATTGCAATAACCGACGAGCAAGGCCTGACGCTGCCGCCAGCGACCTCACCGATGTACCCGTGGGAGCGCGAGACCCACCTCGGCTGGCGGAGGAGAGCGCTCAAAGACCTGAGGTGGGAGCGCAAAGGGCAGGAGGTGTGGAGCCGCGTACGGAGGGTTCTAAGCCTCGGACTGTGGAAGGAGTAGCGAGTTCGGTGGCGAGGCTGGGGTCTTGCGAGGAGTTGAGAAACGACGGACTCACCGAGACTGAGCAAGGGGAAAACTCAGCCGTAAAGCCTCCACTGCGGTCTGAGTCCGATGCGATGCTCCTCTCCCGCCCGTCTCGGAAGATACAGACTGACTCCGGCCTCCACCAGGACCGGAGCGGCGTAGGAGACCCTCAGCGTCCCGTCGCCATGCCGGTCGAGAAGGAACCGTTCGAGGGTACCCGGAGCCGTTTCCGCTTCGACCCCGCCAATCGGCGCCTTGTCACCGTACCGAGCCATGTCAGCCGGAATGGCGTCAAGCGCGTCGAATGCGATCCGGACGGTACTTGCCGAACGTGGTCCCACCTGGAGGGTTAACTCGTCGACTCCGAGCGCCTCAACCAAGAACGGCTTCCGGTTCGGCGTGAACAACCTGTCCCCGGGAGTCAGGGCGTCCCGTATGGCATCTCGAATACGAGGCACTGGGATGTTTTCCCCTTCGACCGACGAGAATTGTCGCCGTTATACGTCGGATTGACGACGGGAACAAGACCGGACGCCGCCCAATTCCAGCACCGCCCGGCAACCGAGAGGAGTCGCCGGTAGGCTGGACTCAGGGGACTGAGTGAATTTTTGTGGAAGTTTTCTTGATCCAAAGTGAACACTTTTGGCGGTGGGACGCTTAAGGCATTCCATTCGGGTTCGTGGTCCGGCGATACTGGTTGCACTGTCAGGCTTTTCCAGTGTTTCCCGCCCTAGAAACCTGGGGGCTCGGTCTCTGAGTCCGGGATATTTCGCGTAGGGTCGAGCTTTGCTCCCCGAACGAACTCCCAAGTCGGACGACCCGAAGGGTTGAGCCTTGCTCCCCCGAGGGAAGTCCTCGAGAGACAAAACGCTTCCCGCAGCGTGAGGCGGTCGAGAGGGGTCGAGCCTTGCTCCCCCGAACGCCGCTTCGAACGTCGGGGACAGACTGGACGCGGCGCTTCACGCGCTTCGTCCGATGGCCACAGCCGGATTCGGAGTGATCATTTCGCTCCGACCGGTTCCTCATGCCTGCGACACAGTCACGCACTGGCCGGGTCGTAGGCTCCCCTCACATGCGTCGGTTCCGTGATGATGACGTCGCGGTCCGGTCGCTCGCCCCTCGACGCAGCTCCTCAGATCGAACACCTCGACTCTGGTAGGACTGCGTCACCTTTCCCCTCAACTCTTTCGCCCCGCGTTCGGCATTCAGTCGATTCGCACTTCCCCCGTCGCAGCTCCCCGGCGATTCCCCATTACCCCAGGCCGAGCTGCGCCTTTTCCCCCTCACGCCGTCCCGCGACTCCCCCGTTGCGGTCGGCGCATTTTTCTCGCGCCCGCGTTCGATTGCATCCGCCGAGCGGGAGTGCATAAACGTCAGGACAACCCTACACAAGAACCTCGCGCTTCGGATGCGGCGCGAAGCCAAGAGCAAAGGAGGTGCACACATGCATGTTTGGAAACGGGTCATACGGTTCATTGGATTAGTCGTCGGGTTCGCAATGCGGCTCAGGCGAATGACGGTCACGGTCGCGGTGGTATTGCTGCTGGTCGTGCCGCTGGCGCTCACCAGGGACGGAGAGCTATTCGTGCTCAACGCGCTAGGACTCGGCATCGCTGTGCTGCTATTCAGGCGGCTCACGCGGTTCGGAAGGAGGCGAGGGAATGGAGATCGGTAGTCGGGTTCGTCATCACGCGAGTAAGACATGGCGACCCGTTCGCTGAGTTAGGAGACACAGGTCGGAGTTCATGGCGATGGCGGCGCTGGCCCTCATGCTCGCGCCCCTGCTGCTGTGAATCACGGAAGTAAACACAAGACCTCGAAAGGAGAGAGGACTATGACGACGGCAACATTGGTAGTAGGTAATCGGACGATGGAGACGGCGGAAGCACAGCCCCGGTGCAGCCTCGAAGAGCTGGTGGATCGGCTCTTCCAGGCGATGTTCGGAGCGGAGAAAGAGACAGCGGAGGCGAGCGCGGCGCGCTCGACCCACGAGGCGCGGAGACTCCGGCAGGCGGGGGACGTCGACGGGGCCCTGGCGCTCCTCGCCGACGTGGACACGGCGAGTGCGGAGACGAATCAGGCGCGGTGGGCCTTCTCCGAGTGGAAGCAGTTGGTGAATCGGCGGTTCGGTGAGCGGGACCCGGTGGTATACAGCCAGGGCGTGGGCCGGGCAGCCGCCCTGGTTCCCACCGGTCACGGCGGGACGCTCGAGGTCGCGGCGGTCATGGGGATGCGCTGGCGGCCCGGCAAGGTCGTGTCGGCCCGCAGCCTGCGCGGGCTTCGGCCCCTTGGAGGGGCCTGCCCTTGACCCGATTCTCGTCACCTCTCCGGTGACGTCGTCGTCGCATCCTCTCAAACTTGCAAGGTTAGCCGCGCCGCCTGCTTGAACTTGCTCGCACGGGCCGGGCGCTCCGCTAGGCAGGAGCCTGGTGTCCACCCCCACGGTGGAGCTTTGACGCTCCGCTCCTTGCTCACGGGACCTGGTCCCGCCTCACCCATCCCACTTTCACCACTTGGGAGGACCTATGCCCAACTCACGACGGAGCACGCCTTTGACTTGATCCGGGGTCTGCACCGCACACGGATTCCCACGCACGGGACGACGCACCCGGCCATTGGCCACAACAACAACACCCAGGGAGACAGTCCCGGCTACCGGGACGCTACACCAAGCGGGACTGTCTCCCACAGGGGGGCCGTCCCGCTTCTTCATTACAGGAGGAAGCGACATGACGACGGCAACGATGGCAACCGGTACCGGGAAGACGGAGACGGCGGGACGGGAGAGCGAGCTGAGGGCTGCGGCGAGGCGGCGGGGAGTCACCATGAAGGACCTCGCGGCCCTGATGGGCGTGTCGGCTGGCTACCTGTCGCAGGTGGCCAACGGGCACAGGCCGTGGACCCCCAAAATGCGCGAGAAGGTCATGGCGGCGCTGGGCGAGGTCCCCGGCCAGGGGACCGTCTACCGCCGGGGCGGAGTGGCGGTGAGCAGCGAGAGCAGCTACATCCGCGAGCGCGCCCGCGAGATGGGCATGACCATGCGGGAGCTAGCCGACCACGCGGAGGTGTCCTACGGCTACATGACGCAGGTGGCTCGCGGCCGCCAGAACATGGGCGTGAAGGTGCAGGCGAGGGTCGAGTCGGCGTTGCAGGCCCCGGCGAAGGTCGCCCCCGCCGCATGCGCCAACCGCCAGGGGAGCGTCGTGGAGAACGGTGAGAGCAGCTACATCCGGGAGCGCGCCCGCGCCTTGGGCATGACCATGAGGGAGTTGGCCGAGAGGGTCGGCGTGTCCGCCAGCTACATGAGCATGGTGGCGCGGGGTCACAGGAACATGGGAGTGAAGGTCCAGGCCAGGCTCCAGTCGGCGCTGGAGGCCCCGCCGAAGGTCGCGCCGGCGCAGCCTGCCTGCGTCGACCCCCAGGTTCTGTGGGACCGGATGAACGCTCACGGCATCAGCCAGAATGAAGTCGCCCGGCGCGTCGGCATCAGTTCCTCCCACCTCTCCCAGATCATGAACGGCAAGGCCAGCCCGTCGGCGAGCGTTCTCAGCGAGATGCACGGGGTGCTGTTCAAGAGGACGAAGGCGGAGGAGCGGGTCATGCCCGCCGAGGTGAAGGTGCTGGGCTGGCGGAAGGGCGAGCGGCACGGGAAGGTGGTGCGCGGCGCCGGTGGGCCCGGACGTGGCGGCAAGGCTGGGGGCGGCGCCGTTCGAGTTGGCGGTCACGTGCCCTGGGGCGCCGACGTCGAGTACGCGTACCGCGCGGGTTACGACGGCAGGGGCCGGGTGTCGGTGACTCACGTTGTCGAGAGAGGCTATTCCGCCATGCTGACCCAGGCGGAGGCCGCGTGAGCGCACGCATCCGGTGGCATTCAGCCGGGACGCGGACTTCCGTCCCGCTCCACGAGTCCCGCTAACGGGGGCTCGCACGTTCGAGCAATCGCCGCGGGCGTTGCCTGAACCCGGTCGCCCCCGGCGGGGCGCAGTCCGGGTCCCGGCGTCGTCCTCCGGCTATCACCGAAAGGAGGACGACACGACATGAACCTCGGAGACTTCATCGACACCTTCAAGGACGCGATAGCCCAACGGGTGGTCGAGTCCTACCCGCCGCTCTACCGGCCCCCGCGTCAAGTGCGGGGCAGGCTCTCGGAGAACGGCGGCACGCTCCCCAGGCTGCTCAGAAAGCCCCTGGGGGCGCAGGCCGACGCCATCAGGGGCGCGGCCCTCTCTCTCAAGGCCCACCGGGGCACCACGGTGGTCGGCGAGATGGGCACCGGTAAGACTTTTGTTGGAGCCGCCGCCGCGTACATGGCGGGCTTCAAGCGGATCCTGGTGATTTGCCCGCCGCACCTGGTGCCCAAGTGGAAGCGGGAGGTGGAGATGACGGTGCCCGGTGCACGAGCCGCCATCGTCGAGTCCATCACCGACCTGGAGCGGCTCAGGTTCTCCATCGGCACAGGACCCCTCTTCGCGGTGATGAGCCGGGAGAAAGCAAAGCTGTCGTACCGCTGGAAGGCCGCCGTCATCCAGCGGTGGGCGACGTCCAAGGGCAGGCTCATAAGAGTGGAGGAGACGGGCGAGCCCTTCCGAGTGCCCTGCTGCCCCGTCTGCACAGCGCAGGCCGTGGACAAGGACGGCGTTCCCCTCACGGACAGGGTCCTCAACCGTAAGAAGCACGTCTGCGCCGGATGCGGCTCTCCCCTCTGGCAGGCCGACAACTCGGGCCCGAAGCGCTACCCGCTCAGCGACTACGTGAAGCACCACATGAGGGGCTTCTTCGACCTGCTCGTAGGTGACGAGGTGCATGAGTTTAAGTCTCGCGGCTCGGCCCAGGGCATCGCAGCCGGAGTCCTCGCAGACGCCTGCGGGAAGTCCCTCAGCCTTACCGGGACCTTGCTTGGCGGTTACGCAAGTACAATCTTCCACCTTCTCTATCGGTTCTCGCCCGAAATCAGGACCGAGTTCGGGCGTTCCGACGAGCACCGCTGGATCAAGCGGTACGGCTTCGAGGAGCACACCATCGGCAAGCCCGACGACGAATCGACGGAGGACGGCAGGTACAGCCGCAGACGCAAGTTCCGCAAGACGGTGCGGGAGAGGCCGGGCCTCGTGCCATCGGCGCTGTTCCACATAATAAGCAACACGGTGTTCCTGCGCCTCTCCGACGTGGCCTCGGGCCTGCCGGACTACGAGGAGCAGGTGCTCATGTCCTCGATGGACGCCGAGGAGGACGCGACCGGGTACTCCCAACGCACGGCCTACGACACCGTGTTCGAGGAACTGAGGAAGCAACTGGCGGAGGCACTCAAGAAGGGTTCCAAGCGGCTGCTGGCGACCTACCTGCAAACACTCTTAGCGTACCCGGACGGCTGCACAAAGGGAGAGACGGTCTTCGACCCTAGGACGGGCGATGTAATAGTCCAGGTTCCTCCACTGTCTCACGAAAAACTCTACCCGAAGGAGAAGGCCCTGGTGGACCTGGTGGCCGCCGAGCGGCTGGAGGGCCGTCGGGTGCTGGTCTACGTCACCCATACGGGCACGCGGGACATCACCGGGCGGATGGACGACATCCTCACCCGGCACGGCTTCCGCGTGGCGGTGATGAAGTCCGACGCCGTCGAGCCCAAGCGGAGGGAGGCATGGGTCGCCGACAGGGTCAAACAGGGCATCGACGTTCTGGTGTGCCACCCTCGGCTGGTGCAGACAGGACTCGACCTCATCGACTTCCCGACAATCGTTTGGGACGAAACGGATTATAGCGTGTACGTCGTCCGGCAGGCGTCGCGCCGGTCGTGGCGCATCGGGCAGACCCGCCCGGTGAAGGTGGTGTTCCTGGCCTACCGGAACACGCTTCAGGCGGACGCACTGAAGCTGGTGGCGAAGAAGATGCAAAGCTCCCTCGCCGTCGAGGGCGAGCTGCCGGAGGACGGGCTGGCTGCATTCGGCGACGACGGTGACGACATGATGATGGCCCTGGCCCGCAAGATCGTCAGCGGCGAGGAGGAAGATGAGGAAGTCGAGACGGTGGAGGCGGTCTTCGCCCAGGCGCGGAACACCGAGGCCACCGCCGAGGAGCTGCTGGTGGACGACGGCTGGAAGCCGGTGGAGATAGAGCCGGAGACTATTGGGGTCAACGGCAACGGTCAACACGCCAATGGCAACGGACACCGCGACGCTATCGGCATCGGGCCGACGGTCGAGTTGGTGCCGGCCAGCGCCCGCCATGCCAACGGGAACGGTCACGAGGCCGTCTCGGTCAACGGGAACGGTCACCAAGACGAGGCTGAGGAGCCGCAGCAGTCGCTGTTCTCCTGGGCGGAGTTCATGGCCGAGCCGGTGAAGCCGAAGGGCCGCAAGCGCATGGCACAGCCCGCCTCTATGTCCATGTTCGAGTGGGCATTGGAGCAGGAACTGGAGACGCTGCCAGCCGACGTGGGACGCTAGACTACCATACAGGGTGGAGGATACCGACCGAATCTCGGTGTCCTCCACCCTGCTTGCCCGTATGTGCCGCCCTTTTTGCGTTAACGGGGGTGCGTCCATCCGGCTGGGGCTCATGGGAGGAAAGCAGTCCCCATCTGGCCGTCTCAATCCGCGAAATAGCGAATACGGGCCGCCAACGCCCCTCATCCGAGCATCCGCCGGACCTCCTCCGCCTGCTTGTCACTCACAATTCTCGTAACCCTGCTCGACGGGTCCTCCTCTGCGACTCCTTGAACCGCCATCCGTCCGTTCTTCAAGGTGACCAAGTCCGGGTCCTTGATGGCTACCACCTTCTTCAACTTCACCGAATACGCCGTCAGTTCGACCATTCCACTCTCCGTCCGATGTTGTTTTCGTGTATCCGGCTCGGCAGTCTCTCGTACTCGATGCCAGGTGTCCACATCAGCTCGTATCGCGCCTCCACCGTTCGTCTCCTTCGTTAACGTAATAAAGCCGCGCACATGGACGTGCAAGGGAGGGCGCCGAGCCTTGAATCTCGGCGTCCTTTCCAATGCCGTCAGGTGACTTTCGTTTGATGCGAAGGCTCGCCAGAGGCGGGCGTCGTGGCTGCGGCCCGGTAAAAGGGTGTTTCCAAAGTCTTAGACTTGTTGTATGAGACGCAAACCATACCCTAGCGACCTTACCGACGAAGGGTGGGACATTCTGCTTTCCTTGCTCCCGCCAGCCAAGCCTGGAGGACGGCCGCGCACAGTCGATATACGTGAGGTAGTCAATGGCATCGTGTATGTGCTGCGTACCGGATACCCGTGGCGTAAGCTTCCACACGATCTCCCACCCTAGCAGACAGTGTACAAATACTTCCGCAGATGGACACTAGACGGAACTTGGTAAGGACTCCACGAGACAGTGCGCCCCAACGTCAGACAGTCAGGGGGCTGAAACCTGACCCCCACCGTAGCGATCATGGTGGGAGTTGACGCTATGATGGGGGCGATGTGCAAAGCGATGATGGTTTGGCACCGCGTCCGTGTAGAGGTGGAGTGAGACCTTCATTCAATCCCGTGATTGGGATTGTAGCCCGAGCATAGCTTTACGTCGGAACTGGTCGAGAAGGCGATATCGATGGCCGCACCGAGGGCAATGTACGGACCGCACTAATTGAGCCTATGCTTGGGGTCCCAACATTCGTTGACTTTTCCGTCATAGTCCACAACGCAGTTTCAACAACTGTCCTTGTGAATACTCAACACTACCGTCGATGCTCAAAATCGTCGTTCAACCAGCGTAAGAACAGTTCCGCATAGTATTTGTAACGCCTTTTACTAAGCGGGTTGAGGCTGGGGTTCTTGTCGACCTCAACCTTGTAGCGTTCAACTGCGGACTCAACCTTGCGCAGCGTTTCTTTGGGGAATTATCAAGAATCTTACCCATAATCCCTTCCGTCGCTCAGGATTTCTCCGGCCTTTTCACCGGCTGAACCAGCGCCTTTATGACGTTCTCGAACGGCCCAGGGATAGGCCGTATCAGCTTCTCAGGACGACCACGGGAACGTTTCGGCTTACGACGTGGCATATTCCATCTCCTTGAGTCGTGCTATCAGGTACTCTTGCGGCCTGTTTCCCTTCGTGCGGTTGCAATGGCCGCACAACAATTGCAGATTGTCCAAGTGGTCGGACCCCCCACGCGATTGAGGCACCATGTGGTCTACCTCGAAGTGACGGAACTCCATGAACATTTTGCAGCCTGCGCAATACCCTTCCTGCCGTCCGTAGAGGACGTGCTTATTCTGCCGGTAGTTCTTTGGAGCGTCGATGTCCGTTCGCTTGGGAATGTCCGTCCGAGTCGTCACAAGGCGGTTATGGAACAGGTCTCCCATGTATTCGGCAAGGCGCACGTTGACCAACTCCGCCGCCTTCGGAGACAGATCAATCCCTACCCACACTGCCTACCGAGTTTCTCAGCTGCTATGCACGCCGTAGCGCACCCACAAAACGGATCGAGTACCACGTCGCCGGGGTTACTGGACGCCTTGATGATGCGCTCGTACAACGCAAGCGGCTTCTGCGTCGGGAAACCCGTGCGCTCCCGCTGGTTGCTCGACAACACCTTGATGTCCGACCAAACGTTGGTCATCAAGCGTCCTGAAACACTGGACAGGTACCGCTTACGTCTAGGAATACCCTGGGCGTTATAGACTAGCATCCCTTCCCGCTCATATCGCAACATTGTTTCTTTCGAGTATCGCCATTGACGAACATTGCCATTGAATTCATAAATCATGTTGGGGCGGTCGGCATTGTTAGTGCACGATGTCGTTGTGTATCGTCCTTGTTCATCCTCATATCGGTAATCACGGGATACTTGCTGAGGGTTTAGAGGGTCGTACTGTGGATTCCATGTCCACACCGAGCCATTTGAGTAGTACAGGATTATCTCAGAGGCCCTTCGCCATTTCTTCCGAGATAGATTTTCTGCCGCTCTATTCCACACAATTTCGTCTCGATAATTACCCACCCCGAACAAATATGCTATCCATAAGCATCTTGAGATAGTGAGATGCGTAGGGGTCGCAATGAAGGTAGATGCTGCCCGTAGGCTTGAGAACGCGCCGCATCTCCAAGAGCCGCGCCGCCATCATTGTGAGGTACGACTGCATCCCCTTGCCATGCACCTTCCCCGTGGTGTCGAGCATGTAGGCAATCGCGGGGTGTTCATCGGCAATGAGCCCCATCCATGCAACGTCGAGGTCACTGAGCGACCACGTATCCTTGAAGGCCGCGCCTGCCGCTTTGCTGCCTACTGGGGCCTCATAGTTGCGGTTCGAGTTGAAGGGCGGGTCGAGGTATATGAGATCAACGCATTCACTGTTCATGCCTCGAAGGATATCGAGGTTGTCGCCCGTCCAGACCGTCTTATCGACGAAGTTCGCAACGGCCATTATGCGGCGTCCGCTGTGAGGTCGCGGTATCGGAGCTGCTTGCCTTCCATGCCGCGAATCACCGTGTGGATTTGCTCCATCGTGTCGGACGGTCGGTTGTTGTGACGGCCCTCGAACTCCGTGACGTACCTATCGAGATGTTTGACGCTCACATGGTGGTACGTTCCCATGATGCCGCGTTTCAGCATCGCCCAATGGGACTCGATACCGTTCGTGTGAGCCTGGCCCTTGACGTACTCCGAAGCACTGTGCTTGACGGTCTCGTGATTGGGCAGGTCGTGGTACGCGGGGTTCTCATCGGTGTAGACCATCGTTTCGTCGTCTACATGCTCGGTCACGAACCCCTGTAGTGTCTCCTTGTCCGTGCTGTGAGCGACGGTAGACGAGACCTTACCCGTCTCCCTATCCTTCATCCCAACTACGGCCGTCTTACCAACTGGCCCGCGTCCGGCGTGCTGCCGCTTGGACTCATGCTTGTTGCGTTCCTTGCCACCTACCCACGTCTCATCGACCTCGACCGGGCCGCCGAACAGCCCGCCGTTGTCTTCCCACGCCTTGCGGATGCGGTGTGCGAGATGCCATGCCGACTGCTGGGAGATACCGAGGTCACGACTCAGCTTCATTGACGATACGCCCTTCAAGCTGGTGTTCATCTGGTATGCCGCCAATGCCCACTGTGAGAGTGAGAGATTCGAGCCTTGCATCACGGTACCGGTCTTGACAGAGAAATCCTTGCGGCATGAGCGGCACCTGAAAGGCTGAGGCTTTCGTGTAGGCCGCTCTTGAATGTCCATCGAGCCGCACTTGGGGCAGGATACCCCGTTCGGCCAACGGGCGCCGATGAACATGTCCTCAACATCGTCCTCATCGTCGAACATTCGGACTGCCTCAACGAGTGTGATTCCCTTGCGATAACTCTTGCCTGCCATACTTGAAACTCCCTTGCTTTATGGGTAGTATTGTATTGGAAAAGCAGGCCAAAGTCAAGGGGTTATGGGTAAGATTCTTGATAATTCCCCTTCGATTCCCTCCCTATCGGGACTGATGTCATCCAGGGAGACCAGCACTGAATCCCGCAACCATTCGTAGAGGGCGATCCAGTTGTCGGGATCCTCCAACGTGAAGGCATATGGGCGGCTCAAGCGAACCTCGCCCGCTCCGGGCCAGCGCAGCAGCCAGTGTTTGCCATCCGTGAGGACTCCCATGCGCACCTTGCCCTGCTTGGCAGACTGCGCTAGGTAGTCGTCCAGTTGCTCGACGTACTGCGGGTTGGGCGCGCCGCCAGAGGCAGTCCCGATGCGTCGTTTGAACTCAATGAAGGTGTCGAGCGCGGTCAGGTCAACGGCTTGGCGGGAACCGTCGGAGGGCGGGTTCTCCTCACGCATCTGCTCGCTGCGCGCCAAGCCGGTGAGGAGGAGAAGGTCACGCACCGCGCTGGTGATGTTGGCCTCGGCTCCGCCATCCTCGTGCCGCCGCAGAATTTCGGCAGCGGCGCTGTGATACTTGGGGTCTTCTGTATCGAAGTGGATTGCCAAAGTTGTCACCGACTTGTTCGCTCTATAGGCAGTTTGCGGGAGTTCTACCCGGTTGAGATGGTTGGCTGCCACTCACCAATGCGGGCAGGGTCCAGCCTTTCCACTCCCTCTATACGGTCGAAGTCTGTGTCCGCTGAGATAATCCGGCCAGTTCCCATGCGCTGCATCACGGCCGCGTGCACGAGGTCACGGGCGCTTGCACCGGGATGGTGATCCGCCAGACCTGACGCCGTTAGTACGTCCTCTGCATGGACGGGTTCGACCCGGCCATGCATGGCATCGGCGAAGGCCGCGAGAACTTCTCGTCCCAACGTCCAGCGTCCCTGAGCCAGGTAGCGGTGAAGCAGCTCCTGAAGTACCTCAGAGTCGGTTGCAAAGGGCCGCGGGTCCTCGGCCACTATGCGGAGAATTCGGGCGCACGGCTCCTTGAGGGGATGGTCTCCCCCAGCGGCGTAGATAGGAACGTTGGCGTCAATGAAGACCGCCGGGCTCATGGGCGGCCTCCAACTCGCGTGATAGGATCTCGGGGTCGGGCGGGTCTTCCACGTTCAATCCTATCAACCGTTCAATCGCCTCCTTGCGGCGATTGCGCAGGATGTCCTCATAGGCCCCGTCGATGAGACTGCGCACGACGTCGGAGATAGCCGCTCCCTGCTCCTGGGCCAACTCTTCCAGCCGCCGCCGATGCTCCACGTCCAACCGTACGTCTACTCTATTCGTCATATCGCCCCTCTGTGCGGTGCTAATAGTACGGATATCATAATCCGACAACTCAACCCCGCTAGTCAACCCCTTGTCCAGGACTGTCCAATTGGTGTTGCCGCTATTGGAATCCGAAAGGCCGCCGCTTCATTCGCAGACGACACCGTCGTTGTCGGCGTCGTTCATGTACTCATATGCAGGATGCCCCCGGCGCACCGGGGCAATGCCGTGGTTGCGCGCCTCTGCGCAGGTGATGCGGCCATTCCCGTTGTCGTCGTACATTTCGAGAGCAGTACTGCTTTCCCCTTCTCCCGAAGTAGGAACCGGAGTGGCAGTCTGGGCCGGAGCTTCTTGCACAATCATGTCCGTGGACGTGCAACCTGCCAAGACACTCTCCACTGCGTCACGTTCGCGTTCGTCGATGGTGAGGTCAAATTTCTTCCGAACCTCGACTACGCGGTTTGCGAACCAGCACTGATTCAGGTCGGGGAGCCATTCGGCGGCGTCCTTGCCGCTCTTTTGCGAGCGATTCACCTCAGGGCTCGCCAGGGTAAGATTGATGAGATCGGAGGCAAACTGTCGTTTTGTTGCTGCATCCACTGCGCAGAGGCCGCTATCGTGAGCCTCAGAGCGTGCGACGATGTGCTCAATGTCAGTGTCCGACGTGCTATCGAACCACCTTCCCGTGTATGGACCGTAGACGATGCCGCCCATGCTGGCGACGATCTGTTGCTCCACAGACTGCGAGTAGCGGTAGGCGTCCGAGTCGTACGGCGAACAGCGGTATTCTGGGGCAACCACAAGACCACGCCAAATGTCCATGTCCACTATGCTCTCTGAGGGAGAATCTGGTGCAGCGGTCGGAGTCGCCGGCAGAGTAGGCGTTAGTGCTGGCGTCGGAATAGCAACTGAAGTCCAACTTATGCGATCAGCCGTCCTAGCTTTGGCCCCCGATGCAATTTGCTCTTGATTAGGGCGGTATACTCCAATGAGGTAGTCGTAGATGCCAGTGCCTATGACTATGCTTGGGGGCTCGTCCTGGCTCAGGGACTTGAGCATCCTAACGAAGTTCTCGCCCAACTCCTTGGCGTGCTCCTCGCTCGTAGCAGCCCCTACAACCAGGACCAAAGATAGAGTACTCCCGTCCTGCGTTATGGCTGCGTCTTGGACCGATTGGTAGCCAGAGATATCGCCGATACCGATAACTATCTCCTTTATCTCCTCTGGGATATGTATCGCTGTGTCGGCGGGGCCGGGTGTTGGTGCCAGGCTCGTAGGTGTCGATACTGATGTCACCGAGTCGGACGTCGTCCCTTCGATGCTGGTCTCTTCGCCTTCCACCCCTCCTACACCAATTGCTCTAACGCGGTACTTGTGCTCTGTACCGCTTCTGAGTTCTGCATCGGTAAACATCGTCACCGATACAAAGTGATGCTCGTCACGGCCAAAGGATACGTCTCGTGTCACCTCATAGCGTTCGACTACAGCCACATCACTGTTGGCTGGTGGCTTCCATCGGAGCGTGATCGAGTCCTCCGTAACGCTGACTACTTCAAGGTTCTGAACAACACCCGGAAGGGGAACTGGAGTGAGGGTTGGCGGCAATTGTGTCTGCCTTGGTGTGGCGGTAGGAACTGGGGTGCTCGTAACGGGAGGTCCGGGCGTCGGTGTCGATACTGGCTCAGAAGTCATCGAATCGGAAGTAGTCACTTCTATGTTGACCTCTTCGCCTTCCACCCCTCCTACACCAATTGCTCTAACGCGGTACTTGTGCTCTGTGCCACTCTTGAGGCCCAGGTGAGTAAGCGTCGGTTCCGTTACGAAGTAATGCTCGTCTCGGCCAAAGGATACGTCTCGTGTCACCTCATAGCGTTCGACTACAGCCACATCACTGTTGGCTGGTGGCTTCCATCGGAGCGTGATCGAGTCCTCCGTAACGCTGACTACTACAAGGTTCTGAACAACACCCGGAAGGGGAACTGGAGTGAGGGTTGGCGGCAATTGTGTCGGTTCTGCTGTCGTGGCAATTGGAACCGGAGTATCACTAGGAGGGGAAGCCGGGGTATCCGCGGGGGCGGTTTCCGATGTCGTCGTCCGCGTTGGCACAGGTGTGGGAGTGTCAGTAGGTGTTGACGTTGCCGAAGGTACTGGCGTGGGGATGTTGGTCGGCGTGGACGACTCGTCACTACATGCGGTCAGAGACATGGCAGAAAGGAGCACTACGAGGCCAATCAGCTTCACGTGACGGAATTCTCTCTTCCGTGACCGTGTACCTATCGACACCTTAAGCCTCCTCATTTACACCTCCAACTTGAAGCACAAGGTGAAAGTTCTTGATTTTGTCAAGTCTGGTGGGCAGAGTATTGCAGCTGTGTTCAAGTGCAGAGGATCATGTGGTGCCAGTAGGGGCGCGAAGACTCCCGTCACCGCCATGACCGCAGCAATTGCAACACCCACCCTTACCGTAGAGGTTGGTCGATTCATGTTCTGGTCTCACCGTCATTAGCTGCCTCGCCACCTACTCAGACTCAATAGCCGAAAGAATCAATAATGCTGCTATCGCTAGGGGCACCGCCAGCCACCTAAGCATGCGCCAGGCGAACTCGGCTTGCGCACTGTTTCCATCGCCGAAATTCTGAGTCAGGTAATACGTACCCCTCCTACTGCGGGCTACGCCTATCCCGATATGGTACCAATCGGAACCTAGTAAGTTAGCCCGGTGCCCGGGGCTGTTCATCCAAGAGATAACCGCCGCCTTGCCCAAGCTCCAGTCGCTGTTCCATTGGAACTTGCTCTTCCACGTACCACCCTTACCTCGCCGTGAGGGGGCGTTCCAGATGTTCTCGCTGACGCCGGAACCGTAGCCTTGTCTCTGTGCTCGGTCTATGGGTGAAGAACCATGTGCGCCATTGTGGCCATAGACGCCAGTGCGAGCCATCCAACGGCTATGGCCTTTAGCGGCTCTTATTAACCCACGGTGGCCCTTCAGTCCTCGCAGTTTCCGTCGACGCCGCTCGCGGTTGGTGTAGTACAGGATGCTTCGTTCTACAATCGCAGTACCCACGTCAGCCTGACTCCAGCCACATTGAACGTATGGGGTGGACTCCACGATTAGGACAGGTCAGGTACCAGGTTAAGTTGCAGTCCCGATGTTGTCAACCTGCTCTATGTGAGGTGGACCCCAAGAACGAGACAGGGGGCTAAGTTGGAGTTCTGCTTCTAGGATAAGTCCGATAGGGAAAGGAGCAGAGCACGGGACAACAGAGGAGAAGGCACACGGCGGCATTCAAGGCGAAGGTGGCGTTGGAGGCAGTGAGGGGAGAGCAGACGATCAGCCAACTGGCGGGCCGTTTCGAGGTTCACCCGAACCAGATACACGCGTGGAAGAAGGCCCTTGTGGAGCACGCCGGGTCGATCTTCGCCACAGAGGAGAGCAGGAAGAGGAACGCACCGTCGAGAAGTCTGAATGCGACAGACCCTCCTCCACCCACCTGCCCTCCGTCACGTCCTCGGAGAAATCCACGCCATCGGGCGCGAATTTGGTCTGCCGGATGGGAACGCTTCCTTCGGTGGAGAGCATCCCAAGACTGGTCATGTCCGAGCCTCGCCTGCGCAGTACCAAGCGCGACATCAGCCTGCGAAGCCACGGCTGCCTGATGTATTTCATCCTCATCGGCACATTCACCTACGCGCTATCTCCGGCCGCCGCAGATCGAGGGCTACACCTCCAACTTGAACCACACCGTGAAGGTTCTTGATTTTATCAAGTCTGGTGGATCCGGGATGAGTACAGGCAACGCTACAATCAAGTGGGAGGGCGCACTGCAATCAGAGACCTATGTCGATGGCCACACCTCCCTGTACCACAGGCTAGAACCAGTCAGCGCATTCCTAGTGGTCGAACATTGTTGAAATGAAGGTCTGAAAGGGCATATTCCTCCGAGAGGCTCAATCATACGATTGAGTGGAGGAGGAATCACCATGTCAACCAAGAAGTACCGTATCAGACTGACTACCGACGAACAACAGGAACTCAACGCCTTGGTCTCACGCGGTCGGGCTGCGGCGTACAAACAGACGCATGCGCGCATTCTGCTGATGAGCGATGAGTCACGCTCGGACGGGGGAATGAAGGACGCGGACATTACCAGCGCGCTCGGAGTGGGACAGTCAACGGTCGAGCGTATACGCAAGCGCTGTGTGGAGGAGGGGATCGAGTCGGCGCTGAATCGCAAAGAGCAGTTGCGTCGGCGCCAAAAGAGACTGGACGGCGAAGGTGAAGCCCACCTGGTAGCGATAGCTTGTAGCGAACCGCCGGATGGTCGTGTGAGCTGGACTCTCAAGCTGTTGGCTGAGCAATTGGTGGAGAGTGAGATCGTTGAGACCATCAGCACCGAGACGGTACGGAGGGTGTTGAAAAAAACGAACTCAAGCCGTGGTTGAAGCAAAGTTGGTGCATCCCGCCCGGTCAGAGCGCCGAGTTTGTGTGCGCAATGGAAGACGTGCTGGATACATACCAGCGTTCGTATGACGATAATGAGGCGCTGGTGTGCATGGATGAGACGAGCAAGCAGCAGGTCAAGGAGACGCGAGTGCCGCGTTCGGCAGCGCCCGGCGTATCGGCGGCCTACGACTACGAATACGAGCGCAATGGGGTGAGCAGCCTGTTCGTGCTGTTTGCACCGTTGGACGGATGGCGCCGAGTCGAGGTCAGGGAGCGTCGTACCAAAGTGGACTGGGCGCATGTGATAAAGCAACTGGTCGATGAGGACTATGCAGACAGAGAGCGGATCGTGCTGGTGATGGACAATCTCAACACCCACAAGCTGTCATCGCTCTACGAGGCGTTCGAGCCTTCAGAGGCGAGACGTATCGCTGAGAGATTGGAGATACACTACACTCCGAAACACGGCAGTTGGCTGAATATGGCGGAGATAGAAATCGGCGTACTGTCTCGGCAATGTCTGGACCGCCGTATTGCCGACCAAGACATCCTGTGCGGCGAGGTCAATGCATGGCAGAATCGACGCAACCGGGATGTGATACGAGTGGACTGGCGCTTCACCACCGAGGATGCCCGCATCAAACTAAAGTCACTCTACCCATCAATACAAAAAAGTTGAACCACTAGTTGCGAGGGTTCCATGCTTCATCCAACTCAGCGTCCCATTGGCCATCTGCCGCAACGCCGGCAAAGCGTTGTAAGCCATATCCAATGTCGTGTTGAGACAGGAAGGCACAGGACCGTTTAGCAGTGGCTTCAATCCTTCGATGGGAGCGCTACATCTCCAGTCGCCATAATTGATCCAGTCGAACCGACCACTTGCCTTCAGCGCATTGTTATCTATGGTCTTGAATGATTGGGCTACCCAAAAGCCATGTGGTGTGGAGAATACTAGGCAATTTAGGACTTTCAATTTATTCGCCAACGTTAAGCGGTCACCATCTACACCAGCTGGCAAACAGTCAAGCCCGCCTCCTGCTCCAAGAGATATTGGTGTAGTCGGTCCCGTTGACGACCCGATAGTTCCTCCCGCCGTTGATTCATAAAGTGGAGCATCCAACGTTCCTGGTTCTGGGACAGCGGCCCGCAAATACGCGAGTTGCCTGAGGGCGTCTGGATCTCCCACGTTCGTCTCGAATTGGTTTCCCTGGGGAGTTTCAAGCAATGAGGAATACTCCGCTTTGGTAGTCTTCAAAGCGGCCAGTTTTGAAATGTGGAGGCTCTGGTTCATGCTAAACATCTTCGTCGCTTGCGAACTGCACGCACCGTCCATCTTGGCCTTCGTCGCACCGGTATAGTGCTCAAGTATGTGCTCGAATGAGGTGTAGCTAACGGGAGTAGTACCTGCGGCACCGCCAACTCCAACCGTCGGGGGTGTGGAGGTCGCGTTGCCACCACCGGCGCCTGATGCTCCCCCGGTGCCGGTGTTCATGCAATCGACTAGAGCCTTCTGTGCGGAGATGTAGGTCGAGTCTGCAACAACTGCCTTCTGAAGCGCAGTCACCATTTCCGCCACGATCTCCCACTCGTCCCACGTCACGTATGCCGGCTCCGACACAGCGGACGAGGCCGAGGCGTGTCGCACCTGGACTCTGAACTTCCTCTTACCCCGAGTGGTGAACGAAACGTCCCTAGTTGCCGAAGTAGTGGGAGAACCGAGGTTCGTCCAACTGCTTCCTGAACCCTGCTGCCACTGGTACGTCACGCCCGACGGAGCGTCCGCCGTCGCCTCCAGCGTCACCTTCCGCTTGCTCGCGTCACCAGACTCCGGGTTATCGGGAGACGCAGCGACGGTTACTACGATGGGCTTCCATTCAATCGCAACCCAGGCTGAACTCTCCGTTTCGCCAGACGTGTACGCGACCACGACCCTGAACGTCCGCGTCTGCGCACTGGTCGACTTGATTGAGTACCGTCGCGATGTGGACGCGGCACCAAGATTCGTCCACTGTCCGTTGGACCACTCCTGCCACTGATAGGAAGAGACGGTACCGTATGAAGATGGTGACGAGGCCCTCAGCGTGACTCTCTGCCCGGTGTACGGAGACGCAGGACTGATCGTGATCATTGATGGAGGCGTCACGACGACGTCCACGGGAGTCGCAGTTGCGACCGTAGTGCTCCCGGCAAGCAGGGTCGCGCTAACTGTTCCCCCGCTCGTGTCGCATCCGTACAGGGTCAGGTAGGCGGTGTGCGACGTACTTCCCACTGGCACCGTCGCGTCGTCCTCTCTGTCGGTACAGAGGCTGTCGAAACCGATGTCGGCGTTGTCCATCGCGACCCGGATGACGTAGCTCGTACCTGAATCCAAGTGCGACGCCATGACCCTGAAGCTGGCGGTCCGCCCTTGTTCGACCGCAGTGGGAAGTTCGAGTATCTCAACGGTCGGCGAGCACGGGCTGGTTGTTCCGGTAACGTTCGCTGACGGCTGGCCGTAGATGGTGGAGTAGGGCGATCCGTCGCCGCGGGCACGCACCCGATAGTAGTACGTCGTGCCGCACTCAAGCCCTATGTGGTCGTTCCTTATGGTGCCGGTCGTTGGGAAGCGCACGGTTGACCAGGGGCCGGTCAGGGAATCACTGCGCTCCACCTTGTAAGTCGCAGCATTTGTCACGGAGTTCCACGACAGCCTTACGATGCTCTGACTGGAGGACGTGACTTTGAGCCCTGTCGGGGCCGGAGCGAGATTCGAGGGGTTCGTGCAGGTTCCGGTGGTGGCCGATACCGTCCCTATTGACGGACTCCCATAGTCGGTGGTGTATGGTGACCCGTCGCCTCGCGCACTGACCCTGAAGTAGTAGGTGGTGCTACAGTCCAGGCCGTATGCGATGTAGCTGGTGCGGCTGAGTTCGTAGAACGCCGCTGCCCACGGACCGTTGGCAGCGGTGCTGTACTCCACCATGTAGCGGTACGCATCAGTAACCGTGTTCCAACTCAGAGAGACGCGGGTCTCGGTCGTTGCCGTGATGCTGAGTCCGGCTGGGGCCGGAGCGTCATACGGGGTTGGAGAATCCTCAGGGAGAGCTATTGCACTGGTGAAGCCGCTCCAGCTCCCGCAGTCGGTACGGTCTAGCGCTCGACAGTTTCTGCCGCGCGCCTTGTACCAATAGCCCTTCGTCTGATAGTCGAAATCGGCTGGGGAGAAGGAAACGCTCTCAGTGGCGACGAGGGCGTAGGCTCCATTCTGCTCGGTGGACCGGTAGAGTTCGAACTGGTAGAAGTGTGGAGCCTCGCTTGGCGTGAACGCCACATCGAGGTCCTTGTCGTTCTGTTCAACGGTGATACTCAGACCGGTAGGTGGCGAGAGGGGTGGGAGTACGTCGGGTTGAAGCTCGATAGCACCGGAGAAATCGCTCCAAGCGCCACAGTCTGTTCTGCTGGCCGTTCTACAGTTCTTGCCGCGAGCCTTGTACCAGTAATCTTTGTCCTGGTCGTCGAAGTTGGCCGGGGAGGCGGAGGCGTCCACTGTCTGAACGAGTGTGTAGACACCTGTTTCAGTGGTGGAACGGTGAAGCTCGAACCGGTAGTAATGAGGCGGTCCGCTCTGAGTAAAGGTTAAGTCCAGGTCGTCATCGTCGCCCGACTCGACACTGAGAATCAGACCGGTAGGAGGGTCAAGTGCATCCGGGAGATATATGGATGCCGACCATTCGCTCCAGCCGCCACACCGGGTCCGGGAGCTTGTGGCGCAGTTTCTTCCTTGCGCCTTGTACCAGTATCCTTTGGTTTGGTCGTCGAAGTTAGCGGGGGACGTGGAGTCGTTCTCAGTGTCCGCAAGAGTGTAGGTCCCTTCCTCGGTCAAAGAGCGGTGAAGCTCGAACTGGTAGTAGTGGGTGGACTCTCCACTCCTGGTATATGTCAGGTCCAAGTCATCGTCGTCTCCAGTCTCAATGCTGAGACTCAAGCTGGTCGGAGGGTCGAGTGCAGTCTGACTGGTCTTCTTCGACACGCTGGTCGAAGACTTGCCGAAAATGAATGAGTAAGGATTCCCGTCGCCACGGGTGCGGACGCGGAAGAAATAGGTCGTGCCGCTTTCCAGACCATCTACCGTGTGTGACGTACCCGAGTACACGTACCCATCGATGCGCCAGGTGGATGATCCGCTCTTTAGGTACTCGACTCTGTAGGCGCCCGCATCGGTTACCGCGTCCCAAGTCAGGCTTATGCTCTCGTCGTCTGAGCCAGTGACCTTCAGTCCGGTCGGAGCAGGCGCTCTGCATTGGCTGGTCTTCCTCGACACGCTGGTCGAAGGAGGGCTGTAGGTGAAAGAGTAGGATTTTCCGTCGCCGCGAGCGCGAACCTGGAAATCGTAGGATGTGTTGGGACACTCCAGACCGTCCACAGTGCGGGACGTGCCTGAGTAAACATATCCGTCGATGAGCCACTTGGAAGATCCGCTCTTGCGGTACTCGACCCTGTAGGCAGCTGCGTTGGTTACCGCGCTCCAACTAAGACTCACGCTCTCGTCGTCTGAGGCGGTGACCTTCAGTCCGGACGGTGCGGGCACGATACATAGACCGGTCTTCTTGGAGACGCTGGCCGACGGGGAGCCGTAGGTGTACGAGTATGTGCTCCCGTTGCCGCGGGCGCTTACCTGGAATTCGTAGGTTGCGTTGCATTCCAGACCGTACACCGTGCGTGACGTGACTGAGTAAGCATAACCGCCGAGGATCCAGGTGGTTGTCCCGTCCTTACGGTAATCGACCCTGTAGGCAGCCGCATTGCTTACCGCATTCCAGCTCAGGCTTACGCTGTCTTCGTCTGAGGCAGTGACTCTCAGTCCGGTCGGAGCAGGCGCGGTATCAGCTTGTCCGCTAACTCCTCCGCCGACAGGATCGCCTGGTTGGCCCGGGTCCACTCCGGGAGGCAGGTTGTCCGGTCGGCCTTCCTCCCCTTGAACTCCGTCTTCTTCCTCCTCGACCGGGTCGCCGGGTTGAGCGGAGTCCACTCCGGGAGGCAGGTTGTCCGGTCGGCCACCCTGCCCTTGAACCCCGTCTTTTTCCTCCTCAACCGGGTCCCCGGGTTGGGCGGAGTCGAGGTCAGAAGGTGGCGTTATGCCCTCTTCCACGCCTGGTTTGGTGGGCGGCGTCTGCGCCTGAGCCATGGGCGCAAACAGGACGGCGAACAAGACCAACCCCACAATCGCCAGGGAAAGTCTTCCAGGCTGCAATCGATGAAACATGCTTATCCTCTAAACTCTCTATGCATTCCAAGCGCTCCAGCCAATAAGAGACTAAGAGGGTGTTTCCAAAGTCTTAGACTTGTATTAGACTTTATGTATGAGACGCAAACCATACCCCAGCGACCTTACCGACGAAGAATGGGACATTCTGCTTCCCTTACTCCCGCCAGCCAAGCCTGGAGGACGGCCGCGCACAGTCGATATACGTGAGGTAGTCAATGGCATCGTGTATGTGCTGCGTACCGGATGCCCGTGGCGTATGCTTCCACACGACCTCCCACCCTGGCAGACAGTGTACAAATACTTCCGCAGATGGACGCTGGACGGAACTTGGGAAGGAGTCCACGAGGCACTGCGTCCCAACGTCCGACAATCAGAGGGTAGAAGCCCGACGCCCAGCGCAGCGATCATAGATAGCCAGTCTGTAAAGACAACGGAAAAAGGGGGCCTCGTGGCTATGATGCTGGTAAGAAGGTGATGGGTCGCAAGCGTCACATTGCCGTGGATACGATAGGGCTGTTGTGGCCGTCGTGGTTCATCCGGCCGACATCCAGGATAGAGATGGTGCAAAGTTGGTCATCAATAAGCTGGTAGGAAGGTTCCCGTACCTGCGATTGATCTGGGCGGACGCTGGTTACGCTGGTCAATTGGTTGATTGGGTAATGTCCTTATCGGGCTGGGTGTTGGAGATTGTGAGGCGTCCGAGAGACACGCATCATTTTGAGGTACTGCCGCGAAGATGGGTCGTTGAACGAACATTGGCATGGCTCGGACGCTGTCGTCGGTTAAGCAAGGACTACGAAGCCCTGACCGAGACAACCGAGGCATGGGTACACATAGCTATGATTCATCTTATGATCCGTCGTCTAGCCCCTTCATGACACGCTTTGGAAACACCCTCTAAGCTGGACTTTGTACATTCATGCTGCGTAGGACAGCGATTCTATGAAGCGGTCAACTATGGGGCGAGGGAGTTTTCGGATGTTGGGTTGAGCAGGCGATATGCCGAAAACGTCTGAGTTGGACCATAGGTGATAGCGGACCAGAGCGATAGCATCGGAGAAGGTGGGCTAGGGACTTGGGATACCAAGCTGCTGAGCGGGCGGGTACGGTTTGGCCTCGGCCCAGTGCATGTGCTGCCAGTGTAACCCATGAGAACAACCCGAAGAGCGCCGGTGTGGTGCGGGCGATGGCTAGGTCAGACCATTGGCGCTGAGTCTCCACTCCCAGGTGAGTGCGAACTTCCTGGAAGGTAACCTCCAGTTGCCATCGCAACACGAACCATTCGACGATTCGAGTGGGCTCGACGTTGAACTCGGTGCACAACAAAGCCTGTGGCCGGAACACACCCATCGGGTCGCGTATCAAGACCCAACGGATGGGGACTGGGGCCTTACCCGTGTGATACCAGACCGCCGTATGAGAGGCGATCTCCACTCTGCGTAGGGTACCGTCGTACCAAGGGATCATTACGACAGTCCACGCGGTTGCCGGTTGATCGAGGAGTTGTTTTAGTGTGGGCAGCCGCTGACCTTTGAGCCGTGGGCGGCCCGTCTGTCCGGGCAGTCGAGGTGGAGCGGGTTCATAAAGCGCGGCGTCGAGACGCAACCGGGTAATGAAGGTGACTGGGCGAGTCATGGACTGACAGAATGCGAGCAGGTCGAGAACAGCGTAGCTACTGTCGGCCACTATTACCAGAGGACGGTTGGGTAACCAGCGACGGAGTTGGACTATCATCTGGCGCGCCCAGTCGGTCAGCTTCTTGTGAGTCCGCCCCAACTGCTGATAGTACCGTTCAGACGGCGCCAGGGCCGTCAGCACTGGTAACGCCCATGTTCGATCTGCCCAGGGTATGGTCGTTAACAACATCAGACTTACCCAGCGCAGGCCGGAGGCCTTGACGAAGTGACTCCCGCTGGAGCGCACTGCGTCGCGATATATCCCCTTGGCCTTGATCCGCCTACCACGTCGCCGCTCCAGGGTCTCGTCGATCCCAAACACCAGCGGGCCATCGCCGTGATCGAAGTGTTGTACCAAGAGCAACAGCAGGCAGTGTGCCAACCGGAGAGGTGACCATTCGGCACGGTTGAGAACGTGGTGGTAACGAGCAAAGCTGGTGTCGTCGCTGAGTCCCATGACGCGGAGCGCCGAGGTGACGGTGCGCTTGCGCGTGGCCAGGATTGCCCCAATCAGGAGCACCTGCACTTTCGACCATGTTCTGGCCTGAAACATCGGCGCGAACGGGTTGAGTAAGGATATAATCGCATCGGGCAGGGTGAGCATAACTTGACCTTTCGTGATGGTTTGGTCTTGTTAGCTTACCCTGTTCCTATCATTTGTCTATACTTTGTACAAAGTCCAGCTAAGAGCGCTGGGCAGTGATGTTCACGTGTGTCAGGCCACCCCGAACACGGTTGGATTCTGACAGGTTCACCGATCGTTGTCTAGTGAAACAGCGCAGGGGTAGCGTAACGTTGAGTGTGTAAAAGAGAAGGGGCGGAAGGCCTTGCCCACCAGGGCAATCGCATCTAAATTTCCAGGTATGGTTTAGCTACAAGGCATCACCGCGGCACCTCCACTGGGATGGTTTGGATGATGTCCCGGATACAGTCTCACCTGCGAATACCAGAGAAGATGGCCTACCAGAGGCCTTTCGTGGCTGATTCCGATCATACATTCCGTTTAGATGCGATTGCCCTGCGAGCCGCCCCCTTGCCATACACTTCTACGGCCCGAAGTCGTGCAATAGATGCTAGCAAACCCCCATCCTGTCAACCCCCAACGAGAGAAGAGGTACATGGACGCACGTCTGAGAATTACACTGGCAGTCATCTTCGCCGGGCTGACCCTCGTGGCAATCGCGGCGTGCGGCCAGGACAAATCGCCCACCCCGACGCCGGCACCCACCGCAGTGCCGGAGCCGACTGCCACGCCCACCCCGACGCCAACGGCGATCCCTACTCCGGTCCCGACGCCCACGCCGACGGCCACACCCGTGCCGCCTACCGCGACGCCGTCTCCCACCGCTACCGCCATACCGGAGCCGACTACCACGCCCACCGCGACGCCAACGGCGATCCCTACTCCGGTCCCGACGCCCACGCCGCAGCCCGTCTCGTCCCTCGCCTTCGACCCGGCGGTGGTCCGCGGGACCCTCTCGAACGGCCTGAGCTACTACATTCGGCACAACGAGGAGCCGCTCGGCAGGGCACACATCTCGCTCGCCGTGAAGGCCGGCTCCGTCCTCGAGACCGACGACCAGCAGGGCCTCGCCCACTTCGTCGAGCACATGGCCTTCAACGGCACCGAGCGCTTCGCCAAGCAGGAGATCGTCGAGTACCTCGAGTCCATCGGCAGCACCTTCGGCGCACACCTGAACGCCCGCACCGGCTTCGACGACACCCTGTACTTCCTCGAGATCCCGGCAGACGACCCGGAAATCACCGAAACCGCCTTCCAGATTCTCAGCGACTGGGCCTTCTCGATTGCGCTCGAGCCGGAAGAAGTCGAGCTCGAGCGAGGCGTCGTGCTGGAGGAATGGCGCCTGTCCCAGGGATTCGACTCGCGCCTCCAGCAGAACCTGCTCGACCTCCTCTTCAGCGACTCGCTCTACGCCAGCCGCGCCCCCATCGGCCTCACCGAGGTCATCGAGAACGCGCCCGTGGAAACCCTGCGCGCCTACTACGAGCGCTGGTACAGGCCCGACCTGATGGCCGTCGTCGCCGTGGGCGACTTCGACGTGGAGACCATCGAAGCGAAGATCAAGCAGTACTTCGCGCCGCCCCCTGAGGGCGAGGCCGCACAGGAGCGCGCCGCCATCAGTCAGACCACCGACAGGCCCGTCATCGACGTACCCGGCCACGAGAATCCGCTCATCGAGGTCTTCACCGACCCCGAGTCCCCCGCCACCCAGTTCGTGCTCATCCGCAAGTACGCCCCCGACATGGTCGAAGACCAGGCCGACTTCAGGCGTACCATCGTGGAAAGACTCGCCTTTATGATGCTCAACGCGCGGCTGTTCGAGCGAGGCCAGGTCGCAGAACCACCGTACATCACCGCCAGCGCCGTACGCTACCCCTACGTGTACACCCTTGACATCGCCACGTTCTCGGCCTGGGTCGAGACGGACGGCGTCGAGGCCGGCCTCGACGCCGTGCTCGAGGAGATTCAGCGGGCCCACCAGCACGGCTTCACCGAGGGCGAATTGGAGCGGGAGAAGAGCAACCTGCTCAGCACCGTCGAGAGCCAGTACAAGCAGCGGAACCAGACGCCGTCGACGGACCTCGCGGGCGAGTACGCCGACCATTTCTTCGCTGGAGCCCCCGTCCCCGGCATCGAGGCCGAATGGGAGCTCTACCAGCAACTACTGCCGCAGATTTCCCTGGCCGAGTTCGCGGACGTGGTGCGGTCCTGGGCGCAGACCGAAGACCTCGCCCTTCTGGTGGTGCGTCCCGAAGAGACCGACGCCGCAGGCACCGACAGCGAGCTCACCACCGCCCTGCTGACCCAGCTCGAGACGGCCCACGCACTGGTAGTCGAACCCTACGCGGACGACGTCGGCGACGTTCCACTGCTGGCGAACCTGCCTTTGCCGGGGACCATCACCGCCGAAGAGCAGATCGAGTCCATCGATGCCGTGAAGTGGACGCTGTCCAACGGCGTCACCGTCTTGGCCAAGCAGACCGACTTCCGCGACGACGAGGTGCTGTTCCGGGCCTTCAGCCACGGCGGCCATTCGCTCGTCACCGACGAGGAACACCAGTCCGCCACCTACGCCGCCCAGCTCGTATCGGGCAGCGGCGCGGGCCCCCACGACAGCGTGACCCTGGACAGGCTGCTGGCCGGCAAGCGCGTCGAGGTATCGCCGTACATCGAGGAGCTGTTCGAGGGATTCAGCGGCAACGCCTCTCCCAAGGACCTGGAGTCCCTGTTTCAGCTCATCACCCTATACGCCACCGAGCACCGGCTCGACCCGGACTTCTTCACGAGATACCAGGCCAGGCTCCACAGCGTCGCCGAGTTCCGCGCCGCGGACCCGGACTGGGTGTTCTTCAATTGCGCAAACTCCGTGCTGAGCCAGTGGCACCACCGCGGACGCCCTCTGTCCGTCGAGGTGCTTGAAGAACTGGACATGGAGACGGCGGTGGCCGTCTACTCAGACCGGTTCGCCGACCTGGGCGACGCCACGTTCGTATTCGTGGGCACCTTCGACTGGGATACCCTGCGCTCGCTGACCGAAAACTACCTGGCCGCCCTGCCGACAACCGGACGCGCCGAGCAGTGGCAGGACCACGGAGTCGACCCGCCCCCGGGCATCGTGGACGACGTGGTCCGCAGCGGCGTCGAGCCGCGCAGTCAGACGCTGCTCGTGTACGCCGGAGACCTGGAATGGAGCCGACAGGAGGCGCTCACGATTGACTTGGCCGGCGAGATCCTGGGCATCCGTCTGCGCGAAAGGGTGCGCGAGGCGCTCGGAGGTACTTACAGCATCAACGTCAATACCGCCGGCACCCAGACGCTCCCGGACCCCGAGTATCAGATCTACGTCCTGTTCGGCAGCGATCCCGAACGCGCCGAGGAACTGCTTGCGGAGGTGTTCGACCAAATAGACTGGCTGCAGATGGGCGGCGAGCAGAAGTACCTCGACACTGCCAAGGAGCTTTTCAGGACCAACCGCCAGGAGGACCTGCGGGAGAACAGTTTCTGGCTCAACCAGATACGTATCGCCGCGCGTCGCGGAGAGTCGTTCGACCAGATAGTCGCCTACGACGACTGGCTGGAGGAGATTACACTCGAGCAGGTCGCCGCAGTCGCTGAACGCTACCTGACCGACGACCGCTACGTGCGCATCCTCCTCCTCCCCGAAGAGGAGTAACTCCCACAACCGAATGGTTAGGCCTTATGAGCCGAGCGTCCAGCCGTAGATTCGGGCCAGCGTGCCGACCATCAACGTGTCCCCGTCCGAGTCCGAGAACCAGTCGGTCACCCGGAACGCCTCCACGCCCTGCTCGTACGTCAGCAGCCGCACGGCCCGCGTCCAGTTGGTGCCCCACATGCACCGCTCCAGCCCGTAGGCATCGAACATGCGCCGCAGCGAATCCCAGATGTCAGGGTAGGGGAACCGCTTGTGGGACAGCTGTACCGGGGACATGGTGGCGGCCAGACCGGTAGACGGTGGCCACCGCGTCCATCCGGTGCAGGAGCAGCGTCAACCACTCCCTGGACATGGGGTAGGCTCGCACGAAGTCCGAGGGCACGTCGAAGCCGAGAATGTCAGCGGCTTCACGGATGCCCTTGGTCGTCAGGAAGCATCTCCCGCTCGATGGCAGATGGACGGTGCCGTGGTCGACTCTCCCCAAGATGCCGTTAGTGAGTAGGTCGGTCAGGATACGGTGGTGAGTTTGGTAGTCGGCTGATGCAGGATGTCGCGTTTTCGGTAGTGATCGCGAAGGTGCAGCCGACTGCTAGGACCAGTATCGTCAGTAAGCCGGTTCTCTTGTACCAGCCCCGGTCCCTTCCGCCCGTCCTGAGGAAGTTCGTGGTACTCGGCTGCCTGGCCCGAAGGGAGATTGCGACGAACCCTTACCCGTTTGAGGCGCTGCCGGAGTGGTGTAGCCGCTTGGCCTGGGCGGGGCTTGTAAATGAAAACTTGCCCGGTGTTGGGTAGGCCGCCGGCGAGTTATTCCGCGTTAGCGGAGCACTTTTCCGTCGGCCCCCCTCCGAACCGGACGTGCCACTTTCGCGGCATCCGGCTCTCCAGTGTCCGGTAGTGTCTCTGGTTGGGGCGTTAGAGTGTGAGGAAGAGGAGAACCAGAGCAAGGAGCGACAGCACCACTGTTGCCACAAGCAGACCACAACCACTACCTTGACCTGCGCGATATGCGCCTTGCCGTTCGCGGGCTGCGGTGAAGCGCTTGTGGTAGATGGCCCTTACTTCTCTGGGTGCTCTGGTGTATTGGGTCTCCTCTGAGAAGCTGTCCTGGAGAATGGGGGGAGAGGGGATGCTACCATCGGCGGGTAGAAGCCGATGGTAGCGCCGTCGGAACTCATCGTCGGATTGGATTCCCTTGCGCATGTTGCAGGGGGTGCAGAGGAGTTGTAGGTTGTCGATCTTGTCGTTGCCACCCCGACTGACCGGGTATTTGTGGTCGATCTCAAGGTAGCGACTGCGATGGGTACGGCCGCAATAGGCGCACCGGCCCTTCTGGGCTCGGAAGAGCCCATTCTTTATGTTCCGGGGGAGGACGCCTCGGCGTCTGCCCGACCTGGGTCTATGACCCCATCGCATAGATCAATTTATCGACGGTCTAATGTGAATGACACGGCACTCAGGACAGTTGAATGCTCGTGAGTCGATGAAGACTGACGCCTTCTGTGGTAGCCGACAGGATACCACAGCTAGGACACTACTTACTTGTTCGCAGTTTGGTACTTAGGCTGCCTGTACGCTCTGCTTCAGCGGACGCCCGGCATGGATGTCCACGTGACAGGACGCACAGACCACGAGCGTCTTGCGACGCCGTGCTGCCATGACCTCCATCCAGGTGGGCGGTTTGGCCCGTCCCTTCTTTCGCAGGTCTTTCAAAGCCCGTACGTGGTGCACCTGAACCTTCACCATTGAGCTGCAAAGCTCGCAGGTGTCGGCCAACAGGCGCTCGACGAGCTCCGTCCGACCGTTGAGGATTGGAGGTAGTCTGTCAACCAGGGTGGCCCTGGTATCCCGCGCCAGGGAGATTCCTCCCCAATACGCCACCAGCGGATCTTGGCATAATGTTCACTCATGGCCGTTTACTAAGGGTATGTCAGGTCCGCCCTCTCACTCGCCGCTCGGTGAAAACGGGTTCAGGTAGAACGGTCTCCCGGTACTCATCTGCGTTCCGGACCCATCACTCAATCCCCTCGTCTCGATCTCGTCGAATATGCCGTCGTAGAACCGGGAGTTGACCCTGCGTGCCATCTCGTCGACCTCTAGCAGGTGGTAGCCGCCGTCGCCGCGCCGGTCGTATGAAGCGACACGGACGATGACCTGCCCCCTGCTGAAGCTCGCCACTCCGGACCTGGCTTCGAGCGTGTCCTGCCAATCGCCGTCGGAGAAGGTGGAGCCGATGTCCAGCATCAGGCCCTTGAAGCTGTCGCCTATCTCCTTGCAGCAGCGCTTGTTCTGACGCAGCACGTCGGAGTCTCCGAGCGCCTCCTCCAGCATCGCGGTGAACTGGTGGTCCCAGGTCGCGCTGCTGACGTTGTCGTACACCTTCGTCATGCAGGCAACGAGCCTGTCTGGACTGCTAGGACTTCGCCAGATGGTGCGGAGCACGTGCCACAGGCCCCTGCCGTTCCGCTCGTAAATGTAGTGGAGCGTCAGCTCGTCGTCCATGACGTACTCCTCGCCGAAGGCGGCGACGAAGTCGGCTACCTGGCAGTGAATCTGCCACGTTATACTGCTGTCGAGGGCAACCGGCACACTTGTCGGTGTCGGTGTGGGCGTCGGAGTCCCCGTCCCGGGCGTCGGCGTTGGAGTCGGCGTGGCGGCTCCGGTTGGCGGCGCGCACGCGGGGAGGCCCCTGTCCACCTTGTACTCCCGCGTCAACGTCAGGTTGTATGGCACACAACCCGTGAAGCTGTTCTTGTGGAGCCACAGCCTGTCCAGCGACAGGTTGTTCAGGTTCTCAGGGATCTGCCCGCCCAGGTTGTTGCCAGAGACGAACAGCCAGGTAAGGTTGGACAGGTCTCCTATCTCGGCTGGAATGGCGCCTGTTAGCTCATTGGTATACAGCCATAGCTCCTCCAGCGCATCAAGCCTGCCCACGGCCGCGGGTATACTGCCCGTCAACCCCCTCTTCTGGAGCCCGATCTTGGTCACCCTCCTGGGACTCCCTCCCAGGATGATGCCGTCCCACCCAGCAATGGCGGTGCTCGGAGACCAGTTCAGGGCCGCCGTGCCGCGCAGCGTGTCCCTCGCCGCCAGCAGCGCCTCGCAGTCCGACACCAGGCCGGTGTTGGACGTGTCCGCCACCGCGTCGCCGCAGTCGGTCCGCGCCACGGTGGTGGATGAGCCTGCGGCCGTCGTTGGAGTAGGCGTCGGCGTGGACGGAGACGCCTGCGCTGGCGTGTACGTGTCGGGAGGGCTGATTCCGTAGAAGATGGACTCCTCCACGATCACCATGGTGTTGTCGTCATCGCAAGGGTTCGCCAATGAGTCGGGCACCGAGCAGCCCCATACCACAAGCGTGTACACGCCTGTGCCGTGCTTTCTCAACACCGGCCCGATGTCGTGAGAGAGCGAAATGGAACGCCCGTCTATCGTCTCCTCTCCTGTTATCCGCGGCACCATAACGGTCGTCTCGGTAGGCTCACAGAGCTTTGCCTTGTTATGCAGCGACCACATCTCATCGTTTGATGACGGTGGAGGCAAGGTCGGATCGACATCGTAAGGAGTGCATCCCAAATAGTGCGTAACTTCCGCCTCGTCGGTCGGATAGTAGTATCCCTGCCCCACTTGCCCTCTTAGCAGCGCCACCTCATTCCCTAATCCATAGCTGTAGCTCCGAGCGATTTGTCCCCGCGTCAATGCATGAGGGGGAGGGTCGTAGTAAATTTGCTGGACGTAGTAATCTGACGGAAACACCTCCTTCGCGGTGCAGCTTACCCGCAGTGTCGTCCCCTCTATCATCGGTGGAACGCTGCAATCCGCGTAGTCCCCCTCGAAGTGCTGTACGTTCCACATCTCGTGAGTATCCCATGCAAGCCCCAGGTTCACCTTCCGATGCCACGGATACAGGATGTTCCTCTTATGCCCGGGGCTGTTCATATATCCCCTCATTATTTGGCGCAGTTGGTTTTGAATGCCGCCCTGTGCATGTATGGAAGCATAGGAGGGCCGTTCTTCGTCCGTAAGGCAATAACTATATCCCGAAGCATTTTCGCCGTTAGACTGGTAGCCTCCGGCGAGGGAGTACCTCATCGGTGGGCCTAGACCGTCCGTCCCCCAGTGCCCGGAAACGCAGTCGCGAATTGAGTTCTCGGCGTGTATCTGAGCCGCGATGTTGTCCCCTAACGACACTTCCGGAACGCCCGCCTTCTTTCGCTCCGCGTTGATCAGGCCGAGCATGAACTGCTTCTCGGTCAAGAATCTCACGGACGGCTGATCCGGACTTGTGCTCCTCAGTGAGGAAGCGACGACGGGTCGGGCCCCTTCAGTCGCAGAGGAGGAGTCCCCCATCTCCAGAGGTATCAAGAGAGGCCCCTGCCCACCGACGGGATCGGGAGGAATCGCCGGGTTTTGGAGGGGTATGGGTGTGCCGGCGTCGGTCTGTCCGCTAACGAAGCGGACGCTCGCGACCGATGCGACGACAAGTACGGCTATTAACGCTGCGAAAACCGTGACGACTCTCATTAAGGTGCCCCCTTGCGACAACGACTGGCTTCTCTAGCACAAGTCCGCCACAAGTCGCCGTTTCCCACACCGTGTGCCTCAAGGGGGGCCCGGAGGGCCGCTCCTTGTCGAGAACACGGCTACGTGTGGACACGACTCTGTGCTAGAGAGCGCGGATAGATTACTTGCCGATGAACCAGTTGACCACTCCTGCGATGACGACGCCAACCAGGCCGATGCAGCACATCGTGCCCAGACCGGATAGGTCCCGCTTGGTGGTGCAGCCGATGGCGCTCATCGCCGCGAAAACTCCGGTGGTCAGAGCGAAGGCGAGGATGATGGTGTCCCCGGTGTAGGTCCAGAAGATGTAGGAAATCATCAGGCCGGTGATGGCGGTAAAGCCCAGGAAGAGCCCACCTCCCACCGCCGGGGAAACTCGGGCGGTGGCGAAGCCCAAGCCGAAAGCAGCCATTAGCCAAAGTCCCAGCACCACCAGGTATCCCATCAGCCCGAAGTTCTCCAGGATAGCTTTCAAGAAAGCGGCTTGGTGGCTGATCCACCCGACCACCCCGGTGGTGACTACACCCAAGGCGACCCACCCGTAGAGCCGGGCCATCGCGCCGATGAATATGGTGTCAGCGGCCTCCTACGTGTCGAGGTCGGCTTAGTACAGGTTATTCATCTCTACCTCCCGTATGAGTGTCATGTGAGGGTCCTAGAGAATGTTTGACCGGGATTCCCCATATTGGGAGTCTTCAGGCTCAATGGGCGATCTAAACGAGATGATGGCATGATATTCGGTTCCTGCAAGGCCAGTCAATCTCCGGTCTATCCAATAAGGGGTGCGTTTCTTGCCGTGAACCATGCTTTTTGTCCATCTTTGTCGTCTTCGGGCCTCCGCCAATGGGGTGAAAGCGCAGTGAAGACAAGCCGACTCCCTGGAGCGCTCTCCCGCTTGGCACAATCGTGGTTATACCCTTCCTCAGTTTGGTGCCGGTGATAACCGGCCGATACGATCCAACGGGGGATCCGGGCCTTCAGGTCGGCGCCGACAATCAGGAATTCCTGTGCCGTGGTTCAAGGGCTGGCGTGTCAGACTACAATCGCTCAGGGATGGCAATCGCCCTGTGCGGGCTGTAGGGAGAATCGGGGTACATTGTAGAATACAACCAAGGCTGTTCCAACGGGAATCAGGTTGGCGCGGAGAGTTCGAGTAAGCAATTTGGCGATTGTTAAGTTGACGCTCCATCGCAACTACATTGTACTGATTGTATTGTACTTCCTGAGGCATGGAGGGTCTGTTGGTTGACGACGATGAGCCTGCCACGGACGGGTCGAGGGGTTCCGGCGACGACGTGAACATTCCCCTATCGGACGATCCCCTATTGGACCTGCTGGACGCTCTGGTCAATGATCGGGGCAAGGTGGCTGCGACTGAGGCCCTGGGGGGAGAACTTACGCACGATAGTGGTCTGGCCAGTGCTGCGCCCGTCGTGCAGCGTGATGGTGGCGTCGAAGCGGCCCCTGCGGTGGAACTCCACTCGGGACCTGCGTCCGTCCGTGCCGGGGGACATGGTGGCGGCGAGGCGGTAGACAGCGGCCACAGCGTCCATCCTGCGGATGAGCAGGGTCAGCCATTCCCAGGGTGCGGGGTAGGCCCGCACGAAGTCCGAGGGAGTGTCGAAGCCGAGCACCCCGGCGGCCTCTCTGATGCCGTTGGCCGTCAGGTGGCACCTCTGGCTGGACGGCAGGTGGACGGTGCCGTGGTTGACGCGCCCGACGATGCCTTCGGCCAGCAGGTCGGCCAGGGTGCGGTGTACGGTCGCGTGCGGCTCGCCGAGAGTGAGCGCCAGCTCCATCGAGTCGACGAAGGGCATCCGGCTGAGGGCATCGAGCAGGTTTCGGTCTGAGAGGGCCATACATCAAGCGTAGCAATGGGCGGTTGTGGTGCGCAGCCACCAAATGGCACACCAGTGGGTGAAAGCGCGTTCTTTAGGTTCGGCGTTGGCGCCGGGACTGGGTCACAAGCCAGGCAATCTTTGGACGCGCCTTGCCGCCGTGCACCGAGGGCTCCGCTGCGAGTGCGGCGGCGGGTTCCCCCGGCCTTCCATGTGTGCGGCTTTTTCGTTGCCCGAAATACTGTGGGCAAGCCAACCGGATGCGGACCAACGTCAAGGCGGGGTGAGGGACACATCCCCCCACCCCGCATGATTTCTCTGCGTCTCTCCGGCTACTGCGCCGCCGTCCGCACGGTGAAGTGCGGCGACGCCTTCCAGATACGGCCCACCTCCTCGTCCCGGTACAGGACGCGGATGGTGTACTCGGTGTCCGCCGCCAGCCCCGTCGCCGTGTAGGAATTCTCGGCGTTGGGCACGACCACCTGGGTAAAGCTGTCTCCACCATTGCCGTCGTCCGTTTGCCAGTAGCGCACCACGTAGTCCTTGGGACAGGGCAGAGCCGTCTAGGAGATAGTGAAGCTGTTCGACGTCGCGGCGTCCACGGCCAGCCCGCCGACCTTGACGCTGTTGTCGGTGCAGGTGGCCGACGCGGAGACCGACTTCGAGCTTCGTTCAGTACCAGCAAGCAAGCCCTCTTGCCCCACGACATTCGAGTGTGGTAGCGTCGCCGCATCATAGAAAGGGAGGGAGTTTGAAATGACAGCACGGATCATTGGAATTGGTGTAGTGTTCCTCCTACTGGTGTTAGGTGTAGCCCACGCTCAAGAGACGGAACAGTCGATAGAGAATTACCTGTCGGGGAGTGCAGAGGCGACGACCCTAAACGGCTTACCGAATGAGTATCAGGAGTTCGCCGAGGACGCATTTGCACGTTTCTTGGATGAGACTCCGCCGGAGCATCTAGACGCACACACCAAATGGCTTGTAGGAATACTGAAGCAGCACCATAGCGAGAGCCATACTATGTCCTTGCCCGGATGGATAGCCGACCTGTTCGCTGTTCCGGGCTACTCGTCCGCACTGACCGGATTGCTGGTAGGGGGTGGTGCTGAGAAACTAATTGCTACGGTTGCGACCGACGGGCGATATGCCAGAAGCACTTGTAGCTGGTGCATGGTGACTACCGCGACGCTGCTCAAGCCGACCTCTCAGGGTTGGCATTGGGTTGTTGGCCAGCATCAGGCAAAGAATCCGACTACTATCCCTGTGACCACCTTAGCACGGGTGCATGTGCCTTGAGCATTGCAGTTTTGGCGATTCTGGTTGCGGCCGTGCTGATTCTGTCCTGTGGTCAGGAAAAGGACACCCAAAATGATAGTCCGGCACCTGCCTATTCTTTGCAGCCAACCGCAATCAAGTATCCGGAGCTAACTGAGACAGGCGATCAGTTCAACTTAACGTACCCTTGTAGCTACATGTTGCATACGTTCTACAACGGACACGAATACAGCATGGGCGAGGCACTAAAACATCTGGGGCAGGAGCTCGATAGCTATCTCCCGAAAGAGTTGTTTCAACCACCCGACGATGGGGAAAGGGTAGTCACAGACATTGCTTCGTTTGGTCTACACTCACCCGAACGGCTAATACCTCAACTGTTGGATTGCCATTGGGAGAACGAGAAGCGGGATGAAATAGAGAAGGCCGGTAGAGAAAAGAGACGTGAGGGAGAGGAACGGCTAGAGGACATAAGACGCCAAATACGGGAGTATTCACCGCCATAGAGTTGGTGTAGAGGCACGTAGATGAACAAAACGACCCCTTAAACGGGAGAAATGAGGGTGACTTGCTGCTGACGCCTCATCAACGATGCAATACTATGTTTCAGAACAAATGTCCTTCATGATGTAAGACAAGTGCCTGAGAGACTAGAGGAGAAAACAGCGATGCCAAGACACGGTTCAAGGCCCGATTTCGAGCGCGCCGCCAAGCGACGCCAAAATCTGTTCAGGGACGGGTCCTCGACCATCAGCGACCTAGGACGCTCGCCCGACGACGAAGGCGGAAGACGCAACCCTCATCTGTTGGCGCTGGGCTGCGAGGTCGAGAACTTCTTCCCTGGCATACGGGGCGATGGGGGAGCCATCGACTTCTTCAGCGAGCGCGACATCAAGTGGTGGAAGGATTCGGGAAACGACGACGCCGACTCAATTGGACCGACACGCAATATGACCAGCTCCCAGGTGGCCTGCGTGAACTTCCTGCTTCCCCTGACCACAATCCCCGAGGCGTTGCTGTCGGTTCTGCGTGCCCTCGATGATGACGTCGTGGGTGTCGCGGCCATCACGCATGAAGGGCACGAGTCTCCCCTGGAGTTCGAGTGGATCGGCCTTGGCCAATCTCTTGAAGGAGGTAGGGTTAGGGGCGCTCAGAACACCAGCGTCGACGCCCTCCTGGTAGGAGAGATAACGACGGGAAGAAGGCGGGCCTACCTGCTCGAATGGAAGTACCTGGAGCGGTATCTGAGCGGTCGCCCGGATTTCAAAGGCAAGGGAGTCAGCGGCGGCATGCGCCGGCGCAGATACTCAGAGCATTACCATGCCCCATCTTCGTCGTTCGATCCGGCTGCTGTCCCGGATATGGACGAGTTTCTCTACGAACCCTTCTACCAGATCATGCGCCAGAGACTTCTGGCAGACCGCATGGTCCGGGAAGGTGAGTTGGCAGTCGACGAAGCCAAGGTGGTGGTGGTCGTACCGGAGGAGAACTGGCCCTACCGAGCGGTCTCTGACGGCGGTACATCCACGTCGCCGCCCTTGGCCCAGCGGTTCGCCCAACTGGCGACAGTGGAGGCCGTAATGCGGGCCTCTCTGAAAGACCCGGACGCGCATTTCGACATGGTGGCACAGTCCCTCCTACTCGAAGCGGTGTGTCGATCCCTCCCCGAATCAACCGCAGAATGGTCAGCCTACTGGAGAGACCGATACGCCGTGTGACAGTTCTGTCTGTAACTGTTCAGAGTTGATGTGAGACGAGTAGATTACGGGATTCGGAGAGAGGATTGAGGTTCTTTGCTCTCCAAGTGCCCAAGAGGGACGCCAGAGTCATCTTGCTGTTGGTTCCCTGTTCGGAGCGAGTGCCGCCGCTGATCTTCCGGCTGATGACCAGATGCCTCAGACTCCGTTCCGCAGCGTTGTTCTCGGACGGCACGTCTGTATGCGATACGAAGACGAACAGCTCCCCGTATCGAGTACGGGGCAGGCTTTTGATGAACCGCTCTATGCGTCGGCAGAGTTTTGCTTGAGGCGCTGTCTCGTCGTTTAAGAAGGGGCGGCATAGTGACAGCAGTTGGCTCTCCAGCATCAACTGGTTGGGAGATACCAACCGTTGGTACCCGGACACTGGTTGAACGCCTGCTTCAGCGCACGCTCTCGCCCTGTCATAGAGTTGGCGCACCGCCCCAGCCCACCGAACCAGACCCGTGTCCTCAGGGTACAGCGCCTTGAGTTCATGGATGTCACGCAGCAGGTGTACCCAGCACCGCTGCGTGAGACCGGGATAATGGTTGTACGCGGCGTAGAAGTCGCTCACCAGCACTCCGTCGAAAGACTCACCCAACACCTCGTCCACCACCCCCTTGTCACGACCGCGACGCACGAAGTACCGCTCGGTGGGTGTGCTGAATGTCCAGACATAGCCGTTGACTCCGTCCTCACGCCAGCCGGTCTCATCGGCATGCACCACCGGAGAGCCGCGAATGCGTTCGAGCGTCTCGTCCACTGTCCGCCGTGCCTGTCGCGCCACACGGCGAATCGCCTCAACTATGGCCCCCACATTCAGTTTCAGATGATGGACCGTCCACAGGTAGCGCTGGATGCTCCGTATGGGTAGCCGTCCCTCCTCGCGAAGGGTCACTATGAGGCTCACCAGATTGATTCCCATGCGCTGACGTCCCACTGCCTCTCGGTTCAACGAGTCCTGAGGCAGACGCCGCTTGCGGCATAGGGCACACATGCGAGCCACGAAGACCTGCTCGATCACCTCTGCCGGAGCCAGCGGAATCTCGATGACCTCTCGTGTCCGATGCACCCATCCCCCCGTCATCCCTGTCCCACATTCGGGGCACGAGTCAAGGGCATGTACTACTTGCCGAGTGGAGTTCATCCGCCGCCGGGCGAATCCTTGGGTCCGCTTTTTCGGAGGCTCCGGCCTTTTCGGTCGAGGCCGCTTAGGAGTATGCTTGTTGCCGGGCATCCCCCGAGGAGGGTCCCGCCTCTCCAGTTCCTCTATCCGTCGTCGTAACTCAGCGATCACCGTTTGCTGCTCAGCGATGACCGCCAGCAGAGTCTCTCGGCTTGCACTATTCAGGTCAGGTTCAATTCTCACCTCTCTCTTATGACACAACCGCTCCACAACCCGCTAGGGCTTTTAAGTCCCTCTCATCAACTCTGAACAGTTACGTTCGTGCGGGCACATTGAGAGTTTTCTGTGTTTGCGTTATTCTCTATCCAGACAGATTAGTTTGAGGAGGGAATGGCGCGATGAACATCAAAAAGAAACGACTCACCCTGGATCTAGACCCTCCGGTGCAAAGGCGTCTGAAGGCGGTGGCCGCGCTCAAGGGCATCAGCATGCGTCGATACTGCCTGACTGCTATAGACAAGGAGTTGGCACTCGACGAGGCCAACGGCAGGCCCGGCTTCCCCACTGGTCGTTTTTCCTTCTCAAGGCTGGAGACGACTCGCCACGAGATACTGGGAGATAGGATATTCCCCGGAGATTCGACAGAGTCCATCCGAGAGGCCCGCGAGTCCAGGAACATATCGTGAATGGTCATGTCGTCGTGGACGCGAGCCTAGCGTTCAAGTGGCTGGTGAAAGAAGACCATTCTGAGGAGGCCCGCACGGTCGCACGATCGTGGGAAAACCAGGGAGTCCGGACAGCAGCACCTGCATTTATGCCTGTGGAGGTAGCCAACGCCCTTCACAGGCGGGTTAGGCGAAAAGAGATGAGCGTACAAGAGGCTTGTGGGCTTGTCCGAGAGTCTGCCCGTGTCTGGAATCGAGTTGCATGGCCCCCCAGACCTTTACGGAAGATCATTGGAGTTGGCAAGCCGACTCAACCAGGGAGCAGTCTACGACTCACACTATCTGGCCTTGGCCGAGACACTGGATTGTGAGCTATGGACCGCTGACGAGAGCTTCTTCCGGGTGACGAGCCCGGTCGTCGAAAACGTACGCTGGATAGGCGAGTTCGCTGGGGGGGGGTATAGCCGGAATCCGATCCAAGTCAACATCCTCTCAGACTCTCTGATTACGACGATATGTGTAGAGGCCGAGCGATATGCCTGATTTGATGAGACGAGTCACTGATATAGGCAAGAGGTGGAAGAGTTGGTTGCCTCGTGTTGCAGTTGGCTTTGGCTTTGTCGCCGTCGTTTACTACTTGGGAACGGAAATATGGCAGGCGGTTCAAAAAGGCAATCTGAACACTCTGCTTGCAATCCTTATCCTCCTCGCTATGTTCGTCCCTACAGTCAACTTTGCTTGGTCGTACCGTATGGAGTTTCTGGTTGCTATTGTGGGAATGGTTTTAGGAGCGGTTGCCGGGTTTTTCCCATACCTAGTTATAGATATAATCTTGGAACTTTCGTCAGAAGACCAAGCAAGCAGTGAGCAACTCAGGTTGCTCTTGAACAACGAGGTATTCAGTCAACTCTTCTTCGTTGCCGGTGCCGCTTCAGTTGGACCGATAGCTGTCTACGCATACAGCGAGAGAAAGAAGAGAGACCGAGAACAATAAAGATCGGTAACTTACTCCCCGCAACATGGATCGCATGATATGGAATTCTTGGGTGGCATCCTACGGCGAGGAAGCGAAAACAACCAGAACACCGACGGCAAGAGTTTCCTGAGGCTGAGAACAGGGTTGATGACCAACCCCAGCGCCCAGCGCTGGTGACACCAGTGTAGATGTCGGCTTCGCAAGTGCCGGGGTTGTTGCTGGGAGCTATTCCCGACAGATGGGATAATCACCCTCGTTCGCCTCTTCGTATGCCTCACGTAAGCTAGACGGGACGCAGCCTGTGAGTTGGTTGAAGTCGATTGCGAGGTATTCCAAATTAGTCAGCTTGCCCAACTCAGATGGTATCGCCCCGGTCAACTGGTTGATCGCCAGCCCCAAGGCCGTCAGATTGTTAAGGTTGCCCAACTCCGGTGGGAGGGGGCCGGTCAAATGGTTGCTGAACAGCCACAAGAATTCAAGGCTGGTGAGATTACCAATATGTGACGGAATCGCTCCAGTTAGCCGATTCTCGGAGAGCCCCAGCCACTCCAGTGCTGTCAGATTGCCGATCTCCGGTGGGATATCACCGGACAGACCGTTGTTGTCGAGCCAGAGCTCTTCCAGCTTGTCCAAGTTGCCAAGAATGGCGGGTATCTGCCCCGTCAATCTTCTCTTATCGAGCTTGATAGCAGTCACTCTTTTGGGGCTACCGTCAAGGCGGAGGCCATCCAATTGGTCTATGCGGGGGGACGGCGACCAATTAAGCGATGCTGTTCCCGCGAGAATATCCTTAGCCGCGAGCAGCACCGAGCAGTCTGCCATTAGTCCGATGTTGGATGGGTCGTCCACGGCGAGACCGCATTCCACATGCCCGTCCGACATCGGGCTGGGGATAGGTGTCGCCCTTGACACAAGCCCTCTGAAATGTAAGTATCAGGGGCTGTTACGCCGTAGAATATGGAGTATACCGATATCAGGATGCTTGTATCTGCGTTTGGTTGGGGAATTATAAAGTAACGTTGACAAAGGCGGGTGTTTTTGCTATGATTAGTGGTAGAAAGTGAGGCTCCGAATGGCCAGCATAAACGCCCCCGGCAAGGCATACCGAAACGGCATCACCATGATTGAACTCGCGGAGATGTTCCCCAATGAGGACAGCGCGAGAGAATGGCTAGAGTCGAAGATATGGGCCAATGGGAGATGCTGCCCCAAATGCGGGAGCATGAGCACAGTAGAGTCATCCCATGCCAATATGCCCTACTGGTGCTCTGATTGCCGCTCCTATTTCTCCGTGCGAACGGGAACGCTCCTAGAGGCGTCGAAAGTGCCGCTCCGCAAGTGGGTATGGGCGATCTACTTGCACCTCACGAACCTCAAGGGTGTGTCGTCGATGAAGCTCCATAGGGATATTGGGGTATCACAGCCTACCGCGTGGTTCATGCTGCAACGCATCCGCAAGGCGTTTGAGAACGACGACGACTCTCCCTTCGGCGGCCCCGTAGAACTGGATGAGTCCTACATCGGCGGCAAGGAACGCAACAAGCACGAGAGTCCAAGAAGCAACACGCCGGACGCGGTCCAGTCGGCAAGACAGCCGTTGTTGGGGCGAAGGATAGGGAGACGGGTAAGGTGAAGGCTCGCGTCGTCGATACACCCGATAGAGCGACACTGTGGACGTTCGTCAATGACAGCGTAGCCTACGGCGCGACCGTTTACACGGACGGAGCTTCGGCGTACACAGGGGTTGGAGACATGCTGAACGGAATCCAACATGAGGCCGTCAATCACTCGGTAGGCGAGTACGTCAGAGGCATGGCGCACACGAACGGCGTCGAATCGTTCTGGGCTATGCTCAAACGCGGATATCAGGGTACATACCACTGGATGAGCGGCAAGCACCTTCACCGCTACATCGCGGAGTTCTCCGGTCGGCATGGCATTCGCACTATGGACACCATCGAGCAAATGACACACCTTGCCCAGGGACTCACCGGCAAGAGGCTCACATACAGGGAGCTGATAGCGTGACGACGATAGCTGGTACCGCGACCATCATTCTGTCATGCGAAGAGCATCCAGAATACCCTGACAAAGACGCCAAGCACTTTGCCTTTGGTCAGGAGTTAGGCGTTCAGCTCCCGGGCTGTTATAGAGAGCATCTTCAAGTAGACGCTCTAGCTCAAGCGGTGGAATCCTTTGCCGACAGAGTGATAGAAGTAGCTCAATTACGACGGCAAGCGTCTGAGCGTCCACCGTCCACCGAGACTTAGACATTTCGACACCTCACCGTAGTTGCAGTTTCACTCGTAGATACTTCATACCCCTATCGCCCTTGATGCGATTGCACGAGCCGCACAGCAGCTGAAGGTTGTCGATATGGTCCGTGCCCCCCTTCCTTCGCGGGATGATATGGTCTACCTCTAGGTTCCGCGCCTCAAAGTGGTGTCTACACCCCTCACAGTTGCCTTCCTGTAGGCCGTACAGCGTAGGCTTGTGTGTCCTGTAGGCCGGTAGGTCTCCGAGGTCTGTACGGCGCGGTATGTCCGTCCGATGAACGACGTCGTTGAACATCGGCCCCCGGTCGTCTCGGAGACGCTTGAGGACAAGCTCACCGGCGATAGGGGAGAGGTCGATACCGGCCCATTGCCGCTCCAGTCTGTCAGCCGCGACGCATGTCGTAGCGCAACCACAGAACGGATCAAGCACCATGCCGCCCTCGTTCGACGACGCCTTGATGATGCGCTCCAACAAGGCGAGCGGCTTCTGCGTCGGGTAGCCGATACGTTCACCCGAAGAGGGCATTATGGCTTGCATCGTCCACCAGTCTTCGGGATGCTTGCCTAGCGGGTTTTGCTCATATGCATCGTAGGTTCTATCACCGCGAAACGACCTTGCCTTGTAACGCAGTCGCTCGTTGGAATCATCCGAGTACGGAATCCGTACGTCATCGACATTGAAAGTCGGCGTTCGGGAAGGTGAGTACCGGAGTATGACATCGTGCTTGCGGGCAAAGTCGTATCGGGGAACCCCCCCCCTCGGTATGCCCAGATAATCTCATTCCTGAAGCTCCGGCGTCCGAACACGGCGTCCATGAGTAGCTTGAGGTAGTGGCTCATGGTGGGGTCGCAATGGAGATAGATGCTCCCTGTAGGCTTGAGGACACGCCGCATTTCCAAGAGTCGCGCCGCCATGTAGACGAGATAGGACTTGTCGCTGTCGGACATGGCGGCCAGTAGGACGCGCTGGAGCGCGGGGTACTTGGCCTCTATGAGGTTCACCCATTCGGCGTCAACGTCCGAGAGGGACCACGTGTCCTTGAAGGCGGCGCCTGCGGCCTGAGAGCCTATGGGAGCGGCGTAGTTGGCATTTGAGTTGAAGGGCGGGTCGAGGTATATGAGGTCTACGCATTCGCTGTTCATGCCCCGTAGGATATCGAGGCAATCCCGCGTCCAAATGGTGCGGTTGACGTAGTTCGCGTCCATGCACTAGAGTCTAGTTCAAACACCCGCCTTTGTCAACGTTACTTTATAATTCCCCTTTGTATCACCCATTACATCAATTCGACAAGCACAGGAAATGGGTATAGGGTGACTCGCGTTAGTACCCTATATCCTCACCTAGCTGGACAGGATCAGAAACCTTCGCCCCGTGGTGGTTACGCCAACTGTAGGCCAAGAGTAGCAGAGGGAAGTCCCGTTCCCATTTCGGCTCGTATGTGATTCCACTATCTTGTAGGTTGACACAGCCCAGTGTGAGGAATTTCGATTGAAAGACATCACGATCACACAACAAGAATCAAATGTTGGATGGAGTTTTATTGCGAGTTTGGAAATCAAAGATGGCTGTAAACAAGGTATAACCATTAATGAATATCTTGTTGGACTAGGCGTGCTTTTTGAGCCGAATTGCGCTTACACAGCTCGACAGGTAAGTCGAATGCTACATGATCCTATAGAAGTGTGGCACATAGGTGCCCGGTCGTTTGCTAGATTTGAGATCCAAAAGCTGCCAGACGGTTGTGAGGCAACTAAGTCGAGAGCAATATTCGACGTGGTCGCCAAACCAAACAACTTACGCTGGTTCTCAGACAAGACACACTATGACTTTAACTTCTCGAATATAAAGCCCGAGTTCATTAGTACAGAGTAGGAGACTTGCATATAGATAAGAAGTCCGGTTGTAGGCCGGGTCTGGGATGCATCGCGGTGGCTCTAGTACCGGCTGTAGTAGTTTTTGTAGGTGTGGTGTTACCTAATTGGTTTGGGCTTGCAGGCAATGAGGTAGCATATCTTGGGGCAGGAATCCTTATTACCTTCATCTTTCCTGTCCTGTTCGTAGGATTGGCTCTTGTAGTTGGAGTGGCTTGGGCACCATTCGCCGCACTGATCTGTGCGCGGGTAGCCCACGCGAAAGGACTGGACGTTTGGAGGTATGCTCTAGTTGGCGCAATTTACTCGGTTCTCTTTCTAGGGCCGTGGATTTACCTGGTTGCGCGGATGCACAATAAAACCTTGCCAAACTCTGTGATCCGCGGCGCTTACGTACTCTTGTTTGGTTTGGTCTGGCCGCTTAGTGCCTTGAGTTTCATTCCTTTGGCTATCGCTCTTCCACAGCCATTCGGAGTCGGTTCATTGCTGCTGCTATTACTTAGTGTAGTCACGTGGTTCATATCAAAGAAAAGGCTGAATAGCTGGCACCAACTTCACAGTCACATGGCGGATGAGGCAAATACCTATATCGTTCCACACCACGCCTACATAATGCCCTTCGTATACGCGTCTATGTGGATCGCAATTGCGATTGTCTTTTGGTGGCAGGCCAATTGGCCACTGTACAACGGCTAATAGAATCTTTCACGTCGACAGGCCACAGGAGTATCTACTGGCTCGGTGGAAAGGGATTGTACGATGAGCAAAGAGAAGAATAAGCGCAGGGCCGTCCGTCCAAGTACGAGATGAAGGAGCGGATAGACGCATCACCGGAAGTGATAGCCGAGGTAGTGCTAAAGGCGAAGCCTGAAGAAACCTAGCGCTACGAGGAAGAAACGGGCGGGAAGCGAACCAGGAAGCCTGTCTAGATGGAGAAGCGAATGGAGAACAAGTTATGCAGGTTTAGACCTATTCAGGCAGCGTCGCAGGAGCGCACGGGCTACCCAACGCAGAAGCCCTTAGCCCTCTTGGAACGCACCATCAACGCCAGCTCCAATGAAGGCGACCTTGTGCTTGACCCGTTCTGCGGCTGTGCTACAGCCTGCGTTGCCGCAGACAGGCTGGGCCGCCGCTGGGTAGGGATAGACCTCTCGCCGAAGGCCATTGAGTTAGTGAACCAGCGGCTGCGGCAGGCCCCTCCCTTGGGGATAGGCTCCCTCTTCCACCACGGGTACGTCACCGCCCGCACCGACATTCCCCGGCGGACCGATATAGAAACTCCGGTTCCCTACCGGCAGAATAAACACGTCCTCTTTGGTCAGCAGGAGGGATTGTGTGTGGGCTGCAAGGTGGACTTTCCCTTCAAGATCCTCGAGGGTGACCATGTAATCCCGCAGTCCAGGGGTGGAACTGAGCACCTAGAGAATTTGCAGTTGCTCTGCCCGAATTGCAACCGGATAAAGGGAAACAGACCCCAAGAGTACCTGCTGGCTCGGTTGACGGAGTACGCATAAGGAGAAGGTGCTATGGTGCGTTGATGAGCACTACCAGTTAGAAAAGTAGGGAGCGGAGGAATACGAGATGACAAACAGGAGGTCGGAGATGATGAGACAGATGACCGCGATCATTGAGCGGGAAGGCGAGTCCTACGTTGCGCTATGTCCCGAATTGGATATTGCTAGTCAAGGCGCAAGCGTGGCAGAAGCTCGTGCCAATCTGAAGGAGGCACTTGAACTCTTTTATGAGGCGGCATCTGCCGAAGAAGTCCAGCGTCGGATTCACGATGAAATTTATGTGACGCACGTCGAGGTGGCGGTTGGCTAAGCTCCGAGTGTTATCGGGTAGAGAGGCTTGTGCGATACTTGCGGCACAGGGGTTCTCTGAGGTACGCCGAAGAGGAAGCCACATACTGATGCAAAGGGTTGGAAACGGAGACACGACGACCGTACCAGTACCGGATCACAGGGAACTCCGCACGGGAACGCTGATGTCGATCATCCGGCAATCGGGGCTTCCCAGGGAGTTGTTCGAGTGAACGTGGGTAGAATCACAAGCCCATCCACAACTCAAAGATGGTTCTGTCTACCGTCAACTCAGGCCCACCAACGTGTACGGTAGACAGAACCGTTTTCGAACTATGGCTTGGGGGCCTGTGATCCCCGGCACCGCCATCTCCAGGGCGAGTTCGTCTCTCTTCGGAGCCTGGTCAGTGTCCACACGTGGTAGCCGATAGATGACGACGCCAATGTTTAGTCCCTTCGAGGAGACGGGCCGCCTCAGGGACGAGATATGCGACAGAGGCATCCGCCATCTTGTCGAGGCGGACCATCATGGCGAGTTCGTCGCCATCGACGTAGACCCCTACGCCATCGCTGACAGCGTGCTCGCTGCGGAGGAACGCTTGCAAACCCTGTGCCCGGGCACCAAGTTCGACATTTGGCTTGGCGGCCTGAAGCCTTGGCACAGCACCTCTGTAAAGAGTTAAGGCCTCTCAGATGAGTTGAATGGTCGTCCCTTCAATGCAGCCCGCAGGGTGGGTCACAGTTTGCTGAAGGCTCTTTCGTTCTCCAGTCGATCACTGCAGCCCTCGTATGCTTCCGCTGATTCCAATTCCTTGCGGCTTGACCTTACGACTTCACTCTCCCCAGTATCTGCTAGGGCGCAATTGTGATGGCGCTGCATCAATACCAAGTTCGGATCGTACCGCCTTGGCTAGCTCAACTGCATGGCCTCCGCGATAGTTGTCTGTAATGACGTGCTTGGCACCCGTCGCCTCTATGTATCGCAACGTTCCTTCAAAATCCGCGTGGCAAGTCATCGCGACTCTGAAGGCTCTCGGAGAGAACTCTAGCACTGGATCTGTACTACTGGCCATATAAGCACTGAGATTGATCGCCGTTCCATCTTCAATACCAAAGAGGTCTCCCTCTCCTACGCCATATAGTCGAAGGTACTGTCCTTCAGCCATGTGATGCTGCGCATCATCGGAGCTGATGTCTAAGAGGGGCTCAATCTGATAGCCGAATCTCCTGTAGACGTCAACCTCTTTGCACAATTTCTGGGTGGCAATCACGGGCACTTGAATGGCTCCGTCCAGGATTTCGAGTGCACGTTCCAACGTCCCCCTATGAGCTTTAACGTGAACTGCACCTTGTCTTAGCTGTCGAAGAACAAGCTCGATCAGACGTTCATCTACTTCTGACTGGGAGTATCGTCTCCCACGGAGTGGACTTCCGTAGGTGCTGTCTACCACCAGCACGTCCGTCTTCACTACATCGTGCAGAGGCCAGTTGAAATCCCCGGAATAAGCAACCCTGGCCCCATCATTTAAGGTAACACCCACTTGCGTTGAACCTAACATATGACCGCTGGGCAACAGGTCTATTCGAAATTCCTCCACCTCATACGGCTGCCCGGTAGGGATCGCAATCACGTTGGACCTATAGGCGAGTTCCGCGTTCAACTCCACAACCAGCAATTCCTTGGTCGGTTCACTCATAAGGATCGTGTGGTAGCCCTTACTCGATTCGAAGTCGGTCATGTGGTCGGCATGAATGTGTGTCTGTACCCTTACGGCTGCGTTGGCAAAAAAGCCGTCACAGACGACCATACCTCCCAGCACTACACCACCGTTCGGCGATACGTCCGCGAGAAACTGCATCTCTACAGCTCCAAGAATCCTTCCATGCATAGGGAAATCGCCTGCTCGAAACCCTTTGGCAGTTTGTCAATTGCTTCGGCAAAGTCAGGGCCTCCCGTGATAGCGAACCGCGAAGGCCCGAGCTTTCCTGACCAATGTGGCCATTTGCCAAAGCAATGATTGACAGCCGCCTCGAAAAGTTCGTCGCGTTCAATTTGTGTCAAGGTCTCTAGATGCTGGCACACTCTACTGGACGTCACCGCTCCGAGAAACAGATGCCTGCGTTCGACTGTGGGCCGAAGCCGCAAGACAGCATGGACGCAATCGTCGATGGGTTCCAGAGAACGTATCTTCATTTCAACCAATTGTCGGGTTTCTTCGGACGTCAGTTTGTGGAGGAGAGTGGCTTCAGTGGCGGCCAATTGGTCTGACGACAAGGATAGCCTTGCTATCTGCTGCGCCGACTTCATCGGCAATGTAGAATCAGTAGGCTTGCCCCATCCCACAAGATGTTGAATGTCAGGAGAGAGGGCTAAGAGACGATGGATTTCTCTGAGCGTGCTCGTGCTTCCAAAGTTGACCAGCTGAGCAATCTCCTGAAAGGAGGCCCCTTTGCGGTAGACCTCGTCAATCAGACGTGCAACTTCAACAGGAGACAATCGTCTGCGGGTTCGGTGCGTGCCAAGCGAGAGAATCAGGTCTCGCTGGGATTCAGGAGAAAGCTCCTGGACCATGGCCTATCCTCCGTACCCTTTCCGATCGAGCCCTTCTTCAATCAGAGTGACGGCAGCTTCATCCTGTGATGCATGCTCGTCTTGAGCGAATTGTTGAAGGCGTTGGTGCAATTCGATTCCCATTGTCACAACTACCTGGATGATCCGCGCACCCGTCTTTGCTTCCTCTATAGTCTCGTCTAGCGGTTTGCCAGGAGATGTCTTCACCCCAGCTGCAAGCTTTCTTTGCTGGGCATGAGTCATGGGTTTCATCTCGTTGGCCAGGGCAATCGCCGTTGTAGCAACGTCCCCGCCCATAACCTCGGCCGCATCCTGTGCCCGGAGAGCCGTGGTCAATTCAAGCTCGCCTTGATCGTATAGCTCGCGCAGTTCAGGGCGGAGCCGGTCATACTTCACATAGTTCAAGACCTCCGGGTATGGAAGTCCTGTTTCATCAGCTACCGCCCTGGCGCTACCGTACTGCCTATAGAGGTATGTGCAAGCATCAATGAGATCGCGTCGATTGAGGTCGCGCCGAACCAGATTTTCGGTGACTGAGATCACCTTTGCCGTAATCTCATTGACTCTGCTGTCGAGGACCGCTGCCCAGATAGTGTCAAGCCCCAACTCTCTGTGAGCCAAGAAACGTCGTTGTCCAGTAAGGATTTCGTACTTGCCCGTTTGCGTGCTCTCGCACACCACAATGGGTTCCAGTAAGCCAACCTGCCTTATGCTGTCAGCTAGCTCCGGGATGCCCACAGCTACCTCACGAGTCCTAGCTTGTCCCTTCCCAATCTCAAGACAATCCAATGGAACCTGCAGATACTCTCTCACCTTCGCCATTGTGGTGCCTCCGTTCATGTGTCCTTTTGGTTCAACTGCTTGGGATGGTAGTGTCTTTCTGGCTGAGGTCCAAAATGTTCTCTAGTTCCCACCTGGAGAAGGGTGGTACTGTTGAGCTGTCTGCGGCCTCCACGTATTCCTCAAACATTTGTCTCTTCTCGCCCAAGATCATGGCGATCCGATCCTCAATGGAGTCCACAACTTGAAATTGAAAAACATGGAGTACCCGGCTTCTCTCAAATCGATGGGCTCTGTGTATAGCCTGTTGTTCTACGGCAGGATTCCACCAGCGATCGAACAGAACCACATGACTGGCGGTTCCCAGATTGAGGCCAACACCGCCAGCCTTCAACGAAGTGAGGAGCACTCGGGGCCCCGGTTCACTATTGAATCTGGAAACTGCCCTATCTTTGGCGCTCTCAGAAAGTCCTCCGTGAATAATGTCGATCGAGACGGTATCTGCAAGTTTCCCAAGTAGCCATTGCAGAGTCTTGACATACTGGGAGAACACGAGGAGTTTATGGTCGTGCGATTCCAGCCCTTCAACGATCAAATTGAGGGCTTCGAGTTTGGCTGATTCGTCGGTGATTGGCTCGAAGTTACAGCCTTGCTTGAGGCGGGTGATAAGAGCAAGCATCGATGAAGTATAGTTATTGCCTGCTCCGGAAGAGGGCAAGTTGAGCCTACTTTCCCAGAGTGCGTCATACACCTGCTTCTGCTGTCCTTCCATTTCAAGATATACATCCTGAACTTGGATAGGAGGCAATTGATGGAGAACATCGAATTTCCGTCGTCTCAGGAAAAAGGGCTGCATCTTCGTATGCATCTCTGACTGACTCATCGCAGATGTAATCAAGCCCGGGCATACGAAACGATAGACTGCGACCAGATCTCCGACTTGATTCTCTAGAGGCGTTCCGGTTAATGCCCATGAAGCGTCACGGCGTAGGACCCGGCATGCCAAAGCTGTTTCGGCATTCGGGTTCTTGATCCTCTGGGCCTCGTCCAGTACCACAACGTCGAATTCCGTTGAGCTCAGGGAGTGTAAGTCTGCCCGAACTTGCTCATAAGATGCGATCAACACGTTGTACGGCAACATATAGTAGGCCCGTCTATCTTCGAATCCTCCCCTCACTACGCCTACGCTTACGTCTGGTGCCCAACGGCTTAGTTCTCGGGCCCAATTCAGCCGGAGGGATGCAGGTACGACCACCAAAGATCGGCGAAGCCTACTCTTCCGCAGTCTCAAGGACAGCGCGACAGCCACTTGAACGGTCTTGCCCAAGCCCATCTCATCGGCCAGCAACACAGATCCCTTGTCCAGGAGAAAGTGCACTCCCTCCCATTGATAGGGCCGAAGCGAGCTTGGCAAACTTCTGTCTGTAGATGCCATGACCAAGGTCTTGTGATTCCATCCAACCCCTAGATGGAGCAGATGAGACACCCGTCCCCCTCCTGAGGCTCGTCTTCTACTGCCAAGCCCCCGAGCGTTTCCACTAGGGTGAGGTTTTTGCGTTGCGCTCGCTTTCGCTCTTGCCTGGTCTCCCAATTGGCCTTGATCTGAGCAACCCGCTCGGGACGCTCAAGCTCAGCGAGCGATTCACGTTCGCTCCAGAAGAACTCCTCCCCATGCAGGACGCTCTGTTCTTCGTATCTCTTCGCTTCGTCGAATAAATCTGGGTGGGTCTCCCTGAGCCGCACCCATTCGATCTTCTGTTGGTAGAAGCAGAAATAGCACCCGGACCTTGTGCGGCCCCACGCCATGTACGGAGGTAACCCCAGTCCCGATTCCTCAAGGATACGGATGACATCTCCTCGCACGATCCCATCTTCTTGAAATGGGTAAACTGTAGTGATGTTTGGCTTAGAGCTAATGTAGCCTGTCCGCTGTTCATCTGCACGTAAGGCCACATAATTGATGACCAGGTCATTTCCAACGTATGCCTCGAACGGCTTCAGTTTCAGCATCTTCGTGCACCATCGCCGATGATTCGATGGCAACATCCCACCGAATACCGTAAGCCAGTGGTCAAAGTTATCAACTGTAGAAGTCTTGACGACCGGCTTCCCTAGAATAGCCTCTAGCCTTGCTAGGAAGTCTAAAGTCTCAGGCAACTCCTTATCCGTGTCATGGAAGATATACTCCATCTCCGCTACACGGTCACGCATGTGAATGGCAAGCGCTGCACTGTCCTTGCCGCCAGAAAGGCTTAGAATGTGCCTTGGTTCGCTCATATCCGCATTCTCCTCATCCGTCCGCGATGACCTCTCCGCAAGCAATTCAACAACGTTACTAAGCCTCCATATCTAGTCTATCGACATCTTCGCCCTGCACTTCCGATTCCCTGTCTGCAGGGTTTCTGAGCTGTATGGTCAATACAGTCTGAGCATGACGGCCTGCAATCTGTGACTTGTTGGTGATTGTGACATTAGGCAAAATCTTCTCTCCCGTTGACACGTCGAGGTCGTGTGGCCCCTTTAAGGTCAGGATTGAGTCAGGATTCTCACAGAGTTCTTGAAGATTCTCCACATTTCTCTTCACTCGACGATTGGCCTTCCGCTCCCGGTCGTCTCGCATGCTTACGGGCGTCTTTTCCAATTCCTCGGGGCTTGGGCCAACCTCAGCCAATTCCATGGCTCGGTCTAGATTCCGTAGGAGCTCAATAACAACGTCGTCGCTCAAAATGCACTTCCATTCGCTATATTGTGGAGACGAGAAAAGGTAAGCACCGTCGCGGATAGGACCAAAAACGATCTGCAGGTCTTGTTTCCAATCCTCGACAAAGACAATCACCTCGTGAGATTGAAATTGCGGAGGTACGACTGGAAGGCCCACGCGAGTAAGGTCTGCCACGAATGCCCGTTGAACGTCAGACGCGAATGAAAACTCTACTCTTGCAACCCGCTTGAGCTCTCTTTTCTGAGAAGCCTCGCGAAACTCTCCTAAGTTCACGACCTGGCCTTCTTTGAATTGCCAGTCGACCCGCCAGTCTTCGTTGTTCCAACGGAGTAATTCAGTCCTAGCGGCATTTCCTCCTGACATTTTGAATGGCCGTCCGGGTGTCATGTTTCCGGGTATAAGAACAACCGCATGTTCACGAGGAAAGGCCCTAGACCCGCCAAAAGCAAGGTCACATTCTGGAGTCATTACGATATGAGCTCGTGGTGACCCATCTACTGTCTCAACGAAGACATCACCGAAGTGCAAGGCGACTATGTCGTCAGGCTGTCCGCTAAGTTCCTTCGCCGCTTCACTTAGGGCGGGGTATCGGTCAGCTGCAATGTCTTCGTCTGCATCAGCAAAGACTGCCGACCGATAGGCTGAGAGGAAAGCGTCGGATGGTCCCCAATCAGTGGTAGCAGGAGCCTGAAACACCATCCTATCTATCCCTGCTTTTCGTAACTGAACAGATTCGTTTTTTCCCAGGCGCTGCTTGAAATAGGCTCCGATAAGCCACAGAAGGTATTCACCAAGAGGATGTCCATCCGCATTCAGGCTTAGCAATTGAATCAAGGAGAAGTCTTCGAGGGTCAAGGCCTGAACCATTTCTTTGACTGCATCATTAGCGGCCTGCGATGCATCGGACACGTCGTGTATGAATGACTGCAGAGCAACAGCATTTGGCCAGTTTTCTGCGATTCCGGTCAGAATCACACATAGGCTCGTGCCCTTCAGTTCCTCCTTTTGAAAGCCCAGGAACATACCGGCCATGATGTTCGTCTCATCGTGGAAGCTGATCTTTAACTCCGGGCTAAGATGGGTTCGGCTGCTCATTAAGAGAACGATCGGTTTGATTGGCGTCTTTAGGGATTGATGTATACGCTCTATCTCCTCAATGGCTCTTGCCGCCAGATTCTCTGGGTCGGTGTCGTCAAGAGTGTAGTCAATGAAAATCACTGACACATCGACAGGAGGATCCTTTGGATCACGAATGCCTGATGGTTGTACTACGAGACCTAGGGCCTCCAAACTATCGATAAGATCATCAACCTCTTTCCTGGCTGAGCCCACAGAAGGCTCAATGATCCCTTTCCAGATCGCCAACAGGTCTTCTCTTTCCAGCATCCGCGCTTTGAGTCTTTCAAGATAATGTTCGGCCTCAAGTGAGGCACCGCTATCTGGTAGCGCCAAGCCCTCCTGTTCGAGCCAACTCTCCAGTTCCGGGTTTGCTTCGATCGTGGTTCTAATATCGTCTTGAATGGCCGGTAACAAGTCTTTCCACTGCTCGGGTCCCGCATCTAGTGAATCGTCGACAACCATTACATGGTGGACACCGCGAGTCTCCAATAGCTTTGAAGTTAGTTTCTCCAATTCAATAATTTCGTTGGCTCCCATGACTATCGTTCCACATTGGCCAGGGATAGGATGAAGGTGTTTAGCTTGCCTGCATGGATGGATGGCTCTGAACTCAGACGCAACATGGCTTTGTGATAATTGGCAACTTCTCGTGCAATGTATAAGCCTAGGCCACTGCCCTCGCCGGGCGGTTTCGTCGTCACAAATGCGCGAAATACCTCTTCTGCCCTCGACCTCTCAATGCCGGGGCCATTGTCGGTGAACGTCAGAGTTCTTGCTTGGACGTCGACCGTCACCCAAATCTGCGGTTCGAATCTAGGATGTTCTCTCTTCTGCATTGCCAGCCAGTATACTGAGTTCGAAAGTAGGTTCTCCAAGATCTGCACGACCATTCCTCGAACCATTCTCACAGGCATTTGGCCGGCCCCTTCTGGCACAGTTCGAAATGCGACACGTATGTAATGACGCTCAAATTGAGGGTCGTGATTCTCGAGAATGTTGCGAACCCAATCAACGAAGTCAAAAGAAACCTTGACTTGGCGTCCCGAAGTCGACATATCATCCAAGACAGTTAGGCGAGTCCGGACCGTCCTCAGCTGTGCACCTAGAATCGTCAGAATGCTCCGGGCAGGGGCCAAGGTTGGGTCATCCACCGCATTTGAGACCATAGTTAGCGCATTGGTTGTAGCTCTGTTGAGTTCGTGAGCAACAAGTTCGACCAGAAGGCCAGTGCCGGCGAGCCCCACAAGACGCTCACGTTCCTCTCGGTAGTTCTGCACACGAAGTCGAGCATTGCTAAAGGTTCGATCAATATCCTTGAGCAAATCCTCAACATCGTCCAGTATCCCGACCTCTTTGACTTCGTTAGGAGCGATATTCCTGAGTTGCCTCAGCGATTCCCGGACCCGTTGCCCGGATCGTTTCGTTCGAACCTCCAGTTGGTCAACGGATTCGATCCTCGACAACCGATCCCGCATATCTGTTTCATCCAGGAATTCACGTAGACGATCCTCTAGGATGTGCTTAACGATGGCCCGCAGCGCAAGAAAATGAACGTTGTGCTGCAAACCTTCGCGATTCGTTTGATCCACCAAGTGGGGGTTAGCATCTCTGGAAATAGTGAGCTTCGCGACTATTTGCCCTCGATTGAGCTTGTAGCCAGATGCCCGAAAGGCATCCTTGTCCAGACCTAGCCAGTCGTCATCAGTCCCCCCATAAGGATTTACTCGATACCCATCCCGATATACTGCGACGCCTCCGCTCCAACGGTCGAGGAGGGACCTAACAAGTTTACGGTCTCCGATCCCTTCAATGGCCCGAAGAATCCGACGGTTCCACCAATGCAACTCAAACTGGAAAGGACCAATGTCTCGGACCACGGAAACAGGCATTTCAGTAATGCTTGCCAAGTCCAGAGGGTCGATGCGAAAGTCCGTCTTCTGATCCATCTCCGAATAATCGATGGTCCCGGCGACCAATGGCACCTCGAACTCTGAATTCGAACTGTTCGGTGAGAAAGTAGCAGTTAGGCTTGCATGTGCGTTATCAAAGAGCAATTTGTCGAAACGTGGAATGGTGACGTTGGCAGCATTGAATTTCACGCCGATGGATTCCGAGCGCTTCGAGGCGAAAGGATCCATGAAGCGTGCAAATTCAGTACGAGCTATTTCTTCAACTTGCCCGAAGGTCCATGAATGGGATAGGCCCCAGATGTGAAGTTCGGTCCCGCTAACTTTGGGGGTGTCCTTCAGAGGTCCCTCAGTTGGGCGAATTGGTATTTCGTTTAGGAGAGTATCCGAGTCATGGGAAAAGATCTCCCAATCGATCCTCAGTTCATGCCAATTGCGCTCATTCTCTTGGCTTGTTGCGACAAGCATTTGTGAACCAAGACGCATGACCGAAAGACGACCGACTCCTTTATCCCCGAGGGTGACTCCTGCTTTCGAATTCGGTTTTCCGCCCTCTCGCTCTGCCCTCCGGTAACGGGTGCCAATCGTAAGAAAGGCATCCGCTAGGATTGCCATGGACATTCCGGCGCCCCAGTCACGGACAGTGATCGTGTTAGCTCGTTGGAACGAAGATCGCAAGTCCGCAAAGCTAGATGCTACCTGCATCTCTTCCACAAACCCGTCCGCTTTGGGTGCAGATCGGTCTACTCCTTCAATCAGCTTTCGTTTGATTGCTTCAAGCGTAAGTGGGTCATTACTACTGCTTCTCCTTTCTATTTCGGAAAGAGCAGCGTCACAATCATCCCAGAGGTCGCCCGGGACTCGAATCAAGAATTCAATCTCAACCCTCTTGGAGCCTGCATCAAAGCCGTTCTTGATTAATTCATAGAAGGCAATTGTGTCTGAACTGATTAGTTCAGACCCCAGTTGCAATATGGTACGTGCCGCTACTCTGAATGACATCGTCAAACTGACCCTTGTGAATCATTAAGGGGATATAGGTCCTTCAGAAGGTCGTTCTTCAGCATACGAGTCATCGCTGCCAACCATAGGTCAGGACGCCCAGAATCGTTCAGAGTAGCTCTAAGTTGTTCGGCTAGTTCTTGAACCGAGCCTTCGTCCTCCGATAACACCCGGACAATTTGTGCGGTCTCGTTGCCGTCTGCGGTAGTCAAGGTTATACGCAACGCGTTCAAATCGGGAATATCCACGCCTCTCCCGAAAGCAGTCGCTTCTGTACGATTGAAGGTATCGACCAATAGATCAATCTCGTCCATGGCCCTAGCCCTATCTGTGACGGTCCATCTTGACGGTGGCTTTGAAACGATGACACTGCCGATCCGCTCCGCCCAAGAGTCGTCCGAGAGGCCTGAGTCAGCCAGAGACCTTGCAAAGGTCTGAAGCCGGGGCTCGCGGGCGGCAAGCATTACCATGGATGCTCGCCGTGCAATTTGCGAACGGTGCAGTTGCGAGCCCCCGGCGCCTACTCCCACGGCCACCTTGTCTCGTATACTTTCTAGTAGACGAGGGTAATCAGACTGAAGAGCATCGACCGCAGCTTTGAGCACGTCTACGAATAGGTACCCTCGTCCTTCGTTCACGCTTCCATCTATGAGGAACGGGTCGAGTCCACAAGCAACAGGCAATGCTTCGAAGACGAGCGTGGCGGGTTCTCGAGCCGTTAGAAGAGCATTCAGTACGCTCTTGGCAGGTTCCTGCAAACTAGTATTGCGCCGAGTGTACTCCGGTAGCTGTGCTGCAAATACACTAAGCGGCCGTACGACATCCAGTAGCTCGTACTCTCGATCATTGGAATGCTCATCCGCAAAGACACGTGTCAGAAGCCTGAAAACTTCCATCCGGACACCGGCAACTCGGCATAACTGCGCTTCGAAAGCTGATGGCTGCTTAGTCAACCGAAGGAAATCATGAGCGTTGAACTGTTGCAAGAATGTGCCATTCTCGTACATGGCGATCTCATAGGCGTGGGCCACCATCGTGATCGCTAGGAGAAGAGGCGCGACGCCTGCTCGAACTCCATAGGGAGGGCTTTGCAGCACGTCGAGAATCTCAGTGACCGCAACACGGCTCCCATTGGCCTGTTCGAGAAGTACAATAATCTGGGTCAGCGCTGGACGCAGGTGTAGCGGGTCCTCATCTTGTGGCGGTTCTGCCAAAACGAGCTGTCCCATTTCCTCACGATGTACCTTCCCGGCGCTCAGCACCGACAGGTACATGGACTTCTCTGGCGGAGCCTTGCCTTGGTCGATTCCCAGAGAGGGCGCATCCGCTGAAGTGAACATGCGCTCCACAAGACGTAGACGCGCCGCCGATGCGGCACTGCTCAAGGCACGGCGGTTCAGCAGCTCATTGTGAATGCGGGGCGCATCGCAATAGACCTCGTCAGAGATGCCGGACAAGAGGGCGGAGAGCTTGCCCCTTAGAGGCAACTCGACGAGTCTCCCACAATGCCACCATTCCACGTCGTCCGCGTCACCTCCGCGAAAGCCCAGCAACGAATCGAGAGTTCTAAGAAGTGCGCGACGGGATGCTGAGACCTGGCGAGCTACTTCGCTGGCAGCGTACGCATCATGGTTCAACTCAGGCGTGTTGTCTGCAACCCACTGCCAGCACTGCGCGTCCAGTAGTTCGGCCGCGACTCCTCGGAGAGGGGGCGGCACAGCAAGGACTACTTGTCTGTGCGCGGCCCCATCGACAGTGGAGACCATATTTCGGATGGCGAGGTGCTCATCAGGTGAGTCACACAGAACAACTACAACAAGCCCGTCGGCCTCCGTCGATCGCTCAATGGTCTCTTGCAATGTTGCAGAGTCTGCATAACGAATCTCAAAGTGCCGTAGCGTACCTCTTTCAATGTAATGACGCCGCGCCACTACTGAACTCTGCCCGAGATACGGCCGCACTCGTGCGACTAGTCGATCCGAAGAACCCACAGCACGCTTTGCCGTCTCAAACGCGGATACCAAGTCAACGCTCGTGCTTGGCCATAGCCTGTAGCCCCCTGAGGTACCGCGGTTGAAGAGTAGCCCCCGATGCTTCAGAGATTCCACAGCCCTGCTGACAGCTCGACTCTCGTCACCACCGGCCAGTGCTGCCGCCAACACAGTGTCCGTTGGCAGTAGGTGATCGGCATCAAGAACATTGAGCACCGCCACTGCCTTTAGGACCCTCAACTGAAGGTCGTCAACATCGCTCATGCCATCAATCGTCTCAACGATCCTTAGCCAGTGACCACGGTAGCTTGACGCGCTCAGTTGGTATCCGAAAGTGCCACGGATATAGTCGTAGAAATCCGGCAAGCGGTACCAAGTGTGTCCGTTCGCAGGACGAGCGGCGAATGACTGGAGACCGAATGGTTCAGACGAGAGCAGAAAGCTGAACAGCGACCGTTCATGTTGACCGAATCTGGCAAAGAACCGGACCAGTACCGGTAGCACCGTAGGGTGAAGGGGATACAGATCGAGCGCCGACGGCGTCCATTCCGGCGAGCCGTACCAGCCGGTCCTTAGAGTCGCGGCATGCACCGCATGGACGGCTTTATCGACATCCCTCGGCACCAATGTCTCATTGATGTTTAGCGCCTGGCTCACAAGCGCCGTTACGTGGGACAGCGGTTGATCGAATGTGATCTCACCATACCGACCAGCCACCTTCTCCCACTCTTGCCGCATTGTCGAAGGTAAGCTCTCGGCATAGGCGTGGAAGCCTTGATGTAGAAGGCCTAGGACCACGAGAGCAAAACCTCTATCCCTCGCGGCGCCCTCGGCAAGGCGCTGGAGAATGTAGAGGTCCTCCTTGTCAGGCCGGAGAGCGGCATACTCGAGGAACTTCCCCAATTCGTCGAGGACTAGGAATACACCCGACCAACCTCGCTTCGTTGAATAGCAGCCAACTTGTTCCAGAAGATCCAAGAGTTGGGAGTGGTCGGCCGACAAGATCACTGCATCCGCTTGCGCCTCCAGATCTTCCAGAACCCTAGTCTTGCGCCGCCTACCGCGTAGCCTTTCCAGACTTCGGCGTAGCGCACGAGCTACTGAAGGTACAAGCGGCTCTCGGGCCCCCGTGACAAGTATGGGCAACATCCGGACCCCATCAAATAGGCTCGCCCTGCCTTCTTCCTCGACAGCCTCGCGTATCAGCTCAATTGAAGGTGAGGTTGGGTCATGGAGCAGTCGGGCGAGCATAAGGGCGAACGATGATTTCCCTGTGCCGTAGTCACCGGTAATTCTCCATGCTCGGTGAGCAGACCCAGGTTGGACGCCTCCAACTATCCTAGATAACAATGCTTGCATCGGGGGCGTCAGAACGTAACGGCTTAGAAACTGTGAGTCGTCGAAGTCACGTTCAAGGTGAACTGAGCGCATGAACCGTTCTGGCACCTGGAAGAGTTGCACAATGTCCGGCCGAACATCGTTCGAACCGTTAGCCTCCGGAGCACTCAGGGTTGGTTGAACGGACGTAGATTGTTTCATTTCAGCCACTGCCAACCTCCTGGGCATACACAGTGGCCAGAAAGTCTCGATTCTCTACCTCTCTGCGGGAAACGAGCCCTTGGACAGCTGAAGGTTGGTACCTGAATGGTCGCGGTGAGTCTGGAACGGCATAGGTGTCTAACCGCGCACGGACATCGTCCTCCGGTAGCTTAAACAGCTGCCCAATTCCGCCTGGAGCAATCGCCACATCGCCGTATGTAAGCGTGGCTTCCCCCGGGTGACGCCGCTGCCAGTAGTCGTCTAAGCAGTACTCGAATAGTGCGGTCGTGATCTCCGGTTTGGCCTCGCGGCGAAACGCGTATACGGGCTCCCGCTTCCCAGAACCATCGACTCGGCGCTCACCTACAGTCTGGATCAACTCCAACTCGGCCAAAGGGCAATCTAGGGCTTCCTCACGCGGTCCCCGCGAGCCTGGTGTAAAAACATACGTGTGCAGAAAAACATCCAGGTGTTGCCCAAGAGTAACGGTCGAATGGGACGTGTTGAGGCGTCGGGACTCGTTCTCGAAAGCCGCCAGGGCCTCGCTTCGTGTCAATTCAACATATGGCCACTTGTGCAGGAGAAAGTCCCATGCAAACAACGGATCCCCTATCCGTGATGCGACATTCCAATGCAGCAACCATAGAGTGCGAACGTCTTCAAGGTATGGATCGAATCCGTCGTCATCGAAGATTGATTCTCCGAAGTGACTCGGCACAAGGGTCCTGTCTCTCTGAGGAATGGCAACGCCCATCACCTCAACCCAGAAGCGAATCGACCGTACCATGTTCTTGCCGACTCCCAGACTCACCATCGCTTGTTCCATATCCCCAAACGTGGCCGGGTTCTCAACAAGCGCACGATAGGCCTTGGGCATCCAGGCGTATCGACACGCGAAGCTCTCGTGTCCTGAGAATCTCATGGCTAGCCCTAGCACTCAGACCAACGGCCCAGGGTACATGTGGCCTCGGATCCCGCCCCTAATTTCTGATACGGACAGCCCATACGTGACTATCTCCCTAACGCATGGCGGATAGCGGTTACCGCCTCAGTAATGTGGTTCCCCGCGTTCTCTATCTCATCGTCAGTTGTAAATTTGCCCGTTCCAATGCGAAGAGCTCCCTCCCGCAACGGCTCTGCAAGGCCCATTGCTTGCAGTACATGCGAGGGAGTTTGGGCAGCCGATTCGCAAGCTGAACCCGAGGACAATGCGACGTGATGGCGCAGCCTAGAGATGACGGCATCGTTGGGCACGCCAACAACTGAAACATGCAAGTTGTTGCTCAACCGGTGCTCGCGATCTCCGTTGACCACAAGTCCTTCAATGTTGGCAAGGAGAAACTCCTCCAACCGGTCACGCTGAGCTTCCATTCGAGGCTCGTCACTTTCCATTTCAAGGCGACGCAGCCCACAGGCCATCCCAAGGCCTACGATCCCCGGAACATTTGGAGTGCCATGACCCACGTCAGGCCTGAATCCATTGGCTATCCACGACTGAAAGCTAGGCGGAGCAATAAGGGCGCCTACGCCCTTTGGGCCATAAATCTTGTGGGCGCTTAGGGTGAGATATGTGATTCCCCACCTGCTGACCTCTATAGGAATGCGCCCAGCCGCTTGCGTGGCATCTATCAGGGTTTGGGCTCCCGAGCTAACTGCGATCTGAACGATGTCTTCTATGGGATAAATAGTCCCTACTTCATTATTTGCGGCCATCACGCATACGAGATCAACACCTTCCTCGCACACAGCTCGTAAGGCTGGCATATCGAGCCGTGCTTGACCGTCAACTGGAATCCAGTGCACGACGACCTCTTCTCGTTGTCCGTGAAGAGTAACGGCGTCCATTACGGCTCGGTGCTCTACCGTGGACATCGCGACCCGTAATGGCCTTCCCCGACAGCTGGCTACAGCGTGTGAGATAGCGAGGCGGATGCTTTCCGTAGAACCAGAGGTAAAGAAAACACCGTCTGCTTCGCCGCCAACCGTCTCTGCAACCTCAGACTTTGCCTCGGCCACGAGGTCAGCGGCGACCTCGCCGTAGAGATGCTCTACGCTGTTCGCGTTCCCAAAGGTAGATGTCATGACCTCCATTACCACGGCGGCCACCCGTGGGTCGACCGCGGTGGTGGCGTGATGGTCCAGGTAGATCGGTTGCGGGAAGGGCAGCTTCATTCTGCGGGCTCTCCGTACTTCTCAGGCGAATCGCTTCCCTTGGGGCCCCGCTTCAGGCCAGTCGAACAGAATTCTCTATACAGGTCAGCAATCTCATGTGGCGGGTACAGTAGGCGTCCCCCTCCCAATGTACGCATGTGAGGCAGTCGCCCATCTGCTGCAAGCTTACGAATAGACCGTTCTGTCATCTGAAACAGTGCTGCAACGTCGGCGGAACTGAGGGATTGCTGATTCTCCAGTCCCTCCCTGGGCTTGCCATCGGGCGCGAACAAACGTGATAGCAATTCACACCGTCGAACACTTGAATCTGGAACCGTACTCATATCTAGTGCCTCAAACACCTCAAGGGCCCGAATGGCCGTAAATGCCTGCAATTCCTTGCAGTGTAGTCCAATGGGCGTGCACAAGGCAATATCCTGAGCATCCGCATTGTGCCGGAAGGTCTCGGCGTTGGCTTTTGCTAGGAAGACTCCGCTCGGCGTCGTCGCCCTATATTGCTCAACTCCCCGCCTCCCACAGCTCCTGCAGCGCCCATACGAACGCCCGCGCCTTCTTCTGGGTCCATTGCTCCCGCCCCGACCCAAACAGGTCCACCCTTCCGTTTTGGCATCTGAAGTCCTTGAGCTGCGCCTCCTTCAACCAATCGAGGATACCCATGTACGTCGGCGCCAACTTCGGTGGGAAGAGGCTGTCGGGGACGTTGTGGAGCAGGCACTCGATGAAGTAGGAGGGGGCATCACCCTTGGCGAGCATCTTCTTCTCTACGAGCCGGTTCCGGGCCGCCTTGAACATGCGGACCGTCCGCTTGAATCTCCTGCCCGTGGCCTCTTCCTTTTTCTGACCCTCGTCGTGGTGCTGCTGCGGGAAGCTGACGACCCAGCTTCCTTCGTCGGGTAAGTAGAACGCTATGCCGTCCCTGTAGCGAAGCGTGACCACGAGATCGGCATCCGCCGGGATCCTGCCCTTCGGCACCTTCAGGGTTTTCCGGCCGCTCTCAGCGGCATTCCCGAACCTGGCTCTCATCGCCTTGAGGGCATGGTCCCTGAAGGACTTCCATCGTCGGTACGCGCCTTGGTGAGAGGCGTCTTCTTGTAGCTGCCGGCCTGAAAGCTCGACCACGCGTGGCCTGAGCCGCTGGTTCAACCGCACCACCACGTCGACGTCGCTGTCACCGCCAAGGTTCGTATCGTTCTTGTAGGAGCCCTGAAGGAAGACTTCATACTTGATGTCCGGGGGCCAGCTATAGGCGTCAAGTGCAGCCCGGATGGGGAGGTGCGCCTGCGTGAAGGCCGTCGCAGCCTGATGATGGCTCCACTGGGATAGCCTGGACTCAGGTATTGGCATAACGTTCCTTGGCTATTCGCATTCCTTCCGCATGAAGCTGGCGCACGCTGCGGAGTATCTCGGACTGCCCGAGTTCATCCACGCTCCGGGCCTTGCACTTCTATCACCGCAGCTGCCTTGGGCAAGCCTGTGTCCCGGTGGTATCGCTCCCTAAAGTCACCCCGAGCAGCCGACCCCAATCCACCGACCGAGCGATCTATCTCCCTGTCCTCGTCGACCGGTATCGAAATCAGTGAACCGCCGCGCTCATTCTCCCGAAGGACGACCGCCCCACTGTCCCGTTGGAGCACCCCCGGCGCAGTCGCGTGGTAGCAGGACTCCGGATCGAACAAGGAAGGCACATCCAACGCCGGCCTGTCAGATATGCTCCCCGACATTACTTCGAGTGAATACCAGACCATCGGGCATGAAACCAGACATTTCCAAGGTAACGTGCCTTTGTTCTTGTGAATGCTGTCGAAGTTCTTGCCACCCCATTCGTCTATAGCCGTAGCTATGTTGGATAGAGGAGTTACGGTGCAGCCGAGCTCCTTGAGATCGGCAGGTTGAGTACAGCAGTGCCAGTGATCGAATTCATCGGCGCCGTCGGTGTGATTGTAGAGGCAGTAAAGAGGAGCGGCACGATTGAGTCGCGCATAGTCTTCTAGTAGTTCTATCTGTGGTCCATTGGAGTTGGCTTGCGTGAGGGAAGAATATCTTTCAGTTCGCAGATCGAGCTTCTTGGCCTGGATTGCGAATCGAAGCCATCCCTTGGTCTTTGAGCCCAGCCACAGTTCGAAGTCTGTTCCCCACATGGCTTCGTTCGGCTTGGAAGTCTGTTCGAAGTGGGCCAGTGTAGATCCCTGCACATAGAGGTCCATCATCAGTAGATCGGTGATCGTCTCTTCCCCGAATCTCACAGGACCCAGGACGCCTCGACTCTTGTATGAATCTCTTACGTAGCCCAGCCGATCCCAGATATCCTTTGACTGGTTCGCAAAGAGCCTACCTAGTTCGCTGAAAGACGGAATGGACATACTTGCTATCCTTTCGCAGGCTTGCGTGATTCGTCTCCCCCCGCCCTTTGCCTGCCGCCCACGATCTTCAGGACCTCCTTAGAGTGGGAGCGACGCCGGACGAGAATGTGACCGTGCCGCTTTCGAGGTCGAACCGCCCTGCAAACTCCTCTATCTACCAATCAAGTTGTATCTACCACACATCTCCCGCCAATAATGAACCTGTCGTCGAAGCCAGCGCAATCCCTGTACACCGGGATAAACGTAAGTGCCAGTGATGGAATGCGGACATGGTCCCACCCTGACTGCGCCGCGCGCAAGTCCGTCGCGTTGACGTTCGTAGTCCCCTCCAATCTGGATAGCCGAGACTTCCACAACTTTGCTCCCGAGATCCCAGCAGCGCCGGTTGGACGGTTTACCGTTATGAGGCAGTCAGCCTGATGGGCGGCTCCGGTGTTTCGGAACCTGCGGGAGTGCTACTATCGACGTTGCGCGGCGGTTAGATTGATAGGCAGCAGATGAAGTGGGGGTGTCGCCAATGGCTGAGACGAGGCCGGCAACATCAGAACGAACTCGGACGGGAGCCAGCTACACCAGCCAGTGGAACCGCTTCGTGGCATGGTCCCAGGCGTCGGGGAGATGTTCGCTGCCCGCTTCCGCCGAAGACGTGGCCGCGTATCTCGAAGATAGGTCTGGCACCGGCGCCCGGCCATCGACCTTGCGCGTGGCAGCCGCCGCGATAGCCCGCAGTCACAAGGACGCCGGTTTCGACGTGCCTCTTCACGAGGGCGCCGCCCGAACCGTGCTGGCCGAGCTGACAAAGGATGACAATCCCGGTCCGAACAGGGCGCTCCCGCTGGACCTGGACTGCTATCTCGCCATTAGGAACACGGCGCAGAGACCGCGTGGTGGAAGGGGCGGCCAGTTGGAGCGCACCTCGAACGCCCGCAGGAGGGGCGCTCTGGACATCGCGATGATCGGCCTGATGAGGGACGCGAGACTCCGTGTGAGCGAGGCGGCCGACCTGACCTGGGGCGATGTCCAGCGAATACGTGGCGGTTCAGGGCGTGTACGCGTCGTGAGCGCAGGGGAGACCGACTACCGCGAGGTGAGCGCCGACACGATGAAGCTGCTTCTGCTCGTCCGCTGGGGCGCGGGCGACGACGAGCCCGTCCTCGGCATGAGACCGAACCAGATAGGAAGACGTATAGGCGCGGCGGCGAGACAGGCGAGTCTGGGCGAGGGGTACTCAGGCGACAGCCCGAGGCTGGGCATGATCAAGGACCTGGCGACCCTCGGCGTGCACTTGGTTGGAGGCTACGCCACCGAGAGCGCACGGTAAACGCCGTTCCTAAATAGGGGCACCATCACGCTGGTGCCCGGCAAAACTTCCCAGCCCCCGCTCCGCTGGCCGAACAGGGCCATTCCCATCTTTCCCGGTCCTTCAACCGTTATAATTGGATATAGAGGTTCATACGGTTGGGGCAGTCACGAGAGAGTCCTTCTCGGACGGATACCGACAGCCTCGCAATCACCTACTACATCCGTACAAGGCCGAAATATCGTATTAATAGATACTGAGTTTCATAATAGCCAGTAACGAGAGAGGGATTTTGCAAATGGGGTTACCAACGAGCCTCGGAAGGAGCGGGTAGGAGAGAACGCCTCGTTCTGGTCAGCAGTCTCAGCCGCTAAAACTAAAGCGTGTATAAATCCAGTTATACACGCTTTACCGTCTCCCACCGGTTCTGCGGGAATACGGTGCTTAACGGCTTCCCGGCTCGAAAACTACCACGATCCGCCAACTGAAGTCAATCCCCATAATCGGGCGTCTCTTCCTAGAATAACCCGTTCATGCCGCTCGGCGGGAGTATCCATGATACTGCGCCACTGCGCCCCTGCCTGCGGTCTCGTTGCGCGTATAGTGAGCTGGCATTGAGGGATTGCGCCAGCGTCCGGCGTTCATCAATCTGGGCAGCTCGATTCCAGCCCGCGCGAGATCCCGTGCCATTCCCACTCTCGGTGAGTGACCACTGAAGCCATCCCCCAGACCGGCAGCTTGCGCCGCCTGTTTTATGCGCCTGGAAATCTGGTTAGGACGCAGCCCGAACACACTGTCAGCAGCAGCCTTTGAAGCGCAGATCGATCTGAGCACCAGCATCGTTGGCGAAGACAGGAAGGCAACGGCACCCTCTCCCTCGGTGTCCGTCTTGGAGCGCCTGATCAGAAGACGCCCAGTCATGTCGGCCTCGGTCTCTATATCTGCCCAGGTTAGAACGGCGGCCTCCGATACCCTTAGCATTGCGTCGCGCATCAGGCTGATCAACGCTACGTCCAGGTTACCCCTGCACCTCGCTGTTTCCTTACCCTCGAATCTGCCACCCCGCCCGCGCCGGGGGTTGTAGACCGTTGATCGGATGGCAGTTAAGGCCTCGGCTGTGAGTGCCTCCGCCTGCTTCTGCCGCCTGCCGGCCTTGCGTGTTGCGCTTCTCAGCGTTCTCTTCACTTCCGGGCCGGTGCAGGGATCGACCTGTCCTGCGGTCCTGTGGATGAACCCTATCGCCGCGGCCGCCGCCCGCAGGGTCGCGGGCTTGTGGCCGTGTTCCTCAATGCGCTCGGCCAGGTAGACGGCCACCTGCGCAGGGTCAGCGGGCAGCGCCCGGATGCCCTTTCCGGCGGTCCACGCGATGAAGTTACCCCACTGAACCCGGTAGTTCTTCATCGTATTCGGAGAGATCTCGTGATCGAGGACCGCGTTCAGGCTGTCGATGTCGGCTTCGCTGAGTTCGTCGGCATGCAGAAGGGAAACGGCGGATCCGACTTTGATCGAGCCTGCGCTTTGCCCGCCGTCCCGAATGAGGGGTGGGGCGACCACGTTCGGCGGCTCGGTCCTGGTAGGTGCGCGGAGACTCGCGAAGTCCCTGAGCCTGCTTGCGTTTGCCTGAGCTCCCGAGACGAGTGAGCAAGCCTCTACCCCGTCGCTCCCACCGTTGTCGCCCGGCTGGTGTTCGAATACCCGCAACCCGGTGGGGATGCACTCTCCGACATTCGGCGCGCCCTGTGCCATTTGTCTCCTCGCCACTTTCATTTTCGCCTACTTATAGCGTGTATAACTGGATTTATACACGTTTTTATTCAGGAAGAAGATTGTCCGACAGCAAATTGAGGGAACGGAGAGGAGAACGGTGATGAACACAGCGAAGCTCGGCTGGTCGCCTCCACGAACATTGCCACAACCGCCGTAACTCAATTCGGAACAACCCAGCCACGTCACGACAGACATCCCATATATAGGAGAGCTTGAGAACAATGAGAACTTCCCCGTTGACCAACCGAGGGTTGACCCTGCCGATCACAGTGACGCTTGTCTTGCTGATGGCGCTGGCTGCCCTGCTCGCTGGTGCGTTACCCGCATCCGCCCAGGGTAGCGCCCCGAACACTCCGGACCAGCCTAGCGGAACTGCGGTATTCATCGGGGGCGTAGACCTGGAGTGGAACGAGGTGCGAGGGGCCGATTCCTACGGCGTTCAGATGTACCGGAACGGCCAGTGGACTGACCTTCCGGCAGATGGTATTGAAATCGCGTTCTACGGAGCGGGAGCCATTATCAGCGAACTGGAACCTGAAGGATCGTCTTACTGGTTCCGCGCAAGAGCTGTAAACGCCCATGGCTCCTCGGAATGGTCCGATTTCAATTTCATGGCCCCCACGAGCCAATCCAAGTCGGGCCGGCAGGCTAGGCCGGACAACGTTCCGGCCAGCGGGGAGCCGGTCATCAGTGGCACGGCGCAGGTCGGAGAGAGCCTCACTGTGGAAACGACAGGCATCGAGGACGGAAACGGTCTTGATCGAGTGCAGTTCCGGTTTCAATGGGTCTCCCACGATGGGAACGCAGACACGGACATCGCGAACGCGACGGATTCCACCTACACCCTGGTGGCCGACGACGCGGGCAATACCATCAAGGTCCGGGTCGCCTTCACCGATCGGGGCGGGTACGCAGAGTCGCTGACGGGCGGGGAGACGGCAACGGTCGCGGCCAGTCCCAACAGCCCGGCCACCGGTGCGCCGACGATCAGTGGCATTGCCCAGGTGGGCAGTCCGCTGTTTGCCTATACCTACGGCATCGCTGACGCGGATGGTCTGACCAAGGTCTCCTACAGCTATCAGTGGGTTGCCAATGACGGTACCGCCGACACGGACATCACGGGAGCCACGGCCTTCTTCTATCCCCTGATGGCCGACGACGCGGGCAATACTATCAAGGTTCGTGTGTCATTCACGGATGATGCGGGAAACGACGAAAGTCTGACCAGTGCTGCCACTGAGGCGGTGGATGCCCGCCCCTACAGTCCGGCTACCGGACAGCCCACGGGCCCCGATGCGTACGTAACCGTTGTGATAACCAGCGGCGACGATACGGTCTCGTGGTCGGATCCCGACGAATGCACCTCTGATTACAACACCTACTTGAGTCTTACCTCCGGTCCAGGCTGGGGCACAACGTCCCGCACGCACATAGGCTCTGTGGCCTCGGGCAGCACCGAAGCAACGCAGACCATCTCCCTCAACTGGACAGGCAACTCCCTCCACCCCCCGATAGTCAAAGCGGAATTGTACTGTGGCACTTTCGATGCTAGCTCTAGCCAGAACGTCCTGATTGCGTCGACGGGTCTCGCCACGCAACTTTATCTCGGCCCTCTATTTACCGGCCTCAGGGAAGGTACTTATTCGTCGGCGCCGTTGACGGCGCTGACAATCAGTTCAGGGACTCTTTCCCCTACCTTCGACAGGGGGAAAAACACGTACACCGCCGAAGTATCGAGCGACGTTGAAGTCATCACCTTGGACCCGACCGTGTTGACCGGGTACCAGACAGACTTCGTCAGGAACCCAATCTGGGGAGTAGTCCTGTTTTGCGGTCCGCCTTGCAACTATTCCTACGGAAACGGCACCACAACAGGCATTGTGCTTGCCGATGCCGACGAGGAAACAGCGGGCTTTCAGATCAACTTGAACCGGGGCGAGAACCGGCTGGGTATTGGCGTCAACAAAGGAGAAAGGGCTGCCGATGCAGGCCGACTGTACGTAATGACGGTTACCGTCGCGAACTCTCCGGCCACCGGCCAACCCACTATCAGTGGCACCGCCCAGGTAGGCCAGACCCTCACGGCCGGCACATCCGAAATCTCCGACGTTGACGGCCTCACCAACGTGACCTACAGCTACCAGTGGCTGGCCGACGATGCCGACATCGCCGGCGCCACGGGCGACGCCTACGTCCTGACAACGAGCGAGATGGGCAAGATCATCAAGGTGGGGGTCAGCTTTACGGACGACGCGGGGAACGACGAAACGTCGACCAGCACGGCCACGGGCACGGTCAACCCTGCAGTCCAGCAACCGGTAGCCAACAGCCCGGCTACCGGTGCGCCGACGATCAGTGGCACGGCCCAGGTGGGCGAGACGCTGACTGCGGACACCTCCGGTATCGCCGACGCCGACGGCTTGACCAACGTCAGCTACAGTTATCAGTGGCTGACCAGCCGGGACGCCGAGATCGCCAGCGCGAATGAGGGCTCCTACGTCCTGACATCCAACGAGATAGACAAGACCATCAAGGTCCGGGTCTCATTCACTGACGACGGTGGTAACGAGGAAACACTGACCAGCGCGGCTACAGGGGCGGTAAGCCCAGCCGTACAGCAGCAGCAAGCGTCCAACACGCCGGCCACCGGGCAGCCGACCATCAGCGGCACGGCCCAGGTGGGGGAGACCCTGACGGCGGACACCTCCGGAATCTCGGATGCCGACGGGTTGGCCATCGCCACGTTCGCTTACCAGTGGTTGGCCGACGACGCCGAGATCGCCGGCGCCACGGGCGACGCCTACGTCCTGACAACGAGCGAGATGGGCAAGATCATCAAGGTGCGGGTCAGCTTTACGGACGACGCGGGGAACGACGAATCGTTGACCAGCACGGCCACGGGCACGGTCAGCCCTGCTGTCCAGCCACAGATAGCCAACAGTCCGGCCACCGGCGCGCCCACGATCAGCGGCACGGCCCAGGTGGGCGAGACGCTGACGGCAGACACCACCGGCATCGCCGACGATGACGGGTTGGACAACGTGTCCTACAGCTACCAGTGGGTTGCCAACGACGGAACTTCGGACACGGACATCGCAGATGCGACGGACTCCACCTATACCCTGGTAGCTACAGACGAGGGCAAGACCATCAAAGTACGGGCGTCCTTCACGGATGACGCCGGAAATAATGCGAGTCTGACCAGTGCAGCGACGGGAGCGGTCGCGGCCGCGCCGCCGAGCTACATAACCGTCGGGGTAAGAGAGGATACATCGGATCCCAACGATATCGTCACTAATTTCACCGTCATCTGGAGCGACTCTGACGATTGCTCCACCGACTACAACGCCTACCTGAATATCTATCCAGAGACTGGACTAGGACAGGAAACTCCAAGCAACCAGCTCCACTTGGGCTCAGCAGGCTTCGACGAAACTCGGTTGACTAAAGGACTCGCAGGCGTCCAAGGCAGTTTCGAGGGGTTCAACGTGGAACTCTACTGCGGAACGGACGGGTCCGGCCGAATGGTCTCGAGAGTCGACATTGCTCCCTGGCAATCACCCACCACCCGACCCTCGCCGGGCACCTACTCTTCGAAGCCTCCTCTGAGTGCGCTAAGCGTCAGCCACGGGACTATGACCCCCACTTTCGAAAGCCACACCTCCGACTACACCGTCCCGGACGTCGACAACGCCGACACCAGGATAACCATCACTGCAATCCCCGAAGCAGGCTACTTCGTCGAATTCTACGAAGCATCAGACTTGCCTGTGATCGGTATCTTTGCCTACGGTTTAGGCCCCAATGGCCCACCCACGTCAGATAGCGCCGATTGCGTCCGAGCCTATAACGATGACTTGGGACGGCTGTTCGAACTGACCGACGCCGATCCCAACACGCCCGGTTTCCAAGTGGACGTATATGACGGAGAGAACTACGTACACGTCCGGGTACTCCCGACCTATTGCGACGGAGGTACTGGATATAAACTCGCGATCACCCGCGCCGAGGGGACCATTACCTTACCTCGACCCAACAGGTCGGCCACAGGCCTGGGACATATTCGCCCAAATTACCATCGCGGTCCATGTGTCGGATGCACCATGAATGCAGATGTTTCCAGGATCAGCGACCGCGACGGTTGGGACGAATCGACCTTCAACTACCAGTGGCTTGCCGACGACGCCGAAATAACAGGGGCGACCAGTTCCAGCTACACGGTAACAGACGCAGAGCTGGGCAAGACATTAAGAGTGCGAGTGTCTTTCACCGACGATAGAGGCAACGAGGAATCGGTAACCAGCCCTGCGACGCAAGAAGTGAAACTGCCCAACAGAGAGCCGATAGGAAAGCCAATAATCCTCGGCACATTGCAGGTTGGGCAGACCCTGACAGCGGATGTTTCCGGCATAAGCGACCCCAATGGAATGACCAACGCGACCTTCAGCTACCAGTGGAATGGCTTCTATGGGTCCGTGCGCGACCGCGAGGAATATACGCTCGTGGACTTCGACATGGGCGTCCGCGGTCACGACACATGTGGCTGCCAGTTAATCGTGACCTACACCGACGACGCGGGCCACGAGGAGCGGGTCTGGAGCGAGCTTATTGGGGTGGTGGCGCCTCGTCCCAACAGCCTGCCCACTGGTGCGCCGGCCATCAGCGGCACAGCCCAGGTGGGTGAAACGTTGACGGCAGATACATCGGGCATCGCTGACGATGACGGCTTAAATGACGTTACCTACAACTACCAGTGGGTTGCCAATGACGGAACTTCGGACACGGACATTGCGGGTGCGACGGACTCCACCTATACCCTGGTAGTTGCAGACGAGGGCAAGACCATCAAAGTGCGGGCGTCCTTCACGGATGACGTCGGCAACAGGGAGACCCTGACCAGTGCGGCGACGGATGCTGTTAGCTTTGCAACCCAGCAACAGACATTCAACAGTCCGGCCACCGGCTGGCCGACGATCAGTGGCACGGCCCAGGTGGGCGAGACCCTGACGGCGGACATCACCGGCATCGCCGACGCCGATGGGCTGAGCGGCCCCACCTTCAGCTACCAGTGGGTTGCCAACGACGGAACTTCGGACACGGACATCGCGGATGCGATGGACTCCACCTACACCCTGGCAGCCGACGACGAAGCCAAGACCATCAAACTCCGTGTGTCCTTCACGGATAACGCGGGCAACGAGGAGACCCTGACCAGTACGGCGACGGAAACTGTTAGCTATGCAACCCAGCAACAGACATCCGACAGCATGGCGACCGGCTGGCCGACGATCAGTGGCACGGCCCAGGTGGGGGAGACGCTGACGGCAGACACTACGGACATCGCCGACGATGACGGGTTGGAATACGTTTACTACAGCTACCAGTGGGTTGCCAACGAAGGGTCTTCGTACACGTACATCGCGGATGCGACGGACTCGACCTATACCCTGGTAGCTGCAGACGAGGGCAAGACCATCTACGTGGTGGTGTCCTTCTGGGATGACGCCGGCACCCATACGACTGTGACCAGCGCGGCTACGGCCACGGTGACGGCCCGTCCCAACACACCAGCCACCGGAAGGCCCGCCATCAGCGGCACAGTCCAGGTGGGGGAGACACTGACGGCAGACACCTCAGGCATCGCTGACGATGACGGGCTGACGAATGTTTCCTACAGCAACCAGTGGCTGGCCGACGATGCGGATATCGCGGGGGCCACCGCATCGACCTACTCATTGGTCGCTGCCGATGAGGGGAAGACTATCAAGGTGAGGGTCAGCTTTGCTGATGACCTCGGCAACGCGGAAACAGTGACCAGCGCGGCCACGGCAGCAGTGGAGGCTCCCGAGCCGCCAGCCATGCCCACGGGCCTGTCCCCCAGCGTCTCCCACGACGCCGTGACCCTCACCTGGGACGACCCTCAGGACGACTCCATCACCGGCTACATCATCCTGAGGCGCGACCGGGCGATCCACCCGGTGGGGACCTTCGTCACCATCACAGGCGACACCGGCTCGGCGGACACCACCTACACCGACGATACGGTCGAGCCGGATAAGCGGTACGTGTACCGCATCAAGGCCATCAACGAGCACGGGGAGGTGAGCGAGATTTCCGACTGGGTCCGGGCCAACACCCCGGCCGTCCCCGTCCCCGACAAGCCCACGGGACTGTCTGCCGCCGTCTCCCACGACGCCGTGACCCTAACCTGGGACGACCCGGAGGACGACGCCATCACCGGCTACGTCATCCTGCGGCGCGACCGGGCGATCCACCCGGTGGGGACCTTCGTCACCATAGCAGGCGACACCGGCTCGGCGGACTCCACCTACACCGACGATACGGTCGAGCCGGATAAGGAATACGTGTACCGCATCAAGGCCATCAACGAGCACGGGGAAGTGAGCGAGATGTCCGACTGGGTCCGGGGCTTCACCCCGGCAGCGCCGGCCCCGGCGGGCTCGCCGGCGAATTAACAGGGGGCGGGACCGCTCGAGAGGCTGGCATTCCGGGCAACGAAAAAAGCAAGCACGGATGCATGGACGGGTGAGGCAGGCGTAATCGAACCCGGAATCGGAGCGGTCGAGGCCTGGGGCTGACAGGAAAGGCGATGTCTGCGCTCGCATTGGAGAGAGTCGCCGGCTGTGCTCCGGGAGGACCATGTGCGCCATGCCTCGACAGCGCAACAACTACAGCAGAAGAACCTACGCCTTCCCCGACGACTTTCCGCAGCGGCTAAAGCGTTTCCATGAGGAGACGGGCCTATCGTGGTCTGAGATCGCCCGGCGCGTCGGGACCTACCGTCACACCGTCTGGCGTTGGGCCAGCGGCAGGGCCCGGCCCAACTACCAGCACCGGAGGGCGCTGGTGGAACTGGCCGATGTAATGGGCCTCGGGCACCACTTCACCGGCTGAGACGGCCCGGTGCCGCAGGGGCCTGAAACGCAAGAAGGGCTGCATACATGGGCCAGCGGCCTCTGCTCCCTGTTCCTGAGAATCACGAACCGGTCTCCCTCTGGAGCGTGCGGGTAAGGAGATGAAACTTCTCTGCCTCATCCATCCGCCCCTCGGCCTCCAGGCTCAGGGCCAGGTTCTCGGCGAACGGGTTCCGTTTGCTCGGGGAGTATACGAAGTGCTTCGCTGGCATGAGCATTGAGGTAAAGCTAAGGAGGAATCTCTCAATGAAAAGAGTCGCAATTCTAATGGCACTGATGCTGGCCATGACCGGTACCGCAGTGAGCTGTGGTGAGGATAGAGCGGAAACCTCGACCGACGTGGCCACGGAGTGAGTCCAAGACAGCATTGAGACGGTATCTGAAGTGCTGGTCGAGTTGCTCATGGTGGCGCCTGTCCTGAGGGACACCTTAGACGAGGTACCGACCGCGGAAACCCTGCTGGCAGGGTTCGTAGCAGACCAGATCAGGGACAATATCGCTTGGCACTACTCGGTGCCCACTCCCGAACAGCAGGCACTCCATCGAGTGACCGCGACCGCTGCGATCGAGATCGAGTTACCTTTTGTCGACGCCTGGCCATATGCTGTGACCCTGCCGTTCCACCTGCTGGTGGACACCGACGCCCGAACCGTTCAGGATTGGAAGGCCGACTTCGACAACGCTGCCGTGGCGAACTGGTGAGGCAAACGGAACCCTAGACGGAGTCCCTTATCCTACAGCGAATACCCCCAAAGTAAACGGAACCGGCGAACGGGACGGTCAGGGCCTTGCACTCCTCGCAGACGGTTCCCACCGACGCGCCTCCCCGCCGGCACTTCAGGTAGTAGACAACGCCAATCCGCTATTCGACTGAGGTGTCGGTCACACAGCGCCCTCTCCTTCCTCGCATCGGTGTCGAAAAGGTGTCGTTCCTCCAACTCGTACCTTCTTTCCGCTTCCTGCTTCGACACCTGGGTTCCGTGGTTTCGGAATCTCATGTTCATTCCCTGCTTTCCGAAATGCAAAAGGTCCGCACACATGGGCGCGGAACGGGCCTAAAACGCGAAACCGGCCACATACATGGATGGCGGAGGGAGAGCACCGATCTCCAGTGCTCTCCCTCCGTTGGACCGGCTTCTAGAACAGCCTCAGCGTCTGCTGCTGTGCCTGCGCCGTCTCCGCCTCTGCAGTCGCCTCCTGTCCCGACCCCTGCGCCGCACCCTGCCCGCGCCTGTTGCGGCGTCTGGCCGGGGGAGCGGGCCGCTCGTAGGCTGGGTGCTTGGGGGCGTCCTCCCACGTGGCCCTGGCCCTCCCGATCACCGCCGGGACCTCCTGGGTCAGCCGCGACTCGTCCGGGTCGTCGAAGGTCTCGATGTGCGGGTCCGACGAGGGCTGCTGCACGCCGATGGTGGCCCTGCCGCCCTTGATGGACACGACCACCTTCAGGTCCTCCGAGGCTTCGGTCTCCTCTCCGGCGGCCTGCTCCCCGGCGTCATCGGAGCCCTGGCCGTCCTGTGTCGTCTCACCCTTGGAGTCTTCCTCCTGGTCAACGGCGGCAGCGGCGTCGTCAGCTGCATCGCCGAAGAGACTCTCGTCTGCGCTCGTTACGTCCGAGCGCGTTGTTTCCATTCCAACTTCGTCAGGCATGGTTTCTCCTTTCCTTCTCAGACTGCGTTCATGTGCCTGGGCGCTAGGCCGCTATTCCCGACGCCTGCCTCCTGATCTCGCCGAGGGTCTGCGGCTCCCAGTACAGGTCGCGCTCCACGGCGGGAACGCCGCCGAGCACGGTTACCTCAGCCAGCTCGGTCAGGTCAAAGTAGCCAAGCTCGGTCTCGAACCCCTCGACGAGGCCGAAACACAGTCCGGTCTCGGCCTCCCACTCGGTGACGTACCAGCGCCAGCCGTTGTAGGGGCTGAAGAGCTTCACCCTGGCGACCACGGCGTCGGGGTCGTCTGCGCCGTCGTTGGCGTACAGGGGCGGGATGGTGTCGGCAAGCTCCTTGGTCATCAGCTTGTGCCTGCGGAGCCCGCTGTGGTTGTCCTGCCACATGGTCGTGGTCGTTCCGTTCTTGTCAGTCATGGTTTCTCCTTCTTTCTTTACTTCTCAAAGCGTGTCCGTTGGCGTTGTTCCCTAGGCCGATATCTCCCATTCGGAGTCCGGCCCCACGATGCGCGCCACCGCCTCCGGCGTGACGTAGCGCGGGGTGACGGTGCCCTGCTCCATGTCCAGGTAGAGGCCCATGAAGGGGCAGGTTCCCGCCACCATGCGGCGGACCACCTGTAAGACCAGCGACGCCATCATCTGGTTGATGGTCGGGTCCTGGTCGGTGAGGTCGAGGGCCGCCGCGCAGTCCACGTCGGGCGGTCTGGTCGACACGGCCGTCAGCAGGTCGGGCCGCTGGAGCGTGGGCGCGGGGGCCAGGTGGCAGGTCTCGCCGGTGAAGGGAGGTTCGTGCAGGGTGACCGGCTCGGTGATGTTGCCTATGAGCACCTGGCCCCAGTTGGTGTCGTTGCCCGCGTCGATGAGCCACCGTCGCGGGTCTCCCGGCAGGCACTCCGCCATCGCCCTTCGTGCGGCGGCGTTGTCGGCGCAGCCGATGATGAGGCTGTCGCCGTAGTTGGGAAGGCCGGGGTAGCAGTTTCCGTTGGGGCGCGTGTCGCCCTCCCGGAAGGGGTAGACCGAGTAGCCGACGGGCCGGTTGAAGGCTCGCGCCAGCCGGTCGGCCAGAGCCTGGCTCTTGAACTTCCCCACGTCCTCTGCGTAGAAATTCTGGCGCAGCAGGTTGTGGGGCTCCACCCGGTCGTGGTCGACCAGGACGATGTTTGCCTCCCGCCCCTGGAAGAGGCGGCAGAGGCCCTCTGCAACGAAGCCGCCGGTCCCGCCGCAGCCCACCACGGTGATCCAGGGATCGTCCAGCAGGAACGCGTTGTCCAGGTAGTACGGCATTTTCACTCACCTCCTTCTATTGGATTCGTTGCGTCCGCCTCCTCACTCACCAGCCGGAGGCCGGTGTGCGGGCCGTCGAAGACCTGCGACCACTCCACCGGGGCGAAGTGGCCGTAGACGCCGACCCGGAGGCTCAGCTCGGGCCGGTCGCTGCCGAGGCGTCCGGCGACGCCGTAGATGCGGAACCCCTGCTCGTCCCGGTCGTCGGTCTTCGAAAAGAAGGCGCGGGAGCCTCCGTGGGAGTGGAACTCGGCCACCACCCCTGCGGGGGGCCGGTACTTGAGGCGCGTGGCCGTCCCTTCCTGTTCGGGAACCACCAGCCGGTAGGCTCGCCCGTCCCACCTGACGGCGAAGAACCGCTCGGTGTGCGGGGTGTCCTCGAACCAGCGCAGCCCGATCTCGAACAGCCGGGCCGGGATGGGGCCGTGGGCGAGATCCACCTTTTCCGGAACGGGAGCCAGCCCCCGCACCTCGCAGGATGCGACCGGCACCCGCGCCGTCAGGTGGGCGCTCTCGGACTGGACGTAGAGACCGCCCGATCCGAGAACGTAGTCGTAGCCGATGCCCTGGACTCCGGCGAGTCCTGTGGCGCGGTTGACCAGGTAGCCCACCGGCCCCTGCTTTGGGCTAACCGTAGTGGTAGCCACGTCTTCCCTCGGAGACCGCCATCGCCTGGGCCACCGAACACTGGGGAACAAGGTCCTCCATCGGGTACTCGGTCTTTCCATCTAACTCCTCCCACAGTTCAACCAGGTTTTCGGGGTGCTTCTTCGACCGCTCCCGCGAGTCTCCGGTAAGGGAGAAGAAGGACTGGAAGAAGGACTCCGGTATCAGTCCCACCTCCTCGGGGAACCGGTGGCTTCCGGGGCAGACCCGCCCGTCCCTGAAGACGTTGAAGGCGGGGGCCCGGAAGAGATGCTGCTCGGCGTCGGCGGGCCGCTCCGCTGCGGCGTAGACCCAGGGCGCACGGCCCGGCGAGCAGACGAAGACCAGCCCCGGCATGGGAAGCCGGAGCCGTGCGGGGGGCTTGAACGCCTCCCGTTGCAGGGCCACGGACCAGACCTGGGGCGGCCGCCAGAGGGCCACCACCTGCCCGGTCTCGCCCTGGTTCCACCAGACGGCGTCCTGGGGCAGCAGCCCCGAGGAGAACCCCAGGTGCTGGGTGAACACGTTGGCGATCTCGTCCGCCGAGACGGTCCTGACCCATGTGGAGTCGCTCTCGAAGCCCCGCAGCAGGATGGTCTCGCCGTAGACCTCCAGCTGGAGTTGGAGGTCGTCACGGGGCGCGTCCGCCGGACCCGGCAGGGACCACTGGGTCGTGTCGGGTTCATTGCTCATCGTAGTTGTCCTCCTTGTCTTGTTCTTGTGCGGGTAACCGCTCCAGCGTGAAGTCCAGCATCTCGGCGAAGCGGGCGGGGAGGTCATCCTCCAGCCAGTCGCCCAGCTTGCACACCGCGTCCATGAGGGCATTGGCCCTGCGCCACTCCTCCGTGCCCTCGGCGATGATGTCGTCGTCCCAGGGGTCGCAAAACCCGTCGTAGGAGCCGTCCTCGTAGTTGTGGTCGAGAAACCAGTTGCCGGTCTCGGCGAGGAGCCAGGAGGCGGCCAGGGCCGCGCCCTCGAACCTCGTGTCCTTCAGCGCCTCCGTGAGGTCCTCCAGGGGTATGCCGCCCTCGGGGACTCTCTGGAGGGTCTCCTTGGGGATGCGCTCGGCGGCGGACTCCAGCCAGGCCACCCGCAGCCCGTCGGGGCCGTCGTAGTAGACGTCGGGGGGCTTGACCAGGAGGGCCATCGCCGAGAGTCCCTCCCGGTAGCCGTTCCACATCTCGTGGAGGCCGTCGTAGCCGAAGCCCATCAGCTCGAAGGGGATGCCCCTCCTCAGCCAGGACCAGGGCGGTTCGTCATCGGAGTCCGTCCAGAACTCGATCATTGGCGCGTAGAGGGGGAAGTGCCGTTCTCCGAAGAGATTGGCGAACCGCTCCACCCTCGTGCGTACGTCGGGGGCCGAGAGCGCCGTCTCCGCCTCGTTGGGAAAGAGGCGGCGCACCAGCCCCGTGAACCATGCGTAGTCGTCGGCGTAGCCGACCAGCACGACCAACTCCCGCAGCGACGGCGGACGCCGCAGGAGCAGTCCCGCCAGCCCGCTCATCAGCGGCGGCGCAGCAGCTTCCATTTCATCGCCTCCAGCAGCCGCCCCGTGGCGGCGGTGTAGTCCTGGGCCTGGGTGCAGGCCATCTCTACCTCTCCCTGCCGGGAGGCCGCGGCGTCCAGGTCGAAGGAGCCGTCGGGCCGTGTGAGCTCCGCCGTGAGCTCAAGGATGCTCAGGGCCGCCGGCGGGGTCGCCGCCAGCAGGCCCGCGAAGGTGCGGTTGTCCATCGGTTGCCCTCCTCTAGCTCCGGGCGGAGTGGACGGCGCCCTTGGTGCCCACCCGCCGCTGGAACTCGTAGATGGTGTCGTCGCCGCGCTTGGTCTCCTTGACCGAGGCGTTGGCGATCTCGCCGTAGAAGTCGCTGAGCGTTGCCTTCACCTGGTCGACGCTCATCTCGGGGTCGGGGTCCGGGAACTCGCGGTCGTCGTATACGAACACTCTTGCCATGACTGATCTCCTTTGTGCGTGTTGTGTCTTCCTGCGTTGCCTATGCGGGGGAGGCCGCCGCTCCGTTTGCGGCGACCTCCTCCGTTCCTTCTGCGGTCTAGCGTCCCGCGCCGACCGGCTCCTTCTCGCGCTCCTGCGTCATCGCCCACTCGAACATCGAGAGGGTCGCGGGCTGCGGCTTGCCGTTGCGCTTCGGCTTCACCGGCTCGGCCATGAACTCCGCCCAGGAGAACAGCGACTGCTGCGCCTCCGGCTCCTCTTCGTCGTGGCGCCCGTTGGCCCCATTGCCGTTGACCGGGGCGGGCGTGTGGCCGTTCCCGTTCCCGTTGCCGTTGGCGTGACCGTTGACCGGGGCCAACTCCACCGTCTGCCCGATGTCGAAGGGGTCGTGGTGGCCGTTGCCATTCCCGTTCCCGTTGACCGCAATGGTCTCCGGCTCGATCTCGACGACCTTCCAGCCGTCGTCCACCAGCAGCTCCTCGGCCTCGCTCTCGGCGTTCCTCGCCTGGGCGAACACCTCCTCCATCGTCTCGGCCTCGTCCTCCTCCTCGCCGCTGACGATCCTGCGGGCCAACGCCATCATCATGTCGTCGCCGTCGTCCCCGTAGGCCGCGAGCCCGTCCTCCGGCAGTTCCCCCTCGACGGCCAGGGAGCTCTGCATCTTCTTGGCCACCAGCTTCAGCGCGTCGGCCTGCAGGGTGTTCCGGTAGCTCATGAACACCACCTTCACCGGGCGGGTCTGCCCGATGCGCCACGACCGCCGCGACGCCTGCCGGACGACGTACACGCTATAATCAGTCTCGTCCCAGACGATTGTCGGGAAGTCGATGAGGTCGAGGCCGGTCTGCACCAGCCTGGGGTGGCAGATGAGCACGTCGATGCCCTCTTTCACCTTGTCGGCGACCCACTTCTCCCTGCGGTTCGGGGCCACCGCGTCGGCCTTCATCACCGCCACCCGGAACCCGTGCCGGGTGAGAAAGTCGTCCATCCGCCCGGTGATGTCCCGCGTCCCCGTGTGGGTGACGTAGACCAGCACCCGCCTTCCCTCCAGCCGCTCGGCGGCCACCAGGTCGACGAGCGCCTTCTCCTTCGGGTAGAGCTTCTCTTCGGAAAGGGGCGGGACCGCCACGATGACGTCGCCCGTCCTGGGGTCGAAGACCGTCTCCCCCCTGGTGCACCCGTCGGGGTACGCCAACAGGGTCTGGAGGTAGGTCGCCAGCAGCCGCTTGGAGCCGGATTTGAGGGCGGCCGCCAGCTCCTTCTTCAGCTCCTCGAACACCTTGTTGTAGGCGCTGCGCTGGGAGTACCCGGTCGCGTCCTCCTCCGAGTCCATCGAGGACACGAGGATCTTCTCCTCGTAGTCCGGCAGGCCGGAGGCAACGTCCGCCAGTCTGAGGAAGACGGTGTTCCCTATGATGTGGAAGAGGGCGCTGGGCACCAGCCCCGGCCTCTCCCTCGTAACCTTGCGGTAGCTGCGGCGGCGGCTGTTGCGCCCGTCCTCCACCGCGTCGTCGTCGGGCTTGCCGACGGTGACCTCCTCGAAGCCGTACCGCTGTATCCAGCGGTGCTCGTCGGAACGTCCGAACTCCGTCCTGATCTCCGGGCTGAACCGGTAGAGCAGGTGGAAGATGGTCGAGGAGTAGCCGCCGAGCAGCGTCCCGGTCAGGCTGAGGGACTTGCCGCACACGTCGGCGAGGATGCCGGCGGCGATGCCCTGGGCCGAGCCGCGCCCCTTGAATTCATGGACCTCGTCGCCGATAAGCAGGTCGAAGAAGCCCTTCATCCTGTGCTTGATGTAGTCGGCCAAAGGGTATCGGGCCGGGCCGGACCTGTCGGCCTGCCACAGCGGGGCGTCGCAGTTTGCGCAGGTGTGCTTGCGGCGGTTCAGGTCGGCGCCCGTGAGGGGCACCCCGTCCTTGTCCACGATCTGCGCCGTGCAGTCGGGGCAGCAGGGGACCCGGAAGGGCTCCCCCGTCTCCTCCTCCCGCAGGAGCCTTCCCTTTGAGACGGCCCACCGCTGTATCACGGCGGGCATCCAGCGGTAGGACAGCTTGGCCTTCTCACGGCTCATCACCGCGAAGAGGGGGCTGGAGCCTATGGAGAGGCGCAGCCGCTCCAGGTCGGTGATGGACTCGACGATTGCGGCCCGTGCGCCGGGCACCGTCATCTCCACCTCCCGCTTCCACTTGGGCACCAGGTGGGGCGGGCAGATGATGAGAATCCTCTCGAAGCCCGCCATGTACGCCGCCGCCGCGCCGATGAAGGTCTTTCCGGTACCCATCTCGCCGACGACGGTGGTGCCCCGGTGGGCCTTGAGGGAGAGGGCCGCGCCCCTTATGGCGTCGGCCTGCGCCCCCAGGGGCCTGCGGAGCAGCCTGGGCAGCGTGCCGCCGTTCTCCGAGGGCCGGTAGAGCGGCGGGTAGGACTCCACCACCCGCCGGGCGATGGCCTCCTTGAACGTGTCTATGAAACCTCCGAGGTTCATGTGAGTCGTCCTCCTGTTCCGTGGTGGGCCGGAGGACGACGCCGGGACCCGGGACGCACCACGCCCCCAGGTGGGGGACGTTTACGTGCGACGGGTCCCTGGAAACGTCCCCAGGCGGTTGGTTGAACGTGCGGGACCCGCAGGGTGCGGGCCTCGTGAGTGCGGCTCGGTGCGAGCCGTCTAGGCGGCTTTCAGGGAGGCCCTGAGAGCTTCAATCTCGGCGCGCTCCCTGCGCCTGGCGTCCTCGTAGCACCTGCCCCGCAGGTGGTATGTCTTCACCGGCGAGGAGACGGCCCTGCCGTAGTCGTCGATGTCCACCGAGGCGGTCTGCATGGCCGGTTCGCCGGGGGCGATGGGTTGCCCGCACCGGCAGCAGGCTTCGAGGGTCATGGTCGTCTGCATCTTTCGACCTTCCTTTCCTTTATGTGAGTGATGGGCGAAGGCCCCGCCGGGGCCTCGTTGTGCGGCTCGGAGCAAGCCGTCTAGGCGGTGATGTCCTCGATCTGGCCGTCGTCGAGGTCGAGGGCCACCACGGTGGTCGTGAGCTTCTCGCGGTGGACCTCCTTCTCCGGGGCGTCCTCGACCAGCACCATGTCCTTCGAGGTCCTGCCCTTGACCAGGATGCGCCTGTCGTCGGCTTCGAGGACGAGGTTGTTCAGGAAGCCCGCCGCAACCAGCATCGCCATGTGCCCCCGTCTGAGGGGCATGAGCGGGCGGGTGCGGCTGTCGCTCGCGGGCCACAAGGAGTCGGTGATCTCCGTGCTGGCCCACAGCCCCGACCGCCGCGCCTCGGCAGCCGCCGCAGCCGGATCGACGGTGCGGGTGGTGAACAGCACTTCGCCGCTCGGCGTCGTCGCCGGGGTGTACTCCGGGTAGGAGTAGGAGTTGCGCTGGGAGCGCAGGGGCTCCGGCTCCCCCACGGCCCACTCCAGCACCATGCTCTCGGCTGTGGCGTCGGGAACCGGGTCGGCCTTGCGGTAGCCCATCAGGACCACCTGGTCGAAGACCTCCCGCTCCGGGTCGGGGAAGGCCCAGCACCGCATCCGCCCATAGTGAGTGGACAGGTAGCGGGCCGAGACCGCGAGGCGCTGCCGTGGAACGATGAAGACCAGCAGGCCGCTCTCGGCCAGGTAGCGCGTGCAGTGCGTCAGGAAGGCGTGCTCCGTCCGCTTGTCTTCGGAATCGAAGTCATACGGCGGATTCAAGAGCAGTAGGCCGAAGGCCCCGTTCGCTATGGACGTTGCGAACAGGTCGGCGGCCAGGGTGCGGTGGAGCACCTTCTCGGCCTCCTCCGCCCTGTCCCGGTGCAGCTCGACGCCGTAGGTCTCGATGGGGATGGCGTTGGGCCTGTCCAGGCGTTCGGCCAGCCTCTCCAGCGCGTCCCCGGCCCCGCAGCAGGGATCGAGGACGCGGATGGTCTCCCGGCCCCGGTTGTAGTGGCCGGAGGGGGTGTGAATCAGCTCGACGATCAGGTCCACCACCCGCTCGGGAGTCGGGTAGTAGCCCCCCTTTGCTTGAGCAGCGAGTCTCATGTCGTCTCTCCCTTTCTATATGCCGCTTCAGGCGGCGATTGCCAGGTCCTTGTGGCGAGTGTCGATGCCGACCACCTCTCCTATGCCCAAGTTGCGCCGGTAGCAGAGCACCTGGTGGGTGCCGATGCTCTGGGCACAGGCGACGCAGAAGGCGGTGATCAGCTCGGCGCGGGCGGCGACGGTCATCCGGCGCACCAGCGTCGAGCCGCCGTCCGGCAACGTGTGGCGGTAGAGCTGGACCGAGGGGTCCCGCCGCTCCGCCTCCGTGGCGGGCCGGTAGAAATGCGGTTGCCCCGAGCTCATCAGGTGCTCGGTGTTGTCGTGGGGGCAGTACCGGCAGCTCTTCCCGTCCGGGGAGAAGAGCCGCCAAGCAGCGTAGTTGCGCTGGCCCCGCCGCTTGCTATGGCGCTTGGCCCGCTTCAGCATCCTATCCATCGGACGCCTCCCTGGGTAGCGTGAGCCTGCCCGACGCCACGGCATCGGACAGGTCTTCGCGGAGCTTCTTCGCCTTGGGGGAGCACCTGTAGGCGGAGACGCCCACCGATTGCAGGGGGACTATCTCCTCTTCCTCGATGCCCCGCTCCCAGAGCCAGTCCGCCCAGGAGCCGTGCAGGGGAAGCGGGCTGCGCTTGTCGAGGAAGCGGTGGTGCAGCGCCGGGGCCTCCTCCTCCGACTGCGCCAGCAGGAGGAAGGAGTCCTTCTCGTAGCCGTACTCCGCGGTTTTCGTGTAGACGAGCGCGTGCCAGCCGCCGGTCGCCGGCAGGCGGGCGATCTTGGTCGTCCAGGTGCCTATCGTCTCGTACGGGATGATGCAGCGCTGGTAGCCGCCGTGGAGCGCCATCCCGTCCGCGCCCCTGATGATGTGGGCGACGTCCGGGGGCTGCTTGAGGAGCGACGCCCAGATCGCCTTGAGCGCCGTCTGGGAGCCGACCATCGAGACGAACCAGAGGCCGTCCGTCCGGTCGTCGCGGGCGAAGGCGTCGGCGGTGGCGTTGAAGCCGCCTGCGCTTATGGTGAACAGGTCTTCGGGATCGATGGTGTGAGTCGCGAGCATTGCGACCTCCTTGCGTGTGAGTTGATGCGATGCGCGGGGAAGGTCCCCGCCGTGGAGAGCCGGACGGCGTGGGCCGTCCGGTCGTGGAGCGCCCGTCCCACAGAGGAGACGGGTCAGGGCATCAGCCCCCGTTCCTTGAGGCTGACGAAGCGGTCCCCGCCAATAACGATGTGGTCCAGGAGCTCGACGCCCAGCAGCTTGGCGGCCTGGGACAGATCCCGCGTGATGGCCGCGTCCTCCGGGCTGGGCGTGGGGTCCGTGGAGGGATGATTGTGGCTGATGATGATGCTGGGGACGGCCTCGACGACAGCGGGACGCAGCACCTCGGCGGGCCTGACGATGGCCGAGGAGATGTTCCCCTGGTAGACGACACGCTGGCCGATCACCACGTTCTTGGTGTTGAGCAGCAGCACCCGCAACTGCTCCTGGGCGAGCGCGGACATCTCCGGCGCGAGCAGCTTGTGGACGTCATGGGGAGTGGTGATCGAGGGCGGGTCGTCCACGCGTTCGGGCTGGGTCTCCACCCCGTAGCGCATGGCGATCTCGCCCAGCAGGTTCAGGTTGTTGCGCAGGGCGTCGAGTAGAGCCTGCCCCTCGGTCTGGAAGAGTGAAAGCTGGGAGCTTTTCGATGGGGTGTCGGCGTGTATCGCTGTGGCGGTCATGTCGGCCTCCTTCGCTATCGGTTAGAACAAGCAGCGAGGCCGCCCCCTATAGGGAGAAGCGGCCCCGTGGTGCGCCTTCGAGAAGGCGTCGCTATTCGGTTGTGGGACTAGAAGGGAGAGGCGCCGACCGGCTGCTCGATGTCCGAGGCGTCGCCGATACCGTTGCCGTTGCGGGAGTCGAGGAACACGACCTCGGAGGCGTGTATCTCGGTGCGGTGACGGCGCTGGCCGTCCTCGTTCTCCCACGAGTTCTGGACGAGGCGGCCCGCGACGTAGACGCGCTGGCCCGTCCCGACGTACTGGTTCACGGCCTCCGCGGTAGCGCCCCAAACCACGACGTCGTGCCAATCGTTCTCGGCGTCCTTGCGGTAGCGGTCGGTCGCCAGCCGCAGCTTGGTGACGGCGGTGCCGTTCGGCGTGTAGCGCATCTCGGGGTCGGTCCCAACCCTGCCCAGAAGCTCGACTTTGTTGATGGTGCGTGACATTTCGTTTCTCCTTGTGTGTGTAGTAGCGCGGTCCTGCCGCGCCCGGTTGAATGAGAGCGGGGCCGCCCCTGTAGAAGGGAAGACGGCCCCGTCCTGCGCTCCCAAGAGGGGAAGCGTCTAGGTGTTCACCCGCACGTACTCCGACTCGCTCTCGGTGACGATCTCGGCCCGGACCTCCGGGTCGAGGGCCTCGTTGAGCCTGCGGTGGTTCACGGAGTACCTGGTCGAGCTGACGAGGGTGACCGTGCGGTCTCCCACCGTTGCCTTGGAGTCCCCCTGGCGGCGCATCCACGCCTTCAGGGTGTCCAGCGCGGCTCTCTTGGCCTTCTCCGGCTCCTTGATGGATTCCTGAGCCTCTGCGTAGGCCGCCACCGCGTCCCGTGCCTCTTCGTCTGTTACCTCCTTGTCCTCTATCTCCGGCTCTTCGCTCGCTTCCGCCGCTCCCGGCAGGCAGACCGCCAGGAAGGGGCAGCTTCGGCACTGCCAGGTGTTGGCTGAGAAATCCCGCTCGGGCAGCGCGTCGGGGTCAGGCCCGTTCTGGACATGGTGTGCGGCAAGCCCGCCCAGCCACTCGCTGGCGTCTTGGAGGGCCTTCTCCAGCCGTGCGGCGGGGATCCGCTCCCAGTCCCAGGTGCGAGCCCCCGTGTCCATCGTGGCGATCACCGCGTCCCGCAGGTCGCCGAACTCGCCGAGCGAGTAGAGGGCGGCCTGGGCCACCGCTGCCGGGTGGCTGCGCTCCGCTCCCAGCGTCTGCCAGCGCTTGAACGCCTCCGGTCCCCGCGTCTTGATCTCGACGACCATCGGGTCGCCAAAGACGGGGGCATCCTGCTCTCCCTCGAAGAGGAAGAGCTGCGGCGCAGCCGCTTCGTCCCCCTCTAGCGGCATCCGCACCGTGCCGTCGGGGTGGCCCGTGACCAGCAGGTTCGAACCGATACGCACGGTCACCTGCTGCGGGTCCTGGGGGTCGGGGGCGTCGACTCTCCATCCGGCCCGCTCCATCGCCCGCACCACCACCGGCTCCAGGGCGTTGCCCGCCTCCATCGCCGTCAGCGAATCCTCGCTGGGAGGATTCGTGGGCTCGTAGCCCGTCGCGGCGTACCAGAGGGCGCGGCGGCAGCCCAGGGCTGACGATGCCCTCACCTCCAGGTTGCCGTCGTCGTCGAAGCGCGCCGCAGGACGGGAGAAGACCTCCGCCCTGTCAGTAGTCGTCGTTGCCATCGTCGTTACCTCCTTCCTGTAAGTGAGAAGCGGGGCAGCCCATGAAGGAGACCGCCCCGCCTCGACACCGTTGTCCTGGCCGTTCATGCGGCCGCTTTCATCTCAATCGCCGCCTCTTGCGCCGTCTCCGCCTCCCGCTCCTCCCTGGCCTTCAGGTGGGCCTTGAGGATGTGCGCTATCCCGTCGCCGAGTCCGAGGATCGCCACGCTCTTTCCGTCGGGCATCGTGTTCCAGAACGGCTGCATCTCCTGGATGCCCCTACACTGGTCGATCACCTCTTCCAGGGGAGTCCCGCGCCGCAGGTGCAGGGAGATCAACCGGCAGGCCAGCTCTGTGACGCCGTGCTGGAAGCTGCCGCCCTTGCCCAGCCAGCCGAACACCTCGAAGGGCTCACCGTCCTCGTCCGTCGAGACGGTGACGTAGAGGTTGCCGAACTCCGTTTGGAGCTTGGTCGTCGTGCTGGGAAGGCTGCGGGGCCGGGACTGTGTCGTCGTCGTCATGGCCTTCCCGCCTTTCCGAGGCAGAGCGGGCGCGCCCCGGTGCACTCAATGGCCTCCATCCTCCCGTAGGCCCGAACCATCTCCGCGCCGCCCACGAAGGACTCGGCCTCGATGCGGGTGTCGAACCGCCCGAAGGGGTCGGTGCAGAGTCCGCCCGAGAAGGCGATGGCGTGGTAGTGGAGGCCAGGCGGGCAGTCGCGAAGGTAGGGGAGCGCCGGGGCGTAGCGGTCGAAGTAGCCCGCTACCGTGAGGGCCATCTCCCTTTCGTTGCCGTCGCCCAGGCCGAGAAGCGTTCGGACAATGGGCTCCTCGCAGTCCTCCTCGGCGAAGGCGGGGTTGAGCATCGAGTCCCGGACGGCGGCCGGAAGCTCGTTCCACCGCTCCCGGCTGAGCTTCAGCCCGCCGTGGCTGGGGGTCCAGACTCGCCAGATGCCCTCCGCCAGCTCCACAACGTCATGCGTCCAGCCCCAGGGTGTGCTTACCAGGGTCTCAGTCGTTGTCATGGCTCGTTGCCTCCTTGTCCTGTAATGAAGGAGCGGGGCCGCCCCAGTCGAAGACGACCCCGCTCGAATCCTTTTTCCCGATTGACCGGTGGCTAGGCCGCCGGGGCCTGCTGCATCTGCCGCAGCTTGTTGGCGGCGGCTTCGACCAGCGGCCCGAGTTCGCCGGCCGTCAGGTCGTCGATGCTCTTGCCCGTCCGGTCGACGACGGCGCTCCGCACCTGGTCCTCGTCCAGACCCTGGTCGGCGGCGATCTCGAAGAGCCGCTTGCGCAGCTTCTCGGCCTGCGCCTCGGCCCGGTCGTTGGCCTGGTTCCGGGCGGGGTTGCCGCTGGATTGGGCCTGGCCCGACCTGCCGTTGGTCTGGACGGGAACACGCTCGGGTGTAGAGGTGTTGCCGACCTGGGGCTGGTCGCCGTAGAAGGCGTTGCCGAACTGGACGCCGAAGCTCCTGAAGGCCCGCTTCATGCCATCGGTCACCGCGCCCTTCATCGCCGTGTCATGCCCGTCCAGGGTGTCCTCGGCCACCGGATGGACGCCGAGGTCGGTGCGGGGCAGAGCGCCCGCCACGGTGACCCGCACCGGGGCGCTGTAGCCTGAGGTGACCTTCACCTCGCCGGTCTGGGCATCGACGGTCTCGACTTGGCGCAGCGTCACGTCGCCGACCAGTTCGTATCCCCAACCCCCGTAGCCGAATATCCGGTTGGCCTGGGCGATGACGACGTGGCCTTCCAGGTAGTCGAAGGACCTGCCGCCGCGCCCCTTGCGCTGGGAGGCAAGCTCGGGGTCGAGGGGCTGTCCGAGCGCCTGCGTAACCGCGGGCGAGAGCCCGTCCCAGAGCAGGTCGTGCTCACCGGGGATGGCGGGGTCGGGCCTGTGCCCGTTGCCGTTGCGGGCCACGACGGCGGTGTCCTTGTGGACGCCGTTCGCGCTCCCGTTTCCGTTGTTGTGTCCGTTCCTGTTGAACATCTCGTTCTCCTTCTGTCTGTGTGGTGTCGTTCCTGTAGCGAATGGCCGATGAGCGGCTGCCCTAATGGAAGCCGTGTGCGGGCGGAGCCCGTCGCGAATTGGACATAGGACCTCCTGGGCGGTGAGAGTGGGGAGTGGGGGAAGGCGGGCGGGGAGGCCCGCTGGGAAGCGGCGGGGAGCCGCTAGCGGGCGGAGAGGGCGGCCTGCGCAAGCAGGCTGCGGAAGGCGGCGCGCCCGTGCGGCCGTGCGGCAAGCTCGGCCACGTCGTCGACGCCGTGGGGAAGGACGGCGGCGGCCCTGCGTCCCAGCAGGGTCAGGAGCCGCTCCGTCGCCTCCCGTCCCGCCTCGTCCGAGTCGAAGGCGAGGAAGACGCGGGCGCAGCCCCGGAGGACGTCGGCGACCCGTTCAACGCCTTGGGTGCCCAGTGCGGCACAGGCCGGGAACTCCCAGGCGGCGAGGGCGACCCAGTCGAAGACGCCCTCCGTGACGACCGCCCACCGAGGAGCCGGGCCGAGACGACCGAGGCCGAGCACCGGCTTGGGCCCGGGAAGGGCTTGGAACCTGGGCGTCCGGTCGGGAGCGACGGCCCGGCCCGCGAGCCAGCGGACGAGGCCGCCGGCGACGTCGGGAACGACGACCTTGCCGGCGAACCGCTCCGCGCCCCGCTCCATGAAGAGCCCGGAGTCCCTGAGACGCTTCTCCGAGAAGCCGAGGGACTCCAGGGCCCGCCGCAGCCCGCCGCCCGGCGCAAAACCGAGACCGAGGCGGGCTGCGGCGTCCGGGCCGACGCCCCGCGAGGCCAGGTACTCCCGCCCCTCGGGGCGACGTCGGAGCTCTCCGGCGTAGAACCGCGCCGCCGCCGTCAGCAGGTCGGGGTCGCGGGGATGCACCGCGGCGTACTCGGGACGCCGAGGTCCGGCTGGACGAATGGCGGCCCTGGGCGCAAGCCCTGGGCTGCCGTCCAGCCGCGCGATGGCCTCGGGCAGCGACAGCCCCTCGGACTTCTGAATGAAGTCCAGGACGTCGCCCCCCTCGCCACAGCCGAAGCAGTAGAACCGCTCCGAGTCGCCGTACACCGTGAAGCTGCCCTCCGCCTCGTCGTGGAAGGGGCAGACGCCCTGGCGGACCCTGCCCCTTCCCCTGAGACGGACCCCGGCGGCCTCCACCGTGTCGCCCAGCGGGTGCCGGGCCTTCAGCGCGGCGATGTCCACGGTGGCAGTGACCATCACGCACCTCCGGTCAGCGGCCGCAGGCCCCGGAGGCTGCGCCCCGAGACGACCTTGCCGGGCCGCCAGCGCATCCCCAGGACCGCCACCACCTCCAGCGACCCGCCAGCGTCCTGGGGCACCAGGGCGGCGGCCCGACCCGTGCCCTGGCTGTAGACCAGGGCGCCGCGGCCGCCGAACCGCCGCTTCACCAGTTGCTTCCACTCGGCGAAGGCCCACCGGGCCTCCCGCGGCGCCGCCTTTGCCGCGTCCACGCCGGCGAGAGCCGCGAGCGCGGTGTCGACGTCCCCGGCCTGCCGGAGCCGCCGGGCCTCGTGGATCGAGCGCACCGCGCTCGGCTCCTGCGCCTGCGTCTCTACCACCTCAGTCTCCGCCTCGTTCGTGAATCCCATCGCAGCGAACAGCTGGTCGACCAGCTCCTCCAGGCTGCGCCTGGGCCTGTCCACCGAGTCCATCGTCCGATTGCCTGCTACTAACGTTGCCGTGGTCATCGTGCACCTCCTAAGTGCCTTTGCTTTGTTGCCTTGGTTGCCTTCGATCCGCGCCCGCTTGCGGGCAAAGAAGAAGGGCCGCCCCCGGATGGGAGACGGCCCTTGCGTGTTGGGATGGATTGTGAGAGGACCGGAGCCCCCTCGGTCAGCGCCTGAACCTCCTTATCGGAGGACGCCGGGGCATGAACCGCCGGAGCAGCAGCGCCCCGATGCCCAGCCCGAACAGGTTCAGGAAGAAGAGCTCCAGGTCGAGGGTCAGCAGCGGCGCCCCGACGATCAGCGCGACCACCGCGGGCACGACGACCCGTCGCTGCTTCCACCACGGCCGCTTCTCAGGGGCCTTGACCGCGGTGTCAGGCAACGGTGCGTAAGCCGTCCAGATGGGCAGCCCGATCAGCGCCTCAAGCTCTGTTATCACCACGCCGGCCGAGCAGCCCCCGGTGTGGCACTTGACCTCGATGCCGTTGCCGTCCGGTCGCTGCCGAAACGCCAGCCCGTCCGACTTGCCGCCGTGACAGACCGCCGTCGTCGTCCAGAACCAGCCCCGCTCGAAGCTGACCCGGTGCGGCAGCAGGTTCGCTATCCGCATCGCGCTCGGTCCCACGTACTGTTCCGCCATGCCCGTACCTCCTTCGCTTGACTGTGTCCGTGATTCGTCCATGCCGATGTACCTCCTTGCTGAACTGGTGTGCCGATGCCGTTGACCCCGTGACTCCGTGCCGAAGACGCACTCCGCCCACGGTCGAACGTCGAACATGGAAAACGGAGTGGGGTGAAAGAAGACGCAGCTCGCCCAGGGTGGATAGCGTCCGGGTTGGGAGAAGCTGCGCGACGTGAAGCGGCCAGCCTGCTTCTCAAGTTACAGACCGGCGCGTGTCGAAGCTGCGACCCTGACTGTGAGACAGCCGTGCCGCAGGCATGTTGAATCGGCCGGGGCGAAAGACGCACTCCGACCGACTGGGCGAGAACGAGGCGCAGAGGGCGCTCCATCCTCAGAGTCCAGCGGGAGAAGCGGTCAACTCCAACTCACCGGACGGGTGTCCAGCGGGTGAAGGACCAACGTCAAACTTCAAACCGCCGGACTTGGACCGAGGACGAAGGACCAGTGTCAAACTCCGTCGAATCGGCCCGTGCTGGTTGCGAAGGACCAACGTCAAACTCCGCAGTGCCAGCATTCCCTCGTGGGTGACGCTAAGGTCAACCCGTGCAACAGGGATCACGCACCCAGGTTTCTATGGTCGGAAACCTTGGAGAAAGCCAAACAGTGTGTTCATTATTACCGCACCCGAATCCCGATGTGAAGACCTTTTGGGCCCTGCCGCCCAGATCGTTCACTATAGTTCATGTTTAGTTCAACAAAAGTTCACTCGGGCCGGCCGGCAACACGACGCACGTAGCCCCCTTGGTCACTTCCACCAGAGTCCGAAGGTAACGATGCGCCGCACCTTCCGCACAAGCTCGGCCCTCTCCAGCGCTCTCCGCGTGTCGAAGAGCGCTGTCCTGCGCCAGGTGACCTGCCCGCTCCGATCGAGTCCACGCAGCGGCTGCCTCTCCGGAGGAAGCGTCATGCCGTGCTCTTCGAGCAGCGCCAGCTCCACCACCAGGAGACGCTCTTGGGCGGCCAGCCAATCAAGGCCCCCGCCCTCGTTCGGGTGCGCGTCCTTCAGCTCCCGCCACTCCACGACCAGTGGCCACGCATCGCCGAATATCTCCTCATCGTCGTCGGCCGGCTCCCGGGTCACAAGATCGGGGTACTCCCGCCGCATCGACGGCTTCGTCGGAGGTTTTCTGTCCGCCCGTGTTCCACCGGCCTCCGCACCGCCTGCACCGTCCTGGGAGGGACCGGCGCCGGCGTGACCGGCCCCGGTCCCCTGGGATCCCTCCCGTCGCAGAGCCGCCACCTCGCCCTCGATGCCGGACAGACGCCTGCGAACCTCCTTGCCCAGCTCGTCGTGTCCCTTCTCCAAGGCCTCGACCCGGCCCTCGACCTCGTCATTGCGCCTCCGCTGCCGCTCCGCCGCCGACCCGACCCCCTCCTGCAACGCCCGCTCCAGCGCCTGGCGCACCCGCCTGGTCAGTTGCCCGGTCTTGGCGGCCTCGGTCACCGTCTGCGGGTCGATCTCCAGCACCCGGGCGGCCCCCTTGTAACCCTTCTCCCGCACCAGCTCCTGCAACAGCGCCATGAGCCGCATGTGGTAGACGTTCTCCACGTCCCTGCTGTCCTCGATGCCGTGTTCGGTCGTTTTCATCGACTTTCCTCCTTCCCAAGAATTGTCCTCAGCTTTGGACCGGTCTCTGCTTCCGACTCCGTCCCGCGTCACGCACCCCCACATCCACCGCCTTTTGAAACACCCTTTTCCAACGCACCGGCCGTTTTGCCGCCGTGTTTGCACCCCCACATCCAGCGAGTTTCAGGGTCAGGAACCGGAACCCGGCCTTTCAACAAAGTGTTCACTGTTCACCTCCTGTAGGGGGGTGATTTACCCCCTTTTCAGCTTGCCCACGACCTGACCTGCGACTTCCCGACACAAGTCCATCTCCTGTACACCCCCATTACTGCATGCGAGGGGCTGATTTCCTAGTCCCTTATAAGGTGCATCATCTGGTGTACCTTTCAGGCAGTTTCCAGCCGTAGTCCGCCCGTTCACACTCTCTGGCGAACGATGCAATCAGATGCATCGCAGCAGACCGCAGAGAGGTGAACAACTTGTCGCTGCAATCGAAAACCCGGTCGTTTCGGGGGTTTATTCCCCTGGCAATTGCGCTGGTCTTGGCGGCGCTTCTGACCATCCCCGCCAGCGGGGTAGCTCTGGCCCAGGAACCCTTCGGCGGCGGCATCGTCCTGGTCAACGCCGACCGGGAGTTCGTGGAGCGCAAGGGGGGCGGCGAGTTCGTCGCCCGCCCCATCTTCGACCGCAAGATCGCGGACCTCTTCTACGCCGTCCGCGACGCCGACACCGGCGACTGGATAAGCGCCATGTACCGGGTCAGGGGCGGCGAGAAGAAGCGCTCAGACGGCTGGGAGTATTCCTGGGAGTACCCCGACCTTGACGAGCAGCCCGATCTCGACCGAGACCGGGCCTACCTATTGGTCATGCTGGCTGTCGCCGAGGATGGTGAGAGGGGCGACTTCTATACGGTCGTCCCCATCCACCAGCCTGGCCGCATCTGGGACAAGATTCTGTCCGCCCTCAACCCCGGGCGCTGGGCTAGGGCCTTCGCCGGCTGGGTGATCGAGGGAGTCCACGGATCGCTCTGCGGCGTCGTCGAAAGAGCCAGCGGCGAGGACGCCGACAACTGCGGGGGCGGATAGCCGATGAGCGACATCCTCACCGGCACACCGCCCGACCTCACCTACGCCAACGACCTGGTCCGCCAGGCCTGGATGGTCGTCTGGGCCATCACCTCCGGCGCCCTGGTGGTCATCCTCGGCTGGATGGGCCTGACCATGATCGTGTCGGAGCACCTGGGCAGCCGGCAGGCGGGATGGCGGGAGATGGTCCCGCGCCTGGTGCTCGGCCTCGTGGCCGCCGCATCGTCCCTCTGGTGGTGCGCCCTGATTCTCGACGTGGCCGACGCCGTGTCCGGCTTCATAGCCGTCTCCCTCAACGTCACCCCCGGCGACCTGCTAAGGGCGCCCCTCAACACGTTTCTCACCGCCGTGCAGGCCGGGAGCGTGGGCATGGCCCAGATCCTAGCCCTTCTCTACCTGGTCTACGGCTTCTTCGTCCTCTACGTGATCGTGCAGATGGTGCTGCGTCTCGCCCTCATCGACATCCTGCTGGCCTTGGCCCCCATCGCGTTGGGGCTGTGGGTCCTGCCCCACACGGCGGGCTGGGGCCGCCACTGGCTGCGCCTGTTCATGACGACGGTGTTCCAGCAGGCGATCCAACTCATCGCCCTGGCCCTCGGATTCGGATTCCTCAACGAGTTCGCCGCCGTCTCCGCATTCGAGCCGGTGCAGGACCTGATCTGGAAGCTGCTGATGTCCCTGGCCTTCGTCTACATGGCGACCCGGGTGCCGTCGCTGTTGGGCAACGCCGGGACCTTCGACTCCTGGCTCTCGATGCTCTATTTCGGCATGAACCTGCCCGGCTCGTTCGTCCGCTCGGCCCGGACCATCGGGCTGATGAGCGGCGCGGCGGGAGGGCCGGGAGGCATGGCGGTGGGCGCGATTGCGGCCAGCGCGGGGGTGTCGGCCGCCGCGTCCGGTCTCAGCTCGGCGGCTTCGATGGCGACCCCATCGGCTGGCGGGGGAGACGGCGGCGGCGAGCCTAGGAGCAGCGGGGAGTAGCCCGACCGAGACAACGAAATCACACAGGCGCGGACGACAGAGCGCCGACCAATACCACGACGGAGGCGGAGAGATGTGCAGTTAGAGGGGTGTCATAGAGGCGAGAAGACCAAGAGATGAACGCCGGGGCCGTGAGAGGGCCACCGGCAGCAGAGAGGAGACAACGAATGGAAGACCTTACACAGACCATTTCGAACCTGGTGGGAATCCTGCTGGGCATCGTGGGGGCGGTGGGCGTCGGCTTCTTCATCTACGGCGCGTACCTGTACCTGACGGCCAGCGGAGCGCCCCATCAGATGGAGCGCGGCAAGAGCGCCATGATGACCGCCCTGGCGGGCATCGTCCTGGCCCTGGTCGCCTACGGCGTCGTGGAACTGGTGATGGACGCGGTGGTGGACCCCGGAATCGACATCGAAGACGCCCTGCCCAAGCCCGACGCCGAGTAGGCGTAAGTGAGAAGGGAGGAATGAAAGACATGAGAGAACACGAGGTACCGACTCACGTGCAGGCCGAGGACCGGGTGCTGCTGGGGTTCACCTTCCCGCAGGTCGTGGCGGTGGTGGCGGTATGCGCCATCTCCTATGGCGCATACCGCTACGCCCCCGTTGGCCCGTCCGCGGTGCGCATGGGAATTGCCGTCGTCTTCGGACTGGTCGGCATCGCCATGGTCGTGGGGAAGATAGGCGGTCGGCGGCTGCCGTTGGTGGCCGCCGACCTGCTGAAGTACCGGCTGGGGGCGCGGCTCTACGCCGGGCAGATCGCCCAGTTGGTGCGGAGTGAGCCGCCCGCGCCCACTCAGCCGGTCAAGAGCGGCCCGGGCCCCCTGCGCCTGATGGCGCGGAGATCGAAGCGCGCCCTCCGCAGGCTGCGCAAGAAGAAGAACAGACAGAAGGAAGGCCGCAACGGACGGATGCCCTTCCGTCCCCACGGCTGGTTTGGCAAGCGCCGCAAGAACAGGGACAGCCAGCAGAGTACCGGCCACAGCGCCGAGACCCTGGAGATCAGGCGCCGGAAACCCCACAGGAGCTTTCTCGCCATCGCGGCTCTGGCCGTCCTGGCGGCGGCGGTCGTGACCGTCCCCCAGGCGGCCCTGGCCGACGACCACGAGCCCTGGCGGGATGAGATCGACTTCGATGTGGAGGAGCCGGTGGAGGGCCGGCGCATATTCGTCGAACAGCTGACCGTCTCCGAAGACCGGGCCGCCGTAACCCTGAGAGCAGCCACCAGCATAGACCTGCGAGTGAGGGCATACGGCGGCCCGGAGGGGACCTGGCTCCGCTTCTGGGGGTCGGCCACCCTGGCCGAGGGGGAGCGGGTCGACTACTCGCTTCCCCTCAACGGCCCGAAGCCGTCCTTCACGGTCTCGTGGGAGGACGGCCTCGGGCAGGCCGGGGCGCTGACCGTCCAGCACGAGCAGATCCCGTACCCGCTGCCCGAAGTCGAGGGCGAGCTCTGCGACCTTCGCATCACTTCCCTCGGCTGGACGCCGGGCGCCGTCAGCGGCGTCATCGCGTCCGACTGCGTGGCCGTCGTCGATGAGCCGGTCGAGCTTCAGACGGTGGCCGGGCACGAGAGCGTCACCGTAACGGCGCTCGTGGACGCCGAGGTGACGGAGGTCACGGGTACGGTCGTCGCAGCCGCCGGAACGTCCCAGGCCAGCGTCCCCTTCATCCCCGGCGGCGAGACCAGCTTCCGGCTTTCCATCGGGGATGGCCAGGCGATTCATCCCGTGACCGTGGACGTCAACCTGGAGGCGACCCTGAGCATCCCTCTCCCCCCGCTGACCCAACTGACACACCACCCGGAGCGCGTGGAACAGGTCACCAGGACCGTGCACCTGCATCGTCCGGGGGCCAGCGACTACGACAGCCAGACGGTGACCGTCACCAACGAGGACGGCGCCACAGAGTCCGCCACCGCAACGGCCTACGCCTACGTCCCCAGCGCCACCATCGCCAGGGAGGTGACGGTGGACGTCCTGCACGAGGAGCACGTGAAGGCCGAGGTGATCGAGCGCTTGCCCATCTCGGGCAGCCGCGAAGAGGGCATGTCGTTGGAGACCGGCGTGAGAGCAGACGACCCCTTCGAGGCCCTGGTCATGCCGGAGCCGGAACCGGAGGACCCGCCCGCCGAGCAGGAGCACGCCGACGGCCTGCGCAGCTGGTTCGACCTGCTGGGCTGGGAGTGGCCCTGGTGAGGCGCGTTGTTGCGGCGACCCTTCTGGCCGGGGCCGCGCTGGCGACGACCGGCGCTGCCCCGGCGGAGGAGCAGGAGATGCTCCGCCAGTTCGACCGCGTCCTCACGGCGATGGCCTACGCCGCCTCCGGACTCTGCCTCTTCGCCATCGTCTGGGCGGGCTTCGTCCTGATGGCCGAGGGGAGCGAGGAGCGCGGCGGGGGACGAGCCAAGGCCGCCGTCGTCCTGGCGGTGGTCGGCCTGGTCCTGGTGCTCTCGGCCAAGGGCGTGGCAGCCCTGCTGCGAAGCGGACTCGTGGATTTCCCAACACCCTAGAGCAAAGGAACCAACCGAAGTGAGAAGCATAGTAGAAATCACCAAGAGCGGGGCGGAGCTCCTCCGGGGCAGGCTCGCCGCCCTCCGCGGGAAGCCGGAAGCGGGGTCTCCGGCAGCCGAGTCCGGCGAACCCCCGCCGGACCTGCCCCTGTTCTTCATGCTGTCGCACCTGGACGACGACGGGCCGGTGCGCCTTGACGGGGTGAAGCTCGGCGTCTGCGAGGTGATGGGCCTGGAGATCGACGAGCCCAAGCTGGGCGCCTTCGCCGGGGCGCTCAACGCCCTGGACTTCCCGGCCCAGTTGCTCATCCGGCAGCACCCGCCGCGCCTGGGACAAATGCGGGACAAGCTCGAACAGGCCCAGCCCGGCGACCTGCCCCCACAGACGAGGGCGGCGGCCGAGTCGCTCCGGCGCCTGCTCACCGACCTTGAGACGCGGGACGGCATCCTCGACCGGCGCTTCTACGCCGTGTGCGAGTTCTCCCGCATCGACGACCTGCGCGGCCTGCTCGCAAGGGCAGGGCTGTCCGTCCACCAGCTCAGGGGTAGGCAGCTGCGGATGCTCCTCGTGTCCGCCGTCCTGGGCGGCTCCCCGTCCGAGTTCGACGAGGAGGCCCCAGCCGAGGTGGAGGTAGGCCGGCGCGACATTCGCGTGGGCGAACGCCTCGTGCGCTCCCTCCACCTGGGCAAGTGGCCCCGGTCCCTGGCCCCCGGCTTCCTCCAGGGGCTGATGGCGGCGGGCGCGCCCATGGACCTGGCCGTCCACATCGGACCCATACCGGCTGAGCAGGCGGCCAGGACCCTGGAGTGGCAGAAGGTGCGCTTCGAGTCGGCCCAGTCCCTCTCCTTCAAGCGCGGGCGCACCATGTCCCCCGAGGCCGAGATCGCCCTGGAGGACGTCACCCGTCTGCGGGACGAGGTGCAGCGGGGCAGGGAGCGGCTCTTCCACTCCTCCCTGTCGGTGACCCTGCACGCGAAGGACGAGGACTCCCTGAAGGAGATGACCCAGCGGGCCAGGGCCCACTTCGGCGCGACCCTCGGCAAGCTGGACCCCCTGGCCTTCCGGCAGCGCGAGGGGCTCCTCTGCACGCTCCCCCTGGCCCTGAACGCCGTGGCCGAGTGGCGCAGCCTCGACACCTCCAGTATCGCCCGGCTCTTCCCCTTCTCGCCGCCGGACATGGACACCCGCAGCGGCACCCTGTACGGCATCGACATGCGGGCCTGCTCCCCGGTGGTCTACGACCCCTGGGATGGGACGCACCTGAACGCCAACACCGCCGTCCTCGCGAGGTCGGGAAGCGGCAAGAGCTTCGCCACCAAGCTCGGCGTGCTCAGAGGCGTCTGCCGGGGCGTCACCGCCTACGTCATCGACCCTGAGGGCGAGTACGCCGACATGGCGCGCGCCGCGGGCGGGCGCGTCCTCTCCCCCGGGGTTCCGGGCGAGGGCATGAACCCCTTCGTCATCGACAAGGGCGACTCCGAGGAGATGCTCCAGCGCATCGGCAGCCTGCGCCGACTCATCGAGGTCATGGTGGGCGAGCCCCTCGGCGCGGAGCGCAGGGCCTCCCTCGATCACGCCCTGGCGAACTACTACGCCCGGCCCAGGGAGCGCACCGGATTCAGGGACTTCTACGCGTATCTGCAGGAGGACGAGGCGGGAGACGAAGGTCTCGCAAGACTGCTCCGGCCCTTCGCCACCGGCAGCCTCCGCCACCTCCTCTCCGACGAGGGCGACGACCTGCTGGGCAACGAGGCCCTGGTCACCGTCTTCGACCTTCGCCTGCTGGAGCCGGAGCTCCGGCCCGCCGCCGCCATGGTCTGCACCGAGACGGTGTGGGCGGCGGCGGCCCAGGACCCCAAGCCCCGCCTGCTGGTCGTCGACGAGGTGTGGAGCATCATGCAGCACCCCGAGGGCGCGGCCTTCATGGTGAGCATGGCAAAGAGAGCCAGAAAGCACCGCCTGGGGTTGCAGTTCATCACCCAGGACGTCCAAGACCTCCTCAGCGAGGACACGTCCCGCGCCATCACCGGCCACTCCGGCCGGGCGCTCCTCCAGAACGCCGCCTTCAAGCTGCTCCTCCAGCAGGACGCCGCCGCCGTCGGCACCGTCGGCGACGCATTCGACCTGCCCGAGGACCTCCAGCGATGGCTCCTGTCGTGCCCCCGCGGTGACGGCCTTCTCCTCGCGAAGGGGAACCGCTTTCCCGTGCGCATCGAGGCCACGCCGGAGGAGACGGAGGTCATCGAGTGGAGACCCGGACGCCACTAGGGAAATGCCGTAAGAGGAAGGAATATATTAATGAAGCTGAACCCCAGGGAAATCTTCTTCGGAACCGCCAGCGAGGACAAAGGCCCCGTCCTGCTGGCGGTGACGCCGCCGAGAGCCGGGGAACGCACCCTGCTGGGCGTGGAGAACCTGCTCCAGTCCATCGCCGTCCCCGAACCCTTCTCCCTGGAGCTGGCCGGGGACATGGACGGCGTGACCCTCATGGCCCGCTGTCTCGACGACCGGGTGGTGCGCGGCCAACTCTCCGCCCACTACCCCCAGGCCCGCATCCAGAGGCTTGACCCCGACGAGGACCCGCTTAGGCTCGGCGAAGGGGAGCAGGCATGGGCCATCACCCTGCGGGCCGACGGACCCGAGTACGTCCCCCTGCGCACCTTCCGCGACGACGACCTGCTCGACCCCGGCTCCGACCCCCTCATCGCCCTGATGGGAGCGCTCTCGGCCCTCTACGAGGGGGAGCGCGTGGCGGCGCGGCTGATGCTGCGCTCCCTGGGCCCCGACTGGTCGCAGGCCCACATGGACAAGGCCCACAGGCGGCCGGGCATGGAGCCGAGGGAGCCCGCCTACACGTTCCAGACCAAGCCGCTGCAGATGGACGGCATCACGATGGCCGTGCTAGGCATCGGGGCGCTGGCCGCCCTCAAGGGCTACCTGTGGGTGCAGGACGGCGAGCTATGGAAGGCGGCGCTCCTGGGTATCGCTACGGCCCTGGGGCTGGCCGCAGGCGGCTGGGGCTGGTGGCGGTGGAAGAAGGCACGCAACCGGGTCGAAGACCCCATCCTGATCCAGGAGAAGGTGTCCCGCATCGCCTTCGATGCCGAGCTCCAAGTCGTCGCCGTCCTGCCCGCCGACACGGGGCAGCCGCGGGCCCGGGAGCTTCTGGGCCCGGTGGCCGCCGCCTACCGCCACTACGACAACCCCGCGGGCGCCCGATTCAAGGTGACCCGCGTGCGGCCCGTCCTGCCCGATCCGAAGGCCCTCCACCCGCCGGGCCCCGGCCTCTTCGGCAAGCGCAGCGTCCTGGGCGTGCGCGAGATCGCCGCCCTGTGGCACCCGCCGGGAGCCGGAGACGAGACGCCCCTGGTGGAGCGGTCCGGCGCGCGGGCGCTCAGCCCCTCGGCCAAGGGCGTCCGAGGCGGCGCCCTGGTGGGAGACACCACCGCGGGAGCAAAGCGGGAGATCCGTTTCCCCGGGGACCTGCTCCGGCGTCACCACCTCTACGTCGCCCGCACCCGCATGGGCAAGTCCACCCTCATGCACCACCTGGTCACCCACAAGATGCGGGAGAAGGCGGCGGGCAGGGACCCGGACGCCATCGTGGTGATAGACCCCCACACCGATCTCGTGGCCGGGATCCTCGAACACGTCCCCGAGTCCCTCATCGACCGGGTGCGGCTCATCGACCTGTCCGACGAGTCCCGCGCCCCAGGCATCAACCTCTTGGACACCCGCGTCTTCGCCGACCGGGACCGCACCGCCGACTCGGTGGTGCGCGTCGCAAAGGGCCTGTGGGAGCAGTGGGGACCGAGGATGCAGTCCATCCTCGAGCAGACCGTCAAGACCCTCCACGAGGCCAACGAGCAGGTGGAGGCGGAGGCCCAGTACACCATCCTCGACGGGCTGAAGCTGCTGTCCAACGACCCGTTTCGCAAGGACGTGCTCAAGAAGGTCTCCGACCCCTACCTGCTGGAGTGGTGGGCCAGGGACTTCGGCAGCTGGCACCGCCAGTACAAGGCCGAGGCCCTCGCCCCCGTCCAGACCCGCCTCTCCTACTATTCCTCCTCCAAGCGGGCAAGGGCCATCCTGGGACAGCGCCGCTCCACCATCGACATGCGCCGCACCATCCACGACGGCGGCGTCCTGCTGGTCTCGACGTCCCAGGGAACGGTCGGCAGAGACGTGGCCGCCCTGGTGGGCGCGTCGATCCTCAACCTCGTGGACGCGGTCATACGGGAGCAGGGGAGTATCCCCCTTCACCAGCGGCGGGGGGCGCTGGTCGTCGTGGACGAGATGCAGTCGATGCCCGGCGTGGACTACGAAAGCATGTTGTCCGAGTTGGGCAAGTTCGGGGCGTCCTTCGTCCTGGCAACCCAGAGCCTCGCCAAGCTCGACGACCTCTCCCGGACGATGCGGGACACGCTCCTCGCCAACGTCGGATGCCTGGCCGTCTTCCAGGTGGCCGGCAACGACGCCAGGACGCTGGTGTGGGAGCTGGGCAAGGAACGGGTCACCGAGGACGACATCACGTCGCTTCCCGTCCACCACTGCTACGTCCGCGCCACCGTCGGAACCGAGCGGATGCCCGCCTTCTCGATGATGGTCAGGAAGCCGGAAGACGGCGACCCCGCCGTCGCCGACCGCATCCGCGAGGCAACGGCCGCATACACCGTCTCGGCCCGGCAGGCGGACTACGCCGACGCCGACGGCCACAGGAAGGTGGACGACTACCGCAAGGGCATAGACGACATCGAAGAGGGCCGCGCTCAGGACGGTGAAGGGGACCCGAAACGCGAAAAGCAGACCAAAAGGCGCAGGACGGGCCCCGCTGCTGCCGGAGAGGATGATACGGGTGGGGCTGCTGCGGAGGAAACGAAACAGGAGGCCCGGGAATGAGACCCAATGGATGTGAGCCCGATCTGCTCCGCGCTCTGGCGTGGATGCCCTTCCTCGACCGGCAGGAGATGGTCGCCATGACCGGCTGGTCCAGGGCCGCGGTCTACGAGGCCGTCGAGAGGATGGAGACCGCAGGCGCCTGCGCCTCCGTGCTCCACGCCGCAGACCCGCTGCCCCCGGCACGGAGGTTTCACCTCACCGCCGCCGGGTTGCGCAGGCTCGCAGACGAGGAGGACAGGCCCCTTGAGGCGCTGCTGCGCGACCTTCCCATATCCGCCCAGTGGCGGCGCAGCCTGTTGGAGCGGCTCGATGCTCTCGCCGTCATGTACCACCTCGCCTCCGTCATCTCCGGCGTCGCCTACCCCATCCGGTTCCACTGGTACCGGTCCTTACCCCTCGACGCCGCCATGACGCTGCCGGACGGCAGGACCGTCGGGGTCATCAGGCAGGGGCGCACCGCCGACCGGTCGGGCTTCGCCAAACGGCTCTGGCGGCTGCGGGACATGCCGATGCCCGGAACAGTCCTCGTCCTCATGGCCGATGGGGTGCGTCTCAGGCACGCCCGCAGGCTGCTCTCGACCACCGAGGTCCCGGCCCTCTTCGCCCTGGAACGCGACGCGGCGCTGGCCGGAGAGGGCGACCGGATTTGGAGCCCGCTCAAGGTGAGCGCCGCCGTCGACCTGCGCTACCTCCTGGAACGTACCGACCCCGGAGGAGAGATTCCCGTGGAGGATGCGTCACGGCTCGCCTCGGTCCCCGACGACATCCCCGAAAGGGCCGCAGCGTCGGACATTGCCGACCACATGCTGCCTCTCTTTGTCAGGCCCGCCGAGAAGCGCGCCCTCGACCTCATCTCGGACTGGCCCTGGATCACCCTCGGCGAGCTCGCCGGACTCATGGGCGTATCGCCCCAGAGGGCCTCCCAGACCGTCATCCCCCTGGAGGGATTCGGCCTCGCGGCCCGCGTCCCGGAGGCGAGCCGCCGGATGGCCCTCACCGACCGGGGACTCTCCCTCCTCGCACGCAGGGACCGCACCTCGGTCGGCGTGGCGAAGAAGCGATGGAGCATCGCCCTCGAAGACCTCGAAGGCCCGTTCGAGTGGCGCAACGTCACCGGCCGGAGGGGTCGCCAGCTCCTCAGGAACATCGAGCACACCGACGCCGTCCACGGCTTCCTGGCCGCGCTCACCGCGCAGGCGCCGCTGCTGGGATGGGAGATCGTTCAGGTCGACCCGCCCCGCAGGGCCTCTCGCCACTTCCGGCACGACGACCGGATGCGCGCCGTCAACCCCGACGCCTTTGGCGTCCTGCGCAAGAGCGGGCCCGAGTGGGCCTTCTTCCTAGAGTGGGAGCGCCGTGCCGTGCGTCCCTCAACCATGTCGGACCGCCTGGCCCCCTATCTGCGCTACTACTCGTCCCACAGGCCCCTGGACGACCACGGCACGAGGCCCGCCGTCCTGGTGGTCTTCGACGATGACATCGTGGCAACTCACTTCCTGCGCGTGGCGCGGGAGGAGATGCGGGCGGAGCGGGTGACAGTCCCCCTCTGGGTCTCCCATAAGGAGGCACTCGATGTCCTGGGTCCCCTGGGACGTGCCTGGCGCACTCCCGGAGAGTGGGAGTCGCCGCAGGCCCTGCCGCCGCCTCTGAGACAGGACGACCCGACAGAGGCTTGAGTCGCGGCAAAGTTCCTGCTTCTACTAAACATATCTACCGAAATACAGGAGATCGAGAGCCATGTCTTTGCGAGATGCCAACCAATCGAAGGGACACCCGAGGCGTGCGGGACGGACAGTTGTCCGGCTGGACGCGGCGGCCCTCTGGCGGCGGCTCAACCTTCTGAACCGCTCCCAGAACTGGCTCGCCAGGGAGGTCGGCATCAGTGCCGGATACCTCTCCGTGCTGGTCAACGAGGGGCGAGCGCCCTCGGGTCGCATCCGACGTCGGATGCAAACGGCCCTAGGCGTGGAGAACTTCCACGAGCTCTTTACACAGGAGGTAAGCAATGACAAGTAACACCAAGGATTCGTCCCGTCTCGACGGGACCTTGAGACCGGACCCTGACGGCGAGGAGTGCATGCCCTACGGCGGGCTGCTGCCGGACGACTTCGCCGACCGGCTCGATCGGCTGAAGAAGGACAGCGGCCTCACCTGGAGCGGCCTCGCCATCGCCATCGGCGTCGACTACAAGCAGATGTACCGGTGGCGCAAGGGCGTCGAGCCGTCGGGGGGCGCTATGCACGCCCTCTGCCGGTACGCCGGCCGGATACCCGGCGGCCTCCAGATCCTCATGGGCGACGGGTTCCAGATGACGTTCTTCGACAACTGACCGGCACGAACGCCGCCGGGCGCTCGCCCCGTTCCGTCCGCGCCCGGCGGCCCACCCACCGACCTGAAACGAGAGGCCAGCGGCACAGAAGTCCCGCCGCTGCGACCGAGCGACATGAGAGATAGCAACGGCCAAGAGAAACCCACCGGAAAGGGAATAGACGGCGACCTGCCTGAGGAGTCGCCGTCGGAGCTGATGGCGGGGTACACGCCCAAGCAGCGCGAGGCCTTCCAAAGGGGGCTGCGCATCTGGGCGAGGGTCGCCGTGCGCTCCTACATCCGAAAGCAAGAGGCCGAGTCCCAGATGTCCCAGGCGGACGGCGGCGAGGAGAATCGCGGTGAAGTTTAGGCACAGCGCATTGCCGGTACAGGCCGCGAAGCGGTATACTTTGCGGTACGGTATCCGGTGATGGAGTCCGGCGTGCGCCGCTTCATCGACCGGCACGGAGACGAGGTTCGCCTCACCGGCGAACGGCTCGGGCACATTCTGCGAAGGCACCCGGAAATGGCCTTCCACCTGCAGCGGTTCGCCGAGACCCTCGCTGAACCGGACGCCGTGAGGCCCTCCAGGTCCAGCCCCGCGGTCCAGCTCTACTACCGGCTCTATCCAGACCTGCGGGGTAGGAACCGCTACCTCTGCCTCGTGGTGAAGAGGGAGGCGGACCACTCCTTCATCCTCACCGGCTACCTGGCTCGAAGCATCAAGGGAGAATGACCATGACGAACAGAAAGGTGCTCGTCTCCTACGACCACGAGGGGGACATCCTTGAGGTTGTGTGGGCTGTGAGAGAGGGGTACTTCACCTCCACCGAGGACGAACGCATCCTCAAGCGGCTGGACGACCACGGCGAGGTCATAGGGTTCCTCATCCACGACATGAGCACGCTTGGGGAGCCGACCCCCGTCGAGTTCGAGCTGGAATCCGAAGCCGCCGAGGACGATGTCGCCAATGTGACGGTGCGGGAGGCGGCTGCCAGGTTGGGGGTGTCGGAGCGCAGGGTGCGCAAGCTGGCACGGGACGGAAGACTGAGGGGAGCGGTGAAGGCAGGAGCCGAGTGGTTGATTCCCACGCCGGTCGAGGTGATTCCGGGGAGGCGCGGTCCCGTGGGTGTGGCGGGTCGCGGCGATGCGGCCCAGGGTCAATCCAATGTCTGAGGTGACGACCCGGCGGCAACTCTGCCAGCGAGGCAAGCTCGTGGAGCCATGGCTAGAAGGCCGTCAAGAGCAGTCCGAACCGTCACGTCACGCCTCTGAGCAGAGAGAGGGCCATCCTTTCAGACCATAGGCAGTAACCATGTACCAGTGCCCCATCACAACTCCCCACGAACCCCATTGCCCAAAATGCAACGGGCCGGTTTCGATCTGGTTCTACGAAGACCTTGAACCTAACGCCGTATTCACTGCTGGCGTCTGCCAAGCCAACTGCCTCGATGTCGTGGCCTGTGACGGCGGCCTGTCCTCCCAGGTCGGAGACTGGAAGACCTTGGACGCAAAAGAAACCGGCAAGTTCACACAGCAGATACTTGCTACAAGCGAAGTACGGGCGAATCAGTGCCTTCATCAACCCGGTTGCACCGGCCAGCCGATAGATGCCCATACCGTTCCGCGCAATTGGCTGAAGCAAATCGGGCCCAAGCAGGTCTATCTGTTTCGACCTAGCCCGAAGCCGACAGGTCCCCCGGGGCAAATGCCCGCGATCCCGCACAAGGTGAGCATACGTCGGGCAACGACTGCGGGATTTACGTGCGCCGAGCACGATGCGGTATTTCAGCCAGCGGACCAAAGAACTACGGACACCAACGACCCAACAAGGTTGAACCTACTGTTCTATAGAGCGGTGCTCAAGGCATTCCACGGAGAGCTAGTAGCTACGGAGGTCGCCCGTACCCATATCGGGACTGTCGGTAAGGCAACGAGACTGGGGACACCAGCCGCGAACTCCCAGCCATCGACACTTGCCTTGGCGAGTGGGCTCTTGAGAGTGTCCCTGTCCTATCCCGTCCTGAACTGGCGGATCAGACATGTCACGAGGCTGCTGCCGGGGTCTCCGAGGATAGCCTGCTCGAACGCCGGCGTGTGGGACCATCACTGGGTGGACTTCCTGTCGTCACCAGCCAGGCCGATTGAGTCGAACGGCGTTTGGGGAATAACCGTCATGCCCACCAATCGTGGACACGCTGCGACGCTCCACTATTGCACCGTAGCTCAAGATAAGGATGTGGCGTTACGTCACCTCAGCAAGATGGACCAAGAGATGACGACATTCGAGGCGCTGCAAGGCGTACCGCTGGAAGAGGCGATCTCATCGCACGCCATCGTACTTGCGGAGAACTTGTGCATTGGAACCAGAGCATGGGAGTCACTGACTTCGCGCCGTAAAGAACTCATGAGGACGGCGTGGACGAACAACTCATGGATTCCGAACGGCCAATTCGGGCGTGCAATTGTGCAGGGGATACCAACGGATGCTGTGCCGGATCTCAATCTGTTCCGTTAGCAAGGCAAAAGGACGACGCCTACTTGTCCCCAGCAGCATTGACAAACGGCGTCCTCTTCCGTCATGATAATAGTATGACTTTGTCATACACTAGGAGACAAAAAGAGAGAATGCCTACAACCCGAAAGGCCATCACCATTTCGATGCCGCCAAAGATGGCCGAACAGGTTCGGCAGGTTATGGAGGACGAGGGCCGCACCATGAGCGAGTTGATCCGCGAAGCCCTTCGCCAATACATGGACGCCCGTGAGAGGCACCAGGGAGAGCTCCGCAAACCGGCCCAGGCCCGCCAGAACGAGCAGGAATGACCAAGGAGAACACGCCAATGAACGATAGTACTGACTACACACCTGTCGCCCTCTACGCCAGGGTGTCCAGCGACCGCCAGGACGTGGACCTGTCCGTGGCGGCGCAGCTGCGGGCGCTCAGGGACCATGCACACAAGAACGGCTACGTCATCGTCCGCGAGTACGTGGACGAGGCCGAGAGCGGCCGCATCGCCGACAGGCCGGAGTTCCGGAAGATGATTGAAGCGGCCAGCAAGGCGGAGGCCCCCTTCAAGGAGATCCTTGTCTGGAAGTTTTCCCGCTTCACCCGCAAGCGCGAACACGCCGTCGCCTTCAAGTCCTTGCTCAGGCGCAAAGGCGTCAGGGTCGTCTCCATCACGGAACACGCCGACGACACCCCCACCGGCAAGCTGATGGAGGCCATCATCGAGAGCGTGGACGAGTTCTACTCGGAGAACTTGGCCCAAGAGGTCACCCGAGGGATGCGAGAGTCCGCCTCCCGCGGCTTCTGGGTCTCCAGCTATGCTCCTTTTGGCTACAACCGAGTCATGGTCCAGGACGGGCCGAAGAAGCGCCCCACGCTGGAGCCCAACCCGGATGAAGCCCGCATCGTCAACCGCATCTTCGACATGGCCGAGGCGGGCAACGGGATGACTGAAATCACAAGGACCCTCAACGACGAGGGCATCCTGAGCCCCAAAGGCAAGCTGTGGGGCAAGACCAGCGTCCATACCATCCTCGTTAACGAAGCCTACACTGGCACCCTCATTTGGGGAGTCAACGCGAAGGACAACGCCGAGCCGGTGCGGGTGGAGGAGGCGTTCCCAGCCATCATCACCAAGGGCCAGTACAGCCTCGTCAGCAAGCTGATGCGCTCCCGCGCTCCCAAGACCTCCCACCCTCGAAGGGTTGGAAGCACCTACCTTCTCAGTGGGCTTGTCAGGTGCAAGGCCTGCAACAGAGCGCTCAGCGGGCAGGACGCCAAGAGTGGCCAGTTCGCCTACTACGTCTGCCAGTCGATCATGAAGCGGGGCAAGGACGCTTGCCATACTCCGAGGCTCAATGCCCGTCGCTTCGAGCAGATGATCGTGGACAAGATTCGCTCCAACATCCTCACCGAGAAGAGCATCACCGATCTGGTGAGGACCGTGGACGAGGAGATGGACGGCGTCGCCGGCGAGCAGCGGAAGAGGCTGGAGACCATCGAAGATGAGCTTGAGGACGTGAAGCGGAGGCTGGGCCGGATTTGGAATGCCATCGAGACCACCGACATTGACATGGCCGACGCCTCGGACAGGATAAAGGAGCACCGCGAGCGCAAGGAGCGTCTTGAAGATGCGGCGGCGGATGCCAGGGCTGTCCTTTCTCAGCGCAGAGCGTACCTGGACGATGTAAACACCATCGCGGCTTACGCCAAGGACATGAAGGACTTCCTGGAAGAGAGCGAGTTGACCGAGCGCAGGGCCTTCATCGAGTCCTTCGTCAAGGAGATCATCGTCATTCCCGGCGACGCCCTGATTCGCTATACGGTGCCTATGCCGGACGACAGTTTTTTAGCCGGTCGGGCCAACGAGAGGGTAGCCCTTGACGCCTCGGTTCTGTCTACCGTACACGTCGGCCCACCAGCTCCAGCTTACTTGTACTGTAGTAAGAATAGGGCGCGTCCACAAAACGAGATCGTCTAGTCCTAGGACCGGACGCAATGTTTGTACGGCTCGACTCGGTCCATTGCTATCTTGGCCATGAAGCTCTAGGGAGAGATCAATGTTGACCGGGAGCGCGAACGGGTCGATCAAAGTAGCCGAGACGGCGATACGAACCATCAACGCCGCACCTGTCGACAATGTATTCGCTCAGGTCATACTCCGTTTATCTCCGACCCCGCGCATCTGCATTGAAATTGACAGCGTCCAACTCCCGTCCGAATTCGATGAGTCGGCTGGAACGGTTGATATTTCGTTGGACTCTGGTGCGACCTTTAGTACTCACCCGGACCTCGTCAGGTTTGATCGAACCAAGGACGAGCTACTCTGCAAGGGGTCCTTCACTGTAGCCAATGGGCCTGTAACACCCATGCAGCCTGTGGGTGAACTCACAGAAGTACAATTCGGTCTACTTAACTTCCCAGCGTTTTTGGGAGAGGAATATCAACCTCCGAAGACCATTGAGGAATTTAGGCGGGGCTATCAGAGGCGCGACTTTATCAAACTAGAAGCCTCGCCGTGGGTGATTGAGGTGAAGTCCTTCAAGAACACAAGCGAGATACTTAAGCGACTACGCGCCGATGGCGGATACGGCCTCACGCACGAAGGTTCTATACGGCGCTCCGATTGGAGGTCGTTCTCGGTGAACCAGGTGCCGCCTCTGATGGAACTGTTACGCCTATTTCTTTCGTTTGCACGAGGAGCCAATTGCGGGCTTACCCTTGTTGTTGGCATGAATGACAAAGGCCAGCGCGTCTGGGAGACGTGGAGCGCTAGTCGTCCGAGTCCTTGGTCAGGGGAACGTTCGTGGTTCGATCGCAACCACGGGACGACGCTAGCTGAGCTGTTTCCGGGATTCTATAGGCGACTTTGGAAAGCGCCAGGACATCACCCATTGACGATGGCACTTCAGTGGTATCTCCTAAGTAACGAGGCTCGTAGCTTGGAAGGTGGCATTGTCCTCACTCAGGCTGCACTGGAGAGACTCTCCCATCAATTGGCTAGGTCCAAGGGTGATAGGAAGGAAGGGGTATGGATAGCGGATGCACTGAAGGAAGCCGGGATTCCGGTAATGATTCCCTCAGAACTGAAGAAACTGAAAGAATTAGCGAATAGCATGACATTCCGGCACGGACCACACACCTTGGTCAAGATGCGAAATGACCTAATTCATTCGGAAATGAAGCTTGAGACGCCATCCGGTGACACCTATTTCCAGGCCCGGGAGTTGGGCCTCTGGTATGTGGAATTGATGCTTCTGAAGAGATTCGGCTATTCCGGCCAATACGGAAACCGCTTGGCTCAGGAATGGCAGGGGCAGGTAGAGCGTGTGCCGTGGGCAGTTGAGGAACGTGAGCCTAAGCCTACCTAAGCCTTCCCCATGTTGACCTGTACTGTGAGCCACTGCTCCGTGACGCCTGATTGGATGCCATGCTCGCTAGATGACATGGGGAACAATTGCCCCCCAATGTCATTCCTTAGTTATTGGCCGGGTAGACTGCCTCGGTAGGCTCATTGCGCCCCCAACCACATCTCAAAGATGGTTCTGTCTATCGTCAAAATAGGCCCACCAGACTTGATAAAATCAAGAACTTTCGCGATGAGGCTCGTTCTGGAACTGTAGCCCAGGCTCCGGTCTCCCGGTGTCCTGCGGGCTTGGTCGCTCGACTGCTTCGGTCGCGCCTTAATCCCAAGGCCACCCAGCTAGGCCGATGGCTCACTGACTGAGATGTATACGCCCTCGGGATATGTCCGAAACCTGAGGCCGCAGTTGTGGAATAGCCCTTCTACTGCTCGGCCGACAGCCTGAACCGACTCCTCCAGAGGCAGCCGGGCGTCCTCGAAATGAGCAAGAATTGTGTCGAGGTGATCCTTCAGGAACCGTTGAGAGGCGTCCGTCTCCTCAATTCTCAATACGATGTCTGGCCAAGAATCAGTCCCCATGTACCTCGCAGCGGTATGGCTCAACAGCCGAAGTGAGTCCTTGATACAGGGAATCACCGACATTGCCAGGTCGTCGATCCCCATCTCCCGGGTCCGAAATCTACAGACCTCTTCGTCTACTAACGGCGGCAATCGATCGAGGCTATCCAGCAACACGTGAACCCAATCCAACCCCTGAGCCTCATCGAGCTCTCGCAAAGACCAGGGTTGTCCGTCCTCCTTAGTGGCAAGCCTGCCAACCATAGCGTCTACTTGTCGGTCCACATCAAATTCATCGAGTAACAAGCAAGCCCAACCATCCATCAACCGCTCCCTAGTGTCACCATTCGCCGTGTACTCTTCCTCACCTAGCCGCTCTAGGTGGCGCTCTTCTCGGAGTACGTGGGTAACTTCATGGAGTACCGTTGTCAGACACCGAGCATTATTGAGCGCCCACGGGCCAATCTGAATTGCATCGATAATCACCACAAAGCCGAGGTCGCCTTGCTCAGATCGAGTCCAGAGGGTCTTACCAATCGCGTGGACATGGCGCCGGGCAGCGACATAGCCTGTAAGAGCTGAGTGCTCGTTCAACAATTGGTTCACGTCATCTTCGAATCGGTCGGTGATACGAACCTTGTCCAGCAGGAATCGCATCCCCTGTCGGTCGGCGACTCTCGTGATTGCGTCCAGTAGCCTGCCGATGTCCTCCTTGGCGGTGGAATGCAACTTTGGCGGTATCCCGGGAACCTCGATTTTGTATTCTCTGCCCGTGCTGTTCATGCCTTGAAAAGACTCCGTGCGGAACTCAGAATCGTTGCAGGGAACACTCCAGCCACTTCACCGACTAGGATGGACGGTATCTCTACAGTAACACCGTCGATCAGTGTGTCCGTCGTCTCTTGTACTATCTTCCTTCGGATCATTCTCGAACGCCACCCCAAGCAAAGATGGAAGTAGTAGGAGCATAGTGAAACGCTAGAGTTAAGAAGCCCAGCAATTTCCATGGGTCCCCGCCGACGACAAGCTTGGCTACCATCCCCGCCGACGCTGCAATAACAAGGAGAGTGAAGTTCATTTCCATTGTCGTCCACCTATCGGACTACAAGACTTAGACGGACAGAGTGGTCTGGTACGACGATGTCTATCCGCTGGATGATCTCAACCTCCGTGTCGCCACTGCCATTGACCCATTTGGTGACACACACCTATAATGCAAACATGGCAAATATAGCAGATAGGCAGTCTGTCAGTCCAACCCTTCAAGCCATCCGTGCGAGACTGGATCTGACGCAGGAGCAGCTCGCTGAGCGGCTAGGCGTGTCGTTCGCGACGGTGAATCGCTGGGAGGGTGGCGTGACGATGCCCCAGAAGGCGGCGCGGACGGCTATCGCTGCACTCGCTGCCGAGGCAGGCATCGACGACGCTGAACCGGCCGTTGATGAGGCAGATTCGGCGGCCCAAGTGACCCGCCGACGGTCCCGTCGCCGGAACGATGCCGTTCCCACCACCAAGCCTATGGAGCAGATGCTGTGGGCCGCCGCCTGCTCGATCAGAGGCGCAAAGGACGCTGCCAAGTTCAAGGACTACCTGCTGCCGCTCCTCTTCCTCAAGCGCCTTTCGGACGTGTTCGACGATGAGGTCGACCGGCTGGCCCAGGAGTTTGGAGACAGGACAGTTGCGCAGGAGATCGCGGAGAGTGACCACGACCTGCTGCGCTTCTACCTGCCACCGGAGGCTCGATGGAGCGTGGTCAACGGCCGGGAGGCCTACGACTGGCCCCTCGACGCCGGGGGCCGCAGCACCCGTCCACGAGACATCGGTGAACACCTGACCACGGCCGTCCGCGCCGTCGTGCGCTACAACCCCACGCTCTCCGACGTCATAGACCTCGTGGACTTTGCATCGGAGCGCAATGGAGAGCGCGACCTGCATCCGGCCCGGCTCGCCGCCGTAGTTGAGACTTTCTCCGATCCCCGCTACCGCCTGGGTCTCGCCGATGTGCAGCCCGACTTCCTGGGCCGCGCCTACGAGTACCTTCTCCGCAAGTTCGCCGAAGGTTCCGGTCAGAGCGCAGGCGAGTTTTTCACCCCCACCGAGGTCGGCTTCCTCATGGCCCACATTATGCGCCCCAGGCCCGGCGAGACGTGCCATGACTACGCCTGCGGCTCAGCAGGACTACTCATCAAGCTCCAACTGGTCGCCCGTGAGACCGACCCCACCAGCCACGTTCCCCTCAGGCTGTACGGCCAGGAGCTGCAGGCCGACAGCTACGCCGTCGCCCACATGAACGCCATCATCCACGACATGGAGGTCCAGATAGATCGCGGCGACTCTATGATCAACCCCAAGTTCAAGGACGCCGCGGGCCGCATCACCGGCCACGACATAGTGGTCGCCAATCCGATGTGGAACCAGGACTTCAACCAGGACATCTTCGAGAACGACCCGTTCGACCGCTTCCGCATCGCCGGAGGCGTCACCACCGGCAAAGGCGACTGGGCCTGGCTCCAACACACACTGTCCTGCCTGAACGAGCGCGGGCGGGCCGCCGTGGTGCTGGACACCGGCGCGGTGACGCGCGGCTCCGGCAGCAAGAATGAGGATAGGGAGCGCAACATACGTAGGTGGTTCGTGGAGCGGGACCTGATTGACGGCGTGATTCTGCTGCCGGACAACCTCTTCTACAACACGAACGCCGCCGGCATCATCGTCGTGCTGTCCAAGCGCAAGTCGGAGGCCCGCAAGGACAAGATCGTGCTCGTCAATGCAAGCCGTCGCGTCGGCAAGGGCCGCCCCAAGAATTACATCCCGGAGGAGGATATCCGCCCCATAGCTGCTGCCTTCCTCAAGGGCGAGCCGGTAGAGGGCGAGATCGCCGTCATCACCCGTGAGCAGGCTAAGGAAGCAGATTACAACCTGAGCCCGAGTCGATGGGTCGGGCAGGCGGGGAGTGATGATGACGCTGACATTCACGACATCATAGGGCGATTTGAGGCCGTGGTTGCGGAAGAAGCGGCAGTCTCGGCGAAGCTGGAGACAGTAATTCAACGGCTGAGGAGCTTGGCGTGATAGCAGGGGCAACCGTCCGCCTTGCGGACCTGTGCGAGTTGATTGCCGACCCTGTTAGGCCGGGGGCACGGCCTGACGCAATGTATCTGGGGCTCGAACACCTCGCACCTGGGCGGCTGGTTCGGATTGGCTGTGGGAAAGCGTCAGACATGAGGAGCAACACATCAGCGTTCCAACCCGGCGACGTGCTATACGGGAAGCTCCGTCCATATCTCGACAAAGCCGTGCTCGCTGATGAGCCGGGCGTTTGCACGACGGAGTTGCTGGTGCTGCGGGCGAAATCGGGCGTTGACCCACGATTCTTGGCTGCGGCTGTCCACTCTCCCGAGTTCGTGGAGTACGCCGTCGCAGGAACGACGGGTGTCCAGCATCCCAGGACGTCCTGGGCGCATATACGCGAGTTCCAGACTCCCGCCTTGTCCCTTGCGGAACAGCAGCAGGTTGCGGGCGTACTATGGTTGGTACATGAGGGTATCCTTGCATCCGAGAAAAAGGGAGCAGTGCTTAATGATGTATTCAGGGTGCTGCTGCACAAACTGATGACGGGGGAGATGCGGGTGGAGGACCTAAAGGTGAATGACGAACTCCTAATTCAAACCAAAGGGCAAGGTGGTGTCACATGCTACTGAGGAAAGTCCGCATCCAGAACTTCCAGAGCGTAATGGACTCAAACGAATTCGATGTCGGAGATGTGACCTGCCTCGTCGGAAAGAATGAGGCAGGTAAGACCGCCTTGCTCAAAGCCTTATACCGCTTGAATCCGATCATCGAAACCGAAGGAGGTTTCGATGCTACAGATGACTACCCCCGCAGTTCAGTGTCTGATTATGAGGAACAGGTCAAGGCTGGCAGGCGTGAACAAGCTACGGTTGTTCACGCTACATACGAACTTGAACCGGAGGATGTTTCCGCCATCAAGAGCGTGTATGGCTCCACCTGTTTTGATGACAATGCACCTGTAGTGACCCTTCGAAAGGGATATGGGAATCAGCTTGAAGTAAGTAACCTAGAGATCAACTGCAAAAAGGCTCTGAGCCACCTATTGGAAGCCACGGATCTCACACAACAAGTCACCAGTGAGTTGAGCCAGTTAGACTCGGTCGACGACATGGTCAAGGTGCTTTCCGAGGCGGAGCAGACCGAAGCAGTACAGCACCTTACACCCATTCTCAAGGGTATCGCCGAGTACGGGATGCCTCGATATATCTTTGACAAAATCATTGAGGATAGGTTGCCCAAGTTTCTCTATTTCGACGAATATTACCAGATGAAAGGGCAAGACAATCTCGACGCACTCAAGCAGCGTGTCGACAGCAATGCCCTCGAAGAATCTGACCACCCGCTCATCGGACTGATTGATCTCGCAGGACTGAGGTTGGATGATCTTGTTACTCCGGGACGAACGGAAGCACTGATCGCACGTCTTGAAGCTGCGGAAAACCGACTCACCCAGAAGGTTCTGAACTATTGGTCTCAGAACAAACACCTCCGCATGAAGTTCGACATCCGTCCAGCACAGCCAGGCGATGGTCCCGGCATGACTTCTGGTACGAACATTTTGGGACGCGTTCAGGATACGAAGCACATGGTAAGTACGCCGCTTGGAACGCGCTCCCGGGGCTTCGTCTGGTTTTTCTCGTTCCTCGCTTGGTACTCGAAACTTCAAAAGGAAAGCCAGCAGCTTATCCTGCTTCTCGACGAACCGGGTTTATCTCTCCATGGAAGGGCGCAAGGAGACCTCCTTAGCTATTTTGAAGAGGAATTGAAACCACACCATCAGCTCCTATACACGACTCATTCACCGTTCATGGTTGATTCAGGGCACTTAGATCGCGTGCGAATAGTCCAAGACTTGAGTATCGAGGTCGCCTCGGGCGATCTGCCTGTGGAACAGCAGGGCACTAAGGTTTCAACAGATGTGCTTGAGGCAACACCCGACAGCCTATTCCCACTTCAAGGTGCTCTCGGATACGAGATCCATCAATCACTCTTCATCGGCCCAAACTGTTTGATCGTCGAAGGCGTTTCCGATTTGCTCTACATACAAACCCTGTCTGCCGTTCTTCAAAGACGAGGTCAACGCGGCTTGAGTCCCGATTGGATAATCACCCCCGTTGGCGGAGCAGACAAGGTACCAACATTCGTCGCATTGATTGGGGCACAGACTAACCTGAATGTTGCCGTTCTCATCGACTTTCAGAAACAGGGCCAGCAGAGTATAGAGAACCTCTACAAGAGTAAGATGCTGAAGAAGCACCAAGTCATGACTTTCGCAGATTTCACTGACGCTAGTGAAGCCGATATAGAGGACATGTTTGATCCAGAGTTCTATCTGAAGCTGGTGAACAGTGAATTCACTGCCTCTCTGAAATTAGGTCAGCTTTCTTCAACACTTCCTAGAATCCTCCAACGGATTGAGAAGCGCCTTGAGAAGCATTCTCTTCCTAAGAATGTGCAGTTCAATCACTATCGCCCCGCTCGGTACTTGAGTGAGAACATCGGCTCACTTGAGGAGGAGTTTACTGACGAGACCTTAGACCGATTTCAGCGAGCATTTGACGCGCTGAATCAACTCCTTTGACCTGGAACGTTATGACTCTTGAACAGATTGCAGCCTTAGTCTCGCGGGGCGAATCCGAGACGCTGGAGTTCAAGGCCACGACAGGGACGCGACGGGAGGCGGCCATGACGGTGTGCGCCTTCCTGAACCAGGGCGGCGGGCAGGTGTTGTTCGGTGTCACGCCGGACGGAGCTGTGGTGGGCCAGCAGGTCAGCGAACGCACCATCGAGGAGTTGAGCGCCGAGCTTCGGCAGATCGACCCTCCGGCGTTTCCGACGGTCGAGCGAATCCCGGTGGACGGCGGCCGTGAAGTTGTCGTGGTCAGCACGGGCCAGGGAGCGTCGAGGCCCTACTCCTACCGCGGCACGGCGTATCGGCGAGTGGGGAACACGACGCTGGCAATGTCTGCCGACGAGTACAACCGAATGCTCTTCGAGCGGATGCACAGCGAGCAGCGCTGGGAGAACCAGCCCGCCTCCGGGTGGTCTATAGACGACCTCGACGCAGCGGAGATTCGGCGGACGGTTGCGGAGGCGGTACGACGGGGGAGATTGGAGGAGCCGGTAGGTGGAGAACCGACCGACCTACTGCGCGGACTCGGCCTTCTGCGCGACGGCGTGCTGCTTCGGGCGGCGGCGGTGCTTTTCGGCAGCACGGAGCGGCTGGAGTTCGAGATGCCGCAGTGCCTGCTGCGCGTCGCTCGTTTCCGTGGGATCGACCGGATGGAGTTCCTGGACAACCGCCAGTTCAACGGCAACGCCTTCAGGCTACTAGCGAACGCAGAGCACTTCCTGCGCGACACCCTGCCTATCGCCGGGCGGTTCGAACAGGACCGGTTCGAGCGGATCGACGAGCCCCTGTACCCGCCCCTAGCCACACGCGAGGCGTTGGCCAATGCTCTGTGCCACCGTGACTACTCCATCGGCGGCGGCTCGGTAGGCATAGCCGTCTACGACGACCGCCTGGAGGTCACATCCTCCGGTTCCCTGCACTTCGGATTGACGCCGGAGAAGCTGTTTGGCCCGCATGAGTCGCGCCCGTGGAATCCGTTGATTGCTCGCACCTTCTACCGGCGCGGGATCATCGAGGAATGGGGCAGCGGAACGCTGAAGATGGCCGAGCTCACGAACAGCGCCGGGCTTCCGGTCCCGGAGATTGAGGATGACGGCGGGGCCGTCACCGTGCGATTCCGGCATGGACGGTTCGTCCCACGACCTACTACCAGCGGCGTGAGCGGGCCTGAAGAACGACGGGAGACGATACTCGCACTTCTGGAAGGCGTGGAGGACGGCTTGACGCGCCGCGAGATTCACGCGCGTCTGGGTCCCGAGGTCAGCGAGCGTCAGGTGCGAACGACATTGGAGGAGTTGCGAGACAACGGCCTGGTCGCGTCCACGGCTCGCGGCCCATTGACGCGATGGAGACGTGTGGTGGGTGCGGGATAGGTGCGCGATGGCGCGAGATCGGGTGCGCGATGATGCGAGATACAGGCGTCATCATGCAGGATTCAAGGGGCGCGATAGGGGTCAGACCATGACCGAGTCGAAGATCACAGAAGCAGGCAGCGTCCAGTTTCCGATGGTCCGTCACGCGGCGGAGACCGGCTGGATTCCTGTACGGCCAGTGGATGCCCTCACAATGAGAGGTGGCGAGGCCGGGTTGCTGTTTCGCGGCGTGCTGGAAGAGGCGCTGCATCGCTTCAATTCCTGGATGACGGACGACGCCGTCCGGTCAGTGGTCGAGAACATCCAGGCGCTTCCGCCGATCATCGAGGGAAACCGGCAGATGCTGGCTTGGCTGCGGGGTGAGCGGCAGTGGTACGACGAGGCTGAGCAGCGTCACCGGCAGGTCAGGCTTATCGACTTCGATGACCCGGGGGCCAACGTCCTGCAAGTGACCTGGGAGTGGCGGCTCAAGCCTCCAGCCCGCAAGGGAAACCGCGCCGACGTGATGTTCGTGGTCAACGGCGTGCCGGTCGCCATTGTCGAGCACAAGAATCCGACGGACGCCGACGCAATCAAGCGGGGGGTCACGCAGCTGCGCCGCTATGAGATCGAGACGCCCGAGCTGGTGGGTGCCGCGCAGCTCTTCAACGTGACTCACCTCCTCGACTACTGGTACGGCGTCACGTGGAACCTGTCGCGCCGCTACATGGCGCGGTGGAAGGAGCCGCAAGAAGAGAGCTACCGCTTCGCCGTACAGTCTTTCTTCGAGCCGACAGAATTCCTGCGGACGCTGCGCGACTGGATCCTTTTCTACGTAGAGGACGGCGAGACGCGAAAAACCGTGATGCGTCAACACCAGCGCCGGGCTGTAGACCGCATCGTCGAACGCTGCGCCGAGACGGTGAATCGCCGAGGCCTCGTCTGGCACACTCAGGGGGCCGGCAAGACCTTCACGCTGCTCACCGCCGCCCGCTTGGTCCTGGAGGCCAAGAAGGAGTTTGGCAACTCCACAGTGGTCGTCGTGGTGGATCGCACCGAGTTGGAGGGCCAGCTTGCAGGCTGGGTCGGACGGCTGCTGGGCGATATGCAACAGCAGGACATCGCCGTCTGGAGGGCCGGCTCGAAGGAGCAGCTGCGGGAACTGCTCGCCACCGATAGGAGAGGGCTGATCATATCGATGATCCACAAGTTCGAGGGCATCGAGAAGGACGCCAATTCCCGCGACAACATCTATGTGTTCATCGACGAGGCGCACCGCTCCGTGGCCAGGGAGCTAGGCACGTACCTCATGGCCGCGCTGCCCAACTCGACCATCATCGGCTTCACCGGCACGCCCATCGCACGAACGGAGCACGGAGAAGGCACCTTCAAGATATTCGGGGCTGACGACGATGAGGGCTACCTCGACAAGTACTCGATTGCCGAGTCCATTGAGGATGAGACGACGCTGCCCATACGCCACATGATGGCGCCCAGCGAAATGACGGTGCCCGCTGCCCAGCTCGACCGGGAGTTCTTCGCCCTGGCCGAGATGGAAGGCGTCACCGACGTCGATGAGCTCAACCGCGTGCTTGACCGGGCCGTGAGCTTGCGCACCTTCCTCACCGCCGACGACCGTATCGAGAAGGTGGCGGCGTTCGTCGCTCAGCACTTTCGGGAGAACGTGCTGCCCCTCGGCTACAAGGCGTTCCTGGTAGGCGTGAACCGCGAGGCATGCGCCAAGTACAAGCGGGCGCTGGACAAGCTGCTTCCACCAGAATGGACCGTGCCGGTGTATTCGGAGAATGCCAACGACGCTGTGGAAAGGCCACTCGTCGCCAAGCTCCAGCTGTCGGAAGAGCGGGAGAAGGACGTCCGCCTGATGTTCAAGAAGACGAGCGAGGACCCGAAGCTGCTCATCGTCACCGATAAGATGCTGACCGGCTTCGACGCGCCGTTGCTGTACTGCATGTACCTGGACAAGCCGATGCGCGACCATGTCCTCTTACAGGCGATTGCTCGAGTGAACCGGCCATATGTGGACGCAGATGGCATCGGCAAGCCCATCGGACTTGTCGTGGACTTCGTGGGCGTGCTGCGCGAGCTGAGGAAGGCGCTGCAGTTCGACTCGTCCGACGTGAGCGGCGTCATCGAGGACCTCGACCTGCTGATGCACGACTTCCACGACAAGATTGCCGAGGCGAAGGCAAGATACCTGGACAATGCGGATGGCGGCAGAGTAGCCGAGACGCGAGCAGCCTATGCCACCGCAGGAGGGGGCGCAGACGAGCGATTGGAGCAGGTGGTGTACACCCGTTTTCTCGATCCCGATGCTCGCAAGGGGTTTTTCTCGGCATACAAGGAGATCGAGGCGTTGTGGGAGATACTCTCGCCGTCCGCGGAGTTGCGCGACCACATCGACACTTTTGGCCGTCTAACCCGTCTTTACGCCGTCGTACGCAACGCCTACGCCGACCGTCCTGACTTCGTGGCAGACTTGGCCCACAAGACCCAGCGGCTCGTGGAAGAGTCGGCTGCGATGTACGGCCTCGGCAACCTGACCAAGTCCGTGACTTTCGACCTTCGCACCCTTGAGGCTCTGCGGAAGGAATCGGGGCCAGACGAGGCCAAAGTGTTCAACCTGGTGCGTGGCCTTCAGACGGAGGTAGAGAGCGAGGCAGGGTTGGAGGCCGTGCTACGGCCTCTCAAGGAACGCGCCGAGTCTGTGCTGAAGGGCCTTGAAGAGCGAACGACAACCGGACTCGCAGCGATGGACATATTGGAGGTCATCGCCAAAGAGAAGGAGGCCGCCGTCGCCGCCGCAAAGGACAGCACACTGCCACCAAGGGCATTCGGGGTGTATTGGACGCTGAAGGAGAACGCCGCCCTCCAAGCGGCCGGTGTGAGTGCTAAGGAGTTCGCAGAGGAGGCCCAGGCGCTTGTGGGCCGCTTTCCCAACGCCGCCGTCAACGCCGACGAGCATCGACGGCTGAGGACTTCGCTGTACAACCCCCTGCTGAAGGTGGAGAGCCATGAGCGAGGCCGGATCGTGGACCAAACCCTGGCGATACTTCTGGGCGGAGACTCCGATGCCGAGGCGTGACGACAGCCCCAGAGACTTACGGCAACGGGTGGACTATTGGTCAGAGCGCCTCCACGTCCCTGCGCCGCGTGTGCGCGTCCGAGGCATGACCCGCAAGTGGGGTTCCTGCTCGACTGCCGGCACGATCACCCTCGCAACCGACTTGGGAAGTCAGGATGTCGAGTTCCAAGACTTCGTTATCGCCCACGAGTTGCTTCATCTGCGTGTTCCGAACCACGGGAAACTCTTCAAGGCGCTCATGACAGCGCACGTGCCCGACTGGAGAGAGCACGAAATAGCAAGGTAGAGGAGTGCCCTGTTGCTTCACTTAACAATAGAGGGTCCGCCAAAGCTTCCCCGTCAATGTCTTGAATTCGCTGCCCTACTCTTCAAGCTACCGCCCACGACATTGGGACGACAGGGCATAAATATCCTTACCATTGAATGCTATTAGTGGAGCCGCGTTTCACCATGCCCACAAGGCAACATCACTACGTTCCAAGATTCTACCTGCGGCGCTTCAAGAGCCGATGCAGGCGCATTAATCTTCACAACATCCGTCGTGGCCGAACGATAGTGGACGCAAGCATCAAACACGAGTGTGCTAAGCCGGATTACTACCGAAGCGATCGAATTGAAAACGCGCTAGCGGAGCTCGAAAAGCGAGCCGCCGTCACGATAATGGCCATGTGCAACAGCGAGCGCGAGTACGATCTGGATACCCTCCGTCAATTCATAGCGGTCCAGCTCTTACGCACGCCTTCACATACCATGCGAACAGCACTAACCTACACCAAGTTTCAAGAACTGCTAAGAGGAGAGACAACTGATGACGAAAGCATCAGAGAGAATCGATTCCATGCCGTTGAGGCGGCGGACCTCCCTGTCTTTAACCTGCGGATGTCTGACGATGTAGCTAAAGGGATGAGAGATCTGAAGTCAATCGTCGTGGAAACCGCAACTGACACCTTCATCACCAGTGACAATCCCGTTTTCAAGTACAACCAATACCTCCAAGAAATCCAAGACCATGGCACCACCGGGCTCCGGCAAACCGGGATTCAGGTTTTCTTGCCTTTGTCGCCAAGACACATGTTAGTGGTGTATGACAAAGATGTTTACGACTACGTCAAGAAGAAATCACCGACCGAAGCTGATGTTGAGGCTCTCAACGGCCTCCAGATGATTTCCGCCAGCAACAATCTCTATTTCAGCGATGTTGGGCAATCTCATTCTGTCGAGAATCTTACGTCCAAGTATGCTCACTTCAGGCAGAGTACCCATATCGTGCTAGACGAATTTAGCAGCGATGAAAACCCGCAACACTTCCTCGCTCATAGCTTTGAACAAACCCCCAACGTCGGCTTGAACCTGTCTTTCTTGCGCATCAAGCGACGAGCCGACAGGGTGAGTGTTTCAAAACGTTTGCAGAGGGAACTGCGTTCACCGTATCGGTATCCCGCAAGACGTGGTGGCGTGACGGAGACCTTCTCAACGCGCGTCACTAGGTTGTAGCCATGTGCCCGGCCGCTCGACGTGTCATCTAATCGCGCATTACAGCGACACCCAACAGTGCCCTACATGAGACCCGATTGCCACGCGGTAGTTGCCCGCTGTACTTGGAAATCGCTACGCTCGCAATATGTCTCTCTCAAACCGAAATCTACTCGACGCACTCGCCCGGATGCCGTTCGTCGAATCGACGGAATTGGCGCTCGTCCTGGGCGAACCGCACGCGACCGTCCATCGCAGGCTGTCCGAGTTGCTGGCCGACGGCATGGCCGGTCGTGGCAACCACGGCACCGTCCACCTGCCGTCGAGTGGGAGATACCACCTGACAACGCAGGGCATCCGGGAAGCCGCCGACTTCCTGGGCTTCGCCTCCCCCTCGGACTTCGTGCGTGCCTACCCCATGTCCAGGGAATGGCTGACCCTGCTCATTCGCAGGATGGACGCCGTGGCCTCCGTCTACCGACTCGCCGCCACCATGTCCCCCGGCACGGACGGACGCAGGACCCGCGTGGAGTTCCACCGCAGGGGCCGCTTCGACGCCACCGTCACCCTCCACGACGGCCGGGACTTCGGCGTGGTGCGTCAGGGCCTGGCCCTGCGGCGGCGCTCGCTCCACGACCGGCTGCGAGCCTTGGCCGAGTACGACTACAGCCGCCGCCCGGACGTCGTGCTGATCCTGGTTCCCAGTGTGTGGGAGAGAAGGCTCACGGGGAGGTTCTGCGACCGCGCCTATCTCAGGGACTTCTTCATCGCCGTGGAGTCCAGGTGGGCACTGGAACGACGGGACCGCCGCGTCTGGCAGGAAACCACCGGGTTAGTCGGGAACACGTACCACACCCTTGAGCACGTGATCTCCCAGGGCAGTCCCGGCAGGAGACCCTCCACCGCGTCGCCGGAGCGCAAACGGGCCTCTCTGACCCATCCTGAGCGGATGGCGCAGGCTGCACCCGCCTTCGGCCTCAGTCCTTCTGAGAAGCGGACCCTCGACCTCATCACCGACCACCCGATGATCCCCCGCGAGCATCTGGCCGCCTGGCTGGGCGTCTCCGAGGGGCGGGTCAGCCAGATGATGCACGGCTTAGTGAAGACCTGGGGCCTTGTCGAGCAACGAGGAAAGCGTGGCGACAGGCGCTACACGCTGTCCGACGAGGGCATTCGCTACGTCACCCACCGGGACCGGGCCGAGCTGCCCACCACGCGGGGCATCTGGAGCACGGAGCTCACCACCGACAAAGAGGGCCGCAGACGGCATGTGGGCCACCGTATTGAGACGTGGGCGCGGCAGACGAGGCACGCCGACGGCATCACCTGGTTCCTGTCGAAGCTTCAGGCCGAGGCCAGGGACTACCCCGACAGCGATCTGCTGTGGTCCGTGCCCACCGCCCGGTCCGACCGGGCCTACAACTGGGGCCGGTCAGCCATAGCCCCCGACGCCGTGGGGCATCTGCTCACTGACGGCCACCACGTGCCGTTCTACCTTGAGCACGAGTTGCGCGCCCGCCACCCCAGGGGAATCAGTGCCCGCCTCGAACCCTATGACAGATACTACTGGTCACCGGAGCCAGAGGAAGACCAGCCGCCGTACCCCGTCACGCTGTTCGTCGTGGACAGTGAAGAGGTCGAGGACACCTACGTCAACACCGCCGCCGTGATGAACCGGATGTCGCTGCCCATCCTGGTCTCCTGCACGCCCGTATTGTCACGGAGGGGGATACTGGGGGAGTCCTGGCGTCCCCTGTGGGAGCCGGCCTCCCCTCGACTGGCGCTGTCCAGCATGAGTGAATACACCTACGACTCACTGTACCACCGGATGCGTCCCAGTCCTGTAGAGGGGTAGTCCTATAGGGGTGACACATAGATAGCGCTGACGCATCGCTATTTGCCCTTCCTGCCGTCTGGGGGCTGCAAACCTGCGGCAGAGGGGGTGATATTCGGAACCGCTGTTCCAGGATTTCCGCCCCATTTCCCCCTGTTTTAGCTACAAAACGGCGTTGACGCATCACTCTGACGTGTCGCAACGTATCAGGCCCCAAATCGCGAAGCTGTGCTAAAATAACGGACCAACCCGATGACAACGTACTTGCACTTTTGCAACCTTGACGTGTCAGCCGATAGGAGGGGAAGATGCGATGAATGAACCCATCCGGTGGGTGACGAAAGCGGAGGCGGCGGAGGAGTTGGAGGTGTCCTTGTCCACCCTCGACCGGAAGATCAGAACAGGAGAGGTCGAGATCCGCCGGGAGGGACGCCGAGTCTACGTGCGGATGGTTGGAGAGTACATCAACGACGAGGAGTTGCTGCGCCGGGCCATCATCAGGGAGGATGAACTGGCGCGGACGGTGCGGGAGTTGGAGCGGAGCGCTTCGGATTGGGAGCAGGAGCGGGCCAGGTTGGAGCGGGATCGGGATGCGGCCCGGGAGTCCGAAACCGCTGCCATACAGGCACACAGGGAACTCGAAAAGGCGTACGGGAAGGAGCTCGCCGAGCACGGGAGGACGAGGCGGTTGGCCGTCAAGCTCGGCCTAGTCGTTGTCATGCTGCTCGTGGTCGGCGGCGTTCTCGTGTGGTGGTTTGTGCTGAGGTAGAGGAAGCACTGTCGGTCTGTCACCCCGGTCTCTGGCCGCATCTTCGGAGGACGTAACGCACCCCCACTTCAATCGCATTTTTCGGGGCCTAATGTAATCGGGACGTCGCTCCAGCCGGACAGCCGATGTCATTCTCCCCGTTTGGCGATGTCATTGCCGTCCGGAACCAGGCCTTTCAACAAAGTGTTCACTGATTATTCCGATTAGGAGGCCAATTTGCCCTCGTTGTAGCTTTGCCGCGACCCGTTTGATGCGTCACCGACAAGACGCAATCTCCTGTACACCCCCCGCACTGCGCCGACACCCTCTGTTTTCAGAGAACCTGCAAGGGGTCCCCTTGCGCGCCCCCGCTGGCAGGGGCATCGGGCTTGTGCCGCAATCACTAACTCACTATAATGCGGATGGACATACAGCCCCTGACTCGGGGGAAGCCGCGACGAAGGAGACGTGACATGGCCGTAGACCGTAAGGACAGACATCTGGAGATGGTGCTCCGGGGCAAGTATCAGCGACTGTACACCTACCTCAACAGCCTTCAGCGCCAGGAGTGGAGAGCCTCCTTCATCGAGGTCGAGGCGGTCATGGGTTTCGAGCTGCCCCCGTCCGCACGGCTGCACCGGCCCTGGTGGGGGAACCAGCGGGGCGGCAATGGCCACAGCCACGCCCTCGCCTGGAGCGTCGCCGGATGGGAGACGGCCGAGGTGGACATGGAGGCCGAGACGCTGACGTTCCGGCGAACGCAGCCCACTTCCGTGCCCCGGCTGTCCCTCGACGTGGCGTGGCCCGTCCACCCCACCGCCGTGTGGCCGGAAGGTCTGAGCCTCAGGCGAGAGGACCTCTACGAGGAGAGGGTGTAGACCGGCCATGTTCATGGATACCAACGTGCTGGTGAAGGCTCGCATCCCCGCCGCGCCGGACCATGACGGGGCCAGGGCAAGCCTTGAACGGGCCTTTAAAGACTCCGAGCCGCTACGGATCAGCCGCCAAGTGATACGGGAGTACCTGGCCGTCGTCACCCGACCGCAGACGTGGAGCGTGGGCATCAGCCGCGCGGAAGCCTTCGACGACGTGAGCAGACTGCTGGGAAGCTTCGAGATACTTGAGGACGGCCCCTCGGTCACCGCTGCGCTGGTGGGACTGTGCAGCGAGGTCATGGTTGGCGGACGGCAGATTCACGACGCCAACATCGTGGCGACCATGCTGGCCCACGGAGAGCATCGGCTGCTGACGTTCAACGGAGCGGACTTTCGCCGTTACGGCGACCGCATCGAGCTGGTGGACGGCTAGAGGGGTGAACTTGAGTACATCCGATTCGAGGAGGACGAGCATGAATAACCACACAGAGGACGCGACGCCCGTCGCCCTCTACGCTAGGGTGTCCAGCGACCGCCAGGACGTGGACCTGTTCGTGGTCGCACGGCTGCGGGTGCTCAGAGACTACGCCGACAAGGACGGCCACATCGTGGCAAGGGAGTACATCGACGAGGCGGAGAGTGGCAGGATCGCCAGCAGACCATTTCCCAGTAAGTTTAGGGCAGGCAGATCAGCCAACTCTGTGGCGCCCTTAGTTGCTTTATCTAATCCCGGCGTAGACAGCTGCCTGGCAGCTGTCGAAATTCACCCTTGGAGGCTCAACTACCATATTTGGGCTGCCCAATTCACAACCAGGTCAAGAGGTAAAAGCAGAAAGAGGGCGAAGAATGTCAGATAGGCAACGGGCCATAATAGGGCACTCCATTAGGGACGTGATCCGCATTCTAGAGAATGAACCAGTCAGTGGAGACTTTATCCCCGAAATAACCGTTGTACAGGTCATGAATCGGGTATCCATTGCGCATCTCTCCATAGAAAGAGCAATCAAGTTTCTCATAGACAGGTCGGGAGGACCATTGGTGAAAACCCACGACCTTGGGAGTCAATTCCAAGAACTGGTTCTGCATGACCCAGTATCGGCACAATTCTTGAGAGAAACCTTCGAGGCTGCTGTGCGGCACTACCGGTACAACCCGAATACTGCCAAAATGAAACATCTCAAGACGCTGCAAGGATACCTTGAAGCCGTCGGGTCAGATAACGCATTCCAGGATATCCGCTATTGGGAACTGAACCAGTCAATGGATGACCTCCTACTCCGTCAAATGTTCCTCTCGATACACATGGAGCTTCTGCACGGACTAGGTGAAATACTCAGGGCCATTGACAGGCGGCCAATGGGGACCGTTGCGAATAGAGTGGAACGAGCGGTCCAACACGCCATGTGGCCCACGGCAGTTATGGCCTACGGCCCGGGGACAGCAAAGGAAGAATCTATCCATTCGTACATTGAGTGGCGGCGAGGATTCAATACATCGTGTGATGCTCTAGCTGAAGCTGTCCAAAAAGGCTTCGACATTGGTGACGACTTTATGGCAGACCTCACATGCAATGCATACAAGGCCCTCCTAGAGACCGCAGACCTAGCCGTTAGTTACTTCGCAAGCACCTTGGATGTGCTGTCTAGCCAGCCACGGGACGTGATCCCATGCGTGAAGTGGTTGGGCCCGGAGAAAGAACAAAGAGGCGTCGTCGAAACGCCTGGAGGTACGCCCCTCGGATTCATAGATCGTGGTCCAGATGGGCTATGGTACATCACACCGCTCCAAGGAGGACTAGTAGCAGTATCTGCCAAGGCGAGAAGCCAGACTGATGCCCGATGCTATCTCGCCACATTGCTCACCAGCCCTTCTATGGTCACTGTGGATGGCGGAGGCCGATCTCTCCGAATAGTGAGAGAAGGACGAATCTTCTACAAGGAGAACTACGACGAGACCGACAGGAGATTTGGAGGGGAAGACAACGGAGACGTATGGACGCACAAGATTGAATTCTGGGATAGGAATCACGGAATTGATGTGAACGCGAATGTGCGAGTCGAAGTACGGTGTGAGGAATTAACAAGTATGGTTGACATAGTCGAAGGAAGAGTGACTGAAGTTGCGGAACACGAATTATACCTATCAGGTTCTGAATGGACTGATATTGAACAGGGGAGCCAGAACTAGTAGGTGGCACCTCGCACGGAAGAGACCAGCAAGAGCTACATAATGCGACCTCGCGCAGCACCGAGCATTGTGGAAAACGCTACAAGACGATCACGAAACACTGGAAAGCACGTATGTTTAGTCTTTGGATTCCCGAAGGGGTCGCTTCTGTGCTGCACCAGAGAAACTTTCGGAAGATATGAAGGAGGACGCACCCATGAATCAGACGAATAGCAACACCCCCGTCGCCCTCTACGCCAGGGTGTCCAGCGACCGGCAGGACGTGGACCTGTCTGTGGCCGCCCAGCTACGGGCGCTCAAGGAGTACGCGAAGGCCAACGGCTACTCCGTGGCAAGGGAGTACGTGGACGAGGCTGAGAGCGGCCGCGTCGCCGACCGGCCCCAGTTTAGGGAGATGATCGAGGAGGGCAGCAAGCCCAAGGCTCCTTTTGACGTGATTCTTGTCTGGAAATTTTCGAGATTCACCCGCAAGCGGGAGCACGCCGTAGCATTCAAGTCCCAGTTGAGGCGCAAGGGCATCCGCGTGGTGTCCATCACCGAGCAGGCCGAGGACAACGCCACCGGCAGACTGCTTGAGGGCATCATCGAGAGCGTGGACGAATATTACAGCGAAAATCTTGCGCAGGAGGTCGTCCGGGGGATGCGGGAGGCCGCGTCGAGAGGCTTCTTCCTCGGTTCGAAGGCCCCCTTCGGCTACAGGAAGGTGAAGGTCAGCGACGGGGCGAAGGAGCGCCCCACCCTGGAGGTTGACCCGGCCACCGCCCCTGTAGTGAAGGAGATATTCGAGAAGTCGCTTCAGGGCCACGGTCTCAAGGAGCTATGCAAGGAGCTGAACGACCGGGGTGTCACCAACCGGGGCAAGCGCTGGTACAAGGGCGGTCTCCACTACGTGCTGCGCAACGAGGCGTATACCGGAACCGCCGTGTGGGGGCTCAAGAGCAAGGGAGAGAAGGCCCAGGACCCTGTAAGGGTTGAGGGAGCGTGGCCCGCTCTGGTATCACGGGAGCTGTTCGATGACGTTCAGCGGGCGATGAGTGAGCGCGCCCCGAAGGTGCAGAGGCCCGCGAGGGTGGGGAGTCCGTATCTTCTGAGCGGGCTGCTCAAGTGCGGGGTGTGCGGCAGGCCCTATCGCGCCCAGGGAGCCAAGAGCGGGCAGTTCGCCTACTACATCTGCGGGACGCTGTTCACAGAGGGAGCGGGGACGTGCACCGCCCGCTACCTCAACGCCCCCAGGGTGGAAGACTTCATCGTCGAGAAGATACGGGAGCGGATACTCACCGAGGAGACCATCGTGGAACTGGTGCAGCTGGTGGCTGAGGAGATCGACGCGATGGCCGGGGAGTTGTCGGGCAGGCTGGAGGTGGTCGAGGCGGAGCTTGAGGACGTGAAGAGGCGGCTGGGGAAGCTCTACGAGGCCATCGAGACCAGCGACCTAACCCTGGAGGTGCTGTCGCCCCGCATCATGTCTCTGCGGCACCGTGAGGAGCAACTGGAGGCTGCGCGAGAGGACGCCGAGACCCAGCTTGAGCAGCGCAGGGTTGCCCTACCCGACGCCGAGGAGATAGCGGAGTACGTGGCGGACTTCCGGGAGTTCCTGAAGGACGGGACGATTCCTGAGCGCAAGGCGCTCATCCGCAACTTCGTCGAGGGCATTGAGGTCAATGGAGACGAAGCCGTTCTGACGTACACGGTGCCCATGCCGAGGGACGGGGTGACCCGAGAATCGGCGTCGGTTCTTGATTTCGTCCAGTCCGGCCCACCAGACTTATACAGTAGACAGAACCGTCTTCCAACTATGGCAGGTCTGTGAGCCCCTAGTACCACATCCTCACGGAGCGTTCGAGCCCCTAGGTGTGGACCGAAGTTTATCTGTCTCGACGACCTTGCCGCGATTGCAGTTTGTGGTGGTCAGTCAGAATTGGAGTCCTGGGAGGAGGGCGACTCCCTCAGGGAATTCTCCGAAGGTCTCGGGTTCGTAATCGAGGGCATGGGTGCACTGGAGCCTCCTGCGGAAGTCGCCAAATGGTATGACTTCCAGACTGCATTTGCGGGAGCGTTCAAGGAGGCAATAGACGACTTCCTCGAGGATCCGGGTGACCGGACTGAGGACGAGTTCGTTTTCTCGTTGTTCTTCACTGTTGGGCCTCACTTCGAGCCCGTAGAGCAGGCCATTGCCAGAGTGGTTGCGGAAATCCGAACTCGAATGGCTGAAGCCGGTTGCATAGATGAAGGCATATCGGAGCCACCTCAATCCCAGATCGAAAGGGGAGAGATCCCCGTGGGAGGTAGCGTAAGCGGCACGCTGGGAGAATCTGAGATCGCCTACTACCAGTTGCAGGCCGAGGTTGGACAGAAGTACCTAATAGCGGTGTCTTGGGAAGGCATCACGAGAGTTCGCCTGCTAATTAGGGACCCTCCTGATCCAGTCGTTAATTCGATAAGCCAATCTAACTCCTCAGACTCCCCCTTGATTCGCCGTTGGACGGCCCCTGAGGCGGGAACGTTCCATGTTGATCTGTACGCCCTCGATGGCGCCGGGACCTTCAAGGTCTCCTTTGCGATAGACGCGTCCCCGGACAACCCATCCGGCGTGAGCGCCGCCTGGGAAGGTTCCACGGTGAAGATTAGTTGGGGTCCCGTGGATGGGGCCGAGTACTACGTCCTCTACTATGATGATCGTGGACCGGGATGTGAACTGGACAACGGGGGCAGCCCCCGATTCTGCGATAAGTTGGCAACGGATGTTGTTGACACCAACTACATTCATGCTTCTCCTGAACCTCGTGACAGCCGTCGTGGCAATTTCTATCGGGTTGTGGCCTGCAATAGCGAGGGTTGCTCGAAGATCGACTCAGACAACCCGATCGGCCCATAGAGTCCGGCCACTGAGAACATAAGGATTTCCAGGAATCTGTCGATTCTGGCGACGGAGCCCGGGCCTCGCCATTCGGGACCCCTCAAAATTATAAAGAGACCAAGCAAGCTTCTGGGTAATGGCCCTGGGATGGCGTGGATGGGCGTCGCTGTTGCTCTTGCCGCGGCAGCGTGGGGTTGTTCCGTCCCTGCTCCGGACCCCGGATCGGCCATTGCGCCCGTGCCCACCTTGGTGGCAACTCCGGAGTGGCCTCCAAGATTTCCCCCTCGCAATCTGTACGTGTTGGACAGGACCGACTCCTCCCTGGCCGTCGTGTGGAACGCCAAGTGCCGGGCGACGTATTACGGCGTTCAACGCAGCAGTTCCGAGGAGGGTGAGTACGCCATTGTGGCGACCGAGGTAGCTGCTCTCGGCTTTGTGGACGATGGCCTGCAGCCGGATAAGGGCTACTGCTACACAGTGAGGGCTTGCAACCACCTTGGATGCACCGAGTTTGCTGACGACCCGGTTGCCGGTTTCACCGAGTCTGATACCGATATCGACATCCCGGCGGCGCCCAAGGACGTGCGAGTTGTCAAGAAGAGGGTTGACGTCTTCCCTGACTGTGACGTGGTGACCTGGACCCCAGTGGAGGGTGCAACCTACCACGAGGTGTACAGAGCCGGGGATAGGCTGACCACGGTGAGTGCGCCTCTGACCGTCAGTACCCACACGGACCTGGGTCGATCCTTCAACCTGTCATTCGGTACCCACTATCAGGTCCGCGCGGGCAACAAGGCCGGCTGCTCTCCCTTATCCCAGTAGGAGATCCCACCGAAACATTCGCAGTTCGGTACGCCTTGGTCCACCACTCTCACACCTTCTCTACCATTGACTGTCGGCCTCTGCGTGGCTCATTTCACCTCAAATGTGTAGCTAAGGACGGTGTAGCTAAGTCCCAGTTGGCCGGCACGAGGGCATCCCCGGCGTTCTCCCCCCTAATCCCTGTGATCCCTTAACAATTGTGGTGATTTACGTGGTAACAAATCGGGAGGTTGGCTGGCTTGAGTCTGTCGGCAACAAGAGTGAAGGATTTTAGGGAGTCCTGGTCCCTACTCTGACGTCGACGGAAAGTTCCTGTTCATGGACAAGAGCGGCCGTAGGATCTGGGTGCAGCGGACAAATAATGAAGGCCGATGTCGCGGCTTAGGCTTGGGTGGATATCTGACAGTCTCGCTGTCGTGGGCGAGGAAGCGCGTATTGGACTACCGCGAGGAAATTGGGAATGGGAGGGACCCCTTAGCAGATAAGCAAACACCCTCGACGCCTACATTCACCAAGGCCGTCCACGAAGCCTACAATCCTCGGTGGGGCAACGGAAGCCACGCTCGGGGTGTGGATTCAGCCCCTCGAATGAAATGCTTGTCCGAATATCGGCGAGATACCCATCATCTCCTTCTTGCTTCGACACTTCATGCCTTACGCTTCCATGGGTTTTCCTACCTACATTAGTGGGCCTAATTCAGCAGGTTTCCGAACATTGGGACAAAAACAACCGTCACTTCGACCGAATTACCTTGTCACGAGCCCACATAGCGGGATCCCGATCCCAGTGGGTCAGGTCTCGACGAGGGTACGGACCAGGTTGGAGATGGCTCCATAGATGCACGGCACAGCGTTCAAAGGCCATCCAGCGGAAGATTGGAGTGGGGACTATGAGTGAGTTGGAGGTATGGGTGGCAGACGGCGGCGTCCAGGACGATGAAGACTTGCAATGAAGGAGAGTGAGTGTGCATGCTATTGTCGCAAGGACTCGACTAGGATCGAATCGACGCTCTTTGCGAACCATTGTTGTGATGTACCACAATACCCATGTGGACGATTGGGTTGGGAATGTCGGACCTCTGATATCACGACTGGAGAGTCTTCTCCTTCCGTTGGATTAGCCCACGGCCCTGTGTTTCGGTACTTACCGTCAAGTTGCAGTCGGCAGCGGAGAAAAGGCAATGACAGACAAACCGACCAAGAAATCCAAGAAGGCCCCGAAGAGGAACCCAGAAAAGAACGGTGGCAAGGTAGTCCTTCTCTCGGGCGGGAACCCGCAGATCGCAAAGGCCGACGGCGACGCCCCCGTCCAGGCCTACATCGCAGCCATGCCGGAGTGGAAGAGCGACGTTGGGCGCCGCATCGACGACCTCATCGTGCGCACCGTACCCAACGTGCGCAAGGCCGTGCGCTGGAACTCCCCCTGGTATGGAATCGAGGGACAAGGGTGGTTCGTGACCTATCACGTCTTCACTCGCTATGTGAAGGTCACCTTCATAAACGGTGCGTCTCTCCGGCCACTCCCGCCAGGTTTTGGCAAGGACCCCGACGCCCGCTGGGTCGACATCTATGAAGGTGAACTCGACGATGTTCAGATGACGGAGTGGGTCCGGCAATCGGCCGCGCTGCCCGGCTGGGATGGGTTCGACACGATGTGAACTCACTTTCGTCCCATAGACCTGTACAACTGCGGCTTAGCCAACAGTTGGGCCTTTCCGTTCCCCTATGAATTCGGCCACCTTTTCCGGCATTCCTATAGTAAGATTCGGACTCCTAACGGCTTTTCTTAATCCGTATTTCGCATACACTCCGCGATCCTTACTCGGAGACTGCACAGCATGACTCTCTTCGAGAACAGCGCCAGACAACAACTCAACCGGCACGCGCCGCTGGCGGCCAGGATTCGTCCACGATCCTTCGACGACTTCGTCGGGCAGGAGCACATCGTCGGTCCCGGCACCGTCCTTCGCCGCAGCATCGAGGCGGACCGGATACCCTCGATCATTCTCTGGGGCCCTCCCGGCACCGGCAAGACGACCCTTGCCAACCTGATCGCCACCGTGACAAAGAGCCACTTCAGTTCCGTCAGCGCAGTCGGATCCGGGGTTGCCGACCTTCGCACGATTGCCCGGGATGCCAAGGACCGCCTCGGCATGGAGAAAAGGCGCACGATCCTGTTTATCGACGAGATCCACCGATTTAACAAGGCACAGCAGGACGTGATACTCCCTCACGTCGAGGACGGGACGGTCATCCTGATAGGTGCAACCACTGAGAATCCATCATTCGAGGTCAATTCACCGCTGCTCTCCCGATCTCGCGTCTTCGTGCTAAAGGCCCTTACCGCCGAGGAGATCGAGCAGATAATGTTCAAGGCGATCAGTGATCATAAATTCGGCTTGGCAGAGCTACGTCCCGAACTCAAAGAGGACGCGATGCAGGCGCTCGTTCTATTCTCCAACGGCGACGCCCGAATCGCCTTGAACACGCTGGAACTTGCCGTGCAGTCCACCTTGCCTGACGAAAACGGCATACGCGAGGTTACCGCAGGCATAGTGGAAGACGCGTCCCAGCGCCGGTCGCAGGTCTACGATAAGGCGGGCGATCAGCACTATGACACGATATCCGCTTTCATCAAGTCGATGAGAGGCTCCGACCCGGACGCTTCACTATACTACCTCGCCCGGATGATCGACGCCGGCGAAGACCCGCTGTTCATCGCGCGTCGACTCGTCATACTCGCCGCTGAGGATGTCGGCATGGCCGACCCGAACGCCCTCTCCGTAGCCGTCGCCGCCCAGCAGGCCGTTCACTTCATCGGGATGCCGGAAGGCCAGATTCCTCTTGCCGAGGCAACAGTCTATCTGGCCACGGCATCCAAGAGCAACGCATCATACGTGGCGCTAAATCGGGCGATGCAGGACGTGGAGACATCCCGAAACGACCCTGTTCCCCTCCACCTCCGGAACGCCGTGACCGGACTCATGAGGGGTCTAGGGTACGGGGAAGGCTATAAGTACGCCCATGATTACGAGGGCAGCTTCACGCCTACCCAAAACCTGCCTGAGAGCGTTCGAGGTCATCGTTACTACAGGCCCAGCGACCAGGGTTACGAATTAGAGGTACGGGAGCGACTGCGTAAGTGGTGGAGTCAGCGTCAAGGACGGGAGGCGGAAAATTCTCAAGGTCCTTCCGACGAATAGGAGTGAGACTTCGGCAGCTTGAAAGAGCCCCTTCAGTCCGAGCCTACGCCATCGACTCTCGTACAGTCTCCCTGATGACGGTCAGGGTGTGGTCGATGTCATCCGACGATACATCGTTGTGAGTGACGAGTCGCCAGAGGTTGTTCCCCCGGTCTCCGACCATGACTCCTCGCTCAGCCAATTTTGCCGGGATACCTGCTGGCAACTCGTCCGTGGTCGTCACGAATACGAGATTGGTATGAACGTCGTCAGGTTGAATTACGAAGCCGGGGACATCTGCAAGGCCCTGTGCCAGCCTACGCGCATTGGCATGGTCATCAGCCAGACGCTCGATCATCGTCTCAAGTGCCACGATGCCCGGAGCCGCGATTATTCCCGCCTGACGCATCGCTCCGCCAAGCACCTTGCGAACTCTTCTGGCCTTTTCGATTGTCTCGTGATCTCCGACCAAGAGCGACCCGGCCGGGCACCCTAGTCCTTTAGAGAGGCAAAACGTCACCGTGTCAGCGTCCTTGACGAGTTCAGCCACGGGCGTTTCGAGGGCGACAGCCGCATTGAATAGGCGCGCGCCGTCTATGTGCAGGGGAATGTCGTACTTGTGCGCCACTTCCGCCACGGAGGCTATCTCATCTTGCGTTAGGGCCCGCCCGTTGCAGGCATTGTGTGTGTTCTCAAGTGCGATGAGTCTCGTTGGAGAATAGTGCTGGTCTGCCGGGTGAATGTTTGCCTCAACCTGGTCCGGATCAAGAGTGCCGTCCGGCAGATTAGTGATCGGATTGTAGGCCACTCCCCCGAGTGCCGATGCGCCACCCGCCTCCGCTCGATAGATGTGCGACTTGTCCCCGATGATGATGTCTTCCCCCCGCTGGCAGAGGGCGAGGATCGGGACGAGGTTTCCCATAGTCCCACTGCTCAGCAACAGTCCGGCCTCCTTGCCAAGCATCTCCGCCGCCATGGCTTCCAGGCGATTGACAGTCGGGTCCTCGCCGACCATGTCGTCGCCATACACGGAGGTCGCCATCGCCTCTCGCATGGCCGGGGTTGGCTGGGTCTTCGTATCACTTCGCAGGTCGACAATTCGCATGGGCATTCCTCAGGTCCATTCAGGACAGGGTTGATTTCACGAAGAAGATTCTAGCCGAAGTCCTACTTCCAGCGAAAGAGACGGGGCAGCACATTTGGCTTTGGCGGACAATTGTCCTATCTATTCCCATTGCATGTAGTGGGCGACTTGCGTGCACTTGGAAGTACGGGATCGTCCATGCATCGCTTGTAATACGCCATGGTGTGACCTACCATGGAATGCGGCGATGATGCGGCATTCGGCCATAGGAATCTACAGCACGGGGAATATTCTCCTCGATGGCGTTATCGCTACCCCCGGCGAAGGCGGGGCGAAAGTCCCTGCCATTCTGCTCTGTCACCCTCACCCCATGCTCGGCGGCGACATGAACAGCCCTGTAGTGTCTGCCTTAGAGTACGAGGCAAACGAGCGTGGACTGGCGAGTCTCCGATTCGACTTTCGGGGAGTCGCTCGGAGCGAGGGAGATTTCTCAAATGGAGACCTGGAGTGGAACGACGTAAAGCACGCCTTGAACTTCCTCAAGGGATTTCCCGGCGTGGACTCCTCAAAGATCGGTGTAATTGGGTATTCCTTCGGGGCCTCAGTCATCCTCCGGGCCATTTCGAAGATCAAACCCGCGAAGGCGTTCGCCCTCATCGCGCCGCCCCTGGGATCCGTCGATATCCAGCCGGTCCGGAAGGACAAGCGGTCGAAACTCTTCGTAGTGGGCGGGAACGATGCGGTTGTGCCGTCGCCAAGATTGCAGGGGCTGCTTGACGACCTGCGCGGACCCGTTCAGTTCTCCGAGATACCCGATGCGGACCATAGGTTGAACGACCATGAAGAGGCTGTTGCCAAGAGGGTCGTCGACTTCATGCTGCAGGTGTTGTTGCCATAACTTATCGATGGGGCCTCAGGCCCCGGAGCTCCAATGGAGGAACGATGTCTCAGGACAGAGGATTTAGGGTAGAACGAGATTCAATGGGCGAATTCGAGGTGCCCTCTGACGCCTACTACGGCGCACAGACGATGCGGGCCGTGGAGAACTTCCCTATAAGCGCTCTCCGCTTCCCTAGGTCATTTATTAGGGCAATAGGCCAGGTGAAGCTCGCCGCGGCTCAGGTGAACTCCGACTTGGGGCTGCTCGACAAAGACCTTGCCTACACCATCCGCGAGGCAGCGGCAGAGGTCGCCGAAGGTAGACATGACGAGCAGTTTGTCGTCGATATCTTCCAGACGGGATCAGGCACCTCGACAAACATGAACGCCAACGAGGTGATCTCCAATCGCGCGATCGAGATGCTTGGAGGCGAGCGTGGCTCTCGCGATCCCGTGCATCCAAATGACCACGTGAACATCGGCCAGTCATCCAATGACGTTATTCCGACCTCAATTCACGTCGCAGCGTTGAGTGCCATCCACGACAAACTCCTTCCGGCAATGGCGCGTCTTGAGTCTGCCCTGAAGGACAAGGCCGAGGAATTCATGCCGGTCGTCAAGACCGGACGTACGCACCTCCAGGACGCCACTCCCGTACGGCTGGGCCAGGAATTCGTCGGCTACGCGGGGCAGATCGAACGAGGAATCGAGCGGCTCCAAAGCGCCGTCACCCACCTCTCTGAACTTGCTATTGGAGGAACGGCAGTCGGCACCGGCGTTAACGTTCACCCCGAATTCGCGTCGAGGATGTGCGAAATCCTCTCCAAGATGATCGGCGTCCCCGTTCGCGAGACGACGAACCACTTTCAGGCTCAGAGCTCTCTCGACGCGATCGTAGAGTCGAGCGGTGCTCTTAAGACGATCGCGGTCAGCCTCATGAAGGTAGCGAACGACGTTCGATGGCTGGGTTCAGGACCGCGAGCCGGTCTTGGAGAGATCGATCTGCCCGCCGTTCAGCCCGGCAGCTCCATCATGCCCGGAAAGGTCAATCCCGTCATCCCCGAGTCGGTGTGCCAGGTCTCGGCGCAGGTCATCGGAAATGATACCGCCATCATGGTCGCGGGTCAGTCCGGTAACTTCGAAATCAACGTCATGATGCCCGTGGCGGCGCACAATTTGCTGGAGTCCATAGAAATCCTGTCCACCTCTTGCAGCAATTTCGCCGACCAGTGCATATCAGGCCTGACGGCAACGAGCAAGGGCCCGGACATGGTGCAGAACGGCCTCGCGATCGTTACGACGCTCGTGCCTCACATAGGCTACGACGCCTCTGCGGCAATCGCCAAAGAGGCCGGAGAGACAGGGGAATCGATCAAGCAAGTTGCCCTCCGGCGCACCGATCTATCGGACGTGGAACTGGACAACATCCTGGACGCCGAGTCGATGACAGAGCCGGGACTTGGGAGCGGAGTGGCCCTGGGGTAGGGTGCAGTAGGTGGCATGTCGGCATAGATATTCGTTCGCTGTCACAACGTTGGCAGGTGAATTGGGTTCTGCCGCTGTTCCTGCATTTGCTAGAATATACTCACGGTCTGCAACATATCAGGCTACCCGATTGGGGAATATGTGCCTGATTCCGAACGCAGACCAAAAGATCATGCCCCTACCTTTCCTCGTTATTCCCCTAGCAGTCGCCGGTGGCTCGGCCATAGTGCAGGCCGTGGCCAAGTTGAAGGGTCACGCCCGGCTCAACGCGCTTCGCGCTGAATTGGAAGAGGTCGAATCTCGCCATCGCGATGAAATGAGACAACAGTATGAGCGACAAGTCGCACTATCCCGCCAACTGGACATAGAGGAGCCGGAGCTTCCCACCGCCCTTCGAGAACCCGAAGACACCGATGCAGTTGAGGAGGAGGCACCACGATGGCGGCGCCTACTGAGACGTCGTGAGCGCACACTCGCAGACGGTTCTCCTCACTCGAAGTTCAGCATCATCGGTCGCCACGGTGGGAGCTTTGCAGCCGGAGCTGTTTGGAGAGTATGGTCGGCAACAATTCTGAACGTGGTGCGGCCGCTTAGTACGAGACTTCTGACGATTCTTCCTCGATTCGCCGCATTCGGCGGGACTGGCGGCTCCATCGCCGCCTCCACCGGTCTACGATTCGCCCTGGGTGCTTTCAACATAGTTGGAATCATCGTCGGGCCTCTCCTGGCAGGCTGGGCAATCTTCCAAGAGATTAGGAACGTGAGAAGGGCCCAGCGAGAACTGGAAGAAACCAGGTTGCAGCGACAAGAAGAACTGTATCGCTACACCGCACGTACCCGGCAGTTGGAAAGACAGCTCGCCGAGACGAGACCCGCGACCGACGCGCTCACCTCATAGAGTCTTTCTCGCAGCCCTCGTTCTTCCGGAAAGCAGAATCTGAATCCGTCGTACAGTTCCGGATTGTCGGATCCCCGCGTTTCGCATTTGCCCAGCGGTGAGTGTTGTTACCAAGCCACCGAATTGACATAACTTTGTCCATCTGATATTTCATACACGTACCTAAACACGGAAGAATAGGGAACCAAGGGGAGGATTCCATGGCGGGACTAAAGAAGCTGGCCGGAGCCTATCTGATCGTAGTTGCCGCAGTGGTAGCGGTGTTCTTCATCATAAATACCGTCCTCGACGAGTCCTTCGACTTCGACGTGCTCACCACGTGGTATGTCATAGACGTACTCATGCTCATTGGGCTGGTCGTTGCCCTCATCTGTAACTTCTTCGCCAAGCGTGAAGTAGAGGGACCTGAGCCCACCGGAGCGGTAACTCGCCAGTACCTGGAGGTCAATGTACTCTTCTACCTGACGGTGGCGGTAACAATTCTGTTCCTCCATAACTGGCTTTCGCTCCTGGCTCTCGGCTCCGACAGTTTGGACGGCAACCATCAGGCATGGGTGATTTGGGCAATCGTTGACACTCTGCTACCCATTACGCTCGGCGTCACGGGATGCCATCTCCTGTGTGGCCCGTCGGAGTCCTAGGCAATCAATTCGGTAAGGCGCATGTGTGGCGGCCCTCCTTCACTCTGAGCTTGTCGTAGGGTCAAGCCCACATTCATGGTTCCGCGGCAGTTGCCAACGGTCCTACACGCGACGCGTCAATCTGCTACGCGACGAAGTCCCGTGCCTTGACTATCGCCCCGAGCTTTGCCTCCGCAACACGAGCTGAAGAGACGGGATTGTCGGCGTAGGTCGCAAACCCGCAGTCCGGGGTAAGGAGCACACGCTCCTGCCCAAACAGGTCGACGGCACGTGCGATTCTCTTCCTGATCTCTGCGATCGACTCAATGTCCGGGATCTTGGGATTGACGACTCCAACGCCAAGTCGTTTGTCATCGGGTAGGCCGCTTAGCACTTTCGCGTCGCCCGCCCTTGGAGTGGCAAGCTCCAGAAACAGGATTGATACGTCCACTCGCTGCAGCGCGTCCACGAGTGGTCGGTAGCCCCCGGAGAGTGCGGCCGACTCATCGCTAGTCCAGTTCCCCCTGCAAACGTGAAGTCCGAGTCTCTCTCTTGGAAGTCCGCGGACTACCTCGTTCAGGAGTTCGACGGCAAAGTCGAGTTCATGTTCAGGCTCCAGCCTCTCGCTCAATGCGCCGCACATGAATGTCCTGCCGTCTTGCCGGCTGCCGTGAACGACTTCTGTCAACACCGGCTCGTCGAACTGTACCAGCGTTGCCCCGGATGCGAGGAGAAAATACGCCTCCTCTCGCAAGACCCGAACGACATCCCTGGCGAGCTCATCCCGAGTCTCATACGGTCGATCCGTCAGGCAGTCGAGCCACATCGTTCGAGTGAGCAGGTAAGGCCCCGGCAAGGAAACCTTGATGGGTCTGTCTGAGCAGGTCTGCGCGTATTCGATCTCATGGACAGCCAGCGAGCGACTTCTGCCCAACTTGCCGTAAACAACGGGGTGCCGTACCTCATCCAGAGGAACATCGAGTGCTCGAAGCTCCCTCTGGAACTTCTCCGAATCGTCGACCATGGCGGAAAGATCACTGAGAGGTACGAGCTGGCAGTTGTCGAGCAGACCGCCGACGAAACTGGCGTAGTTGTCCCTCCTCTGCTCCCCGTCGGTCAGCACATCGACTCCGGCCCGCACCTGCGCGTCGACGCAGAGTCGAACGGCGTCATCCGCCGTTGCCGCGAATTCTGGATTGGAAAGCCGCCCCTCGAGCCGGTCGTGCATGGCTCTAAGCATCCATCCCGGTCGAGGCCAACTACCGATGCCCATAACGGAAAGCGGGGCAATCTTCGGCGCCGGTGTGGGGCGGGGGAGCGACTCAGGAATGGAGACCTCCACCCTGACCTGCTGCGAGAGGGTAGGGGAGGTTACCTTGCTTCCATTGCGCCCCGTGAAGGTTCCCTTGCTGACAAGGAAGCTGCGGCTGTCCCCTTGTCTCGTCCACGAGACAAGTTCGTTGCCCGTCAACCGGCACCACGCGGGCAGCTCGACTTCCACGGTCGAGTCTATCGAGAGAATCTCCAGCAGCCCTCCCGGCTCGAGCGGGTCGATGTGCTTGCGGATGAGGAGTAGCAGCCCCCCGCCGCAGTCCAGATCGCCACCGTCGAAGCTAACGTCGGGCTCGTAGTCGTGCTGAATAACGTGCTCCATCTGTGGTTGCAGCGGCGATGACGAGACTAGTAGGTGATGCTGGGACTGCCGTCCGACAGGAACTCGACCAGCTTTGCTCCGCCAACGATAACCGCTCCGTCCACGAGGTTGTTCTCGTCTAGTCCCCGCTTCTTGAAGCATGGTGCGCACACGTAGAGAGTTCCACCGCCTTCGATGAAAACGTCCATGAGCTCCTTCAGGGACATGAACCCTTCTTCGTGGACATCGTCGACATATCCCTTTTCGGCCACACGAACGCCCTCTGTGCTCAGGAAGACCATCGTCTCCTTCTCGGATCCGAGGGCTGCGTTGGCGACCACAAATGCAACCGTCGCCTTGTCGGTATCGTCCTTAGCACAGGTGAGACTAACGCAGAACTTTCCGGCCATAGCTATCTTCTCTCAGTTTTGGATTTCAGTGATTGGACTGCTCGATCCAGTAGTCGGGATGATCGGCATGGGCCAAGCGTCGTCCGGTGAGCCTGCACCACGCTGGAAGGTCCTCAGGTGCTCCCAGGTCTCGCGTGGTCAGCTTGAGCACGTCTCCGACCTCGAAATCGCGCATCCTCGATCGGAGCAGAATAAGTATTTCACCACAACCCATGTCGCCCGCGTCCCACTCGTCGACAACCTTGAAGTTATCTACATGGCTGGCGGTAGGGGAAACGCGGTGAGCGGAATGCGATGAGGTCAATTCTTGGCCAACATATTGCTACCGGATGTTGATCGGTCTGTATGTCCTGGAGGAACGGGCGGCATGATATTGGGTAGCCCCAAGTCCGTCAAGCGCCTCCTCCTAAACACCCAGACTGGTCTATGATAGCAGTACCTAACTTGGATGTTGGTCACCGTATGAGCAAATCCATTTTAGGCCCTCAGAATTTCGTACCAGATCTACGGTGCGCAAGAAGGAACTCTCGACGGAGAATTTGGCATGTATGACGCCTCTTCGACCTATCTGGAACTCGAACAAAGTGGAGTCGATACCGCAGTTCTGCCGGTGGGTGCCATTGAGCAGCATGGGCCGCATCTCCCTCTGTCCGTTGACTGGTTTCAGGGGGAAGTCGTTGCGAAGCAGGTGGCAAAGCGGCTCGACGCCTATCTTCTCCCCGGCATGCCATTCGGTTGCTCACAGGCCCATGCAGGATTCCGTGGTTCAATATTTCTCTCGCCCGAGACCCTTGGCGCTGTTGTGAAGGACGTAGTGGAGAGTTTGCTTGAGCAGGGGTTCCGCCGCATCGCCGTCCTGAACTTTCACGGCGGCAACCTCATACTGAAGTTGGTCGTACGCGAACTCAACCTGACCCAGTCACAGGGGAAAGTCGTCCTGGTAAGTCCCGGCCAAGATGCGAACGAAGGCCTTAACGAGGTACTGGACTCCTATCGCGATGAACAGCACGCCGGTGAATTGGAGACTTCAATCATGATGCACGCGGCACCCGACCAAGTAGGCCCGTCACGCATAGACCATGTTCCGGATGTTGGGCCTGTCTTTTTCGACTATCTGCCCATGAAAGAGTATTGCCCGGACGGGGTGTGGGGACATTCCAGCCTGGCAACTGCCGAAAAGGGCAGGCTTGCAACTGATGCGATGGTGAGCTACACGGTGGACTATCTCCAAGACACCTTCGCAAAGCTCGGCGTACCCGACAAAGTGTCCTCTGAGGACTAGGGAGTGAAGATAATCGACAGAGTCATCATCGCCGGTGGATCTGAATCCCGGTCTAGAGCGCTGGCAGGTGTTCAGCTCTTGCCCAGTGGCGACCTGCTTGTTGGGTACCGACTTGCCAGCCGACATCCCATCGGGGACTACGACATGATCGACGACGGCGCACTGGTGACCACACGTTCAGTGGACTGTGGCCGCACCTGGTCGGAGCCCCGACCCGTCGCGGCGATACCCGGCTGGGACTGCAGCGGCGGAAACCGCATGGTTCAGACGCCCGACGGCGGTCTCGTCATGTTTGTCATGAAGGCCAGACGTGTGGGTACACCGGAATCGCATGTCCACCCCATACGGTCCACCGATGGCGGCTTGACTTGGGGTCCGATGGGTGAAGAGCTCGCCCTCTTCGGCGGATTCACGGAGCCACACGCTATGGACCGTGCGCTTATCACTAGCGATGGTGATTGGATGCTCCCCATCTACGGTTCCGACGAACCCGGGGGCACCACCTACGCCGCCGTAGGGTTCTCGCATGACATGGGCATGACTTGGAGAAGAAAGTCTATGGTCGCGCGTTCGTCCAAGATCACTTTCTACGAGCCCGCCGTGACGAGACTGCCGGACGGCCGTTTCATGGCCGTGATCCGCACTCAGGATCCACCCTTTGACAGCTACCTGTCCTACTCGAGTGATGAGGGCTGCACGTGGTCTGAGCCCTTCCCCATCCCATTTCGGGGCCAGACCCCGTTCCTCTTCGGACTGCACTACGGCGCCGTGGCCTGCTTCTACCGCGACCGCGACCAACAGCGCCCCGGCGTGAGCGTAAGCGTAACGGATGACTGTGGTATGACCTGGCAATACTCGGCACAAGTCTACAAGGGCACGGACTGGAACTGCGGCTATCCGTCCGTGGTCAGGCTCTCGGACGGTCATCTTTTCTGCGTTTATTACTCCTGCTATCAGGGATTCAATTCCGAGGTGCATGGGGTCTATATCAGTGAGGATGAATGACTGGAAGGTCCCGACGGATTCCTCTGCACTTCTCCTGTCTCGTAGGCATTTGGGCGGGAATTGACCGTCCTGTTACAATCAAGCCCAACTTGGACTGCATGCCTGCCCCATTCCTAGGGGACAGATTGTAGGGGAGACACACCATGTCATTGGTCCCGAAAGTGATGAGCACTCAGCACCCTGACAACGCCACGCCGGCCCCCTATGCCGACGAATCGGGAGTGCTAAAGGGTGAAGGTGAGGTGGCTGAGGCAGTTAGTGTCTTTGAAATGGGTTGTGATGAGCAGATGTGGGACTCCGAGGGCAAGGAAGCCGACAATCAGGTCGTCCGAAAGCTGCTTACGAACTACCCTGAATTCTTCCAGAGTGAACGTAGGCTTGGACGTGACATTGCCCTGACGCTGCGGGTGCCGAATCCTCGAATCGAGCGCGACATGAGGAAGTCCATGGTGGAGGCGCTCCAGAGTGTGCCCTCGGCATGGGATACGGCGCAGGGGTTCTATGGAGAGGCGGATTCCGCTCCCATCCAGGAAGTCATTCTTCCAATGACGACCTCAGCGGAGGAAATCGCTTTGGTCGAGGCCTACTACCGAAAGATCATCGTCGGGCAGGAGGACAGGACATTGCTCGGCGACCAGTCCGTGATGGACTGGGTGGGAGAGTTCCTGCCCAAGCGAGTCCGCGTTATTCCCCTCATAGAGGACATGGAGCACATTTTCCATTGCGATCGCATTGTCGAGGATTATGTGAGAGATAGGGACTTGCCGTATCAGAGAGTCTTCCTCGCCCGCAGTGACCCCGCGCTCAACTACGGAATCGTAGGCGCCGAGCTGATTCTCAAGGTGGGGCTGCATCGACTCCACAACCTCGAACAGAAGCTGGGACTCCCCCTGTATCCCATCATCGGAGCCGGATCGGTGCCGTTTCGCGGACATCTGACTCCCGTGAATATCGAGCGTGCCTTCATTGAGTATCCCACGGCCCACACATTCACCGTCCAGTCTGCATTCAAGTACGACTACGGTGAGGAGACCGTTCGCGACGGCATCGCGCAGATTCTCGCCCATGAACGTGGCGAGCCCGTGCCGGTTGTGCCAGAGAGAGCCAACGAGATAATCGAAAAGACGACCGCCGAGTATCAGTCGCAGGTGCAGCGGCTGGCCGACGTCATAAGGACCGTTTCCCCGCATGTGCCGAAGCGACGTGAGCGCAAGATGCACGTAGGACTCTTCGGTTACGGACGCTCCCTCGGCGGTGTAGGAGGGGTAACCCTCCCTCGGGCGATCGGATTCTCGGCTTCCCTCTATTCCATCGGCGTGCCACCCGAACTGTTGGGACTCGGAGCATTGGACGATGACGACCTGGCATACGTCCGCGAGGTCTATCCAAGTATCGACGGTGACCTTCGCGCCGCCCTGCAGTTCGCAAATGAACGACACGTGGGGGAACTGCTCGGCGACCCATACGTGGAGTTGGTGGGCAGGTTTACGGATGAATTGGATCGAGTCCACGAGGGACTGACCAGCGCCATCTGGGCAAGCCTAAACCGCGACAGCACAACCGTGGAGATCGACCACTACATTCAAGAGGCGGCCCACCTTCGCCTCTTCCTCGGCTAGACTGCGCTACCTGAATGCTGGGTGATCGCAAGCCGGTAGAATCCTGGCGCTAGTGGGCAAGCGTCGAATCAGGCTGTTGGTCCAAGTGACTTGCATCATTGAACCGCTCGATGCGCCACAGGTTATTGGCAGTCCGTATGCTACCGTCCATGTGCCACTTGTCCACGTCAACGGAAAACTCGAAGATCGCGGTATTGCGAACGCTGATGCCCCATATCCTGTCCGCGCCGAGGAGCTGGGCAATGATCCATGTCAATATGCCCCCATGGGAGAACACCAGCACGCGGTCCTCATTGTCGTGCCGACGAACGAGCCGGTCCACCACCCGACGTGCTCTGGCTTGCATTTCGGCGAGAGTCTCCGCTCCTTCAATGATGTCGAAGTTGCGAGTCTCATTGAATTCGCGAAAGGTTTCTGAAAAGCGTTCTTCCAACTCAGCCCATGTCAGCCCTGAGAATGCTCCGACGTCGTGCTCCATGAGGTCGTCCCATTGCTCAATAGGAAGTTCCCATTTCGACGACGCAATCTGAGCGGTCTCTAGTACCCGGCTGAGCGGGCTGGAGTAGATGCGAGTCGGCTTGTACTCATCACGTTCCAAACGTTCCAGCAGACGTCGTGCCTGTGAACGACCGGATTCAGACAGCGGAAAATTCGCCCGTCCTTGCCAGCGTCCCTCGGAGTTGGCCGTACTCTCAGCATGTCTAATCAGGATTAAATTCATGATGCACGCGAATCACAATTCTAGCACAAGGAGGAAGCCCGGCTTCAAACCGGTCCGACGGAGGCGAGGCCTGCTTGCACTCATACGGAATACGTAAGGTCGGTACCTAGACCCCGCCGCTTAAACTCCATACAATATGCGCCACATATCGATCTAGCAGGAGCATTGAGACATATGGAACCAACGAAACCGAGCGCGCTCACGCTCAAGAGTCGCATTCACGCGGGAGAGCAACTGCTCGGCGTAAGCGTATCGCCAAAGGTGTCGAAAGGGCGACTCGAAGACATTATCGCGTCGGGGCCGTATGACTTCGTGAGCACTGATAGCCAGCACACCGCCTTCAACGAAGAGACCATAGTTGCCTTCTGTGAGATGGCCGCCGAAATCGGAATTCACGTGCAGTTTCGCATCAAGCACACGCGCCACACCTACCTTATAGGCAACTATCTCGACCTCGGTCCCACGGGGGTTGAAGTACCGCAGGTCGAGACCGAAGAGACTGTGGACGAGGCGGTCGACAATTTCTACTACATCCCCGACGGAGTACGCAGCTGGGGAGGACGCACACGCATCGGGTTCGACAAGCGGGGCGGCGATCACGTGGCCTACCGCAAGTGGTGGAATTCCACCGGCGTACTCTGGATTCAGATCGAGTCTCTTCACTCCGTCTCCAATGCACACCTCCTCGCCAAGCCGGGGGTAGACTGTCTCTCATTTGGCCCTATGGACCTGACGCTCGATATTGAGATTCACCCGAACCACCCTTTCCAAAGTGTCGACGACTGCGTGAAGCACGTCCTAACGCAACTAGAAGGCACGAATACCAAGCTGGTACACAGAAACAACACTCCCGACACTCGACAGAAGTACATCGATATGGGAGTACCAATTTTGCTTGAACTGGTCCGCTAAGAAACTCTCAAAGAAGGAAATAGTCTAAGATGGTACAACTAGGCAGTGGCGAATATACCTATGAGGTTTCAGGTGACAATTGGGGCGAACTGCCCGAAGGCTGGGTCTATCGGGAGGCCACCGCTGTGGCAGTGGACAGCAGTGACAATGTCTATGTGTTCAACAGGGGGGGACACCCGGTTATCGTCTTTGATAGCGAAGGCAAGTTCCTTCGCTCATGGGGTGAAGATATCTTTACAACTCCCCACGGCATCACCATAGGTCCGGACGACTCGGTGTACTGCGTGGATACCGGCGACAGCACCGTAAGGAAGCTTTCAACTGACGGGGAGCTGATTTTCACGCTTGGCGATCCCGGAAACCCTGCTCCTCCGATGAGCGGCAAGCCATTTGGCAGACCGACACACGTTGGCATCAACCCAGACAACGGAAATCTCTATGTCGCCGATGGATACGCCAACGCACATGTACACACGTACGATCCCGATGGCAATTACCTCGGTACCTGGGGTGAGTCCGGCACGGATGAGGGACAGCTCAACATCGTCCACAACATCGACATAGATAGCAACGGGCACGTCTATATCGGCGACCGCGAGAACCATCGTGTGCAGATATTCGATGCGAACGGCAACTACGAGACGCAGTGGGTGAACATGTCGCGTGCGGCAGCCGTATACATCGACAAGCGCGGTGAAAGCGATATTGTGTACGTTGGCGAGTACTTCGCTGGAATCGGCTCCAACGCAATAGGGACAGACCTGGGGCCCCGAGTGTCAATCTATCAGACCGACGGAACCCTCTTGGCGCGGGTCGGCAGGGAGAGCTACGGTGACGAGTCCGGCAGGTTCTATTCTCCGCACGGTATCGCCGTCGACTCCAAGGGAGACGTCTACGTGGCGGAGGTCGCTTACAGCGACTACGGCATGCATATGGAGCCACCACGCGAATTGCGTTCAATGCAGAAGCTGGTCAGGACTGCAAGTTGAGACGATATACGTTTCCTCCCCGGCGGCATGGGAGTAGCAAACTGTTAGTAGCAGCGCCCGATGCCTCCGGAATAGCATGAGGTGATTCGTGTCACTGCCCGAAGACCAGCGAAAACTCTCGCACCAGCTGAGTATTCGGCGTCCCTCGATCCAGATTACCCTGGCCATCTTTTTGCTTATACTGATGGTGATTCTGGGTCTCGCTGCCGGCACCTGTGCCATCGAAAACGTCAATCATGCACTGATTGAGGACATCCACCATCTCTCCGTTGATGAGGAGTCGGAATCACCGGAGGAACTGACTCCCCTAACGGACCGAGCAATCACCAACGCACGAATTGTGCTGGTTGTACTTGAGGTTCTCACCCTTGGTCTGGCCACCTACGTACTGTATAAGTACGTAACCATCGGTTTGCGGCTCGAGGACATTGGGCTGTGGATTCGTCGCTTAGGACGAGGAGACCTCGAATACAAGGTCGAGCCGACAGGCAATGACGAAGTTGCCGAAGCAGCAATAGCCCTCGAAGAATTGAGGCGACGTTCGAAAGATACCGTGCAATTGAACCTCGTAGAAGAGTTGACCAGAGAACTTCAGGAGAAGAATGACGAGCTGGAACGGGTCTTGGCCGAACTGCAGCATGCCCATGACCAGGCTATTCTGCGCCAGAAGTTCGTCGAACTCGGAGAGTTGGCGGCCGGAGTGGCCCACGAGATACGAAATCCACTGAGCTTCGTGAGGAACTTCACTTTGGCTTCGGAGGAACTGCTTGAGGATCTGGGCGAGGCAATTGATAAGAGCGTCGATACCTCGGACTCTGAAGAGAGAGTCCACATTGCCAACATTTCTCGTGACCTAGCTGAAAACCTGGAACGTATTAGGGCACATGGCGATCGCGTCAATCGTATCGTTCGAAGTATGCTCATGATCGGTCAAGGAGGTGGGAAACGGCACCTCGTCAGCATCAACGAATTACTGAGAGAGAATGCTATGCTCGCCTACCAGGGCGTCCGTGCCAGCAACCAAAGTTTTCAGGTGGACTTGCAGACGGATTTCGATCAGGATGCAGGTGAGCTGTCCGTTGTCGCTGAGGATATGGGACGCGTGTTCATCAACATGGTGAGTAACGCATGCTATGCACTTGATGAAAAGCGTCAGGCAAATGAACCCGAGTTCGAGTCTTTCAAGCCTACGCTTGTGTTGTCGACGAAACGAAATGGCGAATCAGTAGAGGTGCGAATTAGAGATAACGGTACGGGAATCCCCCCCAACATCATGGAAAAGATGTTCAGTCCCTTCTTCACCACGAAACCGTCGGATAAAGGGACGGGATTGGGACTGAGCCTCTCCCACGAGATCGTTCAAAAGCACGGCGGCTCGATCAAGGCCTCTTCGGTGCTGGGGGAGTACACGGAAATGCTCATAACGCTTCCGACTTCCGGAACAGCTTCTTCCACCAGCACATAAGGGGCCAGGTAAGCCTAACCCCGGGGTCGGCAAGCAAGTGTGAGGGAGAACCCCCTTACAAACCCTTTTAGGGATCGCTGCTCTTCCACTCATCGGAGTGGGCGTCGTACAATTCGATCGTCGTCTGAAGAGCCCCTCCCGCGACCAGAATCCGTCCATCACGGAGGAGCGTTGCCGTATGCCCCGATCGCTCAACGAACATTGGGGAGATCTCGGTCCATGTCCACGTCTCAGGGTCCATGTATTCTCCGGTATTGACCGGTCCACTGGCGATTGATCCCCCGATTGTAATTACTCGACCGTCCGGCAGCAGGGTACTCGTGTGCCCCATTCTTCCGTGTATGGTATCCGGCGCTCTGCGCCACTCGTTAGTCGTCGGATCGAAGACTTCGCTTCCGGGAATGATGCCGCCCTTTGACCTGGACATGCCAAATCCGCCCGTGAAGAGGACTGATCCGTCGTCGAGAACCGTGGCGGTATTCGCAAACGTCTTGCGTGCCATTGTATCCGTTCTCATCCACTCATTCGTGATCGGGTCGAATACCTCCGATGACGCCAGCGTCTCACCCTGGTTATATCCCCCGGCAACCAGCACCCTGCCATCCTTGAGGACCACCGCCAGCCCACCGCTGTGCCCTTCTCGCATGTCGTCGGCCAGGGACCATGAGTCCGTATTAGGATCGTAGATTTCCGTTGAAAGCAGGGCTCCAACCGCCACTATGTTTGCGAGAATGCCGAGGCCACCCAACGTTTGTCCTATCCCTCCCACAACGGCTACCCTACCGTCCTGGAGGCGCAGCGTGAAGTGCCCTCGTCTCACGGTTCTCATACTCTCGTATTCGGACCACTCACCAGTCTCCGGATCGAAAATCTCGGTCGTACCAATGGTCTCCAGGTGCTCGTTCATTCCACCGGTGACCATTACTCTTCCGTCTTTCAGAAGGGCCGCGGAGTGTTCAGTCCGAGCCTGCCTCATCGCCCCCATGTTCGTCCACTCGTTCGTCTTAGGATCAAACACCTCCGACGTTCGTAGCGGCCTAAATGACGCATCCATTCCCCCTACAATTAGGACCCGGCCATCGGGAAGCAGCGTTGCACTGTGATCAAACCTGGAGTGATTCATATCCCCGAGATTTGCTTCATCAACGCTTGCCGGTGTTGGGCTCACTTCGACAGCGGTTGGAGGAGGGGTGGGATCCAGGGGCTCAGCAGATCCATCATTCGAACTGCAAGCCGACAGGGCAATCGCCAGCGCGACCCCGGCGAAACTCACTAGCAAGGGTCGCTTGGACAAGCGGGCAACCCGTTCGATGCGGCGCCCGCTATTGAGGCGAATCTGCAATCCGAATTGCTCCATGAGGCTCGGGTGCCTCGTAGTCTGAGGGGTTCAACTGGCCCTCAGATTCCTTACCTACAGCGATTGCCTATGCGGGGCATCAAAAGAGGTTACCTTTTAGACAGTATCACACATATATCCGCGATGTTGGGTGACAATTTAGGAAACGCTGCGTTACAGATCTTGTACGCCACTCGGCGCACAGCGGAGCATTCTCCCATCCACTCAGCCCCAGGGTCCATTCGCGCCAGAGCCGATCAATGAATCCTCGACTCTTGTGATCGCTTTCGCATGAGAACCCCTTCGCCGAAAGATCGTTGTACTATTCATGAGCATGTCGCGTCGTTCGAGCGGAATAAGTCGTTTCCTAATGCCGGTCTCTATCGTGACTGCCGCTATCGCGGTGCTAGTGATCGCTTCCTGCGGGCAAGCGACGGACCCCGCGTCTTCAGTGCATACTCCACTCCTCACAATCGACGTGCCTGAAACGTCGGCCACACCCGCAACCCCACATTCAACTCCGACATCAGAACGTACTCCCACACCTGGGAATGTTCCTCCGTCCCCGTTAGCTAGTTCACCAGCCCTGGAGCCGACTGTAGTCCAGGACTCATCCGTGCCACTCCCACACCAGCTCTCGCATGAACTGCCCGAACGCGACCTTCACGAACTCGCGGAACGTCTCCGCGGCGCGCCCAAAGGCTCACACCGGACGTTGGAGGTAATTCAGTCCGATCTGGAGGCCGGAAGCCAAGAGGAATTCTTCGTCACCGATACCGTCACCGACACCACGTACACGATCGACGCGACTCTCCAAGTCGTCAGTCCCAACGCCTACTGGTACGTCGACGACGAGCTCGATATCCGTGATGAGGACCTGCAACAGGCCGCGGAAGAGTACGAGAGCACCATTCGACCAACGTTGTTGGAAGCGTTCGGGGACATCTGGAATCCCGGCGTAGACGGCGACCCGCGCTTGACCGTTCTCCATACCGACCTCGGTGGCGGCGTCGCGGGATACTTCGATTCCAGGCACGAATTCCCTCTTCACATTCAACCGAATAGCAACGAGCGAGAAATGCTCTATATGGATGGCGTCGCCTTCCGTCCTGGATCTCCGACCTACATGTCGGTGCTCGCACACGAACTTCAGCACGCAATCCACTGGGCTCACGATTCCAGCGAGGAGTCGTGGGTCAACGAGGGACTTTCCGAGGTGGCGAAGGTGGAAACAGGCTACGAGCCCACATTCATCGATGCATTCCTGCGCAGACCCTCAACCCAACTCACCTTCTGGGAGGAATTGGGCGGCAGCATTCCCCACTACGGAGCGGCGACTCTCTTCATGCTCTACCTCCAAGATCACTACGGAGACTCTGGCAGTCTTCGGTCGCTGATAGACAACTCCGCCGATGGAATAGACGGCATAAATGAATTCCTCAGTCCGCAGTCCACGAACTTCGACGAGGTGTACGCCGACTGGGTGGCCGCCAACTACCTTGATTCCGACACAGGTCCTTACGGCTATTCCAATCGCGAGGTTCAAGTCCGGAAAATCGACAGCATTAACCGACCCGGCGAAACCACCGGTTTCCTTGCGCCATATTCTTCGCGCTATTTCGATCTCAGCCAGATGAGCGGTGATATTCTCATTGAATTCAATGGTGACTTCGCCACGCGTCAGGTACCAACCCGGTGCTATTCCGACGACCGGTGCTGGTGGGGCAACAGGGGAGACTCCATCGACACGACTCTCACCAGTGAGTTCGACCTGACGTCTCTCTCGACGGCGACCCTTGAATTCATGACGTGGTTCGATATCGAGGAAGACTGGGACTATGCCTACGTCGAGGCGTCTGCCGACGGAGGGCAGACTTGGACAATCCTGGAGGGTGTCCACACTACAGAAGAAGACCCTATAGGCAACAGTTACGGGCACGGTTACACCGGCTCATCTAGCGAGTGGCTCCACGAGCGCATAGACCTTACTCCATTCGTCGGATCCAAGATCCTCGTTCGCTTTGAATATATCACCGATGCTGCCGTGTACGAGAACGGCTTCATCATCGATGACATCGCTATCCCTGAACTCGACTTCATGGATGACGCAGAGACCGATGGAGAGTGGGACTCCCGGGGTTTCGAGCGCATCGACAACGTCGTGCCGGTTGACTATGTTGTCTTGGTAATCGAGCGTCGACGCGATGGCACCGAAATCGTACGGCGAATGGAAATCGATGAGATTGGGCGTGGTGGTTTCACAATCGGTGTACTCGGCCAAGAAGTGGAGAGACTAATAGTGGTCGTCTCGCCAATCGCCCGAAACACCCACCAATTGTCGAAATTCACGCTTACGGTGAGAGAGGGTTCCTGAGCGTAAATTACAGCTCGTCCAACGTGTAGTAGCTGTCCTCGTTCGCGCCTTCCGTCTCTCCGTCGGAGGCTACGCCCGCTAGGAGCTCATCAATCCATGTCGTGAGCCGTTCGGGGTCGATCTCCCCAACCCATCTTCGCGCCACCTTTCCCTCTCCGTCAACGACGAAAGTTACCGGAATTCCCACCACCCCGTAGTCGATGGATATTCGTCCACCCTCATCGAGGCCGTTCGGGTAAGTCACCCCGAATTCGTCAAGGAATCGCCCTGCCGGCTCGGCCCTGTCTTGGATGTTGGCGCCGATGAAGACGACGTCCTTGCCCTGATAATCTCTCCAGGCGGCCTCGAGGTCGCGCGCCTCGGTGCGACATGGAGGACAGGAAGATGCCCAGAAGTTAATAACAACGACGCTCCCTCGCTGCTCCGAGAGCGTGATATTTCCGTCCCTGATCAGTTCCATGCTGAAATCGGGCGCCGGCTGGCCCACGCGGGTTATGCCGCTGAGACCGGTTATCGAGGGCTTGTTCAGAAGTCCCCACGCAAGGAGACCGACAATCCCGGCGATGATGATAGAGCCTACAACGGCAATGCTAATGCGAAGTGTGATACTCACGGCTTGCAGGCAGGAACTGAATTATCGACCCACTGTCGCGCTTGGATCATGGCACGTCAACGTCGGTGAAGGTCTACGATTCACCCGAGGCGGGCTCGATGCGTTCAGACTCAGGAATATCTGCGACTTCCACCAACGCTGCCGTCACAATGACCCGCTCGGAGTACTCGTACTGAGGCCAGCAGGCGACCAGCGTGATGTCATTCAACCCGGAATCCGACACCGCGAATTCGCTGGCGTGAATAACGATCGTACGGTAGACCTGGTATACGTACCTCTTCGTCCCGGCGTCCAATTTGATGCTGAAATGTTCGCCTTCCTTGAATCGTGAGGCGAGCTCCGGCAGGCGGTGGAAAATGTTGCCTTCGCCGCTGATCGGGCTCTCAAGGTGCCCGAAGTACCACCCTTGGCCCGAGGAGCCCGGTTTTGAGGTTGTGGGGATGTGGCCCACGACGTGCTTCGGCGTCTCCCACGCCCTGCTGTCGCCCTCTTCGATGACCTCAAGCTCTTTGACCTCGGCTCGAAGGCCGATTCCCTCAACAATTATGCGAGTGGCGAACTCGGATTCAGGTATGGTGTTCGGGGCGCGAGTATAGGCCCCTTCCTTGAGTTCTGCAATCAAGCTGCTGCTCGCCACAGGGTCTCGCTCTTTCCCTCGTGTATTGATACGGATCGAAGGAGACGTGTCGCTTACGTCGGGTGGCTCGACCGGCAGTGTTTCTACTTGGGGCTCCGATTCACGGACAACATATCCCGGACGATGGGCTTGAAGTAGCAGCAGTGCATCAATCGCCGTGCTGACTTTTCCGTCCAAATTTCCGGTGATGATGCTCACTCTGTCTCTTGCCAGGAACCTATCCAGCGTTTCCTGGACTGAGGCATCAACGTCCACTAGCGATGTCGTGTCGAGGTCTTGGTGGGATCCTGAGGGGTCGGAAGAGGACATCGCCGAAGTGTCAGAGACGGCAGTCTCGTCACCTCCCAAGCCAAACCGGACGACTTCCGTGGATGAGTTTGTGGAAGACCCTGGGTCTAGGTCACTGACTCCGGGTGACGAGGTCACAGATGCGTCTTCCTGTGGTTGTACCGCATCAGGTTGAATTCCTGGGCGCTCGGGCGCCGAATGAGACACGGAACTCCCGGTCGAAAATGTTGGCCGAGAAACTTCGTGGACAAGATCGCCGCGACCCGTCTTTGCGAACTGAGCGTAGGCGTAGTACCCTCCGGAGGCGGTCAACAGGAGTACCCCGACGGCCAGCATGGCTGCGCCCGCTACTCTGTACCTACTCATTCGCAACGTTGCGCTCGCTCATTCTCCGTGACGCCGACGCTAACAATGGGGGCTTCCCGTTACTTCGCGTCCTAACTAGCCTCACGGTTCAGACTAACTCTCCTTACAGTATAGTATACACCTCATTACTTATCGTCGACCGGAGAATTTCAGGACCCACTGTGGGTACACCCTACTCGCCGTTCAGGGACATCCGACAGCATCAGCCTAGGTTTGACCAGAGAGAACATACGGTCTATACTTCAGTCTACATCAGGACACCGGTCGGGCTCCTGCCCCATAATGCGAATTGTCAGCGAATCTTGGAAAATGTCAGATCTAACGGGCCTCCTTCAACGTCCTCGGTGCACTCTGCTGTGAGTCCAACATCAGGTTCTCGTACTCTCTACCATAAATGCATTACGCGATTACGTCTTTCAAATGTCCGAAAATGTCCGGAAATGTCCGGTGAAATCGCACCCTCTACCTCTCCGTGGATCCACGATGACCCCCGTTCTCACTACGCAATACACTCTACTCCCCTCTCCCCCTGCCACAAAAGCGTTAGGGTACTTCCAGAGTCTCGGTCGTCAACGACCGTCCACCTCCAACTTCCACCCGGCGGACGAGTTACACCGCTGCCAACCTCCCCCCGGGGGAGAGACACAGAGAGGGGTATCCTCCCAACCCCGCAAGCAAAGACCCTTACAAACTTACAGAACAGCCCGAATCACAGAAAGAAATGTCCGAGAATGTCCGGAAATGTCCGGTTAACCGCTGAGGAGGGGCCGTTATTGTAACGTCTGCTAGACATAGATCAATCTCCGCTGCCGGAGCTGAGGCAGCCCGGCCTTTGAGTAATGGCGCAGCGCATTCCTCGAAGTCTACGCGAGCCTGGATACAACAATGTTGAAGGAAGGATCCTCCCCATGACCCACCCCAAGCGCATCGTCGTAAATGACGACGGATGGATAATGTCTCAGATCATGACTCCGGTGACCACGGCCGTTCTCAAAGAGCGGATCGTCGATACCTACGTGGACTCCGGTTTGGACACCCTTTCATGGTGTATGGGAGACACGAGCAAGCAGCGTTACGAGACGCTTGAAATTCTCGCACAGTTGGACGACCCCCCGAAGGGACGAGACAGCGATGTCGCTTCACAGAATCTCAGTCGACTCATCGAGTCGGACGGCGGTCCCATCACGATCTTCACGAACCTCTGTCATGATGTAGGCCTCAAATTCCTCCCATCGTTGAGGATGAATTCTCACTACGCCAGTTCCCTCTCAAACGACAACGTCGGGGCCATCAGGCGCGACCACCCGGAATACCTTATCGGGAAGCCGGGGGAGGAGTTCATTCCCAATACCACCGATTGGGGCAACCGCACGGGCCTCGACTACGCCCGCCCGGAGATCAGGTCGCACGTTGCGGCCCTTGTCATCGACCTGTTTGAGCGCTTCGAGACGGATGGGGTGGAACTCGACTTCATGCGCCATCCTGCGTTCTTCCGTGTTGAAGAAGCCTACGGAAGCCGCCACCTCATTACGGACATGATGCGTCAGATCAGGGCGAGGATGGACGAGGTATCCGCCTCGACCGGCCTCGACCTTGAGGTGCTCGTTCGAGTCCCGCCCACGCTCGCCGACGCTGCCCGCATCGGCCTTGATGTCGAAACGTGGATTCGCGAAGGACTGGTAGACACCGTCGCTGCTGGTGGAGGCTTCATTCCCCTTCACGCCCCAATTGAGGAGTTCGTAGAGGTAGCGGAGGGTACCGAGAGCCAAATACTAGGCCCGGTGGAGTCATTGCGTCCGGCGACGGAGGATGACTCTCTCAATGCCATAGCCTCACGCCACTACGAGGGAGGCGCCTCGGGTCTCTACCTCTTCAACTACTGGCATAAGTCTGCCGACTGGAAGCGCAGGGTGTTCAACGTTCTTGCCGACCCTGACCTCCTGGCGGGCGCCACAAAGCGGTATGAGTGGGAGTTCATGGAGCGCCTCAACCCCAACGACCTGCACTCGTATGCCTTCAGATACGCGGTCCCCCACGTACAATTGCCCGTGGACCTGGGCTTCAACCTGACGGGTCGTGGAGCGTTACTGACCCTGACGATTGGTGACGACGTTGAACAGGCCGCGGCGGACGGAGAGATTGCGTGGTGTACCCTGGGACTGGGCCTGACAAGTTTGACGGCGGAAGACGACCTCGAGGTCTGGGTTAACGGAGTTCTCTTGCCATCGGGAAACGCCACTCGTCAGTTCGGATCATGGAGCCGTCAGGAGTGGACAAAATTCCCTGAACGACTTGCCCAGGTTGAATACGAAGGCGGCGTGATCGAATACGAGATCGACGGCCCACCGTTCAGGAAGGGCAGGAACGAGATAGAAGTACGCACGATCATGCGAACGGTAATGAAGGACCGGACACTGTCTCTGCGTCACGTAGAGCTGCAGATCGAGTTTGCCGACTAGCCGACCGAAACAGTCCTACCTGTCTCGGACGACTCGATGGCCGCCTCGATAACTTCGAGCACGTGGACCATAGCTTCTATCGGGGCGATTGCTGGCGCTCCGGTTCCGGATGCAATCAGGAACTGGCGAACGAATTCCTCGCCTGCCACACCTCCGTAAGCCGGAGAGTCGGCCGGCTTGAAGGAGTAGTCGCGAACACCCCCTGAAGCCCATCCTTCGGCGATGCTGTTGAGACTGTAGCCACCACGTTCCGAGAGCGGGATCCGAATATAGCCTTCCGTCCCCCGCAATCCCATGAACGCGTCGTATCTCGCGCCGGAGTACCCCGATGCGCTTCCCACCAGGTGGTAACCGGCGTGAAGCGTTCCGATTGCCCCGCTGGAAAACTTGAGCACGAGACATGCGGTGTCCTCCACGTCGATGGGGAATGGGTTCTTCGTGGCCACCATCGCCGCCACTGACTCGATGCTGTCGCCGAGCAGGTAGCAAAGCGCGTCGATCTGATGACAGCCCAGCCACGACAGGATGCCACTGCCGGCCTTCGCCTTGTCAAACAGCCAGAAGCTGGGATCGCGATACCTCACCTGCGACGTAACCTGGCGTGCCTCAACGGCCATGATGTCGCCCAACGCTCCTCCTTCTACCGACCGCTTGACGTCGAGCATAACTGGGTCGTTCCGTGATGTGAGCATGGTTCCCATCGTGAGGTTCTTGCTCCGGGCCGCATCGGCAATACCCCGCAGACGGTCGGCGGTCAACGCCCCGGGCTTTTCGAACAGCGCGGACTTCCCGGCTTCAACCGCCGCATCCAGCACTTCCGGGCACTCATCGTTCCGCACGGAAACCAGCAGGGCGTCCACATCCCGCTTGAGGAGTTCATCCAGCCGTTCAGTTTCAGAGTCGATCTTCGAGGACGCCTGCTTGATGCCGTCCCTGTCGCTTCCGCCCAAATGGCAGACGTGGACGGAATGGACCTCGCGTAAGACCTCGAGAGTCCGCATGTGCATGAGCGAGTGGGGGTTTTCCGACGTAACGAATCCTACAGAGAACCGGTCTTGCACAGACAAGGAACGAGACCTCCTTAAGGGACTTTGCGGCGGTGTGCTTTTGACTTGCCGCCATGCCTGATCAGGGCGCGAACGTAATGAGCGGGATTACCCTTCCAAGGCCGATCGAAGGCTCTCCGCAACTAACTCCGGTTCCCCGTCCGTGAGATTGTGAGCCACGAGGACAAGGGAGTCGTCCCCAATAGCGTCGACCCTAACTCGGGGATTCATGCTGTCCAAGGCCTTCGATACCTCCGGCGCGTCCTTGCCGAGAGTCTTAATGTCTAGTGTTACGTTGAGTGAGATGGCCATGTAGTTGTCGCTGGCGGCAATGGAAGTGGAGTCGACCGTGCTTAGTCCTCCAACAGCGTCTTCAATGATTCCGAGTTTGCCTCCCGCGATCAGAAGTCGCTCTTCGTGGTCCATCGCGAACCATTCGCTGACCGCCGTTACGACGCCCACGATCTCCTGCCTGTCCATCTTCATCGCTCTGCCAAACGGCTTGCCTGGGGAGATGAAGCCATGACCCACTGCCGCGTCAACCAAGTCCCTCTTGCCGCAGAGGAAACCGGTCGAGTGCGGTGCTCCCATGTACTTGCCTCCGAAGCAGGCAAGGTCGGCCTTCTGCGCGTTCTCGAGGAAGTAGCTGATAGGGTAAATCTGCGCAGCGCAGTCCGCCAGGATCGGGAGACCGTGATCGTGAGCGAGGATGGCTGCGTCGTCATAGCTGACCATTGACTCGGTGTTGGTCCTGGCTACTAGGTAAACGATAGCCGCTGTGGACGGCCCGATAGCGGATTCCATCTCCTCAATGGTGCACCCGTTCTCGTTGCCGACCTTGATGAGCTTCCCGCCGGGAACGCAATAGGCCCGGTCGTACCCATAGGACTGGGCCTCCTGGAAGACAAACTCATTTTTCATTCCCGCCGTATCGGGCAACATTGCCATCTTCTCGGGGTCGCTTCCAGTCATTGTCGCCGCCGTGCTCAGGACGAGGGCTGAGAAACACCCGGAGGTCGGATAGGCTGCCTCGACTCCTAGCGCCTCGGCGATAAGCTCACCTGACCGCGCTAGCAGCTCCTCCATTTCGACCCAGTATCCACTGGCCTCGTCCATGGCGCGCTGGACCGCAGGGGTCGGCGTGGAGCCTCCCCAAATCGTCGTGTTCCCGCTTGCATTGATGACCGGGCGCGCGCCCAACCGCGTATAGATGTCCGTCATGTCTGTCCTTTCCTAAGAGGGGTTCCCCGCGCCACGCCAGTGGGACAACCGGCAGTTCAGTGACAGGAGGACTATTGTTTTCCCGAATCGCCGGTTAGCGTAGCGCAGCACGCAGACGTTCTGCAATGACCTCAGGCTGTCCTTCATGAAGCGTGTGGAGGGCGATGCGTATGGATGAATCGTCGTGCCCGACAAGTATGCTGGGGCTTCCCGTAGCCAATTCCTCCGCGACTGCGTGGCCCGACTCAGCAATCAGAGAGGGATTGAGTTCCACCGTCAGTGCCGCCGCGGCATGACTTTCCACTCGTTGCACATCGGTCGAGACTCCGGGAACGTCTTCGACGGCCTGCTGAATCACCCGCGCCATGTCGAGCAGTCCCAGAATCCTGTCCTCGTGGTCGATGGTCAGCCACTCCTCGAGAGCAACGACCATTCCGACGATCTCCTGGCGGTCGACCTTCATCGACCTGCCAAACGAGCGGGGCCTGTCTCCCGACTGAGACGCAACGAAGCCCTGCCGAGACGCCGCGTGCACGAGGTCGGCACGTCCGCACAGAAAGCCGGTCGAACTCGGCGCCCCAAAGTACTTGCCACCGAAGCACACGAGGTCGGCCTCACCCGAAATCCAGCGCATCCGGTCGAGGGGATAGGTCTGGTACGCCGCGTCGACGATAACGGGGACATCGTGCCTCCGTCCAAGCTCCATAGTCGCGGTGATAGAAACGATCGCCGGGTCTTCCGTACCGCGAGACTTGTCGACGTACCCAATGCCCGCCGTGTCGGGGCCAATGGCGTCTTCCATCTCCTGAACGGTGCAGCCCTCTTCGTCGCCTACGACCACGAGTGAGCCGCCCGGAACGACGTAGCACCGGTCATAGAAATACCGCTGCTTACTCTGAAAGATGAACTCGCTTTTCATGCCGGTTGTGTCAGGAAGTCTTCCGATATCTTCCTTCTCAGTCCCCGCCATCACCCCCGCGGCGGCATGCAGGATGGCAGATGCGCACCCTGACGTGATGAACGCCGCTTCAACCCCGAGCAGCTCTGCGACCCGCTCTCCTGTGCGCTCCATGAGTTCAGGCATGGAGCAGTAGTAATGATCAGCTTCCTCAATGGCCTGTTTTGCCCGCGCGCTTGGAGTCGAGCCGCCGAGAAAGGTCTTGTTACCTATCCCGTTGATGACAGGAGTGACGCCGAGGCGGGTGTAGATGTCGGTCATTTCATCCTCATGTATGTCCTAGTCGAACGCCGAACCGTCCCAGTCGACCCACTCTCGAATTCCGCTCGCGTCGACCTGCCGCCGGTACGCCTCGATATGATCTTCGGAATAACCGACCTGTGCCGGGAAGTGCGGCCCGGTATCCAGACCCAGCACCTTCAGGCGCAACCTTGCGTCAGGGCCCTCACCCATTCCCGCTCCTGACAATTCGCCCGGTCTGACGGCCTTGATTGGAGGATCGATTTGCATGGAGAGTTCGATGCGGTCGAATTCGCCCCAGCGCTTTTCCTGCACAAGTCGCAATCGGTGCAGGGATAGCCGTGGGGCAACGTTGACCATGAAGTCCGTAAATCCGCGAGCGCCAAGCTGGTAGCCGATGGACAGCACGTTTCCATTGCTGATAAAGCTCAGTCGCTCCCCGAATAGGCGGATCATGCTCATGTAGTGTTGCACGTTCGTGGACGACCACTTGATTCCGGCGAAGTTCTCAATCTCCATAAGGCGTTCAATCAGGGTCTGGGAGAAGTTGTACCCGCCCGGCATCGCCCACGGAGTGTTGTACGCCATGATGCCGATATCCGCATGGTCGCCGATGTAGTCGTAGTGGCCGAAGATTTCATCCTCGGTCGGCTGCATATATCGAGGCGGCGCGCACTGGATGTAGTCCATCCCTAGATCGGCAGCGTGCTTCGCCTTGCGCGCAGCTCGCCTGGCGCTTAGCTCAAATATGCCGATGCCCGTCGGCGCCCTGCCGTCGGCGGCCTCAACAAGGGTGTTTGCCATGGCCTCCCATTCGTAGTCGTCGAGGAAATAGCCCTCTCCGAGTCCGCCGGCAATAAATATGACAGCGTTGCCGGCGCCTATGCCCTGTTCGATCAGCCAGTTGATGTGTGCCGTTGACTGATTGAGTTGAAGGCTGTAGTCATCGTCATTGAATGTAGGCAGCGAGACGGAGATCCCCGCCAGATTTTGTCTTCGGTCCTCAGAGTTCATTCGTTCCTTCCCTTACTTTCCGGTAGTTCAATGGTCTTCGGTGATAGCACTGTTCCTAAGTCGGTAATCTGGCATTCGCCTAACATGCTCGACGTTCAAGTTTACTATGTTCGCCTTTCACCGCAGGAACGGCTTCAAGAGCACTGGCAGTATACTCGCGACGACCTCTAACGTGGTTGAATGGATTCACGATATCATCAAGTCGCCGCCGTTGATGTCGAGGGACGCGCCGGTAATGTAGGCCGCTCTGTCCGACGACAGGAATCCGACCAGTTCAGCGACCTCCGACGGCTCGGAGATGCGAGAGATCGGAAAACTCTCGAGATATGCCGTGAGTCGATCTTGAGAGACGTTCTCCTGGACCATCTCCGTGTTGACGAGTCCCGGACAGACGGCGTTGACGGTGATCCCGAACGGGGCTACCTCCTTGGCCGTGGCACGGGTGAGGCCCAGGATGCCCGCCTTGGCCGCCGTGTAGTGCGGCCCGCCGAGTGTGCTGACAGCTTTTCCTGCGGTGGACGAGAAGTTGACGATACGCCCCCAGCCGGAACTCTTCATGAAGGGAAGCACTGCCCGGCTGAACAGATATGTGCCCTTCATGTTCACGTCAATTACGAGGTCCCACTCGTCCTCTTCCATATGGGCAAGAGTGGTGGAAAAGAGGATGCCTGCGTTATTGACCAGAATGTCGATGCCTCCAAACGCTCCGGCTGCTGCCTCGACTACCCTGTCCACGTCGGCTTTGACCGTCACGTCGCCGGGAGCAGCGAGCGCGGAACTGCCGAGCGCATTGGCGACCCTCTTGGCGGCGTCGGCGTTCTTGTCGTTGACAACAACGCTAGCTCCCCCATTTACAAAGTGCTGGGCGACAGCGCGGCCCATCCCTTGTCCTCCTCCCGTGACGATCGCAACTCTGCCGGAGAATTCGTCTTTGGCACTCATTGATTTCAACTCCAATAGTCTTCAGACTGCCCTAGTGGTCCCAAGGGATTGGAGGATATAAACGCGCAAGGGAACTGTCAACACGGCATACGAAACGGGGAGGACTCCTGTCTGCTAGTCACGAACCCTGTTCCTCTGCTAGAATTCCCCGCGTTCCCAGTTTCGTCATACGGAGTAGAATCGTGCCACTCACTTCCGATGAAGTACGGCATATAGCGCTGCTGGCCCGAGTTGGCATGACCGACGATGAGATCGAGGTCATGCGCGAGCAACTCTCTGGTATTTTGGACCATTTTCGGGTACTGCAGCAGTCCGACACCGAAGGTGTGGAACCGACCGCGCATTCGGGCGACGCCCGCTCCGTTTTGCGGGAGGACGAACCTCGGGACAGCGTCCCTATGGAAGATGCGCTGGCAAACGCCCCGCGCCGCGACGGCGACTTCGTGCGTGTGCGCGCGGTCTTAGACTAGCCCATGACGCACGTCGACCTAAAGGGTATGACGGCACATGGGGTTCACAAGCTGCTCCACAGTGGGGACTTGTCGTCGGTTGAGTTGACCGAGGCGGTCCTTGATCGCACCAACGCGATTGAACCGTCAATCAAGTCCTTCGTCACACTCACCCCTGAACGCGCCCTCGAACAGGCGCGCGCGGCCGACAAGCGCATCGCCTCCGGAAACGGAGCACCACTGACCGGCATTCCAATGCAGCTCAAGGACAACATGGCGACGAGGGGCATAGCCACGACCTGCTCTTCTCGGATTCTTGAAGGCTTTATTCCGCCATACGATGCGACGGTAACTTCAAGGCTGTATGCCGAAGGTGCGGTCCTTGTTGGGAAGGGAAACCTCGATGAGTTTGCCATGGGTTCGTCCACGGAAAACTCCGCTTTCCACCCAACTCGCAATCCTTGGGGACTCGATCGTGTGCCGGGAGGCAGCAGCGGCGGGCCTGCTGCTGCCGTTGCAGCGGCGCAATGCGTATACGCTCTTGGGTCTGATACGGGCGGGAGCATTCGCCAGCCCGCATCGCTCTGCGGCGTAGTTGGCCTGAAACCGACCTACGGCCTCGTGAGCAGGTACGGGCTGGTGGCATTCGCAAGCTCTCTGGACCAGATTGGCCCTATCACCAAGGACGTGAGAGACGCGGCCTTGGTCCTGAACTCCATTGCGGGGCACGACCCGCGGGACGCCACCTCCATAGACAGTGATGTTCCCGACTACACAAGTGGCCTAACGGGCGATATTAGGGGGCTTCGAGTAGGTGTGCCGAGAGAGTACTTCGTCGAAGGTATGGAACCCGGTGTGGATGAGGCAGTTCGCCGCGCCATTGACACACTTGCCGATCTCGGCGCAGTCGTTGCGGAGACCTCGTTGCCCAGCACTCCCTACGCGATGGCCGTCTACTACATCGTCGCGCCGTCCGAGGCATCGGCGAACCTCGCACGGTACGACGGGGTGAAGTACGGGTACTCGACGGAGAGTCCGGGAAGCATGTGGGACGCCCTGGAAAACACCAGGCGTGAGGGCTTCGGTCCGGAAGTCAAGCGTCGCATTATGATTGGTACCTATGCCCTCTCCGCCGGATACTACGACGCTTGGTACAAGAAGGCACTGCAAGTACGAACGCTCATCCGGCAGGAATTCGATCGAGTCTTCGAAGAGTTCGACGTGCTCGTGTCACCCACGTCGCCATCGGTCGCCTTCCCGATAGGCGAAAAGACGGCCGATCCTTACATGATGTACCTCAACGACGTGTTCACCCAACCTGCCAACATAGCGGGGATCCCGGCTATCTCCGTCCCTGCGGGGCTCAGCGAAGGTCTGCCGGTAGGTGTTCAGTTTATGGCGTCACACCTTCAGGAAGAGATGCTCCTCCGCGTCGCTCATGCCTACGAGCAGGCAAACGAGTGGCACACGCTTCATCCCGAGATCTAGAAGCACGTCTGCGGTGTCCAGCGCTCACCTTCACGCTCAGCACGCCCCGCGACGAAACCGGTAACTCGTTGGCCCATCATCGACACTGAACTCCGCGAGAAATCGCGGATCCCCTTGGAATGAGTGGTTGCAGCTACGATATTGACAAGTACTTCGTAGCGCTGTAACGTGCAGTGCACGAGTCCATTCGTCGTGAACCATACCTGAGTCGCACCTGACAAGGAGGCAGACATGGCTACGGACACTGCTGAACGAGGTCCCTACAACATCCTGCTGGTCGAAGATAACCCCGGTGATGTCGAGCTTACCAGAGAGGTTATCGAGGAGTCGAATCACGAGGCCAATGTGGTCGTCGTGGGCGATGGAGAGCCCGCGATGATGTATCTTCGCCAAGAGGGGGAATACTCGCGCGCCGCGCGTCCCGACCTCATCCTGCTCGACCTGAACCTGCCAATGAAGGACGGACTGGAAGTCCTGAAGGAAATGGCGGCCGACGAAGGCTTGAGCACAATACCGGTGATGATCCTTACGGGGACTGAGGCGGAAGAGAGTCTACTCGAATCGTATAATATCCCGGTTAGCCGCTTTAGCAGGAAACCCATCGAGCTCAGCCGGTTCAACGACGTAGTCAGCTGGCTGGACAATCCCGCCTCCCGACGCCCTGTCGTTGCGCCTCCGCCCCCTCCACCCCTCCCTGAATCCAAGAAAAAGTGGTGGTGGCCGTTTTAGAGCCACGCCATTGACGAAACGGAGCCGTCAGGGGAGGGGATCGAAGCTATGTACGGCGAAATGAGCCGGGACCCGGTTGCTGGGGAAGCCGACGATGCGGTAGGGCGTTTTCCCGAGTTGGACGACGGTCTGGCTATGGGCCAGATAGATGAACCGGAAGCGCCGTCATTCGCATACTTCAATCCGTCGCCGGTTCTTCGTTTTGACTCCAGCGGCACCGTGCTCACCATCAACCCGGCAGTTGCCGAGGTCTTTGGCCCTTTGGCCATGGAAGGTTCTTCCCTAGTCAGCATCCTTCCAGCCCTGAGCAGCCTGAACATCGAACAGACCATTGCAAACGATGGCCACTTCAATCTGGAGGCAGATGTCGGGAGCCGATGGTTTCATTTCGTTGTTGTTGGGATGCAGGAATACGGCGTCGGTCACATTTACGGCTACGATATCACCGACCGCCGCCGCGCCGAGAACGCCCTCAGAGCAAGCATCGCCGAACAGCGAAGGCGAACCCGTGATCAAGAGACTCTCTCGAATATCGCCCGCATCATTGGGTCATCGCTCGCAATCGATGAGGTATACCACCGATTCGCCCGTGAGGTGGCTCAGCTCCTTCCGTTTGATCGAATCGTTATCAACCTGACCGGGGACCGACCCGATCACATGGTGGATTCCTACCAGTCAAGCGTGGTAGAGGTGCCGGGCCGAGCCAGGGACCAGTCGTACTCGGTCGAGGGCACCCTGTCTCAAGCAGTTATCAAGACCCAACGGTGCATTGTATTTCAGCCCATGAACGAAGCGGAGGCTTCTGAGGGATACGTCGGCCTGGTCGGCGCTTACGGCATGGGGCTTCGGTCGTTCCTGTCGGCCCCCCTTCTGTATCGCGGTGAACCGATTGGGTGCCTAAATCTCCACTCCCTAACCGAGTCCGCCTACTCGGAGCGACACCGCCTCTTGGCGGAACGTATAGGAGTATACATTGCGGGCGCGATTGCCAACGCACAGCTTCATGCCCAACTCTCGCAACAGGCCGAAGAGCTGTCACGCTCCAATCGCGAGTTGGAGCAGTTCGCCTACGTTGCCTCTCACGACCTTCAGGAACCGCTTCGAATGGTCTCAAGTTATGTCGCGCTCCTGGGGCGTCGATATGGCGACCAGCTCGACGATCGCGCCGACAAGTACATCCACTTCGCAGTGGACGGCGCCAATAGAATGCAGCGGCTCATACACGATCTCCTTGCGTATTCGAGGGTTGGCACGCGTGGCGAAGAGTTGACGCCGACCGAAACCGTCCCTCTTCTCGAGGAGACGCTGTCAAACCTCGAAGTGGCTATCGGCGAGAGCAACGCCGAGATCGTCTACTCCGACCTCCCCAGGGTGATGGGAGATCCTTCACAGCTGCGGCAGTTGCTTCAGAACATCATCGGGAACGCGCTGAAGTTCCGGTCGGAGAAACGACCCCGTGTTGAGCTTGCCGCCGAGCGTGACGGCGAACATTGGACATTCACAATTCGCGACAACGGGGTAGGGTTCGATCAAAGGTACGCGGACAGGATATTCGGAGTCTTCAAGCGACTCCATCGGAATGCCGAGATACCGGGCACCGGCATAGGTCTCGCGATCTGCCAGAGGATCATCGACAGGCATGGAGGGCGTATCTGGGCCGAATCCAAGCTAGGGGAGGGGTCGAGTTTCTATTTCACCCTTCCTGCCGTCGCCGAAAGCGGAGAACCATAGGTAATGACAACTACCGAGATCGGACCCCCAATCGAGATCCTGATCGTCGAGGACAACCCCGGCGATGTCGAACTCGCGCGCGAGGCCCTCTCCGATGCCAGCATCAGGAAGAACCTAACGGTCGCCGAGGACGGCGAACAGGGACTTTCGCTTCTCCGTCGAGAAGGAAGTTACGGGAATGCCCAACGTCCCGACCTCATACTGCTCGATCTGAATCTTCCGACCATCAATGGCCGGGAAGTACTCGCGGAGATCAAGTCCGATCCCGACCTGAGGCGGATTCCGGTCGTTATCTTGACGAGTTCCGAGGATGACAGAGACGTAGTGGAGTCGTACAACCTTCACGCCAACGCCTATGTCGTCAAGCCCGTGGACCTCGACAGGTACATGCAGGTCATAAAGGCCGTCGAAGGCTTCTGGCTGGGTTTCGTGAAGCTGCCCTCAAGGGGCGCTTAGTCGTAGGCGCTTGCGAAGTCCGGCCTGCTTTCAGGCGATCCTGAAGGAATAGAGGTCGCAGTAGCGGCTATAGAATCGGAGTTTGGCCCCACCCTTGGTCACACAGCCAGGGAGTTCCGAGCGGCCCTGCCATGTAACCTCGTGAGCGGTAGAGTCCCCGGTGAACACGTCGCAGGAGGACCTTTCGTAGCAGGGCACGACGTTGTCGTCCGCGTCGGTAAGCTCAACGGCAAGGAAGCCCCCGTCGGCACAGGCGGCATTAACCATGAGGGTGCTTCCGTCTCCAATGAAGGTGTGAGTGCCAGTGACTCCTTCGCGGGCGTCGGTTGCAAGAGATACGAAACCCTCCGGCCTAAGAGTTGCCAAGCCGAGTCCAGTCTGCCCGCCGTTCCAGCCGGGCCGAGCCTCGGGCACATCCAGGCCCTCAGGCTCGCCGAACATCCACCAGTCATGGTGCAGATCCGACCCTGCATAGTAGATGCGAATCTCGTCTTCCAGGAAGATGGGTTGGCTGCACGTCTCGGCCATGTAGCGGTCCCAACCGTCGGTCGATATACCGATGAAGGGCGTCCCGCGGCCTACACGGTCCCAGTGGAAACCGTCTCGTGAGTGCAGCAGGTGCAGGTCCACGGTGTTGTACGTCCTGTGGAAGATGGGCATGAGACCGAGCCACTGGTCGCCGACTCGGAAGCGGACCAGCCCGTAGAACTCGTCGTCCAGCACGTCATCGGTGTCGTCGGGCACGAGCATTTCGCTGAGGACAGGCCACTTGGTGATGTCGTAGCTCGTCGAGGAGAAGACCCGACGCTTTGCCATCCGCCAGGGGTCATGAGGGAAGTGGGCAGGACCCCAACCCGGAACGCGGGCGTGCTTGGGGTTCAACGGGGGTTCCTGCATCGCCCTGGCACGGGTGTCCAGGTAGTACATTCCGGTCTGCTCATCGGCCGTCAGGATTATGACGTCTCCTAGCTGCCTGTCGGACATCTGGCCGATGGTAAAGGGCTTTTCGTACCTGTTCCAACTCCGTCCGTCGGCGGAGTATGCAGCCGATATGCGCGAGTCCTCAAGCCCTGTGAAGGCATTCCAGTAGATTGCCTTGTAGCGCTGGGAGTCGTCGTCCTCGAATGGGTCTTTGAGGATGCTGCAGGCGTGAATTCGGCCATCCTCCGCATTGCCGAAGCAGATGTTCGTCCTTCTGCCGTCGACTGATCGGTAGTCCAATTCCGGCTTCGTCCAGAGGATGCCGTCCTCGGACTCAGCGTATAGAAGGCGGTTGTCGATCGTAGCGTCGTATGACGCGATGGCGGCGACCTCGTCCTCCTTGCGTCCCTCTCCTGAGCGTTCCAGCCGCATGAACTCGTCGTAGTCCCAACCCATGTCCTCGTACCAGAGCTTGTAGATGGACTCGTGCTCGTCCCAGTGGACGTTCCATGTGTTGGTGCGGAAGTAGCTGGTTATCTCCCACGGCCTGTCGGTCTTGACTATCGGGTTGGACGGGTGATTGGTGGGCGTGTGCATCACTCGCGTGACGAAGTTCACGTACTCGATCACGTAGTTGTCGACGAGCAACTGGGGCGTCCGGCCAATGTAGAGGGGTCTTGGAGTGGGCACGGTGTACCTCAATCGTTACCTTGGTGTAGTCAAGCAACGGTGCTCTCGAAGTCGGTCCGACAGTGTGGGAGGCCATACTCCATTCACTGATCAGATCGCTGAAGCTGGGGCGCGACCCTAGCCCTGGTCGATCACGTCCTGTGGGACCTCGGAGCGGTCTTGGGGGTGGTAGCCGATGGCTTTCCTGCCGTGCTCGATGTCATAGAGGGGCCAGTTGCTGTCGGACACGCCGAAGACGCGCTCGTGGGTGATTCCCTCAGCGGTGAGTGCCGCATCGAACAGGCGGACGCAGTCGCCGTGGCTCAGCTGGTGGGGATGGCCGGATTCCGGGCGGTCCTTGTTGAAGTTCCCAATGCGGACCGAAACGACGCCGATGCCGTGCCGTGCCGAGAACATGTCTCCCATTGCCTCGCCGAACACCTTTGAGATGGTGTAGTAGCTGTCCGGTCGGGTAGGGAGGGCATCGGTGCGGGTAATGCTTCGTAGGTAGTAGGAGGATGGGTGGACTCCGCCCCGGCTCGCGAACACGACGCGCTTCACGCCGTGCTCCAGAGCTGCCTCGAAGACGTGACGGGTGCCCGCCATCGATTGGAACGCCTGCTCCCAATCTCCGCCCACGTTGCTCAGGTGGACCGTCGCGTCCACGCCCTGCGAGGCGTGGCTGACGGCGTCCCAGTCGGTAACGCTTGCGACCGTGTAGTCATCTATCTGTGGCGTCGGACGAACGTCGAGTCCACGAAACTCGTAGCGGTCCTTCAAGTGAGTGATGAGGTGTTGGCCGATCTGTCCGGCGGAACCCGTAATCAATACCCGCATTTGCCTGTCTCCTTGGCTTTGCTTACTAGGCTCGTGGGAGTGTACGGGCGGGCAGGTGGACTGTCAAACGTGAGGGTCGCCCGGACGGGTTTGGAATCCGGTCCTGTGCCGGGCGTGTTGAGAAGATTTGAGAATGAGACGGTTTGCAAATGCAGATGAAATCGGGCCCTGCGATAGGCTTGGTGAGAGGGTTTGAGAATGAGAGGGATTGCGACGGCAAAATAAATTCGGCCCTGCGATGGGCTTGGTGAGAGGGATTGAGAATGAGAGGGATTGCGACGGCAAAATAAATTCGGCCCTGCGATAGGCTTGGTGAGAGGGATTGAGAATGAGAGGGTTTGCGAATGCAGATAAAATTCGGTCCTGCGATAGGCTTGGTGAGAGGGATTGAGAATGAGAGGGTTTGCGAATGCAAATCAAATTCGGCCTTGCGCCGGGTTTGGTGAGAGGATTTGAGAATGAGACGGTTTGCGAAGGCATCTTAAATTCGGGTCCTGCGCCGGGCTTGGTGAGAGGGTTTGAGAATGAGAGGGTTTGCGAATGCAGATGAAATCCGGTCCTGCGGTAGGCTTGGTGAGAGGGTTTGAGAATGAGAGGGTTTGCGAAGGCAAACGAAATCCCTCGAATCTTCCTCGTTTTAGATTTGACTCCCACTAATTCTCCCTTCAGGACGTTGCCCTGAAGTTGCTTTTCAATGCGCGAACTGCGGAAGGGCAGTAAGTGAGACTGTTTGAGAATGACAATGCACGGCAGGAAGTTTTTGTTCATGTTCTCAAATCGTCTCATGTGGAATCGCGGATTGAGGCACGTTCAGAAGCAAGCGTTTCTCCGGCATACCTACCATAGTTCATGGGTTCTTTGGGGTCAAAGTGGGGGAGTTGCGAATCGCCCCATCGGGAGATGGACGGGGCATGGAATCCCGCGTTCGCGGGAATGACGGTGGCCTTGCGGAGGCCACATAAGGGGATGAAGATTGGTTGGCGCCGGGAACGGTCAACCACAAGGGTTGCCCCTACAACAGGTTTGCCGTGGGGTGTTTTCAGGGTGATGACCGATTGGTACCCGAATCCATTTGAACCAGTGAGGTCGTGGGGTTCAAGCCATGCGGATGTCCAATGGCTGGAGGGAGGTCACTTCATCGAGGCAGCCGGTGCTCACTCGACCTCGGTCATGCGTACGTTAATCCGCTTAGAAGGGGTATGACCGATGAAGGAGTAGGTCGCGGTGGTGACGTAATCGCCCCGGTCAACTTTGCCTGATCCATCGACATCGAGGTGCACTTCGAGGGCGTACTCTCCAAATGTCCTCGGCTCCTGATAGTTGATGATGTACGGGAATCTTGCCGGATCTGAGGGTTCCGTTGAGAAGCTGGGTATCGCCCTCTCGGTAATCCTCTGCTTGCCCAGGTCGGGTCTACTCAAATCCTCAAGCCTGATGTAGAGCAGTTCGCCGGTGATCGGCTCCGTGGCTCCAACGAACTCGATCGTACCGCGAATGGTTGGGAGAGTCGGCGGTTCGGCATTTGTGGGTTCCAGCTTCGGCGGGCTGCCAGATGTGAGTCGATAGACGTCGTCGTTGATATGGAGGTTGACTACGGCATCCGGTTCCTCGAAGGTGCCGATTTCGATCTCCCAATCGGTGGTATCGATCACCGCGGCGCAGGCGATATCCGCTGAAGCCGGTACGACGTTGTAGACCTCCACGTCGATACTGTCTTCCTCGCGGAGCTGACGGACGGCTTCATATCCATTGGTACGGGCACAGGCGTCGGGCTGAAGAGAGGTCAGCTTGATGACGTATGTGTTGGGATTGGTCGGAGCCGTCGTCAGTTCGAAGTCGGTAATGGGGGCTTCCACGCGGACCGTTGCTTCAGTGTCCTCGGTCTGTTCTAAGACTACAGGTTCTACCGTCACGTTCACGGCATTCAGAACGCTGGATCCCACAGCCATGGAGGCGGGGTATTGGGACGTCCATGCAAAGTCACCCTCGGAGATGTCTCCAGAATTGTCGGCGTCGAGGTGTACTCGAACTCTGAACGTGTCCTTGGGCTCCAGCTCCCGGTGCTCCATGAGGTACCTATACGTCGGCAAGTCAGATGGATCGACTGACACGTCTCGAATGACCTGCTCCACCAGGGTCTTTCCCTCGTCGACCTGGATGCTTATATCTTCCAGGCTAACGTAGATCGTCGCGCCGGCGATGCGGTTTTCAACTCCCTTGAAGGTGATTGTGCCCTCGATCAGCTTATTGCCCCTGCGGCTGGGCTGCGGTTTCGGCGTGGCCGTGGGTTCGCTGTCTCCGCCGTCACTTGCACACGCGACTACCATAGGAGCGAACAGCGCGAAAAGTCCGACTATGAGCCACTTCGTCATCTTTGCGTACGTCCTCCTCTTTCTAACATAACGCGTGACGGCAAAACGCGTTACCGGTTAGTGCCGGCAGAACCTGGGAGTCTTCAGATACGGCACGTACCAAAAAGTACCATTACCCACCCAATCACGTCCAGACGCCACACGATGCTCGTTCACCTAGTGCTACAATGGCGGCCAGATTCTGTAGACGGAGAACATGATGCCTGTATTCAAAGGGGTTTATCCTGCCATTGTCACACCGATGACTGCTGACGGAGGGCTGAATGAAGAGGCCTTTCGGGTGGTGTATGAAGGAAACGTGCGCGCGGGAGCGCACGGATTCTGGATTGCAGGAGGCACGGGAGAGAGCGTATATCTCACGGAGGCCGAGAACAACCGCATCGCGGAAATTTCGGCGGACCAGAATGGCGGTCGCGCCAACAACATCATGCACGTCGGCGCCGCGACGACCGTACAGGCAGCTCGCCAGGCCGAACATGCCGCCAAGGCGGGAGTAGAGGCGATCTGCGCCGTTCCTCCCTTCTTCTACGGTGTCGATGACGACGCGATTGTCGAGTACTACAGAGTCGTCGGCAGCGCGGCGGACCTGCCGCTGTTTGCCTACAACCTTCCCCATGCCACAGGAGTTGACATTCAGCCCGAGCTCATGGAGAAGATCCGAGACCGGGCGCCACAGCTCAGGGGGCTCAAGCACTCTTCGTCGGAGTTCCACAACGTCGGCGCCTTCATCGGTATGGGGTTCGACTGCTTTATCGGAAGCTCGCTGCTGATGGCTCCGGCATTGGCGATAGGGGCGGCAGGGTGCATCGACGGTCCCTTGTGCATAGTGCCCGAACTCTGGGTGGATATCTGGAATGCCCACCAAGCGGGAGATGAAGAGGGGAGACTTGCCGCCCAGATACGTGCGACGGAGTTCGTGAACCTCAGCCGCACGATTCCATTCCCGGCGGGCTTCAAGGCGCTTGCCGGAGCCCGATTCGGCGTCGATTGCGGGGCACCTCGACCGCCTTTCCCTCCCGGGTCGGAAGATGAGAAGGACGCTCTCATAGCGACGGCAATGTCAGAGGGCTGGTTCCAGGGCTAGCACCGGATCCACATGATTTTGACATTGCGATTCACCCTCACCCTAACCCTCTCCGACGACGGGAGAGGGGATAAAGCGGCATCTGCCAGTTCACATCATTTTCAGGTTGACTGAGTGCTAGCCGCATCACGACCACTATGAGCACAGCGTTTTCGAAGCGTTTCGCCTCGTGGCTCTCGGCGACGAGGGCTCCCTTCCTCTTTTCATTCGTTATCGTCTTATTTGTCTTCAGCTATGGAGTGGTTGGAGGTCAGGCTGGGGACGACTACGGCAACTCTATAAACAACGCTACCGGACTGCCTCTTGGGTCTTCGATTGACGGACGCATTGAGCCTGCCGACGACCAGGATGTGTTCAGGCTGGACCTGTCCGGCAGGTCAGGGACCACTGACGTATGGCTTTACACCACTGGCGAGCTTGACACCGTCGGGCACTTGTTCGATAGCAGAGGCAACCGACTATTGGCTAATGATGATAGTCGTATCGTCAATAGGTGGAGCAATTTTCACCTTCGGGCAAGCCTCATGCCTGGAATCTACTATATAGCCGTTATCAGCTTCCAGAAACAGCATGTCGGGGACTACACGCTGTACGCGGAGGCCGTAACTGACATCGGCAACACAACTGGCACAGCCACTCGCCTAAGTCTCGATGCTCCAATCCCAGGAACGATTAGCTCTCGGAACGAGGGTCACTACTTTAGGTTAGCGTTTACCGAATCCACGGATCTAGTGGTATATGCCAAGAACCCCATCCTCTTTCAATACGAAGACTTACAGAATACATGGAGCCGTTTGCCCATTGAACCTCTCACAGTCCAAGTGTTCAACAGCGAAGGTGAAGAGATCTCCATAAATGTTAATCCGGAACCTCGGGTCGGCCAAGCGGATGGCTTCGAAATTCGCGACGACTTCGGTCCAGGAACTTACTACGTCAAGATCAGCGCACCGACCGATGTCACCAGCTATCCCGTCCCGTACACGATCCACGCGTTCGAGGACGTGCGGTACGGCGACATGATCGACGAGTGTGAAGCGGATACGCGACTATTGAATGATCCACTGATAAGAGATTCTCTGTATTCATGCCAGTGGCATTTCCAAGACTCTCAGGAGCAGGGCATCAATGTTGAATCGGTTTGGGCGGATGATATCAAGGGCCGGGGCGTCAACATTGCGGTGGTGGATGACGGGATGTACCACTCCCATGAGGACCTGAGGGACAATGTCTACACTTCCCGCAATCATGATTACGGCGGGAACGACGACATATACACGCCGTTTGAGCATCATGGCACGCACGTTGCGGGAATCATCGCGGCTCGGGACAACGAGATGGGTGTGCGCGGCGTGGCTCCAAGGTCCAACGTCTACGGGTACAACTACCTTGTCGACACGACGACCGTCAATAGAGCCGATGCCATGACTCGAAATAGGGACACAACTGCAGTATCGAATAATAGTTGGGGACCTGTTGATGGACCCTGGCTGGGACGCGCCGATGCGCTTTGGGAGCGAGCAATAGAGACGGGCATCAAGGACGGGTTAGGTGGCAAGGGAGTGTTCTATGTCTTCGCAGGAGGCAACGGCGGCAGGGACCACCAACTAGATGAGGACGGAACGATTGCCGGAGGGAGTTTAGTCAAAGCTGTGGGACGCGGCGACGACTCAAACCTCGACGAGATTGCCAATTTTCATGGCGTGACGGCCGTTTGCGCGGTCAACGAACACAACGTCAGGAGCGTTTATTCGGAAATGGGCGCGAATCTCTGGGTGTGCGCACCATCCAACGGCGCCCCCAACGTTCACCGCAGCATTCTCACAACGGAGAATTCCGATCGCTACTTTGAAGAGTTCGGCGGGACTTCGGCGTCGACGCCCATAGTCGCGGGCGTCGCGGCATTGATGCGGGGCGCCAATCCCAATCTGACGTGGAGAGACATCAAGCTAATTCTAGGGAACCTCTGAACAAGTCTATGTTCTAAGGCATAGTATCATGGGGGTCATCACGATAGCCGAGGAGAGATTCGATGGACCAGCCAACCTTCGCCGACTTGGAATACGAGGGCAAGAAGCGAAAGACTCGCAGGGAGAAGTTTCTTGAACGCATGGACGGTCTGATCCCTTGGGAAGAGTTGGAAGAGCGCATCCGACCGTTCTACCCCAAGGCTGGCCGTGGTCGGCGCCCCTATGAGTTGTCGACGATGCTTCGGATACATTGCGTGCAGTTGTTCTATAACCTGAGCGACCCCGGGATAGAAGACATGCTTTACGAGGTCGAGTCGGTGAGACGCTTCGTAGGTCTGAGGCTATCTGGGCCGTTGCCGGACGAGACGACGATCCTGAACTTCCGCCATCTGTTGGACAAGCACGAGTTGGGCACGGGCCTGATGGAGGAGATAAACCGTCATCTGGAGTCTCAGGGACTTCGTCTACAGGAGGGGACTATAGTGGACGCGAGCATCATCGCCGCGCCGTCGTCGACGAAGAATCGGAGTAAGGAGCGCGACCCTGAGATGCGCCAGACCAAGAAGGGTAACGAGTGGCACTTCGGTATGAAGTTGCATATCGGAGTGGACTCTGAGACGGGAGTGGTGCATAGCGTGTCCACAACGCCGGCGAACGTGCATGACGTGACTGAAACGCCTCGGTTACTGCACGGTGGGGAGACACAAGTGTGGGGTGATGCGGGGTATCAGGGGGTGGACAAGAGGCCTGAGAATCGAGACTTGGAGGTGGAGTGGCAGGTGGCGATGAGGCCTGGTCAGCGTCGAAAACTGAAGGTTGGGAGCGATGATGCGGCGAGGGAGAAGCGCAAGGCATCAGTAAGGGCGAAGGTGGAGCATCCGTTCCTGTACGTCAAGAGGCGCTTTGGCTACACGAAGGTCCGCTACCGAGGGCTGGCCAAGAACACGCAGCGGCTGGCATTGCTGCTGGGGTTCGCCAACCTGATGAGAGCCGAGCGATACTTGGCAGTGTGAGTGACCTTGTATACGTGGGCCCAATCAGGGCTGACAGGGACGAAGATGTCCCGCCAGAGGCAAAAGCAGGACGAAATAACCCCACCTAAGCTCCAAGTAAAGGCTCAACATCTCCGAAAACGCCTACAATCAACTCAGCCCAACTCCACAGCTGGTTGTTCAGAGGTTCCCTAGCCGCCACGGCTCGGAAGAACGAGCCTGGCAACCCCGGCTGGGAGGACGGAGCGCGTCTCTACGGGGCAGAATCGGATGATGATCGCTACCACTTCAATCACGAGTATGGTTTTGGCGTAGTAGACGCCCAGGCCGCCGTGGATCTGGCGAGGGGATGGACTGTAGTTCCGCCACAGGAGAGCTACGGAATTTCGTCCAAGTCATCCACGGTGATTCCAAATCCTAGGTCCAGCGGACCATTGACCGTCACTTCCAAACTCACCGTGAATTCCGACATCCGATTCACCGAGTTCGTAGAGGTCAAGGCAGACTTCTTCCATACTTCCCTCAGGGACTTGGAGATCGAACTGGTATCGCCCTCAGGATTCGTGTCCAAGATTGCCGTTCCCTTTAATACTCGTCATTACACTGAGACTGAAGAAGGGGTCACGAGGACGTACTACGTTGAGTTGGACGGCCTAATTCGCTTTGGTTCGGCCAAACATCTGGGTGAAGACCCCAACGGCAGGTGGACGCTGCGTCTTGCCGACCACTATGCGAACCGAGGGGGGACACTCCGGTCGTGGACCATCAAGGTCTACGGGCACAAGAGCCGGCCCGGCGCTCCAACCCTGGACTCGCTCACTCCGGGGCTTGGAACTCTGACCGCTTCCTGGTCGGCTCCCGAAGACATGGGGAGTTCGCCGGTTACCTCGTATGATCTGCGCTACATTCTGCAGGATGTCGATGAGGCTGAAGAGGCGAACTGGACCACGATTGAGGGCGTGTGGACCGGTGCGGCTTCCGGGAATTTGGAGTACGTCATTGCGTCTCTGTCCGGGGAAGTCCCGTATATCGTGCAAGTACGAGCCAAGAATGAACAGGGAGCAGGCCCATGGTCGAACGCCGTCACGGAAATGCCGCTACAGAAGACGGCGGGCGAATGCGGTGCGGCAGGGGCGGTGACCGATCCAGAGAACAACGAGGGTCTGTTAGCCGATTGCAACGCGCTGCTGGTGGTCCGTGACGTCCTGGCTGGAAGCGCGAAGCTGAATTGGTCGGCTGACACTCCCTTGGCCGGATGGAAGGGAATCACCGTTGGTGGAAGCCCGCGACGCGTCACGGAGATAAATCTCCATGATAGCGATCTGACCGGGGCAATTCCCTCCGAACTGGGCAGACTTACCGGGTTGCGGGAGCTGTCGCTTTCACGGAATAGGCTGTTAGGGCCCGTGCCTGGAGAGTTGGGCAGGTTGGTCGAACTGCGGGATCTGTCACTCTGGGGGAACCGTTTGTCCGGCCCGATACCGGAGTCGATAGGCGACTTTGCGAACCTGGAGAAACTGAACCTCTCTCAGAACCTGTTGACGGGAGAGGTGCCTTCATCTCTCGGAGAACTCGTAAATCTGGTGGAGCTATCACTCTGGCGAAACCGGCTGACCGGAACTCTGCCTGCGGAACTTGGGAGTCTCGTCAATGTTGAACGGCTGGTGTTGTCAAGCAACCTGCTGACAGGTGAATTGCCGGACTGGCTGGGCGGCCTTTCGCGATTGGAGTCGCTCTCGCTGTGGGGGAATGAGTTCAGCGGCCCAGTTCCGAGCGGGCTGGGCAACCTTGCGGACCTGAAAGAACTGTACCTTGCGCAGAATCAGCTGACCGGGCCGATGCCTTCGTCGCTGGGCAACCTTGCTAATCTCGAAGTGCTGTCGGCTTGGCGAAACCTGTTGTCAGGCCCGATTCCGGAGGAACTGGGCAATCTGACAGAGTTGGAACAGCTACTACTGAGAGAAAACAGGTTGACGGGAGCGATTCCGGCGTCGCTTGCCGGACTCGACAATCTGCAGCAGTTGACCCTTCGGCAGAACCTGTTTGAAGAGTGCGTACCCGAAGGACTGCGTGATGTGGAGGACAATGACTTCGATGAGGTGAGTATTCCGTTCTGCGATGTGCTGCTGGCGGACCTAACCATAAGTCCAGGGAGGCTCGTCCAGACCTTCGATCCGTATGAGACTGACTACACCGCCTTGTCGAGTTTCTCGCAGGTTAGTGTGCTTCCCGTCAGCGAACACAACGTGGAGATTAAGTTCCTCAATCGGAATGATCTTGAAATGGAGGATGCCGACAGCTCCTTGGATGGGCATCAGGTGGACCTCAACTCAGGGATCACGGTGATCCGGGTCGGGACCACGTCTTCAGACGGACTTTCTACCCATGTGTACAACCTGGCGGTTAGTCGAGTGCCCAGCGCCCCGATAGTCAACGAGATTTCAGCTGGAGACGGGCAACTTTCCGTTTCCTGGATGGCGCCCGATGAGACCGGCGGATGGGATATTGAGGCATACGACCTTAGATACCTTCGTTCGATCGACTATGAGGGTGAGGACTCCGAGTGGACCCTTATGGAAAACGTGTGGACCGCAGCAGTTGGTGGAGACTTTGGGCACACGATTACCGGACTAACCGGCAGCACCGAATACGGTGTACAAGTGCGGGCGGTCACTCTTGTTGGAGCAGGCATCTGGTCGGATACATCCACCCAAACGACCAAAGAGAGTGTGTGCATCACCGGTGGCGCCGTCACGGATGAGAACAATCCCAGTCTCGTGTCCGACTGCGAGGTCCTGCTCCAAGCCAGGGACTCATTGGCGGGCACAGGACCACTCAATTGGCACCAAGCGTTGCCGATGGTTGAGTGGGAAGGGATCACCCTCAAAGGACTACCGGAACGAGTGGTGTTGCTGAACATCCGAGGCGGAGGGTTGAACGGCACGGTGCCGGCAGAACTAGGTCGCCTTTCCGGGCTCACGTACCTGAATCTTCGGAGCAATGACCTGACAGGGCGGATTCCAAGTGAGTTGGGCAACCTGACCGGCTTGACTTACCTAAACCTCCACAGCAACAGGCTGAGCGGGCGGATGCCTGATTCACTCGGGAACCTCACCAATCTGAGGGAGTTATGGCTCCACGCAAATCATCGCAGGGATGATCCGACATCGGGTTTGAGCGGTCCGATACCTGATACGTTTGGCAATCTTTCCAAGTTGGAGAAAGTGAAGCTCCGGAACAATCAGTTGTCGGGGACGATTCCCGCGTCGTTGGGACGGTTGGACAAACTGGAGTGGTTCGTGGTCCACAATAACCAGCTGTCAGGCCAGATTCCTCCGGAGCTGGGTGACATGGACAGCCTTCAGATACTGTGGCTCGGAGGCAACGAGCTTACGGGCAGCATTCCGCCTGAACTGGGCAGACTCTCGAATCTCACTCAACTGCATCTACCCACCAACAGATTGACGGGCAGCATCCCTGCTGAACTAGGGGATTTAGAAAACTTGAGGTGGATTTGGATTCATCAGAACGAGGTGAACGGGACGATTCCGAAAGAATTGGGCGAATTGGCGAACCTGGAGATCCTGAACCTTCGCGGCAACCAACTGACGGGATCGATCCCGGCAGAACTGGGCAGCCTCGCCAAGTTGGGGGACCTGCTGATCCATGACAACCAGCTTACCGGAAGGATTCCTTCAGAGTTGGGAGGGCTGGACAGCTTGAGGAGGATGTGGCTCTCTCAGAACCGGCTTAGCGGAGCAATTCCGCCGTCGCTGGGCGGTCTTCCCGTGCTCACCCAACTGAACCTGCACACGAACCGGCTAAGCGGTCCGATTCCGCCGGAGTTGGTTGACCTGACCGACACGTTGACGCGGCTACGACTCTCGGGTAATCAGCTATCGGGGTGCGTTCCCAGCGGTCTAAGCGGGGTGCCTGACAACGACCTGGACGCGCTCGGACTGAATTTGTGCCCGCAGGAGGAATAGTTCGAGGACACGGATTAGTACCTCTTCTGCATGATGTCGATATTATGATTCACCCTCACCCTAGCCCTCTCCCGCGAAGAGGAGAGGGGATAAAACGGCTTTGCCCTATTTCACGACGGGAGAGGGGATAAAGCGGCAACTGCCAGTTCATCACATTCTCAAGTTGAATGAGTACTAGAAGAGCCGGTTCCAGTCAGGTGGTCATCGCTGGCGACGTCGCGAACTGCTCGAACTTCCAGCGTCGAGACGTCAACCCAGATCGGGGTAGTGCAGGGGAAGGCCCGAAGCGCCCACGTCGTACCGGGTGATGTGCCATCTACCGATGTTGGCGCCCAGCAGCATATCGCGGTCTCGGCCGCAGAAGGCGATGTTGGTGGGAGCGGCGATGAGAGTCCCCTGGTAGTCCTCGGCGAGGATGTCGATCTGCCCTTCGGGAGTCCTGCGATAGATGACATCGGGCCTGTACATCGACACGTAGAGATTGCGGTCGGTATCAAATGCAACCCCGTCTGGAACGGTCATCGGGAACTCCGCTACGGTCTCGGTGTGTCCGGGCGAGCCGTCGGCCCCGATTATGATACGGATCACGCGGGGCGGGTTGACGCTCATGGCAACGTAGACTTCGTCACCGTCCGGGCCGATGCAGAGGCCGTTCGGAAACTCCTTTGGCCGTCTGTCCCAGACCTCCGCCTCACCGCCCGGCCTAATGCGATAGATTATGCCGTTGTCTTCAAGCCAGTCTCCCGAGTCGCAGACATACAGGTTCCCCTCGGCATCGAAGGCGGGATAGTTCGGAACCCGGAACGGCTCGGAATCGGTTCCGGCAGAGTAGACGGAGACCGCTCCGCCTTTCGTTATCTTCATGACGGCGCTGTTGCCGGCATCACACGCATAGATGTTGTGGTCGGAGTCGAGAGCTATGCCCAGCACGAAGCCGCCGGTGTCCGCGAACTGGACGACCTCTTGGTTCTCGACGTCGATCCTGTATATCTGGCCAGCCTCGCCACCCGCGTAGGCGTAGCCGTCCGTCCCCCAGGCGATCCCCTCCGGGTGGTCCAGGCCCTCAACAAATATGGATACCTGCGTATCGTTATTCAGCAGACTCATGGTTCCTCCTAGGGATTTTCGGTATATCTCGTGAGGGGTTCCACTCACATGATAGGGGGTGCTTGTGAGGTTGTGCCATGCCAGCGGATTGGAAGCAATTCTCGACTTCCTTCCACTTTGAGCCCTGCAAAGGGTGGTCTACGAATTCCGTTTATTCCGCTTTTCTTTGTCAATCCGGGCGATGCGAGGAATCTGAGATCTGTGCCTGCGCGACGATTTTAGATTTTTCACTCCGCTTCGCTACGTTCAGAATGACAGAATGGCAACACAGCTTGGTGGTTGAACATGATCTTGGTATAACGATTCACCCTCACCCTAGCCCTCTCCCACGACGGGAGAGGGGATAAGCGCCTCTCTATTCGACCGTCATATTCAAATGGAATCGGTACTAGCGTCCCTGCTTATTCGCGTTCCAGCATGAAGCCGTTGTTGAGGAAGGCCCCGTCAACCGGGATGGCCGTACCGCTGATGTGAGTGGACTTATCGCTGCAGAGGAACATAACCAAGTCGGCGATTTCCCCAGGGTAGGCCTCTCTGCCAGCCGGCATTCTCCTGAGTCGCTGCGCCTGCAGTTGGGGCTCGCGTGAATAGACCATTTCGGTCATCGGCGTCAGCACCATTCCCGGACAGACGGCGTTGACGTTGATGCCGTACTCGGCCCACTCAAGTGAGAGGACTCCTGCAAGAGCGATCAGGCCAGCCTTGGCCGGACTGTACGCTCCTCGCTCAGGGACAGGAGCTCTCGCGGCGACCGAAGACATAAAGACCACGCGGCCGCCCTCGCCCTGTTCCACGAGTCTCTTTCCGACGAATTTGCTGAAGAGAAATGCGCCGGTGAGGTGGGTGTTGAGTGCCCTGCTCCAATCCTCCGCCGCAAGCTCGATCACGGGACCGCGAATGTTGTTCCCCGCACAGTGGACCAGGAAGTCGACCCTCCCGAAATGGTCGACCGTTTTCCTCACGGCGGCTTCGACGGAGGGCTCGCAGGAGACATCGACCTCTATCCCGATGGCTCCGACACCTTCCCCCGACGCGACCAGCGCGGCCGTCTCCTCGGCACGGGCGGCATCCATGTCGGCAACCACCACTCCAACGCCTTCATCTGCGAACGCCTGACACACGGCGGAGCCGATTCCGCCCGCTCCTCCGGTTACGATGGCAACCTTTTCCTTCATGACGGTGCTCCTCCGCAGCTACGGCGAAATATACACCCTGCCTTGAAGGTCGGTCAATCGCGGCTATCGCACGTAACTGTTCAGTCTTCGTGAGTTGAATCGCGAAGTCTCCCTCTCTGTATCTCTCCCCCGCCGGGCTGACAGAGATGGGCATTTGAGAGTCGGTTCACTATGAGAAAGCGACCCCGTCACTGCTATTCTGAGCGGAGCAGGAAGGGCGATTCGCGAATCGCCCCTACAGGAGTTGGACGTGGCATGGATTCCCGCCTACGCGGGAATGACGGGGGGCGAGTGCGAGGGGGTGAGTGAATTGCCCTTCGACAGGCTCAGGGCGAACGGGGTGTGGTTGGGGGCGCGGGGTTGCTGTCATGGACTTTAGATTCCTCACTTCAGCTCGGAATGACAGGGATATGGGGCTGGATCAAAGCTACAAATCCGTTTTGCCCATCTCTGTCAGCCCGGCGGGGGAGAGATTGTAGATTCTTCGTCGCTGCGCTCCTCAGAATGACAGCGAGAGAACAATTCGTGCAATCTCACGAAGTCTGAACGGTTACTATCGCACTCGTTCCTCATATAGGTACAATGGCCGCGAATGCAAGTTGATGGAGGCTCCAATGGGCAGGATCGAAGGCAAGGTAGCCATCGTTACGGGTGGGGCCCAGGGCATCGGAGGGGCGACGGCGAGGCGACTCGCCGAAGAGGGCGCGAAGGTGCTCATCGCCGACATTGATGATGCCATGGCTACCCAGAACGTCGAGGCGATACGAGCCGCCGGACACGTGGCGGACTTCGTCCACGTGGACGTGAGCAAGCATTCGAACATCGAGAATATGGTGCGATGCGCGGTAGAGAAGTGGGGGCGATTGGACATCCTCTTCAACAACGCGTTCGATGTTTTGACCGCCTCCACAGGGAGCGCGGTTGACCTTTCGGAGGAGGTTTGGGACGCCAAGATGTCCGTGTTGCTGAAGGCCGTATTTCTTGGAGCGAAGCACGCAATTCCGGAGATGAGAAAAGTGGGAGGCGGGAGCATAGTGAACACGTCGTCCGTCCACGGGTTGTTCGGCGCTCCGGGTGTTCTGATTTACGAAACGGCGAAACATGCCGTAATAGGCGCAACGAGACAGATGGCGGTTGAATACGGCCCGGACGGTATTCGCGTCAACGCAGTGCTTCCGGGGCACATGCTGACAGAGCGGCTTCGAGAACAGGTGTGGAAGGACAATCCATCGGGGCTCGAATTCTTCAAGAACCAGTATCCGCTGCGCGATGTGGGGCGCGCCGAAGACATCGCCAACGCTGTACTCTTCCTGTGCTCTGACGATGCGTCATTCATCACCGGCCATCCCTTGGTAGTCGACGGCGGACTGACAATCCAGCTTCAAGAGAACTTCGGAGTCCGCCAAGGACACTATGTGAAGGACAACCCGGATACGCAACTGCCCTATTAGCGGCCTTACCTATGGACCCCTGCAGCGTTGTACAGGCAGTAAGCACCAGTCAACCAAGAGGAGTCAGGAAGCAAACGTATCGTGTCCAAGGACCAGCGAATTAATGGATTGAAGGCGACGGTTATCTCCGTTGCCGTCCTGCTCGCTCTCATGTGGGCAGTGGGCTTGTTGAACATCCTGTTCGACTACCGATTGAGCGACTATGGGGTCATACCTCGCACCGCCAAAGGACTTATCGGGATTCCGCTGATGCCGTTCCTGCACGGCAGCTTCGACCACCTGGTCGTGAATACCATGCCCGCGGTGGTCCTGGGCGGGCTTGTGGCGATACAGGGAAGCAGGAAGTTCCTGACGGCCACCGTATTCATCACCCTGGTGGGCGGCGCGGCATTGTGGATCGTCGGTCGCGACGCAATCCACGTGGGAGCGAGTGGACTGGTCTTCGGGTATTTCGGCTATCTGATCGCGAGGGCGTGGTACACCCGCAGCTTCGTATCGATAGTCGTCGCAGTGCTGGTGACCGTGGTGTACGGAGGAATTCTCCTCGGCGTGCTGCCGTTCTTCCAGGAGGGGGTGTCATGGGAAGGACATCTCACAGGCCTGGTTGCGGGGGTTCTCGCGGCTAGAATCATGTGGAAGCGAGGTCAGTCCGAGCAACCTGAAGAGGCGCCAGTGGAGAGACTCGGGCCCACCTGATTTCGTTGACACTCCAATTTTCCCCGTGTTAGAATTCGAGTCGCCCGAAAGGGCATTGTCGTGAGGCTGTACGATGCGGTTGGTTGCCCAATTAGTGGGTGTCGGCTGGTACGTCGCAATTTGCATCGTAGGGGGAGTGTGGGGCGGTGCCTGGCTCGATGAAAAGCTGGATACCAGTCCGCTCTTCTTGCTGATAGGTCTCATGCTGGGACTAGCTGTTGCGGGAGCGGGCCTGTATAGAATGCTCGCCGGGCTGATCTCAGCAGACGGTGAGTAGACACGGAGGAGATTGACGAGAGCGTGACCAGAGCGATTCTCCTAGTCGTAGTAATTGCGCTCGTCATATCCGTTGCTGGAGGCGCCGTCGGAAACGCATTCGGCCTCGGCTTCCTCGGATCCCCCATCGCGCATATCCAGCTCCCCGCCGAGCCGGTAATCCCCGAGCCCTTTGCCAAGGTTGATAACGCCTTCATTGGGAACATCACAATAACGAACACAATGGTCGCCACATGGGCGGCTATTATTTTGCTCGTCGTACTCTCGCTCGTCGTCTCACGCGGGATTTCGACGGTTCCCGGCAGGCTGCAGGGAGCGGTCGAGATGGTGTTTGAGTTCTTCCTCAACATCGGGGAGAGCATTGCCGGAGAACACACCAGACGGTTCTTCCCGCTCGTGATGACCATCTTCCTGTTCATCATCGTCAACAACTGGATCGGCATTCTGCCCGGATTCGGCACAATCGGCTGGGTGGAGTCGCCGAAGAAGGTGATTCACCACGCCGAGGAGAAGGCGGAGAAAGCCGGTCAACACGTCAATCTCGCCGACGTGGAGCTCCAGGTATTCGAGGGCACGGGTGGGTTCGTGCTGCTTCCACCGGGCTCAGTCGACAACCACATTACCGCCGCGGAGTACGAGCACGGCGAGGGCTTCGACAAGGAGAGCCAGACGCCAGGACTGTTGATTCCCTACCTCAGGAGCGCCAACACGGACATAAACACGCCGCTGGCTCTCGCGCTCATTGCGATGGTGGCGATACACTGGTGGGGTTTGAGCACGCTCGGGGCATTTGGTCACATCGGCAAATACATCAACTTCAAGCAGGGACCGATCATGCTGGTTGTCGGTCTCCTGGAGATCATCGGAGAACTGGCGAGGATCGTGAGCTTCACGTTCAGGCTGTTCGGCAACATCTTCGCCGGGGAAATGCTGCTCATCATAATGGCGTTCCTGCTTCCGGTGATCGGGCTCATTCCGTTCCTTGGCCTGGAGCTATTCGTGGGATTCATGCAGGCAATAGTCTTCTCGGTCCTAACCCTGGTGTTCGCGTCTATGGCGGTTGTTTCGCACGATGGCGAGCACCACTAATAATTGGCAACCAAACTGATACGAGAACCTTGAGAAGGAGTTCAGGATGATTGAAGGAGATATCAAGACTCTGGCGGCTGCAATAGCGATAGCGGTCGGGGCAATCGGCCCCGGACTGGGAATCGGGATGCTGGCAGGAAAGGCGATGGAGGCCCTCGGTCGCAATCCGGAGGCCGCAGACGGGATTCGCGCCAACATGATCCTCGCGATCGTGTTCGCGGAGGCAATCGCGATCTACGCGCTGGTCGTAGCAGCCCTGCTGATTTTCGTCGCATAGGCACGCCGATTAGGAGATTGGACGTGACGTTTCGGCCCCAGGAAAGGGCCGGTAGGCGACGCGTCGAGGAGAAAGCATGGAAGCTTTAGGACTAAACCTGCCGCAGCTGATTGCGCAGATTGTTGGCATCCTTGTCCTGCTGTTCATCCTCAAGAAGCTGCTCTATGGTCCGCTGCTCAAGGTAATCGACGAGCGGTCGGAACGGATCAGGGAGAGCCTCGAAGCGGCGGAGCGCACGAAAGAAGAGGCTGCTACCAACCAGGAGCAGATGCAGGAAGACATGCAGAAGGCGCGCGAGGAAGGCCAGCAGATGATTGCGCAGGCCCGAGACGTGGCAGCCCGCTTCCGGGACGAGGAAATGGCGAAGGCGAGGGAAGAGATCGCCGCTGAGCGATCCAAGGCGGAGGCCGATATCCAGCGAGAGCGGGATGCGGCCATCGAGGACCTGCGGCGTGAGTTCGCAGGACTTGCGATCAGTGCCGCCGAGCAGGTGGTCGAGCGCTCGCTCAGCGAGTCCGACCATCGCGACATAATAGACAGGGTGATCGAAGAAAGCGGGACGATTGGAAAAGGGTAGACCTTATTCGATCTCGTCTCCGGCGCAGCCGTGGCTGAGTGACACCATGGTGTCAAAGCCAAGCGTCGGAGACCGGTACCGCCTCATTCGGATCAAGACGGAGTAGACGAGAGACTATGCCGAGATATCCGTCGGCGAGAAGGTACGCACAGGCCGTGTTCCAGATTGCACTGGAACACGACAGCCTCGACATGTGGGTCGACGACCTGCAAACGCTTGCCGACCTGCTCGAAGACGGCGAGGTCGCAGCGTTCCTGGACGCGCCGCAGGTGCCGGACGCCAGGAAGCTCGAAACCATCGAGGAACTGTTGGGGGACTCGGCAGGCACCCTGCCTGCCAACCTGCTGGGCCTGCTTGCGACGAAAAGCGTGACGCAGCTGATACCGGCCATCCTGGAGCAGTTCAGCGTCATGGTCGATCAGCATCGCGGCATCCAGTGGGCGGATGTTACGACGGCCGTTCCCCTGGAAGGTGCTCAAGAGAAGGAAGTGTCGCAACTGCTGGGTGGGATCGTTGGCAGCGAGGTCAGCCTTCGGACGTACGTCGAACCTGATTTGATCGGCGGGATCATTGCAAGGATGGACGACCGCGTCATCGATGGAAGCGTTCGCAGCAAGTTAAGGGACATGCACCGGCAGATAGTGGAGCAAATCGCGTAGCGCGTGGCGCCCTGGGATGACGGGGCATACGCAATACCGGAGGGTTACATGGCAGTACGAGGACAGGACATAGCGTCCGTAATCAAGCGTCAGATCGAGGAGTTCGGCCAGGAACTCACGATGGTGGACGTCGGCACCGTGGTTGAGGTGGGGGACGGCATCGCCCGTATCCACGGCCTCTCCGGGGTCGGCGCGAATGAGCTCATTGAATTTGAAGGCGGGATAATAGGCATGGCGCTGAACCTCGAAGAGGACAGCGTGGGCTCCGTCATCATGGGCGATCCGCTGTCCGTCAAGGAGGGCAGCGAGGTGCGCGGCACGGGTCGAGTTGCCGAGGTGCCCGTGGGCGAGGCGCTGCTTGGTCGCGTCGTGGACGGCATCGGAAGGCCAATCGACGGCAAGGGCCCGATACGCACGACGGAGACGAGGCCGGTCGAGTTCCTCGCACCGGACGTGGCGTCCAGAGAGCCGGTAAACGTACCGATGCAGACGGGAGTGAAGGCTATCGACGCGATGGTGCCGATCGGCCGAGGTCAGCGCGAGTTGATCATCGGAGACCGATCGACAGGCAAGACAGCAATCTGCACGGATACGATCATCAACCAGAAGGGTGGCGACCTCATCTGCATCTATGTCGCCATCGGACAGAAGGTCGGCAAGGTGGCACAGCTGCAGGCGATCCTGGAGCAGAACGGCGCGATGGACTACTCGATCATCGTCGCCGCCAACGCGTCGGATCCTGCGCCGCTCCAGTATCTCGCGCCGTACTCCGGCTGCGCGATGGGCGAGTACTTTATGTACAAGGGGCAGGACGCCCTCATCATGTACGACGATCTTTCGAAGCATGCGTGGGCCTACCGCCAGATGTCGCTTCTGCTGAGGCGACCTCCAGGACGTGAAGCCTACCCCGGCGACGTATTCTTCCTGCACAGCAGGCTCCTCGAACGGGCGGCCCGCGTATCGCAGGACTTCGGTGGCGGGTCGCTGACGGCGCTGCCGATCATCGAGACGCTGGCGGGCGACGTGTCCGCCTACGTGCCCACGAACGTGATCTCGATCACGGACGGACAGATCTACCTGGAGCCGGAGCTGTTCGCATCGGGCATACGCCCTGCAGTGAACGCCGGGCTCTCGGTGTCCCGTGTCGGCGGAAGCGCGCAGACACGAGGCATGAAAGGCGTGGCCGGTCGTATGAGACTCGAACTTGCGCAGTACCGCGAGTTGGCGACGTTCGCACAGTTCGGCACCTCCGACCTCGACGCGACGACCAGGAGACAGCTCGAACGGGGACAGCGCGCGGTTGAGGTGCTGAAGCAGGACCAGAGCGTTCCGTTGAAGATGGAGCAGCAGGTGTCCATCCTGTTCGCTCTCGTAAACGGACACCTCGACGACGTGGAGATATCCAAGGTGCTCTCTTTCGAGAGGGCGTTCCACGACTTCATGAGTTCCAATCACCCGGAGATACTAGCGAGCATCGCCGATGCCAAGGACGTTACTGACGAGACGGGCGAGACGCTGAACCAGGCGATTCAAGAGTTCAAGGAGAGTGTGCCTTACTAGGCCGAGATGCAGCAGCAGCGCCGAGTCCTCTTAGTCGGAAGAAGCACGGAAGACTTGGAGACCATGACGGCAAGGCTGGAGGGGAGCGGCTACTCCGTAACGGGTACGCTGCACGACGACATAGCGATCGACCTGGCGGCATCGTCGGAGTTTGATGCGCTGTTGATGGTCGATATGAGACATAAGGAGCGGGGCGAACTTCGAGGCGAGGTCCTGAAGAAACAGAAGAAGATCAAGGTGGTGCAGGCAGAGGGGACCGAGTCCGTCCTGACACTGCTGAAGCAAGCGTTGCGGTAGGGTAGGAAAATTGCCAAGCGTAAGACAGCTTAGGCGGCGCATCAGAAGCGTCGAGAACACGGCGAAGATAACGAAGGCGATGTCGATGATCGCGGCTTCGAAGATGCGCCGTGCCCAGGAGATGGCGCTCCAGAGCAGGCCGTACGCCGAGGACATGCGCAATCTGCTGGCCGATCTCGCCGCCCAGCCCGCGCCGGACGACGAGGAGTACATTCATCCCCTTCTCCGCACCCGCGAGATCAAGCGTGCGGAGATCGTCGTCATTACGCCGGACCGCGGACTGACGGGCGGCCTTCACAGCAGGATCAACCGTGTGGTCGCGGAGTTCATCCTGGAACGACAGAAGATGGACATCGAGACGAGCGTCATCGCGGTTGGACGCAAGGGCCGCGACTTCCTCGTAAGGACGGGGCAGGATGTCCGGGCAGTGATCAGCGACATCGGCGACCGGCCCGAACTCGAGGACGTTCGCCCCATTGCAACGCTGGTAAACGACGCATACAGCGAGGAGCGCGTCGACGCAGTCTACCTGGCCTACGCCGACTTCGTGAGCACGGTCACCCAGAGGCCGATTGTGCAGCCGCTGCTGCCGGTCGTCCCGGCAGAGCTTGAGGACAAGGACATGGTCGGGTACATATACGAGCCCGACCCGCTAACCGTCATGGCGGCATTGCTGCCGCGATTCGTCGACATGCAGGTGTACCACGCGGTCCTAGAGAGCGTGGCGAGCGAGCAGTCGGCGAGGATGGTGGCGATGCGGAACGCGACGGACAACGCCAACGACATGGTTGACGACCTGACGTTGGAAATGAACAAGGCCCGCCAGGAGTCGATCACGTCCGAGTTGTTGGATATTGTGGGCGGCGCGGCGGCCGTAGAAGCATAAGGAACATCAGGAAGCGCGCAGCGCGTATTTCGCAGGGAGGACTTGATGGCGACAGGAACGGTTACGCAGGTGATCGGTACGGTGGTGGACGTTGAGTTTCCGCCGGAGGAGATGCCGGCGATCTACAACGCGCTGCACAGCGAGCTCAAAGGTGGCCGCCTAGTGCTCGAAGTGGAGCAGCACGTCGGCAACAACTGGGTCCGCTGTCTTGCCCTTGGCGAAACGGATGGACTTCAGCGCGGCACGGAGGCGGTCGATACCGGCGCTCCGGTGACGGTGCCCGTCGGCGAGCCCGCGCTCGGCCGTCTGTTCAACGCACTCGGCGAGACGCTGGACAACCTTGAAGAGGTCGAAGCAGAGAACAACTGGCCTATTCACCGCAAGCCTCCCGCCTTTGACGAGCAGGCGACGACGGTCGACGTGCTTGAGACTGGCATCAAGGTGTTTGACCTGATTGCCCCGTTCACCCGAGGCGGCAAGGTCGGGGCCTATGGCGGCGCCGGTGTGGGGAAGACGGTAATTATCCAGGAACTCATACGCAACATCGGCGCGGAGCACAAGGGAGTTTCCGTATTTGCCGGTGTCGGTGAGCGCTCCCGTGAAGGCAACGACCTCTGGGGTGAGATGAAAGAGTCGGGAGTTCTCGGCAGCACGGTGCTGGTGTTCGGTCAGATGAATGAGCCTCCTGGAGTTCGGGCCCGCGTGGGCCTCACGGGGCTGACCATGGCCGAGTTCTTCAAGGAGGAGCGCGGTCAAGATGTCCTGGTATTCATCGACAACATCTACCGCTATATCCTGGCCGGTATGGAAGTGTCGGCCCTGCTCGGACGGATGCCCTCCGCGGTCGGGTACCAGCCGACCCTCGGCACCGAGATGGGAGACCTCCAGGAACGTATCACGTCGAGCGCCACCGGCTCGATTACCTCGTTCCAGGCCATCTACGTGCCCGCGGACGACTACACCGACCCCGGAATCGTGACGACGTTCGGACACCTGGACGCGGTTATCTCGCTCGACCGGGCGTTGTCAGAGCAGGCGTTGTATCCCGCAGTCGACCCGCTGTCCTCGAACTCGCGTATCCTGGAGCCCGCCATCGTGGGCCAGGAGCACTACGACGCCGCGCGCGGCGTGCAGCAGGTGCTCCAGCGCTACCGCGACCTCCAGGACATCATCGCAATTCTGGGCGTTGAGGAGCTTTCAGAGGAAGACCGGCAGGCAGTAGCAAGGGCCCGCAAGATCCAGCGTTTCCTGACGCAGCCATTCTTCGTGGCCGAGCAGTTCACGGGCCAGGAGGGCCGCTACGTCTCGATCCGCGATACCGTCCGGGGATTCACCGAGATTCTCGCTGGAGTTCACGACGATCTGCCCGAACAGGCCTTCTACATGGTAGGCACCATGGACGAGGCCCGCGAGAAGGGCGAGCAGATGGCGGCCGAGGAATAGAAAGTTCATGCCCCTGACACTGGAAATAGTCACTGCCGAACGAATCGTATACTCCGAAGAGGTGGACGTGCTCGTTGCCCCCGGTGTCGTCGGCGAGCTTGGCATTCTGCCGAGCCACTCGCCGCTGCTGACCATCATGCAGCCGGGCGAGATCCGTGTCGACAAGGATCGAGAGGAGACTTTCATCGCCGTCAGCGGTGGTTTCCTCGAGGTCATCGGCAACAAGGCGACAATTCTAGCGGACACGGCGGAACGGGCGGATGAAATCGATGAAGCCCGAGCCGAAGAGGCCGTCCAGCGCGCCGAGGAGCGGATCGCGTCCGCCACCACCTCGTTGGACCTGGAGAGGGCGCTCGCATCGGTTCGACGCTCCCAGGCCCGCCTCAAGGTTGCTCGCAGGCGCAGACGCACACCTCGCGCCGAGATGCCTACGGGCTAAGTATGCCGTCAGTCGGGGAGCCTGGCGTCCTCCAGACGCGGACGGTCTTGCCGACGCTTGGCGTCGCCGCTCAACTGAGCCGCGTTGTACAGGCGCCAACACCTTTTGATTAGGCTGATTTCGTGCATTTGCGCGCCTCCTTCGTGGGTGTCTAGGAGGCCAGAATCCTTGACTTACGGGCGTTTCGATGCTACGATTCGTTCGCCCTTTCCTCACCGTTTGAGACGACTTCAGACCTGTAGGCGCGGGCACTTTCGATGATTTTCTTCAATGGCGCGTCGGCATAGCAACTGCCTCATGCGCCGTGTCGTGGAGGTTCGGGCGTCAATGGCCAAAGACTCCAAAGTGGAGCTTAAGAAGGGTTTCCGCGACGTATATTTCGACCGAACTTCAACGAGTCTGATCGTCGGGAAACCCGGAAAGCTGCTCTACCGGGGCTACAGCATAGACGATCTCGCCGAACACTCCAGCTTCGAAGAAACAAGTTACCTGCTCCTCTACGGGCAGCTGCCCACTTCTGCTCAACTGGCGTCCTTTTCCACGGATCTCAAGTGCTCTCGCGCACTTCCCGACGCAGTCCTGCAGATCATCGATCTGACGAAAAACACCCATCCGATGAACGTGCTGCGGACGGCCGTATCGGCGATGGGCATAACGGACGAGACGGAAATGGATGTTACGCCGGAGGGGGCGTTGATCAAGGGCGTACGGATGACGGCCGCCCTCCCCACCATCGTCGCGGCGCACCACCGGCTTCGCAATGGCAGTGAGCCGGTAGCACCGAACGGCGACCTGGACCATGCCGCCAACTTCCTTTACATGCTCAGGGGAGAGGCGCCGGACCCCCGTGACGCCAGGCTTATCGACAAGGACTTTGTCCTGCACGCCGAGCACGGGGCGAACGCTTCGACATTCGTCGCGAGAGTGGCGGCTTCCACGCGTGCCGACTTCTATGCGGCACTGGCGGCAGCGATCGCGACCCTGAAGGGACCGCGTCACGGAGGGGCTGCCGAAGGCGCAATGAGAATGGCCGAAGAGATTGGCAGCGTCGAAAACGCCGAGGCGTACGTGAACGCCAAGCTCGAGGCCCGCGAACGGATAATGGGCTTCGGACACGCGGTCTACAGCGACGTTGATCCGAGGGCCAAGCACTTACGCCAAGGAGCAAAGGACCTCGGCGAACGAGAAGGTCAGACGAAGTGGTACAGCATCATCGATGCGGTTACCAAGACCAAGGCGATGCAGCGCAGGTCGCGAGCCGGGCTCAACCCAAACGTCGACCTGTGGGCGGGCGCTGTGTACTCACTACTGGGGATTCCCGAGGACCTGTTTGTGCCGCTATTTGCCATTGGCCGAATGCCAGGCTGGGCGGCGCACATCGTTGAACAATTGACCGCGAGAGACATACTCCGTCCAAGGCTGTTGTACAACGGGCCGGAGGACGTGGAGTACATTCCTATCGAGGACCGAGAGTAGAAGTCCGTAACGTAACGGAGGGGGTGCGCAGTGCCGGAGCAGGAACAGGAAGCAGCCGCAACTATCGAAGAGTGTTCTCATCGATGGATGATTGAGAGCCCGAACGGGCCGACTAGCATGGGCACCTGCATGGACTGTGGGGCAGAAGGGGAGTTCAAGAACTCCGTGCCGATATCCGGTTGGGACCGAGACGGTTCCAGGGCCAAGAAGAACGCCGCCAACAAGAGCGCCAGCACGGCAGCCAAGTCCAGCTAGATTCCCCTACAATTGAAGGCGAATGCAGGGACACCTGAAGGGGTGTCCCTTTTGATTTCATGGAGACTACGTATCGCATGGAGCGCACACCCGAGGCGGAGATTCGCAGGCGCATCGAGTCCAACGGCCCGATCACGTTCGCCGAATTCATGGACGTGGCGCTCTACCATCCCAACGGCGGTTATTACACGCATGACCGCCAGGACGAGAGCTACAGAGACTACTACACGAGTCCATCGGGACACCCGGCATTCAGCGCACTCATCGCCATTCAGCTTGAGGCAATGTGGAAGGCGCTCGGCTGTCCTGAGCCATTTCATGTAGTGGAGTTAGGCTCAGGCAGCGGTCTCATGGCACGAGACATCGCTGAGTACGCGAATCAGAATCTCGTGCCGTTCTCACGCGCCATGCGATATGTCCCAATCGACAAGATGAGCGATGAAACACCTCACGGAGTAGCCGGCTGCGTGGTATCAAATGAGCTCATCGACGCCTTCCCAATTCATCGCTTTGAGATCGCCGACGGTAAGATTGTGGAACTGTTCGTCGACGTGGATGCTGATGGGAGACTCCACTCAGTACCCGGGGAGCCATCGACGCCATTACTTGCCGGACGGATAGATGAGCTCGGCATTGAGATGGCTGAAGGGACGCGAGGCGAGGTCAATCTTCGGATCGGTCAGTGGGCAAGGCAGGTGGCGGAGATCATCGAACGGGGATTCGTTCTGACGATTGACTACGGGCACGAAGCGGAAGAACTCTACTCCTCCAAGCGTTCGCGCGGCACTCTCCAGACCTACTACAAGCACACGTCCGGCTCCAGCCCCTATCAGTGGATAGGTCGACAGGACATCACGGCAAGCGTCGATTTCACAACGGTTGTCGAAGAAGGTCGCGCCGTCGGTCTGAAACCCCTCAGCCTGATGTCACAGGCCGAGTACCTTGACAGATTGGGGCTTACTGCATGGCTTGAAAGGCTGCGTGGTCAGGACATGTCGCCCCGCGAACTTCGAGCCAACGCAATGGCGATGAGGGACTTGATGGCCCCGGAAGGACTAGGAGGGTTCAAGGTGCTTATTCAAGAGAAAGGGACGTGTACAGGCTCTCTTTGGGAGCTTTTCCCCTCGCCTGACTACGTTGGGCAACTCCCTGTGCCGCTGCTTGGGGCAGGGCATACGCCGCTGTTGGAGGGCAGATTTCCGTCCCAAGAGTGGGAATCGGAGGGTATTTGGAGTTTTAGGTAGTGCACCACGTCCGGGTGGCGAGGTCTAGGAAGGATCAATCAGTTTCACAGACTGAATCTTGGGAGTACCGTACCGTGCGGTAACGAAGGCGATCCTATTGCTGTCGGGAGACCAGACAATGGGCCCCTGATTCCCCTCTTGGCCCTGGGCTTGTGCGTTGGAGACATTAGTGAGGTTTGAGCCATCGAACTTCTTGATGTAGATGTCTCTTGCCGAGCCTCGCTGAGTGAAGGTGAGGTGCGGTCGGGCCTCGAATGCGATCCACGCGCCGTCCGGCGACCAGGATGGGGCAGAGTCCCAGAGGCTGGTCGTCTGTGTCCAGTTGAAGATGCCGCTCCCGTCCGCGTTCATTATGTAGATCTCAAAGTCGACGGGTGAGGCGGTAAGTACGACGGATTCTCGCCTTGCAGCCTCGCTGAGTTCTCTCCCGAAATCAGTCTTGTGGCGGTTGGATGAGAAGGCGATATATTGTCCATCAGGTGACCAAGCTGGGAAGACATCGGCGTAATCATTGTCAGTTAGCTTGGTTAGGCCTGAGCCGTCGATATTTATGACGTGGATCTCGTGGTCTCCATCCTCGCGCGACTGGAATGCAATTCTTTGACCGTCCGGCGACCACGTGGGATTGCCGTCGAAGAAGAGGTTGAAAGTTAGCCTTGTTTGTTCGCTACCGTCAGCGTTCATCACGTAGAGTTCAGGGCGTGGTGCTGCGCCGGGGAACTCCGGCACGTCGTCAAAGAACGGGACGGGCGTGGGTCCGAGCTGAGGAGGAGGATCGGCATCGCGATTGGACGTAAAGGCGATCATAGTGCCGTCGGGAGACCACACGGGACGGCCATACAGCTGGGCCGGGTAGGTGGTTAGACTTGACAGGCCGGTGCCGTCGGGACGGACCCGGTGGATGTCGGTATTGCCCTGCATTCGGCTGAGGAAGACTATCCACTCGCCGTCCGGCGACCATGCGGGGTCCATGTCCTTGGCTTCGCGATTCGTGAGGTTCACCCGCTCGGTGCCGTCGGGGTTCATCACGTAGATGTCCGAGTGGCCCGAGTCGTCGGATGAGAAGGCGACTTTGGTACCGTCGGACGACCAAGATGGTGAGCTGTCGCCGAGAACTTCAGGTCCGCTGTTCAAAGCAATGCCGACCACGATCCAGGTTCCTACCGTCACGATGGCTATGCAGGTAATAATGGCTCCCACGACAATCATGCCCCGGTCGCGGCGGCTCTTCAATTTTTGCGGCTTGCGTGTACTCATAAGCCTGTTAGGAACTTACACATTTTGGTCAAGCATAACATTCAAGTCTAGACTGGACAACTTCCCAGGGTCATAGTAGTTGTTCAGAGTTCGTGAGTTGAATCGCGAAGACCCCTCTCTGTATCTCTCCCCCGGCGGGGGAGAGATCAGTGGTTGAGTATCGCTACGGCGGGCTGACAGGGGTCGGCATTTGCCCTCACCCCAGCCCTTTCCCGCGAACGGGAGAGGGAGTCTATGGTCACCAGAACGCAACCCTGGCACTGTCATTCTGAGCAGCGGAGTAGGAGGGGCGATTCGAGAATCGCCCCTACGGGGGGATGGCCGTGGGTTATTTTCAGGGGAAAGATGGATTCCCGCCTACGCGGGAATGACGGGTGGGTATCGCCGCGGGGGAACCCTTCGACAGGCTCAGGGTGAACGTGACCTCGCCGGGACTTCGCCAGTCGGGCGTATCGGGACTTCGCCAGTCGGGCGTATCGGGACTTCGCCAGTCGGGCGAATAGGGGGGAGTGGATTCCCGTTTTCGCGGGAATGACGGGGCGGGGGCTGGCGGTAGGAGCGATTGGCAGATCGTCCCTACGGGAGGGTGGCCGGGGGGTGTTTTCGTTGCGATGTCACCTTTTGGTTGCCGGTAGGCGGGTCACCGCTCTACGCTGTAGGAAGGATGCCGTCCCATACGTCATATGATGCGGTGGTAGTCGGAGCCGGACCGAACGGGCTATCGGCCGCTATCGTGCTGGCCCAAGCGGGGAAATCGGTCCTCGTAGTCGAGGCGGAGGAGACGGTCGGCGGGGGCGTTCGGTCTGCGGAGTTAACCCTCCCGGGGTTCGTTCATGACGTGTGCTCGACGGCCTATCCTCTGGGGGCGGGATCGCCGTTCTTCAATTCGCTGCCCCTGGCTGAACATGGGCTTGAATGGGCGCATCCGACGGCGCCGGTGACTCATCCTTTCGACGACGGTACGGCGGCTGTGCAGTTCCACTCCCTGTCGGAGACGGCGGAGGGGCTGGGGAGTGACGCGCAGGCATATCGGGATCTAATGGGGCCTCTAGTTTCCGATTGGAACGGCACAGTCGAGTATCTGCTCTCCCCGTTCCGACGAGTGCCACAGCATCCAATTGCCATGGCGCGCTTTGGACTGACCGGCATCCGGTCGGTCGAGTCGGTGGCGCGGAGCAGATTTGAGGGTGAAATGGCTCGCTCTCTGTTCGGAGGAATCGGCGCGCACTCGATGCTTCCCCTGGACAGTGCTTCCACAGCCGCGGTCGGGCTGGTGCTCGGTATTGCCGGTCACACCGTGGGATGGCCGTTCGCGCGTGGGGGAGCGCAGTCGATTTCGCAGGCGTTGTTCTCGTACCTGGGGTCGCTTGGGGGAGAGGTCGTAACGAACTGGCAGGTCGAGTCGCTGGACGAGTTGCCGGAGAGCAAGGCGGTGCTCTGTGATACCTCACCCGCTCAAGTTCTCAAACTCGCGGGGGATAGGCTGCGTGGAAGGTATCGCCGCAGCCTGGAGTCCTTTCGCTACGGGGTTGGCGTTTTCAAGATAGATTACGCTCTCAACGGGCCGATTCCCTGGAAGGCGCCGGAGACGGCATGGGGCGGCACGGTCCATGTCGGGGGGACACTGGACGAGATTGCCGATGCAGAGGCGACGATGTGGGCGGGCAAGGTCCCTGAGCGGCCATTCGTGCTCGTCGCCCAGCCCAGCTTGTTCGACGAATCGCGATCCCCGGACGGAAAACACACAGCCTGGGCGTACACTCATGTGCCTAGTGGGTCGACGTTTGATGCGACTAATCGCATCGAGGCACAGATTGAGCGGTTTGCGCCCGGATTCCGCGACCGCATTCTGGGTAAACATGTGATGAGTCCGGCAACGATGCAAGGGTACAATGCGAACTATGTCGGCGGAGACATCAACGGCGGCGTGCAGGACTTCCGCCAGACGTTTGCTCGTCCCATGCTCCGCTGGAACCCGTACTCGACGCCCGCCAGGGGGCTGTATCTTTGTTCAGCGTCCACGCCGCCGGGTGGAGGAGTTCACGGAATGAGCGGCTACCACGCCGCCCGTTCCGCATTGAGTGAAGTGTTCTAGGTTTCCGGTTTTCGTGTCTCAGTCGCTGAATGGCGCATCGAATCCCACATCTCCGCATCGAATGGTTAAGAAGGAGAATTCCTGCATGAACTTTCGGAGCCTGAGGATACTGTTGGCCGCAATCGGCGCAGGAACCCTAATCGCCTTTACCCTGGCGTGCAGCACTCAAGAGCCGGAAGAATCGGAGCCCGATAGCGGCGTTTCGGCAACCGAACTTCCTGCCCCCACTGCCAGGCCTGACCCGACGGCATCGCCTGAACCCACGTCGCCGCCCGCGCCGACCCCAGCGCCGACAGCAACGTCTCTTGACTCGTCAGTTGAGGAGAGTCGAAGGGATCCGTGGGGGGACGACCTCGATACCTTCGCTGTAACCTCGTTCACCGAAAACGGCAGACGGTACGAGATTATGAATATCCTTCCGAAGGACGCCATACGCGCGATATTCGATCCGAATTTCCTGACATATGATGAGGCTGAGAGCCAGTACCGAGACACGGACCTTGTCATAGGGGTTTCCATTAACGGTGAGCATCGTGCCTACAACGTAGCGTACCTGAGCGGCCATGAGATCGTCAACGACGTTGTGGGAGGCAAGGCCATCGCGGTCACCTGGTGACCGCTCTGCTTTACGGCCATAGTCTATGGCCGAGAACTAGAAGACCAGACAGTTAACTTCGGCGTGTCCGGTCGACTGATCATGAATGCTCTCGTCATGTACGACCAGGAGACCGACTCGCTATGGAGCCAATTCCTCGCCAAGGGGATTGCGGGTCCACTGAAGGGAAGGGAACTGGAGATCATTCCCTCTCAACTCACCAACCTCGGGACCTGGGTAAAGCAGTTCCCGGATACCATGGTCCTGGACACACACACCAGCTACCCGATCGACGATCACTATCTTTCGTACTATTCGGGGTTTGATGCCGGCATCCTTGGTGAGGAGCATGAGGACGAACGTCTTCGCAGGAAGGAACTGGTCCTCGGAGTTACCGGGGAGCAAGGCCAGATTGCCTACAGCTACCTCAATCTGCTGGAAGCCGAGGTACTGAATCACGAATTCGAGGGGGCACCCATCGTCGTCACAGTTGACCGGGAGGGTGGTGCAACCGCCATCTTCCGGCGCATGGTGGGCGGTGAGGCGCTCGAGTTCGAGAACATCGATGGCATGACCATGACCGACACGGCGACCGGTTCGGTTTGGGACAAGGCGACGGGACGAGGGTTGAGCGGCGAACTAAAGGGAACTCAACTCGAAACGTTCCCGTACATCATGTCCTTCTGGTTCGCGTGGACGGACTTCTACCCCGAGACTGACCTCTACGTGCCGCCAGTCATGGAAAGCTAGGCTGCCGCCTCCTGCCTCGACTCGGTGCTCTTCACCAGGTCGGCAGCAGCATCGTCGCCTGCTTTTGAACGTGACCGAACGTAGTCTCGCATAACGGGAGCGGCAGCAATCAGCTTGGCGTTTGCCAGCTGAATGTGGTCGTCGCCCATCCTGCCGAATACCGACGCTATGGTCGTCGTTTCGGCGTCGGTGATCTGCCTGGGATTGAAGTCGTCGTACTTCCACGGACCGGACAGGGTACCTTGTCCCTGGAGCGCATCGACGATCGCTGTTGCATCACAGTCTCCGCCGGAGGACTGTTCGGCAACGTAGGAGTAGAGGGCCGGCGCCGCCGCGATCAGCGCGGCGTTCTCGAATTGTTTTGCAAGTCCGACCTCCCCACCGTAGAGGACGGCGACCGTTTCGTCGTCCGGGCCTATGATGCGGGTAGGGTTGCCCTCATTGTGCGTCCACGGTCCTGGCGTCGCCTGCTGCAAGCTCATTTCGTAGTTCTCCTAGCCAAATGTGATCGAAGGTCCGATAAGGAGTATACCACCATACTGTACCTGTTCAGAGTTGATGAGAGGAACGCGAAGACCCCCTCTCTTTATCTCTCCCCCGCCGGGGGAGAGATTGTAGATTCTTCGTCGTTGCGTTCCTCAGAATGACAGCGAGAGAACAATTCGTGCAATCCCACCAACTCTAAACAGTTGCGAGGAACACCCTCTCCCCTGTGGATACCCGCGTTCGCGGGTATGACGATGGCTGGGTGTGTTGAATGCTCTCAGGAAGTCTGAACTGTTAGGCCATACCTCGTCTTCATTGACTGCCTCATAGCCCGATGCTACACTCGCCCCGCTACACATTCCCACTGGAAGGCCGCTCATGTCAGACACCGATCTTGCCTATTTGCCCGCAACTGAAATCCGCTCGATGATCGCCGAGAGGAAGGTCTCGTCGGTCGAAATCACAAAGCTCTACCTCGACCGCATCGACGCCCTCGACTCCCAGTTCAACTCCTACCTGACCGTCACGTCCGATCTCGCCCTGGAGATGGCCGCTGAGGCCGACAAGGCCGTCGCCCGTGGGGACGATCTCGGTCCTCTACATGGGCTGCCGATATCGATCAAGGACCTGGAGATGACGGAGGGCATCCGTACGACCAGCGGTTCGCTGATCTACGCCGACCGCATTGCCGCTTATGATTCGGTCGTCGTTGAGCGAGTCAAGAAGGCGGGAGCCGTCATACTTGGAAAGACGAATACGCCGGAATACGGACTGCTCGGTCACACCGAGAACCGGCTCGGAGACCACTGCCGCAACCCGTGGAACACCGAGCGTACGACGGGCGGATCGAGCGGAGGCGCCGGAGCGTCGGTCGCAGCGGGACTGTGCGCCCTGGCAACTGGCAGCGACGGGGGTGGATCGATTCGCATTCCGGCAGGATTCTGCGGCATCTACGGCATCAAGCCGACCCAGGGGAGGATATCCTACTACCTCGGGCCGGGAGCGGAGCCCACTGCCAACCTATTCAGTCAGCCCGGCCCCATGACGCGCACAGTCGAAGACTCCGCTGTGCTGCTGCAGGTCCTTGCAGGACGCGACCCTCGCGATCCGGGCGCACTTCGAGACGAGCCCGACGACTACGTTGCAGCGCTCTCGCGGGGCGTTGAAGGAATGAAGATCGGCTGGAGTCCCGATTTCGGCTTCGCTGCTGTCGAGAAGGACGTCCTCGATTCGGCGGCTGATGCCGCAAGGGCGTTCGAGGACCTAGGTGCTGTGGTGGAAGAGATCGACCTCGTGCTTGACACACCGTTTGACCAATTCTGGCCGCTGTTCACCGCGATCATGTACGCTCGCGTCGCCGGTGTAGTCGATGAGCACTGGGATAAATTGACGTGGTATGCGCAGGAGTCACTGGATACTGGCAAGAACATAACCGGAGCGGAGTTCGTCAACGCGCTCGGCTATGTCGACCGGATGAAGTCGCAATTCGCCGACGCACACGACAAGTACGACCTCATTCTGACGCCGAGCCTCGCGACGCCGGCATTCCCCGTCGGTGAACCTCCGTCGCAAATAGACGGGCGGGACGTCCACTGGTTCTGGGGCTACACGCCATACAGCATGCCGATCAACATGATCGGTTCGACGGCGGCGAGTATTCCCTGCGGCTTCGCCTCCGACGGTCTGCCCACAGGGCTGCACATCATTGGCGCTCCCGGAGCAGAGGCAACGGTCTTCGCCGCCTCGGCGGCCTACGAGCAAGCGCACCCATGGATCCAGCACCGGCCGCCGGTGGGGTGAAGTATGAGTGAAATGGTCACTCGGCGTTAGGGATGTGAAACCGAATCCCGCAAGTCGTTCGTGGTGAGATTGTCGAATCTCAAACCGCCCTTCGACAGGCTCAGGGTGAACGGAAGTAAGGCGACATTCCAATCGCCTGGTGTGCATGCACTTTTCTCACCTCGCTTTTGGTGTGACCACACCCAGTGTAGTGAGTTGGGCATCACATATGGCATCAAATGATGTATAATATGATGCGTATCTCTCTTGATTCATGGAGGACGGTGTGAGAACGACGCTCAACATAGATGACCACCTGCTGAAAGAGGCAAGCCGTCTCACCGGAATCGAGGGCAGAACCGCCCTCGTGAAAGAAAGTCTGCGCGCCCTCATAGAACGAGAGAGCGCGCGTAGACTCGCGAGTCTCGGTGGTAGTGAGCCTCAGCTACGGTCCATACCGCGCAGAAACTCCGAGTAAGCATGATACTTGTCGATACCTCCGTTTGGGTCGATCACCTGCGTGCCGAGGAGCCGCATCTCGCATCGCTTCTCAGGGAGAATCAGGTCTTGGGGCATCCCATGGTGATCGGAGAATTGGCATGTGGGAACTTGCACAATCGTGACGAGTTGCTTCAAGATCTCAAGGGGCTTCCAACTATACCTTCAGCATCACATGCTGAGGTGTTGTACCTCATAGAAGAGCGTCGTTTGATGGGACGAGGCATAGGATTCATCGATGCTCATCTGCTTGCAGCCACTGCCCTCGCCGCTCCAGCCAAGCTCTGGACGAAAGACATGAGACTCTTGAGGGTAGCGAATTCTCTGCGCCTCGCCTACGATTTGTCGTACCTGCAATAGTGTGCAGGTAGTAGCTAATCGTGCCTTGATAAAGTGCGCGTTACCTGATGTCCGCCAATGCAAGTACGCCTCAGGTCGTGAGTCCGGCGCCGACTGATCAGTCTGCGCGGCCATTCCGCGCGCTGGCTTCGGTTACATACTTTGCGTCCGTCGTCCTGCCCCGTCCACCCTTGAGAACTGAGAGCGCGGCGCCCACTAGTACCAGCCCGGACATGGTGAGGTAGGCAGTCTTCATGCCGGATGTGAAGGCTCCGAGCACTCCTTGCGCTCCCGCATCGGAAACCGCGGCGAGGCTTGGCTCGAAGCCCTGAGCGCCCATCACCGTGACGACGATCGTGGTCGCGACGGCGATTCCGGTGATGTTTGCCGTGTTCCGCACGAGGTTCAGGAATCCCGACATCACGCCGTACTTGCGTCGCTCGACGACGCTGAGAATCGAACTGTTATTGGGCGCGTTGAACGTACCCGTTCCGATGCTTTGAGTCACAGTGCCGAGGACTATCAGCCAGACCGGTGAGGTCTCCGTGGCCCGCGAAAGGATGAACAGTCCGGTCGCGGTAAAGAGCAGGCCGCCGACATTGAAGGCAGTCCAGCCGTAGCGGTCGGAGAGCCTGCCACCCAGCGGGCCCATGATTATCATGGCGAACGCCGCAGGCACCAAGACCAGCCCTACCTTTCCGGGAGAGTAGCCCAGCACGGTTTGAAGGTAGAAGGGCATCAGGAATCGCACCGACGAGATGCTCATGAAAGAGATCACGCTCGCCACGACTCCGATGGTGAATACCTTGTGGCGGAACAATGTTACGTCGAGCATCGGACTGCGGTTTCGCAACTCCCAGTAGGTGAAGAAGCCCGCAAGTCCGGCGACTACGATGAATCCCGCAACGATGGGGGGAGCGCGCCAGCCCATCTCGGCTCCGTTGCTCATCGCGAGCAGGAACACGACTAGCACCGCGGTGGACGTTATTGCGCCGACGAGGTCGAAGCGGTCCCCGGCTGGAGCCCCGTCCGTTCTTCGACGATTCAGGACGACTAGCGCGACGGCAATGGCTATAGCCGCAAGCGCCATCGTGAGCAGGAAGACGCCGCGCCACCCGAAGGCATCCACGACGAAGCCGCCGACGGCCGGTCCGCCGACCGCACCGGTACCGACCGCGCTCAACTGGAGGCCGAGGGCCTTGCCGCGTTCAGTCTCGTCGAAAGAAGAGAGGAGAATGGCAGTCGCTGTCGCCTGCGTCATCGAAGCGCCCAGTCCCATCAGCACACGCGAGGCGATCAGCGTGACGACGTTTGTAGCGACCATGCAAAGCATAGCGGAAACGAGGAAGATCGAGAACCCGATGATGTACAGCCGCTTGCGCCCTACTATGTCGGAGAGGCGACCCATGGGCAGGAGGAGCGCGCTTATCGCAAGGGCATAGGCGATCATCACCCACTGGACGGTCGGGAGGTCGGTGTTGAACTCGTTTGCTATACTCGGAAGCGCGACGGCCACGCTGCCGTGGTCGGCAACGGACACGAAGATGCCCAGCCCAATGGCCGAGAACACCCACCATCGGTACCGTTGCGAGGTATGTATCCGTATAGGAGGACTCCTAAGCGAGCAGGGCCAAGAATACCATAGCCCCCGCCGCTTCGTTGTAACGTCTATGCACTCGAACAAAGAGGCGGGAAGCGTCGTAACCGGATACGTCCTGACTGTACTCGTGACCCTGCTTGTCGGCTCGGTCGCCATAGGATGCGGCGATGATTCTATGCCCGTTGAACCATCTCCCACCATCGCCGCTCCGGTCGAGATTCCCTCTGCTACGGTCACGCCCGCCGTAATTGAATCGGACGAACCGTCTCCTACCGTCGTAGTCAGCGCTCAATCTGCGATATCGGCCACCACCGATGTCGTGACCGAGGAAGACCTGCTCAACACCACCCATCCAATGGAGGGCCTGCCTTCGCCGGCACTCACGGGCATCGACGAGTGGATCGGCTCGGATCCCCTAACTCTCGCGTCATTGCAGGGAAAAATCGTTCTCATCGACTTCTGGACGTACTCATGCATCAACTGTATTCGCACCCTGCCGTTCATCCTCGAATGGCAGGAGAAGTACGGCCCATTGGGGCTTCACACAATCGGCGTGCACACGCCGGAGTTCGACTTCGAGAAGGACGCCGAGAACGTCCGGGCGGCCGTCGAGCGGCTGGGGATCGACTACCCTGTGGCGCTGGACAACGACGCAGAGACATGGGACGCATTTGGCGTCTCGGCGTGGCCCGCGAAGTACCTGTTGGACGTGGACGGCATCATCCGCTACGCGGAGGTCGGGGAGGGTGGATACGTCGCCATGGAGCAGACCATCCGGCACTGGCTCCGGCAGGCGGGGATAGACGTTTCCTCGGTGCCGTTCGAGCCGGAAGACTACCATCTCGACCCGGAGATTGACCGGGCGGGCAGGGTTGGGGACCGTGAGCTTGCACGGACGCGCGAGATCTACGCGGGGTACAAGCGCAACCTACCGTTTCACCGGTTCCCGCCGCCGAGACCATGGGTGCTGTACGAGCAGTTTTACGAGGGGCTAGACACGGACGTGTATTTCGAGGACGTGCCTGAGCACGAGAACCAGCGCCTCTATATGCAGGGCTTCTGGCATGTCGGGCCGGAGAGTTTGACACATGCCCGCGCGACTGAGAGATTCGAGGACTACCTCGCCATCAAGTTCAATGCCAAGACCGTCAACGCCGTGCTTGGACACGACGGTGGTGATCCGTACCGGGTGAAGATCACCCTCGACGGGATGCCCCTGTCCCCGGGTGATGCCGACACCGACGTGCGGTTCGACGACATGGGGAACAGCTATCTGGAGGTCGACGAGGCGAGGATGTACCGGCTCATCAGGACGGCTGAGTACGAGCAGCACGAACTGCAGCTCAGCTCGAACTCAGACAGGTTCGAACTGTTCACGTTCACGTTTGGGGCGTACGAGAAGTTGGAGGATAATTGAGGGAGAGCCTTTTGGCAAGCACGGATCATTCATCCGTGAGGGTGAGTTTGCATTCGGTCTGCAGGGCATAGTCGGATGCCACAACGGTCACGTAGAACTGGCCGTTGGAATTGTTGTTAGTGATGAGGTCGTAGAGTTCGCCGGAGAGTCCGCTAAGACGAGCCCAGTAACAGGATTCCAGAGTGCCTTGGCCTCCCTCGCCACGATAGGTGCCGGGGCCAATATCGCGCCCAATTAAGTACATTCCTTGGAGAACGGCTGTGTGTGGTTGGTCGGGAGAAGGCCATTCGGCGAGTGCAGTGATTTCACACCCTGTCTGGAAGTACGCGTCAGTGTCTTGAATTTCAACGTAGAATTGACCTTCTGCATTGCCGTTGGCGAGGACACCGTCAAAGTCACCTAATGCATTGCTTAGACGGGCCCAGTAGCACGATTCGGAAAGGCCCTCATCGGCAACCCCTGCGTAAACGCCGTGAGTAATATCTCGCCCGACCATGTACATGCCCGCTCCGACTCTTGTCATCGTTTCAATTGGCTTGGGCCAATCCCCAATGGGAGTGATTTCGCATCCAGTCTGGAAATATGCGTCGGTCGGCTTAATCTCAACATAGAATTGGCCTACGGCATTATCGTTGGCGATGATTTCGTCGAAATTTCCTGTCGCACCACTAAGACGCGCCCAATAGCAACTGTGGAATACACCTGTGCCCGTACGACCTACATAGATGTCAGGTTGAATATCTGTGCCCACCTTGTAGGTGCCCGGATCGAGACTGAGTTTAGGAGTAGGAGTCGCCGTGGGCGTGAAAGTTGGCGCAGGCGTAGAGGTTGGGACAGGTGTAGCAGTCGGTACAGGCGTGACGGTGACTTCGGGTGCTGGCGATGGCTGATGTGTTGGAGACAGTGCGGGCATCACTGTAGGTTCTGTACTCGAAGTAGGCTGAGAACTGACAGTTGGTTCTGACGTTGGAGAGGGTGCGGTTCTCGTAATTGATGCGCTAGTAGGGAGGACAGGCTGAGTGGGAGTCGGCGATGTCTGAGATGCAGGATAGGGTGTGCTGGTCGATGGCATGGGGGATTCTTCGGAGCAGGCAGAGGTAAGCAGCGCTAGAGAAAGGGCTACAAGAAGAGCAAGAAATCTCAACATATATACACCTACGATTGACACAAAATGTCGGATATATTATTCATTCTGGGGGACACACGTGTTCCCCTCTATTGTCGACGCTTGGAAGTTGAGGGCGGGCCATCAAGTAGGGACAGACTTGTGGTGCCGAAGGTGAGACTCGAACTCACACGGGATTTAACTCCCAACGGTTTTTGAGACCGCCGCGTCTACCATTCCGCCACTTCGGCAGGCACTTACACGCTTCAATTATCCCAACGACACGTGCCCCGGTCAACGTATGCCTGGCTTCCTCAAGGTTTCTGGGTAGCCCTGAAGTCGATTCACCGCAGAGGGCGCGGAGGTCGCAGGGAGGGAGAAAGTTGAGGATGTTGCATATGGAGCGAGTCCTGGAAGGCGAGGATTTTGGATTCCTCACTCCGAAGACATGTCGTACTCCAGATAACTCCCAGGAAGACCCAATTGCTCCCGTGTTCGTAGCTGTATTTGCCTCTCTGAAGGCTTGTGCGATCCCATCGCTTCCCGTATAATCGCATAAATGATGTGGGTATAAGTGTGGGATTACATGGGATCATTTGGGACACGAGGGAGACTATGGCGAAGCTCACGGCGACGAAGGTCAAGACGATTCGGAAGAAAGGTCGGCATGGTGACGGTGATGGCCTCTTTCTCAATGTCACGGTATCTGGAACTAAATCCTGGGTTCAACGCGTTGTGGTCCACGGTCGCCGGCGTGACATCGGATTGGGAGGGTATCCTGATGTCTCACTGGCACAGGCACGCCAACGATGCGCAGACAACCGGAAGGCCATCGCTGCTGGTCTCGACCCCATTGCCGAAAAGCGTAAGCCTTCCAAACCGGCATTCAACGAGGCTGCCAAGACCGTCCATGAGATGAATATACCACGTTGGAGGAGCGGGAAGCATGCGCAGAGTTGGCTAAGGATGCTGGAGCGTTACGCCTTCCCGGTCATTGGTGACATACCCGTGGACCGCGTGAGTCGCACCGACGTATTGGCAGTTCTCAAGCCGATTTGGACGACGAAGCCGGAGACCGCGCGCCGGGTTCGGCAGAGAATGAGAGTCGTCTTCCGCTGGGCTATGTCGCACGGCTTTATTGATCACAATCCTGCAGGCGAAGTCATAGACGGGGCATTGCCGAAAATGCCGCTAGTCAAAGAACACTTCCGTTCTCTTCCTTATCGGGAAGTGGGCGAGGCCCTCAAGACCGTCGATGAGTCTGGGGCTTCCTTGTCCGCGAAGCTCTGTCTACGTTTCCTCGTCCTGACGGTGGCCCGTTCCGTAGAGGCTAGGGGGGCAACCTGGGATGAGATCGATTTGGACTCACGGACGTGGCGTATCAAAGGTTCGCGCATGAAGGCGGGTGCGGAGCATCGGGTACCGCTAAGCGATCAGGCCATGGAAGTGTTGAATCAGGCACGCATCTTGCGCGATGAGTCGGGTCTGGTGTTCCCCTCTCCCCTCAAATCCGGTAGACCGATGAGTGACATGACTCTCATGATGGTCCTATCGGCGACTGGGCTTGCCGAACGAGGGACAGTGCATGGGTTTCGCAGCAGTTTCAAGAACTGGACTATGGAGATGACTGACACGCCATGGGCGGTGGGAGAAGCCGCCCTTGCACACACTTTGGGCAATTCGACAGAACAAGCCTATGCTCGATCCGACCTGTATGATCGCCGCCGCACACTCATGCAGGAGTGGGCGGATTACCTGACAGGCCGTGACTTAGGTAGTAATTCGTCGTAGTTACGGTAGAGTAGCACCGGCCGTTGGGAAGATTGCTTGATGCAAGTGCCTAAACCGAGTGGACAACTGGCACACGTGGAATGCATGTCAGTTCCTGCTTGATCAGTAATGGGTCAAGATACTGGTGCACTGTCGACCGGGTGTACACACAGAGTCGGCCAATCAGTCAAAGGAGTCGATTTACGACATCGCGTGTTTCTTGTTGGTTCGATTCGCAGACGGTGAGCCGTTTCTTACTGTAGACAGAACTTTCGAACTAGAGATTCAACTATAGAATCGCGATGATTCCCATTGGCAAAGGTTGGTACACGTAATGGATAGTTTCGTGAAGCTCGTTGTGATCCCATCAACCCAAGCGAAGTGGAGGCACCTGAGAGTATCCTGACAGGAAGCCACCACCGATCCTATACTACTCAGCGGTTCCCAGCCTTAATGGCTGGTTCTAGTCTAGGCACGCGGGCTGGACTGGACGAAATCAAGAACCGAGGCCGATTCCCGCCTCACCCCGTCCCTCGGCATGGGCACGGTATACGTCAGAACGGCCTCGTCTCCATTGACCTCAATGCCCTCCACGAAGTTGCGGATGAGCGCCTTGCGCTCAGGAATCGTCCCCTCCCTCAGGAAGTTTCCGAAGTCCGCCACATACTCCACTATCTCCCCGGCGTCGGGAAGGGCAACCCGGCGCTGCTCCAGCTGGCGCTCGGCGTCCTCCCGCGCAGCCTCCAGCTGCTCCTCACGGTGCCGCAGGGACATGATGCGGGGCGACAGGACTTCCAGGGTCAGGTCGCTGGTCTCGATGGCCTCGTAGAGCTTCCCAAGACGCTTCCTCACGTCCTCAAGCTCCGCCTCCACGACCTCCAGCCTGCCCGACAACTCGCCCGCCATCGAATCGATCTCCTCCGCCACCAGCTGCACCAACTCCACGATGGTCTCCTCGGTGAGGATGCGCTCTCTGATTTTCTCGACGATAAAGTCTTCAACTCTGGGGGCGTTCAGGTAGCGGGCGCTGCACGTCCCAGCTCCTTCGGTGAACAGGGTCCCGCAGATGTAGTAGGCGAACTGTCCGCTCTTGGCTCCCTGAGCACGATAGGGCCTGCCGCATACCCCGCACTTGAGCAGCCCGCTCAGGAGATACGGACTCCCCACCCTCGCGGGCCTCTGCACATTGGGCGCGCGCTCCCGCATTGCCTGCTGCACGTCCTCGAACAGCTCCCTCGACACCAAGGCGGGCCACGCTCCCTCCACCCTCACCGGGTCTTGGACCTTCTCTCCCTTGCTGTTCTTGCCCCACACGGCTGCGCCAGTGTACGCCTCGTTCCTCAGCACGTAGTGGAGCGTTCCCTTGTACCAGCGCTTGCCCCGGTTGGTGACGCCCCGGTCGTTCAGCTCCTTGCATAGCTCCTTGAGACCGTGGCCCTGAAGCGACTTCTCGAATATCTCCTTCACTACAGGGGCGGTGGCCGGGTCAACCTCCAGGGTGGGACGCTCCTTCGCCCCATCCTGCACCTTGACCTTCCTGTAGCCGAAGGGGGCCTTGGAGCCGAGGAAGAAGCCCCTCGAAGCCGCCTCCCTCATTCCCCGGACGACCTCCTGCGCAAGATTTTCGCTGTAATATTCGTCCACGCTCTCGATGATCCCCTCAAGCAGCCTGCCGGTGGCGTTGTCCTCGGCCTGCTCGGTGATGGACACCACCCGGATGCCCTTGCGCCTCAACTGGGACTTGAAGGCCACGGCGTGCTCCCGTTTCCGGGTGAAGCGGCTGAATTTCCAGACCAAGATCACGTCAAAAGGAGCCTTCGGCTTGCTGCCTTCTTCGATCATCTCCCTGAACTGGGGCCGGTCTGCGACGCGGCCGCTCTCGGCCTCGTCCACGTACTCGCGGGCTACGGAATAGCCGTTGGCCTTCGCGTAGTCCTTGAGCGCCCTGAGCTGGGCTGCCACGGACAGGTCCACGTCCTGTCGGTCGCTGGACACCCTGGCGTAGAGCGCCGCCGGGGTCAGCGGCTGTGGGTGCTTCTTCATGTCGTTCTCCTTGTGAGCGTTAGTTAGTCGTTACCGAAATCCACACTATCCCGTCAACGTGCTCGAAGTGGTGGTCCGCCGATACTAGGTCGGCGCCCGTTTCCATCGCGTGGGCCGCAATCCAGACGTCGTTTGTCGGAATAGGCCGCCCCTTCGCCTTTAGCGCAGTCATCGCCCTTGAGTAGCGGTCAGCAGTCACCGGGCCCACGGGAACGAAGGACACGTAGGGACGTTCGAGGAAGGATCGGAGTTCTGCAAGGTTCCGCTCGTAGTGCGCCCCCTGTCGGAAGCCGAAGAGCTGCTCCCCCACCACAACAGCCGAGAACAGCACCTCCTCTGCATCCTGTATCAGGGCTCTCACTTCTTCGTTCCCCCGCATAAACGCGGAGTAGGCATTGGAGTCCAGCAGAATCCTCATGTCCACGCCGCCGCGTCCACGGTCCCAAAGACCTCAAGAGCGCTATCGAAACTATCCGCCTCATCCTGGCTCCACACACCGAACAGGTCATCCAACGAAGACCCTATGGCGTTCGGGTTTCTCTTGCTATCTGTTATCCCGGCCCCCTTCCTCAGGAGTCTCAGCGCAGCTTGATTCAGCGAGATTCCCTCCCGCTTAGCGAGGCCGTGCATAACGGCGCTCAGTTCGTCATCGAATCCTCTGACCGTTAACTGGTTCACTTCACACTCCTTACGAGTCACAAATAGAGGCAACATGGGTCATTCTATTGATCACTCGCACGCAAGTCAACAGTTTGGGCTTGAATTACCACATGGCAAGATACTGTGCGGCAACGACACCAAGCCATCATCCTGGGATCAGCGTAGGCGAGATCATTGTCTCAAACTGCTCCAGCAGTGCGAGGACCTTGACGCATCGTTCATCAAGGGGATATCCCCTTCAATGGTTTCTATGATTCAGCCCAAGGCTCCATCTAGTGCCTGCAAGTACTCTCGGCAAACCTTGTCGAAGCGCTCCAGGTATGGCAGACAGTGATTGAAATGCGCAACCTTTAGGCCAGGTACTTCAAGGTCCCGAGATTGTATGGTACGGCCTTTGGTGTCTCGTGCATGGAAGCGAAGAGGTGCGAAAGTTAGCTGTTCGAGGTCTGGCTGGTCTCCGTGGCTCCATGACAACGCCATGGGCTGCCAAGACATCGCAGCCCATGCATCGAGGGGATTTGCCTTGTCTGACGGAATATGCGCAATGGCAATGTCCCTAATCATACCGATCTTCTTGACAAATGAATTCTTTGTCGGTGGCTTACGATGCTTCAGGTTAAGGCCTGAAAGATGATTCGCGCGGTTCAGATCCTTGTAGAAGTTCGCATACGCATTGTCAGCCGCTGCGAAGAAGAAGGCGTAGGAGAAGAGACTCTTGAGCAGTGCGGGCTGCAATTCCATGAAGCCGGGGCCAACGGCCCATTCCTTCACTGAGTTGTCTCCCACGCTGTCAACCTGCGCTTGATACGGTTTCACTGCACGCAGCCAGTCCTCCAAAACCTCTTGCAGAATCCAATGCAAAATTGGGATGTTCTGAATGAGTTGCGGTGGGGGCAAGACCTCGCCGCAAATTGTAACCGGAGACAGGTTGGTGAGTTTTGACGCCAACTATTCATTCTCCTTCAAGTGGTCCGGCTGAGCAAGATTCGTATACACTACAATCCAAATCGTACGCCCACCGAGTCACAAAATATCCTCCGGTCTTGGTATGACTGTATGACTTGCTGTCGCCTTCAAGGGATACCTAAGCCCTTTGGAGTTACTGGGAGGCGTACAGTATCAAGTTTATGCAAACAATCGCCACACGAGAACGCCGACGACCACGAGCAGCATGACAACGACCAGGCCGAGCCTGAAGGCCAACCGCCTCGTCCTCCCGTGCTCGGCGAGTTCCCTCCCGTACGCCTTTTCGAGTTCCCTGTGTGCCCGTATGGCAGCGGTTTCGGACTCCCGGGCCGCATCCCGGTCCCGCTCCAACTTGGCCCGCTCCTGCTCCCAATCCGAAGCGCTCCGCTCCAACTCCCGCACCGTCCGCGCCAGTTCATCCTCCCTGATGATGGCCAGGCGCACCAGTTCCTCGTCGGTGATGTACTCCCCAACCATCCGCACGTAGACCCGGCGTCCCTCCCGACGGATCTCGACCTCCCCTGTTCTGATCTTCCGGTCGAGGGTGGACAAGGACACCTCCAACTCCTCCGCAGCTTCCGCTTTCGTCACCCACCTGACGCGCTCATTCATCGCTTTTCCCCCACTATCGGTTGACACGTCAGAGTTGCAAAAGTGCAAATGGGTTGTTCATCGGGTTAGTCCGTTATTTTAACACAGTTTCGCGTTTTGAAGCCTGACACGTTGCGATACGTTACGGCGACACGTCAACGCCGTTTCGTAGCTACAACAGGGGGACTGAACCGAAAATCCTGGAACGGCGGCTCCGATAATCCCCTCCGCTTCCGCAACTTTGCAGCCCCCAAACAGCAGGGAGGGCAGATAGCGAGGCATCAGCGCTATCTATGTGTCATCCCCTAAAGGACTAGCCCTCTACAGGACTGGGGCGCATCCGGTGGTACAGCGAGTCGTAGGTGTAGGCGTTCAGCCCAGACAACGCCAGTCGTCGGGAGGCCGGCTCCCACAAGGGACGCCAGGACTCCCCCAGTATCCCCGTGCTGGACAGCACAGGGATGCAGGACACTAGGATGGGCAGCGACATCCGGTTCATCCGGGCGGCGGTGCTGACGTAGGTGTCCTCGACCTCTTCTGTATCCACGACGAACAGCGTGACGGGGTATGGCGGCTGGTCTTCCTCCGGCTCCGGTGACCAGTAGTAGCTGTCATAGGGTTCGAGGCGGGCGCTGATTCCCCTGGGGTGGCGGGCGCGCAACTCGTGCTCAAGGTAGAACGGTATCCGAAGACCCTGGGCGGTCATCTGTCCCACGGCGTCAGGGGCTATTGCTGACCGGCCCCAGTTGTAGGCTCGGTCGGACCGGGCGGTGGGCACGGACCACAGCAGCTCGCTGTCGGGATCGGCCCTGGCCTCGGCCGCAAGCTTCGACAGGAACCAGGTTATGCCTTCGGCGTGCTTCGTCTGCCGCGCCCACGTCTCGATGCGGTGGCCCACGTGCCGTCTTCGGCCCTCTTTGTCGGCGGTGAGCTCCGTGCTCCAGATACCCCGCGTGGTGGGCAACTCGGCCCGGTCCCGGTGGGTGACGTAGCGTATGCCCTCGTCGGACAGAGTGTAACGCCTGTCGCCACGCTTTCCTCGTTGCTCGACAAGGCCCCAGGTCTTCACTAAGCCGTGCATCATCTGGCTGACCCGCCCCTCGGAGACGCCCAGCCAGGCGGCCAGATGCTCGCGGGGGATCATCGGGTGGTCGGTGATGAGGTCCAGAGTCCGCTTCTCAGTGGGGCTGATGCCGAAAGCAGGTACGGCCTGCGCCAGCCGCTCAGGCTGGGGTATGGAGGCCCGTTTGCGCTCCGGCGACTCGGTGGAGGGCCTTCTGCCGGGCCTGCCCTCGAAGATGACGCCCTCCAACGTGCGGCCCCGTCCTCCAATCAGAAACGAGGTGCTCTGCCAGACGCGGCTGTTGCGACGTTCTAGGGCGGTCCTAGACTCCACGGCGACGAAACAATCGTAGAGATAGACGCGCTCGCAGAACCTCTCCGTCTGCCTCCGCTCCCACACACTGGGAACCAGGATGAGAACCACATCGGGGCGGCGGCTGGAGTCGTACTCCGCCAAGGCTCGTAGCCGGTCGTAAAGTGACCGTCGCCGCAGGGCCAAACCCTGGCGGACCACACCGAAGGCAGGGCCGTCGTGGAGGGTGATGGTGGCGTCGAACCGGCCTCTGCGGTGGAATTCCACGCGGGACCTGCGTCCGTCCGTGCCTGGGGACATGGTGGCGGCGAGGCGGTACACGGCGGCGACCGCGTCCATGCGGCGGATGAGCAGGGTAAGCCACTCCCTGGACATGGGGTAGGCGCGCACGAAGTCCGAGGGTGTGGCAAAGTCCAGGAAGTAGGCGGCTTCACGGATCCCCTGTGTCGTCAGGTAGTATCTCCCGCTCGATGGCAGGTGGACGGTGCCGTGGTTGATTTTCCCCAGGGTGCCATCGGCCATCAACTCGGATAGCCTGCGGTGGACGGTCGCCTGCGGCTCACCCAAGATGAGTGCCAACTCCGTCGATTCGACGAACGGCATCCGGCTGAGGGCGTCGAGAAGCTGTCGGTCGGATAAAGCCATGCGTCGAGGGTAGCCATTGATCGTCCGGTGGGCAACCATCACATGACAACGCCGCTGCATGAAGAGGGTAGCGACCATAGTGTCCAGAGACAGTTAGGCGGGACTACGTATCTGGCTCGAACACCAGCTCCGGCACCACCACTTCCCAAGCATCGCACTGAAGACCGTCCCGGTACTGCGGTTCAGAGCCCTCCCTGTCCCAAGTGACGACGGCCAAGACCGTAGCAAACGTGCAACGCATACCATCGGGGGCCTCGACACCACGAGCGAGTTGCCCAACGACCGTCCCTTCGCGGTCAAGAAGCTCCCAGCGATTCGAGCCGTTTCTTACCTCCAGCCTGTCGCCGGGCGCGAGGGAGGCAATGGCGCGATGCACTGGATGATCATGTTGCTTGTACCCCGCGAAGCTGAGAAAGACGTCTCGCAGGCTGAGCCGCCGATAACGGCGAGCCAGTTCCGGGGCCGCCGCCGGGAGTTCGATAGGTGCTTGGCGGAGCTGCAGCGAGGGACTGCCCCGTAAGGCGTCTTGGAGCGGGTGCGGCTCCATAACGCGCGCAAGGGCAAGCGTCTGCCGAGCGCGGGTCATGGCAACGTAGTACAGTCGGCGCGTGGCATCGGCGTCTTCACCAAGTCCAAAGCGGTCCCAGCCTCCGTCCAGCACAACCACGTGGTCGAACTCCAAGCCCTTGGCACGATGGGTGGTAAGTAACATAAGCCCGCGCTGGCGGCGACGCACTTCCCGTGCCCACTCTGCCAGCCATTCGATGAAGTGACTCACCGACGTTTCCGCTCCGCCGGTTTCCAACTCGTACTCATCCACGGCCTCGCCCAGCAGGTCGGTCCAAGGGTCCGAGGGTTGCTCAAGCAGCCATTCGTTCAGGTCAGTATTCGTCACCAAGCGGGAGTCCCGCCCGCGCAGCCAGTTCACCAACGCTTGAGTCTCCCGCAGATGCCAGACGCCTGAGAAGTCTTCGTTCGCCATCTGGACTGGAATTCCCTCAAGCTCGCAAAGGCTGCGCACTGGGTCGAGGTAGCTCCACTCGCGCGCCATCACCGCGCAGGTAGACCAGTCCCAGTTCGGCGTGAGTCCTGACAACCGCTTCAACTCGGCTACGGTTACCTGAGCCTGTGAGATGGGATCGTCTCTCGCTGGCAATATCTGCACTCGACCGCGGGCGACTGAATCAAGTTCAGCCCATACACCGCCTGGGGGGTCCTTCTCACGTGCACGATTGACGTGGATCGTATGACCGATCTTCATCCTTTGCCGGGCGGGTCTGATAACAGCGTTGGCGGCCGTGACGATGTGGCCGGTGGAGCGGTAGTTGTCGGTGAGATAGGCAGGCTTGGCCCCATAGTCCGCCTCGAAACGTCGTATGAACTCCACCGACGAGCCGTTGAAGGCGTAGATGTTCTGATCGTCGTCGCCCACTGCGAATAGGCTGATCCTGTCGTCTTCCTCAGTGAGGGTTCTGCCTGCAAGGGCTCCATTCTACTGTTTCCAAACCATCCAGACATTCCTCTACCTTCGTACTACAGATCCCCACGCGTGTTTGCGGGGTTACTCCGGTCCCTTCTATGGTGACGTCGAGGTCGTCTCGAAGACGTAGAGCACGTCCCCGAACCTCATAGTGAAGTAGCTAGTCTCCGCAAACGTCGCACCCTCGCAGGCGATCCCATCACCATCGGAGTCCAGCACCGCGGCATCCGACCACTCTTCATCCCTCGTGTGGTCGTAGTATAGTTGCGCCGCACGCTGAGTCGGAAAGTGCGAACATCCCCTTACGAACGAGTCGGAATCGGAGCCATCGGTCGATAAGCCGAATAGCCAGATCACGGGCAGAGTCACACTGAGGATGCCATAGACGACGGCCATGCCGTAGCCGCTCCACCTCAGCATCCGTTCCCTTGCCGACATGACCAGCAGGATACCTAGTCCCGCAGTCATCAGGAACAGAACTATGAACGCGACATTCACCCCTACGAATGCGACATTAGTGCTCATTTCGATTATCCGTGCTAGGTCTGGTGCAACTTGATGGCCACCGCTCAGCTAGAGTCGTCATCTCTCCTCCTGTTCTTGAGCCACTAGACATTGACTCACACGTGTACCCTGAAGGTCAATGAACCAGCAGCTACGCGGAGACCGCGCCGCCTTGGTGGGCCAACGTGTACAGTACTGCGAACTTTTCGGTGGGAGATTCGGCTGTAGGTAACCGGAAGACCGCTTGCTCAAGACTACATATCTTTGACTGTGCACACCCTTCAGGCGGTATTTCATGGGTAAAGTGACTGCGCATACCGGCCAAGCGCCGAGAGCGGGAAGTAGTTGCGGTACAAGTGGTATTTGATCATGAAGGCCGCGCCCAACTCAGGGCCCTGAGAGTTAGGGCCGTCGAGCGGTTCTTGCTTGTTTGGTCTTTCGCCAGGTCCGTAACCGGGGAACCCACATCCTGTGAATTGAGGCTCATCCCAAGTTCCGTCTTCTTGTTGACGTTCAAGAAGGAATTCGATGCCTCGCGCTATGGACTCGTGCCGCGCCTCACCTGCCGCAATGAGTGCAATAAGAGCCCAAGAAGTCTGTGATGGTGTGCTCTCGCCTTGTCCTCGAAGAGACGGGTCTGCGTAGCTGACACAGGTTTCGCCCCAACCTCCATCCGGGTTCTGATGTGCCAGAAGCCATTCAACGGCCCGGCGTACCCGAGGTTGCGTCATGTCCACCCCCAGGGCTTCCAGCGCAGGGAGCACGGCGCCTGTTCCGTAGATGTAGTTCACTCCCCAGCGCCCGAACCATGGGCCGTCGTGCTCCTGCTGTTCCCAGATATAGGAAAGCCCCTGGCGAACGGCGGGGTGCTCCACCGTATACCCCAGCTTCGCATACATCTCTAGTACGTGTGCCGTCACGTCAACGCTGGGTGGATCAAGGAGTTCACCAAAGTCTGCGAACGGGATTTTCGCCAACTCGCGGGAGTCGTTGTTCCAGTCGAATGCGGCCCACCCGCCGTTTGAGCACTGCATCCCTGTCAGCCAGTTGACGGCACGGTCGAGAGCCTCCGTCCGTGCCCGCTCTCCAGCATCGTCGTGCATACTAGTGGCTGCGAGGTCCGCCACCACAATGGCAGAGTCGTCAATGTCCGGATAGTGGACATTATCGAATTCAAAGGCCCATCCACTGGGTTCCAGGTGGGGTCTGTACACGGCCCAGTCGCCTTTGAATCGGATCTCTTGACTAATGAGCCAGGCTGCTGCACGTTGCATTGCAGGGTGATCAGACGGTACACCCGAGTCGAGGAGTCCGCGCATCGCCAGACAGGTATCCCACACGGGAGAGAGGCACGCCTGTACCCTGAGCGCATCACCGTCTTCTGATGGAACGCTCCAATTCCGCCTGAACCCTTCCAGCCCACTTGAGATGATGGGATGGTCCAGTGGGTACCCGATGGCGCTCAATGCGATGAGCGAGTACACCCAGGGGGGCTGAATTCCCGCCCACGAACCGTCTGCCTCCTGGTGTCTGACGATCCAATCTACGGCGGCCTTGATTGCTCTTTCCCGGCCGGGGATGAAAGGAAGCTTGCGATAGATGCGTATGGCCCTGTCCAACACCAGGAACCAACCCTTGAGGGAAAAGGGCTTTGCCTTCCAGCGAGACAACGTGAACGTGACCGGGCCCTCGGGGTAGAGTTCCGTCACCCAGGCGCTCTCGTGTGGGGGCCGAGTGGGATGGAGTGTGAGAATGATGGTCATGGGCACGATGGTGGCTCGCGCCCAGCTCGCGAAACGGTAGATGTTGAAGGGCGCCCACCTCGGCAGCAGCATCATGTCGGGAGGCATGGCAGGCGTTCCCTTCCAATCCCACTGGCCGAAGAGGGCAAGCCATATCTTGGTGAATACGCGCGCCTTGGGCACACCTCCGCACGCCAGGATGAAGGTACGGGCCTTTGCCATGTGAGGAGCTTCCGGGGAATCGCCGGCGAGCTTGAGCGCGAAGTAACACTCGATGGATGTGCTAAGGTCTCCCGGAGCGCCGTAGTACATCCGCCATGAGCCGTCTGCCGATTGCCTGCGTCGGATGTCTTCCGCAATGCGTGGGATCCGGTCTTCTTCCTCTGATCCCAAGAAGTGCGTGAGCATGATGTACTCCGCCTCCATAGTTGGATTGGACTCCAACTCTCCCCACCAGTGCCCTTCCTCATGCTGCGTGCGGAAGAAGTACCGCTGTGTCCGCTTCAATGCTTCTCGGAGACGGTTCTCCATACCCTGTTCGATCAACTTCGCCACCCGGTCCTTAGATCGTCTATCAACTGAATCCTATTTCGGCAGCCAACTCACGTGTTGTATGACTAGGGCGACGGGATTCACGCGTCCACGGAGTCGCGTGGCTTATCCCTCGCTGTCTCCCCGCGTGCCGCGAACCATTCAACGGCCTCTTGGAATGCTTGGCGTACCGGTGTCTGCGGCATACGCAACTCTCTCACACTCCACGATGGGTCTACCCACATTCGGGTCGAGGCCATTTGGGCCGCTTCGAGGGCTATTGCCGGTGGACGCCGGAGTATTCTTCCGGCAATCTCGCTCACCCGCGCTGCGGCCAAGACTGCTGTGTGCGGTAAGCGAAGGCGCGGGGCAGGCACGCCGGTCAGTTCGGAGAGAATTCCGAACGCCTGCGAGAGCGTCAGATTCCCATCCGCGTTCCCAAGAAGGTAGCGCGCGCCAAGTTGACCTCGCTCGAGCGCAAGCAAGTGGCCCTCCGCCACATCTCGAACATGCACGAAGTTCAGACCCGTGTCCACGTAGGCAGGCATCCGCCGCCGCATGAAGTCCCGAACAATTCTCCCTGTCGGAGTGGGCTTCTCATCGCCGGGCCCTATGGGTGCCGTCGGACAAACGGTCACGACCGGCGCGCCCTGCATTGCCATCTGCCGCACGACGCATTCCGCCTCAAATTTGGAGCGCTTATATGGACCCTTCATTGTCTCCGGCCCCGCCAAATCTCTCTCGGTGGCAAGACCGTCTATCGATAAGGCAGTCCCTCCCACAGTGCCGGTGTAAACAATCCGTTCGACGCCTACCTTGAGTGCCATGTGCAAGACGTTCTGCGTGCCGTCCACATTTACCTCGCGCATTACTTCTGTCTGCGTGGAATCGAACGTATACAGCGCGGCTAGATGGATGACGGCGTCACAGCCCTTCAATGCTGAACGAACGGACTCCAGGTCGCGCACATCTCCCGCGGCAGGGACAACCGAATGCCTCGGCGCTTGGTACGCGCTTATGTTCCGTACCAGAGCCACAACTTCATAGCCCCGGCGAGCGGCAGCCTCAACGACATGTCGCCCGATGAAGCCGGACGTGCCGGTTACGAGGACCCGGGTCACAGTTGACGGGCGATAGCCGGGAGGATGCCTTGCACAGCCATCGCCAGGGCGCGTGACGCCCTGCGCGATTTCAATGCAAGGGGCAGAAAGCTCCGGACCGCAGAAGGATGTGATATCGCCCGGAAAGCATGTGCCCACTCGCGCCGGCCTCCATCCGCGATGATGGCTGCAATGAACAAAGGGAGGGGGAAATGAGCTTCGTCCAGCACCGCGCGGATCCCTATGAGTGGGATGTCTCTCGATGCTGCCGCATTCGCTATCCAGCGCCCTTCCATGTCAACAACTATAGCGCCGGTGCCATTGTGCGCGCGTTGCTTGGCCCGTGGGGTTAGGAGCGGTTCATCCACGGTGAGAATCGCTCCCTCCAGCACCGAGAGGCCCGACTGACGGAGCAGCATTGCCGCGCGTGTCGTATGAGGAGTGCCGGGGATCGCCGCGCTGGCGCCGTGAAGATAGGAGTTTCCCACTACGAGTTGACCGGGATGAAGATGAGGCACGAGCGCCCCGGCGTATCCCAAGGAGACGAGCAGCCTGCACGGCGCGGCATCGAGAAGGTCTACGACCTGTTCACCCGCGTTGCGTCCTATGCCGACAACGCTCGCGCGAGTACGTTCGTTGCCGTAGTTCAGTCCTCCCAGTTCACGCTGCGTCGGGGCGACTGTCAGGAGAGGGGCAGCGATGGTGTCAGTACCCATGTCAGTCCGTCCGCTTGCGATGTGCCCGCGAGCCGGTCTGTGACGGCCCATCTTGCCGGTCTTGGAAAGCTTCGAAATGCTTGACCGATGCCGCAGCGACATCCCGACCGGTGAACAGCACTTGGGTGATATCTCGGTAAGGGATCGAAACCTCGCGTCCGGTCTCGGTCTCGAACAACTGGGCAAACGGTTCGCTCGCACGGGCGTCCCGGTTGAAGAGGTAGCCGGTCAGGGACCCGTCGTCAATCGTCCTGATAGTAACGTCGCCGCGGTAGTGGAAGGCCCGTTCGACGAGGCCCTCGACGTGCTGCCCAGCCCCTTGGCTTTCAGCATGGAGTGGCGGCCGAGGATCGTTCATTGTTCACAGCCTGCCAGTAAGCGTAGCAACCGTGGAGTCCCGCAGACCGCGCCAAGTCGTGAAAGTCGCGTTGATGGCGGAGGGCTCGTAGCCGCAGTGGACCATGCAGTCTTGGCAATTATGATTCCCACTCGCGCGGCCATACTCCTCCCAGGATGTTTCCTCCATCAATTCCCGGAAGGTAGCAACATAGCCGTCCTGCAGGAGGTAACACGGGCGCTGCCACCCGAATATCGTATACAGTGGGTTGCCCCACGGCGTACATTCGAAGTCTCGTTTACCCATGAGGAACTGGAGAAACAGTGGCGACTGGTTTAAACGCCAGCCCTTCTTCTTGTCGGCAAGCACCTGGGAGAAGAGCTCCCGTGTACGCTCCCGCTCAAGGAAGGAGTCCTGATCCGGGGCTTTCTCATAGTTGAACCCAGGGGACACCATCATGCCCTCCATGTCCAGGTCCATCATCGCATCGAAGAAGTCGCGAACGCGCATTGGCTCCGCCGTGTTGAACAGCGTGGTATTGGTGGTGACGCGAAAGCCACGCCGAACCGCCTCCCGAATCGCCGCGACAGCGATGTCGTAAACGCCGTTCCGGCATACCGAAGCGTCATGCTCCTTCCGCAGACCATCCATGTGGACGCTGAAATTAAGGCGCTTGGAGGGGGTGAAGACATTCTCCTCCAGCTTCTGCTTGAGCAGCAAAGCGTTGGTGCAGAGGTAGACGTACTTCTTACGCCGAGTGAGTTCTTCCACCAACTCGCCGATGTGTGGATAAAGCAGCGGTTCTCCACCGGGGATGCTAACGATGGGCGCTCCGCACTCCTCCACCGCGGCGATGCACTGGTCAACCGTGAGCGCGCGCTTGAGCACGTGAGGCGGATACTGGATCTTTCCACAGCCCGCACAGGCAAGATTGCAACGCAGCAGGGGCTCCAACATTAGCACAAGGGGGTAGCGCTCGCGTCGCGCCAATCGCTGCTTTGCCACATGCAAAGCTACTGTACACGCTTGTGAAAGAGGCACTCCCAAGATGTTGTACCCTCACTGTGAGCTGACTTCGGGGTAGTGTACCAGAATTCTATAGAGTAAGAGGGTACACACCTTGGGCGCCGCGACGCCGCATACCTGTCGCGGCAGCGATCTCGAGAGTAGAGATTTCATTCGGTCTGTTTCGGGGGCAAGGTGGAGGCACTTTGCGATGTATCAAAGGCTCTCTCATACCGGCTGCCGCCGACACCACGAAACATGAAAATATAGGGGCGATTCGCGAACATCTGCTCCAACTAATTCACTTTCGGGGTATTTGCGGGACGTTTGAAGCACTTGCGGTTAGCGTATCTAGGGGTGCGGGTGAGCACCAGTTCAGGTGGTGCAGGCAGTATTGTCTCGTCGGGTATGTTTGGGGTGTGAATGCGGGTTCTGCGGGAAGGTCGAATGAAGCCTAGATCACGCCCTCGCTCCACGAATATCTTCACGGGATCCCTGCCTTCATAGGCATACTGTGGCGCATACTCAACCAACAGGCTGATGGACACCTCGAACGGGTCCACCCCGGCTCTGTGAGCTATCTCAAGCCTCAGCGACTGCAGGACTTGCGAGATAATCAACGTCGCCCATATCTGCTGGTAAATCACCACATGCTTGGAAGACCACAGAAGGCGCAGCTTCAGATGTTGCTTGATCAGCTTGAACGCCATCTCGATGTCCCACCTGCGAGCGTAGACCTCGGCCATCGATGAGATCGGGAACGTATGTGGCTCAAGAACGTTGGTGATGTAGCGTCGCATGGTACTGCCCTGTCTGAAGGTCACCAGCCGAACGGCGTATTTGGCCCGATCAGCGCGGTAGGCTCCCAGCCACACGATGCCGTCAAACACCTCGCCCCTCTGATAGAAGGTGTGTACGACCTTGTAGCTGGTCTTTGCTCTCAATCTGCTCAGCCAATAGACATCCCTTTCTGTGAGCCAGTCAAACCAGGCGAAGCCGAAGTAACCAAGGTCTGCCAACACCAGTGTTCCGGCTGGCAGGTCTTGTGCCAACTCCCGCGCCGACACCTTCTCGTTCTGTTGGGGATTCGGATGAAGCTTGACGGTCCGCCACTGCTGTCGTCTCACGTCGAACACGCCTGCCAGCTTGCCAGGCAGCAGACGAGTGTCGCCTTTGGGGATTCTTCTCAGAGGAGGAAGCCTTCTCGACATGGCGTCCAGGGTACTTTCGTCTATGGAGACCACCTGCTTGGCGAACGGCGCCAGTTGCTCAGATGCCAAACCCTGTAATCGCTCTGTCAATACGCTGCTGATGTGCTTGAAGAGTCTCTCGAACGGCTCAGGTCCCGCGTCGTGGAGCCGTTTGTAGACCGCTTGGTCGGTAACGGGAAATCGGGGGAAGAACCACAGTCCGTGCTCGGAGATAAGACGCCATACGGCCAGTTGGCTTTCAAAGCCTCTCAAGACACAGACCAGTAGTCCCGCCCACAGAGCCATTGCGGGTAACACCCGTGGTCTGCCAGGGCCCTTGAGACTGTGATCTGGCTCCATGTCCTCCAAACACTGCTGGAGAAACTCCTCTATATTCCCGACCGTGTCTGGGTCGTCGTCGGTCTTGGTCGACATTACGAAGCTCCTCCTGACGAGTAGTCATATCCTTTTACTACTCAGAGGAGTACTATCCAAAGGCAAAAACGGTAATTAGTTGGAGCAATTGGATTCGCGAATCGCCCCTACGGGAGGTTATTTTCAAGGAGTGCTCACGCTAATGAGGTTGCCGGACTTTGAGAACTTGTTAGACAAGGGCAGGGACAACGTCTAGGAGGTGACGGTGGTGGCGTGTGACGACGATTTCGACTCCTGCACGCCCAAGATCACGATTATGGTTATCAACCTCTCCGAACAGCCTGGAATGACTAACCTGCTTCCTGCACACGGCATCCGCGGGTGCGGAGTTCGAGTCCTCTATGGGTTGATACAAATGAGTGGGCTTGACTGGACGAAATGAGGGTTGAAGCTCGAATCCGGGCTTTTCAGCCGTTCAGTCTTCGTCCTCGGCCTGTACGGGCGGCCCGGGCGCAGGTAGGGACTGGGACGCCTGACGCCGAAGGTGGGCACGGGTGATCATCCGGGCGAAGATGCGCAGCCCGCGCCGCACCGTCTCCCTGCCACTCGGCGGAGTGCACCGTAGCCTGGCAGTCAGTCGATTGATTTCTCTCGTCGGCGCTTCGCATCCCGCTCATCCCGTCCCGACGTTGCATGAGTCTGGAATCTGCCGTCCAGTTTGATCGGTCGAGACGCCGGCCGTAACTACCTGTGAGGGCGCTCACATGAGCGCCCCTATAGGGCATCGGGTCGGCAAGCTCTTTCGCGATGCCGTTGGGGTGTACAGAGAAATGGCGTTGGTTGGAAAATCCAAATCGGGTCATTTCGTAGCTAATGCAGGGGTAAATCGTCTTCTACAGGCCGTGAACGGTGAACACTTCGACTTGCGGGTACGTTTCGGTTTGGACTTGGATGATCCGTAGCTGAGAGTTGCGTTTTTCAAGTGGCCGTCCTCGGAGCGGAGTTGGAAAGGCCCTAGCTGAAAGTTGGACTCTTACAGGGTGATAGGAAAGCCGCCGCCGGGATGGATGAGCAGGCGAAAAAGCTGCGGTGGGCATCATCACGGGCGAGAGCCTGACTGTTTGGCGCTTCAGCCCAATACACCTGCGAGGGAGGGGAGCGTAGGGGAGCCCCTTTCAGGTTCTCGGAAAATGGATGGCGTCCATGCAGTGCGGGGGGTGTACAGGAGATCGAGTTTTGTCAGTGATGCTTCAATCGGGTCGTGGGCAAGCTGAATCAGGGGTAAATTAGGGGAATTATATACAATCAGTGAACACTTTGTTGAAAGGGTGCGTTCCGGACGGCGATGACATCGCCAAACGTGGGAAATGAAATCGTCGTCCCCGTCCAGGTGGCTCCCCGATGACAAAAAGACCTTCAAATCGCCCTCGAGGTGGGGGTGCATGACGTGGGGTTTTGCGGCGGGCGGAAGGCGCTTCGGGACCCTGAACGACCTTGATACACAGCTCACCGAAGTCGCGGAGCTAGTGACACGTCACCCCATCGAGAGCGTCGAAGAGATCGAGAAGAGGGTGGTCGGCGAGGTCTCCGAGCGGCTACGCGATCCCGCCGGTTCTACAACGAGTTGTACTTTTGGGAGCTGTAGGGGGCTGACACGGTGAGTGAGAGGAATGCCCTGTTGTCCCCTACCTGTTGTCCCCTATAGGAAACCCTGAGAATGGCTCTGGCGACAAGTTTGCGCGGCATGGTGCAAGGGATTCAGCGTCCGTTTGCCGGATTCCGTGGCAGGACGGCTTTAGCTAGGAACCTTAGCCGGCATGTCATGGGGACGGGCGGCGTATGCTGGGTCAACGGTGAAGCCTGATGTGTCAGTTCTGCAACGAATTGTACTCGGGAGGTCGTAAGGGGCGATCAGGGCTGCAAGTTGCTACAAAGTTGTCCCAGCAGCCCGTGCTGAGACAACTTCTACTGGAAGTGTCCGGGGCGGAGGGAGTAGCCATGCTGCAAGCTGATACGTCAGGGAGAACGGGCGTCTGCCGAGGGAATGGAGTGGCGGAAGTATTCATGCGTCGCCTAGCACTCCTTGTTCGACAATGGTCTGGACGTAGGTGACGCTGAGGAGGACGACGTTTACCGCTGTGTTGGCGCGAAGATAGGCACCCACGTTGCCGGGGACTCATAGACGGGCGGCGACTGAGGACGAAAAGGTGTTCCAATCAGATGGTCAACCGCCAACTTCTCTATCCGACAACAGCTACGGCGGGAGGGACGGGAATGCAATGTGGGCAGAGTGAGCGGGGAAGATCTGGGTTGTCCGGTCTACACCACGCTGTCGTATTTGGCGGGGTCCTAATATGAATTTGTCCAGAGGTGCCGTGCATGGAGAGTCAGGTTTGTGCATGCAGGTCCGGGGTCTTCCGCAACCGGCGCAGGGTTTGAGGCCAGTGTTGCCATGGCTGCCACAACCGCGACGACCGTCAAATATCTGCGAAAGCTGGAGCATGTGACCTACTGCGTTACTGGTGGGGACCCACAGAGAGACGACAGTGGCAATTCAGTCATAGGACCGCCGGTAAGCACCGGCAAAGACCAAGTTGTCGACAACGCCATCCCTCATATCTGAGTGAGCCTGTGCCCGTAGTCGGGGTTCATCAGGGTACCTACCGATGGAACTCTACGACACCCTCCCAGCAGTTGCCGTTGGGATCGTCGGCATCGCACGGAACTGAGGTATTCCGTAGGTTGTTGATTCGTTCGCAGTCAGCACGGTGAACGCCAAAGGCGTGCCTGAACGAGTCGGTGTCCGGCGGGAAGTGCTGCTGAGTCTGAGTGTATAGGTTCACGCCCTCCACGACCGCGCTGTCCCGCGTGTGGAAACCAAGCGGGTAATATTTGATGATGTCAGTCGTGTAGACGTACTCTGCGGCTGATCTGGGCAACAGCCGAACCGCCGTTTCTCGTAGTGCTCCCAACATAGTGCTCACCTCCTACCGGTCACTCAACCGGTTCCCTCAGCGCTTCTGCCCGGCCGTGCTTGTCAATGCTGTCCGGGGCAAGGAGGACAGGAGAAATTGGCCGGCGAGTGCGCTGCCATACAACGTACTCGCCGGCCGCACCCTCAAGACCCTCATGCCTGGTGTTGCCGCCACCGCCTGCTGACCTTGATCATCTGCGGCGTAAGCGCCAGCACTCCCAAGGTTGCCACCGCGATGCCGATAGTCAGATTCCTCTTACTCATTGCTTTATCTCCTTAAGGATTCTCCCGGTCGTTTACGTTGAAGACGCGCATTGGACTGGTCATGCGGGTTCTTGCTTGCCCCTGCGCAGCCGGATGAAGAGTTGTTCGAGCAACCTACTTCGTCCTCTACCGGCAGGGGCCTCAATGGATGCACCGGCTTAACCAGTGCCCCCTGATATGGATCAGATGTCCAGCCATTTGGCGTCTCCTCAGCGATTGATGCTGCCTACGATAAGGGAGGAATATGAAACGGCCATGAAAAAAAGCCCCACTTCCATGAAAGAACCCATGAAGGTTTGCCCTGTTTCCATGAAAACTCTCTCCTTTTCCATGAAAGCCCTATTGGAGACCGTGATACAATCCCCGAGAAGCAACAGTATGGACAGCGGGACTGCGTAGTCTCCAGAGGGCGTTCGTTGAAGAACAACGATTCGGAGATGGGAGAGGTCGACAGGCTGAGGGCGCGCCTCGCCATGATGAGCGAGGTCAGCCGCCGCATAACCCAGAGCTGGGACCTCAACACCGTTCTTCAGGAGGTGGTGGACGGAGCCCGTTCGCTGACCGATGCCCGCTACGGCGCAGTCGGGGTGTTCGACGAATCCGGCCGGATTCGAGAGTTCATCACCTCCGGAATCACCGTTGAACAGAGTCGGCTATTGGGAGAACCGCCCAGGGGCTTGGGTGTCCTCGGCTACCTGAACGAGGTACAAGGGCCTCTGCGACTCGCGGACCTCTCCCAGCACTCCCACTCCGTGGGCTTCCCGAGAACCATCCGCCTATGAAGACCTTCCTCGGAGTGCCCATCCTCCATGCGGGCGAACCTGTCGGCAACATCTACCTCACGGAGAAGAAGGACGGTGAGGAGTTTTTGGAAAGAAGACGAAGAGACCCTGGTGATGTTCGCTTCACAGGCTGCAATCGCCATCGGCAACGCCCTCAGGTATCGGGAAGAGCAACGGTCCAGGGACGAGATGGAAACCGAGAGGCGTCGATTGGCGGCGCTGGTCGAGTCGTCGCCCGTGGGCGTCATGGTTGTCGACGCGGCCCACAAGGACCTTCGCGTCGGTCAACCAGGAGGCCGAGCGTATCCTGGGCATGTCGCCCGAGCCCGGCTCCACGCTCGTGCGGTACCACGAGGTGGCCATCTACCGGCGGACTGACGGCAAGAAGTACGAGGGTCACGACCGTCCGCTCGCAAGGGCGCTGGACCGCGGCGAGGTTGTGCGGGCAGAGGAGATCCTGTTCGACCTCCCGGACGGGCGAAGGGTGACGACCCTTGTCAACGCGACGCCGATCTACTCCGATGACGGGAAGATAGTATCGGCAGTCGCCGTTATCCAGGACATGACACCCCTGGAAGAGATCGAACGGCTGCGCAATGAGTTTCTCGCGATGGTCAGTCATGAACTGCGGACCCCTCTGACACCATCAAGGGATGCACAAGTATCGTGCTGGGCAGTTCGGACCCGATGGACATCTCCGAGGTGCTTCAGTACTTCCGAATGATAGACGAGCAGTCCGATCACCTGCGCGGCCTCGTCAACAACCTCCTCGGACATGACGCGGATAGAGGCGGGAGCCCTTGTCGGTAACTCTCAAACCCCACGGATGTGAAGTCCTTGGTCGACGAGGCGAAGGCGGCGTTCCTCCGCCGGGGAGCTCGGAACACCGTTGAAGTGGACCTTGACCCGGACCTGCCTTCAGTCCTCTGCGGACAAGAGGCGCATCACCCAGGTGATGGACAATCTGCTGTCCAATGCCGCCAAGTACTCGCCGGAGTTCTCCACGATCAGGGTGACCGGATCGCGGGAGGGCAATCACGTGCGCATCTCGGTAACGGATGAAGGCATGGGGATCCCTTCCGATCAGTTGTCGAGGCTGTTCAAGAAATTCTCTCGGATAGATGGCGACAGCCATGAGCGGAAGATTGCGGCGAGGGTCTGGGGCTTGCGATCTGCAAGGGAATAGTCGAGGCG